>NZ_CAURWX010000001.1:0-1497374 GCF_963528945.1 uncultured Microbacterium sp.
GGCCGGCGCGCCGCACATGCCCCCGCCCCCTGCAGGCCCCGCGCCCGCGCCGGAACCGCCGATCCCGGCGACCCGCGCGGAGCGCCGGGCGGCTTCCGAGGGCGCGCCTCCGCCGCCTCCTCCCGCCGCCCGCCCGGCGACCGAGGACTGACCCGATGGTGCGCGACGGGCGCCTCGGCGTCGGCATCATCGGCGCAGGACGCGTCGGGCCGGTGATCGGCGCGGCACTCGGCGGCGCCGGGCACGCCATCGTCGGGATCACGAGCGGATCCGACGACGAGCGTGCGTCGGCGGTGCTTCCCGACGTCCCGGTGCTCGAGCCCCTCGAGGTCGTGCGTCGGGCGGAGCTCGTCGTGCTCGCCGTGCCACACGATCAACTCGCACCGCTGGTCGCGGGGATCGCCGAGGTCGGTGGGTGGCAGATCGGACAGCTCGTGCTGCACACCGATCCCGCGTTCGGCATCGAGGTGCTCCGTCCCGCGGCCGAGAAGGGCGCGATCCCGCTCGCGGTGCACCCGGCCATCACCTTCTCGGGCACCTCGATCGACCTGCGCCAGCTGCAGGCCGGGTTCGCGGCGGTGACGGCGCCCGCCGCGGTGCTGCCCATCGCGCAGGCGCTCGCCGTCGAGATGGGCTGCGAGCCGGTCGTCGTCGCCGAGGCCGACCGCGCGGCCTACGCCGACGCCATCCAGACGGCGACCGAGTTCTCCCGGTCGATCATCGGACAGTCGACGGCACGGTTGCGTGAGATCGGCATCGAGAACCCGGGCGGGTACCTGTCGGCTCTGGTGCAGTCGACCGTGGAGCGCGCCCTGCGCGACGCCTCCGATCCGCCGCCCCTCCTTTGACGCCGGTCGCCGGCCCGCGGTCGGCGGCCGCCGGTCAGCGGCCGCCGGAGAAGCCGCCGCCCCCGCCGCCTCCCGAGAACCCGCCGCCGGACGAACCGCCAAAGCCCGACGAAGTGCCCGTCGAGGGTGCGGTGTACGTCGAGGCGGAGGAGGTCGAGAGCGCGAACGCGGCGAGGCTCGGCCGGAATCCGGGGGTGTGGCCGTCTCCGATCCACCCCGGGCCGCGCTGCTCGAAGGCATAGGCGTTCTCGAGCACTCGCGCCCACTCGTCCTCTCGTCCGAACAGGATCGCGTAGGGCAGCAGCAGCTCGTAGACGTGCACCACGTTGGCCGACCCGTCCGGGCGGCGCTCGGCGCCCGAGTACGACTGCAGCATCCGCAGTCGATCCTCCTCCGCCACCCGGATGAACTCCTCGACGCCCTGCAGGTACTCGTGGCGACGGGCCCCCTCCGGGGTCAGCACGGTGTGGCGGGCGAAGGCGTAGAGGCACGCCGTGAGGACGAGGAAGGCTCCGAAGGCGGCGACGAGCAACGCCGGGATCGCGCTCAGGCGTCCGCTTGCGACGCCCCAGATCGCGGTGGCGAGCGAGGCGGCTGCCAGGGCGATCGCGATCCACCCGAGCACCACGGCGGCGGGCGACCGTCGGCGTTCGGTGAAGCCGCGCGCGGCGGCCTGCTTCTCGCCGAGCTTCCCGAGCACGCCCATGCGTGCGGCGAAGGTCTCGCTCGCGTCGGGGATGTCGACCACCCCGGTGTCGCCGGTGCCGAGGAACAGCGCATCCATGGCCTCGCCGTCGAGTGCATCGGGTGCCGGTCGTCCGGAGAGACGCCGCAGTCGCGGCCGTTCGGGGGTCGGACCTTCCTCGATGCGCAGCAGGCCCTGCACGGCGAGGTGCACGATCTCCGCCGGGATCACGGCTGTGGCGCGGGGGAGAAGCGCGCCGGCCAGGAGAGGCGGCAGATCGTCGGGCACGTCGTACTGGGCGACAACGATGCCGGATGCTGTGCGGCGTCGCTTCTTGAACACCGTGACGGCGACCCAGCTCGCGATCGACAGCGCGACGGTGCCGGCGGTGGCGAGCATCGGACCGACATCGGTCAGAGGGTTCGGCAAGCGGGCGGGGGGCTGGACCACGGTTGCCGCATCGAAGCCGATCGCCACCGTCATGCCGTCGCCGGCCGCCCGCTCGCCGGAGCCGACGCGGAACTCGACTCCGTCGGCGCTGTCGATCGGGCCCTCGATGGTGCACGTCGCGTCGTCGCCCGAGAAGCCCTGGTAGCAGCGGGTCGCTCCCGTCAGCCCGGGGGCGAGGGCATCGTCGACCGTGATCGTCGCATCGAACCGTTCGATCGCCTGCGTGCTGTCGAGGGGGAGGAGGTCCCAGTAGAACTCGTCGACACCGCTCTCCGCGGCGAGCACGACGTCGCGCATCTCGTATTCGATGACGTAGGTGGTGAGTCCGCGCACGTAGCTGTCGTCGCCGGTCAGCACGTAGAGCACGCCGTCGTCGGTCTCCGTCTCGTAGGGCACGGGTTCGCCGTCGCCGTCGGTGACCGACAGGATGCGTGTGTCGAGGCCGGCACCTTCGTACGAGGTCGCCAGTCCGCGCACGATCCCGCGGTTCTGGTCGGTATCGGGGAAGCGAGCGACCAGCTCCTCGGTGACCGTCATGGTCGCTCGCCCCTCGTCGTCGAGGCCCACCCGGTAGTGGGCGTCCCACGACGCGTAGGAGAAGTCGTCGACGTCGGTGGAGCTCGCCGAGGCGGCGGCCGCGGGGAGGAGGACGAGGCCGAGCGCAGCGAGGGCGGTGGTCAGGGCGCGGAGGAACCGTGGAGCTGCCATCCCCCGAGGCTACCCATCGCGCGCCGCGGAGCGCTGCACGGCCTCGGTAAACTGGGAGGACTTTCCTGAGGAGCATCGAATGACGCACGCGCCCGCCGCGCCCGAGCAGACCCCCATCGACCCCGCCGCGGTCGGTGACGACGAGATCCACGAGCAGAAGGCGGTGCGTCTCGCGAAGCGCGAGCGCCTGATCGCGAAGCGGGCGGATGCCGGTGGCGGGGCGTTCCCCGTCGGCGTGCCCGTGACCCACACCATCCCCGCGCTCCGCGCGACCTACGGGGAGGGCGGCGAGCAGGCCCTCGAGGCCGGTGCCGAGACCGGTGTCGTGGTCGGCGTCGCCGGACGCGTGGTGTTCAGCCGCAACACCGGGAAGCTCTGCTTCGCCACGCTGCAGGCGGGCGACGGTTCGCGCATCCAGGCGATGATCTCGCTCGCGAACGTCGGCGAGGAGTCGCTCGCCGAGTGGAAGGAGTACGTCGACCTGGGCGACCACGTCTTCGTGCACGGCGAGGTGATCTCGAGCCGTCGCGGCGAGCTGTCGATCATGGCCGACGGCTGGGCCATCGCGGCGAAGGCGGTGCTGCCGCTGCCGAACGCGTACGCCGAGCTCAGCGAGGAGAGCCGCGTGCGCAGCCGCTACCTCGACCTCATCGTGCGCGAGCAGGCCCGCACGACGGTGCGCGCACGCGCGGCGGTCAACGCGAGCCTGCGGGCCACGTTCACCGGCCACGACTACCTCGAGGTCGAGACCCCCATGCTGCAGGTGCAGCACGGCGGGGCATCCGCTCGTCCCTTCGTCACGCACTCGAACGCCTTCGACACCGAGCTCTACCTGCGCATCGCTCCCGAGCTCTACCTCAAGCGCGCCGTCGTCGGCGGCATCGAGCGGGTCTACGAGATCAACCGCAACTTCCGCAACGAGGGGGCCGACTCGACCCACAGCCCCGAGTTCGCGATGCTCGAGGCCTACCAGGCGTACGGCGACTACGAGCAGATGGCGGCCCTGACGCAGGAGCTCGTGCAGAACGCCGCCGTCGCGGTCGCCGGCTCGACCACGGTCACGTGGGCCGACGGCACCGAGTACGACCTCGGCGGCGAGTGGGACCGCATCTCGATGTACGAGTCGCTCTCGCAGGCCTCCGGCCGCACCGTGACGCCGCATGACTCGGTCGACGATCTCATCGCCTTCGCCGAGCAGAGCGGCGTCGACCTCCCGCCGCACGCCACCCACGGGAAGCTCGTCGAAGAGCTCTGGGAGCACTTCGTCAAGGGCGACCTCGTGCGGCCGACCTTCGTCATGGACTTCCCGGTCGACACCTCGCCCCTCGTGCGCGAGCACCGCTCGATCGACGGCGTCGTCGAGAAGTGGGACCTGTATATCCGCGGGTTCGAGCTCGCGACCGGGTACTCCGAGCTCGTCGACCCGGTGATCCAGCGGGAGCGCTTCGTCGAGCAGGCGAAGCTCGCGGCACGGGGCGACGTCGAGGCCATGCCCATCGACGAGGAGTTCCTGCGTGCGCTGGAGCACGGTATGCCGCCGTCCGGTGGCATGGGCATGGGGATCGACCGTCTGCTGATGGCGATCACCGGCCTGGGCATCCGCGAGACGATCCTCTTCCCGCTCGTCAAGTAGCATCGGCGGCCGCACGGCGGAACGTCCACTCCGGCAGCACCGCCGCGTCGATCATGGTGGTCAGCAGGGCGGCCAGACCGTATTCGGGATCGATCTCGCGCGCGGCCTCGAGGTACGACGCGGCGTGCGTCGAGCGTCCGAGCGCCCAGGAGAGCCACCCGGCCGCGGTCAGGGGAGCGACGCGAGCGGCTCGCGGCGCCTGTGCCGCGGCCGTGCGCACGACCTCGAGCGCGAGTCGGAGCCGATCGGCGTCGGGCGCCGGGCCCTGCCCGAGGAACACCTCGCCGATGGAGGCGGGGATCGACTTCCCGCGGCCGGCGAACGCCAGCTGGGCGTCGAGCGCCTCCGCTCCGGTCGGGTGGTCGGACGCCCACTGCAGCAGGGCCACATCGCGGTACGCGGGGCGCTGCAGGCACCACAGCAGCGCCGCGCAGGCGAACGGGGGGAGCTTCCCGCGGGCGTCGATGAGCAGCTCGAAGAAGGCGTGCATGTCGTCGAGCATCGCCACGGCGGCGAGGGTCTGCGGGTCGTTGGACGCCTCGGTGTCATCGGGCGCCTCCGGATCGAGTGCCGCTGTCAGCCGCAGCAGTGCGCGGCCGACACGCTCCTTGTCGGCCAGGTCGGCCGTCGGCAGTTCCGATCCGCTGTCCTGATCGCCGCTCACGTCGCCGACCCCCGGGACCTCGGGAGCAGCCGGCACGCCGTCGAGCGGATGCAGCTCGGGATCGTCGACGAGGTAGCTCGCCCACCCGTCCGGTGTCACACACAGGGCGTCGACGATGCGCAGCCCGGCGTCTTCGGCGCATCCGAGCAACTCGTCGACCGCGACTGCGAACGGCAGCACGAGGCCGTCGCGCGTGTCGAGCGCGGCCTCGTCGGTGTAGACGACGGCGGCGACGGCATCCGTCCCGCTCACGCGCGCGACGAGCCCGATCAGCGCGTCGGCGTACGCCTCGGGCGCGAGGCCGGGCCGGGGGAGGTCGAGACGCATGGCGCCGCACGTGCGGCTGCCGTGGAAGGGGAGGAGCACGATGCTCCGTCGCGGGGTGAAGCCCGCGAGAGAAGGGACGATGCTGAGGAACTCGGCGGAGCCGGAGGCGCGGAGAAGCGTGGTCATGAGGGGAGTGTGGCGGCAGGCGCGATGGCTGCGCCGGCGGTGCGGTGGGCTGTGGGCGGTATTCCGTTCGGGTGTTCCCGGCGCAGGGAGAGTGGCGGCGGGTACGATGGAGGAATGGACAACTTCTGGGTGGCTGCGGCATGGTCGATCCTGCCGACCCTGGGGGTCAGCGCCATCTTCTTCATGGTGCTCCGCGGCATCCTTCGCTTCGACCGCACCGAGCGCAAGGTGCACGCGCAGATCGAGGCCGAGGAACGGGCCGCGCGCGGGCTTCCTCCCCGCCCCTGAGCGGCGTCCGACCCATCCACTACTGTGTAGCGAACGGCACCGGCGACGGTGACGCGCGGCGCTGCCGCTCACGGCGCGCTAGAAGGAGAGCAGCATGACGGTGGAGGGCGTGGGCTGGCTGATCGCCGGCTTCCTGATCGTCCTCGACCTCGCCATCCGCATCACGGCGATCATCGTCATCCCCCGCAACCGTCGTCCCACCGCCGCCATGGCGTGGCTGCTGGCAATCTTCTTCATGCCGTTCGTGGGCGTCTTCCTCTTCCTCGTCATCGGCAATCCGCGGCTGCCCCGTGCGCGCCGACGCAAGCAGGACCAGATCAACGAGTACATCGCCGCCACGAGCGAGCACCTGCACTTCGGCACCCTGCGTCCGCACGCACCCGACTGGTTCGGCCCGCTGGTCGAGATGAATCAGCGCCTCGGGGCGCTGCCCCTCTCGGGCGACAACGGCGCGCACCTGATCTCCGACTACCAGGCGTCGCTCGATGCCATGGCCGACGCCATCCGCGAGGCCGAGGACTACGTGCACGTGGAGTTCTACATCCTCCAGTCCGACGCCTCCACCGACAACTTCTTCCGCGCCCTCGAGGAGGTCGCGGCCCGCGGCGTCTCGGTGCGCGTGCTGCTCGACCACTGGGCCAACCGGTGGAAGCCGCGCTACCGGAAGACGATCCGGCGCCTCACCGAGATGGGTGCGGAGTGGCATCTCATGCTTCCGGTTCAGCCGCAGCGTGGACGCATGCAGCGGCCCGACCTGCGCAATCACCGCAAGCTCCTCGTCATCGACGGCACCGTGGCGTTCCTCGGGTCGCAGAACGTCACCGACTCGAGTTACAACCTCAAGAAGAACATCAAGCGGGGTCTGCACTGGGTCGACCTGATGGTGCGGCTCGACGGCCCGGTCGTGCTCAGCGTCAACGCGATCTTCCTCAGCGACTGGTACAGCGAGACCGGCATGGTGCTCGAAGAGATCGACATCACGCACGCCGAGGTCGGATCCGGCGACCTCGACTGCCAGGTCGTCCCCTCCGGCCCCGGCTTCGAGGTCGAGAACAACCTGCGCCTGTTCCTCGGGCTGCTGTACGCGGCCAAGGATCGCATCATGATCGTCAGCCCGTACTTCGTCCCCGACGAGGCCCTGCTGCTCGCCGTCACCGCGGCGGTCGACCGCGGGGTGGCCGTCGAGCTGTTCGTGTCGGAGGAGGGCGACCAGGCCATGGTCTACCACGCCCAGCGCAGCTACTACGAGGCGCTGCTGCGCGCGGGCGTGCGCATCTGGATGTACCGCAAGCCGTACATCCTGCACACGAAGAGCCTCACCGTCGACGACGAGGTCGCGGTGATCGGGTCGAGCAACATGGACATGCGTTCCTTCGGTCTCAACATGGAGGTGTCGATGCTGGTGCGCGGGCAGGAGTTCGTCACCGAGATGCGCGAGGTGGAAGACACGTACCGTTCCCTCAGCCGCGAACTCACCCTCGAGGAGTGGGAGCAGCAGCCGCTGCGGTCGACGGTGCTCGACAACCTCGCGCGCCTCACCTCCGCTCTGCAGTAGCGGGCGATGCTGTCAACCCCCGTTCCTCGGGACGGAGTGCCACGGTTACCCTGAGGGCATGACCTCCGCCCCTCGCCTCGCCGCTGCCCTCTCCGCGCTCGCCGCGGTCGTCCTCATCGCCGGTTGCACGGTCGGCCCGGGGGCGGCCTCGCCGCAGAACACCTCGAACCCGTCGGGTGAGGCGCAGGCGCCGGACGACGACGCCGACGACATGTCCGGGGCCCTCCTCGACGACGGACGCATGTTCGCCGTCGTGACTTGGGGGTCGTCGAGCTGCGTCCCGAACGTGACCGAGGTCACGGCCCAGGGCCAGGAGGTCTCGGTGACGCTCGAGGACGCCGACGGCGATCAGGTCTGCACCGCGGACATGGCGCAGCGGGCGAGCCTGGGTGCGCTGCCGGCCGGCGTCGACCCGACGAGCGACATCACGCTCTCGGTCACGTACGCCGACGCCACCGACGACGTAGAGATCGGTGGGCGGCAGGTCGCGGGTGTCCCCGGCGAACCCACGTCGTACGAGCCGTCGGCCGGATGGGTCGATGACGGCTCGCTCGTGCTCCTCACCTGGGGGTCGTCGGGCTGCCCGCCGATCGCCTCGACCATCGAGGGCTCGGGGAACGCCGGCACCGTCGAGTTCGCGACGGTCGAGGGTCAGGTGTGCACCATGGACATGGCGCCCCGCGCGACCCTCCTGTCGTTCGCGGAGGGTTCGGTCGACGACGATGCTCCGTTCACCCTCACCCTCGTGGGCGGCGGGGTCGACGGAGTGGTGACGATCCCCGGCGTGTGACCTGCGCCGGCCGGCGCGCAGTCAGAGCGCGTCGATCGGATGGTTCGCGGGCAGAGCGAGCAGCAGCGCCGCGGCGTCGACCCGGCAGGTCATGCGCACGGCCAGGCCGAACTCGTCGCCGTCGAGCTCGACCGGCGTGGGCTTCGTGGCCGCCGCTTCGGCGATCCGGCCCTGGAAGTAGTGCACCGAGGCATCCCGCCCCCGCCGTTCGAGGATGCGGTGACCCGCGGGGAAGCGGCGCAGCACGGAGTTCTCCCACCAGATGCGACGCCAGACGTTGAACCATCCGAACGCCCCCGACGGCCGGATCACCGCGACGTCGAGAATGCCGTCGGCGATCGAGGCCTCGGGGATGAGCGAGATGCCGGCGGGCAGCATCCCGCAGTTCGCGAACAGGATGCTGTGCACCCGGTTCGAGTGCAGGCGGCCGTCGTCGACCTGGTAGACCGATCGGAACGGCGAAGCGTTGGCCAGCGATCGCGCGGCGCCGTCGACGTACGCGATCCAGCCGACCGAGCGCTTGAGGTCGGGACGGGTGTTGGCGATCATGTCGGCGTCCAACCCGACGCCCGCGAGCACGACGAAGGCATGCTCGGCCTCCTCGCCGCTCTCGCGGGTGATGCGTGCCCATCCGATGTCGATCGCGTGCCGCTCCCCGGTCAGGGCCGCGCGGATCATCTCGTCCGGCGAGGCCAGGGGGAGGGCGAGGTTGCGCGCCAGCAGGTTCCCCGTCCCGCTCGGCACGATCGCCAGGGGGACGCCCGTGCCCGCGATCGCCTCCGACACGGCGCGCACGGTGCCGTCTCCTCCCGCCACCAGAACCACGTCGACCCCGCGTGCGAGGGCCTGGGCGGTGGCCGTCTGTCCGGCATCCTGGATCGTCGTCGGGTAGAACGCCGGATGCTCCCAGCCCTCGTCACGCGAGAGCTCGCGCACCGCGGCCCGCAGCCGCGCGCCGTCGACCTTGATGGGGTTGTAGACGAGGGCCGCCTGTCGTCGGGCGGACGGGGGCTTCGTCATGGCCATACTCTATTCCCGGCCGGAGGCGCGGCCGTCATCGCCGGCGGGCCCGGTCTCGGGAAGGACCCCGGGGCGGATCGGGGCGTGTGCGACCCCCGTAGAATCGGGGGATGATCGACCTCGCCCTCCTCCGCGACCACCCCGAGATCGTCCGTCGCTCGCAGGCCGCGCGCGGCAACGACCAGACCACCGTCGACACGGCGCTGGAAGCCGACCGATCGCGTCGCGCGGCCCTCACCGCCTTCGAAGAGCTGCGCGCCGAGCAGAACGCGTTCGGCAAGGTCGTGGCGAAGGCGCCGAAAGAGGAGAAGGCCGCGCTCGTCGCGCAGGCCAAGGAGCTGGCCGACCGGGTGAAGCAGGCCCAGCAGGCCGCCAATGAGGCATCCGAGGTCGCTGCCGCAGCGCTCACGCGGATCGAGAACGTCGTCATCGACGGGGTGCCCGCCGGCGGCGAGGCCGACTTCGTCGAACTGCGCCGCGTGGGGGAGGTGCCGGCGTTCGACTTCGAGCCGCGCGACCACCTCGAGCTCGGCGAGATCCTCGGAGCCATCGACATGGAGCGCGGCGCGAAGGTGTCGGGGGCCCGGTTCTACTTCCTCCGCGGCATCGGCGCTCGCCTCGAGATCGCGCTCATGAACCTCGCGCTCGACACCGCTCTGCAGAACGGTTTCACGCCGCTCATCACGCCGACGCTCGTGCGCCCCGAGATCATGCAGGGCACGGGCTTCCTCGGCGAGCACGCCGACGAGGTGTACCACCTCGACAAGGAAGACGACCTCTACCTCGTCGGCACGAGCGAGGTCGCGCTCGCCGGATACCACAAGGACGAGATCGTCGACCTGTCGGACGGGGCCCTGCGGTATGCCGGGTGGTCGACCTGCTATCGCCGCGAGGCCGGGTCGCACGGCAAGGACACTCGCGGGATCATCCGCGTGCACCAGTTCAACAAGCTCGAGATGTTCGTCTACACCACCCCGGAAGACGCCGAGGCCGAGCACCTGCGCCTCGTCGCCCTGCAGGAGCAGATGCTCACCTCGCTCGGCCTCGCGTACCGGGTCATCGATGTGGCGGCGGGCGACCTCGGGTCGAGCGCGGCACGCAAGTACGACATCGAGGCGTGGGTGCCGACGCAGGGCGCGTTCCGCGAACTCACTTCGACCTCGAACTGCACCACGTACCAGGCTCGTCGTCTCGACGTGCGCCACCGTCCCGCCGCAGAGGAGGGGACCGCGAAGACGCAGCACGTCGCCACGCTGAACGGCACGCTGGCCACCACCCGGTGGATCGTGGCGCTGCTCGAGACGCACCAGCAGGCCGACGGCTCGGTGCGGGTGCCCGAGGTGCTCCGCCCCTACCTCGGCGGGCTCGAGGTCATCGTGCCGGAGAAGACGAAGGGCCAGGCATGACCGAGCGCTGGCTGATCGGGCTCGACGTCGACGGCACCATCATCCTGCAGGACGAGACCATGAGCCCCGGGGTGCCGGAGGCGATCTCCCGACTTCGCGAGGCGGGTCACGTCGTGACGATCGCGACGGGTCGCAGCTGGATGGCCACGCGACGCTACGTCGAGGAGCTCGGCATCGACGCCGAGTACGTCGTGTGCTCGAACGGCGCCGTCACCATGCGGCGGGTGGGCGACGAGTGGGAACGGTGGAACGTCGAGACGTTCGACCCCACGCCGGCCCTCGCCCTGCTGCGCGACCGGCTGCCCGAGGCGCGGTACATGGTCGAGCTCGCGTCGGGACAGCGCCTGTTCACCGAGCAGCTCGACGACTGGACCCTCGACGGCGGGCGGCGGGTGACGTTCGAGGAGCTGTCGGATGCCCCCGTCTCGCGCATCGTGGTCGTCTCGCCGGATCACGACGAGGAGGACTTCCACCGTCTCGTCGCGGATGCCGGTCTCAACGAGGTGTCGTATGCGATCGGCTGGACGGCGTGGCTCGACATCGCCCCGCAGGGCGTCGACAAGGGCACCGCGCTGGAGCGCGTGCGCGGCGAGCTGGGCATGGCGGGGGAGCGGGTGTTCGTGGCGGGAGACGGACGTAACGACATCGGCATGTTCGGGTGGGCCCGCTCGCTCGGCGGACGCGCGGTCGGCATGGGTCAGGCTCCCGCCGAGGTGAAGGACGCGGCGACCGAGATCACCGATGCGGTGGAGGACGGCGGGTTGGCACGCGCGCTCGACACCCTTCCAGCGCCCGCCCAGGTCAGCGCCGCAGAATAGAGTTCGGCTAGACTCACGGCTTGTCGGCGGATTCTTCTGTCGGGAGGGTTGTCCGAGCGGCCGATGGAGCTGGTCTTGAAAACCAGTGGGCAGAGATGTCTCGTGGGTTCGAATCCCACACCCTCCGCTTTGTGAACGGCGCGCCCCGGCGCCGACGTCGCACGAAAGGCCCCGAGTGACCGAGAACACCCGTCGTCGCGCCACGATCGCCCGACATGGACAGCTCCGTACCCCCGGCCCCCTCAGCCAGCTGCTGAAGTTCATCGCGATCGGCCTCGCCGTGCTGCTGGTGAGCGGCGTCGGTGTCGCGGCGTACGTCGCCTACGACCTGCGCAGCACGCAGCTCGCCAACGCGGTGGAGCTCGAGGGGCAGGACGCCTCGGCCGTGCCGCCGGACATCAGCGAGTACAAGGGCGGGTTCAACTTCGTGCTCGCGGGCGTCGACACCTGCGAGGAGAATTACGCCGAGCTGTTCGGCGAGCGCTGCAGCGGCAGCGACGCCGAGGGCAATCTCAACGACGTCAACCTGCTGATCCACGTCTCCGACGCCCCTCGTCGCGTGACCGTCGTCAGCTTCCCCCGCGACCTCATGGTGCCGATCCCGCAGTGCACCGACGAGAACGGCGATGTGCACTCGTCGATGAGCAAGCAGCCCCTCAACGTCGCGTACGGCGATGCCGGTCTCAACTGCGTGGTGAAGACGATCTCCGAGCTCACTGACCAAGAGGTGCAGTTCGCGGCATCCGTCACCTTCGGTGGTGTGATCGAGATCACCAACGCGATCGGCGGCGTGGACGTGTGCCTCGCGAACCCGATCAAGGACCGCTACACCGGCCTCGACCTCGCCGCCGGTACGCACACCGTGCAGGGCCTGGAGGCGCTGCAGTTCCTGCGCACGCGCCACGGCGTCGGCGACGGCAGCGACCTGGGCCGCATCGGCAACCAGCAGCAGTACATGTCGAGCCTGGCCCGCAAGCTCATCAGCAGCGAGACGCTCGGCAACCCCGGCACGATGCTGCGCCTGGCGACCGTCGGCTTGAGCAACCTCGAGACGAGCACCACGCTCAACGACCCGATGACGATCGTGCAGATCGCCCTCGCCGTCAAGGAGGTGCCGTTCGAGGACATCGTGTTCGTGCAGTACCCCTCCGGTGCCGACTCGGCCAACCCGAACAAGGTGGTGCCGAACTACACCGCTGCGGGCGAGCTCTTCGACGCCATCGAGGCGAACGCGCAGCTGCAGATCACGCACGAGAACAACAGCAACGACGGCGTCGTCGTCGAGGAGGCGGCGCCGGCCGACACCCCGACGACCGACACCCCGCCTGCGGCGGACGCCCCCGCGGCCGAGGGCACCCCGGCACCTGAGGCCACACCCGACAACGTGGTGGCCCTGCCGAACTCGATCAAGGGCAACTCGGCCGCGCAGCAGACCTGCTCGAACGGCAACGTCCGGTAGAGCACCGGCGCCTCGGCACTGTGAGACGGACGAGACCCCCGGAGGAATTCCCCGGGGGTCTCGACGTGTGCCTCGCTCTCAGCGCGAGCGGGGAGCGTAGCGCTGCGGCGCGTGCGTCGACGCGACGAGGGCCCGGAGCCCGTCGAGGGTCGCGGGTGCAGCGCCGAGCGCGCGGGCCTGCACGAGCACGTTGCCGAGTGCCGTCGCCTCGACGGGACCGGCGAGCACGGGAAGGCCCGTGCGATCGGCGGTCGCCTGGCAGAGCACGGTGTTGAGCGACCCGCCGCCGACCAGGTGCACGGTGTCGATGTCGCGACGCGTCAGGGCGGATGCGGTGCCCACCGCATCCGCGAACGCCTCGGCGATCGATTCGATGATGACGCGCGCGAACTCCGGGCGGTCTCGCGGTGGCTCCGCGCCGGCCGCGGTCAGGAGCGCCGCGATACGCGCCGGCATCCCCCCGGGCGCCGCGAGGGACGGGTCGTTGGCGTCGAAGACCGGCACGGCCTCGTCGACATCGGCGGCCGCGGCCAGGAGCGCCGCCAGGTCGACCGGGGCGCCGTCCTCCTCCTCCCAGGCGCGGAGCGTCTCGCTGAGCAACCAGAGACCGGCGACGTTGTGAAGGAACCGGAAGTGCCCGTCGACCCCGCGCTCGTGGGTGAAGTTCGCCTCACGGGCGGCGTCGGTGACGACCGGAACCGTGGTCTCGACGCCGACGAGGCCCCAGGTGCCGCAGGAAATGTACGCGGGAGCGGCCGAGGTCATCGGCACCGCGACCACGGCGGACGCGGTGTCGTGCGACCCCACGGCGATCACCGGGGCATCGCTGCCGATCCGGGCCGCGATCGCGGGTCGGAGGCGTCCGATCGTCGTCCCAGGGTCGACGAGGCGCGGCAGGAGCGACGGCTGGATGCCCAGGCGCTCGGCGAGCGAGACGTCCCAGTCGCCCGAGTGCAGGTCGAGCAGACCGGTGGTCGACGCGTTCGTGCGTTCGGCGACCCGTTCACCGGTGAGCAGGTACGCGATGAGGTCGGGGATGAGCAGGGCCGTATCGGCCTCCGCCAGCCGCTCGTCGACCCGGTACTGGTAGAGCGTGTTGAACGGCAGGAACTGCAGTCCGTTGCGGCGATACAGCTCGGCGAAGGGCGCGATGCCGTGCACCTCGGCGACGCCGCGGGCGGTGCGGCCGTCGCGGTAATGGAACGGCTCGGCGAGCAGCTCGTCGCCGACGAGGAGGCCGTAGTCGACGGCCCACGAGTCGATGCCGATGCTCTCGATCCCCGGCTCCCGACGCACGGCCTCGGCGAGGCCGTCGAGAACGTGCTCGTACAGCGCGGAGAAGTCCCAATGGAGACCGTCCTCGCGCTCGACGGGACCGTTCGGGAAGCGGGAGACGAGTTCGAGGTCGAGCGTCCCGTCGCCGACGCGGCCGATCATCACCCGGCCGCTGGTGGCACCGAGGTCGACCGCCGCGACGGCGCGGGTGCTCATCGCAGGAACGCGGCGGCGACGCCGGAGTCGACGGGGATGTGCAGACCGGTGGTGCGGCTCAGCTCGGGCCCGGTGAGCACGTACACGGCGTCGGCGACGTTCTCGGGCACGACCTCGCGCTTGAGGATGGTGCGGTTCGCGTAGAACTGGCCCAGGTCCTCCTCCGCGACGCCGTACGTCGCCGCGCGGTTCGCGCCCCAGCCCGAGGCGAAGATGCCGGAGCCGCGCACGACGCCGTCGGGGTTGATGCCGTTGACGCGGATGCCGTGCTCGCCGAGCTCGACGGCGAGCAGCCGCACCTGGTGCGCCTGGTCGGCCTTCGTGGCCGAGTAGGCGATGTTGTTCGGGCCGGCGAAGACGGAGTTCTTCGACGAGATGTAGATGATGTCGCCGCCGAGCTTCTGGTCGATGAGGGCGCGGGCGGCCGCCTTCGACACGAGGAACGATCCCTTCGCCATGACGTCGTGCTGCAGGTCCCAGTCCTTCTCGGTGGTCTCCAGCAGGGGCTTCGACAGCGACAGTCCGGCGTTGTTGACGACGAGGTCGACGCCGCCGAACGCGAGCACGGCCTCGTTCAGCGCGGCCTGCACGGCATCGGCGTCGGCGACGTTCGCGGCGACGCCGATCGCGACGTCGGTGTTGCCGAGCTCGGCGGCCGCGGCCTGCGCCTTCTCGAGGTCGAGGTCGGCGATCACGACGCAGGCGCCCTCGGCGGCGAGGCGCGTGGCGATGGCCTTGCCGATGCCGCTCGCGGCGCCGGTGACGAATGCGACGCGCCCCTGGTGGGACTTCGGCTTCGGCATCCGCTGCAGCTTCGCCTCCTCCAGCGCCCAGTACTCGATGCGGAACTTCTCGGCGTCGGAGATGGGGGAGTACGTCGACAGCGCCTCGGCCCCCCGCATCACGTTGATGGCGTTGACGTAGAACTCGCCGGCGACGCGAGCGGTCTGCTTGTTCGCGCCGTAGGAGAACATCCCCACTCCGGGCACCAGCACGATGAGCGGATCGGCGCCGCGGATCGCGGGGGAGTCGGCCGTCGCGTACGCGTCGTAGTACGCCTGGTAGTCGGCGCGGTAGGCGGCGTGCAGCTCGTGCAGGCGGGCGATCTGATCGTCGACGGATGCCGTCGCCGGCAGGTCGAGGATCAGCGGCTTCACTTTGGTGCGCAGGAAATGGTCGGGGCAGCTCGTGCCGAGCGCCGCCAGCGCCGGAGCCTTCTCGGAGGCGAGGAAGTCGAGCACCACCTCGGCATCGGTGAAGTGCCCGACCATGGGCTTGTCGGTCGAGGCGATGCCGCGGATGGTCGGCGCGAGAGCCGCCGCGCGGTCGCGCCGTTCCGCGTCGGGCAGCGGGGTGAACCCGGCGCGCTCGGCGCCGAACGGCCGCTCGGAACCGTGTTCGGCGATGTACGCGGCCGCCGTGTCGATGATCCACTGCGAGTTCGTCTCGGCCTCGTCGGAGGTGTCGCCCCACGCCGTGATGCCGTGGCCACCGAGGATGCAGCCGATGGCCTGCGGGTTCGCCTCCTTGATGGCGGCGATGTCGAGGCCGAGCTGGAAGCCGGGGCGCCGCCAGGGCACCCAGGCGACCTTGTCGCCGTAGATCGCCGCCGTGAGGGCTTCGCCGTCGGCGGCGGTTGCGATCGCGATGCCCGAGTCCGGGTGCAGGTGGTCGACGTGCGCCGCGTCGACGAGGCCGTGCATGGCCGTGTCGATCGAGGGAGCCGCGCCGCCCTTGCCGTGCAGGCAGTAGTCGAAGGCCGCGACCATCTCGTCTTCGCGGTCGACGCCGGGGTACACGTCGACGAGCTGGCGCATCCGGTCGAGGCGCAGCACGGCCAGCCCCTGCTCGGTGAGCGTGCCCAGGTCGCCGCCCGAGCCCTTCACCCACAGCAGGTCGACGGGCTGCCCGGTGACGGGGTCGACCTCGGAGCCCTTCGCCGATGTGTTTCCGCCCGCGTAGTTGGTGTTCTTCGGGTCGGAGCCGAGGCGGTTGCTGCGCGCGAGAAGAGCGGCGGCGGTCGGATTCGTCATGTCGTGTCTTTCGATCGTGAAGGAGAAATCGGGTCGGCGCTCAGGCGCCCCAGCCGGCCTGCACGCCGCCGACGCGATCGGCGGCGATCTTCGGGGCGTAGCCGGAGGCGGCGTAGGCGGCCATGGGGTCGGCGGCCATGCCGCGACTCTCGCGCCACTCGGCGAGGGCCGGGCGCACGTCGGTGTAGAACGCATCCATGAAGACGGCGTTGGCGGCGAGCACGTCTCCGGATTTCTGGGCGGCGGACAGGGCGTCGCGGTCAACGAGCAGCGCGCGGGCGGTCATCTCCTGCACGTTCAGCACCGACCGGATCTGCCCGGGGATCTTCTCCTCGACGTTGTGGCACTGGTCGAGCATGAAGGCCACGTCGGGGTTGCCGAGGCCGCCGCCGCGCACCACCTCGAAGAGGATGCGGAACAGCTGGAACGGGTCGGCGGCGCCCACGATGAGGTCGTCGTCGGCGTAGAAGCGGGAGTTGAAGTCGAACGAGCCGAGCTTGCCGAGTCGCAGCAGCTGCATGACGATGAACTCGATGTTCGTGCCGGGGGCGTGGTGCCCCGTGTCGAGGCACACCATCGCCTTGTCGCCGAGTGCGCTCACCTGCGCGTACGAGGTGCCCCAGTCCGGAACATCCGTGTGGTAGAAAGCCGGCTCGAAGAACTTGTACTCGAGCACGAGGCGCTGGTCGTCGCCCAGGCGTGCGTAGATCTGCTGCAACGATTCCTGCAGTCGGTCCTGGCGACCGCGGAGGTCGGCCTGACCGGGGTAGTTCGAGCCCTCGGCGAGCCAGATCTTCAGGTCGCGGCTGCCCGTCGCGTCCATCACGTCGATGCAGGCGAGATGGTGGTCGATGGCCTTGCGGCGCACCGCGGCGTCTTCGTGGGTCAGGGCGCCGAACTTGTAGTCGTCGTCCTGGAACGTGTTGGAGTTGATCGTGCCCAGCGTCACGCCGAGATCCTCGGCGTAGGTGCGCAGGTCGGCGAACGAGTCGACCACGTCCCACGGGATGTGCAGCGCGACCGAGGGGGCGAGCGCGGTGTACTTCTGCACCTGCGCGGCATCCGCGATCTTCTCCCACGGGTCGCGGGGCGTGCCGGGAGTGCCGAAGACCTTGAAGCGCGTGCCGGAGTTCCCGAACGCCCAGCTCGGGAGCTCGATGGCCTGCTTCTCGAGCGCGGCGAGGATGTCGGGGGTGAGGATGCTCACGATGCACTGCTTTCGTCGAAGGGTGATGCGTGGTGCCCGCCGGCGGCGGCGAGCTGGTCTTCGAGGTGGAAGACCTCGGTCAGCGGGGCGGCTGCCTGGTCGGGGCGGCCGTCGAGTCCGTCGAAGTAGGGAGCCATCTCGGCTTCCCATCGAGCGGCGATCGGGGAGGCGGCGAGGTAGGCCTGAGCGGCGGCGTCGTCATCGGTCTCGTAGTAGCCGAACAGCACGCCACCCTCGCCCAGGAACAGGGAGTAGTCGCGACGGCCGGCGGCCGCGATCTCGGCGAGCATCTCGGCCCGCACGGGTGTGTGACGCGCGACGTACTCCTCGACCAGATCGGGGCGGATGCGGAGCTGGAACGCGACGCGGGTCATGGGTGTCCTTCCGGTATCCGGCCGGCATCCGCGGATGCCGGCCGGACGGGTGACTCAGAAGTCGAAGTCGCCGATGTTGTCGGCGTTGAAGACGAACGGGTCGCCGAGGAGCACGACGCCATCGGCTCCGACGGTGTACTCGCCCAGGTCTCCGGCCTCGAACGTGTCGCCTTCCTCGCCCGTGATGTCGCCGGCGATGAGCGCCTGCGCCGCGAAGGCGGCGAGGTAGCCCAGGTCGGCCGGGTTCCACAGGGCGAAGGAGGTGACGGTGCCGTCCTCGACGTACTCGCGCATCTGGTTCGGGGTGCCGAGTCCGGTCAGCGCGACCTGGCCCTTGAAGTCCGAGGTCGAGAGGTAGCGGGCGGCGGCCGCGATGCCCACGGTCGTGGGCGAGACGATGCCCTTGAGGTCGGGGTGGGTCTGCAGGAGCGCCGCCGTCTTGTCGAACGAGGTCTGGTCGTCGTCGTCGCCGTACACGGTCTCGACGATGGTGATGTTGGGGTAGTCGCTGGCGACGTACTCCTCCATCAGCTCGATCCAGGCGTTCTGGTTCGTCGCGTTCGCCGAGGCCGACAGCACGGCGATCTCGCCGGCGCCGCCGATCTGCTCGGCGATCTCGTCGATCTGCACCTTCGCGATGCCCTCGGAGTCGGCCTGGTTGATGAACAGGTCGCGGCACTCGGTGTCGGTGTCGGAGTCGAACGTGACGACCTTGACCCCGGCGTCTCGCGCCTCGTTGAGAGCGTCGCAGATCGCCTTGGGGTCGTTCGCCGAGACGACGAGAGCGCCCACGCCCTGCTGGGTGGCGGTGTTGATGTAGCTGACCTGCGCGTCGGGGGTGGCCTCGGCCGGTCCGACCTCGGAGAACTCGCCGCCGAACTCGGCGACGGCCTTCTTGCCGCCCTCGCTCGACGTGTCGAAGTACGGGTTGCCGAGGTTCTTCGGCAGGAAGGTGATCGACAGGTTGGAGCTGTCGCCACCCGATCCGCCGCCGTCGCCGTCACCGGAGCCGGTGGTGCAGCCGGTGAGGGCGACCGCTGCGGCGACCGCGAGCGCGGCGACCGCGGCCACGCGCGTGCGTGCAAACATCATTGTTCGTTCCTTTCGTCGGGAGTTGCCGCGGGCGCGGCGTCCATCGGTGTCATGACGCTGTGGTGGCGACGCCGACAGGGGGTCTGCCCGGCCGGCGGCGCTTCTTCTGCACCCAGGCCAGGACGCTTGCACCGACCACCGAGATCACGAGCAGTGCCCCGGTGATGATGTTGATGACATCGGAGGTGACGTTCACGAGGCGCAGGGCGCTGGCGAGCGATCCGATGAGGAGGGCGGCGGCGATGACGCCGTAGATCTGGCCGCGGCCGCCGAAGACCGACACGCCGCCCAGCACGACCGCGGCGATGACCTGCAGCTCCAGGCCGGTGGCGTTGTCGCCCCGGGCGCTGCCGTAGCGCAGCGTGTAGAAGATGCCGGCGAACGCGGCGACCGCGCCCGAGAGCACGAACAGCACGAACTTGGTGCGCTCGACGTTCACGCCGGAGAAGTGCGCGGCGTCCTTCGACAGGCCGACGGCGTACACGCCCCGGCCGAACGGCGTGAAGTGCAGCAGCACCACGAACGCTGCGAGCAGCACGAGGAACGGGATCATGATCGCCGGGATCGAGGTGCCCGTGATCTTCGCCTTCGCGAGATCGGTCCAGACCTCGGGGAAGTCGGTCACGGCCGTCGTGCCGAGGAAGCCGACGGCGAGTCCGCGGAAGAGGGCGAGGGTGCCGATGGTGACGGCGAGGGAAGGCAGCCCGACGACGGTCACCAGGAAGCCGTTGAACGCTCCGCCGACGACTCCGACCACGAGGGCGGCGAGAGCCGCGACCTCGAAGGGCAAGCCGCCCTGCACGAGTGCTCCGGTGACGACGCTCGACAGGCCCACCATGCTGCCGACGGAGAGGTCGATCTCGCCGGTGATCATGATCAGGGTCATCGGCAGCGCGATGAGCAGGATCGGCGCGATGTCGAGCAGTAGGTAGGTGAGGGTGATCGGCTGACCGAAGCCCCGCACCGTGGAGGCCGAGACGATCGCGACGAGCAGGAGGAGCGCGACGATGGCCGCCTCGCGGGTGAGCAGCAGCCGCCGCCAGAGCGGGCGGTCGTAGTCGCGGATCACCCGCGTCGTCGACGTGGTCGTTGTCGCGGTGGTCATGATTCGTCCCTCGCCTCGATGAGCCGCCGTCTCTGCCGTACCGCGAGGACGCGGTCGAGCACGATGGCGCCGATGATCAGCAGACCGACGACGGCGCGCTGCCAGAAGTCGGGGATGCCGAGGATGGGCAGTGCCCGGTTGATCGTGAGCAGCAGTACGGCGCCGATGGCCGCGCCCCACACCGAACCGATGCCGCCGGTGATGGCGACGCCGCCGATGACGGCCGCGCCGACGGCGTCGAGCTCCCACCCGGCGCCCGCCTGCGAATTGATGGTGCCGTAGCGGGCGGCGTAGAAGACTCCGGCGAGGCCGGCGAGCGCGCCGGAGAGCACGAAGGCGGTGAGCACCCGACGGGTGACCTGCAGGCCGTAGAGCTCGGCGGCAGCGGGGTCGGACCCGATCGCGTAGTACTCGCGACCCCCGCGGGTGTTCTTCATGTACCAGGCAGCCACCGCCAGGACGACAACGGCGACGATCGCGAGGATCGGGATGCCGAGGATCTGCCCGGTGCCGAGGGCGAGGAATTCGCGGGGCATGTCGGATGCGTTCACCCGATCGCTGCCGGTCCACAGCACGTTGATGCCGCGGTAGGCGTAGAGCGTGCCGAGGGTGATGACCATCGCCGGCACCTTGGCGTAGGCGACGAGGGCGCCGTTGACGAGCCCGAGCAGGCCGCCGAAGACCACCGCGGCGAGCACGACCAACGGGATCGGGATGCCGGGCACGTCGATGAACAGGCGACCGGTGAGATAAGCGGTGAGGCCCATGACCGAGCCGACGGAGAGGTCGACGTTGCGGGTCACCAGCACGATCGCCTGCCCGACGGCGACGAGCACGAGGATCGACGGCGTGAGCAGCAGGTCGCGCCAGCCGTCGGCGCTGAACAGGAACTTCGGGTTGTTCAGCGTCGCGGCGGTGACGACGAGCACGAGAGCGAGCAGGATGCCGAACTCGCGCGCGCGGCCGAGTCCGGAGATTCGCTTGGTGAGAGCGGAGACGGGGATGGCGGTGGTCACGGGGTGAGCTCCGATGCGTGCGTCGCGGCGAACATGACGTTCTCGGAGGTGGCCTCCGAGCGGGAGATCTCGGCGGTGATGCGCCCCTCGCGCATGACCAGCACGCGGTCGGCCATGCCGAGCACCTCGGGCAGCTCCGACGAGATCATGAGGATGCCCATCCCCTCTCCGGCGAGCTGGGAGAGCAGGCGGTGCACCTCCGACTTGGTGCCGACGTCGATGCCGCGGGTGGGTTCGTCGATGATGAGCACCTCGGGGTGGGTGGCCAGCCACTTCGCCAGCACGACCTTCTGCTGATTGCCGCCGGAGAGTGTGGCGGCGACGGTGTCGAGCGCGTGCGACTTGACCTCGAGGCGGGTGGCCCATTCGCGGGCGGCGCGATTCTCGACCGCCGTGGTCAGCAAGCCGAACTTCGCCAGACGGCGACGGATGGCGAGGGTGATGTTCCCGCCGACCCCCGCCTCGACGACGAGTCCCTGCTTGCGCCGGTCCTCGGGCACGAGGGCGAGTCCGGCGCGCATGGCGTCGACCGGGCGACGGGCCCGGATGCGGCGGCCCTTCATCGTCACGCTGCCCTCGCGGTATCCGTCGACGCCGAAGATCGCGCGCGCCACCTCGCTGCGACCTGCGCCGACGAGGCCGGCGAGCCCCACGATCTCGCCCGAGCGCACCGTGAACGAGATGTCGTGGAAGATGCCGGGGCTGGTGAGTCCTGCGACCTGGAGCAACGGCTCGCCGATCGTCGTCTCCTGCTTGGGGAAGAGCTCGGTGACCTCGCGGCCGACCATCTGGTGCACGATCTCGTCGACCGTCGTGTCGGCGATCGCGCTGGTGGCGATGTAGGCGCCGTCGCGCATCACGGTGACGGTGTCGCAGAGGGCGAACACCTCATCGAAGCGGTGCGAGATGAAGATGAGCCCGCGGCCCTCGTCGCGCAGGCTGCGCGCGATCGCGAACAACCGCTCGACCTCGACCCCGGAGAGCGCGGCGGTCGGTTCGTCCATGATGAGCAGCGAGGCGTCGAGCGACACCGCCTTCGCGATCTCGATGACCTGCTGGTCGGCGATCGACAGACCCTCGGCGGGGCGGTCGGGGTCGATCGTGACTCCGAGCCGCGTGAACAGCCGCTCGACCTCGTGCCGCATCGCCTTGCGGTCGATGCGGCCCAGCCGACCGGTCGGCTGTCGGCCCATGAAGATGTTCTCGGTGACCGAGAGGTCGGGGAAGAGCGTGGGCTCCTGGTAGATCACCGCGACGCCGGATGCCTTCGACTGGGCGGTCGAGGTGAAGTCGACGTCTTCTCCGCGCAGACGGAAGGTGCCGCCGTCGCGCTGGTAGAGGCCGGCGACGATCTTGACGAGCGTGGACTTGCCGGCGCCGTTCTCGCCGACGAGGGCGTGGATCGATCCGGGATCGACCGAGATCGTTCCCGAGCGGAGGGCGATCACCGAGCCGAAGGCCTTCTGCACGTCTGCGAGCTGCAGCACAGGCGCGGTCGAGGGTGAGGACATCATTTCTCTCTCCATTGAGGGAATGAATCGTTTCAAACCCTGTGGCTCCGACAGTAAAGGCTGTGTTGACGCCTGTCAAGACGGCATGAGAGTCTGTTACCGCGTCCGTTACTGATTCGTTTCATTTCGCGGACGAGACGAGATGGAGGCCGCCGTGGCGGTGAGTGTGCGCGAGGTCGCCGAAGATGCGGGAGTCTCGGTCGGGACCGTGTCGAACGTGCTCAACCGCCCCGAGAAAGTCGCCGCCGACACCGTCGCCCGGGTGCAGGCATCCATCGACAGGCTGGGTTTCGTGCGCAACGACGCCGCGCGTCAGCTGCGCGCCGGCCGCAGCCGTACGATCGGCCTCGTCGTGCTCGACATCCGCAACCCGTTCTTCGCCGAGATCATCCGCGGGGCCGAGGAGCGCGCAGACGAGCACGGCCTCTCCGTGCTCGTGGCCAACAGCGACGAGAAGCAGGAGCGCGAGGCGATGCACCTCGACCTGTTCGAAGAGCAGCGCGTCACGGGTGTGCTCGTGACGCCCGTGGCGGAGTCCCTTCCGCGGCTCGCCCGCATGCACGATCGAGGCACGCACGCGGTGCTCGTCGACCGCGAGTCGCATGATGAGCGCTTCGCCTCCGTCGCCGTCGACGACGTCGAGGGCGGTCGCATCGCGATGGAGCATCTGCTGAGTCTCGGCCGACGCCGCATCGCCTTCGTCGGCGGCCCCGTCGCGCTGCGCCAGGTGTCGGATCGTCTCAGCGGCGCACAGGCGGCGGCCGCGGCGGCGGGCGTCGGCCTGGAGTTCGTGGCCACCGCGGCGCTGACCGTCGAGGAGGGGCGCCGGGCGGGACGGCTCATCCTCGACCGCCCGCGCGCCGAGCGACCCGACGCGGTGTTCGCGTCGAACGATCTGCTCGCCCTCGGCATCCTGCAGAGCCTGGTGATGACCGGAGACGCGCGCGTGCCCGACGACATCGCCCTCATCGGTTACGACGACATCGACTTCGCCGCCGCGGCCGTCATCCCGCTCAGCTCGGTGCGCCAGCCCGCCGCGCTCATCGGCTCCACCGCCGTCGACCTGCTGTTGCGCAGCCAGGGGCGCGAGGCGCCATCCCGCGAACACGTGCTGTTCCGCCCCGAGCTCGTCGCACGCACCTCGACCGTCGGCGACGGCGGCCCCGGTTCGTGACAGCCCGTCGAATCCGTTACGATGGTGACGTGCATCCGTCCTTTCGGGTTCGGATGCCTGGAGACGTCGCATAGTCCGGCCTAGTGCACCACCCTGCTAAGGTGGAGTCCCCTTACGGGGACCAGGGGTTCAAATCCCCTCGTCTCCGCACCAGAACCCCGGGAGGCATCGCCCCCGGGGTTTCTCCGTCTCCGTGTCGGTCGCCTCCGCTACGGTCGACTCGACAGCGGTGGTCGCGCGAGTCGGCCGCCTCGACGGGGGGCATGCGCATGGATGGGCAGAACAGCGACGCGGTCGCGGGGCGGCACCGGATCGACGTGTCGAAGCGGGGTCTCGAGATCGACGGCTCACGGCTGACCTCGCTCGCGATCGACGAGCTGTCGCGTGCGCTGGGCCAGCCACGTATCGTCGCGCCGGATGCTCGGGTGGAAGCGGGCGCGAAGGCGCCGAAGTCCCTCGTGATCTGGGATGACGCCGGAGTGTGGGCGTGGTCGGCCGACCTGCGCTCCGCGACCGAGCTGGGCGTCATGATCGCCGACGACGCCGCGTGGGCAAACCGCATCACATTCGACATCGCCGAGAAGCGCCCTCACGGCATCGCCGCAGACGGCTTCACGATCGACGGCGGCGCCCCGCTCGCGGCCGTCCCCGAGAGCGACCTTCGCAAGGCCTACCTCTTCATCGACGTCGAGCTCGGCGAGTGGGACTGCACCCTCATGCTCACCTCCGAGGCCGCGGCGTTCTCGCGCGGCATGGAGGTGCGCGACCGGCTCGCCGCCATCGACAGCGGCGCGATCGCGGCCGACCTCCGATTACAGCAGACACCGTTCCGCGAGGCGTCGATCATGCATCGAGCCGCTGCCGAGACCCCGGCGCCGCAGCCCACCCGGTCCTGGGGGCACACCCCGGCGCAGGGCCCGGTGCTGCACTTCGACACCCCCGCCTTCGCCTACGCGGTGGTGCAGCACCTCATGTACGACCGCGAACTCCTCGGCCCCGCGTTCGACGTGCACGCCTTCGCCGTCGACACGCCGGGCGTCACGGCACCGCTCGACAACGACGGAACCGTCATCCCCGAGGTCGCCGAATGGTTCGCGACGCTGCCCGTGCCGGCATCCCTCGCCGAACAGGTCGAGGAGCTGTACCTCGACGGCGGCAACGACATCTACCTGCAGCTCGCCCCGCAGTGGGACGGAGAAGACGAGGCGTTCGTGATCCCGACGATCTCGCCGCAGGAGCTCGCGCAGTTCCCCCGGCTGACCACCGTCGAAGACATGGGCGGATTCCTCGGCGACGAGGCGCGCCGCCAGCTCGCCGAGGCCGGGGTCACGGTCGTCGACTGACGCGGGGCGCACGTTGCGCGCAGGCATCCGTCTCGCGCCGAAGGGGAAAGGAGCAGACCGATGGCGATCGATCCGAAGAAGACGATCGACGCGTACCGGGCGAAGCAGGGGGAGCTGCGCCTGGTCGAGGTGCCGCCGATGCAGTATCTGATGGTCGACGGCGCGGGTGATCCCAACACGTCGCCGCAGTTCGCGGATGCCGTCACGGCGCTGTACCCGATCGCCTACGGAGTGAAGTTCGCGAGCCGCGAGCAGTTCGGCATCGACACGGTGGTCATGCCGCTCGAAGGGCTCTGGGATGCACCTGACCGCGCATCCTTCACCACGCGGCGGGACAAGACGCAGTGGGTGTGGACCCTCATGATCATGGTTCCCGATCACGTCACGACGGAGATGGTCGAGGCTGCGCGAGCGGCAGCGCTGCGCAAGAAGCAGCCGTCGAGGCGGCTGGAGGAGGTGCGTCTCGAGACCCTCGACGAGGGGCTCGTCGTGCAGACGCTGCACGTGGGTCCGTTCGACGATGAAGGCCCGGTGCTCGACGACCTGCACCACCGCTTCGTGCCGGAGAACGGGCTCGCGATGACCGGCCTCCACCACGAGATCTATCTCAGCGATCGCCGCCGCGTCGAACCCGCGAAGCTACGGACGATCCTGCGGCAGCCGGTGATACGGGTCGGTTGAGCGTCCGAAAGGACCAGCGAGCTTAGCCGCTGGTATACCGATCTGGCAATGGCGTTCTTCGATGTCGGTGTCCCTTCGTAGGTTGAGGGGACCAACCGAATCAGAGGAGCCCATCATGACTGCACAGATCCGTACACCTGAGGGCTCCGAATGCGGGAACGGCAAGACCACCGTCGCCGACGCACCCGCCTCGACCGTCGAGACCGCCGCGAACCTCCCGGCCGAATCCGCCGCTGCGCCGGCCGAGCCGACCTACGAGCGCGTCGACCTCGACCGCTACGTCGTGCTGCACGACGGCCCCGTGGGCTACGTCGAATCGGTGCCGCCGCTGTTCGTCTGCTACTTCGGGCACCCGTACCCGCAGGCCGAGGAGATCGCGCAGGTGCACGACTTCCACCAGGCCATCGACACGGTCATCGGCCGTGTCGAGTCGGCTCGGCACTCTAAGCTCTCCGCATGACCCGCGAGATCTGGCCCGGAACCCCGTACCCCCTGGGTGCCACCTACGACGGACAGGGCACCAACTTCGCCCTCTTCAGCGAGTGCGCCGAGCGCGTCGAGCTGTGCCTGTTCGACGCCGACGGCAACGAGGAACGCGTCGAGCTGACCGAAGTCGACGCCTTCGTGTGGCACGGATACCTGCCCACGGTGCAGCCGGGGCAGCTCTACGGCTACCGCGTGCACGGCGACTACGACCCCACCGAGGGGCAGCGGTTCAACCCGAACAAGCTGCTGCTCGACCCCTACGCCAAGGCCGTGTCCGGCGACATCGACTGGGGGCAGCCGCTGTTCGGCTACGACTTCGGCGACCCCGACTCCCGCAACGACGACGACTCGGCGGCCGCGATGGCCAAGGGCGTCGTGATCAACCCGTTCTTCGAGTGGGGCGGCGACCGTCCGCTCAAGACGCCGTACGCGCAGACCGTCATCTACGAGGCGCACGTCAAAGGCCTCACCGTGCAGCACCCCGAGGTGCCCGAAGAGATGCGCGGCACCTACGCCGGCATCGCGCACCCCGCGATCATCGAGCACCTGCAGCGCATCGGCGTCACCGCGATCGAGCTGATGCCGGTGCACCAGTTCGTCAACGACTCGGTGCTGCAGGACAAGGGCCTGTCGAACTACTGGGGTTACAACACCCTCGCGTTCTTCGCCCCGCACAACGACTACGCCGCGAACGGCGACCAGGGCCAGCAGGTGCAGGAGTTCAAGGCCATGGTGCGCGCCCTGCACGAGGCGGGCATCGAGGTCATCCTCGACGTGGTCTACAACCACACCGCCGAGGGCAACCACATGGGCCCGATGCTCTCGATGCGCGGCATCGACAACCAGGCGTACTACCGCCTGGAGGAAGACAAGCGCTACTACACCGACTACACGGGCACCGGTAACAGCCTCAACGCCGGCAGCCCGCACGCGCTGCAGCTGATCATGGACTCGCTGCGCTACTGGGTGACCGAGATGCATGTCGACGGGTTCCGCTTCGACCTCGCCTCGACCCTGGCCCGCGAGTTCTACGACGTCGACCGCCTGGCGGCCTTCTTCGAGCTCGTGCAGCAGGACCCGATCGTGTCGCAGGTGAAGCTCATCGCCGAGCCGTGGGACGTCGGACCCGGCGGGTACCAGGTCGGCAACTTCCCGCCGCAGTGGACCGAGTGGAACGGCAAGTACCGCGACACCGTGCGCGACTTCTGGCGCGGCGAGCCGCAGGCGCTCGGAGAGTTCGCGTCGCGCCTGACGGGCTCGGCCGACCTGTACGAGCACTCCGGTCGACGCCCCGTGGCCTCGATCAACTTCGTCACGGCGCACGACGGCTTCACCCTCCGTGACCTCGTCTCGTACAACGAGAAGCACAACGACGCGAACGGCGAAGACAACAACGACGGCGAATCCCACAACCGCTCCGACAACAACGGCGCCGAGGGCCCGACCGACGACGCCGAGGTCAACCGGCGCCGCGCACGTCAGCAGCGCAACTTCCTCGCGACGCTGCTGCTCTCGCAGGGCGTGCCGATGATCGCCCACGGCGACGAGTTGGGGCGCACGCAGGGCGGCAACAACAACGGGTACGCGCAGGACAACGAGATCACCTGGGTCGATTGGGAGTCGGCCGACCTGCCTCTCGTGGAGTTTACGGCGACGGTGGCGCGACTGCGCCACGAGCATCCGACGTTCCGTCGCAGCCGGTTCTTCGACGGTCGCCCGGTGCGCGACGAAGACGGCGGGCGCGCGCCCGACGTCGTGTGGCTGCGCCCCGACGGTCGTCGCATGAAGCCGGAGGACTGGGATTCCGGGTTCGGTCTGTCGGTCGGCATGTTCCTCAACGGGTATGGCATCCGCGAGAAGGACGTGCGGGGCCGGGCGGTCACCGACGTCAACTTCCTCGTGTACTTCAACAGCGGGGATGCTCCGGTGGAGCTCGTGCTGCCCGATCGTCGTCTCGGCGCCGGGTGGGAGATCGTCGTCGACACCACGGGCGAACTTCGCCACGACGAGCCGGTCGCGCCGAAGGCGACACTGCCGCTCGACGCCCGCTCGATGCTCGTGCTGCGGGAGAGCGCTGAGGCCGAGCCCGAGCCCGACTACTCGGTCGAGGCATCGCTGCGCGTGCAGTCCGAGCAGGCGGAGCAGGCCGAGCAGGCGAGCCAGGCCAGCCAGGCCGAGCAGGCGAACCAGGCCGAGCAGCAGGCGGACGAGAACGACACGGCGGATGCCTCCGCCACGACGCACGAGGAGAACGCATGACCCGCAGGCCGCTGTCGACCTACCGCCTGCAGATCACCTCGCGCTTCCCGCTGGATGCCGCCGCCGAGGTCACCGACTACCTGTCGGCCCTCGGGGCGTCGTGGGCGTACCTGTCGCCGATCCTGGCCGCGACCCCCGGGTCGGACCACGGCTACGACGTGGTCGACCACTCGCGCATCGACCCGAGCCGCGGAGGGGCAGAAGGGCTGGACCGCTTCGCCGCCGCCGCGCGGGCGAAGGATCTGGGCATCCTCATCGACATCGTTCCGAACCATGTCGGCGTCGCCGTGCCTCGCGAGAACCCGTGGTGGTGGGACGTGCTGCGTCTCGGTCGCTCGTCGCGCTATGCGCTGGCGTTCGACATCGACTGGCGCCGCGGCGATGACCGGGTGCGTCTCGCGATCCTCGGGGCGCAGCCCGACGAGGTGATCGCCTCGGGCGACCTTGTGGTCGACACGGCCGCTCAGCCGGATGCCCCCGACGGGACCCTCTCGTACTTCGAGCACGTGCTGCCGCTCGCTCCGGGGTCGGGTCGTCTCGCCGACGATCTGCCGGCCCTCCTGGCGGCCCAGAACTACGAGTTGCGGTTCTGGGAGGATCAGAACACCGATCTGAACTACCGCCGGTTCTTCGCGGTCTCCGAGCTCGCCGGCCTCCGAGTCGAGCTTCCCGACGTGTTCGCCGAGTCGCACCGGGAGATCCTCCGTTGGATCACCGACGGTCTCGCCGACGGGCTGCGCGTCGACCACCCCGACGGGCTGTCCGAGCCCGGTGCGTACCTCGAGCAGCTCGCCGACGCCACCGGCGGGGCGTACACCCTGGTCGAGAAGATCCTCGAGCCGGGGGAGGCGCTGCCCGACTGGTGGCGCACCGACGGCACCACGGGGTACGACGCGCTCGGCGAGATCGATCGCGTGCTGATCGACGCCGAGGGGGTCGCCGCGCTCGATGCGCTCGATGCCCGACTGCGTGCCGAGACCGGTCAGCCCGAGGCCGTCGATTGGCACGAGCTGACGCGCGAGACGAAGCGCATGATCGCCGAGACCATCCTGCAGTCCGAGGTGCGGCGTCTCGTCCACGCGCTGCCGTTCGGCGTGGTCGATGCCCGATATGCGCTGGCCGAGATCGTCGCCGCGTTCCCCGTCTACCGGTCCTACCTGCCGGCGGGCCGCGAGCACCTCGACCTCGCCCTCGCCGAGGCCGCCCGTCAGCGTCCCGACCTCGCGCCGTCGATCGCCGAGCTCGGCGAACTGCTCGCCGACCCGTCGAATGAGATCGCCGAGCGCTTCCAGCAGCTCAGCGGAGCGGTGATGGCCAAGGGCGTCGAAGACACCGCCTTCTACCGGCACACCCGCCTGGGCACGCTCACGGAGGTCGGTGGAGACCCGTCGATCCCGGCGCTGACGGTCGCCGAGTTCCACGCCGCGCAGCAGAGCCGGCTGGCCGCCTGGCCGCACTCGATGACCACGTTGTCGACGCACGACACGAAGCGGTCGGAAGACGTGCGCGCCCGGCTGTCGGTGCTCGCCGAGATGCCGGAGCGCTGGGCGGAGGTGCTCGACGAGCTGCGCGCGATCGCGACGACCGGTCACGGTCCGCTCGACGCCATGCTCTGGCAGGCCGCCGTGGGGGCTTGGCCGATCCCGTCGGATCGCCTGCTCGCCTACGCCGAGAAGGCGGCGCGCGAGGCGGCCGACGGCACCGGCTGGCAGCACCCGGACGAGGAGTTCGAGAAGGGGCTCTCCGCCATCGCCGAGGCGGCGAACGGCGCTGCCCGCGCAACGATCGAGGCCTTCGTCGACGAGATCATCGGCTTCGGTCGCTCCAACTCGCTCGCCGCCAAGCTGCTGCAGCTGACCGGCCCCGGCGTGCCCGACGTGTACCAGGGCAGCGAGCGGTGGGACCTCTCGCTCGTCGACCCCGACAACCGCCGTCCCGTCGACTTCGCCGAGAACGCGGCGCTGCTGCGCCAGCTCGACGACGACGTGACGCGCGGTCGGCTGCCCGCGATCGACGACTCGGGGCTCGCCAAGATGCTCGTCACCTCGCGTGCGCTCCGACTGCGGCGCGACAACCCCGAGCTGTTCGGCGTGTACCGCCCGGCCGCGGTGGAGGGTGAGGCGTCGATGCATGCCGTCGCCGTCGACCGTGGAGGCGTGACCGCCGTCGCCACACGCCTGCCCGTAGCGCTGGAGCGCCGCGGGGGATGGGGTGACACCCTGCTCATGCGCCCCGATGTGCCGGCCACCGATGTGCTGACCGGGCGTCGGATCGAGCCGGGTCCGGTGCGGCTGGCCGACCTGCTCGACACCTATCCTGTGGCACTGCTCGTGGAGGCACGATGATCGAGGTATGGGCACCGCGCGCACAGCGCATGCGGCTGCGGACGATGACGGATGCCGGCGCCCCCGCTGGAGACGCCGAGATGACCGCCGCGGCCGACGGCTGGTGGCGGGCCGACGTCGAGCTCGCCGATGGCGAGCGCTACGGCTTCGTGCTGGGGGACGGCGAGGAGGTGCGCCCCGATCCGCGATCGCGGCGCCAGCCCGACGGCGTGCACGCCCCTTCGGCCGCGTTCGACGCCACGGCTCACGCGTGGACCGACGACGCATGGACGGGGCGGCAGCTCGCGGGCGGCGTGATCTACGAACTGCACGTGGGCACCTTCACCCCCGAGGGCACGTTCGATGCGCTGATCGACCGTCTCGACCATCTCGTCGAGCTGGGTGTGACGCACGTCGAGCTGCTTCCCGTCAACGACTTCAACGGCACGTGGAACTGGGGCTACGACGGGGTGCTGTGGTACGCCGTGCACGAGCAGTACGGCGGGCCGGCGGGCTACCAGCGGCTGGTCGACGCGGCGCATGCGCGCGGCCTCGCGGTGATCCAGGACGTGGTCTACAACCACCTGGGACCGAGCGGCAACTACCTGCCCGAGTTCGGGGAGTACCTGCGCGACGGCGACCGCAACACTTGGGGCGACTCGGTCAACCTCGACGAGCGCGCGGTGCGCGACTACATCGTCGACAACGCCCTGATGTGGCTGCGCGACTTCCACGTCGACGGCCTGCGACTCGACGCGGTGCACGCGCTGCGCGACGAGCAGCCGCTGCACATCCTGCAGGAGATCGCCGAGCGCGTCGATGCCCTCTCGGCGCAGCAGAACCGCCCGCTGACCCTCATCGCCGAGTCCGACATGAACGATCCGACGCTCATCCTCCCGCGCGAGGCAGGCGGGTACGGGCTCACCGCGCAGTGGTCCGACGACTGGCATCACGCCGCCCACGTCGCGTTGACCGGGGAGACGGCGGGGTACTACGAGGACTTCGCGGCAGCGGATGCTCTCGCCAAGGTCACCCGTGGGGGCTTCTTCCACGACGGTACGTTCTCCTCGTTCCGCGGTCGCCCGCACGGTGCGCCGATCCCCGACACCGTTCCGGCCTGGCGGCTGGTGACGTTCGCGCAGGACCACGACCAGATCGGCAACCGGGCCGCCGGCGACCGCCTCTCGCAGTCGCTGTCGCCCGACCGGCTCGCGGTCGCCGCCGTGCTCACCCTCACCGCCCCTGGTACCCCCATGCTCTTCATGGGGGAGGAGTGGGGAGCATCCACCCCCTGGCAGTTCTTCACGTCGCACCCCGAGCCCGAGCTCGGGAAGGCGACCGCCGAGGGGCGCATCGCCGAGTTCGAGCGCATGGGATGGGATCCCGACCAGGTGCCCGACCCGCAGGATCCGGCGACGTTCGAACGCTCGCATCTCGACTGGGCCGAACTCGACCGGCCGACGCACGCGCGTCTGCACGCGCTGTACCGAGACCTGATCGCCTTGCGGAGCGCGCGCCCCGAACTCACCGAGCCCGAGATGACGCGCAACCGGGTGACTGTCGAGGTGAACGCGGCCGACACCGCGGGCGCGCCCGATCGCCGCGTGCTCCGCATCGAGCGCAGCGGGGTGTCGGTGCTCGTCAACCTCTCGGACGCCGAGGCTCGCTTCGAGGTCGGCCCCGAGGCCCGCGTGCTGTTGGCCACGACGGACTGCACGTCGGAGAGCGGCACGATCGCTCTACCGGCGGAGTCGGCCGCCATCGTCGACACCGGGACGGAGCCTCTGCCCCGCTCGTGATGAGAAGCTAGAAGGATGAGCACCACGCCCGTCTCCGCCCCGGCCCTTCCGCTGAGCGACGACGAGGTGCACCGCCTGCGGGCCGACTTCCCGATCCTGCAGACCGAGGTCAACGGGCATCCGCTGGCCTACCTCGACTCGGGCGCGACGTCGCAGCGACCGCTGGCGGTGCTCGATGCCGAACGGGAGTTCGCGACGCGGTTCAACTCGGCGGTGCACCGCGGCGCGCACACCCTCGCTGCCGAGGCGACCGAGCTGTTCGAAGATGCGCGCGCGTCGGTCGCGGGTTTCATCGGCGCCGACGACGATGAGGTCGTCTGGACGTCGAACGCGACCGAGGCGATCAACCTCGTGGCCTATTCGCTCTCGAACGCCTCGCTGGGGCGCGGAGGAGCCGCCGCCGAGCCGTTGCGACTGCGCGCGGGCGACGAGATCGTCACGACCGAGATGGAGCATCACGCGAACCTCATCCCGTGGCAGGAGCTCGCCGCACGCACGGGCGCCACGCTGCGGGTCGTCCCGCTCGACGACGACGGTGCGCTGCGGCTCGACGCGCTCGCCGAACACATCACCGAGCGGGCGCGCATCGTCGCGGTGACGCATGTCTCGAACGTGCTCGGCGTCATCAATCCCATCGAGCGGATCATCGCCCGGGCGCGCGAGGTCGGCGCGCTCGTGCTCCTCGACGCCTGCCAGTCGGCGCCGCACCTGCCGCTCGACGTGCGGGCGCTCGACGTCGACTTCGCGGTGCTCTCCGGCCACAAGATGCTCGGGCCGAGCGGTATCGGCGCCCTCTACGGCCGTCGCGAGCTGCTCGAGATCATGCCGCCCTTCCTCACCGGCGGGTCGATGATCACCACGGTCACGACGACCGAGGCCGAGTACCTGCCCCCGCCGCAGCGCTTCGAGGCGGGTACGCAGCGCGTCTCGCAGGCCATCGCCCTTGCGGCGGCGGTCGACTACCTGCAGGCCGTGGGGATGCCGCGCATCGCTGCCCACGAGGAGATGCTCGGGGCCCGCCTCCTCGCGGGGCTCCGTGGCATCGACGGCGTGCGGGTGCTCGGGGCCGACATCGCCCTGCCCCGCGTGGGGCTGGCGAGCTTCGACGTCGCGGGCATCCACTCGCACGACGTGGGCCAGTTCCTCGACGACCGCGGTATCGCGGTGCGGGTCGGGCACCACTGCGCCCAGCCGCTGCACCGCCGGCTTGGCGTCACCTCGTCGACGCGGGCCAGCACCTACCTGTACACCACCGAGTCGGAGGTGGATGCCGTGATCGACGGCGTCGCCGCGACCATCGACTTCTTCGGAGCACGCGCATGACGTCCGGCGACCTGCAGAACCTCTACCAGGAACTCATCCTCGACCACTCGCGCACGCCGCACGGCTTCGGCCTGCGCGCACCGATCCCCGCGCAGTCCCATCAGGTGAACCCCACCTGCGGCGACGAGGTGACCCTGCAAGTGCATCGCGCCGAGGACGGCACGATCGAGGCGATCGCGTGGGAGGGGCACGGGTGCGCGATCTCGCAGGCGTCGGCGTCGCTCCTCGCCGAGCTCGCCGAGGGCCTGACGGTCGACGACCTCGAGGGGCGCATCTCGGTCTTCCGTGAGGCGATGCGCTCGCGGGGGAAGATCCAGCCCGACGAGGAGCTGCTGGGCGACGCCGCCGCCCTCGGGGGAGTGTCGAAGTACGTGGCGCGGGTGAAGTGCGCGATGCTGGCCTGGGTCGCCGCGGAGGACGCGCTGCACAAGTCGGCCTGACACCGACCACCGGGAATACGAGAAGCGGGAGCGCGTTGGCCCTCTCATGACCACTCTCGGAATCATCGGTGCAGGAAACATCGGCTCTCAGGTCGCCCGCGCGGCCGTCGCCGCCGGATACGACGTCGTGATCGCGAACTCGCGAGGGCCGGAGACGCTCGCCGGGCTCGTCGACGAGCTCGGCCCGCGTGCCACGGCGGGAACGGCGGTCGAGGCGGCCGTCGCCGGCGATGCCGTCGTCGTGACGGTGCCGCTGAAGGCGATCGACCAGCTCCCCACCGAGGCGCTGGCGGGCAAGATCGTCCTCGACACCAACAACTACTACTTCGAGCGCGACGGTCACATCGACGCGCTCGACAAGGGCGAGACGACCACGTCGGAGCTTCTGCAGCAGCAGCTGCCGACGTCGCGCATCGCGAAGGCCTTCAACCACATCCCGGCCGCCGACATCACCACCGACGGCACGCCGGCGGGGACGCCGAACCGCCGGGCGATCGCGACCGCGGGGGACGACGCCGAGGCTGTGGCGTTCGCCACGAAGCTGTACGACGAGTTCGGCTTCGACGCGGTGAACGTCGGGCCGCTCAGCGAATCGTGGCGGGTCGAGCGCGACCGGCCGGCGTACGTTGTTCGGCAGAATGCCGAGGAACTCGAAGCGAACCTCGCGAAGGCGAACCGCCTGCCGTGACCCCTTCCGCCCCGCCCGAGCCGACGCTCGGGCGGGGCGTCGCGCGTCCGGCAGATCACGGTGGGATACCAAAGCTTGTAGAAACTTCGTGTCGAGTGCGACAATGCCCAGATGACGGGGGCGGGGGCTACCGGCGAACTCGAGTCGGTGCGGGTGACGCGCATACTGCGCGAGGACATCGTGCTGGGCAGACGCCCGCCGGGGTCGCGGCTCATCGAGCGCGACATCGCCGCGGAACTGCACGTCTCTCGCCTCCCGGTGCGCGAGGCCATCCGAACCCTCGTGAGCGAGGGCGTCGTCGTGGCCCGGCCGCGCAGCTGGGCCGTCGTGCGAGAGTTCACCGAGCAGGACATCCAGGAGTTCGCCGAGGTGCGCGAAGCGATCGAGACGCTGATCTTCGTGTTCGCCGCCCAGCGGCACGACGCCGAGGGTCTCGCGCGCATGCGCGCGGTTCTCGATCGTGAGGTCGCGGCCGCCCAGCGGGGTGAGACCGAGGCTGCCCGCATCGCCGCGGGCGAGTTCCACCACGTCGCATCGCAGCTGGCCGGCAACGACATGCTCGACGAACTGATCGGCGTGTTCCTCACCCGTCTGCAATGGCTGTTCGGCCAGCACGACGACCTGGTCGCGATGGCCGAGGAGCACCGGGTGATCTACGAGGCGATGGCCGCGCGCGACGTCGAGGCGCTGCGGATGCTCGTGCCGGAGCACCTGGCGAGCGGCCGCCGTGCCGCGGAGCGACGACTTCGCGCAGGGGCGCTGGGCTGAGACGGCGCGGGCCGGTGCCAGGCGGAGACCCGCGCGGGGGCGCGGGGACGACAGGGCCCGCTGAGCTGAGACGTCGCGCGCGTCGAAGACCCCGCGACATCCGGCCGGCACATCGCTATATTGAGCGCCGGGGGTGTCGGCGTTCTGGGGAGCGGTATGCGAGGCGTGGCCGTGGCGGTCGGAGGACTCCTGCTCGTAGGCGGAGCGGCGGTCGTCGTGCTCGCCGACCAGCAGCGCGTCGCGGAGATCACCCACCTGCACCAGCAGATCGACCAGGTCGACGCGCGCCTCGACGACGCGAGGGACGAGAATGTTCGCCTCGCCGAACGATTGACCACCCTGCGCACGCAGATCGCCGACGACGACGCCGCCCTCGGCGACACGACGGGCTTCCTCCCGTGATGCGCCGCGCGCTCGCCGTGGGCATCGCCGCAGCCATGCTGCTCGTCGCCGGTGTGCTCGACCGGGCCTACACCCTCGACGCGGAGCGCGCCGATGCGCAGGCGGAACTCGTCGCGCTCAGTCACGAGGCCGACGCGGCCGACGGACGCACGCTCCACCTCGAGGGATCCGTCGAGCGCGCCGAGCAGGATGCTGCCGACCGTGCAGCCGTGCTCGAGGTGCGGCCGGCGTTCATCGACGCGGTCGCGGCCTTCGATGCCTCCCTCCAGCGGGCCGAGGGAATCATCGACACGACGGCGCCGCGGGCATCCGTCGTCTCTGCCCAGGAGTCGGTGCGCGTCGAGCGCGTCGACCCGACCGTGGTCACCAACGCGACCGCGTCCGTGCAGGCGCTCACGGTGAGCGTCGACGCGCAGGTCGCGCAGCGGGACTCGGCGCAGCGGATCGACAGCGCCGGGCAGCCGGGAGTCGAGAGCGGCGGTGCGCAACGCTTCGAGCGGGTGCGGCAGGCCCTCGATCAGGTGGGCGGCTCTGGCGTCGGGTTGTACGAGTCGTCGTCGTGCGCGGGGGGAGAGGCGCCGGCCTGCGCGAACAGCGGGGGGTACATCAAGTACCGTGCCGACATCGCGTCGTGGAGCATGCCGCGGCTGCAGTGGGCGATGGCGCACGAGCTCGCCCACATCCATCAGTTCCGCGTGTGGGGAGCGCTCAACGATGCCCCGGCGTACGCGTCGCTCTTCGGCAGCGATCCCGAGTTCCTGGCGAACTGCATGGCGCTCGTGCGCGGCTACCCCGGATCGCAGGGATGCGGCCCGGAACAGCAGGCGTGGGCATCCGCGATCTGGGTCGGGGCCGTGCAGTGATCGCAGCCCGCGGGGCTACTCGCCCTCGGGGGAGACGGGCGTCGTCGTGTCGATCGCCGCGCGCAGCGGTCGCCGCATCGCCCGCCAATAGTGCACCGGTGCGAGGCGGGTGAGGGTGTCGATGAGGTGCGCCTCCCGCCCGATCATCGTGCGGGCTCGTCGTCGTTCGGTGGCGCGCACGATGAGCGCCGCCGCGTCTGCCGGGTCGGTGTGGTACATCGCGGCCTGGGCGGCCGCCGCGCGGTCGGCGACGGCCGGAGGTATGGCGGCGGCGTAGCGTCCGTGCAGGATGATGCCCGTGCGCACCCCCGCCGGGTACACCGCCCCGACCGTCACGCTCGAACCCTCGAGCTCGTGGCGCAGCGCCTCCGAGAAGCCGCGCACCGCGTACTTGCTCATCGCATAGGGGATGCGGCCGGCGGGAGCAGCGAGGGCGTAGACGCTCGCGAGATGCGTGATGTGCGCCGCGGGCGCGAGACGGAGTGCGGGGAGCAGGGCCTTCGTGATCGAGACCGTGCCCCAGAGGTTCACATCCATGAGCCAGCGCATCTCCTCGAGAGTGAGCTGGTCGATGTCGCCGAGCATCGACGACCCCGCACAGGTGATGAGCGCATGGAGGCGGGGGTGCGCGATGCGCACGTCGGATGCCGCGGCGAGCACCGCCGCATCGTCGCGCAGGTCGACGATGTGCGCGGACACGGCCGGCGCGACCGGTCGCAGCTCCTCGGCGAGGGCCGAGAGGGCGGCGGCGTCATGGTCGAGCAGCGCGAGCGGTGCTCCGCGCGACGCGAGGAGCCGTGCGACCTCGGCGCCCATTCCGTGCGCTGCGCCGGTGATCGCGGTCGTGGCGGAGGCGAGTGAGAGCGGGCGCATGCATCCTCTTCCCGGGCCGGCTCCCGCGCCGCGCCCTGTCGTGCTCTCCTCATTCTCACCGAGGTGCCGGGGGAGCGATACGGGTACCCTCGTACATGAGGAGGTTCGCGTGGGACGGACAGCGGATGCCATCGCCGAAGGTGTTGCGATCGCGACCGCTGCGGCGCGTCTCGCGGTGAAGAACCACATCCTCGTGGGCACGATCGCCGAGGGCGGCGTGTTCGACACCGCGAAGTACCTCGACGACGCACGCGAGGCGTTGCGCGCGATGGCCGAGGAGTCCGAGGCCGCCGCCGAGACCGTCACCGCGCTGCGCAAGCGCGCACGGGGGCGCCACTCCGACCCGCACGGGACGCACGACTACCGCGACCGCGACGTGCGCAACCTGCGCCGCCGGGCGAAGCAGTCGAGCGGCGTCGCGTCGCGACTGCGCGAGATGATGGAAGACCCCGAGCAGCTGCGGGTCATCGTCGAAGAGGCGCGGGCCGCGGCGTGGTCGGACGTGCGGCACAACCTCGACCGGCGCCTGCGTGTCGAAGGGATGCGGCCCGAGCAGGATCCCGACTACGAGCGCATGCGCGACGCGCGCATGCAGGCCCTTCGGCTCGTCGACCTGCAAGCCCTGTCGTCGGCGCAGCGGGCCAAGGCGAAGCGGCAGAAGAAACTCGCCGACGCCTCCGCGGAGGCGGGCTGAGGCCTCGTTTCGCTTTCACGGCGAGACTGTTGTAGGCTGTTCTACGGCCCGCTGAGCGGGTCAGGAGCGCCCCTAGCTCAATGGATAGAGCATCTGACTACGGATCAGAAGGTTGGGGGTTCGAGTCCCTCGGGGCGCACCAGTTGAAACCCCCGTCGCGAAAGCGGCGGGGGTTTCGTCGTCTCCAGCATCCGCCATCCGCCATCCCCATCCGGCATCCCCATCCGGCATCCTCGCCATCCCCACCCGCGTCCCTGCTGCTCCCTGCGCCCCGAGTACCCCCACAACTTCGGAGTCGTGCGCCGACACTCCGCCCTCGAGGGCGCAACGGCGGCGTGTCGCGGTGCAACTCCGAAGTTGTGCGAGGCCGTGGGTGCGGGGCGGTGTGGGAGCCGCGGCGGCGCGGGGTGGAATTGGGTGCAGAAGAATATGCACATCGGTATTTCGAAATGCTTATTGTGCCCAGGGTGAGGAATGCGCGGCGTTGGCGCAGAGACGCGCGAAAAGGCTGATCATTACGCCAGACGGTGATATACCTCGAAATGTCGGCGCGTCGCGAAATAGTGCTTGCTCTTTGGTGGTGCATTAGTCCACTGTGAATTCCCGAAGCGGCGCCTTTGCGCTGCCGGGGAACATCCGAGGGGGATGCACGTGTCCGGAGGCAATATTCGGCGTGCCGTGGCGCGCGCGACTGTCGCGGTGATCGCACTGTCGGCGATGGTGATGACGCCCGGTGTCGCGATCGCAGCGACCGGTGCGGAGGCCGCGATCGCGTCCGCGGCGGCCGCGGCCCCGGCGTGGAGTGCCGCCGACGGGGTCGCAGCGGAGAGAGCCGTCGACGCCACCACCGGCGGGCCTGTCTTCGCCGCCGCGGACACGAAGGACGCCGACGACGACGCGATCCCCGACGTCGTCGAGCGCGAGGTCTGCGGCACGGCGACCTGCGCCCTGGGCACCGAGGACCGCGACGACGACGGCATCCCCGACTGGACCGAGGTGCTCTCGTGCGACACGACCACCTGTGCGTCGCCCACGAAGGATGCGGACAAGGACGGCATCCCCGACTTCGCCGAACGCCTGGTGTGCGACACGAACACCTGCTCGAACTCGCTCGAAGACGCCGACAACGACCGCATCGGCGACTGGGTCGAGTTCGTGATCTGCGGCACCCGCGCCTGCGCCGACGGCTCGGAGGACTACGACGGCAACGGCGTCTCGGATGCCGCGGAGCTCGCGGCGTGCGTGGTGCGCATCGACGACCTCGCCCTCACCGGGGGCACTCTCGCGCTCTGGATCGTCATCCTCGCCGTCGTGCTGATCGGCGGCGGTCTCGCACTGTGGGTGTGGCAACGCCGCCGCGCCGCCCGCCCGGCGGCGGACGACAGTGACGACGAAGCCATCGACGACCTCGCAGAAGACCTGCGCGACGACGCGGATGCCGCCACCTCCGACCCCGTGCCCGACGACGACCACGAGAACCCGGGCGAACGCGCGGTCGACGACCCCGACGGCGACGACCCCGCCTCCGAGCGGGGCCGCTGATGCGCGGCCGCACCCTCGCGATCTCGACGATCGCGTCGCTCGTGCTGGGTCTCGGCGCCGTCGCTCCGGCCCCGATGACGGCCGCCGAACTCATGGAGGCCGCGCGGCAGGAGGTGCTGCAGCGCGTCTACGCTGCTGCCGGTCTCACCTCCGACGGCGAGCTCGACGAGAGCGACGACGCGGGAGACGGCGATGTTGCGGCATCCGGGTCCGGCGCCGCCACGACGACGTCCGGCGCAATCGCCCGGGCGGCGTCGCATCAGACGACCGCGAATCAGGTGTCCGGCGCGCAGCCGTCGACCGTCGGCCGCACCGCGAGGAGCGTCCCTGCCGCGGCATCCGACCTGGCCCCCGATGAGCCGACCGACATCGCCTCGGATGAGCTCGGCGTGCAGGCGACCTTCTCGGGCCACGACCTCGCCGGCCCCGTCGATCTCACCCTCACCGAGGCGCCGTCCGAGATCGAAGCGCGCCGCAAGGCCGTCGTCGACACCTCGGGCATCGTCGTGAGCGATCCGATCGAGATCGTCGCCCGCGACGACGCCGGCGAGAAGGTGACCAGCTTCCCCGCCGAGCTGATCGACGTGCCCGACGACGATCCCGCGAACGGCGCGACCGTGAAGGACGTGATCCCGGGCATCGCGCTCGAGTTCGACGTCGATCAGAAGCGCATCGACGAGGAGCGTGTCGAGCCGTCGACCCTGCGGATCTTCACCCGGTCGACCCCGAGTGATCCGTGGACCGAGCTGCCGTCGTACTTCGATCCCGAGACGCAGACGGTGAAGGGCGAGTCCGACCACCTGTCGCAGTTCGTGGTGATCGGCACTCCGGCGCCCGACCCCGCCCGGCCCGTCGTGGTGCTCGACCCCGACAACGACGAGGGCGTCGTGCAGACGCCCGCCCCGGCCACGGAGTATCCCTACAACTGGCAGCTCGTGCAGGGCCTGGCCGGCTACCTCGCGCTGCAGTGCAACGCACAGGTGGTCATCACCCGACCGCCCGGTGTGCCGTTCGTCACACGAGAGACGCGTGCAGGCCGCGCCGCCGCAGCGAACCCCGTCGCCACCGTGGGCTTCGGCTTCGCGACGTGGGAGGGGCGCGCCTGGGGAAACGAGTCCGAGGGCGGCACGATGGCGTACTCGCGCGGCTCCGGGGCCGACAATGCCCTGCGCGACTCGTTCGTCACCCACATGCCGACCTACACCGGTCGCCCCGCGGCGGTCGAGCCGTCGAACGCGAACTTCCCGTTCGCCGAGTTCGCGGGAGTCCCCGGTGCGTACGCGCACATCGAAACGCTGTTCCTCGACCACAACTACGACCGTCCGGTGATCGATCAGGGCTTCGGGCACATCGTCGACGGTGCGTTCCGCAGCCTCGGCGGCTACCTCGAAGGCGTCGGTTTCGACTGCACCGACCCCGTGCTGGGCGGGTGGCCGGCGCCGCCGTCGCAGGCCGAGATCGCGCGGTGGCGGCACCTCGGCTACCAGAACTACCAGACGTATGGCGCCGACCCGGTGTCGTTCTCGACCGGCAACCTGGTCGAGTCGTTCCCGCTGTTCGAGCTGACTGGCCGCGGCGAGCAGTCGATCGCGGTCGACCTCGTCTACAACGCGCAGGACGGTCGTCTCTCCCGGGTCGGGGCGGGCTGGACATTCGGGCTCGGGGCCCGCGCGCAGCGGTTCGACGACGATTCGGTCATGGTCGTGCGCGGCGACGGCGCATCCTTCGTCTTCGAGAGCGATGGTGCAGGCGGGTACACGGGGGAGGAGGGCCTCGGGCTCACGCTCACCGAAGCCGGCTCCGGGCAGTTGCAGCTCGACAGCGACGAGGGCGAGACGTGGGTGTTCGATGCCGCGGATGCCTGGGGCATCGGTGAACTTGTGCGTCATGTCGACCGGCAGGGCAACGCGACGACCCTGACCTACGGGCCCGCCGACCGGAACGTGCACCAGTTCACGCCGCTGACCTCGATCACGGATGCCGCGGGGCAGACCGTGCAGGTGACGAGCGACGGCGTCGGTCGCATCACGGCCTTCACCCTGCCCGACGGGCGCACGTGGTCACTGGCCTACAACGACGCGGGCGACCTGATGTCGATCACCGACGCCGACGGCTCGGTGCAGTCGTTCACCTACGACGCCGCGCACCGCATGCTCACCGCGGTCGACGGCAACGGCGTGACGTACCTGGTGAACGAGTACGACGAGGCCGGCCGCGTCGTACGGCAGCTCGATGCCGAGCAGAACGTGCGCACCTTCGCGTATGCCGAGGGCGAGACGACGTACACCGACAACCAGGGCGGCACCGCGGTCTTCGCCTACGACGATCAGTTCCGCATCACCGGCATCACCGACACCGCGGGCGAGACGGCCACGTGGGAGTTCGACGAGCGCGGCGACGTCGTCTCGCACACCGACGAGGCCGGGCGCACCTGGTCGTACACGTACGACGACGACGGCAACCTCCTCGAGGAGGTCGATCCGGCCGGCGCCGTCACCACCTACACGTACACCGACGACGGCGACGTCGAGACGGTGACCGACCTCGACGGCGAGCGATCCGAGACGAGCGTCTACGACGAGCGCGGCCTCGTCACCGAGGTGCGGCAGGCCGACGGCACGACCGTGCGGTTCGAGTACGACGCGGCGGGCGACCTCGTGCGCAGCATCCTGCCCTCGGGAGCGGCGACGACCTACGCCTACGACGCGCGCGGCAACCTCGTCTCGTCGACCGATCCCGTCGGTCGGGTCACGACCTATGCCTACGACGCCAGCAACCGGCTGGCGACGGTCACCGATCCGGCGGGCGGTGTCTCGTCGTTCGCCTGGGATGCCGGCGACCGCCTGGCGTCGACGACCGATGGTGAGGGCGGCGTGACGACCTACGCCTACGACGGCAGCGGGCAGCTCGTCTCGGCGACCGACCCGATGGGTGCGGTCACCGGCTATCAGTGGGATTCGCTGGCGCGGCTCGTCACCGTCACCGATCCCGAGGGTGGTACGTCGACCTTCGCGTACGACGGCGAGGACAACCTCGTGGCGACCTCCGACCCCGAGGGCGGCACGACGGCGTTCGTCCTCGACGAGGCGTATCGCACCGTCGGCGTCGTCGATCCGAACGGCGGCGAGTGGGAGCGCCGGTACGACGAGACCGGGGTGCAGACAGCATCCGTCGATCCGCTCGGTGGCGAGACGGTCTCGACACTCGACGACCTCGGACGCCCGACGACCACGACCGATCCGACGGGCGCGGCGGCGACGATCGCCTATGACGACGCGGGCCGCGTGGTGTCGCAGACGGATGCCGCGGGTGGTGTCACGACGTACGACTACGACGCGATGGACCGGGTGACGCTCGTCACCGATCCCGCAGGCTTCGAGACCGAGTACCTGTACGACGTCGACGGCAACCTCGTCGGGATGGTCGACCGTAACGGCAATCCGACGCTGTACGAGGTGGATGCCGCGGGCCAGGTGCTCCGCGAGACCGACGCGACCGGGGCGGTCACCGAGTTCACCTACGACGGTGCAGGACGCGTGACGAGCATCCTCGATGCCGATGGCCGAACCACCGCGATCGAGTACGACCGCGACGGGCAGCAGACGGCGATCGTCGCACCCGGAGGGGCACGCACGACGTTCGCGTACGACGCCGCGGGGCGGCTGGTGTCGCAGACCGACGCCCTGGGCGCCGTCACGGCGTTCGCGTACGACAGGGCCTCGCGCACCGTCTCGCAGACCGACCCGCTCGGCGGGGTCACCACCTACGCCTACGACAAGGCCGGCCGGCAGACGGGTGTCACCGACCCGGCGGGCGAGACGACCGCGTTCGCCTACGACGACGCGGGGCAGCTCGTGGAGGTGACCGAGGGCGTCGATGCGGGCTCAGCGGCGACGGCCGATGCGAACGTGAAGACGGCATATGCCTACACGGCGAGCGGTCTGCTGGAGCGCATCACGAACCCGGTGGGTGCGGAGACGTCGTTCTCGTACGACGCGGCGGGCCGTCCGACGGCGGAAACCGGGCCCACCGGCATCGTCACGAACACGGCGTACGACGCGGCCGGGCGGGTGTCACGCGTGACGAACCCCGCGGGCCTCGTGGCGGCGTACACGTACGACGAACGCGGCGACATCGCGTCGCTCGCGCGCGCCGACGGCACGGTGTCGTTCGAGTACGACGGCGAGCAGCGGCCCATCGTGATGGACGATCCGACGGGCACGACCGGGTGGGTGTACGACGAGGTGGGGCGCCTGCTCGAGCAGACCGACACCCGCGGCAACACGCTCACCTCCACCTACACGAAGGCCGGTCTGCGGCAGTCGTTGACCTACCCCGACGGCAGCGAGACGGCGTACACGTTCGACGCCGCGGGTGACGTGGCGACCCAGTCCACGCCCGACGGCGTGGTCGAGTATGCGTGGGATGCCGAGAGTCGGCTCGTCGGTATCACGCGCCCGAATCAGGTGACGAGCTCGTTCGCCTACGACGCGCTCGGGCAGGTGACGTCGGTGCGGCACGAGACCCCCGCCGCTCCTGCAGCGGCTGAGTCTGCGGACGAGCCGGCCGTTCCGCTGCAGACCGAGGCGGCGCAGTGCCGTGCGGTCGGCACGTATTTGGCGGAGCGTCAGGCTCCCGCCGCGGGCCAACAGAAGCCCTGCGTGAAGACGTGGGACTACCTAGAGCGGCGCACGCTGCCCGAGGTAGAGTCGCCCGTTCCCGCCGGGGCGTCGCTCGAGTACTCCTACGAGTACGACGCCGCGGGGAAGGTGACGGACTCGGTGCGCACGATCACCGGGCCCGAGATGCCGGCGCCGGTCGCTGCGCCGGATGCGCCCGCGGTGCCGTCGGCTCCGGTCGACGCGGTAGAGTCCGCCGCCCCTGTGCAGGAGGTAGCGACGCTGTCGCACGCGTATTCGTACGACGGTCTCGGGCGGGTGACGCAGTCTGCGGCATCCGACGGTGAGACGAGCACGTACGGTTACGACGCGGCTGGCAATCGCACCTCGTGGGCAGTCGCTGGCGGTGAGGCGGGCGCGTCGGAGACGGTCGCGCAGTACAACCCGGCCGGGCAACTGATGTCGACCACGACGACCGGTGCCGGCGCGGGAACCGCGTCATATGCCTACGACGGCGCGGGGAACCGGTCGTCGCAGACGGTGAATGGTGTGCCGACGTCGTTCGGTCACGACCCCGCTGGGCGCCTGCTGACGACGCAGACCGACGGTCGGTCGACGTCGTACGCGTATGACGGGTTGGACCGTCGGGTGTCGGCGACGGATGAGACCGGGTTCGGGTCGGATGAGACGTCGACGGTGTGGGACGGGCTGTCTCCGGTGGCGACCGAGAGCGGGTTGCACGGGTCGACGGAGCTGCTGCGGGATCCGACCGGCGAGGTGGTGTTCCAGGCGGGCGCGTACGCGGACGAGTGGGTGCTGGGTGATGCGCGGAATGCGACGGCGACGGCGGATGCTGCGGGCCGGATCACCGATCTGGTCGACTACGCCGACTTCGGTGGCGCGGACTTCGAGTCGTCGGGGTGGGGTTCGCTGGTCGGCAACGACGGTCAACCGGGCGACGCGACCCTCGGGTTGGATCACTACTACGCGCGGGACTACGACACCGCGACGGGGTCGTGGGTGCAGCCGGATCAGTGGCGAGGGCTGCTGGTCAGGCCGCAGTCGCTGAACCGTTTCGCGTACGTCGAGAACGACCCGGTGGGGTTGAGCGACTACCTTGGGTACCTGCCCATCGGAGGCGGACTCAAGGCCGGCATCGCGAAGGCGCGCCTCGGGCCGGCACTGAAGAAGGCGCAGCTGATGGCCGGCCTCCGGGCGACGAACCCCGCCCGACCGATCAGCGGAGCCCACGTGCCTCGGGGTATCGCCAAGCCGACCGCCAGCAGCGTCCGGTCGAAGACGACGCTGTCTCGCGGAGGAGGCCGGCCCGGTTCGGGAGTGAGTACCCCTACGTCGCGGTCGGGGCGCTTCACTTCGCTTCGGCACCATGCGCCGGCGAGGTCCGGCGATTGTCCGCCGGGTTCTGTCTGGGTTGAGGGGCAGTACGTCGATCAATGCGTCAGCCAAGAGGCCTACGACCGGTACGACGTCACACCGGAGGAATTTCAAGGATTCTTGCGAGGGCTTTTGCGAGGCGCTTCGCGGGTACTCACTTGGACCGGAGCGATCGTGAGCACCATCGGGGCTGGCCTCGGCATATTGAGCACTGTTACCGGCCCGGGGGTGGCTATCGGCGCAGGTGCTGCACGAGTGCTTTCGGTCGTGGGAACGGCGGCGTCTTGGGGCGGTTTGATGATTGACTGCTCCCTGGGCGAGCCGACGTGTGGCGCAGGAGCACTTACCCTTGGGCAGGGCACGATGATCGGAGTCGGCGGTCCTCCGATCGCCGGGGACATCTTCTCAGCGATTACCGGCTGGGCATGGGTCATAGTGGCGGAGACGAATGCGGGGTGAGCTATGTTTCGAAAACACTTGATCTTGTCCAGAGCGCTCGTGTTCGTTGCGATCAGCATGGTCGCGGCAGCGCTGGCAAGTGCTGTTCTTCCGCGAGCGACGATGTTGATGCCGATCGCCACGGTCGTCATCTTCCTCGCGGCGCCTCTCGTAGGAGCGATCTCTTTCCGCTACGGAGAACCGCGGATACTTCGAAGCATGCTCGCTCGCGCGACGCAATCCAGCAGGGTTCACGGCGGGGTAGTGCTCGCTTCGTCTTTGCGGCGGCTGGACGCTCTCGATCGCGCCAACCCTCCCAAAGGGACCGAAACTTTTGCTCAGCGCGTTTCTCGCTCGGACACCGCTGTTATGGCCGCGAGCCGCCTGATAGCCGTGAACGTCAACGAAGGGATCGAGCTGAGGACTGGGCGGGATGCGAATCGGTTGGTGGTGATGATTCCGCACGAGCGATACTCGCTCGAAGCTGGTCGTGTGGGTGCCGTGCTGAAGATTCGAGGCCGCGATGGTGCTGACGTTGTGTCGTTCTCCGTTGTCAGCGCCGACACCGCGAAGCTCGTTCCCCTGGGGCTTGCGGCTGCGCAGAGCGCGCTAGGCACGGGCCGCGCCGGTGACGCATGATCCGAGGAATGAGCGCACCACTTCATCACATGGGTACAGATCAGATGACCGTTACACAGCTGGACTTCCTTTGGCGAACAGAGGCGCCTTGGATCTACGTCGGTACCGGGGAGCAATCCCGGACCAGTGCTCTGCCTCCGCTGTTTTATTCGATGGCTGGGTTGAACGTATTCGTACGAAGGTTGCGCGGGTGGAAGATGCGCGACACGCAGGGGTTGATGGATGAGTTCTCGGCCGCGCTGCAGTTCTTCGACGGGTTTGGGGAGAACTGGTACGCCCTAGAGGATTGTCTCGAAAGTCTGGATGACTGGTGGACGGCGGATGCGTACGTTCTGGTGATCGAACGCGCGGAGGAGTTGCTGGTCGGGGACGATGTGGGGCTTGAGGGGCTACTTGTGTCCCTGCAGGCGGCCGGGAGGTTCTGGTCTCAGGCGGTGACGTCACCTAAGGCATACGAGCGGATGGCCGTGCCGTTTCACGTCCTTTTGAACGTCACTGACACGCACTCGGAAGCCGTCGAGCGGGTTCGACGAGTGGCAGAAGGGGCCGGGGTGGCTCTCCGGCTCTGAACCGAGGTCATTCCTCGCCCGCGTCGTTGTGCGGCGGCGTGGGAGCGATCGGGGTCGCTGGCGTCATAAAACGGATGCTCTTACGTCATCTTCAGTAGGCGCGGGTGTGCGACGCCGGAATGCTCCACGCTGAAGGTACCGAGGGGAAGCGCCATGATTCGGGTGGGTGAAAACGTCCCTGCGAGCCGTGGTAGGAGCTCGCGGACTTGGATTGCCAGGATCGCTCCGAGGGTCACGGGGAGCCGTCGAGGCGCACGGGTTGTCCTTCTCGGGCTATTGGCTGCGGCTCTTCTGCCCCTCGGCGCGTGCGATCAAGCTCGGAACCTCGCACTCGCGGTTCAGCGGGTCGGTGAGGACATGCACATCGTCGCATGTGAGCCGATCACCGCCACGCAAATCTCCGTCAGCGTGGGAGATATACCCGGCCGGGAGAGGAAGAAGGTGTGGACTGTTGAGGGGAGGCATAGTTGGCGCGTGGGGGAGACCATTGGCCTTTTTCAGCCCCCGCCCGGGATGACCGAGGTCGGGGCCGCCCGTGTTGATGTGTCGGAATGGTCGAGCATGTCCATCAACGTTTTCGGCGAGCCGGATGGGGTATCGATTTATGACGTTGAGGATCTCAACGAGCAAGACTGGCTCCGCTGGGACGGAACGGTCGCGCGAGATCCATGCCCGGCGCTCTGAAGGAACCCCAGGTGATGTCGCACGTTGAGACCGATCTGGCAACAGTGGTGGCTGGCGACGTGGAACGTCTTCAAGCCTTGAAGCGCTATTCGCTCCGTGAGCTGTCGTTGGCAGCCCGGAGCGGCGGCGACGCTCTCACCCTTACAAGCGCAACACTCGCTGACGTTGTCGAGGGTCTCAGAGCCAGACGTCTCAAGGAGAGCGCGGTGCAGTTGTGGGCGGCGTTCTTGAGATGGGGTCTGCTCCCGACGACGACCGTGTAGCCGCCGAGGTGGTCGATATTGCCTTCGAGGCTGAGCGCCAAGACCAGATCGTCGAGGTGCTTGCGCGGCTGGATGAAATGGGCGACGTCGTAGATGGAGTCCTCTCAGATCTAGAGCTGGTGGAGATGTTGGCGGTACTGAGGTGACGCGACCAATGGATGACGCCCGGATGTGCAGGACGCACGAGCGAGAGCATGGGGATGCAGTCGTAGCGCCCGGGTCGATCAGGTAGTCGCGCAGTGATTATGCATCGGACTTTCATCAGGGGTGGACGAAGCACTGGCGTCCCAAACCAGGAGGTTCCATGTGACTCGAATTAGATACTCAATTTCTCAACCACAGCAGTCTTCACCTCTCGGCTGAAGACCTCGGTCTCGGCTTGTCTCTCGGGATCATCACGCCAACGACTGTGATTGCGATTGCGAGGCAGCACGGCCAAGAAGCTCTTCTGGATCCTGTCCTGCGGCAGCTTGCTGAGCTCGACGGCAGTGTGGTCGCGGAGATACGAGAAATCCTGGGCGCGGTGGAACCGGAAGAAGTGACGCTCGAACCACCGTCATCGGTTCGGAAGTGGCTCTATCTCGAGTTACTCGCAACCTACGAATTGCGGGGACAGCTCAGGGACCCCTTCGAGTTCGTCGAACGGATCTACGCGGACTTCGGGCATCCAACCTCCGTTGAGCCTTTTGTGCGGTACATGCCTGTCGCTGAAGGGGCACCCTCCGGGCTGAAAGCGATGATGGACAGTTGGGAGCAGTACCTCGTGAGTGAGGCCAAGGCGCTCACCGAGTCGAGTAGTGACCCGGGTAGCCGAGATGGACAGCGTCGTGCGCAGCAGGATGCGGAGTAAACGGGTAGCGGTGCGCCTGGCAGATCCGATGAGGGTGGGGCAGATGGACGTGTCGCTTGATCGAGCGATCTTTGTGGGAGCTTTCGGCGCGCAGCCTGGGGTGCTTCCGGACGGAACGATCGTGCAATCGAGTCCATCCGACTGGCCTCGCGTGTTGAAGGTGATCGAGGAGGCGGGTTGGCGCGCGGCGTGGACCTCGAATGGACGGACCGTGGAGGTCGCGGATCTGGCGAACGAGAGGTACCTCCATGAGTCGTTCGCCGTTCGACTGACAAACAGGGTCACCGTGAACTTCTTCTTCGATGTCGGTGAGATCACGTTCGACTTCGATCTTCGTGAACTCGTCGACCAAGCGGCGGTCGATGCGCTCTGCTCCCTCGTGGTTACGGCGGGGAACGCGTTGAATCGGCGGGTGGAGATAGCGCCGGAGGGGCAGACCGAAGTGAAAGTCGTTCAGTACTTTCCCGAAGGCCCCCGCTTCGTCGTCCGCGGAATCGCGAGTGCCTGAAGGTGCATAACGGCCGTGCCCGTGACCGGCCGCCTCAGATGGTGAATGGCATTCCGACCGCCCTCCGGCGGTAATCCGGTGGATGGTTGCTGTCGGCGTCATAAAACGGGCACTTCAACGTCATCCTCACTAGGAAGGGGATGCAACGTCGGTATGGACGGGAAGTGGACGTCACGAAGACCAGCTACGCCGCACCGGACGAGTCTCCGTGGGATGTTCAGGCCGAGGTCGAGGGTGCGTATGACGGGTTCGCAGGGGAGGGCGCGGGCCGCCCGACGGATGCTCCTGGCGGCAGTCGCACTTTTGGCAGCCGCGACGACCTCGTCGTGCAACCTGAACTGGGAGATCCGGGGACCATACGCGGTCGGCGTCGATGACGGTCGGCTGCTTCTCGCCGTCTGCGAGTCCGTGACCATCGAGTCGATCCGCGTGTTCGAGGCGCTTCGGAATTCAGACCGCACCGCCTCGAGGCTGGTCTGGGAGGCAGACGGGCCAGGATCGATCAGTGCAGGTCGAGTCTTGGTGGTGAGTGACGAAAATGACGGATTCCACAGCCACGTGCTGCGAACCCCGTCCCCGACGAGCGAGGTCCGCTACTTGCGGATCAGGGTGAACGACAACAGCGACCCGACGCTCGCGGGATCCGTATACATTCCGGACGGCGGTCTCGTTGAGGGGGAGTGGGCCACGCCCTCCGGTGAGACACGCGAGCAACCGTGCGGCGCGTCGGAGACCGTTGACGCGGCGGGCGCGTGATGGGTCGGGTTTGCGATGAAGATTGTGGAGGGTCTGGGTTGGTTGCTCGTGCTAGCCTCGCGGGGCTTGGCTAGGTGGGTTCTCTTGCCTCTCGCTCTTTTGACGTGGGTAACGGTGCATTGCTGGGCCCAGCGGGCTTCTCTGAAGCAGGCATTCGCGTGGTACGACGCGAACTTCATAGTGATGTTGGCTAACGGGCCACTCAGATTTGCGTTTCGGGCAAGCCCTCGGCCTCGATTCGTTCGGCTTTCTCGCATGAGGGAAGAACAGGAAAACGAGATCAGCTGGTCCGATCTCCTTCTCTAAACTCGGGGTCGTATTCGTTCGATGGTGCCATCGGGGTCTCCTCGGGATCGCTACTACGCGCGGGACCACGTCACCGCGGCCGGGTCGTGGGTGCACCCGGATCAGTGGCCGGGGCTGTTGGTCAGGCCGCAGTCGCTGAACCGCTTCGCGTACAGGCTGGGTCGTCCCCAAGCGAGGGTGTGAAGCCGCACGTGGCAAACGCCTATCAGCGCGCCAGCGTCAGAACTCGAGCGCTGGGTCGTCATTCTTCAGGGGAGATCATCCTCGTCCGACGTCGTCCGAGGAGCACAATGACAATCGAGAACTACATCGCGATCGCGATCGGGTTGCTGGAGCTGGTCTGCGGTCCTCTGCTGGTGCGTCATCGCGAGAAGGTGTTCCACTTCTTTAATGATGCGCAGCGCGCGCTGGGCGGGCGGGTCGGGCGCGTGACGGCCAAGGGGTCGAGCCCGTCCATGATGCGATTTCTCGGGGTGGTGCTGACGATGATGGGGGTCGTTACCATCGGCGCCGGTATTTTCGGGCGGGAGCCGTGATGAACGCCTTCACCATTGCTGTCGGCCTGCTCTTCGTGTTCGCCGGGGTGAGCGGTGTGACCATCCTCGCCATGCGTCACCGCATCCTACAATTCGTTCGAATGCGGTACGAGGAGGTCTTCCGTGAAGACCAACTGTCCGAAGCCGAGACTCAGGCCCGACTCCCGCGGATGTGGCTGGTGGTGTTCATCGGCGTGGGGTCTCTGATCGTCGCTGTCATAGCGGCGGTTGCCGGATGGACGAGCGTGACACAGTGAGCGGCACCGTCGTCCATCGCTTTCGGTGCCTCATCACATCGGAGGTGGTCCTGTGAAGGGGTGGCTCTTCCTGCTCATGGCGGTAGCGGGTGCGGCACTGATCGCGCTGTCCGTCTGGTTGGACGTTCGCGATGGTGTGCCGACGATGCGGAAGGGCGATCAGCCGTTCGAAGCCGTGCTCGCCGGGGGACTCGGTATCGCACTCCTCGGTAACGGACTCGCCGGCGTCTGGCGGGCGCTTCAACGGTGGTGGCGCGCGCAGAATGCGCAGGTCGAACCATGAAGCGACCACCCAAGTCGTCTGAAGGGTGCGTACACGCGGAAGCCATTTCGGAAGAGGGCACGGTGATCACCCGTTCTGATCAGCGGGCGATCGTGCGCGCGGCGATAACCAAGTCGTGGATGCGCCAAGCGCTCGTCAGTCTGTTCGTCGGTGTTGAGGTGGGTTTACTAGCGCAGGGGCAGCTCGGTCTGGCTCCAGGGGTGGGGCATTGGGTGCTGCTGGTCATCGCAGTGAGCTTGCTCCTCTTCGCCCTCATGCTCGTCGGTACCGTGCGACGCTCGCGCGTTGCTTGCTCGATCGGCGCCCGGATAACAGTCGCCGCGCTCTCAGACGGACTCCTGGTCAAACGGGGATCAGAGGAGACCGTCTACGAGTGGGACCACCTCGGCCGCCTACAACGTGCTCGTGGCGCGGTCAGCTTTCGGGTGGTGAGCACATGGATCATCGTTCCCGCGCGGGCGGTCTCAACGGCTGAGTTCGAGGAGATGCGACGTCTCGTGGAAGTGGCGCATCGCCCGACTGCGGAGGCAAGTGCGTCGATGAGCGAGAGCACGGCGAGCGGATTGCCGGAAGAAGGTATGTCCAATGTCATCGTCATCACGGCGCGCGACCAATGGAAAGGAGTGAGAAGCCAACTCAAGCGTCTGGCGCTGCTCCTCATCCTCGGGTTCTGCGCGGGAGCTGCATTGGTGGTCATAGCGAGCACGGCCCTCGCTGAAGGCCCCACCCCGGACGTCTGCGCGCTCCTCGCTTCCGGCCTCGGGCTGTGGGCGATGACCGCTGCCATTCCCGTTCAGATACGGATTGGTCTCTCGCGCGCCTGGCCTGTGGGATCGAGACACGTCATTGCGATCACAGAAGATTGTTTGTTGCTCCGGCAGGCGGGGGTGAGAGTTCGCTGGTCCTGGAATCAAATAGCTCACCTGGCCAAGAACTCGGGCTCCGTCACGTTCATGAAGGACGGCGTCCCCGTTCTCCTCCCGTCCCGGCTTGTCACACCGGAGATCTTCGCTGCGATGAGATCGCATTCACGCATCTCGATCGGTGACGCGCGTGGGCGATGAGACCCGGCTCCCAGATCGAAAGGGGATGCTGGCGGGGTTCGTCATCGTCGGCGCCATCACCGTGCTCGCGGAAACGGTCGCGGTATTCACGGTCGTCAGCTGGCCGCTCTCTCTGCAGGTACTCGCAGCTTCTCCGCTCTGGATCGCTCTACACGTCGGCGCGCACTGTGCCCTCGCCGCGATCGCGGGCTTCATAAGCTGGCGCGTCATCTGGCACGAGCATGAAGCGGGGCATCCGCTGTTCGTCATCGATGCAGCAGCCGGTCCGCTTGCGGTCGCGGTCGTCTTCGGCATCCCCTTCGTCGTTCTGCCTGTCTTCCTCTGGTTCATCTCGCTGTCGTTGCTCGCGCTCGGGCTGCTGATGAGCTCCGCCGGCTACTACCTCGTCGCGAGAAGTGCTCTGGTCAGACCGGCGGCTACCGCTGACCAAGAATCGCTTCAAGGCAGTCGCGGCGCGCGTACGCGAGGACGCACACAGTGAGAGCGCACGTGGGTTCAGCAGGGGTGGTGCTGGCGTACCTCGCCGTTGTGCTCGTGGCTCTCGCCGCTTCGGCCGCGCTCGGGTTGCCAGGGATGCTCCGGTCGGTCGAGGAGAGTTACCAGCATCCATCGCTCGACTCCCTGGCGCGTGTGCTCAGCGGTGTGCCTGTCGCCACGGCGGCGGTCGTCGTGCTTTCCATCGTCGCCCACGCCCTGTTCCGGGCATCCGGCGTGGCGTGGCATGCCTTCGCGTTCTCCATGGCATCGGCCGCCGCATGGCCGATCGCCTGCTGGCAGTCGTATGCACTTGAGGGGACAGGAAGTGGTACGTGGGTGACGGCCGTATCCGGGGCCGCGTTGCTCCTTCCCCCATTCGGCGTGCCGGCGTCGCTTCTGTGGCTCATCGTCCGCCGCGTCGGCAGAGTGGATGTGCCGCCGTCGATACAGTCTGGAACCGACACATGGCATCACCTCTGAGAAGGCGGAATGTCAGGCCGAGCGCTCCCGCTACCCCTCCACGAGGCTCGTGATCGCCGGATCGCGCCTCGCCACCTCGACCGCGGTGGCGACGATCACGCGGCGCATCGCCGACACGGCGACGGCGGGTGTCACGTCCGACCGGTGGGCGAGGCTGACGGTGCGGGTCATCATCGGGTGCGACAGGCGCATCGAGCGCAGTCCGGGCTGGTCGAGCAGCACCATCGCGGGCACCACGGCCACGCCGAGGCCTCGTTCGACGAAGCGCAACACGGCGTCCATCTCGGCTCCGGCGAGCACGGGTGTGGGTTCAAGGCCCTCGCTGCGGAAGGCGGCATCCGTCGTCGCCCGCAGTTCGTAGGTCTCGTCGAAGGTGATGAGCGGGAGCAGGGCGAGGTCGGCGAGGCCGATCGATGCCCCCTGCGAGAGCGGCGGCTGCGCGGCGGATGACACGACGACGAGCTCCTCGGTCAGCAGCGGCATGCGTGTGAGGCTGACGCCCGCGGGAGGTGGACCGGCCGACTCGGTGATGAGAGCCATGTCGACCGCGCCGACGGCGACCTGCTCGACGAGCGCGCGAGACCCGGCCTCGGCGAGCTGCAGCTCGATGCCGGGGTGGGAGACGTGGAACGCGGCCAGCGCCTCGGCCACGAGGCTCATGCAGAGCGTGGGCGGGGCGCCGAGGCGCACGCGTCCACGGCGCAAACCCGCCAGCTCGCCCATCTCGTCGCGGATCGCCTCGGCCTCGGCGAGCATGCGCTGAGCGCGGGGGAGCAGCGTCTCGCCGGCGGTGGTCAGGGCGATGTGACCGCGTGCGCGGTGGAAGAGTTCTGCTCCGAGTTCGCGCTCGAGCGTCGAGATCTGCCGGCTCAGCGAGGGCTGCGCGAGATGCAGGTGCTCGGATGCCCGGGTGAAATGGCCGAGGCGCGCCACCTCGACGAACCCGCGGAGCTGCTCCAGGTTCATGTCCATAGCCTACCCGCATGGTTCACAGAGGAACTATGCATTGGATATGTGAAGCGGGGCTGCCTAGCGTCGAAGGCATGAGCACTCGCGAGCGCCAGATCTCCACCACCGTCCTCGTCATCGGCACCGGCGGGTCGGGCCTGCGCGCCGCGATCGAGGTCGCCGAGCATGGCGTCGACGTGCTCGCGGTCGGCAAACGCCCCGGCAGGATGCGCATACCTCGCTCGCCGCGGGCGGCATCAACGCGGCCCTCGGCACGATGGACGCCGACGACTCCTGGCAGCAGCACGCCGCAGACACCATCAAGGAGAGCTACCTGCTCGCCAACCCGCACACGGTCGAGATCGTCACGCGCGGCGCCGAGCGGGGCATCCGCGATCTCGAACGATGGGGCATGGACTTCGCCCGGGAAGACGACGGACGCATCTCGCAGCGGTTCTTCGGCGCCCACACCTTCCGCCGCACCGCCTTCTCGGGCGACTACACCGGCCTCGAGATCCAGCGCACGCTCGTGCGGCGGGCCGAGCAGCTCGACGTGCCCATCCTCGACAACGTCTACATCACCCGCCTCCTCGTACGTGACAACGTGATCTTCGGCGCCTACGGCTTCGACCAGGCCGACGGCACCCGCTACCTCATCCACGCGGATGCCGTCATCCTCGCCGCCGGCGGACACAACCGCATCTGGCGCCGCACCTCCTCACGGCGCGACGAGAACACCGGCGACTCCTTCCGCCTCGCGGTCGAAGCCGGCGCACGGCTGCGCGACCCCGAGCTCGTGCAGTTCCACCCGTCCGGCATCCTCGAACCCGAGAACGCCGCAGGCACCCTCATCTCCGAGGCGGCGCGCGGGGAGGGCGGCGTTCTGCGCAACGCCCTCGGCGAGCGGTTCATGTCGACCTACGACCCGGAGCGCATGGAGTTGTCGACCCGCGACCGCGTCGCGCTCGCCGCCTACACCGAGATCAAAGAGGGGCGCGGCACCGAGAACGGCGGCGTCTGGCTCGACGTCTCGCACCTGCCGCGCGAGACGATCATGACCCGCCTGCCGCGCGTCTACCAGACGATGATGGAGCTGCAGATGCGCGACATCACGACCGATCCGATCGAGATCGCGCCGACCGCGCACTACTCGATGGGCGGCGTCTGGGTGCGGCCGGACGACCACCAGACCGACGTCGATGGGCTCTACGCGATCGGCGAGGCATCGAGCGGGCTGCATGGCGCGAACCGGCTGGGCGGCAACTCCCTCATCGAGCTGCTCGTCTACGGACGCATCGTCGGGCAGGCGGCCATCCACCACGCGGCATCGCTCGACGCGCAGCGCCGATCGGCGGATGCGGTGAACGCCGCGCGCGCCGAGATCGACGACCTGCTCGCCGCCGACGGGCGCGAGAACGTGCGCGCCCTGCAGCGTGCGATCCGCAACACCATGACCGAGCACGCGGGCGTGGTGCGGTCGGAGGAAGGGTTGCGTCAGGGCCTCGCCGAGCTCGACCTCATCGAGGGGCGGATGGAGGATGTGGGCATCCACCCCGACATCGCGGGGTTCCAGGACCTCGCGCACGCGTTCGACCTCAAGGCCTCGGCGCTCGCGGCCCGGGCGACCATGGAGGCCGCGTTGGAGCGTCGGGAGACCCGCGGATGCCACAACCGCAGCGACTTCCCCGACACCGATCCGACGCTGCAGGTGAACCTCGTCTGGTCGCCGACCGCCGGAGTGACGCGCGAGGAGATCCCCGCCGTTCCCGACGAGATCGCCGCGCTGATGCGCGAGGTCGACACCGCGGGCAAGCTCGTCGAGTAGCGGTTGTGCGTGCGCGCTCCCTCGACCGTGAGGGGTCAAGACTCGCCGTATCGTGCGGGTGAGACACGGCACTTTCTGACCCCTCACGCGAAGGAGCTGCCCTCACGCGAGGGGGCTGCCCTCGCACGAGGGGCACGCCCCACGTGAGGGGAGCGGCCTCACTCCTCGGTGTCGATGACTCCGATCCCGACTGCCTGATGATCGGGATCGGAGTCGTCCTTCTCGGGAGCCTTGGGCTCTTCGCCGGGCGCCTTCTCGGTGCTCGGCTCCTGAAGCTCGTCGGTGCTCGGCACCTCGTCGTCGTCGGCCTGCTCGGGGCTGTCGGCCTCGGGCGGCGTCGTCGCCTCGCCCACCGCCTGGTCGGGCTCGGGCGTGCTGTCCTGCGGGCCCCCCTGCTCGGGCATGTGCGTCTCGGTCGACGCGGGCGTCGGGGTGGGGGTCTGCGCCTCGGGCGAGAGCTCGTCGGCGGGGTCCTGGGCGGGAGTGCTGTCGGTCATGATGATCCCCTTTCGCGTGTGCTTTCCCCCAGCATGCGGCGGATGCCGGGTCGCGGGCAGGGGGTTGACGGGTCGCGCTCGCGGAGGCATCCGCACCCCGCGGGTTAACGGCCGTGAACCGAACCGCTGCCGACGGCGTAGCCTGGTAGGGTGACAGCGTACGTCTCGGCCTTCGACCTCTTCTCCATCGGAGTGGGGCCTTCGAGCTCCCACACGGTCGGGCCGATGCGGGCGGCGCTCGACTTCGCCCGGCGGCTCGAATCCTCGGGCACCCTCCGGCGCGCGGCGCGAGTCGGCTGCACGCTCTACGGCTCGCTTGGCGCAACCGGTATCGGCCACGGCACGCCGGATGCCGTCGTCGCGGGCCTCCGCGGGCTCTCGCCCGAGACCTGCGACCCGGCCGAGGTGCGCGCGGCATGGAGTGCGTACCCCGAGGGCGCGCCCCTACGGCTCGCGGGCATCCACGACGTGACTTTCGCCAAGGACGACATCGTGTTCGCCCCGCGCACCCGTCTGCCCGGGCATCCGAACGCCATGACCCTCACCGCCGCAGACGCGGCCGGAGCGGTCATCGCCGAGGAGACCTACTACTCCGTCGGCGGAGGGTTCATCCGTCGTGACGGCGAGGAAGCGGCCGTCGTATCCGCCGGCTTCCCCTACTCCTACGCCGATGCCGCGTCACTGCTCGCGCTCTGCGACGAGCACGGCCTGTCGATCGCCGAGGTCGCACGGCTCAACGAGACCGCGATCCGCGATGAGCAGGAGGTCGCCTCCGGCCTCGACGCCATCTGGAACGCGATGGCCGGATGCGTCGACGCCGGTCTGCACGCCGACGGTGTGCTGCCCGGAATCCTCCAGGTGAAGCGACGCGCGAGTGTGATCCGCGGACAGCTCGAGGCCTCGGAAGCCGACGGGCATCGTGAGCTGCCGGGCGAATGGCTCGGCGCCTTCGCACTCGCCGTCAACGAGGAGAACGCGGCGGGCGGGCGCGTCGTCACCGCGCCGACGAACGGCGCCGCCGGCATCCTGCCCGCCGTGGCGATGTACTGGTGGCGGTTCCTCGCCGACTCCGGCCTCGGTGCGGGCAACGCGGTGACGCCCTACGGTGAACTGGTCGGCAGCGCCCTGCTCGGTTTCGAGGCGGATGCGCGGGCACTCCCGGCCGTCGACGGACTGGACGAGGAGCAGACCGCCGAAGCGAACCGCCGCCGCGGCATCCGTCGGTTCCTGCTCACCGCGACCGCGCTGGGATCGCTGTTCAAGGCGAATGCGTCGATCTCGGGGGCCGAAGGCGGGTGCCAGGCCGAAGTCGGGTCGGCGTGCGCGATGGCCGCCGGCGGACTCACCGCGGTCATGGGCGGCACGAACCGGCAGATCGAGAACGCCGCCGAGATCGCCATGGAGCACCACCTCGGACTCACGTGCGACCCCATCGGGGGTCTCGTGCAGATCCCCTGCATCGAGCGCAACGCCATCGCCGCCTCGACCGCCGTCACGGCGGCTCGCCTCGCGCTGCGCGGCGACGGCAGCCACTACGTCTCGCTCGACGCCGTCGTCGAGACCATGCGACAGACCGGGCTCGACATGTCGACGAAGTACAAGGAGACCAGCGAGGGCGGCCTCGCGGTCAACGTCATCGAGTGCTGAGGGCCCGCCCCACGACGGTCACCTCGACGCAGGCGGAACGAGGTGCTGCTACGTAGGGCGACGCGGGAGCATAATCGCTTCATGGATGCCGGATCGGTGAGCGAGGGCGCCGCCGTCGAGATCTCGCACCTTCGAGTGCGCCGCGGCCGCGTGCGCGTCTTCGACGGGATCGGACTGAGCGTGCCGCGCGGCCAGATCACCGGGCTGCTCGGGCCGTCGGGATGCGGGAAGACCACGCTGATGCGCGCCATCGTGGGTGTGCAGCGCATCGAATCCGGACGCATCACGGTGCTCGGCGAACGCGGCGGATCGCCCTCGCTGCGCCGCCGCGTCGCCTACGGCACCCAGGGTGCGTCGGTGTACGCCGACCTGACCGTTCGGCAGAACCTCGTGTACTTCGCGCGCTTGTTGCGCGCGCCGAGAGGCGATGTCGATCGGGTGCTCTCCGAGGTGGGGCTGGGCACTCAGGCGGACCAGGTCGTCGAGTCGCTCAGCGGTGGGCAGAGGAATCGCGTGTCGCTCGCCATCGCGCTGATCGGGGCGCCCGAAGTCATCGTGCTCGACGAGCCGACCGTAGGCCTCGACCCCGTACTGCGCGCCGAGCTGTGGGTGCTATTCCGCCGCCTTGCCGACCGCGGTGCGACCCTGATCGTCTCGAGCCACGTCCTGGACGAAGCGACGCGCTGCGACCGCCTGCTGCTGATGCGCGACGGCCAGATCATCGCCGATACGACCCCGCAGGGACTCCTCCAGACGACCGGCGCCGCCGACGCGGAGGCCGCCTTCCTCACGCTGATCGCACACGACCGCGGCGAGGCATCAGCCCCGACCGGCATCACGACGCGTCGGTCGCGCCGGCCCCGGACAGAGGGCGTCAGTGGATGAACGGCACCCGGATGCTCTCCACCGCGGTCCGCGTGCTCGCGCAGCTGCGCCACGACCCGCGCTCGATCGCGCTCATGCTCGTCGCCCCGAGTTTTCTCGTGGGACTCTTCGCGTGGCTGTTCAGCGATCAGGATGGGGTGTTCGACCGGTTCGGCGGGCCGATTCTCGCGCTGTTCCCCTTCATCGTCATGTTCCTCGTGACCTCGATCACCACGCTGCGCGAGAGACGGTCCGGCACGCTCGAACGTCTCCTGACGACTCCGCTCGGCAAGCCCGACTTCATCCTCGGCTACGCGCTCGCGTTCGGAACCGTGGCGCTGCTGCAGGCGGTGATCACCGTGTCCTTCGCCGTCGGGGTGTGCGGTCTCACCGTCGACGGGCCGCTGTGGCAGCTCGGACTCGTGGCCATCGTCGACGCCCTGCTCGGCACCGCGCTCGGACTGCTTGCGAGCGCCTTCGCTCAGACCGAATTCCAGGCGGTGCAGTTCATGCCCGTGCTGGTGTTCCCGCAGATCATCCTCGGCGGACTCTTCATGCCCCGTGACCGGATGCCCGACGTGCTCTTCGCGATATCGGACTGGCTGCCGCTGAGCCACGCGATCGACGCGATCGACGCCGTCACCTCAGGCGACGACGGGTGGGACGTGTTCGGCCCGTTGTGCGTCGTGGGGGCGTTCACCGTCGGGGCGCTGGTGCTCGCGTCGCTGACACTGCGGCGGCGCACGCGTTGAGGCGCAGCCGACCGCGCGCCGATGTGCAGCGGTCTCAGCGGGCAGCGCGGTTCTTGGTGTGCCGCGTCGGCGCGGCGGCCCACGGGTCCTCGGGCCACGGATGCTTGGGGTACCGGCCGCGCATCTCGGCGCGCACCTGCGCATACGGGCCCGACCAGAACGAGGCGAGGTCGGCCGTGACCGCAAGAGGACGGCCGGCGGGGGAGAGGAGATGGAAGAGCACGGGAACGCGGCCGTCGACCAGCCGCGGCGTCTCGGCCCAGCCGAAGCACTCCTGCAGCTTCACGGCGACGACGGGGCGGGCATCCGGCTCATCGGGCGCCGGGTAGGCGATGCGGATGCGCGAGCCGCTGGGTACCTCGAGCCGCTCGGGCACGAGCTCGTCGAAGCGACTCGCCTCGGGCCAGGGCAGCAGTCGTCGGAGCGCGGAGGTCAGGTCGACCCGGGCCGCGGGGGTGCCGCCGGCGAGAGCATCGAGCTCCGGCGACAGCCAGGAGTCGAGCGCGGCGACGAGTGCTCCGTCAGACACGTCCGGCCACGGGTTGCCCCCCTCGCGGTGCAGCAGCGCCAGACGGTTCCGCAAATCGACGGCCGACGCCGACCAGGTGAACATGCCCAGCCCCTCACGATGCAGGGCGCGCCGCACCGCATCTCGGCCCTCCGCCGCCGACGCGCGCACCGGCGCCGAGGAACGGAGGATTGCGCCCACTCGGCGCTCGCGACGCGCCTGCACGCGACCTCCGACGAACTCCGCCTCGACGCGGTCGGTGAGCAGGTGGCTGGCCGCGAACTCCATCTGCTTCTCGGTGAGCACCGCCGCCGACCGGACGACCGCACCGGAGCCCGCCGCCGCCCGCCCGCCGGCTCGCGTGACATCGGCGATCGCCAGCCACTCGACGGCCGCGAGGGGACCGCTCACCCCGGCGCGAGTTCCGGAGGCCAACAGAACCGTCGCGCCCTCCGCCGTGCGGTCGACGCGTCGGGCGATCCGCTCGGGGAACGCGAGCGCGATCACGAGGCCGACGCCGTCGAGGTCGGAGCGCACGCCCGGCGCGGGCGTGGTCATGCGCTCCAGGCGATCCGCCTCGCTGCGCCACCGCCGGGCCTCCGGCGATCCGCCGCTCCGCAGCGCGACGAGCGCCCGCGCAACGTCGGAATCGGCCGTACGCACCTCGCCGCCGAGCAGCGCGACGACCTCGGCGGCGAGGCGGGAACCCACCACCGGGCTGCCGTCACGCAGGGCACGTGCCAGTCGGGGATCGGTCGGGATGCGGGCGAGGTCTCGACCGGCTGACGTCGCACGGCCCTCGTCATCGATCGCCCCCAGGTCGCGCAGCACTCGGAGGGCATCCGCCAGATTCTCCGCAGGCAGCGGGTCGATCAGTCGCAGGCCCGAACCGCCCGGTGCGCCCCAGCAGGCGAGCAGCAGGGCCGCATCGGCGAGGTCGGTCGAGGCGATCTCGGGGGTCGGTCGCGCGGGAGCCGTGGCGTAGGTGCGCTCGTCGACGCAGCGCACCACGATGCCCGGGCCCTGTCGGGTGGCGCGCCCGGCGCGCTGCACGCTCGACGAGCGGGAGGCGGCGGCGGTCACGAGACCCGTCATCCCGCGTGCGGTGTCGCGCTGAGGCATGCGCGCGAGGCAGGTGTCCACCACGAGACGCACGCCAGGCACGGTGAGCGAGGACTCTGCGAGCGAGGTCGCGACGATGATGCGCGTGGGCTCGTCGGGGCGGCGGCCGCGGATCACCGCATCCTGTTCGGCGGCCGGCAGACGGCCGTGCAGCTCACGCACGTCGAACCCGTCGGTCGTGTCGCGCAGGCGGCGGGCGACCTCCGACACCTCGCGCGCACCCGGCGCGAAGACCAGCACGTCGGCCGCGGAGTCGTCGTGGCGCAGATCGATCGCAGCCGATGCCGTGGTGCGCGCGACATGGTCGAGGAAAACGCGGGTGACTCCGCGGTCGTCGAGGCGCGGCGCAGGGCTCGGCGCCCACCGCTCAGTGAGCGGGAAAGCGGGAACGTCGTGCGTGACGACGGGAGCGGGTGCCCCATCCGACCCGATCACGGCCGCGATGCGTGCGGCGTCCAGAGTCGCCGACATGGCGAGAAGCACGAGGTCTTCGCGCAGCTCCCGCACCTCCGAGAGCAGGCCGATCAGCAGGTCGGTCTCGATCGCGCGCTCGTGCACCTCGTCGATGATCACGGCATCCACGCCCGTGAGGCCGGGGTCGTCGAGCAGACGCCGCAGCAGCACGCCCGCCGTGACGAACTCGACCCGCGTCTGCGGCCCGACCGCGCGCTCGCCGCGGACGGTGAAACCGACGCGGGTGCCGAGCGGCGAGCCGTCGAGCTGCGCCAGACGGCGCGCGGCGGCCCGCGCGGCCACGCGGCGCGGCTGGGTCACGATCACACGACCCGACGACCGCGAGGCGAGCAGCGGCGGAACGAGAGTGGTCTTGCCTGTGCCAGGGGGAGCGCTCACGACGACCGAGGTGCTCGTGTCGAGCGCCGCCCGAAGCGCCTCGATCGCCGCGGCGAACGACAGCCCCGCGCCGATCGCGGCGAGGTCGAAGGCGGCGGACGTCATGCCTCCAGTCTGCCCCGGCGCGGGGTTCCGCCGCGCCGAGGCGGGGAGGGGGTGACCATAACTCAGGACCGCCGGTCGGAACCGGCCGGCGCAAGCGCGAAAATCGGCTGCGGGCCGGTCTCGTCCTGAGTTGTGGACCGCGTATGGAGCAGAAGCGCCCGCGCAGACGACGGATGCCGCGACCGGATCGGCCGCGGCATCCGCGTTGTGCTGTGTTATTCGGCCGCCGCAGGGGGCGGCGGGGGCGGAGTCGCCGGGGTGCTGGTCCGGGGCGCCGACGCCGACGATGACGCCGGGTCGGGTGCGGGGGCGGATGCCTCGGCCATGCCGGCCCCGATCCCGCGGCCCACGGCCTGGCCCTGAATGATGCCGGCCAGGTCGAGCCCGGTGGCGGAGTGCACGCTGTCGAACACCGAGCGCAGGGCCTTGGCGCTGTCGGCGCCCACGACCTGGGAGGCGCCGTCCTCGCCGGAGCCGCCGACGATCGACACGTTGCCGATCGCGGCGTAGCCCTTGGCGAACTCGCCCATGATCGACGGGAGCACCTCGAGCACGCGCTGCGAGAGGAACGCCTCCTGGTTCGAGGCGATGGCCTTCGCCTCGGCCTCGACGGCGGCGGCACGCGCCTCACCCTCGGCGCGGATCGCGTCGGCTTCGGCGCTCGCGCGCAGACGACGCGCTTCGGCCTCGGCCTCGGCCTTCGAGCGCAGGGCGTCGGCCTCACCGGTGGCGGTGGCGACCGCGGCCGCCGCCTCACCGTCGGCGCGGGCCTTGTCGGCCTGGGCCTGCTGCTCGGCGATGCGGGTGCGGGCCTCGGCCTGCTTGACCTGCTCGATCGCGGCAGCCTCGGCAGCCCGCTCACGCGTGTACAGCTCGGCCTGCGCGCGCGTCTCGGCCTCGTAGCGCTGAGCGTCGGCGACGCGCTTGACGTCGGCGTCGAGCTGGGCCTGGCGGTTCTCGGCCTGCTGCTGCAGCACCGCCTGCTGCGCCTGCTCGCGAGCGAGGTTCTCGGCCTGTTCGGCCTCGGCGCGCGCTCGACCGATGCCGGCGTTGGCGTTCGCGGTGTTGGTGTCGAGCGCCGTCTGCTCGATCAGGTTCGCTTCCTGGTTGGCGATGAACTTCTGGTTGATCGCGCGGTCGGCATTCGTCTGCGAGATCTCGGCGGCCTGACGCTTCGCCTGGATCTCGGGCGCACCCAGCGACTGGATGTAGCCGACCTTGTCGGTGATGCCCTTGATCTGGAACGAGTCGAGGATGAGGCCCTGCTCGGCGAGCTCCTGCGAGACGTCGGCGGCGATCTGGTCGGAGAACTTCTTTCGCTCCCGCATGAGCTCGACGACCGAGAGCGTGGCGACGATGCCGCGGAGCGCACCTTCGAGCTGCTCGGTGGTGAACTGCTCGATCGCCTTGTCCTGTGAGGCGAAGCGCTCGGCGGCGCGGCGCACGTACACCGGGTCGGATCCGATCTTCACGATCGCGACGCCGTCGACGTTGAGAGTGACGTTGTCGAGCGACTGCGCCTCGGCGTTGAGCGACACCTGACGCGAGCGCAGCGAGATGATCTCGTGCCGCTGCGTGATCGGGTTGACGAGCGACTTGCCGTTCACGATGACCGTGACGGGCGACTCCTCGACCTCGGGGCGCGTGGTGGTGGTGCCGTCGGGATTGACCGACGCGACGGTGCGTTGCACCTTTTGCTTGCGTCCCGAGATGACGAGCGCCTCGTCGGCGCGCGCGACCTTGATCCAGCTGCGTGCGAACAGCAGCAGGATCAGCAGGACGACGACGGCGGCGACGAGCGCGATACCGACGATGACGAGGATGCCGATGGCTCCGGCGATCTCCATGGATAGACCTCCCTGTTCCCCCCTCGGGGGCGGTCCGGGCCCGGCGTCGTGCCGGGCTCTCAGCATCCACCCTGCCAGAACACAGGAACGGATGCCCGGGGCAGATGTGCCCGCGTCAGGAGCGGCGGAGCTTGTCCGTCAGGGTGCGGAGGGTGCGCAGCTCGTCGTCGTCGAGAGCCGACATGCGCTGGGCGATCGACCGTCCGTGCACCAGGGCGATCGAGCGGAACGCCCGTGCCCCCGACTCGGTCGCGCTGATCAGGGCGCCGCGTCCGTCTTCCGGGTCGGCGCACTTCGAGACCAGGCCGCGCGTGACCATGCGATCGACGAGGCGCGAGACGCTGGGCTGGCTGATGAGCATGTTCGCGGTGATGTCACGCAACCGCGTGGTCATCTCGGGCGAGCGCGTGACCGTGAGCATCACGTCGTACTCGGCCTGCGTGAGGTCGGTGCCCTCGAAGTCGGCGAGCATGTCGTGGAAGACCTCGTGCTGTGCACGGAACAGACTCTCCCAGGCGGCGAGGGCGAGCTTGCGATCGGTCATCCTCACAGGATACCGGCCGGTCTCGGGCAGCAGTAAGGGCCGGTCGGAGAGGCGTCCGACCGGCCCTTGTCCCTTGCACCAAGAGTGTCCTGCAATCACATCCGGTGAGTGCCACAGCAAACATTCACCGTGCGATCACTGTATAACGGCGAGGTAACGAATGCAACGGTTCGGTCACGAAATCTTGGTTCGATCCCGGCAGGTCTGGTGTCCCTTCTCGCACTTGTTGGCGGAGTCTCACGAGATCTGTCGGCTGTCTCGGACTTCCTGGCGGTGTCTCACGAATGTTGTCGAAGACGGCGTGGCTGGCGCGGGGCTGAATCACGTCCCGCGTACGTTTCGTGGCAAGAGATGGACGCAGGCCCTACTTGTTCACCGCTATAGCGCGATTGGGACGTATGGACTTCGGATGGGGATGGTCGACGCAGACCGGGGAGACGACGCTTCCCGCCGCCTCGGTTGAGTATCAGATGCTGGGTCAGCGTCACCGGCGAGCGATCGCGGACGCAGGCGGAGTCGACTTCGCGGTGTGCGATCCGATAAGGCAATTTCCGGCGTGGAAGGGGAAGCGCCACTACGACGGTTCGCTGTGGATGGCGAGTACGGGATCGTCGGTGCCCTTCGAGTCGCTGACCGAACGTTCTTGCCTCATGGAACTCGATAGGAACGGTGACGTCGAAGCGGTGTCCAGCCAGCCGATGTGGATCAGGTGGGCGGACGAGCGCGGTTTGAGCCACGTGCCTGACTACTTTGTGCGGCTGCGCCACGGGCTCTCCGTCGTTGTGGACGTCAAGCTCGCGAAGCATCTGGAAGACTCCGACACCATCCTCAAGTTCGACCGCACGGCACAGATCTGCGCTGAGTTTGGGTGGGGATATGCCGTGTTCCGGGGCAATCATCCGGTGCGGGATGCGAACCTGCGGTTCCTCCGCAGGTACCGCGATCCGCGATGGGACGCTGAGCTCGGTCAGTACACGCCGCCGTCCTCTCCCATGGAGCTGCGAGATGCCGTGGTCGCATTGGGTGGAGGAGACCTCGGCTACGCCCGGTGCTACGCGATGCTCTGGACGAACAAGCTGACTGCCGATTTTGAGGAACCGCTGAACATGCGCACAGTCGTCGCGCCCGGAGTTTCGTGATGCGGATGAATGCGGGAGACCGCGTGCGTTGGCGGGGCGAAGAGTGTCTCGTGATCATCGTGCGGTCCGAGTTCGTGACGCTTGAAACGCAGGATGGGGAGGAGATTGACGTCGCCTTCGACGTAGCTACCGCGGACATGGAGCGCGTCATCGCGCCAGTGTTTGATCGAGTTGCTGTCGATGAGTTGGGCGAGTCTGTGGCGCGCGAAGTGCGCATCTGGAAAGAAGCCATCGAGCGACTCGACAGCGCGCAGGCAAGCGGTGTGCCGCGCGGCGAGGCTCTCGATCACGAAGCGAGAAGGGTCGGCGACGCCATGGGACGCACGATCTCGGTACGCACTCTGGAGCGGCGAATCTCTTCATACCGTCGAAACGGCCTGTCTGGGTTGGCCGATAAGCGCACAGCCGGTTTGCGCGCCGCTCAGAACATGCGAGTCGACCCACGTGTCATCGCGCTGATCGAAGAGGTTCTCACGGGGAGGAAACGTGCGTCTACTACGAGCGCGAGCGCGGTGATCGAAGAGGTCTCTCGTCGGGCTCGCAGAGACTTCGGAGAGGGCATCTCCTTGCCAAGCCGCTCCTCGTTCTACCGCCTGCTCGGCACGCTCGATCGCGGCAGGAGTTCTTTCGGCTCGGCGAAGACTCGAGAGTCACTCTCACTTCGACCGGACGACGTATTCACTTCGGTCACGGCGACGAGGCCCGGAGAGCAAGTCCAGATCGACTCCACAGTGCTCGACGTCATGGTGCGGATTGACGAGTCAACCGTCGCTCGCCCTGAACTCACGATCATGGTGGACGTGGCGACTCGGTCAATCCTGTCGGCGATTTTACGCCCGGCGGGAACCAAGGGCGTGGACATCGTCATCGCACTAGCGCGAGCGCTTGTCCCTTACTCCCGCCGCCCGGAAGGAGCTCGAGAAACCCGTCGACTGATCTCCACTCTTTGGGCGGACGATGTCCTGCTCGATCAAGAACGGTATGAGCGCGCTCGGATGGCTCAACCCTTCATCTTTCCAGACTCGATCACGACGGACCGCGGGCGCAACTTCCTGTCGCGAGACTTCAGGGCCGCCTGCGACCATCTGGACATCTCGTACGTGACCGCGTCGCCTCACACTCCAACAGATAAAGCTCACGTCGAGCGAACGTTCAAGTCGATCAACACCCTGTTCCTCCAGTACCTGAAAGGCTACGTGGGACGCAGTGTGGAGCATCGTGGAAAAGATGCCACGATCGACTCGAATAGCTTGCTCACGATCGCTCAGATGCAGGAGCTGCTCGAGGACTGGATCGCGGTCGATTGGCAGAACCGTCCACACGACGGGTTGCGCCATCCCACCGAACCACGGGTCGTGCTTTCTCCGAATCAAATGTTCCGAGCCTTTCGGTCTCTCGCTCCTGAGTTGCACGTGCCCCTGACCGAACGCGACTTCATACGAATGCTGCCGACGATTCACCGTCGGATCAACCAGTACGGAGTCACGATCGACCATCGCGTGTACGACTCGTCCCTGCTGTCGCCGTACCGAAGGCGAAAATCGAACGACCGGCGAAACGATGGCAAGTGGCGGCTTCGCGTCGACCCCTACAACCTGCATGTCGTCTGGTTGGACGACAACGGAGAGCTCATCCCGCTCTTCTGGGCGAACCATGTGCACAGCACGCCCATGCTGGGCGACGTCTGGAGGACTGCGCTCGAGCAGTACCGGCAAGGAGTGACACCGGAGGCAGCCGATCGTGAAGAGCTTGTCGAGGGGATGAAGACCTTCGCCGCGAATGGGAACGCGGCGCGGGCAAAGGTCTCGAAGGAGCAGCGTCGACGCGCACGAACCAAAGCGGTGGCGGCCGACCCCATGAGCGCCGAACGGCTGACGAGTCCCGCAGCCCCTGTCGAAGGCGACCCGGAGCTACCGGGATCGGCCGACTTCGCGGCTGAGACTGAGGTTGAAGCGTCCTGGCCGCACAGCGGAGGTTTCGTGCTGATAACCCAGCCCACAGATGGTTTCGATGACGGGTTGGGCGATTGATGGATATCGCGACGAAAGAAGGCTGGCGCCACTACGTCGACGCGGTGTATGAGAAGCCGGTACTGACATCCAAGGCTGAGGTTAGGGCCATGGGCCCGGCGGAGAGAGCCCTCTATAACCAGGCCAGAGCGAGGTATTCTCAGGCCGGAGCGTTCGTCAAGACGCCACAGTTCGCCGAGTTTCAGGCTGCCGTTCGCGACCGCGTCTACCTCAACGGGTATCGTCTGGTCGGCAAGCTCGGCCTGATCCTCTCCGGAGAACCGGGCCAGGGCAAAACGACGACGCTGCTGCAGATCGGTAAAGAGCATGAGCTCCGACGGCGGTTGATGGCAAGTGAGAAGAATGAGAGCACGGTTCCGGTCGTTTACGTGGCTGTCCCCGCGCAAGCCGGCGCACGAGCGCTGCTACTCGAGTTCGTCCGATTCTTCGGACTCCCGACTCGGCGAGGCATCCTGTACAACGAACTCGTCGAGATGGTTGCGAACGCCATGCGACGCTGCGGGACTGAACTCGTTCTCGTGGATGACATTCACCACCTCGACCTGAAATTTCGCAGCAACATCGAGGCCTCCGACATGCTGAAGCAGTTGTCCGAACGCTGCGGCAGCACATTCGTTTACGCGGGAATCGCAGTCGAGGGCACCGGGATGCTGGAGGGAACTCGAGAAGGGCAGATACGCAAGCGCTTCGAGCTCTACGATGCCAGCCCCTTCAGCATCACCACGAAGCAAGGACGAACCGACTGGGGCAATCTGCTTCTCGCGATGGAGGACTCGCTATGTCTGTTGGATCAGTCGGCGGGGAGCATCCTGTCGGGCGCGAAGTCGCTCTACTGGCTCACACATGGAGAGATCGGGCCGTTGAAGGACTTGCTTCAGTTGGCGGCGCTTCATGCGATCGATGACGGTTCAGAAACCCTCGACCTGCGCCGGTTCGACAAAGAGGTCGAGCGGCGCCAGGCGGCTGCGCGAAGCCGCCAACGAGGATGAGATCGCTTCCGGTGAGCGTTCGCCTCTATCCGGATGAGAGCCCGGTGAGCTTCTTCTCTCGCCTGTGCGCAGCAAATCGGGTGTCCGAACATGACGTGTGGCGCGCCATGAGGCAGGAAGATTCTTTATTGGGGCCGGGCATTGCCCCCAATAAAGCCCTGGAAGCGGTGTGCGAGCTCGCGGGGTTGCCCCCACGTGCATTCGTCGACAACGGACATCGATATGCGTCAACGTGTCGGCACGATCCGACGCTGTGGGTGCGTTCCTGCCCGTACTGCAACGGAGCAGCGCCCGGGCTCATGACCCTGTGCCGACGGTGCACGCAGGGCGAACTAGTATTCGTCGAGCGCCTGTCGGGCCCTGTCTGTCTACGTCACGGACGCTGGCACGCCAACGGCCTCGACCTTGACGTGAGTGACATCGACGGCTTGGTTGGCGCTCAGCGCCGATTGAACGGAAACCTGCACGCGAGCTCGATCGGTTACCGCACGACCATCGCAGCCATCGCTCGTGACCTGATGAACGGTTGGTGGCACCCGGCGCGTGGCTCGGCTGAGACGATGGATCTTGACGACCAATGGGCGTCCCTGCCCGGCTTGATCGAACTCATCCTCGCTCTTGCCTCGCCACGAATGTTCGAGATACTGGACGACGCGAAGCTCGCCAACCGTATCGTCGCTGCTCTCTTGTTGCGATTGGGAGCTGAGGCTCGGACGAATGGAGACCTCCGCTCGACAATCGCCCAGGTCCCTCGTGACCGGGCCGACGATGACACCGATGTGCCGGAAGCGCTATTGAAGAGGATGAAGACGATTCGAGCGGGCTTGCTGCGCCACATGAATACCCGCATAGATCGTTGGCCGAACTTTCGAGGGACGAGCCATGCGGGGCGCCCCGTTCGATTCGTCCCTCCCGAGTACAGAGCGTCTCTCCGGTAAAGCGTCTCCGCAACGTCAGGTGAAAAGATCCGAGCTCCGAACGGGGCTCGACATCGCATCCCGAGTCCAAGCTGCTCGCGCGCCGAGGCGGTGGAGTTGCCGAGACGAGCGCGGTCGCAGACCGCTCCGCTCGGGGTTCTCGCAACCCGCCCAACGCGTCTCGGCCGACTGCTCGGCGCTTCCAGCCCGATGCGCGGACGTTGGTCATGAGGCGGCTGGCTCCAGTGACCATCTCAGAGACCGGGCGACGCACGTCAGACCATCAGAGAATGTGATTCGCCGCCAAGATGTCGGCGCGAGCTTCCCAGCCCGTCATGGGTGGGTGCTCGTCGGGCGAGCAGACGCCCCCGGTCTCTTGCACGAATGGGATCGGGGGCCTACATCATTCCCTCGCGGTGCGGCTTGGGAACATTTTGGGAACATCCCTGTTACCCGCGCCCGGGGCCCAGGACGCAGTGTGGATGTTCCGCTCTCTGGTGAGTCCGGTACGCAGCGCGATGCGGCCCTTCTACAGGCGATCGATCCACGTGTCCTCGTCTCGGTCAGCCCAGGAGTTCCCCGTGCTGACACGACCGGCCGCGGCAGCGCGGCTCTCGAGCTGGCGAATGAGTACGTTGGCCGCGCCAAGTTCAAGCTCCGCCACTGAGGTGATTCGGACTCCCGTCACCTCAGCCACAATGTCGAACTGGTCGCGAGCGCTGGCGATACCGAGCTTTGCGAACAGCTCGCGGATTGTCTGTCGCTGTCGCGGCGTCATGAGCGCCGGTCGCGCCTCTGCAGGGGCGGCGGAGTCGCCGAAGTCAAACAGCCCATCGTTCACCGCTCCATTCTTCCGTTCCCACGGGGACGTTCGAGCACCGAGCGTCGGGATACGTTCTGAGGCTCAGAAGCCTGGGCCGGCCAATGGGGGGGCGACCGATTTCCGTTGCACGGGGCACAATGCCGCAGATGAGCCGTGCGCGTGGGTGAGCCACTCGCTCGTCGCGCGTCAATGTCCGACCCAGGCGATAGCATGCATCACACCAGCTGACGTCACGGGTGAATAGGTGAACAGAGAAGAAGCGCAACGGCTCAGGCAGATCGTCGACGACGTTTCGGTCGCTGCTGATGCTGCAACGCAGGTGCTCGTGCATCGTGCCGCTGTCCTGGACGCTGCCGGCACAGCGAAGCGGACCATTCGCCAGAGCGCCGTCGACGTTCGCTCCGCCTCGCGCTTGCTTTGGCGCACGCTTCCGATGAGCGCCGCCACAATCGACGCCTTCACCGCTCTCGCACACTCATTGCGACTTCCCGACGTGTCGAGTGCCGAGCAAGACGCGCTGAACACGCTCGCTCAGCCAGTGACCACCGCCCTCCGCGATGTGCGGGCCCTGTTCGGTTTGCGCCGGATGTTCAGCAGTCGAGATTCGAAGCAGGCGGCGGAGAAGGCTGCGGGCTACCTCACGCAGATCCGCGACTGGAGCCTCGACCCGCGCATCGCGGCTCTGTTACGCCGCGTCGACGATCGCACCGCGCCCGCTCTGCCATTCGACGCGGCGCGCGCAGTTGAGCCGACGATTGGTCTCGACTCCCTGCTGGGTATTTCCGACCCGATGCTTGTCCCTGCCGAGAGCCTTCGCGAGTTGCCTTGGGCGTTGGAGACGATCCGTCACGCTCTGGTCGCCGAAGGACAGTTTCGGCAGTCCGCGATGGATGCCGGAACTGCGCTGCGTCACGCGGAGACAGAGCGCGTCATCGCCGAGATGCCGATCGATCGCCTCAGAGACGCCACCCGCGACCGCATCCGGACCTCGCCGCTCGAGGCCGCAGGCATGCGTACGGTCGGTGACGTGCTCCGCCAAGCCGCTCGGATCACACAGCTCCCTGGCATCGGTGACGTGACGGCTCAGAGGATCCGCGGCGCCGCTCAGACGCTCTGGCAGGCGGCCTACGACGAGATGCCTGCGCGGATCGATGTGAAGTCACCGCGGCCGGAGACGTACGCCCTCGTGAAAGCGTTGTCGGCCTGGGACGCAGCGCGCACGCTGAAGAACGCCCGGCACGACCTTGAATCGGCCGATGCGCTGCGCGGACTCGCAGAGGCGTTGACTGCTCAGCCGTCGCACCTCGTGATCGGTGGGGCCGACGCGGCCGCCTCTGAGCTTCTGCCCGCGGCGAACTCGGTGATCACTCGCGCTCGGTCGCTCTCAGTAGGCGGCGCTGCGAGCGCGCCGCACGACGCATGGCAGGACTTCCTGGCACGTCCGGCCGACTACTTCGTGATGCTCCAGGAACTCGGTTTCCTTGTTGAGGATGAGGACGCTGTTACCGGCGGACTCCCCGAGGAGATCATTGCCGCAATTCGCAAGCTCGAGCTCGATGGCACTCACCTGACGGCGTCGCTGCGTGGATACCAGAGCTTCGCGGCTCGCTTCGCCCTCGTTCAGCGGAAAGTGATCATCGGCGACGAGATGGGCCTCGGCAAGACGGTAGAGGCGATCGCGGTGCTCGCACACCTGCGCGCGAAAGGCTCGCACCACGGGCTCGTCGTCTGCCCGGCCGCGGTCGTCACCAACTGGATGCGAGAGGTGCAGTCCAAATCCTCGCTGCGCGCCCACCGCCTTCATGGGCCGGGACGCGTAGCGGCCCTGCGATCGTGGCGAACCGGCGGCGGCGTGGCTGTTACGACATACGAGTCACTCGGCTGGCTTCTCCCCGAGCTCGAGGGCAACGCTGACATCGCCTGCGTGGTGTTCGACGAGGCGCACTACATCAAGAACTTTGCGGCTCAGCGTGCCCGCCGGAGTGCGGAGTTGATCACGGCGACTCCTCGCGCCATCCTGCTGACCGGCACGCCTCTTGAGAATCGGATTGGCGAATTCAAGACGCTCGTCGAGTATGTCCGTCCCGATCTGGTCGTCGATGTCTCCGGCTTGCGGCCTCGCCTGTTCCGCCAGCAAGTCGCGCCCGCGTACCTGCGTCGCAGTCAAGAGGACGTGCTCACCGAGCTCCCCGAGCTGGTCCAGATCGAAGAGTGGCTGCCTATGTCGAGCGCCGACGAACGCGCATATCGAGAGGCTGTGTACGACGGGAATTTCCAGGCCATGCGCCAGGCGGCCGCGCTCGACCGCAGGGAGTCGGAGAAGCTCCAGCACCTTGCCGAGATCGTGGCCGAGGCAGAGGAGAACGGCCGCAAGGTGATTGTCTTCTCGAATTTCCTGCGTGTACTCGACGAAGCCAAGGCAGCACTTCCTGGGCGTGTCTTCGGCCCGATCACGGGCCGGGTCCCGGCCGCCAAGCGCCAGCAGATCGTCGACGAGTTCTCTGCCGCGCGTGACGGCGCCGTGCTTGTCGCCCAGATCGCCGCAGGCGGCGTCGGCTTGAACATCCAGGCGGCGTCGGTCGTGGTGATCTGTGAGCCGCAGCTGAAGCCGACGAGCGAATGGCAGGCGATCGCGCGCGCCCGTCGCATGGGGCAACTGCAGTCGGTGCAGGTGCACCGGCTGCTGTCGGAAGACGGGGTCGATCGCCGGATCTGGGACATCCTGGCGACGAAGACTGCTCTCTTCGAAGAGTTCGCGGCTCTCAGCGAGACCGCTGACGCGGCACCGGAGGCATTGGACGTGTCGGAGGCTGAGCTGGTACGTGACGTCGTCGATGCTGAACGCCGACGCCTGTTCCCCGGTCTGCAAGAAACGCCTGTGCCTGCGGTGCAGGATCAGTCGTCCTGACCTCGGTGGTTGTGAGTACAGTCAGTCGTCCCCATACGGAAGGAACACATGCGTCTCGAAGAGATCACGCCGAGCATGCGGCTGACCGGCATCGTCCCTGGTACTGCTGTCACGGTGCTGTTTACGCAGTTGCACGGCGCGAACGCCGTCGAGGTAACCTACCGCGACGACAGCGGCGGGCTCGATCAGCGCGTGCTATTCCGTGACGACGAGGCGAGGATCGCACGTCACCAGGAATCGGGCAGACCGTTCGACGCCGACCCGCGCGACTTCCGCCTAGCAGCGGAGGCGCAGCGCATCATGATGGCGGCGTTGCATGATCCGATGGTCGCTGTCGCGACGAGCGATGTGCAGCCATTGCCGCACCAGATCCGCGCGGTATACGGCGAGCTCCTGCCTCGCACGCCGCTCCGATTCCTGCTGGCGGATGACCCTGGGGCGGGTAAGACGATCATGGCCGGGCTATACATTAAGGAGCTCATCCTCCGTGACGACGTCCGGTCGTGCCTGGTCGTCGCGCCGGGCGGTCTCGTCGAACAGTGGCAGGACGAACTTTCGATGAAGTTCGGCCTTGAGTTCGACATCCTTGCCCCGGGCGCAGAAGACACTGTGCCGGGCAAGACCGTCTTCGAGCAGAAGCCGTTGCTCATCGCTCGCATGGATCAGCTTGCTCGCAATGAGGTGCTCCTCGATCAGCTGAACCAATCGGAGTTCGACCTCGTCATCGTGGACGAGGCACACCGGATGAGTGCCACCTGGTTCACTGGCGAGCTGAAAGCGTCCAAACGATTCCAGCTCGGTGAGCTCCTTAGCGAACGGGCCCGTCACTTCCTGCTCATGACCGCGACTCCTCACAACGGCAAGGAGGAGGACTTCCAGACCTTCATGTCGCTGCTCGACCGTGACCGGTTCGCCGGCCCCGGCGAAAAGCGCGCGCAGTCGGGCACGACTGACGGCCTTATGCGCCGGATGGTGAAGGAGAAGCTGGTGACGTTCGACGGCCGCCCGCTCTTCCCCGAGCGGATCGCCGAGACTGTCGCCTACCGACTGTCGCCGCAGGAACAGCATCTCTACGAAGAGGTCACCGAGTACGTCCGCACCGGCATGAATCGCGCCGACCGCCTCGACGGCAAGCGCAAGAACACGGTTGGCTTCGCGCTCACGGTGCTGCAGCGACGTCTGGCCTCGAGCCCTGAGGCCATCCACCAGTCTCTGCGTCGCCGCGCTGATCGCCTTAGTCGCGTCCGCGCGGACCTGCTCAATGGGGTCACAAGCGTTCTCGCCATCGACGCTCCGTCAGCGCTCCTGGGCGACGATCCCGATATCGACGAGCTGGATGCCGCAGAGCTCGAGACCGCCGAGGAAACGCTTGTCGACGCGGCCACCGCCGCGCTCACCGCCGCAGAGCTCGAGGCCGAAATCGCCGACTTGCGAGAGCTAATCGAGATCGCTCGCTTGGTCCACACCAGCGGGCAGGATGTGAAGTGGCGCGAACTCGAAGGCGTCATCACGAGCGAGCTGCTCGAACAGCGCGACGGATCGCCGCGCAAGCTGATCGTCTTCACTGAGCACCGCGACACGCTCAACTATCTGGAACGCCGCATCGCCCAGCTCATCGGCAATGCTGACGCGGTCGTATCCATCCACGGGGCCGTTCCTCGCTACGAACGCCGGCGCATCACTGCCGAGTTCACCTCGAATCCTGAGGTGCAGATCCTGCTCGCGACCGACGCTGCCGGCGAAGGCCTCAATCTTCAAGCGGCCCACCTCATGGTCAACTATGACCTGCCGTGGAACCCCAATCGCATCGAGCAGCGCTTCGGCCGCATCCACCGCATCGGCCAGACGGAGGTCTGCCGGCTGTGGAACCTCGTCGCCGAAGACACCCGAGAGGGCGAAGTTTACCGCCGCCTGCTCGACAAGATCGAAGAGCAGCGCGCTGCGTACGGCGGTGAGATCTTCAACGTGCTCGGCACGTCGCTCGGCGAGCTGAACCTATCCCGCGTAATGCGCGAGGCGATCCGCTACGGCGAGCAGGCTGACGTGCGCGCGCGGATGTGGGAGGTCATCGACAAGAGCGTGAGCGACGGCCTCCAAGAACTGCTCGATGAGGAGGCGTTGGCTACCGAGACACTGGCAGCGAGCGACCTCGAGTCGCTGCGCCGGCAGATGGAGGACGCCAAAGCGCGGCGCCTGCAACCCCACTTCATTCGAGATGCTTTCCGCGAGGCGTTTTCGCGAGTCGGTGGGCGGCTGGAACGCAGAGAACTCGGTCGCTTCGAGATCACCCACGTTCCCGCAGTCGTGCGGGAGGCAGCTGGGCGCGCGCCCATCTCACGCAAGTACGAACGTGTCGCGTTTGACGTCGCGAAGCTTGAGGTTGCGGGGACACCGCGCGCGGAGCTGATCGCCCCCGGACATCCGTTGCATGACGCGGTGATGAAGCTCGCGATTGAGCGGTACGGCTCGGCGCTCGACCGGGGCACCGTGCTCACGTCTGACGTCGTGACCGAGCCGACGCTCCTCGTCGGGGTGTTGAACGAGGTCAGGGACGGCACGGGCGAGACCGTGAACAAGCGCTTCGGATACGCCTTCGTCGACCCGACGGGCCGCACTAGCGAGGCCGGTACGGCTCCTTACCTTGACTTCGCCCCCGCCCCCGCCGATGACAGCGCCAGCGCCGGCGCGAATCTTCCCTGGCTCGCGCAGCGCGAGAAGGACGCGGTGTCGTGGGTCATTTCTGACCAGCTGCCGGCGTACGCCAAGGACGTCACGACGCTGCGCGCGATCGAGTACACCCGGGTGAGGGATCGTGTCGATGCGCGCTTGAAGCGCGAGGTGAACCGCCTGGACCTCGAGGCAATGAAGGCCGATGCTGACGCTGCGGCAGGCAAGCGTGTGCGCCATTCTTCCGAGACGCTGCGTCGCCGTGCGGAGGAGCTCGCGACTCGGCGCACGCACCGGCTCTCATTGATCGACAAGCAGCTCGAAATGAAGGCTGTACCGCCGCGTGTGACGGCGATCGCTCTCGTGGTGCCTAGCGAGCCGGCCGGGCCCGCCGCGGCAACGATCGACCTCGCGGCACGGAGTGCGGTCGAGCGGCGGGGAGTGGATGCCGTCCTCGCGGCGGAACGTGAGCTCGGTCGAGTTCCCGAAGAGCAGGCGCACAACAACCCGGGGTTCGATGTCTTGTCGCAGCGCGGGGGAGAGCCGAGCATCCGTATCGAAGTGAAAGCACGTATCGCTGGCGCCGACACCTTCACGATCACCCGCACCGAGGTACTCACGGCGCTCAACAGTGCGCCAGACCACCGGCTTGCTCTCGTGCGCGTGAGTCCCGACGGTCGATCCCACGACGAGGTGCGTTACATCGGTGACGCTTTCAGTGGGGTCGAGCCCGGCTGGCTCACCGACTTCGATGTCGTCTCGCAGAACCTGTCGTGGGATGACTGGTGGGCGCGCGGCGGGAAGCCGTTCTGATGTATGGGGGCGCGACGGGCTTTCTCCGCGCTCAGGGCTTCGTTGAGGTCACCGAAGACTCAGGCTCCGACTCCGAGGAGGTTGGCGCGCTCTTGCGTGCAGGCAGGACCTTCGTTTCACAGGACGGAGTGTTGCTCGAACACCAAGCGAGCGAACGAGCTCTCTGCCATCGACTGGCGCTTTATCTGGAGCAGGAGCTCCTGCCTGCCGACTACCTGCGTAGTGTCGACTGCGAGTACAACAGGGTCGGCACCCCAGGTGCCGAGGATCGTGTCAAGAGGCTCCGACGCAGTTGTCAGAGCTTTGACATGGAGCAGGAGTTCCGCCGTAGCGGAGTGTTCCCTGACATCATCGTGCACGAGCGCGGTGCGAATCGGAACAACAGCCTGGTTGTTGAGGCCAAGCTTGCGTCTGCGCTGAGCGAAGAGAGTCTGCGGGTAGACCTCTGCAAGCTTCAAACATATGTGGCGGAACTGGACTACCGTCATGCGGCGTTCGTCCTCTTCGAGGATCGCGCTGGTGCTCCTGCGCTACGCCTATTCTCGTTGGCTCTCTTGGCGAACGCCGACGCCTCTGCTCGTGGCCGAGCTCGCAGGTAGGCTCGAAGTCGCAGTTACCAGGCGCGAGAGCGCACCCGAGAGGAACCCAGTGGCAGTCAAGCGCAAGCTGATCGAGGTCTCGATCCCGCTCGACGAAATTAATAAGCAGTCGGCGCGCGAGAAGTCGATACGTCACGGCCATCCAAGCACCTTGCACCTGTGGTGGGCTCGGCGACCGCTGGCCACGGCGCGGGCGGTGCTGTTCGCGCAGCTCGTCGATGACCCGTCGGCGCGTGAAGACGAGTTCCTCGCCGAGGCCCGAGAGAAGGGCTACGAAGACCCCGAGGGCTGGGCCGGCCACCGCATCAAGCAAGAGCGTGAGCGCCTGTTCGACCTCATCACGCGCATGGTCAATTGGGACAACCTGGGTGACGAAGCCCTGTTCGACGCCGTGCGCGCCGAGATCGTGAGGTCCACGAACGGCAACCCGCCCGCGATCCTCGATCCCTTCGCTGGCGGCGGCACGATCCCACTGGAGGCGCAGCGACTCGGATTGGAGGCCCACGCGAGCGACCTCAATCCCGTCGCGGTTCTCATCAACAAGGCACTCATCGAGATCCCGCCGAAGTTCGCCGGCCGCGAGCCGGTATTTCCCGGCGCAGCGGGCACGCGCACGGACTGGCCGACTGCCACGGGACTCGCAGAGGACGTGCGCAGATATGGCGAATGGATGCGCGACGAAGCGGAGAAGCGTATCGGGCATCTTTACCCGAAGGTGACACTGCCTGGCGGCGGTGAAGCGCCGGTCATCGCATGGATTTGGGCGCGTACTGTGACCTGCCCGAACCCCGCTTGTGGCATCGAGACGCCGTTGCTCAGCTCGTGGTGGCTGAGCAAGCGCAAGGGTAAGGAGACCTTCGCGATCCCTCGGGTAGTCGACGGTCGCGTCGAGTTTGAGCTTGCGCACGACCCAGCACGAGCCACCATGAACCTTAGCGATGGGACCGTCGGGCGTACTGGCGGCGTCTGCGTGGCGTGCGGATCATCCTTTCCCTTGGCTCACATCCGCAATGAAGGGCAATCTCGCGGACTCGGTACGCGGCTGGTTGCGACAGTTGCCGAGGTCGCGCGAGTTCGCCGGTTCTTTCCTCCGAGCGATGAGCAGGAGACAGCGGCGAACGTGCCAGCACCGGTCGATGTGCCCGCCGGAACGCTCGGCCACTATCCGCGGGACATCAAGGCGCCGATTTACGGACTAGATGAGTTCCGAAAGCTGTTCACGAATAGACAGTTGACGGCTCTAACGACGCTTAGCGACCTCGTGCTCGAAGCCCGTGAACGCGCGCTTGCTGATGCGAGGCGCGCGGGATTGGATGGCGACGAGGGGCTCGAACTTGGGGGCTCAGGAGCCGTTGCCTATGCCGACGCAGTGGCGACTTACCTAGGGATGGGCGTTAGCCGACTTACGGACATTGCCAATGCGCTCACCCGTTGGGAGAACACGAAAGAGCAGATTCGCAATTTGTTCGGCCGCCAGGCAATTGCAATGGTTTGGGACTTTGGGGAGGCCCCGCCGTTCGGCAGAGCTGCTGGATCGTTTGAAGTTAGCCTCGGGAATCTCGCCAAGGCCCTTGAGCGACTGCCTGCCGTTCGAGAGGGGTTCGCGGAACAGGCTGATGCTTCGTCAAGGTCGTATGCGAACGTTGTTGTATCTACCGACCCTCCGTACTACGACAACATCGGATACTCGGATCTCTCGGACTTCTTCTACGTCTGGCTTCGGCGTTCGCTTCAGAGCATCCACCCAACTCTCCTGGGCACGATGCTCGTTCCCAAAGCGGAAGAGCTCGTTGCCAACACCTATCGTCACGGTGGTGCTCAGCCGGCGCGGGACTTCTTCGAGAGCGGCTTCGAGCAGGTCTTCGAGCGCGCACGCGGTTCTGCTGCGCAGGACTACCCGATCACGGTGTACTACGCGTTCAAGCAGGCGGAGCGCGACGAGCTTGGTGAAGCGTCAACGGGTTGGGAGACGATTCTCGGGAGCATGGTCCGAGCGGGGTGGGCGGTCACCGCAACGTGGCCAGTGCGGTCTGAACTCGGCAACCGGATGATGGCGTCGGGGATGAACTCGCTTGCTTCCTCCGTAGTGCTTGCTCTCCGCCCTCGCCCCCAAAACGCGACTGTGGCCGACCGGCGTGGTTTCATCGCGGCGATGAAGCGCGAACTTGGCCCGGCCCTGCGAGAGTTGCAGCAGGGCGGGATCGCGCCTGTCGACCTACCGCAGTCGGCCATCGGCCCTGGAATGGCAGTGTTCTCCCGATACTCGAAGGTCATCGAGTCTGACGGCTCGGAGATGTCGGTGCGTTCGGCGCTCGCGCGAATCAACGAGGTGTTAGATGAGTTGCTGACTGAGCAGGAGGGCGACTTCGATCCGACCACCCGTTTCGCCATCGCCTGGTATCGCAGCAATGGCTACGAGGCGGGTGCGTTCGGCGATGCCGAGAACCTGGCACGAGCGCGCGCAACGGCGGTCTCGGCGATGGAGCGCGGCGGCATCCTGAGTGCCCGCGCGGGCAAAGTGAAGCTGTACCAGCCGACCGACCTGTCGGACGGCTACGACGTGATCGCTGACCAGCACACGTCGGCATGGGAGGCGCTTCAACACACGATCCGCATCCAGGAGTCAAAGGGTATCCCGGCTGCGGGCGCGTTCCTGCACGACGCGAGCCGCCGACCTGACGGTGCGATAGACCTCGACCTCGTGAAGGAGCTGGCCTACCTGCTATTCCAGGTGGCCGAGAAGAACGGCTGGACGAAAGACGCCATCTCCTTCAACAGCATCGCGACCTCGTGGGGCGATCTGATTGACCGTGGTCGCGAGACGGCACCGTTGGAGACTCGTCAGGAGCTCGATTTCGACTCGCTCTGAGCGGTGCGCTAGTCGCGAGTCGAAGGGCGAGCTGTTGTATGTCATCGCGCAGGAGACACGGCTGGCGATGTCGGTCGAACCCCGTAGTGTGATCGCCGGAGGCAAATTCATGGCATCGAATCGTGATCGCATCGGCCGGATGTTCGAGATCCTGGCCGAGGCGTTGGATGACTTTATTACCCGTACGCTCGCACCCGAAATCGGCGAGCACGACTGGGCCAAGGTCGTGCAGCTCGCCGACGAGGCCAAGGGCATCACGGGCAAGGAGTACAGCCGTGAGGATCCCCAGGTACAGCTGCGCATGCTCACGGAGCGCATCACCAATCGAGTGAAGCCGGGCTGGTACCCCTTCGACGGCGTGATGTCGCGCCCGGCCCAGGCATACGTCAGCCTCCTGCGCGAGACGCGCAATGACTGGGCGCACAACAAGAGCTTCGACGACGACACGGCACTTCGCGCGCTCGACGACGCGCGCTTGTTGCTCGCGGCGATCGGCCAGACGTACGCCGCAGAGAAGGTCGACGCCATACGGCTTGACCTCCGCCGCATCGCAACCGGCAAACAGGACCAGCGGGCGCTGAAGAACTCCAACGTGGTGCCCGGCGCTGCTGGCACCGCCCCGTGGCGCCAGGTGCTGAAGCCTCGTGACGAGGTCGCGACCGGGAATTTCCAGTCAAGCGAGTTCGCTGCCGACCTGTACAAGGTGGCTCGGGATCCCGCGAGCACCAGTGCCGAATACGCGAACCCGGCACAGTTCTTCGCTCGCACCTACCTAACCGAAGGACTTCGCGACCTTATCGGGCGTGCCGTCCGTCGCCTCTCCGGTGACTCGAACGCGTCGCCGGTCATCAATCTCCAGACGAACTTTGGTGGCGGCAAGTCCCACTCGATGCTCGCCCTCTGGCATCTTGCAGGAGGGCTGCCCCTTGGGAGCTTCCCTCAAGAGACGCAAGAGCTCCTGACCGAGAATTCCTACCCCGGTGACGGCATCAAGGCGTCTCGTGTCGCGCTGGTCGGCAACCATATCGCACCCGAAGGCGAGACGAAGCCCGACGGCACGCGCGTGAACACGCTCTGGGGGGAGCTTGCCTGGCAGCTTGGCGGTGCTGAGGCTTACAGCATCGTGAAGGAGCACGACGAGAAGCACACCAACCCAGGCGCCGCGCTCCACACGGTGCTTCAGACCTACGCTCCCGCAGTGATCCTCGTGGATGAGTGGGTCGCCTACGCCCGCCAATTGTACGGTCGCGAAGACCTCGCAGGCGGCACCTTCGACACGCAGTTCACGTTTGCCCAGTCCCTCACGGAAGCGGCGAAGTCGACTCCTGGAGTGCTGCTCGCTATCTCCATCCCGGCTTCCCACGATGCTGACGACAGCAAGGATGTCCCGGGCGCCGCCGAAGAGGTCGGCGGCTCGAACGGCATGGAAGCGCTCAAGCGCTTGCAGAACGTCGTGCGGCGCGTCGCCGACCAGTGGCGGCCCGCTTCGAGCGACGAGGCCTACCGTATCGTCAAGCAGCGTCTCTTTGAGTCGGAAGACGCGCAGGCGCTCGCGCAGATCTCCGCCACGGCGAAAGCCTTCAGCGACTTTTACTCAGCCAACGCTGGTGAGTTTCCGAAGGAGGCGCGCGACCCGCGGTACGCCAAGCGGATCGCGCAGACATACCCGCTGCATCCGGAACTCTTCGATCGGCTGTACGAAGATTGGTCGTCCCTCGAACGCTTCCAGCGCACTCGCGGCGTGCTGCGACTTATGAACTCGGTGATCCACGCGCTGTGGGCCGGCGAAGACCAGGGGCCGCTCATCATGCCTAGCTCCGTGCCCCTCTCGGTCGCGGCCGTCAACGCGGAGCTGACTCAGTACCTGCAGGACTCGTGGAAGGCCGTGATCGATGCCGACGTCGACGGCGTGAACTCCGAGCCCGCGCGGATCGACAACGAGAAGCCTGTCTACGGGCAACGCTCTGTGACCAAGCGCCTCGCGCGCACTGTCTTCTTCGGAGCCGCGCCGACCATCGGCACGGCTCACAAGGGTATCGACACCCAGCGCGTGTTCATCGGCACCGCCGTGCCGGGCGATACGGTCGGCAACTTCCACTCGGCGCTGACGCAGCTCGCGGACCGGACCACTTACTACTACTCGAGCTCGGGTAAGCACTGGTACGACACTGAGGCCAACATCACGCGACGGGCGAAGGACAGCGCCGAAAGCCTGCACATTGAAGACGTCTATGCCGAGATCGTCCGTCGCTTGCGCTCCGAGGAGCGGGTGCGCAGTGATTTCGCCGGCGTGCACGTGGGGCCCAGTGATTCGGCTGACATCCCCGACCTGGACCAGGCCCGCCTAGCGATCTTGCACCCTCGCTTCGCGCACAAGCGCAAGTCGAAGTCGGCGGCCTACGAGTTCGCCAAGCAGGCAACCGAGCGCCGCGGCACAGCCCACAGGGCGAATCGCAACATGGTTGTCTATCTCGCCCCCGACGAGGACCGTCTGGCTGAGCTAGAGCAGGCGACCCGTTCGTACCTGGCGTGGCTCGAGATCGTGACCAAGGCGAACGACCTCAACCTGACGCCTCAGCAATTAGCCCAGGCAAAAGAGAAGCGCGAACAATACGGCCGCACCTTGGATGATCGGTTGCAGCTGACCTACCAATGGTTGCTGCATCCCGTCGCGAGCGACCCTTCTCAGCCGTTCGAGATCGATGAGCTGAAAACCGATGGTTCGACATCGTCGCTGAGCGAGCGGGCGGCGAAGAAGCTCGGCGGCGAGGGCGTCTACAGCACCCAGCATGCTGCGCGCTCTATCCGTCATGCATTGGATCACCTCGTGCCTGCCGCGTGGGAGGCCGGGTACGTCAGCGTTGGCGCGCTGTGGGGCCTGTACGCGCAGTACCCCTACATGCCGAGGCTGCGGGACCGCCAGGTTCTCGTCGAGGCCATCGACAACCAGCCGCTGCTGTGGCAGAGCGAGGGCTTTGCGATCGCCGAGAGCTACGACGCCGAGGCCCAGAAGTATGGCGGACTATGGTTGCCTGGCGAGCCGGGGCGTGGACCGATTACCGACTCCTCGTTGATCGTGAAGCCACTCGCGGCGGAGACGCAGCGCGCGGCGACAGCGCCTACGGCGGTAGTCGTGCCGGTGCCTGATCCTGGCCCGGAAGTTGTGCCCACGGTTCCCCCGGTGCAGCCAGCACCCGCGCCGATCCGGTTGACCACGAGGTATGTCGCGAGCTCGAAGATCAGCGCCGAGCGCTACGCCGCCGACTTCTCGAAGATCGCGAACGAGGTGATCGCAAACCTGGTGGCCTACGGCGCAAAGGTTGAGCTGTCCATCTCGATCGACGCGGTGTTGCCTCAGGGCTTCTCGGAGCAGCAGATCCGCACCATCCGGGAGAACGGCACGACACTGAAGTTCACGACGAACGAGTTCGAGAAGGAGTAGGGCTGGCGGGTTTGAGCAGTCACAGCCTGGGCGCGAGCAAGACCTGGCCGCATGCGGACTCCCGGTCCGCTACGCCGCGCCGATCGTCGACCGCGTGAGAAGCGCCGTGGCGCTATCGGCCACGGTGCTCTCTGCGGCTTCGCGCCGAGCAACGCGGTGCCAGCGTGAGGGGTGGGTCGGCCGCCCCCCGAACGTCCAGACACGATGTTGACGCTCACCGAGTTGTTCGGTCAGCCAGCGGAGCTGGGCTTGAAACACGACTCTCTGATCGCCTGTGGGCAGTTGGACGCCGTACCCGAGGAGTACATCCGTCGTGTCAGCACGATACAGTTCGCGAGCGATCTCGTCGCGACCCGCTTGCCACGCTGCCTCCATCCCGGAGAGATTGAGGAGATTGCTGTTCGGCAGCGGCGCGGCGTAGAGATTTGCGACGCTTGCGGAGGTGCAGCCGAGAGCCTCGCGAGCGATCTCGATGCGACTTAGCGTGCGCGCGCCGGTGCCGACCGGGAGACTGTGAAGGATCGCGACCAGGTGACCAGACATCATTCACCAGTATGGGCGCAGGTTATGGCTCCGGGGGCCTGCGTGTGCGGCGGTACTGAGCATCGGGCAGGACATGGCCGCCGAAGGCAGGTGCCACGGCGGCCCACTGCGGTCAGCCAACGACTCCAACTGCCTCTGTCAGAGTTCAATGGCCCCAGCGAAATGTTTGCCGCTGAAGCTCTGGCCGGTCACGTAAGGGCATGGCGATGTCGTCGTGCCCGTTGCAACCGGTCAGACTCCCGGCGATGCCTCGAGGCGGGCCTCGAGATACGGATCCTCGTTCGTCGCTGAAGCTCCTCGCGAGGGGAAGCTGATGCACGACGACCACAGCAGACGCGTTCACACGGTGCGGCTTCGGATGGCGGATGAGTTCGCGTTCGCTGCGGGTTCAGGGATCAGGTAGAGCCCGCTCGGTGCATTCGGGCGGAACGCCAGTGCCTCGATACATGCGCGATTGGTCGATGGCTCACGGCTGCCTCCGAACTCGGAACCCGTGTGCTCGCCGGCCGTACGAGCCTTCTCCTGGCGGAACTACAGCCAGTAGGTGTCGAGGCGAGGCGCCGGCGTCTTGTCTGCGCGCACCGTGGTGTCGAGCCACGGCTTGAGCTTGTTGAGTAGTCCGGATAACTGTCCATATCGTCGGCAACGGGACAGACGTTGAAGCGAGCCGAGCCTCGCGCCGATGCTCGGGGTACGGGGTCTTATCGTGCCCGATTCGCCGGACGTTGAGGTGTGATCGGGCGGTGGTCGAGGACGTTCTCCTCGGTGAGACCTGCTGACCCGCCAGAATCCCGTCACCGGGTGTAGCTAACCGCTTCGCGGCGTACGATCACAGTATCGGCTCGCGTCTCAGACAGGAGGACCGGATGTCGGATCTGATGCGACCATTGACTCTGGATGCCGCTGTCGAAGAGCTGCTCGAATCGATCGACGTGAGCGAGTGCGACCCGGAGATCTTGGAAACGCTCCAGCGCGAGGCCACCCACCTGTCACGGTGCATGCGTCCGCCGAGCCCCGGCCTGTCGATGGAACAGCGTGCGTATCTCGTGGAGTCCGGCGCTTTCACGGCGGAGCAGTTCGTTCAGACCGAGCAACGGGTGGCGCGCGGCGAACTGCGTGAGGATGAGAACCGCACACGTCTCGGAACCATCGCGCGCTCGTATGGTGAGCGAGCGGCCGCGGCGCGATTAGGGCTGGAACTCGACGAGTTCCGAGCGCGCCAACGGGCGGGCGCACTCTACGCGTTCGACGCATCCGGTGTGACCATTTACCCGAGATGGCAGTTCACAGACCGAACCGATGACGGGCTTCTGCCGCATCTCGCGCGTGTCGTGACGTGGCTCCTCGAAGACTGGCACCCCGCGAGTGTCGAGGGATTCATGACTACGCCGAAAGACAGCCTGATCTATCGCAGTGAGCTGCAGACGCCCATTCAGTGGCTACTACGGGGTGCCGACCCGCGTCCCATTGAGCAGATACTCGAAGGTGCGCGGTGGCGATGACGACAGCCTAGTGCTCGCGACGCTGTCTTCGATCCTCGGTGTTCTGCCGCATGGCTTGATGGCGGCTAGATGACCAGATCGGGCACGACGGACGACATCTCCTTGGACGCGAGCGCTCATCGATGACTCCTGGCCGGGCTGGATCTGAAGCCGCGAAGCGCGACCCCGCCATGCGGGAAAATGATCTCGTGTCCATCCGCATTCACGCGATCCAGTGGCGAGACGACGGGCTAATCGCTGTCAAGTTCTCGGACGGTCGTGTCGTTGCCGAGGCGGATCCCACCGATCTCGCAGTCATGCTTGAGCTGTTCTCGGTGGTCGAGTATCGCCCCTGGCATCGTCGTCTGATCTTCAAGTTTCGCGATGGCCACGGCTTCGAGTGTGAGCTCGGAACTGCGAGGGACCCTTCGCCGACTCGTGGTCGCCCAGTCGTGTACCTGGACCAGAACCACTGGAGCACTCTGAGTAAGTCGCTCTTCGCACCTCAGCGTGTTTCGGACTCCGAGCGTCTCGCGGCAGTGCGACTGCTCAGGATGGCCGAAGCGGGCGAGGTCATCCTGCCGTTGTCGTCCGCTCATCTGTCGGAAACCGGCGCCTGGTCAAATGATGTCGGGCGTGCGGAATTGTCACGGACGATACTCGCTGGGAGTCGTGGCTGGCAGATGCGAGATGCGCTGGAAGTGCGAGCGGGCGAATTCCGACAACGCCTCGCTGCACTCGCGGGAATCGACATCGCGCCACCGGCCCCCGTGATCACGCTCGAGCCGTACGCCGCGCTGGACCCGAGTATCCGAGCAGATGACGAGCGGGTATCCTTGCCCGACGATCTCCCCGAGGCGTGGAAGTTCGGCTACCTGTCGACCCTGTCGAACACCGTCTACGTAGGGTGCCTTCTGGACCGTGAGCCGACGCCGCGCGGCTCCCTCGCCGGATGGTTGGCACGTGTGCAGCGGTTCTCCTCTTGGCTGGACGGAGAACGACAACGCAGCAAGAGTGATCGCCGCAAGGCAGCACGGCTGTTCGCCGCCGCAGACGTGACCAAGGAGATAGCCACCGCTGCGGCACAGATCGGCGCGACTTCTACTCAAGCGACGGAGTGGTTCGCAGGTGCTTGGGACCAGATGAGCCTCGGCGCCCCCGCGATCACTCTCTTTCGCTCGGTGATGGTCGACAAGATGCTCGCTGGCGCACGCTGGGAGGAGAACGACCTCACCGATCTCATGTACCTGTGTACTGCCGCGGGCTACGCCGATCACGTGGTTGGTGAACGACGGACTATCGGACTACTGAGACAGTCGGTGCGCAGGCTTAATGTTGCGATGCAGTTGCACACCAAGCTCGCCACTCTTGTGCAGAGCCTCGATCACGTCTGATTGTCCTCGCGCCAAGGACAGGGGATCAGCGTTCTGAGTTCGATGATAGGCACGATGCGTGGGGCTGCAGTCCGGGCTTCGAGTTCAATCAGATCGGCGCTCGGTCGGGCCGTTATCTTTCTTCGTTTCGCCAGCCGCCCGCTCCACGATGCGGAGGAGGAGGTCGGCAAGGTGAATGATGTCGGCCGCCTCACTGGGGTCTTCAAAGTGCACAACGCGGTGACCGGACGCGTTCTTAAACGCTCCGATCGTTCCGGCGAAGAGTGACGCGATCGCCTTCTTCTCGGCTGCGACCTCGCCGGTGGTCAGCGGGCCGTTGTCGGGGTTAAAAGCCGTGTGCATGAGCTGGACGCCGTAGGTGTCTGCACCAAGCCCCGATAGGTCTCGCACGCGTACTTCCACCTGGCGAGTGGCTTCGAACACCGCGGTCTGATAGCTGCCTCGTTCGAAATTAAGGCGGGCCTCCGAAAGGGCGGGATGGAGGTCAGCATGCAAACGCATTGCTGCTTCAACGTGCGCCCCACTTCCTTCGCGAGCGGCGGCGAGCCCTTCGGTTGTAAGGCGGAACTCGCCGCCGCTTCCGCTGTTCTCCGACGCGGGGCCGATGAGTCCTCGCGCGATGAGCCAGGCACATGCGTCAGCGAGTACCTGTGGTAGATCTAACTCGTCGTACTCCTTTGGGCGGCGTCGCCGACCGGCGCTTCGTTCCAACTCATACGCGCTTGCGTCGGCATGAGCGCGAATGTTGGGGATCGAGAACTCGCGCTGGTCACTCGTGCTGAAGCCGGACACGAGTAGCATGCCCACTTCTGCAGGCTGCATTCTCTGCAGCGCGGACACCGATACGTCGATCCCGGCGAGCAAGATTCTGAGGTCGTCCCCACCCCGACTATCGGCGTCTACCACGACCGGCCCCTCTCTGCGTTTGACTCAGGAACACGCGGTACGGACGCCGCGGCTCAACTTATAGTGTCGCGCTTCGATGGGACTTTGCGCAGCGCCGCCGATGGGACCTGGGAGAGAGTGAGCCGAACGAGACCTCGTGGGACGGCCGTTGAAGTGTCATGCGGATGCGCTGGCGCATGAATGGCACCGTCGGCCCTGCTGGACTGAGCGCGGGTGGGAGGTCGAGTGGAAACGGACAGAACGGTTCGAACGGTGTCGGCGAGCGGGACGGGACCGGCGACGGGGGAGTTCGAGGTCTGGGACGGCGCCGACAAGCAAGAGCCGGCAGGCGAAGTGGCTGCGGATTCAGCTTTCATTGGCAACGTCGGCTCGCGCGGCAACCTGTCACGCCTGTACGTCTATGGTCCGCGGCGCGATAGTGTGCAGAACTAGCAGTGATGTCGCGCTGGAGGGGATCCGATGACAAGTGGTTCTGCGAGGACCGTTCGCGCAGTCCTTGAGAGGTTCGGCACATCGTTTTCCACGTTTGAGAACGCCTTCAACGAAGGGCAATATGCGCTTTGGCTGGGTTCGGGTATATCGCGGGAGCGGGTTCCGAACCTGGGAGATCTCCTCACCCGGGTCCTTGAGCATCTGCGAGCGAGCACTGTCAGGGAAGCGGCCGAGGGGGAGTTCCGTAACGCTCTCGAGGATGTACTTCGACTCGCTGGGCTGAGCAATGAAGAACTGCGGACGGTCGACTACTCGGTGCCGTTCGAGGAGCGGTTGCTGAAGGATCGGATCATTCCCGCGCTCGTGCCCAACTACTCGCGAGTACTTGATGTGCCCGTGGGCGACGACAACCCAGAGGACTACCTAGTGTGGACCGGGATTGACGTGTCGAACACCTACGGGTCGCCCGACCTCGAGCCCGATGTCGAGCATTACTGCATCGCGCTCCTCATGCTTGAGGGGCTCGTGAGCGCAGCGGTCACGGCGAACTGGGATGGTCTGTTGGAGCAGGCGCTTAGCGAACTAAACCCGATGTCCGAATCGCTCGTTCGAGTTGCTGTCAAGCCGGACGATTTCCGCATCGCCGGTCGGCGGATAGATCTGATCAAGGTTCATGGCTGCGCAGTGCGTGCACGCGACAACGAGGGCGAGTACCGTGACTCACTCGTAGCCCGGCATTCTCAGATTTCCGCGTGGACCGAGCAGCCGCAGAATCGGCTGATGAAGAAGCAGCTGGAGTCCCTCTTCGCAATCCAGTCAACGCTGATGATTGGGCTGTCCGCGCAGGACGGAAATCTGCAGACGATATTCGCTGCCGCGGCTCAGGACTTGCCGCGATCGTGGCCGACGTCGCCACCCGCCATTGTGCTCAGCGAAGAACGCGTAGAGACGTATCACCAGAGTGCCCTGCGAACTACATATGGCACGACCCACCAGGGTAACTCGAGCGATATCAAAGCCTCCGCACTCTTGGGTGCCTATGGCAAGCCTGTCCTGCTGGCCCTGGTGCTTTCCTCATTGACCGAGAAACTCAACTTCCTGATGCACCATGGGCTAGGGGAGATGCTGGGGGATCCGGCGGTACTCGAATTGCAAGAACACCTTCGCAAGCTCCGCGACTCCGTAGCGTTACAGGCGGACCCTGACGGATCTACAGAGCTTGCGTACTCAGACGTGCTGGACCTTCAACGCGGCTTTATCGCCCGCGTGCTTGACGTCGTCAGCTTCGCCATGACGGTGTTTCGCTCGGGACGATTCCCGTCCGGCGAACGCCTTCGATACGACCCGCTTTCGGACCGCCCCGCGACACAGGCGGTTCAGAACGCGGACTACCCGGCGATAGAATTCGGGCGACTCGGGGTGGCGCTAGCGCTGATTGGTCGCGGCCTTTCGTCTGGCGAATGGGCTGCAGCCCCCGGGCGTGGCGCGGAGGCGGCCGACGGCGTCGTGCGCTTGGTCACTGCTCAGCGAAACGCCCGCTTGTTCTTTGTGAAGGATGCCATCGTCTTGACGCAGTTAGAACTTGAGGACTCGTTCGATGACAGCGGTGGTGACGTCCTGATTGTTGTGGCGGATGAGGTCCCTCCGTCTCAAGCCCGGTCGCCGAGGTCTCGTTTTGGTCGTGTTGGCAAAGCGAGCGCTGGTCGGTTCAGCGTGGCGTCTAATGTGGCGGACACGGCCTCTCTCGACGAACTGTATGAAGCATTCAAATTAGCGGGTGGGTTCTGATGAGCAGCGTTCAGGATGTCGTCTCCGTATTGGAGAGGGCAGGATTCGAGCGGCTCCCGAAGCCCCTCACCGTCGTAGGGACCGAGTTCGACTTCGAGGCCGCCGCGCGCGGCACGAAGACATCGCATGACCTCGTGCTGGTGGCGACTGATGATGTTCCTGGCCGAAGGCTCCAGCGCCTCGTTGCAGGACTAGCGCGTTCGCTTGATTTAGCAGAGTCCCGCCGGCCGGTGAGTCTCGTCCTCCTAGGAAATATCGCCGCTACGAATCGGTCCGAGCTCGAGCGGTACGCGCGGGTTCTTCCTATCGTCACGCCGACGCCGAGCACGCAGGAGATCACCGACGCGCTCGCAGTTCTGCTGCCTCTAAACCTGACCCCAACCGAACTCTTGCATGGAAGCGACCCGATCAACGAGGTGATGGCTGTGCTTGGCCCGCTGAAAGCGACCTCAGATCGGATCGCGCTGGTTCGAGCCGCGTCTGGCGGGGCAGACGCGGTTCGGGAAGTTCTGCGTAGATATGCGAATGAGGGGGCCGGCTGGCAAGAGGAAGGTTGGAACGGCGATGACTGAGGTTCCTATCCGCCGCCTAATGGTCTCGGACTTTCGACGGATTGAAGGCACTCGTGAACTGCCCTTCGACGCGCCTATCGTTCTTATCCACGGGTCGAATGGTGCAGGAAAGACAAGCGTCCTTTCCGCGTTGGAACTGGCATTGACCGGCGAAATTCGGAGCATGGCGCGACAATCGGATCGCTACCGGGCGCATCTCCCACACCTCGGTCACAACTACGCGACTGTCCGCGTCGATGTCGCCGAGTATATTGCCGGGACCGCCCTTCGCGCGCCGCTGACCGTGAACGGCGATCGACTGGAGGGGGACCCTGCGCTAGATGGCGCAGCCGCAGCGTTCTATAGCGAGCGGTGCTATCTCGATCAATCGTCGCTAGGGCGTCTCCTCGAGCTGTATCAGGCCCGGGAGGGCAACGAGCAGACCGCGCTCGAGAAGTTCGTAAACGAGCTTCTCGGGCTTGAGCAGCTGGACGCCCTTCGCAATGGGCTGAGCGATGCTGGTGATTTTAGGTTGCTCAAGAAACTCGCCATGGGCGCAGACGAAGCTGATCGAGAAGCCAAGGCGGCTGCTGCAGAGCTCCGCGAACAGACCACACGATTGGTGGGTATCCGGAAGGAAGTTGCGTCCGCGCGGCTTGCCACTCTCGAGGCCATCGGGGTCGGCGACCACGAACCGTTGGCGAACGCGTCTGAGATCGACCTGGTCGAGCACGTTGGCGCTGTGATGGCAGATGATCGCAACGCGACCGAGGCAGCAGTTGCAGATGATCTTCATCAAGAACTTCTCACACTGAGAGGACGCATCTCGGCGCAGGTCGAGCGGCCTTCTTCGCGACGACTTGAGGAAGCTAGGGAGGCGCTGCGCGCAGCAGTCCGTGCCAAGGACGACTGGAATGCCGGTGCCGGCGAGCGAGTCCAGAAGTGGGAAGAAGGAGCTCGGGCAGCTGGCGTCGAACTGAGGACCGGTTCGAGCGCTGCCGTTGAGAGAGCAACGGCGCTGGTGCGCAAAGAACTCGACACCGCCTCCGAGGTGCTGGGCCGGCTGGAGTCGATCGAGGAGCAGCTTCGCGCCCGCCGCGTAGAGCTTGAGACCGTGCAGAAGCGGCTCAGTGAAGCGCGCGACCATTCGAGCGCTCTGGTTGAGGGCCTGGCCGCGGTCCGAAACGTAGTGGGCGCGAGTAATACCTGTCCCGTCTGCGATCGCGACTTCGTCGAGACCGGTGCGGACAGCCTTCTTGCTCATATAGACGCAAAACTGGCGGAGATCGCCAGCCATGGGGAGCAACTTGTTGCCTTGCGAAGCGAACGGGACGAGCTCGCGGCGCAAGTGTCTCGGCTTGAAACAGAGCACGCTCAGTTGACGACCAGGCGGCTGCCCGATGCTCGGCGGCTGGAGGTAGAAGAGCGCTACGCCACTCTTGTTCGTCTCGGGGGTGAAGCGGCTGGAATCGAGGCCGAGATTTCGTCGGGCGCAGGTCTCGCCCGCGCCGTTCGCGATCTACAGCATTCGCTAGAAGAGCAGGAATCGGCTCTCTCAGATGAGGCTTACGCAAGCGAGGCGCTCATCCGGATCGCGGGTCAACTCGGGCATACGGTAGAACCGACAGCTGAATCGCTGTCGTCTGTCGTCCTTAGTCTTCTAGAGATCTCGGCAGCTAACGTCGCCAGGCTTGCCGACGAAGCCAACAGGAACCAGAAGGCAAGCACTGCTGCCGGTCGCCTTGAGGATGCGCTCAAGAGCGAGTCTGCCGCCGTCGACAATCTGGCGGTCGTCGCTGAAAAGAAGACGCAATGGGACGAGCGCGTTGGCGAAGTGAAGCGTCGCCAGACGATTGCCAAGGATGTTCTCGAGGCTGCTACCAAGGCGCGAGCCAATATCGTCCACCGCGTATTCACTGAGTCTCTCAACGACGTTTGGAAGGCGGTGTTCACCAGACTCGCTCCCAATGAAGGGTTCATCCCGAGCTTCGGCGTTCCGAGCGCAACGAAGAAGACGTTCGACATCAATCTGCAGACCACGCACCGTAACGGTGAAGCTGGTGGGCCACCTCAGATGATGTTGTCGGCTGGAAACCTGAACACTGCGGCGTTGTCGCTGTTTCTTGCTCTGCATCTCGCTGTCGACCCCGTCGTCCCTTGCCTGGTCTTCGACGATCCTGTCCAGGCGATGGATGAGGTTCACGTCGCGCAGTTCGCGGCGCTCATTCGTCTCCTTGCGAAACAGAACGGGAGACAGATCATCATCGCGGTCCATGAACGTGAGCTATTCGATTACCTGGCGCTTGAGCTCAGTCCTGCCTTCGATGGCGATGAACTCATCACCATCGAATTGGGCGCGCGCGCCGATGAGGAGGATGAGGGCATTACCCGCCACCGCTGGGTGCCGGATGTCGCGATCGCGAACTAGGAAGGCCCGCGTGGGTTGAAGATGAGGTCGGAGCGAAATCCGGGCTGACCAGTGAGGATGTTGCCGCGCCCTGTTCAAGCCGCACCACCGCGTTACTGACAGGTTTCGTGAGACAAGGGCCTGCCAACGGCAACCATGAGAACCACGCAATCATGCGACTCTGCTGTCTCACGAACTGTCAACTTTCGCGAGATCGGACATCCGGCGCGGCATCGGCCGTCATCGGTGCGACAGCAGTTCGAGGGCGACCACGAGGACGACGAGCACGAGTTCCGCTGCGAGGATGACGAATCGCTGCCGCCGGGGAAGGGCGAGCTTCCGCACGGCGAGGAAGCCGACGGCTGCGACCGTCGCGACGCTGATGGCGGTGCCGGCTGACAGACCGATCCCGACCTCGTAGAGTCCGAGCGCCGCGGGAGCAAGACAGGCGAGGGGCGGCAGGGCGACCGTGCTCGCGCCCAGCGTGCTCAGGATGATCCGGCGGTGCTCGGCCATCTCGGGTAGGCGACTGTGGATGATCATGTGGCTGAGGAGATCGGCGATGTACACGGCGACGACCGTTGCCACCACCGCGACCACGAGCGTGCCGATCGCGGCCGTGGCGCTCGGGTGGTCGTCGTGAGTGCGCAGGGCGATGAGGACGGCGAGGACCGTGAAGGTCACATAGATGCGTTCCTTGAGGGCGGACGCGCGGTGCGCACGCAGTTCGCCATCGCTGCCGTCGCTGCCGTCGCCGCCGTTCGGCGGAGCGGTGGTCATGACCGTCGCTCCGCAAGGGGAGCGTAGGCGCGGAGGAAGACGCGTGCGCCATCGGTCATGATGTCGCGAACGCGGTCGGGATCCGACCGTCGGCGGAGCGGCTCGTTGAGTACTCGCAGTGTCGTGAGCGCCGTGAAATGATCCGCGGCCCGTTGCGGGTCATCGACGTCGAGAAGGCCGGCGTCCGCGAACGCCGCGAGGCGAACCGCGACGGCCTGCGTGTGGGCCGCGTCGAGCGGATGGTCCTCGAGCTCGGGAAGGAGCGGCTCGTTCTCCGAGATGAGCGTGACCGCTGCGGCGTAGTCCGCCGACGCCAGGAGGGAGCTCCCGAGTGCGGACGCGAAGGCGGTGACCGCGCGTTCGAGATCGTCGGATGCCCCGGAGTCGATGTCCTCGGGTAGGTGCTCATCGAGGAGTCGGCGAAGCGTGTCGAGCGCCGCCTCGCCCGCCTCTTCGATGACGGCGAGCAGCAGTCGCCGTTTGTCGCCGTAGTAGTCGTAGACGGTGCGCTTCGATACCGCAGCCTTCGCCGCGACGGCATCCATGCTCGTCCGCTCCACGCCCACGTGCACGAAGAGGTCGCGGGCCGCCGAGAGGATCGCCGCGCGCTTGTGCGCCTGCCCGGGCCGGAGGGTCTTCTGCGGAGCGGCGGTCATGGGGGTCCCTTCATCGGCCGATGCCCTCACTCTACACCGACGAGTGTAGAACTACACGATACGGTGTAGTGTACGAATATGCCCGCCTTCGAAACCGCCACCCTCCAGGCCCACGCGCTCGTCAAGCGCTATGGAACCGTCACCGCCGTCGACGGCCTCTCCTTCGCCGTACGGCCGGGGGTCGTGACCGGTTTCCTGGGACCGAACGGCGCCGGCAAGTCGACGACATTGCGCATGTTCCTCGGGCTCGACAAGCCCACGAGCGGTGCCGCGACCGTCGGAGGGCACCGCCTGTCGGAACTGCCTCAGCCCATGCGCGTCATCGGAGCGATGCTCGACGCGCGGGCGGTGCATCCTCGGCGTACCGCGGCTGCTCACCTCTCCGCCGTCGCGCGCGCCGGCGACGTGCCCCTACGGCGAGTCGCCGAGACGTTGGAGATGGTGGGGCTCGCGGAGCACGCGAATCGTCCCGCCGGCGACTTCTCGCTCGGGATGAAGCAGCGCCTGGGCATCGCGACGGCTCTGATCGGCGACCCCGGCATCGTCATCTTCGACGAACCCCTCAACGGCCTCGACCCCGAAGGCATCCGATGGGCCCGCACCCTCATGCGGGGGTTGGCGGCCGAGGGTCGCACGGTGCTCTTCTCCAGTCACCTCATGGGGGAGATGGAGCTCACGGCCGACCACCTCCTCGTCATCCATCGGGGACGGCTGTTGGCCGACCAGCCCGTGGGCGACTTCATCGCCGAGCAGACGAGCGAGTACGTGCGCGTTCGCACACCCGACCTGCCTGCGCTGCGAGAGGCGCTGGCCGGTGCGGGGATCGACGCGCACCTCTCCGACATCTCTCCGGATGCCCTGACCATCGGCGACACCACGACCGATCGCATCGGTGGCGTCGCCGCCGCTTCCTCGATCGAACTGTCCGAACTCACTCTCGTGCGCGACTCACTCGAAGACGCCTTCCTCGCCATGACCGCCCCCGACCGGAAGGCCGCCTGACATGAACCTCCTCGCCGCAGAATGGATGAAAGTCCGCAGCGTCCGCAGCACGTGGGTCATCGCCGCCGCCACGGTCGTGGTGACGGTGCTCGTGAGCCTGCTGGGGATCAGCGGCCTCATGAGCGACTGGCAGGCGGACCTCCCCGCCGACTTCGACCCCGTCGGCAACAGCTTCAAGGGCATCCTCGTCGGCCAGATCCTGATCGCCACGCTCGGCGCGCAGAGCATCACCAGCGAGTACGCGACCGGTCAGATCATCACCAGCCTCACCATCACCCCTCGACGTGCCGCGCTCCTCGCCTCGAAGCTGGCGGTCGTCGTTCTCGCGGCGCTCGCCACCGCGGTCGTGGCGGTGACCGGCAGTTTCGCCGCGAGCCAGGCGGCCCTCGCTGCCGCCGGTCTGCCCACGGCCCCCCTCACCGACCCCGACACGGTGCGTGCGATGCTCTGCGCCGTCGGGTACCTCGTGCTCTGCGCCGTTCTCGGACTCGCGTTCGGCCTGATCACCCGCAGCGCCTCGGGTGCCCTCGGCATCATCGTCACCGTCGCGCTGCTCGTCCCCGCCCTCGCCCCTGGTCTTCCGGGCATCGTCGGGGAGTTCGCGGGAACCTACTGGCCGACCACAGCGGGCCAGGCCTCCTACACGACCGGCCCCGGCGGCCCGCTTCCGCCGGTCGCCGGACTCGCGGTCATGGCGGTCTTCACCCTCTGGACGACGCTGGCTGCCCACCTGGTTTTGAAGACCCGCGACGCCTGAGACTCTCCGGTGACGCGCGTCAGAAGAACGAGAAGCGCGAGACCGCGTAGTCGAGGCGCTCGCCGCGCAGCTCGATCGGCCGCCAGCCGGTGTCGCGTCCGAGTCGCTTGCCGGTGCGCGTCGTCATGACGAGGTAGCCGACGCCGTCATCCGGGCAGTGGTAGAGGGCCACGTACAGCTCGCCGAGATTGACGCCAGTGCCGGGGCCGAGTTGGTAGAGCGCGTCGAGGTTCCCGGCTCTTAACTGCTCGAACAGCCATCCGTGGTGTTCGGGTGGCGTGTTCCAGTGGCGGTTCCAGATGCGGTTGAGCGACGAGCCCGTGTCGCGCATCTTCCACGTCAGGGTGGAATCCCCCCAGATCGACAGCGTCGCTCCCCACGCGCCCAGCGCCCGACGCGTGATGTTCGGATGCGAGAGGAGCTGGTCTTCGACGTCGAGGTAGCCACCGTGCATGATTCTCGACCCTAACCCGCTCACCGCGCGGAACGGCGACGCGGGCGACCGCGACCTCGTCGGGAAGGGATTTCCCGCTCGGGCGACCCCCGCTACGTTCGAAGAGTGACCACACCGGCCGAACGGATGCTTCTCGATCGCCCAGGAGGAGTCCGTCTCTCGTGGGAGCAGTTCGGAAACGGTGCCGTCCCGGCTCTCTTCCTCCATGGCGGGCCGGGATCCGGAATCTCCGATTTCCATCACACCCTCTTCGATCCGTCGATCAACAGAGTCGTGGCATTCGATCAACGCGGATGCGGCCGGAGCACCCCGTCGGTCGCCGACGACCTCTCATCCTTGCAAAGCAATACCACCCAGACGCAGATCGAAGACATCGAAGCCCTGCGGGAGCAGGCGGGGGTCGAGCGGTGGTTGGTCGTCGGGCTCTCCTGGGGAGCGACCCTCGCGCTGGCATACGCGGAGGCTCATCCCGGGAGGGTGAGCGGGCTCGCGCTGGGCGCCGTCACGACGACCAGCCACGCGGAGGTCGAGTGGATCACACGCGATCTCCGCCGCGTCTTCCCCGAGGAGTGGGAGCAGCTCGAGAGGGTGGCCGAGCCCCGCCCTGCGGAGCGCGTGGTCGACGCCCTCTACCGCGCCATCACGAGCGACGATGAGGCGGTTCGCGACCGCGCGGCGCAGGCCTGGGGGCGCTGGGAGAACACGCACGGATCACTCGACCCGAACTTCTCGCCCGATCGCCGGTGGGACGACCCGCGCACGCGAATCGAGCTCGCCACGCTCATCCTCCATTACTGGAGCCACGACGCCTTTCTGGGCGCTGCAGGCATCCTGCAGGGCATCGATCGGCTGGCCGCGATCCCTGGCGTCCTCGTCCATGGTCGCAGGGACCTCAGCTCCAGCATGTCCGTGCCGTTCGATCTGCACCGTGCATGGTCTGCGAGTCGGCTCATCCCAATCCTGGACGAGGGGCACGGGGGCCCGACGATGGTCCGGGAACTCCGCGAGGCGGTGCGCCGGATGTCGATGGATATGCGGGGGTGAACCTTCTTCCTCGTCACCCCGCCGGAACCGGCACGTGCCAGGCGGTGACCGACACGGTCGCGCCGCCGATGATGTCGAGGGGCATGGCCCAGGACCGGTGCGGCGCGGAGGCGCCATGGCCCGGCCGAACTCATCGGTGCGACAGCATGTTGCCCAGGTCCACCGGTCCGTTCACAATGGGGGGTCCACGTTGGGCGTCAAGGGAGGCGATAGTGAGCAGAGAACTCCACACGCACGACTTCGTCGATGCGGTGCAGCAGGTATGGGCCGAAAAGGAGACCCCCCTCGTGCCGGAAGGATTTGTCCTGACCGGCACTGAGATCGTGGACGGCTTCCTCATTGTCGAGGTCACTCGTACTGATGGCGCAAAATACGGCTATCGAGCGGCCTTACCCCAGCCGCTCGAAGGCGGGGTCGATCGACCGCTACCGACCCCGGAGGATTGGACGCTATGGAACATCCTCGTGCCCTTGATGGAAGAGTTGGAAACGGACCCGGATAGCCGGATTACTGCAAGCAACGACGGTGTCCGATGGCTTCCCGAACACATTCAGGCGGATTCTTGAGCGCCACAGAGTGGCGCGGCAGATTTCGGATGTGCTCCACGCCGTGAGCGTCCCGGCGGGTCGCCGCGAGTCGATTCATCCCGCTCCTGCCGGCGTGGGTGCGGGTCAGCCTGCCGGAGTCGGAACGTGCCAGGCGGTGACCGACACGGTCGCGCCGCCGATGATGTCGAGGGGCATGGCCCAGGACAGCCGCTCCTCGCCGGGCCGCACAGCGATCCACACCGAGCGGGCGGCGAGCTGGCCGTGCACCGAGTTCGCGTCCCAGCCGATGACGGCCGAGGCCGCATCGCCGGGCTGCAGCGTGAGCGGGGCGGGGCCGGGGTCTGCAGCCATGAAGGAGCCGCCGTGCTCGACGGTCACGTCGAGGCGGTGGTCGTTCTGGTCGCCGTACGCGACGTCGGGGTACCCCTCGACGACGCACGGTTCGTCCGACACGTTCACGAGCGACAGCGCTTGACCGCGGTGGCCGGTGGCCCCGTCGGGCGCGGGCGCCAGGATCGTCGTGTTCGCCGCGGTGCAGGCGTCGTCGGGAACGGCGCCGTCGGACGCCGCGGCGGTGGGCACGGGCTCGCCCTCGGCCGAGGGGTCGGGAGCGGCCGCGCCATCGGGGTCCGCCGGCGTTTCCGCCGCCTGATCCTCGCGCAGCTGCTGCTGCGTGGCGGCGTGCCCGGCCTCCATGGCGAACGGCAGGGCGATCAGCGCGAGAGCCGCGACAGCCGCGACCAACGTGCGTGCGCGCGGCGGCGATGGGTGAACCTCCCTTTCGAGGGGGTCGTCCGGCGGCGGAGCATCCGCTCCCCGACTCGGGAGCGCAGCATCCGTCCGGCGGCGCGCGACCGACCGTGCGCTCACGAGAGCGGGAACCCACCCCACGAGCACGCCCCACCACGTCGTCATCGCGGCCGCACCCATGGTGCCGGCGGCACCGCGGATGCCGAACGAGCCCACCCATGTCACGAAGCTGCCGACATCGATGGACGCGCCGATGGCGAACGTCGTCAGCACGCCCGCCAGCCATCCCGCCGCGAACGCTCCGCCGCGCCGCCCGAGGACGGCGGCCAGAGCGGCGAATCCGGCGACCAGCGCGGCCACCGTCAGCACCTGCACGACGACGGCCCATCCGAGCGGGCTCCCGAGCACCCCCCGACCCATGGGTGACGGAATCAGCTGCGCGAGCGTCGCCAGGCTCCCGCCCGCCAGCGACAGCCCGTACGGGATCCATACGCACAGGAACCACAGGAAGGCGAGCACCGCTCCGCCGATCAGACCACGCTTCATCGCATCCCCCCGGATCATGCCCCCGATCGGGGACGGTTCGACCCTATCCGTCCGGCGCGCCCGCGCCCCAGCGGCCGAGCGATTCGATCGCCGTGCGCAGCGCGAGGCCGCGGTCGGTCAGCGCATAGGCGCGCGTGTTGTGGTGCAGGGGGAGCCGCGTCAGCACGCCCGCCTCCTCCAGCTCCCGCAGACGCGTGGCGAGCATGTTCGTGGGCGCCCCCAGGGCGCGTTGCAGGTCGCCGTACCGCTGCGGGCCGTCGAGCAACTGCTCGACGATGAGCAGGGCCCAGCGGGCGCCGACGACCTCGAGCGCGCGCGCCAGGTCGCTCACGCGTCGTTGGCGTCGTCTGCCTCGGGCTTCATCCAGAAGGGGGAGTAGTGGTAACCGTCCGGATCGTCGAACTGCCGCTGATACATGAACGGGTAGTCGTCGGTATCGCCGACACGGCCGCCGGCGCTCTCGGCTCGCGCGACGAGGTCGTCCACCGCCTCGCGGCTGCCGAGGTCGAACGACACGGTGATCTTCGACGGGGTGTCCGGCCCGCCGATCAGATCTTCGGTGCCGCCGACGCTCGCATACATCTCGCGGCTGCCGAGCATGACGTACTGCTCGGGTGCGATCGCGAAGCACGACACGTTGTGGTCCGACATCTCGGTGTTGAGCGTCCAGCCGAGGGCGGTGTAGAAGGCGGTCGAGCGCTCGACGCTCTCGACGGGGCAGGTGAGGAAGAGGGCCATGAGCCGATACTTGCAAAATACAAGTGCGACGTCAAGGCCCCCCTGCGGCCGCGCAGACGAGACGCGCTACAGCCACTTCTTCGCCTTGAAGATCGTGTAGAGCACGACGCCGCCGACGAGCATGCCGAGCAGCGCCAGCGGGTAACCGAGCGGCCAGTCGAGCTCGGGCATGTGCCGGAAGTTCATGCCGTAGATCGTGCCGATCAGCGTGGGCGCGAACAGGATCGCGGCCCACGACGAGATCTTCTTGACCTGCTCGTTCTGGGCCAGCCCCGTCTCGGAGAGCTTCCTCGTCTCCTCGTTCTGCGCGAGGCTCGCCTCGGAGAGCTGACGCATCTCGTCGTTCTGACGCTGCGTCACGAGAGTGGCATGCACCGTCAGCGCATTCTCGAGCAGAGCGCGGAACCCGTCGGCGCGCTCGCTCACCCGGATGACGTGGTCGAGCACGTCGCGCACCGAGTGCCGCAGCTCCACATCGACGCCGTGCTCGCCCGCCCCCTCCTGCAGGCTCTCCAGCATGTCGCGCAGCGGACGCGTGGCGCGCTGAAACGAGATCACCTCGCCGAGCAACTCGTAGATGCGCCGCGCCACCGCGGGGTCGCCGGCGAACAGCTGATCCTCGATCTCGTCGATGTCGTTCTCGAGCCCCGCCACCACGGGCGCGTACCCGTCGACGACCTCGTCGAGCACCGCGTACAGCACGGCGACCGGCCCTCGTCCGAGCAGCGTCGGATTCGCTTCGAGGCGCGCACGGACGCGGGCGACGTCGGGGTTCTCGGCGTGCCGCACGGTCACGACGAACTGCGGCCCGATGAACAGGTGCACCTCGCCGAACTCGACCGTCTCGCTGCTGTCGATGTACCGCGCCGGTCGCAGCACCACGAAGAGCGTGTCGCCGAAGCGTTCCAGCTTCGCTCGTTGATGCCCCTTCAGGGCGTCCTCCACGGCGAGCGGATGCAGGCCGAACTCCCGAGCGACCGCATGGATCTCGTCCGGCTCCGGGCGGTAGAGGCCGATCCAGGCCATGCCCTGCCGCTCGTGGAGCAGCTCGAACGTCTCGTCGAGCGTCTGCGGGTCGCCCGTGCGGTGCCCCGCCACGTAGATGGCGTTGTCGATGACCGTCATGCGCCCATCATCCCTTCTTCGCGTCGGGCGTGACGCCCTCCTTCGCCTGCTCGACGAGCGACAGGGGATCGGCGATGTCCTCCAGCGACTTCCCCGCCGCGCTCACCCCGAAGATGCCGCAGATCACACCACCGAAGATCATGATCGCCGACCCGAGCACGTAGCCCCAGAACAGCGGACCGCGGTCGCCCGTCTCGGCGCTCGCGCCGATCAGCGACCCGTAGAGCACCGGGGCGATGGCGCCGACGAGCTGACCGATCGAGAACACGTACGAGATGACCTGGCTGCGCAGTTCGAGCGGGAAGATCTCGCTCACGGTCAGGTACGCGGCGGATGCTCCGGCCGAGGCGAAGAAGAACGACGCGCACCAGAACGCCGTGTGCGTGGCGGCGTTGAGCACGCCCGCGTTGAAGAGGAACGCGCTCACGAGCAGGATGGATCCGGCGAGGGTGTAGGTGGCGAACAGCATCCGCCGGCGCCCCCACGTGTCGAAGAAGTGACCCAGAAGCAGCGCTCCGGCCAGGTTTCCGACGGCGAAGATGATGAAGTACTGCGAGGCCGACGCCGGCGGGGTGTCGTAGAAGTTCTCGAGCACCAGCGCGTAGGTGAAGAAGATCGCGTTGTAGAGGAACGACTGGGTCACCATCATCGTGATGCCGACGAGCGTGCGTCGCGGGTAGGTGCGGAAGAGCACCTTGGCGATGGTGAGGAACGGCACGCGACCGTACTCCTTCACGGTGATCGCCTTCGTCTCGTCGACGTCGGGGATCGTCTTGCCCTCCTTGCGGATGCGCTCCTCGATCTCGTCGACGTTGCGCTCGGCCTGCTCCTCGCGGCCGTGCGTCATCTGCCAGCGCGGGCTCTCGGGGATGTGGCGACGCAGCCAGATGATGAGCACACCGAGCACCGGTCCGACGAAGAAGCTGAGTCGCCAGCCGATGTCCTCCGGGAGGATGTCGGTGTTGAGGAAGAAGAGGTTGGCCACGGCGCCGAGCGCCGCTCCGCCCCAGTAGGTGCCGTTGATGGCGATGTCGACGCGTCCGCGGTACCGCGCGGGGATGATCTCATCGATCGCCGAGTTGATGGCCGCGTACTCGCCGCCGATGCCCGCGCCGGCCACGAACCGCCAGATGTAGAAGAACCAGGGGGCGAACGCGAAGCCCGCGACCGCCGATCCCACGAGGTAGATCGCGAGGGAGATGAGGAAGAGGTTCTTGCGTCCGAGGCGGTCGGTGAGGCGGCCGAACACCAGTGCGCCGAAGACCTGACCGAGCAGGTAGCAGGTGCCGGCGAGGCCGACCTCGGCCGGACCCATGCCGAGGGTCGATGCGTACCCGTTGGCGGCGACGATCTGCACTTCGAGACCGTCGAGGATCCACGAGAATCCGAGGCCGACGACGATCATCCAGTGGAAGCGCGACCACGGCAGCCGGTCCATCCGCGCGGGGACGAGCGACCGGACCTCCTTCACGCGGGAATCGGATGCAGACACGGGTCCTCCTTCTCGCGGGCCTCACACCGCCCGCAGCCTCATCTGTCTTACTCCTCCGTGTGAATGGATCGCATCTGGTTGACCCGCAACTCGCGGCGGTTCTAGAGTTCCCCCTTCACGAGGGCGACGGCATCCGATGTCATCCTCCCGACGGACGCGGCGGGCGGCGCGTCGGCGGAACACTGGACGGATGAGGCGGATGCTCCGCCGCCGCCCTCGGGCGGCACGATGTCTGGAGAACTCCGCATGGACAACCCCTTCGGCGCCCTGCCCGTGCTGCCGATCGTCGCGCCGCTCGGGCTGCTGCTGTTCCTGCTGCTGCTTGGCCGCCTGCACATCCGCGGGCGCTTCTCGCTGCCCCGCGCGGCCGTCGCGCTCGCGCTGTCGATCTATGCGGCGGGCGTCGTCGCGAACACCGTGTTCCCGATCTTCCTGAACGCCCCCGACAGCGGCGAGCCATGGCAGCCGGCCGTGGCCCTCGTGCCGTTCGCCGACTACGAGATCGACGACGCCCTGATGAACATCGCAGTGTTCCTGCCGCTCGGGATGCTCATCCCGCTGCTGCTCGCGCGGCCCACGTGGGCGCGGGTCGTGCTCACCGCGGCCGCTGCGAGCCTGGCGATCGAGCTGGCGCAGTTCGTCGCCGACCTCTTCTTCGCGGGCGGGCACATCTCCGACGTGAACGACTTCCTGTCCAACGTCGCGGGCGGGGCGATCGGCTACGGGCTCTTCGTCGCAGCGAACCGGGTTCCGGCGCTCGCCCGTCTCATCGACCGCTTCCGCTGGGCCGGCACCCGCGAAGGACGCACCGACGCGGGCGACCGGTCCGAGATCGGCGCCCCCGTGGATACGCTCGTCTGATGACCACGACCGCCGCCTATACGGCACGAGCCGTCGAGTACGCCGAGGTGCTCGGCTCGATGGCGGCGGTGCATCCGTCCGATCGCGACCTCGTCGAGTGGTGGGCGCGGCAGGTGTCGGACCCCGTGCTCGACGCCGGATGCGGCCCCGGACACTGGACCGCTCACCTGGCGTCGCTCGGTGTGGAGGTGCGCGGGATCGACCTCGTGCCGGCCTTCGTCGATCACGCGCGGCGCCGCTTCCCGGGCGTGCGTTTCGACCAGGGGAGCATCGACGACCTCGACGAACCGGATGCGTCGTACGGCGGCGTGCTCTCGTGGTTCTCGACGATCCACCACGCACCCGAGACGATCGGCGCGCCCCTCGCGGAGTTCCGCCGCGTGCTCCGGCCCGGCGGTCTTCTGGCCCTCGGATTCTTCTCCGGACCCGCCGTCGAGCCGTTCGAGCACGCCGTCACCCGGGCGTACCGGTGGCCCGTGGCGCCGCTGCGCGCACTGCTCGACGCGGCGGGCTTCGACGTGATCGAGGTGCACGTGCGGGAGGAGCCCGGTGCCCGGCCGGTCGGTGCGATCATCGCCGAGCGGCGCGGCGACGGCTGCTGACCCTCGGTCGAACGCGGGAGGCCGTGGTTCCCAGCACGGTACGCGCCTCATCCGCGATGCGCAACCGTGTGCGCGAGCGATCGGCGGGGTGCCTATGGTCACGGCATGAGCGACATCAACCGCACCCCCGAGCCCCGACCTTCCCGAGACGTGGATGCTCCGGCGCGTGACGCCGACCTCCCGCCCATGACCAGCGACCCCGCGGCCGCACGGCGCAGCACCGAACAGGACCTCGCCGCGGCGCGGGCCCGCGAGGCGCAGGCCCGCGAGGACCGTCTGCACGACGAGCGCGGGCACGACGACCGCCGTGACGATGTCCCCACCGCGCGGCACGAGACCACGCATGTCGACCATGACACGGTGCACGACGGCGACCGTCATGACGACACGAACCCGCGCGGCCGGCACGACGCCACGAGCCTGCGCGACGACGTGCACGCTCGCGAGAAGGCGGAGTTCGGCGGCTTCAAGTTCGGTTCGGCGTTCTTCGGCTGGCTGACCGCGATGGGGCTGACCGTGCTGCTCACGGCCCTGGTCACGGCGATCGGCGCTGCGGTCGGCGCGAACACGGGTACGACGCCCGACGAGGCGGCCGACGCCGCGATGGGCGCCGGAGGGATCGTCGCGATCATCGTCATCGCCCTCGTGCTCTTCATCTCCTACTACGCCGGCGGATACGTCGCCGGCCGCATGGCGCGATTCAGTGGTGCGAAGCAGGGCATCGCGGTGTGGCTGTGGGCGATCATCGTCGCGATCGTCGTCGCCATCGTCACGGCGATCGCCGGCGCGCAGTGGGACATCCTCGGCAACCTCGACAGTTTCCCGCGCATCCCGGTCACTGCCGAGACCGCGACGGTCACCGGCATCCTGACCGCGCTCGGAGCGGCGGTCGTGACACTGCTCGGCGCGATCCTCGGCGGTCTCGCCGGCATGCGCTACCACCGCAAGGTCGACCGGGTGGGCCTCGGTCGCTGACGGATTCCCCGCCCGGTCGCACCTCGGTGCGGCCGGGCCGGGAGGGGACGGCGGCACGGTGGCGCGCCGTTAGGGTGGGGAATGGATGCCGATCGGCACCTCTTCCCCTTTTTCTTCGCCTCGGCGTTCGCTGGCGCCCGCATGCGCCCGCGAGCGAGGCGCCCGCCGCCCAGGAGGCGAGATGACCGCGGTCACCCCGGCCTGCGCACGTGCATCGCGCTCGCGCATCGAACCCACCGTCGCTCAGGCGCTCCGCAATCCTCGGCTGCTCACCCGCGAGGTGCTCGCCGGACTCGTCGTCGCCCTGGCCCTCATCCCCGAGGCCATCGCGTTCTCGATCATCGCGGGTGTCGATCCGCGCGTCGGGCTCTTCTCGTCGTTCGTCATGGCGGTCACCATCGCCTTCCTCGGTGGTCGCCCCGCGATGATCTCCGCCGCGACGGGAGCGGTGGCGCTCGTGATCGCTCCCGTCGCCCGCGAGTACGGCATGGACTACTTCATCGCCACGGTGATGCTCGCCGGAGTGCTGCAGATCGTGCTGGCGGTGCTCGGCGTCGCCCGGCTCATGCGCTTCATCCCGCGATCGGTGATGGTCGGCTTCGTCAACGCGCTCGCCATCCTGATCTTCATCGCGCAGATGCCGCAGCTCATCGACGTGCCGTGGCTCGTCTACCCGCTGGTGGCCGCCGGGCTCGCGATCATGCTGCTCATGCCGCGCCTCACCAAGGTCGTGCCGGCGCCTCTCGTCACGATCGTGCTGCTGACCGCCGCCGTGCTCGTCTTCGGGTGGAACGTGCCGAACGTCGGCGATCAGGGCGAGCTGCCGCAGAGCCTGCCCGAGCTGTTCCTCCCGCAGGTGCCGCTCACGCTCGAGACGCTCGGCATCATCGGCCCCTACGCCCTCGCCATGGCCGCGGTCGGTCTGCTCGAATCGCTGATGACCGCGAAGCTCGTCGACGACATCACCGACACGCACTCTCCCAAGACGCGCGAAGCATGGGGGCAGGGTGTCGCGAACGTGCTCTCCGGCGCGTTCGGCGGCATGGGCGGCTGCGCGATGATCGGCCAGACCATGATCAACGTCAAGGCGTCGGGCGCCCGCACCCGCATCTCGACCTTCCTCGCCGGGGTGTTCCTCCTCGTGCTCGTGCTCGCCCTCGGCGATGTCGTGGCCGTGATCCCCATGGCGGCGCTTGTGGCCGTGATGGTGCTGGTGTGCGTCGGCACGTTCGACTGGCACAGCATCCGCCCCGCCACGCTGCGACGCATGCCGAAGAGCGAGACCGCGGTCATGCTGATCACGGTCGTCGCGACCGTCTGGACGCACAACCTCGCGATCGGCGTCGTGCTGGGAGTGCTCGCCGCCATGGTGATGTTCGCGCGACGGGTGGCCCACGTGGTCACCGTCACCCGCATCGAGCCCGCGGCCGACACCGCAGCCGACACTGCAGCCGACGATGCGGGCGACGGGGCGGGCGACGGCGGGGACGCCTCGCCGGGGGTCGTCCGGTACGTCGTCGAGGGCGAGTTGTTCTTCGCCTCGAGCAACGACCTCACGACCCAGTTCTCGTACTCCGCCGACCCCGGGCACGTGGTCATCGACCTCAGCCGGTCGCACGTCTGGGATGCGTCGACCGTCGCCGCGCTCGACGCCGTGGTCACCAAGTACGAGCGCCTCGGCACGACCGTCGAACTGCACGGGCTCGACGGCGTGGCCGCCGCTCTGCACGGACGCCTCACCGGCACGCTCGGCGGATGAGCGGATGCCGCGACGACCCGTATCGTCGCAGCATCCGGCGCGTCAAGACCGTCGTGCTCGGCGGCGTCGTGGTGTTCGGTGGAGACTTCCGCCGATCCGGAAGGACTCCCCACCCGTGAGCACCACCGCCCCCTCCCTCGCCGATGCCCGGCGTGCCGCCCGCGACGCCTTCGGCTGGGACTCGCTCCTGCCCGGGCAGGCCGAGGCCATCAGCGCCGTCGTGGGCGGGCGCGACACCCTGGTGGTCTTCCCGACCGGTGCGGGCAAGTCGGCGGTGTATCAGATCGCCGGTCTCGAGCTGGGCGGGGTGACCGTCGTGATCTCGCCCCTGCTCGCCCTGCAGCGCGACCAGGTGCTGTCGATCGACGAGGCACCGGATGCGCCGGCCGCGGTCGCCCTCAACTCGCGGACCTCCGCGAAAGACGAGCGCGCCGCGTGGGACGCGATCGAGAGCGGCGAACCCGTCTACGCGTTCCTCGCACCCGAGCAGCTGGCCCGACCCGAGATGGTCGAGCGCCTGACGCGGGCCGACGTGCGGCTGCTCGTGGTCGACGAGGCCCACTGCGTCTCGGCCTGGGGGCACGACTTCCGGCCCGACTACGCCCGACTCGGTGAAGTCGCGGAAGGGTTGGGGCATCCGCCGATCCTCGCGCTGACCGCGACCGCGTCGTCGCCCGTGCGCACCGACATCATCGAGAAGCTCGGCATGCGCGACCCACACCTCGAGATCCGCGGCATGGACCGACCAGAGATCCACCTCGCCGTGCGTCGCCACGAGAGCGACGGCGAGAAGCGCTCGGCGGTGCTCGACGAGGTGGCAGACGAGTCCGGCCCGGCGCTGCTGTACGTCGCGACGCGCAAGGAGACGGATGCCTACGCCGAGGCTCTCGCCGAACGCGGTCGGCGGTCGGCGGCGTATCACGGCGGGATGAACGCGAAAGCCCGCGACGCCGTGCATCACGCATGGCTCGACGGCGAGCTCGACGTGGTCGTCGCGACGTCGGCGTTCGGCATGGGGATCGACAAGCCCGACGTGCGGCTCGTGGTGCACGCCGACGTCACGGAGTCGCTCGACGCGTACGCGCAGGAGATCGGACGCGCGGCGCGCGACGGCGAGCCGGCGCGGGCAGTGCTGCACTACCGCCCGGAGGACTTCGCCCTGCGGTCGTTCTTCGCCGCCGGGCACGCCAAGCCCGCCGAGATCACGGCGGTGTGGAAGGCGCTCGCAAAGTCGACGGCCCCGATGCGCGCGACGGCGCTCGCCGAGGCGTCGAGCCTCTCGTCGCGCCGAGCCACGCGCATTCTCGGGGCCCTCGTCGACGTCGGTGCGGCGGAGGCGACCTCGCGTGGCTTCTCGGCGGTCGACGGGAGGCGCCCGAAGGAGGTCGCCCAGGCCGTGCGCGATCATGAAGACGCCCAGCAGCGCATCCGCGAGAGTCGCATCGTCGTGATGCGCGGGTACGCCGAGGCGACGCGGTGCCGTCGCGTCGCGTTGCTCGACTACTTCGGCGTCGAGTCGCCGGAGTCGTGCGGCGCGTGCGACCGTTGCGACGCTGGATCCACCGACGCCGGCGCGCGGGTGAGCGAGGGCGATGCCGTCGCCGACGCGCCGGAGGACGGCCTGGTCGCCGATGCCGCGGTGGACCACGAGGCATGGGGTGCGGGCACGGTCGTGAGTACCGAGTCCGACCGCGTCACCGTGTTCTTCGAAGACCAGGGTTACAAGGTCGTCGCACGCGAGGCCGTAGACCGCGGGGTCCTGCAGGTCGCCGGGGACTAGCCCGCGGGCACGAGTCCGGATGTCAGCGCTCGAAGCCCTCCTGCAGGCGGCCACCGGCGCGCTCGAGCTCGTGCGCGACCCGGGCGGCGAGCGCCGTGTGATCGTGGGCGAGCAGGGGAGCGGTGAGGGCATCCGCCCGCTCGGCGTCGAACTCTCGGAGCCTCCGTGGAAGATACTTGCCTGCGCCGACCCATCGTCCGTTCGTCAGAAGGATCAGCTCCGCCGTGCGTTCGAAGAGCAGGGATGCCAGGACGTGCTTCTCCAGCGGATCTGATGCGTCGATGAAGTCGTCGAGCACATCGGTGAGAACATAGCGCCGCAACCGCCGCTCCGCGTCATCGAGCTCGGGGCCACGGCGATACACGGGTTCCCACAGGGTGCGGTACCGCTCGCGCTCAGCCCCGCCGCGCACGGTCAGACCGTCGAGGAGCATCTGCACGATGACGGGTCGATACTGCGCCAGGCCTCGCTCCGCCCACGTCGCGAAGCCCTGATGCGTGTACGCGAAGACCTCGAACACCTCGCCCTCGAACCGGTAGGTCGCCGCGAGACTGTCGCGCCCGGCCTCGAACAGCTCGTCGCCGAGGAGCAGCAGATCGATGTCGCTGGTCGGAGTGCGCGTTCCGCGCGCCGTGCTGCCGGCCACGATCACGACCTCGGCTCCCGGGAAACGGTGGGTCACGAAGCGCTCCACGAGCGGCACGAAGTCCATGGAACGCGAGCCTACCGACGCTCGGGGGCGTTGTTCAGAAAAGCATCCGGTCGCATGCATTACACTGGACTTACCAAGGGGAGTACTCCGCCACGGTGGTTTCGTCATTACGGATGCAGTCGCATCCCGGCCCACCGGTTCCCGATCGGGAATGGAGAAGACTTTGGCTCTGCTGCCGCATACGCCGAGTCTGGAGCCTCCGTTGGACGTCACCCCCCTCATCTGGATCATCACGATCGCCGTCACGATCGCGTTCTTCGTGTACGAGTTCTTCGCGCACGTGCGCACCCCGCACGAACCGACCATCGGCGAATCCGCCCGCTGGTCGATCTTCTACATCAGCCTCGCCCTCATCTTCGGCGTGGGCATCGGTCTCGTCTCCGGGTGGACGTACGGCGGTGAGTACTTCGCCGGCTACCTCACCGAGAAGGCGCTGTCGATCGACAACCTGTTCGTCTTCCTCATCGTGATGACCGGGTTCGCGGTGCCGAAGAAGTACCAGCAGAAGGTGCTGATGATCGGCATCGTCATCGCGCTGATCCTGCGCGGCATCTTCATCGCCGTCGGCGCCACCCTCATCGAGAACTTCTCCTGGATCTTCTACCTCTTCGGTGCGCTGCTGCTCGTGCTCGCTTGGCGCCAGGCGTTCAGCGACCACGAGAGCGACCCCGCCAACGGCCGCTTCATGCGCTTCGTGCGCCGTCACCTGCCGGTCAGCGACGAGTACAACGAAGACAAGCTCACGGTCGTCAAGAACGGCAAGCGCTTCGTCACCCCGATGCTGCTCACGATCATCGCGATCGGCTTCATCGACCTCGTCTTCGCCGTCGACTCGATCCCCGCGATCTACGGCCTCACCGATGAGGCCTACATCGTCTTCACGGCGAACGCGTTCGCGCTGATGGGTCTGCGTCAGCTCTACTTCCTCATCGGCGGTCTGCTCGAGCGCCTCGTCTACCTGGCGCAGGGCCTCGCGGTCATCCTCGCGTTCATCGGCGTCAAGCTCGTCTTCCACGCCCTGCACGTCAACGAGCTGCCGTTCATCAACGGCGGGGAGCCGGTGCTGTGGGCCCCCGAGATCCCGATCTGGTTCTCGCTGCTCTTCATCGCTGCGACCATCGCGGTCGCCACGATCGCCAGCCTCGTCAAGACGCGCCGCGACCCGGCATCCGTCCCCTCCGTCACCGACTCCACCGACACCACCACCAAGTAAGGGAGCACTCCTTGAACGCCCACTGTTCTGACTCTTCGGACTCTGACAGTACGAGCGCCCGGGCCACGCCGGGCGCCCACCCCCGCACCGAGCAGGTGACCCGCTGATGGACGGCCTGCTCTGGAACATCGCCCTCGTCATCGCGTTCGTGCTCATCGGCGGCGTCTTCGCCGCGACGGAGATGGCCCTGGTCACCCTCCGCGAGAGCCAGATCAACGCCCTCGGTCTGCGCGGCAGGCGCGGTGCCAAGGTCGCCGCGCTCGCCCGCAACCCCAACACCTTCCTCTCTGCGGTGCAGATCGGCGTGACCGTGGCCGGGTTCGCCTCGGCCGCGTACGGCGCGACCTCGATCGCTCCGTCGGTCGCCCCGCTCTTCGAGTCGTGGGGCGTGGATCCGGCGATCTCGCTCACCATCGCGACCGTCGCGCTGACGCTCGTCATCGCGTACCTGTCGCTCGTGCTCGGCGAGCTCGTGCCCAAGCGCCTCGCGATCCAGCGGAACGCGCAGTTCGCGTACGCCGTCGCCCCGGCGCTTAGCGGCTTCGCGGTCGTCATGCGCCCCGTCATCTGGCTGCTCTCGGTGTCGACCAACGCGCTCGTGCGCGTGCTCGGCGGCGACCCGGACAAGACGGGGGAGGAGCTCAGCGACGAGGAGGTGCGCGACATCGTCGCGTCGCACCAGGGCCTCCCCGACGACGAGCGGCGCATTCTCGACGATGTGCTCTCGCTGCGCGGACGACAGATCAGCGAGGTGATGCGCCCGCGACCCGAGGTCGTGGCGCTCGACGAGACGGCGACGGTCGCCGAGGCGGTGGCGCAGGTGCGCGATCTGCCCTTCTCGCGGTACCCGGTGTCGGACAAGTCGATCGACGACATCACCGGTTTCGTGCACGTGCGCGACCTGTTCGAGGCGGCGGGGGCCGACCCCGAGCGTCCCGTGCAGGCGCTCATCCGGGAGATCCCGTACATCCCCTCCACCGCGCGCGTGCTGCCGACCCTCACGCGCATGCGCGCCGACGGTCACCACATCGCCGTCGTCGTCGACGAGTACGGCGGAACCGACGGGCTCGTCACGCTGGAGGACCTGGTCGAAGAGGTCGTCGGTGAGATCTTCGACGAGTACGACGCGGCGGAGACGGATGCTCCGGGCGGGGCTCTCGACGGACGTCTGAACCTGCAGGACTTCGAGGAGGCCACCGGCCTCGAGCTGCCCCGCGGATCGAGTGACACCATCGCCGGGTTCGTGACCGAGCAGCTGGGGCGCCTCGCCGTGGTCGGCGACACGATCGACGTGCCGGGCGCGACGCTCCAGGTCGCCGAGCTCGATCGACGCCGCATCGCCCGCGTGCGGGTGACGCCGCGCGCCGACGACGAGGTGCCGATCGGCTGATCTGCTGTGCGCTGAGCCGCCCCTCTCCGCGACGACCGACGGTCGCCGCCGGGAGGGGCGGCTCGCTACGCTGAGCGGACATCGACCTCGGGGGACACCACCATGCGCACTTCTCGCCTCGCCCTGCTCACCGCCGCCGCCGGGCTGCTCGCCGCGGGTCTGACCGGCTGCTCGTTCTCGGCCTCGGCCACCGCCTCTCCGAACGAGATCGCGAGTCTCGCCGAAGATGCCCTCGAGGCCGAGGTCGGGCAGCGACCCGAGATCGACTGCGGCGACGACAGCATCCCCCTGGAGCAGGGCTCGGTCGTCGACTGCCTGCTCACCGATCCGTCGACCGGCTCGGAGTTCGACACCGATGTGACGCTCTCGAAGGTCGACGGCACGAACGTGACCGTGTCGGTGCAGGTCGCCGACACCCCGAACGACGCGACCTCTTAACCCGCGGCCGGTCTCCGGGAGCGTCGGCGGCGGCACCCGCGGGTCGCGCCCACGGGTGCCCGGCGGCCGCTACGCCGTCGAATCTGCTCGCGTCCGGGAGAGGAGTCCCGCGACCGTGTCGACGACGACGAACGCGACGAGCGTCCACCCCACGAGCGGCAGCAGCAGAGCGATGCCCGCGCCGATGACGACGACGGCGAGCACGCCCCACCACGGCGCGCCGCGCAGAGCTCCGCGCGGCGGCGGGGCCCCGCCGAACCGACGAGCAGACCGCGGAGGTCGACGCTTCGCCCACATCGCGTAGCCGAGCACGACCATCGCGCCGATCGCGATCGCCAGCAGGAACAGCACGAGCTGGTTCACGAGGCCGAACATCGACCCCATGTGCAGGTCGACGCCCCACCGCGCGAGCTTCGCCGCGAGGGGGAAGTCGGCGAAGTCGACCCGGTCGACCACCTGCAGTGCGGTGCCGTCGATGGCGACCTGATCGACCTCGGTCGGGAAGCTCGTCTGGATCTCGCCCACCGTCCACGCCGCCCCGCGTTGCGCGGGCGGCGTGATCTCCACCCGTCCGGTGTTCACGTTCGTGCGTTGGGCGATCGCGAGCACCGCATCGAACGTCGCGGGGTTGGCTGCTCCGGTCGGCGCGGATGCCGGGCCGTGATGCCCCGCGTGCTCATCGACCTGCCCGCCGCTCCCACCCCCGCTGGTATCGAGCGACGTGTCGAGCACGGGCGTCGCCCCGCCCAGCGCCGCGCGCAGCTGCGGGACGTTCGTCCCGGCGTACTGAGACCAGGTGATGCCGGTCGCCGCGAGGAACAGCGCCCCGATCGCCACCCACACGCCGACCGACGCGTGCCATCCGAAGAGGCCCCGGTACCCGCGGTGCCGGCGGTTCGGGAGCAGCAGATCGCGCTTCGCTCGTGCCTGCCGCACGCGAACGACCCACAGTGCCACGCCTGCGAGCACCACGATGCCGAGCCACGACGCGGCGAGCTCGCTGTAGACGCGGCCGACCTCGCCGAGGTGCAGCGTGCGGTGCAGCTGGTCGATCCAGGTGCGCAGAGGCAGGGCGCCGCTCGTGCCGTACACCGTGAGGTCTCCGCGGATCTCGCCCGAGCCCGGGTCGACGAACACGGCGCGCGATTCGCTCGCGCCGAGACCGTCGCCGGCGAACATCACCCGGGTCGTGTCGCCGGGCTCCGGTGCGGGCCGCACGGCAGAGAGCGTCGCGGTTCCGGCGACGTGCTCCTCGGCGATCTCGATCTGCGCGGCCAGGCTGAGCGTCTCGTCCGATGCCAGGGCGTGCAATTCGTGCGCGTACACGATCTGCTCGAGGGTCGGCGTCAGCGCGTAGAGGGCACCGCTCGCGGCGGCCACCAGGATGAACGGCCCCACGAGCACGCCGGCCAGGAAGTGCAACCGTCGCAGCAGCGCCCCGAACCATCCCGGCTCGCCGCTCACGGCGCTCCTCCCCACAGCGTCTCGCCGATGAATCCGCCCTCGCGGCATCCGGGAGGCACCGCGAACACCGCGGAGCCGATCGGCGTCGTCCACTCGTTCAACAGGTCGAGGTCGGCGAGACGCTGCTGCATGGGCGTGTACTGACGGGCGACGTCGGCCTGGAACGACACGAAGATCAGCCCCGACTCCGACACGCTGGCGCCGGTCGGGCGTTCGTCGTAGTTGTACGCCCGGCGGAAGATCTTCACCCCGTCATCGCCTCGCGCCCGGCGCAGGTGGGCGAACTGCGGGATGACCGGGAACCCGACGGCGGTGGTCGCGGTGAGATCCGGTTCGTCGTACTCGTCGGTGCCGGTGAGCGGCGCACCGTTCGCGAGAGTGCGGCCGACGGATGCCTCGCGTCCGCTGCGGTCGAGCCGGTCCCACGTGTCGAGGTCCATGCGGATGCGGCGCACGACCAGGCCGGTGCCCCCGGCCATCCACCCCTCGCCCGCCCATACGACCTCGTCGAACTCGGCGGTTCCGGGCTGCGGGTTCGCCGTCCCGTCGACCTGCCCGAAGAGGTTGCGCATCGTCGTGCCGGGGCGCTCCGTGCCGTACGCGCGTCGGAAGCCCTGCTGACTCCACCGCAGCGAGGCGAAGCTGCGGGCGTCTTTCAGCAGCATCCGCGCCGCGTGCGACACGGTGAGGGGGTCGTCCGCGGCGATCTGCAGCAACAGGTCGCCCTCGGAGAACTCCGGTTGCAGTCGGTCGATCGAGAACGCGGGCAGGGGTGCGAGCCAGCTCGGACCGGTGCCGGCGGCCCGCGCGACGAGACGGGGGCCGAACCCGAACGTCACCGTCAGGCGGGCGGGGGAGAGGGCGAGTTCGGGCTCGGAGTCGGCCAGCGCCGCCCGGCCCTGCGTGAGACGCGCGGCGTCGTCGGTGAGGATGCGCAGCAGCCGCCGCAGCCCCTCCCGGTCGGTCGAGTCGAGCAGATCGAGCGCGAGGAAGAGGCCGTGCGCCTGCGCCGCGGTGTCGATGCCGGCCTGGTGAGCGCCGAAGAACGGCACGGTCTCCTCACCGTTCATCGGCGTCGAGGCGGGGGGAGGGCTGCCGGCATCCGGCCGGTTCAGGGCGTGGTCGACTCCGATCGCCGCAGCCGCGCCGACGCCGACGACAGCTCCTCCGAGGAGGAACTGCCGCCGGGTCGACCCGGGGCGATCGGAGCGCGCACCTTCGGTGCGCGCGCGCATCAGTGGTCCATGCCCTCGTGGTCGTCGCCCTCGTAGTTCTCGTTGGCGCCCGAGTAGTCCTTCACCGGGGCGGTGAAGGCGTAGGTCGAGTCGTCCGAGAAGGTGAGAGTGACGGTGACCTCATCGCCCGCGGCGAGAGGGCCGGTGAGACCCATCAGCATGATGTGGTCGGCGCCGGGTTCGAGGGCCAGTTCTCCCTCGGCCGGGATCGAGAACCCTCCCTCGATCTCGCGCATGATCATCTCGCCGGCTTCGTTCTCGACGGTCTCGTGCAGCTCGACCATGCCTGCCGCATCCGTCGACGCCGAGACGACCGTCACCGCCTGACCGCTGTCGTTCGTGAGCGTGCCGAACGCGGCGGACATGTCGTCGTCGGTCGCCTTGATCCAGGCGTCCTCGATCCCCACGGAGTCGCCGGCCGGCGACGCGGAGGCCGCCGGTTCGACGGGCGTGCCGGCGCAGCCGGTGAGCGCGAGGAGCGACACCGCGGCGAGGGCGGCGAGGCGGGGGAGCGGGGTGTTCGTGAAGAAGGTCATGGTGAGGCCTTTCAGTCGTTCTCCGCGGCGTCGGCATCGGCCGAGGCGGCGGGGGCCGTGCGAGGACGGCGCAGGATTCGGAAGAGGAGAAGGGCGACAGCGGCGATCGCTGCGCCGGCGATGCCGACGAGCAGCACACGGGCGCCGTCGTCGGTCGGGGTCGGGGTCTGCTCCGCGGCATCCGCGTCGGTGTCGCCGGGGTCGGCGTTCGAACCGCCGTCCGACGGCGCGACCGTCTCGTCCGGCGAGCTGTCCGTGCCGGCGGACGCCGAGGCGGGCATCGGCTCCGCATCGCCGACCGTGAACGGCACGACGCCGGAGATCGGATGCCCGTCCTCCGACACCACCTGCCACCGCACCTGGTACCCCGCGGCGGGCATGCCGGGGTCGAGGAGGGCCGTGACGGTGCGACCGTCGACGTCGACCTCGCCGGTCGCCCAGTCGTGGCCGTCGGCGTCGACCACGAGTACGACGGCGCCCTCGGTCGAGTCGCCGAGCACGAGCAGGTCGCCGGAATAGGTCAGAGTGATCGACTCCGGCGGGGTGGCCAGCCGTTGATCGGCCTCCGGAGTGCTGTGGACGAGCGAGTCATGAGCGGATGCCGGCACGGCGGTCGCCAGCACGGCGACGGCCGCCACGGCCAGCCCGACCGCGATTCTGCGGACAGGGGACATGGGGAATACCTCTCGACGGGCGCCGCGAAGGGCGCCGGACGGTGCGTTGCCGGCCCGCGCGGCATCGGGCGCGCGCAGGCGTGAACGCCCACGGGCGCAGGCCCGGGGCGGAGATCAGACCGCGGCGACGAGAGGTGGGGCGCGCCCGCGCAGGGGCGAGAGCAGCAGGGCGCCACGCAGAACGACGGCGTCCGCACGCAGGCGAGGAACGGCGACCGGTCGGGGGCGCGGGGAGAAGACGGAGACGGCGGTCCGGCGACGGACCCAGCGGATGCTCTGCTGAGCGAGATCGCGCAGCCCGATGAGCAGGCGCTCGCCGCGGTGCAGCGCGGCGACGGTGATCAGGGCGGCGAACACGTGCCCGACCCACATCCCGCCGTCCGCCACGACCGCGGCCGGGACGCCGGCGGCATCGGGCAGCACCAGCGGACCGCCGTGCACGTGAGGGGCGGCGCTCGCGGTGGGCGTGATGGTGCCGAGCACGAAGAGTACGTGGAACAGGAACTGGCTCACGGCGACCGAGAGCGTGAGGCGGGTGACCGAGAGTCGACGCCCGGCCAGCAGCACGCACACCATGAACGACAGCACCCAGGGCACGAGGATGCCCAGTGGCCCGGGCATCGCCCCGCCGGCGGTGACGTGCCCGGCGAGCGCGACGAAGATCGCCACGGCGGATGCCGCGAACCCGCGCAGAACGGCGGGTCTCCGGGACGGGTGCACGGTCCCATTGTGTCAGGCCCGCCGACCGCGGACGGTCCTGTCAAGACCCTGCGGGGATCGGTGGCCGCCCTCTACCGTCGCGACATGGACACAGCGCAGCGCATCCACCGGGCCAAGCATCCGCGATCGATCGTCGCGGGGCCGTACGGGCATCCGTTCCACCCCGTCGCGGTCACGATCCCGATCGGGGCATGGACGGCCGCGCTGATCTTCGACGTGATCGCGCTCGTCGGTGACGACTCCGCCTTCGCGCAGGGGGCGACGCTCCTGGTCGGCATCGGCATCGCCGGGGCGCTCCTCGCCGCGGTGCTCGGCATCATGGACCTGTCGCAGATCGCCCGGGGCACCGTCGCGCGCCGCACCGCGCTCGTGCACATGACGCTCAACCTGCTCGCGACGGCGCTCTTCGGGCTCGGCTTCGTGCTGCGTCTCGTCGACGGCGCCGACCATCCGCATCTGCCGGCCTTCATCCTCAGCGCGATCGCCTTCCTGCTGGTCGGTGCGTCGGGATACCTCGGCGGCAAGCTCGCCTACCGGTGGGGCATCCGCGTCGCCGACGAGCAGACGCAGGCAGAGGGGTTCCGTCTGCACCAGTGAGAGGGCGCACCCGCGGTCCCTCCGCAGGGTCGCCCCCCGCCGCTACCTCCGCCGCAGACGCGAACCGGCCCACACCAGCGCCGCCGCCGTGAGCCCGAGGCGCACTCGCGGACGCACCGCGAGCCAGGTATAGATGCTCACCGCGCGACCCCGGCGGGGGAGCGCGCCGGTGGACGAGCGGTCTGCGGCACCGACGCGCAGATCTCCGCCGCCCGTGCCATCGGGGTCGTCGGTGTGCATGATGTCGGTGCCGAGCCGGCGGAAGACGGCGTCGACGATGCCCGGAGCGGCCTGCTGCGCGGCGACCAGCAGACGGCCGCCCCCACCCGCATGGATGGTGCGCACGGGATGCGTCGCCGCGAAGGCGATCGCCTCGGCCACGACCTCGGGCGCGTACGTGGGCGGAGGCGCGGTCGGCCGCCACACCATGCGGTTGCGCGCGTGCCGATAGATGGGGGTGTCGATGACCGCCGGCCGCACAGAAGTGATGCTGATCTGCGGATACTCGTCCCCGAGTTCCCGGCGCAGGGCGTCGAGGGCTCCCTCCAACGCATGCTTCGACGCCGCATAGGCGCCGTGCATCGGCAGAGCCGCGACCGCCTCGACCGAGGAGACGATGACGAGTGCGCCGCCGCCGGCGCGACGCAGGGCCGGAAGCGCCGCCTGGATGCCGTGGATCTGCCCGATCAGGTTCACCTCGAGCACGTCGCGGAACTCCTGCGGTCGCGTGTCGGCCACCCGCGAGTACAGCAGCACCCCCGCATTGCCCACCCAGGTGTCAATGCGTCCGAACCACTCCTCGACCCGGTCGACCGCGGTGCGCACGGCATCCGCATCGGTGACGTCGACGACCAGATGGCGGGCCGTGCCGCCGTCCTCCTCGACGAGCCGCACCGTCTCGCGCAGGCCCTCCTCGTCACGGGCGAGCACGACGACGCGGGCACCCTCACGCGCGAGACGCCGGGCCGCGGCGCGACCGATGCCGCGCGAACCCCCGGTGATCACCGCGACCTGGGCGTCGAGGGGGCGCAGCCGTCGACCGGCTGCGCCCCCTCCTCCCCAGCGGAACCCGGTCATTCCTTGTTGAACGCGTCCTGTGCGGCGCCGGCCACCTTCTCGACCACATTCGGCAGCTCGGTGGTGCCGTAGAAGCGCGCGTCGGGGTGGGTGGGCGGCGGCATCTCGGCCGTCGTCGTGGGTCCATCGTGGTAGCTGAACTCGCCCTTGCCGTCGGGCGTGGGGCCGGATGCCCACGACCCCTCGGCGGCGGCGGCGCCGTCGCTGAAGTTCAGGTACTGGTACGAGACCTCACGGTGCTCCTTGTTGAGCGGGAAGTTGCTCGGCACGGGCAGCTCCTCCGCGCCCTCTTCCTTGAGCTCCTCCACCGCGCGCAGCCACTGGTTCTGGTGCATCGTGTCGCGGGCGAGCAGGAAGCCGAGCATGTCCCGGATGCCGTGGTCGTCGGTCATGTGATAGAGCCGTGCCACCTGCACCCGGCCCTGCATCTCGGCGTTGGCGTTCGCCATGAAGTCGGCGAGCAGGTTGCCGCTCGCGGTGATGTACGAGCCCTGCCACGGGTTGCCGTTGCTGTCCACCGGGCGTGCGCCGGCACCCGCCACGATCCCGTGCTGAACGTCGGTGCCGCCGATGACGGCCGCGACCGTCGGGTCGTCTTGCACCGCCTCCTCGGTGATGCCGAGCGGCGACTTCTCGAGCAGCTGGGCGATCATGACCGCGAGCATCTCGACGTGACCCATCTCCTCCGCACCGATGCCGAACACCAGGTCGCGGTACTTGCCGGGGATGTGCATGTTCCAGGCCTGGAACTGGTACTGCATGGCGACGGAGATCTCCCCGTACTGGCCGCCCAGCACCTCTTGAAGCTTGCGTGCGTAGACGGCATCGGGCTTCTCCGGTGTCGCCGAGAACTGCAGTTCCTGTCGGTGGAAGAACATGAGTCCTACCTTTCTGATCTGCTGTCGGTGAATGTCCATCCAGCGCCTCGACCCCGTGATCGACGGAGGGGCTTTCCAAATCGGGAACCGCCTGCGACAATTGCGCGCGCCGCTCCCGCGGGTCAGTGGATGACCGACACCGCGCCACCGACGATGAGGGTGATGACGGTGGTCCAGCCGATGATCGCGACCGCCTGCCAGATGAGGATGCGGCCCTTGCCGATGCCGGAGGCCGCGAGCATGGTGGCGGTGAAATGCGTCGGCAGCAGGAGCGGGCCGAGCAGACTCACCCCGGGCACGCCGTAGCGCTCGAAGGCCCGCTGGAACTTCTGGCGCCGCGCGGTGCGGCGGTCGTCGACCGGAGTCTCCTCGACGACGACGGCTCCGTCGGCGCCCGCGAGCTGGCGGGTGCGGGTGCGGTCGACGATCGCTTTGCGGGCACCGGAGCTCGCGAGCACCAGCACGGCGACGCACGCGAAGTTGCCGACGATGGCCGCGATCGCGGCGACCACCGGGTGGATGCCGCCGATGATGCCGATGGCCGCGGCGCCCTCGCCTTCGATGAAGGGCACCGCGCCGGCGAGCGCGACGATGAGGGGCTGGATGAGTTCGGGCACCTGGGCGACCAGATCCTGGAACGTCTCGATGAGGTTCATGGGGTCTTCCCGACGTGTCGGGCCACGGGCGGTCCGTGGCGATGACCCCAGTCCAGCCGAGCGGCAGCGAGCGCAGAAGTGCCGCGGTGTCACCGGTGTCCGGGCGGTCTGCACGCGCGACGGGTGACATGTGTCACGGCCCTAGGGTGGTGGGGTGAGCGCATCCGTCGACCCCACCCCCGGCTCCCGCCGGCTCGCCCGCGGCGTCGTCGCGACCTGGTGGTACACGGCGGGCGGGGTGATGTTCCTGCAGCTGATGCTCGTGCTGTTCTGGACGTTGATCGCCTTCACGCTCCCCGACACGACCGCGATCGGAGTGGTTGTGGCCGTCGGCGGCGTTCTGTGGTGCGCCTCGACGATGCTGCTGCTGCGCGACTACCGTCATCGCGTCGATGCGGGACCGGGGGTGGCCTGGCGGCGCATCCTGCTGCCGATCGCCGTCGCCGTCGCGTTCGGCGCGACCGCCGGGGCCCTGCTCGGCAGCTGGCAGCTCGCGCTGATGCCGGTCGTGCAGTCGCTCACCCTGCTGAACTGGCCCGCCGGCGTGCGCTACCGGGTCACCATCGCCGCCGTGCTGCTGCTCGTGGTGCTTGGATTCATCGACGCCCAGCAGTACAGCGAGACGACGTGGTGGATGCCGATCGTCTACACGTCGCTCCTGCCGGTCATGACGGTGAGCACCCTCTGGTGGTGGGACGTGCTCATGACGCTCGACCGTGCGCGCGCCTCCGAAGCCCGTCTCGCCGCCACCCAGGAACGGTTGCGCGTGGCGACCGACGTGCACGACCTGCAGGGGCACCACCTGCAGGTGATCGCGCTGCAGCTCGAACTCGCCGAGCGGTTGATGCCCGCCGATCCCGCCGCCGGCATGGAGCAGCTGCGCGCCGCGCGCGTGAGTGTCGACGACGCGCGGCAGGGGACCCGCGACCTCGCGACGCGATACCGTTCCGTGCCGCTCGGCGACGAGTTGGCGAACGCCCGCGACCTCCTCGAGGCGGCCGGGCTCGCGGTCGAGGCGCGCATCGCCGACGACGCCGATCGTGCCCCGGCATCCGCCCTCGGACCGATCATCCGCGAGACGACCACCAACGTGCTGAGGCACGGGAATGGGGAACGGGCGCGGATCGCGCTCGACCGCGACGGCGCCGTGTGGCGCTACTCGCTGGCGAACGACGCCGACCCGGCGAGCGCAGTCGCTCCGGTCGACGACGCCGCGTCCGGCATCGCCGGCATGCGGCGTCGCATCGCCGACGCGGGTGGATCGCTCGCCGTCGAGCGCGATGGCGCCTCGTTCTCGATCACGGTCACCGTCCCGGCCGAGGAGCCCGCATGATCCGTGTGCTGCTCGCCGACGACGAGGGGATGATCCGCTCCGCGCTCGCCGCCCTGCTGCGTCTCGAACCCGACATCGAGGTCGTCGCCGAGTGCGCAGACGGCAGCGAGGCGGTCGCCGAGGCGATGCGCATTGAGCCCGACGTGTGCCTGCTCGACCTCGAGATGCCCGGACTCGACGGGGTGCAGGTCGCCGAGCGTCTGCACCGCGCCATTCCGACCCGCTGCGTGGTGGTGACCCGCCATGCGCGACCCGGGGTCCTGCGGCGCGCCCTGGCGTCGGGCGTCAGCGGCTTCCTGCCCAAGTCCCGGGGAGCCGACGAGGTCGCGGCCGTGATCCGCAAGGTCGCCGCCGGTGGCCGTTACGTCGATCCGGAGATCGCCGCGGATGCCCTGAGCGACGAACGCTCACCGCTCACCGACCGTGAACTCGACGTGCTGCGCGCCGGCCGCCGTGGCGAGACGACGGGGCAGATCGCCCGCGCCCTCTCGCTCGCGCCGGGAACCGTGCGGAACCACGTCTCCGCCGTCCTCGGCAAGCTCGCGGTGGGCACGCGGCAGCAGGCGGTACTCCTCGCCGAGGAGCGCGGCTGGATCTGACGCCTATCCTGGAGGCGTGACGACCGCTGCCGCGAAGCCCTCCGTCCTCTTCGTGTGCGTGCACAACGCCGGCCGCTCGCAGATGGCCGCCGGCTTCCTGCGCGAGCTCGGTCAGGGGCGCGTCGAGGTGCGCTCGGCCGGTTCGATGCCCGGCGACGCGATCAACCCGGTCGCGGTCGCCGCGATGGCCGAGGTCGGAATCGACATCGCCGGCGAGCAGCCGAAGGTGCTCACGACCGAGGCCGTGCAGGCATCCGACGTCGTCGTCACGATGGGCTGCGGCGACGCGTGCCCGTTCTTCCCGGGGAAACGATACGAGGACTGGAAGCTCGACGACCCGGCGGGGCAGGGGATCGAGGCCGTTCGGCCGATCCGAGACGAGATCCGCGCCCGCATCGAGGCTCTGCTCGCCGATCTGCTCTGAGCACTCCCCGCAGTCCCGCGATTCCCCGCGGTGCGTCATGCGTCAACGGGCCGTGGATCCTCCTGCGAGAATGGACGGGCCGAGTCCCGAGCCGAGGAGCAGACGTGCAGTTCATCTCCACCCGCGGCGGCATGCAGCCGCAGCCGTTCAGCGAGACGCTGCTGGAGGGCCTCGCGCCCGACGGCGGCCTGGCCGTGCCCGCCGAGATGCCGACGGTCGACGCCGAGACGCTCGAACGGTGGCGCGCGCTCACCTACCCGCAGCTGGCGACCGAGGTGATCGGACTCTTCGCCACCGACATCCCCCGCGAAGACCTCGCCCGCATGACCGAGGCGGCATACGAGCCCTTCCCCGGCGACGTGGTGCCGCTGCGGCCGCTCAGCGGCGGTCTCACTCTCGTCGGACTGTCGGAGGGGCCGACCCTCGCGTTCAAGGACATGGCGATGCAGTTCCTCGGACAGGTGCTCGAGTACACGCTCGAGCGCACCGATTCGGTGCTCAACATCCTCGGGGCGACCTCCGGCGACACCGGCTCTGCGGCAGAGCACGCCCTGCGCGGCAAAGAGCGCGTCGCAGTCTTCATGCTGTCGCCCCAGGGGCGGATGAGCGCCTTCCAGCGGGCGCAGATGTTCTCGCTCGACGACGAGAACGTGCACAACATCGCCGTGGAAGGCGTCTTCGACGACTGCCAGAACCTCGTCAAGCACCTCGCCGGCGACCTGCCGTTCAAGCGCGCGCAGAACCTCGGCGCGGTGAACTCGATCAACCTCGCCCGCATCACCGCGCAGGTCGTCTACTACTTCTGGGCGTGGCTGCGCGCGACGGATGCCGACGGGGCGACCGAGGTGTCGTTCACGGTGCCCTCCGGCAACTTCGGCAACATCCTGTCCGGCTTCTTCGCGAAGCAGATGGGCCTGCCGATCCGCCGCCTCGTGCTGGCGGCCAACGAGAACAACGTGCTCGACGAGTTCTTCCGCACCGGCATCTACCGCCCCCGGAACGCCGCGCAGACCCTGGCGACGTCCAGCCCGTCGATGGACATCTCGAAGGCGTCGAACCTCGAGCGTTTCATCTTCGAGCTCGTGGGCCGCGACCCCGAGCGCGTCGTCGGCGCCTGGCGCGACCTCGACGAGCAGGGGTATGTCGACTTCGCGGCCGACCAGCCGCGCTTCGTCGAGGAGTTCGGCATCGTCAGCGGCACGTCGACGCATGCCGACCGCCTCGAGACGATCCGCGCCGTTTATGCCGAGACCCAGGAGATCATCGACCCGCACACGGCCGACGGGGTCAAGGTCGCGCATCAGCACGTCGAGGAGGGCGTGCCGATGCTCGTGCTCGAGACCGCCAAGCCGCAGAAGTTCGCCGAGACGATCATCGAGGCGATCGGCGTCGAGCTCGACTACTCGAAGGACCTGCGTGACATGCTCGGAGCTCCGCAGCACGTCGTCGAGATGGCCGACGACGAGCACGCGCTGCGCGCCTTCATCGAGCAGCACGCGCTGCACTGAGTCGCCCGGCTCCCGTCGCACGAAGGGTCGGTATCCCGCGGGATACCGACCCTTCGTGCGATCGGAGTCAGGCCTCCGGGTCGCTGTGCACCATCCAGGCGATGCCGAAACGGTCGACGAGCATGCCGTATGTGCCGCCCCACGGCGGGGTGTCGAGCGGCATCGTGATGGTGGCGCCGTCGGACAGCGCATCCCAGACCTCCTGAGCACGCGCCTTCGTGTTGCCGCTCAGCGAGACCGAGATGCCGGCGGGCTTCTCGTAGGGCACGCCGTCGGGGGTGTCTGCGCCCATGAGCACGAGACCGTCGGAGGTGGTGAGTCGCGCGTGCATCACGAGCGACTGCTGGTCGGGGTTCTCGACCATCCCGGGGTAGTCGCCGAAGGTGGTGACCTCGAGGTCGCCCCCGAGTGCGTCGCGATAGAACTCCATCGCCGCGCGCGCTTCGGTGCGGAAGGACAGATACGGGTTCAGAAAGGCCATGGTTACTCCTGATCGACGGATGCCTGCGGGCCGAGGCAGCAACATTCTGCGCGGGGGTCGAGCACCGCACAAGACACCGTGAGCGGTATATCTCCCGTGTCGCGCGGTGTCAGTCGGGGAGCGCGCGCACCGCGGCCGCCAGCACCTGCGGCACGGAGGGGACGCCCTCGGCGCGGAAGACGATCGCCCCCGCGTCGTCGCGGATGACGACCGTCGGCGTCGAGCGGATGTCGAGCGCTTCGGCGGCATCCGGATCGCGGGCCACGTCGATCTCGGTGACGGCGGCGTCGGGCAGGAAGCGCACGGCGTCGTGCAGCACGGCGCGGGTGCGGGCGCACGCGCCGCAGAACGACGATGACACGAGCGTCAGTTCCATGCGAGCCTTCCGGATGCTGTGTGCAGTGCAACCGGCGAGGCGACGTCGATGTTCCCTCGCCTACTCCCGATCGAGGCCGAACGTGCGCTTCACGAGCGCCTGCACGTCCCGGTCGAGGCCGTCGATCCGCACGCCCACCGCCTCGAAACGGCCCTGCATCTCCTCGCGGAGACCCCCGATCTCGGCACGCAGGCCGCCGATCTCGGCGCGCAGCACGCGGACGAACAGGGTCGACACGATCGTCATCATGCCGATCGTGGTGGCGATGAAGGCTCCGATCATCGTCCAGATCTGAGGTTCGGTCACGGCGAGCATGCTCCTATTGTGCGGGTGGGAGATCAGGCTGCCAAGCCTCCCTCCGTCCCCGGTCACGCCGGTGCGGGAACCGGGGATAACCGCTAATTCTCGCCGTCGGTGGAGGGAGTGTCGTCCTTGCCGAGGGGGCGTTCCGGCGATCGATGCAGCACGCCGGACGCGGCTCCGAGCACGGCGCCCACGAGGGTGTCGACGATGCGTTCCCCGGCGACGTCGATCGATCCGATGGTGCCCGTCGCCGCGCCGGTGAGCAGGAGCACGAGGGGGGTGATGAACACCAGCGCCAACGCATAGTGCCGCACGACGACGAGCTCGATCGCGAACTGCAACGTCCCCAGGAGCAGCGCGAGCCAGATCCCCGCGGGGTGCAGCAGCGCGAGCAGCAGGTACAGGCCGGCGCCGACGACCGTGCCGAGCATCCGATGCAGTCCGCGCTGGAACGCCGCCCGTCGCGCCGCGGCCACTCCGATCACCGCCACCGCCGAGCCCACGATCCAATAGGTGCGGTCCGGGTCGACGAGGAGCCCGAGCAGCACGCCGACCACCGCGACGATCGCCACCCGGAGCAGGAGCATCCGCCCGTCGGCATCGAGGCTCGGCCCGGGGAAGAGCTCGCGGAGGGAGCGCGGTCGTGCCGCACGCGTCTGCGACCGCAGGAGCGGTGCGAGGGCGACGAGGAACGAGAAGACGCAGCCCCCGGCGAATGCGGTGAGATACACCGGAGCGCCGATCCCGCCCGTGCCGATGACGTGCGCCGTCAGCCCGAACACCAGCACGAAGAACAGCGGCCCCGGCGGGCCCAGGCGGAAGCCGAACGCGAGCGCCGCACTGGCGATCGCGACGCCCACGACCCCCGCCGATGCAGCGATCGTGCTTCCGGCGGCGAGCGCCCCGAGCGCCGCGCTCGCGAGCAGCCCCGCGGCGACGAACGGCAGCATGCGGGCGCGCTCCACCACCGGCGCCGATCCCGCGTAGAGCACCGTGAACGCGCCGCTCGCGGCGACATAGCCGAGGGGAGCGTGCCCGAGGAGGGTGAGGAGGGCGATCGGCGCGGCGATGCCGATCGAGGCCTGAAGTGCGAGATGCCACCGCTTCCCGCGTGACGGGGCGAAGGCGAACAGACTCACCCTCCCATTGTCCTCCCGGTCGACGGCACCTCCGACCATGGTGGTCGATACGATGGCGACGTGACGGCTGCGAGCGTACGACCCGGGATCGATGAGCGTCTCGCGCGGATGATCCGGCTCCCGACCGTGTCGGCCGAGCTCGACGAGCGCGGCGCCGGCCCGTTCGAGGACTTCGTCGCGCTGCTCGCCGAGTTGTACCCGCTCGTGCACGCGCACCTCGAGCGCGAGCGCATCACCGATCACGGTCTGTTGTTCCGCTGGGCCGCGCGCGAGGAGTCGTCGGACCCGCCGCTCGTGCTCATGGCTCATTACGACGTCGTTCCGGTCGACGAGAGCGATGACTGGACGCACCCGCCGTTCGACGGCGTCATCGCCGACGGGCTGGTGTACGGACGAGGCGCGCTCGACGACAAAGGCCCGCTGATCGTCATCCTGGAGGCCGTCGAGAACCTGCTGGCCGCGGGCTTCGCCCCGCCGCGGGACGTGTATCTCTCGTTCGGGGGCAACGAGGAGACCTATGGGGAGGCCGCCCGCACCATCGCCTCCGTGTTCCGGGCGCGGGGCATCGTCCCCTGGCTCGTCGTCGACGAGGGCGGCGCCGTGGTCGACGCCCCGCTGCCGTTCGTCCCCGGTCGTGCCGCGATGATCGGAGTGGGCGAGAAGGGCGTGCTGACCGTGCGGCTGTCGGCGCGGGGAGACGGCGGCCACGCTTCGGCACCGCCCTCGCGCACCGCCGTGCGGCGCGTCGCTCGGGCGGTCGAGCGGCTCGGGCCGGGAACTTTCCGGCCCCGCGCTCCGAAGGCGATACTGACGATGCTCGCCCGCCTCGCCGACCGCACTCCGGGTGCGCCGCGCCACCTCCTCCGCCTGCTTTCGGCCGCGCCTCTGCTCACCGCGCGTCTGTTCGCGATGCTCGGCGGCGAACCTGCGGCGCTGGTGCGCACGACGATCGCGCCGACGATGCAATCCGGCGGAACCGCGGCGAACGTGCTGCCGTCGCAGGCCTCCGCCACGATCAACCTCCGGGTCGCCCTCGGCGAGACGACGCAACAGGCGGTGCTCCGCGTGCGCCGACGCATCCGCGACCCGCTCGTGCGCGTCGAGGTGCTCGAAGCCAGTGAGCCGTCGCCCGAGTCGCCCACCGACAACGCCGCCTTCGGCCTGCTCGCCACGGCCCTCGAGGTGTCGCACCCGGGGGTTCCGGCCGTGCCGTACGTGATGATGGCCGCCACCGACTCCCGTCATTTCCATCGCTTCTGCCCGGCGGTCTACCGCTTCGCCCCGCTCGACATGTCGAATGCGCAGCGCGCGTCGATCCACGGTGTCGACGAGCGGGTCGAGGTCGCCGCCCTCGAGCGCGGCGAGCGCTTCCATCGCGCGCTCCTCGAACGGTTAGGGTGATCGCAAACGCCCCGCAGCGCACGCCGTACCCGGATGCCGTGCCGGCGGGGCCGGGACAGAAGCAGGAGTCGCGATGACGCGCACCCGCACCCTCGGCGCTCTCGCCGCCGTGGTCGGCTATCTCGCGTTCGTGGAGTTCACGAGCGGGGTGCTCCAGGGCTACTACACGCCGATGCTGACCGACATCGCTCGTCATCTCGGCATCCACGACGCCGATGTGAACTGGCTCGAGGGGTCGCAGCTGATGCTCTCGGCGCTCGTCGTCCCCGCGTTCGCCAAGCTCGGCGACATGGTCGGGCACAAGCGGATGCTCCTGGTCTCGACGGCCCTCACCGCTGTCGCCGCTCTCGTGCTGCCCTTCACCGATTCCTTCGCGGTGTTCCTCGTCGCCTGGACGCTGATGGGGTTCTACGTCGTCTGGCTGCCCCTCGAGATCGCCCTCATCTGGTCGCGATCCCGCCGGCTGGAGGGCCGAGCCGGTATCACCGCCCAGGCGGCGGGGTTGCTCGTCGCGGCGCTCGAGGGTGGGGCCATCATCGGCGCGCTCGCCGGGGGACAGCTCGTCGACGTCCTGCCCCTCACGGTCGTGCTCCTCGTGCCGGCGGCCCTGATCGTGGTGTGCTTCTTCGTGATCCTCGTCGGAGTGAAGGAGTCGCCGGATCAGAACGGCGGGACCTTCGACACCATCGGGTTGGTGCTGATCTCGCTGGCCCTGCTCTGCTTCACGGGAGGTCTCAGCCTGCTGCGCCTCGACGGCGGGGTCGCGAACCCGTTGTCGTGGGCCGTGGTCGTGCTGGGTGTGCTGCTGGTCGTCCCGTTCGCCCGGTGGGAGCTGCGGCATCCGGATCCACTGATCGACGTGCGGATGTTCCGCTCGCCGGCCCTCGGCCCGGTCTTCCTCACCGCGGGCCTCTTCGGTGTGAGCGTGCTCGGCGCCCAGGCGCCGCTGTCGACCTTCGCGCGCACCGATCCCGGGGTGAATGGCTACGGCCTCGGGACCAGCGGCTTCCAGACGTCGCTGATCATCGGGCTGTACCTCATCGCGATGATCGCGGGTGCCCTGCTCTTCCCCGCCGTGGCGCGGCGCATCTCCCCGCGGCGTGCGCTGCTGCTCGCGTCGCTGCTGGTCGGTGCGGGATTCCTGCTCTTCGTGCCCTTCCACGACACGTATCCGCAGGTCGTCGTGAACATGATGATCGCCGGTCTCGGCTCGGGGGCGCTGGTCGCCGCGCTGCCTGCCGCTGCGGCATCCGCCGCGCCGGCGACCCAGACCGGTGTGGCCACCGGTCTGACCAACTCGGTGAAGACGGTGGGCGGTGCCGTCGCCTCTTGCGTGTTCGGCATCGCCCTGCTCGGCGGGGCGGCGCAGGTCGCGGGCTCGACCGCCGAGAACACGGCCGGATCGCTCGCCGGCTACATGACGGTGTGGATCGTGTGCGGGGTGACGGCGCTGGTCGCCGCGTTCTGCCTGCTGTTCGTGCCCCGCACCGCGTTCACCGACCGTTCCGTCGAGCCCGAGGCGGCACCACTGCGGTGAGGATCTGCGCCGGTCCGTCGCGGTCGATCTCGAATCTGCGCGTGCGGGATCAGACCTCGATGCCGTGGTCCTCGTCGTTCACGCCCGCGTTGTGCCCGCGGCGCGACTCGTAGCCGAGGAACCAGCCGAGCCAGACGATGGCGGCCAACAGGATGCCGAGCCAGACGTTCTGCAGGATCAGGCCGACGACCACTCCGATGACGAGGAGCGAACAGGTGACCGAAAGCCGCAGGAAGAGGCGCCGTCGGGGTCCGTTCATCCCCTCACTCTAGTTCGGAGGGGTTTTCTGAGAAAAGCCTTGAAGGTTGTCTACAGGTCTGCTTATGGTGTGGGAAACCATGGCCACCGGTTCCCCAGAACTGCCGGAGGGCGTGGTGCAGCGGGGGAGGTGCTGTCATGGAGGGTGGTGTTCGGCGCGCCCCGCGATGGAAATCGTTCGTCGCCATGCTCACCGCCGCGACGCTCGTCGCGGTCGGACTCACCCTCGCCGACACCGCACCCGCAGAGGCCGTCGTCGTGCAATGGGGCACGAACTCGGGCGACGCACCGAACTATCAGGCGAACGTGAACGGCGACTTCCTCATGGCGGGGAACGGCGTCCTGGCCTGCACCACGGCGTCGTCGACGACCGTGGGCACCTGCAACGACCTGCACGCCGCATCCAGCACCAACGCGGAGAACGTGAACGACAACTTCGTGATGTCGAACAGCAACACGGTCACGGGGTTCACCACCAACTCCTCGAGCGCGACGATCACCGTGCCGGCCGGCTCGACCGTGGTCAAGGCGTTCCTCTCCTGGAGCGGCAACACCGGCGCATTCACCGGCGACACCCGCGCGCTCTGCACGACCTACTCCGCGGCCCGCGGCGTGGCCACGCTCCCCGCGGGCTCGACGACGGGTTACCTCAACAGGGCGGTGCAGCTGAAGGTCGGCGGCGACGCCATCACCACGGTGTCGCCGCAGAACGTGCTCGTCGACCCGACGACGCAGGCGACGGCCCGGTACTACTCGGCGAGCGCGGATGTGACGTCGGCCTTCGCGAACGCGGCGACGGGCGGGAACATCACGGTGTCCGCCGGCAACATCTGGGCCCCCACCGGCGCCGGATGCTACGCCGGGTGGTCGGTGACCGTGGTCTACGACTTCGGCACCTACATCCCCGGCAACACGGCATCCGTACCGCACAACATCATCTACTACGAAGGTCACGTGCGTCAGGGAGCATCCGATCCCGATCTGACCGTCGCGTTCAACGGCTTCACCGCCGTCGCGCCGGGCACCCGCGCTGGCTTCACCCTGTTCGAGGGCGACCGCAACATCACCGGAGACACGGCGTCGTACTCGCGCGGCACCTCGACGACGTTCACGCCGATCGCGAACCCCGCCGGCGCGACGAACAACTTCGGCATCGGCCGGGCCGAGGGGTCCGTTCGGTATACCGGCACGGGAACGACCGCCTTCACCAACCAGAGCGTCGACGTCGCGACAGCCTCGCTGGCGAACGTCGTGGCCGGCGACTCGCGCGTCAACCTGCGCCTCGGTACCAGCGGCGACTCGTACCTCCTGCGCAACGCGGTGCTGTCGGTCCCGACGGCGGGGCTGCAGATCTCGAAGACGTTCAACGGCACGAGCGACACGCAGTCGCGCACCGCGGGCGAGCTCGCGACCTTCACGGTGCGCATCACGAACACCGGGGCGGGCACCCTCCGCAACATCGCCGTCACCGACGATCAGGCCGACTGCGCGCGCAACCTCGGGGCGATCACGCTGGCGCCGCAGGAGTCGACGAGCTTCACCTGCACGGCGACCGCGCCCTCGTCGACCGGATACACCTCGACGGCGGAGGCGACGGCCTACACCGTCGCGGGCAACTACCTGGCGCAGGACAGCGACAGCACGACCGTTCTGCTCAGCGCGATCTCGATCGCGAAGACGAGTTCGCTCGCGCCGGGCGCAACCGGACGCGCCGGCGATGTCGTCACCTACACCTTCACCGTCACGAACACCGGTCAGGCACCGCTGACCAACATCGCCATCAGCGACCCGTTGCCGCGCCTCTCGGCGATCACCTTCGGAGCGTGGCCGGGCACGGTCGGAACGCTGACCGCCGGGCAGTCGGTGACCGCCACGGCCACCTACACGCTTACGCAGAGCGACGTCGACGCGGGCTCCGTCGCGAACACGGCATCCGTCAGCGCCGACGACAACGACGGGGGAGTCAAGCCCGTCGGCTCGAGCAACCGCGTCACTCCCTTGGCCTCCGCGCCGGGCATCTCGGTGACGAAGACCGGTGCCCTCGCCTCCGGCGCGACCGGACGCGTCGGCGACCGCATCACCTACACGTTCACGTTCACGAACACCGGCAACGTCACGCTCGCGAACGCGTCCCTCGTCGACCCGCTCCCCGGACTGTCGCCCCCGGTCGTGACCTGGCCGACCGCGACCGCCGGAGTCCTCCCCGTGGGTCAGACCGCCACCGCCACCGCCACCTACACGATCACACAGGCAGACGTCGACGCCGGATCCGTCCGCAACACCGCCACCGTCACCGCCCGCACCCCCTCCGGCACCACAGCCACCGGCACCTCTCCGCAGGTCCAGGTCGCGACCATCGCCTCCGCCCCGGCCCTCTCGACGACGAAGTCGGGAACCTTCACCTCCGGAACCGGCGGAGTCGGCAGCGTCATCACCTACAGCTTCACCGCCCGCAACACCGGCAACACCACTCTCACCGGGGTCTCGATCGCCGACCCGCTCGCCGGTCTGTCGCCGCTCACCTACACGTGGCCCGGGACGGCCGGCCGTCTCGCCCCCGGCCAAGCCGCCACCGCCACCGCGACCTACACCGTCACCCAGGCCGACGTCGACGCGGGCGCCGTGCGCAACACCGCCGTCGGCACCGCCACCACCCCGGCCGGGGCGACCCTCAGCGCCCCGAGCGCACAGTCGACCGTCGCCACCGCGACCGCAGCGCCCGCCGTCACGCTCACCAAATCGGGCGCGCTGATCCCGGGCAGCACGGGCCGCGCCGGCGACACCGTCGCCTACACGTTCACCCTGACCAACACCGGCAATGTCACCCTCACCGAGGCAGCCATCACCGACCCGCTGCCCGGACTGTCGGCTCTCGTCTACGCCTGGCCTGGGGCCGCGGGCACCCTCGCCCCCGGACAGGTCGTCACGGCGACGGGCACCTACACCCTGCGCCAGAGCGATGTCGACGCCGGCGCTGTCGCCAACTCCGCCACGGCGACCGCCCGCCCGCCGATCGGGGCGCGCCTCAGTCAGACGCGGTCGGCCACGGTGCCGATCACGGCGACCAGCGCGCTCACCGTGCTCAAGTCCGGCGCGGTGACCACGGGCACCGGCGGCGTCGGAAGCACGGTCACCTACACGTTCTCGGCGACCAACAACGGAAACGTCACGCTCACCCAGGTCGCTCTCGCCGACCCGCTCCCCGGTCTCTCGGCGATCACCTCCACCTGGCCGGGCACCGCGGGCACGCTCGCCCCCGGCCAGACGGTCACCGGTACGGCGACGTACAGCATCCGACAGGCCGACGTGGATGCCGGTTCGGTGACGAATACGGCCACGGCGACCGGACGCACCCCGGTTGGCGCGACCGTGACCGGCAGCTCGCCGACCACCCGTGTCGCGACGGTCGCCGCGGCGCCCGCGACGTCCACCACGAAGACCGCGGCCGTGTCGGGCAGCGGACGCGTCGGCGACGTCATCACCTACACCGTGCGGACCACCAACACCGGAAACGTCACCCTCACCGGCGTGACGGTCACCGATCCGCTCCCCGGACTGTCGGCCTTCACCGCCACCTGGCCCGGGACCGCGGGGCGCCTCGCCCCCGGGCAGACCGTGGTCGCTGTCGCGACCTACACGATCCGGCAGGCCGATGTCGACGCCGGCTCCGTGCGCAACACCGCGAGCGCGACCGCGCAGTACGGCACGACGACCACGACGAGCTCCTCGCCGACCGTCACCACCAGCACGGCCCCCGCCGCGCCGGGGATCGTCGCCACCAAGAGCGGCGCGTTGCAGAGCGGCGCCACCGGCCGCGCCGGCGACACGATCGTGTGGACGATCAGCGTGCGCAACACCGGCAACGTCACGCTCACCGGCGTCGCGGCATCCGACTCGCTCCCCGGCATCTCCGCCCCCGTCTACGGCACGTGGCCGAGCGGCACCGCAGGCGTGCTCGCGCCGGGGCAGGTCGTCACCGCGACGGCCACGTCGGTGATCACGCAGGCCGACGTGAACGCCGGCGCAGTCAGCAACACCGCCACCGGGTCGGGCACGCCCCCGACGGGCGCCGCGGTCGCCAGCCCCAGCGCCCCGTCGACGGTCTCGCTCGCCGCGGTCCCCAGTCTCTCGATCGCCAAGACGGGTGCCGTGACCGCCGGTTCCGGGGGCGTGGGCAGCACCATCACGTACACGTTCCGCGCCACCAACACCGGCAACGTGACCTTGACCGGCGTCGCCGTCGACGACCCGCACCCCGGCCTGTCCGCGCTCACCTACACCTGGCCGGGCACCGCCGGCACTCTGCAGCCGAACCAGACGGTGACGGCGACCGCGACGTACGCGATCCGCCAGAGCGATGTGGATGCCGGTGCGGCGAGGAACACGGCCACCGTCCGCGGCACCCCACCCACGGGGGCCGATGTCACCGCCAGCTCGGGGGAGGTGGCGGTCGCCACCGTGGCGGCAGCGCCTGCCATCACGACCACGAAGTCCGCCACCGGCGCGGGCGGCGGCGTGGGCAGCACCGTGACCTACTCCTTCCGCGCCACCAACACCGGAAACGTCACCCTCACCGGCGTCGCGATCGGCGATCCGCTCCCCGGCCTGTCGGCACTGACCTACACCTGGCCCGGCACCGCGGGCAGCCTCGCTCCGGGGCAGAGCGTCACCGCGACCGCCACCTACGTCGTCACTCAGGCCGACGTGGATGCCGGGTCGATCACCAACGCCTCCACCGCGCGAGGCACCGGTCGGGGCACCGCCGTCGAGGCATCCTCTGGTCCCGTGGTCACCGCCACGGCGCCGATCGCCCCGGGCATCGCCGTGACCAAGACCGGGACGCTGAACGGCGCCGGCGTCGCCGGCGACACGGTCTCCTACGCGTTCACCGTGCGCAACCCCGGAAACGTCACCCTCACGGGGGTCGCGCTCGCCGACCCGCTCATCGCCGGCGGCGAGATCCCGCTGTCCGGGTGGGCGGGAGCCGCGGGCACGCTCGCCCCCGGTGCCGCCGTCACCGGCACCGCGACCTACACGCTCACCCAGAGCGACGTCGATGCCGGCGCGGTCGCGAACACGGCGACGGCGACGGGGCAGCCCCCGCGCGGTGCCGCCGTCTCGGGCACCGGACTGTCGACCGTGCCCATCGCCGCGGCGCCCGCGATCGCCGTCACGAAGACCGGTGCGATCACCTCGGGCACGGGCGGTCCGGGCAGCACCATCACCTTCACCTTCAGCATCCGCAACACGGGAACCGTCTCGCTCGGCTCCGTCGCACTCAGCGACACCCTCGCCGGCCTCAGCACGCCGACCCTGACCTGGCCGGGCTCGGTCGGCACACTCGCGCCCGGTCAGACCGCCACGGGCACGGCGACCTACACGGTGCGCCAGGCCGACGTCGACGCCGGCTCCGTGCGCAACACCGCCTCGGTGAGCGGACGCGCGTCGAACGGCACCGTCGTCTCGGCGAACTCCACCGCGACGGTGCCGACCGTCGCGGCCGACCCCGACCTGACCGTCGCCAAGACCGCCACCGTGGGCGGCGGCGGTCGTGTGGGCGACGTCGTGCAGTACGGCATCCGCGTGGAGAACACGGGAAATCAGACGCTCACCGGTGTGGCGATCGCCGACGACCTCCCAGGGCTGTCCGGACTCGCGGTCACCTGGCCCGGCACCGCGGGTACCCTCACGCCGGGGCAGGTCGCCACGGCACGGGGCAGCTACGTCATCACGCAGGCCGACGTGAACGCCGGCACGATCCGCAACCGCGCCACCGCCACGGCGACGGCTCCCGGAGGGGTGCCCGTCACCGGCGCGGCCACCCGAGACACCGCGACGATCGCCGCCAACCCGCAGCTCGCCCTCGCGAAGAGCGCCGCGCTGCCCGCCGGAGCGACCGGACGCGCGGGCGACGTGGTCACGTACACCTTCACCGTGCGCAACCCCGGCAACGTGACGCTCACCGGCGTCGCGCTCGCCGATGCCCTGCCGGGACTCTCCCCGATCACGGTCGCCGCGTGGCCGGGCGCGCCCGGCTCCCTCGAGCCGGGCCAGAGCGTCACCGCCACCGCCACCCGGCCCCTGACCCAGGCCGACGTCGACGCGGGTGCGGTGGCGAACACGGCCACGGCCACCGCGACGGCCCCCGGGGGCGCGGCGCTGCAGCAGACCGCCGCGGCCACGCTCCCCGTCGCTCCCGCCGCTGCGCTCACGCTCGCCAAGGCCGGTTCGTACACGAGCGGCAGCGGCGCGGTCGGCAGCGTGGTGACCTACCGCTTCACCGCGCAGAACACCGGCAACGTCACCCTGACGGGTGTGACGATCTCCGACCCGCGCCCCGGCCTCAGCCCGCTCGTCCTCGCGTGGCCGGCCGACGCCGGCACCCTGGCTCCCGGTCAGCAGGTCACGGGCACGGCGACCTACACCGTCACGCAGGCCGACGTCGACACCGGCAGCATCACCAACATCGCCACGGTCTCGGGCACACCGCCGAGCGGCCCCGCGGTCGGGGCATCGTCTCCCGCCGTCGTCCTCGCGACCGCGCAGGCGGGTCCAGCGGTGGCGACCACCAAGTCCGCCGTCGTCAACGGCACCGGCTCCGTCGGCGACGTGGTCGACTACACGATCACCGCCACCAACACGGGCAACGTCACGCTCCGGTCGGTCGCGATCTCCGACACGCTGCCGGGCCTCACGCCGCTGCAGTACACCTGGCCGGGCACGGCGGGCGCCCTTGCACCGGGGCAGTCGGTCACCGCGACCACCTCGCACACCATCACCCAGGCCGACGTCGACGCCGGCACCCTCGTCAACGTCGCGACCACCAGCGGCACCGCACCCGGGGGCACGACCGTGAGCGGTGCATCCCCGGCGGTCACCACACCGACCGCCGCGGGCGTGCCGCAGGTGCAGGTGACGAAGTCCGGGGCGCTTCCCGCGGGTGCCACGGGCGTCGCCGGCGAGACCATCACATGGACCGTCGTGCTCCGCAACACCGGCAATGTCACGCTCACGGGAGTGACCGCTGCGGACTCGCTGCCCGGCATCAGCGCCCTCGCCTACGGCCCCTGGCCCGGCGGCGTCAGCGGGACTCTGGCCCCCGGCGCCGCCGTCACCGCCACGGCCACCAGCGTCGTCCGGCAGTCCGACGTGAACGCCGGCTCCGTGGCGAACACCGTGAGCGCCACGGGCGCCCCCGCTCGCGGTCAGGCGGCGACCGCCGTGAGCGCGGCCACCGTGCCGCTCGCCGCTGCCCCGCGTCTCGTGCTCGACAAGACCGGCGCCTACACCGCCGGCGACGGTGCCGTCGGCGACACGATCACCTACACGTACACCGTGCGCAACGCCGGCAACGTCACCCTCACGGGCCTGGTGGTGACCGACCCGCACAACGGCCTGTCGGCGCTGAGCTACGGCGCGTGGCCGTCAGGCACGCCCGGCACGCTCGACCCGAACCAGGCCGTCACGGCGACCGCCACGTACACGGTGCGGCAGTCCGACGTGAACGTCGGCTCCATCACCGACACGGCCACCGTCTCCGGGCGCACGCCCGCCGGCGCCGCCGTGACCGCGGTCTCCCCGACCGTGGTGCTCGGCACGGCGGCAGCAGCGCCGACGATCACCGCTGCGAAGACGGCGACCGTGTCGGGCAGCGGGGGAGTGGGTGACCTGGTCGTCTACACGCTCACCGCCACGAACGCGGGGAACGTGACGCTCACGGGCGTTGCCCTGACCGACCCCGCTCCCGGCCTCACGCCGCTCGCCTACGGCCAGTGGCCCGGCGCGACCGGCACGCTGCAGCCCGGGCAGAGCGTGTCGGCGACGACCACCCACCGCATCACCCAGGCCGATGTCGACGCCGGCACCATCGCGAACACCGCGACCGCCACCGGCACCCCGCCGTCGGGCCCCGCCGTCTCCGGCTCGGCATCGCGGAGCATCACCACGGCGGCTGCAGCCCCCGACCTCGAGGTCGTCAAGCGCGGCGTGCCCGCCTCCGGAGCGACCGGGCGTGCGGGCGAGACCGTCGAGTTCACCTTCTCGCTGCGCAACACCGGCAACGTCACGCTCTCGAACGTCACACTGACGGATGTTCTGCCCGGTCTCTCGCCGGTGTCGTTCACCTGGCCGGGCGCCGCGGGCGAGCTGGCGCCGGGGCAGACCGCCACCGCTCGGGCATCGGTCGTCCTCACCCAGGCCGACGTCGACGCGGGCGGCGTGACCAACACCGCCGACGTCTCCGCATCCGCTCCTGCGGGCACGACGATCGAGCGCACGGCCGCCGTCACCGTGCCCGTGGTCGCCGCTGGCGCTCTCACGATCAGCAAGACGGGCGCCATCGTCGACGGGGATGTCGGTGAGGCGGGCGACACCATCCGCTTCTCCTTCTCGTTCACGAACACGGGCAACGTCACCCTGTCCGGAGTCGAGCTCGCCGACAGCATCGCCGGTGTCGACCCGGTGCCCGTCTGGCCCGGAACTCCGGGCGTGCTCGCACCGGGGGCGACGGCCACCGCGACCGCGGACTACACGATCACGCAGGCCGATGTCGACGCCGGAACCGTGGTGAACGCCGCGACCGTGGCAGGCCGGACCCCTGCGGGCACGGCGGTCAGCGCGTCCGACGACGTCTCGGTGGCGACGGGCGCGCAGCGCGCGCAGCTCACGCTCTCGAAGGTCGGCTCGACGCTGCCAGGCGAGGCCGGGGTCGGCGACACCGTCACGTATGCGCTGACGCTCACCAACGCCGGCAACGTCACCGTTTCCGGTCTCACCCTCACCGACGACCGTCCCGGTGTGGTCCTCGCGCCGGCGACGTGGCCCGTCACCGAGGGCGTGCTCGCCCCGGGAGAGTCGGCCACGGCATCCGCGACCTACGTCCTCACGCAGGCCGACGTGGACGCCGGATCGGTCGAGAACACCGCACGCGCCGCCGGCACGGCCCCCGGCCCTCAGGGACCCGTCGCGGTCGAGGTCGTCAGCGACGCGAGTCTTGTGGCGACCGAGCGTTCGGCGCCGGCGCTCGTCGTGACCAACAGCGGGGTCCTCCCCGAGGGGGCCGCGGCGGGGTCCGCGGTCACCTGGACGTACGTGCTGCGCAACGCCGGAAACGTGACGCTGAACGGGGTCACGCTGACCGACGCGCTGGCGGGCACGTCCGCACCGACCTACGACTGGCAGGGCGGCACGCCGTTCTCGCTCGCGCCGAACCAGGTGGTCACGGCGACCGCGACGACGATTCTCACGCAGGCCGACGTCGACGCCGGGGCGATCGTCAGCGTGGTCACCGGTCGTGGCGCGCCCGTGGTGGGCGCCGAGGTCACCGCGACCGCGCCGGCGACGGTGCAGATCGCCGCCCCGGCCGACATCACGCTGCGGAAGAGCGCGGATCGCACCGCCGATCTCTCCGAGGGCGACGTCGTCACGTTCACCTTCACCATCCGCAACAGCGGCGAGCTGACCCTCGACGGGGTGGCCATCACCGACCTGCTTCCCGGACTCTCTGCCGTCACCTACGGCCCGTGGCCGGGCCGTGCCGGCACGCTCGCGCCCGACGAGACGGTCACCGCGACGGCGACATACCGCGTCACGCAGGCCGACGTCGACCGGGGCGGGATCGACAACAGCGCCACCGCGAGCGGCCGCCCGCCGACGGGCGACGCGGTTTCGGACACTGCGGCCGTGCGGCTCGACACCGTGGCCGCCGCACCGGAACTGACCCTCGACAAGACGACGACACAGGATGCGGTCGTGCTCGGCGACGTCGTGGAGTACGAGTTCGCCGTCGAGAACTCCGGCAACGTGACCCTCTCGGGGGTGGCCGTCGCCGATGCGCTCCCGGGCCTCTCCGCGATCTCGTACGGCACCTGGCCCTCCGGGGAGGCGGGCCTGCTCGCTCCGGGCGACACCGTCACCGCCCTCGCCCGCTACACCGTGACGCAGGCCGATGTCGACGCGGGCACCGTGCGCAACGCCGCCCGTGTCAGCGGGCTGCCTCCGACGGGAGCAGCCGTCGAGGCCACCGACGCCGTCGACGTCGCCGCGGCGGATGCATCGCCCGCCCTGTCGGTCGATAAGACGGGCGCTCTCGCCGCCGGTTCCACCGGCCGCGCCGGTGACGCGGTCGAGTACCGCTTCTCGGTGACGAACACCGGAGACGTGACCTTCTCGGATGTGCAGTTCACCGACCCGCTCGCGGGCCTCAGCCCCATCGCCGTGACCTGGCCGGATGCGGCGGGCGTGCTCGCCCCCGGTCGCACGGCGACGGCGAGCGCCACCTACACGCTCACCCAGGCCGATGTCGACGCCGGCTCGGTCGCCAACACCGTCACCGTCGGCGGTGCGCCCGCACGCGGCGAGCTGCCCCCGGCAGCCGAGCGCAGCGACAGCCACACCGTCCCCATCACTCCCGGCGCGGCGTTGTCTGCGGTGAAGTCGGGGGTGTTCCTGGATGGGGGGATCGGGCAGGTCGGTGATGTCATCCAGTACGAGATCGTGGCGACGAACACGGGGAATGTGACGATCTCGGAGGGTGGTCTGATCGATCCGATGCCGGGTCTGTTCGATGTGTCGATCGCGTGGTCGGGTGTTCCGGGTGTGTTGGAGGTCGGCGATTCGGTGACGGGTCGGGGCAAGTATCGGATCACGCAGGCGGATGTGGATGCCGGGTCGGTGGTGAACACGGGCACGGTCGGTGGGCGCACCCCCGCCGGCGCGCCCGTTCGCGTCGACACCAACACCGTCACGATCAACACCGTGCTCCCCGCACCGGGCATCGCCGTGACGAAGACCGGACAGGTCTCGGGCGACGGCGCCGTCGACGACACCGTCTCCTACGCGTTCGAGGTCCGGAACACCGGCAACGTCACCCTCACCGACGTCTCCCTCACCGACACGCTCCCCGCGGTCGCCGTGTCGGAGATCGTGTGGCCGGATGCCGCGCAGCCGGGACGCCTCGCGCCCGGCGAGGTCGCCCGGGCCACGGGCCTGCTCACGATCACGCAGGCCGACGTGAACGCCGGGCGTATCGACAACACGGCGACCGCGACGGGCCTGCCCGTGCGCGGTGGCGACCGCATCTCCGCGGAGTCCCCGGTGAGCACGGTCACGACGGTCGCGGCGGCTCCCGCGCTCACCGTCACCGACAGCGGTGCCCTGGCCGCGGGCGGCACCGGCGTCGCCGGCGACGAGGTCGTCTGGACCTACGTGCTGACCAACTCGGGCAACGTCACCCTCTCCGCCGTGGCGCTGACCGACGCTCTCGCCGGCGTCGGCGCGCCGGCCTACACCTGGACGACCCCCGTCGGTGAACTCGCCCCCGGCACCTCGGTCACCGCCACGGCCCGTTACTCCCTCACCCAGGCCGACGTCGACGCTGGAGCGGTGACGAGCGTCGTCACCGGCTCGGGAACGCCGCAGGTGGGGGCGGGCGTCGTCGCCACGACCGCGGCCACGCTGCCGATCGTGCGCACGCCGGAACTCGTCGTCACCAAGGCCGCGACCGCGCCCGACGCACCCGGTGTCGGTGACACCGTCACCTACGACTTCACGATCGAGAACCGAGGCAACGTCACCCTCTCCGGTGTCGTGCTCGACGACCCGCTCCCCGGCCTCAGCGTGCCGAGCATCGACTGGCCCGACCAGAGCCGCGTGCTCGCCCCGGGCGCGGTCGCCACGGCATCCGCCACGTACACGATCACGCAGGCCGACGTCGACGCGGGCGCGGTGCGGAACAGCGCGACAGCCTCGGCGACCGCCGCGGGAGGGACGCCGCTGACCTCCGACCCGGCGACCACCCTCACCCTCACGGCGACGGCGAACCCGCAGCTCACCACGACGAAGTCCGCCGCGATCGATGGCGTCGGCACCGTCGGGCAGACGATCTGGTACGCGATCGCGGTCGAGAACACCGGCAACGTCACCCTCGAGGGAGTGACCGTCACCGACCCGCTCGAGGGGCTGTCCGCCCTCGACCTGACGTGGCCCGCCGAACCCGGCGTGCTGGCCCCCGGCGAGATCGTGAACGCGGCCGGCCGCTACGTGATCACCCAGGCCGACATCGATCGCGGCTCGATCGTCAACACCGCGACCGCCGCGGGCACTCCGCCCACCGGTCCTGCGATCGACGACGCGTCCGCGCCGAACACCGTCGTGCTGCCCGCCGCGGCGCCCGACGCAGTGCTCACCAAGACCGGACGACTGCAGGCCGGCGCCACCGGCGCGGTCGGCGACCCCGTCGAGTTCGCCTTCCGACTCGAGAACACGGGCAACGTGACCCTCTCGGAGGTCGCGCTCACCGACGACCTCGAGGGCCTGTCGGCCGTGGACGTCGTCTGGCCGGGCGAGCCGGGCGTTCTCGCACCGGGCAGTGCCGCCACGGGGTCCGCGGTCTACGCGCTCACCCAGGCGGACATCGACCGCGGCGCCGTCGACAACACGGCCACCCTCACCGCGAACCCCGCCCGTGGGGACGACGTCGTGCGGACGGCCTCGACACGCGTCGTCGTGCCGCAGACGCCCGGACTCGGCGCGGTGAAGACCGGAGTGCTCACCGACGGCGGCATCGGCCAGGTCGGCGATGTCATCCAGTACGAGGTCGTCGCCACGAACACCGGCAACGTGACCATCACCGAGGGCGGGCTCGTCGACCCGATGGAGGGGCTGTTCGACCTCTCCATCGCGTGGGCGGACCCGACGCGACCGGGCGTGGTCGAGGTGGGCGATTCCGTCACCGGGCGGGCGAAGTACCGCCTGACCCAGGCGGACGTCGACCGCGGGTTCGTCGAGAACACGGCCGAGGTGGGCGGCACGGCACCCGACGACTCGCGCATCGTCGTCGCCACGAACACCGTCCGCGTCGCGACGGTGCAGGCCGCAGGTTCCCTCGTCGTCGAGAAGAGCGGTGTGATCGAAGGCTCCGGCGGAGTCGGCTCGCCGATCGCCTACACGTTCGTCATCCGTAACGACGGCAACGTCACCCTCAGCGGCATCTCCCTCACCGATCCGCTGCCGGGTCTCGGCGAGCCGGTCATCGACTGGCCCGGTGACGACGGCGTGCTGCAGCCCGGCCAGGAGGCCGTGGCGACGGCGAGCTACGTCGTCACGCAGGCCGACGTCGACGCCGGCGCCGTGTCGAACGCCGCCACGGCGACGGGCAGCGGCGCCCGCGGCGGCACGGTGACCAGCCCCGCCGGCATCGCGACGGTGCCGACCCAGGGCATCCAGGCCTCCGTCGACGTCACCAAGGCCGCTGCGCTCGCACCCGGGTCGACCGGTATCGCGGGCGACATCGTGAACTGGTCGTACACACTGCGCAACACCAGCAACGTCACCCTGCGCGACGTCACCCTGGTGGATCGGCTCACGGCGTCCACCCCGGCGGTCTACGCCTGGCCCGACCCTGCCGCCCCCGGCGTGCTGCTCCCCGGACAGACGGTCACCGCGACGTCGACCTACGCGCTGACCCAGGACGACGTCGACCGCGGCTCGGTCGGCAGCGCCGTCGTCGGCACGGCGACGCCCCCGCGCGGTGCCGACGTGACGGGTGAAGCCGCGGCGTCCGTGGTCGTCGCCGCACGGCCGGCGCTCGAGGCGACGAAGTCGAGCGAGGTGAACGGCGCCGGGGCCCTCGGCGACCGTATCGACTACGCCTTCACCCTCACGAATACGGGCAACGTGACCCTGACCCTGGTCGACCTGCGGGACGCGCTTCCGGGCGTCTCCGACCCCGCCTTCGAATGGCCGGGAGAGCCGGGCGTCCTGCTCCCCGGGGAGACCGTCGACGCGACGGCCGAATACCGGATCACCCAGGCCGATATCGACCGCGGCACGGTGACCAACATCGCGACGGCGCAGGGCAAGCCGCCCGTCGGCGACCTCATCACCGTCTCCACCCCCGCGGTCGAGTCGACCGTGGCCCCCGCGGCTCCGGCGTTGAGCGTCGCGAAGACCGCGGATGTCGAGGGACCCGGTGCCGTCGGCGATCAGATCGCCTACGCCTTCCGGATCGAGAACACCGGCAACGTGACGGTCCGCGACATCGTGCTCGCCGACCCGTTGCCCGGCCTCTCCGCACCCGCCGTGGTGTGGCCGGAGGAGACCGGCGTGCTCGCGCCCGGCGAGGTCGCGACTGCGACGGCACGTTACACGCTCACGCAGGCCGACATCGATGCGGGCACCGTGACGAACACGGCGACCGCGACCGGCTCGTCGCGCGGCGGCGCGGTGGTCGGTACGGCGACCGCGACGGCGGAGACGGCTCCGGCTGCTCCGGCTCTCGAGCTCGACAAGGCCGGCGCCCTGGAGGGCGGCGCGGTCGGCGCCGTCGGGGAGAGCGTGCAGTACACCTTCACCGTCCGCAACTCCGGCACCCAGACGCTCACCGGTGTCGTGGTCACCGACCCCCTGCCCGGCCTCGGCGAGCTCGTGTTCGACTGGCCCGGTGCCGATGGCGTGCTCCCGGTGGGGGCGAGCGCCACGGCCACGGCGACCCACATCCTCACGCAGAGCGACGTCGACGCCGGAGCGGTGAGCAACGTCGCGACCGCGTCGGCCGTGCCCGCCCGAGGCGAGCTCGCCCCCGTCACCGATGCGGCGACCGTCGCGGTGCCGCAGAGCGCCGCGCTGTCCGCGGTGAAGTCGGGGGTGTTCGTGGGAGCGGGCATCGGGCAGGTCGGGGATGTGGTGCAGTACGAGATCGTGGCGACGAATACGGGCAATGTGACGATCTCGGAGGGTGGTCTGATCGATCCGATGCCGGGTCTGTTCGATGTGTCGATCGCGTGGTCGGGTGTTCCGGGTGTGTTGGAGGTCGGCGATTCGGTGACGGGTCGGGGCAAGTATCGGATCACGCAGGCGGATGTGGATGCCGGGTCCGTGGTGAACACGGGCACGGTCGGCGGACGCACGCCCGCCGGTGCGCTGATCGAGGTCGACACCAACACCGTGGTCATGAACACGGTCCTCCCTGCGCCCGGACTGTCGGTGGAGAAGACCGGCACTCTCGCGGGTGACGGCGGTGTCGGCGACACGATCGACTACGCCTTCACGATCGAAAACAGCGGCAACGTGACCCTCTCGGGCGTCGCCCTGTCCGACCCGCTTCCCGGGCTGAGCACGCCGGACGTCACCTGGCCCGGCACCCCCGGGGTGCTCGCCCCCGGGGCGACGGCCACCGCGGTCGCCGAGTACACGGTCACGCAGGCCGACGTCGACGCCGGGGCGGTGCGCAACGTGGCCGCCGCGACCGGAGCCACCCCCGGCGGAGAGGACGTCATGGGAGAGTCCCTCCCGAGCATCGTCGAGACCGCCCCGAGCGCACCCCGCGTCACGGTGACCGATCGCGGCGAGCTCGCGCCCGGTGCCACCGGTAAGGCCGGCGACACCGTCATCTGGACGTACACCCTCGCGAACCTCGGCAACGTCACGCTGTCGGACGTTGTGCTCTCCGACGCCGTCCCCGGAATCCCGACGCCGGAATACCTGTGGCCCGGTGTCGCCGGACAGCTCGCCCCCGGACAGACGGTCACCGCGATCGCGCGCTCCACGCTCACGCAGGCCGACGTCGACGCCGGCTCGGTGTCGAGTCTCGTGACCGGTGCGGGAACGCCGCCGACCGGAGCTCCCGCCTCGGCGACCACGGCCGCCACCGTGGCGGTGACGCCCGTCTCGGGCCTGATCCTGCAGAAGACCGGAACCCTCGACACCGCAGGCGCCAACGGTCCCGGCGACGGCGTCACCTTCGGCTTCCGGCTGGAGAACACCGGCACCGTGACCCTCCGCGACGTCAGCATCAGCGACGAGCTGACCGGGATCGGCCCGATCTCCATCGACTGGCCGGGCGCTCCCGGCACGCTCGCACCGGGGCAGACGGCCCTCGGCACCGCGCCGTACGCCATCAGCCAGGACGACGTCGACCGCGGACAGGTGGTGAACACGGCGACCGCGCGGGCGAACACTCCCGGCGGCACCCCTGTTCAGGCGTCGTCGACGATGCCGCCAATCGCCACGGCGAGCGAAGCGCCCGCCATCCGCACCGTGAAGGGCGGCACCTACATCAGCGGCGAGGGCGGCGTCGGCAGCGTCATCGAGTACTCCTTCGAGGTCACCAACACCGGCAACGTCACGTTGCGGTTGATCCGCGTCGTCGATGAGCTCGAGGGCGTCAGCACGCCCGACCTCGACTTCCCCTCGGTCACGGGCATCCTCGCCCCCGGCGCGAGCGCCGTCGGGACCGCGCGCTACACGGTCACCCAGGCCGACGTCGACGCCGGATCGATCGTGAACGTCGCGACCTCGTTCGGCACGTCGCCGCGCGGCACCGTGGTGTCGGGCACGTCCGATCCGTTCGAGATCGACACCGCGCCCCCGACGGCGCCCGGCAGCGCCTCGATCGAGACGACCCAGCGCGCAGCGCTCGCAGCGGGGGCCACGGGCGTGGTCGGCGACACCATCGAGTACACGTTCGCCATCCGCAACACCGGCAACCTCACCCTCGACGACGTCGAGCTCGACAACACCGTCGCCGGACTGAGTGGCTTCCGGTACAGCTGGCCCGATCCGGCCGCGCCGGGCCGACTGCTTCCGGGACAGGTCGTGACGATCACCGCCATCCACGTCATCACGCAAGCCGATGTCGACGCCGGCGTCGTGCGCAACACCGCCGTCGGCTCGGGCGAGCGCCCGCGCGGCGGCGAGGTCAGCGACCCGTCGGCACCGACGGTCGTGGAGCTGGCGGCCGCGGTGGGATCGCTGACGGTGGCCAAGACGGGTACGCCCACGGGCGACGGCACGGTCGGCTCCGGCATCGACTACTCCTTCACGGTCACCAACAACGGCGCCCTGACCCTCACGGGGGTCGCGTTGAGCGACGACCTCCCCGGTCTCGGCTCGATCGCCTACGGCACCTGGCCCGGCGAACCCGGCCGTCTCGCTCCGGGCGAGTCTGTCTCCGCGACGGCCGCGTACACCGTCGTGCAGGGCGATGTGGATGCCGGAGCCGTCCGTAACATCGCGGCCGCCTCGGGCGCCACGCTTCAGGGTGAGACGGTCGGTGCCGAGTCGCCGGAGTCGGTCGTCCCGACCGTCGCCGCGGCGCCGCTCATCGACCTGGTCAAGACGCAGCGTCTGGCCGACGGAGCCTCCGGACGTCCCGGCGACACCGTGGAGTACGCGTACTCGTTCCGCAACGACGGCAACGTGACCCTCACCGGGGTGACGCTGGCGGATGCGCAGCCGGGCCTCTCGGACATCCGCATCATCTGGCCGGGCGAGCCGGGTGTGCTGGCCCCCGGTCAGACCGCCACGGCTGTCGCGACCTACGTTCTGCAGCAGGCGGATGTCGACGCCGGCGGGGTCGCCTCGACCGCGACGGTCAGCGGACTCGGCGGGGGCGCCGCCGCGACCGACACCGCCGACGGTTCCGTGGCCGTCGACGCCGCACCCGCGATGGAGCTGCAGAAGTCGAGCACGCTCGAGACCGTCGCGCAGCAGGGTGCGGGAGTGCGGTACGAGATCCGCGTCACCAACACCGGCAACGTGACCCTCACGGATGTCGCCGTGACCGACGAGCTCGCCGGTCTGGGACCGCTCACCGTCGTGTGGCCCGGCGAGCCCGGACGGCTCGCCTCCGGGGAGACCGCGGTCTTCTCCGCCCGGTATGTGATCAGCCAGGCCGATGTCGACCGAGGCTCGATCGTCAACACCGCGGACGGCACGGCGTCCGCCCCCGACGGTACGGAGATCACCGCGTCCGACGACGACGTGCGCCCCGTTCCGCGCACCGCGGCGATCGACCTGCGGATGTCGATCGCCATCGCCGACGGACAGGCGGGCTTCGCCGGTGACACGCTCGTGTTCTCCTACACGGCGACGAACACGGGCACGACCACTCTCACCGGCGTGCGGATCGTCGACCCCTACCCGGGGCTCTCCGACATCGAGTACCTGTGGCCCGGCGAGCCCGGTGTCCTGCTGCCGGGGCAGTCCGTCACGGCGATCGCCCGCGTGACGGTCACGCCGGCCATGGAGGGCACCGTCGTCTCCTCGCAGGCGCAGGTGACGAGCGTCGAGGTCGAGACCTCCGAGCCGGTGCTCGATACGGCGGCCGCGTCGATCGAGCTCCCCGCCCGCCTCGGGGGCATCCTCCCGATCCCGCTGCCCGCCACCGGTGCCGACCCGAGCGGCCCGCTCGGCGTGGCGGGCCTGTTCCTGCTGACGGGCCTGGTCGTGCTCCTCGTCGCGCGCCGCCGCCGCGACCACTCCGCGTCCTGATACTTTTCCCCGGCAGTCCCGAACTCGAAAGGCCTCGCATGCACCTCCTCCGCACCCTCCCCGCGCCGTCCCCCTCCGTCGTCTCCGCGCCGCGCGTCGGAACGATGACGCGTCGGATGCTCGGCGCCGGGCTGGCGTTGGTGCTCGGCGTCGCGGGCCTCAGCGCCTGCACGGGAGACGCGAAGCCCGATCCCACGCCCACTCCGACCGCCACCGAGGCGTCTGCCGGGGTGACCGACATCACCGACGCGCCGGGTTCGGGAGAGGGCCTGGTGGGGGCTCTCGCGGACACGACGGTCGAGACGTGCGAACAGGGCGACGGCGCGTGGGATGTGGCCGGCACGGTCACGAACTCGTCGGAGGCGGCCGCCTCGTACCGGATCTACGTCTCGCTGTTGACCGCGGGTGGGGAGACCCGTGCACTCTCGCAGGTCGATGTCGAGCCGATCGACGCCGGCGCCGAGACCGAGTGGTCGACGTCGATCGATCTCGACGAGGAGGACCTCTCCTGCGTCCTCCGTGTGGAGCGCTACGCCGTCGAGGGGTGAGTCATCGGGCCGAGCTTCGCGCCGTTCCCCTCACGCCGCTCCCGGTCCCGGCTGCGGGCAGGGGAGCGCGCGCGGTGACGCCCGACCACGGAGGGTGAGGGGGCGACCCTTCAGCGAGCGCGGTGATCTTCGGGGGCCAGGCGCGGACCGCGACGCGGCTCCTGCACGCCGCTCGCGTGGATGAGACGCAGCACGCGCTGACGGTGTCCCTGCCAGGGCGCGAGGAGCGCGAGCATGCCGTCGTCGTCGGTGCGGGAGCCGGTGAGCGCGTACCCGACCTGGTGGGCCAGGTGGTAGTCGCCGACGCTCACGGCGTCGGGATCGCCGAGCGCCCGGATGCGGGTCTCGGCCGACGTCCACGGTCCGATCCCCGGCAGGCTCGTGAGGATGCGCTCCCGCTCGGCGCCGATCTCGGTGCCGCGCACGGCTCGCTCTATGCTGTCGCCGCGTTGCGCCGCTCGCACGATCGTCTTCGACTGCGGCGGCTCGACGCCGGCCCGCTGCCAGGTCCACGAGGGGATGGTGCGCCAGACCGCAGCCGGGGGAGCGGCGGCCATCGCACGCGGCGTCGGCCCGGGCGCGCGCTCGCCGAAGCGGGCGACGAGGTATCGCCACGCACCGAACGCCTGCATGCCCGTGACCTTCTGCTCGATGATCGCGCACGCCAGAGCGTCGAACACCTCGTCGGTGCGGGCGAGACGGATGCCCGGGTTGCGGTGCGCGGCGTCGGCGATCAACGGATGCCCGGACGGATCGAACCCGGAGGAGTCGTCGTCCCGACCGCAGAGGCGCGGCACCCGGTCGAGCGCCTCCTCGGCGCCGGGACCCCATGCCGTGGCCCTGACCTCGCCGACGGCGGCGCGCAGCGCGAGGGTCGCGATGCCGCCGGGGGTGCGCAATGCCCGCCAGATGATGCCGTTCTCGATCACCATCGTCGGATCGGTTCGACCGCGGCGTAGCATGCCGACCGAGCGGATCAGATCGAGCGCATGAGCCGGACGGTAAACGGTCTCCCGCGCGGAGCCGGAGGACGCGGCATCGGCCGCCCCGGCATCCGCGATCATCGTCATGCGCCCACCCTACGTCGGGCGTCCGACAATCGCGTGGGAGCGATCAGAAGCGGTCGGGCGAGGGGGTGCCGTGGCCGTAGCGGATGACGACGTCGGCGTGACGGTCGAAGCGGTAGCCGATGCCGCGCACGGTGCGCACGATGTCCTCGTACCGCCCGAGCTTCGCGCGCAGACGCCGCACGTGCACGTCGATCGTGCGCTCGCCGGGGGTCTCGTCGTCCTGCGCCTGCCACAGGGCCGAGACGAGCTCCGAGCGCTCGATGGTCCGTCCCTCGCGCAGCACGAGGTACTGCAGCAGTTCGAACTCCTTGTAGGTGAACGATGCTGATTCCCCGTCGATGAGCACGCGCTTGCGCGAGATGTCGACGGTGACGCCGCCGTCCTCGTCGGCCTGCTCCTCTTCGGCGGCGGCCTTCGTGCGGGCGATCGCGCCCGGCTCCTGCAGGGCGAGGCGCACGACGTCGAGGTCGCGGCCACCGGAGCCGTGGGGGGCCAGCGCGACGGTGGCGTGCGTCTCGGCCCCGGGTGCCAGTTCGGCGAGGGTGCGGCGCAGGGCGTCGACGAGCAGCGGCAGGCTCACGCCGGCTTCGGCCGCCTTGATCTCGTCGAGGCCCACGTACAGGGCGAAGCCGCGCGGGGAACGCGCGGCGGGGAGGTCGGCGGCGGAGTTCAGCGCGGCGTCGGCAGGTGCGGAGGTGCGGACGGCGGGACGCTCGAGAAGGGCGGTGTTCGACATGATGATGGGGTCCTCAGGACGTGAGCCGAAGGGCTCGGATGCGTTGCATGAATGACCGGGCGAGCCGGGAAGCGAGCAGGGGGTGGATGCTCGGGGACTCAGGCCGCGCAGATAGCGCGAAAACGAGTCGGGCGGAGTGGCTGTTCGTTCAGCGACACATTCGGCAACACATGCCAACGCGACCGGGCATCATCATCCCGGCAGTCCCGTTCGCCTCCTGGGCGGACAAAGGGCGTGCGTTGGTGGTCATGGGGGGATTATGTCCGATCGTGTCCGTTCGTGTCAAAACGACGACAGGTCGGCGCGCCGGGCGTAACGTGGATGCGATGACGACCTCGACCCTCGCATCCGGCTTCATCCTCACCGACGAGAAGGATGCCTCGCGCTTCACCCTGACGCGCGACGGGCAGCTCGTGAGCGTGCTGGACTACCGGGACGACGGGCGGACGATCGCCCTCACTCGGGCGTTCACGGTGCCGACTTTCCGCGGGCACGGCTACGCCGGCGTCGTCGTCGAAGGTGCGGTGGCCGAGATCGAGGCGCGGGGCGATCGCAAGGTCGCCGCGGTCTGCTGGTACGTCTCGGACTGGTTCTCGGCGCACCCGGAGAAGGCCGCGCTGCTGCGTTCGCGATGACGTCGCGCATGTGACGCCGTATGACGCCGCGCCGCAATGCCGATCGACGCGTCGATGGCTTCGACGGCACGCCGCGGCGGCAATGTCGGAGGGGGTCCGTAGCGTGGAGGGCATGCGAATCCTGCACACCTCCGACTGGCACATCGGGCGCACCTTCCATGGGAATGCGACGCTCGATGCCCTCGCCGAGGTCCTGCGTGCGCTCACCGCGCAGGTGCGGGAGAACGATGTCGACGCGGTCGTCGTCGCGGGCGACGTGTTCGACTCCGCCACCCCGTCTGCCGCCGCCTACACGCTGCTCGGCGATGCGCTCGTCGACCTGCATGCGACGGGCGCGGCGGTCGTCGTCACGAGCGGCAACCACGACTCCGCGGCGCGGCTCGGGTTCCAGGCCCGCCTGCTCCGCGACGGCATCCACGTGCTCACCGACCCGACGGCCATCGCCACCCCCGTCACGCTGAGCGATGCGCACGGGCCCGTGCACTTCTTCGGCGTCCCCTACCTCGAGCCGGCGATCGTGCGCCAGCACTGGCCCGAGGGCGATGCGGCAGGGCGCCCCCTGCGCACGCAGGCGCAGACCATGGCGCACGCGATGGACCTCGTCCGTCGTGGCATGGCCGAGCACGAGGGACGTTCGATCGCCGTGGCGCACTGCTTCGCCGCCGGCGTCGACCCCACGCTCGGACTCGAACGCGAGGTGCGCCAGGGGGGTCTCGACGTCGTGCCGCTCGATGTCTTCGACGGACCCGACTACGTGGCGCTCGGGCACATCCACGGTCGTAACCAGCTGAGCGAACGCGTGCGCTACGCAGGGGCGCCGCTGCACTACAGCTTCGGTGAGCAGCACAAGCCGCGAGGGTCGTGGCTGGTCGACCTCGACGCCGACGGCCTCGCCGATGTCCGATGGCTCGACCTGCCGGTGCCCCGCCGGCTGGTCACGCTCACCGGCACCCTCGACGAGATCCTCAGCGACGACAACGCGCGGGCGCACGCCGAGTCCTGGGTCTGCGCCGTCTACACCGACACACTGCCGCAGACCGAGCCGATGCGACGACTGCGCGAGCGATTCCCGTACTGCGCGATGGTGCAGCACGCTCCCCTCGAGGTCGCCGACGAGGGAGAGCGATCGTACGCCGCCCGGCTGCGCACCGCGCAGAGCGACGACGAACGCATCGCGTCGTTCCTCGCGCACGTTCGGGCGGGGATGGGGCCGAACGAACGCGAGCAGCAGCTGATTCGCGACGTGCTCGATGACCGCGTGCGCGAGGAGGCGCTCGTCTAGATGCGCCTGCACCGACTGGAGGTCGAGGGATTCGGCCCGTTCCGATCGCGCCAGGTGGTCGAATTCGACGACTTCGTCGACGACGGCATCTTCCTCATCGCGGGTCGCACCGGGGCGGGCAAGTCGAGCATCCTGGATGCGGTCTGCTTCGGCCTCTACGGCGGCGTGCCCCGATACGACGGGGGCGAGAAGCGACTGCGCAGCGACTACTGCGCACCCGACGACCTCTCACAGGTCGTCGTCGAGTTCAGCACTCCGGCGGGCCACTACCGGGTCACCCGTTCCCCCGAATACCTGAGGCCCGCGAAGCGAGGGTCCGGACTCACCAAGCAGGCTGCGGCCGCCGCGCTCGACGAGAAGACGGACGCCGGATGGATCGGTCGCGCCGCCCGGGCGGTCGACGTCGCGCACGCGCTCGAGGAGATCCTCCAGCTCACCCGCGAACAGTTCCTCCAGGTGATCCTGCTCGCACAGAACCGCTTCTCCGAGTTCCTGCTCGCGGGCAGCAAAGAACGGCAGGCGTTGCTGCGGCGACTCTTCGGCACCGAGCGCTTCGAAGACGTGCAGGGGCGCTTCGAAGAACGCCGACGGGCGTCGGAGCAGCTGCTCGGTCAGCGGCTGGCCCAGCTCGCGGCACGCCTCGACGAGGGCGAGGCGCTGGTCGAGGCGGAGGGTCTGGGTCCGCCGGACGACGACCCCGCCGCCGCCCTCTCGGGTCTCGACACGGCGGGGAGGATCGACGCGCTACGACGGGCGGAGGCACGCGCGGCATATCGCGCCGAGCGACGTCTCGCGGAACGCGACGACGCCGAGCGGGCCATGGCCGCTGCGGAGGCGCAACTCTCGGAGGTGCGGGAGCAGCGGGCCGCGCAGATCGAACGCGACCGCTCGCGCGCAGCGCTGGCGGCGCTCGACGACGAGGCACCGCAGATCGAGCGCCTGCGCGCCGACCTCGATCGCGCTCGCGCCGCCGAGACGCTGCGCGGGGTGATCGACCTCGTCGACCGCGCTCGGCGCGATGTCGACGATGCCGAGCGCGTCGAGAGCGCCGCGGCCGAGGCCTGGAACCTCCTGCAGATCGACGACGCCGGAGAAACGGTCGATGCCCTGCGCGGGTGGGCGTCGGCGCGCACGCGCGCGAGCGGCGAGTGGGAGCATGCGGCGCGACTCGAGGAGCAGCAGGCGTCACGCGTCGCCGGGATCGCAGGGGCGCGGGAGGCCCTGGCCACGGCGATCGCACGGCTGGACGACCTCGGCCGTGAGCGCGGCGAGCTGCCCGATGCGCTGGCGCGCGTGCGCACGGCACGCGACGACGCGGGTCGACGGGCGGACCGTCTCGACGACCTGACGGCACGCCGCGACCGGGCCATCGTGCGCGGGGAGGCCGTGCAGCTGCTCGAACGACTGCGAGACGAGTCCGCGGCCGCCGAACGAGCCCTCGCCGAGGCCAGCGCGGCCGTGGCCATCGCGCAGACCGACCTCGCGACGCTGCGTCGCCGTCGGCTCGACGGCTATGCCGGAGAGCTCGCGTCGACGCTGGCAGACGACGCGCCGTGTCCGGTGTGCGGGGCCACCGAGCATCCGGCGCCGGCGGCGCACGTCGATCCGGTGTCGGCCGACGACATCACTCGGGCCGAAGCCGTGCGCGACGCCGCCGCACAGCTCGAACGCTCTGCATCGGAGCGCCTGTCCGACGTGCGTGTGCGCATCGCCGCGGCCGAGACCGCGGCCGAGGGGCGCACGGCCGAGACCGCTCTCGACGAACTCGACGCGCTCGAGGCGGAACGACGCGACGCTCTCACCGCCACGTCGTCTCGAGACGAGCTCGACGCCGAGATCACGCAGCTCACCTCCCGGTCGTCCGCCCTCGACGGCGAGCATGCCCGCGCCGAACAGGAGGCGGGGGAGGCCAGGGCCGCCCTCGCGGCCCTCGAACAGAGCGAGCGCGACGCCGCGGCGCTGATCGAGGCGTCGCGCGGTGACGCCGAGACGGTGCGGCAGCGCATCGCCGCCGCGTCGGTCGGTATCAGCGCCGCGAGTGCGCTGGCTGCCGCGAGAGAGGCTCTTGCGTCACGACGTACCGCCCTCGACGAGGCAGTGGCGGCGCAGCACGCCGCGCTCGCCGAGTCGCCGCTCGCCTCGGTCGACGATGCGCGCACGGCCCTCCGCCCCGCTCGTGAGCGGGAGGCGTGGGAGGAGCGCATCCGACGCTTCGCTGTGCAGCTCGAGACCGAGAAGGGCATCCTCCTCCCGCTCGAGATGCGGGCGCTCCCCGACGAGCCGATCGATCCGGCTCCCGCCGAAGCGGCGGCGGCCGAGGCACGGTCGGCCTGGGTGACGGCCGTCGACCTCGCGGGGCGGGCGCAGATGGTCGTCGAACGTCTGGCCGCGCTCCTCGCATCGGCGGCCGCCGAGCACGCGAAGAGCGCCGATGAGGCAGCCGAGCACGAGGTCATCCAGGGGCTGGCCGACGCCATCGCGGGCCGAGGCGCGAACACCCGCAAGATGACGCTCGAGACCTTCGTGCTCGCCGCGGAGCTCGAAGAGATCGTGGAGGCCGCGAACCGCCGACTGCACGACATGTCGACGGGGCGGTACCAGCTCCGGCACTCCGACGCGCTCGCAGCGCGCGGGGCCGCCTCCGGGCTCGGCATCGTGGTGCACGACGCATTCACCGGTCAGACCCGACCGGCGCAGTCGCTCTCCGGCGGGGAGACGTTCCTCAGCTCCCTGGCGCTCGCTCTCGGACTGGCCGAAGTGGTCACGGCGCGCGCCGGTGGCATCCGCCTCGACACCCTCTTCATCGACGAGGGGTTCGGATCGCTCGATGGAGACACCCTCGACGTCGCGATGCGCACGCTCGACGAGCTGCGGCAGGGCGGGCGCACCGTCGGCGTCATCAGCCACGTCGAGGCGATGCAGGACCAGATCCCCGCTCAGCTGCGGGTGCGAGCGACGAGCGAGGGCCCGAGCGTCATCGAGACCCGCTGAGGCTCGCGGGGCGGGCACACCGGTGCCGCGCGGGAGACAGCACGAGGGCGACGCTCAGACGCCGTACTCGCGGCGGACGACCTCGCGCAGCTGCGCGCTGCATCGGGCGATCGCCTCGCGGAAGTCGACCAGCGCGCCGTCCTCGGCGCGGTCCGAGATCGCCCGGAATGCGCGGATCGGCACCCCGAACTGCTGGGCGACCCAGATGTACGCATAGGTCTCCATGTCGACGAGACCCGCGCCCGACGGGCGGATGACCGCGGTGATGCCCGCATCGCCGACGAAGCTGTCGCCCGTCGCGATCAGCACGCCCTCGCGGCCCGTCGACACCCGCGCGGGCAGGGAGACATGCTGCCCCGGCACTCCGTCGAGGTCGAAGACGTCGTGCTGCAGCGCGCTGCCGATCTCGTGCACGTCGGCCGCGAGCCCCGGGTCGATACCGCCCGCGGTCCCGACGACGACGACCTCGTCGTAGTCGCCCGCACTCAACGCCCGGGTGAGGGCGTACGTCGCCTGCATCTTGCCCTCGCCGGTGACGAGTCGGTCGAATCCGGGGAGGTCCTCGGGGAAGGCCTGCAGTTCGGATGCCATGGCGGCGACGAGGAGCTTCACCCCGCCATCCTGCCAGGCGTCACGGACACGAGCGAACCGGGGCCGCGTGTCAACCGTCATGACGCCGTAACAGCGGGAGACCATACTGGGGTCCAGACGAGTGGAGGAACCGTGTCCCTGCAGAAGCAGATCTCTGAAGCCCTCGGCGTCCGCGCCGACATCGACCCGCAGGCCGAGGTGGAGCGCCGCGTGCAGTTCCTGGCCGACTACCTGCGCAGCACCGGAGCGAAGGGGTTCGTCCTCGGCATCTCCGGCGGCCAGGACTCGACGCTCGCCGGCAGGCTGGCGCAACTGGCCGTCGAGCGCGTGCGTGCAGAGGGTGGCGAAGCCCGCTTCCTCGCGGTGCGCCTGCCGTACCGCGTGCAGCACGACGCGGAGGATGCCGAGGCGGCGCTGGCCTTCATCGCTCCCGACGCGTCGGTCGAGGTGAACATCCAGAACGGCGTCGACGGCGTCGAGGAGGACATCGAGTTCGCCGTCACCAGCGACATCAGCGACTTCAACCGGGGCAACATCAAGGCTCGGCTGCGCATGGTGACCCAGTACGCGCTGGCCGGCCATGAGAGCGCGCTCGTGATCGGCACCGACCACGCGGCGGAGGCGGTGACCGGGTTCTACACGAAGTTCGGCGACGGCGCCGCCGATGTTCTGCCTCTGTCGGGGCTCACCAAGCGCCAGGGTCGCGCGCTGCTGCAGTCGCTCGACGCTCCCGACCGCCTGACCTTCAAGGTGCCGACGGCCGACCTGCTCGACGGGCAGCCGGGTCGTGCAGACGAGGACGAGCTCGGGCTGACCTACGAGCAGATCGACGACTTCCTCGAGGGACGCGAGATCGACGCGGACGCGGCGAGGCGGATCGAGGAGCGGTACGTGGCCACCCGGCACAAGAGGCACCTGCCGGTCGGGCCCGACGACAGCTGGTGGCGCTGACGCGCGACGCCGGCGTTCGGCGCTGAGACGCGGGTGAGCTGGCCGCGGCGTCCATGTCGGATGCCGCGGCTAGGGTCGAAGCACGACGGAATGGAGCATCGTGCGGATCGACACCCAGGCGCAACGCGTCATCTGGAGCGCCAGCGACCTAAAGGCCGCTGCCGAGTGCGAGTTCGCGTGGTCGCGCGCGATCGATGCCAAGCTCGGACGCGTTCCGGCGGTGGAGGAGCCCGAAGACGCGACGCTGGCCCGGGCCGCGTTGCTCGGCGACGTGCACGAGCGCGCCGTGCTCGCCCGCTACGTCGACGAGTGGGGTGAGGGTGCAGTGCATCAGGTCGCGCAAGTCTCGTCGCGCGATCCGGAGGCGCTGGATCGCGCCGTGGCCGAGAGCATCGAGGCATTGCGGTCCGATGCGGAGGTCGTCTTCCAGGCGGCGTTCGCGACCGACGAGTTCGTCGGATTCGCGGACTTCCTGCGCCGAGACGTCGACGGTCGCTGGCGCGTGCAGGACTCGAAGCTCGCCCGCAAGGCGCGGGTGACCGCACTCATGCAGCTGGCAGCATACGTCGACCAGCTCGATCGACTCGGCGTGCCGCGCTCCGACGAGGTCGACCTCATCCTCGGCGACGGCACCCTCAGCACGCATGCCGTCGACGACCTCCTTCCGCTGTTCCAGGTGCGCCGCGCGCGCCTGCGCGCTCTCATCGCCGATCGGAGCATCGCCGAGGGAGCCGCAGGCGCCCCGCTCGCGTGGGGAGACGACCGCGGCGATCTGCAGGTCGTCGCGTGCGGTCGCTGCGCCACCTGCGAGGAGCAGGTGACCGCGCACCGCGATCTGCTGATGGTCGCCCGCATGCGGCCGGTGCAGCGCGCTCGGCTTCGCGCCGCGGGCATCCGCACGATCGACGAGCTCGCCGAGGCGACCGAGCCGCCGCAGGGCATGAACGGCGACACCTTCGCGAACCTGCGCGCACAGGCCGCGCTGCAGGTGCGGGCCGAGGTCGAGGGGGCGACGACGTTCGAGGTGCACTACGCCCCCGCGATCCACACGCTGCCGGTGCCCAGCCACGGCGATATCTTCTTCGACTTCGAGGGCGACCCGCTCTACACCGAGGCGGCACCGGTCGGAGAGTCCCACTGGGGCATCGACTACCTGTTCGGCTGGGTCGACAACGCCGATCAGTACTCGGCGCTCTGGGCCCACACGTTCGCCGAGGAGCGCCGGGCCTTCGAGACCTTCCTCGACTTCGTCGCGGTGCGACGGGCGGCGCATCCGGGCATGCACATCTACCACTACGCGCCGTACGAGACGTCGCACCTCGTGGCCATGGCCGCGCGGCACGGCGTGCGCGAGGCCGAGGTCGACCGGCTGCTGCGAGAGGGCGTGTTCGTCGACCTCTACCCGCTGGTGCTGCGCACGGTCCGCGTCGGCTCGCGCTCGTACTCGATCAAGAAGCTCGAGCCGCTCTACATGGGTGATGACGTGCGCACGAGCGAGGTGCAGAAGGGCGACGACTCGATCGTCCAGTACGTGGCCGCCCGCGAGTTGGCGGCGGCCGGGGCGGGCGACGAGGCGGATGCCGTGCTCGCCGACCTCGCCGACTACAACCGCTACGACTGCGTCTCGACGCGCCGCCTGCGCAACTGGCTCATCGACATCGCTCGACGCGAGGGCGTCGCCCCGGCCCCGCCCGACGAGGCCGATCTGGTCGTCTACGAGCCCTCGCCCCGTTCGGTCGCTCTGCTCTCCGATGCCGACGAGGCGTCAGCCGTCGGCGCCGACGGCCAGGTGCAGCGCATCGCGGCGGCCGCGATCGACTACTTCCCGCGCGAGGCGAAGAGCTTCTGGGTCTCGCACTTCCAGCGCCTCCGCGAGCCGGTGACGATGTGGGAGGGCACCCGCGACGTCGTGCGCGTGGATGCCGGGGCGTCGCAGGTGCGTCGCGACTGGAGCATCGGCGAGGGGCGCCGGGTGATGTCGCGCGACATCGAGGTCCGCGGGGAGGTGTCGCCGGGAACGACCTTCGGCGCCGGCGCTCAGCCGTTCGCCCTGTACGAGGCCCCGGCGCCGTTCGACGTCGATGCGCCCACGTCGCGAGCCGTGCACGCGCCGCACACCGTCACGATCACGGAGGTGCTCGACGACGGATACCTCGTCACCGAGTCGGCGATCCAGGGCCAGACGTGGGACGCGTTGCCGCTCGCCCTCACTCCCGCCGCCCCTCCCCGCGTGGTCTCCCTCCAGGGGGCGATCGACGAGTGGGCGGATGCCGTGCACGCGGCGGCTCCGGAGTTCCCCGCAGACCCGGCGACCGACATCCTCCGTCGGGTACCGCCTCGCACGCTCTCCGGGGCCTCGCTCCCTCCGGCGGGCGACGACACCGTCGACGCGATCGTCCGGGGCGTCCTCGATCTCGACCGCAGCTACCTCGCCGTCCAAGGGCCCCCCGGCACCGGCAAGACGTACACGGGCTCGCAGGTGATCGCGCGGCTGGCCGGCGAGCACGGCTTCTCGATCGGTGTCGTCGCGCAGTCGCACGCGATCATCGAGACGCTGTTGGAGCGCGTCGTCGGCGACGGGCTCGCGCCGTCGCAGGTCGCGAAGGCGCCGAAAGACCCCGACGGCGATCACGCCTTCACCACGATCCCGAAGAACGGCATGGCCGCGTATCTCGCCGAGCACGCGAACGAGGGCGTCGTGGTCGGCGGAACGGCGTGGGACTTCAGCAACACCGCCCGCGTCGACCGTCAGGGTCTCGACCTCCTCGTGATCGACGAAGCAGGACAATTCTCGTTGGCCTCGACGATCGCGGTGGCCGCGGGCGCGAAGCGGCTGCTGCTCCTCGGCGATCCGCAGCAGCTTCCCCAGGTCAGCCAGGGGGCGCATCCCGAGCCGGTCGACACGTCGGCGTTGGGCTGGGTGATGGACGGCGATGCGGTGGTCCGGCCCGAGTACGGCTACTTCCTCGCTCGCTCGTGGCGCATGCACCCCGCGGTCGCCGCGCCGGTCTCTCGACTCGCGTATGCCGGTCGCCTGGCCTCGGCACCGGGCACCGAGAGACGATCCATCGACGGTGTCGAGCCGGGGCTGCACGTGATCCCGCTCCGGCACCGCGGCAACGCGACTCAGTCGCCGGAGGAAGCCGAGGAAGTCGTGCGGCTGGTGCGAGACCTCGTGGGCCGGACGTTCACCGACAACGACGAGGCCGGCACGGTGCGGGCGCTCCGCCCCTCCGACATCATCGTGGTGGCGCCCTACAACGCACAGCGCCAGCTCGTGCATGACGCTCTCGCGGCGGCCGGGTTCCACGACGTGCCGGTGGGCACGGTCGACAACTTCCAAGGCAAGGAAGCGGTGGTCTCGATCACCTCGCTCGCGGCGTCGAGCGGAAGGGACGCCCCGCGCGGGCCCGAGTTCCTGCTGCTGCAGAACCGGCTCAACGTGGCGATCTCCCGGGCGCAGTGCGTCGCCTATCTCATCCACTCCCCGGCGCTGCTCGACGACCTGCCCCGCACCCCCGAAGGCGTCGCGCGCCTGAGTGCGTTCGCCCGCCTGGTCGGCGCCGCAGACTGAGGAGATCGAGATGACGCATTCCCTCGACGAGATCCTCGGCGCGGCCGCGGAGTGGTCGTGGACCCCGCGGGAGAGCAGGCACGACGACACCCATCTGCGCCTCACCCTCTATCCCGCCCGGCTCGGCGGGGGAGTGCGCGCCTCACGGGTGCGATCGCGGCTCGATGCAGGGGAGGTCGTCGACTACGCCCTCGCCCGGAGTCGGGAGTGGGCGGCGACCGGCCTCACGTTCTGGACCAATCCGTCGGACGAGCCCGACGTCGAACCGGAGCTGCGGCGCCGCGGGGCCGCTCTCGTCGACACCGTGTCGGTCCTCGCGGCCCCCGCCGACAGCGTGGCGCTCGAGGCCCCGAGCGATCTCGCGGTCGAGGTGGTGCGCACCCTCGCGCAGGTGCGCGACGTCGACGCCGTCAACGTGCCGGTCTGGGGCCAGACGCCGCTCGACGAACAGGGCGCACGCGACGAGCTCGACGACGTCGTCGCGGCTCTCGAGTCGGGCGCAGGAATCCAGGTGCTCGCACGCCTCGATGAAGCTCCCGTGGCGGTCGGCGGATGCACCGTCGTCGGCGGTTTCGTGCGTCTCTGGGGCGGCTCCACCGTCGCCGCTGCGCGCGGCCGCGGCGCCTATCGCGCCGTGCTGGCCGAACGCCTGCGGATCGGCATGGAACAGGGCGCGACCACGGCCCTGGTCAAAGGCCGTGTCTCGACGTCCGCTCCCATCCTGGCGCGGGCCGGCTTCCGACAGGTCGGAGAAGAGCGCGCTTACCGACTCGCGGTGTAGCGAGCGTCGACGCGATCAGACCGTGCCGTAGAGCCGGTCACCCGCGTCGCCGAGACCGGGCACGATGTAGCCCTTCTCGTTCAGGCGCTCGTCGAGCGCTCCGAGCACGAGCGTGACGTCACGGTCGCCGACGAGACCCTCGATCGCGGCCACGCCCTCCGGAGTGCCGAGCAGGCAGATGGCCGTGACATCCTTCGCCCCGCGGTCGAAGAGGAACTGGATCGCCGCGGCGAGAGAGCCGCCGGTGGCGAGCATCGGGTCGATGGCGAAGCACTGGCGGTCGCTCAGGTCGTCGGGCAGGCGCTCGGCGTAGGTCGTGGGTTCGAAGGTCTCCTCATCGCGGACCATCCCGAGGAAGCCGACCTCGGCGGTCGGGAGCAGCTTCACCAGGCCCTCGAGCATCCCGAGACCGGCACGCAGGATCGGTACGACGATCGGCCGCGGCTCCGAGATCTTCACGCCCATGGTCGTGGTCACCGGTGTGGTGATCTCGATCGGCGTGACCTTCACGTTGCGGGTCGCTTCGTACGCCAGCAGGGTCACCAGCTCTTCGGTCAGCTGGCGGAAGACGGGCGACGGGGTGCGCGCGTCGCGCAGCACCGAGAGCTTGTGGGTGACGAGGGGGTGGTCGGCGACGTGAACACGCATGGATACAGGCTAATGCGCCCCGCCCTCGCGCACGACATCCGACGCCGCCGCCGCCTTCTTGCGAAGGGCGTACCGGGCGGCGATCACGCTGGTCACCACCGCGACGAGGGGGCCGATGAGGGTGAGGGCGATGACGAGCGGAGCTTCCATGCGATTCACGCTACGCACCGCCGTCGGTCGGCGGATCCCCCGGCGGGTGGACCTGGGGCGTCGCCGCCCGGGAGGACTGCATCCGCCGCTCGGGGGACCCCGCGTGCAGCAGAACCCGGCGGACCGTCGCGGCCGCTGTCATAGGCTCGTCGCATGACCGTCGACAGCTCCGCGATGGGCCGCGCCCTCGATCTCGCCGCCGAGGCCGCAGCGGCCGACGAGATCCCGGTCGGGGCCGTCGTGCTCGACCGGGAGGGGCGGATCGTCGGCGAGGGTCGCAACGACCGCGAGACGACGCACGATCCGACCGGCCATGCCGAGGTGCGCGCGCTCCGGCAGGCCGCGGCATCCGCCGGGTCGTGGAATCTCGAGGGGCACACCCTCGTCGTCACGCTCGAGCCGTGCCTGATGTGCGCCGGCGCGATCCTGCAGGCGCGCATCTCCCGCGTGGTGTTCGGCGCGTGGGACGACAAGGCCGGCGCCGCCGGGTCGATGTACGACGTGCTGCGCGACCGCCGCCTGCCGTACCGCGCCGAGGTCGTCGGGGGAGTGCAGGCGGATGCCTCCGCCGAGCTGCTGCGCGCTTTCTTCACCGCACGGCGCTGACACCGCACGGCGCTGAACCCGGCACAGCGCGGAACACGCCGCGGAGAGGGCCGCGGAGCGCTGCGCTCAGTCCGACGACTTGAGCACGAAGACGTCGGTCGGCGGCTCGGGGTCGAGCGACGGGCGGTACACGTCGGGCTCGATGTAGATCACTCGGGCGGCGGGGACGACCTCGCGGATGCGCGCCTCGATCTCGTCGATGTCGTCGGCGGCCTCACGCACCGTCTTGTCGGCGGTGAGCGCGATCTTCGCCGCGACCAGCAGCTCGTCCGGCCCGAGGTAGAGGGTCTTGATGTGGATGAGCTTCTCGACCTCGGGACCACTGGTGATCGCGTCGACGATGCGGTCGAGGTCGGCGGTCGTGGCGCCCTCGCCCACGAGCAGGCTCTTCGTCTCGATGCCCAGCACGATTGCGATGAGCACGAGCAGCACGCCGATCATCAGGGTGCCGATCGCGTCGAAGACCGAGTTGCCGGTGATGACGGTGAGTCCCACGCCGAGCAGGGCGAACGAGAGACCGGCGAGAGCGCCCGTGTCTTCGAGCAGCACGACCGGGAGCTCCGGCGCCTTCGACCGACGCACGAACGACACCCACGACTGCCCCTTCTCGCGCACCCGGTTGCTCTCTTTCACGGCGGTGCGCAACGAGAAGCTCTCGAGCGAGATCGCCACGACGAGCACGACGATCGGCAGCCACCACCAGGCGGGGTCGAGTTCGTGCGGGTTGCGGAGCTTGTCGATGCCCTCGTAGATGGCGAACAGACCGCCGAGCGAGAAGAGGATGATCGACACGACGAACGCCGACACGTATCGCTCCCTGCCGTACCCGAACGGGTGCGAGCGGTCGGCCTCGCGGCGCGCCTTGCGCCCGCCGAGCAGCAGGAGGAGCTGGTTGCCGGAGTCGGCGACGGAGTGGACGGCCTCGGCGAGCATCGAGGCCGACCCCGAGAGGAGCCAGGCGATGAGCTTCGCGAGGGCGATGCCCATGTTCGCCAGGAACGCTGCGATGATCGCCTTGCCGCCGCCGGATGCACTCATGCGTCGAGTCTAGGACGCCCTCTCCGAGGAGCGCAGGTGCGCCGCCGTAGGATGGCGACATGGCTGACTCCCTCCCCTCGCTCGCGTTCCTCGGTGCCGGCTCGATGGGGGGTGCGATCCTCCGCGGGGTCGTCGCCTCGGGGGTGGCCGTCGAGGGCGGCATCGTCGCCACGAACCGCTCACGGGTGAGCGCCGCCGACCTCGCCGACCTCCGCGACGTCACGAGTGTCGCGCTCGAGGAGCATCCGCACGGAAACCGCGACGCCGTGGCATCCGCACGCATCGTGCTGGTCGGCGTGAAGCCGGCCATGGTGCCCGACCTGCTCCGCGAGATCGCCCCGCATCTCGCTGCCGACGCGATCGTGGTGAGTCTCGCCGCCGGCGTCACCCTGCAGACCTTCGCCGACGCGTTGGGCGAGGCGGCGCACGTCGTCCGCTCCATGCCGAACACCCCCGCCACGGTCGGCAAGGCCGTCACGGGGTTGGCGGCGGGCGCCGCGGCCACGGCCGACGACGTGGCGCTCGTCCGCCGACTCTTCGAGACCGTGGGTGCGGTGATCGAGGTGCCGGAGTCGCAGATCGACGCCCTCTCGACCATCTCGGGGTCGGGCCCCGCCTACGTCTTCCTGCTCATCGAGGAGTGGACGAAGGTGGGCATCGGCCTCGGGTTCAGCGAGGCCGACGCGCGACTCATGGCCGAGCAGACCTTCATCGGCGCGGCGGCGCTGCTCGACGCATCCGGCGAGACCCCCGCCGAGATGCGGCGGCGCGTCACGAGTCCGAAGGGCACGACGGAACGGGCCATCGCCGTTCTGCAGGACGCCCACCTCGAGCGCCTGTTCGCGGATGCCTCGGCTGCGGCGCTCGCCCGCGCGAAGGAGCTGGCCGCCGGGGCGTGACCTCGCGGATCAGCGGTCGAGGGCCGCGAAGCGCTCGATGTCGCTGTTGGTGCCCGAGACGATGATGAGGTCGTGGTTCGTCACGACCGTGTTGGCCTCCGCGTAGCGGAACGGCTTGCCCGGGCTCTTCACGCCCACGACGGTGACCTTGTACTTCGACCGCACGCCCGACTCGTTGAGTCCGATGCCGCGGATGAACTTCGGCGGGTACATCTTCGCCAGCACGAAGTCGTCGTCGAAGCGGATGAAGTCGAGCATGCGTCCGCTGACGAGGTGCGCCACCCGCTCACCGGCTTCGCGCTCGGGGTAGATCACGTGGTTGGCGCCGACGCGGGCCAGGATCTTGCCGTGCGACTGCGAGACGGCTTTCGCCCAGATCTGCGGCACTTTGAGGTCGACGAGGTTGGCGGTGATGAGAACGGATGCCTCGATCGACGAACCGACCGCGACCACGGCGACCTGGAAGTCCTGCGCTCCGATCTGGCGCAGTGCCTCGATGTTCTTCGCGTCGGCCTGCACCGTGTGCGTCACACGGTCCGACCACTTCTGCACGAGTTCGAGGTTGCCGTCGATCGCCAGCACCTCGCGGTCGAGGCGGTCGAGCTCGCCCGCGCAGGCGGCGCCGAACCGGCCGAGACCGATGACGAGGACGGGAGCGTCGCCCCGGAGGACTTCAACCAACGATCGGCCTTTCCACGGGCAGCGAGTAATACTGCGATCGCGACGTCGCGGCGACTGCCGCGGCGAGTGTCACTGTACCAATGCGCCCCATGAAGATCGTGACGGCGAGCACGTACGATCCGGCGTCGGGGAGCTCGGCGGTGAGTCCTGTCGAGAGGCCGACGGTGGCGAAGGCCGAGATCACGTCGAACAGCACATGGCTGATGTCGGCCTTGGTGATCTGGGCGATCACGATGGTCGACAGGGCGACGATCGTGGCGCCCCACGCGACGACGCTGAGGGCGACCCGCTGAACGTCGCTCGGGATGCGCCGACCGAACACCTCGACCGACTGGCGCCCCTTCGCCTCCGACCACACCGCGATCGCGAGCACCGCGAGCGTGGTGACCTTGATGCCGCCGGCGGTCGACGCCGAGCCGCCGCCGACGAACATCAGCATGCTCGCAGCGACGAGCGACGAGCCGTTCAGGTCGGCCATGTCGATCACGTTGAATCCGCCGGAGCGCGTCATGGCCGACAGGAAGAACGCCTGGAAGGTGGTGTCGACGGCATCCATCGATCCGAACGTGCGCGGGTTCTCGTACTCGAGCACGAGGAAGACCGCCGCGCCCACGATGAAGAGCAGCACGGTCGTCACGAGGGTGAGCTTGGTGTGCAGCGACCACTTCTTGACGTGCCAGACGTGCTTAGCGAGGGAGTAGATCACCGGGAAGCCGATGCTGCCGAGGAAGACACCGGCCATGAGCAGCGTGAGCACGGCGTAGTCGTCGGCGAACACGGCGACGCCGCCGTCGTTCGGGGCGAAGCCGGTGTTCGTGAACGCCATCGCGGCGAAGTACGGGGCTTCCCAGAGAGCGGCGATCGGATCGACCTTCGCCATCACGAGGAAGGGGTAGAGGAGCACCGCGAGGGCGCCCTCGATGATGAGCGCCGACAGGGCGACGGTGCGCAGGAGCTGCCCGACCTCGCCGAGTCGCACGGTCTGGCTCTCGTTGACGACGCCCCCGTGCGCGCGCATCGGATTGGTGTCGCCGGCGGCGAGGAGCTTGGCCCGCAGCCCGAGCCGCTTCGAGATCACCATGCCCATCAGGGAGGCGAGGGTCAGCACGCCGAGGCCGCCGATGTTCACCCCGATGAAGATGAGCACGTGCCCGAACGGCGACCAGTGGTTGGCCATGTCGACCGTGGCGAGGCCGGTGACGCAGATCGTGGAGACGGCGGTGAACAGCGCGTCGCTCAGCGGCGTGACGGTGCGATCGGCGGAGGCGATGGGCAGCGAGAGGAGCGCCGTGAAGACGAGGATGAGCGCGGCGAACACCACGATCGCGAGGCGCGACGGCGACGAGGTGAGGAGGTGGCGGCCCTGCGAGGCGACGTTGCGGAGGCGCTGGCGCGGCGACGATGCCGAGACGATGCCGGACAACGCGTCCCCTTCCGTTCACCGACGCCGATGCCGGCGCGCTCGGCGCCTCCGGCCGAGCCCTCGTCATGGTACTCCGTGGCGGGGACCACTACCCTGAACACATGACCGACATCTTCGACGTGATCGCCGACGGGACGAGGCGCGACATTCTCCAGCTCCTCCTCGGCCGCACGAACGAAGGGGAGTCCGGCACGAGCGTCAGTCAGATCGTGGCCGAGCTCGGCATCAGCCAGCCGACCGTGTCGAAGCACCTCAAGGTGCTGCGCGATGCCGAGCTCGTGCGTGTGCGCGAAGACGGCCAGCGACGGTTCTACAGCCTCGCGGTCGAGCCGCTCAGCGAGGTCGACGACTGGCTCGTGCCGTTCCTGGTCGATGCGTTCGGCGACGATGCTCCCGACATCGAGTACCCGGGGGCGCCGATCCCCGAGAGTGCAGCGCACGCCGCAGAGGTGGTGGGGCGGGCCGCCGCATCCGCGAAGCACGTCGTCGCCACCGCCCTCAAGCGCCTCGGCGCCTGACCGTTCGTCGCGTCCGGAACGCACTTCGCCCCTGACGACCGGGGGGCGTCGTCAGGGGCGAGAGCCGCGGGCCCCACGCCCGCGTGGATCCGTTCGGTGCGGGATCGGATCCGTTCCCACAGCGTGGCACCGCAGCCTGGACGAACGAGGGACGATCCCTATGACCGCGCTGTGACCCGGCGTGGTCGCCGGAGTGCCGGATCACAGCAGCCACATGGGTTTACACGCGTCACGGCCACCCCATAGAGTGTGCTCATTCGAGAAAGGGGTACGTGGGATGCCCGAAGTTCCTGACGTCAGATTCCTGACGGTGGCCGAGGTGGCCGAACTCATGCGCGTGTCGAAGATGACCGTCTACCGCCTCGTGCATGCCGGCGAGCTGCCGGCGATCCGCTTCGGTCGCAGCTACCGCGTGCCCGAGTCGGCCGTGGCCGACGCACTCCAGCGTCCGATCGCCGACGTCGGCTGACCGCCAGCCGGTCCGGCCCGTCGATGTGACGGCGGGGTCCGACGGTTTGCTAGACTGCTCCGAGGCATTTTTTTCCGTGCCCGTACCCGGGCGTCCGATATCCGCGACGCCCAGCCCCTGACTTAGTGAGGTTTCCGTGGGTTCTGTCATCAAGAAGCGCCGCAAGCGCATGGCGAAGAAGAAGCACCGCAAGCTGCTTCGCAAGACTCGCCACCAGCGCCGCAACAAGAAGTAAGCGGCCCAGACACGAGCGCCCCCGACGGCTCTGCGGAGCATGTCGACCGGGGGCGCTTTGTGTCTCTGCGGCCCGAGATCATCAGCTCGAAGGAAGACGACATGAAGTCGATCACCGTCACCGAACTCGCCGAGCGCACGGGAACGCCGCTCATCGACGTGCGCGAGAAGGACGAGTTCGCCGCAGGACACGTTCCCGGCGCGCAGAACATCCCGATGTCCGAGATCGGCAACCGGCTCGACGAGCTGCCCGCCGAGTCGTTCGACGTGATCTGCCAGGCCGGCGGCCGGTCGGCGCGCGTCGTCGAGGCGCTCGAGGCCCGCGGGTACGACGCCACCAACGTCGAGGGCGGCACGGGCGAGTGGATCGCCCAGGGGCGCGCGGTCGAGGTGCCATCGGCGTGACGACGCTGACGCTCATCGGCAAGCCCGACTGCCACCTGTGCGATGTCGCCTCCGAGGTGGTCGACGCCGTGGTGGCCGAGCTTCCGGATGCCGCGGCCGAGCGCCTGCAGATCGTCGAGGCGTCGATCGCCGACGACCCCGCCCTCTACGAACTGTGGTGGGAGAAGATCCCCGTCGTGCTGATCGACGGTGAATTCCACGCGCACTGGCGGGTCTCGCCCGACCGGCTGCGCACGGCCCTCGAGGAGGCCCTGCGATGACCATCCGTCACATCGTGAGCTGGCGGCTCGCCGCCGACGACGCGCAGGAGCGCGATGCGCAGGCGGCCGAGGTCGCCCGGCGTCTCGTCGCCCTCGACGGTCAGGTCCCGGGGATGCTCGCGATCACCGCCGGCGCGAACACCGTGCTGCCCGGCTCCAATTGGGACGTCGCCCTCGTCGCGGACTTCGCGTCGATCGAGGCGCTCGACGGGTACCAGAAGCATCCGGCTCACCTCGAGGCCGCCGGCTACATCCGCTCGGTCGCCGCCGACCGGGTGGCCGTCGACTTCGAACTCTGACGACACCGCCGTCACGCAACGAAACAAAACCGTAATCGGCGATCGGGCACTCTGGGGGGAGCATCTCTTCGGCGCCATGCCAAGATGATGACCTATCGGCCCGCCGCGCGGGTCCTACCCTGCCATCGACTCACAGGAGCAGCTATGCACCGTCGCACTACCTTCGCCGGCCTCGCACTCGCGGCCGCCGCCACCCTCGCACTCGCAGGCTGCGCCGGCGGCACCGACGACGCCGGATCCGGCGGTTCGGGTGAGGGCGACGACTACGGCCTGGTCACGGCCGGAACGCTCACGGCCTGCTCCGACGTGCCCTACCCGCCCTTCGAGGTCGAAGACCCCAGCACCGACAGCGGCTACTCCGGCTTCGACATCGACCTGCTCGACGCGATCGCCAAGAAGCTCGACCTCAAGCTCGCCGTGCAGGACGTGGGCTTCGACGCCCTCCAGTCGGGCACCACGCTCGTCGCCGGCACGTGCGACCTCGGCGCCTCGGCGATGACCATCACCGACGAGCGCAAGGCCAACATCGACTTCTCCGAGCCGTACTACGACTCGCTGCAGTCGCTGCTCGTCCGCACCGACTCCGGCATCGAGTCGATCGACGACCTCGACGGCAAGAACGTCGGCGTGCAGCAGGGCACCACGGGCGAGTCCTACGCGTCCGAGAACGCGACCGGCGCCGAGCTGGTGCAGTACCCCTCCGACGGCGAGCTGTGGCCGGCCATGCAGGCGGGTCAGATCGACGCGATCCTGCAGGACCAGCCCGTGAACCTCGAGCACGAGAAGGCCGACAGCGCGTACAAGATCGTCGAGACCTACGAGACCGACGAGTCGTACGGCTTCGCCTTCGCCAAGGGCGAGAAGGACGCGCTGCGCACGGCGGTCGACGACGCGCTCAAGGAGCTGCGCGACAGCGGCGAGTACCAGAAGATCTACGACTCCTACTTCTCGGCCGAGTGACCGGCGAGTAGAGAGGTCGGAGGTCCTTCACGATGGCGTTGAAACGGACGACGAAGTCCAGGCTGTATCGCCTGGCGATGTACGTGATCTTCTTCGCGGTGATCATCGGCATCGCCCTGTCGATCAACTGGCAGAAGGCCATTCCGCAGTTCTTCAACCTGGAGGTCGCGGCGCGGCTGTTCCCCGACGTCATCACGGTCGGGCTGCGCAACACCATCCTGTTCACGATCATCGCCTTCACCGGCGGTCTGCTGCTGGGCATCCTCTTCGCGATGATGAAGCTGTCCAGCATCGGCCTGTTCCGGTGGGTGGCGACGGCGTGGATCGAACTGTTCCGCGGACTGCCCGCCCTGCTGACGATCTTCTCGGTGGCGTTCATCGTGCCGATCGTCTTCGGGTGGAAGGTGCCCGGCGGCCCCGTCGGCGCCGGACTCCTCGGCCTGATGCTGGTGGCCTCGGCGTACATCGCCGAGGTCATCCGCTCCGGCGTGCAGGCGGTGCCGAAGGGGCAGACCGAGGCGGCGCGCTCGCTCGGCATGTCTCCCCTGAAGACGATGTTCTGGATCATCCTCCCGCAGGGGTTCCGCATCATCATCCCGCCGATGACGAACGAGCTGGTGCTGCTGCTCAAGGACACGTCGCTCGTGTTCGTGGCGGGAAGCTTCATCTGGTCGAAGGAGCTCACGACGTTCGTGCGTGACGCGAACACGGCCAACGCGAACGCGACCCCGCTCATCGTGGGTGCGCTGCTCTACCTGGTGGTGACGATCCCGTTGACGCGGTACACGGCGTGGCTGGAGCGACGGATGGCGAGGGAGCGATGATCACGGAACTGATCGACGTCCATGCCCCTGCAATCGATGTGCAGGGACTGGTCAAGACCTTCGGTGAGAACGAGGTGCTCAAGGGCATCGACCTCACCGTCACCAAGGGCGAGGTCGTGTGCATCATCGGCCCCTCCGGGTCGGGGAAGTCGACGCTGCTGCGCTCGGTGAACCTGCTCGAGGAGCCGACCGGCGGCACGGTGCGGATCGAGGGGATCGACATCACCGATCCTGAGACCGACATCGACCGGGTGCGCACCCGCATCGGCATGGTGTTCCAGAGCTTTAACCTGTTCCCGCACCTCAGCGTGCTGGGCAACCTCACGGTCGCGCAGCAGCGGGTGAAGAAGCGCAGCAAGGCCGAGGCCGAGCGCATCGCGCACGAGATGCTCGGGCGGGTGGGACTCGCCGAGAAGGCGACCGCCTACCCCGGCCATCTCTCGGGTGGTCAGCAGCAGCGCGTCGCGATCGCGCGGGCGCTGTGCATGAACCCCGACATGATGCTGTTCGACGAGCCCACATCGGCCCTCGACCCCGAGCTGGTCGGCGAGGTGCTGCAGGTCATGCGCTCGCTGGCCGATGAGGGCATGACGATGCTGGTCGTGACGCACGAGATGGGCTTCGCCCGCGAGGTCGGCTCGCGCCTGATCTTCATGGACGGCGGCTACATCGTCGAGGAGGGCGACCCGCGCGAGGTGCTCGGCAACCCGCAGCACCAGCGCACGAAGGACTTCCTCTCGCGCGTGCTTTGATCACCGCGCACGACAGTGGCCCTCGGAGAGTACTCCGGGGGCCACGTCTGTGCCGTGGGAGAGGCGGAGGTCAGCCGCGCGGATGCACCGCGACGGGTTCGGGCGCGATCGCGATGCGCACGCGGTCGCCGAAGGCCGGGTGGATGCCGGGGGCGTGCTGCACACGCACGAGGTCGCCCGACTCCGTGCGCACGAGCGTGCGGCGCATGCTGCCGAGGAACGTGCTCTCCTCGACCAGAGCGTCGGTCGCGGCATCCGCCTCCGAGGCGAAGCGCACGTTCTCGGGGCGCAGGTAGACGTCGACCGGGCCGTCCGCGGGCGTCTGCAGCGGCAGCCGTTGGCCCCACACGACGACGTGGTCGCCGTCGGCCACACCGGGCACCACGCTCGACAGACCCACGAACGCGGCCACCCCGGCCGTCGACGGAGACGTGTACAGCTGCTCGGGCGAGCCGATCTGCTCGATGCGCCCCGCGTTCATGACGGCGATCCGGTCGGAGACGGCGAGGGCCTCCTCCTGATCGTGCGTGACGAACACCGTCGTGATGCCCAGCCGCAGCTGCAGGCGGCGGATCTCGTCGCGCAGCTGCACGCGCACCTTGGCATCGAGTGCCGACAGCGGCTCGTCGAGGAGCAGCACCTTCGGCTCGGTGACGAGCGCGCGGGCAAGGGCCACGCGCTGCTGCTGGCCGCCGGAGAGCTGATGCGGGAAGCGGTCGGCGAAGTCGGCCAGACCCACGAGCGCGAGGGCGTCGGTCGCGCGCTTCGCGGCCTCCCGCGCGGCCACGCCCCGCCGCCGGAGCCCGAACGCGGTGTTGTCGGCGACGCGCAGGTGCGGGAACAGCGAGTACGACTGGAAGACCATGCCGATGTCGCGCTTGTTCGTCGGCACGCGGGAGACGTCGTGACCGCCGAGCAGCACGGCGCCCTCGTCGGCGCCCTCGAGACCGGCGAGCACCCGCAGCAGTGTGGTCTTGCCGCATCCGGAGGGCCCGAGGAGCGAGACGAACTCGCCCGGCGCGATGTCGAGGTCGACGCCGTGCAGCACCCGTGTTCCGCTGTAGCTCTTCACGATGCGCTGCAGCTGCACCCGCGTGCCGTCGCCCGCCTCGGCGAGCAGCACGTTGTCCTTCGTTCGGGGGAGGGCGTGGTCGATGGTCATGAGCGGGCCTTTCGGGTGCCGCGGGCGGCGCGGCCGATGAGGAGGAGCAGGAGGAAGACGAACGCGAGGGCGAGCAGGGTGAAGATCGCCGGCGCGTACGGGTCCTGCTTCTGGACGACGACCATCGCGGTCTGGAACACCTGCTTGTTGAGCAGCGAGGCGATCGTGAACTCGCCCAGCACGACGGCGATGGAGATCAGCGACGCGGCGAGCAGGCCCTGTCGCAGGTTGGGTGCGAGCACCTGCAGCACGACCGTCGGCCAGCTCGCCCCGAGGGACCGCGCGGCCTCGGAGAGCGTGCGCAGGTCGGCGGCGTCGATGGAGGCCTGGATCGAGCGGTAGGCGAACGGCAGCACCGTAATGCCATAGGCGAACGCGAGGGTCCAGGTGCCCGTGCCGATGCTGCGACCGATCTGCAGGTAGATGGGCGCGAGACCGACGACGAGCACGATCGCCGGGATGGAGATGGGCAGCAGCACCGCGAACTCGAACGCGGGCCGCAGCCGCGGGAAGCGCAGGTTCACCAGGATCATCGTCGGTGCCAGCAGCAGCAGCACGATCGCGACGGTGACCGCGGCGAGGACGAGGGAGTTGCCGAGGCCCGTCCAGATCGGCTTGATCGCGGCCGATGCGGCGGGATCGAACAGCGCCACCCAGTGGTCGAACGACGGACCGCCGTCGAGGTCGCGCAACGTGTAGAGGAACGTCGAGACGAGCGGCAGGGCGAAGAACAGACCGACGACGATGCCGATGACCCATCGGGTGGCGCGAGACGGAGCGAGACGATTCACGACTGCCACCTCGCGGCCCGGCGCTGGATGAGCGAGTACAGCGCCATCACGATGCCGACGACGACGATCATGCCGAGGGCGAGTGCACCGGCGAGATTCTCGCGGCCCAGCACGGTCTCGCTCGTCAGCGCGGCACGGATCTGCAGCGGCACGATCTGGGAGCCCTGGCTGGCGAGCGCTGCGGCCGTCGCATACGACGAGAACGCGTTGGCGAACAGCAAGAGCAGGCTCGCGAGGAACGACGGGGCGAGCACGGGCAGGCCGATGCGCAGCCAGAAGCTCCCGCGGGTGCCGCCGAGCGTGAGGTTCGCCTCGGCCCACTGCGGCTTGAGCGCGGCGAGGGCGGGCATGAAGGTGATGACCATGAGCGGGATCTGGAAGTAGATGTAGGGCAGCACGAGACCGGCGAGCTCGTACAGCCAGGTGCCGTTCTCGTAGATGTTCACGCCGAACGTGTCGCGCAGGAGCGCGGTGAGCACGCCCTGGATACCGATCATCGCGATGAAGGCGAACGCGAGCATGACGCCGCCGAATTGGGCGAGCACCCCGGCCGCGGCATCCACCGTCTGCCGCACGACGCCGTCGGGGCTCAACCCGAGCAGGGCGTAGCAGACGAGGGCGCCGACGACCGCGCCGACGATGGCCGTCAGCAGCGACAGCCAGGCGGAGTTCGCGAAGGTGTTCAGCACGACGGGATCGCCGAGTGCTGCCACGTTCGTCCAGGTGAACGAGCCGTCCTGGGTGAAGAAGCCCGAGCCGATCGCGAGGAACGTCGGCACCGCGAGGAACAGCACGACGTACGCCGCGAAGGGCACCAGTCCCAGCCCGGCCCACGACGGCGCGGACCGCCGGGCCCGCGCGGTGGGCGCGGACCCGGCGGGGGTGACGGGGGCGGATGCCGGAGCATCCGCCCCCGTGTCGACGAGCGTGGTCACTGGACCGCCGCTGCCCACTTCTCGCCGAGCAGGGTGCCGGCGTTCTCGGACTGCTCCTCGGTCGGGACGACCGTCTCCTCGGGGACCTCGGGCAGAGCCGCGGCCAGGTCGGCATCGATCGTGCCGGCCTCGGTCATGGCCTCCATGCGCGCAGGCCGGGCGCCGCCCTTGAGCCACAGGTTCTGCACCTCGTCGCTGTAGAGGAACTCCTGCCACAGGCGCGCCGCCGCGGGGTGCGGCGCGTCGATGTTGATGGCCTGGTTGTAGTAGCCCGCGTATCCGGTGCCGTCGAGCACGACGACCTCCCAGTCGGGGTTGTCGGCCGTGTGTGAGGCGTTCAGGTAGTCCCAGTCGAAGACGACGGGCGTCTCACCGCTCGCGACGGTCGCCGTCGTGACGTCGACCTTGAGCATGTTGCCGGCCTTCTGCAGCTCCGAGAAGAAGTCGATGCCGGGCTGGAAGTCGTCGAGCGTGCCTTCCGACTGCACGGTTGCGAGACCCACGGCGGCGAAGGCCGCGCCGGCCTGCGTCGGGTCGCCGTTGATCGCCACGGCGCCCTTGTAGTCGGCCGAGAGCAGGTCGGCGAGATCGGCAGGGGCGTCGTACTTCGACGAGTCGTAGCCGATCGACATGTACCCGCCGTAGTCACCGACGAAGAGGCCGGTCGGCTCCTTGAGGGCGTCGGGGATCTCGTCCCACGTCTGCACCTGGTACGGGGCGAAGCTGTCGGTGTTCTGCAGGGCCACCGTGAGGCCCAGGTCGAACACGTCGGGGGCGGTGTCGAGGCCCTTGTTGGTCTCGGCGGCCTGGATCTCCTCGGCGCTCGACACGTCGGGCGATGCCTCGTTGATCGTGATCTCGGGGTACTTCTCGGCGAACAGGTCGAGGATCTCGCCGTAGTTGGCCCAGTCGCGGGGAAGGGCGATGACGTTGAGCTGGCCCTCGGCCCGGGCGGCGGCCTCGAGGTCGGCGAACGAGCCGAAGTCCTCGACGGAGGTCGCGGTGGCGGCGTCGGTCGAGCCCTCGGCTCCGTCGGTCGCGTCAGCCGCGCCGGAGCAGGCCGTGAGCGCCAGGGCGGCGGTGGTGACCAGTGCGATACCGGCGCCGATGCGCGCGCGGCGGGTGAAGCGTGCCATGAGTGTCCTCTCGGTGTCCGGCGGTGCGCCGGTTCGGGTTGCGAGAGGAACATATGGGCCGCGGATGACCGCAGGGAGCGAGCGCGGTGAACGACAGGTGACCGAGTGGTGGCGCGTCCGAGCAAGGGTCGCGAGATCGACGTGCTCCGGCGGCTCAGCGCGGCGCGACCGTCAGCTTGAAGCCGCGGTGCGACCCCGCGTAGCCGAGACGCTCGTAGAACCGGTGCGCATCGGTGCGCGCGGCGTCGGAGGTGAGCTGCACGATCGTGGCGCCGAGCGCCGGTGCGGCCTCGTCGGCGACCCAGCGCATGACCGACGAGCCGATGCCGGACGACCGCAGGGTGCTGCGCACGCGCACGGCCTCGACGAGCAGCCGCCGCGCTCCGCGGCGCGCCATCCCGGGGATCGAGGTGAGCTGCAGAGTGCCGACGACGTCGCCGTCGAGCTCGACCACCAGCAGGTCGTTCGACGGGTCCTCGAGGATCTGCCGCGCCGCCGACGCATACGCGTCGCGGTCGCCGTCCGATGCGACGTCGCCGCGGGCGGCGCTGATCGGATCGTCGGAGAGCAGCGTGATCACGGCATCCGTGTCGTGCGCGGTCGCGCGGCGCAGCACGGCACCGCCCAGACGCGAGTCGAACGGATGCGGCAGGGGCAGGGCGGCGAGCATCCGCCCAGTCTGCCAGGGGGAACCGTCGGTCAGCGGATGCCGGGCGTCGGCCCCGCGTCTGGAATCATGGGCGAGTGGATATCGGCGCCGTGCTCGGGCTCGAGCAGCTCACCTGGGCGACGCTCGTGCTCGTCGTCATCGCCGCGTTCGCGGCCGGCTGGATCGACGCCGTGGTCGGCGGGGGAGGGCTTCTGCAGCTTCCCGCCCTGCTGCTCATCCCCGGCATCGCGCCGATCCAGGCGCTCGCCACGAACAAGCTCGCCTCGGTCTTCGGCACCGCCACCAGCAGCGTCACCTACTACCGACGGGCGAAACCCGACATCCGCACGGCGATCCCCATGGCGCTCATCGCGCTCGCCGGGTCGTTCGGCGGTGCCGCCGTGGCGACGCTGCTGCCCGCCGCCGCCTTCAAGCCGATCATCGTCGTGGCCCTGCTCGCCGTGGCACTCTTCACCGCGCTGCGTCCGCAGATGGGCGCCGCCACCCGACTGCGCTTCCAGGGGCACCGGCACCACGTCATGGCCGGCGCCGCGGGGCTCGTCATCGGGTTCTACGACGGCATGATCGGACCGGGCACGGGGACGTTCCTCGTCATCGCGCTCGTCGCCCTGCTCGGCTACGACTTCCTGCAGGCGAGCGCCAAGGCGAAGATCGTGAACCTCGCGACGAACGCCGGGGCGCTGCTGCTCTTCATCCCGCACGGGTCGGTGCTGTGGCTGCTCGGCGGCATCCTCGCGATCGCCAACGTGGCGGGGAGCTATCTGGGTTCGCGCATGGCGATCTCGCGCGGCACCCGATTCATCCGCGTCGTCTTCCTCGTCGTGGTCGTGGCGCTCATCGCGAAGCTCGGCGTCGACGTGTGGAACGAGAATCTGGCCCCGGCTCTGGGACTGGTGCACTGACACCGGATGCACGAGGGCCCCGTGCGAGCGGGGTGCTCGCACGGGGCCCTCGAGGCGGCGTCAGGCCTCGTCGTCGGGGGTGAAGTCCACCCCGGCCTCGGCCCGCTGCTCCGGGGTGATCGGGGCGGGCGCGGCGGTCAGCGGGTCGTACCCGTTGCCCGACTTCGGGAAGGCGATGACCTCGCGGATCGACTCGGTCTTCGTGAGGTGCTGCAGCACGCGGTCCATGCCCAGCGCGATGCCGCCGTGGGGCGGGGCGCCGAACTTGAACGCGTCGAGCAGGAAGCCGAACTGCTCCTGCGCGAACTCGTCGCTGATGCCCATGACCTCGAACACGCGCTTCTGCACGTCTTCGCGGTGGATGCGGATCGAACCGCCGCCGAGCTCCGAGCCGTTGCAGACGATGTCGTACGCGTAGGCGAGCGCCGAGCCGGGGTCGGTATCGAAGGTGTCCTCGAACTCCGGCTTCGGTCCGGTGAAGGCGTGGTGCACGGCGGTCCAGGCGCCGGCGCCGACGGCCACGTCGCCCGAGGCCACGGCATCCGCCGCCGGCTCGAACATCGGCGCATCGACGACCCAGGTGAACGCGAACTCGTCGGGGTTCAGGTAGCCGAGGCGGCGTCCGATCTCGACGCGCGCGGCGCCGAGGAGCGCACGGCTCTCCTTGGTCGAACCCGCGGCGAAGAACACGCAGTCGCCGGGCTCGGCACCGGTGAGGCCGGCGAGGCCCGCCTGCTCGGCCTCGGACAGGTTCTTCGCGGCGGGGCCGCCGAGCGTCCCGTCCTCGTTGAAGAGCACGTAGGCCAGACCGCGGGCGCCGCGCTGCTTGGCCCAGTCCTGCCAGGCGTCGAGCTGCTTGCGCGGCTGGCTCGCGCCGCCGGGCATGCGCACAGCGCCGACGTACTCGGCCTGGAACACGCGGAACGGCGTCTCGGCGAAGTACTCGGTCGCCTCGACCAGCTCGAGCCCGAAGCGCAGGTCGGGCTTGTCGGAGCCGTACTTCGCCATGGCGTCGGCGTACGTGATGCGCGGCAGCGGGGTCTGCACCTCGACGCCGATCGTCTTCCACATGGCGACGACGAGCGTCTCCATCAGTGCGATGACGTCTTCCTGGTCGACGAAGCTCATCTCGATGTCGAGCTGCGTGAACTCCGGCTGACGGTCGGCGCGGAAGTCCTCATCGCGATAGCAGCGGGCGATCTGGTAGTACTTCTCGACGCCGCCGACCATGAGCAGCTGCTTGAACAGCTGCGGCGACTGGGGGAGCGCGTACCAGCTGCCCGGATGCAGGCGCGCGGGCACGACGAAGTCGCGGGCACCCTCGGGGGTCGAGCGGGTGAGGGTCGGAGTCTCGACCTCGGTGAAGCCGTCGCCGTGCAGCACGTCGCGCACGGCCTTGTACACGTCGGAGCGCAGACGCAGGGCGGAGGCTGCGACCGGGCGACGCAGATCGAGGTAGCGGTACTTGAGACGCGCCTCCTCGCCGATGTTCTCGGTCTCGGCCAGCGCGGTCGACACCTGGAAGGGGAGCGCCGCCGACTCGTTCAGCACCTCGACGTCGGTCGCGATGAGCTCGATCTCGCCGGTCGGCAGGTTCGGGTTCTCGTTGCCGTCGGGGCGGCGCGAGACGTCGCCGGTCACCTTCAGCACGAACTCGTTGCGCAGCGGATGCGCGATCTCCTCGTCGCGGATGACCACCTGGGCGATGCCCAGGGCATCCCGAAGATCGATGAACGCGACCCCTCCGTGATCACGACGGCGATCCACCCACCCGGCGAGGGTGACGGTCTGACCGATGTGCTCGGCTCGCAGGGAGCCGGCCGAATGGGTGCGAAGCACGGAGTTTTCCTCCTGATCTGGGGGATGGTGAACCCGCCCAGTCTACGCGGGCGCAGCCCGGTGCCACGCGGTCGGGGGTGCGGCGCTCGAGGTCAGTAGGGTGGCAGGGAACGGAAGGCGCATCCATGAACCTCGCTCTCGTCCCGGCCGCCGACGTGCCGGTCGTCCTGGGCTTCCGCGACGCCCGCTCTCGCAAGGCCTGACGTGACGGCATCGCGACTGCACCTCGTACGGCACGGCGAGGTCGACAACCCCACCCGCGTGCTGTACGGGCGCCTTCCGCACTTCCACCTCAGCGACGACGGGCAGCGCATGGCACGGGCCGCCGCCGAGCACGTCGCCTCGCTCGGGCGCGACGTCGAGGCTCTGCGGTGCTCGCCGCTCGAGCGCACGCAGGAGTCGGCGGCGCCCTTCGCCGAACGCTTCCGCCTCGAACCGGTGCTCGACGAGCGGGTGATCGAGCCGGCGAACGTCTTCGAGGGCACGCGCATGAGCCGCTCGTTGCGCAACCCCTTCAACTGGTGGCACCTGCGGCAGCCGTCCCTGCCGAGCTGGGGCGAACCGTACACATCGATCGCCGACCGGATGCTCGGTGCGATGAACGACCTCTGGCACGGCACCGAGGCCGGCGACGCCGTGATCGTCTCGCACCAGGCGCCCATCTGGATCACGCACCTGTCGGTCGCGGGTCTGCCGCTGCGCCACGATCCGCGCACCCGGCGCTGCGCCCTGTCGAGCGTGACGTCGTTCGAGCGCGTCGGCGACGTGTGGCGCGAGGTCGAGTACGCCGAGCCGGCGTCCACCGGCGGCGCGATCGACGTCGGCGCCGTCTGACGGCCGCGCCGTCGCCCGCTTCGGCGCCCCGGCATCCGGCCGACCCATAGGAAGCTCGGCGTAAACTCATCACCGTGCCACTCGCCTCGAGGACGTTCCCGATCCGCGGCAGCCGGCCCTCCCGCATCCGCCGCTCTCGGCGTGCGATCGGAGCCGCGCTCGCCGCGGTGCTCGCCGTCGGCCTGACCGCCTGCGCCCCGGATGCCGTGAGCGAGTCGTTCCTGAACGGGGAGAACACCGGCTACGTCGCCGCCGACGGTGCGATCACCGAGATCCCGGTCGCCGAGCGCGGGGAGCCCGTGGAGTTCGCGGGAGTGAACGAAGACGGTGAGGCCTTCGACAGCGCCGACATCGCCGGCCAGGTCACGGTCGTGAACTTCTGGTACGCCGGGTGCGCGCCGTGCCGCGTCGAGGCGGCCGACCTCGAGTCCGTCTGGCAGGAGTACAGCGACCAGGGGGTGTCGTTCATCGGCATCAACACCCGCGACCAGGCCGACACCGCGGAGGCGTTCTCGAACGAATTCGACATCACCTACCCGAGCCTGATCGACGTCGACACCGCCCAGGCGAAGCTCGCGTTCGCCGAGGCCACGCCCATCCAAGCCACGCCGACCACGCTCGTGCTCGACAAGCAGGGTCGCGTCGCCGCCCGCATCATCGGGCCCATCGACGGCACCTCGATCCTGTCCACGCTCGTCAAGGACGCGCTCGCGGAGACCCCGTGAACCCCGAAGCGATCATCGGATCGGGGGCGCTGTGGCTGGCGATCCCCGTGGCCATGCTCGCCGGGCTCATCTCCTTCCTCTCGCCGTGTGTTCTCCCGCTCGTGCCCGGCTACCTCGGCTTCCTCGGCGGATCGGTCACGCCGCGGTCCGCGTCCGGCGAGGGTGCGGGGTCAACGGTCGCTCCGAGGCGGGCGCGCACGGTGCTCGGCGTGCTCCTGTTCATCCTCGGGTTCAGCGCCGTGTTCGTCGCGATCACCGCGTTCGGGGGAGTGGCGAGCATTTTCCTCATCCAGTGGGGCGACCTCGTCACGCGCATCCTCGGCGCGGTCATCGTGCTGATGGGTCTGGTGTTCCTCGGACTGTTCGGCTTCGCGCAGCGCGAGCTGCGCTTCCACGTCGACGCGAAGTACGGCATGATCGGGGCGCCTCTGCTCGGCGTCGCCCTCGGCATCGGGTGGGCGCCGTGCCTCGGGCCGACCCTCAGCGCCATCTTCGCCCTGTCGTTCAACGCCGGCGACCCGGTGCGTGCCGGCTTCCTCGGTCTCGCCTACTCGCTGGGCCTCGGCATCCCCTTCCTGCTCGTCGCGCTCGGCTTCGGCTGGGCGGCGACGACGATCGGCTTCCTGCGCCGCCACATCCGCGTGGTGAACATCATCGGCGGTGTGCTGCTGATCCTGCTCGGCGTCCTCATGCTCACCGGGCTGTGGACCGACCTCATGTCGCGCCTGACGGCGGTGATGAGCAGTGTCATCCTCCCGCTCTGACCGCCTCGCGGCGCAGGGCTCCTCGGACCCGGCGCGGCGCACCCCCGACCAGATCCCCGACCGGAAGAACCAGGACGACGTGAGCGACACCCAGACCAGGTCGAGCGATCCGCTGCGGCCGTCCGACCACGTCGACGGCGACGAGGCGATCAGCCAGCCGCGTCTGGGCTTCGTCGGCTGGCTGCGGTGGGGCTGGCGTCAGCTCACGTCGATGCGCACCGCGCTCATCCTGCTGCTCGTGCTCGCCGTCGCCGCGATCCCCGGCTCGATCTTCCCGCAGCGCATGGCCGACCCGAACGGCGTCACGCAGTGGCAGCGCGACAACCCCGATCTGTTCCCGATCCTCGACGGCCTCAAGCTGTTCGACGTCTACCTCTCGCCGTGGTTCTCGGCGATCTACCTCCTGCTGTTCACGTCGCTCGTGGGCTGCGTGATCCCGCGCATCCGCCACCACGCCAAGGCGCTGCGGGCCCGCCCCCCGCGCACCCCCGCGCGTCTGCAGCGCCTCGACGACTTCCGCGCGGCGACGCGCGACGTCTCGGAACAGGCGGATGCCGAGGCGGCGGCCGCAGCATCGATCGACGTCGCCCAGAAGCAGCTGAAGGCCCTCGGGTACCGCGTCGAGCGCTACGACCGCGGCCGCACCTTCTCGGTGTCGGCCGAGCGAGGCTACTGGCGCGAGACCGGCAACCTGCTCTTCCACCTCGCCCTCGTCGGCGTGCTCGTCACGGTCGGCGTCGGCGGCGGCTTCGCGTACACCGGGCAGCGCGTGCTCGTCGAGGGGGAGACCTTCGCGAACACGCTCGTCGACTACGACTCGATGAACCGCGGCCGCTTCGTGAGCGACGACGCCCTGGCCCCGTACTCGATGCGCCTCGACTCGTTCGACGTCACCTACCAGCCGTTCAACGAGCCCGGCTCCGGCCAGGCGGGGGACTTCTCGGCGAACGTCACCGTGAGCGAGGACGGCGCCGAGCGCACCGGGGCGGTGAAGGTCAACGAGCCCCTCGCGGTGGCCGACGACGACGTGTTCCTGCTCGGCAACGGTTACGCGCCGACCATCACCGTGCGCAACGCCGACGGCGATGTCGTGTTCACGAACAGCGTGCCGTTCCTGCCGCAGGACAACGCGATGACCTCCCTCGGGGTGGTGAAGATCACCGACGGCCTGCCCGAGCAGCTCGGACTGCGCGGCTTCTTCTACCCGACGACCGGCGTGCTCGAGAGCGGCGCCTTCTTCTCGGCCTACCCCGACCTGACCAACCCCACGCTCACGCTCGACGTGTTCGCCGGCGACCTCGGTATCAACGACGGTGTGCCCCGGTCGGTGTACGTGCTCGACACGACCGACCTCACCCAGCTCACCGGCCGAGCCATCGGCAAGGAATCGATCGAGCTGGCGCCCGGCGAGACCGCCGACCTGCCGAACGGCATGGGCACGGTCACCTTCGAGGATGAATCGCCCGAGGGGGCGACGGATGCCTCGCAGTCGGTGAAGCGCTTCGCCTCGCTGCAGATCCACCGCGACGAGTCGGGCGTATGGGTGCTGGCGTTCGCGCTGCTCGCCCTCGGCGGCCTCATGCTCGCGCTGTTCGTGCCGCGCCGCCGCATGTGGGTGAAGGCGACGGCCGACGGTTCCGCCGTGTCGCTGGAATACGCGGGTCTGGCGCGCGGCGAGGACCCGACCATCGCGATCGCCCTCGACGACCTCGTCTCCGGTCACGAACGCCTGCTCGACGCCGACGGCCGCACCGTCGCCCGTGCGACGGACGAGACCGAGACCGACTCCGTGGATGCCGACCCGGCCGCATCCGGAACCCCGAAAGTAGACTGACATCATGCTCGATCTCGAAGTGATCTCGCCCGTCCTGCTGTGGACGGCGATCGCGATCTACGCCGGCGCGTTCATCGCCTTCGCTTTCGATCTCGCCCGCCGTTCGCAGCTCTCCGCCGACGCCAAGGTGGCGGCCGAGAAGGAACTCGTCGGGGCGGGTGTGCGCGGGTCGTCCGTGCCGGTCGCCACCGGAGAGTCCGCTGCGACGACGGCTCCGCGGTTCGTGATGGGGCGCATCGGCACGTCGCTCACCGTGCTCGGCTTCATCTTCCATCTCGGAGCCACGCTCACGCGCGGGTTCGCGGCCGGACGTGTGCCGTGGGCGAACCTGTACGAGTTCGCGATGATCGGCACGCTCCTCATCGTCGCCGTCTACCTCGTCGTGCTCGTCAAGGTCGACCTGCGCTTCCTCGGCACCTTCATCACCGGTCTGGTGGTCGTGCTGCTCGGACTCGCCGCCACCAACTTCTACGTCGACGTGTCGCCGCTCATGGATCCGCTCAAGAGCGTGTGGCTCGTCATCCACGTGTTCGTCGCCTCGCTCGGCACCGCGTTCTTCGCCCTGGCCTTCGCGCTGTCGGTCATCCAGCTCATGCAGTCGCGCCGCGAGCGGCTCGTGCGCGAGGGGGCCGAGAAGACCGGCCCCGGGTTCCTCCGCACCTTCCCCGGCTCGGAGCGCCTCGAGAGCATGGCGTACCGCTTCACGATCATCGGGTTCATTCTGTGGACCTTCACCCTCATCGCCGGATCGATCTGGGCGTACTACGCGTGGAGCCGCTTCTGGGGCTTCGACGTCAAGGAGACCTGGACCTTCGTGATCTGGGTGCTGTACGCGGGCTACATCCACGCGCGGGCGACCCGCGGCTGGCGGGGCAACCCGTCGGCATGGCTCGCGATCGTCGGCTTCTCGGCGGTGCTGTTCAACTTCACCATCGTGAACGTGTTCTTCAAGGGCCTGCACGCCTACTCCGGCTTGTCCTGAGCATCCGTCCTCCGACGCCCCGTCCCTCTCCCGAGGGGCGGGGCGTCGTCGTCTCCCCGTGGGTGAAAACGGAGACGAGATGCTGTGACAGCGGTGTGTCGGACGGGGACACGCCGGCCCGAACCCAGAACCTCTCCGTTTTCGGGGGTCGGAGAGGGGCGTCGGGTCAGGCGGGGAGGGCCCGGGGTGAGGTGGTGCGGCGCAGGGTCACGGCGAGGGTGGTGGCGAGGAGCGACAGAACCGCCCAGACCACGAGCGCCGTGATGGCCGAGCCGTTCGCGGCGATCAGGCCGGCGAACGCGGGGGCGGTCGGCAGTGCGGCGCCGAGGGACGCGAGCCAGCCGGGAACCGTCGAGATCAGTCCGGTCGCCACCGCCAGCACGCCCACGAGCGCACCGATCCACCGGCCGACGCCGCCCAGCACCGACACGAGCGCCTGATGCACGGCCGCGAACGCCACGCCCGTCAGCACGGCCGTCCCGGCGAACGCCCACCACGCGCCGGCCTCGTACGAGGCGACGAACTGCACGATGATCGACAGCAGCACGCCCTGCACGGCACCGATCAGAGCCGCCGGCCAGAACCCGCGCAGCGTGAGGCCGAGCGAGGTGCGCCGTGACGTGAGGGTGCGCGCGGTGTGCGCCCGCAGCACGAGGAAGGTCGCCAACGACCCGAACCACAGCACCGCGGCCGTGAGCAGCGGGATCGCGGTGGGGCCGAAGAGCGAGTCCATCGACGAATCGGTCTCGACGGGGTCGGCGATCACCGAGGCGAGAGACGCCGACTCGGTGTCGCTGAACGAGGGCAGCGCATCGGATGCCTGTCGCAGGCCGCCCGCGAGGTCGCCGGTGCCCGTGGCGAGCGTGTCAAGGCCGGTGGCGAGGTCGGTCGCGCCCGTCGCGAGCTCGGTGGCCCCCGACGACAGCTGACCGGCACCGGTGGCGAGGGCCCGTGCGCCCGCCGCTGACTGGTCGACGCCGTCGGTGGCGAGTTGCGAGAGGCCGCTCGCGATCTGCTGGGCGCCCGTGCCCGCGTCGCTGAGGCTCGTGGCGAGGCTGGTCGCGGCTGTGGGGAGACCGGCTGCGACGGGGCCGAGGTAGGCGGCAGCGGTGCCCGTGGATGTCGCCGCGGTGCCGGCCTGCCCGGCGGCCTCGGCGAGGTCGGTGCAGAACTCGGCGGATGCTCCCGACGCCGCGCAGCTCTGGGCGAGTGTGCCGATCGACACGGCCGCGGTCTGCGTGTCGGCCGAGGCCGCCGTCAGGTACGGGGCGCCGGTGGTCGCCGCGCCGACGAGCTTCGCGAAGTCGCCGTTCGGATCGGTGAGCGCCGTCGAACCCGCGGTGAGACCCGCGCCGAGCGTCGACGCGCCCGTCGACAGCTGCCGCGTGGTGGCGGCGATGGTGTCGAGGCCGGTGGCGAGCGTGGTCGCGCCGGTGCCGAGCTCGGTCGCCCCGGTCGCGAGCTGCGTGGCGCCGTCGGGGATCGCCGTCGCTCCGTCGGCCGCGCTGCGTGCCCCCTCGGCCAGCTCCAGCGCGCCGTCGGCGGCATCGCCGATCTGGTCGCCGATCGTCGTGAAACCGACGAGGATGTTCTCGGTCGTCGCCTGCGACAGGGTCGTGCCCAGGTTCGATGCCGCGACGTCGGCGATCTGTCCGGTGATGAGGTCGTCGGCGACGAGTCCGTCGTCGGGGGTCGACACCTCGATGGTCGCCTTCTCGGCGTCGCCGCCTCCCTCGGAGATCGCGGTGCCCGCCGACGTCGCCGCGGCCGAGAAGTTCTCGGGGATCGTGATGACCGCCTGGTAGTCGCCGTCCTTGAGACCCTCGGCGGCGTCGTCCTCGTTCGAGATGACCCAGGTGAGGTTCGAGTCGAGCTCGTCGGAGCCCTCGACCAGCCCGGCGGCGAGCTGCCGACCCAGCGGGGCCGTCTGCCCGTCGATCTCGACCGGTTCGTCGAGGTTGACGATCGCGGCGGTCATCGAGTCGAGTCGCTCGGTCGGGTTGTACAGCGACGACACGAGGATGCCGCCGATCGCAGCCGGGAGCAGCAGGATGCCGAGGATCGTGAGCCAGGTGATGGGGCGGCGCGAGCGGGCGCGCTCGAGGGGGAGGGTCATGCGGTCACCTCGGAGTCTTCGGTCGCCCGGATCGGGGCGGTGATGTCGAGAAGGGCGGGGTCCGACCACCCGGCGGCGGTGAGCGCCGCGCGGGCGGCGCCCGGGTCGGATGCCGTGGCGAGCACAGCCAGGGTGCGAGACGATGCCGCGTCGCGGAGCAGGGCGGTGGCCTGATCGAGCCGGCTGCCGGTGAGACGGTCGATCCCGTCGATGACGACGACCTCCGACCGTCCGCGCAACGCCTCGACGAGATCGTCGAGCGGGGCATCCGATCCGTCGACGAGCACGCACCCGACATGGGCCCGCACCCATGCCGCCCGGCCGGGCAGCAGGTGGCCGGCGACGCGCAGCGAACCGTGTTCGGCCGGCACCCGTCCGGCGATCGCGAGCGCGAGGGCGCGCCGTGCGCCGGCGTCTCCACCGGTGGCGACGAGTGCGCTCCCCGGGGGCACCCGCAGCGAGAGGCCGGCCAGCAGGGGGTCGTCGCCGTCGATCGCGAGGGAGTCGGCGGCGATCACGGAGCCGTCTCCGGGCCAGGAGGCGAGCCGGCGTTCGCGCTCCACGGCCTCGCCCTCGATGTCGACGTGCGGCAGGATGCGCTGCAGCCAGCCGGGGAGACTCCAGGCCCGCTCGCCGAGGATCGCCATGAGCGCGGGGATCAGCGTCATCCGCACGAGGAAGGCGTCGATCGCGATGCCGGCCGCGAGGCCCAGCGCGATCGGCTTGAGGGAGGAGTCGCCCTCGGGCACGAAGGCGACGAACACGGCGAACATGATCAGCCCGGCTGCGGTGACGACCTTCGCCGACCCGGTGAAGCCGCTGCGCACGGCGCGCACGGCGGTCGCGCGGCGCTCGGAGCGGGAGGCCGACCTCGAGTCGGGGTCGTGCACGAAGTCCTCCCGCATGCGGGAGACGAGGAACACCTGGTAGTCCATGGCGAGCCCGAACAGCACGCCCATCAGCACGATCGGCATGAAGCTGATGATCGGTCCGACCTTGGCGACGTGCAGCAGGTCGGCGAACCAGCCCCATTCGAACACGGCGCCCACGATGCCGAACGCGGCCACGATCGACAGCAGGTAGCCGAGGGCGGCGGTGACCGGCACCCAGATCGAGCGGAACACGATGGTGAGGAGGATGAGCGAGAGACCGATCACGAAGATGCCGAACGGCACGAGCGCTCGGCCGAGCTGGTCGGAGATGTCGATGGCGACCGCCGTGAAGCCGGTCACCTTCAGGTCGATCCCGAACTCGTCGAGCCACTCGTCGTGGTGGGAGCGCAGCTCGCGCACGAGATCGGCGGTGGCCGGGTCGTCCGGCGCGGTCTCGGGAACGATCTGCACGATGCCGGTGTCGGCGGTCTCGTTGGGGGTCGCGAGGGCGACCTCCTTCACCCCGTCGATCCGCTCGACGGCGGCGCCGAGGTCTTCCATGAGGCCGAGCGGGTCGGTGGAGGTGATGATCGTGCCGGTGAGGATCAGCGGCCCGTTGAACCCGGGTCCGAACTCCTCGCCGACGATGTCGTAGCTCTGGCGGGCCTCGGAGTCTTTCGGCAGCACGCCGGCGTTGGGCAGGGCGAGATCGAGGCTGAGGGCGGGCACCGCGACGATGCCGAGCCCGAGCACGACCGCGATCGAGACCACGACGGGATGCCGGGTGACCCCGCCGACCCACCGCTCGCTGAACGGGCGACGGGGCGCGACCGTCGATCGACCCGTGCGTGCACGCGGTGCGCGGCGGGGGCGGCCGACGATCCTGCCCTTGAGGAATCCGAGCACGGCCGGGGTCAAGGTGACGGCGATCATGACGGCGATGGCGACGGCGACGGATGCGGCGATCCCCATGGTGGTCAGGAACGGGATGCCCGCGAACCCGAGTCCGATGAGGGCGATGAGCACGGTGACGCCCGCGAACACCACCGCCGAGCCGGCCGTGCCGACGGCGCGCGAGGCGGACTCCTCCGGGTCGACCCCGTCGCGCACCTGGTCCTGGTGCCTGGCCATGATGAAGAGCGCGTAGTCGATGCCCACCGCGAGGCCCAGCATGAGCGCCAGCAGGGGAGTGGTCGACGAGACGGTGGCGAAAGCGGTGGCGGCGAAGATGCCGGCCATCGAGATGCCGACGCCGAGCACCGCGGTGAGGAGCGGGAGGCCCGCGACGACGAACGACCGGAACGTGACGACGAGCACCAGGAGGGCGATGAGCAGGCCCACCGCCTCGGTGAGCGTGACCCCGGGGACCGAAGCCGCGAAGAGGTCCCCGCCGAGCGCCGTGACGGCGCCGTCGGGAAGCTCGGCGGCGAGGTCGTCGACCGCCGCGTTCAGCTCGTCCTTCGTCTCGGCCGACACGTCGGTGGACTGCCCGTCGAATTGCAGCCGCACGATGGCGGCCGTCTCGTCGTCGTTCACCATGCCGCTGACGTTCTCGTCGAACGGCGAGGTCGCGGCGAGCACGCCGTCGAGGTCGCCCAGGCCGTCGACCGCATCCTCGATATCTTCGCGATAGGTCTCGTCGGTGACCCGGTCGCCGTCGGCGGCGACCACGACGAACTGGGCGTTCGTGCCGCTCACCTGGGGGAACGACCGCGAGAGCTGCTCGAGGCCGGCCTGCGACTCGGTGCCGGGGATCGAGAAGGTGTTGTCGGTTCCGGCGCCGAGCACGAGCGCGCCCGAACCGGCGAGCGCGAGCACGATCAGCCAGGAGGCGAGCACACGCCAGGGGTGCCGGAACGACCAGCGTCCGAGCGACGACAGGAGAGTGGACACGCGATTCCTCCGCAGGGTCGTGTACTGGATACACAGCTGTATTCAATACATAGATGTATCGTAAGTTCCCTCGCATTCGGAAATCTGTGTGCGGGGTGTGAGAATCGATGTTCGCGAGCACAGGAGGTCTCGATGTCGATGCCGGCAACCCGGAGTCGCGAGAACACGCGCGCCCGTCTGATCGAGGCGGCCGCCCAGGTCTTCGCCGAGGCCGGTCTCGACGGCGCTTCGGTCGAAGCCGTCTGCGAGCGCGCGGGCTTCACGCGAGGCGCGTTCTACTCCAACTTCGAGTCGAAGGACGAGCTCTTCCTCATGCTCGCAGCGAGCGTCGCCCAGCGACGGGTCGACGCGGTGCGCGAGCGCGTCGCCGAGATCACCGCCGAGGGGGGACTCGCGCCCGGCTGCGACCCCACCGACCTGCTGCAGAAGGTGATGGATTCCGGCAGCGACGACCGCGCGGGCGTGATGCTGATGAGCGAGATCCGCATCCGCGCGCTCCGCGATCCGTCGTTCGGCGCGGCCTATCTCGCGCAGGAGGGCGAGATGATCGGCAGCATCGCGCAGATCGTGGCGGACATCGTCGAGGCGGGCGGTCTGCGACTGCGCGTGCCGGCGGAGGTGGCCGGACGCATCCTCATGATCGTGTGGGAGGGCATGACCGTTCGCGGGGCGATGGCCGGGCAGGACGACGCCCAGCTGCGCCGCTCGGGGAGCGAGGAGCTGGGCCGCCTCGTCGACCTGCTGCTCGTCTAAGGGTCAGCGCTCGGCCAGCACGCGGTGGCACCGGGCGAGGCGGTCGAGCCACCACTCCCGGCGCTCGCGATCTGCGGCGAGGCGGTCGAGGGCTGCGGCATCCGGTACCACGCGTTCCACCGGGATCGCGCCGTCGCGGGGGCGCAGGTCGGCCACGTCGTCGGCGAACAGCGACGCGGTGCCGAGGCCGCAGTCGTAGTCGAGGGTGGGGAGGGCGGCTGCCAGTGCGGCACCCTGCGAGAGGCCGATCGCGGTGTCGAGCGCACTCGACACGACCGCAGGCAGCCCGGTCGCGGCGATGATCTGCAGGGCGTGCACGGCCCCGCCGAGGGGCTGGGCCTTCACCACGATCACGTCGGCGGCACCCGAACGAGCGACAGCGAGCGGGTCGTCGGATTTGCGGATGCTCTCGTCGGCGGCCACGGGGATGCCCAGGTAGCGCACGCGGGTGCGCAGCTCGGCGAGCTCGGCGACGGTCGCGCACGGCTGCTCGATGTACTCGAGGTCGAACTCGTTCAGCGCGTGCACGGCGTGCTCGGCCTCGTCGACGTTCCAGAGGCCGTTCGCGTCGACCCGGATGCGTCCCTCGGGGCCGAGGGCGTCGCGCACGGCCCGCACGCGGGCGACATCGTCGGCGAGCGTCTGCCCGCGCTCGGCGACCTTGACCTTCGCGGTGCGGCAGCCGGCGAAGCGCGCGAGCACGTCGGGCACCGCGGCGGCGTCGACGGCGGGCACGGTGGCGTTCACCCGGATGCGGTCGCGCAGCGGCGTCGGCTGCGCGGTCCAGGCGAAGTCGATCGCGGCGGCGAGCCAGGTGGCTGCCTCGGTGTCGCCGTACTCGACGAAGGGGGAGAACTCCGCCCACCCCCGGGGTCCTTCGAAGAGCAGCGCCTCGCGGGTGTCGATGCCGCGGAAGCGGGTGTGCAGGGGGAGGGCGACCACGCGCGCGCTCGCGACGATGTCCTGGAGGTCCGGCGTCATGCCCCCATCATGCCCCCGCGCCGGGGCCAGGCTTGTGATCCGACAATGTGTCATTGACAATGGTGTGTGACGCACAGTAATGTGATGGACATGAACGAGACGTTGGACACGCACCTGCAGGAGCTGCGGCGCGGCACCGTCGTGCTGGCCTGCCTCCAGCTGCTGCGCACGGCGGGATACGGCTATGGCCTGCTCGAAGAGCTCGAGGCGCGGGGGTTCTCCACCGACGCCAACACCCTCTACCCCCTCCTGCGGCGCCTCGAGAAGCAGGAGTACCTCACGAGCGAGTGGAACACCGACGAGGCTCGGCCCCGCAAGTTCTACCGCACCTCGGCCGCGGGCATCCGTCTGGCCGACACCCTGACCGAAGAATGGCGCGCCCTCACCACGGCGATCGCCGACCTCCCCGCAGAGGAGCATTGACATGACCGCCACCGGCCCCCTCATCGAACGCTACATCTCCGCCGTCATCCGCAGCCTGCCGCCGAGCGCGCAGCACGACGTGCGTACCGAGCTCGAAGGGTCGATCGTCGACGCGGTCGAGGCCCGACTCGACCAGGGCGACGATCGCACCGATGCCGAGCGCGCGGTGCTCACACAGCTCGGCGATCCCGGCATCCTCGCCGCCGGCTACGCCGAGCGCCCCCTGCACCTCGTGGGGCCGCGGTTCTACCTCGCCTGGTGGCGCCTGTTGAAGGTGCTGCTGCTGATCATCCCGATCTGCGCCATGGGTGGGGTCGCCCTGGGGCAGACGCTCGCCGGAGCGTCCGTGGGCGAGGTCATCGGCTCGGCGGTCGTCGCCGGTCTCGGCACGATCGTGCACGTGGCCTTCTGGGTGACGCTCGTGTTCGTCATCCTCGAACGCACTGGCAACGCGGCGGCTCTCCCCGCGTGGACGATCGACCAGCTGCCCGAGTCCGCCGATCGAGGGTCGGCCCGTGCCGACGTCATCGCCTCGCTGATCTTCCTCGTGCTCGCCGCCGGAGCCGTGTTCTGGGACGTGCTGCGCGGGTTCTTCCCCACCGACGGCGCCCCGATCCCGGTGCTGCACCCCGACCTCTGGCCGTGGGGTATCACGGTGCTGCTGGTGCTGATCGGTGCCGAGGCGCTGCTCGCCGTCGCCGTCTACGCCCGAGGTCGCTGGACGCGCACGCTCGCCGTCGTCAACACACTTCTCGCGGTGGCGTTCGCCGTGTGGGGGCTCGTGCTCCTGGCGCAGGGGCAGCTCGTCAACCCCGCATTCGTCGACGTGCTCGCGGGCGACGGCGGCCTCAGCGCCGACACGCTCCGCATCCTCGCGATCGTCACCGGGGCCGGCCTCGTCGCGTTCCCGGCGTGGGACATCGCCGACGGGTGGATCCGGACGCGCCGGGCCGGGCGGGAATAGGCTGGAGAGGTGACCAGCGCATCCGTCTCCGACCTGTTCGACCCGGCCGAATGGGTGCTCGCGCCCGGTGCTGAGGACTACACCGACATCACCGCGCACGTCTCGCGCGACGGCGGCGTCGCCCGCATCGCGTTCGACCGCCCCGAGGTGCGCAACGCGTTCCGGCCGCACACGGTCGACGAGCTCTACCGGGCCCTCGACATCGCGCGACAGGACTCCCGCATCGGCGCCGTGCTGCTCACCGGCAACGGGCCGAGTGCGAAGGACGGCGGGTGGGCGTTCTGCTCCGGCGGCGACCAGCGCATCCGGGGCCGCGACGGCTACAAGTACTCCGACACCGAGACGGCCGTCGTCAGCGGGGCGTCGCAGGCGGCCGTCGGCCGGTTGCACATCCTCGAGGTCCAGCGCCTCATCCGCTTCATGCCCAAGGTCGTCATCGCGGTGGTGCCCGGGTGGGCGGCCGGCGGCGGACACTCGCTGCACGTGGTCTGCGACCTGACGATCGCGAGTGCCGAGCACGGCCGCTTCAAGCAGACGGATGCCGACGTCGGCAGCTTCGACGCCGGGTACGGCTCGGCCTACATGGCGCGCCAGACGGGCCAGAAGTTCGCCCGCGAGGTGTTCTTCCTCGCCGAGGAGTACTCGGCGCAGCGCGCATACGAGATGGGGGCGGTGAACCGCGTCGTGCCGCACGACGATCTCGAGCGCGAGGCGCTGACGATGGCGCGCACGGTGCTCACCAAGTCGCCCACGGCGATCCGCATGCTCAAGTTCGCCTTCAACGCGGTCGACGACGGACTCGTCGGCCAGCAGGTGTTCGCGGGCGAGGCGACGCGTCTCGCGTACGGCACCGACGAGGCCGTGGAGGGGCGCGACTCGTTCCTCGAGAAGCGCGACCCCGACTGGTCGTCGTTTCCCTGGCATTACTGAGGCCCGCCGATGACCGCGCTGATCCCCGTCGAGGCCGATGATCCGGTGCCGCTGGGTCTCGCCCTGCGACGTGCGCTCGACGGGGGGCCGGCGCTCGGATTCGGCATGCTCGCCGACGTGCCCCCGCGGGTGCCCGCGGGTACCGCGGTGGTGATCGCCACGTCGGGGTCGAGCGGTATCCCGAAGCGGGTCGCGATCAGCGGCGAGGCGCTGCGGGCCAGCGCCGACGCCACGGCCACCCGCATCGGTGCCGGGCGGTGGCTGCTCGCGCTGCCCACCGGGTACGTCGCCGGCCTGCAGGTGCTCGTCCGATCGATCCTCGCGCGCACCGAGCCGGTGATGCTCGAGGGGCGCTTCACCCCCGTGTCGTTCGCCGAGGCGACGCTGTCGATGCTGCGGCACGGCGATGAGGCGCTGTACACCTCGCTGGTCCCCGCGCAGGTGGCGACGCTGCTCGACGCCGCAGACGACGTCGCCGTGCGGGCGGCGCTGCAGGCGTACCGGGCGGTTCTCGTGGGAGGGCAGGCGCTCCCAGAGCCCCTGCGCGAGCGGGCGGCCGACCTCGGGGTGCGTCTGGTGCGCACCTACGGCTCCACCGAGACGAGCGGCGGATGCGTGTACGACGGTGTGCCCCTCGACACGGTCTCGGTGCGCGCGGTCGACGGCGAGTTGCGCATCGCCGGGCCCCAGCTGGCCGACGGCTACCTCGGCGACGACGCGCTCACCGATCGGGTGTTCGTGCGCGACGAGCACGGCATCCGCTGGTACCGCACCGGCGACCTCGGGCTCGTCGACGAGGGCGTCGTGCGCGTGCACGGGCGCGCCGACAACGTCATCGTCTCGGGCGGCGTCAACGTCTCGCTCGACCGCGTCGAGCGTCTCGTACGGCAGATCCCCGGGCTGCATCAGGCGGTCGTGGTCGGTGTGCCCGATGACCGGTGGGGCGAGGCATCCGTCATCGTCGCGCCGCGCGGAGAGGTGCTGCGCCGCACGGAGGCAGATCAGCTGGAGCAGGCGCGCGAGGCCGTCGCGGCGGGCATCGGCAAGGCGGCGCGACCGTCGCGGCTCGTGCTCGTCGACGAGATCGCCACCCTCTCCTCGGGCAAGCCCGATCGGGAGGCCATCCGCCGTCTGGCCTCCGAACGGCACTGAGCCGGACGCGTCCGGACGGGCTGTCCCGCGGTGCCAGACTGGAGCATGGCCACCTACACCCACGGACACCACGAGTCCGTGCTCCGCTCGCACAGCGTGCGCGACATCGCGAACTCCGCCGCCTATCTGCGCCCGCACCTCGCGCCCGAGACCCGGATGCTCGACGTCGGTGCCGGACCGGGGAGCATCACCGTCGACTTCGCCCGCCACGTCGCCCACGTCACCGCGACCGAGATCGACGAGGGCGCCCTCGCTCTGTCGCGGGCGCTCGCCGCGGAGCGGGAGATCTCGAACATCTCCTTCTCGGTCGAGGACGTGCATCGGCTGTCCTTCGCGGACCACAGTTTCGACGTGGTGCACGCGCACCAGGTGCTGCAGCACGTCGCCGATCCTGTGCAGGCGCTGCGCGAGATGCGGCGCGTGACGGTGCCCGGCGGGGTGGTGGCGGCGCGCGACGCCGATTACGCGGGGTTCGTGTGGTTCCCGCTCCTGCCCGAGCTCGACGAGTGGCTGCGGCTGTACCGCGCCGCGGCCCGCGCGAACGGCGGGGAACCGGATGCCGGCCGGCGACTGCTCTCCTGGGCGCGCGCGGCGGGCTTCACCGACGTCACCGCGACGGCATCGACGTGGTGCTACGCCACCCCCGACGACCGCGCCTGGTGGGGCGGCATGTGGGCCGACCGCATCCTCGAATCCGCGCTCGCGCGCCAGCTGGTCGACGCGGGCATGGCGACGGGCGACGACCTGCGCGCGATCAGCGACGCCTGGAAGCGCTGGGCGGATGCCGGGGACGGCTGGTACCTCGTGCCGCACGGCGAGATCCTCGCCCGGGCCTGACCGCGGGTCGCCCCGGCATCAGCGGGGATACATCTCTCGACGGACGCGGGCGCTCGCCGCGCTCGCGTAGCGTGGAGGGGTGTTCCGCCCCGTCTCCCGCACCTGGATCGTCGCCGACGTCGTGTGCTCGATCCTCGGGTTCGTGCTCACGGCGGGCATTCCGCTCGTGCCCGGATCGGCGGGCCTCAGCGCCTGGATCGCCGACGGCGTCTCGTCGGCCACCGCCTACGTGCTCGTCGGAGCGGTGGTGTGGGGTGCAGCGGCGATCTCGCGCCTGTCGCCGGCGCTCGCCCTGAGCATCGCCTGGTTCGGTGCGATCGCGCAGATGGCCATGGGGCTTCCGCCGGTGCCGTACGACGCCGCGATCCTCATCGTGCTGTTCGCGACGGCCGCCTGGGGGAGCCGACGGCTGCTGTGGCTCGGCGGGGCATCGGCGCTCGGCGGCGGCCTCATCGGCGGGGTCTACTTCGGCGTGGCCTGGTCGGGCGAGCTCGTCACCGACGCGGCCAGCGCGATGCGCGCGGCCGTGACCGCCGCCCTGCTCGGTTCGGTGTTCGTGCTGGCGATGGTCATGTCGTGGGGCGCCGGCCTGCTGTGGCGCGTGATCGTCGCGGGCAGGGCGACCCAGGTCGCTCGAGCCCAGGCCGAGCTGCTGGCCGCGGAGGAGCAGGAGCGCGTGCGCATCGCGCGCGACATGCACGACATCGTGGCTCATTCGCTCGCCGTGGTCATCGCGCAGGCCGACGGCGCCCGGTACGCCGCGGCGGTGAAACCGGAGATGGCGACCGAGGCGCTCGGCACCATCGCGCAGACCGCGCGCGGCGCCCTCTCCGACGTTCGGATGCTGCTCACCCAGCTGCGGCACCGCCAGGGCGACGGCCCCCAGCCCACCCTCGCCGACCTCGAGACCCTGTTCGGCCAGGTGCGGCAGGCGGGCGTCGACCCCCGCATCACCGTCGACCCCATGCCGCCGGGTGAACCGCCGGCCGCGGTGCAGCTCGCCGTCTACCGCATCCTGCAGGAGGCGCTCACCAATGCGATCCGGCACGGTGACGGCGCGGTCGACGTGCGCCTGTCGTGGCTGCCCGACCGGGTCGACATCGATGTGCGCAATGCGGTGGCCGAAGGCCGCACCGCACCGCTCGGGCAGGGATCGGGCCACGGCGTGATCGGCATGCGCGAGCGGGCTCAGCTCGTCGGTGGCAGCCTGCAGGCCGAGCGCCAGGGAACAGAGTTCCACGTCCACGGCAGCCTCCCGATCGGAGCCCCCTCATGATCCGCGTCGTGCTCGTCGACGACCAGGCGCTGTTCCGCGCCGGCATCCGCATGCTCATCGCCTCGCAGCCCGACCTCGAGGTCGTCGGCGAGGCCGGCGACGGCAGCGAGGCGCTCACCGTCGTCGCGCAGACCCGCCCCGACGTCGTGCTCATGGACATCCGCATGCCCGTGATGGACGGACTGGCCGCAACCGCCGAGATCCTCGCGCGCCCCGATGCCCCGCGCGTGGTCATGCTCACGACCTTCGACCTCGACGAGGCGGCGGCTCGCGCCATCCGCCAGGGCGCCAGCGGATTCCTGCTGAAGGACGCCGATCCGGAGTTCCTGCTCGCCGCGATCCGCACCGTCCACGCCGGGTCGAGCGTGATCGCCGCCTCGGCCACCCGCGAGCTCTTCGCCCATTTCGCCGAGGCGCCGCGTCCGACCCCGCCCTCCTACGACGCGCTCACCGAGCGCGAGCGCGAGATCTTCGCGCTGGCCGCCCGCGGTCTGTCCAACGCCGAGATCGCCGCGCGCGAGTTCCTCAGCGAGGCCACCGTCAAGACGCACATCAGCCGCATCCTCACCAAGCTCGCCCTGCGCGACCGGGTGCAGCTCGTCGTCTTCGCCTTCGAGCACGGGCTCGCCTGAGCATTCACCCCTCCTCCGGGCGGTGCGATGCCACACGCGGATCATCCTGGCGATGTACGCGGATGCATCCGGCGGCCGACGACCCGGCCCGCGCCGCTTCCTAGCGTGGAGGACATGGAGATCACGACCACCGACCTGGGCCTCGCCGCCCGCGTCCAGCACCTGAAGAAGACCTACGGTTCGGGCGAGGGAACCGTGCGCGCGCTCGACGACGTGAGCGTCGGCATCCGTCGCGGGCAGTTCACCGCGATCATGGGCCCGTCGGGCTCGGGCAAGTCGACGCTCATGCACATCATGGCCGGCCTCGACACGCCCACCGAGGGCAAGGCGTTCATCGGCGACACCGAGATCACCGGGCTCGGCGACCTCGAACTCACGATCCTGCGCCGCCGCCGGGTGGGCTTCATCTTCCAGTCGTTCAACCTCGTGCCCACGCTCGATGCGCTCGGCAACATCCTGCTCCCGTTCGAGCTCGACGGCCGTCGGCCCAGCGCGATCGAGCGCGCCCGCATCGACGGTCTCATCGAGACCCTCGGCCTGGGCGCCCGTCTGCGGCACCGGCCGCACCAGCTGTCCGGCGGTCAGCAGCAGCGCGTGGCGATCGCCCGCGCCCTCGCCACCGCCCCCGACCTGGTGTTCGCCGACGAGCCCACCGGCAACCTCGACTCGCAGACGGGCCGAGAGGTGCTCCAGTTGCTCGCCTCGGCCAGTCGCGAGCACGGCCAGTCCATCGCGATGGTGACGCACGATGCGATCGCGGCGAGCCACGCCGACCGCGTGCTCTACCTCGGTGACGGCCGCATCGTCGCCGACCACCCCCGGCAGACCGCCGAGCAGATCTCGGCGTACATGCTCGCTGCCGAGGTGTCGGCATGACCGCCGTCGCCTCGGCCGTCTCGACCGTCGTGCCCGAGACCGCGGCCACCGCGCCACGGCTGGCCTGGCTGCGGGAACGCGGCATGGGGGCGAGCATCCTCGTGGCGGCGCTGTCGGCGGGGTTCGGCGTGGTGCTCGTCGAGGTCACCGCGTTCATCGGCGCCGTGCTGCAGAACGATCCGTTCATCGGCGACAGCGGGACGCTCGCCGTCGTGGTCGCCCTGCTGTCGGTGCTCCTCACCGCCGTCGCGATGTACGTCGCCGCGATCGTGACGGCCAACACCTTCTCGACGATCATCGCGGGCCGCACCCGCCGCATCGCCCTGATGCGTCTGATCGGCGCGACCGCACGGTCGCAGCGCGCCGAGGTCGGACGCCAGGGGATCGTGGTCGGGGTCATCGGGGCGCTCATCGGTCTGGGCGTCGGCGTCGGCCTCTCGGCGATCGGCGTGCAGGTCGGACGGATGCTGATCGACAACGTGCCCGCCGAATTCTCGCTGGCCCAGCCCGCTCTCGTGCTGCCGGCGGTCGGCGTCGCGCTCACGACGTGGCTCGCCGCGTGGGTGGGATCGCGGCGCGTGCTCTCGGTCACGCCGCTGCAGGCGCTCGGGGGCTCGGTCGAGCGCACCCACGACGAGCTCACGGGTGCCGCGCGTCGGCACGTGGGCGCCTGGGTGCTGCTCATCGCGGGTGCGGCGCTGCTGGTCGGCGGGGTGCTGGTCGGGCTCGTCACCCCCCTCGGGGTGGTGGTGGCGTTCTTCGGCGGGCTGCTCTCGTTCACCGGCCTCGCACTCGGGTCGGTGCTGTTCATGCCGCCCGTGCTGCGACTGGTGGGCCGGATGTTCGGGTCGAGCGCGACCGCCCGCCTCGCCGCGGAGAACGCGCTGCGCTACCCCGAACGCTCGTCGCGCATGGCGATCGGCGTGGTGATGGGCGTGACGCTCGTGACGATGTTCGCGGTCGCGCTGGAGTCGGCCAAGCGGCTGATGACGAGCCAGACCACGGAGGAGATCCCGCCGGAGTTCTTCGCGCCGTACGACGCCTTCGCGTCGGTCATGATGGTGCTCGTCGCCGTCTCCGCCGTGATCGCGGCGGTCGGGCTCGTGAACCTCCTGACGATCGGCGTGGTGCAGCGCCGTCGCGAGCTCGGGCTGCTGCGTTCGATCGGGCTCTCGAATCGGCAGGTGCGCCGCATGGTGCTGCTCGAGGCGACGCACATCACCGTCGCCGCGACCCTGACCGGGCTCGTGCTCGGCGTCGCCTACGGGTGGATCGCCGCGCAGTCGCTGCTGGGGTCGGTGCCCGTTCTGCCGGAGTTCACCCCGGCAGGCCTCATCGCGCCCCAGGTGCCGTGGATCCCCGTGGTCGCGATCGTGGCTGCGACCGCGCTGCTCACCCTCGTCGCCGCGGCGACGCCCACCCGGCTCGCGACGCGCGTGGCGCCGGTCGAGGCGCTCGCCGCCGACTGAGCTCCTCGGGCTGGGGCCCTCTCGCGTGAGGGGTCACGACACGCCGCGCGGGAGGGTGCGCATGCGGCGTGTCGTGACCCCTCACCGCGTGCGCGGGCACGCGGTGAGGGCGGGGTACACACATAGGCTGGAGGGATGTCGTCGCCCCTCGATCAGTCCGTCTACCAGGTCCGTCTCGACTGGGGGCTCGCGGGGCTCGAGCGCCTCGCCGACGCCGACGTGGTCGTGATCGTCGACGTGCTCACCTTCTCGACCGCAGTGACCGATGCGGTGGCGGCCGGCTCGACGGTGGCGCTCGCCGATGTCGCCGAGTGGTCGCCCGACTCGGTCGCCCCCGCGCTGGCGGTCACCGCCGACGCGGCGGGTTCGACGGTGCTGGTCGGATGCCTGCGCAACGCCTCGGCCGTGGCCCACGCGATCCAGCGCATCCAGGAGACGCGCCAGCGCCGCACGTCGGTGGCGATCGTGCCGACGGGGGAGCGCGACGCGTCGAACGATGTGCGCTTCACGGTCGAGGATCAGCTCGCGGCCGGAGCGATCGCGGCGGCGCTGACCGACCTTGGCATCGATCACACGGCGCCGGATGCCGCGGTGGCGGCCGAGGGCTTCCGCGCGCTGCGTCGAGCGCTCGGGCACCTCGTCTCGGCGAGCGGCTCCGGTCGCCATCTCGACGACGCTGCGACCGTCGCCGCGTCCGCGCGACTCGACGCGGTCGCCGCGGTGCCGGTGTTCCGCGAGCGCTCCTTCGCCGCCTTCTCCTGATCGCGAGACCGCGATCGTGCGCGGTCACACGGGGCATCTGGGGCGTGTGGTGCGAATCACCGCGGCGGGTCGGGCATCCGTCGGGCGGCGCGCGCGTAGGGTCGGGGCATGAGGTACCTCCCCGCAGTCATCGTCGACGTCGTGCTGGTGCTGGTCTTCGCGGTCATCGGCCGCGCGTCGCATGACGAGGGCCCCGCCGGATTCCTCCTGACCGCCTGGCCGTTCCTGGTGGCGCTGCTGGTGGGCCACGCCCTCGCTGCGCTGCTGCCGTCGCGTCCCCGTCGCCCGTGGTCCGTGGCCTGGGGCGCCGTGGTGTGGGTCGTCACGGTCGCCGGCGGCATGCTGCTGCGTCTCGCGACCGGTGACACGGCGCAGGTGCCGTTCATCATCGTCGCGACGCTCACCCTCGGGGTGCTGCTCGTGGGCTGGCGGGCCGCGGCCGCCCTGCTTCGTCGCCGTCGCACCGCAGCAGCCGACTCGGGCGCACGACCCGACGCGACCGAGACGGCCGAGGGAAGTGCGGAGGCCGAACCCCCGCTCGCCACGGAGGCGTCACCCACGGACACGGGCGATCGGGATCGTGGTCAGCGCGGGGACTGAGCAGCGAGCCGCGTCGCCGCGGTGATCTCGCGTCGAGCCCAGGTGAACAGGTAGCGCTCGTCGAAGCTGCGCGAGCAGGCGGCGCACGAGGTCGGTCGCGTGGGGCGGCGGTGGCGGAACGTCTCGTGGCCCCGCGGGCAGCGGCCGATCCACGGGGCGAGCTCGACGGCGGTCTCGCCGCGGTGCGTGGTGCCGCCGACGTAGCCGAGGTCTCGCGCGGTGCGCTTCCACGCCGGCCCGTGGGCGGCGGTGTGGCCGGCCAGAGCGTGCGCCACCTCGTGCAGGAGCACCTGGTGGATCTCGTCGTCGTCGAATCGCGCCGCCAGGTATCGCGACACCGTGATGCGTTGGCGCGTGTAGTCGCACTGGCCGGCGCGGCGCTTGGCGTTGTCGAAACCGAACGACCAGGAGTCGTCGAGGTGCATCGCGATGAGCGCCTCGGCCCAGACGCGTACCCGGTCGAGATCGGCCATGTGCTCAGACTAAGACATGCCGCCGACACCGCGGCCCGGAGCGCCGGGCGGGGCGCCTCGACGGATCAGCCCGCGACGAGCTCGGTCGTGCGCCGCCGCTCCACCGCGTCGATCGCGAGCAGCGCGACTTCGAGTTCCCGATCTTCCGCTCCGGCCTCCCGGCGCAGGAACAGCGAGCGCTTGAAGCTCTCGCGGGCGGCCTCGTAGTCGCCCGCGTCGAAGGCGTTCTTACCCTGGTGCTGGTGCGCGAACGCGGCCACCGTGATCCAGCCCTGCCCCTCGGCCTCCTCGGCGCAGGCGGCGAGTTCCTGATCGGCGGCGGCGTGGGCGCCGCGGTACTGCAGCACGGTGGCGTGCAGCACGCGCGCCCGCAGCAGATCCTTGCGGGTGCCGGCCATGCGCGCCTGACGCACGGCGGTCTCGGCGAGCGCCAGCGCCTCGTCGAGACGCCCGAGAACCTTCAGCAGCCACACCCGCTCGAGCAGGGCCGGGAGGCTGCGCTGCGTCTCGATCTCCTCGAGGCGCACCGCGCACTCGTCGATGTCGACCAGTTCACGGAGGCTCTCCCGGTCGTATCCCCGGATGAAACTCATTGCTCTCCTTCCGCCGCGTCCCCCGAACAGTCTCTCCCGGGCCGCGACCGACCGGAGTGCGGCACGCCCGCGAGCATCGATCCGGACGTCGGATCAGCGCAGGAAGAGCGACGAGTCGGGTCGCGGCGAGGCCACGGCATCCGCGTCGGTGACCACCGTGGCCCCCTGGGTGAACGCGCGCACCTCCGCACCCCGGGCGATCTTCGCCGGGTGCGGCCCGGCGGCGAGCACGCGGGGGAGCCATGCCGTGGGCAGGGGAGTGGCGGATGCCGCGATCACGAGGTTCCCGAACCGGCGCCCCTTGAGCACCTGGGTGTCGGCGAGCACCGCCGCCTCGGGCAGCACTTCGGCGATGGTGGCGACCTGGCGTCGGGCGAAGGCGAGTCCTGGTCCGTCGGCGACGTTGACGAGCAGGATGCCGCCGGGGGCGAGGAGCTCCGCGACCTCGCGGTAGAACTCGACGCTGGTCAGGTGCGCGGGCGTCTGTGCCCCGGAGTAGACGTCGGACACGACGAGGTCGCACGAGCCGCGCAGCGCGGCGGGCAGCCGGCCCACGCCCTCGCGCGCATCGCCGATGCGGATGCGGATCGACGCCGCGCGCGGCAGCGGAAGGTGCTCACGCACGAGCTGGGCAAGCGGCGCCTCCCACTCGATCACCTGCTGCCGCGAGCCCGGGCGGGTGGCATCGATGTAGCGGGGGATCGTCAACGCCCCGGCGCCGAGGTGCACGGCGGTGAGCGGCCCGTCCGGCAGCTGGTCGATCACGGCGCCCATGCGCACGATGTATTCGAAGTGCAGGTGCGTCGGGTCGTCGAGATCGACGTGCGACTGCGGGGTGCCGTCGACGATGAGCTCGAACCCGGACGTGAACTCCGATGGCACGATGCTCGCGAGCCCGCCGTGGTCGAGCCGCGCCTGCGGATGCTCCGAGTCGCGCTGCCGCATCCGTCCCATGCGTGCGAGCCTACGCGTTCCGTCCCGAGCTCAGCCCCGGCCTCCGGCGCAGGTCTCCTGATCGGCGGTCTGTCCCGAGATGCTCGGGTCGAGCGTGGCGCGCGGGGCCGGAGCATCCGTGGCGGGGGCGTCGGTCGCGGGCGCATCATCGGAGGGGGGCGCATCGGTTCCGTCGGTCGCGCCGGTTCCCGGGTCGACCAGTTCGACGCCGCCGTTGTTCGACGCGTCGCCGGTGATCTGCACCGGCTGGCCGGCGGCGAGAGCGCTCCACAGCGTCTCCGCCGCGTCGTAGTTGGGGATGACGCGGTCGGAGTCGTCGGGGTCGGCGAAGACGGGGTACTGCACGAAGACGAAGTCCTCGAAGGGCACGTCCTTGATCGACAGAGCGAGCTGCGCGATGCGCACGGGGTTGCCCAGCTCGGTGCTGGGGTCGATGTTGTCGACCACCGTGTTCGCGAGGCTCAGCAGCTTGCCCGGGTCGCTCAGCACCTCGTCGCTCATGATCTTCTTCACGAGCCGCGACATGTACTGCTGCTGATTCGACACGCGCGCCATGTCGCTGCCGTCGCCCACGCCGTACCGGGTGCGGATGAACTGCAGGGCTTCGTAGCCCGAGACGGTGCGGGGGCCGGGTTCCCAGTCGAGTGCGGTCTGATCGTCGTGGATGCCCTCGCCGCCGATGCACACCTCGACACCGCCGATGGCGTCGGTCACCTCCATGACGCCGTCGAAGTCGATCTTCGCGGCGAAGGGGATCTCGACCCCGCTCAGGTCGGTGATCGTCTTCGCGATGCACGAGACCCCGGCGTTCTCGTAGATCGAGTTGATCTGCGACTTGTCGGTGGCCGATGCCGTCGATCCGTCGGTGCGGGTGCACTCGGATGTCGGGATCATGAGGTCGCGGGGGAAGGAGACGACGGTCACGGCGCGTGGCTCGGCCGAGACGTGCACGAGGAGGTTGACGTCGTTGAGCACGCCGCCGTCGGCCTCCGAGCAGCGCACGCCGAGAAGCCCGGAAGAGACCTCCCCGCATTCGTCGGTGCCGACAAGCAGCACGCTGAACTCGCCGGGGTAGGCGCTGATCGCCGGTGGCTCGACCTCCGGAGCGTCCTCCAGGGTGACGGCGCCGTCGTTGAGGCGGTTGATGTAGTCGGCTGCCACGAACGCTGCGACCGCGATCAAGGCCGTGAGGAGGACGGCGACGACGATGCCGCCGAGCTTGAGGAATCGGCGCACCGGTCGGGCGGGCGCGGGCGTCGCGTGGCGGGCGACCGGCGTGCGGTCGGAGTCTCGGGCGCGTCCTGGCATCCCGCGAGCATAGCGACGGGCCCGGCGAGGATGCCTGGGAGACCGCCCCGGAAACGATTGTCACAAGCATGTGACGATCGTGTGAACCACTTGCAGGCAATTAGTTAGTCGTGGATACTTATTCGAAAGGGCGAGCACCCACTCGTCCAACCCCCAGGACGTTTCAAAGAGGAGATCCACTGATGCACAAGCGCATTCTTCCGGTCGTGGCGCTCGGCGCCGTGGCTTCGATCGCGCTCGCGGGCTGCGCAGGAGGCAGCGGCGACAACGGCGGCGGAGCAGCAGACGGAGAGGGGCAGGAACTCACCGTCTGGATCATGAAGGGCACCAACCCCGACTCCACCGCCTTCTACGACAAGGTCTCCGAGGCCTTCGAAGAGGAGACCGGCGCCACGGTCAACATCGAGGAGATCCAGTGGGCCGACGCCCACGACCGCTTCGTGACCTCCATCGCCGGCGGTACGACCCCCGACATCGCCGAGACCGGCACCACCTGGACCGCCGAGTTCGCCGACGCCGGCGCGCTCCTCCCGCTCGACGAGTACGTCGACGCCGAAGACGGTCTGCGTGACGACCTGGTCGAGGGCCTGGCGGTCGCCGGCACCTACGACGACGAGCTCTACGGCATGCCGTGGTATGCCGGCGTCCGTTCGCTCGTCTACCGTGCCGACGTCTTCGAGGAGCTCGGCCTCGAGGTCCCCAAGACGTGGGACGACATCGTCGCCGCGGGTGACGCCATCAAGGCGGCCAAGCCCGACATGCTCCCGTTCCCGGTTCCCGGTGACGCCGAGTTCCAGGTCTACCCCTGGGTCTGGGGCGCGGGTGGCGAGGTCGCCACGAAGGACGGCGACACCTGGACCAGCGAGCTCGACAGCACCGAGTCGCAGGCCGGCATCGAGTTCTACACGGGTCTCGCGACCGAGCACGGCTTCTCGTCGGCCGGCGCGACGACCTGGAAGGAGACCGACCTCCGCGACGCCTTCACGCAGGGCAACGTCGCCATGATGCTCTCGGGCTCGTGGACGCCGAAGTCGCTCATCGAGGCCAACCCGGAGCTCGAGGGCAAGATCGGCGCCGCGGTCATCCCGGGCGAGGACGGCGGCATCGCCCCCTCCGTGCTGGGCGGCTCGCACCTCTCCGTCTTCAACACGACCAAGAACGCCGACCTGGCGTGGGAGTTCGTGAAGCTCATGACCACCGGCGAGTTCGCCGAGCAGTGGTCGAACGAGACCGGTTACTTCCCCGGCGTGCAGTCGGCCATGGAAGAGGCCCTCGCCTCGACCGACCCGCTGGTCGCGCCGTTCGCCGAGCAGATGGTCGACGGCGGAGCATCCGTCCCGGTCACGCCGAACTTCGGCGCCGTGCAGGCCAAGAAGACGACCAACTCCATGATCCAGGCCATCCTCAGCGGGCAGAAGGACGTCGCGACCGCGACGAAGGACGCCGCCGCTGAGATGACGGACCTGCTCAACCAGTAAGTAAGGAAGCACTTCCTCCATGTCGATGGTGCAAGCGCCACTGCCGGCCACGAAGACGGAGTCCCCCTCCGTCTCCGTGGCCGGCGGCCGGCCGCGTCGCGGTCTCTCGATCGTCGCGGCCCGCCCCTGGCTCCTCCTCGCGCCCGGGCTGATCATCCTCGCGGTGCTCATGCTCTGGCCGCTCGTCCAGGTGTTCCTCTATTCGCTGCAGGACTACGGTCTGCGCGAGATCAACACCGGGGAGAGCAACTGGATCGGCCTGCAGAACTACGTCGAGGCGCTCACCAACCCGACCCTCTGGACGGTCGTGCTCCCGAACACGGTCGGCTTCGCCGCGGTGGCGGTCTTCGTCACCGTGGCGGTCGGCACGCTGGTCGCGCTGCTGCTCGCCCGACTCGGCACGCTCTGGCGCACCATCGTCTCCAGCTGCATCATGGTCGCGTGGGCGATGCCCGCCGTGACCGGCACCTACGTCTGGACGTTCATCTTCGATGCCGACCGCGGCATCTTCAACAGCGTCCTGCAGGACCTCGGCCTCATCGACGGGGCGGTGAACTGGTTCACCAACCAGTGGTCGTTCTACGCGATCGTGCTGCTGAACGTCGTGCACCACGGCTTCCCGTTCGTGGCGATCACCGTGCTCGCCGGCCTCCTCGGCGTCTCGAAGGAGATGCTCGAGGCCGCAGCGCTCGACGGCGCCGGCGCGTGGCGCCGCTTCTGGAAGATCATCTTCCCGACCCTCAAGCCCGTCTTCTCGGTCGTGATCATCCTGTCGACCATCTGGGACTTCAAGGTCTTCGCGCAGGTGTACCTCATGCCCGGTGGCGGCGGCGGAAACCGCCAGGTGCTGAACCTCGGCGTCTGGTCGTACGTCGAGTCGTTCGGGCAGAACCGCTACGGCTTCGGTGCGGCCCTCGCCGTGCTCCTGACCCTCGTGCTGATCGGCATCACGATCGTGTACATCCGATCGCTCATGAAGGAGGACGAGCTGTGAACCCGAAGCCCCGGCTCCGTTCCCGGATCGGCGTCGGGATCGGCGTCGCCGCCGTCCTGATCTTCACGCTGTTCCCCGTCTACTGGATGGTCTCCAGTGCCCTCGACAAGAAGGCGTCCAGCGGTGGGCAGTCGCTCCTGCCGCAGGAGTTCAGCTTCGACAACTTCGCCTTCGTGCTCACCGAGGGCGGGTTCGGCACCTACCTGCGCAACTCGGCCATCGTGGCCGTGGTCACGGTGCTCGTGAGTGCGCTCGTGTGCCTGCTCGCGGCCGTCGCGGTCGCGCGCTTCCGCTTCAAGTTCCGCACGACGATCCTCATGATGATCCTCGTGGTGCAGATGGTGCCCCTCGAGGCGCTCGTCATCCCGCTGTTCCTCCAGGTCAAGAGCCTGGGTCTGCTCAACAGCATCATCGGCCTCATGGTCGTCTACGTCGCGCTCTCGCTGGCCTTCGGCATCTGGATGCTGCGCGGTTTCGTCGCGGCCGTGCCCGTCGAGCTCGAGGAGGCCGCGTACATCGACGGTGCGAGCTGGTGGCGCATGTTCCGCTCGATCCTGCTGCCTCTGGTGATGCCGGGTCTCGTGGCGACGAGCATCTTCAGCTTCATCACGGCGTGGAACGAGTTCATCTTCGCGATGACGATCCTCGGCGCGCAGACCGATCAGTACACCGTCTCGATCGGCCTGAAGTCGTTCTTCGGCCTCTACGCCAACGACTGGGGCAGCATCATGGCCGCGTCGACGATCATCACGGTGCCCGTCATGATCTTCTTCGTGATCGTGCAGCGTCGCCTCTCCGCCGGCATGGTCGCGGGTGCGGTGAAGGGATGACCGACGAGCTCGAGCGCCTGGCCAACGGCGTGCTCTGGCCGGGCTTCTTCGGCACGACCGCGCCCGCGTGGCTCCGCCGGGAGCTGCGCGACGGTCTGGCCGGCGTGGTGTACTTCGCGCAGAACGTCGGCGACGGCGTCGCCGCCCTCAGTGCCGAGATCCTCGACGCGAACCCGGATGCCCTCATCGGCGTCGACGAGGAGGGCGGCAGTGTCACGCGGCTCGAGTCGGCCGGCGGGTCGACGCTGCCCGGTGCTGCGCAGCTCGGCGCCCTCGACGATGTCACGGCGACCGAGCGCACCGGCGCGGAACTCGCTCGGCGTCTGCGGGCGGCCGGAGCGAACGTCGCGCTCGGTCCCGTGGCCGACGTGAACACCGACCCGCGCAACCCGGTGATCGGTGTGCGTTCGTTCGGCTCCGACCCCGAGCTCGTCGCGCGGCACGTGATCGCCCAGGTCGACGGCATCCAGGACGGTGCCGTCGCGGCCTGCATCAAGCACTTCCCCGGCCACGGCGATACGCACCTCGACTCGCACCACGCCCTGCCGGTGATCGAGCTCGACGTCGAGGAGTACGAGCGCGTGCACCTCGCGCCCTTCCGCGCCGCGATCGACGCGGGGGTCGACACGATCATGACGGCGCACATCGTGGTCCCCGCGTGGGGCGACGAGCCGGCGACCCTCAACCCGCGGGTGCTCGGCACGCTCCGCGACTGGGGTTTCGAGGGCGTCATCATCACCGATGCGCTCGACATGGCCGCGATCCGCGAGACCGTCGGCATCGGCGGGGGAGCGGCGAAGGCCCTCGCCGCGGGAGCCGACCTGCTCTGCATCGGCAACCCCACCAACCCGGGCGACGCGGCCCTCGCCGACCAGGACGAGCGCGACTTCCGCGCCGCACGAGACGGCATCGTCGCAGCGATCCGCGACGGCTCGCTCCCGCGGGAGCGCGTGGAGCAGGCGGCGGCGCGGGTCGCGGCCCTCGCCCGCTCGTTGCGCACCGCCTCCGGCGCGCTGTCGCACGACCCCGCTCCCGTCTTCGACGCGCTCGAGATCGTGCGCCGTGCACTGCGCGTCGTCGGCACTCCGCCGACGGCATCCGTCCTGTCGGTGGTCGACGCGCGACGTCGCTCGACGCTCGCCGTCGACAGTGCGGCCGGCTATGTCTCCGAGGTGCTCGCCGCGGGCGGTCATCGGGTGCGCCTCGATGTCGCGCGCAGCACGGCCGAGGAGCAGGACCGCGCCCTCGACGAGGCCGTCGCCGCCGAGGGCGCGACGGTCATCCTCGTCGATCGACCGGATGCGGATGCCGCGCAGCGCGCCCTGGTGGAGAACGCGGCGCGCCGCGACCCGCAGGCCGTCGTGGTGAACGTGGGGTTGGCCGTGCAGCGGCCGCTGCCCCTGCCCACCATCGAGGTGGGTGCGGCCAGCAGGCTCGGAGCCGCGGCCGCGCGCGAGCGGCTGGTGGGCGCCACCGTCTGAGACGGATGCTGGTGCCTCGGCCCTCGCAGGCCGCTGTTCCTCGACCCCTCCGGGGCTGGGACTCGGTCCCGCGGCGGCCGATACCGAATTGGAATCGATCGGTGACGGCCAAACCCTTGGCATCTTGGAATTTGCTGGGTACGGTCGAGAAATCACCGTGACGGAGCGACGAGGCTCTGCTCACGCGCACCAGATCCCCCACCGGGAAGGCACGCACCATGCACAAGTCATACCTCCGACGACGCGGTCTCGCCGCCCTCACCGGGGCGACGGTCGTCGCCCTCGCCCTCGCGGGCTGCGTCGCGAGCGAGCGCGGCGATGACAGCGGCGAAGGCTCCGGCGACGTCGACGGCACGTTCGTCTTCGCGGCATCGTCCGACCCGGCGAGCCTCGACCCCGCGTTCGCCCAGGACGGCGAGAGCTTCCGCGTCTCGCGTCAGATCTTCGAGGGCCTGGTCGGCACCGAGCCCGGCACGGCCGACCCCGCGCCCCTGCTCGCCGAGAGCTGGGAGTCGTCGGAAGACGGCATGTCGCACACCTTCGCGCTGAAGGAGGGCGTGACGTTCCACGACGGCACGCCGTTCAACGCCGAGGCCGTCTGCGCGAACTTCGACCGTTGGTACAACTGGGAGGGCCTGGCCGCCTCCGAGGCCTTCGGCTACTACTACAACAAGCTCTACAAGGGCTACGCCTCCACCCCCGACGACGCCGTCTACAAGTCGTGCACGCCGGACGGCGAGAACTCGGTCACGATCGAGCTGAACAAGCCGTTCGCCGGCTTCGTCGCCTCGCTGTCGCTGCCGGCGTTCTCGATGCAGAGCCCCTCGGCCATGCAGGAGTTCGGCGCCGACGAGGTCGGCGGCTCCGCCGAGGCGCCGCAGCTGTCGGAGTACGCGATGGGACACCCCGTCGGCACCGGACCCTACAAGTTCGACGAGTGGGCGCCGGGTGAGCAGGTCACCCTCTCGGCCTACGACGACTACTGGGGCGAGGCGGGTCAGATCGACGAGATCATCTTCCGCACGATCGACGACCCCACCGCGCGTCGCCAGGCGCTCGAGTCCGGCTCGATCGACGGGTACGACCTGGTCGGTCCCGCCGACACCCAGGCGCTCGAAGACGACGGCTTCACGATGGTCTCGCGCCCGCCGTTCACCATCCTCTACCTGGCGTTCAACCAGGCCCTGCCCGAGCTGCAGGACCCGAAGGTGCGCGAGGCGCTGTCGTACGCGATCGACAAGGATGCCCTGATCAGCCAGGTGCTCCCCGAGGGCACCGAGAAGGCCACGCAGTTCGTGCCCGAGGTCGTCAACGGCTACAACCCCGACGTCACGACCTACGACTACGACCCCGAGAAGGCGAAGGCGCTGCTGGCCGAGGCCGGCTACGACGAGGCGAACCCGCTGAGCCTGACCTTCAACTACCCGGTCAACGTCTCGCGTCCCTACATGCCGGACCCCGAGCAGATCTTCACCGTGCTGTCGTCGCAGCTCTCCGAGGTCGGCGTCGAGACCACCCCCGTGTCGGAGGAGTGGGTCGAGTACCTCGACCGCACGACGGGCACGTCGGACCACGGCATCCACCTGCTCGGCTGGACCGGCGACTACAACGACACTGACAACTTCGTCGGCGTCTTCTTCGGCCAGCAGAGCTCGGAGTGGGGCTTCGACAACCCCGAGCTGTTCCAGAAGCTCACCGAGGCGCGCGGCGTCTCGAACCTCGACGAGCAGACCGCGCTGTACGAGGAGATCAACGAGATGGTCGCCGAGTTCATCCCCGGCGTCCCGCTCGCGCACCCGGCTCCCACCCTGGCCTTCGACCCCCGGGTCGACAGCTACCCCGCCAGCCCGGTGAACGACGAGGTCTTCACGGACATCGTCCTCAACGAGTAACACGACCGACGCCGCACGACCCGGGGCCCGGCCTGCACGGCGGGCCCCGGGGCCGTGCTGCACCGATCTACGGAGATCTCTGTGCTGCGCACCATCGGCGGGCGACTGCTGTTCCTCATCCCCACCCTGCTCGGCCTCAGCATCCTGCTGTTCGCCTGGGTCAGGGCCCTCCCCGGCGGCCCCGCGGTCGCCCTCCTCGGCGAGAAGGCGACGCCGGACGCGATCGCCAGGGTCAACGAGCTCTACGGCTTCGACCGCCCCCTCCTCGAGCAGTACTTCGTGTGGATCACCCGCCTCATCCAGGGCGACTTCGGCACGTCGATCCAGACCAACCGTCCGGTCGTCGAGGAGTTCCTGCGGCGCTTCCCTGCGACGCTCGAGCTCAGCGTGGCGGCGCTCATCTTCGCGGTGGGCGTCGGCATCCCGCTCGGCTACTGGGCCGCGCGCCGGCACGGCAAGTTCAGCGACCACGCCTCGGTCGTGCTCAGCCTCATCGGCATCACGATCCCGGTGTTCTTCCTCGCGTTCATCCTCAAGTACGTCTTCGCCGTGCAGCTGGGCTGGCTCCCGTCCGACGGCAGGCAGAATCCGAGGATCGACGCCACCCACGCCACCGGGTTCTACGTCTGGGACGGCATCATCACCGGCGAGTTCGACGCCTCGTGGGACGCGATCCTGCACTTGATCCTGCCGGCGCTCGCGCTCGGCACGATCCCGCTGGCCATCATCGTGCGCATCACCCGGGCGAGCGTGCTCGAGGTGCAGAACGCCGACTACGTGCGCACCGGGCGGGCCAAGGGCGTCGGGTCGTCGATCCTGCGCAACCGGTTCATCCTGCGCAACGCCATGCTGCCGGTCATCACGACGATCGGTCTGCAGACCGGCCTGCTGATCTCGGGTGCGGTGCTCACCGAAACGGTGTTCGCGTTCCCCGGGATCGGGTCGTTCCTCGCCCGCGCCATCTTCACCCGCGACTTCCCGGTGCTGCAGGGCTTCATCATCTTCATCGCGATCGCCTACGCGCTCATCAACCTCGCCGTCGACGTGTCGTACAGCCTCATCGACCCGAGAGTGAGGGTGCAGTGATGACGATCGTCACTCATCGAAAGGAGGCCGTCGCATGAGCGTCGCACTCCCACCCGCCCAGGGCGGCGAGGTCATCGACACCGTCGCCGTCGCCCAGGCCGGGATCAAGGAAGGACCCGGCGGGTTCTGGCGCGACGTGTTCCGCCGCATCCGCCACAACCCGACGGCCTGGATCGGTGCCGTCATCGTGCTGGCGTTCCTGCTCGTCGCCGGTCTCGCCCCGCTGCTCGCGCCGTACCCCGAGACCGCCCTTCCCGGCGCGAAGTTCATCACCCCGACGTACATCCCCGGCCCGGGGGAGCTCGCGCAGTTCCCGCTCGGTCTCGACCGCTTCGGCGGCGACGTGCTCTCCAAGCTCATCTGGGGCGCGCGGGCGTCGCTGCTCGTCGGCGTCATCTCGACGGCGATGGGTCTCGTCGGCGGCATGCTGCTCGGCCTCGTCGCCGGCACCTTCGGCGGATGGGTCGACACGATCATCATGCGCGTGGTCGACATCATCCTGTCGGTGCCGAACCTGCTGCTCGCCGTCTCGATCGCGGCGATCCTCGGGCAGACGCCGTTCGCCGTCATGATCGCGATCGGAGCCTCGCAGGTGCCGATCTTCGCCCGCCTGCTGCGGGCGTCGATGCTGCAGCAGCGCTCCAGCGACTACGTGCTCTCGGCGCAGACCCTCGGGCTCGGTCGCGGCCGCATCACCATGTCGCACGTGCTGCCGAACGCCATCGGCCCGGTGATCGTGCAGGGCACCCTGACGCTGGCGACCGCGGTCATCGACGCCGCCGCGCTGTCGTTCCTCGGACTCGGCGGTGGACGCCCCGAGTCCGCCGAGTGGGGCCGCATGCTCACCTACGCGCAGGCCGAGCTGTCGATCGCCCCCTGGCTGGCGTTCCTCCCCGGCATCTGCATCGCGGTGACCGCCCTCGGCTTCACGCTGCTGGGCGAGGCGCTCCGCGAGGCCATGGACCCGAGGACGCGTGCCCGATGACCCTTCAGGAGAACACCATGAGCGGCGAGCCGCTGCTGTCGGTCGAGGGCCTCGCCGTCGACTTCACCACCATCGACGGCGTCGTGCACGCGGTCGAGGGCGTCGACCTCGAGATCCGCCCGGGCGAGACGGTCGCCATCGTCGGCGAGTCCGGGTCGGGCAAGTCGACCACGGCGATGGCCATCATCGGGCTGCTCGCCGGCGGAGGCAAGGTCGCGAGCGGGAGCATCCGCCTCGACGGCCGCGACATCTCGCACGCCTCGGAAGGCGAGATGCGGCAGATCCGCGGCCGCGACATCGGACTCGTCCCGCAAGACCCGATGTCGAACCTGAACCCGGTGGCGAAGATCGGCACGCAGGTCGCCGAGACGCTGCTCGCGCACGGACTCGCCACTCGCCAGAACGTGCAGTCGAAGGTCGTCGAGGCGCTGACCGCCGCCGGGCTGCCCGACCCGGAGCGTCGCGCGAAGCAGTACCCGCACGAGTTCTCGGGCGGCATGCGGCAGCGCGCGCTCATCGCGATCGGTCTGGCCTGCAAACCGCGCCTGCTCATCGCCGACGAGCCGACCAGCGCTCTCGACGTGACGGTGCAGCAGACCATCCTCGACCAGATCGGCGCGATGACCCGCGAGCTGGGCACCGCTGTGCTGCTCATCACCCACGACCTCGGGCTCGCGGCGGAGCGCGCGGAGCGGGTCGTCGTGATGCACCGCGGCAAGGTCGTCGAGCAGGGGCCGGCTCGGCAGATCCTCGAGGCGCCGCGCCATCCGTACACGCAGTCGCTCGTGCAGGCGGCGCCGTCGGTGGCCGTCGCGCGTCTGCGTCCGGAGACGTTCGTCGTCGAGGCGGAGACGGCGCAGCAGACGTCGGATGCCCCGGTCGACCACATCGTCGAGATCGAGGGTCTCACCAAGGTCTACCCGGTGCGCGGTCGTGGCGAGGACTTCGTCGCGGTGAAGGACGTCTCCCTGGCGATCCCCCGCGGCGAGACCGTGGCCATCGTGGGGGAGTCGGGGTCGGGCAAGACGACGACCGCGCGGATGCTGTTGAAGCTGGTCGAGCCGACCAGCGGTCTCATCCGCTTCGAGGGGAAGGACGTCTCGTCGCTCAGTCGAGCCGAGACGCGCGACTTCCGCCAGCGGGTGCAGCCGATCTTCCAGGACCCGTACTCGAGCCTGAACCCGATGTTCACGATCGAGCGCCTGATCGCCGAGCCCCTCGACTTCTACAAACGGGGGAGCGGGGCCGAGCGCCGCGCGCGCGTGCGGCAGCTGCTCGACGACGTGGCGCTGCCGCAGTCGATGCTGCGCCGGTACCCGTCCGAGCTCTCGGGCGGTCAGCGGCAGCGCGTCGCGATCGCCCGGGCGCTCGCGCTCTCGCCCGACCTCATCGTGTGCGACGAGCCGGTGTCGGCGCTGGACGTGCTGGTGCAGGACCAGATCCTCACGCTGCTCGGCGACCTGCAGCGCGAGTACGGGCTGAGCTACCTCTTCATCTCGCACGACCTCGCCGTCGTGCGTCTGATCAGCGACTACGTGTGCGTGATGAAGGACGGCGCGCTGGTCGAGGCGGCATCGTCGGAGGAGATCTTCACGAACCCGCGCGACCCGTACACGCGGCGCCTCCTGGCGTCGATCCCGGGCAACGAGCTGCACATCGCCTCCTGACCCCGCCCCGCTCCCCAGCGGAGCGGGGCGGCAGGATGCCAATACCGCAGCATCCGAGATTGGTCAAGGATTGCGCTTGCCATGTCGCGGATTCCTGTCTATAGTTGGTAGTTGCGCTCGCTTCTCCATGCCCTCATATGGTGGTCGGCATTCCTCTGAGCTTCTGAGCGCACACTCCACCTGACGACAAAGGAATCGAGAAGCCCTGCGGGGCTCACGGAGGTTATTCCCTTGGCTGCTGCTCGCAACGCATCCACATCCACCACCACCAAGAACGGACGCGGAGCTTCCCGCCTCTCGTTCGCCAAGATCTCCGACACGCTGACTGTCCCCGACCTCCTGGCCCTGCAGACCGAGTCCTTCGGCTGGCTCGTCGGCAACGAGGCCTGGAAGGCCCGCGTCGCCGAGGCTCAGGCCGCCGGACGCACCGACGTCAACGAGGTCAGCGGTCTGGGCGAGATCTTCGAGGAGATCTCCCCGATCGAGGACCTGGGCGAGACCATGCAGCTCTCGTTCACGAACCCGTACCTCGAGCCCGAGAAGTACTCGATCGAGGAGTGCAAGGAGCGCGGCAAGACTTACGCCGCCCCGCTGTACGTCGAGGCCGAGTTCATGAACCACCTCACGGGTGAGATCAAGACCCAGACGGTCTTCATGGGCGACTTCCCGCTGCAGACCGACAAGGGCACGTTCATCATCAACGGCTCCGAGCGCGTCGTCGTCTCGCAGCTCGTGCGTTCGCCCGGTGTCTACTTCGACAAGACCCCCGACAAGACGTCCGACAAGGACATCGTCTCGGCGCGCGTCATCCCGAGCCGCGGTGCGTGGCTCGAGTTCGAGATCGACAAGCGCGACCAGGTCGGCGTGCGCATCGACCGCAAGCGCAAGCAGTCGGTCACCGTCTTCCTCAAGGCCCTGGGCATGACGAGCGAGGAGATCCTCGCCGAGTTCGCCGGCTTCCCCTCCATCGAGGAGACGCTCGCCAAGGACACGATCGTCACCAAGGAAGACGCGCTGCGCGACATCTACCGCAAGCTGCGTCCGGGCGAGCAGGTCGCCGCCGAGGCCGCACGCGCGCTGCTCGACAACTTCTACTTCAACCCGAAGCGCTACGACCTGGCCAAGGTGGGTCGCTACAAGATCAACCACAAGCTGGGCCTCGACGCCGCGCTCACCGACTCGGTGCTCACGGTCGACGACATCGTCGCGACCATCAAGTACCTGGTGCGCATCCACGCCGGCACCGAGACGTTCGAGGGCATCCGCGGCGGCAAGAAGGCCGACATCCGCATCGCCACCGACGACATCGACAACTTCGGCAACCGTCGCATCCGCGCGGTCGGCGAGCTGATCCAGAACCAGGTCCGCACGGGTCTGTCCCGCATGGAGCGCGTCGTCCGCGAGCGCATGACCACGCAGGACATCGAGGCCATCACGCCGCAGACGCTGATCAACGTGCGCCCCGTCGTCGCCGCGATCAAGGAGTTCTTCGGAACCTCGCAGCTGTCGCAGTTCATGGACCAGAACAACCCGCTCGCGGGTCTGACCAACAAGCGCCGCCTCTCGGCGCTCGGCCCCGGTGGTCTCTCGCGTGACCGCGCCGGCGTCGAGGTCCGTGACGTGCACCCGTCGCACTACGGCCGCATGTGCCCGATCGAGACTCCGGAAGGCCCGAACATCGGCCTGATCGGTGCGCTCGCGACGTTCGCGCGCATCAACTCGTTCGGCTTCATCGAGACCCCGTACCGCAAGGTCGTCGACGGTGTCGTGACCGAGCAGATCGACTACCTCACCGCGTCGGAGGAGGTCGACTTCAACATCGCGCAGGCCAACGCGCCGCTCGATGCGAAGGGTCGCTTCCGCGAGAGCCACGTGCTCGCGCGCCCCAAGGGCGGTAGCGGGGAGGTCGACCTGTTCCTGCCCGAGGAGATCGGCTACATCGATGTCTCGCCGCGCCAGATGGTGTCGGTCGCGACCTCGCTCGTGCCCTTCCTCGAGCACGACGACGCGCAGCGCGCGCTCATGGGCGCCAACATGCAGCGTCAGGCCGTGCCGCTGCTGCGCAGCGACTCGCCGCTCGTCGGAACCGGTATGGAGGGCTACACGGCCATCGACGCCGGTGACGTGCTCACCGCCGAGAAGGCCGGTGTCGTCTCCGAGGTCTCCGCAGACCGCGTCGTCGTCATGCTCGACGAGGGCGGCACGCAGGAGTACCACCTGCGCAAGTTCGACCGCTCCAACCAGGGCACGTCGTACAACCAGAAGGTCGTCGTCAGCGCCGGTGAGCGCGTCGAGGTCGGAGAGGTCATCGCCGATGGCCCCGCCACCGAGAACGGCGAGCTCGCCCTCGGCAAGAACCTCCTCGTCGCCTTCATGACGTGGGAGGGCTACAACTTCGAGGACGCGATCATCCTCAGCCAGGACCTGGTGAAGGACGACACCCTCTCCTCGATCCACATCGAGGAGTACGAGGTCGACGCCCGCGACACGAAGCTCGGCAAGGAGGAGATCACCCGTGACCTCCCCAACGTCAGCCCCGAGCTGCTGAAGGACCTCGACGAGCGCGGCATCATCCGCATCGGCGCCGAGGTCCGCCCCGGCGACATCCTCGTCGGCAAGGTCACGCCGAAGGGCGAGACCGAGCTGTCGGCCGAGGAGCGTCTGCTCCGCGCGATCTTCAACGAGAAGAGCCGCGAGGTGCGCGACACGTCGCTCAAGGTGCCGCACGGTGAGCAGGGCACGATCATCGCCGTCAAGGAGTTCAACGCCGAGGACGGCGACGACGAGCTCGGCTCCGGCGTGAACCGCCGCGTCGTGGTCTACATCGCCCAGAAGCGCAAGATCACCGAGGGTGACAAGCTCGCCGGCCGTCACGGCAACAAGGGTGTCATCGCGAAGATCCTCCCGATCGAGGACATGCCGTTCCTCGCGGACGGAACCCCGGTCGACATCGTGCTGAACCCGCTCGGCATCCCCGGTCGAATGAACTTCGGCCAGGTGCTCGAGACGCACCTCGGGTGGATCGCGAAGCAGGGCTGGAAGGTCGAGGGCACCCCCGAGTGGGCCGTGCGTCTTCCGGAGCAGGCCTTCGAGGCGGCTCCCGGCACCAAGGTCGCGACCCCGGTGTTCGACGGCGCGTCGGAGGAGGAGATCTCCGGTCTGCTCGACTCGACGCTCCCGACCCGCGACGGCGTGCGCCTGATCGACTCGTCCGGCAAGACGCAGCTGTTCGACGGCCGCTCCGGCGAGCCGTTCCCTGCGCCCATCTCGGTCGGCTACATGTACATCCTGAAGCTGCACCACCTGGTCGACGACAAGATCCACGCACGTTCGACGGGTCCGTACTCGATGATCACCCAGCAGCCGCTCGGTGGTAAGGCGCAGTTCGGTGGACAGCGCTTCGGTGAGATGGAGGTGTGGGCCCTCGAGGCCTACGGCGCCGCGTACGCGCTCCAGGAGCTCCTCACGATCAAGTCCGACGACATCCTCGGCCGCGTCAAGGTGTACGAGGCGATCGTCAAGGGCGAGAACATCCAGGAGCCGGGCATCCCCGAGTCCTTCAAGGTGCTCATGAAGGAGATGCAGTCGCTCTGCCTGAACGTCGAGGTGCTCTCGGCCGACGGCACGCTGGTGAACCTCCGCGACACCGACGACGAGGCGTTCCGCGCCGCAGAGGAACTCGGTATCAACATCTCCAGCCGCTTCGAGGCCGCCTCGATCGACGAGATCTAATCCGCGGGTGCGCCCGGGTCCATTCCCGGGCGCACCGGCGCAGACTTCTCAAACAGAATTTCCGACACAGGAGAACTAGTGCTCGAGTCCACAACTTTCGATGAGCTTCGCATCGGCCTGGCGACCGCAGACCACATCCGCGCGTGGTCCTACGGCGAGGTCAAGAAGCCCGAAACCATCAACTACCGCACCCTCAAGCCCGAGAAGGACGGCCTCTTCGGAGAGCAGATCTTCGGACCGTCCCGCGACTGGGAGTGCGCCTGCGGAAAGTACAAGCGCGTCCGCTTCAAGGGCATCGTCTGCGAGCGCTGCGGCGTGGAGGTCACCAAGTCCTCCGTGCGTCGTGAGCGCATGGGCCACATCGAGCTCGCCGCACCCGTCACCCACATCTGGTACTTCAAGGGTGTCCCCTCGCGTCTGGGCTACCTGCTCGACATGGCGCCGAAGGACCTCGAGAAGGTCATCTACTTCGCCGCGTACATGGTGATCTCGGTCGACGAGGATGCTCGTCACCGCGACCTGGGCACGCAGGAGAACAACATCCGCCTCGAGATCAAGACGCTCGGCGACCGCCGTGACTCGAAGATCGCAGAGCGCCTCGCGCGCCTCGAGGAGGAGCTGGCCGCTCTCGAGTCCGAGGGTGCGAAGGCCGACGCCAAGAAGAAGGTCAAGGACGCCGCCGAGAAGGAGATGTCGCTCATCCGCAAGGGTGCAGACGACGCGATCGCCAAGCTCGAGCGCGTGTGGGAGGACTTCCGCACGCTCGAGGTCGGCGCCCTCCGCCCCGAGGACGACGTCTTCCACGAGCTGCAGGACCGCTTCGGTCAGTACTTCGAGGCCCACATGGGCGCCGAGTCGATCAAGCGTCGCCTGGAGTCGTTCGACCTGGCCGCCGAGGCCGAGAACCTGCGTCTGCAGATCTCGGAGGGCAAGGGCCAGCGCAAGATCCGTGCGATCAAGCGCCTCAAGGTCGTCAGCTCGTTCCTCGAGACCGGCATGAGCCCGGCCGCGATGGTCCTCGACGTGGTGCCGGTGATCCCGCCGGAGCTGCGTCCGATGGTGCAGCTCGACGGTGGCCGCTTCGCGACCTCCGACCTGAACGACCTGTACCGCCGCGTGATCAACCGCAACAACCGTCTGCGTCGTCTGATCGACCTCGGTGCCCCCGAGATCATCGTCAACAACGAGAAGCGGATGCTGCAGGAGGCCGTCGACGCACTGTTCGACAACGGCCGCCGTGGTCGCCCCGTCACCGGTACCGGCAACCGCGCCCTGAAGTCGCTCAGCGACATGCTCAAGGGTAAGCAGGGTCGTTTCCGTCAGAACCTGCTCGGCAAGCGCGTCGACTACTCGGGCCGTTCGGTCATCATCGTCGGCCCGCAGCTGAAGCTGCACCAGTGCGGTCTGCCCAAGCAGATGGCTCTGGAGCTCTTCAAGCCGTTCGTCATCAAGCGCCTGATCGACCTGGGCCACTCGCAGAACATCAAGGCCGCGAAGCGCGCCGTCGAGCGCACGCGTCCCGAGGTCTGGGACGTGCTCGAGGAGATCATCCGCGAGCGTCCCGTGCTGCTGAACCGTGCACCCACCCTGCACCGTCTCGGCATCCAGGCGTTCGAGCCTCAGCTCGTCGAGGGCAAGGCCATCCAGCTGCACCCGCTCGTCTGCGCGGCGTTCAACGCCGACTTCGACGGTGACCAGATGGCCGTGCACCTGCCGCTGTCGGTCGAGGCTCAGGCCGAGGCCCGCGTGCTCATGCTCGCGTCGAACAACATCCTCAAGCCGTCGGACGGCCGTCCGGTCACCCTGCCCTCGCAGGACATGATCATCGGTCTGCACCACCTGACCACGGTCAAGGAGGGCGCTGCCGGTGAGGGTCGTGCGTTCGGTTCGGTGGGCGAGGCGATCCTGGCGAAGGACGAGGGCACCCTCGACCTGCAGGCGAAGATCCGCATCCGCATCCCCGGTCTGACGTTCCTCGAGGGCGAAGCCCCCGAGGGCTACGAGCGCCACGGTCTCGTGGACGCCTCGCTGGGTCAGGCGATCTTCAACGACACGCTGCCGAAGGGCTACCCCTTCGTGCGCGAGCAGGCCGACAAGAACAAGCTGTCGCAGATCGTCAACAAGCTGGCCGAGGAGTACCCCAAGGTCGAGACCGCCGCGTCGCTGGACCGCATCAAGGATGCCGGCTTCTACTGGGCCACCCGTTCCGGTGTGACCGTCGCACTGAGCGACATCCTCACGCCGCCGAACAAGGCCGAGATCGTCGCGGGTTACGAGAAGCAGGCCGCGAAGGTCCAGTCCCAGTACGAGAAGGGCCTCACGACCGACACCGAGCGTCGTCAGGAGCTCATCAAGATCTGGACCGAGGCGACCGACGAGGTCCAGGCCGCGATGAAGGCGAACTTCCCCGAGGACAACACCATCAACCGCATGGTGTCGTCGGGTGCTCGTGGTAACTGGCTGCAGATCCGGAACATCGCCGGTATGCGTGGTCTGGTGAACAACCCCAAGGGTGAGATCATCCCGCGTCCGATCATCTCCTCGTACCGCGAGGGTCTGTCGGTGGCGGAGTACTTCATCGCGACGCACGGTACCCGTAAGGGTCTCGCCGACACCGCTCTGCGTACCGCCGACTCGGGTTACCTGACCCGTCGTCTGGTGGATGTCTCGCAGGATGTCATCATCCGCGAAGAGGACTGCGGCACGTCGAAGGGCCTCGAGCTCCCGATCGCCGCGGTCGACTCGACCGGAACTCTCGTCCGCGATGCGAACGTCGAGAACTCGGTGTTCGCTCGTACCCTCTCCTCGGAGGTCGTCGACAGCAAGGGCGAGGTTCTCGCCGCTGCCGGTGACGACGTGGGCGACGTGCTCATCGACCGTCTGGTCGCCGCGGGCGTCGAGACCATCAAGGTCCGTTCGGTCCTGACCTGCGACTCCGCCGTCGGTGTGTGCGCGCAGTGCTACGGCCGTTCGCTCGCGACCGGCAAGACCGTCGACATCGGCGAGGCCGTCGGCATCATCGCGGCCCAGTCGATCGGTGAGCCCGGTACCCAGCTGACGATGCGTACCTTCCACACCGGTGGTTCGGCATCGGCGGATGACATCACGCAGGGTCTGCCCCGTGTGCAGGAGCTCTTCGAGGCGCGTACCCCCAAGGGCGCGTCGCCGATCGCTGAGGCCGATGGCCGCATCACGATCGACGAGACCGACAAGGCCAAGAAGGTCATCCTCACGCCCGACAACGGCGACGAGGCAGTGGTCTACCCGGTGCTGAAGCGTGCGACGCTCCTCGTCGAGGACGGCCAGCACGTCACGGTCGGTCAGCCCCTGCAGGTCGGCACGCTCGACCCCAAGGAGGTCATGCGTGTCATGGGTGCCCGCGAGGTGCAGAGGTACCTCGTCGGCGGCGTGCAGGGCGTGTACCGCTCGCAGGGTGTGCCGATCCACGACAAGCACATCGAGGTCATCGTGCGACAGATGCTCCGCAAGGTCACCGTCGTCGACCACGCCGACACGACCCTGCTCCCGGGTGAGATGGTCGACCTGAAGCGTTACCAGCAGATCAACCGCGAGGCCGTGGCCGAGGGCAAGCGCCCCGCGTCGGGCCGCCCGGAGCTGATGGGTATCACGAAGGCGTCGCTCGCGACCGAGTCGTGGCTGTCGGCCGCGTCCTTCCAGGAGACGACCCGCGTGCTCACGCAGGCCGCCATGGAGGGCAAGCGCGACCCGCTGGTCGGTCTCAAGGAGAACGTCATCATCGGAAAGCTCATCCCCGCCGGAACCGGTCTCTCGAAGTACCGCAACGTCACGGTCGAGGCGACCGAGGAGGCCAAGAGCGAGCGCTACCCGAACCGGATCTTCGCATCCGACGGGGCGTACTCCGACGGCGACTTCGGCTACGTCGACTTCGACGCGTTCTCGACGGACGACATCACCCCCGGCACCTACAACTGAGTGACGGCGCCTCCGAGGAGGTGACGATGTGAACGAAGGCCCCGGGCTCCTGCTCGGGGCCTTCGTCGTACCCGCGCGGCGCGATAGTGTCGGCGGGTGAGCACTGAGACTTCCCCGGGGTCGGCCGTCGTCATCGGAGACGCGCTGATCGACGAGATCCGCGACGCATCCGGCATCCGCGAGCTGGTGGGCGGTGCGGCGTTGAACGTCGCCGTCGGTCTGCGCCGCTTGGGTGTGCCGACGACGCTGATCGCCATGGTCGGCGACGACGAGGCCGGCGACCACATCCGCGAGTACCTCGACGACCACGGCGTGCGTCTGATCGCAGGGGAGGCCCCGCACGGATCTTCGCGCGCGATCGTCGAGCGTTCCGCCTCGGGTGAGCCGCAGTACGCGTTCAACGCAGCGGCCCGGAACCGCAGCATCCGCTACTCCGACGACGCGCGCCAGGCCATCGCCGATGCCGCGCTGGTCGCCGTCAGCTGCTTCCCGTTCGACGAGAACGACGAGGTCGACGCCCTGGCCGAGGCGGTGGCTGGGGCCCATCTGGCGATCGACCCGAACCCCCGAGCGGGCATGCTGCGCGACGCCGAGGCGTTCGTGCAGGGCTTCGAGCGCATCGCGGCGTCGGCTGCGCTCGTGAAGGTCGGAGCCGACGACGCGACGCTGCTGTACGACGGCGACCTCGATGCGCTGCGCTCGCGCCTGCGCGCCTCCGGCGTCGCGGCGGTGCTCGCGACCGCCGGCGCGGACGGGGCCGTGATCGAGACGGATGCCGGAACGTCAGCCGCCCCGATCTCGCAGCTTCCCGGGCGCATCGTCGACACGGTCGGCGCGGGTGACGCGACGCTCGCGGCGGTGGCCGCCGGGCTCGTGTCGGCGCCTCCGCGGGGGCCGGAGGATTGGCGTGCGCTGCTCGTGCGGGCGATGGACGTCGCCGCCGCGACCTGCCGTTCGGAGGGTGGCCTGCTGCGCACGCCCGAGTCGCTGGCGGAGTCGGAGCGCGGCGTCTTCGGGAGCTGATGTCTCGATTTCATCTGCTCGCCCTGGGCGGGTATGATGAATTCTCGTGCCCCCGGTTGGCTGTCCAAGTCGGACGGGTGCGCTCTGGCGAGTTACCCAAGCGGCCAAAGGGATCTGACTGTAAATCAGACTGCACTGCATTCGGGGGTTCGAATCCCTCACTCGCCACCATTGAGAAGCCCGGTCCTCCTATGAGGTCCGGGCTTCGTCGTCACCGCAGGTGCGAGGCGCCGTTGAGGTCGAGCACGGCTCCCGATGCCCACTGCGCCTCGGGGGAGCTCAGGTAGAGGATCGCTGCGGCGACTTCTTCGGGCGTGCCCACCCGGCCGAAGGGACTCTGCGCGCGCACCGCGTCGCCGTCGGGTCCGGCCAGGCGCTCGTGCTGCCGGTCGGTCGCGACGAACCCCGGGGCGACGGTCGCGACCGAGATGCCGTGCGGTGCGAGTGCCACGGCCATCGACTGGCCGAAGGCGTGCAGCCCGGCTTTCGCCGCACCGTAGGCGGGGAAGTCGGGTTCGCCGCGCGTGGCGCCGCGGGAACCGACGTTGACGATGGTGCCCGGTCGCTTCGCGGCGATCAGGGCGTCGGCGACGAGGTAGGTGACGTTCGCGACGCCGAGCAGGTCGACGTCGATCATGCGTCGCCAGACCCGCTGCCACCCCGCATAGTCGATGCCGTCGACGCGGTGGAACGTCTCCGCACTCGGTGCGGTGGCGGCGTTGTTGACGAGCAGATCGATGGTGCCGAGGGCGGTGGAAGCGGCATCCACGACATCCTGCGCCGCTTCCGGGTCGGCGAGGTCCCCGCCCACGAGGTGGTGGCCCTCGCCCTGCAGCATCGACAGTGTCTGCTCAGCGGCGTCGCGATCCCGGCCGTAGTGCACGGCCACGCGGTCGCCGCGTGCGCTGAGGGCGATCGCGGTCGCCCGTCCGATTCCCCGGGATGCCCCGGTGACGAGAGCGTGTGCCATGTGTGTGCCTCCGCGTCCAGGCTAGGCCGTCGACCGACCCGACGCGGCTGGCCGCGGCAGGCGGCCCCGTCCCCGGTGTGGACTTCCTAGACTGGAGGGATGCGACCGCTCACCGAAGCCGACGTCCGTGCCTCGTTCGTGAACGCGGATGCCGAAGACCTCCGCATCATGGAGATGCCGCACGACTTCCTTCTCGTCGACTGGGACTACCTCGACTTCTTCGCCTGGCGCGACCCTGGTGCGTCCCGCCGCGGTTACGTGCTGATCCCGCATGACGGGCGAGTGGTCGGGGTGGTGCTGCGCGCCTCCGACCCCGGACGCAGCCGTTCGGGGATGTGCAACATCTGCCGGATCATGCAGCCCGGCAACCAGGTGACCCTCTTCTCGGCCCGTCGAGCGGGCGAGGCGGGGGAGCGGGGCAACTCGTTCGGCACCTACATGTGCGCCGACCTGTCGTGCCACGACAACGTGCGGCTGGCGCATCCCCTCGCCCCGAACGAGGTTCGTGCCGCCGGGCAGGTCGATTTCCGTCTCGATGGCACGCGGCGGCGCATGGAGACCTTCGTCTCGCACGTGTGGGAGCAGTCCTGATCGCGGATACGCTGAAGGCACCGTCCCGTGCTCGAAGGAGATGCCATGAGCGATGCCATCCTGCTGTCCGTCGATGAGGGGCTGGCCCGCCTCACGCTGAATAGGCCGGAGCGCCTGAACGCCTTCAACGCCGATCTCGCGCACGGGTGGCGCGATGCGACAGCGGAGGCCGTCGGGCGAGACGACGTACGGGCGGTGCTGATCGATGCCGCGGGTCCGTCGTTCTGCGCGGGCGGCGACGTGATCGACATGGCGTCGCGCGGCGACTCCGGTGACGAGATCACCGCGTTGGCCCGGGTCATCAACGACGGCATCCGTTCTCTCACCGAGTCGGCGGTGCCCGTGGTGGCCGCCGCCCACGGCACGACCGCGGGCGGCGGCCTGGGCATCTTGCTCAGCAGTGACTACGCCGTCGTGGGGTCGCGGTCGCGACTGGGCAGTCTGTACGCGAACATCGGCCTGACACCCGACCTCTCGGTCTCGGCGCAGCTCGCGCAGGCGGTGGGCCAGCGTCGGGCGTTGCAACTCGTGCTGCAGGATCGTCTGCTCTCGGCCGGCGAGGCCGTGGAGTGGGGGCTCGTCGCCGAGCAGGTGGCCGGAGCGGATGCCGAGACCGAGGGGGCGGCGGTGCGCGCGCGAGCGGAGGAGGTGGCGCGCTTCTGGCTGAAGGGCGCGGCTGAGGCCTATGGCCGCGCGAAGCAGCTCGTGCGCGCACGCCCCGAGCGCACGTTCGTCGAGCAGCTGGAGGTGGAGGCGCAGACGATCGGCGCTTCGCTCGAGACTCCCGACGCGCAGGCCCGCATCGCCGCCTTCGCGGCCGCCTCAGCGCGCCGCGCGGGTTGACTCGTCCTCCACACCTTTCGTTTCGGGCGGGTTCGGTTCCTGCCGGGTGTGCGGCCGCGCGGCGTGCGGTGTGCATGGCAGGATGAGGGCATCGCCGCCGAACGAGAGGATCGTCATGTCCCAGCCGGAGACCGTGGCCAGCGAGAAGAAGAACACATCCCTGCTGATCCGGGGAGCGATCTGGATCGCCATCGGCGCGCTGATCGCCGCGGCGCTCGTATGCGTCGTCTGGGTGCTGATCGGTGACCAGGACGGACTGATCGGACGGGCGTTCCTCACGATCGTCCTCTTCGCCGGGTTCGCGGGCATCGCGATCCTCGAGGCGAGTCTCGCCCCGAAGCGCCCGGACTGGCTCGCGCTGACGAGCATGGTCACGTGGATCATCGCGCTTATCGTCGGAGCCTTCAAGATCTGGCTTCCCGAGCAGGGCTACTACTTCGACGGCGCCGGACGCTTCTTCCAGCTGCTGCTGGTCGTGGGCATCCTGCAGCTCGCCCTGCTGCACGTGCGACTGTTCACCCCCGCGGCCTACCGCCACCCGAGCACGTTCAACCGGGTGATCCACATCGTCACGGTGGTACTGCTCGGAGCGCTCGTCGGGATGCTCGTGTTCTACCTCACCTTCCCCGACAGCTTCGACTACCCCGAACTCTACTGGCGCATCGTCACGGCTCTCACGATCCTCGCTGCGGTGGGCACCACCCTGGTGCCGTTGCTGAACGCGCTGTTCGCCCCGAAGAAGCCCGCCACCGCGGCTCCGCGCGCGGGCGCCCCGCTGGCCTGGCCGACCTACGCCGACGGCGTGACCCCGCTCCCCGCGCTGCCCGACGGTTCGCCCGACTGGAACGCGTACTACACGGGGCAGCCCACGCCGTTCCCTGCTCAGGCCGCCCTCCCGGCCGTTCCGGCGGTGCCTTTCCCCGTCGCGGCGGAGCCCCCCGCTCCGGCCACGGCGTACATGGATCCGCAGCGCGCCGTGCCGCAGCCTCAGTCGGCACAGCCCACGTGGCCTCAGCAGCCCCCGATGCCGCAGCAGTCGCCGACCACGCCGCCGCGTCCGGATGCGCCCGCGCAACACGAACCCACCCCGCCGACGGGATCGGCCCCGGGCGAGCCCGGATCGTTCCCGCCGCCGCCCGCACCGCTGCCCCCGCGATGAGTGCGGATACCCCCGTCGCTCTCCGCGACCTCGCGGTCGACGTGGCGCGCGAGGCGGGCGAGCTCGCACGACGGCGCCGACGCGAGGGAGTGCAGCTCGCGGCCACGAAGAGCTCTCTCGCCGACATCGTCACCGACGCCGACCGCGAGGTCGAGGCGCTCATCCGCGGTCGGCTGGCGGACGAGCGTCCGCAGGACGGCTTCCTCGGCGAGGAGTCCGACGCCTCCGCGGGCGAGAGCGGCATCACCTGGGTGGTCGACCCGATCGACGGAACGGTGAACTACGCCGCGGGGATCCCCGCCTACAACGTCAGCATCGCCGCCGTGCGCGGGGGAGCGGACCCGGCGACGTGGGAGTACCTCGCGGGTGCCGTGTTCGCCCCGGCTCTCGACGAGATGTTCTCGGCATCGCAGGGTGAGGGCGCCTGGCTCGACGGCGTCCGGCTCGAGGTGTCGGGGCAGAACGAGGCCGGCGCACTGCTCGCCACCGGGTTCGGGTACGACCCCGCCACCCATGACGGCGACATCGCCACCGTGCGACGGGTCATGCCGATCGCCCGCGATCTTCGGCGGATGGGGGCGGCCGCCCTCGACCTGGCCTACGTCGCGGCCGGCCGCCTCGACGGCTACTTCGAACGGGGACTCAAGCCCTGGGACTTCGCCGCCGGCGCCCTGCTCGTACGCGAGGCCGGGGGCATCGTCTCGCGGACCGATCTCGACACTCCCCGTCCCCTTGTCGTGGCCGGTGCCGCGGCGCTCCACGATGTGATCCTCGCGAGGATCACCCAAAGTTGAACGACTCATGGCTTTCCCAGCCGTCGCAGGGTAGGGTTTATGCGATCGTTACTTTCATCACCCGAAGGTGAAAGACCAGACGAACCCCCCCGAGCTTGACGTACGACCCCGAGAGAATCGTTTTGCCCTTCGAGAATCCCCAGGCTGAGTCCGCGCCCACGCGCCGCTCCAGTCGACTCCGCACTGCGGCCGTCGAGGCCCCCGCGGCGCGAGCGACGACGCACGCGACAGCATCCTCGTCCGAGCCCGCCGTCTCGCCGACCTCCCGCCGAGCCGCCCGTGAGCGGCTGATCGCCGCAGCCCTCGCCACCTCGGTGACCCCGCCGGCCGTCGTTCCCAATGAAGACGTCGTCGACGAGATCGAGAACGTCGGTGTGCTCGAGACGCCCAGTCCCGAGCCGACCGACGTCCCCGACGCCGAGACCGCGGCGCCCGTCGACGCCCCCGCTTCGGCGGAGAGCAGCCTCGTCGACGCGTTCGAGCAGGCATGCGCCGCTCTGCGCGGGTCGGCGTTCGACCCCGCCGCGACGACCTCGACCGATGCGCAGGTCGGCGGAGCGGACTCCACAGCGGCCGCGGATGAGCCCGCCGCCGCTCCTCGCGACGTCGTCTCGACCCCTCATGTCGCTCGTCGCCGCACCCGCCTCCGCAAGGCCGTCGCGCTCGGCGCCACCGTCGGGGTCATGGGGATCGCCGGACTCCTCGCCGTCTCGATGACCCTCCCCGCCGAGGCCGTCGCCGCCGTGCAGGGCACGACTTCCGCCTCGACGTCGCTGGTCGCCGCCGACACGAAGAAGGCTGCCGCCGACGACGAGATCCAGGCGTTCGTCACCTCGTCCGAGGTGAAGAACCAGACCCTCACGCGGTCCGACGCCTTCAGCACCATCTCGATGATCGACGTCGCTGCCGAGCAGGGCATCAACTACTCGAACGAGATCTTCACCAACGACCCCGAAGCCGCCATCCAGTGGCCGTTCCTCGTGGGCGTGGGTATGAGCTATGGCTACGGCATGCGCAGCGGCCGTCTGCACGAGGGAATCGACTTCGTGCCCGGCAACGGCGCCCCCGTCCAGGCGATCGCCGACGGCACGGTGCGCATCGCCACCGAGCAGGGTGGCGCGTACGGTGTCACCGTCTACATCGACCACGTCATCGACGGCGAGGTCATCACGAGCCACTACTCGCACATGCAGTACGGCTCGCTCCAGGTGCAGGCCGGCGACAAGGTCACCGTCGGCACGGTCATCGGAAAGACCGGCAACACCGGTCGTTCGTACGGCGCGCACATGCACTTCGAGCTCATCGTCAACGGTTCGACCATCGACCCGATGCCGTGGCTCAAGGCGAATGCCGGTCGATACGAGTACTGACCGACTCGATTTCATGAGGACGCCACAGTGATGGTATTCTCGTGTGGTTGCCCCGCGAGGGGCAGCACGCCCCGATAGCTCAGTGGCAGAGCACTTCCATGGTAAGGAAGGGGTCGTCAGTTCAATCCTGACTCGGGGCTCGCAGCAACCGCCTGCAGAACGCGGATGCGTCGCGGCAGGGTAGCTCAGCTGGTCAGAGCGCACGACTCATAATCGTGAGGTCGCGGGTTCAAGCCCCGCTCCTGCTACAGAATGAAACCCCCGGTTCCCCGGGGATTTTGTCGTATGCGCGTTCATCCTCAAGACGCGCATGGCGGCGACCTGGACGCCGCAGACCGAGGCATCGAGAGCACGTATCGCGACTGGCTGGCCAGGAGGGCGGCGCGATACAATGATGGTGCGGCGGGCACTAGCCCTCGGAGCCTGGCAGTCTTCCGGACGGTATGACGAGCCAGGCTCACGTGTCTCTACAGGCGGGTGATCCGAGATGCGACGACGGGTTCCACGCGACGAACCCAATCTCCGCCATTGGTGAAGCACCACGCGACGGCGTCGCTCACCCACAGCAACGGATGCTCATGCGGAGCGACGTGTCGGTATTGCATCTCAGACGAGCCCGCCCGGCGGATCGCGTCTGCGATCAGCCGGCGGTCCGCGCGCTCGAGAGACTCATCTCGTTCGATGATCAGCTGCGCCACGCCGGCGCGGACAGCCTCCTCGGAGAGAGCGCCGAGTGAGAGCGGCCGCGCCTCTCGGTCCGGACGCTGCGTGACGACCCACGCGGATACCCGCACGTCGAGAGTGCAGATACGCGAGAGGATCTGTCGGCGCCGACTATCGCTCTCGCTCTTGAAGTGGAGCCGTCGTTGGCCGGGCTTGAGCAGACCCCGAAGCACTCGCTCGGCTGGCTGGAGCTCCCCCGCCCCCACCGCAGTCGCCACGACGAAGTATCCCCGTGCTTTCGACTCGTCGACGAAGACGCGGTCAGCGGGGCGGAAGGTCACGAGTTCACCGTACGCCGGGCATCTGACGTGTTCATCGGCGGGCGCAGGGCCGCCGACCATCACTCCCGCTCGTCGGCCCGGGGCTCCTCCGTCTCCGGGGCATCCGCCGGGCTCTCGCCCGTGCGCGGACGGCTGAGGATCAGGATGCGCCGGAGGTGCATGGCGGCCAGGACGCCGGGGCCCATCGTGCGACCCGCGGCTCGGGTCGTCTCGTCGACGGCCTCCACGAGCTTGCGCACGGCGCGGGCCGCGTGACCGCGCGCACGATGCGCCTCGGGGGATTCCCGATCGTCGATGGCCAGAGCATCCGCCACCGCATGGCACGCGGCCGCGAGCGGGTGGGGGAGTGCCGGATCGAGGTCGATTGCGCCGGGGCGATCCCAGATCGTGTCGGCGATCGTCTCGGAGATGTCGCGGATCTGCTGCGAGATCCGGTCGAGCGCCTCGAGCTGCGCGTGCGCGTCGTCGGTGGAGGGGCGCCGGCGCCACGCTCTCGGATTCCCCCGCAGACTCTCGTCAGCCTCGACGAGCGCGGCGCGCACCGAGCGCGAGGTCTCGGCGAGAGAGACGGCGTCATCGGCCCACTGCTGCCTCTCCGGTGGCCACGAGTCGGTCACGGCCTCTCCGATGTCGTGCAGGTGCGACGAGAGGCGCGCGCGGAAGCTGTCCAACTGGGCCGCTGCCTGCGCGGTCAGCGGTGCCGGGGCGATCGCGAGGTTCACGATGAGGCCGATAACGACGCCGACCGACATCTGCGACAGGTAGCCGAGGGAGTAATCGTCGGCGTTCTGCCCGCCGATGATCAGCACGAACAGCGCCGCCATCGGGACGTACTCCTGACCGACGCCGAACCATCCCGTTCCCGAGACGAGTACTCCGAGCCCCACGACGAGGGGTATCGACCACCAGGTCGGACCGACGGTGAGCACGATGACGCTGGCGAGACCGATTCCGGCCGCCAACCCCAGAACCGTCTGGAGGCTCGACTTCGCCGAGCTCATCAGCGTGGGGTACATGCTCACGAGCGCCCCGAGGGGCGCGTAGTACGGGTACTCGTCGGCGACCCCCGGCATGTGCGGGGCGATGGTCCACGCGAGTCCCACGGCGATCGCGGTCTTGGCGACGAGCAGCAGTCGTGCGGGCTGCACCGCCGCGCGCACCCCCGAGGCGAAGGAGGGGAGGATTCGACGCATCAGCGGTGGCGGGACCCGCGCTCGCGCGGCGCTGGCGCAAGCCTCATCGGGCATGCCCCTCGGCGAGGAAGGCGAGCCGGTTGAGGGTCTCCGCGTTCCGGAACTTCAGCATGGGCGCCGTCAGGAAGCCCGGCACCAGCGTTGCCGGACCCTTCACCGGTTCCTCGTCGATACGAACCATCGACCCCTCACCCCACGGCCGCACGCGCAACGTGACGCGCGCCTCGCCGATCGGCCAGCCCTTCGCGCGGATCACCATGCGACGCGGCGGGTCCCACTCCTCCACGACTGTGCTGTCGTTGAGCAGCGCGGGCCAGACGCCCACCGAATGATGCAGCTTCGAGCCCACCTGGGGCCACGTCGCGTCGACGTCGCGCATGCGCGACGCGCCCACCACCCACGAGGGGTAGAGCCATCCGTTCTCGAGCACCGTGAAGACGTCGGCGGGGCGGCAGTCCATGGTTCGCACGTTCTTGGCCATGCCTCCCATCGTGCGGGGAGGCGGTCGCACACCCCAGGGGCTTGACGAACGGCGGGTCGGGCGTCAGGGAGGCCCCCGACCCGCCGTGCCAAGGATCAGAGCGCGCGCAGCCCCTCGGCGAGCGGCGTGGTCGGACGCCCGATGAGGCGGGAGAGCGTTCCGTCGCTGTCGGCGAGGGCTCCGGCGGCGATCCCGGCGTCGAGGGCCACGACGAAGCCGGCCGTGCCCTCGTCGAGCCCTGCCTCGGCGAGCACGGCGAGGTGCTCGTCGGGCGTGACGCGGCGGTACTCGACCGTAGCGCCGATCACCTCGGAGACCGCCGCGGCGAGCTCGTCGTAGTCCCACGCCACGTCGCCGCCCAGCTCGTAGACCTGTCCGATGTGCCCGTCGTCGAGCAGTACGACGGCGGCGGCCTCGGCGAAGTCGCGGCGGCTCGCGGAGGCGACGCGACCGTCGCCCACACTGGCCGCGAAGGTCCCCGTGGCGCGTGCCTGCTCGATGGTGCCGGCGTAGTTCTCGGTGTACCAGTTGTTGCGCAGGATCACCGCGGGGACTCCCGACGCCGAGATGAGCTCTTCGGTCGCCTTGTGCTCGGGGGCGAGCACCAGGTCGCTGGTCGTCGCCTTCGGGGCGCTCGTGTAGACGAGCTTGGTCACGCCGGCGGCGGCTGCCGCGTCGATCACCGCACGGTGCTGGTCGACGCGCCGACCGACCTCCGACCCCGAGATGAGAAGCACGCTGTCGACCCCGTGCAGCGCGTCCGTGATCGTGTCGGGTCGGTCGTAGTCGACGACGACCGCGCGCACCCCTCGGTCGGTGAGATCGGATGCCCGGTCGAGGTCGCGCACGCCGGCGACGATGTCGTCGGGGGTGGCGCCGCGAGCGAGGAGGCTGTCGATGACGAGGCGACCGAGGTGTCCGGTCGCGCCGGTGACGAGGATGGTCATGGGGTTCCTTTCGTAGGGATGACAGCATCCGTAACCGGCCGCCGTCGTCATACCTTCCGCCTCGGGGGTACCCACTTTGAAGTAAGGTACCCACATGACGGTCAGTTATGCGCAGATCCGGGAGAGCGTGCCCGCGATCTTCGAGCAGGGATGCAGCACGCGCGTCGTGCTCGACCACATCATGAGCAAATGGGGCGTGCTGGTGCTCTCCTCGCTGTCGGACGGCACACGGCGGTGGGGCGAGCTGCGCCGTGAGGTCGACGGCATCAGCGAGAAGATGCTCGCGTCGACACTGCGCACCCTGGCGGACGACGGCCTGGTGCACCGGGAGGCCTACCCGTCGGTGCCGCCGCACGTGGAATACAGTCTCACCCCGCTCGGCCGCGATCTGATGGAGCGCATGCTCCCCCTCATGGCGTGGGTGGCCGAGCACTCTGACGATATGCTGGGTCGTCGCTGAGACCTGCGGAATCCGTCGTCTGCGACCGATAGGGAAGCGGAATCAGTGGCGAAGAGAAAGTCATTGACGCGATAACAGCGATAGCCCTACTGTCTGAGCATGGCAGCAACGACGCCCATCCACTGGGAACGACCCGAGGGCAAAGGACTGGCGGCGGGGACACTGGGGCTTTGGGGATCGACCGTCATCGGTCTGGCATCCACGGCGCCCGTGTACTCGCTCGTGGCGACGCTCGGCTTCGTCGTGCTGGCGGTGGGAGCGCAGGCCCCGATCGCGTTCATCATCGCCTTCGTGCCGATGCTGCTCATCGCCTTCGCCTACCGCGAGCTGAACAACGCCGTCCCCGACTGCGGCACGACGTTCACCTGGGGCACCAAGGCGTTCGGCCCGTGGGTGGGGTGGATGGGCGGCTGGGGCGTCGCGGTCGCCGGCATGGTGGTGCTCGCGAACCTCGCGCAGATCGCCTCCGTCTACTTCTGGTCGCTGATCGGCCAGGATCTCGCGAACGACGACTGGCGCGTCGTCGTGGTCGCCGTCGCCTTCATCGCCGCCATGACCTGGGTCAGCTGGCGCGGGGTCGAGATCGGCGAACGCATCCAGAACATCCTGCTGGCGATCCAGTACCTGGCGCTGGCGATCTTCGTTGTCGCCGCGCTCTGGCAGTTCTTCGCCGGCACCGCCCCGAACCCCACGCCGTTCGACATCGAGTGGCTCAACCCGTTCGGTTTCTCCGACTGGTCCGGGTTCACCGAGGCCATCCTGCTGGCGCTGTTCATCTACTGGGGCTGGGACACCTGTCTCGCGCTCAACGAGGAGACGAAGGACCCGCAGCGCATCCCCGGCCGCGCCGCCCTGCTCACCACGGTCATCCTCCTCTTCACGTACGTGGGGGTGACGATTGCCGCGATGATGTACGCGGGACTCGGCGAAGACGGCACGGGCCTCGGCAACGAGGCGAACGCCGACGACTTCTTCCTCGCCATCAAAGACGGCCTCCTCGGTCCGTTCGGCTGGGTGCTGGTGGTCTCGGTGATCATCTCCGCCATCTCGTCGACCCAGACGACCATCCTGCCGACCGCCCGCGGCACGCTCGCGATGGGCGTGTATCGGGCCCTGCCCGCCCGGTTCAAGCAGGTGCACCCCGTCTATCGCACGCCCTCGTTCTCGACCATCGTGATGGGGGTCGTCGCGTCGCTCTACTACGTCGGAATGACGCTCATCAGCGACAACATCCTGCAGGACTCGATCCTGTCGCTCGGACTCGCGATCGCCTTCTACTACGCCATCACCGGTTTCGCGTGCGTCTGGTACTTCCGCGCAGACATCTTCCGCTCGGCGCGGGACTTCTTCTTCAAGGGGCTCTTCCCCCTCGTCGGCGGTCTGCTGCTGACCGGCGCGTTCGTGCAGTCGGCGATCGACATGTGGGACGTGGACTACGGCTACACGGTGCTCTTCGGAATCGGCGGCACGTTCGTGATCGGCATCGGGTCGCTCGCGATCGGCCTCGTGCTGATGGTGCTCTGGTACCTCTTCCCGCGGTCGAAGCGGTTCTTCCGCGGCGAGAGCCTCAACCGCGACACGCAGGTGATGGTGCCGGACGAGCCGGCGGCGACGATCCGATCGATCGACGGCGGCATCTGACGCGCACGACGGCCGGCAGCGGTGTCCTAGGCTGGCTGTCGTGCGCATCCGGCTCGACATCGCCTACGACGGCACGCATTTCCGCGGCTGGGCTCGGCAGCCCGCGCTGCGCACCGTGCAGGGCACGATCGAGGATGCCCTGGCGCGCATCGTCGGATCCGAGACGCGGCTCGTGGTCGCCGGCCGCACCGACGCCGGCGTCCACGCCTCCGGCCAGGTCGCCCATGTCGACCTCGACGAGGCCCAGTGGGAACGCCTCGCCTCACGGCACGGTCGCGTCACCGCCGACCCCGCGGCCTCTCTCGCGGGGCGCATCCGCGGGGTGCTCGGCGCCTATCCCGATGTGACGGTGCACCGCAGTGCGCGCGCCGCCGAGGGGTTCGACGCCCGCTTCTCGGCGGTGTGGCGACGCTACCGCTACCGCCTCGCCGACGATGTCGCCGGGTTCGATCCCCTCCGACGGCTCGACACCACCACGATTCGCGGGCGGCTCGACGTCGACGCGATGGATGCCGCGGCCCGCACCCTCATCGGCCTCCACGACTTCGCCGCCTACTGCAAGCCCCGTGAAGAGGCCACGACCATCCGCACGCTCCTCGACTACCGGTGGACGCGCGACCACGACGGCGTGCTCGTGGCCGAGGTGAAGGCCGACGCCTTCTGCCACAGCATGGTGCGGGCCCTGGTGGGGGCGTGCGCCGCGGTCGGCGAGGGGCGCCTCGACGTCGATGACCTCGTCGTGCTGCGCGACGCGCTCACCCGCACGAGCGAATTCAAGGTGCTCGCCGCCCGCGGGCTCACTCTGACGGAAGTCGGGTACCCCGCCGACGACCTGCTCGCCACCCGCGCGGAGCAGACCCGCGCTCGCCGCGACCGCGAGGGCTCCGACGCATGAACGCGCGCATCGTCGAGGTGTCGTCTCCGGGGTGGACGTTCTGGCGCGCGTGCCTCGACACCGGGATCGGTCTGATCGTCGGCTCGCTGTACGCGTTCATCGGCATCCTGATCATCGCGATCGTGGGGGAGGAGGCGCTCGGGGCGCTGTATCGGGAGGTCGACCTCGACCCGGTCTTCCGCGCGGGCATGGGGGTGATCGTGGTCGTCTGGGCGACGCTCGCCCTCGTCGTGCCACCGATCTTCGTGGCGGAGCGCTTCGCAGCGTTCCGCGCCGTCGAGCGCGCTGCGCTCGCCGACCCCGACGGCATCCCGCCGAAAGAACTCCGCCAGGCGCTCGCCAAGGCGCCGGCGGCGCAGCTCGAGTCGATGGGGGCGATCACGTCGTGGTGTCTCGGCGGTCTCGGTGCCCTCTTCCTCATCGCACTTCTCGTGACCGATCTGCGTGACGACGCGGTGGCCTGGTCCGCGTTCGGCGTGATCGTCGCCCTGACCGTCGTGCAGGTGGCGCTGAGTTCGCTCGGTCACCGCCTCCGTCGTCGGAGCGAGGAACGGGCGACGTCGCAGCACGAACGCTGGAAGCGGCTCGCCCCGCTCGTCGACGAGGCGGATGCCCGGCGGCGCGATGCGGCCCCCGCGGCGGACCTCCCCCGCGTGCTGACCGTGCCGAGCGCCCGCGTGAGCGCCCGCATCGTCTTCTTCGCCGTCGTCGCCCTGGTCGTCTCGCTGGGGGCGTTCATCGTCTCGGTCTACATCCGGCAGCAGTGCCGGTACTGCGACCCGATCTCGTACGTCGAGCCGATCGAGCGCGGCATCGACGTCCTGAGTCTGGCGAGCGGCATCGCTCTCGCCTGCTGCGCGTTGGTCGGCGTGGTGCTCTGGACCAGCGCAGTGATGCTGCGACGGCTCCGAGAGCGTTCGTTGGCGCGCTGGTCGCGAGACGGCGGGGTCCGTCGGGTCGACGTCGAGGTCGTTACCTCGGTCGTCACCGGTGCCAGGGCGCTCGTCCGGGTGCAGCGAGCCGCCGCGGCCGCGGGCGCGGCGATGCTGGTGCTGGCGCTCGCGTCGCGCACGGCGGAGTCGAGCCTGCTCGACGCCGACGTCCTCGCGCTCACGGCCGGCGTCATCATCCCGCTGGGGCTCGCGGTCGGGGCAGCGGATGCGGCGTCACGGCGTCGCGAGCGGCAGGGTGTGAGAGACGCGTGCGCGCCCGGCGACGTCCCGCACCCGGTGGGGCACGGCGGATCAGCCCGAACGAAGAAGGCCCGGTCGGGCCGTAGGGCCTAGTCCACTCGCGGTCCGCGGCGCAACCCGGAGCCCGCCCACAGCGCGGCGGAGTAGCGTGTCGGGAGTCATGAAGGTCATCTCGTACAACCTCCGGAAGCACCGCGCCGCGGGCGAGCTCGCCGAGCTCGTCGCCGAGCACGATCCCGACATCCTGTGCCTGCAGGAGTGCGACGTGGTTCACCTGCCCGACCGCATCGACGGGCTCGCCCTCGCCGACGCGACGCAGGGCAATCGTCTCGGGCTCGCCCTCTACTACCGGGCGAGCAGCTTCCGCGTGCAGGAGATGCGCGCGATCGGACTGAAGAAATCCCTGCACGACCGCATGCTCAAGCCCGCGCACGAGCGCGTCCTCGGAGCGCGCCTCACCGACATCGACGAGGGGCGCGACTTCATCGTCGCCTCGTTCCACGCGGCCCCGCTCACCGCCCTCAACTCGCTGCGCCGACACCAGATCCGCGCCGCGTTGACGGCCCTCGCCGAGCTCGGCGATGGACTGCCGCAGTTGATGGTGGGCGACTACAACTACCCGGTGTTCAAGGAGAACCTCGGGCAGGCCGTGCGCGAGCAGGGGTACGCGCTCACGCTCAGCGACGACCACACCTACACGCGCTATCGCGTCTTCCGCGGGCACTACGACTTCGCCACATCGGTCGGGTTCGAGATCGACCGCATCACCACGCTTCCGCAGCGCAGCAGCGATCACCGACCGATCCTGGTGTCGGTGCGCCCGAACTGACCGGCGCGACGACGACCCGGCGCGCGTCGAGGCGGGGTTTGGCGTCGGGGTGAGAGTGGCGTATGCTGTCTCTTTGGTGCCTGTCCGTTCCGACGTGGCGGCGCCGTCCGAACGTGAGCCCTCCACTGGCGTGTTCCTCCCTCTCGGGAAGAACCACCCCGGAGTGGGATTCACGAACTCCTCCGTTCGACACAAGAAAGCAGCACTATCGTGACGCGCACTTACACCCCGAAGGCCGGCGAGGTCCAGCGTGACTGGGTCGTCATCGACGCCACCGACGTCGTTCTCGGCCGTCTCGCCTCGCACGCGGCAACGCTCCTGCGTGGCAAGCACAAGCCCACCTTCGCCAACCACATCGACTCGGGTGACTTCGTCATCATCGTGAACGCCGAGAAGGTGGCGCTCACCGGTCAGAAGCTCCAGAAGAAGCTGGCCTACCGCCACTCGGGCTACCCGGGCGGCCTCAAGTCGGTCACCTACGCCGAGCTCCTCGAGAAGAACCCGGTCCGCGCTGTGGAGAAGGCCATCCGTGGCATGCTCCCGAAGAACAGCCTCGGCCGCCAGCAGCTGTCGAAGCTGAAGGTGTACGTCGGTGCCGAGCACCCGCACGCCGCGCAGCAGCCCCAGCCGTACACCCTCGACCAGGTCGCCCAGTAAGCGCCGTACAGACTTAAGGACATACTCGTGGCTGACATCCAGGACACCACTTCCCAGAACTACTCGACGTCGACCCCCGAGACCGACGCGGCCGAGGCGGCTCCCCGCCCCGTGCTCAGCGTCCCGGGTGCCGCTGTCGGCCGTCGCAAGCAGGCCATCGCCCGCGTGCGTCTGGTCCCCGGCTCCGGCACGATCACGGTCAACGGCCGCACGATCGAGGACTACTTCCCGAACAAGCTGCACCAGCAGCTGATCAACGACCCGTTCACGGTGCTCAACCTCGCCGGCGGCTACGACGTCATCGCGCGCATCTCGGGTGGTGGCCCCTCGGGCCAGGCCGGCGCGCTGCGTCTCGGCATCGCTCGTGCCCTCAACGGCATCGACGCGGAGAACAACCGTCCGACCCTGAAGAAGGCCGGCTTCCTCTCCCGTGACGCTCGCGTCAAGGAGCGCAAGAAGGCCGGTCTCAAGAAGGCCCGTAAGGCGCCTCAGTACTCGAAGCGTTAAGGTCCACTGCTCCGATGCCGATCTTTGGCACGGACGGCGTGCGAGGGCTTGCCAATGGCATCCTCACCGCCGACCTGGCGCTCACCCTGGCCCAGGCGACTGCTGTCGTCCTGGGCCAGGGCCGTACTGCGGAGACACGCAAAGCCGAGGGCAAGCGTCTCACCGCAGTCGTGGCACGAGACCCTCGGGTCTCCGGCCACTTCCTCACGGCCGCTGTCGCGGCAGGTCTCGCCTCCTCGGGAGTCGATGTGCTCGAGGCCGGGGTCATCCCGACTCCCGCGCTCGCATTCCTCGTCGGTGATCGCGACGCCGATTTCGGCGTGATGATCTCCGCGTCGCACAACGCGGCGCCCGACAACGGCATCAAGATCTTCGCGCGCGGCGGTGTGAAGCTGCCCGACGTCGTCGAGCAGCGCATCGAAGCAGCGATGGATGGCGACAAGCTGCGTCCGACCGGCGAGGGCGTCGGTCGCATCGACCGGTTCTCGGATGCCGAGGACCGCTACGTCGTGCACCTGCTCGGTTCGCTCCCGCATCGTCTCGACGGCATCAAGGTCGTGCTCGACTGCGCCCACGGCGCGGCTTCGGGCGTCTCGCCCGAGACGTTCCGCGACGCGGGCGCCGAGGTGACGGTGATCGGTGCCGAGCCCGACGGCTTGAACATCAACGACGGCGTCGGCTCGACGCACCTCGACAACCTCGCGGAGGCCGTGGTGCGCCTCGGCGCCGACATCGGCATCGCACACGACGGTGACGCCGACCGCTGCCTCGCGGTCGACGCCGACGGCAACGTCATCGACGGCGATCAGATCATGGCGATCCTCGCCGTCTCGATGAAGGAGCGCGGCCGACTCACCGACGACACCCTGGTGGCGACGGTGATGAGCAACCTCGGTCTGCACGTCGCGATGCGCGAGCACGGCATCACCGTGCGCCAGACCGCGGTGGGCGACCGTTACGTGCTCGAAGACATGAACGCCGGCGGTTTCGCGCTGGGCGGCGAACAGTCGGGGCACGTCATCATGAGCGAGTATGCGACCACCGGTGACGGTCTGCTGACCGGACTCCACCTGGTGGCCGAGATGGCGCGGCAGAAGAAGTCGCTCGCCGAGCTCGCGTCGATCATGACGGTGTACCCGCAGGTCCTGGTGAACGTGCGAGGCGTCGACAAGGACCGCGTGGCCGAGGACGAGGCCGTGCAGGCCGCGGTGCGCGAGGTCGAGACCGAGCTCGGCGACACCGGTCGGGTGCTTTTGCGCAAGTCGGGGACCGAACCGCTCGTCCGCGTGATGGTCGAGGCCGCCGACGCGGAGTCGGCCCAGGCATACGCCGACCGGCTGTCCGACGTGGTGCGCGACCGCCTCGCGCTCTGACCGATACGTCGTCACGGATCCCGTCGTCCACCGCTCCCGTCTTCGGAGAAGCGGCGGACGGCGGGATTCCGCGTATCCGGAGTGGGCGGGTCTCAGCCGCGCTCGGCGGCGAGCTGCTCGATGTACCGCAGCAGCACGCCCTCACGGAGCGCCCACGGCGACACTTCGAGCTCGTCGACGCGCAGCGCCGTCATGGCGGCGTGCAATGCCACCGCGGCGGCGACGATCTGGAACGTGCGGTCGGGGGTGATCCCGGGGAGCTCCTGGCGCGCTGACGCGGGCAGGCGGGCGAGTCGGGGGATCCACGACCCGAGCTCGGCCCGGGGGAGGAGCATCCGCTCCGATCCGGACCACCCAGGGGCCGGATACCCGACCAGTCGCGCGAGGGAGCGGATGGCCTTGGACGACCCCGCCACGTGGTCGGGGCGCCGTAGCGCGGCGAACTGCGGGAGGACCGGTTCGAGGGTGGTCATGGCATGAGCGCGCAGGCGCTCGACATCGTCCTCGCCGGGCGGGTCGTTCGGCAGGAACTCGACGGTCATGCGCCCGGCACCGAGAGGGACGGATGCTGCGGCATCCGGGAGCTCCTCGCCGCCGGCCGCGATCTCGAGCGAGCCGCCGCCGATGTCGAGCAGCAGGATCTGCCCGGCCGACCATCCCAGCCACCGTCGGACGGCCAGGAAGGTCAGCTCCGCCTCGGTCTCCCCGGAGAGCACCTGCAGCGGTCGGCCGAGCGCCTGCTCGATCCGCCGGATCACCTCGGGGCCGTTGGTCGCTTCCCGGACGGCGCTGGTGGCGGTCGCGAGCAGTGCATCGACCCGCTGCTCCTCGGCGACGCGACGCGCGTGCGCGACCGCCGCTTCAAGGGCCCGCACACCGTCTTCGGCGATCGTCCCGTCGGGGGTGAGGTAGCGCATGAGGCGGAGCACCGTCCGGTCGCTCGTCGTGGCGAGCGGGCGTCCGCCGGGGCGCACGTCGGCGGCGAGCATATGGACGGTGTTCGAACCGATGTCGAGGACTCCCAGGCGCACGGGTCGAGACTACTCCCGCGCCACTAGCATGGTGGGGTGACCACCGTCGACCCCACGAAGCCGCTGTCGCCGTATCGGGAGATCGGCCGCTCCGAGTGGGCGAGGCTCGCCGCCGACCTCGACCAGCCGCTCAGTGAGACCGAGGTGGTCGAGATCCGTGGGATCGGCGATCGACTCAGTCTCGACGAGGTGCGCGAGGTCTACCTGCCCCTCAGCCGCCTGCTCAGCCTCTATGCGACGTCGACCAAGCAGCTGGGTGCGGCCACCAGTTCGTTCCTGCAGGAGGACGACAGCACCACCCCGTTCGTGGTGGGCGTGGCCGGGTCGGTCGCGGTGGGCAAGTCGACCATCGCGCGTCTGCTGCGCGAGCTGATGAGCCGCTGGCCGGGCACGCCCCGGGTCGAGCTGGTGACGACGGACGGCTTCCTCTACCCCAACGCTGAACTCGAGCGGCGCGGGCTCATGGAGCGCAAAGGCTTCCCCGAGTCGTACGACCGGAGGGCGCTGCTGCAGTTCCTCACGGAGGTGAAGAGCGGCGCCCCTGAGGTGCGCGCGCCGTTCTACTCGCACATGCGATACGACATCGTGCCGGACGCGCACGTCGTGGTGCGGCGGCCCGACGTCGTCATCGTCGAGGGCCTCAACGTGCTGCAGCCGCCGCCGGCGCCCAACGACGTGGCCGTGAGCGACCTCTTCGACTTCTCGATCTTCGTCGATGCAGACGCCGACCACATCGCGAACTGGTACGTCGAGCGCTTCCTCGCCCTGCGTCAGGGGGCGTTCAGCAACCCGTCGTCGTACTTCAACGTGTTCGCGCACCTCACCGACGAGGAGGCGGTGGCCACGGCGCTCGGGTACTGGAACGAGATCAACATGCCCAACCTGGTCGAGAACGTCATGCCCACGCGGCATCGCGCCCGGCTGGTGCTGCGCAAGGGACCGGACCACGCCGTCGAGAGTGTGATGCTGCGCAAGCTGTGAGATGCGGTGGCGGATTGTTTGGACCGCTTGCAAATAACGACGCTTACTCTTGATCCCATGTGTGGAATCGTCGGATACGTGGGGCCGCGCCCCAGCCAGGACATCCTTCTCGCCGGGCTCGCCCGTCTCGAGTACCGCGGATACGATTCCGCGGGCATCGCCGTCATCGATGAGGACGGCGCGCTGGGCATGCGCAAGAAGGCCGGGAAGCTGAACGCTCTGCGCGACTCGCTCGCCGACGCCTCGCTCGCCGACGGCAGGACGGGCATCGGCCACACGCGGTGGGCCACGCACGGTGGCCCCACCGACGTCAACGCCCACCCCCACCTCGCCGACGACGACAAGCTCGCCGTGATCCACAACGGCATCATCGAGAACTTCGCGGCCCTGCGTGCCGAGCTCGCCGCCGAGGGCGTCGCCTTCCGCAGCGAGACGGACACCGAGGTCGCGGCGGCCCTGCTGGGCCGCGAGTACGCCGGCAACGGGGGAGACCTCGAACTGGCGTTCCGCAGCGTCGTCAACCGCCTCGAGGGTGCGTTCACGCTCCTCGCCGTTCACCAGGACCACCCGAATCTCGTCGTGGGTGCCCGCCGCAACTCGCCGCTCGTTATCGGGCTCGGCGAGGGCGAGAACTTCCTCGGCTCCGACGTGGCGGCCTTCGTCGAGCACACCCGCAAGGCCCTCGCCATCGGCCAGGACCAGATCGTCTCGATCACCCCGGATGCCGTCACCGTCGTCGACTTCGCCGGAACCGCCGTGCAGCCCGAGCCGTTCGAGGTGTCGTGGGATGCGGCCGCAGCCGAGAAGGGCGGATGGCCCAGCTTCATGGCGAAGGAGGTCGCCGAGCAGCCCGAGGCCGTCGCGAACACCATTCGCGGACGCATCCACGAGGGCAGCGTCGTCATCCCGGAACTCGACGGTCTCGACGAGCTCTTCCTCGGCATCAACCGCGTCATCATCACCGCCTGCGGCACCGCCTCGTACGCGGCGCTCGTGGGCAAGTACGCTATCGAGCAGTGGGCCCGCGTCGCGGTCGACGTCGAGCTCGCCCACGAGTTCCGCTACCGCGACCCGGTGATCGGCGCCGACACCCTCGTCGTGTCGATCAGCCAGTCCGGCGAGACCATGGACACGCTCATGGCGGTCAAGTACGCGCGCGAGCGCGGAGCGCGCACGCTGTCGATCTGCAACACCCAGGGCGCCACCATCCCGCGCGAGTCGGATGCGGTCGTCTACACGCACGCCGGCCCCGAGGTCGCCGTCGCGTCGACCAAGGCCTTCTCGGCCCAGATCACCGCTTTGCTGCTGCTCGGCCTGCACATGGGTCGTGTCCGCGGCGCGGTCGCCGACGCCTCGGTCGACGTGGCCGAGCTGGCTGCCCTTCCCGAGAAGATCGCCCAGGTGCTCGCCGAGGAGAACGACCACGTCAGCCAGCTCGCCAGCTGGATGGCCGACACCCGTTCGGTGCTGTTCCTCGGTCGCCACGTGGGCTACCCGATCGCGCTCGAGGGTGCGCTCAAGCTCAAGGAGATCTCGTACATCCACGCGGAGGGCTTCGCCGCGGGCGAGCTCAAGCACGGCCCGATCGCGCTGATCGAGCCGGGGCAGCCCGTCTTCGTGCTGGTGCCGTCGCCGCGTCACTCCGCGCTCGTGCACTCCAAGGTCGTCTCGAACATCCAGGAGATCCGCGCCCGCGGCGCCCGGGTAATCGTGATCGCGGAAGAGGGCGACGCCGCCGTGCTGCCCTTCGCCGACGAGGTGATCCACATCCCGCTCGCGGGGCCGATGTTCGAGCCGCTGCTGGCCGTCGTGCCGCTGCAGATCTTCGCCATGGCTCTCGCCACCGCGAAGGGTCTCGACGTCGACCAGCCGCGCAACCTCGCCAAGTCCGTCACGGTCGAGTGATGCGGTCGCGGCGCGCTCGGGTGCACCGGCGCGCCGCGACTAGGCTGGAACGGTGATCATCGGGACCGGCATCGACCTCGTGGACATCCCGCGGTTCGAACGGACCCTGGAGCGTACGCCGCGGCTGCTCGAGCGTCTGTTCGCGCCATCCGAGCGGTCGTTGCGCCTGCCGTCGCTCGCCGCTCGGTACGCCGCGAAGGAAGCGCTGATCAAAGCCCTCGGCGGTTCGGACGGCGTGCACTGGACCGAGATCGAGGTCGCTTCCGAGGAGTCGGGCCGGCCCTACTTCGTGCTCGCCGGATCGACCGCCGACGTGATCGTGGAGCGCGGCATCGCGACCCTCCACCTCACCATGAGTCACGATGCGGGGTTGGCGACGGCCTTCGTCGTGGCGGAGGGGGAGCCGCGGTGACCGCGCCGTTCCGTGAGGCGACCGTCGAGATCGACGCGATCGCCGACAACGTCCGTCACTTCCGCCGCCTGACCGGCGTCGAGGTGATCGCCGTGGTGAAGGCGAACGCGTACGGGCACGGCGCGGCGGCGGCCGCGGTCGCGGCGCTCGCCGGCGGTGCGACGCGTCTCGGTGTGGCCGAGATCGCCGAGGCGCTCGACCTGCGACGCCAGGGCGTACGTGCCCCCATCATGGCGTGGTTGCACGCACCGGACGAGCGTTTCGAGCAGGCCGCGGCCGAGGGCATCGAACTCGGCATCTCCTCGTTCGATCAACTCGCCGCCGCAGCCGCCGCGGCGCACGTCGACCGCCCGGTCGCCGTGCACCTCAAGCTCGAGACCGGTCTGTCGCGCAACGGCATCGCGCCCTCCGAGTGGAGTCGCGTGCTCGCCGAGGCCGCGCGTCTGGAGCGCATTGGCCGGCTGCGGGTCGCGGGTCTCTTCAGCCACCTCTCCAACACCTCGCCCGACGACGACCGCGAGGCGCTGGCCCGGTTCGACGACGGTGTGGCGATGGCGGCGGGGCTGGGCATCCGCCCGGAGATCCGTCACATCGCCGCGACCGCCGCCGCGATCGACCTGCCGGAGGCGCGTCTCGACGCCGTGCGCATCGGCATCGGCATCTACGGGTTGTCGCCGTTCGACGACCGCAGCTCGGCCGAGCTCGGGCTGCGCCCCGCGATGACGCTGCGCGGGGCCGTCGCGGCGGTCCGCCGCGTTCCCGCCGGCACGGGCGTCTCGTACGGGTACGCGCACCGCACCGAGCGCGACACGACTCTGGCCCTCGTGCCGCTGGGGTACGCCGACGGGGTGCCGCGGCACGCCTCCGGCCGACTTCCGGTCTCGATCGGCGGTCGTCGCTTCACGAACGTGGGACGCATCGCCATGGATCAGTTCGTGGTCGATGTCGGCGACGCCCCCGTCTCGGTCGGCGACGAGGTGGTGCTGTTCGGCGATCCGACGCTGGGCGTGCCGTCGGCGCGCGACTGGGCGGATGCCGCCGGCACGATCGACTACGAGATCGTCACTCGCATCGGTCACCGCGTTCCCCGGAGGACGACATGAGCATCGACCCCGCCTTCCTCGGTCGCCGCGAGGTCGCCACGTCGGAGGAGATGGAACGCCTCGGCGTCCGCATCGGCGAGCAGCTCGAGGCGGGTGATCTGTTGATCCTCACGGGCCCGCTCGGAGCGGGGAAGACGACGTTCACGCGGGGCCTCGCCGAAGGGCTGGGCGTGCGGGGGCCGGTGCAGAGCCCGACCTTCGTGATCGCGCGCACGCATCCTTCCCTCGTCGGCCGCGCCCCGCTGGTGCACGTGGATGCCTACCGCCTGGGGTCGAGCGCCGAACTCGACGACCTCGATCTCGACCTCGCCCGATCGGTCGTCGTGATCGAGTGGGGTCGGGGGATGGCCGAGGACCTCGCGGACGCGTGGTGGGACATCGAGCTGGAGCGCCCGGTGGGCCGCGACGGCGATGACCTCGACGCGTCGGAACTCGACGCCGACGCCCCGCGGTTCTTCACGATGTCCCGCATCGAGCGCTGACTCCCCGGCCACCGAACTGGGCGCGCGCGCGGGGGAGCGGGTCGGACATCGGGAACGGCGCCCCGGTGCGACACCGCCACGTTCAACGAGCTGCGCCACGGCGACCGGCGGCGGCATGCATCCACCTGAGGGCGCGCCGACTACCCTGGAGGGGTGATCCTCGCCGTCGACACCTCCCTGGGCACCGCCGTCGCGCTCGTCGACGACGACGGTGCGCGACGCTCCGACGCGGCCCGTGCCGATGCCCTCGGACACGCGGAGGTCATCGGCGATCTCCTGGTCGACGCCGTCTCGGCAGCGGGCCCCGGGGCGATCACCCATGTCGTCGCCGGGATGGGCCCTGGTCCGTTCACAGGCCTGCGCATCGGCATCGCCGCGGCCACGGCCTTCGCGCAGGGACGCGACCTCCCGGTGATCCCGGTACCGAGCCACCTGGCCCCCGCGCTCACAGCGATCGAGACGGACGGCGTCCAGGGCCCCTTCGCGGTCGTCACCGACGCCCGTCGACGCGAGGTCGCGATCACGGTGTTCGACGGCGTGGATGCCGACGGCATCCCGCAGGTCGTGCAGGAGACGACGCTGGTGCCCGCCGCCGACGCCGACGCCCATCTCGACGGCATCCGGCGCATCGACGTGTCGACGCTGTCGGCGGTCGACCTGGCGCGCGTCGGCGCCCGCGCCCTCGCCACCGGACGCACTCTCGCCACCCGTGAACCCCTGTATCTGCGCAGCCCTGATGTGAAGCTGCCCGGTGCGCCCAAGCGGGTCGGGCTGTGACCCTCCGCGACGCGACGCCGGCCGACCTCGACGCGATCATGGCGATCGAGACGCGGTCGTTCCCCACCGACGCGTGGAGCCGCGAAGCCATGGCGTCGGAGCTCGCCGGGCCCTATGGTCGCTACCTCGTCGACGAGGTCGATGGAGCGGTGATCGGCTACGGGGGCGTGCGGGCCCTGCGCGGCAGCGCCGACGCCGACATCCAGACCATCGCGTACGACGCACCGTACCGTGGGGGCGGCCGCGGGCGCGCGCTCCTGCGCGCGCTGCTCGACGCTGCACGGCAGCGCGGGGCGCGCGAGGTGTTCCTCGAGGTGCGTGCCGACAACCCCTCGGCGGAGGGGCTCTACCTGTCGGAGGGCTTCGTCGAGATCGGCCGCCGCCCCCGCTACTATCAGCCAGACGACGTCGACGCGATCGTGATGCGCCTCGCCCTGCGCGAGACGACGCGCGCCGACACCGGAACCGCGGAGGAGGCGAGCGCATGACGGAGCCCGTGGTGCTCGGCATCGAGACGAGCTGTGACGAGACCGGCATCGGCATCGTCCGCGGTCGCACCCTGCTGTCGAACACGATCGCCTCGAGCATGGACGAGCACGCCCGCTACGGCGGCGTCGTGCCGGAGGTCGCGGCGCGGGCGCACCTCGAGGCGCTCCAGCCCTCGATCGACGCCGCGCTGCGGGAGGCGGGGATCGGCCTCGCCGACATCGACGCCGTGGCCGTGACGAGCGGCCCCGGGCTGGCGGGCGCGCTCATGGTGGGCGTGGGTGCCGCCAAGGGTCTCGCGGTCTCGCTCGACAAGCCGCTCTACGCGGTGAACCACCTCGTCGGCCATATCGCCGCCGACATCCTCACCCCCGATTCCGAGCCGCTCGAGTACCCGACGATCGCGCTGCTGGTCTCCGGCGGTCACACCTCGTTGCTGCACGTGCGCGACCTCACCACCGACGTCGACCTGCTCGGCGAGACCATGGACGACGCGGCGGGCGAGGCGTTCGACAAGGTGGCGCGGCTGCTGTCGCTGCCGTACCCCGGCGGCCCCGAGATCGACCGCGCCGCGGCCGACGGCGACCCGGGCGCGATCCGCTTCCCCCGAGGGCTCTCCAAGGCCTCGGACCTCGCGAAGCATCGGTACGACTTCTCCTTCTCCGGGCTCAAGACCGCCGTGGCGCGCTGGGTGGAGCGCTGCGAGGCGGAGGGCACCGATGTGCCCGTCGCCGATGTCGCCGCCAGCTTCCGCGAGGCCGTCGTCGATGTGCTGGTGACCAAAGCGCTCGCCGCCTGCGCGGACCTGGGCGTGCCGCGTCTGCTGTTGGGCGGAGGGGTGATCGCCAACCGGCGTCTGCGCGAGGTGGCGCTGGAGCGTGCGGCGGCGGCGGGTGTGACCGTTCGTATCCCTCCGCTCTCGCTCTGCACCGACAACGGCGCGATGATCGCCGCGCTCGCCGCCGAGCTGATCTCGTCCGGACGCCCGCCGTCGACCCTGGCCTTCGGGGCCGATTCGACCCTGCCCGTGACCGAGATCCAGGTCGCGGAGGCGGTGCGGGCATGAGCGACGCGCGGGACTCCCTGCCGCCACTGCCGCCGACCCGCATCGATCGTCCGAGTGGAGAGGTGGAGAACCCCGCGGGGGCCGCTCGCCTGCCCGGCGCGCTCCGCGACGGCTACACGCGGATGCCGACCGGCCCCGTCGACGTCGAGCCCGTGGTGGCGAGCGGACCCGATGCCGACGCGCTGGGCGCCCCCGCATCCTGGACCCCGGCGTCGACGGAGCCCGTGCCGGTCGACGACACCCGCCTCGCGCCCTGGGCGCTCCTCGCGGCCGTCGTCGCCCTGGTCGCCTCGTTCTTCGTGGGGTGGGGGCTGCCGGTCGCGGTGGTCGCCGTGATCGCCGCCGTGATGTCGCTGCGTCGACCGATCGAGAGTCGGGCCATCGCGCGCTGGGCGCTCGCGCTCGGTATCTGCGCCACGGTGTACAGCCTCGGGTGGCTCGCGTGGGCCGGCATGCAGTTCGAGAGATGGGGATAGCGGATGCCCGACGCCGACGACGCCGTCGAACTCCGCGCGCTGCAGGCGCGCGCCTACGGTCGCGGGGGCGCACTGAGCGCGGCTGAGGCCGCACGACTGCAGCAGCTGCAGGACGCCGCGAGATCCGCGGCCGTGCACGCGTCCGAGGCCGCGGGAGCGGTGCCCTCGCCCGGCCGGGCCTCCGAATCCGACGCGGCACCTCCCTCGGCCGGGGCGCCCGCCGTCGAGATCGCGTCCGGGCGCGATGAAGCATCCGTCGCCGGCACGGCATCCGCCTCGTCGGCGGTCTCCCCGTCGGAGCCCGAGGGTGCGGGCGAGGAACCGGACGCGGCCGCTCACCCGACGGGGACCGATGCCGGTGGGGTTCCCGACACCGCAACCGAGGCCACCGGTGCGGAAACGTCGCCCGCTCGGCGGGCGCTGTCGACTCTCCGCGCCCACGGCCGAGCGGCGGCGATCCTCACCGGTGCCGCGCTCGCCGTGGGCCTCGGGGTGGGGTGGGCCGTCTTCTCCCCGCCGTCCGACGACATCGCCCTCACCGCGGCCCAGCAGGAGCGCCAGCGCGAACTCGTCGACGACGGCGACTACGACCCGGGGAGCGTGCGCGCCGTCGGGAAGAAGGACGATGCGCTCGCCTGGTACGGCACGAAGGACGACGGCGAGCTGCGGTGCCTTACGCTCGATGCCGGTGACCTGACCGATACGCAGTGTCAGCCGGTCGACGACGGCGCCCCGTTTCTGCAGGCCTTCGTCTGGACGCAGCCCGTGGCCTTCGAGGAGCGCGGATCGACGGAGCAGGAGAACGTGGTCGCCTCGCTGCAGCTCTCGACGAGCGGCGAGCCGATGGTGTCGATCGAGTTCTGGTCGTCGACCAGCGCCGTCCTCGACCAGTTCTCGGGCGACGAGCGGACGCGTGCGCAGGAGCTCTACGACGAGGGGTACACCCTGAACCTGTCGATCGTCGGGTCGTTCCGCGACGAACCGGTGTGGACGGCCGACACCTACACCGACCGGGTCGAGCAGGAGACCTGCCTCATCGTCGACGGAGCGCAGGCGCAGACCTCCTGCGGTCCCACTGACGCGCTCGGATCCGACGGCCTCTCGGTCGTGATCGCCGACGAGGGCGCGAGCCGCGCCGACACCGTGACCCTGGCCCGCACGTCGTCCGGGGTGCCGTACCTCACCATCGAGCGCAACGTCGAGGTCACCAGCACCACGGTCGTCGACGGCACTCGGGCGGAGGTCGGAGGCGAGCGCGGAGACCCGATCGAGATCGGCATCTCCTCGGACGATCCCGACTCCTGAGTCGGTGGGCGCCCGCGGGATCGCTCGCGGTGCGGCGGCCTCAGGCGGCGGCGTGCACCCGGTCGGCGAGGATCGCGTGGCGCCGGTCGCCGACGCGCACGAGGAACAGCGTCGCCGTCTGCGATCCGCGCAGGGAGAGCTTCTTGCGGAAGGCCGCGGGGTCGATGTCGACACCGCGCTTCTTGATCTCGAGCGTGCCGATGTCGTTGGCCGCGAGCACCGCGTTGATGGCCTTCGGATTCGCCGCCATCGTCTCGCGCACCCGGAAGGACTGCACGAACGGGCTGGTGAGGGCCGCATCCGACGTCAGGTAGGCGATCTTCGGGTCGAGCATGCCGGCGTCGAGGCTGCGCGCCACGTCGCCGATGAGCCGTGCACGGATCACGGCGCCGTCGGGCTCGTGCAGGAAAGCACCGAGCGGGCGCGCCTCGGCGTCGGCGGCATCAGCGGGCCCGGTGAGCTCGTGCGAGGCGTCTCCGCGCACGACCAGCGCCGCGCGCCGCACCCCGGGCCGGGCCAGTGCCCCCGTCCATACGACGAGCTCCACGACGCTCCCGTCGGCGCTGACCCACTGCGCCTCGGCATCGACGGGCAACGCATCGCGGTCGTGGGCGGGGCCGAGTTTGATGCCGGTGGGGATGCGCGATGCCACGTCGAACGCCCAGTCGAGCGAAGGGGAGTAGTCGTCGGCCGACACGCGGCGCGTCTCGCTGTGCCCGGCCGTGCGGCGGGCCGGGTCCATCCAGACCGCGTCGCACCCGTCGAGCACCGCGTCCTCCGCGGTGCCGTGGGCGACGGTCGCCGCGTCACCGAAGGGAGCGAGGTTGTAGGCGGCGATCGCGGCGGTCACCTCGTCGGCGTCGACGGCGCGCACGTGCAGCCCCGCCCCGGCGAAGGCGAGCGCATCGCCGCCGATGCCGCAGCCCAGGTCGGCCACGCGGGTCAGCCCGGCCTGACGCATGCGACCGGCATGGCGCGCGGCCACGCCGAGCCGGGTCGCCTGCTCGAGCCCCGCACGGGTGAACAGCATGCGCGCGGCGAACGGGCCGAACTTCGCTGTGGCCTTCGCCCGGAGGTGCGCCTGACCCACGACGGCCGAGACGAGATCGGGGGAGTGGCCGTCGGCGCGCAGCCGTGACACGGCGCGGGCGACCTCGGCGGTCGTGTCGATCGGACCGAGGCCGTCGAGCAGCTCCAGGCCGGCGGGGGTCAGCAGGGCGCGCAGCTCGGACATCTCCACCCGCTCAGCCTACGCGGGCGCGCCATTGGCACTCGCATTGCATGAGTGCCAGCGGAGCGCCTAGACTGGCGTTAGCACTCTCGGGTTGAGAGTGCGAACAAGTCTTTCGTGTCAGCGTCAAGAAAGAAGAGGTAGACCGTGTCGGTTTCCATCAAGCCGCTCGAGGACCGCATCGTCATCAAGCAGGTCGAGGCCGAGCAGACCACTGCGAGTGGCCTGGTCATCCCCGACACCGCCAAGGAGAAGCCCCAGGAGGGCGAGGTCGTGGCGGTCGGCCCCGGTCGCATCGACGACAACGGCAACCGTGTTCCGCTCGACGTCGCCGTCGGCGACCGCGTGCTCTACAGCAAGTACGGCGGCACCGAGGTGAAGTTCGGCGCAGACGAGTTCCTCGTGCTGTCGGCCCGCGACGTCCTGGCGGTCGTCGTCCGCTGACCCCGCGTCTCTGCAGAAGGGCCCGGATGCTTCGGCATCCGGGCCCTTCTTCGCGTCCGGCGCCGCTCGCCGTCCTCCGGCGGGAGGTGGACCAGCCGGGGGAGTGGCCTGCCGTGACGGGCGTAGTGTGGTGCGGTGAGCTCCGCCCCCGCCCCGTCGTCCGTCTCGACCGCGGGGGTCGCATACGCCGGGGGCGCGTATCTGCTCTGGGGAGTGCTGCCGCTCTACTTCCTCCTGCTGGTTCCGACCGGGCCGTGGGAGGTCGTCGCCTGGCGGGTGATCCTGTCGTTCGTCTTCTGCCTCGTGCTGCTCACCGCGATGCGCGGGTGGTCCGCGTTCCTCGCGATCGTGAAGCAGTCGAAGCTGTTGGCCTGGACGGCTCTCGCCGGCGTGCTCATCTACGTCAACTGGCAGGTGTTCCTCATCGGCACGCTCACCGGTCACGTCGTCGAGACGAGCCTCGGCTACTTCATCAACCCCATCACCACGGTGCTGCTCGGAGTGTTCGTCCTGCGCGAGCGCATCCGCCGCCTGCAGTGGGCCGCCATCGGGATCGCGGCGGTCGCCGTGATCGTCATCGTGGCGGTGTACGGCAGGTTCCCCTGGATCGCGCTGTCTCTGACTGCCTCGTTCGGCGTCTACGGCCTCATCAAGAAGCGCATCGGACCGGCGGTCGACGCCGTGAGCGGCCTCACGCTCGAGTCGTTCTGGCTCCTCCCGATCGCCGTCGTCCAGCTGGCACTCGTGGCCTCGACGCCCGCGGGACTCACCCTCGGCACGCAGGGCGGCTGGCACGCCGTGCTGCTCGCCTGCGCGGGCATCGTCACGGCCGTCCCGTTGCTGCTGTTCGCCGCCGGCACTCGGCGCGTCGACCTCACCGTCATCGGCATGATCCAGTTCATCACCCCCGTCATGCAGTTCCTCATCGGGGTTCTCCTTCTGCACGAGCCCATGCCGGTGGAGAGGTGGGTGGGTTTCGTGCTCGTCTGGATCGCGATCGCGGTGTTCATCGTCGACCTCGTCCTCGCCGCGCGACGCGGGCGTAGGACCGCTCCCACACCCGCCCTCTGAAACCCGGAATCGACGGCGTGCGGATCGTTAACGCACCGAAACATCCGCGACCCCTGCGGAGAGGCTTCTCGCCCTAGTGTTAGAGCACTCGATCGTGGTCACGTCCACTTTCAGTTACGCAAGGGAGCATTATGAAAGCACTGAAGCGTTCGCGCACCGCGAAGGTCTTCGCCGGTATCGCGCTGGTCAGCGCGTCCGCCCTGGTCATCGCCGGTTGCAGCAACACTCCAGCAGAGGACTCCTCCGGCGGAGGATCCTCGTCCGGTGAGGACCTCACCCTGCAGCTCGGCTCGCTGCTTCCCCAGACGGGTTCGCTGGCCTTCCTCGGCCCGCCCATGGAGTCGGGCGTGGGCCTCGCGGTCCAGGAGATCAACGAGGCGGATGCCGGAATCACCATCGACCTCACCGCCGAGGACGAGGGCGACACCGACACCAAGGCCTACGAGACCTCGATCGAGAAGCTGCGCGGTGCCAAGGTGTCCGCCATCATCGGCGCGGCCGCCTCCGGTGTCTCGAAGCTCGTGCTCGACGGCAACGTCAGCGCCGGCATCCTGCAGATCTCCGCCTCGAACACGTCGCCCGACTTCACGAGCTGGGAAGACGACGGACTCTACTTCCGCACCGCCCCCAGCGACCTGCTGCAGGGTGAGGTGCTCGGAAACCTCATCGCCGAGGACGGCGCCAAGACCCTCGGCATCATCTACCAGAACGACGCTTACGGCACGGGTCTGAACGACGCGATCACCGAGACCTTCGAGGGCACCGGTGGCGAGGTCGTCGAGAGCGTCTCGTTCAACGTCGGCGATGCGCAGTTCGACGCGCAGGTCGAGTCGATCAAGGCGCAGAACCCCGACGCGGTCGCGATCGTGTCGTTCGACCAGTTCAAGACCATCGCCCCGCTGCTGGTGAACGCCGGCATCTCGGCCGACAAGTTCTACATGGTCGACGGCAACCTGTCCGACTACGGTGACGAGGTCTCCGTGCCGCTCGAGGGTGCCCAGGGCACCAAGGCCGGCCCGGCTCTGGAAGACGACTTCACCGAGCGTCTGCAGACGTACTGGACCGGTGAGGGCAACACCGAGGTGAAGGACTTCACCTACGCGGCCGAGGCGTACGACGCCGTCGTGCTCGTGGCTCTCGCCTCGCTGGCCGCCGGTTCGACCGACGGCGCCGACATCGCGGCGAAGATGCAGGAGATCTCGGGCGGTTCGGGCGACGGCGAGAAGTGCACCAGCTTCGCCGACTGCGCGAAGATCATCAACGACGGAGGCACCGCCGACTACGACGGCTACTCCGGCGAGGTCACCTTCGACGAGGCCGGCGACCCGCAGGGCGCCACGATCGGCATCTACAAGTACAACGCCGAGAACACCATCGAGCGCACCAACTGATCGACATGATCGGCTGATCACTCGATCGCACACGAAGGCCCCGGATGCGCGCATCCGGGGCCTTCGTCGTGGAGCGGGACGTGGCGCGCGGGGCGAGGTGCGGCGCGCGGGGCGGGGCGTGGTACGGGCAGGAAGAAGGTGGGATGCGTGTGCATCCCACCCCTTCTCGAAAGACGGTTCAGGCCGCGTCGGTGCCCAGCGTCCCGAGGTAGAGGCCGATGACCTTGGGGTCGTTCAGCAGGTCTCGTCCGGTGCCTTCGTAGGCATCCTTGCCCTGGTCGAGCACGTAGCCGCGGTCGCAGATCTGCAGGCAGCGACGGGCGTTCTGCTCGACCATGATCGTCGTCACGCCGGCCTTGTTGATGTCGGAGACACGGATGAAGGCGTCGTCCTGGCGGACGGGGGAGAGACCCGCTGACGGCTCGTCGAGCAGCAGCACCGACGGGTCCATCATGAGCGCGCGCGACATCGCGACCATCTGCCGCTCGCCGCCCGACAGCGATCCGGCGCGCTGCTTGAGGCGCTTGCCGAGCTCGGCGAAGATGCCCGTGACGAACTCCAGCCGCTCGGCGTAGATCTTGGGGTTCTGGTAGAGCCCCATCTGAAGGTTCTCCTCGATCGACAGCGAGGGGAAGACGTTGTTGGTCTGCGGAACGAACGCGACCCCGCGCTTGACGAGCTTGTCGGCCTTGAGCCCGACGATGCTCTCGCCGTTGACGGTGACGTCTCCGTCGCGCACGTTCACCAGGCCGAAGATGGCCTTGAGCAGCGTCGACTTGCCCGCACCGTTCGGCCCGATGATGCCGATCAACTCGCCCTGACGGGCGACGAGGTTCGCGCCGTTCAGGATGTTCACTCCGGGCAGGTAGCCGGCGTGCACGTTCGTCAGCTCGACGACGGCCTTCTCTTCGCTCATGACTGGCGCTCCTCGTCGGTGTCGATCGGATCGGTGGCCTCGATCTCGGCTTCGGCCTCCGCCTCGATCTGCTGACGGATCAGCTCCGCCTCGGCGTCGACCACGGCGATGCGACCGGTGACGGCACCGAGGTCGACGTCCTGGTGGGCGCCGAGGTAGGCGTCGATCACGGCGGGGTCGTCCATGACCTGGTCGGGCGGGCCCTCAGCCACGACGCGACCCTCGGCCATCACGACCACCCAGTCGGCGATGTGACGCACCATGTGCATGTCGTGCTCGACGAACAGCACGGTCATGCCCTCGTCCTTGAGGTCGAGGATGTGGTCGAGCAGCGACTGGGTCAGGGCCGGGTTGACGCCGGCCATGGGCTCGTCGAGCATGACCAGGGTCGGTTTGCTCATGAGAGCGCGTGCCATCTCGAGCAGCTTGCGCTGGCCGCCCGAGAGCGCCGCGGCGAAGTCCTTCTCCTTGGCGTCGAGCTTGAAGCGGGTGAGCAGCTCACGCGCCCTCACCTCGATCTCGGCATCCTGCTTGCGCCAGAGGAAGGGGAACAGGCTCGACCAGAAGCCCTCGCCGCGCTGGCCGGTGGCACCGAGCTTCATGTTCTCGAGCACGGTGAGCAGCGAGAGCGACTTCGTCAGCTGGAAGGTGCGCACCTGCCCCATGCGCGCGACCTTGAACGACGGGATGCCCGAGAGGTTCTTCCCGTCGAACGACCACGTGCCGCTGTTGGGCTTGTCGAAACCGCACAGCAGGTTGAACAGGGTGGTCTTGCCGGCACCGTTCGGACCGATGAGCGCGGTGATCGCCCCGCGGGGGATCTCGAGGTGGTCGACGTCGACGGCGGTCATGCCGCCGAAGCGTCGTTGCACGGCGTCGACCGTGAGGATCGGGTCGACCTTGGCGACACCGGGCTTGACGGGGCCGGCAGTGAGGCCGATCGTCTTCGGTCGTCGCACACTGCCCGTGGCGGGTGCGACGGGCTCGGGGGTCAGTTCACTTGACAAAGGTCATCTCCCTCTTGTCTCCGAGGATGCCCTGCGGGCGGAAGATCACGAGCAGCATGAGCGCGAGGCCGACGAAGATGTAGACCAGCGTCGCCGCCTGCGTGTCGGACATGGGCAGGAGCCCGGCCTTCGCCATCTGCGGGAACAGGTTGGCCATGAACGCGAACACGACCCAGAAGAGCACGGCGCCCAGCGTCGGGCCGAACACCGTGGCCGCGCCGCCGAGCAGCAGGATCGTCCACAGGAAGAACGTCAGCGACGTCGTGTAGTTACCGGGGACGACGGCGGACGGCAGGACGAAGACGATGCCACCGGCGGCGCCGATCACGCCGCCGACCACGAGCGCCTGCATCTTGTAGGCGAAGACGTTCTTGCCCAGCGAACGCACCGCGTCTTCGTCTTCGCGGATGCCCTTGAGCACGCGGCCCCACGGGCTGCGCATCAGTGCCCAGACGAGCAGCACGGCGAGCGCCAGCACGAGGATTCCGAACACGCGGTTCCACAGGTCGTTCGCGGTGTAGGTCCACGGGCCGAACCCGTAGGTGCCGTCGGGGAACGGGTTGGCGTCCCGGAAGCCACCGTTGTACTGCGCAAGTCCGTCGGCGGAGTTCGTGAACTCGTCGAACACCTGCGTCGTGAAGAGCAGACGCACGATCTCGCCCGCTGCGATGGTCGCGATGGCGAGGTAGTCCGCGCGCAGCCGCAGGGTCGGGATGCCGAGCAGGACGGCGAACAACGCGCCGCCGAGCAGGCCGATGAGCATGCCGACGAACCAGGGGAGGCCGAAGCTGAGCACGGAGATGGCGTAGCCGTAGCCGCCGATGGCCATGAACGCGGCCATACCGAAGTTGAGCAGGCCGGCGTACCCGAAGTGCACGGCGAGACCGGTGGCGGCCAGCGCGTAGGCGATCGTGACCGGGCTGAACAGGTAGACGGCCGTGTTGGAGAAGATGCTCTCGAAGTTCATGTCGTCAGCCCAACCTTTCCTTGCGGCCGAGCAGGCCCTGCGGTCTCACGAGGAGGATCACGATGAGCACGACCAGCGCGCTCGCGTACTTGAGGTCGGACGGGATCCAGAGCGTCGAGATCTCGACGGCGATGCCGACGATGAGCGAACCGACCAGGGCTCCGAATGCGGTGCCGAGTCCGCCGAGGGTGATGGCGGCGAAGATGAGCAGCAGCATCTGCATGCCCATGTCCCACTTCACGCCGGGGCGGAAGTATCCCCACAGCACGCCCGAGATGGCGGCGAGGGTGCCGGCGAGGATCCACACGTAGCGGATGACCCGGTCGACGTCGATGCCGGATGCCGCGGCGAGCTGCGGGTTGTCGGAGATGGCGCGCGTCGCCTTGCCGATGCGGGTGCGGGTGAGGAACCAGGCCACGCCGAGGATCACGACGATGCTCACGCCCATCGCGATGAGGTCGATGTACGACAGCGAGACCGGACCGAACTGGATCGGCTCGGGGCTCGCGCCGGGAAGCTGACGCGTGCCGCCGCCGATGAAGTACTGGAAAACGTACCGCAGCGCGAGCGAGAGTCCGATGCTGACGATCATGAGCTGCACGACGCCGAGGCCGCGACGGCGCAGCGGCCGCCAGATTCCCGCGTCGAGGGCCCAGCCGAACAGGCCGCCGCCGATCACGGCCGCGGCGATGCCGACCCACAGGGGCAGCTGCCAGAACGTGGTCGTGACGAGGGCGACCAGGCCGCCCCAGGTCACCATCTCGGCGTGCGCGAAGTTCGACAGGCGCGTGGTGCCGTAGATGAGCGCCGCGCCCATCGAGGCGAGTGCGAGGAGCAGGCCGAAGTTGAGGCCGTTGACCAGGCGCGAGGCGAGCTGGTCGATGAAGGTCACCGTGACGCGCTCGCCCTCGCCGAGGAAGAGGTTGAGGATCTTGGTGCCGGTCAGACCGAACTCCACCTCGAACGACGCCGTCGTGCCAGACACGGGCTGCGTGCCCTCGGGCAGCAGGCTGGCATCGACGATCACGCCGTCGGGGAGGGTGTCCTCGTCGACCGTGATCGTGTAGGTGTCCTTCTCGGGCACGTACAGGCGCCACTTGCCCTCGGCATCCGTCTCGGTCTCGCCCTCGAAGCCGTTGCCTTCGACCGAGAGCTCGACGCCCTCGACCGGCTGGTCTTCATTGGTGATGACTCCGCCGAAGTAGAAGTCGGTGACCTCCTGGCCGTCGTCGGTCGTCTCCGCCGATGCGGGGAGCGGAGGCTGGATGAGAACCGCGGCGAGTGCGAGGAGCACTCCGATGAACGCGATCAGCCACGGGCTCTTCCGGGGGACGGCGATTGTTGTGGATCCCACGCAACCTCCAGTGTGAGTGCACCTTCGCACAGACTTCGACCGTCTCGGGTTGGACGACGCACTTGACTGTAGTGTGCGTTCGGCCAAACGCCTACACGTTTCACACGATCGAAATGTGAGCGGTACCAATACTCCGATGGGCCGTCCGGCGCGGGGTCGTCGTCGAGCACGCGGGAATGTTCCCGGGCGCGTCTCGCTTAGAATCTTCATACGGTTTCCCGGTCGGATCCGGCCGGACATTCGAACTCGCACGTCGCGCGACAGGCGCAGGAGGAGCATCCATGGAACAGCACGATCCGTTCGGTTTCGTCGGATTGACGTATGACGATGTGCTGCTCCTGCCGGGGCACACCGACGTCATCCCGAGCGAGGCGGACACCTCCTCTCGCGTCACGCGCCGCATCTCGGTCGCCACGCCGCTGCTGTCGAGCGCCATGGACACCGTCACCGAGGCGCGGATGGCGATCGCGATGGCCCGCGAGGGCGGCCTCGGCATCCTGCACCGCAACCTGTCGATCGCCGACCAGGCGTCGCAGGTCGACCGCGTCAAGCGCAGCGAGTCGGGCATGATCACCGACCCGATCACCACCACCCCCGACGCCACGGTCGAGGAGGTCGACGCGCTCTGCGCCCAGTACCGCATCTCGGGCCTTCCCGTCGTCGACGACGAGGGGCGCCTCGTCGGCATCATCACCAACCGCGACATGCGTTTCGTGTCGGGCTTCGAGCGCCAGTCGACGCTCGTGAAAGACGTCATGACCTCGGAGGGCCTGGTGACCGCTCCCGTCGGCGTCGCCGCTGGAGAGGTCATCGCGCTGTTCGCGAAGCACCGCGTCGAGAAGCTGCCCCTGATCGACGACGACGGCACGCTCGCCGGCCTCATCACCATCAAGGACTTCGACAAGAGCGAGAAGTACCCCCTGGCGACGAAGGACGACCAGGGTCGTCTGCGCGTCGGCGCGGCGATCGGATTCTTCGGCGACGCATGGGAGCGCGCGGAGGCCCTCCGCGACGCCGGTGTCGACGTGCTCGTGGTCGACACGGCCAACGGCCAGTCGCAGGGCGTGATCGACCTGGTCACCCGGATCAAGGCCGACGAGTCGTTCGCGCACATCGACGTGATCGGCGGCAACGTCGCGACCCGCGAGGGCGCGCAGGCGCTGGTCGACGCGGGCGTGGATGCCGTCAAGGTCGGTGTCGGCCCCGGATCCATCTGCACCACGCGCGTGGTCGCGGGTGTCGGCGTGCCCCAGGTGACCGCAGTCTACGAGGCCTCGCTGGCGGCACGCCCCGCGGGCGTTCCGGTGATCGCCGACGGTGGACTGCAGTACTCGGGCGACATCGCCAAGGCGCTCGTCGCCGGTGCCGACGCCGTCATGCTGGGCTCGCTCCTCGCGGGAACCGACGAGTCTCCGGGCGAGATCGTCTTCCAGTCGGGCAAGCAGTTCAAGCAGTACCGGGGCATGGGTTCGCTGGGTGCGATGCAGACCCGCGGCAAGCAGACCTCGTACTCGAAGGACCGCTACTTCCAGGCCGACGTCCCGAGCGACGACAAGCTCATCCCCGAGGGCATCGAGGGGCAGGTGCCGTACCGCGGCCCGCTCTCGGCTGTGGCCTACCAGCTCGTCGGCGGCCTGCGTCAGTCGATGTTCTACGTCGGCGCACGCACCATCGAGGAGCTGAAGCAGCGCGGCAAGTTCGTGCGCATCACCTCGGCGGGCCTCAAGGAGTCGCACCCCCACGACGTGCAGATCGTCGTCGAGGCGCCGAACTACAAGAAGTGACGCGCATCGCGCGGTGACGAGGGAGGGGACGGATGCTGCGGCATCCGTCCCCTCCCTCGTCGTGCGGCGTCCTCGAGGCGAACGCGGCGACGAGCCCGCGAGAAGGCGGTGTGCCAGAATCGGGGGGAACCTGCTCGCCCTTCCCCGAGCTCTCCCGCCGATGAAGGCGACGGGGGAGCCGCCGCCCCCACACGGCCGGGGATCTCCCCAAGGAGAGCCACTTGTCCGCTGACGCCATCCGCGCCCTCGTCGTCGACGACGACCCCGACGTGTCCCTGCTGGTGAAGACCGTGCTCGAACGTCGGGCGGGGTGCATCGTCGAACTCGCGGTCGACGGCCACGACGCCATCGAGAAGGCGATCACGGTGCGCCCGGACGTCGTCGTCACCGACATCGAGATGCCGGGCCTCACCGGCCTCGAGCTGCTGGCCGAGCTGCATCGACAGGTGCCGGCGGTGCCGGTGGTCGTCATGACCGCGCACGTGTCGGTGGAGTACGCGGTGCAGGCCCTCCGGGCGCAGGCCGACGAATTCCTCACGAAGCCCCTCGACACCGCCCGACTCGTCGAGGTGGTGCAGCGTCTGGCCGCCGAGGGGCGCCGCCGTCGCGACGACGGGCGCCGCAAGGAGGTCGTGCTCGCGGTCGGCGCGCACCCCGATGACGTCGAGATCGGCGTGGGCGGGGCGTTGTCCGCCCATGCGGCCGCCGGCGACGACATCACCATCCTCACGCTGTCGCGCGGTTCCCGCGGCGGCGATGCCGACAGCCGGCAGAACGAGTCTCTGGCCGCCGCCGAGATGCTGGGCGCCCGTCTCTTCCTCAAGGACCTGGTCGACACCGAGATCTCCGGGGGCGGGTCGACCGTGCGCCTGATCGAGGAGGTCGTGCAGCAGGTGCAACCGACGGTGGTCTACACGCACTCCCCGCACGATCGCCACCAGGACCATCGGGCGATCAACGAGGCCACCACCGTCGCGACCCGCAACGTCGGGACCGTCGCCTGCTACCAGAGCCCCTCGTCGACGATCGACTTCCGCCCCACGCGCTTCATGCGCATCGACGGCTACGTCGAGCAGAAGCTGCGTCTGCTCGCCTGCTTCGACTCGCAGACCGCGAGCCGCAGCTACCTGGACCCGGAGTTCGTGCGGGCCACCGCGCGGTACTGGTCGCGCTTCGGGGGCGGCGAGGCCGTCGAGCCGTTGGAGATCGTCCGTGAGACGGCGGCCTTCGTCGGCGCCCACGAACTCGCTACACAGGAGAGCTGATATGTCCCGCGTCCTCGTCACCGGTGCCGGCGGTCCCGCCGGCGTCGCCGTGATCCGCTCGCTCCTGCGCCGCGACGATCTCACCGTGTTCGCGGCCGACATGGACGGCTGGGCATCCGGCCTCTACCTCGTCCCGGCGGCGCAGCGGCGGCTCGTCCCCCCGGGGCGCGACGACGACTTCGTCCCCGCCCTCGCCCGCCTAGTCGCCGACGACGCCCTCGACCTCGTGATCTCGACCGTCGACGTCGAGCTCGCCGCGCTGTCCGATCGCCGCGACGAGCTGTCGCCGGCCGTGCTCGCCGCGCCGTCGGCCGACACCCTGGCGGTCGCCCTCGACAAGCTGCTCCTCGCCGACCGCTGCGCCTCCACCGGCCACGCGCCCCGGACCGTGCTCGCCGGCCCGGACGCTCAGGCCGTCGACTGGGAGTTCCCCGCCTTCGCCAAGCCCCGACAGGGAGCGGGAAGCCGCGGCATCCGCCTGGTCGCCGACCGGGCCGAACTCGACGCGCTGCCGCTCGACGAGGGGCTCATCGTTCAGGACCTGCTGCCGGGCGAGGAGTACTCGGTCGACGTGCTCGCCGACGCCGACGGGCGGATCGTGGCCGCCGTTCCGCGCACCCGCGCCCGCGTGGACTCGGGCGTCGCGATCGCCGGACGCACCGTGCACGACCCGGCGCTCGAGGAGACGGCCGCGGACGTTGCGCGCGCGATCGGTCTGGTGGGTGTCGCGAACGTGCAGTTGCGCCGCGACCGCGCGGGCGTGCCGAAGCTGCTCGAGGTGAATCCGCGGTTCCCCGGGGCGCTGCCCCTCACGATCTCCGCGGGCGTCGACATCCCCTCGCTCGTCGTCGACCTCTTCCTGGGCCAGCCTCTCCCGGAGCGGCTGCCGTTCCGCGAGGTGGCCGCCGTGCGCTTCCTCGAAGACGTGGTCGTCGAGATCGACGATGTGCTCGTCTCGGAGCACGCCGGTCACCAGGAGGAGTTGTGAACGACGGCATCCTCCGCGGTGACCATCACGTGCACTCGACGTTCTCCGACGATGCGGTCTCGACTCCTCAGGAGAACGTCGACGCCGCGGTCGCCGCGGGACTCGACACGCTGCGCATCGTCGACCACGTGCGCCGCGACACGGCGTGGGTGCCCGAGTACGTCGCCGCGATCCGCGGGCTCCGCGTGCCCGACGGCCTCACCGTGCTGACCGGCGTCGAAGCCAAGGTCCTCGACCGGCGGGGAACCCTCGACATCCCGACGCTCCCCGAGGGCATCGACCGCATCCTCATCGCCGACCACCAGTTCCCCGGGGCGGATGGCCCGCTCGGTCCCACGGCCGTCCGCGAGCGCATGGCCGACGGCTGGGCGCCGGCGGATGTGCTCGACGACTTCGTCGCCGGTGTGATCGGGGCCATGGAGAAGCATCCGGGCAACCAGCTCGCGCACTGCTTCTCGCTCCTGCCCAAGATCGGTCTCACCGAGCACGACCTCGGTCCCGAGCGTCTGCGCGCCTGGGCGGAGACGGCCGCCCGCACCGGCACGCTCGTCGAGGTCAACGAGAAGTGGGGATGCCCCGAGCCCGCGTCGCTCGCGGCCCTGCGAGCCGCCGGGGCCGAGATCGTCGCCTCGACCGACAGTCATGTCGCGACGGACGTCGGCCGGTACGAGCGCGTGCGCCGCCTGCTCGACGAGGAGGGCGCGAGATGATCGGCGACCTCGAATGGTGGCAGACGGCGATCGTCGTGGTCCTCGTGCTCTGCATCCTGGTCGGAACCCTCCCGGTGATCAACACGGGCCTGCAGTTCCTCTCACTCCCGATGCACGCGTTCCGTAACCACTACGACCGCGCCGAGCCGTACCACCCGAACGTCGCGGTGATCATCCCGGCATGGAACGAGGGTCTCGTGATCGGCCCGGCGATCGAGCGTCTGCTGCAACTCGAGTACCCGGTCGACCGGCTGCGCGTGTACGTCGTCGACGACGCCTCCACCGATGACACCCCGGACATCGTGCGCGCGAAAGGCCTCGCCCACCCCGGGCGCGTGCACCACCTGCGCCGCGAGGTCGGCGGCGAGGGCAAAGCGCACACGCTCAACCACGGGCTCGACATCGTGCTGGCGGATGCCTGGACCGAGGCCGTGCTCATCATGGACGCCGACGTGATCTTCTCGCGTGACTCGTTGCGCAAGCTCACCCGCCACCTGGCCGACGACGAGGTCGGCGCGGTCACCGCGTACATCGCCGAGGGCAGCCGCGACCGCAACTACCTCACGCGCTTCATCGCCGTCGAGTACGTGATCGGACAGCTCTCGGCCCGTCGCACGCAGAACGTGCTCGGAGCGATGGCCTGCCTGGCCGGGGGAGCGCAGCTGCACTCGCGCGCCAACCTCGAGGCCATCGGCGGACGCATCCCCACCGGCACGCTCGCGGAAGACACCATGACCACGTTCGAGGGTCAGCTGCACGGTCGGCGGGCGGTCTTCGAGCCGCATGCCGTCGTGCTCGCCGAAGAGCCGCGGACGATCGACGCGCTCTGGAAGCAGCGTCTGCGGTGGGCGCGCGGCAACGTGCAGCTCACCTCCATCTACAAGCACCTGTGGTTCCGTCCGAGCCCCGACCACAAGCTCGGCAGCTTCGCGTTCGGGCTGGGGTGGTTCACCATCCTGCTGCTGCCCGCCTTCATGCTGCTCGCCGCCGCCGCGCTGATCGCCCTGCTCGTCTTCCACAGCGAGATCGCGGAATGGGTGTTCCGCACGATGTGGATCGCGGCGGCGTGCATCTACCTGTTCTCGATCCTGTTCTCCGTGCAGCTCGACGGTCGGATCGGCCGGCAGTCGTGGCGGGAGGCGATCATGTTCCCCGGGCTGGGGGCGTTGATCCTCATGGCCGTCGCCCTGTTCCCCGGGGTGCTCGACGACGTGATCCGCGCGGTCGGCGGCACCGTCGATGATCAGACGCGGCTCGGCTGGGCGCTGTTCTTCTATCTCTGGGGCCCGGTGTCGATGCTCGGCGTGTGGCTGGCCCGCGCCGTCGAGCGTCTTCCTGCGGGGCGGTTCTTCGCCGGCCTCCTGCTCTACATCTGCGGATATGGTTCGCTGCTCTGCGCGATCACCGTGGATTCCTACATCAAGGAGTGGCGTCGCGCCGACGCCGTCTGGATCAAGACCGAGAAGGTCGGACGGGTCGATTCATGAGCGACATTCCCACGCGCGAGCAGGAGACCGAGGAGATCGCGCACGACGCCAGGTCGGAGAAGAAGCTGGTGTGGCAGGCGCTCGCCGCCTTCGCGGTCGTGGCCGTGATCGTCGTCGTGCGGGAGCTGCTGCTCCGATGAGCGCGCGACCCCTGGCACTCGTGGTGGAGGACGACCTCGACCAGATGGCGCTGCTGCGCCGCCACCTCGACCGCGAGGGCTTCGACGTGTATTCCGCGAACGACGCCGAGTCGGCGATCTCGGCGTTCCCGCACATTCACCCGTCGCTCGCCGTGCTCGACCTGCTGTTGCCGGGTATCTCGGGGCGGGAGTGCGCGACGCGCGTGCGGGAGGCGTTCCCGGATTGCTTCCTCGTGATCAGCTCGGTCCTCGACCGGGTCGACTATCCGGTATCGGATGCGGCGTTGCCGAAGCCGGTGCGCGGCGCCGAGCTGCGCGCGCTGGTGAAGGACGTGGCGCGGTGAGTCCCTACTCGGGGCGCGCCGCGGTCGAGCGCGGGTGGCGGAACTACTTCAACGACCCGACGCCGCTGATGAAGCAGGCACCGACGGCCATCGCGGTCGGCATCGCGGGGCTGCTCGTGGTGGCCGTGCCGGGGATCGCCGTCACGAACGTCGGCGCGGCCGTCGCGGGCATCGCGCTGGTCGGATTGACCACGGCGCTCGCGGCCGTTCTCGCCGCGCGTCGCGTGCACGAGGGCTGGATCGTGCTGCTGATCCCGGCCGTCGACATCCTCGCGATCGGCGCGCTCCGCGTCGGCACGGGAGGCACGTCGTCGCTCTTCTCGTCGTTCGTGCTGCTGCCGGTGATCTGGCTGGCGGCCGCGCGAGGGCTCAAGCCGGTATTCCTGATCGGCGCACTGACGTCGATCGCCTTCCTCATGCCGCTGCTGCTCGACCCCGCGACCGACGACCTCGCGTGGTTCCGCGGCGTCGTGAGCCCGCTCGTGTTCGCGACCGTCGGAGCGATCATCAACGAGCTGTCGCGACTGCAGCGCCTGCGCACCTCGCAGGCCGAGCAGCTCGTGTCGGACCGCACGGCCGCGCTCGCCGAGAACCTCTCGATGGTCGAGCAGCTGCGCACCAGCGAGAAGCAATACCGCTTCCTTCTCGAGTCGTTCAGCAGCCTCTGGGCGTCGATCACCGCGCAGGCCGTGATCGCGACAGACCACGACGGCACGATCCTGGCCTGGAACCCCGGGTCCGTGCGTCTGCTCGGCCTCTCGGTCGACGAGGCGCTGGCGGGCGTGCGGGTCGATCGCTTCTTCCCGCCCGCGACCCTCGCCCCCTTCGCCGACCCCGAGGTCGTCGCCGAGCCCGGCGGCCTGCCGGCCGGGATGCGCACCCTGTTCGACGAGGCGGATGCCGGCAAGTTCGTCGAGGTCGATGTCGACGTGACGACGGCCGGAGGCTCGACGGTGCCCGCCCGCGTGACCGTGAGCCCCTACCAGGGTGCGGATGGTGCTCGACGCGGATACCTGCTCGTGCTCACCGATGAGACGCGGGCGGTGGAGCTGGCACGCATGAAGGACGAGTTCATCGGCATGATCTCGCACGAGCTCCGCACTCCGCTCAGCGCGATCCTCGGCTTCCTCGACCTGCTCCAGAACGACCCGGCGCAGCCGCTGACCGACGACCAGCAGCAGTTCGTCAGCGTCATCGAGCGCAATGCCAACCGTCTGCTCAAACTCGTCGGCGACCTGCTGTTCACGGCGCAGGTCGAGTCGGGGCGGTTCCCGCTCGAGCGGGAGGAGGCCGACATCGGCGCCCTCGTGCGTTCGGCGACCACTTCGGCCGGCCCGCACGCCGAGAAGGAGGGGATTACGCTCGACGTGCAGCTCCCCGAGGTTCCGGTGCGGGTGCAGGTCGACACGACCCGGATCGGTCAAGCACTCGACAACCTCCTCTCGAACGCCATCAAGTTCACCCCGCGCGGCGGTCGCGTCACGGCGAAGGTCGAGCCGGTCGACGGCCAGGTGCGCGTCTCGGTGCGTGACACCGGTGTGGGCATCCCCGCCGACGAGCAGGGGATGCTCTTCACGCGCTTCTTCCGCGCCTCCACCGCCACGCGCAACGCGGTGCCGGGGGTCGGCCTCGGGCTCACCATCACGCGAGCGATCGTGCTCGCCCACGGCGGAACCATGGACGTGGACAGCGAGGAGGGCGTGGGGACGGAGTTCTGCTTCACGCTGCCAGTGCCGCTGCGCACCGAGGCGATGCGACTCGGCGACATGCGGCTGGGCTGATAGTCTGATCGGCTCGCCGTCGGCGGGCGGAAGGACGTCCGCACGGTGGGGTATATCGATGTTTCTGGCGTCTCGTTGACGCTTCCCGACGGCAGGCCGTTGCTCGACGAGGTGAGCTTCCGCGTGGGACAGGGGTCGACGAGCGCGCTCATCGGGCCCAACGGCGCCGGCAAGACGACGCTGTTGCGCATCATCCGCGCCGACCAGCAACCGGACGACGGGGTCGTCACCATCGACGGGGGCCTGGGCGTGATGGATCAGTTCGTCGGGCACGGCTCGTCCGACGAGACGGTGCGCGACTTGCTCGTGCGCGTCGCACCCCGCCGCATTCGCGCGGCGGCCGAAGCGCTCGACACCGCCGAGAACGCCCTGATCGCGCACGACCACCACGACTCGCAGATGGCCTACGCGAGCGCCATCGCGGAGTATGCAGACGCAGGAGGGTACGAGCACGAGACGGTCTGGGATCAGTGCACCGTGGCCGCCCTGGGCATCCCGTTCGAGCGCGCGAGATGGCGCGACCTGTCCACCCTCTCCGGGGGCGAGCAGAAGCGACTGGCCCTGGAGGCGTTGCTGCGCGGACCGGACGAGGTGCTGTTGCTCGACGAGCCGGACAACTACCTCGACGTGCCGGGGAAGAGGTGGCTCGAGGAGCGCCTGCAGCAGACGTCCAAGACCGTCCTGCTCGTCTCGCACGACCGCGAGCTGCTGGCTCGCGCCGCAGACCGCATCATCACTCTCGAACCCGGCGGGGCGGGCGCGACCGCCTGGGTCCACGGCGGCGGGTTCGCCACCTACCACCGCGCGCGCGAAGACCGGCTGGACCGCCTCGACGAACTGCGCCGCCGCTGGGACGAACAGCACGCGAAGCTGCGCGCTCTCGTGGCGACGCTCAAGGTCAAGGCGTCGGCGAACGACGGGTTCGCCTCGCGCTATCAGGCGGCGCAGACGAGACTACGTCGATTCGAAGACGCCGGGCCGCCAGAAGAGCGCCCCCGCACCCAGGACTTCGACATGAGGCTGCGCGGCGCACGTACCGGGAAGCGCGCGGTGGTGGCCGGCCGCCTCGAACTGACCGGACTCATGAAGCCGTTCGACGCCGAGGTCTGGTACGGCGACCGAGTGGCGGTGCTCGGCTCCAACGGCTCCGGTAAATCGCACTTCCTGCGGCTCCTCGCCCGCGGCGGGACCGAGCCGGACCCGACCCTCGGACACATCACCTCGGCCGTGGAACAGGTCGCATCCGTGCCGCACACCGGACGCGTCACCCTCGGCGCGCGGGTCGTTCCCGGCCTGTTCGCTCAGACCCACGTCCACCCGGAGTTCGCGGGGCGCACTCTGCTCGACATCCTGCACCGCGGCGACGAGCGCCGAGACGGGCTTCCGCGAGATGCGGCGAGTTCAGCGCTCGACCGATACGGTCTGGTGCGGCAGGCGCAGCAATCGTTCGATTCGCTCTCGGGCGGCCAGCAGGCGCGGTTCCAGGTGCTGCTCCTCGAACTGAGCGGTGCGACGCTGCTGCTGCTCGACGAGCCGACCGACAACCTCGATATCGAGTCCGCCGAGGCGCTGGAGAATGCGCTCACGCGCTTTGACGGGACCGTGCTCGCGGTCACGCACGACCGGTGGTTCGCGCGATCGTTCGATCGGTTCCTCGTGTTCGGCGCGGACGGCGCAGTGTACGAGTCGGACGTCGCCGTGTGGGATGAGTCGCGGGTGGTGCGGGCGCGCTGAGGGCGTGAGGGGTCATGACACGCCGCATCCCCGGGGGCGGACGCGGCGTGTTTCGACCCCTCAGGTGCGCGCGGGCAGCCGGAACGGCGCGGCGGCGGCAGCCGAATGGTCGAGCGCAAGGTCGGCGAGCGTGGCGCCCACCCCCGGCACGAACTTGAAGCCGTGCCCCGAGAACCCGGCCCCCACGACGATGCGCCCGCGGCGGTCGAGCACGAAGGTGCCGTCATCGGTCGAGGTGTACGTGCAGCTGATGGGGGCGGCCGAGTCGGGGTCGAGGCCGGGCATCCAGGTGCGCACGTAGGCGGCGAGCTCGGCCTGCCGGGTCGGCAGGTGCGGTCGATCATCGGGGTCGACCACGTCACCCACCAGATGGAAGCCGACCTTCACGCCCTCGCCGGGCGTCGGCATGCCGTACACCGTCGCGGGGAATGCCCCCGGGTCCACGTAGTGGTTGAACGAGGGCCACTGCGCCGCCGCCTCGCGCGGCGCGAAGTGCGCCGGAGTCTCCTCGGTGACCGTGAGCCGCGGCAGTCCGAGGTCGGGGAGTAGGGCGGCGCTCCAGGCGCCGGCGGTCACGACCGCCGTGTCGGCCCGCAGCCGGGTGCCGTCGGCGAGAGCGACCTCCACGCCGTCGCCGTCATCGTGGAGTCCGGTCACCGGCGTGCGCCAGCGCACCTCGCCCCCGGCCCTGACGATGCGGCGTTCGAGTTCGAGGAGCGCGGCGGATGCCCGCACCACGCCGGCGTCCGCCGACCAGAGCACGTCGCCATCGAAGCGCATGCCGGTCCAGCGGGCCCGGGCTCCGGCCGACGAGAGCATCTCCGCGGGGATGCCCCGTTCGTGCAGTCGATCCCGGATGCCGTCGAGGTCGACATCGCCGTGCGTGACGAGCCCGTGCAGGCGCAGCAGCGGTTCGCCGTCGACGAGTCCGAGGGCATCCCACCCCTCCCGAGCCCGCTGCAACAGGTCGAGGTAGTGCTCCTCGGTGTAGGCGTTGTTGAAGTTGCGGGTGGCGCCGTGCGACGCCCCTTCGTGATGTCCGCGCGCGAACCGCTCGAGCACCAGCGGCCGCACTCCGCGGCGGGCGAGCTCCCACCCGGTGGTGAGCCCCATCGCGCCGCCGCCCACGACGACGACCTCCACTGCATCCGTTCCCATGCGTCCTCCCGACGTCGCCTCCCAGTCTCCCAGCCGTCGCCGCCTCGCGTGCCCGGTAGGCTGGGGTGGTGACCATGGAGATCGAGCTCGGCCGAGGAAAGCGCGCGCGTCGCGCGTACACGTTCGACGACATCGCGGTGGTGCCCTCGCGGCGCACGCGCAACCCGGAAGACGTGTCGACCGCGTGGACGATCGATGCGTTCGGCTTCGGCATCCCCGTGCTGGGCGCCCCGATGGACTCCGTCGTGAGCCCCCAGACGGCCATCATGCTGGGGCAGCTCGGCGGCCTGGGCGTGCTCGACCTCGAGGGCCTGTGGACGCGGTACGACGACCCCGAGCCCCTGCTCGCCGAGATCGCCGGCCTCAGCGATGCCGATGCCACCGTGCGCATGCAGCAGCTGTACTCGGAGCCGATCAAGCCGGCGCTCATCACGCAGCGCCTGGCCGAGATCCGCGAGGCGGGCGTCACGGTCGCCGGATCGCTGACCCCGCAGCGCACCCAGGAGTTCTACGACACCGTCGCTGCGGCGGGGGTCGACCTGTTCGTGATCCGCGGCACCACGGTGTCGGCCGAGCACGTGTCGAGCGTCGACGAGCCCCTGAACCTCAAGAAGTTCATCTACGACCTCGACGTGCCCGTGATCGTCGGGGGCGCGGCGACCTACACCGCCGCCCTCCACCTCATGCGCACCGGTGCGGCGGGCGTGCTCGTGGGCTTCGGCGGGGGTGCGGCGTCGACGACGCGCGCGACCCTCGGCATCCACGCGCCGATGGCGACCGCGGTGTCGGACGTCGCAGCCGCGCGCCGCGACTACCTGGACGAGTCGGGCGGACGCTACGTGCACGTGATCGCCGACGGCGGCGTCGGCACCTCGGGTGACATCGTGAAGGCTCTCGCCATGGGCGCGGATGCCGTCATGCTCGGCGTCGCGCTGGCTCGGGCGACCGACGCGCCCGGCCGCGGATTCCACTGGGGCCCCGAGGCCCATCACCCGAAGCTCCCGCGCGGACGCCGCGTGCAGGTCGGCGGCATCGGCACGCTGGAGGAGATCCTCTACGGCCCGGCTCCGGTCGCCGACGGCACGGCGAACCTCATCGGTGCCCTTCGCAAGTCGATGGCCACCACCGGCTACTCCGACCTGAAGGAGTTCCAGCGGGTCGAGGTCGTGCTCGCGCCGTACGAGAACTGATCGCCCCGCATCCCGCCGTGTCCTCCGCTCCGCTGTTCCCGCCGACCCTGCGCGAGGTCATGCTGCGCGGGCGGTGGATCGGCATGCTCCTGTTCTGCCTGCTCGTCGCCGGCGTCTTCGCCTGGCTCGGGCAGTGGCAGCTGGAGCGCGCGATCGAGACCGACCCCCCTGCTCCGGGCGCGACCGAGCAGGTGCAGCCCCTCACCGCCGTCGTCGAGCCGGGGGAGTACCTGGCAGAACCGCTCGTCGGACAGCGGGTCGAAACGACCGGGACGTGGGTGCCCGGCGATTTCCTCGTGGTGGCGAAGCGGTTCAACGACGGTGCCGAGGGCTACTGGGTCACCGGCCAGCTGCGGGTCGCGGAACGCGCGTCGATCGCGGTCGCCATCGGGTGGGCCCCCGACCGGGAGAGCGCGGACGCCGCGGTCGATCGCATGAACGACGACGACGGATCGGTCGTCGAGCTCTCGGGCCGCATCATCTCGGATGAAGGCCCGGCGGTGCCGCCCCACGACGATCCGACGCGCATGGAGCGGATGTCGACGGCCGCTCTGCTCGGCTTCTGGCACGACACCGAGCAGCTCGACGTGTACCGCCCGTACCTCGCGTCGACGACGGCGCTCGGCGGGCTCGACGACATCGCCTCCCCGGCGCCGGCCGAACAGTCACCGGTGAACTGGCTCAACGTCTTCTACGCCGCGGAGTGGGTCATCTTCGCGGGCTTCGCCTTCTATCTCTGGTACCGGCTCGCGAAAGACGCCTGGGAGCGCGAGGTCGAGGAGTTCGAGGACGCGGAAGCGGCCTGAGGCGCGCGCGGGGGCTCGCGCGCATCGGGTGAGCACTCGGTGACGAAACGGCGAACACCGTTGAGGATGTCGGAGCCCCTCCGTAGGCTCGCTGACATGCGCGCGTCCCGGCGACGACCCGGGTGGGCGCACGACCGGCCCCACGAGGGCCCGACGTCACCGAAATCCACAATGTCGAGGAGACCGTTCGCATGTCAGCCCCCCACGACGACGCCCGCACGGGAGTCGATCCGTCAGAATTCCGGAAGCGGGGGCGCACCGGCGCTCTCGCTCTGACCACCGCCGTCGCTCTTGCGTTCGGTTCGATCGGCGCCGCCCCGGCTTTCGCCGTCGACGACTCGGGCGAGACGCCCGCGCCGACCGCCACCGAGACCGGTGCGCCGCAGACCCCCGCTCCTTCCGCGCCCGCGACGGATACCCCGCCCGCCGTGCCCGCGACGGATGCCGCAGACGACGAGGCGGCCGCACCGGCTGCGCCCGTCGAGACCGCGCCCGCCGAGTCGGCCCCCGCCGAGGCCGCGGCGGCGAGCACGCCGGCGACGCACACGATCGCCCAGGTGCAGGGCACCGGCGGCGCGTCGCCCCTCACCGGGCAGACCGTGACCGTCGAAGGAGTGGTCACCGCCGACTACCGCACGGGCGGGTACAAGGGCATCGTCATCCAGACGCAGGGCTCCGGCGGTGCCGACGACGCCACGCCCGGAGCATCCGATGGCGTCTTCGTGTACCTGAACGCCCTCGCTCCGACCCTCGACCGCGGTGACCTCGTCTCGGTCACCGGCACCGTGAGCGAGTACTTCGGCCAGACGCAGATCAACCCGACCGCGCTCAGCGACATCGAGGTCGTGACGGCCGGCGCCGGCGTCCCCGCCGCGACGCCCCTCCCCGACACGGTGCTCGGAGCCGACCGTGAGCAGTACGAGAACATGCTCGTCGCGCCGAGCGGCACCTATCGACTGGCCTCCAGCCACCAGCTGTACAACTACGGGACGCTCTGGCTGAACGCCGGCGACGACCTGAACGTCAAGAGCACCGAGACCACGCGCCCGGGCGATGAGGCGGCCGCGATCACGGCGGCCAACCGCGCGAACCGCATCCTGCTCGACGACGCCTGGTCGCTCCAGGTGAACAACAAGAACCACCCCGGCGAGCAGCCCTACTTCACGACCGAGCAGGTCGTGCGCAACGGCGACGTCGTCGAATTCAGCGACGAGGGCTACATCCTGCAGTGGGGCTTCGACGACTGGCGCCTGCAGCCGACGGTCCCGATCGACGACTCCTCGCCCGCCGATCTGAAGGTCGGATTCGAGTCGACCAACCCGCGCCCGACCGCGGCGCCCGAGGTCGGCGGAGACGTGCAGGTCGCGTCCTTCAACGTCTTCAACTACTTCACGACGCTGAAGACCGAGGACGCGGACGCCCGCGGCGCGGCGAACGCCGAGGAGTTCGCGATCCAGAAGTCGAAGATCGTCGCCGCGATCAACGGCCTCGACGCCGAGATCGTCTCGCTCATGGAGATCGAGAACTCGGTCAAGCTCGGCAAGCCGATCGACACGGCGCTGGCCGACCTCGTCGACGGTCTCAACGCGGCGGCCGGCAGCGAGGTGTGGGCGTACGTGCCCACGCCGGACGCGCTGAACGACGCGTCGACGACCGACTACATCACCAACGCGATCATCTACAAGAAGGACGCCGTCTCCCCGGTGGGCGACAGCGCGACGATCACCGACGAGACGGTGTGGGGCAACGCGCGCGAACCCATCGCGCAGGCGTTCGACATCGACGGTCGCATCGTCACCGTGGTCGCGAACCACTTCAAGTCGAAGTCCCCGCCTTCGGGCGCGGGCGCGGAGCCCGCCGACGGGCAGGGCTTCTTCAACGCCGACCGCGTCGCGCAGGCCGAGGCCGTGCTCGACTTCGCCGGTGAACTCGAGGAATCGACCGGCAGCAGCGACCTGCTGCTCATCGGCGACTTCAACGCCTACGGGCAGGAAGACCCGATCGACGTCTTCACCTCGGCCGGCTGGAGCGACCTGGTCGCCGACACGACCGACGGCCAGTACACCTATTCGTTCGACGGTGAGCTCGGCTCGCTCGACCACGTGATCGCGTCGCCGTCGCTGACGTCGTCGATCACCGGGGCGGGCGTCTGGGGCATCAACTCCCCGGAGTGGAGCGACCGCAGCTACGCGTTCGGCGCGACCGAGGCGGGCACGCCGTACCGGTCGAGCGACCACGACCCGATCATCGTCGGCGTCTCGGCCGACGTGCCCCCGGTGAGCATCGACGTCGTCACGATCAACGACTTCCACGGGCGCATCGAGGCCGACGGCGCCGCCGCGGGCGCGGCGGTCCTGGCGGGCGCCGTGCAGCAGTTCCGCGCCGAGAACCCGAACACGATCTTCGCGGGAGCGGGAGATCTGATCGGCGCCTCGACCTTCACGTCGTTCATCAACGATGACAACCCCACCATCGACGCGCTCAACGCGGCCGGCCTCGACGTGAGCGCGGCCGGCAACCACGAGTTCGACCAGGGCTGGGAGGACCTGCGCGACCGCGTGCAGGACCGCGCCGACTTCGAGTACATCTCGTCGAACGTCTTCCTCACCGAGACGGGCGAGCCCGCGCTCGCACCCGCCTGGGTGAAGGAGCTCGACGGGGTGAAGGTCGGCTTCATCGGGGCCGTCACCGAAGACCTCGACTCCCTGGTCTCGCCCGAGGGTATCGCCGACCTGGAGGTGCGCAGCATCGCCGACTCGGTGAACGCGGTCGCAGACGACCTCCGCGACGGCGACGCATCGAACGGCGAGGCCGACGTCATCATCCTCCTGGTGCACGAGGGCGCCGAGAGCACGGAGCTCGCCAGCATCACGCCGGAGTCCCCGCTGGGCGAGATCGTCTACGGGGTGGACGACGACGTCGACGCGATCGTGTCGGCGCACACCCACCTCGCGTACAACCACGTGATCGACGGCCGCCCGGTCGTCTCAGCGGGGCAGTACGGCGAGAACCTCGGCAAGATGAACCTGCAGGTCGACCCGCAGACGAAGGAGCTGATCTCGATCACCAACGAGATCAAGCCCCTCACCGCCAACGGTCAGCCGCTGTACCCGGCCGATCCGGGCGTCGCCGAGATCGTCGCGAAGGCGAAGGCCGAGGCCGACGTGCTCGGAGCCATCAAGGTCGGCGACATCACCGCCGACTTCAACCGGGCGCGCCAGACGAACGGGTCGGAGAACCGCGGTGGCGAGTCCACCATCGGCAACTTCGTCGCCGACGTGCAGAAGTGGTCCACGGGTGCCGACATCGCGCTCATGAACCCGGGCGGTATCCGCGCGAACCTGACGTACGCGTCGTCGGGGGCATCCGACCCCGCGGGCAACGTCACGTACCGCGAGGCCGCCACCGTGCAGCCGTTCGCCAACACGCTGGTCACCCTCACCATGACCGGTGACGAGATCCGGCGGGTGCTCGAGGAGCAGTGGCAGCCGACGGGGTCGGCGCGTCCGTTCCTGAAGCTCGGCGTCTCGGAGGGTCTGGTCTACACCTACGACCCGACCGCGGCACGCGGAGCGCACATCACCGGCATCACGCTCGACGGGGCGCCGATCGATCCGGCGGCGGAGTACACGGTCGCCGCGAACTCGTTCCTCGCGGGCGGCGGAGACAACTTCTCCACGTTCAAGGAGGGTGACGACAAGCGCGACACGGGCAAGATCGACCTGCAGTCGATGGTGGACTGGTTCGACGCCAACGGCACGGCCGAGCCCGATTACGCCCAGCGCGCGATCGGTGTGACAGTCAGCCCGGCGGATGCCGACGGGTACAGCGCCGGCGACCAGGTCACCGTCGCACTCTCGTCGCTGGCCTTCAGCGCCGGAGAGCCAGCGCCCGGCGAGGTCGCGCTGTCGCTCGGCGACATCCCGCTCGTGACGGGCACGGTCGATCCGACGATCGTGGACACCACCGACGAGGCCGGGCGCGCGACGCTCGTCTTCACGGTTCCCGAGGGCGTCACCGGCGAGCAGCAGCTCACCATCTCGGTGCCGTCGACCGGTACCTCGGCGCAGGTGCCCTTCACCATCACCGGTGAGCCGGAGTTCGCCGGATCGATCGAGCTCGGTTCCTCGAAGGTCGCGGCCGGGAAGAAGCTCGCCATCACTGGCGAGGGATACACCCCGGGCGAGACGGTGACGGTGCAGCTGCGTCCGAAGAAGGGCGCGCCGATCGAGGCGGGCACCGTGAAGGTGGGCGCAGACGGTGCCTTCCAGGCATCCGTCACCGTGCCGAAGGGCACGCAACCCGGCAAGTACACCGTCGCGGTCGCGCAGGCCGACGGAGACGAGGCCACGGCCACCGTCACCGTCAACCGCGCGGGCGGAGTCGGCGGGATCATCGGGGGCATCATCGACTGGATCATCGACCTCATCTCCGGATGGTGGTGACCCGCATCGCGATGCGGTGAGGCGGAGGCCGTCGGGGAACATCCCGGCGGCCTCCGTCGTACCGGTGCACGGCCTCGCTCGGCCGGATCGGAGGCGGCGCAGCGCCGACTAGACTGGTCGCATGCCCGAACCGAAAGTCGCCAGCTTTCCGGCGATCCGCGGTGCGCTGAAGTTCTACCAGATCGCGTCGATCATCACGGGAGTCATGCTGCTCCTGCTGCTCGCCGAGATGGTGCTGAAGTACACGCCGATCCACCTCGAGCTCTTCCTCGGCGGCTCGGGAGGGCCGCTGTGGTTCGCCGGCGTCATCGCCGGGCCCGACTGCCAGTGGTGGTCGCTCTTCCTGCCCATGACGAACGCGTGCGAGATGACCTCGCTCGGCGACGGCTTCAACCTCTCGCTCGGCATCCTCGTCGCGCACGGATGGTTCTATGTCGTCTACCTGTTCGCGTGCTTCCGCGTCTGGAGCCTCATGCGCTGGCCCTTCAAGCGCTTCATCCTGCTCGCCCTCGGCGGCGTCGTGCCCCTGCTCTCGTTCTTCATGGAGTCGGTCGTCGCCCGAGAGGTGAAGACCTACCTCGCCACCCGGGAGGCCGCTGCGGCCTCCACCCCCGCCCCGGAAGGTGCCCGTTGACCGAACAGTCCGAGACCCAGCAGCGCCCGGCGCTCGTCGTCGACTTCGGCGCGCAGTACGCGCAGCTGATCGCCCGACGGGTGCGTGAGGCCGGCGTCTACAGCGAGATCGTGCCGCACACCGCGACCGCCGCCGAGATCGCCGCGAAGAACCCCGTGGCGATCATCCTGTCCGGCGGGCCGTCGTCGGTGTACGAAGAGGGGGCGCCGCGCCTCGACCCCGAGGTGTTCGACCTCGGCGTCCCGACCCTCGGCATCTGCTACGGCTTCCAGTACATGGCGCAGACCCTCGGCGGCGAGGTCGCCCACACGGGGCTGCGCGAGTACGGCGCGACGGATGCCGTCGTCACCGGCGACGGGGGCACGCTCCTCGCCGGTCAGCCCGCCGAGCAGAACGTGTGGATGAGCCACGGCGACCAGGTGTCGCGCGCGCCGGAGGGTTTCGACGTGCTGGCTACCACCGAAGCCACTCAGGTGGCGGCCTTCGCGAACGAGGACCGCGGCTTCTACGGCGTGCAGTGGCACCCGGAGGTCAAGCACTCCGACCACGGTCAGCGCGTGCTCGAGAACTTCCTGCACAAGGGTGCCGGGCTCGCCTCCGACTGGAACAGCGACAACGTGATCGCCGAGCAGGTCGAGCGCATCCGCCAGCAGGTGGGCGACGCCCGCGTCATCTCTGCGCTGTCCGGCGGCGTCGACTCCGCGGTGTCGACCGCGCTGGTGCACAAGGCGATCGGCGATCAGCTGACGGCGGTGTTCGTCGACCACGGGCTTCTCCGCAAGGGCGAGCGCGAGCAGGTCGAGAAGGACTACGTCGAGTCGACCGGTGTCCGCCTGATCACCGTCGACGCGGCCGAGACGTTCCTCGGTCACCTCGAGGGCGTGACCGACCCCGAGGAGAAGCGCAAGATCATCGGGCGCGAGTTCATCCGCGCGTTCGAGAAGGTGCAGCTCGACCTCGTCGAAGAGGCGAAGGCCGACGGCGGTGCTCCCGTGAAGTTCCTCGTGCAGGGCACGCTCTACCCCGACGTGGTCGAGTCGGGCGGCGGCGCGGGCACGGCGAACATCAAGTCGCACCACAACGTCGGCGGACTTCCCGACGACCTCGACTTCGAGCTGATCGAGCCGCTGCGCGCCCTCTTCAAGGACGAGGTGCGGGCGATCGGCCGCGAGCTCGGCATCCCCGAGGCGATCGTCGGACGCCAGCCGTTCCCTGGTCCGGGTCTCGGCATCCGCATCATCGGCGAGGTCACGGCGGAGCGCCTCGAGATCCTGCGCGAGGCCGACGCCATCGCGCGCGAGGAGCTCACGAAGGCGGGCCTCGACCAGGACATCTGGCAGTGCCCCGTCGTGCTGCTCGCCGACGTGCGCTCGGTGGGCGTGCAGGGCGACGGTCGCACGTACGGGCACCCGATCGTGCTGCGTCCGGTGTCGAGCGAAGACGCCATGACCGCCGACTGGACGCGTCTGCCGTACGACGTGCTCTCGAAGATCTCGAACCGCATCACCAACGGCGTCCGCGACGTCAATCGCGTGGTGCTCGACGTCACGTCGAAGCCCCCGGGGACGATCGAGTGGGAGTGACGGGCGAGGGCATGCCCTCGTCCGAGCTCGGCCCGGTCCTGCCGGACGCCGAGTACCTGGTGCTGTCGTCCCGGCTCATTCCGGGCCTGGACGGCGGATACACCATCGCGACGCTCGCGCGCGCGCGACAGCTCGCGGGAGCGGGCGTGGCCGAGGGGCGCGGCCCGCAGCTGCTGACCTTCGATCCGGGTACCGCCGCCGATCACGCGTCGCATCGTGACACGTTCGTCGCGCGGGGGGCGCTCACCGATGCCTCGCGGCTGCGCAACCTGTTCGACGAGGCCGTCGATGCGCGGGGCGGAGCGGCCGACTGGCTGCGCGCGGCCGCCGATCGGGCGCTCGTCGCGCGTGGCGAGGTCGAGTACCGCACGATCGAGGATGCCGAGGGGCGGCCGTTCCTGGCGCTGCCGGTGATCCCCGGCAACCCCGACTGGCACCTGAGTGTCGAACCCGTGCAGGTTTTCGATGGAAGCGGCCGCGTGCTCGGCGGCCTCGCCGGGTTCGGGGGGCTCTACCGCGCCTGGCTGGCGCACCTCGTGGCACAGCACGACGATCGACCGATCATCGTGATCTGCGAGTCACGGCAGCTCGGCGAGCTCATCGTCGGCTGGGCGGATCCGCGCGTGCGCATCGTGCACACCATCCACACGATCCACCTGGAGGCGCCCTACACGGCGGATGCCCCCATCAACGGGCTGTGGACGCGATGGTTCGCGATTTCCGACCGATTCGATGCCGTGATCTGGCCCACCGCGACGCAGCGCGATGACGTCGTGGCGCGGTTCGGCGACGGTGCGTGGAACGCGACCGTGCCCAACCCGATCGCCCCCGTCGACCGCCGGGAGGACCTGCGGGAGGCCGGACTGGTGGTGGTCCTGGGACGTCTCGCTCCGGGCAAGCGCGTCGATCAGGCGATCCGAGCATTCCTCGCCGCCGACGTGCCGGACTCACGGCTCGAGATCTGGGGAGGCGGGCCGGAGCAGGAACGCCTCGCGGCGCTCATCGCCGAGCTCGACGCCGAGGACCGCGTGGTTCTCGCCGGGTACACCGACGACCCCGGCCGTGTTCTCGATCGGGCATCCGTCGTGCTCACCGCCACCGCGTTCGAGGGACAGCCGCTGTCGATCGTCGAGGCGCTACTCCACGGGGCCCCGGTGGTGTCGTACGACGTGCGGTACGGCATCCGTGACGTGCTCGGGAGGGGCGGGGGAGTACTCGCTCCGAGCGGCGACGTCGATGCGTTGGCCGCGGCCCTGCGTGACGTGCTCTCGGACCCAGAGCTGCACGCCCGGTTGAGCGCCGAAGCCCCGACGGTCGCCGCCGCCTGGAGCCCGGAGAAGTCGCTCGCCGCGCTCACCGAGGTCCTCGCCGACGTCACCGCCCGTCCGCCCCGTCGCCGCTGACGTCCAGCCCACCCGCTCCCGTCGCCGCCCGCTCCCGTCGCCGCTGACGCCCAGCGGGCTCGCTCCCGTCGCATTTTCTGTCGCCGGGGCGCCGTCCCCGCGACAGAAAATGCGACGGGAGCGGAGAAAGGTCGGAGGGGGAGAGCCGGGGAGAGGGGCGGGACGCAGAAGGGCCCGCCTCCGGAAGGAGACGGGCCCGGTGACGCGGGGGCTGAGGTCAGCTCCGCGCCTTGCTGTTGCGACCCACGATGAGGCCGTAGATCAGCAGCACGATGATCGAGCCGCCGATGGCGAGCAGCCAAGTGCCCAGATCCCAGAACTCGGTGAGCGGGCGGTTGAGGAGCAGCGAGCCGAGCCAGCCGCCCAGGAGCGCGCCCACGACGCCCAGGATCAGGGTGACGAACCATCCGCCGCCCTGCTTGCCGGGCAGGATCAGCTTCGCGAGGGCTCCCGCGATCAGACCGAGAAGAAGAAAGCCGAGAAAGCTCATGGTGACCTCCTAGTACTCAGACGACGTTCGCCTGATTCCTCCAGTCTCGCCTCTCAGGGATTTTTCAGCTAACCCCTTGCGCCGAGGCGCCCCAACATGGCAGAAGGCCCGCCTCCGAGGAGACGGGCCTTCGTGCGGATGAGCAGACCGCGGGTCAGTTGTTGCCGCGGACGATCGCGATGATGCGCAGGATCTCGACGTAGAGCCAGACGACCGTGACCATGATGCCGAAGGCGCCGAGCCACCCGAACTGACGGGGAGCGCCGTTGCGCACGCCCTGCTGGATCTGGTCGAAGTCGAGCACCAGCGAGTACGCCGCCATGAAGACGACGAGCACACCGATGATGAGGCCGAGCGGGATGCCGGCGATCTCCATGCTGTAGAGGCCGAACGCCTGGCCCTGGGGCAGCACGCCCGTCCACATGAGGATGAGGTTCAGCACCGAGAAGACGAGGTAGCCGAGCATCGCGATCATCACGATCTTGGTCATCTTCTTCGACGCGCGCACCTTGCCGCTCGCGAAGAGGGCGAGCGTGACGCCGACGACGGCCACCGTCGCGAGCGTGGCCTGCAGGACGATGCCGGGCCACATGACCTCGAAGAACGCGGAGATGCCGCCGATGAACAGACCCTCGAAGGCCGCGTAGGCGAAGATCAGCGCGGGGCGGACCTTCTTGCGCGACGTGAAGGTGATGACCATGGCGAGCACGAAGCCGCCCAGCGCACCGAGCATCCACGGCACGAGCGAGACGCTCGCGAGGGAGTTCAGGTCGATGCCGCCGAGGGTCCAGACCCAGCCGACCACGGCGGCGACGAGGAGGATGCCGAACAGGCCGGCGGTCTTCCAGACCGTGTCTTCGACCGACATACGGTCGGTCTCGAGCGAGCCTGCGGACGGAGCCGCGTACATGCCCTCGAGCTGCGCGTTGGCGGCGGCATCCATGCCCGCGTGCTGGAACGACGCGGTCTGGGCTCCCTGAGCAGCCTGCGGCGCGCCGGGGTAGGTCGCGACGTTCCGCGGGTCCTGCTGCTGGAACGCCGGATTGTTGAAAGCGAAATTGCTCATCGGTGGGCCTCACTCCAAAAGGGGGTCGTAGGTCGCTTTCCTCCACGATACCCGGGCGGGTGCCGGGATGGGGTGGCTTACGCTGTGAGCGTGCCCAGGAAAACGCCGCTCGTCATCGGCCATCGGGGCGCACCCGGGTACCGGCCCGAGCACAGCCGGTCGTCGTACGAGCTCGCCTTCGCCATGGGGGTGGATGCCGTCGAGCCGGACGTCGTCGCCACGGAGGACGGCGTGCTGGTCGTGCGCCACGAGAACGAGATCTCCGGCACGACCGATGTCGCCGATCATCCGGAGTTCGCCGGGCGACGCACCACCAAGAGGGTCGACGGGGAGTCGCTCACCGGGTGGTTCACCGAGGACTTCACCTGGGAGGAACTGTCGCGCCTGCGGGTGCGGGAGCGGCTGCCGCACCTGCGCCCCGACAGTGCGCGCCACGACGACACCGAGGGGATGCTCCGCCTCAGCGACCTCCTCGCTCTGGTCGACGCGGCCTCCGAGGAGCAGGGCCGCGAGATCGGCGTCGTGCTGGAGGTGAAGCATCCGACGTTCTTCGCGTCGGTCGGAATCGACCTCGTGCCGCTGATCGAGCGCGACCTGCGTGCCGCCGGATGGGCGGACGGCACGCGACCCCTCATCGTCGAGTGCTTCGAGTCGACCGTGCTGGGGCGACTGCGCGAACGGGGCATCCGGGGGTCGTACGTCTTCCTCGTCGAAGCGTCCGGGCAGCCGTACGATCAGGTCGCCCTGCACGGCGCGAGGGCGGCGTCGTACGCCGAGATGGTCGCGCCCGACGGGCTGGATGCCCTCGCGGAGACCGTCGACGGCATCAGCGTGAGCAAGAAGCTGCTGCTCGCACCGGGGAACTCCCTCGTGCAGGATGCGCACGAGCGCGGGCTGACGGTCTTCACCTGGACGTGCCGCCCCGAGAACTCTTTCCTGTCCCGGCGGTTCCGCGGTGCCGGAGGGAAGGCGGCCTTCGGCGACTACGCGGGGGAGTGGGCGGCGATCGCCGCGCAGGGGGTGGACGGGGTCTTCGTCGACCACCCGGACCTCGGGGTGGCGATCTTCGCCGCGGAGCGGCACTACTGACAGACTGTCGCGCATGACCGGAATCGTTGTGCAGGACGTCAGCCGCGCGTTCGGACAGGTGCAGGCGGTGCGATCCGCCACCCTGCAGGCGCGACCGGGGCGGGTGACCGGCCTCGTCGGCCCCAACGGGGCGGGCAAGACCACGCTGCTGCTGATGCTCGCGTCGTTGCTCGCGCCCGACGCGGGCTCGATCCGCCTCGCGGGCGTCGACCCGCTCGAAGACCCGCTGGCCGCCCGCCGGTTGCTCGGGTGGATGCCGGATGCCCTCGGGGCCTGGCCGTCGCTCACGGCGCGCGAGACGCTCGTCACGACGGGACGCCTCTACGGCAGGACCCGCGATGACGCGGCGCGTCGTGCCGTCGAACTCCTCGGTGTCGTCGGGCTCACCGAGCTGGGCGATGCGCCGGCGAAGGTGCTGTCGCGAGGTCAGAAGCAGAAGCTCGGCCTGGCGCGGGCGCTCGTGAACGACCCGCAGGTGCTCCTGCTCGACGAACCCGCCTCGGGACTCGACCCGGAGGCGCGTGTGCATCTGCGCACGCTGCTGCGCGACCTGGCGGCCGAGGGGCGCACCGTGCTCATCTCGAGCCACGTGCTGTCGGAGCTGGAGGAGGTCATCGACGACGCGGTCTTCCTCGTGCGCGGCACCGTGGTGGATGCCGCACCCGCCCAGGCCACCGCGCGCACGTGGCGGCTGCGTCTCGCGGGCTCGTCGACCGAGCGGTGGAACGCCGACGCGTGGCAGGTCGCATCCGCCCTCGGCCTGCCCGCGGAGAACCTCGGGGCCGACCGCGGCTCGGTGCTGCTCGGCTTCGTCGACGAGGAGTCGGCGGCGCACGCCCTGCGCACGCTCGTGGGTGCGGGCCTGCCCGTCGTCGAGTTCGCCCCGGCGCAGAGTGCGCTGGAGCACACCTTCCTGCACCTCGACAGCGCCGGCGGGCATCCGTCTGCGCCCACCGGAACGGAGGCGGGCGCATGAGTCTCTCGCACATCGGCACCATCGCGCGCCTCGAGCTGACGCAGCGGCTGCGCAGCGTCGGCTGGTACGTGCTCCTCGGCGTCTTCGCGGTGGTGCTCATCGGGGTGACCATGCTCGCGTTCGCGGTGTTCGGGTACGGCGAGGCCATCGGGGCCGGCGTCTACTCGGTCGTCGTGAATATGGTGCTGCTGCTCGTGGTGCTCATCTCTCCCACACTCAGCGGGAACGCGATAAACGGGGACCGCGAGGCCGCGACGTTGGCGGCCGTGCAGGTGACGGCCGCCTCGACCGGCGACATCATGCTGGGCAAGCTGCTCGCCGCGGTCGCGTCGGGAGGGGCGTTCCTGCTCGTGGCGCTGCCGTTCCTCGCGCTCTCACTGCTCGGGGGCGGGGCCGACCCCGTCGTGCTCCTCGTCTCGCTGCTGGTGCTCGCCGCCGAGATCGTCATCGTCGCCGCGATCGGGGTCGGGCTCAGCGGTCTCATCGCCCGCCCGCTCTTCTCGGTGGCCACCACGTACCTGGTGGTCGCGGCACTCGTGATCGGCTCGCTCATCGTCTTCGCGCTCGGTGGTATGGCCGTGCGCACCGAAGCGACGAGCTACAGCCGGCCCTACACCGCGAACGGCACGCCGATCTGCGACGAGTGGGACGAGTACCCCACCGAGGTTCCGCGTTTCGACCTCGTCTGGTGGGCGCTCGCTGCGAACCCGTTCGTCGTGCTGGCCGATGCGACGCCGACCGAGTACGGTGCCGGCGGGTATCCGGTCGACCTGTTCGGTCAGATCAAGCTCGGGGTGCGCAGCGCGCAGCTCTCGCCGCTCGAGCAGCGGTGGGACGCGTGCGCCGATTCACCGACCCCCACCCCCCGCGAGATCGTCGAGTCGACGGTGCCCAGCTGGTTCGTCGGGCTGGGCGTGCAGCTCGTGGTGGCCGGATCGCTCTTCGCCGGTGCGTGGGCGCGCACGGGAACCCCGGCTCGGCGTCTGCCGCCCGGCACCCGGATCGCCTGACCGTTCCCTTCGGTGAGTGTCGAGCGGCGGGGCCGGGCGGAGGTCTCCGCCCGGCCCCGCAGTGTCGGATGCCCGGCCTAGACTCGTAAGGCCATGACCGAAGCTCCCCTCATCGTCCCCGGAACCGCCGGACCCCGCTCGTCCGGGACCACCGCGACCGACGACCTCCTCGCCGGCCTCAACCCCCAGCAGCTCGACGCCGTGACGTACCGCGGCCCCGCGCTGCTCATCGTCGCGGGTGCAGGGTCGGGCAAGACCAGTGTGCTCACCCGCCGGATCGCCTCGCTGCTGCGGAATCGTGAGGCCTGGCCCAGCCAGATCCTCGCCATCACCTTCACGAACAAGGCCGCCGGCGAGATGCGCGAGCGCGTCGAGGGACTGGTCGGCGAGGCCGCTCGCGGCATGTGGATCTCGACCTTCCACTCGGCCTGCGTGCGCATCCTGCGTCGCGAGGCTCAGCAGTTCGGCTTCACCAAGTCGTTCACCATCTACGACTCGGGCGACTCCCGCGCCCTCATCAAGCGTCTGGTCAAGGAGCACGAGGCGGATGCCTACGGTCTCACCCCCGCGTCGGTGCAGTCGCGCATCTCGAAGCTCAAGAACGAGCTGTCGGACGCTGAGGCGTACGCGCGTCAGGCGAACATGTCCGACCCCGCGGAGCGCATCTTCGTCGAGCTGTTCACCGACTACCAGCGGCAGCTGCAGAAGGCGAACGCCTTCGACTTCGACGACCTGATCGGGCAGACCGTCTACCTCTTCCGCGCCTTCCCCGAGGTCGCCGACACGTACCGTCGCCGCTTCCGGCACATCCTCGTCGACGAGTACCAAGACACGAACCACGCCCAGTATGCGCTCATCCACGAGCTCACCCGTCCGGTCTCGACGGCCTCGCCCGAGCCGTATGCCTCCGGCGGCATGATGATCTTCGAGCCCGAAGCCGACGCCGACGATCCGGCGACCGCCGGGGCCTCGCTGACGGTGGTGGGCGACTCCGACCAGTCGATCTACGCGTTCCGCGGTGCCGACATCCGCAACATCAGCGAGTTCGAGCGCGACTTCCCCGGCGCGCGCGTGGTGCTGCTCGAGCAGAACTACCGCTCGACCCAGAACATCCTCTCGGCGGCGAACGCCGTGATCGGCAACAACTTCGACCGCAAAGAGAAGAAGCTCTGGAGCGACCGCGGCGACGGCGACCGCATCATCGGCTTCACCGGCTACTCGCAGCACGACGAGGCGCAGTTCGTCGCCGACGAGATCGAGGCGTTGCACCGGGCCGGTACGCCCTACTCCGAGATGGCCGTCTTCTACCGCACCAACTCGCAGTCGCGGGCGCTGGAGGAGATCTTCATCCGGTCGGCGGTGCCGTACAAGATCATGGGCGGCACGAAGTTCTACGAGCGCGCCGAGATCAAAGACGCCTTGGCGTACCTCGTCGCCGTCGCGAACCCGGCCGACGAGATGGCGGTGCGGCGCATCCTCAACAAGCCGCGCCGCGGCATCGGGGACGTTACCGAGACGGCCATCGCCCGTTTCGCCGACGAGCACGGCATTTCGTTCCGTGCCGCTCTGTCGGTGCCGGCGCAGCTCGGCGTCGGACCCAAGATCCAGGCCGCGATCACGCAGCTCGACGCCGTGCTCGACGAGGCCACCGCGATCATGCTGCCCGCCTCGGGCGAGGTGCCGCCGCCGACCTCGGTCGCCGAGGGGCTGGGTCTGCTGCTGTCGAAGAGCGGCTACCTTGACGCGCTGCGCGCCAGCCGCGACCCGCAAGACGAGGCGCGCGTCGAGAACCTCGACGAGTTCGTCGCCGTGGCCCGCGACTTCGCTCGGAACAACCCCGAGGGGACGATCGTCGACTTCCTCACCGATGTCGCGCTCGTCGCCGATGCCGACGATCTCGACGACGAGTCGGGGTCGGTCTCGTTGATGACCATGCACACCGCCAAGGGCCTCGAGTACGACGCCGTGTTCGTCACGGGTGTCGAAGAGGACCTCATTCCGCATCGCATCTCGGCGGGCGAGCCCGGCGGGCCGCAGGAGGAGCGGCGGCTGTTCTACGTCGGCATCACCCGCGCCCGCAAGCGCCTGCACCTGTCGCTCGCGATGACCCGTGCGCAGTTCGGCGAGGTGACGGTCGCGATGCCGAGCCGCTTCCTGCAGGAGATCCCGGCCGCGCTCATCGACTGGCGTCAGTCGCCGGGCGACGTCAACTCGCGCGGCGGCATGCAGTCCCGCGCCCTCAACGCGCGCCGGCCGGGCGGCGGCTCGGGCGGCGGTGATCGCTTCGGCGTCAAGCCGCTCCCCGGCCGCGAGTCGCTCAAGCCGCTCTCGACCGCGATGGACCGCTTCCCCAACCGGGTCACCGCGAAGGTGCGCGACAACGGCGATCTCGAACTGAACGCCGGTGACCGCATACGCCATGTCGACTTCGGTGAGGGACGCGTCGACGCGGTCACGGGCGAAGGGGCGAAGCGCATCGCGCACGTGCGGTTCGACACCGCCGGGCAGAAGAAGCTCCTCATCAAGGTCGCGCCGATCGAGAAGATCTGACGCGCGGACGTCGCGGCGGCGAGGGTTAGGCTGGCTCATATGGCCCTCTTCTCCCGCCGCAAGAAGTCCGCTGACGACGCCGTCACCTCGGCCGCCGAGACCTCCGACGCCCGCGCCGACGACATGACGACGTCTGCCGAGGAGCCGTCCTCGACGGCGGCGGCCACGACGGAGCCGGCGACCGAGACGGCGCCGGCGACCGAGACGGCGCCGAGCGTCGGCATCTCGGTGCAGGCGTTCCGCGGGGTCGGTGCCCAGGCGGGCCCCCAGGTGGAGCTTCCCGACCCGGATGCCCCGGCCCCGGCATCCGCCGCGCCCCGCGCGTCCGGCCCCGCCGCGCCGGCTCCCACGGCGGCGACACTGCCCGCGGGCGCGACGCCCCTCGTCTCCTCCGAACCGCGCCTTCCGCTAGCCCCAGCCCTCCCGCCCGAGCAGACCGAGAGCGTTCCGGGCATGAAGGACAACGTCCTCCTGCGCGAAGCACTGCAGCAGGTCGAACAGGGCGCCACCAACGAGCAGCTGCTCGGGGTGCTGCGACAGGCCCTCCAGAGCCACCTCTTCATCCGGGTCAACGGCGACGCGCGCGCGCAGATCGCCGAGGGCAAGCCCCTCACGGTCGCGGTGGTGCGCGATGAGGAGCGGCAGTTCATGCTGGCCTTCAGCTCGGCGGCGGCGGTGCGCGACTCCGTGCAGGCCGAGCCCGACCCCGCGTCGACGTCGGCCGTCGCGCAGCCAACGACGGCCGTCATCCAACACGTCGTGTCGGGTGACTTCGCCGGACTCATCATCGACAACGCCTCCGCCCCGCACCGCGTGGTGTTCCCGACCGAGCTCCTGCAGAAGACCCTCGACCAGGCCGACCCGGCCATGACGGTGAAGTCGATCGTGTCGGCGCCCCGCGAGCAGGACACCACGGCGAAGGCCGGCGAGGCGCTGACGCGCACCCGCATGTGGGTGGCCGTGAACGAGGGCGGGGCCGACGGCCAGGTCGGCATCGCCGAGGCGCAGTCGACCGATGGCCGGCGCTTCCTGCAGCTCTTCACCCACCCGCTCGAGGTGATCGCGCTGGGGCGCGGCGACCGGCCGCTGCCGTTCGAGCCCGCCCAGCTCGCCAAGGTGCTCACCGGTCACGCCGAGATGGCGGGTGTCGTCATCGATCCCGCCGGTCCGTCGCTCCTCCTCGACCGCGCCGCGCTCGCGCCCGTGCTCGAGATCGTGCCGGCCGACGAGGGCTGAGCGCACCGCCCTTCCCCGCATCGGCGTCGCGCCCTAGGGTCGGAGCATGGCTTCCGAACGCGTGACCCTGACCGTCGCCGACCCCGAGGGGGAGCGCGAGGTCGTGCTCTCCAGCCCGAATCGCGTGGTCTGGCCCGAGCTCGGCATCACGAAGGCCGAGTTCGCCGAGTACGCGCAGGTCGTGGCCGGGCCGTTCCTCGCGGCGAACGGCAACCGGCCGGTCTCGCTCGAGCGCTACCGCGACGGCATCGACGGAGAGGGTTTCTTCTCGAAGAATCCACCGAAGGGCACGCCCGACTACGTCGACGCCGTCACCGTCACGTACAACAGCGGTCGGCGGCATCCGCAGATCGTGCTGAACCGTCCGTCGGCCCTCGTCTGGGCCGTGCAGATGAACACCGTGGTGTTCCACCCGTGGGCCTCGCTGGCGACGGATTCCGACAACCCCGTCGAGCTGCGCATCGATCTCGACCCGCAGCCGGGCACCGATTTCGCGGATGCGGTCGTCGCCGCCCACACCCTGCGCGAGGTGCTTCGCGAGGCGGGGCTGGAGGCGTTCGCGAAGACCAGCGGAAACCGCGGACTGCACGTGTTCGCGCCGATCGTGGCCGAGCACGAGTTCCTCGATGTGCGCCATGCCGTGATCGCTGCCGGGCGCGAACTCGAGCGACGGATGCCCGAGCAGGTGACGATGAACTGGTGGAAGGAGGAGCGCGGCGAGCGTATCTTCATCGACTTCAACCAGGCCAACCGCGACCGCACGATGGCGGGCGCCTACAGTGCCCGCGCGCTCCCCGCGGCGACGGTCTCGACCCCCGTGCACTGGGACGAGCTCGACGGGCTCGACCCGACGCGGTTCACGGTGCGCAGCATCCCCGGGCGGCTGCAGGAAATCGGAGACCCGTGGGCCGAGAAGCAGGCCGCACCCGGGCGCATCGACACGCTGCTGCAGTGGTGGGAGCGGGACGTGGCCGACGGGCTCGGCGAGCTGTCGTTCCCGCCCGAGTTCCCGAAGATGCCCGGCGAGCCGCCGCGCGTGCAGCCGAGCAAGAAGGTCGCCGCGCACTGGGATGCCGACGGCGAGCCGGTCGAGAAGTCCTGACGCTCAACCGATGACGTCGGCGAGGTCGTACCCCGCCACGGTGTCGAGCTGGTCGTAGGTGCACGACCGCGCCTCGCGATCGGGACGCCAACGCTCGAACTGCACGGTGTGTCGGAATCGCGCGCCCTCGAGCTGGTCGTAGCGCACCTCCAACACCCGTTCCGGCCGCAGTCGCACGAACGTGGTGTCCTTCGCGCCTGAGAAGCGCGACCTGTCGCCCTCGCCCGTCACGGCCGCCCCGCTCTCGTCGCGCTCGACGAGCGGGGCGAGCTCGTCGACCAGCTCGCGCCGGCGACGGTCGCTCCAGGCCGCCACCCCGCCGACCTGGTGCAGGCCTCCCTCGGCGTCGTACAGACCGACGAGCAGCGAGCCGACGCCGGTGCCCGACTTGTGCACGCGGTATCCGAGCGCGACCACGTCGGCCGTGCGGGCGTGCTTGATCTTGGTGAGCGTTCGTTTGCCGGGCGCGTAGGGCTGCTCCAGCGGTTTCGCGACGACCCCGTCGAGGCCGGCGCCCTCGAACTCCGCCAGCCAGCGCACGGCGGCGTCACGGTCTCGCGTCGTGCGAGTGATGTGCAGCGGATGCCCGACGCCGTCGAGGAGCTTCTCGAGCCGTGCCCGGCGTTCCGCGAACGGCCGGTTGCGCAGGTCGTCGTCACCCTCGGCGAGCAGGTCGAAGGCAATGAACATCGCGGGCGTCTCGGCGGCGAGCTTCGCGACGCGCGAGGCGGCGGGATGGATGCGCTGGCTCAGCGCCTCCCAGTCCAGTCGCTGTGCCCCCTCCGGACCGGTCGCGACGACGATCTCGCCGTCGAGCAGGCAGGGGTGCGGCAGCAGGTCGGGGATCGCCTCGACCAGCTCGGGGAAGTACCGGGTGAGGGGTTTCGCCCCGCGGGAGCCGATCTCGACGGTCTCGCCGTCCCAGGCGACCAGCCCGCGGAAGCCGTCCCACTTCGGCTCGAACAGCAGCCCGCCGGGTGTCTTCGCGGGGTCGGGCACGGCGGCGGCGGCCTTGGCGAGCATCGGGGCGGGGATGTCGTAGCGCATGCCCCCATCCTGACGGCGACCGAGGCGGGCAGCCACCCCCTTGCGTCGCCACTGTCGGTGGATCGGGGCTCAGCCGAACAGGTCGTCGAGCTCGTGCGGCATCCCGGCGTCGGCCAGGGCGGTGCGGGCGGCGAGCCACCCCGACATGCCGTTGACGCCCGGACCGGGAGGTGTGGCCGCCGATGCGAGGTAGACGCCGCGCATCGGTGTGCGCCAGGGGGCGATCGACAGCGTCGGACGCTGGATCGCCTGCCGCATCGTGAACGCCCCGCCGTACACATCGCCGCCGATCTCGGCCGGGTTCAGGGCTTCGCGCGCCGACGCCGGTACCGAGTCGTGAGCGAGGATGCGGTCGCGGAACCCGGGGGCGAACCGTTCGATCTGGCGCGTGATGAGCTCGGTCGCGTCGAGATCAGAGTCGGCGGGCACGTGGATGTACGCCCACAGCACCGCCTTCCCCTCGGGCGCGCGCGTGGGGTCGAACACCGACGGCTGCACCGTGAGCACGTAGGGGCGTTCGCTCACCCGGCCACGTGCCACCGCGTTCTCGCTCGCGCGCACCTCGTCGCGGGTGCCGCCGACGTGCACGGTCGGCGACTGGGCGACGTCGGCGTTCGCCCACGGCACCGGCCCGTCGAGGGCGAAGTCGACCTTGGCGGCGCCGGGTCCGTAGCGGTAGCGGCGGAGCGCCCTGGCGTAGCGCGCCGGGATGTCGGGGTGCGTGAGCGCGAGGCGCGGAGAGGCGTTCAGCAGCAGCAGGTCGCCGCGCCGGGGGTCGCCCCAGTCGAGGGCACCGAGGTCGCGCACGTGCGCTCCGGCCTCGACCGTGCCGCCGTGCGCCTCGAGGTCGGCGATGAGGGCGTCGGCGATGCGCTGGGCGCCCCCGCGGGGGTACATCCACCCCTCGGCGTGACCGAGCGCGGCGAGCAGCAATCCGGCGGCCGCGCCGGCCAACGAGGGGAGCGGGGTGCTCGCGTGAGCGAGCACTCCCGTGAGCAGTGCGGCGGCCTCCTCGGTGCGGAAGGCGCGGGACGACAGGGGCGTGCCCTGGTCGAGCATCCGCACGGCATAGCGCGCTGCGGTGACCGGGTCGCGGGGGATGCGGGGGATCTGGTGCCCGGTGAAGTCGACCACGCCGTCGATGTGCCGTGCGAGCGGCCGGAGGCGTGCGAGCCACGCATCGCGATCCTCGCCGAGCGCCGCCGCGGTGCGGTCGATGTCGCGCCAGGCGATCGCGGCGCGACCGCCGTCGAGCGGGTGGGCGTAGGAGATGTCGGGGCGGATCCACTCGATGCGCTCGGCCAGCCCGAACGCCCGGAAGAACGGAGAGGAGAACGCCGCAGGATGCACGGCGGAGCACACGTCGTGACGGAAACCGGGGAGCGTGTTCTCGACGGTCCGCACGCCGCCGCCGATGGTGTCGGCCGCTTCGAGCACCCGAACCTCGTAGCCGGCGCGCGCGAGGGAGACCGCCGCCGTGAGTCCATTGGGCCCGCTGCCGATGATCGTCGCCCGTGCCATGCCGCCCAGTCTGTCACGCCGCGCGGGGCGGGAGGCCGACCGATGCGGTCTGCGCCGCCGTCCGGGCATGCGATCCTGGAAGGGATGAAAGAAGCACAGGGTCCCACTCCCGCAGGCACCTCCCGTCCGTACCGCACGCTCGACGAGGCGCTGCGCCACCACCGCATCGACCCCGTCAACCACGCGTTCATCCGGGCGATCGTCGACGGGTCCGACGTGACGTCGCTCATCGACCGCGGCCGGTACATCGAGGCCATCCGTCGCGGCGACCGTGCGGCGCTGCACATCGGGCGCACGTACACCAACGGCTTCGCCGAAGACGATGTCATCATCCTCGGGTCGACCCGCCTGCGACTGCAGCCGAGCGAGGGGCGCCCGCCGTACTACTACGTCGATCACCCGAGCGAGTTCGCGCCCAGCACCCCCGCAAAGGCCGCCGCGCGCCGCGCCGCGACGCCCCGCACGCCCGCAGCGCCTCGCACCCCCGCCGCGACGCCGGTCACCGAGCGCGAGTACGGCGTGTGCGACGTGTGCTTCATGGTGAAGACGCCGTCCGGCGGCTGCGGCTGCGACTGACCCCGCGCCGCACCCCGGTCACACGAAGGCGCTCATCCCCGTGATGTCGCGCCCGAGCAGGAGCGCCTGCACGCTCTCCGTGCCCTCGTAGGTGTGGATCGCCTCGATGTCGGCGAGATGCTGCATGACGCCGTTCTCGAGCAGGATGCCGTTGCCGCCGAGCAGATCGCGGGCGACGGATGCGATGCGCCGCGCCGCGCGGGTGTTGTGGAACTTCGCGAGCGACGCCTGCGTGGGGCGCAGACCGCCGGCGGTCTCGAGGTCGGCGAGTCGACGGCAGTAGAGCTGCATGGCGGTGAGGTCTTCGAGCATGTGGGCGAGCCGCTCCTGCACCATCTGGAACTTCGCGAGCGGCTTGCCGAACTGCTGCCGCTGCGTGGCGTAGGCGAGTGCCGCCTCGTAGCAGGCGGTGGCGTGACCGAGCGCCGACCAGGCGACACCGGAGCGCGTGGCGTACAGCACGATCGACGCGTCTTTGAAGCTGCGGGTTCCCGGCAGCACGGCGTCGAGGGGAACCCGCACATCGTCGAGGCGGATGTGCGCCTGATGGATGGCCCGCAGCGAGGCCTTGCCGGGGATGACGGTGCCGGTGTACCCGGGGGTGCTCTGCTCGACGAGGAAGCAGCGCACCGCTCCGTGCTCGGGGGCGTCCGCGTCGTCGACGCGCGCCCAGACGAAGGTGATGCCGCCCGACGCGCCATTGCCGATCCACTTCTTGGTGCCGCGGATGACCCACGCGTCGCCGTCGCGTCGGGCGACGGTCTCGAGCGAGACGGAGTCGGAGCCGTGGTCGGGCTCGGTCAGCGCGAAGGAGCCGAGCACGGAGGCGTCGGCGAGGGCGGTGAGCCAGCGGTCCTGCTGGGCGGGGGAGCCGAAGAGTGCGAGGGTGCGCAGGGCCAGGCCGCCCTGCACGGCGAGGATCGTGCCGAGCGAGCCGTCGCCCCGCGAGATCTCCATGTTCACCAGCCCCGCGGCGAGCGGGGAGAGGCGGGTCAGTGCCGGATGCTCGACGCCGTCGACGACCAGGTCCATCTCGCCCATCCGTCGGGCGGCGGCGAGGGGGTACTCGGCCCGGTCCCAGGCATCCGCCATCTGCGGGGCGACCTCGTCGACGTACGCCTGCGCGCGCTCCCACGCGGCGCGGTCGTCGGCGGGGATGTCGGAGAAGACGGCGTAGTAGTCGGTGCCCTGGCGGCCGGTGATGTCGTACGACGAGGTGCGCTCGCCGGGGAGAGGGGTGGCGTCGGTGCTCATGGGGGTCCCTTCGTGGCACTTGGTATCGTACGCCGAGAAACTCGGTTCCACGACCGCGGGTACGGCGAACGCTGCGGGCGGGGCGCACGTCGCCCGGGGACCGGCGAGGGTCAGTCGAGCTGCGACCGCAGTCGGCGGGTCACCTCGGCCACCGGCATGGAGCGTGGGAACACGGCAACGACGAGGTCGTCCGGCGCCTGCTCCGAGGCATCCGCGGGCACGCCGTACCGCCGGCGCACGTCGGCGAGCGCCGCCTGCAGCGTCGCGACCGGCACCTTCCGGGTGCCGCGGAGCAGCTGGCGGAGCACGTGGTTGTGCACCGCGGTGACGAGCGCGGCGAAGCCGACGGCGTCGAGCGGGTCGACCCCCGGCAGTGCGCTGCGCAGGTAGTCGTCGAACAGCCGCTCGTATCGGAACACCGTGATGATCTCGCGCTCGCGCAGCACCGGCACCTGACGCACGATCTGGTACCGGCGACGCGCCATCTCCGGGTCGCGGGCGAAGTGCGTGAAGACCGACTCGGATGCCGCGCACACGGCGCCCCACGGATCGTCGTGCCCCTCGCCGAGGAAGGCCCGCAGCCGCTCGAGGAGAGCCTCGTGATCGGCGAACACGACGTCTTCCTTGCCCCCGAACTGCCGGAAGAAGGTCGAGCGCGAGACGCCGGCTGCCTTGGCGATCTGCTCCACCGACGTCTGGTCGAACCCCTGCGACGCGAAGAGCTCCAGCGCAGCGGCCACGACGCCGGTGCGCAGTTCTGCGGATTCGTGCATGGCATGAGCCTAGACCTCGCGCTCCGGGGGCTGCACGGGCCGTGGGGGCGCCCAGGTCGAGGTAGTAGGCTGTGGGACTGGTCGATGTCTCGACATCGAGAGAATTACCAGACCAGCAGCCCAGTGAAGGAACCACAGTGGATCTGTACGAGTACCAGGCACGAGACGTTTTCGAGAAGTACGGAGTGCCGGTCCTCGCCGGCATCGTCGCCGACACCCCCGAGGAGGTGAAGGCGGCCGCCGAGAAGATCGGCGGTGTGGTCGTCGTCAAGGCGCAGGTGAAGACCGGAGGCCGCGGCAAGGCCGGCGGCGTCAAGGTCGCCAAGACCCCCGACGAGGCCTACGAGGCCGCGAAGGCCATCCTCGGCCTCGACATCAAGGGCCACGTCGTCAAGCGCGTCATGGTCGCCCAGGGCGCCCGCATCGCCGAGGAGTTCTACTTCTCCGTGCTGCTCGACCGCGCCAACCGCTCGTACCTGTCGCTGTGCTCGGTCGAGGGCGGCATGGAGATCGAGCAGCTCGCCGTCGAGAAGCCCGAGGCGCTCGCCCGTGTCGAGGTCAACCCGCTCACGGGCATCGACAAGGAGAAGGCCGTCGAGATCGCGCGCGCCGCGAACTTCCCCGAGGACCTCGTCGAGAAGGTCTCCGACGTCTTCGTGAAGCTCTTCGAGGTCTACAAGGGCGAAGACGCCACGCTCGTCGAGGTCAACCCGCTCGTGCGCACCGAAGACGGCGACATCATCGCCCTCGACGGCAAGGTCACGCTCGACGACAACGCCTCCGAGATCCGCCACCCGGAGCACGAGGAGCTCGAAGACAAGGACGCCGCCGACCCGCTCGAGGCGAAGGCGAAGAAGTCGGGCCTCAACTACGTCAAGCTCGACGGCGAGGTCGGCATCATCGGCAACGGCGCCGGCCTGGTCATGTCGACGCTCGACGTCGTCGCCTACGCGGGTGAGAAGCACGGCGGCGTGAAGCCCGCCAACTTCCTCGACATCGGCGGTGGCGCCTCGGCCGAGGTCATGGCCAACGGTCTCGACGTGATCCTCGGCGACCCGCAGGTCAAGAGCGTGTTCGTCAACGTCTTCGGCGGCATCACGGCGTGCGACGCGGTCGCCAACGGCATCAAGGGCGCCCTCGAGACGCTCGGCGCCACGGCCTCGAAGCCGCTCGTCGTGCGCCTCGACGGCAACCGGGTCGACGAGGGTCGCGCGATCCTCGCCGAGTACGCGCACCCGCTCGTCACGCTCGCCAGCACCATGGACGAGGGCGCCGACAAGGCCGCCGAACTCGCCAACGCCTGATCGCCAGAGACACAAGGACTAGAGAAATGTCGATCTACCTCAACAAGGACTCCAAGGTCATCGTCCAGGGAATCACCGGCGGCGAGGGCACCAAGCACACGGCGCTCATGCTCAAGGCCGGCACGCAGGTCGTGGGCGGCGTCAACGCCCGCAAGGCCGGCACCACGGTGTCGCACACCGACAAGGACGGCAACGCCGTCGAGCTGCCCGTCTTCGGCTCTGTCGCCGAGGCCATGAAGGAGACCGGCGCCGACGTGTCGATCGCCTTCGTCCCCGGCGCCTTCACGAAGGACGCGATGGTCGAGGCCATCGACGCCGAGATCCCCCTGCTCGTCGTGATCACCGAGGGCGTGCCCGTCGGCGACTCGGCCGAGGCCTGGGCCTACGCGCAGAGCAAGGGCAACAAGACCCGCATCATCGGACCGAACTGCCCCGGCATCATCACCCCCGGCGAGGCGCTCGTCGGCATCACCCCGGCGAACATCACCGGCAAGGGCCCGATCGGCCTCGTGTCGAAGTCGGGAACCCTGACGTACCAGATGATGTTCGAGCTGCGCGACCTGGGCTTCTCGACCGCCATCGGCATCGGCGGGGACCCGGTCATCGGCACGACGCACATCGACGCGCTCGCCGCGTTCGAGGCCGACCCCGAGACGAAGGCGATCGTCATGATCGGCGAGATCGGCGGCGACGCCGAGGAGCGTGCGGCCGAGTACATCAAGGCGCACGTCACCAAGCCGGTCGTCGGCTACGTCGCGGGCTTCACGGCGCCGGAGGGCAAGACCATGGGCCACGCCGGCGCCATCGTCTCGGGCTCGGCTGGTACCGCGCAGGCGAAGAAGGAGGCCCTCGAGGCCGCCGGCGTCAAGGTCGGCAAGACGCCGTCCGAGACCGCCGCCCTGATGCGCGAGATCGTCGAGTCGCTCTAAGCGCTAGACTCTCCGAGAAGGCCCCGGGCTCCACCCCGGGGCCTTTCTCATACCCCGGGGCATCGTTCGCTCCCGTCGCGCGAGTGGTCGCTCTGAGAGCGGAGAGCAGCCGTTCGTGCGACCGGAACGGCGGCGGATGCGCGGTGGGGACGACGAAGGGGACGGATGCCGAGGCATCCGTCCCCTTCGTGGTTGCGTGTCAGACGCCGAAGAGCGCCTCGATGGGGCCGCGGGCGAAGAAGATCACGAACCCGACTCCCACCGCCCAGAGCAGCGGGTGGATGGTCTTGGCGCGACCGGAGAACGCGTTCACGACGATCCAGCTGACGAAGCCCGCGCCGATGCCGTTGGCGATCGAGTAGGTCATCGGCATGACGGTCGCCGTGAGGAACACCGGGAGCAGCACGCGGAAGTCGCTGAGGTCGATGTTCTTGATCTGCGCGAGCATCAGCGCACCCACCAGCACGAGAGCGGCCGCCGCGACGGCGCCCGGGACGAGCGAGGTGAGCGGCGTGAAGAACATCGCGACGAGGAACATCGCGCCCGTGATGAGGGTCGCGAAGCCCGTGCGCGCGCCCTCGCCGATGCCGGCACCCGACTCGACGAACACGGTCGCCGACGACGACGAGGTGCCGCCGCCCGCGATCGCGCCGATGCCCTCGACGACGAGCGCCGACTTGATGCGCGGGAAGTCGCCCTTCTCGTCGGCGAGGTCGGCCTCCTTCGCGAGGCCGGTCATGGTGCCCATCGCGTCGAAGAAGTTCGAGAAGAGAAGGGTGAAGACGAACATCACCAGGGCGACGATGCTGACCTTGCCCAGGTCGAAGCCGAAGTCGACCTGGCCGACGAGGCTGAGGTCGGGCAGGCCGACGATCGAACCCGTGAAGCCGAAGTCGAGGCCGAACGGCCAGATCAGGTTGACGATGCCGCCGAGCACGGTGCCGCCCACGAGGGCGATCAGGATCGCGCCCTTGACGCGCAGGGCCGTGAGCACCCCGCCGATGAGCAGCGTGATGACGAACAGCAGCGTGGGGATCGAGGCGACCGAACCGCCGATGCCGAGATCGACCGGGGGAGAGGCGTTGTTCGTCGCGGTCACGAAGCCGGCGTTGACGAAGCCGATGAAGGCGATGAAGAGGCCGATGCCGACCGTGATGGCGAGCTTGAGCTGCACGGGCACGGCGTCGAAGATCATCTTGCGCAGGCCGGTGGCGGCGAGCAGCACGATGATGAGGCCGTTGATCATGACGAGGGCCATGGCCTCGGGCCAGGTCACCGAGCCGACCACGGAGAACGCGATGAACGCGTTGATGCCGAGCCCGGCGGCGAAGGCGAAGGGCAGGCGCGTGATCAGGCCGAACAGGATGGTCATGACGCCGGCGGTGAGGGCGGTCGCGGCGGCGACGGCCGGACCGGCGAGGGTGTTGCCGTCGACGTCGGGGGTCGAGAGGATGATCGGGTTGAGGATCACGATGTACGCCATCGTGACGAACGTCACCAGGCCCCCTCGGATCTCGGTGCCGAAGGTGGAACCGCGCTTCGTGATCTCGAAGAAGCGGTCGAGGCCGTTCTTCGGCTCGGCGCTCGCGGTCGCAGGGGCGGGGGACGGGGCAGTTGTCATTCGGGTGAACCTCCGGATGAGACGATATCGTGTCGCCCGAGCCGCGCGCGCCCGCCCGGGTGCACCCCTGTTCTCGTCGTAGTCTCGAAGCGCTATGCAACGCCTCCTCGTCGCGCTCCTCGCCGCGTTCGATGCCGCCATCGCGGCCGCCGTCGGACTCGCCGTGCTCCTCGCGCCCCTCACACTGCTCTGGACCCTGGCCTTCGGCGCCACGGCCGACTGGGGCGCCCTGTGGCCGCTGACCGGCACCCTCTGGGCCTTCGGGCACGGCGCGCCGCTCGACGTGACGATCGCCGATGTCGTGCTGGTCGCCGTCGGCGTGCCGGCGGAGGCCGCGCGATTCACCGTCTCGGTGACCCCGCTGGCCCTGCTCGTGTTCACCGCCCTCTTCGCGGCGCGATCGGGCGGCCGCGCGGCACGCGCGGGGGCCTGGATCACCGGGGTGCTGTCCGGCACGGTCGCCTTCGCGGCGATCGCGGCGGTCGTCGCCGTCTCGTCGCGTCTCGGCGGAGCGGAGACCCCGCTGCCGCTCGCCCTGCTGCTGCCGCCCGTCGTGTATCTGTGTGGGGCCGTCGCCGGAGCGGTTCGGGCCGCGTGGGAGGACGGCGACGGCGGGCTGCTCGACATGATCCACGACGTCCTGGATTCGTGGGGCGACTGGGCCCCCGTTCCCGCGGCGATCGTGCGAGGAGCGGCGTTCGCGCTCGTCGCGGTCATGGGCGTCGGGGCGCTCGGAGTCGCCGTGGCGTCCCTGCTGCGCGGGGGAGAGGTCGTCGCCCTCTTCCAGGCGGCGCGGGTCGACGGACTCGGGGCGAGCATGCTCGCCCTCGCCCAGCTCGTGTACCTTCCCACGCTCGTCGTCTGGGCGGCGGCGTGGATCGCCGGACCGGGGTTCGCCGTGGGCGCCGGCACGGCGGTGTCGCCCGCCGGCACCTCGCTCGGCGTCGTGCCCGGGCTTCCGGTGTTCGGGCTGCTGCCGGAGAACAGCTCGTTCTGGATGCTCATCGTCGTGCTGCTGCCCATCGGGGCGGGTGCCTTCGCCGGGTGGGCCGTGCGGTCGCGCCTGGTCTGGGAGGGCACCCCGCTCGGGATGCTGCCGCGCGCCGCGATCGCCGTCGGCATCGCCGCCGTGAGTGCGGGAATGGCCGCGCTCGCCGCGGTGCTGACGAGCGGATCGATCGGGCCGGGGCGTCTCGCCGACGTCGGGCCGTCCGCCGGTCCGTTCGCGCTCGCGCTCGGAGGAGAGGTGCTGATCGGTGCCGCCATCCTCTTGCTCTCGCCGCGCAACCGGGACGAGTTGGCCGAGGAGCGCACCGACCGCTGGGTGGCCGAGATGACGGCATCCGGGATCGCCCCGGCGTCGTCCCTCGACCCGGCCGTCGCCACGCCGTGGAGCGCGGACACCGGGCGAGACGAGGCATCCGGACCGGTGGACGACGACGGCGCAGCCGGTCCGCGCGCCGACGTGCTCCCCTCGTACGCCGACACCGCCCCGCTCGACGACGTCACCGGGCACGGCGGGTCGAGCGACCCCCGGTAGACTGACCGCGTGCTCACGGTCGCCGTTCTCATCTCGGGCACCGGCTCGAACCTTCGTGCCCTCCTCGAGGCTGCTCGTCACCCCGATTTCCCGGCGCGGGTGGTCGTGGTCGGCGCCGACCGCGAAGCCGAGGGTCTCGCCCACGCCGAGGAGTTCGGCATCCCCTCGTTCACGGTTCCCTGGCACGAGCACGACAGCCGCGAGGCGTGGGGCGAAGAGCTCGGCCGCCAGCTCGCCGTCTGGGAACCCGACCTCGTGGTGCTCAGCGGCCTGATGCGTCTGCTGCCTCCCTCGCTCGTCGCGCAGTTCTCGCCGCGGCTCATCAACACGCACCCGGCGTATCTGCCGGAGTTCCCGGGCGCTCACGGCGTGCGCGACGCCCTCGCCGCCGGGGTCTCGCAGACCGGCGCCAGCGTGATCGTCGTCGACGACGGCGTCGACACCGGACCGATCCTCGCGCAGGAACGCGTGCCGATCCTCGCGGGCGACACGGAGCACGCGCTGCACGAGCGGATCAAGCCCGTCGAGCGGCGGCTGCTGATCGACGTGGTGCGGCGCATCGCGACCGGCGAGCTCAGCCTCGAGCCCGCCTCCTGACCTTCCCACCCTCCACGCCCGACGCACGAAGGAGCATCACCATGGCCGGCCCCCGCCACGACCCCTCGCTGTACCGCGATCGCGACACGGTTCCCATCCGCCGCGCCCTGGTGTCGGTGAGCGACAAGACCGGGCTGCTCGAGCTCGCCCAGGCGCTCGCCGCCGCCGGCGTGCAGATCGTGTCGACCGGGTCGACCGCGAGCACCATCCGCGAGGCCGGTCTCGATGTCACCGACGTCGCCGCCGTCACCGGCGTCGCCGAGATGCTCGACGGGCGCGTCAAGACGCTGCACCCGAAGATCCACGGCGGCCTGCTCGCCGACCTGCGCCTGGAAGACCACGAGCGCCAGCTCGCCGACCTCGACATCGCGCCGTTCGAGCTCGTGGTGGTGAACCTGTACCCGTTCGTCGAGACGGTGGCCTCGGGTGCCGAGGGCGACGACGTCGTCGAGCAGATCGACATCGGCGGTCCGGCGATGGTGCGCGCCGCCGCGAAGAACCACGCGAACGTGGCGATCGTCGTGTCGCCGCAGTCGTACCCCGGCATCATCTCGGCGATCGCCGACGGCGGGACCACGTTGTCGCAGCGCCGCGAGCTCGCCGCCCGGGCCTTCGCCCACACCGCGGCGTACGACACGGCCGTCGCCTCGTGGTTCGCCGAGGGCACGCTGCAGGACGAGGGCGACCTGCCGGCGCACCTGACCATCCAGGCCGAGCGTCTCGCCACCCTGCGCTACGGCGAGAACTCGCACCAGCGCGGAGCCATCTACACCCGCGCCGGCGGGCACGGCATCGCGCAGGCCACGCAGCTGCAGGGCAAGGAGATGTCGTACAACAACTACGTCGACGCCGACGCCGCCCTCCGCGCCGCGTACGACATGATCAAGCCGGCCGTCGCGATCATCAAGCACGCGAACCCCTGCGGTATCGCCACCACCGCACCCAACGCGCTCGACCCGATCGCGAGCGCTCACCTGCGCGCTCACGAGTGCGACCCCGTGTCGGCGTACGGCGGCGTGATCGCGGCCAACGGCACGGTCACGTTGAAGATGGCCGAGAACCTGAAGGACATCTTCACCGAGGTCATCGTCGCGCCCGCGTTCGAGCCGGCCGCGCTGGAGGTCTTCAAGAGCAAGAAGAACCTGCGCCTGCTGCAGCTCCCCGAGGACTGGCAGCAGGAGCGCATGGACGTGCGTCTGGTGTCGGGCGGTCTGCTGCTGCAGGACGCCGACCGGTTCCCGGACGACATCGTCTCGGTTGCGAAGAACTGGGAACTCGTGTCGGGCGAGCGCCCCAGCGACGAGGAGATGGAGAACCTCATCTTCGCCTGGAAGGCCTGCCGTGCCGTGAAGTCCAACGCCATCGTGCTGGCGAAGGGCAACGCCACGGTCGGTGTGGGCATGGGCCAGGTCAACCGCGTCGACTCGTGCCGCCTCGCGGTCGAGCGTGCGGGGGAGCGCGCGGCCGGTTCGGTGGCGGCATCCGACGCGTTCTTCCCGTTCGCTGACGGAGCCCAGGTGCTCATCGACGCGGGGGTCACGGCGATCGTCCAGCCCGGCGGCTCGGTGCGCGATGAAGAGGTCGTCGACGCCGCTCGCAAGGCCGGCGTGACGATGTTCTTCACCGGAGAGCGCCACTTCTTCCACTGACCCCGGAGGCCTGCCCTCCCCTTCATCCGCTCCCGTCGCATTTTCTGTCGGCCCGCCGCGCGGCGGGCGACAGAAAATGCGACGGGAGCGATGTGGTTCCGGGGGAGGGGACTGCGGTGTCCGAAAACCGCCAGTGGTGGGGGAGGCGGCGTGGCAGCATGGGGGCATGAGCCTTCCGCTGACCGACTTCGACGAGCGCTACCGGGCGATCGACGCCCGCGACACGCGCTTCGACGGGCAGTTCGTCACGGCGGTGCGCTCGACGGGCATCTACTGCCGGCCCAGCTGCCCGGCCCGCACCCCGAAGCGCGAGAACGTGACGTTCTACGCCACGAGCGCGGCGGCCCACGAGGCCGGGTACCGCGCGTGCAAGCGATGCCTTCCGGAAGCGGCCCCCGGCTCTCCCGCCTGGGATGTACGCGGTGACGTCGTGGCGAGGGCGATGCGCCTGATCGGGACCGGCGTCGTCGAACGCGAGGGCGTGTCCGGGCTCGCAAACCGCCTCGGGTATTCGAGCCGGCATCTCACGCGGCTCCTGGTCGCCGAACTCGGCGCGGGTCCGCTCGCCCTGGCGCGCGCGCACCGTGCCCACACCGCCCGCATGCTGCTCGTGGGCACCGACCTTCCGGTCGCCGACGTGGCGTTCTCGGCCGGCTTCGCGAGCATCCGCCAGTGCAATGACACGATCCGCGAGGTGTTCGGCCTCACGCCGACGGAGCTGCGCGCACGACGACGGATGCCGTCGGCCGCCGTTCCCGGGGCGATCGACCTCGTGCTCCCGTACCGCGGGCCTCTCGATACGGCCGGCCTCTTCGACTGGATGGCGGCGCGGGCGCTGCCGGGCGTGGAGGAGGCCACGACGACATCGTTTGCGCGGCACCTGCGCCTGGCCGGCGGGCCGGCGTGGTTCGAGGTGCGGCAGGAGCGAGCCGACCGGCTGCATCTGCGTGCCCGAGTGACGCAGCTCGGCGATCTCTCACCGCTGGTGGCGACGGCCCGCCGCCTGTTCGACCTCGACGCCGACCCCGATGCGATCGACGGCGCGCTGAGCGCCCACCCCGAGATCGCACCGCTCGTCGCGCGCACCCCCGGCATGCGCGTGCCCGGCGCCGCCGACCCCCACGAGATGCTCATCCGGGCGATGGTGGGCCAGCAGATCACGGTCGTGGCGGCCCGCACGGCTCTCAGCGCGCTCGCCGAGGCTCTGGGCGAGCGCACCGACGCGGGCCTGCTGTTCCCGACCATGACGGCGATCGCCGAGCGGGGAGCCGAGGTGCTGCGCGGCCCCGCCGCCCGCATCCGGGCCATCACGGGTGCCGCCGCAGCACTCGCCGAGGGGTCGCTGCATCTGACGGTCGGCGACGACGGGGCAGAGCAGCGCGCTGCCCTGCTCGCCATGCCGGGGATCGGCCCGTGGACGGCCGACTACGTGCGGATGCGCGTGCTCGGCGACCCGGATGTGCTGCTCCCCGGCGACGTCGCGATGCGAGCGGGTGCGGTCTCCTCGGGGCTGCCGGGCGAGCCGCGCGCCCTCACCGCCTGGGCCGAACGAGCGGCGCCGTGGCGGAGCTACCTCACCGCTCACCTCTGGCGGGCCGCACCTGTACGGCCCGCACGGCGCGTGACCCGCGCCGATCGCCCCACTCGCGCGGCCCGCCCCACCACGTCGAACACTGTCCACGACCCTCAGGAGAAGACCCCGTGAACGCCATCGTCCAGACCGTCGCCACCCCGGACGGCCCCTTCACGATCCTCGTCGACGAGCAGCAGCGGGTGCTCGCCTCCGGGTGGACCGGCGACCGCGACGTCGTCGTGGCGCGGATCGCCGCGGTCGGCCGACCCGCCCAGGTCCGCGCAGGACGCACCGAGGCCGCGGATGCCGTCGCCGCCTATTACGCCGGCGACCTCGCCGCGATCGACACCGTGCCGGTCGCCCAACACGGCACCGCGCTGCAGCACGCGGGATGGGCGGCCCTGCGCGGCATCGACCCGGGCGCACCGCTCACCTACACCTCGTTCGCGACGGCGCTCGGCTCGCCCCGTGCCGTGCGCGCCGCCGCGTCGATCTGCGCCCGCAACGCGCCGGCGCTGTTCGTGCCCTGCCACCGGGTGCTGCGCAGCGACGGCACGCTCGGCGGATTCGCGTGGGGACTCGAGGTGAAGCGGAGCCTGCTCGACCGCGAGGCCGCGCGCGCCTGAACCGGGAATTCCTGTTGCATTCAGCGTGTTCACAGCAATAGGCTGGAGGGCTGTCGCACCGACCGGGCGGCACGGCCGAGCCTGAGGAGGACACCATGATCACGATCTCCGTCGCACGGCCCGCCGCTCTCGGCACGGCCCGGGTGCCCGCTCCCGCGACGACGCGGCACTAGCGTCGCGCCGCGCCCCCGTCGTTCGCAGCGGTCCTCTGCCACCGCTCCCGCTTCTCCTCCGCGATCACGACCGTCCCGGCCGTGTGATCGTCTCCCGCCCCGCCCCACGCATCTGAGAGTCATGTCCTCCTCGTCTCCGCAGAATCCCCCGCCGTCCTCCTCGCTCTCCACCGTCGCCGCGCTGTGGCGGCTGAAGCCCTTCGTGCGCCCGGTCATCTGGCGTCTCGCCGGGGGAGCGGCCAGCGCGCTCGCCGCCGCCGTGATCGCTCTGATGATCCCGATCGTGCTCGAGCAGATCATCCGCGGACCGGTGCAGTCCGGCGAGCTCGGCGCGATCGTCTGGGGGGCCGTGGCCGTGCTCGGCCTCGCTCTGGGCGAGGCGCTCATGGTGTTCCTGCGCCGCCAGTTCGTGCTGAAGCCCTCGACCGAGGTCGAGTACCGCATGCGCACCGAGCTGTACGCGCGGCTGCAGACGCTGCCGGTGGCCTTCCACGACCGGTGGCAGTCGGGTCAGCTGCTCAGCCGCATGATGCAGGACATCAGCCTCATCCGCCGGTGGCTGGCGTTCGGCCTCGTGCTCCTCGTCGTCAACGTCCTCACCATCATCATCGGCGCCGCCCTGCTGTTCCGGTGGCACTGGCTGCTGGGCACGATCTTCATCGTCACGGCAATTCCGCTGTGGATCCGCGGGTACCTGTTCGAGAAGCGGTACGGCGCGCTCACCCGTCGCTCGCAGGATCAGGCGGGCGACCTCGCGACGAGCGTCGAGGAGAGCGTCCACGGCATCCGGGTGCTGAAGGCGTTCGGTCGGGGCACGCACGCTCTCCGGCGCTTCAGCCGACAGGCCGAGACGCTGCGCGAGACCGAGATGAGCAAGGCCTCGGCGATCGCATCGATCTGGTTCTGGCTCGACCTCATGCCGCAGATCGCCTTCGGGCTGAGCCTCATGTCGGGCATCTGGCTCATCTCGCAGGGCGCGATCGAGCTTCCGGAGCTGTTCGCGTTCTTCGCCATGGCGACGGTGCTGCGGTGGCCGATCGAATCGATCGGGTTCCTGTTCTCGTTCATGCTCGACGCGCGCACCGCGACCGACCGCGTGTTCGAGATCTTCTCCGAGACGAACACGATCGCCGATCCCGAGCATCCGGTGCACCTCGCCGAGCCGCGCGGCGAGCTGGCGTTCGAGGGCGCGCGATTCCGCTATCAGGATGCTCCCGCGCGCGAGCGCGACCTGCTCGACGGCATCGACCTGGTGCTGCGTCCCGGTGAGACGATGGCGCTCGTGGGTCTCACCGGCAACGGCAAGACCACGCTCACGACGCTGCCGACGCGCCTGTACGACGTGACGGGCGGCCGGGTGACGCTCGACGGGGTCGACGTGCGCGATCTCCCGCTGGCCGAGCTGCGTCGGCACGTCGCGATGGCCTTCGAGGATGCGACGCTGTTCTCGGCATCGGTCCGCGAGAACGTGCTGCTCGGCCGCGCCGAGCTCGACCCGCACAGCGAGGAGGGGGAGCGCGTGATGCGCGAGGCCCTCGACGTGGCACAGGCGTCGTTCGTCGACGCGTTGCCCGACGGCACCGAGACGGTGATCGGCGAGGAGGGCTTGAGTCTCTCCGGCGGCCAGCGTCAGCGCCTCGCCCTGGCGCGTGCGGTCGCGGCGAAGCCGCGGGTGCTTGTACTCGACGATCCGCTGTCGGCCCTCGACGTCGACACCGAGGCGCTCGTCGAGGAGGCGCTGCGTCACGTGCTCGCCAACACCACCGCGTTGATCGTCGCGCATCGCCCCTCGACCGTGGCGCTTGCGGATCGTGTGGCCCTGCTGCAGGACGGTCGCGTGACCGCCGTCGGTACGCACAGCGAGCTGCTGCGATCGAGCCGCCACTACCGGCACGTCATCTCGAGCCTCGAGGCCGAGGAGGCCGCCCGCACGGGCGCCATCCCGATCGTCGGGGCGCCGCCCGCCGCCGCGGACGACGACGCCGTGACCGAAGACCCGGGTGTCGTGATCGACGAGGGCATCCACCGCGCCGAGGGCGATCACGCCGGCGAAGAACTGATCACCGAGAAGGAGGTGCGCCCATGAGCACCGCTCTCACCGGAACCCAGGACGAGGACCGTTCCCGGTACACGAAGGAGGAGAGCCGGGCCATCCGCCGCCGTTCGCTGCGCCTGCTGGGGTCGCTCGTGCGACCGCTCAAGGCGCGCATCGTGCTGGCCGCGGCCGTGCTCGTCGTATCGACGGCGCTGCAGGTCGCGGGCCCCATCCTCATCAGCGTCGGACTCGACCGGGCGCTGCCCGCCGTGCTCGAGCGAGCCGACTGGATGCCGACGTTCCTGATCGGCGGCATCTACCTGCTCGCGGGAGTGCTGGCCGCCGTGCTCATCGCCTGGTACGTCATCATCGCCGCGAAGCTCACGCAGGCGGTGCTGCTCGACCTGCGCAAGCGCATCTTCCTGCACACCCAGCGCCTCAGCCTGGAGTTCCACGAGTCGTACACGTCGGGCCGCATCATCTCGCGGCAGACGAGCGACCTCGACTCGATCAAGGAGTTGCTCGACGGTGGGCTGAACGAGCTCGTCTCCGGCGTGCTGTTCGGGCTGTTCACCTTCATCGCGCTCTGCATCTGGGACTGGCAGTCGGGGCTCATCCTCGCGATCGCCGGCGTGCCGCTCTTCTTCCTGATGCGCTGGTTCTACTCCCGTTCCCAGCTCGTGTTCCGCGAGTCCCGCGTGATCAGCGCGCAGGTGATCGTGCAGTTTGTCGAGACGATGACCGGCATCCGCGCCGTCAAGGCCTTCCGCAAGGAGCCCCGCAACGACGTCGCCTTCCAGAAGGTCGCCGGTGAGTACCGCGACGTCAACCGTCGCTCGCTCATGCTGTTCGGCACATTCGAGCCCGGCCTCATGGGCGTCGCCGCGCTCACCCTGGGCATCGTCGTGCTGTGGGGCGGTGTGCGGGTGGCCGAGGGCGCGCTCACCGTCGGCGTGCTGCTGTCGGCCGTGCTGTACGTGCGGAACTTCTTCGCTCCCATGCAGGAGATCGCGATGTTCCTGAACTCGTACCAGTCGGCCACCGCCGCCCTCGAGAAGGTCTCCGGCGTGCTCGAAGAGGTGCCGACGGTTCCCGACCCCGAGAAGCCGGTCGACCTCTGGGAGTCGCGCGGGCACGTGCGCTTCGACGGCGTGACGTTCGGCTACAACGACGAGACGACGATCCTGCCGGACTTCTCGCTCGACATCCCGGCCGGGCAGACGATTGCGCTGGTCGGCACCACCGGTGCGGGCAAGTCGACGCTCGCGAAGCTCATCTCGCGGTTCTACGACCCGACCGCCGGCACCGTCACGCTCGACGGCGTCGACCTGCGGGCACTGCACCCGAAGGACCTGCGGCGCGCGATCGTCATGGTCACCCAGGAGGCCTACCTGTTCAGCGGCACGGTCGCCGACAACATCGCGCTCGGCAAGCCCGACGCGACGCTCGACGAGATCCGCGCGGCGGCGAGGGCGGTGGGAGCGGATGCCTTCATCGAGGCGCTGCCCGACGGCTACGACACCGACGTGAACAAGCGCGGTGGCCGGGTCTCGGCGGGACAGCGCCAGCTGATCTCGTTCGCCCGCGCGTTCCTCGCCGACCCGTCGGTGCTGATCCTCGACGAGGCGACGGCGTCGCTCGACATCCCGTCGGAGCGCCTCATCCAGGAGGCTCTGCAGACGCTGCTCGCCGATCGGACGGCGATCATCATCGCCCACCGTCTCTCGACCGTGGCGATCGCCGACCGGGTGCTCGTGATGGAGCACGGGCGCATCATCGAGGACGACACCCCCGACGCGCTGATCGGCGGCACGGGCAAGTTCGCGCAGCTGCACGCCGCCTGGCAGGAGACGCTCGTCTGACCGACGCGCACCGCTCGCCGGGGTCGATAGCATCGGATCATGGACCCGTTGCTGCTCCTCGGCGAATGGTGGTGGACCGCCGCCGTCGGCGCGGGCGGTTTCACCGCCGGTGCGCTCGCGGTGCGGCGGCGCAGCACGCGCAGCGGACGCCGCATCGCCGTCGACGCGGCGCGCCATGACCTGTGCACGGCGCGCGCCACGGTGATCGAGCGACGGTCGGCCGTGCGGGTCGCCCGGGCGGAGCACGCGCACATCGCCGCGGAGCGCGGGGCGCGACGGGCATCGCCGGAGCAGGTGGCGAGTGCGAAGCGGATGCTCCGCGACGCCGAGCGCGCGGCCAAGGCCGCCGTCGCCGACGTGCGGGCCCGCAGCGCACTGCTCAGCGCCGCCAGAGCGTCGGTGCCCCCGGCATCCGCTCCCCGGCCGCTCGACCGTCTGCGGGCGCAGCACGATGCCGTGGTGGCGCGGTGGATGCAGTACGAGACCGACGCCGCACTGCAGATCGCGTACCCGGCGATGTCGGATGCGCGGCAACCCGCGACCGCCGCGTATCTGCGCGCCGCGGGGGAGGCGGCGGAGGCCCGCCGGTACGCCGGAGACGCGCCGACGCCGGCGGAGTACTCCGCGTATCGCGACGCCGTCGCACGGTTGGCCAGGGCGCTCGACGTCGCGGAGTACGCCGCGCGCCACCCCGACGGCGCGTCCGGCGCCGCGGCGGGATGGCAGGACGCGGCCCAGGAGGCGTTCACGCGATCGAGTGAGGCGATCGATCGCACCGCGCGGGCGGCGGCGTCGGCCCTCGCGGCGTGGAACGCCCGGCGTCGCCCGCGCGACCCCGACGGCCCCCGTCCGCCGCGCCGGTAGCGGTCAGCCGGTGACGGTGCGCGTGCGCACGAGCTCGCGGTACCAGAGGCCCGAGTCCTTGACGGTGCGCTCCAGGGTCTCGAAGTCGACGCGCACGATCCCGAACCGCTTGGCGTAGCCGTATCCCCACTCGAAGTTGTCGAGCAGCGACCACACGAAGTAGCCGCGCAGATCGACCCCCCGCTCCAGGGCGCGGTGCGCGGCGGTGAAGTGCCGGCGCAGGTAGTCGGTGCGCTCGGGGTCGGGCACGCTGCCGTCGTCGGCGACGACGTCATCGAATGCCGCGCCGTTCTCGGTGACCATCAGCGGCTGCTCGGGGAACTGCTCCGACAGCGACACGAGCAGCTCTTCCAGGCCCTCGGGCGCGATGTTCCACCCCATCGCGGTGTACGGGCCGGGCTGCGCGACGAACTCGACCACCTCATCGCTGCCCGGCCAGGCCGTGCCGCCCTCGACGCCCTTGTGTCCGTCGTTCTGCTGCTTCGGCGAGACGCCGTCCCACATCCGCACGGTCGCGGTGGAGTAGTAGTTGACCCCGAGCACGTCGATGGGCTGACGGATGGCGTCGAGATCGCCGTCCTGCACGAAGGCCCAGTCGCTCACCGCTGCCGTGTCGGCGATCACGTCGGCGGGGTACTCGCCGCGCAGCATCGGCTGGGTGAAGACCCGGTTCGCGAGCCCGTCGATGCGGCGCATCGCCTCGTCCGCGCCGTCGCCCTGGCCGCGCAGCACGTGGAAGTTCAGCGTCACCGAGTAGTCCGGGTCACCCGTCGACGTGGAGCGCAGCGCCTGCACCGCGCGTCCGTGCGCGAGGTTCAGATGATGCACCGCCGCGAGGGCCGAGGCGGGCTCGTGGCGGCCCGGCGCGTGGCCGCCCTGGCCGTATCCGAGGTAGGCCGAGCACCACGGCTCGTTGAGGGTGGTCCACGTGTGCACCCGGTCGCCCAGGGCCGCACCCATGATCTCGGCGTAGCGCTCGAACGCGTCGGTGGTCGCACGCGCGGTCCAGCCGCCTGCGTCTTCGAGGTACTGCGGCAGGTCCCAGTGGTAGAGCGTGGCCACCGGGCGGATCCCGCGGTCGAGCAGCCCGTCGACCAGGCGCGAGTAGAAGTCGACGCCCGCGGAGTTCACCTCGCCGGAGGCGGTCGGCACGATGCGCGGCCAGGCGATCGAGAAGCGGTACGCCTGCAGCCCGAGATCGGACATGAGGTCGAGGTCCTGCTCGACGCGATGGTAATGGTCGCAGGCCACGTCGCCCGTGTCGCCGTTCCAGACCTTCCCCGGCGTGCGGCTGAAGGTGTCCCAGATCGATGGCGTGCGGCCGTCTTCGGCCGCGGCGCCCTCGATCTGGAAGGCCGCGGTGGCCGACCCGAACGTGAACCCCTCGGGGAAGACGAGGCCCGAGCCCCGGTAGTCGTCGTGCGGCGTGGACGGCGCGGTCATGCGGTGATCTCCTCGAGGTCGACGGTGCAGGTCTCGGCGCGCCCGTCGGGGGCGGTCACTGTCGCGGTGGCACGCCGAGGGCGACGGGGTCTCGATGGGGGAGGGGATTCGAGACCCCGCCGCCGGTCTCAGGCGGCGACGCGGATGGAGGCGATGACCTCGCCGTACTCGGTCTCGCCGACGGGGGTGAAGCCGACGCGTAGGAAGAACGCCTCGGGGCCGTCGTCTCCGGCCTCGTAGATGACGTTCACATGGTCGAAGCCGCGCTCGCGGGCCTCGTCGATCAGCTGCTCGACGGCGAACCGGCCCACGCCGCGGCCCTGGTCGTCGGCGTCGACGTTGATGCGCCAGAGCACCGAGCGGAAGTGCTCCTCGGGGGCCTCGGCGTCGAAGTTGGCGCTGACGAAGCCCACCACGGCATCGCCATCGAGCACGACGCGCTGCCACGACGTCGCCGGGTTGATCACGGTCGCCGCGATCCCGTACGAGACCGGGGCGAGGAACTGTTCCTGCCCGGGCTTGAGCGACAGGTTGTTCACGGCGACGATCGTCGCGGCGGAGAGTTCGACCATGCGCAGTTCGGACATGACCCCAGGCTAGCCCTTCGTCTGCGGGGGCACACGCGCTCGTCGCCAGATTTCTCGCGGAGAAGCGCTCAGGTATCTTGGTATCGAGACAAATCGCCCTCGTGAACGGAGATCATCCGGTGACTGACGACGCCATCATCTACACCTACACCGACGAGGCACCCGCTCTCGCGACCGCTTCCCTGCTGCCGATCGTGCAGGCCTTCACCGGCCAGGCAGGGATCGACATCGAAACCCGCGACATCTCGCTCGGTGGACGCATCCTCGCCGCGTTCCCGCAGAAGCTCGCTCCCGAACAGCAGGTGGGGGACGCCCTCGCCGAGCTGGGCGGTCTCGCGACGCTGCCCGAGGCGAACATCATCAAGCTGCCGAACATCTCGGCATCCATCCCCCAGCTGAAGGCGGCCATCGCCGAGCTGCAGAAGGCCGGCTACGACATCCCGGACTTCCCCGACGACCCCTCCTCGCTCGAGGAGAAGGACGTGCGTGCCCGCTACGACCGCATCAAGGGCTCGGCCGTGAACCCCGTGCTGCGCGAGGGCAACAGCGACCGGCGCGCCCCGCTCGCGGTGAAGAACTACGCGAAGAAGCACCCGCACCGCAACAAGCCCTTCGCCGAGGGGTCGAAGACGCGCGTCGCCACCATGGGTCACGACGACTTCAAGTCCAACGAGAAGTCCTGGGTCGCCGCATCCGACGACGTGCTGAGCATCCGCCTCACCGCCACCGACGGCACCGTCACCGTGCTGAAGGAGGGCCTCAAGGTCCTGCCGCGCGAGATCATCGACGCGACCTTCCTCTCGGCCGCAGCGCTCGACGCCTTCCTCGCCGAGACGCTGGAGCAGGCGAAGGCCGACGACGTGCTGTACTCGGTGCACCTCAAGGCGACGATGATGAAGGTCAGCGACCCGATCATCTTCGGTCACGTCGTGAAGGCGTTCTTCGCCGACGTGTTCGCGACCTACGGCGAGCAGCTCGCCGCCGCGGGCCTGCGCCCCAACGACGGTCTGGGTTCGATCCTCGCCGGTCTGTCGCAGCTCGCCGACGGCAACGCCATCGCCGCCGCGTTCGACAAGGCCGTGTCCGAGGGGCCGCGCCTGTCGTACGTCAACTCCGACAAGGGCATCACCAACCTGCACGTGCCGAGCGACGTGATCGTCGACGCCTCGATGCCCGCGCTCGTGCGCAACGGGGGGAAGCTCTGGGGCCAGGACGGCGGCGAGGACGACACGATCGCGGTCATCCCCGACTCGTCGTACGCGGGCGTCTACCAGGCCGTGATCGACGACGTGATCGCCAACGGCCCGCTCGACCCCGCCACCATCGGCACCGTTCCGAACGTCGGCCTGATGGCGCAGGCGGCCGAGGAGTACGGCAGCCACGACAAGACGTTCGAGATTGCCACCGCGGGTGTCGTGCAGATCGTCGACAGCGAGGGCAACGCGCTCATCGAGCACGAGGTCGGCGCCGGAGACATCTGGCGTGCCACGCAGACCAAGCACATCGCCGTCATGGACTGGGTCAAGCTCGCGGTCTCGCGCGCCCGTGCCACCGGCGCCCCCGCGGTGTTCTGGCTCGACGCCAACCGTTCGCACGACGCGCAGATCATCGCGAAGGTGCACCAGGGTCTCGCCCTGCTCGACACCCACGGCCTGACCCTCACGATTCTGGCGCCGGAGGAGGCCACCCGCTACACGCTCGCGCGCATGCGCCACGGCCTCGACACGATCTCGGTCACCGGAAACGTGCTGCGCGACTACCTCACCGACCTGTTCCCCATCCTCGAGGTGGGCACGAGCGCCAAGATGCTCTCGATCGTTCCGCTGCTCGCGGGCGGTGGGCTCTTCGAGACCGGCGCCGGCGGATCGGCGCCCAAGCACGTGCAGCAGCTCGTCGAGGAGAACTACCTGCGATGGGATTCGCTGGGCGAGTTCTTCGCGCTGGCGGCGTCGCTCGAGCACTTCGCCGACCGCACCGGCAATGAGAAGGCACGCGTGCTCGCCGAGACGCTCGACGCCGCGACCGGAACCTTCCTTGAGGAGGACCGTTCCCCGGGCCGCGCGCTGGGCACGATCGACAACCGCGGAAGCCACTTCTACCTCGGCCTGTACTGGGCGCAGGAGCTGGCGAAGCAGACCAAGGACGCCGAGCTCGCGGCGGCGTTCGCCCCGGTCGCCGAGGCGCTGTCGGCGAACGAGCAGAAGATCGTCGAGGAGCTGAACGCCGTGCAGGGGTCGCCCGTCGACATCGCCGGCTACTACCGTCCGGACGACGCGCTGGTCACGGCCGTCATGCGCCCGTCGGCCACCTTCAACGGGATCGTCGACGCGCTGCGCTGAGTCCCGGGTACGACGAAGGGCGGATGCTTCGGCATCCGCCCTTCTTCGTACCCGCCGGTCGTGCCGGAAGGTCGCTGGGTCAGTTGTGGACCGAGACCTCGAGGCCGACCGGCGACCAGTCGTAGACGTACTTCGCGAGGTTGATCGGCAGGTTCACGCAGCCGTGGCTCATGCGCTGTCCGTAGTTGTTGTGCCAGTAGGTGCCGTGGAACCCGATGTTGGTCGTGAACCAGGTGATCCACGGCACGTCTTCGGTGCAGTACGGTGCGCCGGGGTAGCAGCCCATGTCCTGCTTCGCGGTGTGCGCGAAGACCTTGAAGTTGCCGGTGGGGGTCGGTGTACCGGGGAGCCCGGTAGAGACGGCCCAGCTGTTGACGACCGCGCCGTTCTCGTACAGGGTCGCACGCTGGGAGCTGAGGTTGATGTCGATGCGACGGAACAGGTTGACCGACTCGAACGGTACCTCGGTGACGGGCAGGGCGTACACGCCGTTGCCCTCGGCGAGCTGCTCGGCGAACCCGGCGGCGACGCCCGAGGTGTCGCCCACGGTGCGCCCGTTGACGCCCACCGTCTCCTCGCGCAGCACCTTGCCGGCGGAGTCGACGATGTTCGTGGCGTTCTCGGGTGCCCGGTCGACGAGCCCGGGGAGGGTGTCGACGGTGGCCTGGATCGCGGCCTGGTCGGTCTGGATGCGCAGAGCCCCGTCGTCGTTCACGACGCTCAGCCAGGTCGCGGCGACGGCGGGCTCGACGGGAACCGTTCGCTCCTCGCCGACGTAGAAGCCGATGGTGCCGAGCATGGTGTTGAGCGTGGTCGCCGTGGCGGTGGCGTCGTCGTCGGAGACGGCGGGTGCCGCGGCCACGGGGTCGCCGGAGAACTCGACGCTGTTGCGGCCCTCGGCGACGGCGTCGGAGACGGCAGCGGTGAGGGCGTCCACGTCGATCGCGGTGCCGGGTGTGGACGGGGTGATGATGAACGCGTTGCTGGCCGCGTCGAACGCGACGCCCGCGTCGACCGGGTCGCTGAAGCTGGTGGGCACGGCGCCGCGGAGGACCGCGGTGGCGGTGGCGGTGTCGACCGAGATCTCGCCCGCGAGCGGCTCGCCCATCCACGACCCGACGTTCCACAGGGGGCGCGAGGCGAAGGCCTCGTCTGCGAGGGCCTCGGCGTCCATGTTCATGCCGAGGTCGGAGCCGGTGAGCTCGGTGTCGCCGCCCGCTCCGGTCAGGGTCACGGTCGTCTCGGCGAGGTGCGACTCGATCGTCGAGGCCGCGGCCCCGGGAGTCATCCAGCCGACGTTGATCCCGGCGACGCTCGTACCCGGGGCGATGAGCACCATCGAGGCGGCTCCGGCGCCGAGGGCGACGACGCCGAGCGAGAGCCCGATCCAGAGGCCGAGACGGCGCTTCTTGGGCTCGGGGTCGCGGGGTGCCCAGGCCAGCGGCTGATCGCCGGTGGGTGGCACGTCGATGCCGCTGTCGGGCGCGTTGTCGCGCTCATCTGTTGCAGCATCGTGAGTCGAGATCACATCCGTCACGAACTTCACCCCCCGGTCATCAAACGTGTCGGCTTTTGACAATCGTACGGGAAAGCATGTAACGGGGAGGCAACGGTCGCCCGCCGCCTCCCCGGTGAATCACTCGACGATGGCGATGCCGTCGATCTCGACGAGCATCTCCTCGCGCGGCAGGCCGGTGAAGACCGTGGTGCGCGACGGCAGGACGCCGCTCGTGGTGTGCGCCTCGACGAATGCGCCGTACGCGTCGTTCATGATCGGGAAGTCCTCGCGCTTGGTGAGGTAGACGCGCAGCATGACCACGTCGTCGAACGTGGCGCCGGACGCCTCGACGATCGCCTTCACGTTCTCGAGCGTGCGGGTGGTCTGCGCGGCGACGTCGCCGGGGAAGAGATACTCGTTCGTGTCGGGGTCGACGGGGCCCTGGCCTGACACCTGGACGAACGGGCCCTTGCGCACACCCTGCGAGAAGGTGTGGGCGGGAGCGGGGGCGAGGTCGGTGGAGATACGGGTCTTCGCGGTCATGCACCCAGACTAGTAGCCTTGTTAGATGCCTCAACAAATTCCGGATGCCGTCGACGGAAGTGTGCGGGAGCCCCTCGTCCTCAGTGCCGATTGGGCCGCCGGGGGGCGCGTACGCGTGTATCGCGGCGCCACCGTGGTCGACGGCACGGGCGCGGACCGCTATGTCGCCGATGTGGTGATCGAGGGATCCCGCATCGTCGCGGTGCTGCCCGACGGGCGGCCGAAGCCGGACATCGTGCTCCCCGAGGGCGGGGTCGAGGTCGACGCCCGCGGCTTCGTGCTCGCGCCCGGGTTCATCGACATGCACGCCCACAGCGACCTCGCCGTGCTCGCCGGGGCGGGCCACGACGCCAAGATCCTGCAGGGGGTCACGACCGAGGTGCTCGGACAGGACGGTCTCGGCTACGCCCCGCTCGACGATGCGACGGCCCCGGTCGTCGCCGCGCAGATCGCCGGGTGGAACGGTCCGACGAGCGCGCCCTGGCGGAGCGTGGGCGACATGCTGACGGCGATCGACGCGATCGCCGTCGCCCACGCCGCTGTGCTCGTGCCGCAGGGGAACCTGCGGATGATGGTCGTCGGGCACGAGAATCGGCCGGCCTCGACGGCCGAGATCGCCCGCATGCGGGAACTCCTGGCGGATGCGCTCGACGACGGTGCCTTCGGCATGTCGAGCGGGCTCACGTACACGCCGGGCATGTACGCCGACACCGCCGAACTCGAGGCGCTCTGCCGGGTGGTGGCCGAGCGGGGCGGGTATTGGGCTCCGCACACGCGCAGCTACGGAGCGGCGGCGCTCGACGCGTATCGGGAGGCTCTCGACATCGGCCGCCGAACGGGATGCCCCATCCACCTCACGCACGCCACCATGAACTTCGCGCCCAACCGGGGGCGCGCCTCCGAGCTCCTCGCGCTCGTCGACGAGGCCGTTGCCGACGGCGTCGACGTGACGCTCGACACCTACCCCTACCTCCCCGGCGCCACGACGCTCGCGGCGCTCCTGCCCAGTCGGCTGGCCGAGGGGGGAGACCTCGTCGCCACCCTCGCCGGGCTCGACGCCGCGGGTCGAGAGGCGCTGCGGGCGGAGCTCGAGGACATCGGCTGCGACGGCTTCCACGGGGAGCGCGCCGACTGGGGCCAGATCCAGATCTCCGGCACGGCGAACCCCGGGCTGGCGCACCTCGTGGGCCGCACGATCGCCGAGATCGCCGCCACCGAGGCGCGGCGGCCGGTCGATGTCGTCGTCGACACCATCGTCGCCGACGGCGGGGCCACGGGCATCCTCATGCATATCGGCGACGAGGCGAACGTGCGCGAGATCATGCGGCACCCGCGCCATACGGGAGGCAGCGACGGCATCCTCATCGGTGCGCGCCCGCATCCGCGCGGTCACGGCACCTTCGCCCGCTACCTCGGCCACTACGTCCGCGACGAGGGGGTGCTCACCCTCGAACAGGCGGTGCAGCACCTCGCCGGCACACCGGCCGCACGGCTGGGTCTCGACCGCGGCGATGCGCCGCGCGGCGTGCTGCGCACGGGCGCCGTGGCCGACCTCGTGCTCTTCGACCCCCGCACGGTCGCCGCCGGGGCCACGTTCGACGCGCCCCGCACGCCGCCCACCGGCATCCGCGAGGTGCTGGTCTCGGGTGCCGTCGTCGTGCACGACGGTGTCGTGACCGGTGCGACGCCCGGGGGAGCCCTGCGCATGCCGCCGCCCCCGCATCGGGCGACGCTTCCCGGCACGCGGGTCGCCGTCGACGTCGACGCGCCGGGGTTCCGCTGGGCGCCCGCGACGCCCGTCGTGGGAGACGAGGCGCTCGCCGCGTCCGCGCAGCGTCTCGATGCGAACGGCATCTCGTCGACGGATGCCTTCGGCGCCGAGGTCCCGGCGATCCGCCTCGTGGTCGACGGCGACCTCGCGGCCGACGCCGACGCGCGCGGGCGCATCGGCGAGGAGTCCTTCCGCCTCACCGTCGACGCGCGGGGGGTGGAGATCCGCGGCGGCGGGGCCGCGGGTGTCTTCCGCGGCGCGACCGTGCTGCGTCAGCTCCGTGAGCCGGGGGCCACCGACGCCCTCGTCCCCGCCGGCACCTGGAGCGGGTCGCCCGCCCATGCCTGGCGCGGCGTGATGCTCGACGTGGCCCGTCACTTCCGCCCCGCCGCGGACGTGCGCCGGCTGATCGACCTGGCCGCCGACCATCACCTGAACGTCGCGCACCTGCATCTCACCGACGACCAGGGGTGGCGGTTCGAGGTGCCCGGGTACCCCCGTCTGACCGAGGTCGGCGCTCGCCGCTCGGCGACGCAGCGCGGTCACGGCCCCGAGGCGACCGTCGAATCCGGCGTGCACGAGGGCTTCTACACCACCGATGAGCTGCGCGACCTCGTGGCCTACGCGTCGGAGCGATTCGTCACGCTGGTGCCCGAGGTGGAGCTGCCGGGGCACATTCAGGCCGCGCTCGCCGCCTACCCCGAGCTCGGCAACGTCGATGTCGGTGAACCCGTCACGGGCCCGTGGGAGCGCTTCGGCGTGAACCCCCGCACGCTCGCCCCGACCGAGGCCTCGCTCGCCTTCGGGCGCGCCGCGATCGACGCGTTGTGCGACGTGTTCGACTCGCCGTGGATCGGCATCGGCGGCGACGAGGTGCCGGTCACGGAATGGGCGGAGAGCCCTGCCGCGGCGGAGCGGATGCGCGAGCTCGGACTGGCGACCCCGCATGACGTGCAGCCCTGGTTCACGCGGCACTTCGTCGCGCATGTGCGCTCCCGCGGGCGCACGGCTCTGGCCTGGGACGAGGTGCTCGAGGGCGACGTCCCCGACGGGGTGCGGATCCTCGCGTGGCGAGGACCGGTGGCGATGCGGGAGGCCGTGCGGCGGGGCATCCCCGTGGTGGCGTGCCCCGACCTGCACGTGTACCTCGACTACCCGCAGTCCGAGTCGGCGGAGGAGCCGATCCGCGTGGGGCCGCCGCTCGACCTGCAGCGCGTCTACGAGCTGCGCGTCGAAGAGGGAGCGGTGGGTGGGCAGGCCAACGTGTGGACCGAGCATCTGCCGACGCGCGACCGCGTCGACTTCGCGCTGTTCCCGCGCCTCGCGGCGGTGGCCGAGCGCCTGTGGGACGGGGGAGACCCTGGGTCGTTCGCGGACTTCGCCCGGCGCCTGCCGACGCATCTGCGCCGCCTGCAGGCTGCGGGTGTGCGCTACCGTTCCCCGGACGGCCCGACTCCCGATCAGCGGCGTCCGGGGGTGCCGGGAAAGCCCATGACGCGCGAGACGCGGGAGCAGATCGTGCACGGGCTGGTGGCCCGTCTGCGAGAGCGATCGGAGGGGGTGGGCGAGGCGGATGCACGCAGGTAACATTTCGGTAACCGGCCTCCGGCGGCTCCGCGTGCGGGGTTGCGTAAATCATGTTCGTAAGGTTCACTAACAAACATGCCTGTGTCCGATGAATCGCGCCCCGCGTCGACATCCTCGTTGGTCGACGCGAACGCGCACGCATTCGGCCCGGGCAGGAATCTGCGCTCGCGCTCTAAGGTCCTCCCCGAGCACGCGCGGGGCCACAACCGCGCTCTCGTGCTGCAGACGCTGTACCACGCCGGCGCGATGTCCCGCGCCGATCTCTCGCGTGAGACGGGCCTCACCCGCGTGACCATCTCCGACCTGGTGGCGGAGTTCATCGCCGACGGCATCGTCGTCGAGATGGGCATCCGCGAGACCGCCGGCCCCGGCAAGCCCCCGATCCTCATCGACATCGACCGCGCCGGGCACCAGATCATCGGCCTCGACCTCTCGGCGCCGACCTCGTTCGGGGGAGCGGTTCTCACCCTCGACGGAGATGTGATCGAGCGCCGCGAGGTCGCCCGCCCGCAGACCCCCGATGGCGACGCGGCCTACGCCGCCACGCTCGAGCTCGCCCGCGCGCTCGTCGAGGCCTCGACGCGTCCCCTCCTCGGTGTGGGTATCGGCACCCCCGGTGTGGTCCGCCCCGACGGTGTCGTGCTGAGCTCGCCGAACCTCGGCTGGAGCGACTTCGCCCTCGAGGCGAAGCTCGGCGCCGACCTCGACCTCCCGGTGCTGGTGCGCAACGACGCCAACGCCGCCGTCCTGGCGGAATACACCTTCGGCGACGCACGTGCCGACTTCATGCTCGTGAAGATCGGCCGAGGCGTCGGAGCCGGTGTGATCACCGGCAGCCAGCCCCTTCTCGGCAGCCGGTTCGCGGCGGGCGAGATCGGCCACGTGACCGTCGGGACCGACGGCGGCCCGCGCTGCGCCTGCGGCAAGGACGGATGCCTCGAAGCCTGGCTCAGCGAGACTCGGCTCACCGAGGCCCTGGCCGCCCAGCCCGACCGGCGGGAGACGCTCCTACGCGACGCGGGCACCCGTATGGCCATCGCGATCGCGCCGATCGTCGCCGCCCTCGACCTGTCCGAGGTCGTGCTCTCCGGCCCGGCCGACCTGCTCGACGGCGTGCTCATCGACGCCGCCGTCGAGACACTGCACGCCCGCACGCTGGAGGGTGTGTTCGAAGACGCGCTGATCCGACTCACCCGGCAGGAGGACATCGTCCTCCGCGGTGCCGCGGTGATGGTGCTCTCCGCCCAGCTGGGAGTCTCGTGACCTTCACCGCCCCGAGCCCTGACGGCGCGGAGCTCCGCTCGCAGCAGACGATCGCTGTCGACGAGCCCGCCGGTCGCGCGATCCGCGTCGGCCTCGACGTCGGGGGAACCAAGATCGACGCGGTCGCCGTCGACCGCGCCGGCGAGATCGTGGGCCGCCACCGCCGCCCGACCGGGTGGGGGGATGACGCCGTCGTCGACAGCATCGCCCAGGCGGTCGCCGCGCTCGCCGACGAGAACGGTCTCTCCCTCGCCTCCATCGGCTCGGTGGGCGTCGGCATCCCCGGGGTCGTCGACGTCGAGACCGGTCGCGTGCTGCACGCCGTCAACCTGGGCGTCGCATCGCTCGACCTCGCGGGCCGCGCCTCCGCCGCCCTCGGCATCCCCTTCCGCATCGAGAACGACGTCAAGGCCGCCGCTCTCGGCGCCGCCGTGCTGCGCGGCGCCACGGGGTCGATGGCCTACCTCAACCTCGGAACCGGCGTCGCCGCGGGCATCGTGCTCGACGGCCGCATCCGCCGCGGAGCCCGGGGAACGGCCGGCGAAGTGGGGCACATCTCGGTCGACCCGAACGGACGCCTGTGCGGCTGCGGGCAGCGCGGATGCATCGAGACGCTGTGCGGCGGGGGAGCGCTCGCCAAGGCGTGGGGCCGCCCCGGGGCGCTGCCGGTGGCCGACATCCTCGACGCCGCCGATGCCGGCGACGAGACGGCGATCGCCCTGCGCGCCGACCTCCATCACGGAGCCGCCGCCGCCGTGCGCGTGCTGGTGCTCTCGGCCGATGTCGAGACCGTCGTCATCGGCGGCGGGCTGACCGCGCTCGGCGCACGACTCGACGATGGCATCCGCGCCGCACTGCGCACCGAGGCGGAGGCATCCCCGTTCATGCGGTCGCTGCACCTCGACGAGCGCATCGAGATCTTGGCGACGGGTTCGCCCGCCGCCGCATTCGGTGCCGCACTCGTCGGCGCCGCCGTTCCCGAGAAGGAGATCGTGTTCCATGGCTGAGGTCATCATCGTCGAGAACAAGGAAGCCGCCGGCGCCCTGGTGGCCGCCGAGATCGTCGCGCTGCTCGACGAGCGGCGCGACGCCGTGCTCGGACTCGCCACGGGATCGACCCCGCTCCCGGTGTACGAGGCCCTGCGCCCGCTCCTCGCCGACCGGGACGTCTCGCAGGTGCGCGGCTTCGCGCTCGACGAGTACGTGGGCATCGACCCCGCTCACCCCGAGAGCTACCGATCGGTGATCACCCGCGAGGTCGTGGAGCCCCTGGGTCTCGACCCGCAGCGCATCCACGTGCCCAACGGCGCGGAGGAGACCATTCCGCACGCCGGCGAGGACTACGAGCGGGCCATTGCGGCGGCCGGCGGCGTCGACCTGCAGATCCTCGGCATCGGCACCGACGGTCACATCGGTTTCAACGAGCCCGGCTCGTCGTTCGCATCGCGCACCCGCGTCAAGACGCTCACCGAGCAGACCCGCATCGACAACGCACGGTTCTTCGACTCGATCGACGACGTGCCCATGCACTGCATCACGCAGGGGCTGGGGACGATCCTGGCGGCGCGGCATCTCGTGCTGCTCGCCTTCGGCGAGAGTAAGGCGGCTGCGGTCGCCGCGGCGGTCGAGGGGCCGCTCTCGGCATCCCTCCCGGGTTCGGCGATCCAGCTGCACCCCCATGCGACGGTCGTCGTCGACGAGGCCGCGGCATCGCGGCTCGCGCAGGCCGACTACTACCGGTACACGTTCGCGAACAAGCCGTCCTGGCAGGGCATCTGACGACACCCCGTCGTTCGGCCGCCCGCTGAGCGGAGTCGGATCAGGCGGATGCTGCGGGCCAGGCGAGGGGCAGCAGGTGCTCCACGCTCAAGGGGGCGAGCGGCAGAGCGTCGACGTCCGACGGCGTGATCCACCGCAGCTCGGCGAGTTCGGCCTGCACGCGCACGGTGCGCGGGTCGATGGTGGCCGAGAAGCCGTCGGCGACCACCCGGTGGCCCGGTTCGTTCGCCGCGGCCGAGATGAAGCGGCCCAGCGGTCGGAGGTCGTCCTCCCCCAGCACCAGGCCCAGTTCCTCGTGCAGCTCGCGGCGCAGCGTCTCGGATGCGGTCTCGCCGCTCTCCGGCTTGCCGCCGGGCTGCATGAACCGGGTCGTGCCCTGCTTGCGGACGACGAGCACCCGGCCGTCGGCATCCGTCAGGATCGCGGCGCTCACGATGATGTCAGGCACGGTCGGCGAACACCTTCCCCGGATTCATCAGGCCGAGCGGATCGAAGACCCGGGTGATCTGCCGTTGCAGTTCCCACTGGTCGTCGCCCAGCTCGTCGGCGAGCCACCGGCTCTTCAGGGTGCCGATGCCGTGCTCGCCGGTCAGCGTGCCGCCGAGGGCGATCGCGGCGCGGAACAGCTCGTCGGCCGCGCGCCACACGACCTCGGGGGTGTCTGGCCCCTCGAAGATGAAGTTCGGGTGCAGGTTGCCGTCGCCGGCGTGGGCCACGGTGGGGATCGACAGTCCGTAGCGGCGTTCGATCCTCGCGATCTCGTCGAACATGGCGGGCATCGCGCTGCGCGGCACCGAGACGTCTTCGATCAGCGTCGTGCCGAGCGACGCCATCGCGGCGTGCATGGAACGGCGGATCGCCAGCAGGCGTTCGCCCTCGTCTGCGTCGTGGGTGACGGTCGTCGTCCCGCCGTGCGCGCGGAGCACGACGGCGATCGCGTCGGCATCGGCGGCTGCCGCGGGCCCGTCGGTCTGGATCGTCAGCTGAGCGGCCTGGGCGGAGGGTGCCGGAAGGTGGAGCAGGGCGTGCACCGCGCGGAGGCTCGCCGCATCCATCAGCTCCATGATGGCGGGCTGGATGCCGGCGGCGGTGACCGCGGCGGATGCGGCGGCGGCGGTGCGCACGTCGGGGAAGGTGGCGGCGAGGGTGCACACGGTGCCGGGCGTCCGCCGCCGCAGCTTGAGCGTGGCCCCGACGATGACGCCGAGCGTGCCCTCGGAGCCGATGACGAGGGCCGTGAGATCGAGACCCGTCACGCCTTTCACGCTGCGGTGGCCGAGGTGCAGCAGGCGCCCGTCGGCGAGCACGATGTCGACGCCGAGGACCGCGTCGCGCACGACCCCGTACTTCGCGCACAGCAGGCCGCCGGCGCCGGTCGCGATGTTGCCGCCCACCGTCGAGATCTCACGGCTCGCGGGGTCGGGCGCCCACCACACGCCGTGCGGGGCGAGCGCGCGGTCGAGGTCGGCGTTCAGGATGCCGGGTTCGACGACGGCGAGCAGATCGTCGGCACGCACCTCGAGGATCGCGGTCATGCGCGCGGTGGACAGGACGATGGTGCCGTCGCCCGCGTTCGCCGCACCGGCGAGGCCCGTGCCGGCACCTCGAACGACGACGGGAGTGCGGGTGGCGGTCGCGATGCGCAGAGTCTGCTGCACGTGTCCGACGGTCTCGGCGTGCACGATGGCGAGCGGCCGGCCGTCCGCCGCGTGCCCGGAGCGGTCGGCTCGGGCGGCTTCGAGCGATGCGGCATCGGTGTCGACGAGATCGCCGAGCACGTCCGTCAGCTGCTCGACGACGGTCATCCGAGTGCGCGCCGCCCGCTGATCACGCCGGCGGCGACGGCGACCAGGGCGAAGGCCGATCCGATGAGCGCCTGGTCCATCGACCACCATGCGATGGTCACGCCGACGTAGATGAGGAGTTCGACCGCGGCGCGGAGGAACGGGTGCACGCGCAGGACCGGTCGCGGCGACAGGAACAGCGCCCACACGAGGATGACCAGCACCGGGGCACCGATGCCGAACACGACGTTCCACGGCAGGTCCCAGGTGGCGAAGCCCCACAGGGCCAGCGAGGCCACGGCCACGACCAGCACGACGGCACGGATGACGTCGAGCACGGTGATGACCGGCCGTTCGACGCCGGGGACGGGAGCGGGATCCTGCGGCATGGTCCCAGTCTATTCGGCGGGGACGGTCTCTCCGGCCGGAGCCTCGGCGGGCACGGTCTCGTCGACCGGAGCGGTGGCCGGAACGAGCGGCTCGGACGTCGTGACCGGTGCCGTGGTCTGCGGCGCCTGCTGCGCCTCGACATCGGCCACCTCGTCATCGCCTTCGAGGCGTGCCACGGGCGACGGGTCGGCGGCCGGGTCGACGGGGGTCTCGACGGGTGCCTGCTCGGCCGGCGTCGTGGTCTCCCCGGCGGCATCGACGGTGCCCGGGTCGCACTCGCCGAGCATCTGCACGGGCAGAGCGCTCAGCACGACCGGCTCCGAGAAGGTGCCCTCCACCGGCTGACCGTCGACGGTGTACGAGAAGGTGATCGGCAGGTTGCTCACGAGCTGCCAGTGCTGGGGGAGCAGCTCGACCGTGCCGAAGCCCTGTGCGTCGAGCAGGTCTCCCATCGTGAAGTCGAGGAATCCGCCGATGTACGCGGTGACGGTGGCGCCCGCCACCCCCTGCATCTGCACGGTGTACCGGGTCAGCGTGATGTCGAGGACGTCGCCGGGGTAGGTGCATCCGGAGACCGAGACGATGCGGGGCGTGCCCTGCGGGACGCCGGGCTCTCCCGTACCGGGCTCTCCCGTACCGGGTTCGCCGGTGCCGGGCTCTTCGGTGCCGGGCTCTCCCGTACCGGGCTCTCCCGTACCGGGCTCTCCGGTGCCGGGCTCATCGGTGCCGGGTTCTCCCGTGCCGGGCTCTCCCGTACCGGGCTCGTCGGTGCCGGGGCCGCCCTCACCCTCGCCGGGCGTCGTGGGCGTCGTCGGGACGGTCGGTGTGGCAGAACCGGGCGCCGCGGGAGCCGCTCCGACCGGCGCGATGTCGGGTGCCTCGATCGTGGACTCGGGGCCGCTCTGCTCCGCGTTCTCGTCGGGCGTCTGCTCCGGGGCGACCTCGACCTCGTCGGCATCTTTCTCGGTCTCGTCGGTCTTGTCGATCTCGTCGGCATCAGCGTCGGCGTTCATGGCGTCATCGGGCTCGACGTTCGAGGAGATCGACGAATCGGAGTCGCCGGCGCTGGGAAGCGAGGTGGCCGCGTCGCCCGCACCCAGTCCCGGGAGGATCGTGGCGGCGGCGACCACACCGGCGACGACGAGGGCCGCGGAGCCGGCGCCGACGAGCGCTCCCATCCCCGAGAGGATGCCCCCGGACGCCCCGGCGGAGCCGCCCGCGCCACCGGCGCCACCGGCACCGCCAGCACCTGCTCCGTTTCCGGCGCCCGTCGCGCCCGCACCGCCGGCGGAACCTGCGCTGCCGGTCGCGGCCGCCCCCACGGAACCCGTGCCGCCGTCACCGACGACCACACCGTTCGCGATGCTCGACGGCATGGCGGCGAGGGCGGCGATCGGGGCGGCACCGCCCTGCAGGGCGGCGAGGTACCCGGAGGCCCCGGTGACGCCGAGCACCAGAGGGAGCAGCACGAGCGCCAGGCGCTTCGAGACGTCTTTGGCCTCGGCCGCGACGATCATGCAACGCGCGCACTCGTCGAGGTGCGCCTCGATGCGGCGGTGGTCGCGGGTGCCGAGGTTGCCACGCGAGTACGCGCCGAGGTGCTCGATGGTCCACTGGCACTCGGAGCCGGGCGCCGCGCTGCGGAGGTGCGCCTGGATCCAGGCCTCGCGCAGACCTTCGCGCGCTCGGAAGGCGAGCTGTGAGACGGCGCCGGCCTTCATGCCGAGGAGCGGGGCGACCTCGTTCGGGCGCATCTGCTCGATCTCGGTGTACCAGAGCACCTCCTGCCATCGCGTCGGAAGGCTACGGAACGCCTGCGCGGTGAGGCTGCGGTCGAGGGCCTCGTTCGAGGCCTGCTCGGTGCTGTCGGGGTGGGCCACGGTGTCGAGCTCGTCCATGGCGTCTTCGCGGCGGGAGCGACCCCAGGCCGCTGCGGTGTTGCGGATGCTGGTGAAGAGGTACGCGCGGAAGGAGCCGTTGGGGCCGCCACCCTTGACGATGGCCTGGTAGATGCGCGTGTAGGCCTCTTGCACGAGGTCGTCGGCGTCGATCGAGCTGGTGACCGATCGCGCGACCGTGACGCCCGCGGGGTAGTGCCGACGCCAGAGTTCGCCGAACGCCCCCGTGTCACCCGAACGGGTGCGGAGGATGAGGTCGGCGTCGGCGATCGTGTCGTCGATGCCCGCAGCGGTGTTGTCTTCGTGCACAGTCGTCCCTCGGTCGTGGAGCGCGGATACGCATCCACACGGTGAGACGCGCGATGGCTGGTTTCATCACGCGGATCATCCATTCTCTCCCGGATCTCTCAGGTTGACCAGGGGTGTGGATAACTTCCGGGACGTTCGCCCGCCGACGAGGAAACGCTGATCAGACGGGCAATCGAGCGGGACACCGAGGCAGGTTTAAGAATTTTCTCGGCATCCGCGTAATGAATCGCCCCCTCGTGCGTCTCTTCAGTGAGAAAGCCATGACGAACTCCACCGGGGGGCGGGGTTCCGGCGCCGATGCGCGGGGGTATCACGCATTGGTCGGGCGGTTCGGGAGCCTCGGGGGAGGAGTTCCCGGCCCCCTTCTCTCGTGCGGGAAACGGGGCCGCCGATCCGGGGGGATCGGCGGCCCCGCCTCGTTGAGGGGAGGGGCGTCAACCGCGCCGCAGCGCGGTACCCGTCCACACGCGCGCGACGCGCAGATCGCCGTCGAGCAGCACCGCGTCGGCCAGCATCCCCGGCTGCAGGGCTCCGACTTCGTCGGCGACGCCGACCGCGGCCGCCGGGGTCTCGGTGAGGGCGCGCACCGCGTCGGCGAGCGGCACTCCGGCGGCCACCGTGCGGCGCAGCGCCTCGTCCTGCATGAGGGTCGAACCCGCGATCGCCCCGGTGTCGACGGTGCGGGCGATGCCGTCTTCGACGACCACGCGCACCGCGCCGAGGTCGTAGCGGCCGTCGGCGCTGCCCGCCGCCGCCATGGCATCGGTGATGAGGGCCACGCGGCCCGGCGCGGCGTCGAACACCAGCTTCACGATGCGCGGATCGAGGTGCACGTCGTCGGCGATCGCCTCGAGGGTCACCCGGTGGTCCGCCGCGGCCGCGAGCACCGGACCCGGAGCGCGATGGTGGATGCCGGGCATCGCGTTGAACGCGTGCGTGAGGAGGGAGGCGCCGGCGGCGAAGGCCTCGGCCGCGATGGCGGCATCGGCATCGGTGTGCCCCACCGCTGCCGCGGCACCGGAGGCGACGACCCGTCGGATCGCCTCGATGCCGCCCGGCAGCTCCGGGGCGATCGTCACCTGGCGGATGGTGCCGCGCCCGGCGCGGAGCAGCCGATCGACGTCGTCGGCGTGCGGCTCGCGCAGGAGTGACGGTTCATGGGCACCGTGATGGCCGGGATCGAGGAACGGACCTTCCAGGTGCGAGCCGAGGATGTCGGCATCCTTCTGCATGAGGTCGGCGATCGCCGCGACGCTGCGCGCCAGCTCGTCGAGGGGTGCCGTCACGAGCGACACGACGGCCCGGGTGGTGCCGTGGGCGCGATGCAGGGCGCGCGCGGTGCGGATGGCATCCACCCCGTCGTCGAACGAGGCGCCCGCGCCGCCGTGTCCGTGGATGTCGATGAATCCCGGGGTGAGCAGAGCGCCGGGGCCCGCCACGGCGAACGCGTCGATGACGTCGTCGGCGGGTGACCAGGTGTCACCGGTGCCGCGGGCGGCGACCCGACCGTGCTCGAACCGCACCCACGCGTCGTCGTCGACGGCGCCGCGGTCGACGATGCGCACCGAGTGGATGACCGAAGTGGGGTGAGGGGACGTCTGCGAGGTCATCGGTCGCTCCAGGCGATCTCGGCGGCGGGGTGGAAGTCGATCCGCTCAGCCTTCCACAGCGGTGCCATGCCGCCGACCCGGGTGCGGAACGACTCCCAGGTGCGGCCATCGGCGTGACGGGGCGACCACGCGACCTCGGCCGCGGCGGCGGCGCGGGGGAACACAAGTCGTTCCACGTCGGACAGGGTGCGCGTCGTCTCGGACCACAGCGGCGCCTCGGTCCCGAGGATCGCGTCGTCCGGCAGGTCGAGGACCGCCGTCGGCTCCCACTCGTACGCCGTGCGGACATCGGTGAGTCCCGCCCATGACAGGCCCAGAGGGAAGTCCGCGTCGTACTTCATATCGAGGTAGGTCGCGTCGGCGGCCGACATGACGAGCGCACCGCCGCGCTCCACGAAGTGCGCGGCGTGGGCGGCGTGCGACGCCGACGGAGCGGTCATGCCCCAGTACTGACCCACCGTGCCCTCGGCGATCCCCTCCGCAGCGCCCATCTCGTGCCAGCCCATCGGGATCTTGCCCGCCTCGACGACGATGCGCGTCGCGCGCTCGGCGAAGTGGTCGAAGTCGTCCTGGGTGGTGCCCAGTGATTCGTCGCCGCCGAGATGGATGTACGGCCCGGGCGTCATCTCCGCGATCTCGCGGACGACGTCGGTCACGAAGCCGTACGTGCGTTCGTCGCGGATGCGGACGCTGGAGTGGCCGACGCCCCACCCGCGGTACGGCTCGCCCTTCACCGGCAGATCCTGTCCGAGCTCGGCGGCCTGCGCCACGAGGCCGTCGTTGAGTACCGGCTCTTCGACGAGGTCGGGATAGGCGACGCCGATGGCGTGCGTGTGGCCGGGCAGATCGATCTCGGGAATGACGACCATGTGCCGCGAGGCGGCGTGCGCGACGATCGCCCGGTAGTCGTCCTTCGTGTAGAAGCCGCCGCGGTCGCCGTCCACCGCGGTCGCCGAGGCCCGCTCGGTGAGGAGGGGCCACGCGTCGATGTGCACGCGCCACCCCTGATCGTCGGTGAGGTGCAGGTGCAGGCGGTTGAACTTCAGCGCGCTGGTGGCGTCGATGAACCGGCGCACCTCGTCGACGTCGAAGAAGTGCCGGACGACGTCGAGCATGACGCCGCGATGCGCGAAACGCGGCGCGTCGCGGATGACGACGCGGGGGATGCTCCAGCCACCGTCGTGCGCGTCCGGGCGGAGCAGCTGCAGCAGTGTCTGCACGCCGTAGAACAGGCCCGCCTCGGTGGGAGCGGTGAGTTCGACGTGATCGTCGATGCGGAGCTGATAGCCCTCTCCCGCGCGGGGCGCGGGCGCGGGGAGATCGGCGGCGGTGCCGGGCTCGAGGCGCAGGACGATGTCTCCCGCCACCGGCGCCGTGCCGTCGTCGGCGACGTCGGGCGCGGATGCACCGCGGCGGCCCCATGCGGCGCGGAGGATCTCGGTGGCCGGGGTGTCGCCGATGATGCGAGACGCCGCGGTCACGGGCATCCGGCCGTCGCCCACTACGGTCTCGGTGGGCAGCGGAACCAGGGGGAGCGCATCTGGAAAGACCATGAACAAAACCTAGCGCGCGCGTGGCGAACAGGCCAGGGCGCATCCGCTATGCTCGTTCTGTCGCGACTGGCGTCTGGGTGGGTTACCACCGGGGAGCGACCGACCACGGAATTCGACCGCGCGCCTGGGCCGATGAGAACACCCCTTCGAATCCGTCGTCAGAGGAGCCCGTCATCATGACCGACCGTTATTTCAACGCCCCGCTCGCCGAGGTCGACCCCGAGATCGCCGAAGTGCTCGACCGCGAGCTGAAGCGTCAGCAGACCTTCCTCGAAATGATCGCGAGCGAGAACTTCGTTCCCGTCTCGGTGCTGCAGTCGCAGGGCTCGGTCCTCACCAACAAGTACGCCGAGGGTTACCCCGGGCGTCGCTACTACGGCGGCTGCGAAGAGGTCGACGTCGCCGAGGAGCTCGCCATCTCGCGCGCGAAGAGCCTGTTCGGTGCGGAGTTCGCCAACGTGCAGCCGCACTCCGGCGCCTCGGCCAACGCCGCAGTGCTGCACGCGATCGCCCGCCCCGGCGACACGCTGCTCGGCCTCTCGCTCGACCAGGGCGGACACCTCACGCACGGCATGAAGATCAACTTCTCGGGCCGCCTCTACGACATCGTCGCCTACGGCGTGAACCCCGAGACCTCCACCATCGACATGGACGAGGTGCGCCGCCTCGCCCTCGAGCACAAGCCGAAGGTGATCATCGCCGGCTGGTCGGCGTACCCCCGCACGCTCGACTTCGCGGCGTTCCGCGCGATCGCCGACGAGGTGGGTGCGCTGCTCTGGGTCGACATGGCCCACTTCGCCGGCCTGGTGGCCGCCGGCCTGCACCCGAACCCGGTGCCCCACGCCCACGTCGTCTCGTCGACCGTGCACAAGACGATCGGCGGCCCGCGCTCGGGCTTCATCCTCACCAACGACGCCGACATCGCCAAGAAGATCAACACGGCCGTCTTCCCCGGCCAGCAGGGCGGCCCGCTCATGCACGTGATCGCCGCCAAGGCGACCGCGTTCAAGCTCGCCGCGACGCCCGAGTTCGCCGAGCGCCAGGAGCGCGTGCTGCGCGGCGCCTCGCTCATCGCCGAGCGCCTCTCGCAGCAGGACGTCGCCGACGCCGGCATCGCCGTGCGCTCGGGCGGCACCGATGTGCACCTCGTGCTCGTCGACCTGCGCGACGCCGAGATCGACGGCAAGCAGGCCGAAGACCTGCTGCACGACATCCACATCACGGTGAACCGCAACGCGGTGCCGAACGACCCGCGGCCGCCGATGGTGACCTCGGGCCTGCGCATCGGCACGCCCGCCCTGGCCACGCGCGGCTTCGGCGACGCGGAGTTCACCGAGGTCGCCGACATCATCGCGCTCGCCCTGCAGCCCGGTGCCGACGTCGAGACGCTGCGCGCCCGGGTCGACACTCTCGCCGCCGCGTTCCCGCTCTACCCCGACCTGCAGCAGTAATTCGATCGCCGAGACACCACATCGGCGACGAGACACCACGGCATCCGTGATGTCTCACCCGCGAGGTGGTGTCTCGGCGTCCGTTCGATAGGAGACGACATGACGGCGACCATTCTCGACGGCAAGGCGGCATCGGCGGCGATCAAGGCCGAGCTCACCGAGCGCGTCGCCGCCCTGCGCGCACGCGGCATCACCCCGGGCATCGCGACCGTGCTCGTCGGCGCCGACCCCGCCTCGCAGCTGTACGTGGGCATGAAGCACCGGCAGTCGGAGGCGATCGGGATGAACTCGATCCAGCGCGAGCTGCCCGCCGACGCCTCGCAGGAAGACGTCGAAGCGCTGATCGACGAACTCAACGCCGATCCCGAGTGCCACGGATACATCGTGCAGCTCCCGCTGCCGAAGCACCTCGACACCGACGCGATCCTCGAGCGCATCGACCCGGCTAAGGACGCCGACGGTCTGCACCCGACGAACCTCGGTCGTCTCGTGCTGAACGTCAACAGCCCGATCCACACGCCGCTGCCCTGCACCCCGCGCGGGGTCATCGAGCTGCTCGTGCGCAACGGCTACGACCTGAACGGCAAGCACGTCGTCGTGGTCGGCCGCGGGGTCACGATCGGCCGTTCGATCGGACTGCTGCTCACCCGCCGCGACCTCAACGCGACGGTGACCCTCACGCACACCGGCACGGTCGACATGCCCCGCTACCTGCGCGAGGCCGACGTCATCGTCGCCGCGGCCGGAGTGAAGCACCTCATCCGTGCCGAGGACGTGAAGCCCGGCGCCGCGGTGCTCGACGTCGGCGTGACGCGCGAGACCGACCCCGAGACGGGAAAGAACCTCGTCTTCGGCGACGTGCATCCCGACGTGGCCGACGTCGCCGGCTTCGTCTCGCCCAACCCGGGCGGCGTGGGCCCGATGACCGTCGCCCTGCTCATGACCAACGTCGTCGAGGCGGCCGAGCGGCTCGTCTGACGGCATCCGCTCGTGCCTCAGGGGCATACGCGAAACCCCGCCCGGATCGGATGATCGGGCGGGGTTTCCCGTATCCGGGGCTGCCGGATGCTGCGGACTCAGCCGCCGATGTGCGCCTGCAGGTTCGTGATGCGCGCGTGCTCGTCGAACGAGAAGGTCATCGCGCCCGTGCCGTCGCTGAGGTTCGCACCCGAGAACGCCTGGTCGGTCCAGGTGAGCGTCCAGCCGGCGAGGCGGGCGAGATCCCACACCGCGCTGCGGGCGTCGGAGAGCGTGAGCCCGGCGAGGAGACGGGGCAGCGCGATCGATGCGTCGCGCACGGTGACCGGCGGAAGGGGCGCGTCGAGGAGGAACACGGCGCGCGTGCCGCCGCCGATCGGTGCCGAGTAGTACGGCGCACGGCCGGTGATCTCGACCGCGACACCGCCGACGGTGTGCGCGGCCTGAGCGATCCACGCCTCGTCGCCGGGGGCATCGGCGGGGAAGGGGACCTCGGCGTTCGCGAGGTCGGTCAGGCCGTGCTCCTGCCCATAGGCGCGCAGCTGCGTCGCGACGCCCTGCGGGTCGCCCTGGGGGTGCGCCCAGGCCCACAGCAGCGACCGCGGGCCGGGGGCGATCGTGGCGACGAGGTGCGCGCGGGTGACCAGGCGGCGCGACGGGTCGGCGCTCGCGCTGAAGGTCAGGGTGCCGGCGGTCATGTCGACGTCCCACCGGTGCTCGCCGAGTCCGTCGGCGGCGGCGGAGAGGGCGTCCTGACGGAGCGCGGTGAACAGGGCGGCGCGGTCGGCGAGGGGCTGGAGGGCAGCGAAGGTCATGGATCCAGTGTGGTGCGCCCGGCTATGAATCCGCCAGTCGCGGCGGCGATCTCGTCGCCCGTCAGTAGCTGTCGCGTTCGGATGCCGCGGGGGCGATGAATCGCGCCGCCAGGGCCTCCGAGGCGCGTGCGAGCAGGGCGACGTCTGCGCCCACCGCGACGAAGTCCGCGCCCGCGGCGAGATAGGCGTCGGCGGCCGCCGGGTCGAAGGCGTTGACGCCCACCGGTGTGCCGGCCGCTCGCACGGCGGCGAACACCCGCTCGACGGCGGCGACGACGTCCCGATGCGTCTGCTGTCCGAGCAGTCCGATCGAGGCGGCGAGGTCGGACGGCCCGACGAACACGGCATCCACGCCGTCGACCGCGGCGATCTCGGCGGCGGCCTCGACTCCGGCGGCCGTCTCGATCTGCACGGTCAGCGAGACGTGGGCGTCCGCGTCGTTCAGGTACCCGTCGACGCGGTTCCAGCGGGCGCTGCGCGCCAGCGCGCTGCCCACCCCGCGCACGCCCGCGGGCGGATAGCGCGTGGCCGCGACGGCGGCGCGCGCCTCGTCGGCGGACGACACCATCGGCACGATCAGGTTCTGCGCCCCGAGATCGAGCACCTGCTTGATCGCGACGACATCGTTCGACGGCACCCGCACCAGCGGGGTGATCGGGTAGGCCGCGACGGCCTGCAGCTGCACGAGCACGCTCTCGAGGGTGTTGGCGGAGTGCTCCATGTCGATGAGCAGCCAGTCGAGCCCGGAGCCCGCGGCGACCTCGGCGAGGAGCGGGCTGCCCGAGCACACCCACATGCCGACGAGCCCGCGGTCGGCGCCGGAGAGCGCTTCACGGAAGGAGGGGTCTAGACGAAGCGGCATGAGATGGTTCCCATCGGTCCGTAGTCGCACAGCACCTCGTCGCCGCGCGACACCCACATCGGGCGCGTGAACGATCCTGCCAGGATGATCTCGCCCGCCTCGAGCCGCGCGCCGTGCTGATGGAACTTGTTCGCCAACCAGGCCACGCCCGTCGCGGGGTGTCCGAGCACACCGGCCGCGACGCCGGTCTCCTCGATCTCGCCGTTGCGCGACAGCACCCCGGGCACCCAGCGCAGGTCGATCTCGTCGGGGCGGCGACGCTCGGTGCCCAGCACCATCGCGCCGTAGGCGGCGTTGTCGCTGATGGTGTCGACGATCGTCCGCCCCTCGAGCTCGATGTGCGAGTTCAGCACCTCGAGCGCGGGGACGGCGTACTCGATGGCCGCGAGGGCGTCGTCGAGCGTGCAGTCGGGGCCTGAGAGCGGATGCTTCAGCACGAACGCGAGTTCGACCTCGATACGCACGTTCGAGAAGTGGGCGGTCGGGATCTCGGCGCCCGAGTCGAACACGGTGTCGTCGAACATCACCCCGTAGTCGGGCTCGGTGATGCCCGTCGCCTGCTGCATGGCCTTCGACGTCAGACCGATCTTGCGGCCGACGAGCCGTCGACCGGCCGCGATCTGCGCGTCACGCCACACCCCTTGGATGGCGTACGAGTCCTCGACCGTGGCCTCCGGCCACCGTGCGGTGATGCGGGGGATGACGCCGTGGGTGCGGTCGGCCTCGGCCAGTTCGGCCGCGATCTGCGCGATGACGTCGTGCGAGAGCATCCGCTCCTCCTAGAGCTGGTGGCCGAGCTTGTACTCGCCCTGCTTGTACTCGGGCATCGAGGCCTCGCCCTCGTCGGGACGCGTGTACGAGAATCCGTCTGCACCGATCGTCACCGCCATCTCGGAGCTGTCGGTGCGGGCGACGACCGGCTGCGGGGTGCCGTCGAGGTCGAGCACGAGCGACGCCTCCGTGTACCACGACGGCACGACGGGGTTGCCCCACCAGTCGCGGCGCTGGTTGTCGTGCACGTCCCAGGTGATGACCGGGTTGTCGGGGTCGCCGGTGTAGTAGTCCTGCGTGTAGATCTCGACCCGGTGGCCGTCGGGGTCGCGCAGGTACAGGTAGAAGGCGTTGGAGACGCCATGCCGACCGGGGCCGCGCTCGATCGCGTCGGAGCGGCGAAGAGCGCCCAGCTTGTCGCAGATCGCGAGGATGTTGTGCTTCTCGTGCGTTGCGAAGGCGACGTGGTGCATGCGCGGACCGTCACCGCCCGTCGCAGCGGTGTCGTGCACGGTGGGCTTGCGGCGCATCCACGCGGCGTACACGGTGCCCTCGTCGTCTTGGATGTCCTCCGTGACGCGGAAGCCGAGGTCCTGATAGTGGCGTACCGCGCGCGGCACGTCGGGCGTGACCTGGTTGAAGTGGTCGAGGCGCACGAGCTCGCCGGGGGTGTGCAGGTCGTAGCGCCACGACAGCCGCTCGACGTGCGTGGTCTCGAAGAAGAACTCGTACGGGAACCCGAGCGGGTCGACGACGCGCACCGAGTCGCCGATGCCCTTCACGAAGCCCTCGGGTGCGCGGCGCACGTCGCAGCCCAGCTCGGTGTAGAAGGCGACAGCCCTGTCGAGGTCGTCGGCCGAGCGCACCCGGTACGAGAACGCGGCGACGGCGGCGATGGGCCCCCGGCGCAGCACGAGGTTGTGGTGGATGAACTCCTCGGTCGAGCGCAGGTAGATCGCCTCGTCGTCCTCCTCGGTGACGTAGAGGCCCAGCACGTCGACGTAGAACTGCCGCGAGGCGGCGAGATCGGTGACGACGAGCTCCATGTACGCGCAGCGCAGGATGTCGGGCGGCGTGCTCGACGGCGTCGCGACCGGGTTGTCGGAGTGGATCGGCGCCTCCTGCGACACGTAGTAGCCGGAGGAGGTGAGGGTCTTCTGGGTCTTGTCGGTCATGTCAGCGTCCTTGCTGTGGGTGTTCTCTGCTCTGCCGCTCCCGTCGCATTTTCTGTCGGCTGAAGCCGGCAGAAGCGACAGAAAATGCGACGGGAGCGAAGTCGGGGGAGGGGGTCAGTGCTTGCCGAAGGTCGGGTTGTGCGGGGCGCCGAGGGTGATGTGCACGCTCTGCTGGTCGGTGTAGAAGTCGATCGACCGGTACCCGCCCTCGTGGCCGAGGCCCGAGGCCTTCACCCCGCCGAACGGGGTGCGCAGGTCGCGCACGTTGTTGCTGTTGAGCCACACCATGCCCGCCTCCACCGACTGCGCGAAGGTATGGGCCCGGCGCAGGTCGTTGGTCCAGATGTAGGCGGCCAACCCGTACTTCGTGTCGTTCGCGAGGGCGAGGGCCTCCTCCTCCGTGTCGAACGGGGTGATCGCGACGACGGGACCGAAGATCTCCTCCTGGAAGATGCGCGCGTCGTGCGGCACGTCGGCGAACACGGTCGGCGCGACGAAGTTGCCCTCGTCGAAGCCCTCGGCGCGACCGCCGCCCGCGACCAGACGCGCCTCTTCTTTGCCGATCTCGATGTAGCTCATCACCTTGTCGTAGTGCTCGGGGTGCACGAGCGCCCCCACCTCGGTGGAGGGGTCGTGCGGGTATCCGACCTTCACGCGCTTCGCCTGCGCGGCGTACCGCTCGACGAACTCGTCGTACACGGAGCGCTCGACGAGGATGCGCGATCCGGCGGTGCAGCGCTCGCCGTTGAGCGAGAAGACGCCGAAGATCGTGGCGTCGATCGCGGTGTCGAGGTCGGCGTCGGCGAACACGACGGCGGGCGACTTGCCGCCCAGCTCCATCGAGAGTCCCTTCAGGAAGGGCGCGGCGTTGCCGAAGATGATCTGCCCCGTGCGGCTCTCGCCGGTGAACGAAATGAGGGGGACGTCCGGATGCTTCACCAGCGCGTCGCCGGCCTGCTCGCCGAGGCCGTTGACGAGGTTGAACACGCCCTGCGGGAGGCCGGCCTCCTCGAAGATCCCGGCCCACAGCGACGCCGAGAGCGGGGTGAACTCGGCGGGCTTGAGCACGACCGTGTTGCCGGTCGCGAGCGCCGGGCCGAGCTTCCACGACTCGAGCATGAAGGGCGTGTTCCAGGGTGTGATGAGCCCCGCGACGCCGATGGGCTTGCGGTTGACGTAGTTCATCTGGCGACCGGGAACCTGGAAGGCGTCGTCGGACTGCGCCACGATCAGGTCGGCGAAGAACCGGAAGTTCTCGGCCGCCCGGCGGGCCTGGCCGAGCGCCTGCGTGATCGGGAGGCCCGAGTCGAACGACTCGAGTTCGGCGAGGCGCTGATCGCGCGACTCGACGATGTCGGCGATGCGGTGCAGGATGCGCGAGCGCTCGCGGGGGAGCATGCGCGGCCACGGCCCCTCGGTGAACGCCTTCCGTGCCGCGGCGACGGCCCGGTCGATGTCGGCCTTCGTGCCGGCGGCCGCGGTGGTGTAGGTCTCGTTCGTGACGGGGTCGAGCACGTCGAACGTGCCGCCGTCGACGGAATCGACGAACGCGCCGTCGATGTAGTGCTGGATGTGGTCGGGCAGGTCTGCGGGGATGCGCGAATCGGTCATGACGGGTCTCCGGTCGTGGGTGCGGAACGGGCGTGCAGGGCGTCGAGGAACGCGTCCATCGTGCGCCAGCGGTGGTTGCGGGCGGCGAGCTCGATCTCGAGGGGATCGGCGCCCGCGCGGATCAGGGCCAGGATCTCGGCGTGCTCCTCGACGGAGTGCTGCGCGCGGCCGGGCACCGACGCGAACGTGGAGTCGCGGATGCCGGCGAGACGTGACCACCCGCGATGCACGAGGTCGAGCAGATGGGGGTTCGGGCACGGTTCGAACAGCACCGAGTGGAACTGTCGGTTCAGCTCGGTGAAGGCATGGGCGTCGAAGTGATCGAGCATCCGTGCCATGCGGTCGTTGATGCGCGCGGCCTCCTCGAGAGCCGCGTCGTCGAGGAGAGGGGCGGAGAGCGCGGTCGCCGAGCCTTCGACGATGCCCAGCGTCTGCATGGTGTGGGCGTACTCGCTCTCGTCGACGAGGGTCACCCGCGCCCCGACGTTGCGCTCGAACGTCACCAGACCCTCGGCTTCGAGGCGGCGGATGGCCTCTCGCACGGGCACGACGCTCATGCGCAGGTCGTCGGCGATCGAGCCGAGCACGAGGCGGTAGCCGGGGCTGAAGATGTGCCCCGTGATGCGCGAGCGGATCCACTCGTACGCGACCTCGGACTTGCTCGCGGCGGTCGTGGTCATCGTCCGTCGCTCCGGTGCTCGCCGTCGCCGGTCGCGGCCTCGTAGCGTGCGCGCCATTCGGCGTTCATCGGGAACAGCCCGTCGACGGGGTGCCCGGCCGCGACCTGCGTCGCGATCCAGGCGTCTTCGCGCTCCTGGGCGAGGGCCGCCTCGGCCACCTCGGCCGCGAGAGCGGGCGGGATGACGAGCACGCCGTCGTCGTCGCCGACGATGATGTCTCCCGGCTGCACGGTCGCGCCACCGCACGCGATGGTCGTGTCGACCTCCCACGGCACGTGGCGGCGGCCGAGCACGGAGGGGTGGGCGCCCTGCGAGAACACGGGGAGTCCGATCTCGGCGACGGCCGCGAAGTCGCGCACACCGCCGTCGGTGACGACGCCGGCCGCGCCGCGGGTGCGGGCGCGGAGTGCGAGGATGTCGCCGAGCGTGCCGCTGGTCGCATCGCCGCGGGCCTCGATCACGATGACCTCGCCCTCGTCGACGGCGTCGAACAGGCGTTTCTGCGCGTTGAACCCGCCGCCGTGGCTCGCGAACAGGTCTTCACGGAAGGGGACGAATCGGAGGGTGCGCGCGGTGCCGACGAGTTTCGTTCCGGGGATGTTGATCGAGACGCCGTCGATGAAGCAGGCGAGGTGGCCGCGCTTGCGCAGTTGCGCGGAGAGGCCGGCGGTGGGCGCCTCGACGAGGAGAGCGCGGAGCTCGGGGGAGAGGACGGCTGAGGCGGGGGGAGTGGCGGGTGCGGTGGCGGGTGCGGTGGCGGATGCCGTCGCCGGTGCGGCCGGGAGTCCGGCGGCCTCGGGGGACCCCCACGCCTCGGTGCGCTGGAGGTCGTCGACGGCGGGGAGCGAGCCCAGCGTCTCGTCGAACGGGACCTCGCCCTGCGTGACGGTCGTCACCAGTCGTCCGGAGGTCGGAGAGCCGGGGGCGTTCGGGGCGTCGACTTCGATCTCGACCACGTCGCCCGGCACGATCACCGACGACCCTGCCGGGGTGCCGGTCAGGATGACGTCGCCGGGCTCGAGCGTGAAGTGCTGCGACAGGTCGGCCACCAGCTGCGCGAGCGGGAAGATCATGCCGGCCGACGTGTCGTCCTGGCGGAGTTCGCCGTTGACCCACGCCCGCACGCGCAGGTCGGTCGGGTTGACGGTGCGCGCGTCGATGAGCTGCGGTCCGAGGGGAGTGAACCCGTCGCCGCCCTTGGAGCGGACGTTCGATCCCTTGTCGTTCGCGCGGAGGTCGTAGAGGCCGAGGTCGTTCGACGCGGTCACCGCCGCGACGTGCGACCAGGCATCCGCGAGTCCGACCCGTCGCGCAGCGGTGCCGATGACGAGGGCGATCTCGCCCTCGAACGCGAGCAGCTCCGTACCCGCCGGCCGCTCGACCGTGCCGCCGGATGCCGCGACGGAACTCGCGGGCTTGAAGAAGTAGGAGGGAGCGGCGGGGCGCCGGCCGCGCTGGTCTGCGCGCGAGGCGTAGCTGAGGTGGATGGCGATGATCTTGCCGGGGCGGGGGATCGTGTCCGTCACGGGGCGCCTCCTCGCGCTCGTCGTCGTCACGACGTCTTGTGCGTCGTATCCGAAATCATATATCATCCTGACTACCCCCGGCAAGCAGCCCGACCCGACGCTCGGACGCACGCCGTGACAACGCAGTCACGAACAAAGGAGACACCGCATGAGCGGTCAGTCACAGACAGGGTTCACACCCACGGGAACCATCGCGACCGCGGCCGACCGCCGTCGCGTCGTCTTCGCCACGGTGGTCGGCACCACCGTCGAGTGGTACGACTTCTTCATCTACGCCACCGCGGTCGGACTCGTGTTCGGCCAGCTGTTCTTCGCGCCGCTCGGCGCCGACAGCGCCATCATCGCCTTCGCCACCGTCGGCGTCAGCTTCCTCTTCCGCCCCCTGGGCGCCTTCCTCGCCGGCCACTTCGGCGACAAGTTCGGACGCAAGACCGTGCTCATGTGGACGCTGATCCTCATGGGGCTCGCCACCGCCCTCATCGGCGTGCTGCCGACCTACGAGACGATCGGCGTCGCGGCGCCCATCCTGCTCGTGCTGCTGCGCATCCTGCAGGGCATCTCGGCCGGCGGCGAATGGGGCGGCGCGGTGCTCATGGCCGTCGAGCACGCCCCCCGCACCCGGCGCGGGATCTTCGGCGCATCGCCGCAGATCGGTGTGCCCCTCGGCCTGCTGCTCGCCTCGGGAGTGATGGCCCTCATGACCGCACTCGCACCCGGCGACCAGTTCCTCGCCTGGGGGTGGCGCGTGCCGTTCCTGCTCAGCGTCGTGCTGATCCTCGTGGGCTACTACGTGCGCCGCAAGGTCGAGGAGAGCCCCGTGTTCGCCGAACTGGCCGAGCGCAAGGAGCGGGCCAAGATGCCCATCCTGCAGCTGTTCCGCAAGCACCTGCTGCTCGTGATCATCGCGGCCTTCGTGTTCGCCGGCAACAACGCCGTCGGCTACATGACGACCGGCGGGTACATCCAGAACTACACGACCGACCCCGAGGGGCCGATCGGCCTCGAGCGCGGTCCGGTGCTCTGGGCCGTGGCCGGCTCGGCGGTCACCTGGCTGCTCACCACGCTCCTCGCGGGATGGGTGTGCGACCGCATCGGCCGACGCACCACCTACCTCATCGGCTGGGTGCTGCAGCTCGGCGGTGTGTTCGCCCTGTTCCCGCTCGTCAACACCGGAGAGATCGGACTCGTGTTCGCGGGCCTCGCGATCCTCACGATCGGCCTCGGCTTCACCTACGGGCCGCAGGCGGCGCTCTACACCGAGCTGTTCCCGGCGAGCATCCGCTTCTCGGGGGTCTCGATCTCCTACGCGATCGGTGCGATCGCGGGCGGGGCTTTCGCCCCCACCATCGCCACGGCGATCGTGAAGGCGACCGGCTCCACCGGCGCCGTGACCTGGTATCTCGCGGGCATGACCGTGCTCGGCCTGATCGCGACGCTGCTGCTGCGCGACCGCTCCGGCATCCCCCTCGGACCGGACCACGAGGACGAGCAGTCGGTGAGTCCCATCTACGGCCTCGCCAAGGCCTAGTCCTCCCGGCCCCTCGGGCCGCCCCGCTCCCGTCGCACATTCTGTCGCTCCCGCCCCGGCGCGGCGACAGAAAGTGCGACGGGAGCGCAGAATGAGAGTCTCGGAAGGAATCGACGACGATGCAGTTCCACCACCACGGCTACGTGTCGGGCGACCCGCGGGTGCAGGACGCCGCGGGCACCGGCCTCGACCGGCCCGCCGACCTCCCCGACGAGATCGATGTGCTCATCGTCGGGTCCGGGCCCGCCGGCATGCTGCTCGCGGCCCAGATGTCGCAGTACCCCGACGTCGTCACGCGCCTCGTGGAGAAGCGCGAGGGGCGGCTGGCGCTCGGGCAGGCCGACGGCATCCAGCCGCGCAGCGTCGAGACCTTCCAGGCGTTCGGGTTCGCCGAGCGCATCACGGCCGAGGCCTACAACATCGGGTGGATGAACTTCTGGGGCCCGGACCCCGCCGACCCCGCCGGCATCGTGCGCACGACCCGCACCGCCGACTACGCGTACGACATCTGCGAGTTCCCGCACCTGATCGTCAACCAGGCCCGCGTGCTCGACTACTTCGCCGAAGCGGCGGTCGACGGCCCCGCGCGCATCGTGCCGGACTACGGCGTCGAGTTCGTGGGGCTCACCGTGCACGACGACGGCGAGTACCCCGTCGAGGTGCGGTTGCGGCACGTCGCCGGGCCGCGGGCGGGGGAGGAGCGCACCGTCCACGCGAAGTACGTCGCCGGGTGCGACGGTGCGCGCAGCGGCGTTCGGCAGGCCATCGGCCGCACGCACGTGGGCGCGAGCGCCGCCCACGCCTGGGGCGTGATGGACGTGCTGGTCGACACCGACTTCCCGGACTGGCGCACCAAGTGCGCGATCAACTCCCGCGCGGGGAACATCCTGCACATCCCCCGCGAGGGCGGTTATCTGAGTCGCATGTACATCGACCTGGGCGAGGTCGCGCAGGACGACGACCATCGCGTGCGGCAGACGCCGATCGAGGAGATCATCCGCCGGGCGAACGAGATCCTCCACCCCTACACGCTCGACGTGCGCGAGGTGGCCTGGCACAGCGTGTACGAAGTCGGGCACCGGGTGACCGACGGCTTCGACGATGCCTCGCACGATGCCCAGCGCTCGCCGCGCGTGTTCCTCACCGGCGACGCCTGCCACACCCACAGCGCCAAGGCCGGACAGGGCATGAACGTGTCGATGCAGGACGGTTTCAACCTCGGGTGGAAGCTGGGGTCGGTGCTCACCGGCCGTGCGCCCGAGACCCTGCTCGCCACCTACGGCGCCGAACGGCAGCCGGTCGCGCAGCAGCTCATCGACTTCGACCGCGAATGGTCGAGCCTCATGGCGCGCAAGCCCGAGGAGATCTCCGACCCGAACGACCTCGCGACCTACTACCTCGCTACCGCCGAGTTCCCGTCGGGGTTCATGACCCGCTACACGCCCTCGATGATCATCGGGTCGGAGCAGCACCAGGCGCTCGCCGCCGGCTTCCCGGTGGGCAAGCGCTTCAAGTCGGCCGAGGTGGTGCGGGTGAGCGACGGGAACGTCGTGCATCTCGGGCACCATGCGCGGGCGGACGGCCGGTGGCGGGTGTACGCGTTCGGCGACGTGGACGGCTCGCGGCTGCGGGCATGGGCGGATGCGGTGATGCCGGTGCTCGCGCGATTCACGCCGGCGGATGCCGCGCAGGACGCGGTGTTCGACGCGAAGGTCGTCTTCCGTCAGCCGTTCGAAGAGCTCGAGGTGACGACGGCCCCCGCCCTCTTCCGGCCGCGGAGCGGACCGCTGGGACTGGTCGACTGGGAGAAGGTCTACGCCGCCGGGCCGAGCAAGTGGACGGACGTCGACATCTTCGCGGCGCAGGAGATCTCGCACGACGGTGCGGTGGTGCTGGTGCGGCCGGACCAGTACGTGGCTGCGGTGCTGCCGTTGGATGCGGACGGGGTCGGGGAGCTCGAGGAGTTCCTGACGGGAGCGTTCCTGCCGGCATCCTGAGGTCGACGGAGAGTTCCGCCCGATCACGGTCTGGCGGATGTCGGTGGCCGGTCCTACCGTGGACGCGGACGCGCGACGACGCCCGTCGCGCACTCGTCAGGAGGAGCACGTCATGGATTGGAAGATCGAACTCAACTTCGTGCCCGTGTCGGATGTCGACCGGGCCAAGGAGTTCTACGAGAGGGTCGGATTCCACGCCGACCACGACCACACGGTGACCGAGGGACTGCGCTTCGTGCAGATGACGCCGCCCGGTTCGGCCTGCTCGATCGCCTTCGGCACCGGCCTGGGGCTGGATCTCGAACCGGGGCAGCAGAACACCATCCAGGTGGTGGTGCCCGATGCCGACGAGGCGCTCGCGCACCTGCGGGGGCTCGGTGTCGAGGCCGACGGGGTCGACGATCAGGACTGGGGACGCTTCGTGCGATTCTCCGATCCGGACGGTAACACCTGGACGCTGCAGCAGCTGCCGGACTACGGCGCGCAGGGCTGAGAGTTCCTGCCCGTCTCAGGGGCGGTGGGTCGCGACGACCTCGGCTTTGAAGCCGGCTGCGTTCTCGAGCCACCCCGCGTAATGGTCGGGGCCGCCGGCGTTCGGGTACCGGTCGTGGTAGAGGGGCGACCAGCCGTGCGACGGCGCCTCGGCCATGATCGCATCGACGTCGCCCGCGGTGGGCACCTCGAAGGCGAGATGGTTGATGCCCGGGCGGCGGCGGTCGTGCACGTCGTGCGCGAGGGTCGGAGAGGTGGTCACGGTGAGGTACGCGCCGTTCGCGTGCCACGACTCACCGCGGTCCCACTGGTCGGCCCGCTCGAAGCCCACGCGCGCCAGCAGCCAGGCCCAGTCCTCTCGTGCGCTGCCCTGGTCGGACACCCAGAGCTCGACGTGATGCAATCCGGCCATGCGTCGTGTCAGCCGATCGCCGTCGCGCCGCCGGACACGACGATGCCGCCCGTCTCGGGGATATCCACGTGCAGCTCGCTCGGCCGGCCTACGTGCGCGCCCTGGCGGATCACGAGCTGCGACGCCGGCCAGTCGATCGCGCGCAGGTACGCGCCCGTCGCGGCCGCCGCCGACCCCGTCGCCGGGTCCTCGGTGATGCGTCCGACCGGGAAGAGGTTGCGTGCCTCGAAGAGCGCCGCGTCGTGGGCGAACAGCACCGTCACCGTGCCGGGCCACCCCTGCTCGCGCATGAGCGCGGCGAGCTCGGCCGGGGCGAAGCGGAACTGGTGGAAGATCTCACGGTCGGCGATCACCAGGATCGGATGCCGGTTGCCGGCGAACGACTCCTTCGCCGGAAATCGCGGATCGAGGTCGGAGGTGTCGAGCCCGAGCAGCGCGAGGAGCCGGTCGCGCACGTCGGGATCGAGGTCGCGCACCTCCGGTTCGATGCTGGTGAAGGCGACGGTGATCCGTCCGTCGGTGTCGGGGGCGGAGCGCAGCGCGACCTCGCCCGCCGGGGTCTCGAACACCACGTCGCCCACGCGACCGCGCTCCGCCAGGGCGACCGCGGTCGCCACGGTCGCGTGGCCGCAGAACGGAACCTCGGCACCGGGCGAGAAGTACCGCACCCGCGCGCGGGCCACCCCGTCGACGACGGAGCGTGCTGTCACGAAGGCCGTCTCGGAGTAGCCGACCTCGGCCGCGATCCCGAGCATCCGTTCGTCGTCGAGACCCGACGCGTCGAGCACGACGCCGGCGGGGTTGCCGCCGTCGGGGGTCGCCGCGAACGCGCTGTAGCGCAGGATCTCGGGCGAATCCGTCATGAGCCGGAGCCTACCGAATGCTGCGGTCACGAGTTCACACGGATGATCTCCTGCTGATACGGCGCGATCACGTCGCCCGAGATGCGCAGATCGAGCAGCAGGAACCGCCGAGTGTCGACGTCTTCCTGCGCCCAGGCGGCGAGACGGTCGAGGTCGGCGAGAGTGCGCACCACGACTCCCTCCGCGCCGACGGCGGCGCCGAACGCCGCGAAGTCCACCTCGGGGATGCGCATCGGACCCTCGGCGAGTCCCTTGAGACCGTAGAGATTGACCTCTGCGCCGTAGGCGGCGTCGTTCCAGATCACGGCCATGCCGCGTCCGGCGGCGGCGCGCACGGCGGACTCGAGGTCGGCGATCGCCATGAGACCGCCGCCGTCGCCCGACGTGAGCACGATGGTCGCCTCTCGCCTGGCGAGCGCTGCGCCCACGACGCTCGGCCACCCCTGGCCGATCGACTGGAACGCGGTGCCGATCATCATCATGCGATCGGGCGCGGCGACCGGCCAGTACATGTTCGCCCAGCCGATGAAGTGCCCGCCGTCGGAGACGACGACGCGGTCGTCGGGCAGCAGTTCGCCGATGCGTCGCGCCGCGGATCGCGGATCGAGCCGTCCGTCGGCCGCGAGCTCGTCGCCCGCCTCGTACGCGCGCGCCGCCGCGACGTCGACGGCCTCCCGCCACGGCCGTCGTTCGAGGGCGGATGCGGGGGCGAGGCGTGCGACGAGGGACTCGGCGGCGAGGCGGGCGTCGGCGCGCACGAAACCGCCGACGTGGGCGTGGGTGGCGGCGGGGGAGATGTCGACCTGGAACACCCGTGTTCCGGGAGCGAACAGCGCCCCGAAGCGCATCGTGAACTGATTGAGTCCCGCCCCGAACACGACCGCGACGTCGGCCTCTCGGATCACCTCCATCGCACCCTCGGCGCCGAACCCTCCGGTCACCCCCAGGTCGTAGCGCGCGTCGGGGAACACCCCGCGCCCCAGCGCCGTCGACGCCGTGAGAGCCCCGGTCGCCTCCGCCAGCGCACCGAGCGCGGCGCTCGCGCCGGCGAGCCAGGCGCCCCGTCCCGCGAGCAGGAACGGGCGCTCGGCGTTGCGCAGCGCCGCGGCGATCTCATCGAGCATGCCCTCGGCGAACTCGCCGCGCGGGGCGAGGGGCGCGGGCACCTGCGGCTCCGGAGCCGACGGCACGGGTCCCGCGTCGAGCGACGCCACGTCGTAGGGGATGGCGAGCACCACGGGCACCCGATAGGTGAGGGCGTGCTCGATCGCGATGACGGTGGTGGCGGCGGCATCCGCACGGCCCACGGTGTACGTGCGCGCGCCGACCGCCGAGGCGAGCGCGATCTGGTCGACGTCCCACGGGCGCGGACCCGACGTCGGTTCGTCGCCGACCACCAGCACGAGGGGCACATGCGCCTGCACCGCCTCGGCCAGAGCGGTGAGCGTGTTCGTGAAGCCGGCGCCGTACGTCGATGTGCCGGCGGCGATGCGACCGGAGGAGCGATAGTGCGCGTCGGCGGCGACCACCGCCCCCTGCTCATGGCGCACGGCTGTGAAGACGGCGTCGGTCTGCGTCTCGAGTGCATCGAGGAAGTACGCATTGCCGTTGCCCATCACCCCGAAGACGGCATCGATGTGCTGGGCGAGAGTGAGAGCGACGTGCGCGGACACGGAGGGCATGGCGAAGCCTTTCGAGACAGGGACGGAGAGATGCGTTCCGTATGTGTCTCGCACCCGCGTCGTCGCGCGGTGCTTCGTGCCCCTTTTTCAGGCACCGATCGTCGGAGGACCGGACGGATGCAGTCTATCGCCCGTTGTGGCGCACAATGGAGCGGTGACTGATGCAGCGAACGAGCGCGAGACGCTCACCTGGGACGGCTTCGGTGCCGCCACCCGCGACCTGGCCCGGAACATCCTCGACTCCGGCTTCGAGCCCGAGGTCGTCGTGGCGATCGCGCGCGGCGGTCTGCTGCCGGCCGGCGCCATCGCATACGGCCTGGGCGCGAAGAACTGCGGGGCGATCAACGTCGAGTTCTACACCGGCATCGGCACCGTGCTCGACGCCCCCGAGGTGCTCCCGCCCGAACTCGACATGGCCTACCTCGACGGTCGGCGGGTGCTGCTGGTCGACGACGTCGCCGACTCGGGGCGCACCCTCGCCCTCGCCGTGCAGCTGTTGACGGACAAGGGCGCCGACGTGCGATCGGTCACGATCTACACCAAGCCGTCGACGATCATCCAGCCCGACTTTGCCTGGAAGGACACCGACCTCTGGATCAACTTCCCGTGGTCGTTCCAGGGCACCGTGCGCGAAGAGGACCTGGGGCTCGCGCCCTCGGCCTGAGCGGATGCGCTGACACGAGGGCTGCCGGAGCGGCACGCCGCCTGCCCGCCCCGGGGCGTCACCCCCGCAGCAGCGCGCGGAGGGTCTGGATCGTGTCGGCCTCGGCCGGAGCCTTGTCGGGCCGGTAGCCCTTCACGCGGGCGAACCGCAGCGCCACCCCGCCGGGATAGCGCGGCGACTGCTGCACGCCGTCGATCGCGATCTCGACCACGAACTCGGGGCGCACGAACACGGTCGACTGCGTGCGCCGGGTCTCGGCACCGGGGAAGGTGTCGGTCTGCCAACGGAGCAGTTGATCGGTGAGCCCCTTGAAGGTCTTGCCGACCATCACCAGCCCTCCGGGTTCGCCGAACTCGCCCTCGGGGTCGCGCGCCCCGAGATGCAGATTCGACAGCAGGCCGCTGCGGCGCCCCGAGCCCCATTCGGCGCCGAGCACCACGAGGTCGAAGGTGAGCACGGGCTTCACCTTGATCCACGACTTGCCGCGACGGCCGGCGGTGTAGGGCGAGCCGATCGCCTTCACGAGCACCCCCTCGTGCCCCGCGGCCAGCGCCTCCCGCGAGAGCCGCTCGGCCTCGTCGGCGTCGGCGGTCACGACACCGGGCATCCGCCATTCGCCCGCCACGCGTTCGAGTTCGGCGAGGCGCGCGCGCAACGGCTCGTCGATGAGGTCGCGCCCGTCGACGTGCAGCACGTCGAAGAACCAGGGTCGCAGCGCCAGCTCTCGTGCGGCATCGGCGCCGAACCGCGACATCGTCTGCTGGAACGGCCGCGGACCGCCGTCTTCGTCGAGCGCGAGCGTCTCGCCGTCGAGGATGAGGTCGTCGGCCGGCAGCGCGCGCACGATCTCGACGATCTCGGGCACGCGATGGGTGATGTCGGCCAGGCTGCGGGTGTAGACGCCGACCTCGTCGCCCCGACGGTGCACCTGGATGCGCGCGCCGTCGAGCTTGAACTCGACCGACGCCTCGCCGGTGACGTCCAGCGCCTCGGTCGGGGTCGACGCGGTCGAGGCGAGCATCGGAAGGACGGGGCGCCCGACCTGCAGCCCGACGTCGTCGAGCTCGTCGGGGCTGCCGGTGAGGGCGACACGGGCCGTCTCTCCGAGGTCCCCCGACAGCATTGCCGCCCGGCGCACGGCGTCGGGCGCACGGTCGGCGGCCCGGGCGACAGCGTCGAGCAGCACACCCCCGAGCGCTCCCGTGCGCAGCTCGCCGAGCATCGACCGGGTGACGAAGTCCCACTCGGCGGGCGTCGAGCGCGCCGCGAGGGCATGCAGCACCTCGGCCCGCACGCCGCTCGACCCCGCGCCGGCGGCCGAGGCGAGGTCGGTGAGGGCGTGGTCGACGTCGGTGATCGTGAGGGAGGACTCCGCGGCGTGGGACACATCGAGCGAGGCGATCCCGCGCCAGCCGACGCCGACCCTGCCCTGCCGCGGTGCGGCGAGCAGGAGTCCGACGAGCGCCGGGACCTCGTCGGCGTCGGCCGAGCGCAGCAGCCCGGCGAGCACATCGATCTTGGTGAGGCGCGACGACGTGGCGGCGACCGCCTCGGCGGCGTGGACGAGCGTGGAGAGGTCCATGCGGTGATGATGCCACCGGTCACCGACATCGCGCAGAGCGTTGACAACGCCCCGGGCGACGCCCGCTCAGCGGCCGGTGAACCGCGGCGGTCGCTTCTCCTGGAAGGCGGTGAAGCCCTCGCGGTAGTCCTCGGTGTCGCGCAGTGCCGCCTGCGCCGCGGTCTCGAGGTCCATCGCCTCCCAGAGGGCGAGGCGCTGATCGCGGATGCGGGCGACGATCTCCTTGCTCGCGCGGAATGCGGCCGTGGCGCCCGTGGCCGCTCCGCGCGCCGCGTCGAACGTCGCCGGTACGACGTCGTCGTCGGCGAGCACGCGGGAGAACAGCCCCGCGGCGACCGCCTCGACTCCGCTCATCATGCGACCGGTGTAGACGAGATCGAGAGCGCGGTGCGCACCGAGGCGTTCGACGAACAGCGCGTGTCCCCCCGAGTCGAGCGCCGCGCCGAGGCCGGCGAACGGCGAGCCGATCCTCGCCGACTCGGCGACGTACACCACGTCGGTGGCGATCAGCAGTCCGAGACCCACGCCGAGGCACGCGCCGTGTGCGACGGCGAACGTGGGGGCGGGGAACCGGGCCATGCGCCGCATCACGGGTGCGACGAGCCCGGCGAGGAACCCGATGACGTCATCGTCGCGCGGATCGACCCCCGCGATGTCGCGGCCCGCGCAGAACGCGCGCCCCTCCCCGCGCAGTACGAGGGCGCGGACCCCCGCGGCCTCCGCATCGGCATAGGCCGCATCGAGGTCGCGGAGGGCCTGCTCGTCGACGGCGTTGAGCTTCGCCGGGGCGTCGAGGACGACGGTCGCGACGTCGTCGGAGATGGTGAGGTCGATCATCGGATGCTCCTTCGTCCGGCGGCTCAGACGTCGTAGTCGACGACCACGCGGTCGCTGGTCGGATGGGATTGACAGGTGAGCACGAAGCCGCGCTCGATCTCGTCGGGTTCGAGCGCGTAGTTCTCGGCCATCGTCACGCTGCCTTCCACGAGCCGCGCGCGGCAGGTGCCGCACACTCCTCCGGCGCAGGCGAAGGGGGCGTCCGGCCGCACGCGCAGGGCCGCGTTGAGCAGTGACTCGTGCGCATCGACCGGACTCTCCACCGTCGAGGAGACGCCGTCGAGGGTCACCTCGACCCGCACCGTGCGCTCACCGGCGCGCACCTCGACGGGGCGCGCCGCACGCGCGGGCTCGTCGCCGGTCGTGAAGAGCTCGAAGCGGATGTGCTCGCGTGCGACGCCCAGATCGCCGAGAACCTCACGGCACAGGTCGACGAGGGCGAGCGGTCCGCACAGGAACCACTCGTCGACCTGCGCGGGCGGGATGAGCGCGGCGAGGATGGTTCGCAGCCTCGTCTCGTCGATGCGCCCGGAGAGCAGGGGAGCGGTGCGCTGTTCGCGGGACAGCACGTGATGGAGGGTCAGGCGGGTGGGATGGCGGTCCTTGAGATCGGCGAGATCGTCGAGGAACATCACGTCGGACGACGACCGGTTCGTGTACAGCAGCGTGAACCGCGCGGTCTCGGAGCGGGCGAGCACCGACTGGGCGAGCGCCATGAGCGGCGTGATGCCCGACCCCGCGGCGATGCCGACGATGTGACGGCCCTCGATGTCGGGGAGCGCCGAGGTGAAGGTCCCCTGGGGGCTCATCACGTCGATGGTCGATCCCGGCCGGAGCCCCGTCTGCGCCCACGTCGAGAACAGCCCGCCCTCGTCGCGCTTGACCGCGATGCTGAGCCGGGTGCCCGTGCCGTCCCCGCGGTGCTCGGGCGCTCGGCAGAGCGAGTACGAGCGGCGCACCTCCGTGCCGTCGAGCGTGGTGCGCAGCGCCACGTGCTGACCGGGGAGGTAGGAGAACTCCGCGGCGAGGTCGTCGGGCACCGCGAACGACACCTCCACGGCGTCGTCGGTGAGCGGCCGCACCTCGGCGACCGTGAGCGGATGGAAGCGGGCGCGTCGGCGCGGCGCCGGTTCCTCGCGCGGGGCGGCATCGTCCCGCGTCGAAAGGGCATCCCTCCCCATCAGTGCACCTTGAAGTGATCGAAGGGTTCGAGGCAGGACCGGCATTCGAACAGCGCCTTGCACGAGGTCGAGCCGAAGCGCGACACCTCACGGGTGTCGAGCGACCCGCACTGCGGGCAGCGCACGCTGAGGCTCAGGCGGAGCGGCCCGGTGCCGACGCTCGATCGGCCGGTCGGCGGGGCGATGCCGTAGGCGCGCAGCTTCTGCCGACCGGCATCCGTCATCCAGTCGGTGGTCCAGGCGGGCGAGAGCACGAGACGCACCTCCACGCTCTCGTAACCGGCGGCGGTGAGGGCGAGCACGATGTCGTCGCGGATCGTCCTCATCGCGGGGCATCCGCTGTACGTGGGCGTGATGTCGACCCGCACGGCACCGCCCGCGACCTCCACCGCTCGCAGCACGCCGAGGTCTTCGATGGTCAGGACCGGTACCTCGGGGTCGGCGACGGCGGCGGCGATCCGCCAGGCATCCGTCGTCTGCGTCGCGGTCACCATGTCGCCCCCGGATGCCGTCGGGCGAGCACCTGCATCTCGGCGAGGATGCGCCCGAGCGGCGCGGCGTGCGAGCCCTGCCGACCCCCGGCGGCCGAGGCGGAGACCTCCGGCACGGTCAGGGACGTCTCGGTGAACACCGCCGAGACGACCGCGTCGAAGCCGTCGCGGAGGGAGGAGGGCCGCACGGCCGTGCCCTCGAGTCGGTCGATCAGGTCGTCGTCGCGGAAGAGCTCGTCGATATAGGGCCAGACGTCGGCGAGGGCGCGGATCAGGCGTCGCCGCGACTCGTCGGTGCCGCCCGCCAACCGCAGCACCCACTGCACCGCGTGGTCGCGGTGGTAGTCGACCTCTTTGCGCGCCTTCTCGGCGACCGCGGCGAGCGTCGCGTCGTCGCTGCGGCGGAGCGCCTCGTACAGCTCGACCATGTATGTCGCGACCACGAACTGCCGGGCGATCGTCTGCGCGAAGTCGCCGTTCGGCTGCTCGACGATCCACGCGCAGCGGAACTCGTGCTCGTCGCGGAAGTAGGCGAGGTCGTCTTCGCTGCGCCCGTCGAACGAGCCCGCATGATGCAGCAGCGACCGGGCGTGACCGAGCAGGTCGAGGGCGATGTTCGCGAGCGCCACGTCCTCCTCGAGTTCGGGGGCGCGCGAGATCCAGGCGCCGAGCTGCTGCGCGAGGATGAGCGCGTCGTCGCCGAGGCGCAGCGCGTATTCGGCCGCCTCGGCCGACGCCGGAGGTGCACCGGCGGCGGTGAGTTCGTCGGTGAGGTGCAGCTCGGCGACCGAGACCGCCCCGTGCACGGGGTCGTGGGAGTCGTCCATCACAGGTGCGGCACCCCCTCCGACGCCGTGTACGCCACGGCGTGCCGATAGTTCTTGCCGGCGGGGCTCTCGAACCACGACCCCTTCGCGTCGGGGTCGCTCGTCGTGAGCGCCGCCGCCGGCGCGACCCAGATCGATACGCCCTCGCCGCGGCGCGTGTACAGATCGCGGGCGTTGCGGATCGCCATCTCGGCGTCGGGGGCATGCAGCGAGCCGACGTGCACATGGCTGAGGCCGCGGTTCGCGCGCACGAACACCTCCCAGAGGGGCCAGGTCTCGCGGGCATCCGTCCCGGGGGTCGCCATCACGCCACCGCCCGCTCGGCCTGCTTGCGCGCGTACTCGGCGGCGGCCTCGCGCACCCAGGCGCCGTCGTCGTGGGCGGTGCGCCGACGTTCGATCCGCTCGGCGTTGCACGGGCCGTTGCCGCGCAGCACCTCGAAGAACGCCTCCCAGTCGATCTCGCCCATCTCGTAGCGGCCGGTCTCCTCGTCGAGCCGCAGGTCGGGGTCGGGAAGGGTCACCCCGAGGATCTCGGCCTGCGGCACCAGCATCTGCACGAACCGCTGCCGCAGCTCGTCGTTCGAGAAGCGCTTGATCTTCCACGCCATCGACTGCGCCGAGTTCGGGGAGCGGTCGTCCGGCGGGCCGAACATCGCCAGGCTCGGCCAGTACCAGCGGTTCACCGCATCTTGCGCCATGGCCCGCTGCTCCTCGGTGCCGCGCATGAGGGTGAGAAGGATCTCGAACCCCTGCCGCTGGTGGAACGACTCCTCTTTGCAGATGCGCACCATCGCGCGGCCGTAGGGGCCGTACGAGGCGCGGCAGAGGGGCACCTGATTGCAGATCGCTGCGCCGTCGACGAGCCACCCGATCGCTCCCATGTCGGCCCAGGTGGGGGTCGGGTAGTTGAAGATCGACGAGTACTTGGCCTTGCCGTCGATGAGCTGCTGCGTCATCTCGTCGCGGGTGATGCCGAGCGTCTGCGCCGCGGAGTAGAGGTAGAGGCCGTGCCCCGCCTCGTCCTGCACCTTGGCCATGAGGATCGCCTTGCGGTGCAGGCTGGGGGCGCGCGTGATCCAGTTGCCCTCGGGTTGCATGCCGATGATCTCGGAGTGCGCGTGCTGGGAGATCTGGCGGATGAGCGTCTTGCGGTACGCCTCGGGCATCCAGTCGCGGGGTTCGATGCGCTGCTCGTTCGCGAGGAGCTCCTCGAACAGGCGCTGCTCGTCGGTCTGCCCGTCGTCTGCGATGGTCAGGACTGTCGCCTCGGTCATGTGCTCGCCTCCCGCCGGCCAGCATCTTTACTGACCGATCGTTAGGTAATTCTGTCACGGTGGGTCGCGGAGAACAACGGGCACGTTGACATCGCGACGCGCCCCGAGCATATTCGACAGTGACGAAGAGCTTTCCCATGTTCGCAGCAGTCGGGACCGACGGCGTTCGTCCGGTCCTGGTGACAGATCGAAGGAGATCGCAGGATGAAGAAGCTGATCAACGCCCCGGAGGACGTGCTCGTCGAATCGCTCAAGGGCGTCGCGGCGGCGCATCCCGAGCTGGCGGTCGACCTCGAGACGCACGTCATCACCCGGGCCGAACCCAAGGCGCAGGGCAAGGTCGCCGTCGTGTCCGGCGGCGGCTCCGGCCACGAGCCGCTGCACGGCGGGTACGTGGGAGTGGGCATGCTCGACGCCGCCGTGGCGGGCGAGGTCTTCACCTCGCCGACGCCCGACCGCGTGCAGGCCGCGACCAAGGCGGTCGACCGCGGCGCCGGTGTGCTGCACATCGTGAAGAACTACACCGGCGACGTGCTCAACTTCGAGATGGCGGCGGAGCTCGCCGCGATGGAGGGCATCGAGGTCGGCACCGTGGTGGTCGACGACGACGTGGCGGTGCAGGACTCGCTGTACACCGCGGGCCGCCGCGGCGTCGGGCTCACCGTGCTGCTGGAGAAGCTCGTCGGCGCGGCCGCCGAGGAGGGGCAGGATCTGGCGGCGGTCGTCGCCCTCGCCCAGCGCATCAACGGCCAGGGGCGGTCGATGGGCATGGCGCTCACCAGCTGCACGGTGCCCGCGGCGGGCAAGCCCACCTTCGAGCTGCCCGACGATCAGATGGAGATCGGCATCGGCATCCACGGCGAACCCGGGCGTCACCGCGAACCGCTGGCGCCCGCATCGGAGATCGCGCGCCAGCTCGTCGATCCGATCCTCGCCGACCTCGACGCCGCCGGTCCGGCGATCGTGATGCTCAACGGCATGGGCGGCACGCCGCTGATCGAGCTGTACCTCATGTACGGCGAGGTCGCGGCGCTGCTCGAACGAGCCGGCGTGCAGATCGCCCGCAACCTCGTGGGTAACTACATCACCTCGCTCGACATGGCCGGATGCTCGCTGACCGTGCTGAAAGCCGACGACGAACTGCTGCGGCTGTGGGATGCACCGGTCGTGACGCCCGGACTGCGATGGGGCGCCTGATGGCCGCGGAGACCGTCGACACCAACCGGTTGCACGACTGGATCGCGCGCTTCGGTGCCGCCGTGGCCGAGAAGCGCGAATGGCTCACCGAGCTCGACTCCGCCATCGGTGACGCCGACCATGGGGCCAACATGGCGCGCGGCATGTCGGCGGTGTCGGAGAAGCTCGGATCGAGCGCCCCCGCCGCGGCCGACGACCTGCTGAAGACCGTCGGGATGACGCTCGTGAGCTCGGTGGGCGGTGCCAGCGGCCCGCTCTACGGCACGTTCTTCCTGCGGATGGGGATGGCGACCGGAGCCGTGCAGGAGCTCGAGGCTCCGGCCCTCGCGGCGGCGCTGCGCGCGGGGCTCGAGGGGATCGTCGCCCGCGGCAAGGCCGAACCGGGCGACAAGACGCTGTTCGACGCGATGTCTCCCGCGGTCGACGCGTTCGATGCGGCGCTGGCGGGCGGCGGTGACCTGGCAGAGGCGGCGAAGAACGCCGCGGTGGCCGCCGCCACCGGACGCGACGCGACTCTTCCGCTCGTCGCGCGCAAAGGACGGGCGAGCTATCTGGGGGACCGCAGCGCCGGACACCTCGATCCGGGGGCTGCCTCGACGGCGCTGCTGTTCGAGAGCCTCGACGCGGCGATCGCCGCGGGCTGATGATCGGCATCGTCGCGGTCTCGCACAGTGCACGACTGGGCGAGGCGGCGCTGGAGCTCGCTCGGCAGATGGTGCCGGGGGACCGGGTGCCCGTGCGGGTCGCCGCCGGAGCCGGTGCCGAGGCGGACGGGACCCCCATCCTCGGAACCGACGCGGTCGCCGTCGCCGCAGCGATCGATGAGCTCGCCGCGGACTGCGACGGCGTGCTCGTGCTCATGGATCTGGGGTCGGCCGTGCTGAGCGCCGAACTCGCCCTCGAACTGCGGGCGAGCGACGTCGCCGTTCGCCTGGTGCCCGCGCCGTTCGTCGAGGGACTGCTCGCCGCCGTCGTCTCGGCCGCCGCCGGCGCCGGGCTCGACGACGTGGCCGCCGAAGCGACGCGTGCGCTCGCCGCCAAGTCGGGGCAGCTAGAACCGGCAGGGGCAGCCGGTGCGGAGACCGGTGGCGCGGGACGCGCGGATGCCGGCGTGGGTGCGGGTGCGGGTGCGGGTGCGGGTGCGGGTGCGGGTGCGGGTGCCGGTGCGGCAGGCGGAGCGTCGTCGACCGGGGAGAGACGTGTGGTGCGGGTGCGCAACCCGCAGGGCGTGCACGCGCGACCCGCGGCGCTGATCGCCGAGGCCGCCGCGGGAGCAGCCGTCGACCTGCGGCGTCTGCCGCAAGGGCCAACGTCCTCCGCGTCGAGCCTCATCCGGCTGCTCGCCCTCGGCGCGCGGCACGGTGACGAGGTCGAGCTCACCGCACGAGGGACGGATGCCGTTGCGGCGCTCGACCGCATCGCCGCGCTGTTCGACGACGGCTTCGGCGAGGGTGTCGAGGATACTCCGTCCGCGGATCGGTCGGGGGCGGGGTCCGCCGTCGATGGCTCCGCTGCTCCCGTGACCACGGCCGAGCAACCCGCATCCGGGGTGGGGGATCCGGCCGCAGGAGACGTGCCGGGCAGCGCGGGTGACGCGGACCGCGATCCTCTTCCGGCGGGCACAGTGCTGCGCGGACGCGGGGTGAGCCCGGGCGCGGCCGCCGGCCCCGTCGTGCGCCTCGCCCCGGCCGTCGCCGAGCCGGACGGCACCGACACCGTGGCTCCCGCCGACCGAGCCGCGGAGGTCGCGGCTCTCGACCGCGCCGTCGTCGCCGTGACCGAGCGGCTGCGCGCGCGTGCCGAGGGAGCGGTGGGCGAGGCCCGCAGCATCCTCGTGGCCACGGGCGCCCTGGCATCCGACCCCGAGCTTCGGGCCGACGCGGCGAGCATCGTGCAGACGCAGGGGCGGTCGGCCGCGCGTGCCGTCTGGGACGTGATGCGCGGCCACGAGCAGGCCCTCGATGCGGTCGGCGGACGCACGGCCGAGCGCGTCGCCGACATCCGCGACGTGCGCGACCGGCTCGTCGCCGAGCTCACCGGCGTCGAGATGCCCGGCGTGCCCGACCGCTCCGCGCCGTTCGTGCTCGTCGCGGTCGATCTCTCACCCGCCGACACGGCGTCGCTGAGCGGAGGGGGCTGCGCCGCGCTGGTCACCGAACAGGGCGGCCCCACCTCGCACACCGCCATCATCGCCCGGTCGCTCGGTCTGCCCGCGGTCGTGGCGGTGGAGGGCGCTCAGCGCATCCCGGAGGGGACGATGGTGCTCGTCGACGGTGAGCACGGCACGGTCGAGGTCGACCCCGCGGCGGAGCACATCGAGGCGGCCCGCTCGGCTGCCGTCGCCGTCGACTACACCGGCGGCGGGGCGCTGTCGGACGGGACGTCGATCGCCCTGCTCGCGAACGTCGGGGGCGCGGCGGATGCGCTCGCCGGCGCCGAGGCGCGGGCCGACGGCATCGGCCTGTTCCGCACGGAATTCTGCTTCCTCGGGCGCAGCGAGGCCCCGTCGGTCGAGGAGCAGGTCATCGCCTATCGCGGCGTGCTGGCCCCCTTCGCCGGACGTCGGGTGGTGGCCCGCACGCTGGATGCGGGCAGCGACAAGCCGTTGCCGTTCGCGAACGCCGAGCGCGAGGAGAACCCGGCGTTGGGTGTGCGAGGTCTGCGCATCGCCCGTCGTGCGCCCGCTCTGCTCGACGACCAGCTGCGGGCGCTCGCTCTCGCGGCCGCGGCCGAGCAGGCGCACCTCGAGGTCATGGCGCCGATGGTGGCCACGGTCGACGAGGCCGAGCTGTTCGCGACGCGGGCTCGTGCCGCGGGCATCGAGCGGGTGGGCATCATGATCGAGACGCCCGCTGCCGCGCTCATGGCCCGCGAGCTGTGCGAGGTCGTCGACTTCGTGAGCCTCGGCACGAACGATCTGGCCCAGTACACCCTCGCCGCGGACCGGATGCTCGGCGACCTCGCCGACCTGACCGACCCCTGGCAGCCCGCGGTGCTGCGGCTGATCGGCCTCGTCGGCGAAGCGGGCCGGGCGACGGGGCGGCCGGTCGGCGTGTGCGGCGAGGCGGCGGCCGACGCGGCGCTCGCCCCGGTGCTCGTGGGCCTCGGCGCGACCTCGCTCTCGATGGGGCCGCGGTCGCTGGGTCGGGTGGCCCAGGCGCTGGCCGCGGTCGACGGGGAGGAATGCCGGCGCCGCGCGGGGGTGGCGCTGGCCGCCCCGACGGCCGACCGTGCGCGCGAGGCGGCGAGGGGAGGCGCGGCGGCGAGCGGCTAGGCCGTCGCAGCCGCGGCTTCTCCGTATCGTTCCGATTGCGACTGCGCCGATCATCCGGTCTCGCAGTATTCCGCGTCCTAGAGTCGCTGGTGGGGGTCGCGCGCGGATCGTTCGCGCGCGCAGATCGGAGGATTCCATGTCTCGCCGTCGTGCGTCGGTCGCCGCGAGCGCGGTCACCCTGGCTGCCCTGCTCACGATCGTGGGCTGCGCCCCGCCGTCATCACCCCCTCCGTCTCCCACCGCAGCTCCGACGACCGCTGCACCGACGCCCGAGCCGTACGCCGGGCCGCTCCTGTTCGTCGGCGACGAGCTCGACGCCTTCGCCCTCACGGCCGACGAGGTCGCGGCGACGTTCCCCGGCGCATCCGATGTCAGCGACCTGCTCCCCGAGCTCGAGCAGATCTCGGACGGCGGGGGACCCGACCCCGTCCCCGCGATCTGCTGGGCGCCGATGGTCGAGCAGTCGCTGTGGAGCGTCACCGCGCGCACGTCGACGTGGTCGACGCCGCTCCCGCCGCTGCGCGGAGCCCAGCAGGTGCTGCAGTTCGGCGCCGAGGATCAGGCCGCCGGCCGCATGGATCAGCTGCTCTCGGCCGCCGCCCAGTGCGGGCAGTTCGAGTTCGACGGCCCCACGACGTTCCTGACGGCGACGGCCGACGAGGTCGACGGCGTCCGCGCGCTGGCCGGTGTCGTCGACGGGGGCGACGAACAGTACGACGTGCGGATGCTCGTGGCCTTCGCGCAGGTCGGCAACGTGCTGGTCGCGGCCTTCCAGCCGTTCGAGGGCGAGCCGACATTCGACGCCGCGGCCGCGGCCGCGCTGCTGCGGGACCGCGCCGTGGAGGCGCGCGCCGCGCTCATCGAGAAGCTCACCGACGAACCTCCGGCGACCCCGGAGCCGGAGCAGACCGCCGATCCCGCCGCCCCGTGGAGCGAGTGGCGGATCACGACCGGAGGCATCGGCCCGGTGCGCATCGGCGACGACATGAAGCAGGCGCTCGCCGCCGTGTCGGCGGCCGACATCATCGAGCCGGAGTTCGAGGGCGGCACGTGGAAGGCCGTCGCCGACGACGGGGTGTCGACGCTGTTCGTGCAGCCCTCACCCGACGGCGCGACGGTCGCGGCCGTCATCGCCGGCGCCGAGTACAGCCACGACGGCACCGTGCACGACGGTGCCGTGCTGCCCAGCGCCGGGGAGGTGCGCATCGGGTCGCTCGTCGATGAGGCCCGCGCCGCCTACCCGGACGGGACGACCACCCATGTCGTGGCCTCGGGCGAGGACTTCTACGACGTCGCGACGCGCGACGGTCGCCTCCTGCGCTTCCGTGCCGATCGCGACGCCGCCGACCCGGCCGCCGTGATCATCGGCATCACGGTCGAGGACACGACGCTGCGGCAGCCCCTGACCCTCGGCTGAGACGCCGCGGGACGGGAGGCGACCGGGCGCGTCACGCCGGCACGGGAGAGGCGACCGGCGCCTTGCTGACGAGTGTCAGCACGTCGTACGTGGCGACGACCTCGTCGCGCTGATTGCGGATCACCGCGTCCCAGCGCACCTCGCCGTACTCGTCGGTCTCGCGCGGCGTGATGCGCTTCGCCGTCAGCGTCACGCGGATCTCGTCGCCCGGCGACACGGGGGTGACGAAACGCAGGTCCTCCAACCCGTAGTTGGCGAGCACGGGGCCGGGGGCGGGGTCGACGAACAGGCCGGCCGCCCACGACACCAGCAGGTACCCGTGCGCCACCCGACCCGGGAAGAACGGGTTCGCCGCCGCGGCCTCCTCGTCCATGTGCGCGTAGAACGTGTCGCCGGTGAACCGGGCGAACGTCTCGATGTCGTCGAGGGTCACGGTTCGCGTCTCGGAGGCGATCTGGTCGCCGATCCGCAGCTCGGCGAGCGACTTGCGGAACGGGTGCGGCCCGTCGCTGCGGGCCGAGGCGCCGGCGTGCCACACCCCCGTCAGGGCCGTCAGCATCTCGGGCGAACCCTGCACCGCCGTGCGCTGCATGTGGTGCAGCACGGCGCGGATGCCGCCGAGCTCCTCGCCGCCCCCGGCGCGCCCCGGCCCGCCGTGCACGAGGTTCGGCAGCGGCGACCCGTGCCCGGTCGAGGAGCGGGCGTCGTCACGGTCGAGCACCAGCATCCGGCCGTTGTACGGCGCGATCCGCCGCGCGAGCTCCACGGCCTGCACGGGGTCGTGGGTCGCGACGCTGGTGACGAGCGACCCGCCGCCACGGGAGACGAGGTCCGCGGCGTCGGCCGTCGACCCGTAGGTGAGCAGCGAGGCGACGGGACCGAACGCCTCGACCGTGTGCACGGCCTCGGTGGTGGGGTCGTCGAATCGCAGCAGGAGCGGCGGCACGAAGGCGCCGTCGTCGGCGCGGCCGGTCGTGCCGTCGGCGCGGAGCACGTCGGGCTGCTCCGTCGATCCGACGACGACGCGTCCGCCCGCATCCTGCAGTGCCCGCACCTGCCGCAGCACCTCGTCGCGCTGGGCGAGCGAGGCGAGCGGCCCCATGGTGACGCCCTCGGCGCGCGGGTCGCCGAGCACCGTCTTCGCGTCGAGGCGGGCGCGGACCGCGTCGACCACGGCGTCGGCGGCGGATGCGGGCACGATCGCCCGGCGGATCGCCGTGCACTTCTGCCCGGCCTTCGAGGTCATCTCGGTGACCAGCTGCCGCACGTACGCGTCGAACTCGGGCGTGCCGGGCCCGGCGTCGGTGCCGAGCACCGAGGCGTTGATCGAGTCGGTCTCGGCCGTGAACCGCACACCGCCGGTCTGCACCGCCGGGTGACGGCGCAGCGACTCGGCGGTCGACGCGCTGCCGGTGAACCCCACGAGGTCGCCGAGGCGCAGCTCGTCGAGCAGCCCGGGAACACTCCCGCTGACCAGTTGCAGGGCGCCGGCGGGAACGAGGTCCGACTCGACGAGGATGCGCACCATCGCCTCGGTGAGGTAGCCCGTCGGGGTCGCGGGCTTGATGAGCGTCGGCATGCCGGCGAGGAAGGCGGGGGCGAGCTTCTCGAGTGCGCCCCAGACGGGGAAGTTGAAGGCGTTGATCTGCACCGCCACGCCGGGGAGCGTGGTGTACACGTGGCGGCCGAGGAACGAGCCGTCCTTCGACAGCGGCTCCACCGGCCCGTCGACGTGCACGGTGCTGTTCGGCAGCTCCCGCCGGCCCTTGCCCGAGTACGAGAAGAGCACGCCGATGCCGCCGTCGATGTCGACCCACGAATCGGCGCGGGTCGCCCCGGTGCGCGCCGAGACCGCGTACAGCTCGTCCTTGCGGTCGGTGAGGGCGAGCGCGAAGCGCTTGAGCAGCACCGCGCGCTGGTGGAACGTAAGCGCGGCGAGATGTGCCTGTCCGACGGTGCGCGCGTGGTCGAGCGCGCCCGCCAGGTCGAGGCCGTCCGTCGAGACGGTCGTGACGAGCTCTCCCGTCGACGCGTCGCGCACCTCGGTGCCCCGGGTGCCCGCCGAGGGCGTCCACCATGCTCCCTCGACGAAGCTCGGAAGGTACTCGGTCATGTCGTCTCCTCGGTCCAGTCGTAGAAGCCGCGACCGCTCTTGCGGCCGAGGCGGCCCTCGGCCACCAGGCGGCGCAGCAGGTCGGGCGGGGTGAAGCGTTCGCCGAGCTCCCGCTCGAGCTCCTCGGCGATGCCGAGCCGCACGTCGAGTCCGACGAGGTCGGTGGTGCGCAGCGGGCCGACCGGATGCCGGTACCCCAGGGTCATCGCGGCGTCGATGTCGGCGGCCGATGCCACCCCCTCCTCGAGCATCCGGATCGCCTCCAGACCGAGCGCGACGCCGAGGCGCGACGAGGCGAACCCGGGGGAGTCCGCGACGACGATCGGCGTCTTGCCGAGGGCGGTCACCCATTCGCCGGCGCAGTCGACCACGGCATCCGCCGTCAGCGTGCCGCGCACCACCTCCACCAGCGACGAGGCGGGCACGGGGTTGAAGAAGTGCAGGCCCAGCACCCGGGCGGGATGCTCGAGCACGGCGGCGAGCTGGTCGACCGAGATCGACGAGGTGTTCGTGGCGAGCACGGCATCCGTCGCGATCTCCGCCTCGACGCGCGCCAGCGCCTCCTCCTTGAGGGCGCGGTCCTCGGGTACGGCCTCGACCACGAGGTCGGCATCGGCGAACAGCGCCACGTCGGTGGTGAGCGTCAGGCGCGCGGCGGGGTCGGCGCCCTCGGGCACGGCGCCGCGTTCGATCGAGCGGCGGATGCTCTCGTCGATGCGTCGCCCGGCGGCGTCGGCGCTCTGCGCGTCGCGCTCGACGACCGTCACGTGCGAACCCGCGAGCAGGAAGGCGTGGGCGATGCCCGCCCCCATCCGCCCACCGCCGAGCACCCCCACGCGGGACGGGGCGCTCATGCCCGCCCCCGACGCGCGAGGAACGCGGCCATGCGTCGCTCCTTCTCCGGGCTCTCGAACAGCTCGGCCTGCAGCTCGTCGTCGATGCGGGGGTGCGCGTCGCGGGGTGCCCGCAGCGCGGTCTTCGTGTGTCGGGTCGCGCGCGCATCGTTCGCGGCGATGCGGTCGGCGAGGGCGTGCGCCTCGGGCAGCAGCTGCTCGACGGGATGCACCGCCGAGATCAGCCCCCAGGTGAGCGCCTCCTCGGCGCCGAGGGTGCGTCCGGTGAGCAGCAGGTCGGCGGCGCGGGCCGCCCCGACGATCGCGGGCAGCCGCCAGGTCGCCCCGGCGGCGGCGATGATGCCGAGGCCGGGCTCCGGATTGCCGATGCGCAGCGAGCCGGTCGCGATGCGGATGTCGGCGGCGTACGCGAGCTCGGCCCCGCCACCGAGGGTGTATCCGTCGAGGGCGGCGATGACCGGCATGGGCAGCTCGGCGATCCGGGTGAACGCGGCCTGATTGATCGAGCGGCGGGCGTCGTCCGCGCGCCGCTCGGCGAGCTGCGCGATGTCGGCCCCGGCGGCGAAGTGACCGCCCGCGCCGGTGAGGATGAGCGTTCGGGGCTCGGCTTCGAGCTCGGCGCACAGCGCGTGCAGCGCCTCGACGGTGTCGAGGTCGATCGCATTGCGCTTCTCGGGGCGGTTCAGCGTCGCGACCACCCGGTCGGGGCGGACGTCGACGACGAGCGGCCCGCTCATGCCACCCGCTCCAGGATCATCGCGGTGCCCTGTCCGACGCCCACGCACATCGTCGCGAGCCCCAGGCCGGCGCCCTCGCGCTCCATGCGCCCGAGCAGGGTGACGACGATGCGGCACCCGCTGGATCCGAGCGGATGCCCGAGCGCGATCGCTCCGCCGTCGCGGTTCACCGTCTCGGGGTCGAGGCCGAGTCGTCGCATGCTGGCGAGCGACTGCGTGGCGAAGGCCTCGTTCAGCTCGACCGCCCCGAGCGCCGAGACGTCGAGACCGGTGCGCTGCAGCGCGCGCTGCGTCGCGGGCACGGGGCCCAACCCCATGATCTCGGGTGCGAGGGCCGCCGATGTCGCGGTGACGATGCGGGCCCGAGGGGTGAGACCGTAGCGGCGCACCGCCTCTCCGCTCACCACGATCACCGCGGATGCGCCGTCGTTCAGCGCGCTGGAATTCCCGGCGGTCACGACCTCGCCGCCCGCCACGACCGGTCGCAGGGCGGCGAGGGCCGTCGCGCTCGTGTCGCGACGCGGCCCCTCGTCGACCCGCACCTCATCCGACCCCGTCGGCACGGGCACGATCTCGGCGGCGAAGCGCCCCCCGTCGATGGCGGCCGCGGCCCGCTGCTGGCTGCGGAGGGCGAACGCATCCGCCTCCTCCCGGGTGATCCCGTCTCGGCGGGCGACCTCTTCGGCGGTCTCGGGCATCGACAGGGTCGCGTTCTCCCGCGCGGCGAGGCGGGGGTTCGTGAAGCGCCACCCGATCGAGGTGTCGAACGCCGCCCCGGGTCTGCCCCAGGCGCGGTCGGGCTTGGCCTGCACCCAGGGGGCACGCGTCATCGACTCGACCCCGCCCGCGACCATCAGATCCGCGTCGCCGGCGCGGATCGCCTGCGCGGCCATGGCGATCGCCGACATGCCCGACGCGCACAGCCGGTTCACGGTGATGCCGGGCACGTCGTCGGGCAGACCCGCCAGCAGCGCGGCCATGCGGGCGACGTTGCGGTTGTCCTCGCCGGCCTGATTCGCGGCGCCGAGGATCACCTCCTCGACCGCGTCGAGAGGAACATGCGCGCGGTCGACGGCGGCGCGCACGACCAGGGCCGCGAGGTCGTCGGGGCGCACGCCCGCGAGCGCTCCGCCGTATCGACCGATGGGGGTGCGGACGCCGCCGACGAGGAAGACCTCGGTCATCTCACACCCGCCCGTACGCCCGCAGGGGCTGCTCGATGAGGCCGACCAGTCGGCGCAGGAAGCTCGCCGCGTAGCCGCCGTCGCACACGCGGTGGTCGAACACGAGCGACAGCTGCGCGATGCGGCGCGCGACGAGCTGCCCGTCGACGACCCAGGGGCGCTCGAGGAGTCGACCGATGCCCAGGATCGCGACATCGGGATGGTTGATGATCGCCGCGGACCCGTCGACCCCGAGCGCGCCGTAGTTGTTGAACGTGAAGGTCGAGCCCGCGAGCCGCTCCGCGGGCACCCGCCCCGAGCGCGCCGTGTCGGCGACGTCCCGCAGCGCCGCGTCGAGCCCGGCGACGGTGAGCGCGTGGGCGTGCGGGATCACCGGCACCATCAGGCCGCGGTCGGTATCGACGGCGACACCGAGGTTCACGCCCTCGAACGACACGAGCTCGGCGCCGTCGGCGGTCAGTCGCGAGGCCAGCACGGGATGCTCCTCCAGTGCGAGCAGCACGAACCGCGCCAGCAGGGCGGTGAGCGACGGAGCGCGGTCGCCGCTCGCCGCGATCTCGGCGCGCAGGTCCCACAGCCGAGTCGCGTCGACGTCGACCCAGACGGTCGCCTCGGGGATCTCGGAGCGGCTGCGGCCCAGGCGCGCGCTCGCCGCCTTGCGCAGAGGGGAGAGGGGTTCGCGTCGTGCGACGACGAGGCCGTCGATCCGCTCACCGGCGGATCCGGCGTCGGACGATGGGCGCTCCGGCGATGCGAGAGAGGCGGGAGCATCGACCGCCTGATCGACGGCGGCGCGGAGCACATCGGCGCGGGTCACCGCTCCGTCGGGCCCGGTCGGAACGAGAAGGCGCACATCGACGCCCAGATCGCGGGCGAGCCGGCGCACGAGCGGGGAGCGCACGGCGACGGGACCGGTGCGACCGGCGGAAGGTGAGGGAGGCGCGGGAGCCGGGGGAGCCGGGGCATCCGATGCGAGGGGGGTGGCCGACCGGGTCGACTCGGCGACGACCCTGCCCCGCGGCGCACGGCGGCGCCCGGCGTGCGGGCGCTCGGTCGTGCCGTAACCGATGAGAACGTTGCCCGATCCGGCCCGCTCCTCGGTGCGATGCTCCTCGAACGCCGCACCCTCCTCCGCCACCTCGAGTACGGGAGCGCCGACGGCGATGGTGTCGCCCGCCTCGCCGTGCAGGGCGGTGACGACACCGGCGAACGGCGACGGGAGCTCCACGACGCTCTTCGCGGTCTCCACCTCGGCGATCGCCTGATCGACCGCCACCCGGTCGCCGACCGCGACGAGCCACTGCACGAGCCCCGCCTCGGTCAGCCCCTCGCCGAGATCGGGCAGCGCGAAGACGCGCGCGGTGAGAGTGCTCATGACTCGTCCTCCCAGTGCAGCGTGTCGATCGCGTCGAGCACGCGGTCGACGTCGGGCAGGTACCAGTGCTCGAGCTTGGGCGGGGCGTAGGGGGTGTCGAAGCCCGTCACCTTGCGCACGGGCGCCTCGAGGTACTCGAAGCAGCGCTCGAACACCCGCGACTGGATCTCGGAGGCGACGCTCGCGTAGCCGGGGGCCTCGGCGATCACCACGGCCCGCCCGGTCGCGCGGACCGCGGCCATGACGGTCTCGTCGTCGAAGGGCGACAGGGAGCGCACGTCGACGACTCCCACGCTGCGCCCCTCGGCCGCTGCGGCCTCGGCCGTCTCCAGGGCGAGGCTCACCGCGGCGCCGTACGCGATCAGGGTGACATCGTCGCCGGGGCGGACGACCCGTGCCGACGACAGGTCGCCGGGCGCCGAGGTATCGACCTCGCCCTTCGCCCAGTACAGCTTCTTGGGCTCGAGGAACACGACGGGGTCGGGCGAAGCGATCGCGGCACGCAGCATGGTGTACGCGTCCTGCGGCGTCGACGGGCTCACTACGGTGAGACCGGGCGTGTGGGCGTAGTACGCCTCCGAGGAGTCGCAGTGGTGCTCCACCCCGCCGATGCCGCCGCCGAACGGAATGCGGATGACGATCGGCAGGCGCACCGCTCCCCGGGTGCGGTTGCCCATCTTCGCGACGTGGCTGACGATCTGCTCGAACGCGGGCAGGGCGAAGGCGTCGAACTGCATCTCGACCACGGGGCGCATGCCGTTCATCGCCATCCCCACGGCCGTACCGACGATGCCCGACTCGGCGAGGGGCGTGTCGAAGCAGCGGTCCTCGCCGAACCGGGCGGTGAGTCCGTCGGTGATGCGGAACACGCCGCCGAGGGCGCCCACGTCCTCACCGAACACCACGACGTCCGGGTCGTCGGCGATCGCGTCGGCGAGGGCCCGGTTCAGCGCCGCGGCCATGGTCAGGGTCTCGGTCGGTGCGGCCCGCTCGTCGAGGCGCACGTCGTCGGGGGCGATGGTCATCTGGGTACTCCGTCCGGGGTGGGCGCGGCGGTCGTCGCTGCGGCGCGGGCGAGCTCGTCGCGCAGCAGCGCCCGCTGCTCCTCGCGCTGCGGGGAGGAGTGCGCGGTCACGTGGGGGAACAGGTCGTCGGGGTCGACCGGGGCATCCTCGTTCATGGCGTCGCGCAGAGCCGCGGCCATCGCCTCCGCCTCGTCGGCGATGCGCGTCTCGGTCTCGGAGTCGAGCTCGCCGGTCGCGACGAGGTACGTGCGCAGGCGCCGCAGGGGATCGCGGTCGGCCCAGGCCCGCACCTCGTCCCTCTCGCGATAGCGGGTGTCGTCGTCGGCGTTCGTGTGCGCCTGCATGCGATACGTGTGCGCCTCGACGAGCGACGGACCATCGCCCGCGCGGGCGCGGGCGACCGCGGCGCCGAGCACCGAGAGCACGGCCGCGGCGTCGTTGCCGTCGACGCGCTGCCCCGGCATCCCGTACCCGATCGCCTTATGTGCGAGGGAGGGGGCGGCGGTCTGCCGGGCGAGCGGCACGCTGATCGCGAAACCGTTGTTCTGCACGAAGAACACCACGGGCAGGTGGAACACGGCCGCGAAGTTCATCGCCTCGTGGAAGTCGCCCTCGCTGGTCGCGCCGTCGCCGCAGAGGGCGAGCACCACGGTGTCGTCGCCGCGGCGGCGGGCGGCGTACGCGAGACCGACGGCGTGCAGCAGCTGGGTCGCGAGTGGCGTCGCCTGGGGCGCGACCCGGTGCGCGCGCACGTCGTAACCGGAGTGCCAGTCGCCGCGCAGCAGCACGAGCGTCTCGGCCGGCGGCACCCCGCGGCCGACGATCGCGACGGCGTCGCGGTAGGTCGGGAACAGCCAGTCGGCGCCGCCGTCGAGCACCATCGCCGCGACGACCTGGCAGGCCTCCTGCCCGTGCGACGAGGGGTACACCGCCAGGCGCCCCTGTCGCACCAGCGCGCTGGCCTGGTCGTTGAACCGTCGGGCGGCCACGAGACGCCGGTACGCCTCGCGCAATGCGCGTGCGTCGGGCAGGGGGTACTCGCCGTCCGGCGTGAGGACGCCGTCCTGGTCGATGAGCCGCACCGCCTCGTCGCGGGGGAGCATGTCATGCATCTGGTCGCCTTCCTCGCCGAACCTGATGCACACAGTGTGCGCGCGGCGGATGCACTCGTCCAAGCATCCGACCCGGAAGGTGGACGTTTGATGCTTTCTTGCCCGTGCGGTGCCCGAAGTGTCAGGATCGGAGGCGGGACGAAGGAGTGCCATGACGATGCTCGACGACATCGACCACGCCATCCTCGACGAGCTGCGCCGTGACGCGCGGGTGTCGATGACCGCGATCGCGGATGCCGTGCACATCTCGCGCGCGGGCGCGCATGCGCGCATCCGACGCCTCACCGATGCCGGGGTGATCACCGGGTTCACGGTGCGCACCGATCCTGCCGCGCTCGGGCATCATGCGAGCGCCTATGTGATGCTGGCCATCGAGCAGGCGAGCTGGCAGGCGGTGCAGGAGCGGTTGCGAGCGATCCGCGAGGTCGAGCACATGGCGCTCGTCGGCGGCGACTTCGACGTCATCCTGCTCGTCCGCGCGCGGGACGCCCGCGATCTGCGGCGCATCGTGCTCGAAGACATCCAGGCCATCCCGTCGATCCGCTCGACCCGCACGACGCTCATCTTCGAAGACGCCGAACGGTAGCGAGCGACGGCCCCGTGCCAGACTGGGGCGATGGGCGCAGCATCCGATCGGGCCGGGGTCGCCGAGGCGACGCGGCGCGGACGGCCGGGGTACGACCGCCGCTCGCTGCTCGACGCCGCGGTGACGGTGTTCAACGACGCGGGGTACGACGCCACCTCGGTCGCGGCGCTCGCCGCCCGTCTCGGACTCTCGAAGGCCGCGATCTACCACCACTTCTCGTCGAAGGAGCAGATCCTCGAGACGGCGGTCGGCGAGGCGCTCGACGGTCTCGAGGGCGTGCTGGTGAGCGCGCAGACCGCGCCGCCCGCCGAGCGACTGGCGACGGTGCTGCGCGGCGCGGTCGCGGTGCTCGTGGCCCAGCTGCCGGCGGTGACGCTGCTGCTGCGCGTGCGCGGCAACAGCGAGGTCGAGCGGCGCGCGCTCGACCGTCGACGCGCGTTCGACCAGGCCGTGACGGCCCTCGTGCGGGAAGGGCAGGAGCAGGGCTCGGTCCGTGCAGACGTCGATGCGTCGGTCGCCACGCGTCTGCTGTTCGGCATGGTGAACTCGGTGGTCGAGTGGTACCGGCCGGGAGGCGCGGAGGACGCGGAGGCGCTCGCGCGCGACGTGCTCACGGTCGCCCTCGACGGCCTGCGGCTGCGCTGACGCCCGCCGACTCAGCCGAACGTCAGGGTGAAACCGTCGTCGCCGGCGGCGACCGTCACGGCGGACAGGTCGTCGACGTGGACGTCGGGCTGGTGGGCGGGGGCGTGCGGGCCGACGCCGACCACGCGCATGCCGGCGGCCTTCGCGGCCTGGATGCCGGCGGCGGAGTCCTCGAAGACGACGCAGTCGCCGGGTGCGACTCCGAGTTCCGATGCCGCGCGCAGGAACCCCTCCGGGTCGGGCTTCGACGCCGACACGCTCTCGGCGGTGATGGCGAGCGCGGGCACCGTGAGGCCGGCCGCCTTCATGCGTGCCGTCATGAGGGTGACGTCGGCCGACGTCACGATCGCATGCGGGTGGGGCGCGAGGGCGGCGAGCAGGCCGGCCGCGCCCTGGATCTCGACCACGCCGTCGACGTCGGCACTCTCGTTCGCCAGCATCTGGGCGTTCTCGCGGAGGTTGATGTCGTGGTCGCGCTCGGGCAGCAGGATCGACATGCTCTGGTGGCCCTGGCGCCCGTGGATCGTCTGCAGCACCGTGTCGCGATCGAGGTCGTGCGGGGCGGCCCAGGCGAGCCACAGCCGTTCGACCACGGCGGTGGAGTCGACCAGGGTGCCGTCCATGTCGAGCAGGACGGCGCGGGCGTTGAGGGTCTGGGTCACCGGTCCAGGCTATCCGCGGGCGGACCGCGGCGTCACTCGCCGCGCAACGCCCGCGTGGCGGCGGCGCTGCGCTCGAGGGCGTCGACCGCGACGTCGCGGCGCAGTTGGGCGGCGCCGATGAAGAGGCAGTCGACGAGGGCGAGCTGCGCGATGCGGCTCACCATGGCTCCGGCACGGAACCGCGACTCGCGCGCGTGCGTGAGGAGGGCATGGTCGGCGGCGCGGGCGAGCGGTGAGGTGGCTGCTCCCGTGATGCCGATCGTGGTCGCGCCGCTCTCGCGCGCCGCCCGGAGGAAGTGCACGGCTTCGGGGGTGGTGCCGGAGTGCGAGAATCCGATCGCGACGGTGGGGGAGACGCGGAGCGATGCGGCGGCGGCGGCCTCGTGGGCGTCGTCGAGGGCGATCGCGTTGTGCCCGATGCGGAGGAGCTTGTGCCCCAGATCGGAGGCGGCGAGGCGGCTCGCCCCGATGCCGAAGAGCAGGATGCGCCCGGCCGTCTCGATCGCCTCGGCCGAGGCCGCGAGCGCGTCGAAGTCGAGGCGCTCCACGGTCTCCTCGATGGCGAGCCGTTCGAGGGCGGCGAGCTTGCCGGCCGCGTCGCGCAGGGAGTCGTCGGCGGCGATCTCGGCGCCGAAGCCGCTGTGGGCGCCGAAGTTCACCGACTCGCGTCCGAGTTCGGCGGCGAGGGCCCGCCGCAGTTCGGCGTATCCGGCCACCCCGATCGCTCGGCAGAACCGCACCACCGAGGCCACCGAGGTCTCGCATGACGCGGCCAGCTCGGTGATGGTGCTGTCGATGACCTGGGTGGGGGTGTCGGCGACCGCGCGAGCGATGCGCGCGAGCGACGGCGGCAGCGTGTCGACCGACGCGGCGATCGTCGTCTGGATGCTCATGCGGAGGCCTCTCTCAAGATGAACAATTCTTTCATGTAGCCGGGCATAGTCGTAGACTATTTTTATGACCGACTCCCCGCGCCGCTTCGCCGTCGACCTCGGCAAGACGCGGTGCCGGCTCGTCGTCGCGGATCCCGCGCGGCAGCCTGCACATGAGGGTACAGGCGCGCCGGGGCTCGCCGCCGCAGGCGGGGTCGACGCGGCGCTCTCCGCCATCGAGAACGTGCTCGCCGAGGTGCCACCCGCCGAGGCTGCGGGGGTCACGGGCATCGGTGTCGGCGCGGCGGGGGCGTGGGCCGCCCCCGCCGCCGCTCAGCGGCTCGCCGACCTCCTCGCGCGTCGCCTCGGCATGCCCGCCGTCGTCGCCTCCGATGTGGTCACCGCCCACGCCGGGGCGCTCGATGGCGCCCCCGGAGTGCTGCTCATCGCGGGCACCGGCGCGGCCGCGCTCGGCACCGACGACGACGGCGTGCGCCTCGTCGACGGCTGGGGGCCCGAGCTCGGAGACCTCGGCAGCGGATCGTGGCTGGGTCGCGAGGTGCTGCGCGCCGTGCTGCGCGCCGCCGACGGGCTCGGCCCGGCCACCGTGCTCACCGACGCCATCGTGGCGCCGGTGGGAGAGGCATCCGACGTCATCCCCTGGCTCTCGCAGGGCGACGCCCTCGCGCGTCGGCTCGCCACCCTCGCCCCCCTCGCCCTCGACGCCGCCGCGCAGGGCGACGAGGCGTCCGTCGCGATCGCCGACGACGCCGTGCGACTTCTGACGGCCACGGCGCTCGCCGCCTCGGCATCCGCCCCCGACGTGGTGCTCCACGGCGGCCTCACCGACCACGCCTGGTTCCGCACCCGGCTGACCGACGCGCTCTCCGCCGCCGGACGCCGGACGCGTCCGCGCGTCGGCGACGCCATCGACGGGGCCCTGCTGCTCGCATCCCGTCGCGATCTCCCTCACGAAAGGTTCGTGCACCGTGCCGAATGACGACACCCGACTGACCACCCTGATCGAGGAGCTGTCGAAGCTCGACACCGAGGCGGCCACCACCGAACGAGGCGACCTCGATCTGCTGTCCACGCCCGAGCTGGTGGCTCGCATGAACGCCGAGGACGCACGCGTCGCCGGTGCCGTCGCCGCCCAGGCGCCGTCGATCGCCGCGGCCGTCGACGGCATCACCGAGCGGTTCCGCCGCGGCGGGCGCCTCATCTACATCGGTGCCGGCACCGCAGGGCGCATCGGCGTGCTCGACGCCAGCGAGTGCCCGCCGACATTCGGCACCGACCCGTCGCTCGTGGTCGGCATCATCGCAGGCGGCGAGACGGCCATCCGCTCGGCCGTCGAGAACGCCGAAGACGACGCCGATGCGGCGCCGACCTCCCTCGGCGAGCTCGGACTCAACGAGTCCGACACGGTCGTCGGCATCTCCGCCTCCGGACGCACCCCGTACGTGCTGGGCGGACTCGCCTATGCGCGCAGCATCGGGGCGCTCACGGTGGCGATCGCGTCGAACCCGCGCTCCGCCATCGGCAGTGCCGTCGACATCGCGATCGAGGTCGTCACGGGGCCGGAGTTCATCTCGGGCTCGACCCGCCTGAAGTCCGGTACCGCGCAGAAGCTCGTCGTCAACATGCTCACGACGCTGTCGATGATCAAGCTCGGGAAGACGTACCGCGGCGTCATGGTCGATCTGCTCGCCACGAACGAGAAGCTGCACGCCCGGTCGGTGCGCACGGTCTCGCAGCTGGCCGGTGTCGGAACGGACGAGGCGGGCCGCGTGCTCGCCGCGGCCGACGGTTCGGTCAAGCTCGCCGTGCTGATGCTCGCCACCGGCGCGGATGCGGCCGCAGCGGCGACGGCGCTGAAGTCGAACGACGGCATCCTGCGCGATGCCATCACCGCGCTGAGCTGAGGTCCGGCGGGCCCGGCCGGCCGAGGGCCCGGCGGGCCTACTCGGCCGCGTGCCGCCCGAGGAACTCGTAGACCTCGTTGTCGTCGACCCCGGGGAACGCGCCCCGGGGGAGCGGCGAGAACATGTAGGTGTGCACGCGGGCGCTCGGCCACGACTTGCCGTTCCAGCGCTCGGCGAGCTCGGTGGAGGGGCGACGGCAGCACGATTCGTCCGGGCAGGTCGACACCGCGCGGTCGGTCGTCTCGCGGCCGCGCCACCAGCGCGCGTCGTCGAAGGGCACACCCACGGTGATCGAGAACTCGCCGTCGGCCGACGAGCCGGTCTGCGTGGAGCACCAGAACGTCCCCGACGGGGTGTCGGTGTACTGGTGGTGCTCCACCGTGCGGTTCTGCTGACCGAAGGCGGCACGCGCCTGGAACTTGCGGCACACCCGCTGACCCTCGACCGATCCGGTCACGTCCATCGGCAGCGGCAGGTCGTCGTTCTCGTACACGCGCATGATCGCGCCGTCGGAGTCGACCCGCAGGAAGTGCAGGGGCATGCCCATGTGCTGGGTGAGCAGGTTGGTCATGCGCATGCCGGCGGCCTCGTGCGTCACTCCGAAGGCGTCGCGGAAGTCCTCCACGGCGAGGTTGCGATCCTTCTTCGCCTGCTGCAGGAAGGCGACCGACGCCGTCTCGGGCATGAGGCAGCAGGCGCCGAAGTAGTTGATCTCGAGCCGCTGCTGCAGGAAGTCGGCGTAGTCGGTGGGCGGCGTGTGGCCGAGCAGCCGATGCGCCATCGCCTGCAGTGCCATCGAGCGCAGGCCGTGACCGCCGGGGATCGAAGCCGGCGGCAGGTAGATGCGCCCGTTCTCGAGGTCGGTGACCGAGCGCGTCGAGTGCGGCAGGTCGTTGACGTAGATGAGTTCGAAGCCGAGCTTCTCGGCCATGATGCTCACCGTGCGGTGGCTGAGTGCGCCCTGCACGTGGCCGGCCGCACGCAACTGCTTCTCGGCGAGCTTCTCGATCTCCGGCAGGTAGTTGTTCTGCGCCCGCATGCGCAGGCGCAGCTCGGTGTTCGCGCGACGCGCCTCCTCGGGCGTCGCGATCGCCTCGCGCTCCCGACGCTGCAGTTCCCGATGCAGCCCGAGGATCGATTCGATCGTCTCGTCGCTCGTCCCCTTGGTCACGCGCACGGGCGGGATGCCGAGCTGGCGGAAGACGGGGCTGGCCTGGGCGCGATCGAGCTCGATCTCGAGGGCGGCCCGGCGGTTCGGCGGTTCGTCCGAGATGAGGTCGGTGACCTCGGTGCCCGTCGCCTGGGCGATCGCCTGCAGCAGGGACAACTTCGGCTCCCGCTTGCCGTTCTCGATGAGGCTGAGCTGGGAGCCGGCCACCCCGACCAGGGCGCCCAGTTCGTCGAGGGTGAGCCCCTGCGCCTGGCGGCGATGACGGATGCGGTGCCCGAGAGTGGCGAGATGGATGCCGGATGACGTCATTCCTTGAGGATAGCCGAAAGAAACGCAATTCTTATGACGTATTTCGAGAGAAATTCGGGCTGATCCGCACGGAGGATGGTCTCACCGCCCCCGATTCAAGGAGCAGAGATGGCCATCGCCGACGTCTTCACCCCGCGCACCGCCCCCGTCGCCCCCGTCCGTGAGTTCGGGGCCGTACCGCAGTACGACACCCCCGCGATGGCCGAGCTCGTGGCCTGGGTCGACGAGGTGGCTCGTCTCACCCAGCCCGACGCGGTGCACTGGGTCGACGGTTCGCGCGCCGAGAACGATCGCCTGCTGCGCGGTCTCGTCGACGAGGGCAAGCTCATCCGACTCAACCCCGAGTGGCGTCCGGGGTCGTACCTCGCCCGCTCCCACCCCGCCGACGTGGCGCGCACGGAGGGGCGCACCTTCATCGCCTCCGAGCGCGAAGACGACGCCGGCCCCACGAACAACTGGGCGCCGCCCGCCGAGATGCGCGAGAAGATGAGCGAGGTCTTCGCCGGCTCGATGCGCGGCCGCACCATGTACGTCGTGCCGTTCTCGATGGGCGCCGTCGGCGGCCCGCTCTCGCACATCGGCGTGCAGATCACCGATAGCGCGTACGCGGTGGCGTCGATCGGGATCATGACCCGGGTGGGTGACGCCGTCACGCGACGCATCGCCGAGGGCGCCGACTGGGTGCGCACGGTGCACTCGGTCGGAGCGCCGCTCTCCCCGGGGCAGCCCGATGTCGAGTGGCCGTGCAACGACGAGAAGTACATCGTGCACTTCCCCGACACGCTCGAGGTCTTCTCGTACGGGTCGGGCTACGGCGGGAACGCCATCCTCGCCAAGAAGTGCTTCGCGCTGCGCATCGCCTCCGTGATCGCCCGCGACGAGGGCTGGCTCGCCGAGCACATGCTGCTCATCCGCGTCATCGATCCGCAGGGACGCACCTTCCACGTGGCGGCGGCGTTCCCGTCGGCGTGCGGCAAGACGAACCTCGCGATGATGCGTCCGAGCATCCCGGGCTGGCGCGTCGAGACGCTCGGCGACGACATCGCCTGGATCCGCCCCGGCGACGACGGACGCCTATGGGCGATCAACCCCGAGGCCGGGTTCTTCGGCGTCGCACCCGGCACGGGCGAGTCGACCAACGTCACCGCCGTCGAGACGCTGTGGGGCAACACGATCTTCACGAATGTCGCGCTGCGTCCCGACGGCGACGTGTGGTGGGAGGGCCTCACCGGCGAGGCGCCCGCCGAGCTGATCGACTGGGAGGGCAATGCGTGGACGCCCGACTCCGGTCGTCCGGCGGCGCACCCCAACTCGCGCTTCACCGTGTCGGCCGCGCAGTGCCCGCAGATCGCCGAGGACTGGGAGGAGGCGGTACCGCTCGACGTCATCCTGTTCGGCGGTCGCCGCGCCACGAACGTCCCGCTCGTCGTCGAGGCGACCGACTGGACCCACGGCGTGTTCCTCGGTTCGAACATCTCGTCCGAGCGCACCGCGGCCGCCGAGGGCACGGTGGGCGAGCTGCGCCGCGACCCGTTCGCCATGCTGCCGTTCTGCGGCTACAACATGGCCGACTACTTCGCGCACTGGCTGAAGGTCGGGCGCGGGCTGCGCTTCGATCGCGCCCCGCGCATCTTCCAGGTCAACTGGTTCCGCCGGGGCGACGACGGACGTTTCCTCTGGCCCGGATTCGGCGAGAACGCCCGCGTCATCGACTGGATCATCCGCCGGGTGGCCGGCGAGGTGCCCGCGGTCGACAGCCCCATCGGCCGCCTTCCGCGCGTTGACGACCTCGACCTCGACGGCCTCGACATCGCCCCGGCCGACCTCGACGAGCTGTTCTCGGTCGACCCGGCGGCCTGGGCCACCGAGGCCGATCTCACGGAGGAGTTCTACGACACCTTCGGCGAGCGGCTGCCCGCGGCCCTGCGCACCGAGCTCGCCTCGCTGCGCTACCGGCTCGCGCGGCACTGAGCACGCGTGCCGCGCGGTCGCGCGCGGCACCAGACCAGACGTCGATTCGGGGGAGTCGTCGTCTCGGGCCTGCGGGCCCCCACCCGCGACGGCGGGATGTCGGAGACGAACCCATGGCTGAGTGGTCTCCGGCATCCCGCCGTCGCGGTCCCTCGGTCGACGAAGCCGGTGTCAGGCGAGCAGCTGGTGACGCGCGAGGTCGCGATACAGCGGCGTCGACTCGACGAGCTCGGCGTGCGTGCCCTGGCCGACGACCTCGCCGTCCTGCAGCACGATGATCAGGTCGCTGTCGACCACGGTCGAGAGGCGGTGCGCGATCACGATGAGCGTGCGATCGGTCGACACGGCATCGATCGCCTCGCGCATGCGCTGCTCGTTGACGCCGTCGAGCGACGACGTCGACTCGTCGAGCAGCAGGATGGGCGCATCGGTGAGCAGGGCACGGGCGATCGCGAGTCGCTGACGCTCGCCGCCCGAGAGCATCACGCCGTCTTCGCCCACCGGCGCCTGCAGTCCGAGAGGGGAGCGTTCGAGCACGTCACCCAGGTTGACCGCCCGCAGTACGCGCTCGCAGTCCGCATCGGATGCCGAGGGCGAGGCGAGGCGCAGGTTGTCGGCGAGGGTGCCGGCGAGGGTCGGGGCATCCTGCTCGACGTAGCCGAAGTGGGCGCGCAGGTCGTCGCGCGGGTAGGTGCGGGCGTCGTGGCCGTTCACGCGGATGGATCCGCCGGTGGGGTCGTAGAAACGCTCGACGAGCGCGAGGATCGTGCTCTTGCCCGCCCCGCTGGGGCCGACGAGCGCGACGCGCGCGCCGTGCGGCACGGTGAACGACACCCCGCGCAGCACCTCGGCTGAGGTCGGACCGTCCGTCGCGGCGCCGCCTCCGGCTGTCTCCGGCCGTTCGAGGTGTGCGTCCTTGAGCAGCTCGCGCGCCGCGCGCGCAGCCGCCTCGCGTGCCGCCACGACGTTGTCGGGGTAGCGGAAGTGAACGTCGCGGAACTCCAGCGCCGCGGCGTCGGGGTCGGCGACGGTGCGGGGGAGGTCGGCGGCGATGCGGGCGTCGTCCTGGGTCTCGGTCGGCAGATCGAGCACCTCCTGGATGCGGCCGAGCGCGCCGAGCGCCTGGTTCACCGAGGTGATGGCTCCGAAGGTCGTCGCGAGCGGCATCACGAGCAGGAAGAGGAACATGATGAAGGCGATCAGCGAGGCGATCGACAGCGCCCCTGCGGCCACCCGGAACCCGCCGACTCCGAGCACCACGATCAACGACAGCTGCAGCGCGATTCCGGCGACGGGCACCACGAGCGACGAGATCTTCGCGATGCGCACGCCGATGCCGTACGCCTCGTCGGCGGTCTGCGACACCGCGGCGGTCTCGCGCTCTGCGGCACCCGACGCACGGATCGTGCGGATCGAACCCACGGCGCGCTCGACGCCGGAGGCGAGCTCGCCGACCTTCTGCTGCTGCGCGGTCGACGCCGTGCGGATGCGTCCGCTGAGGGCCACCACGACCACCACCGAGACACCGATCACGACCGCGATCAGCAAGAGCAGTACCGGGTCGATCACGAGCATCGCGATGAGGGCGCCGACGAACAGCACCGCGCTGCCGACCGCATCGGCGAGGCCCTGGGTGAGCACGGCGTAGAGCAGCGTCGTGTCGGTGCCCACACGCGACACGAGGTCGCCGGTGCGACGCGCGTCGAACTCCGAGGTCGGCAGGTGCAGGATGCGCGCGATGAGCTTGCGTCGACTGGAGAGCACCACGGCCGTTCCCGTGCGCTGCAGGAGGTAGTGCTGGAAGCCGGAGATCACCGACGACACGATCACGAAGCCGATCAGCAGCCACACCAGGATGCCCAGGGTGCCGCCCGACTGCACCGCCTCGATGACCTGGCCCACCAGCAGCGGCTGCACGAGCGAGGTCGCGGCGCCGAAGACGCTGAGCACGGCGACGACCACGAGGGTGCGCTTGTGCTCGAAGAGGAAGGGCAGCAGCTGGCGGAAGGTGGCGCGCGGGCCGTCGTGCTGCGCGCCGCGTCCGCGTCGGCGTTCGGTCGCCGTCCGAGACATGAGAGACCTCGTTCTGGAGAAAAGGGGTACTACGACCGTACTTCGTGCGGAGGGGGTCGGAGATCGTTCAGGTGCGCCCGAAGCGCCGGTGCGCGGCCTGCTTCGAGACTCCGAGGGCGCCGGCGATCGCCTGCCACGAGTATCCGGCGAGGCGCGCGCGGCGCACCTGCGCCTCTTCGGCCCGCGCGAGCTCGCGGCGCAGCCCGGTCAGTCGGTGCAGTTCGGCGATCGGCTCACCCTCGGGGTCGGTGGCGATGGCGGTGCGGATGCTCATGGCGTTCTCCTCTCGATCGTCAACATTAGATGACGAAGCGTCGAGAAGTCAATGCGTATTGACGCGCGTGCTCCTGCGACAGACTGGGAGGATGCTGTCGACCCCTCCGCTCCGCCCCGGCGACCGCGTCGCCGTGCTCTCGCCCGCGTTCGCCGCCCCGGCCGTCGCGCCCGCGCTGCACGAGCAGGCGCTCCGGCGCCTCGCCGACCTCATCGGACTGGTGCCCGTGGAGTTCCCGACCACGCGCCGCCTCGACGCCTCGCCCGAGGATCGTGCGGCCGACGTGAACGCGGCCTTCGCGGATCCGGGCATCCGCGCCATCGTGGCGACCATCGGCGGCGACGACCAGGTGCTCGTGGTGCCGCACCTCGACCCGGCCCTCGCGCTCGCCGACCCCAAGCCGTTCCTCGGCTACAGCGACAACACGAACATCCTCAACTGGCTGTGGAGCCTCGGCATCCCCGGGTACTACGGCGGATCGACCGCCGTGCACCTCGGGCCGGGCCCGGCGGTCGACGACGTGCACCTGCGCTCGCTGCGCGCCGCACTGCTCGACCGGGCGACGCTCGAGATCACCGAGCCGGGGGAGTCGGAAGACGTCGGCCGCCGATGGGACGACCCGCGCGCCCTGTCGGAGTACGGTGATCGTTCGCCGGTCGGTCCATGGAGCTGGGCCGGACCGCAGAAGGTCGTCGCCGGCCGCACCTGGGGCGGATGCCTGGAGGTGCTCGACCAGCTGGCGCTCGCCGACCGGATGCCGTCCGTCGCCGACCTGCAGGGCGCGATCCTGCTCATCGAGACGAGTGAGGAGCGGCCGTCGGCGAGTGGGGTGAAGCGCTGGATGCGGGGCCTGGGCGAGCGCGGCATCCTCTCGGCCGTGGCGGGCGTCGTGGTCGCGCGGCCGCCGGTGAGTGATTTCGAAGTGCATCCGTCGCCGTCTGAGGCGCAGGCCCTCCGCGACGCGCAGCGCAACGTCGTGATCGAGCAGGTGGCCCGTTACAACCCGGATGCGGTCGTGGTCGTGGGTCCGCCGTTCGGGCACACGCGTCCGCAGTGGATCGTCCCGTACGGCGGCTCGATGACTCTCGACGCCCCCGCCCGCCGCGTCCTCGCCGCCTACTGATTCCCCCTTTCCCCCCCACACACGAACGCTCCCGTCGCACTTTCTGTCGCCTGCCGGGGCAGGCAGCGACAGAAAGTGCGACGGGAGCGACTGTTGTGCGGGGGAGGCGGGTCAGGGCTGGGGAGCCGCGGCCACGCCGAGGTCGGACTCGTAGTCGTGGTCCTTCGTCTCGGGTGAGAGGGCCAACGCGATGAAGGTCAGCACTCCCATCGCCGAGAGGTAGAGACCGACCAGCCACGGCTGACCGCCGCCGAGCTGCCACAGCCACACCGCGATGAGCGGTGCGACCGCCGCGCCCAGGATCGACGAGACGTTGTACGAGATCGCCGACCCCGTGTAGCGCACGTTCGTCGGGAACAGCTCAGGCAGCAGTGCGCCCATCGGGCCGAACGTCGCACCCATGAGCATGAACCCGAACACGAGGAAGGCCTGCGTCAGTGCGCCGCTGAACTTGGGGTCGAGCGTCGGCAGCAGGAAGAGGTTGAACGACAGGCCGAACACGATGATGAGGCCGGTCACCCACATCAGCAGCTTGCGGCGGCCGATGGCGTCGGCGATCGGGCCCGACAGCAGCGTGAAGATGCCGAAGAAGACGACGCCGATGATCTGCATGAGCACGAAGTCGGTGTAGCCGAAGCCGAGGCCCGGGTAGAACTGGGCGGCGAACGCCGAGGCGTCGAAGTCCTTGCCCGCGGCCTCCGCGGCGGCCTGAGCGGCGGCGGACGCCGTCTCGAGCGACGCCGGCTTGGTGCCGTAGGTGAGCGTGAAGTTCGTCATCAGGTAGAACAGCACGTACGTGGCCAGCATGATGAACGTGCCGAGGATGAGCTGCTTCCAGTGGTGACGGAAGACGGTGCCCAGCGGCAGCTTGCGGATCGCGCCGGTCTTCTCGGCCTTCTTGAAGGTGTCGGACTCGACGAGCTTGAGTCGCACCCACAGGCCGATGATGACCATGACGGCGGAGAAGAGGAACGGGATGCGCCAGCCCCACTCGAGGAACGCCTCGGAGCGCTGGGCGGGGTTCTCGGGGTGGGGGAGCAGCCAGTTGATGCTGAGGAAGAGGAAGTTGGCGATGATGAAGCCGAGGGGAGCGCCGAGCTGCGGGAAGGTGCCGTACCAGGCCCGCTTGCCCTTCGGGGCGTTCTCGGTCGCCACGAGCGCGGCGCCCGACCATTCGCCGCCGAGCGCGAAGCCCTGGGCGAGGCGCATCACGAGCAGCAGCAGGGCGGCCCACCAGTTGATCTGCTGGTAGGTCGGCAGCACGCCGATGAGGAACGTCGCGATGCCCATCGTCAGCAGCGACGCGACGAGGGTCGCCTTGCGGCCGTACTTGTCGCCGAAGTGGCCGAAGACGATCGCGCCGATGGGGCGGGCGACCATCGCCGCCCCGAACACGCCGAACGAGGCGAGGAGCGAGGTGGTGTCGTTGCCCGTCGGGAAGAACAGGATCGGGAACACGAGCACGGCCGCCGTGGCGTATGCGTAGAAGTCGTAGAACTCGATGGTCGTGCCGACCAGGCTCGCGGTGATGACACGCGAGCGCGGATTCGCCGGCGCTGTGGTGGTACTCATGGGGCTCCTTCGATAGCCGCCCTGGTATACCAGGGCACCCGCGGGAGTCTACGCCTTCCTGAGAGTTCCCTGGACGCGTATTACCCGCGAGTCGACGCGGAGCAACCGACGTGACCGGCGGTCAGCGCCAGAGGACGGCGATCGCCGCGTTCGCGGCGGTGAGCAGCCCGACGAGCCAGAACATGACGGCGGGAACGGATGCTCCGCGCTTCTGGCGCGCCCCGCCGATGCCGAGCAGTGCGCCGATCACCAGCAGGATCACGAGCTTCACGCCGATCTTGACGTAGTTCAGCTCGTACGAGACGCCCCACGGGGCGGCCAGCGCCAGCCCGGCGATCGCGGCGATCGTCATGCCGAGCGTCATCAGGCGCGTGAACTCGCGCTTCCCGCCGAAGGCCTGCACGGCCCACGCGCCGAAGAGCACGGCGAAGCCGATCAGGTGGACGAACACGACGACGTGGCGCAGGGTCTCCATGACCCTCACGCTACGAGTCGGCGCGGCACGGTCGCCAGTGAGGAAAGGCTCGCCTCAGCCGCGCAGGTCGGCGATCACGCGGGCCGTGCGCAGCGCCGCATCCGCCGCCTCCGCTCCCTTGTCCTCCTTCGAGCCCGCGAGCCCCGCGCGGTCGAGGCCCTGCTGCTCGTCGTCGAGGGTGAGCACGCCGAACCCGACGGGTTTGCCGGCGTCGAGCGACACCCGGGTGAGGCCGTCGGTCGTCGCGGCCGAGACGTACTCGAAGTGCGGGGTGCCCCCGCGGATGATCACGCCGAGAGCGACCACGGCGTCCGCTCCGCCCGCGAAGGCCGCCTGGGCGGCGACGGCGAGCTCGAACGACCCGGGCACGCGCACCAGGCGGTGCGACGCGTGCGCCTCATCGAGCACACGCACGGCGCCGGCGATCAGGCCGTCGGTGATGGTGTCGTGCCAGGTTCCGGCGACGATGACGACGTCCAGACCCCGGCCGTCGATGTTCCCGGTCTTCGGTGCTCCTGCGCCGCTCATGCGCCGTCCTTTCCTTCTGCGAGGGCGGCTTTCAGCTCGTCCTCGCCGATGATGTGACCCATGCGGTCACGCTTGGTCTCGAGATACTGGTGGTTGTTGGGGCCGACGCCGACGATCAGCGGCACCTGCTCGACGACGTCGAGGCCGAGCGCACGCAGCTGATTCACCTTGTCGATGTTGTTGGTCAGCAGACGCACCTTCGACACGCCCAGATCCGACAGGATGCCGGCCGCCGCCGCATACTCGCGGGCGTCGGCGGGCAGACCCAGCGCGAGGTTGGCGTCGACGGTGTCGAGGCCCTCCTCCTGCAGGCTGTAGGCCCGCAGCTTGTTGATGAGCCCGATGCCGCGACCCTCGTGCCCGCGCATGTAGATGACGATGCCGCCGTCCTTCTCGATCGCCTCGAGCGCGGCGTCGAGCTGCGGGCCGCACTCGCACTTGAGCGACCCGAAGGCCTCGCCCGTGAGGCACTCGGAGTGCACGCGCACCAACGCGGTCTCGCCGGGCTCTCCCGAGACGACCGCGATGTGGTCGGTGCCCGAGACGCGGTCCTTGTACGCGAGGAAACGGAAGGTGCCGTGAGATGTGGGCACCGTGGCGTCGGCGCGGAGGCTCACGCGACGGTTGCGCACCGGACCGGCCTCGCCCCGCGGATCGACCTCGTTCAGGTGGGCGATGAGCTGTTCGATGGTGATGACGGGCACCCCGTCGCGCGCTCCCAGCTCGAGCAGGCCGGGCATGCGCATCATGCTGCCGTCTTCGGCGACGACCTCGGCGATCGCGCCGACGGGCTGCAGACCGGCGAGGCGCATCAGGTCGACGGCGGCCTCGGTGTGTCCGTTGCGCTCGCGCACTCCGCCGTCGACCGCGCGCAGCGGCAGCACATGCCCCGGGCGGATGATGCTCGTGGGTGTCGACGAGGGGTCGGCCAGCACGTTGAGGGTGCGTGCACGGTCGTGCGCGCTGATGCCGGTCGTGACTCCGTCGGCGGCGTCGACGCTCACGGTGTACGCGGTCGAGCGGGCGTCTTCGTTGGCCGCCACCATCGGCGGGAGGTTGAGGCCGTCGGCGAGGTCGGCGGGCATGGGCGCGCAGATGAAGCCGGACGACCACCGCACGGTCCACGCCACCCATTCGGGCGTGGCGAGCTCGGCTGAGAGGATGACGTCGCCCTCGTTCTCGCGGTTCTCGTCGTCGGCGACGAGCACGGGGCGGCCGGCGCGCAGGGCGTCGAGGGCGTCGGCGATCGTGGAAAGGCTCATCGCGAGCCTCCTTCCGGTGCGGCCCGGAAGGCGAGCAGGCGCTCGACGTGCCGGGCGAGAATGTCGGTCTCGAGGTTCACGCGGTCGCCGACCGCGCGTGCGCCGAGGGTCGTGGCGGCGAGGGTCTCGGGGATGAGCGACACCTCGAACCACGGGGCGGCGTCTGCGGGGTCGCTCACCGCGCTCACCGTCAGCGACGTGCCGTCGACCGAGATCGACCCCTTGTCGACGACGAGGGGCGCGAGATCGGAGGGCAGGGAGATGCGCAGCACGCTCCACTGGGCGCCGGGGCGCACCTCGCGCACCTCGCCGACGCCGTCGACGTGGCCCTGCACGATGTGGCCGCCGAGCCGTGCACCGACCGGCATCGCCTTCTCGATGTTGACGCGGGTGCCCACCGTCGCGGTGCCGAGCGCGGCGACGTCGAGCGTCTGCTTCATCACGTCGGCGTCGAAGGTGTCGGGGGTGGAGCCCACCACGGTGAGGCACACGCCCGATACGGCGATCGACTCGCCGTGCGCGGCATCGGCGGCGGCCTTCGGCGCGCGCACGGTGAGACGCCACCCGTCGCCCGCGGGCGCGATGGCGGTGATCTCGCCGATCTCCTCGATGATTCCGGTGAACATCAGTCGGCTCCTTCGGTGGGGGCGGAGGGGTGTGCGATCGCGAGCAGGTCGGTGCCGAGCGGCAGCCACTCGTCGACCGTCAGGCGGCGGGCGTCGGCGATGGTGCCGACGCCGATGTCGCCGAGGGCGAGGCGGCGGCCGCCGAGCAGCACGGGGGCGATGTAGGCGAGCACGCGGTCGGCGAGGCTCGCCGCGATGAACGCGCTCGCGAGCGTGGGGCCGCCTTCGACGAACACGCGCTGGATGCCGCGGGAGTGCAGGTCGGCGAGCACCGCGGGGAGGTCGTGCGTGTCGTAGAACAACGGAGGATGCGGATGCCGTCGCACCGCCGCGTTCGCGGGGGTCTCGGTCGCCCCGATCACCACCGGCACGGGCTGGCGAGGGTGGAGCGCCTCGCCATTGCGGGCGGTGAGGGCGGGGTCGTCGGCGAGCACGGTGCCGGTGCCCACGACGATGGCGTCGCTTTCAGCGCGGCGACGGTGCACGTCGGCGCGGGCATCGGGGCCGGTGATCCACTGGCTCGACCCGTCGTCGGCCGCCGCGCGGCCGTCGAGGCTCTGCGCCCACTTCACCGTGACGTGCGGGCGACCGAGGCGCTGGGCGGTGAGCCACCCCGCGATGAGCTCGTGCGCGGCCGCGGCCTGCTCGCCGGCCTCGACCTCGACACCGGCCGCGCGCAGGCGATCGGCGCCGCCACCCGACACCGCGCCCGGGTCGTCGAGGGCGTAGACCACGCGGGCGACGCCGGCCTCGATGAGCGCCACGGCGCACGGGCCGGTGCGGCCGGTGTGGTTGCAGGGTTCGAGGGTGACCACGGCGGTGGCGCCTCGCGCCGCGTCGGGGGAGAGCTTCGACAGGGCGTCGACCTCGGCGTGCGGGGTGCCGGCCCCGTGGTGCCAGCCCTCGGCGATCACCTCGCCCGCAGGGGAGAGGATGACGGCGCCCACCTGCGGGTTCACGCCCCGGGGTCCTCGTCCGGCGAGGTCGAGCGCGCGGCGCATCGCCCGCCGCTCGGTCTCGTTCACTGGCATCCGTCGTCCTCCTGTGAGGCTCCGGGGTGCGGGAAGGCGCGCGCGGACGCGTACCGTGCTGCCTCCCTTCCGGACTAGCGGGATCTCTCCCGCATCACCGTCGGTCCCGGAATTCCACCGGATCGGCACCGAGGTCTCCCTCGGCGCTCGCGGACTGTCACCGCCGGTTCGGATTCCCACCGACCCCGGAGCACGTTGATGTTCTGAGTGTAGTCAACGCGTCCGGCCGGATTTCATTCCGCGTCGGGGGCGGGCGCGCTCGCCGCAGCGATCGCCCGCAGCGAGCGTTCCAGCGGCGGGCGGGGATCGAGGGCGTAGTGCCCGTCGCCGAACAGCTCGACGGTGGCGAGGCCCGCGTACCCGTGCGCGTCGAGCGAGGCCACGATCCCGCTCAGGGGCAGGTCGCCGTCGCCCCACGCCAGATGCCCGGTGGGGGAGCCGTCGATGAGGTGCACGTGCGTCACGCGCTCGCCGAGGTGCGCGAAGTAGTCGTCGATCGTGTCGCCCGCGGCGGCGGCGGCCACCGTGTCGAGGGCGACGCCGAGGTTCGCCGCCGACACCTCGTCGAGCATCCGAGCGGCGTCGGCCGCACGCGTGACCAGGTTCGACTCCACCCGCTGCAGGGGCTCGAGCACGGAGGCGAGTCCGAGCGATGCGGCGTACGCGGTGATCTCGCCGAGGGCATCCGCCGACCGTCGCCAGGCCGCCTCCCGCGGTTCATCCTCCCGGCCCCGTCCGGAGGTGAGGAACAGCAGTGGCGCGCCGAGCTCGACGGCCACCTCGGCCGCCCGGCGGAACATGTCGATGCTCTGCCGACGCAGGTCGTGGTCGGCGGCCGCGATGTTCACGGGGTACGCCACCTGCTCGGGGGTGAAGCACGCGACGTCGAGACCCCGGGCCGCCGCCGCGACGCGGATGCTCCGGGCATCCGCATCGCTCATCCGCGGCACGTGCGCGTGCGGGGCGACACCCCACAGCTCGACGCTCGTGCGCCCGAGTTCGGCCATATCGTCGAGGCACCGGTCGAGCGCATGGTGCTGGTACGAGAAGTTCGACCCGCACACCCGGTCGATCAGCGGCGTCGTCACTTGCCGATCCCCTCCGACAGGCCCTTGATGAAGTACCGCTGGCTGGCGAAGAACAGCACGATCACAGGCAGCGCGGCCATCACCATCCCGGCGAACACGACCGGATAGTCGGTGCCGTGCTTGCTCATCAGGCTGGTGAGCCCGACGGGCAGCGTCTGCACGCCGGTGCCGCTGGTGAAGACCATCGCGAAGAGGTACTCATTCCAGGCGAAGAGTACGTGCAGGATGACGGTGGAGATGATGATCGGCTTGCACATGGGCAGGGTGATGCGCCAGAACGTCGTCCATCGGCTCGCGCCGTCCATCTCGGCGGCCTCGTCGACCTCGCGCGGGAGATCGACCATGTACGCGCGGATGAGGAAGGTCGTGAACGGGATGCGGAAGGCCGTGTAGAGGATCAGCAGCGCCCAGAACGTGTTGTACAGCCCCATCGCCTGGAACATGCGCACGAGCGGCACCAGCGCGACCGCCGGGGCGAGCATGAGCCCCCCGAGGATCACGAACGATGCCGTGCGACCGAACGGCATCCGTACCCGGGTGAGGCCGAAAGCCGCCCAGGCGCTGATGAACACCGTCGCGATCGTCGACGTGACCGTCACCAGCACGCTCGCCATGAGGTAGTCGCTGACGCCGCGGTTCCAGGCGTCGGCGTAGTTCTCCCAGTCGAGCTGCAGCGGCAGCGCGAAGGGGTTGCCGAACAGCTCGGCGTTGGTCTTGAAGCCGTTCATGACCATCCACAGCAGCGGATAAGCGACCACCACCACGAGGGCAAGCAGGAACGACCAGAGGAAGACGCGGCCGATGACCGCGAGGAACCCGGTGCGACTCATCAGAACTCCACCTTCTTGCGTCGGGTGTACCAGAGCTGTGCGACGGCGATCACGAGCGTCACCACGAAGATGACGGTGGCGATCGCGGCGGCGTACCCGAAGTCGTTGCGCACGAACCCGCTGCGGTACAGCCACGTCGACAGCACCTGGGTCGAGTTGTTCGGGCCGCCGCTCGTCATGACCATGACCTCGTTGAAGACCTGGAAGGCGCCGGAGACGGTGACGATGATCATGAGCCCCGTCATCTCGCGCACGAGCGGCACCGTGACGTGGAAGAACCGGCGGACCGGGCCGATGCCGTCGAGCGCTGCGGCCTCGTACAGCTCGCCGGGCACGCGCTGGATGGCCACGGCGAACAGCAGTGTCGAGTAGCCGAAGCCCTGCCATTGGCTCATCGCGATGATCGCAACCATGGCCGTCGACTCCTGACCGAGCCACGGCTGCACGAGGGCATCCAGTCCGATCGCCGACAGCAGATGGTTGAGCATGCCGAGGTTCGGCTCGTAGATGAAGTAGAACAGCAGGCCCGCGACCGTGAGCGAGATCGCCGACGGCACGAAGTAGATGGCGCGGAGCGCCTTCCGCCAGCGGGTGCTGCGGAGACTCTCGATCATGGCCGCGAGCACGAGGGCGCCGCACACCTGGAAGACGATCGAGAGGGCAGCGTAGAGCAGGTTGTTCCCCAGCGCCGACCAGAACACCGGGTCGCCGAAGAGCTTCTCGTAGTTGTCCAGGCCGACGAACTCGGAGGTGCCAGAGTAGATGTCCCATTCCTGCGTCGAGAACGCGAGGTTCTGCACGAGCGGCAGGTAGACGAACACGCCGAGCACGACGACGGCGGGCACCACCCAGGCAAGCGATGCGAGGCGCGCGGCGCGCCCGCGCACGACGCGGCCGGCCGGGCGGCGGCCGCGTCCCGGCGCGATGATGGCCTCGGTGACCGTCGGGGGCAGGCGCAGGCCCGCCCCCGACGGTGCCTCAGCGAGCGGAGTCGTTCGCTGCTCGGACACTCTCGAGCACTTCCTCGGGGCTGGTGCTGCCGCTGATGACGGCCTCGCCTCCGGCGAGCCATGCGTCGGCGACCTCGGGCGCGGTGACGGTGTCGAGCCAGCCGACGAGCTGCGACGCCTCGTTCACCTGGGTGATGCCCTCGAACACCGCACGGCTCGACGTCTGCTCGGTGACCGCGCCGACGACCGCGCTGGGCTGCCCGTAGGGGAGGGCCGAGAGCATCTCTGCGTGCGCGGGTTCGGTGGCGAACTTCATGAAGTCGACCGCGAGGGCCGCCTGGGGCGAGCGCGCGTTGATCAGGTAGCCCTCCGGGGCGCCTTCGATGGCGTCGGGGTCGCCGGCGGCGCCGTCGGGCACGGGCAGCGGGAAGATGCCGAAGTCGTCGGTCGTCAGCGTCGCTCCCTCGACGGTCACGGTGTCGAACTCGAGCACCTCCTGGTAGTACATCGCCGCGCGGCCGCCGGCCAGGGCCTCCTGCGCCGTGGTGTAGAGCACGCCGTTGGTGCCGTTGCCGGTGTCGGTGCAGTCGTTCACGAGGGTCTGCAGCTGTTCGAGCGACTCGACGTATCCCGGGTCGGTCCACTCGGCGGTCTCGGGGTCGAAGTCGGCCTTCAGGACGTCGGCGGGCACGTTGTACGCGAACAGCTGCTGCAGGTAGTGCAGTGCCGGCCATCCGTCCTTGTTGCCGAAGGCGATGGGCTCGTACCCTGCGGCCCGGAGGGGCTCGCACGACGAGATGAGTTCGTCGAAGGTGGTGGGCACCTCGATGCCCGCGGCCGCGAAGGCGCTCTTGCTGTAGCCCATGAACTTGCCGTTGTTGTAGAGCGGGATGCCGTAGTACTTACCGTCGCTCTGGAACGCCGAGAGCGAGGCCTCGCCGAAGCGGTCGCCCCACTCGGTGCCGGGCGCGATCACCTCGCTCAGGTCGGCCGCGAGTCCGCCGTCGATGAAGTTCTGCGCCCAGTCGCCAGTCCACGTGAAGTAGATGTCGGGGAGGGCACCCGAGGCGGTGAGGGTCTTGGTCTTGTCCTTCACGGACTGGTCGGTCTCCTGGATGAGCTCGACCTCGACGTCGGGGTGCTCTTCCTCGTAGGCGGCGGCGAGCTCTTCGAAGTAGGCCTGGAGCGGCTCTCCGCCGAACTTCGTGAGGATCGACAGCTTGCCCTCGTAGACGGGGTCGGCGGTGATGTCCGCCGCCGGGGCGGGGGAACCTCCGGCGCAGCCCGCGAGCAGCACGGCGGATGCTGCGACCGCGGCGGCGGCGATCGGGAGGGGGCGTGTGGTGCGCATGGTCTGCCTCTCTGCAGGGCGGTGCGGTCCGCGGTGCCGCGGACACCGATCCGCCGTTGGAATGTCGGTGCGTGCCTTGTCGAGCGAGTGTAGCGAAAAGCTGGTACCGGTACCAGTAGCTGCCCAGAAAATCTTCGCGCTTCGTCCCGGGGCCCGATTTGGCGGTGGTTGACCCGGCCTCCCGAGATGTGTCAGCATGTCGCCTACCTGATACCGGTACCACATTCCGTGGGTGCAACGACGCCCGCACGAAAGGATCGATGATGCTCAAGTTCGATGAGGACGCCTTCCGCACGCAGATCGCGAGCGCGGTGGCGTTGCGACCGCAGATCGAGGAGCTGGTCGATCAGCTGCTCGCGAAGGGGATCGACAACGTGCTCCTGGTCGGAGCCGGGGGCACGTACAGCCAGATGTGGCCCTACGAGCTGATGGCGCGCGAACGCTCCACCCTCCCGGTGCGCTCGGCGATCGCCGCCGAACTCGTCGTCGCCGGCGACGCCCTCCTGGGCGAGCGCACCGCCGCCGTGTTCACCTCGGTGACGGGCACGACGGAAGACGTGATCCGGGCGATGGAGTACGTCACCGCGGCCGGCGCCACGACGATCTCGTTCACCGGCCACGCCGACTCGCCCATCGCGACCGGCGCTCACCACTCGCTGACCTCCGAGCCGAAGACCTGGCCGTTCGACATGCAGCTGCTGCTGCTGATCGGACGGCTGCTGGAGAAGCGCGGCGAGTTCGACGGCTACGCCTCCCTCGCCGACGAGCTCGTGCACCTCCCCGACGCGCTCGTCGCCGCCGCCGAGCAGGCCGAGCCCCTGGCCGCGGCGTTCGCCGACGCGCACAAGGACACCGACTACTACTTCCTGATCGGCGCCGGACCGCTCTGGTCGTTCACATACCTGTACTCGATGTGCATCCTCGAGGAGATGCAGTGGCTGCGTACGACCCGTGTGCACAGCGCCGAGTTCTTCCACGGCTCGCTCGAGCTGCTCGAGAAGGACACGGCGGTGATCATCTTCCAGGGCGAGGACCGCACGCGCCCGCTCACCGACCGTGCACAGGCTTTCGCCGAGCGCATCTCCGAAGACGTGTCGGTCTTCGACACGCGCGAGTACGCGCTGGAGGGCTTCAGCGCCGAGAACCGCGCGCTCATCGCGCCCATCGTGCTCGACACGGTGATGGGACGGGTGAGCAAGCACCTCGAGCGCGTGCGTGACCACTCGCTCGACCTGCGCCGCTACTACCGCGTCATGGACTACTGAGACGAGAAGGATCCCGTGATGCGTGTGCTGGGCTTCGGCGACAACATCGTCGACCGCTTCCTCGACCGTCGGATCGAGTATCCGGGCGGGAATGCGGTGAACGTGGCCGTCTACGCCCATCGCCTCGGCGCGCACGCCGAGTACCTCGGCGTGTTCGGCGACGACGAGCTCGGCGCGTTCCTGCGCGCATCGATCGAAGACGCCGGCATCCCGACTCCCCGCTGCGTCGTGCGCGGCGGGGAGTCGGGGGTGTCGTCGCTCCGCGTTATCGAGGGCGACCGCGTGTTCCTCGGGTGGAACGGGGGAGGGGTGACCGTCGAGCATCCGATCGACCTGTCCGACGGACGCGACGCCTACGCGGCGACGTTCGACGTCGTGCACACCAGCGTCTACTCCCGCACAGAGGACGAGCTCTCGCGGCTGCGTTCGCTCGGCGTGCTGGTGAGCTTCGACGCGTCGAGCGAGGACGAGTTCCGCGATGGCGCCTACCTCGACCGGGTCGCGCCCTTCGCCGATCTCGTGCTGTTCTCGTGTTCGGGGATGGCGGATGCCGACGCGTTCGCCCTGCTCGACGACGCCGTGGCGCGCGGCGCGGGGCTGGCTGTCGCGACCCGCGGCACCGAGTCGGCGCTCGTCACCGACGGCACCGTGCGGTGCCTGGCCCCGGCCGAGCGCGTCGCCGACGATGCCCTCGTCGACACCATGGGATGCGGGGATGCCTTCCTCGCCGGGTTCCTCGTCGCGCTGCATGCGTCGGGGTGGCGGCGGGATGCCCCGGCCTCCGAAGCCGCGCTCCGCTCCGCGTTGCACGCGGGGGCCGCGTCGGCCCGCGAGCAGTGCTTCGTCGAAGGTGCTTTCGGGCGCGGTCGCCCGGCGGGGGATGTCGCCCCCGCTAACATGTGGTGAATCCGTGATGAGGAGAGGGTCGAGGGCGATGGCATCCGAACACTCCGTCCCCCCGACCATCTCCGAGGTCGCGGCGGCCGCCGGGGTGGGCCGCTCGACCGCGGCCCGCACGCTCGGCGGCTACGGCTACGTCAGCCCCGAACTGCGCGAGCGGGTGCTCGCCGCCGCCGAGCGTCTCGGGTATCGGGCCAACGCCCTGGCCCGCAGCATGTCGACGGGGGTCACTCAGACGCTGGGCGTGATCGTCGCCGACATCGCCAACCCGTTCTTCGGCGGGGTGGTGCGCGGCATCTCCGACGCGTCCCGCGCCCGGGGCTTCGAGACGCTCGTGCTCAGCACGCATGAGAACCTCGCCGAGGAGGTCGCGGCGACCGACGTGCTCATCGACAAGCGCGTCGACGGCATCGTCGTGGCCTCGGCCGCGCTCGACGTCGGCTCGGCGGCGCACATCCAGCAGGCCCGCGACCGCGGCATCCCCGTCGTGCTCGTCGACCGCGCGGTCACGGGACTGCTGCTCGACACGGTCGTCATCGACAACCGCGCTGCCGCGCGCGACGCGGTGGCGAAGCTGGTCGCCGCGGGGCACCGCCGGATCGGGTTCGTGTGGGGGCCTCCGCTGGAGGAGCGGCCACAGCGTCGCCGAGAGCTCACCGACGTCGCGGCGCGCAACCTGTGGACCGATGCGCAGCGTCTGCAGGGATACCTCGACGCCCTCGACGACGCCGGGCTCCTCTTCGACGCCGACCTCGTGATGGTCGGGCGCAAGACCGAGGAGAACGCCGAGGTCGAGGTCACCCGCATGCTGGGCCTCGCGCATCCGCCCACCGCGCTGTTCTGCACCGAGAACGATGCGGTCACCGGGTCTCTGCGCGCTCTGCGCACGGCGGGACTGCGCGTGGCAGACGACATCTCGCTGATCGGCTTCGATGACAGCTCCTGGGCTGCGGTGATGGAGCCCCCGCTGACGATGATCGAGCAGCCGACGCTCGCCCTCGGCACACGCGCCGCCGAGGTGCTGTTCGCGGCGATCGACGGCGAGTCGCCTGCCCCCCAGGTGCACACGCTGCGCACGCGGTACGTCGAACGCGCATCGGTCGCCGCTCCCCGCGAGCGCTGAGCGGCTACTTCAGCAGGCGGGACAGCCGGCGGTCGGCGAGCACCTTGCCGCCGGTCTGGCAGGTGGCGCAGTACTCGAGCGAACGGTCGGCGAAGAACACGCTGCGCACGGTGTCGCCGCAGACGGGGCACGTCTCGCCACGGCGGGCGTGCACCTGCATGCCGCGGCGCTTGGCGTCTTTCAGATCGGCCGGCGGTTTGCCGGATGCTGCGGCCACGGCCTCGCGCAGAGTGGTCTGCGTCGCGGCGAAGAGGCGGTCCACCTCGTCGTCATCGAGCGTCGCGGCGATCGCGTACGGCGACATGCGCGCGGCGTGCAGGATCTCGTCGGAATAGGCGTTGCCGATGCCCGCGATGACGGCCTGATCGCGCAGCAGGCCCTTGATCTGAGTGCGTTTGCCCGCGAGCAGGCCGCCGAACGTCTCGCGCGTGAAGGCGTCGTCGAGCGGATCAGGACCGAGTCGGGCGATGCCGGGGACCTCGTCGGGGTCGCGCACCACGTACGCGGCGAGCGACTTCTTCGACCCCGCCTCGGTGAGGTCGAAGCCGCTGTCGTCGTCGAGCGCGACCCGCAAGGCAATCGGGGTCTTGCCCGGCTTGATGATCGTGGCGGGGAGCGTCTCGTACCAGCGCAGCCAGCCCGCCTTCGCCAGGTGGAACACGAGGTGCAGCTCGGCACCACAGGAGAGCACGACGAACTTGCCCCGCCGCGTCGCGGCCGTGATCTCGGCGCCGTGCAGCGCCGTGTTCGGCGGGTCGTACGTCTTCAGCGCGGCGATCGCCGCGACGGTCGTTCGGACGATCGTGCGTCCGACGGCGCGCTCGCCGAGGAAGTCGACGAGCCCCTGTACCTCCGGCATCTCGGGCATGCGAACATCCTGCCACCCGCATCCGACGCCGTCACCCGCGCATCGGGGTGGCATGGCGTCGCGACGATCCGGGTCGGGTCAGAGGTCGGGCCAGACCACGGGGGAGCGGTCGTCGGTGGCGAGCAGCCCCGCCATCCAGCTGTCGTCCCGCCCGCGGGGGCTGGTCAGCCCCTGGCGCATCAGCCCCTCGTAGCGGAACCCGAGCGCGCGGGCGGCCCGGGCCGACGCCGTGTTGCCCACCACCGCACGCCACGTGAGGCGAGCGAGCCCCCGCTCGGCGAACGCCCATCGGATGACCTCGCGCGCCGCCTCCACGACGTAACCCTGGCCGCGTGCGGGAGCGGCCACCCAGAAGCCCAGCTCGGCATGTCCGCCCGCCGGATGCTCGGTGATGTGGTGCAGCCCGATCGATCCGACCAGCTCGTCCCCCGCGTGTGCGACCCACGTGGCGTGCGAGCCGTCGGCCCACCGCTCGGCCGTCTGTCGCACGTAGGCCGCCGCGTCGTCGCGGGTGTACGGGCTCGGCACGGTCGTCCACCGGGAGATCTCCGGGTCCTGGCACGCCGCCGTGACCGCGTCGATGTCGTCGTCGGTGGGCGCCGCCAGCACGAGCCGCTCGGTCTCCAGTCGCACAGCATCCATCCCGCCACCGTATCGCCCGGGCCCCTCGGCTGCGGGATCGAAATCGCACGGGAAAGGGGCCTCGGGCGTGCCATTTCGATCCCGCACCGGACGAAGGGTGCGAAGCCGGTGTCGGAGGGGACAAGTAGGCTGGTCACGTGACTGTTCCGGGGATTCTGCGCGCCTTGGAAGAGGCGTCTCTGTACCGCGATGCGCTGGGCTGGGCGCACACCGACGCCGATCTGGGCATGGTCGACGGGCTCGATGCCCCGACGCTCGCCGGCCTCCTCGAGAAGAGGCACGCGGCCGGGCATCCGCGCGCCCTCCTCGCGGTCGTCCCCACGGGGCGCCGCGCCGAGAGCCTCGGTCAGGCGCTGCACGCCTACATCCCCGACGCCGAGGTGCTCACCTTCCCCGCGTGGGAGACGCTGCCCCACGAGCGGCTGAGCCCGAGCCCCGACACGGTCGGCGTCCGGCTGCAGACCCTCCGCCGCATCCGCGAGTGGGAGGGCGAGCATCCGCTGGTCGTCGTCGCCTCGGTGCGGGCCGCACTGCAGCCGATCGCCGGCAATCTCGGCGAGATCGATCCGCTCGAGCTCACCGTCGGAGGTCGGGGGCACGAGCTCGACACCGTCGCCGCCCTGCTCGTCGAGCGCGCCTACTCGCGCGTAGACATGGTGTCGCGCCGCGGCGAGTTCGCCGTGCGCGGTGGCATCCTCGACGTCTTCCCGCCCACCTCCGACCACCCGTTCCGCGTCGAGTTCTTCGGCGACGAGGTCGATCAGATCCGCGCATTCTCGGTCGCCGATCAGCGCTCGCTGCCCGGCGACATCCCGTCGGTCGACCTGCCGCCGAGCCGCGAGCTGCTGCTCACCGACGAGGTGCGCGACCGCGCGCGGGCGCTCATCGGCCAGTTCCCCGCGATCGCCGGGATGCTCGAGAAGATGGCCGAGGGCATTCCCGTCGAGGGCATGGAGTCGCTGCTGCCGGCCGTGTCCGGACCGCTCGTGACACTCGCCGAGTACCTTCCGGCGGGCAGCGCCACGGCCGTCGTCGACCCCGAGCGCTCGAGCGCCCGCGCCATCACCCTCGGCGAGACCAACCGAGAGTTCCTCGACGCCGCGTGGAGCGCGGCGACGTCGGGGGCATCCGCCCCGATCGATCTCGGTGCGGGTGACTTCCTGACGATCGCGCGGCTGCGCGAGGTCGTGCGCGACCGGGGCGGCGTGTGGTGGCGGCTGAGCCCGTTCGGCGCCGGCCTCGGAGAGGACGACGCCGAGGCCGCCAACCTCGACGCGGCCGTCATCCCGTCGTTCCACGGCAATGTCGACGGCGCCATCTCGTTCGTCGGACAGCGGGTGTCGGAGGGCTGGCGCGTCGTCGTGCTCGCGGCGGGCTCCGGCCTCGTCGATCGAGCACGAGACGTACTCGCCGATCGTGGCATCGCCGCGCGGGTGCTCCCCGAGCTGAACGACGCCCCCGAGCCGGGCATCGCCACGCTCGTCACGGGGTCGGTCGAGGCCGGATTCCAGATCGCCGAGGCGAAGCTCGCCGTCCTCACCGACAACGAGTTCTACGGCCGCACGATCGGCGGCGACCAGCGCGTGGTCAAGAAGCTCGCGTCGCGACGCAAGAACGTCGTCGATCCGCTGCAGCTCAAGCCGGGCGACTTCGTCGTGCACAACACGCACGGCATCGGCCGGTTCGTCGAGATGACGAAGCGCGAGGTGTCGACCGGCGGCCGCAACGCCACGAAGTCGACCCGCGACTACCTCGTGCTCGAGTACGCGCCGTCGAAGCGCGGGTACCCGGGCGACAAGCTGTTCGTGCCCACCGATCAGCTCGACCTGCTCTCGAAGTACGTCGGCGGCGAGGGGCCGACGCTGTCGAAGATGGGCGGCAGCGATTGGGCGCAGGCGAAGGGCAAGGCGCGCAAGGCCGTGCGCGACATCGCCGTCGAGCTCGTCAAGCTGTACTCGGCCCGGATGAGCGCGAAGGGCCACGCGTTCGGACCCGACACCCCGTGGCAGCGCGAGCTGGAGGAGGCGTTCCCGTTCGCCGAGACCGCCGACCAGTTGCAGACGATCGACGAGATCAAGGCCGACATGGAGCGGCCCATCCCGATGGACCGGCTGCTGTCGGGCGACGTGGGCTTCGGTAAGACCGAGGTGGCCGTGCGCGCCGCGTTCAAGGCCATTCAAGACGGCAAGCAGGTCGCGATGCTCGTGCCGACGACCCTGCTGGTCAAACAGCACCTCGAGACGTTCACCGAGCGTTTCGCCGGCTTCCCGGTGAAGGTGCGGCCGCTCTCGCGCTTCCAGAGCGACAAGGAGGCCAAGCTCACGCTGCAGGGCCTTCTCGACGGCACCGTCGACATGGTCATCGGCACGCACCGCATCCTCACCGACCAGGTGATGTTCAAAGACCTGGGTCTGCTCATCATCGACGAGGAGCAGCGCTTCGGCGTGGAGCACAAGGATGCGCTGAAGAAGCTCAAGACGAACGTCGACATCCTCGCCATGAGCGCCACGCCCATCCCGCGCACGCTGGAGATGGCGGTCACGGGCATCCGCGAGATGTCGACCCTCGCGACCCCGCCCGAGGACCGGCACCCAATCCTCTCGTTCGTCGGACCGCGCAGCGACAAGCAGATCGCCGCCGCCATCCGCCGTGAAGTTCTGCGCGAGGGCCAGGTGTTCTTCGTGCACAACCGCGTGCAGTCGATCCAGCGGGTCGCGGCGCAGCTGGCCGAGCTCGTCCCCGAGGCCCGCATCGCGGTCGCGCACGGGCAGATGGGCGAGCACGCGCTGGAGCAGGTCGTCGACGACTTCTGGGAGCGCAAGTTCGACGTGCTCGTGTCGACGACGATCATCGAGACAGGCCTCGACATCTCGAACGCCAACACGATCATCATCGATCGCGCCGACAAGTACGGTCTCAGTCAGCTGCACCAGTTGCGCGGGCGGGTGGGCCGCGGACGCGAGCGCGCCTACGCGTACTTCCTCTACGACGACCTCAAGCCGCTCAGCGAGACGGCTGCCGACCGACTGCAGACCATCGCCGTGAACAACGATCTCGGGTCGGGAATGCAGGTCGCTCTGAAAGACCTCGAGCTGCGCGGCGCCGGCAACCTGCTCGGCGGCGAGCAGGCCGGGCACATCGCGGGCGTGGGCTTCGACCTGTATCTGCGCATGATCGGCGAGGCCGTCGCCACGTTCCGCGGTGAAGAGGTCGACGGGGGCCAGGAGCTGCGTCTCGAGCTGCCGCTCGATGCGCGCATCCCCGAGCACTACATCGACAGCGAGCGGCTGCGCCTCGAGGCGTACCAGAAGCTGTCGGCGGCCTCGGTCGCGACCGCGAAGGACGACGCGATCGATCTCGTCATCGACGAGCTGACCGACCGTTACGGCACGCCGCCCGAAGAGGTGGAGGGGCTGATCGCGATCGCGCGCCTGCGCCGTCGCGCGGCCCGCGCGGGTCTCGCCGATGTCGTGGTCATGGGGTCGAACCTGCGGATCGCCCCCGCGCGTCTCGAGGACTCGATCAAGGTGCGGCTGCAGCGGCTCTACCCGAAGGCGAAGCTCGTGGCCGGGGGAGAGGCGCTGGTCGTGCCCATGCCCACCGTTCCGGCCGCGGTCGGTGTGGGGTTGGAGCCGCTGCCCGACGCCGAGCTGCTCGCCTGGGTCGAGCAGCTGTTCACCGCGATCTTCCCGGAGCCTGTTCCCGTCGCCGCGGAGTGAACGGCATCCGCCCGTCCCGATAGCGGGCGGATCGGATGCCGTCAACCCGGGTGCGGGTCGGACGGAAACGGGGGATGCTGAGGGACATGTGGATCCTCCTCATCATCCTGCTCATCGTCTGGGCCGGCCTCGCCGTCTTCGGCTTCGTGGTCAAGGGCCTCATCTGGCTCGCCGTGCTGGGGATCGTGCTGTTCCTCGCGACGCTGGTGATCGGGTGGTTGCGCCGAACGGCGCAGGCGAAGGACTGAGACTCCCGGAGCCGCGCACGCGGACTCGGTGACGGACGAGGGGCGTCCTCCAGTGTCGGAGGACGCCCCTCGTGGCGTCTGCGGGTAGCGCGGCGGTCAGATGACGCCCTGGGCCAGCATGGCCGCGGCGACGCGCTCGAAGCCCGCGATGTTCGCGCCCGCGACGTAGTCTCCGGCGACGCCGTAGCGCTCCGCCGCGTCGAACGACGCGCGGTGAATGTCGCCCATGATCTCGCGCAGCTTGTTCTCGCTGTCGCCGAAGGTCCACCGCTGGCGCGACGCGTTCTGGCTCATCTCGAGCGCCGAGGTCGCGACGCCGCCGGCGTTCGCGGCCTTGCCGGGGGCGAACAGCACACCCGCCTTCTGGAAGGCCTCGACCGCCTCCGGCACGCAGGGCATGTTGGCGCCCTCCGACACGGCACGAACGCCGTTCGCGATGAGCGCCTCCGCATCGGCGAGGGTCACCTCGTTCTGCGTCGCGGAGGGCACGGCGATGTCGACCGGCACCTCCCACACGCGGCCGCCCTCGACGAAGCGCGCGCCCGGACGCCGGTTCGCGTACTCGACGATGCGGCCGCGCTCGACCTCCTTGATCTGGCGCAGCAGACCGACGTCGATCCCCGCGTCGTCGACGACGTACCCCGACGAGTCGGAGGCCGTCACGGGCCGCGCGCCCAGCTGCGTGGCCTTCTGGATCGCGTAGATGGCGACGTTGCCCGAGCCCGAGATGCCGACGCGCTTGCCCTCGAACGAGTCGCTCTTCACCGCCAGCATCTCCTGCGCGAAGAAGACCGCGCCGTATCCGGTGGCCTCGGTGCGCACCTCGGCGCCGCCCCAGCCGGTGCCCTTGCCGGTGAACATGCCCGACTCGTGGCGGTTGGTGACCTTGCGGTACTGACCGAACAGGTAGCCGATCTCGCGGCCACCCACGCCGATGTCACCCGCGGGCACGTCGGTGTGCTCGCCGAGGTGGCGGTACAGCTCGTTCATGAACGACTGGCAGAACCGCATCACCTCGGCGTTCGAGCGGCCGTGCGGGTCGAAGTCCGATCCGCCCTTGCCGCCGCCGATGCCCTGGCCGGTGAGGGCGTTCTTGAAGATCTGCTCGAAGCCCAGGAACTTGATGATCGAGAGGTTCACGGACGGGTGGAAACGCAGGCCGCCCTTGTACGGGCCGAGCACCGACGAGAACTGGATGCGGTAGCCGCGGTTGACGTGCAGCTTCCCCGCGTCGTCGATCCACGGCACACGGAAGAGGATCTGACGCTCGGGCTCGACGAGCCGCTCGAGGATGCCGCCGTCGACGTACTCGGGGTGGGCGTCGAGCACCGGCGCGATGGAGTGGAGCACCTCGTGCACGGCCTGGTGGAACTCGGGCTCGTGCGGGCTGCGGGAGAGCACGGTGTCGAAGACCGGCTGCACGGCGGCGTCGAGGGGGTGGAAGGATGCGGAGGACGTTGCGGTCACGCGGAAGAACTCTCTGTGGGGGATTGTGGTGCGGCGATCGTGTCGCGTGAGGCTGCGCCGGATCAGGCGGAAGATCTCACTCTAGCGGCCGGGTTCGCGCCGGCCGGGCCGGGCAGGGACCCCGCCGGCTCCGGGTTCGGACGCGGTCACCCGGTGTTCTGCAGGCCGGCGGCGACGCCGCTGACCGACAGCAGCAGCAGGCGCTGCTGTTCGGCATCGGCCCCCGATCCCGTCGCCTGCGCATCGCCGGCGCGGAGCGCGCGGAGCGCCCGCAGCTGCAGCAGCGAGAGGGCGTCGACGTACGGGCTGCGCAGCTGCACGGCGCGCTGCAGCACGGGCTTGTTCTCGAGCAGACCCTCGCCGCCGGTGAGGCGCACCACCCATTCGCGGGTGAGGGCGAGTTCGTCGAGCACGAGTGCCGCGAGGTCGTCGCGGTCTCCGAGCGCCAGGTATTCGCGGGCGATGCGCTCGTCGGTCTTCGCGAGGCTCATGGCGACGTTGTCGATCATCGTGCGCAGCAGCGGCCACTCGCGGTAGGCCTCGATGAGCAGCGCCTCGTCACCGACCGCGTCGAGCGCGGTGCCGAGACCGAACCAGCCGGCGAGGTTGATGCGGGCCTGGGTCCAGGCGAACACCCACGGAATGGCCCGCAGATCCTCGAGCGACTCGACCGACAGGCCGCGGCGCGCGGGGCGCGATCCGAGAGCGAGGAGGCCGATCTCCTCCATGGGGGTGACCGTCGCGAACCACGGCGCGAAACCCTCGGCCTTCACGAGCGAGAAGAAGCGGTCGCGCGATGCGCGGTCCATGACCGCGGCCACCTCGGCGTATCGTCGGGCGGCGCTGCTCGTGCGCTCCTCGACCGTGGGCGACGACGCGAGCAGGGTCGCGGCCGCCACCTGGTCGATGTGGCGCATCGCGATCGCGGGCTCGCCGTACCGGGCGAAGATGACCTCGCCCTGCTCGGTGAGCTTGAAGCGGCCGTCGACCGAGTGCGGCGGCTGTGCGAGGATCGCGGAGTTCGCCGGTCCGCCGCCACGACCCAGCGCGCCGCCGCGGCCGTGGAAGAGCGTCAGCTCGATGCCGGCATCCTTCGCCCACAGGGCGATCTTCTCCTGTGCTTCGTAGAGCGCGAGGTTCGCAGCGACCGGGCCGACGTCCTTCGACGAGTCGGAGTAGCCGAGCATGACCTCGAGGCGGTTGCCGGTCTCGGCCATGCGGGCCCGGAACTCGGGGAACGTCACGACCTCGGCGAGGATGCCCGGGGCGGCCTGCAGGTCGGCGAACGTCTCGAACAGCGGCACGACGTCGAGCACGGGCGCGTCGTCGCCGAGCGCGTGCCGGGCGAGGGCGTGCACGTTGGCGAGGTCGGTCGCGGACTGCGTGAACGACACGACGTAACGGCCGGCGGCGCGCAGCCCCCGGTCGCGCTGGATGTCGGCGACGGCGCGGAAGACCTCGAGCACCTCTTCGGTCTGCGCGCTCAGCGGGGCGCCGGCCTCGAGTTCGGCGAGCGCCTTCGCGTGCACCTGCGAGTGCTGGCGCACCTCGAGCTCGGTGAGGTGGAAGCCGTACGTCTCGACCTGCCAGATGAGGTGCTGCACCCCGCCGAAGGCATGGCGACGGGCGCCGGCGGCGAGCAACGACTCCTGTACGGCCCGCAGATCGGCGAGCAGGTCCTCGGGGCGCGCGTAGCCCTGCTCATCGCCCCGTCGGGTCGCGGCGACGCGATGCGAGAGCAGCAGCAGCACGCGGCGGTGCGGTTCGTCGGGGGAGCGGGTGGCCAGTTCCGAGGCGGCGTGCGGGTCGGACGTCGCGAACGCTTCCCACAGGGCGCGCACCTCGGCGCTCGGCGGGGTGCTGTCGGCGTCGAGGGTCAGCGTGCGGCCGATGCGGTCGAGGGCGCGCTCCAGACCACGGAGCACGTGGTCGGCGGCGATCTGCGAGGCCTCGCGCGTGACGGCGGCGGTGACGAACGGGTTGCCGTCGCGGTCGCCGCCCACCCAGGAGCCGACGCGCACGAAGGCGGGGACCACCGGGGCGCTCGCGCCCGACTCCTCGCCGCGCAGGGCATCGTCGATGCGGCGGTACACGTGCGGGACGGTGGTGAAGAGGGTCTCGTCGAAGATTCCCATCACCGTGCGCACCTCGTCGGTGGGCGAGGGCTTCTCGGCGCGCAGCGGAGCCGTGCGCCACAGGGTGTCGATCTCTTCGAGCATGCGGCGGCGGGCGCGCCGCTGCTCGGCGCCCTCGGCGCTCGCCAGGTCGTGCTGGGTGAGCAGATCGGAGAGGCGGCGGATGCTCGACGAGACCGCACGCCGGCGTGCCTCAGTGGGGTGCGCGGTGAAGACCGGGTGGAATCGCAGACCTCGGAGTCGGCGCAGAGCCTCGTCGTCGCCGACCTCGCCGCGCAGACGCGCGTATGCGCTCGCGACCGTGTCGGCAGCGTCCTCGCGCCCGGGCTGACCGGCGCGTTCGCGCAGCACCCGCACGCGCTGGTGCTCCTCGGCGAGGTTCACCAGGTGGAAGTAGCAGGTGAACGCGCGGGCGACCTCGTCGGCGCGGGCGATGGTGAACGACTCGGCGATCGCGGTGGCGCGGGCGAAGGCGTCGCTGGTGGCGTCCTCGTAGGCCTGGATCGTCGCGAGACGCAGGCGCTCGACGTCGTCGAACAGGTCGTCACCGCCTGCCTCGCGCAGGACCTGACCCAGCAGCGCTCCGAGCATCCGCACGTCGGAGCGCATCGCGTCGGGTATGCCCTGCCCCGCCTCGAAGCGTCCGATGACGCGGATGGCTTCGGTGTTCGTGGGCTCGATGAAGGCGCTTTCGGGAGTCACCCGTCGAGAGTATCCCGCTCGCAAGGGGTGCTCCGAACGCATGACGGCATGCGACCCCGGCAGCGACCACGCGCCTACCATGAGAGCGATGCGCATCTCGACGAACCCCCTCCGCGGCCAGCAGTTCCCGGCCGTGCTGCTGCTCGTGGCCGCGGGCCTGGGGCTGCTGCTGGCGAACCTGCCGACGCACGACGCGATCGCCGCTGTCCTCGATGTGCACCTGGCGATCCCCGGCACGGGGCTCGATCTCTCGGTCGAGCATTGGGTGTCAGACGGTCTGCTCGCCGTGTTCTTCTTCGTGGTCGCGATCGAGCTGCGTCACGAGCTGACGCACGGCGAACTCGACTCGTTCCGCAAGGCCGTGCAGCCGGCGATCGCCGCGGCGGGCGGCGTCCTCGTGCCGATCGTCGTGTACCTGCTCATCGCCGGCCGAGGCGAGACGGCCTCGGGGTGGCCGATCCCGACGGCCACCGACATCGCCTTCGCCCTCGGCGTGCTCGCCATGTTCGGACGGGGACTCCCGTCGGCCGTGCGCGTCTTCCTCCTCGCTCTCGCGATCCTCGACGACATCATCGGCATCGTCTTCATCGCCGTGCTCTTCGCCGGCGATCTGCAGTGGGGGATGCTGGTTGGCGCCGTCGTCGCGGTCGCCCTCTTCTGGTTCCTCTCGCGGCGACTGGGGGCCCGCGGCCACCTTGCGATCGCGGTCGCCATGGTCGTGGTCGGTGCGGTGTGCTGGGGGCTGGTCGCGCTGTCCGGCATCCATGCCACGATCGCCGGTGTCGTCCTGGGGCTCGTGATGGCGCCGACGCCCGCCGAGCGGTCCCGACATGCTCTCGAGCCGGTGGTCAACGGGGGCATCCTGCCGCTGTTCGCGTTCGTGGCCGCGTTCGTCGTGATCCCCGCGGTCTCGCCCACAGCGCTCTCGCCCGCGTTCTGGGGCATCGTCGTCGCGCTGCCGGTGGGCAAGATCGTCGGCATCTCCCTCTTCGGGTGGCTCGCCCTGCGCATCCGACCGCGGGGCACCGATCCCGCGATGCCTTTCGCCGACCTGCTGGCGGCCGGCGCCCTCGGTGGTATCGGGTTCACCGTCTCGCTGCTGCTGGCCAACCTCGCGTTCACCGACACTCCCGCCCTGCGCGATCAGGCCATCCTCGGCGTGCTCGTCGGGTCGCTCGTCTCGCTCGTGGTCGCCGGCGTCGTGGTGTCGTCGCGCGCTCGTGCGTATCGTCGGCGCGCGGGGGCGGCAGACGTGGGCACCGACCCCGCCCCCCGTGCCTCGACCTCCGAGGAGTCCTCATGAGCATCCCTCCCGAGCACGTCGAGCCGCAGGCGTCGCCCGTGCCTCCCGAGGTCGATCCGCAGACGCTCGTCGATCCGCTGCGCGCCGCCGCCGAGACCATGCGTCAGGTGCGGGAGCGCTGCGTGTGGTCGCAGCGCATCACCCATCGCGACCTCGTGCCCTACCTCATCGAGGAGTCGCACGAGGTGATCGACGCGGTCGAGGCGGGAGGGCGAGCCGACCTGCGCGAGGAGCTGGGCGATCTGCTCTGGCAGGTGCTGTTCCACGCGGCGATCGCCGCGCAGGACCCCGACGATCCGTTCGACATCGACGATGTCGCGGCGACCCTCACGGAGAAGATGGTGCGCCGGCACCCGCACGTCTTCGCGGGCGAGACCGCCGCCACGCCGGAGGAGGTGCTCGTGCACTGGAACGCCGCGAAAGCGGCCGAGAAGCGCACGCGCACGAGTGTGCTCGACGGCATCCCGCGGGGGATGCCCGCTCTCGCCCTCGCGCAGAAGGTCGCCGGCCGGGCATCCGGCGCAGGGGTGGCGACCCCGACCGCGACCGGGCCGACGACCGAGGAGGAGCTCGGCGACGCTCTGCTCGCCCTGGTCGGCCGCGCCCGCGCGGAGGGATGGGACGCGGAGCGCGCGCTCCGCGAGCGACTCCGGCTGCTCGAGGCGGATGTGCGCGCGGCCGAGGGGTGACCTGCGCGGAGCGACGCGGCCGACCTGGGAAGATGGAGGGGTGGCTACCGTGAACCCGCCGCGCGGCATGCGCGACATCCTCCCCGCCGACAAGGCCCGCCGTGAGCGCGTGCTCTCCGTCATCCGCGACCGCTATCGCGCGCACGGCTTCGACGAGATCGAGACGCCGGTGCTCGAGGAGTACGCGCGTCTGCACGCCGGGATCGGCGGCGACAACGAGAAGCTCGCCTACAACGTGCTGCGCCGCGGACTCGACGCCGACGCCATCCGCGAGGCCGCCGACGACCCCGCCGCGCTGTCCGACCTCGGGCTGCGCTACGACCTGACCGTGCCGCTGGCCCGCTTCTACGCGAGCAACCGCGCCCAGCTGCCGACGGTCTTCCGCGCGATTCAGATCGGCGCCGTCTGGCGGGCCGAGCGGCCGCAGAAGGGGCGATACCGCCAGTTCGTGCAGTGCGACATCGACATCATGGGCGACGACTCGTCGCGCGCCGAGGCCGAACTGCTGGTGGCCTCGCTCGACGCCGTCGATGCGCTCGGACTGAGAGACGCCACCGTACGCATCAACGACCGCCGGGTGCTGGACTGGATGCTCGGCAGCTTCGGTTTCTCCGACGACGAGCGACCGGGCGTTCTCATCACGATCGACAAGCTCGACAAGATCGGCGCAGACGGCGTCGCCGCCGAGCTGCGCGACCGGTCGGCGACCCCGACCGCGGTCGATGCCTTCGAGGCGTTCCTCCGTCGAGAGGTGCCCGCCGACGTCCTGCCGTTCGGAGAGGAGCAGGTGCGTTCGGCCCTGCCCGAGGGGGCACCGGATGACATCGTCGCGCACCTCGTCGGCATCGGCGCGGCCGTCGCGGTGGGCCGCGGCACCGAGGCGGTCCCGCTTGTGTTCGACCCGTTCCTCGTGCGCGGCATGGGCTACTACACCGGCACGATCTTCGAGCTCGCGCACCCGTCGGTCGGCTATTCCCTGGGCGGTGGAGGGCGGTACGACGGCATGATCGGGCGTTTCCTCGGCCAGCAGGTGCCCGCGGTCGGCTTCTCCCTCGGTTTCGAGCGCCTGGTCGACCTGGTGACCGCGGGCGACGACGTGGCCGCCGAGGCCGTCGTCCTCGTGCACGATGCCGATGTTCCCGTGGTCGAGCTGCTCGCCCACAAGACCGCTCTCATCGCGGCCGGCGCGCGGGTGCGGCTCGAACGACGCACGAAGAACCTGAAGGCGCTGCTCGAGCGGGCGGCCGCCGATGGGTTCACCTCGTTCGCGACGGTGTCCGCCGGCGCCTCCGAGCTGGAGCGCAAGCCGCTGTCCTGAGCCGAGGCCTCCTCCGCTCAGGGGTGGATGTGCCGCCCTCGGCGGTGCACGTTCACGTCGCGTTCACGTCGGAGCGCTCGAATCGGGGCATGCGTGGCTCGCGGATCTCGCTCCTCGTCGGCATCCCGGTGGCCGGGGCTGCCGCGGTGTGGGCGCTCCGGGCGTTGCTCGCCCGTCAGGCGGCGATCGCCCGGCAGCGCATCGGCAAGCCGCTGGGGGAGCAGTCGATCGACGCCGACCGCGTCTGGCGGCGCTCGCAGGCGGGAGAGCCGGTCGACCTCGTGCTGCTCGGTGACTCGCTCGCCGCGGGGCTCGGGGCGGCTCGCCGCAAGGAGACCCTGGGCGGGCGGATCGCGAAGGGCGCGGCGCTGCGCACCGGGCGACCCGTGCGTCTGCGCACCGCCGCCGTGGTGGGATCGGAGTCGCCGGACCTCGACGCGCAGCTGCGGCGCCTGCCCCCGGAGTACCGCCCCCACGTCGCGGTGATTGTCGTGGGTGGTAACGACGTCACGCATCGCCTACCGGTGACGACCTCGGTGCGGCACCTCGACTCCGCGATCCGTGCTCTCCGTTCGCGCGGTGCGGAGGTCGTGGTCGGCACCTGCCCCGATCTCGGCGCACTCCGGCCCGTGCCGCAGCCGCTGCGGCGGATCGTCTCCGGACTGTCGCGCCGCCTCGCCGATGCGCAGCGCCTCGCGGCGGTCGGGGCGGGTGCCGTGCCCGTCGACCTCCGACGCACGGTGGGCCCGATGTTCTCCGACGAGCCCGACCGCATGTTCAGTCTCGACCGGTTCCACCCCAGCGCTCTCGGATACCGTCGCACCGCCGAGGCGCTGCTCCCGGCCGTCTGCGCCGCCATCACCGGTGCGAGCGCGCGGTCCGACGCTCAGCCCGAGACGGGGGAGCGACCGCGTCTCGATCGCAGCAGCACCAGCCGGTAGCCGACACCGACGAGCAGGACCCCCGTGCCCACGAGTGACGCGACCACCGGGAGGGTGTTCACCAGGACGAGGCAGCCGAGGGCGCCGATCACCTGCAGGGCGCGCGGGTACCGTCGGGCGCTCCCGGCCTGACGGAACGCCGCGGCGTTCGCGATGAGGTAGTAGATGAGCACCCCGAACGACGAGAATCCGATCGCGTCCCGCAGGTCGGCGACCAGCACGATCGCGATGACGACCGCTCCGATCACGAGCTCGGCGCGGCGGGGCACGTGCCACCGCTCGTCGACACGAGCGAGGAAGCCCGGAAGGTCGCGTTCGCGCGCCATCGCCAGCGTCGTGCGGCCGATCCCGGTGAGCAGGGCGAGCAGGGCGCCGAGGGATGCCGTGGCGGCCGCGATCCGCACGAGAGGCGCCAGCGGTTCCCACCCGACCGCCACCACCACATCGGCGAGCGGCGCAGAGCTGCCCACGGCATCCGCTCCGCGCACGAGGAGCACGGTGACGGCGACCGCGGCGTACACCACGACCGCCCCGCCGAGAGCGAGCGCGATCGCGCGGGGGATCGTGCGGGCCGGGTCGACGACCTCCTCGCCCATCGTGGCGATGCGCGCATAGCCGGCGAAGGCGAAGAACAGCAGGCCGGCGCCCTGCAGCACCCCGTAGGCGGTGGCGTCGGAAAGGGGAGGGGGTGAGACCGACGGTGCTCCGCCGAGGCCGACCGCCACGACGGCCGCGAGGCCCAGCAGCGAGACCGTCACCAGGACGCGGGTGACCAGCGCCGTGCGGGTGACCCCGAAGCAGTTGACGGCGACGAGTGCGACGACGGCCGTGACCGCGACGGGAGTCGTCCATCCGTCGGGGGCGGCGTAGGCGGCGAACGTCATCGCCATGGCCGCGCAGCTCGCGATCTTGCCGATCACGAAGCCCCAGCCGGCCACGAAACCCCACCACGGCCCGATCTCCGCCCGGGCATAGGCATAGGTACCACCGGCCACGGGATGCACGGCGGCCAGCTGCGCCGACGCGCTGGCGTTGCAGTAGGCGACGAGGGCGGCGATCGCGAGGGCGACGAGCAGGCCGCTTCCGGCGACGTCGAGCGCGGGGCCCCAGACCGAGAACACTCCCGCGCCGATCATCGAGCCGAGGCCGATGGAGACGGCGTCGGAGAGTCGGAGACGGCGGGCGAGCGGCATCCGCCCATCGTCGCATCGGCGGGTGAACGTTCGGTAGCGCGAGCCGCCGTCCCTCACGACTTGGTCGAGTTGTTCTATTTGACATAGAATTAATGCAACAAGGAGGTCCCATGCTCATCCGCATAGACATGGCGAGCGGTACGCCGCTGTTCGAACAGGTCGCCGCGTCGGTCCGCACCGACATCGTCTCGGGCGCTCTCGCGCCCGGCGATCGGCTCCCATCGGCGAGAGAGGTCGCCGAGACCCTCGACATCAACCTGCACACGGTGCTGCACGCGTACCAGCGCCTGCGCGACGAAGGTCTGATCGATCTGCGGCGGGGTCGCGGAGCGGTCGTCTCGGCCTCTGCCGGTCCGCTCAGCGACCTCGCGCACGACATCCGGGCACTCGTCGCCCGCGCCGACGCCCTCGGCGTCACCCCCACCACCCTCGCCGCCCTCGTCAAGGAGATGACACCATGACCCCCGCCGTCCGCCGAGCCCGCACCGCCTTCATCTGGATCGGACTTGTGATCCCGCTCGCCGCGATCGCCGTGGCCATGGTGATCGTCGCGCTCTGGCTGCCCGAGCTGCCCGAACCCTCCGCCATCCACTGGAGCGGAGACACGCCAGACGGCTTCGGGCCGCGGTGGACGCCGCTCGCGATCCTCGCCGGCATCGCCGCGATGATCGTCGCTTTCGCCGCGCTCGCGTGGTTCGCGCACCGTCTGCCGGCGAGCAGCCGCACCGCCCCGCCGGAGAACGGCAGGGCCGCGGAATGGTCGTCGACGTCTCGTGCTCTGGGAGCGACGAACCTCGGTCTCGCGGCACTCATCGTCTCCACGACGCTCGCGATGGTCGGCTCGCAGCGAGGGCTGAGCGATGCCGCAGACGCCCCCAGCATCGGCGGCGCCACGATCCTCGGCCTCGCCCTCCTCGTGGTCGGCGCGGTCGTCGGCTGGTTCCTGCAGCCGCGCGCGCCGCGCGGCGCGGAGGATCGCCGGGCTGACGCGACGCCGCTGCCGAGTACCGACTCCGAACGCGTGGTGTGGATCGGCCGCGCGACGATCGCCCGATCGGGACTGGCCGTGCTCGGTGGATCCGCCCTACTGGTGGGCGCGCTCGCCGCGGTCATGGCCGCGAGCGGTGTGTCGGTCGTCGCCGTCGTGACGATGGTCGCCTGCGTCGTGCTCGTGCTCGCCACGCTGCTGCTCACCACCTCTTTCCGCGTGCGCGTCGGCCCCGGGGGGCTGCGGGTGCGATCGACCGCCGGATGGCCGCGCATCGAGGTCCCCGCGTCGGACATCGCCTCGGTGCGCCGCATCGACGTCGACCCGTTCGCGGAGTTCGGCGGATGGGGGATGCGGTACGCCGCGGGCGGCCGGTCGGGTGTCGTGCTCCGCGCGGGCGAGGCGCTCGAGGTGACGCGGGTCGGTGGCCGACGCTTCGCCGTGACCGTCGATGACGCCGAGACCGCGGCGGCCGTGCTCGCGATCGCGGTGGAGCAGTCGAAGGCGGGCCGTCGACCCTCTTGACGGCCGCGTGCGGGGGCGGCTTGGCTGAACGCATGCAATCGACACCCGCCGCCTGGGCCGCCGCCGACGCCTTCCTCGCCGACACGCTCGTGGGATCCGACCCCGATCTCGAGCGGGCTCTCGACGCGCAGCGTCGCGCCGGCCTGCCCGAGATCGAGGTCGCCCCGGTGGGAGGCAAGCTGCTGAACCTTCTCGTGCGCCTGAGCGGCGCGCGGCGGGTGCTCGAGATCGGCACGCTCGGCGGCTACTCGACCATCTGGCTCGCCCGTGCGGTCGGCCCGGAGGGGCGGGTCGTCACCATCGAGGCCGAGGCGGAGAACGCCGCCGTGGCCCGCGCGAGCATCGACGACGCCGGCGTGGGGGAGCGCGTCGAGATCCGCATCGGACGCGGTGCCGACGTGCTGCCGACGCTGGTGGGCGGGTTCGACCTCGTGTTCATCGACGCCGACAAGGAGTCGAACACCGTCTACCTCGACTGGGCGGCGCGGCTCGGGCATCCCGGCACGGTCGTCGTCGTCGACAACATCGGTCGCGATGGAGAGATCGTGCGAGACGACTCGACCGATCCGAAGGTCGTCGGCACTCGCGAAGGTCTGCGGATGCTCGGCGAGGACCCCCGTTTCGATGCCACCGCCCTGCAGACGGTCGGCGCGAAGGGGTGGGACGGGATCGCCGTCGCCCTCGTCGTCTGAGGTCGGACCCGCCAGGGTCGCGGCGTCGCCCCGACCCTGGCGGCGGGGGAGCGGCGGGCTAGACTGGGCGACGGATCGACGACGCTCCACACACTTTTCCCCCTGAACAAGGAGCACATCAGTGGCACTGATCGAGGCTGTAGGCGCACGCGAGATTCTCGACTCGCGCGGAAACCCGACCGTCGAGGTGGAGGTCCTCCTCGACGACGGAATCGTGCAGCGCGCGGCCGTCCCGTCCGGGGCGTCCACGGGTGCGTTCGAGGCGTACGAGCTCCGCGACGGCGACAAGGCCCGCTACGGCGGCAAGGGCGTGCTGAAGGCCGTTGAGGCCGTCATCGACGAGCTCGGTCCGGCGCTCGAGGGCGTCGAGGCGAGCGAGCAGCGCATCGTCGACGAGATCCTCATCGAGGTCGACGGCACCGAGAACAAGAAGCGCGTCGGCGCCAACGCCATCCTCGGCGTGAGCCTGGCGGTCGCGAAGGCGGCCGCCGACTCGTCGGACCTGCCACTCTTCCGCTACCTGGGCGGCCCCAACGCGCACGTGCTGCCCGTCCCGCTGTTCAACGTCATCAACGGCGGTGAGCACGCCGACAACGGCATCGACATGCAGGAGTTCTTCCTCGCGCCGATCGGTGCCGAGTCGTACTCCGAGTCGCTGCGCTGGGGCGTCGAGACCTACCACGTGCTGCGCAGCGAGCTGAAGGCCGCAGGCTACGCCACGGGCCTCGGCGACGAGGGCGGCTTCGCCCCCGACCTGCCCAGCAACCGCGAGGGACTCGACTTCCTCGTCAAGGCGATCGAGAAGGCCGGGTTCACCCCGGGCCGCGACATCGCCCTCGGCCTCGACGTCGCCGCGACCGAGTTCTTCACCGACGGCGTCTACCGCCTCGACAACAAGGACTGGGACGCCGAGGCGCTCACCGAGTACTACGTCGGCCTGGTGAACGACTTCCCGATCGTCACGATCGAGGATGCCCTCGCCGAGGACGACTGGGACAACTGGAAGCACCTCACCGAGGCGCTCGGCTCGAAGGTGCAGCTCGTCGGCGACGACCTGTTCGTCACGAACCCTGCCCGTCTCGCCGACGGCATCCGTCGCGGTGTCGCGAACTCGCTGCTGGTGAAGGTGAACCAGATCGGCACGCTCACCGAGACGTTCGACGCGGTCAGCCTCGCGCAGCGCTCGGGTTACACCGCCATGCTGTCGCACCGCTCGGGCGAGACCGAGGACACGACGATCGCCGACCTCGTCGTCGCCACAAACGCGGGCCAGATCAAGGCGGGTGCGCCTGCGCGCAGCGAGCGCGTCGCGAAGTACAATCAGCTTCTGCGCATCGAAGAGGAGCTGGGCGACGCGGCGGTCTTCGCCGGGCGCTCCGCGTTCCCGCGTTACCAGGGCTGAGCCCCGCAGAGACATCGACGAAGGAGGAGCCGTGGTACGACGACCGGCTCCTCCTTCGGCGTCTGCGGGCACCGCGAAGACGCCCCCGGCCTCCCGCTCGACCCGGCCGCCTCGCCCCCCGCGCGGCGCGCGCTCGCAGCCCCGTGTCGACGTGCGGGAGTGGGCCTCCGGCATCCGCCTGTCGGCGTTCTCCGTCATCATGCTGTCGCTCGTCGTGCTCGGCGCCTGGGTTCTGGTGCCGACGATCGGCACGTTCATCGACCAGCGGCAGAAGATCGCCGCCCTCGAGGCGTCCGTCCAGGTGGGTGAGGACCGCATCGACGAGCTCGAACGCGAGCGCGATCGCTGGCAGGATCCGGCGTACATCACCACGCAGGCCCGCGAGCGGCTCTACTACGTCAAACCCGGAGAGGTCGTCTACCTCGTCGACGACGACCTCGACCCCGTCGCCCTGCCGCGCGAGCAGGAACCGGTCAGCGACACGCTCGAGGAGCGCGCGGCCGACTGGATGCCGCAGCTGCTGCGCACGCTGGTCTCGAGCGGCCTCAGCGACACGGCCGCCGTCGCTCCCTGACCGCGCGCTCGACGCATCCTCCCGGCGCCCTCCGGTTACGCTGGACGGGTGACCACCCCGCCGTTCCCCGCCCCCACCGACGCTGAACTCGCCGTCGTCTCCGCGCAGCTCGGACGCCCCGTCCGCGGCGTCGTCGGCATCGCCGCCCGGTGCGCGTGCGGCAACCCGACCGTGATCTCCACGACTCCGCGCCTGCCGGACGGCACGCCGTTCCCGACGTTCTACTACCTGACGCATCCCGCCGCGACCGCCGCGATGTCCACCCTCGAGGCGACGCACGTCATGCCCGAACTCGCGGCGATGCTCGCCGACGAGGACATCGCCCTCGCCTACCGCGCGGCGCACGAGGCGTACCTCGCCGATCGCGAGCAGTTCGGTGCGGTCGACGAGATCGACGGCATCTCGGCCGGAGGCATGCCGACGCGCGTCAAGTGCCTGCATGCGCTCGCCGGGCACGCTCTCGCCGCCGGCCCCGGGGTCAACCCGATCGGCGACGAGGCCCTCGCCCGCTCGACGTGGTCGCCCGACGTGTGCCGTTGCGACGACCCCGGTGCCGCCCTGCGCGCGGAGACGGATCCGTCGGCGTGACCCGCCGCCGGACGCTGCGCAGCGCCGCCGCCATCGCGGTGGTCGCAGTGTCCGTGCTGCTGATGGGTGCGACCGCGACGCCGGCACCCGATCCGAGCACGGGACCCGTGCCCGACGACCCCAGTGACCCGGTGCGCGCGTCGGAGTACTGGCTCGACGGCGCCCGCGTGCGCGAGGCCTGGCAGACCACCCGCGGCGAGGGGGTGCGCATCGCGATCATCGATACCGGCATCGGCGACGTCCCGCAGACCTTCGGCGACGCCGTCGTGGGCGGAACCGACGTCTCGGGAGCCGGATCTCCCGACGGGCGCACGCCGCTCGGCGCCGTCGACGGCAACCACGGCTCGTGGGTGGCCTCGCTCGCCGCGGGGCGTGGCGCGGCCGACGGCACCGGCATGATCGGGGTCGCCCCCGAGGCCGATCTGCTCTCGATCTCGGTCGGCTTCGGAGCCGCCGCGGCGGTGCCGTTCACCGAGCAGGTCGCCGAGGCCATGCGCTGGGCGGTCGACCACGGCGCTGACGTCATCAACCTCTCGTTCACCACGAACACCCTCGACTGGGACCCCAGCTGGGATGACGCGTTCCTCTACGCCTTCGAGCACGATGTCGTGGTGGTCGTCGCTGCCGGAAACCGGGGCAGTGGAACGAGCATCATCGGCGCCCCGGCGACCATCCCCGGCGTGCTGACCGTCGGTGGCGTCGACCAGACCGGCACCGCGAGCGTCGAGGCGTCGACCCAGGGCATCACGATCGGCATCTCGGCGCCCAGCGAGGGGCTGCTCGGGGTCTCGGCCGACGGCAGGCTCGCCTCGTGGAGCGGCACGAGCGGGGCGGCCCCCATCGTCGCCGGCATCGCCGCCCTCATCCGCTCGGCCCACCCCGACATCACCGCGAACGACGTCATCAACCGCATCATCAAGACGGCCATCCCGGTGCCGGGGGTGCAGCGCACGCCGGATCCGCTGTACGGCTACGGGCTCATCGACGCGCAGGCCGCGGTGTCGGCGAACCTGCTGCCGGTGGCCGAGAACCCGATGGGCGACCTCGAGGAGTGGGTGCGCCTGTACCGCCGCGCCGACCCGGGTCAGCCCGAGCCGGAGCCGACCGCCGCGCCGGTGGACGTGCCCCCGCTTCCCGACGCGGACGCGCCGACCGAGGCCGGTTCCCCGCTGCTTCCCAGCGCCGATTCACTGCGCTACGGTACCCTGCCGCTCGTCGCCCTCACGGTCCCTGGTATCCTGGTAGCGCTTGGCGTCACCGCAGCTGCCCGGCGCATCCGATCGGCGCGCGTTCGACGTACGCCACATTCCTGACTCCCGAGGAGTTTCCCCCTGTGCCTCAGAACAGCACTGTGCCCAAGATTCTGATCGTCGGTGGAGGCTATGCAGGCTTCTACACCGCGTGGAAGCTCGAGAAGCACCTGCGTAAGGGCGAGGCCGAGGTCACGATGGTCGACCCGCTGCCCTACATGACGTACCAGCCCTTCCTTCCGGAGGTGGCCGCCGGCTCGATCGAGGCCCGCCACTCGGTGGTCGCCCACCGCCGCCACCTGAAGCGCACGAGCATCATCCCCGCGAAGGTCACGAACATCGACCACGCGCGCAAGGTCGCGACGATCACGCCGCCGTCCGGCGACGCGTACGAGTTCGCGTACGACCAGATCGTCGTCACCGCCGGCGCCGTCTCGCGCACGTTCCCGATCCCGGGCATCGCCGACAACGCCATCGGCCTCAAGACCATCGAAGAGGCCGTCGCCATTCGTGACCGCCTGATGTCGAACTTCGACAAGGCGGCCACGCTGCCCGCCGGCCCCGCCCGCGATCGTCTCCTCACCGTCGTCGTGGTCGGCGGTGGCTTCGCGGGCATCGAGGTGTTCGCCGAGCTGCGCTCGCTCGCCTCCTCGCTGGTCTCGAAGTACCCGACGCTGACGTTCGACGACACGCACTTCCACCTCATCGAGGCGATGGGCCGCATCATGCCCGAGGTGTCGCTGCCGACGAGCGAGTGGGTGCTGAAGGATCTCGCCAAGCGCGGTGCGAACGTGCACCTCGAGACGCAGCTCACCGGAGCGATCGACGGCAACGTCGAGCTCTCGACCGGCGAGGTCATCCCGACCGACCTGATCGTCTGGACCGCCGGTGTCATGGCGAACCCGACCGTCGTCCGCGGCGGCGACCTGCCCGTCGAGGAGCGCGGTCGCATCCAGACCCGCGCCGACCTGCGCGTCGGCACGGCGGAGGACATCGTCGAGGGCGCCTGGGCAGCCGGCGACGTCTCTGCCGTCCCCGACCTGTCGGGGGGTGGCGTCGGCGGCTACTGCGTGCCGAACGCCCAGCACGCCGTGCGTCAGGCGAAGCTGCTCGCGAAGAACCTCGTGGCCGTCCTCCGCGGCGAGGAGCCGCGCGACTACTTCCACAAGAACCTCGGAGCCGTTGCCGGCCTGGGCCTCTACAACGGCGTCTTCCAGTCGGGCAAGATCGCGCTCAAGGGCTTCATCGCGTGGGTCGCCCACCGCGGCTACCACGGTCTGGCGATGCCGACGTGGGAGCGCAAGTGGCGCGTGCTGTGGGGCTGGTGGAACAACCTGTGGCTGGGTCGCGACCTGGTCAACCTGCAGACGGTGCAGAACCCGCGGTACGTCTTCGAGGAGTTCGCGGCGCGTCCCCGTCCGACCGTCGACGCATCGCCGGCCGCCGCCCCGGCCGCGAAGGACCCGGCGAAGTCCGCCCCGGCGAAGAAGGCGGATGCTCCGGCGGACGCTACCGCCGAGAAGGCCGCCGAGCCGGCCGCCGCGAAGTAATCGGCTTCCCGAACGCCCCCGACTCTCCGGAATCGGGGGCGTTCGTCGTCTCCGCCCGGGAGGCTGCGGGAGTTCGCGCGCAGGCGATTCATAGATGCGCTCGATAGCGTCGGTCGTGCAAGGGGAGTACTCCCGTCTGCGATGGCGTCGTCATGACGGACACCTCCGGTGTCCCGGCCCATCGGCCCGTGAGGGTGGAGGAGACCTGGCGCCCGCATTCGCGGACGACTGTGGCCCCCTCGCACCCGTGGTGGATCCCGGTCGTCGTGAACGACACGAAGGAACGACCACCATGGGAAAGCTCACCCGCCTCCTCGGCATGGCCGCTCAGGCCCTCGACCTCGACGGCTCCGATCGCGATCGACGCCCCGCCGGATCGCGGCCCGCCGAGCATCGCTCGCCCTCGCCCGCTCCCGGCGCGCGCCCGCACGCCCCGTACGCGCCGCCGCCGGCCGCACGCGCCGGCGACGCTAACCGACGCGGGTCGACGGGATCGAGCGCATCCGGAGTGGACGCCGACCGTGCGGCGATCGCCCGCTACGACTACCTCCTGCGCACGGCGGATCCGCATCAGGTGGAGCAGATCCACCGAGAGGCCTTCGAGCGGCTGACGCCCGCCCAGCGCACCCAGGTCGAGGAGCGGATGCGCGCCGAGCTGCCCCCGCACGAGCGGCCCGTCTCAGCCTCCCCCGCGCACCTGGCGCGGTCGGCCGGGCGCGCAGAGGCCGCCGCCCCGGGCCGGATGCGCGGTCTGCTCTCGCGGGTGCGCCCGGGGCGCGGGAGCGCGGCAGGGCTCGCCGGGGGAGCCGCCCTGGGCGTGCTCGGGGTCGTGGCCGGCGGCGCCGTGCTCAGCACCGTCGGTGGCACGCTTCTCGAGCAGGCGGCCGGCATGGGCGTGGACTTCACGGCCCTGGCCGAGGGGATCGACCTGGATGCGCTGGCGGGTGGGATCGACGTCGAGGGCATCCCGGGATCCGCGGAGGGCGTGCTGGGTTCCGCGGGTGACGCGGTGAGCGGTCTCGGGGAAACGGCGAGCGGATGGGGGGAGAAGCTGGGCGACCTCGGTCTGCACGGCATCCGCGACCTGTTCGGGCGCTGATCGCCCCGGCGCCCGACCATGCGGCGGAGGCGAGCGGTGGAGTGCCCCCGCTGGGACTCGAACCCAGACTGAAGCGATTTTAAGTCGCCTGCCTCTGCCATTGGGCTACGGGGGCCGCCGGGCCAGCCTAATGGAGCCCGACACGTGCGATCGGGTGTCGGCACCCGTGACCCCGGGTGTCCGACGCCGTAGGGTGGGGGAGTGCTCGACCTCACAGCCGATCTGAGCCCGCGTGCGGCCTCCGTCGCCCCCGAATGGGATGACCCCGCGCGGTACTGGTCGCGGCTGTCGGCCGCGACGGGCGATCTGCCCGCTCCGGTTGGGGTCATCGACCGCGAGGCCCTGCGGCACAACGCTCTCGATCTGCTGGTACGCGCGGGCGGCCTTCCCATCCGGGTGGCGTCGAAGTCGGTGCGCGTGCGGGGAGTGCTCGATGCGGTGCTCGCGCTGCCCGGTTTCCGGGGCATCCTGGCGTTCACCCTTCGAGAGGCGCTGTGGCTCGCCGAGACTCACGATGACATCGTGCTCGGCTACCCGACCGTCGATCGCGCGGCGCTCGCCGACCTGGTCGCCGACGATCGTGCGGCCCGACGCATCACGCTCATGGTCGACGACCCCGCGCACCTCGACCTCATCGACAGCGTGGCCGGTCCGGGTCAGCGCCCCGAGCTCCGGGTGGCGATCGACGTCGACGCCTCGTGGCGCTCGGCGCTCCTCGGGCACATCGGCGTGCGCCGCTCCGCGCTGTTCACGGCGGGCGAGGTCGCCGCACTCGCTCGCGACGTGGCCGCGCGGCCGGGTTTCCGACTCGTCGGCCTTCAGATGTACGACGCGCAGATCGCGGGGCAGGGGGACGCCGCGGGCCCGGATGCTCCGCTCATCCGCCTGGTGCAGGCGCGATCCCGCGAAGAGCTGCGGGAGCGGCGTGCTCTCGTCGTAGCGGCGGCCACGGCGGTGGCACCGCTCGAGTTCCTCAACGGCGGCGGCACCGGGTCGCTCGAGTTCACCGCCACCGACGAGTCGCTGACCGAAGCGAGCGCCGGCAGCGGACTGCTCGGCGGACACCTCTTCGACGGATACCGGTCGTTCCGGCCCGCGCCGGCGGCCGCGTTCGCCTTCGACGTGGTGCGGCGCCCGGCTGCCGACATCGTGACGGTGCTGGGCGGCGGATGGATCGCGTCCGGGCCCGCGGTCGCGTCGCGTCAGCCCCGGCCGGTCTGGCCGGAAGGGCTGCGCACGTTCTCGCGGGAAGCGGCGGGGGAGGTGCAGACGCCGTTGCAGGGCCCCGGTGCCGCGCGCCTGGGGGTGGGCGACCGCGTCTGGTTCCGGCATGCGAAGAGCGGAGAGCCCGCCGAACGCATCGACCGGTACCACGTCGTCTCCGGCGATGAGGTCGTCGCCGAACTGCCCACCTACCGCGGCGAGGGGAAGGCGTTCCTGTGACGCGTATCGGGGGAACCTGGCAGAACTGGGCACGATCGGCGTCCGTGCGTCCGCTGCGCGTCGAGCGGCCCCGCACGCGGGAGGGTGTGCAGCGCGCCGTGCAGGCGGCCGCGGCGCAGGGACTACCCCTGAAGGCGGTGGGCGCCGGGCACAGTTTCACCGGCATCGCTATCGCCCCCGGCGTGCTGCTCGAACTCGACGACCTTCAGGGGGTGGTCGACGCCGACGCCGACAGCGGGCGCGTGACGCTGCTCGCCGGTACCCGGCTGCATCGCATCCCCGCCCTGCTCGCGCCGTACGGCCTCGCGATGGAGAATCTCGGCGACATCGACCGGCAGTCCATCGCGGGAGCGATCTCCACCGGCACCCACGGCACGGGTGCCCGCTTCGGGGGCCTCGCGACGCAGGTGGTGGGCGCGACCCTGGTGACCTCATCGGGCGACATGCTGCGGATCGACGAACAGCACGACGCCGAGCTGCTGCCCGCGGTGGCCCTCGGCCTCGGCGCGCTCGGCATCCTGGTGGACGTCACACTGCAGTGCGTTCCCGCCTTCGTTCTCGATGCCGTCGACGAGCCGCTCCCGCTCGACGATGTGCTCGACACGCTCGACGTCCGGGTGGCGGACAGCGACCACTTCGAGTTCTACTGGTTCCCGCACACCGACGTCGCCCTCACCAAGAGGCAGACGCGCCTCCCGGAGTCCGCCCCGCGTGCGCCGCTGCCGCCGGTGGGCCGGTGGGTCGACGAATCGCTCCTGTCGAACGGGATCTACCGCGCGGTCTGCGCGGCGGGGCGTGTCGTGCCGGCGGTGACCCCGCCGTTCAGCCGCCTCGCCGTGAAGCTCACGGGTGACCGCGCGTACACCGACCTCTCGCATCGAGTGCTCACGCAGCGGCGCACCGTGCGCTTCCGGGAGATGGAGTACGCGCTGCCGGCCGGCGAGGTCGTGTCGGCGTTCCGCGAGGTGCAGGACCTGATCCGACGTCGTCGGTGGCGCATCGAGTTCCCGATCGAGGTGCGCTTCACGGCCGCCGACGACCGCTGGCTCTCGACCGCGTACGGGCGCGACACGGGATACATCGCCGTGCATCGGTACTGGCGAGCCGACCCGACCGAGTACTTCGAGGCGGTCGAGCGCATCATGCGGGCCCACGGCGGGAGGCCGCACTGGGGAAAGCTGCACACGCTGGGTGCGGCGGAGCTGCGCGACGCGTACCCGAGGTTCGACGACTTCCTCGCGGTGCGCGAGAGGCTCGACCCCTCGCGGATGCTCCGCAACGCGTACCTCGATCGCGTGCTCGGCGCGTGAACAGGGCCGCGGCGCGGCCGTCCCGCACGCCCAGTCTGCGTGCAGGAGCGGTGGATAGGATGAGACAAACACGAGGAAGGGTGGGCCTCTGATGGAATGGCTCGTGCCGGTACTGATCATCGTCGGTGTGATCCTGCTTGTCGGGATCTACCTCTGGGCGACCTACAACTCCCTCGTGCAGTTGAACGTCCGCGTCGATGAGGCATGGAGCGGCATCACGGTCCAGCTCAAGCGGCGGGCCGACCTCATCCCGAACCTCATCGAGACGGTCAAGGGATACGCGTCGCACGAGAAGGCGGTGTTCGAGAACGTCACCCGAGCGCGGGCGGAGACGCTCTCGGCGGGCAGCCCCGGCGCGGCCGGGATCGCCGAGGGGCACCTGCAGCAGGCGCTGCGCAGCCTCTTCGCGGTCGCCGAGGCGTATCCGCAACTGCAGGCCTCGACGAACTTCCTGCAGGTGCAGCAGGCGCTGGTCGACACCGAAGACAAGATCCAGGCCGCCCGCCGGTTCTACAACGGTGGCGTGCGGGAGCTCAACACCAAGATCAAGGTGTTCCCGAACAACCTCTTCGCGAAGGGCCTCGGGTTCACCGAGCGCGAGTTCTTCGAGGTCGCCGACAGCGGCGCGATCTCCGAGCCCCCCCGCGTGCAGTTCTGACGTAGCCGCTCGGCTGCCGGGCGCTCCCGCGTCAGTCCGACCGCTCGCGGGGATGCACGTGCCGGAGCACCGTGCGCCCTCCGGCTCCCAGGGCACCGCGTACGGCATCGGCAGCGTCGCCCCACCCGGAGACCGAGACGTTCTCGAGGCCCTGCCAAGTCGCCGCGCGTACGATCTCGACCGCGATGCTCTCGGCGTCGTCGCGGCGCCCCTGCGGCTCCCACCACGCCGACTGCACCTGCAGGGTCGACGAGGCGCGGTCTGCCCGCAGGTCGATGCGCGCGGCGATGCGATCTGCGACGAGCACGGGCAGGGAGTAGTAGCCGTACCGGCGCTTGTGCGCGGGCACGTAGATCTCGATGCGGTAGTCGAGGTCGAACGCCCGCAGCGCGCGGTCGCGGAACCACACCACCGGGTCGAACGGCGTCAGCAGTGCTGCGGTGCGCACCGATCTCGGCACGACCGCGTCGCGATGCCGCCACGCGGCGAGCGGACGACCGCCGCGCTCCCACCCGCGCACCTGCGCGGGCACGATCTCGCCGGCGTCGACCAGGTCTGCGAGCGCCGCGGTGATCGCCGGCCGATCACGGATGCGGTAGTAGTCGGCGAGGTCGGAGGCCGTGGCGATGCCGGAGGAGCGAGCCGCACGTCGGATCAGCTCCCGGATCGCGTCCTGGCGCGGCACCGCCCGGTCGTGCAGTGCCGCAGGGATCACCTGCTCGGCGAGAGCGTAGATGCGCTCGAAGCCGCGGCGTCCGCTGATCGCGACATCGCCGGTGCGCCAGAGGTGCTCGAGCGCGAGTTTCGCATCGTCCCAGTCCCACCACGTGCCGCGCTCGCGGGGCGCGTCGTCGCGCAGATCGACGGGGCGGAGCGGACCGCGGGCGGCGAGCTCGTCGCGCACCCAGTCGAGGGTGCGCCGGTTGGCCGTGGCCCACGAGTCGGGCTTCTCCCACCGCCGTCGGTAGTCGTCCATACGGAAGCGCCACAGGGGCCAGTCCTCGACCGGAACGAACGTCGCTTCGTGCGCGAGGTACTCGATGTAGTGCGTCGTGCGGGCATGGAACATCCGCTCGAGCAGAGCGGGGTCGTAGGCCCCCAGACGCGAGAACAGCGGCATGTAATGCGATCGCGCGAAGACGTTGACCGAGTCGATCTGCAACACGCCCAGGCGGTCCATCACCCGGTGCACGTGGCGGGGCCCGACGGCGGCGGGTCGTGCGCGCGTGAAGCCCTGGGCGGCGAGGGCCATTCGGCGGGCCTGCGCGGCGCTGTACGTCTCGGTCACGGGGGCCAGCGTAGCGGGGGGTGCCGACATCACCGCTCGCGGAAAGATGCGCGTGGCGGCATACGGGCGCGCCGTAGACTTGGGCGATGAGCGACGACCAGCGACCGCGGTGGAGAGATCTGCGCCGTCCGCGCCCGGTGAGCACCGACCGAACGGTGTCCACGGAGGCCGATGACCGCATCCCGCTGCCGCTCCGCGTGACGGCAGGCTACGCCTGGCGTCTGCTGCTGATCGCCGCCGTCGTGGCGGGGTTCATCTGGATCGTGATCGAGCTCAAACTGCTCGTGATCCCGCTCCTCGTCGGCATCCTCATCACCGCACTTCTCTGGCCCGCGTTCGGCTGGATGATCCGCCACCGCGTGCCCCGCTGGCTCGCCGTGGCCGTCTCGATCCTGGGCACCATCGCGATCGTCACCACGCTGCTCTGGCTCGTCGTCTGGCAGATCCGTGCGCAGCTCCCCGACGTTCAGGAGCGCACCGGGGCGGCGGTCGAGCAGTTCCGCCAGTTCCTCCTCGACGGCCCGCTGCACCTCTCCGAGGCGCAGATCCAGGGCTACATCGACCAGGGCTTCGCGCTCGTCAACGAACAGGCGCAGCTCGTCCTCAACGGCGCCCTGGCGGTCGGCACCACCGCGGCGCACGTCGTCACCGGAGCTGTGCTGTCGCTGTTCATCCTCATCTGCCTCCTGGCCGACGGTGCGGGGATCTGGCGATGGACCTTGCGCCTCTTCCCGAAGGCCGCCCGCCCGGCGGCCGACGGCGCGGCCCGCAACGGCTGGGCGACGATCGTGAACTACGCACGCACCCAGCTGCTCGTCGCGGCGATCGACGCTGTGGGCATCGGCGTGGGTGCAGCCCTGCTCGGCGTCCCGCTGGCGCTCCCCGTCGCCGTCCTGGTCTTCCTCGGCTCGTTCGTGCCGATCGTCGGTGCCGTCGTCACGGGCGCGATCGCCGTGCTGCTCGCCCTGGTCTACAACGGCCCGTGGATCGCGCTGGCCATGCTGGCGGTCGTGCTCGGCGTGCAGCAGCTCGAGGGCCACGTCCTGCAGCCGATCCTCATGGGCTCCGCGGTCAAGGTGCATCCGCTCGCGGTCGTGCTCGTCGTGGCCGGCGGATCGATGATCGGCGGCATCCCCGGCGCGCTGTTCGCCGTGCCGCTCGCGGCGTTCGTGAACGTCGTGGCCGTGACCATCAGCTCGGGCTCCTGGCGCACCGGCGCGCCCCCCGACGCCGACCTGATCTGGAGCACCGTACCGCGACAGCCCCGACGGAGGAATCGATGACCGCAGTCCCCAGCCTGACCGAGTTCGAGCACGCTGCTCAGAGTCTGGCTGAGGTGATCTCCCACACGCCGACGCTGCCCTCCCGGGCGCTCTCCGACATCCTCGGCGCACCGGTGCTGCTCAAGATGGAGAACCTGCAGCGCACCGGATCGTTCAAAATCCGCGGCGCCGCCTACCGGCTGTCGAAGCTCAGCGCCTCCGAGCGAGCGCGGGGCGTCGTCGCCGCCTCCGCCGGTAACCACGCCCAGGGTGTGGCACTGGCCGCGCAGTCGCTCGGCATCCCGGCCACGATCTTCATGCCCCTCGGGGTCCCGGTGCCCAAGCTCCTCGCCACCCGCGGGTACGGCGCCGAGGTGGTGCTGGAGGGCGAGACGGTCGCCACCTCGCTGCGTCTCGCCGCCGAGTTCGCCGAGCGCACGGGAGCGGTGCTCATCCCGCCGTTCGATCATCGCGACGTCGTGATCGGCCAGGGCACGCTCGGGCTCGAGCTGCTCGACGACGCCCCCGACGTCGAGACCATCGTGCTGAGCATCGGCGGGGGAGGGCTGATCGCCGGCGTCGCCGCCGCCGTCAAGGCCCGCGCCGCCGAGCGCGGCCGCGACGTGCGGATCGTCGGGGTGCAGGCCGAGAACGCCGCCGCCGTGCCGCCGTCGCTCGTCGCGGGGAGCCCGGTCGACATCGAGACACGGCCGACCATCGCCGACGGCATCCTGGTGGCCCGTCCCGGCGCGATCCCGTTCGACATCATCAAAGACCTCGTCGACGAGGTCGTCACGGTGTCGGACGACGACCTGGCGCGCGCCATGCTGATCCTGCTCGAGCAGGCGAAGGTCGTCGTCGAACCGGCCGGCGCGGCAGGCGTCGCGGCCATCCTGGCGGGCAAGATCCGGGCGACGGGCACCACCATGGCCGTGCTGTCCGGCGGCAACATCGACCCCCTGCTCCTGCAGCGCGTCGTCTCGCACGGCCTCGCCGCGTCGGGACGCTACCTCACGGTGCGCATCCCGCTGCCCGATCGCCCCGGGCAGCTCGCCCGGGTGTCGGAACTCATCGCCGAAGCGGGCGCGAACGTCATCGAGGCGATGCACACGCGCCACGGGCACGGTCTGCAGATCAGCGACGTCATCCTCGAACTCAGCGTCGAGACGCGCGGTCCGGAGCACTCCGCGCTCACGCTCGACACGCTCCGCCGTGAGGGCTTCAGCCCCATCGTGGTCGCCGACTGAGCCGTACATGCGACAGCGCCCCTCCGCCGAACGGTGGAGGGGCGCTGTCGCATGCGGGCGATGTCAGCCCGTGTAGGTCTCGACCTTGACGATCTCGACCGCGATCGAGCGACCGTTGGGAGCCTCGTAGGCGGCCTTCTCGCCCACCTTCAGCCCGAGGATCGCGGTACCGAGCGGGCTGGCCTCGCTGTAGACGTCGAGGTCGCTGCCGACGGCGATCTCGCGGCTGCCGAGCAGGAAGACCTCTTCGCCCCCGGCGACGATCGCGGTCACGACCGTTCCGGGCTCGACGACGCCGCGGCTCGCGGGCGCCTCGCCGACCTTCGCGGTCTTCAGCAGGTTCTCGAGCGTGCGGATGCGCGCCTCCTGCTTGCCCTGCTCGTCCTTCGCGGCGTGGTAGCCGCCGTTCTCCTTGAGGTCTCCCTCTTCGCGGGCGGCTTCGATGCGCTTCGCGATCTCGTCGCGGCCCGTCGTGGAGAGGTGCTCGAGCTCGGCGACCAGCCGGTCGTACGCCTCCTGCGTGAGGAAGGGGACCTGAGCATCCGTGGACATGACGAAGCTCCTTCGTTCGGTATCGGCCGCACTCGGCGGGGATATGCCAAGACGCCCCGGCATCTGCCAGGGCGTCGTCTGTCTGGGTCGAGTCTAGGCGACCCAGCAGCTGTTGACCAAACCTGTCGTGGCCTCGCCGACGGTCGGCACCCGGGTGGCGTGCGCCTGCGTGTGCCCCTCGCCCGCCGGCAGTTCGACGACCTTCCAGCCTACGACGCCGAACTCCTCGTCGAGGGCTTCCACGACGCAGACGACGTCTTTGCCCTGCACGCCGGTGAGCTGGAACCGCACGTCGACGCTGTGCTCGTCGACCAGCGTGAAGCCCAGATCGTCGGCGTCGACGGAGTTCATCGACTGCGCCACGATTCCCCACGCGTAGGCGGCGACGAGCACGAATGCGACGGCCGCGGCGATGATCCAGGGCGTCCGCCGCGTGCGGGTGCGGCCGTAGCGGTCGGCGAGCTGCTCGGGGGTCGTCACGGTGCGGGTCTTCCGATCGTTAGGCTGGTGATACCAGGTTATGCGACCTGCGTACGAAAGGCCGATTCATGTTCGCTCTCTCCGCGACCCCGATGCCGACCCCCTCGATGACCGTCGACCCCGAGGCCGTGACCCCCGGCTTCGTGGGATTCGCCGCGATCGTGGTGGTGCTGATCGCCGTGATCCTCCTGATCTGGGACATGAACCGCCGCATCCGCCGCGTCCGTTACCGCGAAGAGGTGCGCGACGAGCTCGACGCCGAAGAGGCCGCTCGGGCCGCCGACGAGGCGACCGAGACCGATGCCGACCTGCCGGTCGCCGAAGAGGGCGACGACGACCCCCGTACCCGCTGACGCCGAGCGTCGCGACGGGCCCCGGCGGTGCGGGGTCAGCCGGGGATGCCGAGCGACGGAGCCAGCGGCTCGACCGCGATGATGAGACACGCCGCCCAGTGGCACAGGAACGCCAGCACCGTGCACACGTGGAAGATCTCGTGGAATCCGAAGTGGCCCGGCCACGGGTTGGGGCGCTTGAGCGCGTAGACGATCGCGCCACCGGTGTAGAGCAGGCCGCCGACGACCACCAGCACCATCATCGCGACGCTGGCCTGCAGCAGGTCTCCGAGGTACATGACCGCGGCCCAGCCCAGCAGAAGGTACAGGGCGACGTAGAGCCAGCGGGGGGCATGGATCCAGAACACCCGGAAGAGGATGCCGAGGACGGCCCCGCCCCATACCAGGCAGAGCAGGAGCACACCCTTCTCGGGAGGCAGGGCGAGCGTGGCGATCGGGGTGTACGTGCCGGCGATGAGGAGCAGGATGTTCGCGTGGTCGATGCGCTTGAGCACGACCTTCACCCGCGGGCTCCAGTCGACGCGGTGGTAGAGCGCGGAGTTGCCGAACAGCAGCAGGGAGCTCACCATGAACACGGCCGAGGCCCACTTCGCGGGTGCACCCTGGGCGAGAGCGATCAGGACGATCCCGGCCGCGATCGCGACGGGGAACGTGCCGGCGTGGATCCATCCGCGCCAGGTCGGCTTGACCTCGACGGCGGCGTCGACGGCTGCGGCCTCGAGCAGCGGCAGCTGGGGCAGGTCGGGGGCGGAGTCGTCGGGAGTGCTCACCTGCTCACTCTAAGCGCGCCGGCATTCCACGAGCCGTACATATGCCCGGCGTCCCACCTCTCGCTCCGGCGGCGAAGAGGGTAGCGTAGGACGGTGATGTCACGGGAGAACCAGGGGCGGGGGCCGCTGTACCGGCTCTACAGCAACCGGCTGCGCCGCCGTCTCGACCCGGCGGCCGTTCCGCACCACATCGCGATGATGATCGACGGGAACCGTCGCTGGGCGCGCCAGCTCGGTTTCGCCACCGCCGCCCACGGGCATCGGGCGGGCGCCGTCAAGATGCGCGAGTTCCTCGGGTGGTGCGACGAACTCGGAGTGGGGGTCGTCTCGCTCTACCTGCTCTCCAGCGACAACCTGCGCAAACGGGATGCCGCCGAGCTCGCCGACCTGATCGAGATCATCGCCGACCTCGCCGACGGGCTCTCCCGCGAGGGCAACTGGCGTGTGAAGCACGTCGGCCGTGCCGACCTCCTCCCTCCGGAGCTCGCGCGCGTGCTCGCCGACGCCGAGGAGCGCACCCGCGACCACACGGGTCTGCACGTCAACCTCGCCGTCGCCTACGGCGGACGCAACGAGATCGTCGACGCCGTGCGGAGCATCCTGGTGAAGCACGAGGCGTCCGGCGGCACCATGGAGGATCTCGCAGCCCACCTCACTCCCGAGATGATCGGCGAGCACCTGTACACCGGGGGGCAGCCCGACCCGGATCTCGTCATCCGCACGAGTGGCGAGCAGCGTCTGAGCGACTTCCTGCTGTGGCAGAGCGCCCATAGTGAGTTCTACTTCGTCGAGGCCCTCGGGCCCGACCTGCGCGAGGTCGACTTCCTCCGCGCGGTGCGCGACTACGCCGACCGCGACCGCCGCTTCGGTCGCTGACACGGCGGCGCAACGCCGCGTTCACCGATTCGTCACGAAACGCTGGCGTGTCGAACGGGCCGGATGTCGGCGGGCAGTCGTACCTTCATCTCATCGGGCATGGCGCCCGGTCGGGTCGGCCACAGGCACACGACTCGTGACCCCCTGGTCGACTCGTTCGCATAGCCGGGATTCCCCGGGTCGGGAGTGGGTCGTGACCACACGTACAGCGCACCAGCAGTCCACCCGTCAGACGACGAGGCGGGCCAGTTCAGCAGATCCCGCGCAGGATCTCCGCACCTACGTGCTCGACACGTCGGTGCTGCTGAGCGATCCGCAGGCGTTCTTCCGATTCGCGGAGCACTCGGTCGTGCTCCCGGTCGTCGTCATCACCGAACTCGAGGGCAAGCGTCACGACCCGGAGATCGGCTACTTCGCTCGCCAGGCCCTCCGGCACCTCGACGACTTGCGCGTCGAGCACGGACGCCTCGACTTCCCCGTGCAGGTGGGGGAGGGCGGCACCCTCCGCGTCGAGCTGGCGAACACCGACATGTCGGTGCTGCCGGCGGGCATCCGTCTCAGCGACAACGACAGCCGCATCCTCTCGGTCGCCATGCACCTCGCACAGGACGGGCAGGACGTGACGATCGTCTCGAAAGACCTGCCCATGCGCGTGAAGGCGGCCTCGCTGGGCCTGCGGGCCGAGGAGTACCTGGCAGAGCAGGCCGTCGACTCGGGGTGGAACGGCATCGCCGTGCTCGACCTCTCCGGCGACGACATGAGCGACCTGTACGAGAGCGAGGTCGGCATCAGCGAAGAGGCGCGCGGCCTTCCGGTGAACACCGGCCTCATCATCCACTCCGAGCGCGGATCGGCTCTGGGTCGGGTTACCGGCGACGGCGAGTACCGCCTGGTGCGCGGCGACCGCGACGTGTTCGGCCTGCACGGTCGTTCCGCGGAGCAGCGCATCGCGATCGACCTGCTCACCGACCCGGACGTCGGCATCGTGTCGCTCGGCGGGCGCGCCGGCACGGGCAAGTCGGCCCTGGCGCTGTGCGCGGGTCTCGAGGCCGTGCTCGAGCGGCAGCAGCAGAAGAAGATCATCGTGTTCCGCCCGCTGTTCGCGGTGGGCGGTCAGGAGCTCGGCTACCTGCCCGGCGACCAGGGCGAGAAGATGGGCCCGTGGGGGCAGGCGGTCTTCGACACCCTCGGCTCCGTGGTCTCGGGCAACGTCATGGAGGAGGTCGTCGAGCGGGGCCTGCTGGAGGTGCTCCCGCTGACGCACATCCGCGGCCGCTCGCTGCACGACGCCTTCGTGATCGTCGACGAGGCGCAGTCCCTCGAACGCAACGTGCTGCTCACGGTGCTGAGCCGAATGGGGCAGAACTCGCGCGTGGTGCTCACGCACGACGTCGGCCAGCGCGACAACCTGCGGGTCGGGCGGCACGACGGTATCGCCAGCGTGATCGAGACGCTCAAGGGCCATGGCCTGTTCGGGCATGTGACCCTGACGCGCTCCGAGCGCTCCGCGATCGCCGCACTGGTGACCGAGCTGCTCGAGGGCGGCGAGCTCAGCTAGCCCCGCCCACTCCCGTCGCACTTTCTGTCGCTTAGAACGGCGACAGGCGACAGAAAGTGCGACGGGAGTCGAGCGCTGCGGGGCTCAGCCCGGGTGCGTCATCGAGAGCAGGTCGAGCTTCTCGTCGAGCTGCTCGAGCGTCAGGTCGCCGCGCTCGACGTAACCGAGATCGATCACCGCGTCGCGCACCGTGATGCCCTTCGCGACGGCGTGCTTGGCGATCTTCGCGGCCGCCTCGTAACCGATCAGCTTGTTCAGCGGCGTGACGATCGAGGGGCTCATCCCCGCGAAGGCGGCGGCGCGGTCGAGGTTCGCCTGCAGGCCGTCGATGGTCTTGTCGGCGAGCACGCGCGACGCGTTCGAGAGCAGGCGGATCGACTCGAGCAGGGCGGTACCCATCACCGGGATGGCGACGTTCAGTTCGAACGAACCGGATGCTCCGGCCCACGCGACCGTGGCGTCGTTGCCGATGACGCGCGCGCACACCATGAGCACGGCCTCGGGAACGACCGGGTTGACCTTGCCGGGCATGATCGACGAACCCGGCTGCAGGTCGGGGATGTGCAGCTCGCCGAGACCGGTGTTGGGACCGGAGCCCATCCAGCGCAGGTCGTTGTTGATCTTCGTGAGCGAGACCGCGATCGTGCGGAGCGCTCCGGATGCCTCGACCAGACCGTCGCGGTTGGCCTGGGCCTCGAAGTGGTCCTTCGCCTCGGTGATCGGCAGTTCGGTCTCGGCCGCGAGGAGCGCGATGACCTTCTGCGGGAAGCCGAGCGGGGTGTTGATGCCGGTGCCGGTGGCGGTTCCGCCCAGCGGCACCTCGGCGACGCGGGGGAGGGCCGACTGCACGCGCTCGATGCCGAGGCGCACCTGGCGGGCGTAGCCGCCGAACTCCTGGCCGAGGGTGACGGGCGTGGCGTCCATGAGGTGCGTGCGGCCCGACTTGACGGCGTCCTTCCACAGCTCCGCCTTGGCCTCGAGCGCGACCGCGAGGTGGTCGAGCGCGGGGATGAGGGTGTCGATCAGCGCCTGCGTGACGGCGATGTGCACCGAGGTGGGGAAGACGTCGTTCGACGACTGCGAGGCGTTGACGTGGTCGTTGGGGTGCACGTTCGCGCCGAGGATGCGCGTCGCGAGCGTGGCGAGCACCTCGTTCATGTTCATGTTCGACGAGGTGCCGGAGCCGGTCTGGTAGGTGTCGACCGGGAACTCGCCGTCGTGCGCGCCGGACGCGACCTGGTCGGCGGCCTGCGCGATGGCGTCGGCAATGGCGCCGTCGAGCGTGCCGAGGTCCTTGTTCGCGAGCGCCGCGGCCTTCTTGATGCGCGCGAGGGCTGCGATCTGCGTCGACTCCAGCCCCTTGCCCGAGATCGGGAAGTTCTCGACGGCGCGCTGGGTCTGCGCCCCGTAGAGCGCGTTCACGGGCACGCGCACCTCGCCCATGGTGTCGTGCTCGATGCGGTACTCGGTGTCGGTCATTCCGATGCCTCCTGCGTTTCGGGGTCGATCCCCACGGTGATGACGGGCACGGCCGTGCCCTCGGCCAGACGGTAGTTGGCGCCGACGATGCCGAGCCGGCCCTCGGCGACGGCGTTGCTGATGATCTCGGACGACTGCAGCAGGTCGGCGACGGTGTTGCGCAGGTGCTCGCGCCCGACCAGTTCGGCGTCGATCTCGGCGACCGTGGTGCCGCCGGACTCGGCGAGCACCTTGCGGGCGGCGGGAACGATCGGCGCGATCAGCTTCCAGATGTGCGGTGGGACGGGGGCGGCGTCGATGGCGGTGCCGTCGATCGCGGCGCGCACGGCCCCGCACGAGTCGTGGGCGAGCACGACGATGAGGGGCACGTTCAGCACGGCCACCGCGTACTCCAGGCTCGCGACGATCGACTCGCCGATGACCTGGCCGGCGTTGCGCACCACGAAGAGGTCGCCGAGGCCGAGGTCGAAGATGATCTCGGCGGCGAGACGCGAGTCCGAGCATCCGAAGAGCGTCGCGACGGGGTTCTGGGCGGCCTCGAGGTCTTTGCGTCGGGCCACGTCCTGATTGGGGTGGCGCGGCACGTCGGCGACGAATCGGCGATTGCCGTCCTGCATCTGCTTCCAGGCGTCGGCGGGGGTGAGCGTGGTCGTCATGGGGCCTCCGAGAGTTCGCGGATCTGGGGGACGAGGGAAGCAGCGAGGTCGGCGGTCGAGTCTGCCGAACGCGAGCCGTACAGCAGCACGTAGTCGTCGCCGGCCTGGGTGCCGAGCGCGTACGAGATGTTCTGGTCGGCGGTGGTCGATCCGGGCGTGAACACGTCCCACTCGATGCCGTCGATGGTCGTGGTGTCGGTCGGTGCACTGCCGCCGAGGCGCTGGGGCGCCCAACCGGCATCCGCATCGAAGGCCTGCGCGACGCGGATGAATCCACGCTCGTCCTGCGCGTCGGGTGCCAGCGTGATGTCCCACACCACCGGTGCGCCGCTCTCGAGCGCGGCGGCGTTCACGCGCCAGAAGTCGCCGAGATCGGGCACGATCACCGGGCTCTGCATGGTCGATTCCACGTCGGCGGCGATGGCCGGCAGATCGACGGACTTCTCGGATGCCGGCTCGCCGCGCGGCACCGCGAAGACGATGACCGCCACGATCGCGAGGGTCGCGAGCAACGCCGCGACGAGACCACGGACGGTCTGGCTGGAGCGGTACGCCTTGCTCGACGCCGCCTTGCGCTCGGCGGTCTCGGCCGGGGTCTCGGGTCGTCCGAGTTCAGCGACGATCGGGGCCGGCTTCGGTGCCTTGCTCACGAGGCGTCTCCGGAGTCGGCGGCGGCGCGGGCGGCATCGAGGCGGCGCTTGGCACCCAGGAGCCACTCCTCGCAGCGGGCGGCCAGGGCCTCACCGCGCTCCCAGAGGGCGAGCGACTGCTCGAGGGTGGGCGCACCCTGCTCGAGTTCGGCGACGACCGTCACGAGCTCATCGCGGGCGGCCTCGAACGACAGCGTCTCGACAGGGGTATCGTTCAGCGCGCTCACTCCTCCATCCTACGTCGTGCCCTCCTCGGTAGTGAGCGGCGGCGATGCCGGTGTGGAGGGCTCAGTCGGCCTCCGAGACCTCGCCGTCGGAGCGGGCCGCGACGGAGCCGCGGTCGACGGTGATCGTCAGCGCGGTACCGGCCGGGGCGTCCGCCGCATCGCGGAGGATCACCCCGCCGTCGAGGTGCGCGATCGCGTAGCCGCGGGCGAGGGTGGCAGCGGGGGACAGGGCGCGCAGCGACGCCCGGAGCTCGCCCGTGCGGCGATGCGCGTCGTCCAGTCGACGGGTGAGGGTGTCACGGCCGCGCGACTGCAGCAGCCACAGTTCCTGCGTGCGGGCGTCGACGATGTGGTCGGGTGACCGCAGCACTGGACGGGAGCGGAGCTGCTCGAGCTGAGCGATGTCGTGCGAGAGCCGCTGTGTCAGGCGCGACATCGCCCGGGAGCGCAGCTGGCCGATCAGGGCGCGCTGTTCGCCCACATCCGGCACGACGCGCTTGGCGGCGTCGGTGGGTGTCGAGGCACGGAGGTCGGCGACGTCGTCGAGCAGGGGGTGGTCGTTCTCGTGGCCGATCGCGCTCACCACGGGGGTGGATGCCGCCGCCACAGCGCGCACCAGGCGTTCGTCGCTGAAGCCGAGCAGCGTCTGCGGGTCGCCGCCGCCGCGGGCGATGACGATGACGTCGACCTCCGGGTCAGCGTCGAGGCGTGCGAGGGCAGCGAGCGTCTCGGGCACACAACGGTCGCCCTGCACCGCCGCGTACTCGGTGCGGAACCGCACCTGCGGCCAGCGCAGCTCGGCGTTGCGGTGCACGTCCTTCTCGGCATCCGAGCGCTCGCCCGTGATCAGTCCGATCACATGGGGCAGGAAGGGCAGGCGCTTCTTGCGCGCGGCGTCGAACAGCCCCTCGCGCCGCAGCTGCGAGCGGAGCTTCTCGAGCCGTTCGAGCTGGTCGCCCAGCCCGACGTGCTTCATGGTCGAGACGGCGAAGCTGAAGTCGCCGGACTTGACGAAGTAGTCGGCCTTGACAGCCGCGACGACGTGGTCGCCCACGCCGAGATCGGCGGGGATGCGACCCCGGACGCTCGACCAGATGCGCAGCGAGATCTGCGCGTCGGACTGCACATCCTTCAGGCGCGCGAAGACGTTGCCTGCGCGCACGTTCCACGACGTGATCTCGCCCTCCACCCATACTGTGTTCCATCGCGCGACGAAGTCACGGATGGTGGCGTTGAGACGGGCGACGGAGGTCGGGGCATCCGCGGTCGAATCGCGCGGGGCGACGGCATCCGCCGGCGGTGTCTCGCCCGGTGCCGTCGTGGCCTGGAAGACCGTCATGCGTTCTCGTTCCCTGGTCGTCGATCGGAAGCCCATTCCCGGCCTTCCCAGGGTGGACGCCGGTAGAATCGAGGGGTGACCTCGACTGCCGTTCATCTCCCCGTTCCCCGCCTCCCGCGAGCTCGCGCGGCGGCAGGGCGGCTTCAGGATAACCCGGTGGGCGGACCCAAGCGCGTGCTGCTCGCCGCGCCGCGCGGATACTGCGCGGGGGTGGACCGCGCCGTCGTCGCCGTCGAGAAGGCGCTCGAGCGCTACGGCGCCCCCGTGTATGTACGCAAGCAGATCGTGCACAACATCCACGTCGTCACCGAGCTCGAAGACAAGGGTGCGATCTTCGTCGAGGAGGTCGACGAGGTGCCCGAGGGTGCACACGTCGTCTTCAGCGCCCACGGTGTGTCGCCCGCCGTCGTCAACGCGGCCTCCGACCGCGGGCTGCACGCGATCGATGCGACGTGCCCCCTCGTGACCAAGGTGCACCGCGAGGCCGTGCGCTTCGCCCGCGACGACTTTGAGATCCTGCTCATCGGGCACGAGGGCCACGAAGAGGTCGAGGGCACCGCCGGTGAGGCGCCGGAGCACGTCACCGTCGTGAACTCGCCCGACGAGGCCGACACGGTCGTCGTGAAAGACCCGAGCAAGGTCGTGTGGCTCTCGCAGACCACCCTCTCGGTCGACGAGACGATGGAGACCGTCAACCGGCTGCGCACGCGCTTCCCTGAGCTGCACAACCCGCCGTCCGACGACATCTGCTACGCGACGCAGAACCGTCAGGTGGCGATCAAGAAGGTCGCCCGCGATGCGGACCTCGTGATCGTGGTCGGGTCGGCGAACTCGTCGAACAGCGTGCGTCTCGTCGAGGTCGCGCTGGAGTACGGCGCGAAGGCCGCGTACCGCGTCGACTACGCCGAGGAGATCCAGCAGGAGTGGCTCGACGGCGTCGAGACGGTCGGTGTGACCAGTGGCGCTTCGGTGCCCGAGGTGCTCGTGCGCGAGGTGCTCGAGCGCATCGGCGACGCCGGCTACCGCGATGTCGAAGAGGTGAAGACGGCCGAGGAGGACCTCATGTTCTCGCTGCCGAAGGAACTGCGTCAGGATGCCGCGGGGCAGCGCGATGCGCGGGCCCTGGGCGGCCGCGCCTCCGGGGCCTGAGCGCCGACGACCCCGTCTCGCGGGGAGGCGACGACCCCATCTCCCGCTGGGAATGTCCCAGAGGTGCGGCGGATAGCATGACGGCATGACCGATCAGCGCCCGCGTTACGGCGAACTCGCCACGCCCGAGGAGCAGCGACGCGCTGCCGGACTCCCGCCCCTCGATCAGGTCGTCATCGACGATCCTGCCGCCGGCGCCCACCCCGCAGGTCCGATGATCGCCTCGGCGGCTGCGCAGCCCGCCTCCGGCGAGAGGGCAGCGGCCGACGAAGCGTCGACGCGCCGGCACCCTGTCGATCGGCTGGTGACGATTGCGCTCCTCGCCTACGGGCTCGTGAACGTCGTGATCACCGCGATCGGCTACCTCGATCTCACCGCGGTCATGAATCAGGCGATGTCGGTGCTCGGCATCGAGGGGGAGTTCACCAACTACGCGCAGGGTCGTCTCTGGGGCACCATCGCCGCGGTGGTGCTCGTCGTCGGCTGGGTGCTCACCGCCATGTTGGCCGTACGTCGGCTGCGGCGGGGCCCGCATCGCCTGGTGGATCCCCGTCGTCGGCGCTCTGGTCACCGGAGCGGTCGTCTCGATGTGCCTCGCGGTGCCGATGATGGGGGACCCGGCCTTCCTGTCATTCCTCGACGCCGCCCCCTGACCGGCTCCGTCTCGGAAGACGAACAAGGGCGCCTCCCACCAGGGAGGCGCCCTTTTGCATCCGTCGGAGCGGTCAGCTCTTCGACTGGCCGTACGAGCCCAGCTGACGCGTGGCCTCGACGACACGAGCGGCCATGGCCGTCTCGGCGACCTTGCCCCAGGCGCGCGGGTCGTACTGCTTCTTGTTGCCGACCTCGCCGTCGACCTTGAGCACGCCGTCGTAGTTCTTGAACATGTAGTCGGCGATCGCGCGCGTGTACGCGTACTGGGTGTCGGTGTCGATGTTCATCTTGATCACGCCGTTGGCGACCGCCGTCGCGATCTCGTCGTCGGTCGATCCCGAGCCGCCGTGGAAGACGAGGTCGAGCGGCTTCGCGGCGGTGTTGTACTTCGCCTGCACCTCGGCCTGGATCTCGCCGAGCAGTTCGGGGCGCAGCTTCACGCCGCCGGGCTTGTAGACGCCGTGCACGTTGCCGAAGGTGAGGGCGGCGATGTAGCGGCCCTGCTCGCCGAGGCCGAGAGCCTGCACGGCCTGGTCGACGTCGGCGAAGGTCGTGTAGAGGGCCTCGTTCGAGCCCTCGTGCTGCACACCGTCCTCCTCGCCGCCGACGACGCCGATCTCGACCTCGAGGATCGCGTTGATCGCCTTCATGCGGGGGAGCAGGTCCTTCGCGATCTCGATGTTCTCGGCGAGCGGCACGGCGGAGCCATCCCACATGTGCGACTGGAAGATCGGGTTGCGGCCGGCCTTGACCTCTTCTTCAGAGGCAGCGATCAGCGGCTCGACGAAGCCGGCGAGGGCGTCCTTCGGGCAGTGGTCGGTGTGCAGGGCCACGGTGACCGGGTAGTTCTTGGCGACCTCGGTGGCGTAGCGGGCGAAGGCGAGAGCGCCGGTGGCGCGACCCTTGACCGTGTGGCCGGCGAAGTAGTCGGCGCCGCCCGTGGTGACCTGGATGATGCCGTCGGAGCCCGCCTCGGTCAGTCCCTGCAGCACCGAGTTGATGGTCTGCGAGCTGGAGACGTTGAAGGCCGGGTAAGCGAAGCCGCCCGCCTTCGCGCGGTCGAGCATTTCGGCGTACTGGTCCGGGGTGGCGACGGGCATGAGATCTCCTGCGGTAGATGAAGCCTGGGACAGCTGTCACTCTAGCCGGGCACGGCGGCGGATGCCCGGTGCGCGCCCGCGCTCGCAGGATGGGCGTCCTTCCCCGTAGTTAAGAATCGCGATTCCTTCGCTCCTCGATGCGGGGAAACACCGCGATCTGCGCACGGCCGCTGGATAGGCTGACCTCATGGTGAGTCTGACTGCTGATCTGAGCCCGCTGCGTCCCGACCGCAACCTCGCGATGGAGCTGGTGAGGGCCACCGAGGCGGCCGCCATTCGCGCCGTGCCGTTCATCGGTCGCGGAGCGAAGGAAGCGGCCGACGGGGCCGCGGTCGATGCGATGCGCGCCTTCCTCGGCACGGTCGACTTTCAGGGGCGCGTGGTGATCGGCGAGGGCGAGAAGGACAACGCCCCGATGCTGTTCAACGGCGAGGTCGTCGGAACGGGCCGGGGTCCGGAGTGCGACATCGCAGTCGACCCGATCGACGGTACGTCGCTGACCGCGGCCGGCCGCCAGAACGCGCTCTCGGTGATCGCCGTCTCCGATCGGGGCAGCATGCTCGACGCGTCGAGCGTGTTCTACATGGACAAGCTCGTCACCGGCCCCGCGGGCGTCGGTGTCGTCGACATCCGTCTGCCGATCGGCGAGAACATCCGTCGTCTCGCTGGCGCCCTCGAGAAGCCCGTCGACGAGATCGTGGTCTCGGTGCTGAACCGTCCGCGGCACGAGCAGCTCATTCAGGAGATCCGTGAGGCCGGTGCGGGAACCCGCCTCATGAGCGACGGTGACGTCGCCGGCGGCATCAACGCCGCCCGGCACGACGCGCGCACCGACATGTGCGTGGGTGTGGGCGGAAGCCCGGAGGGCATCGTGACGGCCTGCGCGATCAAGGCGCTCGGCGGACACATCCAGGGGCGCCTGTGGCCGCGTGATGACGACGAGCGCCAGCGCGGTATCGACGCGGGTCTCGACATGGACCGGGTGTACGAGGCCGACGATCTCGTGAAGGGCAAGAACACGATCTTCGTCGCCACGGGTGTCACCGATGGGCAGCTGGTCGCGGGCGTGCGCCGGGAGCGCGGGTACGTCTACACCGAGAGCGTCGTGCTGCGCGGCGCGTCGGGCACCCTGCGCCGTATCGCGTCGGAGCACCTCGTCTCGAAGTGGCTGTGAGCCGTATGCGCTGAGTCGTTGCCGCCCGTGTGAGCGGTCGCGGATCGTTACCGTCCCGGTACCCGCTCGGAGGCGGTGATCCTGCGTTTCCTCCCGGAGCGTGTCAGACTTGTGACTGGGTTTGTCGCCGATGACGGAGCCGATGGGCACCGCAGGCAGAGGAGGGCGAACACATGACCGCGTCGCAGACGAGCAGCTCGAAAGCAGCACCGACGAAGATCGTCACCACCAATACCGGACGCATCCTGCGGGTGAGTGCGGCCGATGCCGAGGCGAGCATCGCCGCGTCGACTCCGGCGATCGTATCGACGCAGCCCGTGGTCGATCCGGCTCGCCGTGCCGACGTGCTGCTGCGCAAGCGGCGTCCGGAGGGGCACGAGCTGAGCCCCTGGTGGATGATCGGGGCGTTCCTCGCCACCAGCGGTCTCGTCATCCTGCTGCTCAGCGGCGTTCCTGGCGTCGCCTGACCCCTCATACCTCGGCGCTTCGGCGCCTCGGGGCGCGCGAGGTTCGGGGCCCCGATCCGGCGTCGTCTGATTCCCGGCGTCGCCCCAATCGGGCGTCGCCGACGGTCACGCCTCCTCGACGCTCCGACGTCGAGCATCGTTCTCGTCCTCACGGTCGCGCTCGTCCGCAGACGCCTGTGTGCCGTCGTGGAGCCGCACGCGCACGTCGCCCAGTTCCGCCCGGATTCCCGCTTCCGGGTCGAGCGTTCCGTCGACCAGCTCCGATGCGGTGAAACGGCGTGAGGGAGCGGTGATGCGCTGCGGTGCCGCGTCGAGCGTCGAGGCGTCGATGCCGGGGAACTGACGGGCCGTGACGAGCACCCGGCTCTCGAGCGAACCCGCGAAGCGGTTGTAACTGTCGACGGTGCGCTCCAGCGCGCGGCGCAGATCGTCGGCGTGCCCCGCCAACGTGCCGAGGCGGTCGTACAGCTGGCTGCCGAGAGCGAGGAGGGAGCGTGCTTCGGTCGACACCTCCTGCTGCGTCCACGTGTAGGCGACCGTCTTGAGTACCGCCCAGAGGTTGACGGGGGAAGCGAGGGCCACCCGTCGACCGAACGCATAGTCGAGCAGTGTCGGGTCTTCGTCGATCGCGGCAGCGAGGAGCGACTCGCTCGGGAGGAAGCAGATGACGAACTCGGGGCTGGCGTCGAGTCCCGACCAGTAGGCCTTCTTGGCGAGCGCATCGATGTGCGCGCGGAGCGCCTTGACGTGCTTCTGCATGTGTACACGGCGCTGCGCCTCGTGCGCGTCGCCCGCGGGCAGCGCCGATGCCTCGAGGTACGCGTCGAGCGGGACCTTCGCATCGACGGCGATCGATGCCCCTCCGGCGAGGCGGATCACCATGTCGGGACGCCCCTGGCCGCGGTCGGACGAGATCGAGGTCTGCAGGTCGAAGTCGACGTGGCGGGTCAGCCCGGCCGCCTCGACGACGCGCCGCAGCTGCGTCTCGCCCCATACCCCGCGGGTGGCCGTCGACCGCAGCGCACCGGCGAGGGACTCGGTGGTCGCCCGCAGCGCCTCGTCGGACTCCTGAGCACGACGCAGCTGTTCGGCCAGCGATCCGAACTGCGCGTGGCGCTCCTGCTCGATGGCCGAGACCTTCTGCTGCATCTGCTGCAGGCTCTCGCGCACGGGAGCGAGGGCTGTCAGCACCGCGTTCTGCTGCTGCACGCGCTGCGCCTCGGCCCGCTGTTCGTTGCGGGCGTGCTCGACGGCGTCGCGATAGAGGTCGTACTGGCGATCCCGGTCGTCCCGCGCCGCGGCGAGTTCGGCTTCGGCTCGCGCGATCGCAGCAGCACCGCGACCTGCGCGCAGCGCCCAGCCGACGGCCGCACCCGCGCACAGTGCGGCGAGCAGGAGGAGAACGATCAGCGGAGCATCCATGGAGCCATGATGGCCAGGGCCTCCGACATTCGGGGGAGACCCGCGGAAGGGATCAGGCCACCGACAACTCGGGCACGACCGGAGCGACCTCGGCCGCCGGGGCGACGCGTCCGCCGAGACGCAGACCGAGCACCTCGGCGAGGGTGTGCACATCAGACGCGCCGGCCCGCCGGGCGGAATCGATCACGATCTGCGCGCAGGCGCGGGCGTCGGCGAGGGCGTCGTGATGCGCGAACTCCTCGAAGCCCGCCGCCTCCGCCACCTTCGGCAACCGGTAGGAGTCGAGCTGGTAGGTCTTGCGGGCCACCTGCAGGCTGCACAGCGACTGGTACGGCGGGCAGAGCCCGCCGGTCGCCTCGGCGGCCTTTCGGAGCACGTTGAGGTCGAAGCCGGCGTTGTGTGCGACGAGCACGTCGGCGCCCGCGAATGCGCACAGGCGCTCGAACTGGTCGACCCAGCGCGCCGCCGTGCGCACGTGCTCGGGGCGGATGCCGTGGATGCGCACGTTCCACTCCTGGAACTCGTCATGGCCGGGCGGAGGCTGGATCAGCCACCCCGCGGTCGCCACGACCACTCCGTCGCGAACGCGGACCAGACCCACCGCGCAGGCGGAGGCGGGGCTGGAGTTCGCGGTCTCGAAATCGATCGCGGTGAAGTCCAGGGGCACGTCCCCACTCTCGCCCGCGGTCTCGCCGAGGGTGGGGCGGCGCGCCGAGCGCACCGGCATCCGCCGCCGACTCCCGTGCCAGCAGCGGCCGCCGCCCGGCGCTGCGGCCGCAGCGGGCACGGGGTACGGCCCCGCCCGGTAGACTCGACACCCGTGGCTCTCACTATCGGCATCGTCGGCCTGCCCAACGTCGGCAAGTCCACCCTCTTCAATGCTCTGACCAAGAACGACGTGCTCGCGGCGAACTACCCGTTCGCGACGATCGAGCCCAACGTCGGCGTGGTGAGCCTCCCCGACGCGCGGCTCGACAAGCTGGCCGAGATCTTCGGCAGCGAGCGCATCCTCCCGGCGACCGTGTCGTTCGTCGACATCGCCGGTATCGTCCGCGGTGCCAGTGAGGGAGAAGGGCTCGGCAACCAGTTCCTCGCGAACATCCGCGAGGCCGACGCGATCGCGCAGGTCGTCCGCGGCTTCGCCGATGACGACGTCGTGCACGTCGAGGGTGCGGTGAACCCGGCATCCGACATGGAGACCATCAACGCGGAGCTCATGCTCGCCGACCTCCAGACCGTCGAGAAGGCGATCTCGCGCTACGAGAAGGAAGTGCGCGGCAAGAAGATCGACCCGTCGGTGCTCGAAGCCGCGAACGCCGCGAAGGATGCGCTCGAGCGCGGTGTACTGCTCTCGACGAGCGGCCTCGACCTCTCGCCGATCCGCGAGCTGGGACTTCTCACCGTGAAGCCCGTCATCTTCGTCTTCAACGTCGACGAGGCTGTGCTCACCGACGACGCGCGCAAGGCCGAGCTCGCCGCTCTCGTCGCGCCGGCACAGGCGATCTTCCTCGACGCGAAGATCGAGTCGGAGCTCATCGACCTCGATCCGGAGGATGCCGCCGAGCTGCTCGCCGCGACCGGTCAGGACGAGTCGGGCCTCGACCAGCTCGCCCGCATCGGCTTCGACACCCTCGGCCTGCAGACCTACCTCACGGCCGGGCCGAAGGAGGCGCGCGCCTGGACCATCCCGAAGGGCGCCAAGGCGCCGCAGGCCGCCGGCGTCATCCACACCGACTTCGAGAAGGGCTTCATCAAGGCCGAGATCGTGTCGTTCGACGACCTCGTCGCCACCGGTTCGGTGGTCGAGGCCCGCGCGAAGGGCAAGGCGCGCCTCGAGGGCAAGGACTACGTCATGCAGGACGGCGACGTCGTGGAGTTCCGCTTCAACAACTGAGCAGGCCGCTTTGTAGACACGGCTGTTCCTGCCGGTAGCGGGTGCTGCGAGAAAGTTATGTGTCGGCTACGTCTAGGAAGCGTTCCCGAGCGTCTCTCGCAGAGTACTCCGCCACGAGATCTAGATAGTCGCCATTCAGGTGGGCGGTAGCGTTTTCCTTCGTGAAACCGAGTTGGATCAGTAAGGTCTCGAGCCTCTGTCTGGTCTTCTTTGGATTCCCGGGCCAAAATTGCGAGAATACCTGGCTGTTTGTCTCGAAAGCTGAAGTGAAGTGTTCGCGGAGTTGTTGGTCCGCATACACCTGCAGGTCCATTGCTGCGATCGCTCTCATGTCCATTGACTCGACCAGTCGCTGTGCGGCCGCGATGAAAGAGGCTACCTCCTTGAAAGTTGGCGCATTCCCGTCCTGAAAGGATGTGATTGCCCGCTCTATATCGAGGCCGCGATGAGCATCAGATATTTCGGGCCTGAGTGCCAGCAGGCTCGCTTTCACATGACTGCCAACTCTGTGGTCGGCATCGGAGTGAACGATAGAATTTCGCCACCGGGTGGCGAACAGCAGCATCGAAAGATTTTGATCGTTACTAGGCAGACGCAGGGTCTTAGCAACCTCGGCCAGCCTATTAGCGCGACCGTCCATTCGGTTTATACGGGTTGACTCAGCCGGAGTCATTACAGAGGGAATGTCTTGCAGCCTTTTTCTGTAAACGTCGACCAAGTCCGTAATCCATGCGAGAGATGTCACTAGCGCGTATTCGCGACTGCGAGTAGCTGACTGCTTTCTGCAGCTCTAAGAAGCCGAAAGGCGGATGAAGGCTGCCGCCTTAGCCAGTTGGACCATCAGCGCGTTGGAACACTAACACACATGTCGCCGTCTGGTTTCGCCGACTGCGGAACGGAGAATTCGTGATGAACGATCAAGCGACGGCGAAGCTGTCTTGCGCGTTGATTCACGGCTTTGGGCAGTGGTTTCATCATGCGCATCGGCAACGTGACGTCGTGGAGTTCCGCTTCGACAACTGACGCTGCCGATGTTCGCTAGCATGCGCGCGTGACGTCCGCTTGCCCTGATGGCGAGGTCGAGCGTGACCACGAACTCCACCCTCGTGCCAAGTGACGGATCGAGCACTTTTTCGGAGTGGACCGCAATGATCTCCGCGTCGCGCGGAGGCTGCCGGAGCTCCGAGCCGTTTACGACGTCGCGGAGGGGAAACGGCATCCCGAGACGTCGATCCGCGACCCGACTCGGTGGAGTTCCGCTACAACAATGAGAGCTGTCGTCGCAGAGTCAGGCAGGCTAACCCGACGCCGTCGCTGCATCCACGCCGTCAACTCCGCGTCACTCCAGTGCGACGACTTTCAAGTCGCGCGGGCGAGCCATAGGTTCGGTAGTGCCGACAAGCGAGCGGGCGCCCGTTCTTGCGGCGAGGTGGCCCCACTCTGCGCAACGATTGACCGGGCAAGTCCGATACGGTGAGAGCGCCGCTAAGTTGCTGGCGCCGGGAGCCGGGGGGACGGTATGAGCAGTATCGACGGCGTGGATTACACGAACTGGGATTGGCTGCCGCGTGCGGCCAGTGAGGTCGAGAGCTACGTTCTGCGTTTGCTGGCCGAGTCCGGCGTCGAGCCGCACGACGTGTCCGCAAGGGCGAAATCAATAGCCTCGTTTCAGAGAAAACAACGCGCAAAACGATACTCCAACCCGATCGGGGAGATTACGGACATCGTCGCGATCCGTATCATCACCTACTCGAACACCGATCGGGACAGAGCCAGAGAACTGATCCGTTCCCGATTCGCTGTCCTCCCGGGGGAGGATCGGAACCCCGGAGAGGAAAAGCCACCGCACCTGCGCGGATACGACTGCCTACACATCGTCGTTTCGGGGGAAACAGACGAGTACGACTCTGATTGGGTGGTCTCTGGTGGTGAGCTCGAGCGGTACTTCACGACGTTCGGAGGGCTCGAGATTCAAATCCGCACAGTCGCCGGACACGCGTGGGCGGAATTCGAGCACGCAAGGCGGTACAAGGGCGCCCAGTACAACGCGATCAGCGAGCAGGACCAAGGCACAATAGATCAGCTCTTCGGGGCCGCGTCGGATGCTCGTCGAGCGCTCGATGAAACGTTCGTAGCAATTGATCGAATTCTTGCGCGACCGACCGTAGATATTGAAAGCACTCACATAGAGACGCGCGGCGAACCAGACCCCGGGTCGGGGGAGGTCGTTTCAACCGCCCTGGACGAAGCCACGCTCTCGCAATTCATGGAGTCGCGGTTCCCGAATGACGCTGACGGGAATGATAACGGAGTTGCTTTCGGGATCGAACTTGTGCGAGCTACCGGAATAGATACCGTCGAGGCACTGGAAGCGGCCTTGGAAGATGTCGACAGCGACCAGGTGCGCGCCCTGATGCAGTCAGGTGTGCCTGTCACTCGGGTGCGGCGCTTGGACGACGAACTTCTCGCGCACTTCGGGCAGGACTACATCAACAGGACCCAGCACACCGGATATGGCAAACACCGAGCACTGCAGCTCGAGTGGCGCTACGACCGTTTGCGAGGAAAGACTCGGTACAGGACATACTTGCTGCTCGGAGAGGCGCGCCCGACAGAGCTTGAGGCGGGGCCCTACACTGCGGTTGGTGCACTTCGCGCGGTGGCACAACTACTCGCGCAGGCGCGCGGGGTCGGTACAGTTCTCACTCCAGGATTGATCGCGTCAGAGCCTGACCTTCCCCCTGGCGCCAGGGCGAAGAAGATCGCACTAGGAGGCGAAGCGGCAATTTGGGTTGCGTCGAACTTGAACCGAGAGGCGTCCGAGCAGCTCATGGCTCAGTTACTGGATCGCGTGCGCCCCGTCGATCTACGGATTGCGCGCGGAGACGTGGTGGTAGCTGACGGTCAGAATGCACGTCCCCGCCAGCGGCCTGATGGGCAGTGAACAGGTGTAGTAAGCGGATCAGATAGGGGCTCGCATGCTTAAAATTCAAGTTCCCAAGTTGCGGCGGGTCGCGACCTCAAAGCGATGGTTCATGCGAGAGTCGCCGACATGGCGGATAAAAAGCAGGTAGTGGTCTGGACTCGCGGGCCGCGTGAGCAACAGTGGAGCAAGGAAACCTTCGAAGACGTCGGGCATCGGGATCTAGTTCGAGTGGAACTTCGATGGCTCGTTGGATCGGGTCCTGGGCATGCGGACATGACCCTCGATAACTCGATTAGTTCCGAATGGAACGAAGTGTCGAAGACCGTCACCGATAGCCACGAGTTTCCGGGAACCGGCATGCCCAGCGAAGTCGAAGGTGATCAGGCCCCGGTACTTCTGAGTTCGACCCTGCTGTCAGAGGGCGAATTGAGTGGAACACTGTACGTGGATCGCCGTCGTCGCGCTTAGCGGACGAAGCGGGGCAGACGTTCAGCGCTCCGCGACAGCTCGTGAGCGCTGCTGGTCGATATGACAGGGCGACACAGCAGCAGCAGTTCGACGTCAGTTCAAACACAGATTGATGTTGTTCGGCGGCGGGACGTCGTGGAGTTCCGCTTCAACAACTGACGGCCCCGGGCGATCCCGTCGCAGCTCGAAGGGACACGATGTCGATCACCGCGGCTCGCGTCTTCCTCGCCAGCACGCTGGGCGCCATGGTCGTCTGCGCGGTCTGGGCGGGCATCGCCTGGCATGTTGCCGGCCGCTTCTCGCCGTCGAGCGGTCTCCCCGTTGCGCTGACGTTGGTGGCTGCAGTGCTGCTCATCTCCGGGCTGCTGTACTTCCGGCGGTTCGTGAAGGCGCGCGTCAGCGGTGACGAGCTCGTGATCCGGCGCGCCTTCGGTCGACGGGTCGTCGACGTCGCCGCTGTCCGCGAGGTCGTGATCCTCGCCGGGCTCATCCTTCCCTCCAGGGTCTCCGGCCCCCTCGTGCGTCGCGTCGTGCTCCAAGGGAAATTTGGGGTCATCGATGCGTTCTCGACGCCCGACTATCAGGTCGTGGATGCGCTGCGCTCGCGCGGCGTGCCGATCATCGAGATCGAGGAAGCGCTGAGCGCGGCTCAGGCGCGTCGGCGCGTTCCCGGTTCGATGAGTGCGGCGGAGGTGCTCATCGGCCCGGCGCTGGCGGTGATCGTCGTCGGTGCGCTCGCTGCGGCCGCCGCCCTCGTCCTCGGCTGACGACGCGCAGCACCCCTCGCCATATCGGAGCGGTGGTGCCGCGGCACGCGAGCGCGGGCCGCGCGGTCAGCGCCCGGGGTCGGCCTCGTCCGGCAGTTTCTCCACCGGCGATACGACGACGTCCTGCACCTTCCAATCCAGGTCCGCAATGCCCTCCGATGCCTCGCTGAGGCGTGCCAGCGCCACCTTCGAGCGGTGCGGCACCACGAAGGCTTCGACGTGGAACACCTGGCCCTGATCGCGCACCCGGACCGCCGCATCCGCCACCCAGGGACGGCTGCGCAGATACGAGACGATCTCCCGGGCCAGAGGATCGGGCGAGCGGCTGTCGTGTGTGCGCGCCCGCTGGTCCATCAGGTCGATGACGGCGGTCTTCGTGTTCGTGAACCCGTCCCAGATGATGCCGAGCGAGATGAACAGGGCGGCGGCGCCATCGAGCCACCACACGCCCAGACCCACGCCGAGCACGCCGACAATCGAGGCCACTGTGGTCTGCCAGTCCGCCTTGGCCATGTCGGCGTCGGCGTACAGCAGCTTGTTGTGCAGCACTGGGGCGAGCTTCGCCTTCGCCGGGCCGTAGAAGAAGATCGGTCCGACGATCACGACGGCCATCACGGCGATCATGAGCCACCCGAGCCAGACGGTCTGACCGAACAGCTGCACCGTGCCGATCGTCGGATGCTCGCCGGTGACGAGCCCGACGATCGACTCGCGGGCGAGGTTCAGCCCGACCGCGGCGAGGGCCACGCCCGCGACGAGGTGCCCGATTCCCATGGCGCGATGCAGACCGTACGGATGCGTGCGCGTCGGCCGACGGCGCACGAAGATCAGTGCCACGAGGAAGGCGATCTGGGGGATGAGCGACAGCATGTCCTCGATCCAGGCGGTGCGCATCGCCTGCGAGTTCCCCACCACGAGCGCAATCACCGCGATGGTAATGCTGGTGTAGGCGATCGTGAACCACTCCCACTTCACGGCCCGGCGCAGGGCGCGCGCTTGCTCGTCGGGAAGGTCGGTGCGTCCGAACTCATGGGTGACGTTCATGGGCCCACCTCCTCGTCGAGGTACCGCTCGAGCGTCGAGAGGAACGCGTTCTCACCGAGGGGCACGAGCATCACGATGTCCCGTCCTTCCGCCCCCTCGTCGCCCGAATACCCCCGCGAGACGCCGGCCTTCTCGACCCAGGGCGTGTCGGACGTGAAGCCCCCGGCGACCAGATCGAGCTCGTCGTCCTCCAGCATCCGCACCAGCGTCTCCTCGGTCGCCACGGTGAACTCGGGTGACGCATCGATCTCGTCAGCGAACCCTTCGACGAGATCGATGACGCTGCCGGACGGTTCGCCGCCATGCAGCTCGACGAGCGCGCCGTCCGGCGACACCCCGACGCGCAACTCACCGCCGCGCACGGATTCCAGCGTGCCGTCGGGGTCGGTCGGCACCGACAGGCCGCAGCCGGCGAGGGTCATCGCAATTGCGACGGTCGCGGCACCCGCCGCAGCGCGCAACGTTCGACTCGTGCTCATGATCGTCATCCTGCCGCGCGTCGCATGGCCGGGGAAGGAGATTGACCCGGCATAGAGTTCTGGCTAGCCAGGCGAGAGGCCGGGATCCGTCGGCGCTCGCGCGGTTGGGTACGCTGGGTGAGGCCCACCTCACCTCAAGGAGACTGCCGAACCATGGCTGACATTCAGACCTTCGAGCCCGACGGACGCGCGATCCCCTACACCGTGGAAGGTGACGGACCCGCTCTCATCCTCATCGCCGGACACGGTCTGAACGTCACCTACCTCGAGCTGCTCTCGCACTCGGTATCGGAGGAGGACTTCCGGGTGGTGAGCATCGGCTCGCGCCGCCCGTCGGACCAGGCGGTGACGATGCACGACCTCGCCCAAGACGTCGTCGACGTGATGAGCCATCTCTCGATCTCGGATGCCTGGGTCGGAGGTCACGCCTTCGGTGGCGCCGTGGCGCGCGTCGTCGCGCTCGACCACCACGACCGTGTGAACGGCGTACTGCTGCTCGGCGTCGACGAGACCGGTCCGTCGGCCGAGGCGCTCGCCGCACTGCCCGCCCCGTCGCGCGACGCCGAGGTCGACGCCCTTCAGGCGGCGGCCTGGGAGACGCCCGCGCCGCTCGCGGAGGGCCTGCCGGTGCTGGTCGTGCAGGGCACCGAAGATCCCATCGCGCCCGTCGAGAACGGCGAGAAGCTGCAGGAAGCCGCGCCCGACCGGGTCAGCGTCGTGCGCGTCGAGGGCGGAGGCTACCTGTTCCCGTTCACGCACATGGGTGCCACGTCGTGGGCCATCGAGGACTACCTCGACTGGGACTGATCCCCCCTGAACGCACGGATGCCGCGACCCGAGACGGGCCGCGGCATCCGGAAATCCGCGTCAGGCGACCTGAGCCGAGACGGCGAAGGACACCGCCCCGGCGTCGTCGACGCCGGCGTCGAGCACCTTGTCGTCGAGTGCGGCCGCGGCCGTCTCATCGAGGAACAGGCGTGTGCCGGACACCTCGACGACCTGGTCCTGCGGTTCGGGGTCGTTCGTGACGAGCACGGCGAGACGTGCCTCTCCGCTCGGGCCCTGGGCCTCGGTGGAGTGGATGCGCAGACCGGCATCCGGGGTTTCGCTCTGGCGACTCACGAGGGTCGTGACGATCGCGGAGGCGTTGTCGGTGAGGGTGAGCACAAGACTCTCCTTCCGTTCGAGGCATGACGCGGTCGCGACATGTCCCGGCTACGATTCCGAAGCGGCGCGCAGGGAGCAACCCCGACGCGCCGCCTCGGAGGAACCTCTCACCTGGCCAACAGCTTTCTCAGGAACACCTGAGCGGTGCCGTCCCCATCGGGCACACGCTCGCTCTCCTCGTAGCCGCAGCTGGTGTACAGGCGGATGTTCGCCTCGCTCAGGCTGCCGGTGAAGAGTTCCGCCGTCGTCGCCGATGAACGCTGCTCGGCGGCCTCGAGCAGCGCGCGCCCGATGCCTTCGCCCTGCATGTCCGGCGCGATCGCGATCCGTCCGATGAGCAGCAGATCGCCGTCCTCACGGAACCGGATCGCGCCGACCAGACGCCCGTCGACGCGGGCACCGAGGCCCGCGCCCATCCGCAGTTCTGCTCGCATCTCGTCGAGCGTCTGCGTGAGCGGGGGCATGTCGGCGCTGCCGTAGATCTGCGCCTCTGAGACGAAGGCCGCACGCTGGATCGTCAGCACCTCGCCGGCGTCGTCCTCGCTGAGGGGGGCGATGTCGATCGCGGGATGGTCGGGGGTTTCAGAGGGGGTCATCGTTCTCCTTCCGGTCACACGTTCGGGGGTCGGGGGTGGGCATGTCAACCCCCTCGAATCCCGGGTCGGAGCGTCGCTACGGTCGTCGCCAGGAGGACATCACTATGGCTACCAAGACCACGTCGAAGACCACCGGATCGAAGGGCGCTACCGCGAAGGCGGGCGCCAAGACCACCCGACCCCAGAACGCTGAGAAGGGCTTCACGGCATCGCCCGAACTCGCGGGCAACCTGCAGGCCGTTCTCGTCGACCTGCTCGAACTGGCACTGCAGGGCAAGCAGGCTCACTGGAACGTCGTGGGGCGCAACTTCCGCGACACGCACCGCCAGCTCGACGAGATCATCGACGAGGCACGCACCTTCAGCGACACCATCGCCGAGCGGATGCGCGCGCTGCACGCCGTGCCCGATGGCCGCAGCGACACCATCGCCGCCAGCACCACGCTGCCCGAATTCCCCTCGGGAGAGGTCTCGACGACCGACACGATCGACCTCATCACCGAGCGGCTCGAGGCGACAGTCGGCACCTTGCGCGATGTGCACGACGCGGTCGACGAAGAGGACCCGACGTCGGCAGACCTGCTGCACGCGGTCATCGAGCGGCTCGAGCAGTTCGCCTGGATGGTGAGCGCCGAGAACCGGGAGCCTGCGGGGAGCTGAAGGGAGCACCCGCATGATCGCGCGTACGGGGAGCGACGCGCGATTGCCCGGCCGGGGTCAGTCCTTCGGGACCGACCCCGGCCGTGCTGCGCCGCGGGTCACGTGCGGAAGCACCAGCCAGAGCGCCACCACCATCACCAGCGACGCGACGAGCGCGATCAGGCCGGCGGTCCGGTCGACGGTGAAGTCGACGATGAGCGTCGTGACGCCGATCGTCAGGGCGCCGATGACGACGAGGTCGATGCGCACGATGCGCGCCGCGATCCGCACGAGATCGGGCTTGCGTCGACGGCCGAAGAACGCCCGGTGCATGCCTACGGGTGCCAGCGCCAGGATCGTCGCCACCGCGGCGAGAGCGACCAGCACGACGTACACGTCGCGCTGCAGCTCATCCATGTCGGTGAACCGCGGTTGGAAGGCGACCGCCAGAAGGAAGCCGGTGAGGATCTGCGTGCCGGTCTGCATCACGCGCAGCTCCTGGAGCAGCTCGTCCCAGTTGCGATCGGCCCGCTCGTTCGGGGTCTCGTCGCGTCCGTCGGCGCGGTCGTCATGCCCCGCGTCGGCCATCTCCACACTCATGCGCTCAGTCTGATGCGCGCCGACACCCCTGTCCAGCCGACCCGCCCCGACCCCAGGAGACGTTCTCATGACCCTTCCTCCCATCCACGACTGGTGGCCGCATCTGTCCGTCGACGCGCGCCACGAGCTGCTCGAGAAGGCGCCGCATCTCGGTGACGACGTGCGCGAGGAGATCCGCGAGATCACCGGCGCGGTCGTCGGCATGCGGGAGGAGCTGTCGACCGAGGACCTCGAATACGCGCGGACTCAGGTCGAAGAGGTCGACTGACCGTCGACCACCGGGTCCTCGTCGCGCAGACGCGGCTCGGTGCGTCGCTCGGGCCGGGCGCCCGCCTTGTCGGCGTAGAACGAGCGGATGCGATCCATGTCGGCGCGGACGTCGCCGGTCGTCTCGATCGTCGGCCCGAGTCCGGTGGTCATCGTCGTCCGATCGACGAACCCGAGGGTCAGCGGCATGCCGGTCTCGCGGGAGATGCGGTAGAAGCCCGACTTCCAGTAATCGTTGCCGCCGCGGGTGCCGTCCGGCGTGATGACGAGACCGAAGACTTTTCCGGAGTGCACCTGGCCGACGACCTCCGCGACCACCCTGCCCGGGTCGTCGCGGTCGACCGCCACGCCGCCCAGCGCGCGCATCACCGGACCGCGCCACCCGCGGAACAGGCTCTTCTTCCCGAGCCAGTGCACGTCGATGCCGAGCCTCCACGCGATACCGAGCATGAGGACGAAGTCCCAGTTGGAGGTGTGCGGGGCACCGATGAGGATCGTCGGACGGGTCGGCACGGCGCGCTGGCCCACCAGGGTCCAGCGGCTGACGGCCCAGAACACCCGGGCGATCGATCTCTTCAGCATTCCTCCACCGTAGGGGGCGCGGCTGTCGATCCGCTGTCGGTCAGACGGCGTCTCCGGGCTCGGTGTGCTCCGAGTCCGTGCCGTCGGCCTCGCCCGCGAGGCGGATCAGCGCTGCGGCGATCCCCGGGGGCAGCCCCGGCGTCGCGTCGACGGGAACCGCGAGGGACTGCAGCGTGCGGCTGAACAGGTTGCGGGCCGCCGCCGCGAGGGCGATGTCGACGATCTGGCGGTCGGAGAAGCCGTGCGCTCGCAGGGCCTCCGAATCCGCATCCGTCATCGAGCGCGGCGATGTCGACAGCCGTTCGGCGAACCGGATCACCGCCTGCTCGGCCGCCCCGAATCCGCGGTCGTCGTGCGCCGCGAACGCGGCGATCCCCGCCTCGTCGACCACTCCGGCGCGGAGTGCGCGTCGCGCGTGCGCGAGCAGGCAGTGCGTCGAACCGATCGCCCGCGCCGCTCCGAGGGTCGCCGCCTCGTAGACCCGCACGCCGATCGAGGGAACCACGGCGTGCACGAGCTCTTCGAACGCGGCGTACGCCTCGGGGTTCACAGCCATCGCCTGCGTGTGCGCGAAGACGAAGCCGTCGTCTGCGATGTCGGCGGCGTACATCTCGGCGGCGCGACCCGAGACGGATGCCGCATCCGGGGGAGTGATGATCATGGTGCGCTCCTTGGTCGACGCGTCGGGCGCGACGAGGGAGGTGGCCCGGCGTCACTGCGAACGCTACGCCCGCCGGAGGGGCGCCGACACCCCTTTCCGTGCCGCGCGGATGGCTCTGCGGGAGCGACGCCCGTGCTGTCGGACAGGCGTACGATCGAGGGATGACCGATCAGCAGGCACACGCCAGTGAGCCGGAGGCGCCCCGCGGGCTCCGACCGTTGCCCGGTACCCTCGACCTCCTTCGCGGAGACGCCGACGACGAGACCGCCGGGTATTGCAGCGGCGGCGTCTGCCGCCTGCCGGCCGCGAAGAAGCCGTAGGTCGTCAGACGCCGCTCGCCCGGTGATCGGGGTCAGTGACCCCCGTGGAAACCGGCTGCGTCTTCGGCGGGCTTCCGCACGAACGCGCTCAGTGCCACGGCCGCGAGCGAGATGATCGCTGCGATGAGGAACGCCATGCGCGCACCCGGCGCACCGGCGACCGCGGTCGACAACCCCTCGGCCTCGCCCGAGTGCAGGATCGCGGAGTAGGTGACGAGCAGCACAGCGACACCCGCGGCGCCGGCCACCTGCTGCATGGTGTTGAGCACCGCCGAGCCGTGCGAGTACAGAGGTCGCTCCAGGGAGCCGAGCGAGGCGGAGAACAGCGGCGTGAACGACATCGCGAGGCCGACCGACATCACGGCCTGCACGATCACGAGCACCCACCACTGCGTCTGCTCGCCCACCGTGGAGTAGAAGAACAGGGCCGCCGACACGAGGATCGTGCCCGGGATGAGGAGCGGACGAGTACCGCGCGCGTCGTAGATGCGCCCCATGAGCGGACCGAGCAGACCCATCATGATCGAGCCGGGGAGCAGGATCAGACCTGCGCTGAACGACTCGAGGCCGACGACGTTCTGCAGGTACTGGGGGAGGAGGGTGAGGGTGCCGAACATCGACAGCGCGAGGATCGACATGATGATCACCGAGAGGGTGAAGTTGGTGGAACGGAAGACGCGCAGGTCGAGGAGTGCATCATCGGCGCGCTGCAGCACCAGCTGACGCCAGACGAAGAGCGCGAGCGAGACGACGCCGACGGCCAGAGCCGTCGCGCCCGCGGCGGGACCGGAGCCCGCACCCTCGCCGCCCAGCTGGCTGATGCCGAACACGACGCCGCCGAAGCCGAGCGCCGCGAGCGGGATGGAGAGCACGTCGAGGGGCAGGCGGCGGGTCTCGCCGAGGTTCGTCATCCATCGCGCGCCCATGCCGAGGGCCACGAGGGCGATCGGGAGGATGATCGCGAAGAGGGCGCGCCAGTTGGCGACCTCGAGCACCGCGCCGGCCAGCACGGGACCGGTCGCAGGGGCGAGCGAGATGACCATGCCGACGCGACCCATCATGCGCCCGCGGGACTGCGGGGGCACGACGTTCATGATCGTCGTCATGAGCAGGGGCATCATGATGCCCGTACCGACCGCCTGGATGACGCGGCCGACCAGCAGCACCGCGAAACCGGGGGCCACGAGCGAGACGAGGGTACCGAGCGAGAACGAGATCATCGCCGCGATGAACACCTGACGCGTGGTGAAGCGCTGCAGGATGAACCCGGTGGTGGGGATGACGACCGCCATCGTCAGCATGAACGCGCTCGTCAGCCACTGCCCGAGCTCCGGCGGGATGCCCAGGTCTTCGTTGAGGTGCGGGATGGCGATGCCCATGGTGGTCTCGTTGAGGATCGCCACGAACGCGGCGACCAGCAGCAGCCAGATGACGCGCATGTCGGAGCGGGCGATCGCTCCGTCGGCGGTGGTGCGGGTCGGGATCGACCCGGTGTCGACGGCGGACATACGGCCTCCAGGGCACGAGAAGAGGAGAGTGCGCGAGTGCGCGAGGACCAGTCAGGCCACTCAGCGTAACCACAGCATCCGACATTCCATTCCCGAGTCGCGGGATATCGGTCCGACGGATGCTCCCGACCCTCGGTGTCCCCGGGCCTGGATACGCTGACGGGATGAGTATGGGCGGACGGCACCCCGGCGGTTTCCGCGGGGTCGATGAAGAGGCGCAGAAGCGCATGAACGCCGAGGCGCCGCGCATCGACGGCCTGGGGCGGCGTGTGATCGCGCTGTTCCGGCCCTACCGGTGGCGCATCCTCCTCACCGGCATCCTCGTGGTGGTCGGCGCCGGCGTCGCGGTAATCCCTCCCCTGATCGTGCAGCGGGTGTTCGACGACGCGCTGTTTCCCACCGACGGCGGCGGTCCCGACCTTCGACTGCTCGCGTGGCTCGTGGGGGCGATGATCGCGCTCTTCCTCGGTTCGGCCGCGCTCGGCGTGGTGCAGACGTGGCTCACCTCCACCGTCGGCAACAGCGTGACCGGAGATCTGCGCGTGCGCCTGTTCGAACACCTGCAGGCGATGGAGCTGGGTTTCTTCACCCGCACCAAGACCGGTGTCATCCAATCGCGCCTGCAGAACGACGTCGGCGGGGTGTCCGGCGTGCTCACCAACACGGTGACGAGCATCCTCGGCAACACCGTCACCGTCGTCGCCTCGCTCGTCGCGATGATCCTCATCGACTGGCGCCTCACCCTCATCGCGGTCGTGCTCATGCCCTTCCTGGTGGTGGTGCAGCGCAAGGTCGGGCAGGTGCGCGCACGTATCGCCGGCGAGACGCAGGAGTCGCTCTCGGAGCTGACCTCGATCACACAGGAGACGTTGAGCGTCTCGGGCATGCTGCTCTCGAAGGCCTTCAACCGGCAGCGCACCGAATCGCAGCGCTACCAGGCCGAGAACCGCAACCAGGTCGTGCTGCAGGTGCGCCGGGCGATGAGCGGACAGGGCTTCTTCGCCGTCGTGCAGGTGATCATGGCGAGCGTCCCCGCGGTGATCTACCTCGTCTCGGGCTACCTCATCGCCGGAGGCAGCGGGGCGATCACCGCGGGCACGGTCGTCGCGTTCACGACCGTGCAGGCGCGGTTGCTGCAGCCGCTCATGGGCCTGATGCGCGTGTCGCTCGACCTGCAGACCTCGTCGGCGCTCTTCGCCCGCATCTTCGAGTACCTCGATCTGGTGCCCGAGATCCAGGACGCGCCCGACGCCATCCGGGTCGCCGCCGCACCGGGGCCGCGCGGGCGGGTGGAGTTCCGCGACGTCGTCTTCCGGTATCCGGATGCCGCGGACGACGCCCGGCCCACCCTCGACGGAGTGTCGTTCGTCGCGGAACCCGGCGCGCACGTGGCGTTCGTCGGGCCGTCGGGTGCGGGCAAGACCACGGTGCTCTACCTGGCTCCCCGCCTCTACGAGGCCGCGGGCGGCGCCGTGCTCTTCGCGGGCGCCGACGTGCGCACGCTCACGCAGGAGTCGATCATCGACGATGTGGGCATCGTCTCGCAGGAGACATACCTGTTCCACGCGACGATCCGCGAGAACCTGCTCTACGCCAAGCCGGATGCCACCGAGGCCGAGCTCGTGCAGGCGTGCACCGCGGCGAACATCCATCACATCATCGCGGGGTTCGAGAAGGGGTACGACACCGTCGTGGGCGAGCGCGGTTACCGCCTCTCGGGCGGTGAGAAGCAGCGCATCGCGATCGCCCGCGTGCTGCTCAAGGATCCGCCGGTTCTGCTGCTCGATGAGGCGACCTCGGCGCTCGACACCGTCTCGGAGCGCGTCGTGCAGGAGGCGCTCGACGAGGCGGCGAAGGGGCGCACCACCATCTCGATCGCGCACCGGCTCTCGACCGTCATGGGTGCCGATGTCATCCACGTGCTCGAGGCGGGGCGGATCGTCGAGTCCGGCACCCACGCCGAGCTGCTCGATCGCGGAGGCCTCTACGCCGAGCTCGCGGCGCAGCAGGTCGCCGCGTCTCGCGTGCTCGTGACCGAGGCCGTGGTCGAGCAGCGCGTCACCGGCGGAGTGGGCGCCGCGCTTCCCGAGCGTCGCGCCGACCGCTCACCCGACGACGCCGTCTCGACGGATGCGGTCGAGGTGCTGACGGCGTCCCTCGGTGTGGTCCCCAGCCCGCGCGCCGAGGACGGGGGAGGGCTTCCCGTTCGGTGACCGTTCGCGCGCTCAGTGCGCCGAGAGCCCTCCGTCGACGAAGAGCGAGTGACCCGTGACGTACGCCGACCCGGGCCCCGCCAAGAACACGGCAGCGCCGGCGAAGTCCTCCGGCAGGCCGTTACGGCCGATCATGGTGCGTGCCGCGAGCCCCGCGACGACCGCCGGGTCCTTCTGCAGCCGGGCGTTGAGGGGCGTGAGCACGAAGCCGGGCACCAGCGTGTTGCTGGTGACGCCGGTACCTCCCCACGCCTCCGCCTCGGACCGCATGAGCGACTCGACGGCTCCCTTCGACGCGCCGTAGACCCCGCTGGAGGCGAAGGCGCGGTGCGCCTGCTGCGAGCTGATATGGATCAACCGGCCGTAGCCGCGCTCCGCCATGCCCGGTGCGAAGCGGCGCCCGAGCAGGAACGGCGCCAGGGCGTTCACGGTCATGGTGGCGTCCCAGTCCTCCTCGCTGATGTCGGCCATCGGCGGGCGGATGTTGATGCCGGCCGAGTGCACGACGATGTCGGGCTCGCCGAACGGTGCCGCAGCGGCCTCGGCCGCCGCGTGGATGCCGGAGCGACTGCCGAGGTCGCCGACGACCCCGGCGGCGCTGCCGCCGGCGGATCGGATCTCATCGACCGTCGCCGACACCCGATCCTCCCCGCGGGCGAGGATCACGGTGGATGCGCCGGCACCGGCGAGGGCCGTGGCGATGCCACGGCCGATGCCGGAGCTGCCTCCGGTGATGAGCGCCGTGCGCCCCTGCAGCGAGAACAGGCTGTCGAGGTAGGTGGTCATGCGTCTCCGAGGGTTCTGCGCCTAATGGAAGGGGCGTGGGTGGGGCGGGGGCTGTGCCGGGTCGAGGGGGGCGCGCAGTCGGGCGGCGCCGGATCACCAGGCCAGACCGGCGGTGAGCGAGGGGTCGAGGCGGGCGTCGGCGTACTCGGGGAGCGCCCGGAGGTCGGCGACGAAGGCGTCGAGAGCGGCCGCGTACGCGGGGTCGGGATGCTCGGCGGCGATCTCGTGCAACGACGGGAGGTCCATCGTCAGGATCAGTGACAGGCGCGCGGCGACTGCGGCGTGCGCCCCGGCGTCGCGGAGAACGGCGATGCCGCCGCGCAGCGCCGCGAGGTAGTCGACGAGCACCTCCACCCGAGCCTTGCCCTGCGTGATCGATGTGCCGTCGGCACGGAGTCGCCACTCCACGACGACGTCGGGGATGACGTCGAACGCGTGCGCCCGGGTGTACATGAGCTGCGCGACGACCTGGTCCTCGTAGGCGACGCCCTCGGGGAATCGCAGGTCGGTCCAGAACGCCGTGCGGCTCACCTTCGACCAGGCGACGATGTTGGCGGAGGCATCCGGATGCTCCTCGAGCGTCGTGCGCCGACGCTCCGGGGCCGTCGCGGCGGCGACCCAGGGCTGAACGCGACCCGCGACGTAAGCGTCTCCCCGCAGGCGGGACCGCACGTACGCGCCGGCCACGAAGTCGCTCCCGGTCTCGCGCAGCGTGGTCGTCATGCGGTCGAGCGCGGTCGGCGCGAGCTCGTCATCGGCGTCGAGGAATCCCAGGAACGGAGTGTCGACGCGTTCGAGGCCCGCGTTGCGCGCGGCGCCCAGCCCCCTCGCCCGGTCGTGGCGCACCACCTGGAACCGCGGGTCGTCGGACGCGGCGGCCAGGAAGATGTCGGACGTCGCGTCGACCGATCCGTCGTCGACGAGGATCGCACGCCAGCCGGGCTCGGTCTGCGCCTGCAGCGACGCGATGGCCGCGGGGGCGAACGCCGCCACGTCACGCCCCGGCACGATCATCGTCACGATCGGGTCGGGGGCGCTCACCCTGCGATTCTAGGGCGGGGTTCCGCGGCGATCGTCGCCGAGGGGTGTCGGATCAGGAAGCGACCGCGCGCACGGCCTCCGCGACGAGCGCGGCGAGTCTCTCGGGCGCGTCGTCGGAAAGCACGTCGCGACCGAACGTGAAGCGCACGGAGGTCTGGGCGACGACCGGATCGATGCCGCAGGCGACGAGCACGGGCGACGGCTCGTCGCTGCCTGCGGCGCATGCCGACCCGCTCGACGAGATCACGCCGCGGCGCTCGAGTTCGAGCAGCACCGCCTCGCCGCTCGTGCCGGCGAACGTGAAGCTCGCCGTGCAGGGGAGACGGTGCGTCGGATCGCCGGTGAGTTCGGCTCGGGGCACCGCGCCGAGCACCGCGTCGATGAAGCGCCGCGTGGCGGCGCCCACTCGAACGCTCGTCGCGTCGCGTTCCGCCTCGGCGAGCTCGAGGGCGGTGGCGAGGGCCACCGCGCCCGCGACGTTCTCGGTGCCGGAGCGTCGACCGCGCTCCTGTCCACCGCCGTGGAGCAGCGGCTCGAGGGGTACCCGCCCACGCACGGCGAGCACGCCAATGCCCTTCGGCGCGCCGAGTTTGTGACCGGCGATCGAGACGGCGTCGGTGTCGAGGCCGGCGAGGGGCAACCAGCCCGCCGACTGCACGGCATCGAGGTGCACCACGGTCCCGGCGGCGTGAGCGGCGGCGATCAGCGCCGGAGCATCCTGAACGGTCCCGATCTCGTTGTTGGCGTGCCCGAAGCTCACGAGGGCCGTGTCGTCGCGCGCCGCGTCGACGACCGACTGCGGTGCGATGCGGCCGTGACGGTCGACGGGTAGAACGGTCACCTCGACGCCGTGGAAGCGCCGCAGGAACGCGACCGACTCGAGGATGGACTCGTGCTCGATCGGCGAGACGACCAGGTGCCGGGCGCCGCGCTCCAGAGCCGCCAGCGCGATGCCCTTGATGGCGAGGTTGTTGGCCTCGGTGCCGCCGCTCGTGAACACGATGTCGCCCGCGCGCATGCCGAGCACGCGGGCGACCCGCCGGCGTGCGTCGGCGAGGGCGAGTGCTGCAGCCTCGCCCGCGGTGTGTCGGCTCGACGGGTTGCCGAACGTCACGGCGAGGAACGGCTCCATGGCGGCCCGCACCTCCGGGCGCACGGGCGAGGTGGCGGCGTGGTCGAGGTAGAGCACCGTCAAGCGATCCGCAGGTCGAGTCCGAGATCGAGCGCACGGGCGGAGTGGGTGAGAGCACCGACCGAGATGACGTCGACACCCGTCGCCGCGATCGCGCCGACGGTGTCGAGGTCGACGCCGCCCGATGCCTCGACCGTCGCCCGTCCGCCGATCAGGGCGACCCCGGCACGCAGGTCGTCGAGCGAGAAGTTGTCGAGCAGCACGGTGTGCGCGCCCCCGTCGAGCACGGCCGGGATCTGATCGAGCCGGTCGACCTCGACGACGACGTGGGCGGTGTGCGGCAACCGCGCGATCGCCGCGCGCAGTGCGGTTGCGGTGTCGACGCCGGAGCGGGTGAGCACGGCGAGGTGATTGTCCTTCGCCATGACGGCGTCGGACAGGGAGAAGCGGTGGTTGCTGCCGCCGCCCGAGGCGACGGCGTGGCGCTCGAAGGCCCGCAGGCCGGGAGTGGTCTTGCGGGTGTCGGCGATGCGGGCCGCCGACCCGGCGACGGCGCGCACGTACGCGGCGGTGAGGGTGGCGATGCCGCTCATGCGCTGCGTGAAGTTGAGCGCCACGCGTTCGGCGGTCAGGATGCTCCGCGCCGGCCCCGAGACCGACGCGAGCACGTCGCCGGGTGCGAACTCGTCACCGTCGCCCACGTGGACGTCGACGGCGACCCCGGGGTCGGTGAGGGCGAAAGCCGCCGTGAACACGCTGCCTCCGCTCAGCACCCCGGCCTCGCGTGCGACGAGGTCGGCGGTGGCGATGGCATCCGCGGGGATGAGTGCCTCGCTCGTGAGATCGCCCCAGGGGGCATCTTCCTCGAGGGCCGCTCCGACGACGCGGTGGATGGTGACGGGGGTGAGCATCAGACTCCGATCAGGGCGGGTTCGCGCACGTGGGCGCCGACGGAGTCGGTGCGTGCCGCGGCGGCGGAGGCGGTCGCCTGGGCGACCAGGAGGAGGTTCGCGTTCTCGTGGTCGGCGAGGGTGGAGAGGGGGAGCGGGGTCGCGGCCCAGGCGTGCAGCGTCTGCCGGGCATGCGCGAGGCCCGCATCGCTGCGGAGCAGGCCGACGTGAGCGCTCATGAGTTCTTGCAGAGCGGCACGGGAGAACGCGGGAGGTGCCGCAGCGGTGCTGAGGGGCAGGTGCTCGGAGGCGGGGCTCCCCGCGGCTGCGCTCGCCTGCATGGCGCCCACCGGCCACGGTTCCGTCATGGCGCGGGCGACCCTCGCCCCGAACACGGCGCCTTCGAGCAGGGAGTTGGAAGCGAGGCGGTTCGCGCCGTGCACGCCCGTGCGGGCGACCTCGCCGCCGGCGAACAGACCGGGGATCGACGTGCGTCCGTCGAGGTCGGTGTCGACGCCGCCCATGAGGTAGTGCGCGGCCGGGGTCACGGGCAGCGGCTCGCGCGACCAGTCGAAGCCGCGCTCGCGCGTGACGCGGTCGATCGTCGGGAAGCGGCGGGCGAGAGTCCTCGCCCCGAGCATCGTCGCGTCGAGCAGCACGGGCGACCCCTGCAGCGCGCACTGACGGGCGATCGCCTGCGCGACGACGTCACGAGGGGCGAGCTCGCCGTCGGGGTGCACGTCGAGGCAGAACCGTCGGCCGGTCTCGTCGAGCAGCGTCGCGCCCTCGCCGCGCACGGCCTCGGAGAGGAGGAAGGGGTCTCCTCCGGCGAGCACCGTCGGATGGAACTGCACGAACTCGAGGTCGGAGACCCGTGCTCCTGCACGCAGAGCAGCGGCAATGCCGTCGCCCGTCGTCCCCTCCGGATTCGTCGTGCGGGAGAAGAGCCGACCGGCGCCCCCCGTGGCGAGCACCACGGCGTCGGCGTCGAGATCGTCGTACTTGCCGTCGCGCAGCAACCGCACGCCGCGCACGGCACCGGCATCCTCGTGGAGGTCGACGAGCATCGTTCGCTCCACTACCCGGATGCCCGCGCGACGGACCGCGTCGGTCAGGGCGCGCGAGATCTCGGCACCCGTCGCGTCGCCACCCGCATGGGCGATGCGCGCGTGGCGGTGCGCGGCCTCCCGACCGCGGAGCAGCTGCCCCGAGGCATCCCGATCGAAGGCCACACCGCGCGCGATCAGATCGGCGAGTGCGGCGTCGGCGCTCCGCACCAGCGTCTCCACTGCGGCGGGGTCGGCGAGACCGGCACCGGCGGCGATCGTGTCTGCGGCGTGCTGCGCGGCGGAGTCGCCGGGGCCGCGGACCCCTGCGATGCCGCCCTGCGCGTACCGCGTGCATCCGTCGCCGGAGGCGCCCTTGGTGACGACGGTGACATCGTGCCCGCGCTCCTGCGCGTGCAGCGCCGCGGTGAGTCCCGCGATGCCGGTGCCCGCGACGATGATCCTCATCGGCCGACCGGTGCCGGGGGCTTCGCGGCCAGCATGCGCTCGAGCGACACACGGGCGGGGTCGGCGACATCGGCCGGCACCGTGATTCGGTTCGGCGTTCGACCGGCGACCAGCTCCTCCAGCACCCAGGCGAGGTACCCGGGGTGGATGCGGTACATCGTCGAGCACGGGCACACGACCTGGTCGAGGCAGAAGATCTCGTGCTGCGGGTACTGCGCGGCCAACCGCTTGACGAGGTTGATCTCGGTGCCGATCGCGAACGTGGTGGGTTCGCTGGCGGCGTCGATGGCCCGACGGATGTAGTCGGTCGATCCGGCCTCATCGGCTGCGTCGACGACCTCCATCGGGCACTCGGGGTGCACGATGACGCGCACACCCGGGTGCTCCGCGCGGGCCTGATCGATCTGCCCGACCGTGAACCGGCGGTGCACCGAGCAGAATCCGTGCCAGAGGATGACGCGCGCGTCGACGAGCTCGGTGGGCGACGATCCGCCCCACGGACGTCGCGGATTCCACATCGGCATGCGTTCGAGAGGCACGCCCATCGCCTTCGCGGTGTTGCGTCCGAGGTGCTGGTCGGGGAAGAACAGCACGCGGCGCCCGCGCGCGAACGCCCACTCCAGAACGGTCTGCGCGTTCGACGACGTGCACACGATGCCGCCGTGCCGTCCCACGAACCCCTTGATCGCCGCGGAGGAGTTCATGTACGTGACGGGGATCACCGGCACCAGGCCCTCGTCGTCGGCGACGTCGAGGGGGCCGAGGGCATCGGCGAGCTGCTCCCAGCACTCCTCGACCTGATCGATGTCGGCCATGTCGGCCATGGAGCATCCGGCAGCCAGATTGGGCAGGATCACGGCCTGTTCCGGCCCCGACAGCAGGTCGGCCGTCTCGGCCATGAAGTGAACGCCGCAGAAGACGATGGCCTCGGCATCGGGCCGCCCCTTCGCGGCCGTGGCGAGCTGGAACGAGTCGCCCACGTAGTCGGCGTGACGCACGACCTCCTCGCGCTGGTAGAAGTGCCCGAGCACGACGACCCGGTCGCCGAGCACCTGCTTGGCCGCGCGGATGCGGGCATCCAGCTCCTCCTCCGAGGCCTCGCGGTACGCGACCGGGAGCTCGCCCTGGCGCGGGGCGCCGGTGGGGATGACGTCGCCCATCGACGACCCGGGGCCGTAGCCGGGGCGGATGTCGAAGTCCCATGGGCCGGCGGCGAGGTCGGTCGTGCAGGTGGCGTCGGTCGAGCGCCCGGCGACGATGTCCTGGATGGCGTGGTCGACCGAGCCGTCGAGCGGACGGCCGCCGGGGGTGGGGAGGAAGGCGATGCTCATCGGATGCTCGTTTCTGCGGGACCGAGGGGGCCGCGGGCGGCCAGCTCGACGTCGGTGTTGTCGCGGTAGAGGCGGGCGGGCCGGTGGCTGCCCGTGCGGAAGCGGTCGGTGGGGATGAGGTTTCCGGCGGCCTCCACCTGCCGTCGGAAATTGGCGGGGTCGAGGTGTCTGCCGAGGATGGCCTCGTAGGCCTCTCGCAGGTCGGACAGGGTGAACTCCGACGGCAGGAAGCCGTGCGCGACGCGGCTGTAGCCGACCTTGTTGCGCAGGCGCCAGAGCGCGTACTCGATGATGTCGGCGTGGTCGAAGGCCAGCGCCGGCAGCGCGTCGATGTCGAACCACTCGACGTTCTCGGGCGCCCGGCCCGCGGCGACGTGCGCGGCGCTCTGCGCGACCACGTCGTCCTGCCGCAGCAGGGCCCAGTACACGATGGAGATCACGCGCGTGGGGGAGCGGTCGACGGCGCCGAAGGCGTAGAGCTGTTCGAGATACGAGGGTGCGAGGCCCGTGGTCTCGGCGAGCGTGCGGGCGGCGGTGTCGATCGGCGATTCGTCGGTGGCGATCCAGCCCCCGGGCAGCGCCCATCGGTCGGCGAAGGGCTCGCGCGTGCGGTGCACGAGAGGGATGGCCAGCCGGGGCGCCCCGTCGCCCGATGGGCGCAGGGTGAGGATCACGGTGGATCCCGCCACGCGGATGGCTTCACTTCGGGTCTTCGGCACCTTAACCTCCGCGCTCGATCTTAGTGTCCTTCTGACCATAAGTCGAGCCCTCCCTCGACAGCCCCGGCTCACCCCTCCCTCATCCACCGCTCCCGTCGCACTTTCTGTCGCTGGGGGCGGAGTCGTGCGACAGAAAGTGCGACGGGAAGGGCCACGGATGAGCGGATGCCCCCGCTAGACTGGCCGCACAATCGAACACGGGCCGAACGACCCCCGCGGGAGAGCCCCGGCGAACGCAGCCGGGCACCGAAGGAGCAAGCCTCCCCGCCAATCTCTCAGGTACGCGTACCGCGTGGATCCGGCCACTCTGGAAAGCGATCGCGCACGTCTGCGCGATCCGCCGACGGTGAAAGCCCTGCGACGCGGGGTGAAACTCTCAGGCCCATGACAGAGGGGGAGTTCCGAGGGGCGACGTCGTCGCCGCCCCGCCCGACCGCATCCGGGAGAACTCCGTGTCAGAACCCCGTTACACCCCGCTCCGCGAGCGCCACGAGGCGCTGGGCGCCTCCTTCACCGACTTCGGCGGGTGGCAGATGCCGGTGCGCTACACCTCCGATCTCGCCGAGCATCACGCCGTCCGCCGCGCGGCGGGCCTGTTCGACATCTCGCACATGGCCGAATTCACGGTCCGCGGCGCGGAGGCCGGCGCCCTGCTCGACTACGCGCTCGCCGGTCGACTCTCGGCGCTCGCCGACGGGAAGGCGAAGTACTCGCTGCTGCTGGCGGAGACGGGCGGCATCGTCGATGACGTGATCGTCTACCGGCTGGGCGACGACGACTTCCTCGTGATCTCGAACGCGGGCAATCGCGACGCCGTGCGCGAGGCCCTTCTCGCGCGGGCGGCAGGGTTCGACGCCGAGGTCGTCGACGTGTCCGACGACTACGCGCTGCTGGCGGTGCAGGGGCCCGCCGCCGAGGCGATCGTCTCGGCGACCGCGGGCATCGACGACGTGAGCATCCCCTGGTCCGAGCAGCGCTACTACGCCTGGGCCCGCGCGAGCTTCGCGGGGGAGTCGCTGCTGCTCGCCCGTACCGGCTACACCGGCGAAGACGGCTTCGAGCTGCTGGTGCCCGCCGCGCACGCGGTCGCCCTGTGGGACGCCCTCCTCGACGCGGGCACCGAGCACGGTCTGGTGCCCGCGGGTCTCGCCGCCCGCGACACTCTGCGCCTCGAGGCCGGGATGCCGCTCTACGGCCACGAGCTCGGCCTCCACGCGACCCCCGCGCAGGCCGGACTCGGCCGCGTCGTCGTGTCGGCTAAGGAGAGCTTCGTCGGCAAGGACGCCCCGGATGCCTCCGCGGATGCGCCGGTGCTGGTCGGCCTCGTCGCGGAAGGGCGCCGGGCCGGGCGCGCCGGCTACCCGGTGGTCGATGCCGACGGCGCAGCCGTCGGCGAGATCACGAGCGGCGCGCTCAGCCCCACTCTCGGCCATCCGATCGCGATGGCCTACGTCTCCCCGTCCGCAGCCGCGGTGGGGACCGACCTGTTCCTGGATGTGCGGGGGACGAGGATCCCCGCCGTCGTGACCGCTCTGCCTTTCTACCGGAGGACGAAATGACCGATCTGAACACCCTGCACTACACCGAGGAGCACGAGTGGATTGCCGCAGACGGCGACACCGTGACGATCGGCATCACCGATTTCGCCGCCGACAAGCTCGGTGACGTAGTCTTCGTCGAACTGCCCGCCGTCGGCACCGAGATCACCGCGGGTGCGGTGGTCGGCGAGATCGAGTCGACCAAGTCGGTCGGCGAGCTCTACGCGCCGGTCACCGGCACGGTCGTCGAGATCAACGACGCCGTCGTCGACGACCCCTCGCTGGTCAACGGCGAGCCGTTCGAGGGCGGCTGGCTCGTGAAGGTATCGGTCGCCGCCGGTGCCACCGACGGGCTGCTCGACCGCGACGCGTACGTCGCTCTCACGGAGGGCTGATCCCGAGTGGTCTCCTTCGCCGACCGTCACATCGGACCCACGGCCGACGCGCAGCGACAGATGCTCGACGCGCTCGGCATCGCCGAGGGTGCCGATCCCGCCGGGCCGCTCGAGGCGCTCATGGCTCAGGCCGTGCCCTCGTCGATCTTCACGCCCGCCGCCTCCGACTCCCCGGGGTCGGCCAGCAGCATCCCCGCCGCCGCGACCGAGACCGAGGCGCTGCGCGAGCTGCGCGCCCTCGCCGCCCGCAACACGGTCAACCGTCCGATGATCGGGCTCGGCTACCACGGCACCATCACGCCGCAGGTGATCCAGCGCAATGTGCTGGAGAACCCCTCGTGGTACACGGCGTACACGCCGTATCAGCCCGAGATCTCGCAGGGGCGCCTCGAGGCGCTCATCAACTTCCAGACCATGGTCGCCGATCTCACCGGGCTGTCGACGGCGAACGCGTCGATGCTCGACGAGTCCACCGCGGTCGCCGAGGGCATGCTGCTCGCCCGACGCGCCTCGAAGGCGAAGACCGACGTGTTCGCGGTCGACGCCGATGCGCTGCCGCAGACGCGAGCACTGCTCGAGAACCGGGCGGATGCCGTGGGCATCGAGCTCGTGACCGTCGACTTCGCCGCCGGCGAGCAGCTGCCGGACGAGCTGTTCGGCGTCTTCGTGCAGTACCCGGGGGCATCCGGACGGGTCTGGGACCCGTCGGCCGTCATCGACGCGGCGCACGTCGCGGGCGGTCTGGCCGTCGTCGCCGCCGACCTGCTCGCGCTCACGCTTCTCGCCTCGCCCGGCTCGCTCGGCGCCGACGTCGCGGTGGGCACGACGCAGCGCTTCGGCGTGCCCATGGGCTTCGGCGGTCCGCACGCGGGCTACATGGCCGTGCGGTCGGGTCTCGAGCGTCAGCTGCCCGGACGCCTCGTCGGTGTGTCGGTGGATGCCGACGGCAAGCCCGCCTACCGCCTCTCGCTGCAGACCCGCGAGCAGCACATCCGCCGGGAGAAGGCCACCTCGAACATCTGCACCGCGCAGGTGCTGCTCGCGGTCATGGCCTCGATGTACGCCGTGTACCACGGGCCGGACGGACTGACGGCGATCGCGCGGGAGGTCGCCGGCAAGGCGGCTCTGCTGCGGTCGTGGCTGGTCGAGGACGGCATCGAGGTCGTGCACGACGCGTTCTTCGACACCCTGCGGGTGCGGGTGCCTGGTCGTGCAGCGGAGTACGTCTCGCAGGCGCACCACGGCTTCGGCATCCTGCTGCACGCCGCGGATGCCGACACCGTGGGGATCACGGTCGACGAGACCACCACGGTCGACGAGCTGCTGCAGGTCGCCCGGGTCTTCGGCGGGCGTGCGGGACGCGCGTTCGCCTTCGTCGGCGGGCGGGACGGCCTGCCCGGTGCGCTGCGTCGCGCGGACGAGTTCCTCACCCACCCGGTCTTCCACGCCCATCGCAGCGAGACCGCCATGATGCGGTACCTGAAGTGCCTCGCCGATCGCGACTACGCGCTCGACCGCGGCATGATCCCGCTGGGCTCGTGCACGATGAAGCTCAACGCGGCGACCGAGATGGCGGCGATCACGTGGCCGGAGTTCGCGGGCATCCACCCGTTCGCGCCGGCATCCGATGTGACGGGGTACCTCGAGCTGATCGACCAGCTCGAGGCGTGGCTCGCCGAGGTCACCGGCTACGACGCCGTCTCCCTGCAGCCCAACGCGGGCTCCCAGGGTGAGCTGGCGGGTCTCCTCGCGATCCGCGGCTACCACCGCGCGAACGGCGACGACCAGCGCACGGTGTGCCTCATCCCGTCGTCGGCGCACGGCACGAACGCGGCCTCGGCGGTGCTCGCCGGCATGAAGGTCGTCGTCGTCGCCTGCGACGAGCTCGGCAACGTCGACCTCGACGACCTGCGGGCGAAGATCGCCGCGCACGCGTCCGAGCTCTCGGCCCTGATGATCACCTACCCCTCGACCCACGGCGTGTACGAGCACGACGTGATCGAGATCACCGCAGCGGTGCACGACGCGGGCGGCCAGGTGTACGTCGACGGAGCGAACCTCAACGCGCTGCTCGGTTTCGCGCGCTTCGGCGACCTGGGTGGAGACGTCTCGCACCTGAACCTGCACAAGACGTTCGCCATCCCGCACGGCGGCGGCGGTCCCGGTGTCGGTCCCGTGGCGGCGAAGTCGCATCTGGCACCGTTCCTTCCCTCGCATCCCCTCGCGCAGCGGTCGGAGCACGCGGGCGGCTTCGTCTTCGACGGCGGCGTGGTCTCGGGTGCGCCCTACGGGTCGGCGGGGGTGCTGCCGATCTCGTGGGCGTACGTGCGCATGATGGGCGCCGACGGACTGCGCCGCGCGACCGCGGCAGCCGTCCTCTCGGCGAACTACATCGCCGAGCGCCTCGGGAGCCACTACCCGGTGCTCTACACGGGCGAGAACGGCCGGGTCGCGCACGAGTGCATCCTCGACCTGCGTCCGCTCAAGGAGGCGACCGGGGTCACGGTCGACGACGTCGCCAAGCGACTGATCGACTACGGCTTCCACGCGCCCACGATGTCGTTCCCCGTCGCGGGCACGCTCATGGTCGAGCCGACCGAATCGGAGGACCTCGCCGAGATCGAGCGGTTCATCGAGGCGATGATCCAGATCAAGGCCGAGGCGGATGCGGTCGCCGCCGGACGCTGGCCGGCGGCGGACAACCCGCTCGTGAACGCGCCGCACACCGCCGCGTCGCTCATCGCGGGGGAGTGGGAGCACTCTTACACCCGTGAAGAGGCCGCCTACCCGGTGCCCGCTCTGATCGCCGGCAAGTACTGGCCTCCGGTGCGTCGCATCGATCAGGCGTACGGCGACCGCAACCTCGTGTGCGCCTGCCCGCCGATCGAGGCGTTCGCCTGACCCACGCCGATCACGACGGATGGCACCGCTCCCGCGAGGGGCGGTGCCATCCGTCGTTTGGCGGCGCGTCACGGTCTGTTTCGGGGATGTTTCCGATGGTCACCACTCAGTAACGGTTGATTAGCCGGGAGCGCGGCTTCTCGGATGCCGATATAACCTGACACCATCCCTACGCGTTCGACGATGAGCGCGCAGTTTTGATGTACACGTCCTAGGAGGACACATAGTGAAGCGCAACAAGATCGCCCTGGCGGGCACCGCGCTGTTCGCGATCGGCGCCCTGGCGCTCGCGGGCTGCGCGAGCGGCGGCGGCAACTCGGACAGCGGCAACGCGGGCGGAGACGCCGACGCGGACGCGATCATCACGACCAACGGCTCCGAGCCCGAGAACCCGCTGATCCCGACCAACACCAACGAGGTCGGCGGCGGCAAGATCCTCGACGAGATCTTCGCCGGACTCGTCTACTACGACGCCGACGGCAAGCCGGTCAACGACATGGCCGAGGAGATCACCACCGAGGACCCGCAGAACCTCACGGTGAAGCTCAAGGAGGGCCAGAAGTTCAGCGACGGTGAAGAGGTCACGGCCGACAACTTCATCAAGGCGTGGAACGAGGGCGCCAAGCTCTCCAACGGTCACCTCTCCAGCTACTTCTTCGAGGACATCGAGGGCTTCAGCTACGAGACCGACTCCGAGCTCACGGGTCTGAAGCAGGTCGACGACTACACCTTCACGATCGCGCTGAACAAGCCGGCCTCCGACTTCGCGCTGCGCCTCGGCTACTCGGCCTTCTACCCGCTCCCCGACGTCGCGTTCGAGGACATGGAGGCTTTCGGCGAGAACCCGATCGGCAACGGTCCGTACAAGATCGACGGCGACGACGCGTGGCAGCACGACGTGCAGATCGACCTCGTCCGCAACGACGACTACGAGGGCGGCCGCCAGGCGCAGAACGGTGGCCTGACCATCAAGTTCTACGCCACGCAGGAAGCGGCGTACGCCGACCTGCTGTCGAACGAGGTCGACGTCATCGACGCGATCCCGACCAACTCGCTCCAGGTCTTCACCGACGAGCTCGGCGACCGCGCGGTGAACCAGCCGTCGGCCGTCTTCCAGTCGTTCACCATCGGCCAGTTCCTCCCGCACTTCTCGGGCGAAGAGGGCATGCTGCGCCGCCAGGCGCTGTCGATGGCGATCAACCGCGAGGAGATCACCGAGACGATCTTCTCGGGCACCCGCACCCCGGCCTCCGACTTCACGTCGCCGGTCATCGCCGGCTGGTCCGACTCGGTCCCCGGCAGCGAGGTGCTCGAGTACAACCCCGAGAAGGCGAAGGAGCTGTGGGCCGAGGCCGACGCCATCTCGCCGTGGGAGGGTGACTTCAAGATCGCCTACAACGCCGACGGCGGGCACGACGCCTGGGTCGACGCGGTGAGCAACAGCATCAAGAACACCCTGGGCATCGAGGCATCGGGCGACCCGTACCCCACGTTCCAGGACCTGCGCACCAAGGTCAACGACCGCACCATCACCACGGCAGCACGCTCGGGATGGCAGGCCGACTACCCGGGTCTGTACAACTTCCTCGGACCGCTCTACGCCACGGGCGCCGGCTCCAACGACGGTGACTACTCGAACCCCGAGTTCGACGACCTCATCGAGGCCGGCATCAGCAACCCCGACGCCGACGCTCAGCTCGAGGACTTCACCAAGGCGCAGGAGGTTCTGTTCAAGGACCTTCCCGCGATCCCGCTGTGGTACTCGAACGTGACCGGTGGTTTCAGCGAGAACGTCGACAACGTCACGTTCGGCTGGAACTCGGTTCCGCTGTACTACGAGATCACGAAGGCCGGCGAGTAAAGCCTGACGGCACTTCACCCGTGAGGCGGTGACGATTCTTCGTCACCGCCTCACGGGCTGTGTTCTGCACGCTCTACTCCCCGGTCCAAGAAGGGACAGCGGATGCTCGGTTACATCCTGAGACGTCTCCTGCAGGTGATCCCCGTGTTCTTCGGCGCGACCCTGCTCATCTACTTCCTCGTGTTCGCCATGCCCGGCGACCCGATCCTCGCGCTGTTCGGCGACAAGACGCCGAACCCGGCCGTCCTCGAACAGCTCCGCGAGCAGTACCACCTGAACGATCCGTTCATCGTCCAGTACGGCTACTACATCGCCGGCGTGTTCCAGGGCGATCTCGGCGACACGTTCTCGGGCCGTCCGGTCTCGGCCGTGCTCGCCGCGACGCTTCCGGTCACCGGGCGCCTGGCCCTGATGGCGATCGGCATCGAGTTCACGCTCGCGATCATCATCGGCACGATCTCGGCGCTGCGGAAGGGCAAGCTCTTCGACAACGTCTCGCTGATCGTCGCGCTGGTCGCGATCGCCATCCCGATCTTCGTCGTGGCGTTCCTCGCCCAGTACTTCCTGGCGATCCAGCTCGGCTGGTTCAAGCCCACGGTGGGCGCCGACAACGACTGGGGCGGCCTGTGGCTGCCGGCCATCGTGCTCGGCTTCAGCCTCTACGCGGTCAGCATGCGTCTGATGCGCAGCTCGGTGATCGACACGATGAACCAGGACTGGGTGCGCACCGCGTACAGCAAGGGCCTGCCACGCCACCGCGTCATCCCCGTGCACGTCCTGCGCAACTCGCTCATCCCCGTGATCACGAACTCGGCCACCAACTTCGGCGTGCTGCTCGTGGGTGCGACCGTGACCGAGGGCATCTTCAACGTCCCCGGCGTGGGCAACACCCTGTTCCAGGCGATCCAGCGCGGAGAGGGCCCGACGGTCGTCTCCTTCGTGACGGTCTTCGTCATCCTGTACGTCCTGGTCAACCTGCTCATCGACCTGCTCTACGGTCTGCTCGACCCGAGGATCCGCTATGTCTGACCCCACGACCCAGAAGCATTACGTCGCCCCGGTCGAGACCGAGTCGATCGCGGTCGACGCGGTCCGCATCTCCGACAAGCCCAGCAACCTGTGGCGCGACGCCTGGCGCGATCTGCGCCGTCGTCCGCTGTTCTGGTTCTCCGTCGTCCTCGCGGTCGTCTTCCTGGTGATGGCGCTGTTCCCGACGCTGTTCACCGCGACGCCGCCGAACTCCGACTGCCAGCTGGCCAACAGCAACGGCGGTCCGATCGACGGGCATCCGCTCGGCTTCACCTTCCAGGGCTGCGACATCTACGCCCGCATCGTGTGGGGTGCGCAGACGTCGCTCTCGGTGGGCCTCATCGCCACCCTGATCTCGGCCTTCCTGGGTCTGCTCATGGGTGCGCTCGCGGGCTTCTACGGCGGATGGCTCGACGGGCTGCTCTCGCGCATCGGCGACATCTTCTTCGCCATCCCGTACATCCTCGCGGCGGTCGTCGTGATGACGGTCTTCCGCGACTCGCGCTCGGTGTGGACGCTCGCACTCGCGATCGGTGGATTCGCCTGGGCCTCGACCGCACGTGTGGTGCGCGCCGAGATCCTGCGGGTGCGGCAGGCCGACTTCGTCATGGCCTCGCGCGCCCTCGGGCAGTCGAAGTTCAAGACGCTGCTCAACCACGTCATCCCGAATGCCATCGCGCCGCTCCTCGTCGTCTCGACGCTGGGTCTCGCGGCCGCGATCGTCGCCGAGGCGACCCTGTCGTTCCTCGGTGTCGGTCTGGGCAGCGACGTCATGTCGTGGGGCAACGACATCAGCAAGGCCCAGGCCTCGCTGCGCATCGCCCCGACGGCGCTCATCTATCCGTCGATCGCCCTGACCCTCGCGGTCCTGGCGTTCGTGACCTTGGGCGAGCTCATCCGAGACGCCCTCGACCCGAAGGCGAGGGCACGCCGATGAGCGACCGCATCACCGAACAGGCGCCTCTGCTCAGCATCCGCGACCTCACGGTCGCCTTCCGCACCCAGGACGGGCTGCGGGAGGTGCTGCACGGAGTCAGCTTCGACGTGTTCCCCGGCGAGACCGTCGCGATCGTGGGCGAGTCGGGGTCGGGCAAGTCGACCACGGCCACGGCCATCGTCGACCTGCTGCCCGGCACCGGCGAGGTCACGGCCGGGTCGATCACCCTCGAGGGCCGCGAGCTGACCACGCTCGGCCGCAGCGCCATGGAGAGCGTGCGCGGACGCGATATCGGTTTCGTCCCGCAGGACCCGATGTCGAACCTCAACCCGGTGTGGAGCATCGGCTTCCAGGTGAAGGAGGCCATCCGCGCCAACGGCATCGCCCAGGGGCGTCAGGCCGTTAAGGCCCGCGCGATCGAGGTGCTGCAGCAGGCGGGGCTCGCCGACGCCGAACGGCGTCTGCATCAGTTCCCGCACCAGTTCTCCGGAGGCATGCGCCAGCGCGCGCTCATCGGTATCGGCCTCGCCGCCGATCCGAAGCTGCTGATCGCCGACGAGCCGACCTCGGCTCTCGACGTCACCGTGCAGCGCGTCATCCTCGATCACATGGCGTCGCTCACGCGCGACAAGGGCACCTCGGTGCTCCTCATCACGCACGACCTCGGTCTCGCGGCCGAGCGCGCCGACAAGATCATCGTGATGAACGGCGGCAACATCGTCGAGGCGGGCCCCAGCCGGCAGATCCTCGAGGACCCGCAGCATCCGTACACCAAGCGGCTCGTCGCGGCGGCACCCAGCGTGGCGTCGCAGCGGATCCAGGCGGTGGTCGAGGACCGCGGCATCGAGACCCTCGAAGACCTCGCCGCGATCCCGCCGACGGTCCGCGTCGCCGGTCTGACCAAGGATTACAAGATCCGTCAGGGAGGCTTCCGCAGCGAGGCGTTCCGCGCCGTCGACGACGTGTCGTTCGAGATCCCGAAGGGCAAGACGCTGGCGCTCGTCGGCGAGTCCGGCTCGGGCAAGTCGACCGTGGCGAAGATGGTCCTCAAGCTCGAGGAGCCGACCGCCGGCACCATCGAGATCGACGGGCAGGACGTGTCGAAGCTCTCGAACGCGCAGGCGTTCGGACTGCGCCGTCGTATGCAGCCCGTCTTCCAGGACCCGTACGGGTCGCTCGACCCGCTGCGCAACATCGGCAACACCATCGCCGAGCCGCTGCAGATCCACGGCGTCGGCGACCGCGCCTCGCACCGTGCGCGCGTCGAGGAGCTGCTCGACCAGGTGGCGTTGCCCCGTGTGCTTGCGACGCGGTACCCGAACGAGCTGTCCGGCGGTCAGCGTCAGCGCGTCGCGATCGCGCGTGCGCTGGCGCTCAAGCCCGACATCCTCGTGCTCGACGAGGCCGTCTCGGCGCTCGATGTGCTCGTGCAGGACCAGGTTCTCCAGCTCCTCGCGGAGCTGCAGTCCGAACTCGGACTGACCTACCTCTTCATCACGCACGACCTCGCAGTCGTCCGGGTGTCGAGCGACCTGGTCTGCGTCATGGAGAAGGGTCGCATCGTCGAGCAGGGCACGGTCGACGAGATCTTCGCCCGCCCCCAGCAGGAGTACACCGAGCGCCTTCTGCAGGCGATCCCCGGTGCCTCGATCACGCTCGGCGGCCACGGATCGTGACCTCGTCGTCGGGCTCCGAGGGCGCGCGCACCTACCGCGCGTCCTCGGGCCCCGTCGTGCTCGTCCTGCTGTCGGCCCTCGCGCTCTTCCTGCTCGGCGACACCGTCGTACGGGGGAGCTGGGGGCAGATGCTCCTCGTCGCGCCCTGGGTGCTGCTCGGGCTGTGGGTCGCCTACGAGTTGAGCTTCGTCTCGATGGTCCGCATCGACGATGACGGCGCGCTGGTGCAGAACATGCTGCGACGCACGTCGTTCGGGTGGAGCCGCGTACGCGACATCGACTTCCGGTGGCAGCTCGAGTTCGAGCTCGACGACGCTTCGAAGGTCGGCGCATACGGCGGGCCGGCCCGGTCGCGCCCGACCCGGGCTCGCGCCGCCGACGAGGGGGCGTCGAAGGTCCCCACCGGTGTGGGGGAGTTGACCGAGATCCGCGACCGCTGGCAGGCGGCGACGGGGGCGGATGCTCCGATCCGCCGCGAGTGGGACGTCCGGGCCCTCGTGGTGCTCGTCGCACTCGTGCTCTGGGCCGTCGGCGCGGTACTGGTGGCGGGCGCGGCCTGAATCGCTCCGTCAGCCGGGCGGGGCGACGCCCCTCACCCGGGCAGGCCGAAGAGGTCGGGGAATGTGGCGGCCGCCCACGGGTAGCCGACGAAGACCGTCGCGTCGATGAGGAAGTGCGCGACCAGGAACGGCAGCAGGCGCCCGCTGCGCTGGAACAGCCAGCCGAACAGCAGGCCCATCGCGAGGTTGCCCACGAACGCGCCGGGGCCCTGGTACAAGTGGTACGTCGCGCGCAGCACCGAGGTCGAGACGATGATCGTCCAGAGCGACCAGCCGAGCTGCTTCAACCGTGCGAAGAGGTACCCCAGCACGACGAACTCCTCCTGCAGCGAGGCCCGCGCGGCGGCGAGAAGCAGGATCGGGATGGTCCACCAATGCGTGTCGAGGCCCGCGGGGTTCACCGCCACGAAGAGGCCGAGCGCGCGGCCCCCGATGTAGAGCGCGAGGCCGGGGAAGCCGACGGCGAGCACGAGCAGCGCTCCGCGGCCGACATCGGTCGTCACTCTCGTGCCGTCGAGTCCGAGCGCTCCGAGGTGCGGTCGACGGTGCTGCCAGAGCAGGAAGCACACGAGCAGCACCGGCACGATCGAGAATCCGATCGACAGCACCTGGTAGATGAGGTCGAACAGTTCGCGGTCGCTGCGCGAGGGGTTCAACGTCGCGGTCTGGTCGGCCAGGGGAGTGGTGTCGGTGAGCCGGTATGCGAGTTGCACGATCGCGTAGATCGCCGACTGGCCGAGACCCAGCGCGAGGACGATCGCGATCTCCCACCACAGGCGCGAGCGGGAGGGAGGGGGAGTCATTTTTCCGATGCTACGGCCTCCATCCAGGAACCCGCCGTGCGAGTGCGTTACTCTGGAGAGTCGGCTTCCCGGCGCATCCCCTTCCTCTTCTTAGGACATCTGCATGGCGCACGCCCTCCGCTCTGACCTCCGCAACGTCGCAATCGTCGCCCACGTCGACCACGGCAAGACCACTCTCGTCGACGCGATGCTCCGCCAGACGGGCTCCTTCGGCGAGCACTCGCACGTCGAGGAACGCGCGATGGACTCGAACGACCTCGAGCGTGAGAAGGGCATCACGATCCTCGCCAAGAACACGGCGATCACGTACAAGGGCAAGCACGCCGACGGCAAGGAGATCACGATCAACGTGATCGACACCCCCGGCCACGCCGACTTCGGCGGCGAGGTCGAGCGCGGTCTGTCGATGGTCGACGGCGTCGTGCTGCTCGTCGACGCGAGCGAGGGCCCGCTGCCGCAGACCCGCTTCGTGCTGCGCAAGGCGCTCGAGGCCAAGCTCCCCGTCATCCTCCTGGTCAACAAGACCGACCGCCCCGACGCGCGCATCGCCGAGGTCGAGGAGGAGGCCCACGACCTGCTGCTGGGTCTCGCGTCCGACCTGGTCGACGACGTGCCCGATCTCGACGTCGACGCCCTGCTCGACGTTCCCGTCGTCTACGCCTCGGGCCGCGCCGGCGCGGCGTCGAGCAACCGCCCCGCCGACGGCTCGCTGCCCGACAACGACGACCTCGAGCCGCTGTTCGAGGCCATCCTCGAGCATGTGCCCGCTCCGTCGTACGATGACGAGGCGCCGCTGCAGGCCTGGGTCACCAACCTCGACTCCAGCCCGTTCCTCGGCCGCCTCGCGCTGCTGCGCGTCTTCAACGGCACGCTGAAGAAGGGCCAGACGGTCGCCTGGGTGCGTGCCGACGGATCGACCAGCAACGCCCGCATCACCGAACTGCTGAAGACCCGCGCCCTCGAGCGCTACCCGGCCGAGTCGGCCGGCCCCGGCGACATCGTCGCGATCGCGGGCTTCGAGGACATCACGATCGGCGAGACCATCGCCGACCCCGAAGACGTGCGCCCGCTCCCGGCGATCACGGTCGACGACCCCGCCATCTCGATGACGATCGGCACCAACACCTCGCCCCTCATGGGCAAGGTGAAGGGCCACAAGCTCACCGCGCGCATGGTCAAGGACCGGCTCGACAAGGAGCTCATCGGCAACGTTTCGCTCAAGGTCGTCGACATCGGACGCCCGGATGCCTGGGAGGTGCAGGGTCGCGGTGAGCTGGCCCTCGCCATCCTCGTCGAGAACATGCGTCGCGAGGGCTTCGAGCTGACCGTCGGCAAGCCGCAGGTGGTCACGAAGAAGATCGACGGCAAGACCTACGAGCCGTTCGAGCACCTCACGATCGACACGCCGGAGGAGCACCTCGGCGCGATCACGCAGCTGCTGGCGAACCGCAAGGGCCGCATGGAGAACATGACGAACCACGGCACCGGCTGGGTGCGCATGGAGTTCGTCGTCCCGTCGCGCGGCCTCATCGGCTTCCGCAGCGAGTTCCTCACCACCACGCGCGGTACGGGCATCGCCAACGCCATCTCGCACGGCTACGAGCCGTGGGCCGGCCAGATCGTGACCCGTCAGAACGGCTCGATCGTCGCCGACCGTCAGGGCGTTGTCACGCCGTTCGCGATGATCGCCCTGCAGGAGCGCATGTCGTTCTTCGTGCAGCCCACGCAGGAGGTTTACGAGGGCATGGTCATCGGCGAGAACTCGCGCGCCGACGACATGGACGTGAACATCACGAAGGAGAAGAAGCTCACCAACATGCGTGCGGCGAGCTCCGACAGCTTCGAGTCGATGACGCCGCCCCGCGTGCTCACCCTCGAGGAGAGCCTCGAGTTCGCTCGCGACGACGAATGCGTCGAGGTGACGCCCGAGATGGTCCGCATCCGCAAGGTCATCCTCGACCAGACGGTCCGCGCACGCGAGACCTCGCGCCTCAAGCGCCAGGACGCCAACGCCTGAGCATCCGCTTGCGAAAGGGCCCCGACGCGCGATCAGCGCGGCGGGGCCCTTTCTCATGGGATACCCAGGTGGGGCATATGCTCCGGTCAGGTGCCGCGGAGGGGGCGTCCAGACTGATGGCGCAGACTCGTTGACTTACGCCCGTCGAGACGGCTCCCGATGAGTCGCCCTGCACGCAGGTCCGGGCGCATCGACGACCCGAAAGTCGATCCTTGCTGAACACCCCTGATTCCCGTGCGTCCCGGCGCGCCCACGAGGCCGCCTCCGCTCACTCCGCCGTCCGCGCCAAGCGCCCCCTCCTCATCGTCGGCACGATCGCCGGCCTCCTGCTCGGCGCGTCCGTGACGGTGGGAGCCGTCACCACGCCCGCACTCGCTTCCGGCCCCACCGATGTCGGCGAGACGCAGGGTAAGGCGAGCACCGCCGCCCTTCTGAAGATCCCCGACGAGGTCACGCAGGCCACCACCGCCGCGCAGGAGGCGGTCGCCGGTGCCGATACTCTGACCGCCGAGGTCGCCGCGTCCGGCCTCGACCTCGGCCCCGCGGCACCGTCGGTCGACACGGTCGAGCTCCACGATGACATCTCGGACCTGGCTGATCGCGCCTCGACGCCCCCGTTGGAGCTGTCGCTCCTCACCGTCACGGCGCAGCAGCGCACGACCGAGGTCCTGGCCGAGACGGCCGAACTGCAGACCGCCTTCACCGCCGCGCAGGAGGCCAAGGCCGCCGCCGATGCCGCTGCGGCCCAAGCCGCCGAGGAGCAGCGCCAGGCCGCGGCCGCCGCCGCTCTCGCCGCCGCCAACACCCCCGAGGGTGCGAAGGCGACGGCTCGTGAGATGGCCGCGAGTCGCTACGGCTGGGGCGAGGACCAGTTTTCGTGCCTCGTGAAGCTGTGGACTAAAGAATCGCAGTGGAACTATCAGGCGTACAACTCCAGCGGTGCGACCGGCATCCCACAGGCCCTCCCCGGGAGCAAGATGGCGTCATCGGGCAGTGACTGGCAGACCAACGCCTCGACCCAGGTCGCCTGGGGCCTCGGCTACATCGACTCCGTCTACGGCACCCCCTGCAGCGCCTGGGGACACTCGCAGGCCACGGACTGGTACTGATTCCTCCCCCCCAGAGAAGCCGCCCGCAGCTCTTCTGCGGGCGGCTTCTGCGCGTCAGCGTCAGCGGAGTTCCGAGACGAGCACCGCGCTCGTGCCGGGCTCCTCCGCCTCGAAAACGTGCGGGGCGTCGCCCGCGTAGGTCAGGTAGTCACCGGGGGAGAGGAGGACCGGGTCGGATGCCGGCCCGACGGAGGCCCGGCCCGTCATGAGGACGACGTGCTCCACCGTGCCGGGGTGGTGCGGGTCTGAGCGTCGGGCTTCGCCGGGTTCGGCGCGGATGAGGTAAAGGTCGCGCCGCGCGCCGGGAGGGCTCGCCGCCAGCAGAGTCGCGCTGTACGCCGCCGCGGCTGAGGGCACTCCGGCGAGATCGCTGGCGCGGATGAGAGTGGGCGACGCCGAGGCAGGCGGATCGACGAAGACGGCGAACGGCACATCGAGCGCGACGCCCAGTGCCCAGAGCGTCTCGACGCTGGGGTTGCCCGCACCGTTCTCGAGCTGCGAGACCGTGGCCTTCGATACGCCGGAGCGCCGCGCGAGTTCGGAGATCGACAGGCCCGCGGCCTCCCGCTCCCGACGCAGGGTGCGTGCGATGCGGGTGCGAAGATCGTCCATCCGTTCATCCTGTCAAACGATCGTTCGCTTGACTAGCCAGTCGGGGATGTTCAGAATGATGATCATGTGTTCATCATGTCGAACGCGCCAGCGCGAGGCCGTTGGATGAGCGCCGAGAGCGCCGTGCGGCGTGAGGCGGTCGGAGTGGTGCTCGCGACCAGTGCCTACGGCATATCGTTCGGGGCGCTCGCCGTTGCATCCGGACTCGACGTCTGGCAGGCCTGCGCCCTGAGCCTGTTGATGTTCACGGGTGGCTCGCAGTTCGCGTTCGTCGGGGTCTTCGGGGCCGGAGGACTCGCGGCGCTTCCCTCGGCGATCGCATCGGCGGCACTCCTCGGCGTGCGGAACGTCGCCTACGGCATGCGCATGTCGCCCGTGATCGGCGGCGGCGCGGCGACGCGGGCGCTGGCCGCGCCCTTCACGATCGACGAGTCGACCGCCGTCGCGATCGCCCAGGACGATCCGCGTCTGCGTCGGGTCGGCTTCTGGCTCACCGGCGTCGGCATCTTCGTGGGGTGGAACATCACGACCCTCGTCGGAGCGCTGCTCGGTGACGTGCTCGGCGACCCGCGGGATTGGGGACTGGATGCCGCCGCCGCAGCGGCCTTCCTGGCGCTGCTCTGGCCGCGTCTGCGCGAGCGTCAGGCGATCGCGGTCGGCGTTGCGGCGGCCGTGGTCGCGGCGGCGTTCACCCCCGTGCTCATGCCGGGGCTGCCCGTGCTGGTCGCGGCCGTCGTCGCGATCGTCGTCGGATGGTTCGGCTGGTTCGCCGGACGAGGGCGGGCCGAGCCGGCGCACGGGGCGGCGTCATGAGCGTGTGGAGTGCGATCCTGCTCGCGGCCCTCATCTGCCTCGCGCTCAAAGCAGCGGGCTACCTCGTGCCGCCGAGCGTGCTGGAGGCGCCTCGCCCCGCGCGCATCTCCGACCTGCTGACCGTGGCTCTGCTCTCGGCACTCGTGGCCGTGCAGACCCTGGGTGCGGGCCAGGCCATCGTCGTCGACGCCCGCGTGCCGGCCCTCCTGGTCGCGGCGGGCCTGCTCTGGCTTCGGCAGTCGTTCCTCGTCGTGGTGTTCGCGGCGGCCTTGACGGCCGCGGTGCTGCGTCTCTGGGGAATCGCGGTGTGACGGGATGACGGTGCGCCCCGCGTAGGATCGAGGGGTGCGGATGAGCTGGGTGTCGAGGATCGTGTCGTGGGTCGCGTCGGCCCTGATCGGCGGCGTCTACGGCGTGGCCGGAACGATCGGCCACAGCCTCACCTGGGGGCCCGTGCCCGTTGGCATCATCGTCGGAGCGGTGGCGTGCGCCGCCATCCTCATCGCCGTGCGGTCGCTCACCCACGATCGCGGCGCGGCCGTCGCCGCCGGACTCGGCATGGTCGGCACTCTGCTGGTGATCTCGGGCGTCGGACCCGGGGGATCCGTGGTGGTCCCCAACACCCCTGCGGGGCAGATCTGGACCTACTTGATCGCGGCGATCGTGCTGCTCGTCGTCGCCTGGCCGTCGTTCCGGCGCCCCGACGTCGCTCGACGCCCGCCTGCGGATGCTGTTCCCGTCGCGGCCGATGCGCCTCCCGCGCCGCTCATCACCGACGTGCCGGGTTTCTCGCAGCCGACGCCGCCCCCCGCGCGCACGCAGGAGAGCGACGGGCAGCCGACGTAGACTGGGGGCGTGACCTATGTGATCGCTCTGCCCTGTGTCGATGTGAAGGATCGTGCGTGCATCGACGAGTGTCCTGTCGACTGCATCTACGAGGGGGAGCGGTCGCTGTACATCCACCCCGACGAGTGCGTGGATTGCGGGGCGTGCGAGCCGGTGTGCCCGGTCGAGGCGATCTACTACGAGGATGATCTGCCCGATGAGTGGCAGGACTACTACAAGGCGAATGTGGAGTTCTTCGACGAGATCGGCTCTCCCGGTGGTGCGGCGAAGGTGGGCGTGATCGCTCACGATCATCCGATCATCGCCGCCCTCCCGCCCCAGGGCGAGAACGCGTGAGCGTCCGCGACCTCGCCGACTACCCCTGGGACGCGGTCGTGCCGTATCGCGAGCGCGCCGCGCAGCATCCGGGCGGACTCGCGGATCTCTCCGTCGGCTCGCCCGTCGACCCCACCCCCGAGATCATCCGCCGCGCCCTCGCCGACGCGACCGATGCGCACGCCTACCCCCAGACGGTCGGGTCGCCGGCCCTGCGCGAGGCGATCGTCGACTGGTATGCGCGGCGACGCGGCGTCGACGATTTGACCGTCGCGAACGTGCTCCCGACCATCGGATCCAAGGAGTTCGTCGCCCTCCTGCCCACGCTCCTCGGTCTGGGGGAGGGCGACATCGTCGTGCATCCCGAGATCGCCTACCCCACGTACGACGTGGGCGCCCGCGTCGTGGGTGCGACCCCGCTGCCCGCCGATGACCCGGCCCAGTGGCCCGATGGCACCAAGCTCATCTGGATCAACTCCCCGGGCAACCCCGACGGGCGCACCTGGACGGTCGACGAACTCGCGGCCGCCGTCGCCCGTGCGCGCGAGCTCGGCGCCGTGCTCGCGAGCGACGAGTGCTACGCCGAGCTCGGCTGGGACGGGGCCTGGGCGACCGAGGCGATCCCCTCGATCCTCGACCCCCGGGTCACGGGCGGGAGCCGCGCCAACCTGCTGAGCGTGTACTCGCTCAGCAAGCAGTCCAACCTCGCCGGGTACCGGGCGGCCTTCGTCGCGGGCTGCGCCCGCATCGTCGGCGACCTGCTCACTGCGCGCAAGCACCTCGGTCTCATGCCGCCCGCTCCCGTGCAGCACGCCATGGCCGTGGCGCTCGGTGACGACGACCACGTCGCCGCCCAGAAGGAGCTCTACCGCGAGCGGCGCGACCTCCTGCGCCCTGCGCTCGAGGCCGCCGGATTCCGCATCGACGGCTCTGAGGCCGGACTCTACCTGTGGGCGACGGAAGGGCGCGACGCCTGGGAGTCGATGGGGCGCCTGGCCGATCTCGGCATCCTCGCGGGTCCTGGGCCGTTCTACGGAGCGGCGGCCCACCGCCACGTGCGGCTCGCGCTGACCGCCCCGACGGAGCGCATCGCCGAGGCCGCGCGGCGTCTCCGCGCAGTATGACGGCGACCATCCTGTAGGTTTCCTCCTCGGGGGAGGCATCCGTTTGGCGGATGCGACAGTAGGCGGATCGGCCTACTAGGCTGTAGAGGCGATTCGGTCGTGATCCGGCCTGGCGCTGTGCGCCGTGAGATCGCCCGCTCCGCGCAGCACCGATTCCAAGGATGACCGGCCCGCGCGGTGCGAGACGAGACAGACTACGGGCAGAAACCCAAGGAGGTCCGCGTGAGTGCAGCGGCAGACCAGCAGGCCACGGCGAAGCTGACGATCGGTGACACGACCGCCGAATTCCCGCTCCTGCACGGCACTGCGGGCCACAACAGCATCGACTTCTCGACGCTGACGCGGCAGACCGGTTACACCGGCCTCGACTACGGTTTCGTGAACACCGCGTCGACCAAGTCGGAGATCACGTTCATCGACGGCGACCAGGGCATCCTGCGTTATCGCGGCTACCCGATCGAGCAGTTGGCCGGTCGCACGAGCTACCTCGAGGTGGCCTGGCTGCTCATCTACGGCGAACTGCCCAGCGAGACCGAGCTCGCCGAGTTCGACGAGAAGATCCGTCGGCACACGCTGCTCCACGAAGACCTCAAGCACTTCTTCTCGGCGCTGCCGCACACCGCGCATCCGATGTCGGTGCTCTCGTCTGCCGTCGCCGCGCTATCGACCTACTACGAGGGCCAGACCGACCCGCACAACCCCGAGCACGTCGAGATCAACACGATCCGCATGCTCGCCAAGCTCCCGGTCATCGCGGCCTACGCGCACAAGAAGAGCATCGGGCAGGCATTCCTGTACCCCGACAACTCGCTGGGCTTCGTCGAGAACTTCCTCAAGCTCAACTTCGGCGTGAACTCCGAGCCGTACGAGATCAACCCGGTCATGGCCAAGGCGCTCGAGCTGCTGCTGATCCTGCACGAGGACCACGAGCAGAACGCGTCGACGTCGACCGTGCGTCTGGTCGGCTCCACCGGTGCGAACCAGTTCGCGTCGATCTCCGCAGGCATCCAGGCGCTCTCCGGACCGCTGCACGGTGGCGCGAACGAGGCCGTGCTCACGATGCTCGGGCAGATCCGCGACTCCGGTCAGAGCGTCTCCCGCTTCGTCGAGCGCGTGAAGAACAAGGAGGAGGGCGTCAAGCTCATGGGCTTCGGCCACCGGGTCTACAAGAACTACGACCCGCGCGCCAAGCTCGTCAAGGAGGCCGCAGACGAGGTCCTCGCGTCGCTGGGCGTGACCGATCCGCTCCTCGATCTTGCGAAGGAGCTCGAGGAGATCGCCCTCGCCGACGACTACTTCCGCGAGCGACGCCTGTACCCGAACGTCGACTTCTACACCGGCGTCATCTACAAGGCGATGGGCTTCCCCACGCGCATGTTCACGGTGCTGTTCGCGATCGGCCGCCTCCCCGGGTGGCTGGCGCAGTGGCGCGAGCTGCAGAACGACCCGCAGACCAAGATCGGGCGCCCGCAGCAGCTCTACACCGGGTCGCCGGAGCGCTCGTACCCGACGCGCTGATCGGGCGCGCCCCGTGCCCGTCGTCAGCTCCGAGGCGTACGTTCCCGTCGACCCTGCGACCGCGTTCGCGGTCTCGCAGACGACCGGTGCCGTGCGCCGGCGGTGGGACCGGTTCATCAGCGAGCAGCACTTCCTCGACGGGGCCGTAGCGGCGGCCAAGGGCGTGCGCACGCACACTCGACAGCGCTTCGGCCTGTCGATGACCAGCAGGTACGTCTCGTACGCTCCGCCGACCAACGTGGGCATGGTCATGGAGGACGGCCCCTGGTTGTTCGCCAAGATGGGCGGCGGATGGCGTTTCGCTCCCGCCGACGACGGCGCGGGCACGATCGCGACGTGGAAGTACAACTTCGCGTGCCGTCCCGCGTGGCTCGCCCCGATCGCCGAATTGATCGGCGTGCGCGTGCTGGGGTACGAGATCAGGCGGCGGCTCGACGGTTTCGTCGCCGGATGCAGCGACCCCGAGGTGCTCCGCGCGGTGCGGAGCCCCTCGGGGTCGTGAATCGATCCGGCGTCGCGGGTCAGCGCGCCTGCGAGCCGCGTCCGCCCTGGCGGTTCGCGCCCGGACGGCCGCCCTGGCCACCGGTCCGCGACTGACCGCCCTGACGCGCCGGGGCAGCGCCGGCCTGTGCCTGGCCCTGGCCGGCGGGACGCGGGCGACGACGACGGCGAGCCGGAGGCGTCGCCGCTCCGCTGCGCTCGCCACCGGCGGGACGCTGCTTCGGCGCCTGACGCTGCGCGGGCTGCGGGGGAGCGGGACGCACGTGCGGCGCGCGCTCGGGCACGAGCTCGGTGACCGCGGCGGCGGTGACGTCTTCGAGCGGGGCCACGATCGCGGCCTTGCGCAGCAGGTCCTTCACGTCGCGGCGCTGCTCGGGGAGCACGACCGTGACGACGGTGCCGGCGGCGCCGGCGCGCGCGGTGCGGCCCGAACGGTGCAGGTACGCCTTGTGCTCGACGGGCGGGTCGACATGGACGACGAGGTCGACGTTGTCGACGTGCACGCCGCGTGCGGCGACATCGGTCGCGACGAGCACGCGCACGCCCCCGTCGGCGGGGTCGGAGGAGAAGGCGCCGAGGTTGCGCTCACGCGCGTTCTGCGACAGGTTGCCGTGCAGGTCGACGGCCGGGATGCCGGCGGCGGTGAGCTGCTTCGCGAGCTTCTTCGCCTGGTGCTTCGTTCGGGTGAACAGGATGCGACGGCCGGTGCCGGAGGCGAGCTCGCGCACGAGCGTGGTCTTGTTCTCGGTCGAGTCGACGACGAGCACGCGGTGCGTCATCTCGCCGACGGGCACGCTGGCCTCGTCGACCTCGTGGCTGACCGGGTTCACCAGGAAACGGCGGGCGAGCGTGTCGATGCCGCGGTCGAGGGTGGCGCTGAAGAGCAGACGCTGACCACCGGCGGGGGTCGCCGACAGGATGCGGGTGACGCCGGGGAGGAACCCGAGGTCGGCCATGTGGTCGGCCTCGTCGAGCACCGCCACCTCCACCTGGCTCAGGCGCACGATCTGCTGCTTCATGAGGTCTTCGAGTCGACCGGGGCAGGCGACGACGATGTCGACGCCGCCGCCCAGGGCCTTCTCCTGCGGGCGCTGGCTCACGCCGCCGAAGACCGTGGTGACGCGCAGGCCGACGGCCTCGGCGAGGGGGGCGATGGTCGCGGCGATCTGCGTCGCGAGCTCGCGGGTCGGTGCGAGCACCAGTCCGCGCGGAAGGCCCGCACGGCGAGGAGCGCCCGACGCGGCGAGGCGGGCGACGAGCGGCAGGGCGAAGGCGATGGTCTTGCCGCTGCCGGTGCGGCCGCGGCCGAGCAGGTCGCGCCCCGCGAGCGAGTCGGGAAGCGTGTCGCGCTGGATGGCGAACGCCTCGGTCTTGCCGGATTCGGCGAGGACGGCGGCGAGCTCGGCGGGAACGCCGAGATCGAGGAAAGTAGGCATGCGTGACTCCGTCGGTGCGTGGGATCACGCACGGGTAGTGGGTTGAGGTGGGCGCCGGCGCTCAGGGAGGAGCGCATCGGTCCGCCGTTCGAAAGGCCAGCGATCGCTGGTGGTGGGAGCCTGGTGGCTCGTTCTGGTCCTCAATGACCCCGTGACGACGACGACGCCGCCGGGACACGGTCCAGACGACGCCCCAGTCTAGCAGCGCGACCTGGGACCGGGCTCAGCGCCGCCGTCAGGCGTGCAGCGTCTCGTTGAGCGTCACGCCCGCGCCGGCGCGCCGCACGGCCTCTACGGCGCCGGAGAGGGAGTTGCGCCGGAAGAGCAGGCCGCTCTGCCCGGAGAGTTCCGCACCCTTCACGGTGCGGCGCCCGCCGTCGGCCGTCGCGGGCGCATCGGCCAGCACGATCTTCGTGCCGGCGGTGACGTAGAGGCCGGCCTCGACCACGCAGTCGTCGCCGAGGGAGATGCCGATGCCGGCGTTCGCGCCGAGGAGCGTGCGCGCGCCGATCGACACGCGATGCGAGCCCCCGCCCGAGAGCGTGCCCATGATCGACGCGCCTCCTCCGATGTCGCTGCCGTCTCCGACGACGACGCCCTGTGAGATGCGACCCTCCACCATGGAGGCCCCCAGCGTGCCGGCGTTGAAGTTCACGAAGCCCTCGTGCATCACGGTCGTGCCGGAGGCGAGGTGGGCGCCCAGGCGCACGCGGGAGGCGTCGGCGATGCGCACACCGACCGGCTGCACGTAGTCGGTGAGGCGCGGGAACTTGTCGAGCCCCTGCACCTGGATTCCGGCGCGCTGGAGCTGCGGCCGACGGCGTGCGGCCTCGCCGGGCAGCATCGGCCCCGCGTTGGTCCAGGCCACGTTGGGCAGGTGGGCGAAGATGCCGTCGAGGTTCAGCTCGTTCGGGCGCGCGATCAGGTGCGAGAGGGCGTGGAGGCGCAGGTACGCATCGGCGGTCGACGCCGGAGCGGCGTCGAGGTCGATCTGCAGCCGCACGAGTTCGGTGCGCACGCCGCGGCGATCGTCAGCATCCGCCTCGGCGCCCAGTCCGGCGTCGCCGTCGGCAGGAAGCGACCCTGCGGCGACCTCGGGGTACCACGCGTCGAGCACGGTGCCGTCGTCGGCGATGGTCGTCAGTCCGATACCCCACACGGTGCGCGCGTCAGTCATGCCTCCACGGTACCGGCTCGTGGCCGTCCGCCCGATGCGTCGCCCCGCGAGTGCCGGCGGCCAGGTCGTAGGCTGGGGGGATGCCGCTCGATCTGACCGCATCCTCCGTCGACCTCACCCGCGCGATCTGCGACGTTCCCAGCGTCTCGGGCGACGAGAAGGCCCTCGCCGATCTGATCGAGGAGGCGCTGGCGCCGCTCGATCATCTCGAGGTCATCCGGCACGGCAACACGGTCGTCGCGCGCACCGCGTTGGGGCGTGCGCAGCGCGTCGCCATCGCCGGCCACATCGACACCGTCCCCCTCAACGGCAACCTCCCCACGCGCCTGGTCGACATCGACGGCGAGCCCCACCTGTGGGGGCGCGGCACCGTCGACATGAAGGGGGGCACGGCCGTGCAGCTGAAGCTCGCCGCCGAGCTCGTCGATCCCGCCGTCGACATCACCTGGATGTGGTACGACAACGAGGAGGTCGACGCCGCGAAGAACGGACTCGGTCTTCTGGCGGCCGACCGCCCCGACTTGTTCGCCGCCGACTTCGCAATTCTGGGAGAGCCCTCGAACGGCGAGGTCGAGGGGGGATGCAACGGCACGATGCGCGCGATCGTCCGGACCCACGGGGTACGTGCGCACAGCGCTCGTGCGTGGATCGGGGAGAACGCCATCCACGCCGCCGCCCCCATCCTCGCGCGTCTCGCCGAGTATCGGGCGCGGGAGATCCCGGTGGACGGCCTGCTGTACCGCGAGAGCCTGAGCGCGGTGCGCATCACCGGTGGGGTGGCGGGCAATGTCATCCCGGATCTCTGCGAGGTCGAGGTCAACTACCGGTTCGCGCCCGACACGTCGGCGGCGAAGGCGGAAGCGCACCTGCGCAGCGTGCTGGCCGGTTTCGAGGTCGAGATCACGGATGCCGCGGAGGGGGCCAGACCAGGACTCGACGCACCGATCGCGCACGACTTCGTCACGGCGGTCGGCGCCGAGCCGCGGCCCAAGTACGGCTGGACCGACGTGGCGCGCTTCTCGGCGCTCGGCATCCCCGCGGTGAACTACGGGCCGGGCGACCCGCATCTCGCCCACCACGACGAGGAGCGGGTGCCGCTCGCTCAGATCGACGCCGTCGAGCGCGGTCTGCGCGCATGGCTCACGCGGCGCTGACCGCGGCGCGGCGCTGGGCGCAGCTGCCGCTGGCCCTGCGCATCGCGGTCGTCTACCTCGTTGCACGGGTCGTCACGACGGCGTTCCTCGTGCTCGCGGCGGATCTCTCCACCTCGCTGTCGCGGTTCGGCGCCGACCCCGGCCTCGCCGATTTCGTGCTCGGCTGGGATGCGCAGTGGTACTGGCTGGTCGCGGTGGAGGGGTACCCGACGACACTCCCGCTGACGGACGCGGGAACGGTGGCCGAGAACGCGTGGGCCTTCATGCCGGTCTTCGCCTACGTCGCACAGGGACTCGGCGTGTTGTTCGGGTCGTGGGGCGTCGGCGCCTTCCTCGTCTCGTTCGTGTCTGGCTATCTGGCCTGTCTGGCGCTGCACCGTCTGCTGCGCGACCGGATCGGGGCATCTGCGGCGTCGTGGGCGGTGGTCTTCTTCGCCACGGGCCCGGTCGCGGCGATGTTCCAGGTCGGGTACGCGGAGTCGCTGTTCCTCCTCCTTCTCTTCCTCGCGCTGGATGCGGTCCAGCGTCGCGCGTACGCCTGGCTGTACCTGCTGATCCCCGTCATGGCGTTCACGCGTCCGGGCATCCTGGCCTTCGCCCTGTTCCTCGGGCTGCACGGCATCGTGCGCTGGATGCGGCGGCGACGGGATCCTCTGAGGCGCGTCGAGGTCGTGCACATCGTTGCGGCGGGTGCGCTGGCGACGATCACCGGCTTCGCCTGGCAGGTCATCGCCGGGCTCGTGACCGGCGACATGGGCGCCTATCTGCAGACCGAACTGGCGTGGCGGCGACAGTGGGTGCCGGGCGGTGTCGAGGGCTTCGTGCCCTTCGAGGGGTGGATCCAGGCCGCGTCTCTGTGGTTCACGCTGTGGGGACTCCCGGCGTGGGCGGGTCCTGTCGTCCTGGCACTCGTCCTCATCGGCGTGACCCTTCTTCTGCTGCTTCTCCCGCAGGTGCGCGCACTCGGGTCGGATCTGCGGCTGTGGAGCGCCAGCTACCTGCTCTACCTCCTCGCGGTGTTCTTCCCTCAGTCGAGCACCTTCCGACTCCTGCTGCCCCTCAGCCCCCTCTGGGGGGCGGCGGCGGTGCCGCGGTCTCGGGGCTGGCGGATCGGGGTCGTCGCCCTCTGCCTGCTCGGGCAGTGGGTCTGGATCTTCCATGTCTACGCCCTCGGGAACGCGTTCTGGCAGGTCCCGTGAGCGTGAACAACGGATGCTTTTCTTCACAGGTGACGCTCAGGTGGTGGCCGTACCCGATAAACTCTCTGCATACCACCGAGGAAAGGAAGCCGCGATGGCAGCGATGAAGCCGAGGACCGGGGACGGCCCCATGGAGGCCGTGAAAGAGGGACGACTCATCATCGTGCGTGTTCCGCTCGAAGGAGGGGGCCGTCTGGTCGTCTCCGTGAACGACGCCGAGGCGAAGGAGCTTCACGACGTGCTGGCAGCCGTCGTGGCGCCGGCCTGAGGCCCGTCCGCAACGGGTACGCAGAGAAGAGGGCGGTGGATCATCCGATCCACCGCCCTCTTTCGCGTCTGAAGAAGCGGCGGTCAGCCGCGCTCGGGGAGCCCGATGAGCTGCAGCAGGCCCTCGCCCGTGCCGGAGACGGTCGCGAGGACCGCGGCCGATTCCTGGGTCGCCTGGATGAGGGAGCGGTACGAGGCCGTCACCTCGTCGCGCTGCACCGGGTCGGCCACACGACCACCTGCGAGGACGCGCGGCACGAGCACCATGCCGCCCTCGCGGACCAGGCGCAGGCCGTGCTCGACGTAGTCGATGACGTTGTCGGGGTCGGCGTCGACGAACACGATGTCGTACGACGCCTCGTTCATGCGGGGAAGCACATCGGCGGCGCGACCCGTGATGAACCGCGCCCTCGTCGCGGGAACGCGGGCGTCGGCGAAAGACTGGCGGGCGGCGGCGAGGTGCTCCGGCTCGTTGTCGATCGTCGTGAGGACGGCCTGCGGAGCCCCGCGCAGCAGCCAGAGGCCGGAGACACCGGCACCGGTGCCGATCTCGACAATGGAGCGGGCCGATGTCGCGGCGGCGAGGACGGCGACCTGCGAGCCCACGGCTGCGCTGATCGGCGCCGCGCCGAGCTCGAGAGCGTGCGCGCGGGCGCGGGAGATCGCATCCGGTTCGACGATGGACTCGCGGAGGAAACGCGCGTTCGCGTCGTGCTCGCTCATGGGGGGCCTTTCCCTGCGCTGTGACTTCTCCCAGGGTATTCGCTCCGTGGACGAGCCGAGCGCAGGCGCGGCGGTAGCCTGGGGAGATGGAGTTCGGACTGACCATCGAGAAGCTGCTGCTGATCGGTCTCGTCGCCGTGCTCATCGTGGGCCCCGAACGCCTGCCGCGTATGGCCGAAGGGTTCGCTCGCGTGGTGCGCCGAGGTGGCGAGTTCCTGCGCGACACCCGCAGCCGCATGCGCGACGAGATGGGCCCCGAGATCGACGAGGTCGACTGGCGCAAGCTCGATCCGCGTCAGTACGACCCCCGCCGCATCATCCGCGACGCGCTGTTCGAGGACCCGGCTCCGGCGGCGACCGCCGCGCCCGCCGTCATCGCCGAGCCCGCGCCGCGGCGCCCGATGACCCCGTTCGACGCCTCGCACCTGCCGCCGTTCGACGCCGAAGCCACCTGACGACCGTGTCTGCGCCGCGGCGCCCCCGCAGGCAGGGTCAGCGCGGCGAGAAGGGCAGGCGTCGCCCTGCGAGGCTCTCGGGCCGGCGCGACAGGGCGGCTGCGAGTTCGCGGATCTCGATCGCGGCCGCGTCGTCCGGATGCTGCAGCACCACGGGCATCCCGGCGTCCCCGCCCTCGCGCAGGGCGGGGCTCAGGGGGATCGACGCGAGCAGCGGCACGGCCGCATCCTCGACGGTCAGGGCGTCCGCGACCGCGGCGCCCCCGCCGGCGCCGAAGAGTTCGAGCATCGAGCCGTCGGGCATCCGCAGCGGACCCATGTTCTCGACCACGCCGATCACGCGCTGCCCGGTCTGACGCGCGACGAGCCCGCTGCGGATCGCGACGTCGGAGGCCGCGACCTGCGGGGTCGTGACCACCAGCACGTCGGCGTGGGGGAGGAGCTGACCCATCGAGATGGCGATGTCGCCGGTCCCCGGCGGCATGTCGATGAGCAGCACGTCGAGGTCGCCGAAGTGCACGTCGGTGAGGAACTGCGAGACCGTGCGGTGCAGCATCGGGCCGCGCCACGCGACGACCCCCTCCCCGTCACGCAAGAACATCCCGATCGAGATGGTCTTCACGCCGTACGCCACCGGCGGCAGCATCAGGTCGTCGATCCGCGTCGGCTGCGTGCCTGCGGGAATGCCGAGCAGCCCGGGGATCGAGAACCCGTGCACGTCGGCGTCGACCAGGCCGACGGCCAATCCGCGCTCGGCCATCGCCACCGCGAGGTTCGCCGTGACCGTGGACTTGCCGACCCCGCCCTTGCCGCTCGAGACGAGGATGACCCGCGTGAGCGAGTCGGGTCCGAAGGGCATCTGCCGGGGTGCTCGTCCGTCGCGCAGTTTCTCGGTGAGTGCGCGCCGCTCGTCCGGCGTCATCACGCCGACCTCGACGGTCACCTCGGCGATCCCGGGGACCGACGCCGCTGCGGCGCGCACATCCGCCTCGATGCGATCCGCGGCGGGACAACCGACGATCGTGAGCACGATCCCCACCTGCGCGGAGGCGCCTTCGACGGAGACTCCGCGCACCATGTCGAGGTCGCCGATGGGCCGGCGCAGTTCGGGGTCCGACACCGCCGCCACGGCCCGACGAACGTCGTCGGCGGTCGTCATCGGCGCGGTCGCGGGGAGCGCGTGCGGATCGGACCGGTCTGCGGGTGCGCGGACGCGGTCTGCGACGGGTCGGCGCCGGCCTCGTTCTCGTCGAGATCGGCGAGCAGCGCCTTCAGCTCCTGCCGCAGCACGTCGCGCGTCACGACCTGCGCGTTGCGCTCCTCGAGCGCCATGCGCAGCGCGACGATCTCGCGGGCGAGGTACTCGGTGTCGGCGAGGTTGCGCTCCGCGCGCTGCCGGTCCTGTTCGATCTGCACGCGGTCGCGGTCGTCCTGCCGGTTCTGGGCCAACAGGATGAGCGGGGCGGCGTACGACGCCTGCAGGGAGAGCATGAGCGTGAGCGCGGTGAACCCCAAGGTCGCGTCGTCGAAACGCAACCCCTCGGGCATGAGCGTGTTCCACCCGATCCACAGCAGGCAGAACAGGCTGAGGATCACCAGGAACGCGGGGGTGCCCATCGCGCGGGCCACCCATTCGGTGAAGCGGCCGAACCGGTCGCGCGACGTCGTCTTCTGCCGCGTCGTGCCGCGGCCCAGGGGTGCGTCGAGCTGGGGGGAGCGCGAGCGGGCCATCAGCGCACCTCCGCAGACGTACCGGGTGAGCTGTCGATGTCGTGCGTGCGCCAGTCGTCCGGCAGCAGGTAGTCGAGCACGTCGTCGACGCTGATCGCGCCGACGAGGCGGTGGGCCGCATCGACGACAGGCAGTGACACCAGGTCGTAGCTGGCGAGCAGACGGGCCACCTCGGCGGCGGATGCCGTGACGGGGACGGGCTCGAGACTGTCGTCGACGATGGCCCCCAACCGCTCGTGCGGCGGGTAACGGAGCATCCGCTGGAAGTGCACGACCCCGAGCAGACGGCCGGTCGGCGTCTCGAACGGGGGCAGCGTCACGAAGACCGCCGCGGCGAGGGCGGGATGCAGCTCGTGACGGCGGATGAGCGCGAGCGCCTCGGCGACGGTCGCGTCGGCGGAGAGCACGATCGGCTCGGGCGTCATGAGGCCACCGGCGGTGTCGGGGCCGTAGCGCAGCAGCATGCGCACATCGTCGGCCTCTTCGGGCTCCATCAGCTCGAGGAGGTGCTCCAGGCGGTTCGGCGGCAGCTGCGCGAGCAGGTCGGCTGCGTCGTCGGGCTCCATCTGGTCGAGGATGTCGGCAGCGCGCTCGTCGCCGAGACGGTCGAGGATATGCACCTGCTCGTCTTCGGGCATCTCTTCGAGGGCGTCGGCGAGCCGGTCGTCCGACAGCTCCTCGGCGACCTCGATCATGCGCTGCTGGGGAAGGTCGAGGAGCGTGTTGGCGAGGTCGGCGGCGTGCAGTTCGGAGTACGACGCGACGAGCTGCTCGGCAGACTGCGACTCGCCCGGTGAACGCTGCTCGGAGACCTCGTTCCACGCCGCGAACGTCGTCGAGCCCTTCGCGAACGGCGAGGCGCTGGTCTTCGGGCGGCGGAGGAACAACTGGCTCACGGCCCACTCGCCCAGGCGGTTGGGTTCGATCGCGACATCCTCAATCACGGCAGTACCGCTACCGTCGACGAGGCTCACGCGGCGGCCGAGCAGCTCGGCGAGCACGCGCACCTCGCCGGGGCGCGGCGAGAACCGGCGCACGTTGATCAGTCCGGTGGTGATGACCTGTCCGGAGCGGATCGACGTGACCCGCCCGATGGAGACGAACACCTGACGGCGGCCGGGGATCTCGACGACCAGCCCGATCACTCGGGGGGCCGCGGTACTTCGGTACACGACGACGACGTCACGGACCTTGCCGAGCCGGTCGCCCACGGGGTCGAAGACGGCGCAGCCTGCCAGGCGCGCGGCGAATACCCGTTGTGTGCTCACCCGACCAGCGTAGTCGGCGGTGCGGGGGCGCGCGCCCGATCCCGCAGCCGGGCGGATGCCCGGGACGGCATGGGACAATGGGGCGATGAGCATGCTCAACCGCCCCGCGAACAGCACCGACATCGGCGAGGTCGTCGCCTCGATGCGCGACTACGAGGCCGCCCAGAAGACGGTCTCGAAGCTCATCGCGGGGGAGGTGCCCGCGCGCGACATCGCCATCGTCGGCCAGGGCATCCGTACCGTGGAGCGCATCACCGGCCGTCTCGGCTACGCGACGGCGGCGCGCTCCGGTGCCGTGAACGGCATCCTGATCGGCCTCTTCCTGTCCGCCATCCTGGTGCTCGGCAATCCCGAGGTGCCGATCCAGCTGTTCGTCGGCTTCGTGCTCATCGGCGTCGCGATCGGCATGATCCTCAGCCTCGTCACCTTCGCCATCGTGCGGCGACGCCGGGACTTCGCGAGCGTCACCCAGCTGGCGTCCGACCACTACGAGGTCACCGTGCTGGCCGCCTCCCTCGCCAAGGCCCGGCAGGTGCTGGGTGCGCGTCCGGCCGCCCCGCGGCCTCCCGTGAACCTCGACGAGCCGCCGCGGTACGGCGAGCGGATCCCGGCCGGGGGCGCCACGCCCGGACAGCAGCCGCCGGTCGCGCCGCCCGTGCCGCCGGTGGTGCCGCCCCGCCCCGCCGACCCGACGCCCGGTGCTCAGACGCCCGGTGCCGAGACCCCCTCGTCCCCCGGGGCCGACGCGGGGAAGCCGGACGAGGGCGGCGCTCCCACGCCGGGTGCGCCCGAGCCCGCCTGATGCCCGATCCGGAGCGGCGCGTGATCGAGGTCGCGCTGCCCGCCGGCCCGACCACCGTGTCGGCGCTGTGGACGCCTCCCGTCGACGGGACGGTCGTGATCGTCGCGCACGGTGCGGGAGCGGGCATGGAGCATCCGTTCCTCACCGGTTTCGCCGAGGCGCTGGCCGCCGAAGGGTTCGGCACCCTGCGGTTCAACTTCCCGTACGTCGAGCAGGGCCGGCGGATGCCCGGACCCGCCGCCCACGCGACGGCCACGTGGCGGGCCGTGGTCGACGCCGTGCGGGAGGCCGCGCCGGGCGCGCGCATCATCGCGACCGGGAAGTCCTACGGCGGGCGCATGGCGTCGATGGCGGTGGCCGACGGTCTCGCGATCGATGCTCTCGCCTACCTGGGATACCCGCTGCATCCGCCGGGAGCGCCCGAGAAGCTGCGCGCCGAGCACCTGCCGGGAATCGCGGTGCCGCAGCTGTTCGTCGAGGGGTCGAACGACCCGTTCATCCAGCCGCGCGAGCAGTTCGACGAGGTCGTGGCCGGGTGTCGGGACGCCCGGGTCGTCTGGATCGAGGGCGGCGGCCACAGCTTCGAGGTGAAGGGGCGCAAGGTCGGGGCATCCGAGGTGGGGGCCTCCCTCGCACCGATCGTCGCCGAGTTCGCCGCCGCGCGCTGAGCGGCGCGACGGCGAAGCTTCGCGGCGTCAGCTCTGGGCGCGGGCGATCCAGGCCTCGATCTCGTCGGCCGTGCGGGGGATGTCCGCCGACAGATTGACCGGACCGTCTTCGGTCATGAGGATGTCGTCCTCGATGCGCACCCCGATGCCGCGCAGCTCCTCGGGCACCGTGAGATCGTCGATCTGGAAGTACAGACCCGGCTCGATCGTGAACACCATGCCGGGGGCGAGGATGCCGTCGTAGTACATCTCGCGGCGGGCCTGCGCGCAGTCGTGCACGTCGATGCCGAGGTGGTGCGAGGTGCCGTGCACCATGTAGCGCCGGTGCTGTCCGCCGCGGTCGGCGTCGAGCGCCTCGTCGGCCGTCACCGGCAGCAGACCCCACTCCGCCGTGCGGGCGGCGATCACCGACATCGCGGCGGCGTGGATGTCGCGGAAGCGCACGCCGACCTTCGCGGCGGCGAAGGCGACGTCGGCGGCCTCGCGCACCGTCTCGTAGACCTTGCGCTGCACGTCGGTGAACGTCCCGGACACCGGGATGGTGCGGGTGATGTCGGCGGTGTAGAGGCTGTCGGCCTCGACTCCGGCATCGACCAGGATGAGGTCGCCGGGCAGCACGGCGCCGTCGTTGCGGGTCCAGTGCAGGTAGCAGGCATGGGGACCGGATGCCGCGATCGTGTCGTAGCCCTCGCCGTTGCCGTCTTCACGGGCGCGGCGGTGGAACACGCCCTCGACGACGCGCTCGCCGCGGGAGTGCGCGATCGCGGCGGGCAGTTCTCGGAGGATGTCGTCGAAGCCCGCCGCGGTGATGGCCACCGCACGTCGCATCTCGGCGATCTCGTACTCGTCCTTGATGAGGCGCAGCTCGGAGACGACGCGGGTCAGCGTGTCGTCCTCGTCGAGCACGAGCTGGCCCTCGGACACGGCGAAGTCCGCCAGGTGCGCGGTCTCGATCGCGAGGTCGGCAGCCACTCCGGCGAGCGACGGGCGCGGGCCGATCCAGAATTCGCCGACGGTGGCGTCGGCGTAGAACTCGGTGGTGGTGCGGTCGGCCCGCTCACGGAAGTAGAGGGTGACGTCGTGGCCGTCGTCGGTCGGGTCGAACACCAGCACCGAATCGGGTTCGGTGTCGGAGGCCCACCCGGTGAGGTGCGCGAAGGCCGAGTGCGCACGGAACACGTAGTCGGTGTCGTTGCTGCGCTGCTTCAGCGAGCCGGCCGGGATGACGAGGCGCTTGCCGGGGAACGCGGCGGAGAGGGCCGCACGGCGACGCGCGGCGAACGGCGCCTGGGCTCGGGCGGTGGGAAGGGTCTCGGGGCGCTCCGCCCAGCCGGTCGAGATCGTGTCGAGGAACCCCTGGGGGAACGGCTGCTTGCGGTTCGTCGTGCTGTTCTCGGCCTGGGGTTCCGCGACGGTGTCGCGCTCTGCTGCGGTGCTCATCCCCCCAGTCTCTCACCTGGGCGCGCCGGAGCGAGGCGTCTCAGCCGGCCGGCTCGAGCTGCACGACCAGCGCGCGGTGGTCGCTGCCCCCGGCGTCGTCGAGCACGCGCGATCCCGTGGGCGTCCAGTTCTGCGAGGCCATCACGTGGTCGATGGGCGCGCCGGCGAGGGCGGGGAACGAGCTGGGCCAGGTGCCCTGCATCCCGTTGCCCGTGCGGGAGGCGACGTCGCGGCAGTAGCCGATGTCGCCGCCGTCGACCCCGAGGCCGGCCATGTGGTCGATCGTCGCGTTGAAGTCGCCCGCCAGGATGAAGTCGCCCTCGGGGCACTGGTCGGCGATCCACGACAGGTCGGCCTGCCACTGCGCCATCTCCTCCTGCCGCGGTGCGACGGCGTGCACGGCGACGACCGTCGGACCGGTGCCGTCGATCGGCATGAGCACGACGCTGGGCACGGAGCCGGTGTTGCTCGATCCGTCCTCCGACGACTGGATCACCGAGTACTCGCCGAGGTCGGGGGACACCAGCACCGTCGTCTGCCACGACTGCGGGCCGTTGGGGATGTCGGGGCGGAACTGCACGTGATGCACCCACATCGGATGCCCCTGCTCGCGCAGCATCACGGCGATCCGCTCGCCGACCGCCTCGGTGGTCTCGGGCAGGGCCACGATGTCGGCGCCCTGATCGAGGATCTGCTGCGCGATCTGCTCGGCCCCGACGGCCTCGCCCGCGGTGTTCCAGGTGAGCACGCGTACGCTGCCCTCCGTCTTCTCCGGCAGGTCACCCCCGCCGAACCCGCGCAGGGCACCGATGCCGGCCGTCGCACCCGCGCCGAGCAGGGCCACGATGAGGATGGACGCCGCGAAGCCCCGCAGCGGTCGGGCGAGGAGCAGCAGCAGCGCCACCAGCGCGATCGCCGCGAACCCGACGAGCACCACCCCGCGCACCGCTACCAGCTGCGCGAACGGGTAGGTCTGCTCCAGGTGGAAGAACTGCGGCCACACCACGACCGCCGTGGCGGCGGCGAACAGCACGGTGACGAGGATTCCGAGGAGGCGAAGCATCCCCACCAGAGTAGAAGCGCGGTCCTGTGAAGTCCCTGCTGTGCTGCCGTCGGTACGCTCGGAGGATGGCCTCTGACCTCTCTCGCCGATTCGCCGGTCCCGCCGACCTGCATCTGCACTCCAATCACTCCGACGGGACGGAGGCCCCCGCCGAGGTCGTGCGCCAGGCGCACGCCCACGGTCTGCGCACGATCGCCCTCACCGACCACGACCGCACCACGGGGTGGACGGAGGCGGGCGACGCGGCCGCGGCGCTCGGGATGACGTTCCTCCCCGGCATGGAGCTGTCGGCGAAGCACGAGTGGCGCAGCGTGCACGTGCTCGGCTACCTGTTCGATGCAGACGACGCCGCACTCGGCGCCGAGACGGCCCGCATCCGGGGCGATCGCATCGGACGCGCCGAACGCATCGTGCGCAGCATCGGCCGCGACTACGACCTCAGCTGGGACGACGTGCTGGCGCAGACCACGCTCGACGCGACCGTCGGGCGCCCGCACATCGCCGACGCGCTCGTCGCGCGCGGGATCGTCCGCGACCGCACCGAGGCGTTCGACGGCATCCTCCATCCGCGCGAGGGGTATTACGAGCCGCACTACGCGCCGGACCCCCTGACCGCGGTGCGGCTGATCACCGGGGCCGGGGGAGTGGCCGTGATCGCGCACCCCGTGACAGCGGGTCGCGACCGCATGATGCCGGTGTCCTTCCTCGAGCGACTCATCGACGCCGGACTCGGCGGATTCGAGATCGACCACCGCGAGAACACCGCGGAGGGCAAGCGGCTGCTGCGCGACATCGCCGCGCGGCACGACCTCATCGTCACGGGCTCGAGCGACTATCACGGCACGGGCAAGCCCAACCGCCCCGGCGAGAACACCACCGACGACGACATGGTTCAGCGGCTGATCGACCGCGCAACGGGCACCGCCCCGCGGTTCCCCTGACGTCGGCGCCGGCGGTCTGACGGGGTTCTCCCGGCGTGCTCGCCGCGGACGCCGATAGCATCGCCGGATGCAGCGCGCCACACCTCTCGAGCGACGACTCGACGGCATCGCCCATCGGTTGCTCCGCGATGCGCCCGCGAACGGCGCACGGGCGGCGCTCGTCGAGGTCGCGGTGTTCGTGTGCAAGCAGGCGTGGGCCTGCGTGTTCGGAGCCGCGCTGCTCGTGGCGATCGTCGCCGCGCGGCTGTGGTCCCCCGACGATGCCGTCGTCGCGCGCAACGACGTGCTCACGCTCACGGCGGTGCTCATCCAGATCGCGATGCTCGTCTTCCGTCTGGAGTCGGGGCGCGAGCTGTGGGTCATCGTGCTCTTCCACGTCACCGGCACGGTGATGGAGCTCTTCAAGACCGATGTGGGCTCGTGGGCGTACGCCGCGGACGGCGTGCTGCGGCTGGGCGGGGTGCCCCTGTTCAGCGGTTTCATGTACGCGGCGGTCGGGTCGTACATGGTGCGCGTGCACCGCCTCTTCGACCTGGGGTTCACCCGGTATCCGCGGCGATGGGTGACCGCCCTCGTCGCCGGCGCGATTTACCTCAACTTCTTCACCCACCACTTCTGGTGGGATGCGCGCTGGGTGCTGCTGGTGGCGGTGCTCGCGCTCTGGGCGCCGACGATCATGCATGCGCGCGTGTGGCGCCGCACCCTCCGCATCCCGCTGCTCCTCGCCTTCGGCGGAGTGGCCGTGTTCATCTGGTTCGCCGAGAACATCGGCACCCTCGCGGGAGCCTGGGCGTACCCGGATCAGCTCGACGGATGGCAGCTCGTGTCGCCGAGCAAGCTCGTGTCGTGGTTCCTGCTCATGATCATCTCGGTGGTGCTCGTCACCTGGGTGTACCCGCCGCGCGCTCCGGGCGCGCAGGACCGAGGGGAACGCGAGAGGGGCGGACGCCGCAGCATCCGCCCCTCTCGGACGATGTCGTGATCGACGCTCAGGCGCCGGCGACCGGAGCGGAGCCCGCCCCGGAGCCGCCGCGGCGACGGCGACGGCGACGCGCCGGTGCCGGCTTGCCGTCGTGGTGCTCCTTGCCCGCGCCGTCGTGCGTGCCGGCGCCCTCGGCGCCGCGGTCGGTCGCCCCGGCGCCTCCGCTCTCGGAGGAGGAGGAGGAAGGCGCACCCTCGGTGAAGCTCGATCCCACGGCGTCGGATCCGCCGCGACGGCGGCGCCGGCGACGCGTGCCGCCCTCGCCGGCGCCCTCGGCCGCGGCATCGGCGGCGCGCTCGGGACGGGGCCCGCGCGGGGTCTTCGTCGACTCGGTCTTCGGCGCCGACACGAGACGGCCCTTCGTACCGGCGGGGATGTCGAGGTCTTCGTACAGGTGCGGGCTCGACGAGTAGGTCTCGACGGGCTCCGGCTGGCCGAACTCGAGGGCACGGTTGATGAGGGCCCACTTGTGCAGGTCCTCCCAGTCGACGAACGTGACCGCGATTCCGGTCTTGCCCGCGCGACCGGTGCGGCCGGCGCGGTGCAGGTACGTCTTGTCCTCGTCGGGGATGGTGTGGTTGATCACGTGGGTGACGTCGTCGACGTCGATGCCGCGGGCCGCGACGTCGGTCGCGACGAGCACGTCCTTCTTGCCCGCCTTGAAGGCGGCCATCGAGCGCTCGCGCTGGTCCTGCCCCATGTCGCCGTGCACGCCGCCCACGTTGAAGCCGCGGTCGCCGAGCTCGTCGACCAGGCGCTGGGCCGCGCGCTTCGTGCGCGTGAAGATCACCGTCTTGCCGCGGCCTTCGGCCTGGAGGATGCGCGCGATGACCTCGTCCTTGTCGAGCGAGTGGGCGCGGTAGACGAGGTGCTTGATGTTGGCCTGGGTGAGCCCCTCGTCGGGGTCGTTCGCGCGGATGTGGATGGGGTTGGTCATGAACCGGCGGGCGAGCGCGACGATCGGTCCCGGCATGGTCGCCGAGAACAGCTGCGTGTGCCGCACCGCAGGGACCTTCTGGAAGATCTTCTCGATGTCGGCGAGGAAGCCGAGGTCGAGCATCTTGTCGGCCTCGTCGAGCACGACCTCGGTCGCGTTCGACAGGTCGAGCAGCCGCTGACCCGCCAGGTCGATCAGGCGGCCGGGGGTGCCGACGACGATCTGCGCGCCGGCCTTGAGCTGGTCGATCTGGCCCTCGTACGCCTTGCCGCCGTAGATCGCGACGACGCTGGTCGGCCGGTTGCTGGTGAGCAGGTCCATGTCTTCGTAGACCTGGACGGCGAGTTCGCGCGTCGGAACGACGATCAGGGCCTTCACACCCGGCTCGGGGTTCTGGCCGAGACGCTGCACCACGGGGATGCCGAAGCCGAAGGTCTTGCCCGTGCCCGTCTTGGCCTGGCCGATGATGTCCTGCCCCGGCAGGCCGAGGGGGATGGTCTGCTCCTGGATGGGGAAGGCGTCGACGATCCCCTTCGCAGCGAGGGCGTCGACGATGTCCTGATCGATCCCGAGATCGGAGAAAGTAGTCACAGTGTTCAGATTGCCTGTCCGGCGGTCGCGACCGACCGCCACGTAAACGATCCACGCCGTCTCTTGTGCCACAGGCGCGGGCCCCGCTCCGACGGCGGGGACACGCCCAGCCTACCGGAGGGCGCCCACAGCCCCGGGAGGGAGTGCCGCGGCGGGTAGGGTGATCCTGGCGGCCGACGCGGGAAGGAGACCCCGGTGGTGAAATGGTTCTGGCAGCGAGATGCTGCGCCTCGGCGCACGCTCGCCCTGCGCAGCCGCGGAGATCAGGGCGACGCGACGCGGGTGGACTTCGCCGAGCTCGCCCCGGAGCTGCCCCGCTTCCTCGGGCAGGCGGCGTATCTCCAGCTCGGCTACTTCGAGACGCTCACCCGCCTCATCCGCGCGACCCCCGCCCTCGCCGAGAAGGAGGCGCTGTCGCGCGCCGCGGGTGCGGCGCTCACGAAGCACCGCGGCATCGTCGAGGTGATCGCCGCCCGGGGCGACGACCCGACGCAGCTCATGCTGCCGTTCCGCGAGAACCTCGATGCGTTCCGCCGCAAGACGATCGGCGCGCGGCCGCGCGAGACGCTGCTGGCCGTGTACATCACGGCGGGCATGCTCGACGACTTCTACCTGGCGCTCGCCTCGAGCTACGGCGAGACGGGGCAGCGGATCGCCGCGATCCTGCGCGAGGACGACGCGCGGCACGAGATCGTCGCGATCATCCAGGAGACGATCGAGAGCGACGAGGAGTGGCGCTCGCTGCTGTCGATGTGGGCGCGCCGCCTCGTCGGCGACACCATCCTGGTCTGTCGCTCGGCTCTGCGTCCCGACGCCCTGGTCGCTCCCGACGACGAGCGGATCGAGCCGGTGTACACCGAGCTCATGGGCGCACACGCACGCCGCATGGACGCGATGGGTCTCGCCTCCTGAGAAGCGATGCTCCGCGTGACGGGCGAGTCGGAGTCGTCGGGCTCAGATGCCCAGCGCCGCGGTGCGCGCGGCATCGGAGCGCCGTCGCGCGGTGACGACGGCGAGCGTCGCGACGATCGAGACGACGGTGCCGCCGAGGATGCTCGCGACCCAGAGCCAGACGTTGCTCTCCGCCCATCCGGCCCACTGCAGCCCCGTGTAGGCGGCGGCGGTGACGGCGACCGCCACTGCCGGCGCGAGCACGACGCCGCGGAGCTCGCGCCCCGCCACGGTGAAGTGCACGACGATGCCGAGCACGCACGCAGCGATGAGAGCCAGGAGGATGTACATCGCGGTCAGGCGACGAAACCGACGCGGCGCGACTCCTCGGTGCCCAGCTCGATGTAGGCGAGGTTCGCGGTCGGGACGATGTAGGAGTTGCCCTTCACATCGGAGAAGCTCAGGTGAGCGGTGCTCTGCTCGAGAGCGGCCGAGACCTGCGCGCGGATCTCGTCTGCGGCGGTGGCGGTCTCGAAGCTCAGCTCGCGGCCCGTGTTGATGATTCCGATGCGGATTTCCACGCGTGCTCCTTGGAGTGTGAGGACGATCTCTCGTCCGAGGTCTCCGCCCACTCTATAACGGGCCGTGCGGGCCGGATCGGCCGCGCAGGGCGGTTTCGCCAGCAGCGCACACGCCGGCGCGGGAGGTCTCCGCGCGGGCGTTGGCGGGCGCCGCGCGGGGCGGTGTCGGTGGCGCGGGATAGCGTGGAGGCATGACACCCGATGCCGCGCAACGAGCCGTGATCCAGGCCTCCGCGACGGCATCCGGCGTGATCATCGGGGCACCGGGAACCGGTAAGACGCGCACGTTGATCGAGCGCGTCGCGCACCTGCTTGATGCCGCGGCGCTCCGGCCGGAGGAGGTTCTGGTCCTCACGCCCAGTCGTCAGGCGGCCACCGCGCTGCGCGACCGCATCGGCGTGCGCGTGCGCGAGGCCACCCCCGGGCCGCTCGCGCGCTCGCTGGGCTCGTTCGCCTTCCAGATCGTGCGCGGGGCGATGGTCCAGGCGGGGGAGGACCCGCCGGCGCTGCTGACCGGCGCCGACCAGGACCGCATCATCGCCGACCTTCTCGACGGCGACGCCGAAGACGATCGCGTGACGTGGCCCGATGCCCTGAGTGCGTCGGTCCGCGCGTCACGGGGCTTCCGGTCCGAGTTGCGCGCCTTCCTCGCGGAATGCACCGAGCTCGGTGCGACCGCCGCCGAACTGCGCGACGCGGGCGAGCCCGTCTGGGCCGCCGCCGCGGAGTTCCTGCGCGAGTACCGCGAGGTGCTCGATGCGCTCCGGTCGGCGCACCGTGATGCCGCCGACCTGCTCAGCGAGGCGGCCGCCGTGCTGCGTCGGGCGGAGCCGTCCACACTGGGACCCCTCGCGCCGCTCCGTGTCGTCCTGATCGACGACGCGCAGGAGCTCACCCGCGGCGGTGTCGGAGTGGTCCGCGCGCTGCGGGCACGCGGCATCGCCGTCCTGGCGTTCGGCGACCCCGACATCTCGTCCGGGGCGTTCCGCGGTGCCAGTCCCGAGCTGTTCGCCGAGGTGGCCGGGCTGCTCGGCGAGGTGCACGTGCTCGACGGCGCACACCGCCAGCACCCCGCTCTCGCCGCGCTCACCCGCACGGCGACCCAGGCGATCGGCGCCTCGGGCAGGGTCGATCATCGGCGGGCACCGGTGGCGGCGACCGCCGACGAGGTCGACGAGGCGATCACGACCTTCCTCGCCCCGTCGCCCCACGAGGAGTTCGACCGCATCGCCGGCGTCATGCGCGCGTGGCACCTCGTCGACGACGTTCCGTGGGACCGCATGGCGGTCATCGCCCACGACACCCGACAGGTGTCGCTGCTCGAGGCCGAGCTCGCGGCGCGCGAGATCCCGACGCGGGCCGCCGGTGTGCAGCGTCCGCTGGGGAGCGAGGGCATCGTGCGCGACATCGTCGGCATCGTGCGCCTCGCGCTCACGCCGGTCGAGGAGCGCACGCCCGCCGACCTGGAGGAGGCGCTGCGCACGCCGTTCGGAGGGATGGACGCGATCGGTCTGCGGCGGCTCCGCGCCCGCCTCCGCCATCTCGAGCTCGAGCAGGGCGGTTCCACTCCGGCTCGGGAGCTGCTCAGGCAAGCCATGGCGGCCCCCGAGCACTTCACCCTGATCGACGCGCCCGAGTCGCGCACCGCGCGCCGTTTCGCTGACACCCTCGCACAGGTCGGTGCGGCGGCCGCCGACGGCGAGACGATCCACGACCTGCTCTGGCGCGTCTGGGAGCAGGCGCGTGCCGTCGACGGCCGACGTCTGCTGATCGCCTGGCGCGAGATCGCTCTGCAGCCCACCGGAGCGGAGACCGCCCGAGCCCTCGACGCGCTCGTCTCGCTGTTCGACGCCGCCAAGCGTTTCGTCGAGCGGTCTCCGCACCTGCGGCCCGAGGCCTTCGTCCGCGACATCCTCGACAGCGAGGTGCCGGAAGACTCGCTCTCCACCCCCGACCGGCCGGGGCGTGTGACGCTCCTCACGCCGGCGACCGCCCTCGGCACCGAGTTCGACGCGGTGGTGGTCGCCGGTCTGCAGGATGGGGTGTGGCCGAACCTGCGGCTGCGCGGCGGACTGCTGCAGACCTGGCGGCTCTCGACGGTCGTGCACGCCCGTCGCGCCGGCGTGGACGCCGACGTCCCCGGTGTGCTCGACCGTCGTCGCGCCGCCCTGCACGACGAGCTGCGACTCTTCGTGCGCGCCGTCTCCCGCGCCCGGCGGCGTCTGCTCGTGACCGCCGTCGACGACGACGATCTGGGCCCGAGCCCGTTCTTCGGGTTCCTGCCGCCGCCCACCGCCCCCGAGGCGCACGCGTCGGCCGAACATCCGCTGACTCTGCGCGGTCTGGTCGCGCGGCACCGTCGCGTGTTGACGACCACGACCTCGGTCGCCGCGCGCGCGGAGGCGGCCGCGCAGCTCGCCGTGCTGGCCCGCGAGGGCGTTCCCGGAGCCGACCCGGACGACTGGTACGGCGTCGCCCCGGTGAGCACGCTCGAGCCCGTGCGAGACCTGGCGGAAGAGGGTGCGCGCGTGTCGCCCTCGCGCCTCGAAGCCTTCGAGGAGTGCGGCCTCAACTGGGCGGTGTCCTCGTTCGGTGGAGACACGATCGTTCCCCCCTCAGCGGGCATCGGCACGATCATCCACGAGGCGATGGAGCGTCACCCCGACGGCGACCTGGAGGGCATGCGGAGGGTGGTCGACGAGCACTGGCCGGAACTGGACTTCGAGACCGCGTGGATCGGTCGCAAGGAACGTCGTCGTGCCGACCTGTACGTCGAGCGGCTGCACGCCTACCTCGGCGAGGTGCGCCGCGACGGCGGGCGCGTTCTGGGAAGCGAGACGAGGTTCCAGTTCGCGGTCGCGCTACCGGACGACGATCAGGCGGTCCCGACCGTGCGTCTCCCCGACGATGCCATCGGAGTGCCGCGGGCGATCGTCAGCGGCTCGATCGATCGGATCGAGGCGTATCCCCCCGAGGCGGGGGAGCACCCGGCCGCGCGCGGGCGCGGTTGGACGGGGATGTCCGTTCCCGACGACGGCGAACGCACCGTCGTCGTCGACCTCAAGACCGGCAAGAGCGACCCGGAATCCGACCCCGCCGTCGCCGCCCATGCTCAGCTGGCCGCGTACCAGGTGGCCGTGCAGGAGGGGCTGGTCGACGGGGCCGGTGCGCGCTCGCTCGGCGGTGCCCGCCTGGTCATCGTGTCGAAGACCCTGGCGAAGAGCGACTACCGGGTGGCTCATCAGCACACGCTGGGCGATGACGAGCGGGTCGCCTTCCTGCGGCGCGTGGGCGAGGCGGCGCGGGGAATGTCGGCCTCGAGCTTCACGGCGCAGGTCGAGTCGCACTGCGCCGACACGCAGCGCCGACTGCACCCCTGCCGCATCCACACCGTGCCGGCGGTGAGCGCGTGAGCGCATGGCAGGGCGGCTTGGGCATCTCGGCGACCGATGTCGCGGCGGCGCTCGGACAGCCGTCGCCGACGCCCGCGCAGCAGCGGGTGATCGAAGCCGCACCGTCGCCGGCGCTGGTGGTGGCGGGCGCCGGGAGCGGCAAGACCGAGACGATGTCGGGCCGCGTGGTGTGGCTGGTGGCCAACGGCCACGTGCGCCGCGACGAGATCCTCGGGCTGACCTTCACCCGCAAAGCCGCGGGAGAGCTGGCCGAGCGCATCTCCCATCGGCTCGCCGTGATCGACGAGTACGGCCGCCGCGGGCTGCTGCCGCATCTCCCCGAGATCGTGCGGTCGGGCGGACTCGCCCGTGTCGACGCCGCCGCACCGGGCCGCCAGCGCGAACTCGTCCGTTCCCAGGTGCTCGACGAGCTCGCCGTCTCGTACGGGACGACCGCCGACGTCTCGGCCGCGCGCTCCGCCGAAGACCTGCTGATCCGCCCGCGGGTGTCGACCTACAACGCCTTCGCCGACGGCATCGTGCGCGAGCACGCGGCTCGCATCGGCCGCGACGCCGATGTGGCGATGCTGAGCCAGGCCGCATCGTGGATGCTGGCACGCGATGTGGTGCTCGCCGCCGACCTCCCCGAGCTCGAAGACATCGATTACGCCGTCGGCACCGTGATCGACGCGGTGCAGCGGCTCGCCGGCGACGTGCTCGACCATCGCGTCGATCTCGGGGCGGCCGAGCGTATCGCGCGGCAGACGGCCGACTCGTTCGAGCCGTATCGCGGCAACGCCGATGTCGAGAAGGCGGCGGCCAACCTCCTCGCCCTCCCGACGCTCCTGCGCCTCGTGCGCGAGTACATCGCCGAGAAGCACCGCCGCGGAGTGCTCGACTTCGCCGACCAGGTCGGAGGCGCGTTCGACATCGTCGAGGCCGCACCCGACGTGCGCGCGGAACTGCGCGAACAGCACCGTGTCGTGCTCCTCGACGAGTACCAGGACACGTCCGTCATCCAGACGCGATTCCTCGCCGCCCTGTTCCACGATGCACCGGTCATGGCCGTCGGCGACCCCCACCAGTCGATCTACGGGTGGCGCGGGGCGAGTGCCGACAACCTCTACGCCTTCTCCGGTGCCTTCGCCCGGTCCGAGGCTGCGCAGACGTTCAGCCTCATGACCAGCTGGCGCAACGACCGGCGCATCCTCGACGTCGCGAACCGCGTGCTCGAACCCCTGCAACGCCCCGGTCTCGACGTGCCGCCCCTCGAGCCGCGGCCCGGCTCCGGCGACGGCGCGGTCGATGTGCGATTCCCACTCACGGTCGACGAGGAGGCCGAGGCGGTGGCCGACTGGTTCGTCGAACGGCGGGCCGCGCACGACGGTGCCTCCGCGGGGCGGCCGCACACGGGTGCGATCCTCTTCCGGTCCAAGCGTCACATGCAGACCTTCGCAGCGGCCCTGGCCGCGCGCGGCGTTCCCCACCGCATCCTCGGACTCGGGGGTCTGCTGGCGACGCCGGAGGTGGTCGACGTCGTCTCCACGCTGCGGGTGGTGCACGATCCGACCGCCGGGTCCGCGCTCATCCGCCTGCTCACCGGTCCGCGCTTCGCCGTCGGCGTCGCCGACATGGCGGCCCTCTACGACCTCGGCCGCGCGCTCGCGGAGCGCGACACCGGGATGATGCCCCTGCCTGAGGAGGTGCGGGTGCGGCTGCGGTCATCGCGCGGCGCAGACGAAGCGGTGTCGATCATCGACGCCGTCGACGTGGTGCGCGCGGTCCGCGACGATTACCGGCTGCTCGAACGCATCACGCCCGAGGGGCGGACGCGTATTCGCGCGGCGGGCGAGATGCTGGAGCGGCTCCGTCGGGCGTCGTCGCAGCCGCTCCTCGAACTGCTGCGGCTGATCGAGCTCGAATTGCGGCTCGACATCGAGCTGGCGTCGAACGAGACGCGCGGGCCGGCCCGCATCGCGGCGACGCAGCTGCGCGCGTTCTCCGACGAAGTGCGCGCGTTCCTCGCCGCGGACGACCGCGGCACGATCGGCAGCCTGTTGGCGTGGCTCGAGAAAGCGGAGCGCACCGACGAACTCATGCCCCGGCCGGAACCGCCCGAGCCCGGCGTGGTGCAGTTGCTCACGATCCACGGGTCGAAGGGGCTCGAGTGGGACGCGGTCGCCGTCGTGCGGCTGGTCGTCGACGAGCTGCCCGGACGCGTCTCCGACACGTCGGGCTGGTTCGGTTTCGGGGTCGTCCCGTTCGCCCTGCGCGGCGACCGGGATGCCCTCCCGCGCTTCGACTGGGATCCCGCAGCGGCGATCGGCGACGAGGCCGACCCGAAGAAGCGTCAGGCGCTGGCCCAGTCGTCGCTCTCCGGAGGCATCACGAAGGCCAACCCGCACGGCGGAGCGCTCCGTCGCTTCAAGGACGCCTACCGCGCCTACCAGCAGCAGGAGGAGCGACGGCTCGCCTACGTCGCGATCACCCGCGCCCGCACCGACCTGCTCCTCACGGGCGCCCACTGGGCGGGGCAGAAAGCTCCGCGCACGCCGAGCCCCTTCCTCGCCGAGGCGATGGAGGTGCTCGGACGGGATCCGATCGATCCCGTCGACCCGGACGAGAACCCCTACGACGGCCCGGGCGCCACGATGGTATGGCCGCTGGACCCCCTCGGCTCCCGGCGCCGCGCGGTGGAGGACGCTGCGGCCGCAGTACGGGCCGCCGGCACTCGCGGCGAGGCGCTGCAGCCGAGTCCGGAGCTCGAACGACTGCTGGCCGAGCGCGCCGCGCGCCTGCGGGGCATCGACGCCGACCCCCCGACCCGCGTTCCTGCGTCGCGCTTCAAGGACTACGTGACCGACTACGCCGGCACGGTCGCGTCGATCGTGCGGCCGATGCCCGAGCGCCCGTACCGGCAGACCCGGCTGGGCACCCTGTTCCACGCCTGGGTGGAGCAGCGCTCGGCACTCGTCGGCACCGGGACGAGGCCGGAGGAGGCGCTCTGGGAACTCGATGAGGACGAGGCGATGAGCGATGCCGCGTCCGCCACCGCGGGAGACGCGGCGGATGCCGTCGACCTCGCCGCGCTGCAGAGCACCTTCGAACGCAGCGAGTGGGGCGCGCTGCGCCCGATCGCGGTGGAGATCGAGATCGATTTCGCCCTGGGGGCCGAGAGCGACGCGCTGCCGGGGGAGCAGGAACGGTCAGGTCGGGCGGTCGGTGCCGCCTCGCCCGAGTCGAACATCATCATCTGCAAGCTCGACGCGGTCTACCGGCGCCAGGACCGCGGGGGACGGATCGAGATCGTCGACTGGAAGACGGGACGCGCGCCTCGCACCGCCTCCGAGAAAGACGAGCGGATGCTGCAGCTGGCGCTCTATCGGCTCGCGTACCACCGACGTTTCGGTGTTCCGCTCGACGAGATCGACGTCGCGCTGTACTACGTCGCCGACGACCTCGTCATCCGCGATTCGCACGTCTACTCCGAGGCCGAACTTCTCCAGCGCTGGAGCGCGGCCCGCGCAGCCCGCTGAGCTTCGTCGTCCTGATCGTCGTCGTCGGCCGGTTCACCGTGGGGCCGGTCACCGGAGTCCGAGTCGTCGGCGAACGCCGCCCGCACGTCAGAGAGATCCTCCGTCGGGACGTCTCCCATCGCGGCACGGTGCGCGGCGGCCGCATCGTTGCCTGCTGCGGTTCCGGAGACGATGTCGCCGGTCGCGGTCTCGCCCTCCGACCAGAGCTGATCGGGGTTGTAGGCATCGGTCTGCATGGAGGTGTCGACGTGCACGTCGTGATCGACGGGCACACGGTCGAGCGCGTCGAGGGCGGAGTCGACCCCCTCCGTTCGTGCGGCGACGACCGCGAGATCCTCGGACCGGAGGTTCTCGGCGAGCGCGTCGAGCAGAGCCGCGGCGTCGTCGACGATGTCCGCACGACGCAGGGAGTCGCCGTGCACCAGCCACCGCGCGAACTCGAGCTCGGCGAGCAGGCGCGCCCGTACCTCGAGTGCGGGGTCGGGGGAGCGCTCGAGGGCCGCCCCGTAGGCGGCGTAGACGTCGGCCGAGGCATCCGGTGCCGCCGAGAGCCAGGCCAGATCCACCGCGGGGTCGCCGACGGCGAGTCCGTGCCACCCCAGTACCCCGACGACCTCCGGGCCGCGCTGGGGGTCGTCCTCGAAGAGGAAGGAGGTCGCCTGAGCGCCGCCGAGCGTCGTGGTCGACTCGAACCGCCACAGGTCGTCATCGGCCACCGCCTCGCGCCACCGCACGGTGAGGCGGGCGGGAACGCGGCCGGTCGCGGCGGCCTCGTCGACGAGGCGTTCGACGTCGGCGCGGCTCTCCGCCGCAGTGCGCGCCAGCAGGCCCGCGCTGCGGACCACGGAGGCGGGGAGCTGATGGAGGGCGGCGAGAGCAGTGCCGATCGACACCGCGGCACCACGCCCGGGCGGGATGTGCGCGGCCTCGATCTGGAATCCGGGCAGCAGCTCGGTGACGAGCGCCCGGCCGTCGCCGACGCGGGTCTCACCGATGTACTCGGGCGCACGGAAAGGCAGCAGGGCACGCGCTCCCGTGGTGAGCGATCGCAACGCGATCGCCTCGGCGGCGATCTCCCGGGCGGCATCGTCGTCGTCGGCGACGCGGATCGCGAGTTCGCGACCGTCGGCCAGCGTGGCGACCGCCGAATCGAACCGCGCATCGCCGTCGGCGGTGAGCACGCGCGTTCCCGTGACCTCCGCACCCGCAAGTGCCGCCGTCACCGCCGCGGCTAGAGTGAAAGGTGAGCGTCCCATCCCCCCAGGGTAGGTCGGCTCCGGGGCGCTCACGCCCTCGCCACGCCCGTGAGAGAGGGAGTCGATCATGTTGCCGCACGCCGTGCTGGACCGTGCCGCCGAGCTGCGGGAAGACCCGTCGACGATCGACCGGTTGCGCGCCGAGCCCTCGACCCGCACGATCGTGGTGCGCCAGGGACGCGTGCGTCTCGACGGCTCCGCCCTGCGTCGCACGTCGCCGCACGAGGCGACAGACGCGACCTGGGCCCTCCTCGGGCGCGACCTCGACGGGACGCCCCTCCTGCTCGCCGCCCTGCCGCCGGAGGATGCCGCGATCGACGCCGCCCCCGACGAGACCTGGCTCGGACTGCGCGATCTCGGGGCACGGCTCGACGCGTTCGAGACGGAGCTGCTCATCGAGGCGCTCGCTCTCGCCGCGTGGCTGCGCGACGCGCCGTTCTGCCCGGCCTGCGGGGGCGGCACCGAGCTTCACCAAGCGGGATGGTCGCGGCGCTGCCTCGTCTGCGGACGCCAGCACTTCCCGCGCACCGACCCCGCGGTGATCGTGGCCGTCGAGAGCCGCGACGGCGACCGCCTGCTCCTCGGGGCGAACGCCACGTGGGGCGGCCGCATGTTCTCGTGCTTCGCCGGGTTCGTCGAGGCGGGGGAGTCGCTCGAGTCGACGGTGCACCGCGAACTCGAAGAGGAGTCGGGCGTGCGTCTGCGGGAGCTGCGTTTCGTCGGCTCGCAGGCCTGGCCGTTCCCCCGGTCGCTCATGGTCGGTTTCCGGGCCGTCGTCGACGACGAGCACGCCGCGCGGCCCGACGGCGAGGAGATCGTCGACGTGCGGTGGTTCACCCGTGACGAGATCGGGAGCGCGCTCGCCGGAGACGGCCCCGTCGGTCTCCCCAGCCCCGCCTCCATCGCCCGCGCGCTCATCACCGAGTGGTACGAGGGCGGCCGATGAGTGCGCTCGACGCACTCGATGAAAGACAGCGGCAGGCGGCCACGGTGCTGCGCGGTCCCGTCGCCGTGCTCGCCGGCGCCGGCACCGGCAAGACGCGGGTCATCACGCATCGCATCGCCCACGGCGTCGACACGGGAGCGTACTCGCCGTCGCGGGTGATGGCGGTCACCTTCACCGCGAAGGCGGCGGGGGAGTTGCGCGGCCGGCTGCGGGCGCTCGGCGTCGAGGGCGTCGCGGCACGCACGTTCCACGCGGCGGCGCTCGCCCAGCTGAACTTCTTCTGGCCGACCCTCGCGGGGGCTCCGGCGCCGAGCATCATCGACAACAAGGTGCGGCTGCTCGGTCAGGCAGCCGATGCGCTGCGGCTGCGTCCGAGCACGGCGACCCTGCGCGACATCGCCTCGGAGATCGAGTGGCGCAAGGTGTCGATGCTTTCGATCGACGAGCACGCCGCGCTCGGGCGGCCGGTGACCGGCGTCGACGCCACGCAGTTCGCCGAGCTCCAGCGCGGGTACGAGGCGCTGAAGGACGAACGGCACCAGCTCGACTTCGAGGACGTGCTGCTGGCGTGCGCGGGCATGCTCGAGGCCGAGCCCCGGGTCGCCGCGTCGGTGCACGAGCAGTACCGTCACTTCACGGTCGACGAGTACCAGGATGTGTCGCCGCTGCAGAACCGTCTGCTCGAGCTGTGGCTCGGCGACCGCCACGACATCTGCGTCGTCGGCGACGCCAGCCAGACCATCTACTCGTTCGCCGGGGCGGAGCAGCGCTTCCTGCTCGAGTTCGAGCGACGGCATCCCGATGCGACGGTCGTGCGGCTCGAGACCAACTACCGCTCCCAGGCTCCCATCCTCGCGGCGGCGAATGCGCTCATGCGCGGACGCCCCGGCGCCCTCGAACTGGTTCCCGCCCGGGAGCAGTTCCAGGCGGATGCCCCGACCGTGACGGCTTTCGACGGGGAACGCGAAGAGGCGGAGGGGATCGCGGCGGCGATCGCCGCACAGATCTCCGACGGCGTCTCGCCCGCGGAGATCGCCGTCCTGTACCGCGCGCACGCGCAATCCGCGCTCATCCAGCAGGCCCTCGCCGCCGCAGGGATCGCCACGACCGTGCTCGGCGGAACGCGCTTCTTCTCGATGCCGGAGGTGCGTCAGGCGATCCTCGCGCTGCGCGCGGCGGCCGTCGCCCCGGTCGAGCACGACTTCCTCGTCTCGGTGCGACGTGTGCTGCGGGAACTCGGGCTGACCGAGGAACCCCCGGCAGCGGGGGGAGCGCAGCGCGACGGCTGGGAGGCGCGCCGCGCCATTCTGCGACTCGCCGAGGAGGCCGACCCGGGCGAGAACCTGCGGTCGTTCAGCGACGCGCTGATGGCCCGAGCGAAGGACCAGCACGAGCCGACGCTGCGGACCGTGACCCTGTCGACGCTGCACGCCGCGAAGGGTCTGGAATGGCCCCACGTGCACCTCGCCGGTTGGGCGGAGGGTGCGCTGCCGATCTCGTACGCGACTGGGTTCGAGGCGATCGACGAGGAGCGCCGCCTCGCCTACGTCGGCGTCACGCGCGCCGCACGGACGCTGTCGCTGAGCTGGTCGCGGTCGGCGGGGCGGGGGGAACGTGCCCCGTCACGGTTCCTGGCAGAGATCGGGACGACGGCTCGCGGCACCGGCATTCTTCGTGAAATCGCACCGCGGTCGTCGCGCGCGAACCGTCAGACCCGAGTGTGATCACCCGGCCCGCGTCGTCGCCGACGGGGGCCAGGAGGGTGGCGGCCGCCGCCCCGGCGCCCGCGATCAGCGCGGCCGGCACGGGTCCAGGGTCGCGTCCCACCATCTGCGCATGCAGGCGCGGCCAGGCCGGGTCACGGTCGCGCATGTGACCGTCACGGCACGCCAGACACGGCGTGCGTCCCGGCAGGATCAGGGGGCCGACGGTGGCGCGTCGGCGGTCGATCGCGATCGGGAGGTGCGGCACGTCGTCGCGCAGGTACGGGGCGAGCTGCACGGCCGCCGCGGCCCCGGCGAGCACGACGACGGCGACGTCATCGGGGCGCTCCCGCTCCCCGCGGGGAACCGCCTCGTCGGCGAGCGCTTCTCGCAGCCGGTAGCCGCAGCGGGGGTCGCGGATGCCATCGGCGTCGACCCAGGCGCGGAGACGCGGGGGAGCGTCGTCGATGAGGAGCGGTTCGAGGAAGGCCACGAGACGACGTGCCGACTCCCGCGGGGCTCCCACGCCGTGCGCGACCACATCGATCCCTCCGCGTCGGAAGCCGGCGCGGAGGCGGGTGAGGAACGGCTCCACCCACTCGGCCTCGATGCCCACCCGCAGTCCGCCCTCCAGACCGAACTGCACGGTGCGCTCGTCGCGCAGCAGCATCGGTTGTCCGGGGGCGAGGCGGGTGAGGACGAGCGGGGTCAGCGGAGGCATCCCTCGATTCTGCGGACGCGCCGGGGTGCCGGGGGCGCGGATCGGGGATCGGTGGACAACTCAGCGCCGTCCGCCCGCGGGGGAGGAGGACCGGGCGACTCAGACGGGACGGTCGCCTTCGGGCCGCGGATCCTCGCCGCGGTCGTCCTCGTCGGGCGCCGCGCCAGAATCGTCCGCCGCGTCGTCGCCTGCACCGTCCGCCGCCTCCGCGCCGGCATCCGGCTCGGTGTCGCCCGCGGTGCCCGACGAGAAGTCGTCACCGTCGAGAAGGCGGGCGAGTGCCTCGTCGAACTCGTCCGCCACCGGCTGCTCACCGCGTGCGGCCGCCTGCAGACGCGCGACGAGCGCGCTCGGATCGTCGATGTCGTCGGCTGTGGGCATGAGGTCCGGATAGTCCCACAGGGCGTCGCGGTCGGCGATGCCCACCGCATCCGTCACCGCCTGCCACATCGCGGCCGCCTCGCGGAGACGGCGCGGGCGCAGCTTGAGGCCGACCAGGGCTCCGAGGGCATCCTCGGCGGGACCGCCCACCGCGCGCCGACGCCGGGCGGCCTCGGCGATGCGCGCACCGTCGGGCAGTCGCGAGGTCGCCTGGGCCGTGACGACATCGACCCAGCCGTCGACCGTCGCGATGAGGTTCTCGAGGCGCGCCAGCGCCTCGCGCTGCGCCTCGGTCTGGGTGGGCAGCAATGCGCCGCCCTCGATCGCCGACCGCAGCTCCTCGGGGTTCGAGGGGTCGAGGCGGCTGGCGACGTCTTCGAGAGCGTCGACGTCGACCGTGACTCCGCGCGCGAAGTCGGTGATCTGCGCCATGACGTGCAGGTGCAGCCACTTCGCGTGGCGGTACAGGCGGGCGTAGGCCAGTTCGCGGGCCGCGAGGTAGAGCGCGACCTGATCCTCGGGGATCTCCAGTCCGTCGCCGAACGCGGCGAGGTTCTGCGGGATCACCGCGGCGGTTCCGGCGGGCAGCACGGGGATGCCGACATCGCCGCCCGAGACGACTTCGAGCGAGAGGTTGCCGAGCACCTGGCCGAACTGAGCCGCGAACACCGAGCCGCCCAGGCCGCGCATGAGCTTGCCGGCGCCCTGCACGACGCTGCGCATGTCGTCGGGCACCTGCGTGTCGAGAGCAGAGGTGAGGGCGTCGGCGATGCTCGTCGACACCGGCCCGGCGATCTCCTTCCACACCGGGAGCGTCTTCTCGACCCACTCGCCCCGGGTCATGGCGACCGGCGGCTCGGCGAGGTCGGAGATCGTGGTCGCCTCGCCCAGCCAGAGTGCGGCGAGCCCGAAGGCGTCGACCAGCGAGGACCGCGAGCCGTCGCCGATGGCCTGGCCGTCGCGGTTCGCGATATGAAGGGCCTGACGCAGGGCGTTGTCCCACGGGTCGCCGCCGAACGCGCCCTGCAGCTGCGACATGATCCTCTGCATCATCGCGGGATCGATCGCGAGACCGTCCATGCCCTCGAAGGCGCCGCGCAGGGCTTCGGGATCGATGTCGCCGCCCTGGCCGGACATCATCCGCCGCAGGAACTCCTGGAAGTCCTCGGGACCGGGTTCGTTGTCTGCCATGTCGTCCGCCCTCTCAGCGCGCGTGTAGCCGTGCCATCTACGCTAGTCACAGGTTCATGCGAGCGACCCCGGAGCGGGCGGATCGCTGTACGCCGCTCGCGAACGACGGAGGAATGCTGTGGAACGGATCCGCCCTGCGCGGCTCGGACTGGGAGTCTGGGCCCTGGTGGTGGCGCTCGTCGCCCTCGTCGTGCTCACCTTCCTCCCCACGCCGTACGTCATCCAGCGGCCGGGACCGGTCTACGACACGCTCGGCACCGCCGCGGGGCCGGACGACCAGCAGGTGCCCCTCATCAGCATCGAGGGCGCCGAGACGTACGAGACCGGGGGAACGCTCGACCTCACCACCGTGCAGGTCGTCGGCAACCGCGACCGCACCCCGAGCTGGTTCGAGCTCGGCCTCGCCTGGACCGATCGATCCCGCGCCGTCGTGCCGATCGAGTCGGTCTTCCCCGAAGGGGTGACGACCGAGCAGCGCGACGAACGCAACGCCACCCTCATGGTCGACTCCCAGCACGAGGCGACGGCGGCCGCGCTCGGTGAGCTGGGCTACGACACCGGCGCCGAGGTCGTCGTGGTCGAGGCGGTCGACGACACCCCTGCCGCCGGGGTCCTCGAGTCCGACGACGTCATCACCGCGATCGACGGCGAGGCCGTCACCTCGGCGACGCAGCTGCGCGAGCGGATCCAGGAGGCGGAGGGCGACGAGATCGACCTCACCGTGCGTCGGGCGGGCGCTGAGCAGCAGCTCTCGATCACGCCGGAGAAGCACACCGAGGGCGGCACGACGACCTGGCTCATCGGGATCACGCTGCGCACCGATTACGACTTCCCCATCGATGTGACCATCCAGCTCGACAACGTGGGCGGCCCGAGCGCCGGCATGATGTTCGCCCTCGGCATCGTCGACCAGCTCACGCCCGGAGAACTCAACGGCGGCGAGAACGTGGCCGGCACCGGCACCATCGACGCCGAGGGGACGGTCGGTCCGATCGGCGGCATCCGTCAGAAGCTCTACGGCGCGAGGGATGCCGGAGCGGAGTATTTCCTCGCCCCGGCGGCGAACTGCGACGAGGTCGTCGGCCACATCCCCGACGGCCTGCAGGTGATCCGCACGAGCACGCTCGAGGAGTCGCTCGACGCGCTCTCGGTGATCGCCGAGGGCGGTGACGTCGCCTCTCTCCCGGCCTGCACCGCGTCGTGATCGGCCCGTGATCGCGATCACGGGCGCCGTCCAGTGAGGCGCACCTAGGATGGAGGGGTGACCACGACCTCCGCTCAGAATCCGGCCACTCCCCGAACATCCCGGCGCATCTTCGGCATCTCGCTGGCGATCATCGCCGCCCTGATCGCGGCGTTCTTCGTGTTCGCCTCGCTGTACACCGAATTCCTCTGGTTCGACCAGGTGGGCTTCACCGAGGTGCTGACCACCCAGTGGGTCGCCACCGTCGTGATGTTCCTCGTCGGATTCCTCGGCATGGCCGTCCCGCTGTTCGTGGTCATCCAGCTGGCGTACCGTCTGCGGCCGGTCTACGTGCGGCTGAGCTCGCAGCTCGACCGGTACCAGGAGGTCATCGAGCCGCTGCGCCGCCTGGCGATGTGGGGCATGCCGATCTTCTTCGGCCTCTTCGCCGGCTTCTCGGCGGCGAGTCAGTGGCGCACCGTCTGGCTGTGGGCCAACGGTGTCGCGACGAGCGACGTCGACCCCCAGTTCGGCGTCGACACGGGCTTCTACCTGTTCGCGATGCCGTTCTACTCGATCGCGCTCGCCTTCATCTCGGCGGTCCTCCTGCTCTCGCTCCTCATCACGGCGCTCGTGTCGTACCTGTACGGTTCGGTGCGCATCGGCCAGGGCGAGCTCCGCATCTCGAAGCCCGCGCGCATCCAGCTCGCAGTGATCGCGGGGCTCTACCTGCTCGTCCAGGCGGCCAGCCTCTGGCTCGACCGCTTCAAGACGCTCACGACCCCCGACGACCGCATCACGGGTGCCGCGTACACCGGCGTCAACGCCACGATCCCCGGCCTCGGCATCCTGGCCATCATCTCGGTTCTCGTCGCGATCCTCTTCTTCGTCACGGCGGTCATCGGCCGTTGGCGCTTCCCGCTCGCCGCCACGGCCCTGCTGCTCGTCGCGTCGCTCGTGGTGGGCGTCGGATACCCGTGGGTGGTCACCACCTTCCAGGTGCGACCGAACCAGAACGCCTACCAGGCGGAGTACTACCAGCGGAACATCGACGGCACGAAGGAGGCCTACGGCGTCGCGAACCTCGAGACCACGACGTTCGAGGCCGAGACCGACCCCGAGGCCGGTCAGCTGCGGGAGGACGCCGAGACGACCGCCTCGATCCGCATCATGGACCCGAAGGTCATCAGCCCCACGGTCCGTCAGCTCGAGCAGTACCGCGCGTACTACCAGTTCGAGGAGACCCTCGACGTCGACCGCTACGAGGTCGACGGACAGGTGCAGGACACGGTGGTCGCGATCCGCGACCTCGACATCACCAAGCTCGGCGAGGGTGACAACTGGAACAACCGCGTCGCGGTCTACACGCACGGTTACGGCCTCGTCGCCGCGGCCGGAAACCAGCGCACGACCGACGGCGAGCCGGTGTTCCTCGAGCGCGGCATCCCGACCTCGGGCTTCCTCACCGAGGGCGAGAACTTCGAGCCCCGCATCTACTTCGGTGAGAACTCGCCCGAGTACTCGATCGTCGGCGCCCCCGAGGGGAGCGACCCGGTCGAGATCGACTACCCGCGCGGCAAGGACGGTTCCAGCGAGACGAAGACGACCTTCGACGGCGACGGCGGACCGAAGATCGGGGACACGTTCACCAAGCTGCTCTACGCGCTGAAGTTCCAGTCCGAGCAGATCCTCTTCTCGAACCTCGTGAACGGCGACTCGCAGATCCTCTACGACCGCGACCCGAAGACGCGCGTGCAGAAGGTCGCGCCGTACCTCGAGCTCGACAGCGACCCGTACCCCAGCGTGGTCGACGGCCGCGTGGTGTGGATCGTCGACGGGTACACGACGAGCTCGACGTACCCGTACTCGACGAGCGTCAGCCTCTCCGACGCCATCGCCGACTCCAACACGCGCGCGCCGAACCTGGCGATCGACGAGATCAACTACATCCGCAACTCGGTGAAGGCCACGGTCGACGCCTACGACGGCACCGTGACGCTGTACGCCTGGGACGACGAGGACCCGATCCTCCAGACCTGGCAGAAGGTCTACCCGTCGACGGTCAAGCCGATCAGCGAGATGTCGGGCGACCTCATGAGCCACGTGCGATACCCGACCGATCTGTTCAAGGTGCAGCGCGATGTGCTCGGCATCTACCACATCGACACCGCAGGGTCGTTCGCGCAGCAGGACAACCGGTGGCAGACGCCGAACGATCCGCGCAGCGAGTCGATGCTGCAGCCGCCGTACTACCTGACGATGCAGATGCCCGGCCAGGACGGCCCGCGGTTCTCGATGTTCTCGACGTTCATCCCGGCCTCGCAGGGGGCCGGCAGCACTCGAGACGTGCTCATGGGATACCTCGCCGTCGATTCGGACGCCGGATCGGAAGACGGCGTGAAGGCGGAGGGCTACGGCCAGCTGCGGATGCTCGAGATCAACGACGACACGACGGTGCCCGGTCCTGGACAGGTGCAGAACACCTACAACTCCGACACCGCGGTGGTGCCGCAGCTGAACCTGCTGCAGCAGGGCGAGTCGGAGGTCATCTACGGAAACCTGCTCACCCTGCCGGTGGGTGGCGGTCTGCTCTACGTGCAGCCGGTGTACGTGCAGTCCTCGGAGGGCACGCAGCTGCCTCGCCTGCAGAAGGTGCTCGTCGCCTTCGGCGACCGGGTCGCGTTCGAGAACACGCTCACAGAGGCGCTCGACGCCCTGTTCGGTGGAGACTCCGGTGCCACGGGTGGCGACGACGAGGTGGAACCGTCGGAGCCCGATCCCGACACGGGCGAGGTGCCGGACACGGCGCCGACGACACCGTCGGGCGAGGAGGCGACGGCGCTCGCCGACGCTCGACAGGCGCTGCTCGACCGTGACGCGGCGCTCAAGGCGGGCGACCTCGAGACGTTCGCCGAGGCCGACAAGCGCCTCACCGAGGCCGTGCAGAAGCTGATCGACATGGAGGGCGGCGAGGGCGAGTAACCGCTCCCGCGTTCTCCCGGATGCCGCATCCCCTCGGGGGTGCGGCATCCGTCGTTTCCAGGGCTGCGTCGGGCGCCGTCGAACCGGGCCGGCGGCATCCGCAGCAGTCCACCGCCCGGGTATGCGAAAGGCCCCTGACCGGATTTCTCCAGATCAGGGGCCTTTCTCTTGTTGCGGGGACAGGATTTGAACCTGCGACCTCCGGGTTATGAGCCCGGCGAGCTACCGAACTGCTCCACCCCGCGGCACGAGTTATAGCCTAACACGGGTTTCGACCGGGCGCGAATCGAGGGCGGGACCGCCGGCGATGCGCGAGGATGAGGGCATGTCCTCGCGTACCGCCGTCGCCGTCTGCCAGTTCGCCCCGACCGACTCCCGCGGCGGCAACATCGAGCGCATCGCCGAACTCGTCGCCGAGGCCGCGGGGCGGGGAGCGCGTCTGGTCGTGCTCCCCGAGTACTCCAGCTACTTCGTGAATCCCATGGACGAGACCCTCGCGGCGAACGCGGAGGCGCTCGACGGGCCGTTCGTGCAGGCGTTGACCGCTCTGGCGGCCGAGCACGCCGTCGTGATCGTCGCCGGTCTGGTCGAGCCGGCGGAGGACGGGCGACGCGTGCGGAACACGCTCGTCGCCGTGCGCGGCGACGGCATCCTCGCCGTCTACCGCAAGCAGCACCTGTACGACGCGTTCGGTCAGACCGAATCCGACTGGGTCGAGGCGGGCGCGGTGGGGGAGGCGTCGGTCTTCGACCTGGCGGGGGTGCGCTTCGGGTTGATGACCTGTTACGACCTGCGCTTCCCCGAGGTCGCACGCACCCTGGTCGACGCGGGCGCCGACGTGCTGGTCGTGCCCGCGGAGTGGGTGCGCGGCCCGCTCAAGGAGCACCACTGGAACACCCTGCTCGCCGCGCGTGCGATCGAGAACACGGTGTACGTGGTGGCGGCCGACCACCCGGGTCCGATCGGGGTCGGGCTGTCGCAGGTCGTCGACCCTCAGGGAGTGGTGACAACGCAGGTGGGTTCCGGCGAGGGCATCGCGGTCACCTCGGTCGAGCGCGCCACCGTCGACCGAGTGCGGGAGACGAACCCCTCGCTGCGGATGCGTCGCTACGCGGTCGTCCCGCGCTGATCGTCCGGTAGCTCGTCCCTCAGTAGTCCTGCAGCACCGAGAGTCGCCGCACCGCCTCCTCCAGGACCTCGACGCGCTTGCAGGCCGCGAACCGCACGATGCCGGCGTACTCCGGATCGGCTCGGTGCGCAGGGGAGAGGAACGCCGCCATCGGGATCGCCCCGACTCCGGCGCGTGTCGGCAGGGTGCGGCAGAAGGCGGCGCCGTCCGCACCGCCGACACCCGTGGCGTCCGCGATCGTGAAGTACCCGCCCTGCGGGGCGAACACCCGGAATCCCGCAGCCTCCAGGCCGGCCCCGAGCAGCTCGTGCTTCCGGGCGAGTGCTGCCGCGGCATCCGCGAAGAACGCGTCAGGGAGCCGAAGTCCCGCCGCGATCGCGGGCTGGAAGGGTGAGCCGCCGACGTACGTGAGGAACTGCTTCACCGTGATGACCGCGGTGATGAGGGCGGCAGGCCCGTGGATCCACCCGATCTTCCATCCGGTGGCCGAGAACGTCTTGCCCGCCGACGAGATCGTGAGCGTGCGCTCGGAGGCACCCGGCAGCGTGGCGATCGGCACGTGAGGGGCATGGAACGAGAGGTGCTCGTACACCTCGTCGGTCACGATCACCGCATCGTGGAGCTCGGCGAGCCGCACGATCTCGTCGAGCACGTCCCGTCCGAAGACGGCGCCGGTGGGGTTGTGCGGATCGTTCACGAGGATCAGGCGGGTGCGATCGGTCACCGCATCGGCGAGGCGGTCGAGGTCGGGCTGGAAGTCGGGCGCGCGCAGCGGCACCGTGCGCAGCGTTCCGCCCGCGAGCGACACCGCGGCCGCGTAGGAGTCGTAGTAGGGCTCGAAAACGACGACCTCGTCGTCGGGACCGTCGATGAGGGCGAGGAGCGTGGCCGCCAGGGCCTCGGTCGCGCCGACCGTCACGAGCACCTCCGTGTCTGCATCGACGTCGAGTCCGTAGAACCGCTTCTGATGCTCGGCGATGGCGAGGCGGAGATCGGGGGTGCCACGGCCGGGCGGGTACTGGTTCAGACCGTCAGCGATCGCTCGACGTGCGGCGTCGAGGACCTCGGCGGGACCGTCCTCGTCGGGGAAGCCCTGACCCAGATTGATCGCGCCCGTGGTCGCCGCGAGCGCCGACATCTCTGCGAAGATGGTGGGCGCGACGGCCCCGTTCGTCGCGAGCAGGCCAGCGCCCGCCGCCGTGCGCCGCCATGCGCCGGGAATCACACTCATGGACACCAGGCTAAGGCCATAGACGAAACTCACCTCGGCCATAAGAAACGCACAGACATCAGGGGCACTCTGGGAGTGTCGTTGAAGGAGCACATCATGAACGAGGACACCCCCCAGGACCACACGGCACCCGAAGTGCCGTCCACCCCCGCCGCAGAGGGCACCGGCCGACCGGCCGCCTCCGCTGCCGACCGCCCCCTCGCGCCCGAGCACCCCGCTCCCGCCGCGCCCGAGCGCCCCGCATCCGCCGGCGCCCCTGCGCATCCGTCCACTGCTCCCGCCTCCGTCGGCGCTCCCGTCGCCGGTCACGAGATGCCGCGCACCTTCGCCTCCGCACATCCGCAGTCCGCGCCCGCCGCCCCGGCGTACGTCGCCGCGTCATCGGGGGCGGCCTTCGGTCTGCCCGTCGGGCCCGACGCGCAAACCGCCGCGCCCGCCGGAGCGTCTGCCGAGTCCGTCAAGGAGAAGCCGCGCGGCGGCGTGCGCCTGGCCGCCATCGTCGTGGCAGCCGCTCTGGTCGGCGGTGTCGCCGGGTTCGGGGGCGGCGCGATCTGGAACGGCATCGGCGGGGAGTCGTCGGTCGGCGTGGCCGAGGGCCCGCAGACCGTCACCGTGAACAACCCCGGTTCGGTCAACGAGACCACCGCGGTGGCGACCACCGCCCTCCCGTCGGTCGTCACCATCGAGGTCGCCGGCTCCAGCGAGGCCGGCAGCGGTTCGGGCGTGATCATCAGCGACGACGGCTACGTGCTCACCAACACCCACGTCGTCACTCTGGGCGGCGCGGTCGCCGATCCGACGATCCGCGTGACCGCCTCCGACGGTCGGATCTACTCGGCCACCGTCGTGGGCACCGACCCGATCTACGACCTCGCGGTCATCAAGCTCACCGACGCCGAAGACCTCACCCCGATCGAGTTCGCGGACTCGTCGAAGCTCAACGTCGGCGACACGGCGGTGGCGCTCGGTGCCCCCCTGGGTCTGTCGAACTCGGTGACCACCGGAATCGTGAGCGCGCTGAACCGGAGCATCCAGATCGCCTCGTCCGCCCTCCCGGACTCGTCCGGGGAGGACGCGCCGCAGGAGCAGGCGCCCGAGGAGGGCCAGCAGGGTCAGGGGCCGTTCCAGTTCGACCTGCCGGGCAACGGACAGCAGCAGACGACGGACTCCATCTCGATCGCCGTCATCCAGACCGACGCCGCGATCAACCACGGCAACTCGGGCGGCGCGCTGGTCGACAGCGAGGGCAAGCTCATCGGCATCAACGTGGCGATCGCGAGTTCGGGGTCGTCCGAGGAGTCCGGATCGATCGGCCTCGGGTTCTCGATTCCGTCGAACATCGCGAAGCGGGTGTCGGAGGAGATCATCTCCGACGGATCCGCCAGCCACGGGCTGCTCGGCGCATCCGTGCAGGATGCCGCCTCGACCGAGAACGCGACGGTCGCCGGGGCGTCGATCGCCGAGGTCACCGGCGGCGGCGCGGCGGCTGCGGCGGGACTCAAAGCGGGCGATGTCGTGACGGCGTTCAACGGCGTCCCGATCTCGAGCGCGACTGATCTGACCGCCCAGGTCCGTGCGGCCGCGGGTGGCAGCGACGCGACGGTCACCTACAACCGCAACGGCAAGGAGTACGAGGCCGACGTCACCCTCGGCGAACTCGCCGGCTGACCCGATCCGACTCGGAGAACGGACGCCACCCCGCTAGGCTCGCGGGGTGGCGTCCTTCTCGTTCGGGTCCGGCAACGCGGCCAAGCTGCTGCGGATCCCGCTGTATCTCCTGGGACGCATCGGGACCCTCGTCGTGCCGCGCGGAGATCGCTGGGTGGTCGGCTGCGGAGCCGGGATCGGCGACGGCGCTCTCGCTCTCCACACCTTCGCGAGCGCGCAGGGCCACGATCTCGTCTGGCTGACGTCGTCCCCTCGGGAGGAGGCAGATGCTGCGGCCCTCGGCATCCGCACGGTCCGAAAGAGCGGGTGGCGGGGCTGGTGGGAGACCGCCCGCGCCGGGGTCGTCGTGGTGACCCATGGGCTGGGCGACGTCAACCGCTACGGGAGTACGGGAGCCCTCGTCGTGCAGCTGTGGCACGGCATCCCGCTCAAGCGCATCGGCCTCGACTCGCCCGCCACCACCCAGCTGCCGTCGATCCCCGGGGCGCCGATCCTCCGCCGCGCCATCGAGGTGCTCTACCGACGGGCCGCCCAGCGCATCCGCATCCTCCCCGCCGCATCGCACCGCGCGCGGGGCCGCCTCGAGTCCGCGTTCGCGCTGCCCGGCGATCGCGTGGTGGTGACGGGGGAGCCCCGGGTCGACGTGCTCTCCGCCGGTACGAACGAGAGCCGCCGCTCCCGGGCCGAAGCGCTGCTGACCTCCGTCGTCGACGGCATCCCCGCCGGGCCGCGCCGCATCCTCTACGCACCGACCTGGCGCGACGGCGCCATCGACCCGGCCGTTCCCGACGCGGACGAGTGGGCTCGCATCATCGACGTGCTCGACCGCCACGATGCGGTGCTCCTGATCCGCTCGCATCCCCTCGGCGAGGGCGCCTACGCGCCCCCCGCCACGTCGCGGGTACGGATGCTCGGGTCGGGCGTGCTCCCGGACGTGACACCGGCGCTCCCGGCGATCGACGTGCTGATCACCGACTACTCCTCGCTCGCATACGACGTGGGCCTGCTGCGGATGCCCGTGCTCTTCCTCGCTCCGGACGCGGAGGAGTACGCCCGCACCCGCGGGTTCTACGGCCGTTTCGACGACGTCGCCGGCGACGACGCGGCACCGGGGTGGCCGGAGCTCGTCTCGCAGCTCGCGGCGATCCTCGACGACGACGCGGCGTTCGCCGCTCGCGCCGCGCGGTCCGCGTCGCTCAGTGCGGCGATGCACGCGCATCGCGACGGTCGCAACACCGAGCGCGTCTACCGCGCGATCCGCGCGCGGGGTGCCCGCGCGCCGAAGGGAGCAGCATGACGACGGCGCGCATCGACGAGGCGGCGCAGACGCTCGTGATCACCGGCACGGGGGAGCGCCCGGCCTCCGCCGACCTCGTCGGAGCCCGCGCGCGCGTCGCCGGTCGCATCACCGGCGGCGGCGAGACCTGGCGGGCGGTCTTCGCGTTGGAAGCGTCGCGGTGGGGCGGGCCGTCGCTGCCGCTGCCGACGGGCACCTACCGACTGCGCATCGCCGACGTCGACACCTCCGACCTCACGGTCGCTCCGGTGCTGCTGCGCGGGGTGCGGGCATCGGTCGAGGACGGCGCCGTGCGCGTCGCCGCGCCGGTCGACCCGGCGTACCTCAGCGCGGAGGGGCAGGCGACCCTCGAAGAGCGGTACGCGGCTCACCGCGGAGAGCGGGAGAACGCGGTCTTCTTCGAGAGCTTCTACGGGCGCAGCGTCGGATGCAATCCGCAGGCCATCGACCGCGAGATCGCACGGCGGGCTCCCGCCGTGCGTCGGTACTGGAGCGTCGTCGACCTCTCGGTGCCCGTGCCGGAGGGCGCGGTCGCCGTCGTCGAGGGCAGCCCGGAGTGGTGGCGTGCACGCGCAGACGCGCGTCTGCTGGTCGTCAACGACTGGTTGCGTCGGCGTTTCGCGCGCAAGCCCGGCCAGAAGGTGCTGCAGACCTGGCACGGCACTCCGCTGAAGCGGTTGGCGCTGCATCGACCGGGCTTCGACCTGCGCCGCATGGCGGCGGTCGTCAAGGAGTCGCGCCGGTGGGACGTGCTCCTCGGGCAGAACGTCTACGCCGAGCGCATCCTGCGCAAGGCCTACGCCTTCTTCGGACGCCCGATCTGGGTCGAGGGCTACCCCCGCAACGACGCCCTGGTCGGCGGCGATGCGTCGGGCATCCGCTCCGCACTGGGGATCGCCGACGACGAGCGCGTGCTCCTCTATGCGCCGACCTGGCGCGACGACCGTGCCGAGATGGTCGACTTCGTCGACGCGGAGCGCCTCGCCGAAGCGGCCGACGCGGTCGTGCTGGTGCGCGGGCACTCGCGCACCCTTCCCGAGGGACGAGACCATGCGGGCGCCCGCGTCATCGACGTGACCGGCTACCCGGAGACCGCGCAGCTGCTCCTCGCGGCGGATGCCCTCATCACCGACTACTCGTCGGTCATGTTCGACTTCAGCGTGACCGGCAAGCCGATGTACTTCCTCGTGCCGGACATCGATCACTACCGCGGCGATCTGCGCGGGTTCTACTTCGACCTGGCGGAGCGCGCGCCCGGTCCGCTGGTGCACTCGCAGGACGAGCTCGTCGCGGCGCTCGCCGACGACGGGCACGCCGAGCGGTTCGCGGAGCGGTACGCCGCGTGGCAGCGGCAGTTCAACACGCGCGACGACGGGCATGCCGCGGAGCGCGTGGTGGACCGGATCTTCGACCTGGGGTTCCTCGACCGCTGACCGGCTGCTCGGCCCCGCCGCACGCGTCGACGACCCTGTTCAGGGGAGCGGGGTGTTCTGCGTGCCCAGACGCGAGGCGTCGACCGTGTCGCGCGCACCGCGCAGTACTCCGCCGACGAAACCGATGCCCCACGACAGGTGCATGGTCGGCAGCACGACGAGCGTCCACAGCCGCTGACGCCAGCCTCCGCCCCCGGGGGCCAGTGCGACCGCCACCACGAGCAACGCGTAGGCGACGAGCGGCACGTAGACGATCGACGACAGCAGCCCGGCGAGTCCGTGCAGAACGCCGGTGATCTGCAGGACGGCCACCACGACGGCGAGCAGCACGAGCGCCACCAGCGCCGGCGGGGCGAAGTACCGCAGGCTGTTGCGTCGACCGAAACGGCGTACGAGTTCTCCCCGCCAGGCGCCGGTCGCCCGGAACTGGCGGGCGAGCCGGATCCAGCTCTCGCGGGGCCAGTAGGTGACCGACAGCTGCGGATCGAACCACACCCGGTGCCCTGCGCGGCGGATGCGGAGATTCAGCTCCCAGTCCTCGCCGCGGCGGATGGTCTCGTCGAAGAGCCCGACCTCGTCGAGCACCGAGCGCCGCATGACGCCCAGGTAGGCCGACTCCGCCTCGCCCTCGTCGCCGGCGCCGTGGTAAGCGCCGCCGCCGAGACCGACGGGGGAGTTGTAGAGCCGCGCGACCGCCTTCTGGAACGGCGCACGGCCCTCGGCGTGCATGACGCCGCCCACGTTCGCGGCTCCCGTGCGTTCGAGCGTGGCCAGGGCGCGGGCGGCATAGCCGGGGGCCAGCTCGGAATGGGCGTCGACCCGGATGACGATCGCGTAGCGGCTCGCGCGGATCGCGGCGTTCAGCCCCACCGGGATGTGCGCCGCCGGGTTGTCGACGAGGCGGATGCGGTCGTCGGCGGCCGCGAGGCGCTGGGCGAGCTGGGTCGTGCCGTCCGTGGACGGCCCGAGGGCGAGCACGAGTTCGACGGGCGCATCGAGGTCCTGCGAGAGCACCGACCGCACGGCGTGCTCGAGGTACGCGTGCTCGTTCAGCACGGGCATGACGAACGAGACCCCCGCAGTGGTCGTGGGTGTCTCGTCTTCGTGCATTCGTCGATCATGTCATGCGCGGCGGACGCTCCGCTGGAGGCCGGTCGGGAGCGGGGGACGGGCCGGTATCCTGGAGGGATGGGCGCACTCTCCGACGTGAAGAAGGCATACGGTCTCCTCCGACGGGCACTCGCCTCCCGCACGGCGGTGCAGCACGTGCGGCGCACGCTCGCCACGCGCGAGCCATTCCCCGACGATCACTTCCGGATCGCGGTCTACTTCGCCGACGGCGCGGTGAACATGTATCAGATGCGCCAGTGGTACCGGCCCCTGGCCGAGCTCGCGACGCGCTGGCCCGTCGTGGTGCTGGCCCGTCACGCCACGGGAGCCGAGAAGCTGCTCGAGGAGGACGGCGCTCCTCCGGTCGCATTCGTGCCCACCGTGCGCAGCCTCGAGCAGTTCGTCGCCCGGCATGACATCCGCATCGTGCTGTACGTGAATCAGAACACCCGGAACTTCCAGATGTTCCGGTACGGGCGCCGCTGGCACGTGTTCATCAACCACGGCGAGTCCGACAAGATGTACATGACGACGAATCAGTACAAGGCGTACGACTACGCTTTCGTCGCCGGGCAGGCCGCGCGTGACCGCCTCACCCGCACGCTGTGGGATTACGACGTCGACCGGCGAACGCTCGAGATCGGGCGTCCGCAGGCCGACCACTACTCCGGGGTCATCCCCTTCACACCGGACGCCCGGACCGTCGTCCTGTACGCGCCCACCTGGGAAGGCGACCGCCCCAGTGCGCACTACGGCTCGATCGCCACGCACGGAGAGGCGCTGGTCGGCGCCCTCGTCGCCTCGGGATCGCACCGCGTGATCTACCGGCCACACCCGCGCAGCGGTGTCGTCGACGCGGCGTACGGTGCCGCGCACCGGCGCATCCTCGGCATGCTCGAACGCGCCAACGCCGCCGACCCCTCGGCCCAGCACGTCTACGACGACGGACCGGAACTCGGCTGGCAGCTGTCGACGGCCGACGTCGCCGTGGTCGACATCTCCGCGATGGTCTACGACCGTCTGGCGGCGGGGAAGCCCCTGCTGATCACCCGCCCCGCTGACGACCGGGCGTCGGTCGACGAGTCGGGCTACCTCTCCGACTGTGAATGGCTGACCGTCGAGGGCGCCTCGCACATCGTCGAGGAGGTCGAGCGCGTACGCGACGACGAGGCGGCGGTCGCGCGCCTGCGCATGTGGGTGCAGCACTATTTCGGCGACACCTCGCCCGGAGTCGCCACCGCGAAATTCCACGCCGCGATCGAGGAGCTGCTGGTCAAGTGGGACGAGTGGCACGGGCGCGAGATCGGAGACGTCCCGGCGGAGCCGGCGGACGACGACGTCGACGCATGACGATGGAGTTCCCGCGGAGCGCCGCACGCGCGAGCCGACTTGATGTGGTCGCCCGCACCGGGTCGACCAACGCCGACCTGCGTGCGCACGCCCACGACACGACGTCGTGGCCGCATCTGTCCGTGCTGGTCACGCGTGACCAGACCGCGGGGCGCGGGCGCCTCGACCGGGTGTGGATCGCCCCGGCCGGCGCGGCGCTCGCGATCTCGGTGATCCTGCGGCCGCGGATGGATCACGCCCTACGCGGATGGATCCCCCTGATCGCGGGCGTGGCGATGGCTGATGCGATCTCGGAGCAGGTGGCGGCCCGGGACGTGGCCGTGAAATGGCCGAACGACGTGCTCGTGGATGGACTCAAGATCTGCGGGATCCTCGCCGAGGCCTCCGACGACGCGGTGATCGTGGGTGCCGGTGTGAACACCGCCATGACCGTGGAGCAGCTGCCGGTTCCGACGGCCACGTCGTTCGCCGTGCTGGGCGCGGTCGCGGACGAGGATCGCCTGCTCGCCGACTACCTCGATCGGCTCGATGAGCTGCTGGGGATGCTGTCGGCGTCAGGCGACCCGATGGCCGGGGGCGTGCACGCGGCTGCGGTGGCCCGCAGTGCCAGCATCGGTCGGGAGGTCGAGGTGACCCTGCCGGGCGGACGGATGCTCGTGGGAACCGCGGTCGCGCTCGACGACGAGGGGCGGCTGGTCGTCTCCGCGGACGGACGTCGCGAGGCGGTCTCCGCCGGCGACGTGGTGCACGCACGCCGGGCGTGAATCCGCACACGCCGCGGCCGCGCCCGGCGTTGTCGGTCGGGCCGGGCACAATGGTGGGGTGACGCAGCCTGTGACGCTCGGAGGACGTCCGATGATGCCGCCCCCCGGGGTGCCGTCGGAGGAGCGCCTGATCGCGCGGTTCCGCGGGCACGCGCGGCGGCTGTTCTGGTCGGCGGTCCTGCTCGTCGCGACTTTCGGTGCGACCGCGTACCTGTACGGCAACCTGCCGGCCCCGTTCGAGGACTGGATGCTGCTCGCGGCGGCGGGAGCGATCATCCTGTTCCTCGTCGTGCTGCCGTTCGTCGTCTGGCTCTCCCGCACCACGACGATCACGACCCGCCGCATCATCGTGCGGCGGGGGATCGGGTCACGTCAGCGGCGCGAGATGTCGCACGCGCGCGGGTACACGATCGCCGTGCGGCGCGGACCCCTGCAGCGACTCTGGGGCACGGCGACCATCACCCTGTCGAACGGTGTCGACGACCCTCTGCGGCTGGTCGAGGTTCCGAACGCCACCCTCGTGCACGAGACGCTCGCCGATCAGATCGAGGTCAGCCAGATCCTCGCGCACCGCGACGCGCAGGCCGGCGGCGAGTCGTTCGCATCCGCCTGACGGCGGCGGGATCCGCACCGTCGGCGCGGCTCGCCGCGATGGGCGAGAATGGTCGAGACGAGAGGAGATCCGTGATGGCACTGCGTGTGGGCGTGATCGGCGGAGGACAGCTGGCCCGGATGATGATCGCCCCGGCGGTCGAACTCGGGATGGACATCCGAGTGCTCGCCGAAGGGGAGGGCATGTCGGCCCAGCTGGCCGCGACCGCGGTCGGCGACTACCGCGACCTCGCCACGGTGCGCGCGTTCGCGGCCGATGTCGACGTGGTGACGTTCGACCACGAGCACGTGCCGCAGGACGTCCTGCGGGCCCTCGTCGACGAGGGCGTCGCGGTGCATCCGGGACCGGACGCGCTGCGGTTCGCCCAGGACAAGCTCGACATGCGGGCGCGTCTGGCCGATCTCGGCGTGCCGCAGCCCGAGTGGGCGGCCGTGCGGTCGTCCGACGATCTGCGGGCCTTCCTCGATGCTCACGGCGGGGCCGGCGTGGTGAAGACCCCCCGTGGCGGATACGACGGCAAGGGCGTGCGCGTGGTCCGCGCCGCCGGTGACGCCGACGACTGGTTCGCCGAGCTCGGATCGGGTGATGCGCTGCTCGTCGAGGAGCTCGTGCCCTTCGTACGGGAGCTCGCCCAGCAGGTCGCGCGTCGGCCGAGCGGACAGATCGCGGTGTACCCGGTGGTCGAGACGGTGCAGCGCGACGGTGTCTGCGCCGAGGTCATCGCGCCCGCGCCGGCCGCCGGCGACCGCCTCGCTCAGGTCGCCTCCGAGATCGGTGTGCGTATCGCCGAGGGTCTGGGTGTCACGGGCATGCTCGCGGTCGAGCTCTTCGAGACCGACGACGAGCGCATCCTGGTGAACGAGCTGGCGATGCGCCCCCACAACAGCGGCCACTGGAGCCAAGACGGTGCGGTGACCGGCCAGTTCGAGCAGCACCTGCGTGCCGTCGCCGATCTGCCGCTCGGTGCGACCGCTCCTCGCGCCCCCTGGGCCGTAATGGTGAACATCCTCGGCGGCCCGCAGGATGCGACGATCGACGAGCGCTTCGACACTGCCATGTCGGCGCACCCCGACGCGAAGATCCACACCTACGGCAAGGCCTCGCGCCCCGGCCGCAAGGTGGGTCACGTGAATGTGACGGGCGGCGATCTCGACGACACGGTGTACATCGCCCGGGCTGCCGCCGCGCACTTCGACTGATCCGCCGCATCGCCGTGCACCCCGGCCGCGCGCCTTCGGGGGATTCCCCGGAGCGAGACCGTACCCTGTTCTGGTGACCGAGCCTCTGCACTCCTCCGAGACCCCGCTCGTCGGCGTCATCATGGGTTCCGACTCCGACTGGCGCGTGATGAGCGACGCCTCTCAGGCGCTGAGCGACTTCGGCATCCCGCACGAGGTCGAGGTGGTCTCCGCCCACCGCACCCCCGACAAGCTCATGAGCTACGCCCGCGAGGCCCGGGGGCGGGGCATCCGCGTGATCATCGCCGGAGCCGGGGGAGCCGCCCATCTGCCGGGCATGGTCGCCTCGATGACACCCCTGCCCGTGGTGGGTGTGCCCGTTCCGCTCGCGTACCTCGATGGCATGGACTCGCTGCTCTCGATCGTGCAGATGCCGGCGGGCATCCCGGTGGCGACCGTGTCCATCGGCGGGGCCCGCAACGCCGGACTCCTCGCCGCGCGAATCCTCGCGACGTCCGACGACGACCTCGCCGACCGGGTCGAGGCGTTCGCCCGCGACCTCGAGGCGCAGGTCGAGGCGAAGAACGCGCGACTGAAGGAAGCTCTGTGACCCTCGCGCCCCCGCGCGCCCCAGGGCGCCCGCTGATCGAGACGCATCCCCTCCGTCGGCCCGATGCGTCGGATCCGGCGATGATGGGCAAGCGCGGTTGGTGGCTCGTCGTTCTGAACCTGTTGATCCCCGGGTCGGCGCAGGTGCTGGCCGGCAATCGTCGTCTGGGCCGCATCGGCCTCGGGGCGACCCTGGCGGCCTGGGCGCTCGTCGTGATCTCCGCGGGGCTCGTGCTGTTCGCTCGTCCCGTGTTCCTCTGGCTCACGGTCGGGGCCGGGTGGTTCTCGGCGCTCGTGCTCACACTCGTGCAGATCCTGCTCGTCGGCTACGCAGTGCTGTGGGCCGTGCTCACCTTCGACGTCCTGCGGCTCGTGCGGCTGGTCAGGGTGCCCACCGTCTCCCGTTTCGCGATTCCGGTCGTGGCCCTCATCCTGCTGGGTCTGGTCGGCGGCGGTGCCGCCTATGCCGCCACCGCGGTCGGCAGCGCCCGGAGCACGATCTCCTCGATCTTCGGCCAGAGCGGGCCGAGCCTTCCGCCCGACGACGGCTACTACAACATCCTCCTCCTGGGCGCCGACAGCGGCGACGGACGCGATTCCATGCGTTTCGACAGCATCTCGGTGGTCTCGGTCAACGCGGCCACGGGGGCGGTCACCATCACCGGTATCCCGCGCGAGCTGCCGAACGCGCCGTTCAGCGAGGGGAGCCCGATGCGCGAGCTCTACCCGAACGGTTTCGAGGGGCACGGCTCGTCGACCTGCGGATGGAACGGCTGGATGAACCACATCCGCAATGCCGCGGAGATCTGTCGGGAGGACAACGGCACGGGTCTTTACCCCGACGCCGCGGCGCACGGCTCGGACCCGGGCATCGAGGCGACGAAGGATGCCGCCGAGGGCGTGCTCGGCATCAAGATCCCCTATTACGTGTTCGTCGACATGCACGGCTTCGCCGATGTCGTGGATGCGCTCGGCGGGGTCGACATCAACGTCACCGAGCGGCTTCCGAAGGGTGGTCCGCCCGAGGGGTGGCACGGCACCGACGTCAACGAGTGGGCGATCGGCTGGATCGAGGTGGGCCAGCAGCACATGGACGGCGACACCGCCCAGTGGTACGCCCGTTCGCGCTATACGACGAGCGACTGGGATCGGATGAAGCGGCAGCGCGAGCTGCAGCAGGCGATCCTCGACCAGTTCACACCGCAGACGGTGCTCACCCGGTTCAACGAGGTCGCGGCGGCCGGCACGGCGCTGATCGATACCGATCTGCCGCAGGACAAGCTGCCGGAGTTCTTCGATCTCATGATGAAGGCGAAAGAGCAGCCGGTGCAGACGATCGAGCTCACACCCGAGAACGGCGTCGACGAGAAGCAGCCCGACTATGCCTACATCCGCGACATGGTGCAGCAGGCGCTCCACCCGCCGACGGAGACGCCGACGCCCGCTCCGTGAGGCGCGGTCGTTCGCGCCGGACGCGGCGCGTCGTCGGTATCCACCACGTCGAGCAGCGGACGGGCATGCGAGTGCCCGCGACCGTCCTCGGGAGAGTGAAGGAGGACGGCCGCGGGCATCCGGCGTGAACGCCGGATTCGCCAGACGACGGTGATCGGAGGGGGAGGGATCACCGTCGTCCAGTCGACCACCGCTACGCGGTGATCAGATCTCGGAGCGCTTGCGACGCGCGACGCCGACGGCGAAGAGCCCTCCGCCCGCGACGAGCGCCGCGGCGCCTCCGCCGACCAGCCAGGGCGAGACCCCTCCGCCCGTGAGGGCGAGCTCGATGGAACCGTCGCCGCTGAGCGGCAACTCGCTCCCCGCCGCCGCCGAAACCGCCGGGTCACGCGGGCAGGTCGAGGTCCGCCCGTCGACCGTGATGACGGCGGTGTACTGCCCGATCGACGCGATCGACGCCACACGCGCGGTCGACGCGCCCGCCGAGCTCGTGAAGGTGATGGCGTAGGCACCCGAGCCGCCACGGGGCGGACGGAACGCCACGGTCAGGCTGCCGTCGGCGGCGGCCACGTTGCCCGAGAGAGCGGCATCAGACGCATCGAGCCCCGAGACCGAGACCCCGACGGTCTCGCCGGCCGGGAACGAGCCAGGGCCGAACATGATGGTCGAGACGTCGCAGTTGTCGATGATCGGGTCGTCGACCGTCACACTCGGCTTGTCGGAGTAAGAGTCGTCCGCCGTGGCGACGGCGGGCGCGACGAATACCGCCGCGCCGGCGATGAGGCTGATTGCAGCCAGTTTTTTCAGCATGATCTCCCCAGATCTCACGCGGAATCGCATCCGGACACACCCCTGCGTCCGACTGCGTGAGCCCTTCCTGCCCCCACGGCAGGTTCTGTCAGGCCCAGATATTCCCCAGTGAGATGACCGTACCCCATCCCGGGTGCAAAGTCACGAGCCGCAGCGCAGCTCGTCGCGTGTCGCCTCGGCGGGCGAGACGGTCGGGGTCTGGCTGACCGAGGTCAGTCGCTCGCCCGCGCCACCGTCGCGGAACTCCGCCACGACCGTCGCGGACTCCCCGGGCGCGAGCACCACCTCGTGCTGCACCACCGGTCTCGTGCCCAGGAGCGCGGTCTGCACGGGTTCCTCGGCGCCATCGCGCTGCGATCCAGCGAACACCGACTGCTCGGGTCCGTAGATCGCGATGAGGGTGCGCACCGACCCGGGGTCTACGCCGTACTGCCCGCCTCCGGTCACATACGCCGGCAGGGAGGTGGCCGCGTCCGGCGGCGCATCGTTCGACCACGTCACCCGCACCTGGGTGGTGGGGATGCCGGCGCAGACGCCGGTCGCGACCCCCACCTTCGCGCGGGCGTAGTAGTCCATCTTGCCGCCGGTCGTGTCGTTGAGGAGCACGCCAACGGTCGCCTCGTCCTCGGCATCCGTCGGAAGAGTTGCGCTCAGCGACGACGCCGCGAGCACGGACTGCTCGTCTTCGTGCGCGCTCCAGATCCGGATGCGCTGTTCGTCGGCTGCCGCGCCGAGGGAGGCGAGCAGCGCCTGCGGCTCGGCCGCCGTGAGAGCGGCGCCGAGGAGGGCGCCGGCCGCCTGCGCGAACACCTCGTCCTGCGCGGCAGGATCCGGCACGGCGGCGTAGATCTGGGAGAGCAGCACGTCGACGACCGTCGCGGACGAGACGGTGAACGGCCCGAAGGTCACATCGCCGGACGCCTCCAGCAGATGGGCTGCGACGACGGCGTCGACGGCCACGACCCCGTCGACCGTGCCGCCGAACACCCCCTGCCAACGGGCGGCGATCGCCGGGCCCGCCTCGGCGAAGTCCGGAATGCTCGTGAGGTTCTGCAGGTAGCGACCCGGGCCGTCCTCGAAGAGGGCTACCGTCGATTCGCTCAACGGCAACGGAGCGTCGAGGGGCGGGAAGTCGCGCGTCGACGCCTGCTGGACGAGGGAGATCTGCCCGTTCTCGGCGTGGATGAGGGCGATCGACCCGATGATGCCGCCCGAGGAGCGCAGCTCCGCGTTGTTCTGCATCGCCACGACGTAGTTCCGCGGCCCTTCACCGCCCAGCATCGAGGGCAGCAGCAGGGCGGCTCCGTGCAGGCCTCCGACCACGGTCGCCGCCTCGGTGACGGCGCCGCGCATCTCGCGCACCGCGTCGGCGAGCGGGGGGAGCGTCGCGTCGGCGTCGATGCGGCGCGCTCGATCCGCGGCGTCCGCGAGCACCTCGGCCGCCTCGGCGAGCGACGGCTCGATCGCGGCGAAGGGTGCGAGGTCGACCGCGCCGCCACTGAGTCCGAGGCGCGCGAGGTCGAGGTCCGCGGCGGCGTCGAGAACCGGCGAGAGGGCATCGGCGGCCACATCGTCGGTGATCGCGGCGACCTCGCTCACGGCGCGGAAGTTGGGGCCCAGCCAGGGGACGTAGCCGAACGCCGTCCACACCGGATCCGAGGTGAGGTCGTGAGCGGAGGCGGCATGGCGGGCGATGCTCGCCGCCAGGCGATCCGCCTCGTCGACATCGCGGGCGGCGATCGCGGTCTTCAACTCGCCGGCCCGCTCGCGCACGGTCTGCAGCGCATCGACGGCTCCGATACCGCGGACCGCGACCCACCCGACCGCCAGGAGCAGGCAGGTCAGCAGAAGACCGACGGCCCATCCCACCCACCGTCGTCGTCGTCGCGGAAGGCGGCCGTCGCTCACGATGGCATTCAAGCACGAACGGCCCCTGCGAGGGGCGGATCTGGGGAATTGCTGACAGTCGTCCGCGCCGCGCTCGCCGGTGACGGGCGGGCGGGGCGCACGGGCTTAACCTGAGTGCCATGAGTGCTCGCCTTCGCGTCGTCCTGGATCAGGTCGTACAGGTCGTCGATCCCGACCAGGCGGCCGCCGCTCTCGACCTCGCGCACGGATTGGTCGCCACGGCTCCATCGGGGTGCAGCGTCGAAGCCATCGTGCCGGCCGGCGGCGATCCGTCGGTCGACGGCCTGGCCGCCACGCGCACGCTCGGTCTGGCCCGTCGGGAGCTCGCCGCGTCGTGGCAGCTCGGCATCGCTCCCGGGGTGGGTGGGGGGATGATCCACGCCCCGTCGCTCCTCGCGCCCCTCGTCCGTCACGATCGCCTGCACGACCACGACCAGACGACCGTGAGCCTGTGGTGTCTCGACGCCTGGGAGGCTCCCGAGACGATGTCGAAGACGAGCGTTGCCTGGCACCGCGCGATGCTGAAGCGAGCGGTCAAGCACGCCGACGCCGTGGTCGTGCCGACGCACGCGATCGCGCGGCGCCTGGCCGAGCTGTCGAAGCTCGGGGACCGCATCCAGGTCATCGCGGGAGCTGCGCCGTCCGGCTTCGCCGTCCCGACCGACGCTGTCGAGAGGCGTGCGGCGCTGTCCGTGCCTGACCGGTACATCGTCGTCACGGGAACCGGCGATGCGCTCGCCGACGGCTTCCGCGGTGCCGCGGCGAGTGACGCTCACGCTGTGGTGCTCGATGCGGCCGAGGGTGTCGAGCCGGCGATCGCCGACATCGCGGCCGCCGCCGGGCTGCCCGAGCAGCGTGCCCATGTGCGCGGACGACTCGACGATGCGGACCGTGCGGCAATCCTCGCCGGTGCCGCGGCGTACGTCGCGACCAGCCCGCTCGCATCCTGGCCCTGGCGCGCGCTGGAGGCCATGACCCTCGGCGTCCCGGTGGTCGCCGTCGACAGCGGTGCGCACCACGACGTGATCGCCGATGGGGGCATGCTCGTCTCCGCGACCGACCTCGCCGAGGCCGTCGCCGAGGCATGCGAGGGGTCTGCGCGGCGCCTGTCGGTGCTCGCTCGCGACCGCTCGCGGGCGTTCTCCTGGGCGGGGTCCGCCGAGCGGATCTGGGCGCTCCACGCTGAATTGTGATGCGATCGTTGCATGAGCCGTCGCGGACGGGTGTGTTCGCTCACCGCTGACTGGGAATCTCCGCAAGAATGTCTGTATGTCTGGACACCCCCCACGTCCTCTCCGTACCAGCGTTCCCCACCGCTGGGTCACGGTCCTCGTCGCCGTCGCAGCCCTCGTCGTCGGCATCCTCGTGCCGTCGACCGCTGCCGTCGCCGCTCCCGCCGTCACGACGGCCGCCCGGAGCGCTGTCGACCCGGCGACCGGCATCGCGAAGATGACCCTGGACGGGTTCACCCCGGGCAACATCATCAGCGACGCCGTGTTCACCAACAAGAACACGATGTCCGAGGCGCAGATCCAGGCGTTCTTCGAGAGCAAGGTCGCGCGGTGCCAGGGAGGCACCGATGAGGACGGCAAACCTATCGTGTGCCTCAAGGACTTCCGCATCACCTCGGTGACCCGCCCCGCCGACGCGTACTGCAGCGGCTACTCGGGCGCGGCGAACGAGTCGGCAGCGCGCATCATCTACCGCGTCGCTCAGGCCTGCAACATCAACCCGCAGGTGCTCATCGTCATGCTCCAGAAGGAGCAGGGTCTCATCACGCACACCTGGCCGAGCGCCTGGCGGTACAACATCGCCCTGGGCCAGGGGTGCCCGGACACCGCACCCTGCGACCCGAACTACATCGGCTTCTTCCACCAGATCTATGGCGCCGCGCGCCAGATGCAGATCTACATGGAGGGCCGCTGGTTCCAGTGGTACGCCCCGGGCAGGACCTGGAACATCCAGTACAACCCGAACGCCAACTGCGGCAGCTCGCCGGTCTACGTCGCCAATAAGGCGACCTCGGCGCTCTACTACTACACGCCGTACCAGCCCAACGCCGCCGCGCTCCGCGCCGGCTACGGCACGGGAGACGGATGCTCCGCCTACGGCAACCGCAACTTCTACAACTACTTCACCGACTGGTTCGGTTCGACGCAGGGTCCCAAGGAGGACCCGATCGGGGTCGTCGAATCCATCGAGTCCCTTCCCGGTGAGTTCCGTGTCCGCGGGTGGGCCCTGGATCCCAACGTGAGCGACAGCATCGCTGTGCACGTCTACGCAGGGGCGTCGGGGTACGCGTTCACCGCGAACGGGGACCGTCCCGATGTCGGCGCCGCGTACCCGGGTAAGGGTAACGCGCACGGGTTCGACGTGCGCATCCCGGCGACGGAGGCGGGAGCCCTGCGGCTTTGCGTCTACGGCATCAATATCGGCGCCGGTGCGAACTCGACGCTGCGGTGCGAGGAGACCGCGGGGCGAACCGGCCCGCCGGTCGGCTTCCTGGAGAGTGCGGTGGGCGTCGACGGCGCGGTCGAAGTCGCCGGATGGGCGCTCGACCCCGACTCGGCCAGCTCCATCGCCGTCCACGTCTACGTTGGTTCATCGGCGACAGCGTTGGTCGCAAGCCGTTCGCGGACCGACGTGCGGGTGCAGTATCCCCTCTACGGGGACGCGCATGGCTTCGGTGCCCGGATCACGGCCCCGGCGGGCGTGCAACAGGTCTGTGCATACGGCATCAATGTGGGCAACGGGGCGAACGCGTTGCTCGGCTGCACGACGGTGACCGTTCCCCCGGCGCGCGATCCGGGGCGTGCCCCAGTCGGGCACGTCGAAGGCATGGTCGCTGGGCCAGGCGGTGCGACGGTGTCCGGCTGGGCATACGACCCTGACACGACCGACCCGATCGACGTTCGCATCACCGTCGACGGAGCGTCGAAGACCTATCGCGCCGACAAGGATCGACCGGACTTCGGCGCCGCGTACCCGTCCATGGGTTCCCGCCACGGCTTCAACGAGTTCATCTCGATGAGCGTGGGGTCCCACCAGGTCTGCGTCTATGCACTCAACAATGGCGCAGGGGACAGCCCTCTGATTGTCTGCTCCACCGTCAAGGTCACGGCCCCCGTCGACCAGGGGCGCCCGCCTGTCGGCTTCGTTGAGAGCATCGTTCCGGGCCCCGGCGGTGCAACGGTCAAGGGGTGGGCGTTCGACCCCGACACGACGGATCCCATCCAGGTGCATGTCTACGTCGACGGAGTCGGTAAGGGTATCCCGGCGAACGGCAGCCGTCCGGACATCGTCGCGGCGTACCCGGGAGCAGGCCCCAACAGCGGCTTCGACGCGTTCATCTCGATGTCTGTCGGAACCCATCAGGTCTGCGTATATGCCATCAACAACGGGGCGGGCGGTAACCCGACCCTCACGTGCGCGAGCGTGAAGGTGACGGCCCCCGCCGATCTCGGTCGTGCGCCCGTCGGGTTCGTCGAGAGCATCACACCGGGTAACGGCGGAGCGACAGTCTCGGGCTGGGCTTTCGATCTCGACACTGTCGATCCGATCCAGGTGCACATCTACGTGGATGGTGCAGGCAAGGGCTTCACCGCCGACCGTTCCCGCCCTGACGTCGCAGCGGCCTACCCGGGGGCGGGGAGCCGAAGCGGATTCAGCGAGTTCCTCGCCATGTCGGCGGGCACCCACCGCGTCTGCGTGTACGCGATCAACAACGGCGCGGGCGGCAACCCCCTGATCGCATGCGCGTCAGTGACGGTGGCAGCCTCGACCCCGTCCGACCAGGGGCGCGTACCGAAGGGCTTCTTGGAGAGTGCAGTTCCTGGAGCCGGCGGCGCCACGTTGACGGGGTGGGCCTTCGACCCTGACACGGTCGACTCGATTCAGGTGCACGCATACGTCAACGGCGTGGGGACCAGTTTCCTCGCGGACGGAGAACGTCCGGACGTTGGCGCGGCGTACCCCGGCGTCGGATCCAAGCACGGCTTCAGCTCGTTCGTCCCGATGCCCTCGGGATCGAACCAGGTGTGCCTCTACGCGATCAACAACGGTGCGGGAGGCAACCCGCTGATCCTCTGCACCACTGTGCGTGTCCCCTAGAGACATGAAGAAGGCGCCGCGTGGATTGCTCCACGCGGCGCCTTCTTCGTTGTCACAGGTACAGTGCCAACGATTCGAGCATGGGGGCCGGGACGAAGCCCGTGGCTTCGATCTTCTGGAGGCTCAGCACGCTGTTCTCGGGTCGCGGGGCCACCGGACCGGTCGCCGAGGCGAAATAGTCGCTGGTGCTGACGCCCGTGACGCGTGAACGGTCGTGTCCGGTCGCTGCGAAGACCTCGGCTGCGAGGGCGGCCCAGGTCATCGGCTCGCCGGCGCCCGTGACGTTGTAGATACCGAACGGGCTGCGCGTCTCGAGCAGGTGACGGATCGCGGCGGCGATGTCGGTCGTGAACGTCAGTCGTCCGGTCTGGTCGTCGACCACCTTCGGGTCCACGCCGCGCTCCGCGAGAGAGGCCATCGTCCGCACGAAGTTCTTTCCCTCGCCGATCACCCAGGATGTGCGGATGATGTAGTGCTGGGGCACGGTCGACACGATCGCGTCGCCCGCTGCCTTGGTCTGGCCGTAGACGCCCAGCGGACGCACCTGGTCGTCCTCGGAATACTCACCCTGCTTCGTTCCATCGAACACGTAGTCGCTGGAGACGTGCACGAGCGTGATGCCGTTCGCCGTGGCGATGCGTGCGAGCGCAGCCGCGCCCGTGACGTTCGCCGCCCAGGCGTGCTCCCGCCCTTCCGGAGTCTCGGCCAGGTCGACCGCCGTGTACGCGGCGGCGTTGATGATGGTTCCGTAATCCCGCCAGCGCCGCGCGCCGACGAAGTCAGGGTCTGCGAGATCGATGTCGTCGCGGGTGGCGTACTCGAACGCCTGCCCGTCGCCGTATGCATCGCGCAGCGCGCGACCGAGCTGTCCGTTGGCACCGATCACGAGTGTCTTCTTCGGCGGGATCGGCGTCACGTCGGCGAGACGGGGGTGCGCCAGGTCCTTCGCGGAGATCTCGACCTCGCTCAACGGGATCGGCCAGTCGATCGCGGTCGTCTCGTCGGCGAGGTTCAGGAACGAGTACTCCGCGTCGGGTGACCAGTGGTCGTTGACGAGATACGTGTAGGCCGTATCGGGCTCGAGGGTCTGATAGGAGTTCCCGACCCCGCGGGGGACGAAGATCGCCCGCGAGGGATCGAGCTCGGCCGTGAAGACCGCGCCGAAGGACGGGCCTTCCCGCAGATCGACCCACGCGCCGAAGATCCGTCCCGTCGCGACCGACACCCACTTGTCCCAGGGCTCCGCATGGATGCCGCGCGTCGTGCCGACCGCATCGTTGAACGACACGTTGTTCTGTACGGGCCCGAAGTCGGGGAGGCCGGCGGCCACCATCTTCTCGCGCTGCCAGTTCTCCTTGAACCAGCCCCGCGAATCGCCGTGCACGGGCAGTTCGGCGATGAGCAACCCGGGGATCGTGGTCTCGGTCATCGCGAGCGACTTGCCGAACTCGGTCATCACTGGCCCTTCGAGGCGTAGAAGGACTCTGTCGCATCCTTCGACGGTGCCCACCACGCCTCGTTGTCGCGATACCAGTCGATGGTCGAGGCGAGCCCCGACTCGAAGTCTCCGAACTTCGGCGTCCAGCCGAGTTCCGTGCGGAGCTTGGTGGAATCGATCGCGTACCGGAGGTCGTGCCCTGCCCGGTCGGTGACGTGGTCGTATGCGTCGGCCGCCTGCCCCATCTGCGTCAGAATCAGCTCGACCACCGACTTGTTGTCCTTCTCGCCGTCGGCACCGATCAGGTACGTCTCGCCGATCGCGCCCTTCTCGAGGATGGTGAGCACTGCGGACGAGTGGTCGTCGGCATGGATCCAGTCGCGCACGTTCTGACCGGCGCCGTAGAGCTTCGGACGGATGCCGCGGAGCACGTTGGTGATCTGCCGCGGGATGAACTTCTCGACGTGCTGATAGGGGCCGTAGTTGTTCGAGCAGTTTGAAATGGTCGCCTGCACGCCGAAGGAGCGGACCCAGGCGCGGACGAGGAGGTCGCTGCCGGCTTTGGTCGAGGAGTACGGGGAAGACGGGTTGTACGGGGTGGACTCCGTGAACCGTTCCGGGTCGTCGAGCTCGAGGTCGCCGTAGACCTCGTCGGTCGAGATGTGGTGGAAGCGGCGGTCGTGGCGCCGGGCGGCCTCGAGCAGCGTGTAGGTGCCGATGATGTTCGTATCGAGGAACGGACGCGGGTCGTGGAGCGAGTTGTCGTTGTGCGACTCCGCCGCGTAGTGCACGACGGCGTCCACCTCGGCGAACAGCCCGTCGACCAGCTCCGCGTCGGCGATGTCGCCCTCGACGAACGTCACCCGATCCGCGGGCAGACCGTCGAGCGAGGCGCGGTTGCCCGCGTAGGTCAGCTTGTCGAGCACGGTGACGTGGGCATCGGTGTTGTCGATGACGTGGTGGACGAAATTGGAACCGATGAAGCCGGCGCCGCCGGTGACGAGCAGTCTCTGCATGGCTCTCAGCGTACCGGCTGCCCTTCTCCCACCCCTCGGCGTTTGTCCAGGTGCGCGCGATCAGGGAGACTGGTAGGCATGCGTGGCATCATTCTCGCCGGCGGCACAGGCTCCCGGCTGCACCCGATCACTCTCGGCGTCTCGAAGCAGCTGGTCCCGGTGTACGACAAGCCGATGATCTACTACCCGTTGTCGACGCTGATCCTCGCCGGCATCCGCGACATCCTGATGATCACGACGCCGCACGACGCCGAGTCGTTCCAGCGGCTGCTCGGCGACGGGTCGCGCTTCGGGGTCTCGATCACCTACAAGACCCAGCCTTCTCCCGATGGTCTCGCCCAGGCGTTCATTCTCGGCGAGGACCACATCGGGTCCGACTCCGCCGCCCTCGTGCTCGGCGACAACATCTTCTACGGCCAGGGGATGGGCACGCAGTTGCGTCAGTACACCGACCTCGACGGCGGCGTCGTCTTCGGTTACTGGGTCGATGACGCGACCGCCTACGGCGTCGTCGAGTTCGACCAGGCCGGCAAGGTCGTCTCCCTCGAGGAGAAGCCCGCCCAGCCCAAGAGCAACTACGCCGTCCCCGGTCTCTACTTCTACGACAACGACGTCATCGAGATCGCCAAGGCCCTCAAGCCGTCGCCGCGCGGCGAGCTGGAGATCACCGACGTCAATCGCGAGTACCTCGACCGCGGCAAGCTCAAGGTGCAGCTGCTGACTCGAGGAACCGCCTGGCTCGACACCGGAACGTTCGATTCGCTCGCCGAGGCGACCGACTTCATCCGCACCGTCGAGAAGCGCCAGGGCCTGTCCATCGGGTGCCCGGAAGAGGTGGCCTGGCGCATGGGGTTCCTCTCCGACGACGAGCTCCGCGCGCTCGCCGAGCCTCTGCGGAAGAGCGGGTACGGGGAGTACCTGCTCAAGGCGCTCCAGCACGGGAGGCGCTGAGTGGCGAATAGCGGCGTTCTATCGGCGCCTCGCCGGGTTGTGATTTTTGCGCTCACCGGAGATTCGCCCGCGATGGAGGATACGGCCATCTCGGCGATAACGGCCCTCGCCGGCCACGCCACGCGGGTAGTCGTGACCGTGCCGACCGGGGTGACGGCCGACGTCGAAGCGCACCTCGCGAACGTCGAGGCGCAGGTCGTTCCGGTGCACACCGATCGCTTCTCGCCGGAGAACTACCGGATCGCCCTGGAGGCGGTTGCCCCGCAGCACCGCGAAATCGACGAGATCGTGCTCACCGGCGACGGCTGGTTCGGCCCTCTCCCCACTTTCGACGCCATGCTCGAACGCATGGACTCCGTTCCGGGTGACGGGTGGCAGGCGGCGGAGATCGTGGGGGAGCTGGACCAGTCCTTCGATGATCAGGAGCATCCGCTACGTCCGATGCCATGGGCGTGGTTCGTCGCGCGACGGTCTCTCTTCGAGAGCGCGGCATGGCGATCGTTCTGGGATGCACAGCCCCACCTGCCGCGTCCAGCGGAGCACGAGCGGCTGATCGCTCGACGGTTGGTCGCTGCAGGGCAGCGGATCGAGTTCGCGTTCCCCGCATCGCGCTATCCCGTCCCGAACGCACCGGCGCACGTCGGAGACCTCCTGATCCAGGACGGGTACCCCTTCGTCGACCGCGGCGTCTTCGGCTGGTATCCCCCCTATCTGGATCGGCACGGCGTTATCGGACGAGACCTTCTCGACGTCGCCGAGGAAGCCGGACTCGACCGCGACGCTGCACTGGCGTCGCTGGCGCGCAGCGTGCCCCCGCGGACGCTGAATGCCAACGCCGGTCTGCTCGAGATCCTGCCCACGCGCAGCACACGAGGTGACACCGACGTCGAGGCACTTCGCGTCGCCGCCGTGGTCTATGCCCGCGACCTCCCCGCATTCGAACAGCTCTGCGACAAGCTCATGAATCTTCCCGCAGGTTTCGATCTGATCATCACCACCACCGACGGTCGCAAGGCTGCGCGGATCGAGCGCTTCGTGGAGTCCCGCCGCCTTGGACACGGCAAGTTGGACGTGCGGGTCACCCCCTCTCGGAGGGGACGCGACATCGCCGACTTCTTCGCGGGTTGCCACGACCTCCTCCTGGAGCGGGAATACGATCTCCTCGTCAAGGTGCACGCCCGCAAGCATCCGAACAAGACGCTCAACGTGGTGCGATACTTCACGCGTTACCAGACGGAGAATCTTCTCGGCACGCCCGAGTACGTTCGCAATGTGCTCTCGGAATTCGTCCGCAAGCCGCATCTCGGTGTCGTGTTCCCGCCCACCATGCACATCGGGTATTCGATCCTCGGGTCGGGGTGGGCCGGTAAGCGCAACGCGGCGGCCGCCTCGCGCTACGCGCGGGCCATCGGGGTGAACGTCCCCCTCGAGAAGGTCTCGCCTCTCGCTCCTTATGGCGGGATGTGGATCTGCCGCCCCGAGGCCATGGCTCCGATCGCCCAGGACCGTCCGTCGTATCGCGACTTCGGGTCGAGCGGATCCGTCAAGGGTCTCGGTCGCCTGCAGGAGCGGTTGATCGCCCACACTGCCGCGGCCGCCGGCTACTACACGCAGACCGTTCTGACGCCGGAGCATGCGGCGATCAGCCACACGGCCCTGGATTTCAAGGTCGACCAGTTGTTCTCGACGACCAGCGGATATCCCGTCGAGGCGATCACCCTGGTTCAGAGTGCCGGTCGGATGAGCGGTCGGGGGATTTTCGGTCTGTCCCGGATGTACCTCACTCGAAACCACCCGGTTCTCGCCGCCATCGTCGACCCGGCGTACCGCGGTGCGCGTGTCGCCATCCATGTCTCCAAGCTCGCGCGTCAGGCTCTTGGCGCCGCGCGCGAAAGAGTTCGTGAGTACAGGGGGAGATCCTGATGAGAACTGCTGAACTCACGACGTTCCCGACGCGGGCGGCTGCGCGCTTCCCCGAGGGCGGTCGTCGCCTTCTGATCTACGTCGTGTACGACCGCCGCGGGGAGGTCGAGGACTACATCCCGTATGCATTGACTGCGCTGCGGGAGTTCTGCGACCAGATTCTCGTCGTTTCCAACGGTCCTCTCACGCCGACGGGCCGTACCGCGCTCGAGGCGGTTGCCGACGAGGTTCTCGAGCGGGAGAACATCGGGTTCGACATCTGGGGGTATAAGCACGGTCTCGACCACGTCGGCGCCGCGGTCGCGGAATTCGACGAGGTCATTCTCGCGAACGACACCTGGTTCGGACCCGTCCGACCGTTCGGCCCGGTCTTCGAGCGTATGGATCGCCAGGAGCTGCACTTCTGGGGGATGACCGACCACATGCGGGTCGAGCCCAACCCGTTCACGCAGACGGGCTACCTGGCGTACCACCTGCAGTCGTACTGGTTGGTGGCACGAAAAGAACTCGTAGCCAGTACGGAGTGGATCGATTACTGGGCGCAGTTGCCGGTCATGAACAGCTACTCCGATGCCGTCACGAAGCACGAAGCGGTCTTCACCGAACGGTTCACCTCCTTCGGGTTCGTCGGCGAGGTCGCGTTCCCGACGATCACAGACAAGATCGAGAACCATGCCGTGCTCTACGCGGAGCACCTGCTCGATGCCGGATGCCCGACGTTGAAGCGGCGGCCGTTCTTCCAGTGGCCGCCCTACCTCGATCGACTTGCGGTCATCGGGCGTTGGACGCTGGAGGCAGCGGCGCGCTACGGGTACCCGATGCGGATCCTGATGCAGGATCTCGCCCGCAACGTAGAACCGCGGACCCTGAATGCAGACGCGGCGCTGCTCGACGTCATCTCCGAAACGGACAGGTCCTACGACCCGAGCGACCCGCTTCGCACGCTGGCCATCGCCCATATCTACTACCCCGAGCTCGCGACGAGCATGCTCGACGGACTCGAGCGCCTCCCGGGCTCTTTCGACCTCACCATCACGACGGCCGATCAGGAGCGAGCAGACGCCATCCGCACGGTGCTGGCGGGCAGGGAGAAGCGGGGCGCCGTGGACGTGCGTGTGGTTGCCTCGAACCATGGTCGTGATCAGAGCGCCTTTCTCATCGCATGCCGCGATGAACTGCTTCACGGAAACTACGACCTCGTCGTTAAGGTCCACTCGAAGAAGACGCCGCAGGACGCGTTCAACCCGGGTCGGCTCTTTGCGCGGCAGCAACTCGACAACCTGTTGCACAGCGAGGGCCACGTAGCCAACATCGTCGCGTTGTTCCAGAAAGAGCCCGGTCTGGGGCTGGCCTACCCGCCGATGGTGCACATCGGCTACGGAACGATGGGGCACGCCTGGTGGGACAACCGCGCTCGGTTCATCGAGGTCGCCGCCGAACTGGGCATCCGTGTACCGGTCGATGAGCTCTCACCCCTCGCGCCCTTCGGCTCGATGTACTTCGCTCGACCTCAGGCGCTTCGACTTCTGGTCGACGCGGAATGGGACTACGACGACTTCGGCGGTGCCGACCAGTACAAGGACGGCGGCCTTGCTCATGTGCTGGAGCGGATGCCGTCGTACGCCGCGGGAGAGCTCGGGTTCCACACCCGCACGATCGCGACACCGGACTACCTGGCCCGCAGTCACACGGCGCTGGAATACAATCTCGATCAGATGTCCAGCACGATGATGGACACGACGATGCAGCAGATCGAACGAATGCGTGCCGCTGGGGACTTCGGTGATGGCGGACTCGAGGCTTTCGCGTACATGTACGCGCGCATGAACCGACCCGAACTCGAGCCTCGACTTCGAGCGGTGTTCGCGCGGATCGCCCCCTGGCGTCGGCGGTTGGGTCGCCTGACGCCCGCGAGGGTGCTGCGGAGGATCCAGCGGGGCTACAAGGGAGCAAGGACGTAATGACAGAAGCATCTGCTTCGGCAGCGAGCGAGAGATTCTCTCGTCTCTCTTCGCTCCCCATGCGGAGCATCGGCGCGGTGGGGAGGGGCGCGACCGCGGGGTTCCTCGGGCCGTTGCGGGAACTCGTCGACCATCGGGAGATGCTCTCGCTGTTGGTCAAGCGCGATCTGAAGGCGCGATACAAGGACTCCGCTCTCGGCTTCCTGTGGGTGCTCGCGCGGCCGCTGATGCAGCTGGGCATTTACTTCGTCGTGCTCGGGCACTTCCTCGGCGCGGCGCGTGGTATCCCGGACTTCGCGATCTACGTCTTCGCCGGATTGACGGCGATGGGACTGTTCCAGGAGATTCTCGTCGGGGGCACCGGTTCGATCCTCGCGAATGCGGGTCTGGTCAAGAAGGTGTACGTTCCTCGCGAGGTCTTTCCTCTCGCGAGCACGGGGGCGGCGCTCTTCAACTTCGGCGTTCAGCTGGTAGTTCTGCTCGCGGCCACCATCGCCATCGGGAAACCCCCGATCCATTTCGGCGCGATCTACTTCCTCCCGGCCCTCGCCATCATCGTCGTTTACGGGTTGGCTCTGGCGCTCCTCTGCGGGGCGATCAATGTCTACCTGCGCGACACTCAGTATTTGATCGACGTCATCACGATGCTCCTGTTCTGGGCATCGCCGGTGGTCTACGCCTGGCAGATGGTGAAGCAGCTGGTCAACACCCCTTGGGTGATCGAGCTGTATACCAACAATCCGCTCACGCTCGCCGTCCTGGGTTTCCAGCGCACCTTCTGGCTCGCCGGGGACGCCGTCGAATGGCCCGGAGGTCTGATGGTGCGGATGCTCATCGCGCTCCTCATCGGTGTCGTCCTCCTCTTCGTGAGCCACCGAGTCTTCCTGCGTCTGCAGGGCAATTTCGCGCAGGAGCTGTGAGCATGCCCGTAAAGAATTCCCGGGCGTTCGATGTCCCGGCGCCCGAGGTCATCCGTGTCTCTCACGTCTCCAAGCGGTTCACCGTTCGCAAGGACTCCTCGCTGAAGGAGCGCGTCGTGACGCTCGGGCGTGCGGGGAGACAGCACCGGCAGGACTTCTGGGGCTTGAGCGACGTCAGCCTCGGTATCAGTGCCGGCACGACGATCGGTCTCATCGGACATAACGGGTCCGGCAAGAGCACGCTCCTCAAGGTCCTGGGCGGCATCATTCAGCCCACGTCCGGCAGTGTCGAGCAGCGCGGACGGGTAGCTGCCCTCCTCGAGCTCGGAGCCGGGTTCCACCCGGATCTCACGGGGCGCGAGAACGTCTTCCTGAACGGCTCGGTGCTTGGACTGAGTCGGGAAGAGGTCGAGTCCCAGTTCGACGCGATCCTCGAGTTCTCCGGGGTCGGCGAGTTCATCGACACCCAGGTGAAGTTCTATTCGTCGGGGATGTACGTGCGGCTCGCGTTCGCGATCGCCGTGCATACCGATCCCGATATCCTGCTGGTCGACGAGGTCCTCGCCGTGGGCGACGAGCAGTTCCAGCAGAAGTGCCTCGACAAGATCAAAGAGTTCCAGACGGAGGGGCGAACGATCATCATCGTCAGTCACGCCCTCGATCAGATCCAGTCGCTGTGCGATCGAGTCGTCGTGATGGACACCGGCAAGCTGGTCTACGACGGCATTCCGGTGACGGCCATCGAGCGCTTCCGCGAATTGCTCGAAGACAACTCGGTGGGTCAGGCTCGCCCTGAGCCCATCTCCCGCGCGCTCGAGATCCGATCCGTCGAGATCACGAACGAGGCGAACAGTCGGACCGACGAAATCCGCTCGGGGGACGAGGTCAGTCTGATCATCGATGTCGAGATGATCAGACCCATCGAGCGTTGGGCGATCGGGTTCAGCGTGGACTCCTCGCTGGGCCAAATCGCTCTGGCGTCGAACACCGATCTGTTGGGGATCACTCTGGACCCGCTCCACGCGTCGCGAACGGTGAACATTACCTTCACCACCGATGGGCTGAGCCCGGGTACCTACACCGTGAACGTCAACGCTTCCGGTATCAGCGAACCCACCTCGCACGGACTGATGAACGCGGCGGAGTTCACCGTGCTGGGTGACGTCGTCTCGGTGGGTCCCGTGGCGACCAACGTGCGCATCGCATGAGGCCCGCCGTTTCTGGCGAGAGGCCGTTGGTCTCCGTCATCATTCCGGTCTACAACGCGGGGAGACACCTCGAACCGTGCGTGCGCTCGGTCCTGGCTCAGACCTACGAGAACGTCGAGGTCATCGTCGTCGACGACGGCTCCACCGACGGATCGGGGGAGCTCCTCGACCGCCTCGCCGCCGAGGACCAGCGCGTGCGCGTGCTGCACCAGAAGAACGCCGGCATCGCCGTCGCGCAGAACGCCGGGCTCGACGTCGCCGCTGGTGAGCTCATCACCTTCTGCGATAACGACGACCTCATGCTGCCGCGGATGCTGGAGCGGCTGGTCGATCTGCTTCTCCGAACCGGCGCTGACATGAGCTGCTGCCGCTGGCGCAACGTCGGAGCCAGCCGCGGGCAGGCCGAGCTGCGCAAGCATCGCGATGATCCGTTCGGCCGGTTCGAGGTTTTTCGTAACGCGCCTCGGGCGTATCAGCTCGTCTTCGCCGTCGCGGTGCGACGGCTGCTCCGAATGGAGCTGCGCTACTTCAGCGAAGCGAACTGGGGGAAGCTGTATCGCGCCGCGCTGTTCGACGGGCTGCGGTTCCCGCCGGGGAGATACGCGCAGGACGTGGCGGTTGCCATGCCGCTGTACCGCCGCATGTCCAAGGTCGTCTCGTGCAGCGACGGACTCTACCTCTGGCTGCAGCGGGGCGACAGCGTTTCGCACGCGCTCAAGTCGACGAGCTACTACTCCGACATCGTCTCCGCGCATGCGCGGTCGTTCGATCTCGCGATGAGCATGGGAATCACGCCCGCGCGCGCGTACCTCGGTCTGAAAGCGATCGACGTGGAGCGCCGAAGTGTGACCACGCTCGAGGAACGCGAGATATTCGAGGCCGACGAGAGCATCGTGAGCGAGCGCCTCTCGCGGCTGTCGTTCCGCCAACGGATGATCTGCAAGGCCTTGTTCTGGCAGCGGATGCTCGAGATGCAGGTTTACAACCGCACCGTGCACCGTCGTCGGTGACGTGCAGGTGCGCTATTAGGATGACTAATCGTGGCAAGAATGACTGAACGCGTGCTGGTGATCGTCCCCGCATGGAACGAGGAGCAGAACGTCGGCAACACTGTCGAGGAAATTCTCCAAGCCGACGATCGTTACGATGTCGTCGTCGTCGACGACGGATCGACCGATGCCACTGCCGCCGTTGCCCGCAGCGCCGGCGCCATCGTCCTTCCACTCCCGTTCAACCTTGGCGTGGGAGGTGCGATGAAGACGGGCTACACCTATGCTCAGCGCCACGGCTATGCCCGGGCCATTCAGGTCGACGCCGACGGTCAGCACAACCCCGCGAACATCGCAGAGGTACTGCACGGGCTCGATCGCGCGGACATCTCGATCGGTGCCCGCTTCGCCGACGTCGGCGACTACTCCGTCCGCGGCCCCCGCCGGTGGGCGATGGTCTTTCTCGCTTCGGTCGTCTCCCGCGTCACAGGAGCGAAACTCACTGACGTCACCAGTGGTTTCCGAGCGGCGAACGCGCGCGCCATCGCCCAGTACGTGCGCTACTACCCGGCCGAGTACCTCGGCGACACGATCGATTCCCTCGTCGCTGGGGCGCACGCCGGTCTGACCGTCACGCAGGTGCCCGTAGCCATGCGCCCGCGTGTGCACGGACGCCCTTCTCAGGGCGCTCTCGGCTCGACGATCTATCTGTTCCGCTCCGTTTTCGCCCTCGGCCTCGCTTTGCTGCGGGGGCGACGAAAGGCATCCGCATGATCGTCTTCCTCGGTATCGCGTTCGCTCTGCTCGTGTTGGCGATGATCGTCTGGATGCTGCTGACGCAGCGCCTGCGCGAGAAATACGCTGTGCTGTGGCTCATCATCGGCGTCGCGATGCTGGTCCTCACCGTGTTCCCGGGGCTGCTCGTCTGGCTCTCAGATGCGATCGGCGTGCAGGTTCCCGCGAACCTTCTCTTCATCGGAGCCATCGCTCTTCTGGTTGGCGTGACTCTGCACCAATCGTGGGAGATCTCGACAGCCGAGGAGGAGACGCGTCGAGTGGCCGAAGAGGTTGCGATCCTCCGGGCGGAGGTCGAGAGCTTGAAGCCCGGTCGCGGAACGATCGATCCCGACGTGCGCTGATTCTCGATTCTCGTCAGACGCTCGCGGGCGCGAGTGCTCGCTCCCGGTTCGTCCATGCGAGCGCGGCGAGCAGGGCGATGGCGAGAGTGAACGCCACCGAGCCCGCGATCCATACGGTCATGGGCGAGATGGGTGTGTTCCACCACCACTCGACATCGCGGTCAAGATTCATCCCCGGGTCGTCGAGACCCGTGATGTATCGCCGCAAATTGATGTGCAGCGCCATGCTGTTCGCGATTCCGAGCGAGGCCACGAGCACCGCAAGCTGCAGCCGGCTCATTCCGAGGGTCGCGCTTCGCAGCCCGACGAGAGCGATCCCGACGAACATCACCATCATCGGATAGACGTATCGCGGCTGTACGCCGGTTCCGACAGTGACTCCTTCGCGGACGAGGATGTAAAGCGGCACGGCAACGAGTCCTGCGGCGACACCGATGAGCGCGAGTCCCTTCCGCGGCGAACCTGCCTTCAAGCCCCAGAACACGACGGCCCCGACTACCACGACGGACGTGACCCAGACGAGCGGGGGCATGGGGGTGTCGAACCAGCCCAAGCCCCAGGTGCCGAGAGCCCCGACCCAGAGCTGCGGCAGCAGCTGGATGTTGGCCACAAGCAGGGAATAGATGCTCTGCGTGCGTTCGGTCTCCGCTGTGAGGACTCCCGACTGGCCACTCGTCAAGAAAAGCGATGCCGCGATGATCACAAGGGCCACAGGAAGAAGCAGTTCCAGAAGGAAGCGACGATCGCGCCGGAATCCGAGCACGACGGCCACGGCGACAGCCAGCACCCCGTAGGCTGCGGAATCGCTTCTCGCGCCCGCCCCCATGACCATGAGCAACACCGCGAGCGCGGCCAGGCCTACCTTCTTCTTGCCGCTCTGCAGGAAGAACCCCCACGTCGCAAGCCAGAGGCCGCTGGCCTGGATGATGGACCACGAGCTCGGGTTGACGCTGGGAATGAGGAAGGCACCGAGGGGCACGATCGCAACGAGCGCGCCCCAGAGGACGAGGTGGCGCGACCGAAGCGGCAGCAAGAAGAAGAGGGCGACGAGCATGCCGACGAAGAGGAGGGCGTTCAGCGAGCGCATCAGAATGATGGAGACCGACATGTCCGAGCTGACGAAGGCGCTCATCACCGCATAGAACACCGGCGGGTAGCCGTTGTCGAGCCAGTTGCCGCGAGTGGATGGCTCCATGGCGTGTTCGTCGAGAGGGCACGAGGCGGCCTGTCCGCCGTGGAAAGCGAAGCATGACGCGGCCTTCACCACATCGCCGGGGAGTTCACGAGTCGTCGCATCTGCCGTCGTCTCGCAGCGGTCGGCAGCGGGTCCGTTCGCACACCAGATGCTGCCCATGTGGTAATCCTCGTCCGGGCTCGAGCCCGGGGGCGAGGACACGCCCCAGGCCAGGAGAGCGAGCAACAGGGCAAGGGGCGCCATCACGGCGGCGACGATCTGTCGTGTCCGGCGGGTCATCGGGGGAAAACTCCTCGGTGTGGGCCACGACCACGCGGCCGGCTCATTTCGGCGGCGCTGGTGTCGCAGGTATTCTGGCTGGGTGCGTCTTCACCGAGTGTCATCCTATCCGCGCGCTCAGCGGTGTCCTGAACGCTCGCCGGATTCGTTGAACGGTGCGTCAGTGGAGCCCCCGAGATGACCACGTCGAAGGCGCGCACGCTGAGCGTCGTCATCCCCTCGTACAACTCTGCGCCGTGGCTCCCCTCGACCCTCGATGCTCTCGCCACGGCGGTGCGCGAAGCGGCCGCGGATGTCGAGGTGATCGTCGTCGACGACGGCAGTACCGACGGCTCGGATGTCGTGATCAACGAGCTGTCCGAGACGTTTCCGGGCGAACTCCGAGTGTTGCCGCAAGAGAACGGCGGCCGCTTCCTCGCTCGCTGGGCGGGTCTCGAGGCGGCGTCGTCCGACCTCGTGCTCCTTCTCGACTCCCGCGTCGTCGTGGCGCCGGACTCGCTGCGGTATCTCCTGAGCGCCGTGGCGGCGGACCCGCGCCCCGCCGGATGGAACGGGCACGTCCATACCGACCCGACTTCGCCCCTCGTGGGCCGCTTCTGGGAAGTGCCCACCTTCGTCTTCTGGGGCCGGTACCTGCGCGACCCACGCCCATACGACCTGACGGCCGACACCTTCGACAGCGCGCCGAAGGGCACCGGCGCGTTCCTCGCCCGTCGCGATACTCTGCGCCAGGCGTTCCTGCAGGCCTGGCCCGAGGGAGACGCGCGGCTCATCTCCGACGACACGAAGATCCTTCGATGGATCGCGGAGAACGGCGGCATCCGTCTCGACCCGGGCTTCTCAGCCACGTACCGTCCGCGGACCACGGTCTCCGGGTTCGTCCGTCACTCCTTCGATCGGGGCACCCTGTTCGTCGACAGCTACGCCGGCACCTCGCCACTGCGCTCGCTGATTCTCATCATCGCTGCGCTCGCGCCCATCGTCGCCCTCGCGGCCGTGGTGTGGCTGATCGTGGCTGGATGGGGAGTCCTGGCGATCGGGCTCATCGCCGTAGCGCTCATTCTCCTCGCCGCTCCGACGATTCCGGCGGCGCTGAACCGTTGCCCCCGTCGAGCGGTGCTCGCGTACCTCGCGTACGTCCCCATCTTCCTGGTGCCGTTCTGGAGCGGTCTCGTTCGCGGCATCGTCATCCACCGGTCCGCTTTCTTCGACAGAACTCGCACCGCCGGCCCCCCGGCCCGAAAGGCGCACTCATGATCATCTTCATCTACGGAACGACGGCCGAGGCCATCAAGCTCGCTCCCGTGGCGCGGCGGCTGGACCGCAAGGGCATCGAGGTGCAGCACTGGGTGACCCAGCAGCACACCGAGTCGCTGCGAAAGGCAATGCCCGAACTCGGATTCCCGCCGCCTGCGGAGGTCATCGCCGACGGCTTCCGCGGCAAGCCCCTGAAGTCGCCGGTGCAGATGGTGGGGTGGATGTTCGACGTGGCGCGGTGGTCGCTGCGGAACATCCGCCGCATTCGTAAGTCGCTACCGGCCGGTTCCGTCGTCGTCGTTCACGGCGACACCATGACGACCGTCCTCGGCACCTTCATCGGTCGTCGTCTGAAGGTCCCGGTCGCGCACATCGAAGCCGGGCTGCGCTCCGGGAACTGGCGACACCCATTCCCGGAGGAACTCGACCGGCGTATCGTCGGGAAGTTCGCACATATCCATTACGTCCCGACCGAGGAAGCGGCGCAGAACCTCGCATCGCAGCGGAACGTGGTGCTCACGCACGGCAACACGGCGAAGGATGCCGTCCGCGACGCTGCGAAGGACACCGACGCGGACACCCAGCCCTACGGCCTCGTGCTGCTGCACCGCTTCGAGTTCATCTCCAACTCCGCCCTCGTCACGGAGACGCTGAAGACGTTGGATCACCACAGCCCGCTGGGGCTGCGGCTGATCGTGGACGCGTACTCCCGCGATGCGATCGAGCAGACCATCTCCGACCTGGGCTTGACGAAATTCCAGGTCATGCCGAAGCTCGAGCACAGCCAGTTCGTCGCGGCGCTCCGCGCTGCGAGTTTCGTGGTCACTGATTCGGGCGGCATCCAACAGGAGGCGGCGGTCTTCGGTATCCCGACGCTGGTGCACCGAAAGGTCTCAGAGAGTCGCGAAGGCATCGGAACCAGTGCGGTGCTCTCCGGCTGGGATCAGGAGGTCGTAGCGGATTTCCTCGCTCACGCTCAGGACTACCGCGTACACGATGTCGATCCGGGCGCATCGCCCTCCGACATCATCGTCGACGATCTGATCTCTCGAGGTCTCGCCCACCCCGCTCCGTCGACGAGCGCCTGACCGCACGGTCACGTCGTCCGGTGAGGCGCGGGGTCACCCGAAGGCGAGATCGCTCCACGTTCTCCGCTGCGCGAGCTGGGAACGACGTTGGACGACTTCTTACAGCGGTGCGACCACGCTTCGCAGCCGCCGGGCGTTCCGGATATCGATCGCGAAGAACGTAGCGAGCACGACCACGCCGATGATGGCGTACGAGGTGAGCATCGCGCCGAGATCCGGGATCGTCAGCGAGAAGGCCACCCACTGCGCCGCAGAGGCGACGAGGAGCAGGACCGCGGCCGCGGGCGAGGCGGAGCTCGTCATCTTGATCATCATGCCCTGCGCCGCGATCCAGGGCATGTAGGCGAGCGCGGTGGGGACGAGCAGGTCGGCCGCCGGAGCATACGCCTCGGGGTAGATCAGCGCGACGATCCACGGGCCGAGCACGAGGAAGACCAGCACCATGACGATGCTCGTCGCCACAGACAGTCCGAGTGTCGCCAGCACCCCGATCCGTGAAAGGTCGGGGTTGTCCCGATGCTTGACGAATCGGGGGAGCAGGTAGAGGGACAACGTGGACGGTAGGAGGAAGCCGGTCTTCACCAGAACCGTGACGGAGGCGTACATGCCGGCCAGATCTTCCGGGGCCCCTGCGCGAAGGAAGATGACGTCAGAGCTCGTCAACCACGCGAAGGCCACCGTGAGCACGACGATCGTGATGCCGGCACGACTGAAGACTCCGTCCACCGGACGGGGCACACGGCGTGCTGTCCACATCCCGCCCACGACAGCGACGAGGAGGGCAGCGAGCACGGCGCCCACGATTCCGCCGAGGCCGGTTCCGACCGCGATGGCGAGCACGGCGAACGCCACCCGAGCGATCTGGGAGAACGTCGACCACCACACCGCGCGCGCCACCTGCCCCGAACCCTGCAGAAGGCCCATGGCGTCGGCGAACACGAAGCTGAGCGGGATCGTCGCGGCCGCTGCGAGGATGACCAGGGGAGTGGTGGAGAGCGACGACGCGAGCCACGGTGAGAGGGCCGCGACGACGAGCGCACCGCCCACGCCGAGCAGGACGGCGTCGACCGGCCACCGACGGCGCTGACCGCTCGGTGCTGCGGTGAGGGCCGACGCCGTCTGCACGGTGACGCTGCTCTGCAGCGAGGCGCTGCCGATGGCAGCAACGTTCACGATGACGAAGAACGCCGCGAGCAGGCCGAAGTCGGCGGGGGAGAGGAAACGAGCGCTGATCAACTGGAAGGCGAACGACGCCACGATCCCCAGGACACTCGCGACCCCCACCGCCAGAAGGGCCTTGCCATGCGAGCGCACGTGCACGCCGATACCCGTCCGAGCGGGCTTCGCGCCCGTCACCGTGTCATTCTCAGTCACGCGATCATCCTGACGTCAGTGGTGGGACCGCGCGTCTGGCGTGGTGCCGAGTGTCGCGCCCATGATACCCGGGGGGTCTGTACACAGCCCGGATGTCCGGCGGCGCTATCAGGCTCCGGATACCGGGGAGGGTAAGCTTCTTCGTTGTGACTACTCCCCACGATTCCGAGGGTGCGCCGTCCGCCGCCGCGCGCATCGCGCCGAGTGCCGACGTCTCCGAAGCTGCCCGCATCGGAAGGGGGAGCTCCGTCTGGCATCTGGCGCAGGTCCGCGAGGACGCGGTCCTCGGTGAGAACTGCATCGTCGGCCGCGGCGCATACATCGGCAGCGGCGTGCGCATGGGCGACGCCTGCAAAGTCCAGAACTACGCGCTGGTGTACGAACCGGCCGTCCTCGGCGCGGGGGTCTTCATCGGTCCGGCGGTCGTGCTCACCAACGACACGTACCCCCGCGCGATCAATCCAGACGGCACGCTCAAGTCTGCGCACGACTGGGAACCCGTCGGAGTTCGGATCGGTGACGGCGCGTCGATCGGAGCACGCGCGACCTGCGTCGCGCCCGTCCGGATCGGAGCGTGGGCCACGGTCGCGGCCGGTGCGGTCGTCGTGAAGGACGTTCCCGACTATGCACTCGTCGCAGGCGTCCCCGCCCGGCGGATCGGATGGGTCGGCAGAGCAGGTGTGCCGCTGACCGAGGAAGAACCGGGCCTCTGGGTGTGCTCGACCACAGGCGATCGCTATCGCGAAGCAGAAGGCTCTCTCGCATTGGAGGAACGATGACCGAATTCATCCCGGCGGCGAAGCCGCTGATCGGAGACGACGAGCGTGCAGCCGTCGACCGCGTGCTGCTCAGCGGCATGGTGGCCCAGGGGCCGGAGGTGGCGGCCTTCGAGAAGGAGTTCGCCGACCATTTCGTCGACGGCCTGCCGGTGGTCGCGGTCAACTCCGGGACGTCGGGTCTGCATCTCGGACTGCTGGCCGCAGGCGTCGGACCCGGGGATGAGGTCATCGTGCCGTCCTTCACCTTCGCGGCGACCGCCAACGCCGTCGCGCTGACCGGCGCTACGCCGGTCTTCGCCGATATCGAGCCCGAGACCTTCACGCTCGACCCCGCGGCCGTCGAGGCCGCGGTGTCGCCGAACACCCGCGGGATCCTCCCCGTCCACCTGTACGGCCACCCCGCGCGCATGGCGGAGCTCGGGGCCATCGCGGCGAAGCATGGCTTGGCGCTGTACGAGGATGCCGCGCAGGCTCACGGCGCGGCGCTCGGCGGTCGCCCCGTCGGGACGTTCGGATCGATGGCGATGTTCTCGCTCTACCCGACCAAGAACATGACGAGCGGTGAGGGCGGGATGGTCGTCACCTCGACCGAGGAGACCGCCCGCCGGGTTCGCCTGCTGCGCAACCAGGGCATGGAGCGGCAGTACGAGAACGAGGTCATCGGGTACAACGCCCGCATGACCGACATCCATGCCGCGATCGGACGGGTGCAGCTCGGGAAGGTCGACGCCTGGACGGAGACCCGCCGCACGAACGCCGCCTACCTCGACGCGCACCTCGACGGCGTCGCGATCCCGCCCGTCGCCGAGGGCGCACGCCACGTGTACCACCAGTACACCATCCGGGTGCAGGATGACCGCGACGGCTTCGTCCGCGCTTTGAAAGAGGAGCACTCCATCGGAAGCGGGGTCTACTACCCGATCCCGAACCACCGGCTGCCCTCGTTGCAGCACTTCGCCCCGGGGTTGGATCTGCCCGAGACCGAGCGCGCGGCTCAGGAGGCCGTCTCCCTGCCGGTGCATCCGTCCCTGTCCGAGGCCGACCTCGACCGCATCGTCACCGCGGTGAACGCGCTCGCCGGAGCAGGCAGCTGATGGCGGCATTGCGCGCCGGGCTGCTCGGAGTCGGATCGATGGGGCGCCACCACGCCCGCATTCTGCGCGACATCGAGGGCGTCGAGTTGGTCGCGATCGCCGATCCCGGAGGGGATCCGTACCGCGTCGCGGGGGGCGTCCCCCTTCTGGGAGATGTGCACCAGCTCATCGCAGCCGGCATCGACATCGCCGTCGTCGCTATCCCGACGCGGTTCCACGCCGAAGCGGCGCTGGCTCTCGCCGACGCGGACGTCCACACCCTCGTCGAGAAGCCCATCGCGGACGATAGCGTCTCGGGACATCGCGTCAGCGAGCGGTTCGAGGCCCGTGGCCTCGTCGGCGCGGTCGGGCACGTCGAGCGCTTCAACCCCGCGTTGCAGCAGCTTCGCGCTCGGCTGGCCGCGGGAGACGCCGGCTCCGTCTACCAGATCGCGACCCGTCGGCAGAGCACCTTCCCTGCACGTATCGGCGATGTCGGCGTGGCGAAGGACCTCGGTACCCACGACATCGATCTGACGGCCTGGGTCGCCCAGTCGCTGTACTCGTCGATCAGTGCTCAGACGGCCTTCAAGAGCGGACGCGAGCACGAGGACATGATCGCGATGACCGGTCGACTCGGCAACGGGATCGTCACCAATCACCTCATCAACTGGCTCAGCCCCATGAAGGAGCGGGTCACGATGGTGACCGGTGAGCGCGGAACCTTCGTCGCCGATACCGCCACCGGCGATCTGACCTTCCACGCGAACGGCACCGAGCCCCTGGAATGGGAGTCGGTGTCATCGTTCCGCGGGGTGTCGGAGGGCGACATCACTCGCTTCGCGTTCGCCAAGCGAGAGCCGCTTCGCGCTGAGCTCGAGGCCTTCCGCGACGCGGTCCTCGGCAGACCCAGCGAGCTCTCCACCATGGGCGAGGCAGTGCACACCCTCGAGGTGGTGGAGTCCGCGCTCGAGTCCGCGCGTGATGGCGGGAAGCTGGTGGGCATTGGGCGCGCAGACAGCTGATCTCCTCGTCGTCGGCTCGGGTTTCTTCGGCCTGACCATCGCGGAGCGCGCGGCGGAGGCCGGGCGCAAGGTCACCGTGATCGATCGTCGGTCGCACATCGGCGGCAACGCCTACAGCGAGGTCGACCCCGAGACCGGCATCGAGGTGCACCGCTATGGAGCGCACCTCTTCCACACATCGAACCCCACGGTGTGGGAGTACGTCAACCGATTCACGTCGTTCACGAACTACGTGCACCGCGTCTACACGACGCACCAGGGCACGGTCTTCCCGATGCCCGTGAATCTCGGCACGATCAACCAGTTCTTCCATTCCGCCTACACGCCGGACCAGGCGCGCGCGCTCGTCCGCGAGCAGGCCGGCGAGTTCGATGCGAAGACGGCGAAGAACTTCGAGGAGAAGGGCATCGCGCTCGTCGGCCGCCCGCTCTTCGAGGCGTTCTTCCGCGATTACACCGCCAAGCAGTGGCAGACCGATCCGCAGAACCTGTCGGGTGACATCATCAGCCGTCTTCCGGTGCGCTACACCTACGACAACCGCTACTTCAATGACACCTGGGAGGGGCTGCCCACCGACGGCTACACCGCCTGGTTGGAGCGGATGGCCGACCACCCGAACATCGAGGTGCAGCTGGAGGTCGACTTCTTCGACGAGTCTCAGCCGCTCAACAGGCGCGCGACCGTCGGGCAGCTGCCGATCGTCTACACCGGGCCGGTCGACCGTTACTTCGACTATTCCGAGGGTGCCCTGAGCTGGCGGACGCTCGACTTCGAGCGGGAGGTGCTCCCGGTGCAGGACTTCCAGGGCACGAGCGTCATGAACTATCCCGACATGGACGTCCCGTACACGCGCATCCACGAGTTCAAGCACTTCCACCCCGAGCGCAGAGACGTGTACGAGGCGGACAAGACGGTGATCATGCGCGAGTTCTCCCGCTTCGCCGATCGGGACGACGAACCGTACTACCCGGTCAACACGCCGACCGACCGCGAGGGCCTGCTGTCGTACCGCGAGCTCACGAGGGGCGAACGCGACGTGCACTTCGGCGGACGGCTCGGAACCTACCAGTATCTCGACATGCACATGGCGATCGGCTCGGCGCTGTCCATGTGGAACAACCAGCTCTCGTAGACTCGTCATCGTGAGTCACGCTGCTGTCGGGGCGCCGGGGACGCCCCGGCGATATCTGCATTCGCTCTGGCTGCTGTCGGCGCGCGACCTCAAGGTCCGGTACTCGACGAGCTTCCTCGGCTACCTCTGGTCGGTCCTGGATCCGCTCGTCATGAGCGGGATCTACTGGTTCGTGTTCACCCAGATCTTCCACCGCGACGTCGGGGAAGAGCCGTACATCGTCTTCCTCATCAGCGCCCTGCTGCCGTGGGTGTGGTTCAACTCGTCGGTGTCCGACTTCACGCGGGCGTTCAAGAAGGATGCGCGCCTCGTTCGGTCGACATCGATCCCGCGCACCATCTGGGTCAACAGGATCGTGCTGAGCAAGGGCATCGAATACCTCTTCTCCCTTCCCGTGCTCGTGCTGTTCGTCGTCTTCGCTCCGGGCACCGAGGTCGGGTGGGGTCTGCTCTGGATGCCGGTCGCCATGGTGCTGCAGACCGTGCTGCTCGTCGGTCTCGGGCTTCTGGTGGCCCCGCTCTGCGTGATGTTCGTCGACCTCGAGCGCACGACGGCCCTGATCCTGCGCGCGATGTTCTACGCGACCCCCATCATCTACAACGTCACGGACCTGCCGGGCATGTTCCAGACGCTCGGCGCTTTCAACCCGCTGGCGGGCATCTTCATGCTCTACCGGATGCCGTTCTTCCCGGATCAGTGGAACCCCTTCACCTTGATCGTCAGCGTGCTGATGAGCTTCGCGATCCTCGGACTCGGCGTCTGGGTGTTCCGAGCCATGGAACGCCCCGTGTTGAAGGAGCTGTGATGGGCCCCGCGATCGTCGCCGAGAGCCTCGGCGTGCACTTCCGCCGCAACCGGCGGGGGAGCAGGAGCTTCAAAGATCTGTTCGCGGGTGCCTCGCGTCGCTCGCGTCCCGGCGAGTTCTGGGCTCTTCGAGACGTCTCGTTCCGCGTGGAGCCGGGGGAGTCGATCGGCGTGGTCGGCCGCAACGGACAGGGAAAATCGACCCTGCTCCGTCTCGTCGCCGGCGTGCTGCTGCCGGACGAGGGACACGTCGAGGTGAACGGCGGAGTCGCTCCGCTGATCGAGATCACCGGAGGATTCGTCGGCGACCTGACCGTGCGGGAGAATGTCCGTCTCACGGCGGGGCTCCACGGGATGTCCCGTGACGAGGTGTCGCGGCGCTATGACGACATCATCGGCTTCGCCGAGCTCGCCGGCTTCGAGGACACCCCCTACAAGCACCTGTCGAACGGCATGAAGGTGCGCCTGGCGTTCTCGGTCGTCTCGCAGCTCGACGAGCCGATCCTGCTCGTCGACGAGGTTCTCGCGGTGGGCGACAAGGCCTTCCGGGAGAAGTGCTACAAGCGTATCGACGAGCTGCTCGCCGACGGTCGCACCCTCTTCTTCGTGAGCCACAACGAGCGCGACCTGCGTCGTTTCTGCACGCGAGGCCTCTACCTCGACAAGGGCGGGCTCGTGCTGGATGCTCCGATCGCCGACGTGCTCGAACGATACAACTCCGACTACAACGACTGAGACGGCCCGAGCACGCGGCACTCGCCACGCGGGTGTCGCGACCGGATCAGAGACCCACGAGCGTACGCAGCTCCTGCACCGAACTGCGGGCGGCGTCGACGGCGTCGGCGGACGCCGAGCCGCCGGTGAGGGCGGTTCGCAGGTCCGCCAGTCGCTGCGCATATCCGGAGACCGCGTCGCGCCACTGCGGATCGATGGCCGTCGGCGGCTGCGCGTCGGAGAGGCGCTGGGCGTCTTCCTGCAGCGTGTCGAGCACCGGCAACGCGTCCTGCCCGGACGAGCCGGCGATGATGTCGAGCCCGCGCGGCGCGTCCGTGAGCCAACCGCTCACCTGGGTGCGGAACGCCTCGATCGAGGGCGCTTCGGGGACCGGAGGACTTTCGGCCGAGGGAGTTGAAGGCTCGGGGCTCGCGGAAGGCGCGCCGCTCGGCAACGGGGACGGCGAGGAGCCCGGCTGCGCGCTCGACGAGGAGGCAGAGGGTGAGGGCGTGCTCCCCGGCTCCGCCGCGTCGCCGCGCGGCAGGAAGACGATCAGCAGGATGCCGGCGACGACGAGAGCCGCCGCTACGAGAGCGACGACCAGCCACACCCGTCGGCGGTCACGCGGCTTCGGCTCCATCGGCGCCCACCGCACATCGGGCTGTTCACTCATCTCATGCCTCCAACGGTGCCATGGGCTGCCAGGTGCGGTCGCGGCCGATGCGTCCGCCTTCGCGCAGCCCGCGGAAGAGGTTGCTCGTGCCGCGCACCGTGCGCTCGACGAAGAAGAGCCGGATGAGCTCCTTGGCGAACGTCATCGCCGTGCCGAGTCCGAAGAGCACCGGGTTGTACACGCCGTGGGCGCGATAATAGTGCTTGATGTAGGCACGATTGCGCATGATGTAGAAGCGGTAGGCGTTGCTCGACGCGTTCATGTGCCGGATGCCCATGTCCCACTGCTTGATCTCGCGCGTGCGGCGCAGCACGAACTCGTCGACGATGACAGCCGTGGTGAGGCGCGACGCCAGCCACCCGTACATCTGGTCGTCCCAGTAGATGAAGAACCGGGGGTCGGGCAGGCCGATCCGCTGCACGATCGAACGATGGATGAACATGCCCTCGAAGCATCCGCTGTTCATCTCTTTGAAGCCGGAATCATCGAAGCCGGACGGTGCGAACGGGATGGGGATGCCCATGCGCTCGGCGATGCGGTACTGCCAGTAGAACTCGCTGCCGTCGTAGTCGTAGCGGCGTCCCTGGATGCTCTTGAACCGCGGAGCCCACGCGCCCATCCGGGCGAGGCCGTCGGGGAGGACCTCGACGTCGTCATCCATCATCCAGATCCACTCCGAGCCGAGCTCGTACGCGGTGCGCATGCCCTCGCTGAAGCCGCCGGATCCGCCGGTGTTGGTCTCGAGGCGCCGGTAGACGACCTCGGTGCCGATCGTCGGGCGGAACGAGTCGACCACCTCGGTGGTGTCGTCCGACGACGCGTTGTCGATGATGACCACGTGACCCGGCTTCGGGTCCATCGCCGTGATGCTGGTGAGCAGCCCGCGCAACAGGTGCGAGCGGTTGTACGTGACGATGACGATCGTCGCCGTCTGCGGGTCGAAGGAGGGGGCGTGCGTCACGTGTGGGGTCTCCGAGGTTCTGGCGCCGCGCGCCTTCCTCACGAAAGGCGGGGGAGTCGATGAGCAGTAGCCAGCCTACCCTCAGCGGCCTGTGGTTCCCGGAGCGTCACCTGGAGCCGGGGGGCTCGGCGGCTAGGATCAGGGCGATGAAGGTATTGATCACCGGCGGCGCCGGGTACATCGGCTCGACCGTGGCGACGGCGTGCGAGGAGGCGGGCCACGAACCCGTGCTGCTCGACGACCTGTCGACGGGGCTGCGTGCGTTCGGCCAGGGGCGTCCGCTCTACGTCGGAGACATCGCCGATGCCGCCGTGCTCGATCGCGTGCTCGCCGACCACCCGGACATCGACGCCGTGGTGCACTGCGCCGCTCGGATCGTCGTTCCCGAGTCGGTCGCCGACCCCCTGGGGTACTACGACACGAACGTCGGGAAGACGATCGTGCTGGTCGACCGGTTGCGCCGGGCCGGCATCGAGCGCATCGTGTTCAGCTCGTCCGCCTCGGTCTACGCCGGTGAGAGCGGCGAGGGCGTCGACGAATCGGGCACCCTCGGCCCGGCGAGTCCGTACGCCATGACGAAGGCGATGGTGGAGCGCATCCTTGCCGACACGGCCTCTGCCGGGGGCATCCGCGCGATCGCCCTCCGCTACTTCAACCCGATCGGCGCGGACCCGCGGCTGCGCACCGGTCTGCAGAATCCGCGACCGTCCCACGCGCTCGGCAAGATCATGCAGGCGCGCGCCGAGGGTGTGCCGTTCACGATCACGGGCGTCGACTGGCCCACGCGCGACGGCTCGGGCATCCGCGACTACATCCACGTCTGGGACCTCGCGCTCGCCCACGTCGCCGCCGTCGAGCGGTTCGACACGATCGCTCCGAGCGGCGCGCCGTACCGGATCATCAACGTCGGCGCGGGGGAGGGTGTGACGGTGCGGGAGCTCGTCGCCGCATTCGAAAGGGTGACGGGAGAGTCGCTGCCCACGGTCGAGGCGCCGCGCCGTCCCGGCGATCAGGCGGGAGCCTTCGCCCTGGTGGAGCACGCCGAGGAACTGCTCGGCTGGCGCGCCGAGCGTTCGGTCGACGATGGCGTGCGCGACGCCCTCGCCTGGGCCGAGAAGCTCCCGTCGGTCCTCTGAGACTCAGCCCTGCGATCGCAGGGTCGGGATCGTTCCGGTGTGCGTGGCGTCGATGTTCTCGCGCCACGACCGGGACTGTCCGGCCCGGAGCGCGCAGAGCACGAGCAGGAACCACCCGGCCCCGGCCAGGGTGAAGCTCTCGAACATCGAGTCGACGGCGAGCGTGATCAAGACGATCGGTGTCCAGGCGTAGACCACCGACCGCCGCACGCTCGCGACCAGCCACGACCGCACCACGGCCACCCCGCCGAGCACGAGGAACAGGGCCAGTCCTGCCGAGCCGAGCTGGAGGAGCACGTCGAAGAACGCGTTCAGCGCGCTCTGGTGCCGATCGTCGAGCAGGAAGTTGATGTAGGTGAACGGGTATTCTCCGCGCGCCCATGGGCCGAACCACCCCCAGCCCTCGATCGGCTTCAGCGCGACGAAGTCCAGGATCTCGTTCCACAGGGTCGCCCGGATCGAGAAGTCAGACCCGGCGTCGAGCCAGGCGATGATCCGGTGGCGCAGCACGAAGGCGATCACCAGCGAGACCGCGACCAGCACGCTCAGCGTCCATTGCACGACTCCGCGACGGGCAGGCGCGGCGTGGCGCACGATCGTGAGGGCGGCGGTCACGATGCCGACGGCGGCCGCGAGGACGACGACGGTGGGGGATGCCGAGAGGAAGGCGAGCAGCGCGCCGAGGGCGATCGACGGGACCGCCACGGCGCGCGTCACCGACTGGGTGCGCCACTCGATCACGAACGTGATGAGGGCGATCACGGCCACGAAGCCGAGCATGTTGCGGCTACCGAACAGGCCCTGGATCGGCCCCCCCTCCGCGATGCGTCCCTCGATGGCCAGCGCGGTGAACGGCACGTCCAGCAGGATGCCCGACACGATCTCGAACAGGAGGGAGAGGGAGAGCAGCACGCGGAGGGCATCGCCGAGAGCGCGGACGGTCTGCAGGGTGTCGCGCACATGGCCGACGACGAGCGCGAGGAAGGCGTAGCCGAACAACGCGAACCATCCCAGGAGCGTCTCGGTCTTGTCGGTCGTCCAGATGAGGCTGAGCAGGGCCCACGAGAGGAACGCGTACAGCGAGAAGGGCGCGAGGCGGAGCGGCGAGAGCTCGTCCCGCCGTACCCACAGGATGGCGGCGCCGAGGGCGCAGAGCACGATCACGACGGTGGCGAGCGTCACGGTTGACGTCAGACGCTCGAGGGCGAACGATCCGAGCGCGGCGAGCAGGACCGCGAGGGTGAACGCCCGTGCCATCTCGACGGAACCGAGCAGACGGGTCAGCGGGTGTGCTGCGGTCACGGGACCCGCCGGGGAGCCGTGCCGCGCTCGATGACCTGCTCGCGTTCTCCCACCCCGACCAGCGGGACGGACTTGATCTTGAAGGTGAGCACGACCAGCAGCAGCCAGCCCCACAGCATGATCGGCGTCGACTCCGAGAGCCCTTGCACGAGGAGGACGATGGTGAAGAGGCTCGGCAGCAGCGTGAGAGGCGAGTAGTCGCGATCGGCATCGAGGTCCCAACGGGGACGGTCGACCGCGAAGAACCACGACCTCCAGAGGAGCCCGGCGTAGGCGAGTGCCATGAGGAGCACTCCGATGATGCCGAGCTGAAGGAACACGTCGAGCCACATGTTGTGGGCATGGAAGACGGAGATGCCGTGGTCTTCGATCCACCCCGCGAATGCGGGATCCCCGACGTCCCACGGACTCGAGAAGCCGTTGCCGGCGATCGGATGCTGCACGGCCCGCTCGAGGACCTGGCTCCAGATCTTGTCGGAGCGACCGGTCAGGTCGGCGCTGCGTCCGAGGAGGCCGAGCAGCGGCTCGCGCAGCAGCCAGGCGGCGGCGACCGCCGCGGCGGACCCGCCGATCGCCACGACGTAGACCCGGGTGCGCGCGTTCGGCGTGCGGGCGCGCCGCATGGCGAGGGCCGTGATGAGCACCAGCGCGGCGATCGCGGCGCAGACGAGAGCGGTGGCCGATGCGGTGCGGAAGAGGAAGTAGGCGGCGAGCAGCATCCACAGCGCGAGCGTCGTACGCCAGCGCGCTCGTGCGGCGAACAGCACTCCGAAGGTGATGAGCGCGAACAAGGAGATGATCGCGAGCACGTTCGCGTTGCCGACGATGCCCTGGATGCGTCCGCCGTCGAGCAGGTTGTCGCGCACCCAGTACCACTGCGGGTCGATCTCGCCGTCCGGGCGCTCGAAGAAATTCGGCAGCAGGGGCCCGTGCACCACCAGGGAGACCCATAGCTCCAGGGCGAGCGAGAGCCCCAGGATCCACTTGAACGCCGACGAGAGGGCGCGGACGATCTCCCGCCAGGTCAGGACGTGGGCGATGAAGAGCCCGTTCACGGTGACAGCGGCGAGCAGCAGGCCGGTGACGATCGTCGGCACGCGCCACTGCGACCACGCGACCGACACCAGCGCGAGCGCGGTGTACGCCACGGCGCTCCACGGCAGGCGCCGCCAGCGGAAGGGCTGAGGGCGGTTGCGCACGAGGAGGGGCACGCCGATCGCGAGAGTCGACAGGGTGAGCACGACGAGCACGGTGGCGGCTCCGGTGCGCCCGACCAGGTTGTAGATCGCGCTGTGCGAGAACGTCGCGAAGATGATCACGATGACGTAGCCGCGCAACAGCAGATGGCCCGTCGACTCGCGCTCGGGGGCGGTCGGCGCGGGCGCTGCCGGATGCTTGGTGTACTGGGCCATCGCGATCAGGCTACCGCGCGCGGCCCCGCGCGTCGCTGAGCGCCGTCGCCCGGCTCTACGCTGGGGGTCATGCTGCTTCGCCTGACGAACGTCCCCCGCGACTACGCCTGGGGATCGACCACGCTCCTCGCCGCACTGGAGGGCCGCGGGCCCGCCGACGCACCCGAAGCGGAGGTCTGGTTCGGAGACCACCCCGGCGACCCCGCCGACGTCGACGGTGGGGGCACGCTCGACGCGGTCACCGGCGGGCGCCTCCCGTACCTGCTCAAACTGCTGGCAGCCGCGCAGCCCCTGTCGATCCAGGTGCATCCGACCGTCGAGCAGGCCCGCGCGGGGTGGGAGCGTGAAGCCGGTCTCGCGATGGACGCCCCGGAACGCAACTACCGCGACGCGAACCACAAGCCCGAGCTGCTCGTCGCGCTGAGCGACCGCTTCGAGTCGCTCAGCGGGCTGCGTCCGGTCGGTGAGACGCTGGCGCTACTGGACGGTCTGCCCGACGAGCCCGGTGTGCGCGCGCTCCGCGACCGTCTGAACGGCTCGGGGGACGTGCTGCGCGACACGCTGCGCTGGCTGCTCGACGGCTCCGCCGGCGAGGCGGTCGACGGCATCATCGACGCTGTTCGCGCCGCGGGCGCCGATGCCCCGGCAGCGGTGCAGGCCGTGGCGCGGATCGCCGACACCTACCCGGGCGACCCCGGCGTGGTCGTGGCGTTGCTCATGAACCATCTCGTGCTGCAGCGCGGCGAAGGCGTGTTCCTGCGGGCCGGCCTTCTGCACGCGTACCTCTCGGGTCTCGGAGTGGAGATCATGGCGGCGAGCGACAACGTACTGCGGGGCGGGTTGACCCTGAAGCGGATCGACGTCGCAGAGTTGTTGTCCGTCGTCGATTCCTCGTCGGGCTCTGTGCCCGTGCTGCGGCCGACGGCTGCCGGCCCGATCGCCGAGTACGAGGTGCCGGTGCCCGACTTCGCGCTCCGTCGTGTCGAGGTCGCCGCCGAGCCGCTGGAGGTCGCGGTCGACGGCCCGACGATGATCCTCGCGACGTCGGGGGAGCTCTCGGTGCACGCCGGCGAAAAGCGCCTGGCTCTGCAGGTGGGGACGGCTGCGTTCCTCGATGCGCCCGAGGGCGCGGTGCGGCTGACGGGGCCCGGCGAGGCCTTCGTGGCCGGCCCCGGTCGCTGATGTCTCGGGTCCGCCCGTGGTCCGCCGCCCGCGACACGCCGATGGTGCGCCAAGAACCTTCAAGACTCCGTTGAGGGTTTACGATCCGCGACTTGACCCGGACGAATGACACGGGTGTAATTAGGTGTGCACGGCCCGGAGGGGGGCGCACGAGAGGGTTTGGAGGTCGACATGACGGGATATCGATCCGACGTACCGGAGAACTGGTTCGTCGATCCGGTGAACCTCGGAGTGCCCGGCGCCCGCCGGGTGGAGACGGACGACGACAACGCTCTCGCCTGGCAGACCGATGCCCTCTGCTCGCAGACCGACCCGGAGGCGTTCTTCCCCGAGAAGGGCGGATCCACGCGTGACGCGAAGCGCATCTGCACCTCCTGCGACGTCCGCGGCGAGTGCCTCGAATACGCCCTCGCCAACGACGAGCGCTTCGGCATCTGGGGCGGACTCTCCGAGCGCGAGCGTCGCAAGCTCAAGCGCCGCGCGAGCTGACGCCACGGTTCCGCGGGCCGGAGTGCCTGGAATCGAGAGCTTCGCGGGCGCGCCGGGCGGGCTGACCGTGCGCATGCATCCTGCCGCATAGGCTGACCACGTCATGCCAGCCCGAGTACACGCCATCATCGTCGCGCGCACCGGCCCCTCCGCCCGCGCGCAACTCCTCCGCACCCTCGAGGCTCTCGACGAGCAGACGACCCCGGTCGCCGCCGTCACCCTCGTGATCTGCGGCGACGCCTCGACCGCCCGCACCAGTGAAGCGATCGCCCGCTCCGTCGAAGGCATCATCGAGGCGCGGTCGTCGACCTCCTTCGCAGACGCCATCGCGCTCGCCTCGCCCCGCGTCGCGGAGGGAAGCGCGGTCTGGCTGCTGGCGCACGACACCGCGCCCCACCCGCGTGCCCTGGAGCGGCTGGCCGGGATGCTCGAGCGCTCTCCGTCGGCCGCGATCGTCGCCCCCAAACTGGTCGCCACCGATGACGACCGCGAGATCGTGTCGCTCGGCGTCACGATGACCGCACTGGGCCGCTCGGTCGAGCTCGCGGCGGGCGAGTTGGACCAGGGTCAGCACGACGGTCGCGATGAGGCGCTCGCTGCCGACGTGCGCGGACTCCTCATCCGCAGCGAGGTTCGTGAGGCGCTGCGACCCGACCCGGCGCTCGCCGGAGCAGACGAGGGCCTCGATCTCGGCGTGCGCGCGCGGCTCGGGGGCGGACGAGTCGTGATCGCACCCGGAGCGCGCGTTTCGGTGTCGCCCGACGGTCCCGCGGCTCTGCCTCGCTCGGGGTCGCGCCGTGCTTACGTCACCCGCCTGGCGCAGTTGCATCGACGGCTGGCCTACGCGTCTCCGTTGGCGCTGCCCCTGCACTGGCTGAGCCTCCTGCCCCTGGCTCTCTGGCGGTCGGTGCGCCACCTCGTGGCCAAGCGGCCCGAGGCCGTGCTCCCGGAATGGGGTGCCGCGCTCGTCGCCATGGTGCGCATCCGCGCCATCGCGCAGTCGCGTGCGCGCATCCGTTCGTTCCGCACATCGTCGTGGGCGAGCATCGCACCGCTGCGGGCGACGTCGTCGGAGCTCCGGCGACGGCTCGACGACGGGCACGGGAGCGAGGGTGGAGCATCCGGCGAGTTGCACTTCTTCTCGGGAGGCGGAGCCTGGGCGGTGCTCGCGGCCCTCGTGGTCAGCATCGCCTCCTTCACGAGCCTGCTGGCGTGGCCGGCGCTCGGAGGCGGTGCGCTGCTGCCGCTGCGTCAGACGGTGTCGGCGCTGTGGAAGGACGCCGCGTGGGGCCTTCACGGTCTGGGGGTCGACATCGTCGGTCCGGCCGATCCGTTCGCGGGTGTCGTCGCGGTGCTCGGTTCGCTCTGGCCGGGTGCGCCCTCGTTCGCCGTCGTCCTGCTGTGGGTGTTGGCGCTTCCGCTGGCCGTGTTGGGCGGCTGGTTCGCGGCCACCCGCGTCACCGATCGTCCGGGCCTGCGGATCTTCGCCGGAGTGGCCTGGGCGCTCGCGCCGACCTTTCTGACGGCGCTCGTCGACGGACGACCCACCGGGGTCTTGGTGCATCTCCTGCTGCCATGGCTGTTCCACACCGCCGCCGTGGCGCACCGTTCCTGGGGTGCCGCCGGTGCCGCCTCCCTGCTGCTCGCCGCCGTCGCCGCCTGCTCTCCGTCACTCGCGCCGGCGCTGCTGCTGCTCTGGCTCATCGCGGTGGGCATCACGCTCGGCACGGCGCAGTTCCGCGGGGCCGTGCGACTGCTGTGGCTCCCGGTACCGGGTGCCGTGCTGTTCGCGCCCCTCGTCATCTGGCAGCTGGCGCACGGATCGGCGCTGGCGATCCTCGGCGACCCCGGCCGCATCTGGGCGGGACCGCAGGCCGCCCCGGACGCGCTGGGCCGCCTGGCGCTCGCGACCGGGTTCCCGACGAGCGATCTCGGCGGCTGGCGGGAGATGCTCCCGGCGGACGTCGCCGTCTGGGCACCCGTCCTCTGCGCGCCGCTCGCGCTGCTGGCGTCGGCGGCGGCTGTCGCACCCCGCTGGCGCGCCGGCATCACTCTTCTCGTCGTCGCGCTCACCGGGCTTGTGACGGCGTTCGCCGTCGTCGGCGTCACCGTCGGTTTCGCCCAGGGCATGCCGGTCGCCGTCTGGCCCGGCGCCGCCCTCTCGCTCGCCTGGGCGGGCGTGGTCGGAGCCTCGCTGGTGACGCTCGACACCGCACTCACGCTTCCGCGGGTGCGCGCGGCAGCAGCGCTGACCGCGGCGATCGCGCTCGCGATCTGCGCCGTTCCGGCCCTGACCGCGCTGCACGCCGATCGTTCCGTGCTCACCGATGGTCCGGTGTCGACCTTGCCGGCGTATGTCGCAGCGCAGGCGGCCGGCGACCGGCCCGTCCGCACGCTCGTGCTGACCCCGCAGAACGACGGCGGGGTCGCCACGGAGGTCGTGTGGGGCGCGAGTGAGACGCTCGGCGCGCAGACCACGCTGCTGAGCACCGCGGAAGACGTCGTCGGTACCGACATCAGCGAGTTGGCGGTCGACCTGCTGTCGGCACGCGAGTTCGACGCGGCGAGCAGCCTGGCCGAGCAGGGCGTCAGTTACGTGCTGCTCGCGCACGTCGAGGGTGACGAGTCCGATCGAGCACGTGCTCTGCGCGGTTCGGCGACAACGGCGATCGATCAGCGCCCGGACTTCGTGCACGCCGGTACGACCGAACGCGGTGTGCTGTGGCGTATCGAGGCGGATCCCGCGGCTCCGGCGGCCTTGACCGACGGAGAGCATCGCCAGGCCGGGTTCTTCGTCACGCTGCAGATCGTGGCATTGCTCGCCGCCCTTCTCCTCGCCCTGCCCACGCGCGCCTCGCGTCGCGCGGCCCGCGCGCGGTCTCGCATCGTGGGTCGAGGCGCCGACGAGCCGCTCGTGCTTCCTCGACGCATGGAGGAGCGCCTCGCCGAGGGCGACGACAGTCTGGTTCCTGCCGAGCCGATCGACACGGATGCCGAGCCGATCGAGTCGGCCGAGGCGGACGCCGCCGAGGTCGAGCCGGCAGGCGCTGAGGCCGAGCCGGCAGAGGCAGATGCCGGGCCGAGCAAGCGCACAGAGGCGGATGCCGAGGTATCCGCCGGGGAAGCCCCGCAGCCCGCGGACGTCGCGCTCGACGACGCAGGAGGCACCGAGAACCGACCCGAAGGGCCACAGCGATGAGCCGCGCTCAGACTTTCCGACGGGTGGCGACCGGTGCGCGCATCGCGGTCGGTACCGTCGTCGCCGCCGCCTGCGTCACGGGCGTCGTGCTCGCGATCCACGCGCCCTGGCCTGCGGTGTCGCATGAACCCGCGCAGGTCGACGTGGTGCCGCTCGCCGGTGATCCCGTGCTCGCCTGCACGGGCGACTTGCAGGCGCTCGGCCGCGACTCGTCCGATCCGCTCGCCCTGCGCTCTGCAGGAGCTTTCGATCTCGTCGCCGGGGGCACCGCCGGCGACCCTGCACAGACGGCGATCGCCGCTCCCGACCTGGTCGACGGGGGCGAGGTGCCGCGACTCTCCGACACGGTCGACGGCCGCTCGGCGCCGCTCATCGCCGGCGCCGAGTCGATCACCGCCGCCGCCAGCGACCTGGCGGGGTTCGCGGCGGCACCCTGCGGAGAGGCGCGGCTCGAGTCCTGGCTCGTCGGAGGGAGCGTGGCGACCGGAACGAAAGACCTGATCGTGCTCACCAATGCCTCGTCGGTGACCTCGACCGTCACGCTCTCGGTGCACGGGGAGAGCCGCAGCAACCGCACGCTCGTGATCCCGGCCCGCACGCAGACGACCCTCCCTCTCTCCTCGATCGCCGCGGGCAACACCTCGCCGGTGGTGGAGGTCGCGGCGCAGGGAGCGCCCGTCCGAGCCGTCCTCCAGTCGTCCTTCGTGCGCACGCTCGACCCCGCCGGGATCGATCTGCAGGATGCGGTGGCCGCTCCGCAGCGCTCCCTCGTCGTGCCCGGTGTTCGGGTCTTCGACGGGGAGGGCGACGACGCCGATCTGACGGTGCTGCGGCTGCTGGCCCCCGACGACGCCGGGTCGGCTGTGGTCACGGTGCGCGCGGCGGGATCCCGCTCGTCCGTGCAGGAGTTCACGGTTCCGCTCACCGCCGACCTGCCGACGGACGTCTCGCTCCGCGATCTCCCGGCCGGTTCCTACACGGTCGACGTCGTGTCGGACGCTCCCGTGGTCGCGGGCGTGCGGCAGCAGGACGGCTTCGGCGCGGGCTCGGACTTCGCCTGGAACACGCCCGCGTCGGAGATCACGAGCGAGGCTCTGTTCGCGGTTCCGGCGGGACCGTCCGCGCGGGTGCAGTTCGTCAACCGCGGCGACGACGATGCGACGGTCGAACTCGCGCGCATCGACGGGGATGACGGCGAACAGATCACCGTGCCGTCAGGCGGTTCCGTCGAGGCCGACGTCGAGGCCGGAACGGTCTACCGCCTGACGACGAACGAAGCCGTGCACGCCGGGGTGGCGATGGCCGGAGACGGCGCACTGGCGACGTGGCCGATCGCGCCCAGCGCCGGCGCCGAAGGCAGCATCACGGTCTATCCCTGACGCTGAGGCTCAGTGGTCGTGACCGAGGTCCCAGGGCTCGCGACCGATGTACTCCGCAGCCGCCCGGAACACGGCGCTCTCGACGGCCATCCTCCGGTGCGCGTCGTCGTCGTGGCCCGGGGGCAGCAGGCGCTCGATGGGCAATCGGAACAGGACGATGCGTTCGCGCTCGCGGTCGAGGAACCAGCGGGGCACCTCGTCGCCTCCGTCGAAGCCGGGCATCGAGCCGATCTCGAAACGCACGCTCTGCAGTTCGGGCCAGGTACCCCGCAGGAACTCCACGGCGGTGCCGACCGCCAGGTCGAACCGGTCGAGTCGTCCGTCGAGCGGCGCGAGCGGGGGACGCACGACCTCGCTGCGTCCGAGGCGACCGTGGCGCCCGTGTCGAGTTCCGCGGCGGGAGGCGGCGGGGGCGGCGGCTCGGCGACGGGGCATGAGGAGAGTCTAGGCGGTGTGCCGGCGGTGCTCGGCGTGCCGTCCGAGCGGGCTTGCCGGTCCGGGCATAGCCTGGCGGAGATGGACGGAAGACTCTGCTCGAAGGTCGCCTGCGCCCGCGAGGCGGTCGCCACGCTCACCTACGACTACGGCGACAAGATGGCGGCTCTCGGCCCGCTCGCGCCGGCGTCGCAGCCGCACGCGCATGACCTGTGCGCTCCGCATGCGGACCGGCTCTCGCTGCCGGCCGGCTGGCTCGTGGTGCGGCACGAGGCGCTCCGCGCCTGACCTGCGCGCCCGCGCCCGCGTCCGGCGGGCGTGACGCTCAGACTCCGACGCGGCGGCCCGTGAGCCGCTCGGCGCGCTGATCCGCCGTGACAAGGGCCCGGCGCTCCCGCTCCCGTCGGATGACCGACATCGCCATCAGCACCCGCTCGGGAGCCGCCGCGGGCATGGGGGAGACGAAGGCGGATGCCTCAGAGAGCAGCTCCGCCGCGACCCGCGCGCGTGCCCCGGGCATGAGCTGCGGCGCCCGGACGAGGAACTGGGAGATGCGTCGCGCGAGACGGTCGGGAAGGCGGGCGACATCGGCGACCTGAGCCCATGCGGCGAGCTCGGGCGGCATCACCGGAACGCTCTCGACGAGAGCGGGGGTGCGCACCCGCTGGCTGTACGTCCCGGCGACGAGATCGCCGAGGCGCTGCGACCGTGCGGTCAGCGCGCCGCTGAGCACGGCGAAACCGCCGAACGTCACGTAGATCTCCACGACGCCGAGCAGGCCGCGGATGAAGGCATGCCGGAAGCCGGTGGCGCCGCCGTCGAGACGCACGATGCGGCCGCCCACGGCCAGCTTGCCGAGGCTGCGTCCGTGGGTGAGCATCTCGATGGCGATCGGCACGACGAGGAAGCTCGTGACCAGCGCGGCGATGCTCGCGATGCGATCGGTCGCCTCGGTCATCACCCCCGCATCGATGAGCCAGGTGCGCAGGAACAGCCAGAGGATGAACAGCCCGTAGCCGACCACCATGTCGATGAGCGCCCCGAGCGACCGCATGAGGAAGCCGAGCGGCTGCGCGCCGATCGCGACGGCTTCGCCGGAGAGGACCTCGTCGGACGTATCGATCGGCGCGGACATGAGTACAGTAAATCAGGTGGACGCCGATGCACTGACCGATGCGCGCCGGGCCGAGTGGGCACGTCTCGACGAGCTCAGCAAGGCCCGCCTGGACGGCGACGGCGTGGATGAGCTGATCGTCCGGTATCGGGCCGCCTCGGCCGACCTCGCCGAGCTCAACACCTCCGTCGGCGAGTCGCCGCAGGGCGACTACCTGTCGACGATCCTCGTCCGTGCGCGGCTGCGACTGACGGGAGCATCCGACAGCATCCTCACGCAGGCGGCGCGCTTCTTCGTCGACCAGCTCCCCGCCGCGCTGTACCGACTGCGGTGGACCACCCTCGCGATCGGCGCGGGATTCCTCGCCATCGCCTTCGGCACCGCGTTCTGGATCGCGAGCGATCCGGCGCTGGTCGCCACGCTCGGACCCCCCGAGGCCCTCCAGCAGTACGCGGACGAGAGCTTCACCGGCTACTACACCGAGAACCCGGCGGCCGTGTTCATGGGGATGGTCTGGTTCAACAACGCCTGGATCGCCATGCTCTGCGTGATCATGGGGGTGACCGGCATCTTCCCGGTGTACTCCATGGTCACCAACGCGATGAACGTCGGCCAGGCGGGCGGCATCATGATCGCCCACGGCCAGGGCGACGTCATGCTGCTCTACGTCCTCCCGCACGGGATGCTCGAGCTCACCTGCCTGTTCGTCGCCGCCGCGGCGGGACTGCACATGTTCTGGGCCTGGGTCGCACCGGGCGCCCGGACCCGCGGCGAGTCCCTCGCGGCGCAGGGGCGCGCTCTCGCCACCGTCGCGATCGGCCTGATCTTCGCGCTGCTGCTGGCGGGGCTGGTCGAGGGCTTCGTCACCGGCTGGGCGCTGCCCTGGCCGGTCAAGATCGGAATCGGCGCCGCCGCGCTCGGCGTCTTCCTCTTCTACATGCTGGTCATCGGCGGGCGTGCGGTGCGTCGCGGCGAGACCGGCGATCTCGTCGAGTTCGAAGCGGGCACGCCCCGCCTGCTCGCCGGCTGACGCGTGCTCAGAGGCGACCGGCGGCCTTGAGTTCGAGGTACCGGTCCGCGATCTTCGGGGGAAGCGCCTCGGGGTCGGCCGCGATCGCCTCACCGCCCGCACGGCGGATCGCATCGGCGACGTTCTCCGCGTCGCGGAGCGTGCGTTCCGCCGCGGCGGCGAGGTAGATGTCCTCCCGCGAATCCCGTCGGCGCGCGACCTCGGCGATGCCGTCGTCGGTGACCGAGCCGACGAGCACGGTCGTTGCGCGGGAGGCGGTCGGGAACGCGCCGAGGAAGCCACGGGCGGACTCCGCCGCGTCTTGAGCCGTGAGCACGACGATCAGCGACGGACGCGTCGTGAGCGTGCGGACAGCGCCGAACGCGCCCTGCCAATCGGTGTCGACGAGGCGAGCGTGCACGGGGGCCATCGCGTCGGTGAGCGCCGGGAGCAGGGCGGTTCCCTCGACGCCGGTGACGCGGGCGCGCGCCACCCGGTCGTACATGAGCAGATGCACGTGGTCTCCGGCGCGCGCGGCGAGGGCCGAGAGCAGGAGGGCCGCCTCGAGGGCCGCGTCGGCACGCGTTCCGTCGCCGACGCGCGCCGCTGCCGTGCGACCGGTGTCGATGATGATGACGACGTGCCGATCCCGCTCCGGACGCCAGGTGCGCAGCATGGTGGTCCCCGCACGAGCGGTCGCCCGCCAGTCGATGGAACGCACGTCGTCACCCCGCACATACTCCCGCAGGGAGTCGAACTCCGTGCCCTGGCCGCGCACTTGGATGCTCGTGTTCCCGTCCAGCTCGCGCAGGCGTGCGAGTCTCGACGGCAGGTGCTTGCGCGAGGAGAACGCCGGCAGCACCCGGATCGCCCCGCCTACGCGATGCACGGCCTGGCGTCCGGCGAGCCCGAGAGGACCGCGCGAGCGCACGACGACGAACTCGCTGACCAGCTCGCCGCGTCGGCGGGGGAGGAGGGGGATGTCGATCCGGCGGCGCTCGCCCGGCGGGATCTCGGCCTCCGGCCGTCCGGGGGCCGCTCCCGCCGTCGGCTGCCACGCATCCCGGATCACGGCGCGGAGCACCCGCGTGCCCTGGTTCTGCAGTGCGACGCTCACGGGCACCGGCTCGCCCAGGCGCGTGCGCGCGGGAAGGCGTCGCGTCACCACCACCTGACGGGCGCTCGCCGCTGCGGCGACGTCGACGATCACGAGCAGCACGCAGAGCGCGATCCAGCCGCCGAGCACGGCGTAGGCGGGGTATCCGGCCAGGCCGGCGAGCACGAGCGGGAGGAGGCCCGCCGCGACGACGACGGGGAGACGGCCGGTGACGAACACTTAGATCGGCACCCGGGTCTGCTGGACGACGGAGGTCAGCACGGAGTCGGCCGACACACCCTCCATCTGCGCGTCCGGGCGGAGCTGCAGACGGTGGCGCCACACGGGAACGAGCATGGTCTGCACGTGATCGGGGGTGACCGCGGCCGAGTCGTTGAGCCAGGCCCACGCCTTCGCGGCGGCGAGCAGGCCGGTGGAGGCGCGCGGGCTCGCCCCGAGCTCGACGGAGGGGGACTGCCGCGTGGCGCGGGCGAGGTCCACGACGTAGCCGAGCACATCGTCCGTCACCTGCACGCGTGCGGCGGCCGCCTGGGCCGCCCGGATCTCGTCGGCGGTGACGACCGCCTGCAGTCCGGTCAGCTCCCGCGGCGAGAAGCCGGACGCGTGACGTCGCAGCACCGAGACCTCGGCGTCGCGCTCGGGCATGCCGACGACCAGCTTCATCAGGAAGCGATCCAGCTGCGCCTCGGGCAGGGAGTAGGTGCCCTCGTGCTCGATGGGGTTCTGCGTCGCGGCGACCAGGAACGGGTCGGGCAGCGGTCGGCTCTCGCCGTCGGCCGACACCTGGCGCTCCTCCATCGCTTCGAGCAGCGCGGCCTGGGTCTTCGGCGGCGTGCGGTTGATCTCGTCGGCGAGCAGGATGTTGGTGAAGACGGGCCCCGCACGGAAGTCGAACTCGCCGGTGCGGGCGTCGTACACGAGCGAGCCGGTGACATCGCCGGGCATCAGGTCGGGCGTGAACTGCACGCGCGTGGTGTCGAGCCCGAGCGCGCGGGAGAAGGAGCGCACGACGAGCGTCTTCGCCACACCGGGCACACCCTCCAGGAGCACGTGTCCGCGGGCGAGCAGCGAGACGAGGAGGCCGGTCACGGTGCCGGCCTGTCCCACGACCGCCTTGTCGACCTCGGTGCGCACACGATGCATGGCCTGCCGCAGAGCGGCGTCGTCGGCGGGGTTGTACTCAGCGGTCACGTGATGCCTCGTTCTTCCGTGGTCGTGGTCGTGGTCGTGGTCGTGGTCGTGGTGGGGTCCGGGGTCGCGGCGCCCCGCGGGCGGAGGGTCTCGTCGACGGCCCCCTCCAGGTCAGCCAAGCGGCGGGCGAGTTCGATCAGAGCCGCGTCGTCGGTCGGAGCGGGTCCTCCGAGCAGGCCCTGAAGCGTGCCGCGGGGGACGCGCAGCCGGTCCGCCGCAGCGTCGGCGACCTCGTCGACGATGGCGCGATCGCCGAGCGAGAGGCGGCGGGCGAGTCGCAGCCGTGTGCCCTCGCGCACGGCGACGGACGCATGCGCGGCATCGCCCGCCCTGGCCGTCAGTCGTGCACGGCCCTGCATGGTCTCGGACGCGCGAACGGTGACCGGCAGGGTCTCGGCGACGAGAGGGCCGAAGCGACGCCCGCGCCAGAGCGCCGCCGCCGCTCCGGCGAGCAGGAGCAGCAGGATCGCAGGGGTCACCCAGTCCGGGGTGAGGTCGCCGAGGGTGTCGGGCGTCTGCGCCTCGATGTCGCTGTCGTCGAGCGACGGGACGTACCAGACGACCCGCTCCTCCTGGCCGAGAAGGGCGAGAGCGAGCGCCGCGTTGCCGTCGTCTGCCAGTGCCTCGTTGCTGAAGAGACGGCTGCCGTCGACGGCCGAGATCACGGTGTCGCCCCGATCGGCGACGAGCACGGCGTAGGCGCCGTCATCGCCGAAGCAGCCGGTCACCCCGTCTGACGGCTGCAGGAGCTGGTCGGGGCGGATGCTCCCCACGCGGGCGAACTCGGGCACGTCGCAGCTCGCCTCGACCGACGCGGCGGCACCGGGGGCATAGGAGCCGAGATCGAGTTCGTCGAGCAGGTGCGCGCCGACGGAGAGCAGCACGACCCTCGTCGCGGGCTCGAGCAGGTCGGCGACGCCCTCATCGGTCAGGGTGTAGGGGTTCGCCAGCACGAGAGTCGCGTGGTCGTCGAGCGCGGCGGCCGCTTCGACACGGGAGCGCACCACCTCGACCTCGACTCCGCGATCCCGCAGGGTCTCGGCGAGGGCGAGCGTGCCCGTTCCTCGTGCGCTCTCGGGGTCGAGCGAGCGGTACGAACCGGGAGCCGAGGCGGCCACCTGCAGGCCGACCCAGGCGACGACGACGACGAGCACCCCGACCACGACCCATCCGACGACCGCGCGCACCGGGGACCGACGCGCCTCGGCGGTGGAGGGCGGTGCCTCTGCGACGGCGGTCACGCCGGAACCGCCTCGGGGCGGAGCGCGCGAAGCCGCTCGTCGGTCGCCGCGAGGGTGGCGTAGTCCTCGGCGTGCGCGGGGCGACGCAGGTAGCGCACGTCGTCGAACGCGGTCGCCGCTCGGCGCACGGCGTCCGCCTCGGCGGCGAACACGCCGCTCGCTTCCCGGGCGATGGCCTGTGCGGTGGCCCCGGGCGCGGGGTCGATGAGATCGCGCTCCAGGAGGTCGCGGGCGAGGGCGCGGAACCGGAGCACGACCGCGCTGTCCCAATCCGCGCTGCGAGCCGCCCGCTCGGCGTCGGCGCGCAGTTGCGCGGCGGAACGGTCGTCGGCGGCACCGAGGAGATCCGCGCGTGCACGACGCACCGCGCGGGGACGGCGAGGACGGCCCCAGATGATGAGCGCCGCGACGACGGCGGCCGCGATCACGATGCAGACGATGATCAGGCCGATCGGACCCACGGTGCCGCTGGTGTCGGTGCTGAAGAGGTCGCGGAAGAAGCGCCCGATGTCACGCGCCAGATAGTCGAACCAGGTGGGCCGCGCCTCCGCGTAGCGGGAGTTCGCGAGTTCCTCCTCGGCCCAGCGACGTGCCTCGTCTCCGTCGGGGATGAACAGATCGTCGAGCCGGTGGATCATGCCGTCGTGCCAGCGCCGTCGTCATCCGCGCCGGAGTTCGCGACGGGAGAGGGCGGGGCGGGAGCCGGAGCCGGGGGCTGCGCGTACCCCTGCGGAGGGGTGCCGTAGCCCTGCGGCACGGGTGCCATGTAGCCCTGCGGGGAAGGCGGAGCGTAGCCCTGCGGCACGGCTGCCGTGTAGCCCTGCGGGGAAGGCGGAGCGTAGCCCTGCGGCACGGGTGCCGTGTAGCCCTGCGAGGAAGACCCTGCATAGCTCTGCGGGGGAGAGGCCTGGCCCTGCGAGGGAGGCGCCGCGTAGCCCTGTGGAGGATAGCCGTAACCCTGCGGGGCGGGAGCAGCGTATCCCTGCGCGGCTGCATAGCCCTGGGGCGGGTACGCGTAGCCCTGCGCGGCGATCACGTGTTCGGGTACCTGCCGTGGCGGGGGAGCGCTGGTGACCGCGCGCGCCGGGTCGACGACGTACGGGTCGCCCAGCCGGTCGTCGTCCCACCCTTCGTCTCGCCGCTCGACATGCGCGATGAGCGTGTGGTCGAGCCCTTCGTAGCGCATACGGCAGTCGAGGTACACCAGGGCGCCTCCGGTCGACTGCACGACCTGGGCGACGGCCTGCAGTGCGAGGACGAGGATCTGCGGCACCAGAGCGAGCAGCACCATCCCCAGGATCGCACTCGGTTCGGGGTCACCCGTCGGGGCGACGATGCCGATGAGCATGGGGCTGAGGAACGAGGCGGGGATGCTCACGACCTGCATCGCGGTGCCCATGATGATGCCGATCAGAGCGGTGACGCCGAAGGCCACCCAGAATCGCCCTCGCGTCAGGCGCCAGGAGCGCACGATCGCCTCGCGCAGGCGCGCCCGCTCGAGCACCAGGATCGACGGCACGAGAAGGAGCTTCGTGCCGAGCCAGATGTAGAGCGGGATGCTCCCGAGCACGAAGATCACGACGACCAGGATCACGACGCCCACGACGTCGGTGCCGCTCGCGACTCCTCCCGCCACGAGCCCCACGATGAGGAGGGCGGCGATCGTGAAGACCCCGAACACGGCGGCGGCGAGGATCAGGGAGTAGGCGGCGAGCCGCCAGAACGAGGGAGCCATCCGCCGCCAGAGCATGCGCAGTGTCGCCTTCGTGCCGACCGCGGCGAAACCGATGTCGGCCGCGACCACTCCCTGCACCATGGCGGTGAAGGCGACCGAGGCGAGGGCGACGATGATCGCGGCGACGATGTTGATCGCGATGGTGCCGCTCAGCACCGCTTCGAAGTCGGGTGATGCCGGGGTGAGCGTCTCGAGGCGCGAGAACGTGGTGAATAGCACGACGCCCATGAGCGCCGCCGTCACCAGCACGACGATCAGCTGCACCATGACCGCGAACCCGAAGAGCACCCGGGGGTTGTGCCGCAGGGCGGCGAAGGCCTTGCCGAGGATGGTGCCGAAAGACAGCGGATGCAGGGGGATGATGCCCTTCTTCGGGGCAGGGGTCCAGGTCTGGACGCTCACAAGCACTCCCTCCGTCGTGCGCTCCCATCGTGCCATACCCCCGCGCTGGTGCGCGGACCTGGGGAACGTGAGACCGGGTGCCATAAGGTAACAGGTATGACCTCACGCATCCTCGTGGTCGACGACGACACCGCGCTCGCCGAGATGATCGGCATCGTGCTGCGTACGGAGGGTTTCGAGCCTGTCTTCTGCGCCGACGGTGCGCAGGCCGTCGAGGCGTGGCGCACGCAGCGGCCCGATCTCGTGCTGCTCGACCTGATGCTCCCCGGCATGGACGGAATCGAGATCTGCACTCGCATCCGCGCGGAATCCGGCGTGCCCGTCATCATGCTCACCGCGCGCAGCGACACCGCAGACGTGGTCCGGGGCCTCGAGGTCGGCGCTGACGACTACATGGTCAAGCCCTTCAATCCCAAAGAGCTCGTCGCGCGCATCCGCACCCGCCTGCGTCCCGCGCCGACGACCGGCAGCGAGCAGCTGCGCGTGGGCGACCTGACGGTCGATGTCGACGCGCACGAGGTGCGCCGCGGCGACGCTCCCATCCCCCTCACGCCGCTGGAGTTCCAGCTGTTGGTGGCGCTGGCCTCGAAGCCGCAGCAGGTCTTCTCGCGCGAGATGCTGCTCGAGCAGGTCTGGGGGTATCACTACAAGGCCGACACGCGCCTGGTGAACGTGCACGTCCAGCGCCTTCGCGCGAAGGTCGAGCTCGACCCCGACAACCCCCGCATCGTCATGACGGTCCGGGGCGTCGGCTACCGCGCTGGGAGTGCCGTCTAGGCGAGGCATGGCCGCTACGAACGCGACCACCACGACGGTCGCCGTCCTGCGCGACTGGCGAGGCTGGCCGACCCTTCTCGCGGCGTCCTGGCGTCGCTCGTTGCGCTTCCGCACCCTCGCGGTCACCCTCGTCGCCACATCGCTGGCGATCTTCATCACGTGCGTGACGATGGCGCTCGTGATCCAGAACGACCTGTTCGTCTCCCGCAAGAACCAGGCCCTCGAAGACGCTCGTCGTGCGGTCGACATCGCCCAGAGCACGTTCGACGTCGCCGAGGTGGGCGACGATCCCGCGGCGCTGGCCGACCTGTGGAACTCCGTGCAGGAGGGCATCGCGCGCAACTCCAACGCCGACCTGCTCACCGGCATCCGCATCGACTCCGATGCCGACGCCGTTCGTCTCAACGGCTTCACCGCCGGGCTCAGCGCGAGCCTCCTCAGCGACGGTCTGCGCGCACGCGTCGTGAAGTTCGACGACCGGCAGGCGTGGCAGTCGGTCGCGCTGCCCGTCGACGGCGGCGGTGAGGTCCCGGGGATCATCGTCGGTCAGCAGCTGGTCGTCCCCGAGGCTGGACCCTTCGAGATCTACGTCGCCTACGACCTGTCGGATGCTGACCAGACGCTCGTGTTCGTGCAGCGCACCCTGTGGATCGCGGGCATCGGCCTGGTCGCGATCGTCGCCACCATCTCGTGGTTCGTGCTCCGCACGGTCTCGACACCGATCATCCAGGCCGCCGAGACGAGCGCCCGCCTCGCCTCGGGCGACCTCGGGGTCCGGCTCGAGGTGCACGGCGAGGACGAGCTCGCCACACTCGGTCGCTCCTTCAACGCGATGGCCGACAGCATCGAGGCGCAGATCAAGGAACTGGGCGAGCTGTCGCTCGTGCAGCAGCGCTTCGTCTCCGACGTGTCGCACGAGCTGCGCACCCCGCTGACGACGATCCGGCTCGCGGCCGACATGCTCAACGATCAGCGGGAGGACTTCGATCCGATCACCGCCCGCGCGGCGGAACTCATGCACGCACAGGTGCAGCGCTTCGAGACGCTGCTGGCGGACCTGCTCGAGATCAGCCGATACGACGCGGGTTCCGTCCAGCTCGAACTCGAGGCGACGAGCCTCGCCCACGTGGCGGAAGACGTGATCGAGCAGATGCGCCCACTCGCCGACGGTCACGGATCGGAGCTGCGTCTGGTCGCACCGGGCGGCTATTCACCGGTCGACATGGACCCGCGGCGCGTGCGTCGCGTTCTGCGGAACCTCATCGGCAATGCGATCGAGCACGGAGAGGGGCGGCCGATCGTGGTCACGGTCGACAGCAACCAGCACGCGGTGGCCGCCGGAGTGCGCGACTCGGGCCTGGGGATGTCGCCCGCCGACGCCGAGCGGGTCTTCGACCGGTTCTGGCGCGCAGACCCCTCGCGGCAGCGCACGATCGGCGGCACCGGTCTCGGCCTGTCGATCGCCCTCGGCGACGCGATGCTGCACGGGGGAACGCTCGCCGTGTGGTCGGAGATCGGCGTGGGCACGAACTTCGTCCTGACCCTGCCCCGGCACGGCACCGAGCTGGACGGCCCGAGCCCGATCCCCGTCGAGCCGCAGCAACCGCTCGCCGAGCTGGGCGACGCGACGCAGCCGATCTCGCTCGCCGAGCTCCGCGATGCGACGGGAGACCTGCGATGACGGGGAGGCTGCGTCGTCTGCTGCGCGCCGGCGCCCTCGCCGCGGCGACGGCTCTTATGCTGAGCGCCTGCACCGGACTTCCGACGAACGGCGACGTCAACGTGGGTCTCGAGCTGGGGGAGTCGCCGGACGACACCGACTTCCTCCCCCTCGCCTCGGGGCCGGCGCCGGGAGCCGACCCGCAGGAGATCGTCGAGGGCTTCATGGAGGCGTCGATCACCCCGGCCGACAATTGGGAGATCGCGCGTCGATTCCTCACGCCGGACATGCAACGCGACTGGCGCCCGGGGACGGGCGTGTCGATCGACGCGTCCGCCATCGAGCGCTCGGTCTCGTCGAACGTCGCCGAGGACGACGACGAGGCGCAGGAGGCCGGCGTCGACGTCGTGCTCGCCCAGGTCGCCAGCGTCGACGCGGCGGGCGCGTACTCGTCGTCGCCCGGGTCGTCGAACCTGGCCTTCGCGCTCGAGCGCACGAACGGTGAGTGGCGGATCTCCCAGGCGCCGGACGGGGTCGTGATCGATCAGGACCGATTCGCCAAAGTGTTCGAGGGCTACCCGCTGCAGTATTTCGACAGCACGTGGTCGCGGCTGGTGCCCGACCTGCGGTGGTTCCCCCGACGGGCGAGCATCGCGACCACGGTGACCCGGGCGCTGATCGGCGGGGAGCCGAGCGCCTGGCTCGATCCGGCCGTGCAGTCGGCGTTCCCGGCCGACGTGCAACTCGCGCAGGACGCGGTGCCGATCAACGCGAACCAGGTCGCCGAGGTCGCTCTCACCCGGCCCGCCTCCAGCCTCGACTCGGCCACGCTCGCGCGGATGCGCACGCAACTGCAGGCGACCCTCCAGGCTTCGGGGGTGCACGTCGCGCAGGTGCGCTTCACGGTCGACGGCCGTGGCCTCGACGCCGGCATCGTGAGCGTCGTCGATCCGCCCGCCGACACGGGGCCGCTGGTGCTGCTCGATGGTGCGTTCGGGTCGATCGTCGGCGACGAGGTGGTGCCGATCGACGCCATCAGCGAGGAGCTCACGGGCATCGCGCAGCCGATCGTGACGATCGACGTCGCGGCGGACGACACCCGTGCGGCCGTGCAGCTCTCCGACCGTCACGTGTACCTCGTCTCGGATGGTCGCGTCGACGAGCTCGACCTCCGCGACGGCCTCGTCGCGCCGTCGCTCGACCCCTACGGCTACACCTGGTCCGTGCCTTCCGGCGCCCCCGCCGCGCTCACGGCGTGGAGCTCGGAGGTGGCGGAGCAGAAGATCGCGGATGCCTGGCCGGACGCATCGTCGGTGGAGGCGATCCGTGTCTCGGCGGACGGGGCGCGCATCGCCGCGGTCATCACCGTCGGTGCGCAACGGTGGGCGGTGGTCTCGGCCATCGTCCGCGACGAGGACGGGACACCGACGGCCATCGGCGAGATGACGCAGCTCCGGCGCATCGACGCCGCCGTCGACGGGCTCGTGTGGATCGGCGACTACCGGATCGGTCTTCTCGTCGACCCGGAGAGCCCCGAACTCGTCACGCAGATGGTGGGCGGCGTCGGCTTCGCGGAGTCGAGCCCCGCCGGAGCGACCGCCCTCGCCGGGGCGCGTAGCGCAGCGGGCGTCCGTGTTCTCGATACCGATGGCGCCCTGTTCACCCACGCCGGCTCGGCCTGGCGCGAGATCGCGACCGGCGTGGCGGTGCTGGCCACCCGGGCCGGGCAGTAGTCACTCGTCCTGCACTCGGGAGCCGCCGGGTCGATCATCCACACGGCGGAGGGGGTCGCCCCCGCTGGACGTCGTTCCCGGGGAGGATCACGGGATGACCTCCCGACTGACCGACCTGATCGACGAGATCCTCGCTCTCGTGCTGGCCGCCTCGTGTGCCGGATGCGACCGCATCGGTGCGGTGCTCTGCCCGTCCTGCCGGCGGGCGCTGAGGGCTGCGCCGCTCACCGTTCGCACGCCCGGCGGGCAGAGCGTGCGCGCGGCGATGGAGTTCACCGGGGTGGGCGCGCGTTGCATCCGGGCGCTCAAAGGGGCGGGGCAGACGCGGCTCGCGGCGCCCCTGGGCGCGGCGCTCGCCGCCGTGATCGATCTGGAGGGCCTCGACGGCGTCGTGCCGATCCCGACGTCGCGCGCAGCGTTCCGCGCTCGCGGATACCGGGTTCCCGAGACCCTGCTGCGCGCCGCCGGCGCCTCACCCCTGCGTATGCTCCGCCACGTCGGGCGGCACCGCGATCAGCGCGGCGCCGGGGTCGAGGAGCGTGCTCGGAACGTGCGGGGGAGCTTCGTCGCGCGCCCGACGCGCGCCACCCGTGTCGTCCTGATGGACGATGTCGTGACGACCGGGGCCACGCTCGATGAGGGCTGTCGAGTGCTGGGCGAGGCGGGAGTCGAGGTCGTCGGGGCGATCGCGCTCGCCGCCACGCCGAGGAGATTCCGATTCCCGGCGGACTCTGCGGCGACTCACCCGTGACACGGAGGAAGCCGACCGTGACATCCACCGGCAACCGGACTAGCGTGGGGGGTCACAAGGCGACCACGGTCCGCCCTTGGCCGGGAGGACCGGGACAAGGAGGCAGCAATGGAAACGAGCATCGTTGGCGTCGGAGTGGGTATCACCGATCGCTTCCGAACCGTTGTCGAGGAGAAGATCGCCAAGATCGAGACGTTCGCCGCTCGAGCGCAACGTCTCGACGTGAAGGTCACCCATCGTGTGTACCGGAACGGGCAGGTCCCCGAGGAGACGGTCGAGTTGACGCTCATCGGCAAGGGCCCCGTCGTGCGCGCCGAGGCGACCGACGGCGACAAGTTCGTCGCGTTCGATCTCGCGGTCGACAAGATGGCCGAGCAGCTGCGACGCGCGAAGGAGAAGCGGGTCGACGGCCGACAGCATCCTCGTGGACCGCACTTCGAGAAGGGCAGCGGCTCGCTGGAGGGCATCGACGTGCAGCCCGCCTCGGTCGAGGTGCTGCAAGCGGTCGCCACCGGGAGCATCCCGGTGCAGAACGAGGAGGACGAGGAGTACTCGCCCGTCGTCATCCGGACGAAGAGCTTCGAGGCGGAGTGGATGACCGTCGAAGAGGCCGTCGACCGTATGGAGCTCGTCGGCCACGACTTCTTCCTCTTCGTCGACGCTCGCACCGATCACCCGAGCGTGGTCTACCGGCGCAAGGGCTGGGACTACGGAGTGATCGCGCTCGACACCGCGGCTCCGCCCGCCGAGGCGCTGGCCTCCTGATCTGTACGACGACGGCCCGGCCCCGGAGGGGGTCGGGCCGTCTGTCGTCTGCGGTCAGTCGAAGATGCCGTCGAGGATGCTGCCGATGACCAGGCCGCCCAGGATGCCCGACGCCACGTCGCCGCCTCCACCGCGACGGCCGCCGCCGCCCCATCCGCCGCCGCCCCAACCGCCGTCGCCGCCCCATCCCTGGTTCTGCGGACGCGCGGAGTCGATGTCGCGCTGCGCGAGCTGGAGCGCCTCGGAAGCCAGATGCGCGACGCGTCGGGCGCCCAGGAGCGCCTGCTCCCGCGTGTCCTCCGCAGGCAGGAGGTCGCTCACGTCGACACGCAGGCGCTCAGCCTCCGCGAGACGGGTCCTCGCGTCGGCACCGATCCAGCCGCGATGACCGGCGATGAGACCGCGGGCCACGCCGAGCTGACGGTCGGCGTCGTCGAGCGCGTGCTGCACCTGCGCGAGCGAGGGGAGCGGGTTCTCCGCGCGGTGGCGGGCCTTGGCGATCGCATCGTCGAGAGCGGTGTTCGCCGCACGCAGGTGGGAGAGTTCGGCGAAGGGGTCGTTGGGCTCACCGGACGGCGTCAGCGAGCTCAGTGCGTCCTGCAGCGCGGTGACGGCTTCCGCGACCGCCGGGACGGGGGGAGCCGTACGAGCGGCGATCAGGTCGCTCCGCGAATCGGCGACGACTTCGGCGAGCGTCGACTCGGCCCGGAGGGCCTCGATCTCGAAGTCCTCGACGGCGTCGAGCAGGTTCGCTGCACGTCGGGTCGCCTCAGTGGCCGTCTCGAGAGCGAGGTTCGCCTCCTCGTTCTGCCGGGCGGCCCGGCGTCGCTCCGACACCGACGCGCCGTGCGTCGCGAACGCGATCAGCTGCTCCGCCTCCCGCGCACTCGCCGTGATCTGCATCATCGCCGAGGGGGAGTAACGCGCCGACAGGCGCTCGATCGCGGCGGTCGTTGCGGGGATCCGCTCCTGCAGCGACGCGGCATCCGCCCGCACCTTCGCGACGATCTCCGGCGCACGCCTCACCTTCGCGATGGACTCGGCGAGCACCCCGGTCTTCTCGTCGAGCAGGTCCTGCGCCCAGTCGCAGAGCTGCACGATGCGCGCGTTGCGCCTGCGCAGCTCTTCGGGGGTGTCGGGGATCTCGTCGTGGTTGAGCTGATGCAGCTGGAACGCCTCGCGCAGATGCGTGCGCACGGCGTCGAGCGCCTTCTTGAGATCGGCGGTCAGCGAGCCGCCCAACTCGGCCTCGGCGAACGCCAACTCGTCCGACGTCGTGCGGATGCGCTCGTCAGCCGCGACCAGCGCCTGCTCCGCCTGCCGTGCGAGATCCGCGTCCTGCTCCGCGAGGGCTTCCTCGTCGCGCTTGCGTCTGCCCCAGAAACCTGCCATGTGCTGATCCTACTTTCCGTGGAGGGCGGGGTGCCTGTGCATCCGCTCCGGGCGAACGCGGCGGGTCGTCAGGCGACGGCGGGAGCGGGGGATTCCGCGGGTTTCGCCGGGCGTCCGCGCTTCGGTCGGTCCGTCGCGAGGCCGAGAGCGAGGGCGTGCGCGGGATGCTCGGCCAGGCGCCGGCGCAGGTGCTCGAGCCAGCGCTCCTCGGCCTCGGCGTCGAACAGCGCCGCGTCCAGCACCAGAGAGCGCGCCAGGACCTCCGCGTCGCCGTGGCTCTCCACCGCGGGGGCGCCTGCGCGCAACAGAGCCAGGTGCTCGCGGATCGCCGCGAGCTGCGCCGAGATCACCGCGTCGGCGTCGACCCCGGGAAGGGTCGCGGCGATCGTGAGCTTGATCGCGACCTCGTCGCGCGCAGCGGTCGTGCGCCGCACGGGAGAGGAGAGCCAGCGCGCCACCTCGTCGGAGCCGGTGTCGGTGATCCGCCAGTACACGTGGCCCTGGGCATCCGTCTCCCCACGGCGGACGAGGCCGTCGCGTTCGAGGCGCTCGAGGGTGTTGTAGATCTGGCCGACATTGAGAGGCCAGATCGAACCGGTCCTCCGGTCGAACTCGTGGCGGAGTTGGTAGCCGTAGCAGGGACCCTGGTCGAGGATCGCCAGCAGACTGAGACGGACGGACATGCGACCTCCTGAAGTGCTTTCCCAGCATATGCATACCTGGAAACGGGTCGGAGCAGCGTCGTGCAGGCGACGTGGAGGTCACGGGCCGGTAACATGACACCGTATGCCCGGCCGCGCCCTGCGCGGCTCGGTTCTGTACCCACTGACAGGGAGATGACATCCGTGGCCAATCCTCTTGAGAAGCTGCTGCGCGCCGGCGAGGGGCGGATCATCCGTCGCCTCAATCAGGTAGTCAAGGCCGTAGGGGCTCTGGAGGAGGACATCTCGCGCCTCACCGACGACGAGCTGCGCAACGAGACGGTCGAGCTGCGCGCGCGCTACGAGAAGGGCGAGACGCTCGACCAGCTCATGCCCGAGGCGTTCGCCGCCGTGCGCGAAGCCGCGAAGCGCACACTCGGCATGCGCGCCTACGACGTGCAGATCATGGGCGGAGCGGCTCTGCACCTCGGGAACATCGCCGAGATGAAGACCGGTGAGGGAAAGACCCTCGTCGCCACCTTCCCCGCGTACCTCAACGCGATCGCGGGCAAGGGCGTGCACGTCATCACCGTCAACGACTTCCTCGCGACCTACCAGTCCGAACTGATGGGCCGCGTGTTCCGCGCACTCGGGATGTCGACCGGCAACATCGTGTCCGGCCAGACCCCGGCCGTCCGCCGCGAGCAGTACGCCGCCGACATCACCTACGGCACGAACAACGAGTTCGGCTTCGACTACCTCCGCGACAACATGGCGTGGCGCAAGGAGGACCTCGTCCAGCGCGAGCACTTCTTCGCGATCGTCGACGAGGTCGACTCGATCCTCATCGACGAGGCCCGCACGCCGCTCATCATCTCGGGCCCCTCGTCCGGCGAGGCCAACCGGTGGTTCGCCGAGTTCGCCAAGATCGCCCGCACCCTCGAGCCGGGCGTCGACTACGAGGTCGACGAGAAGAAGCGCACCGTCGGCGTCCTCGAGCCCGGCATCGAGAAGGTCGAGGACTACCTCGGCATCGACAACCTCTACGAGTCGGCGAACACGCCCCTGATCTCGTTCCTGAACAACTCGATCAAGGCGCTCGCCCTGTTCAAGAAAGACACCGACTACGTCGTCATGAACGACGAGGTCATGATCGTCGACGAGCACACCGGACGCATCCTGGTCGGACGCCGCTACAACGAGGGCATCCACCAGGCCATCGAGGCGAAGGAGGCGGTGCCGGTCAAGGCCGAGAACCAGACCCTCGCCACCGTCACGCTGCAGAACTACTTCCGTCTGTACGACAAGCTCGCCGGTATGACGGGAACGGCCGAGACCGAGGCCGCCGAGTTCATGTCGACCTACAAGCTCGGTGTGATCCCGATCCCCACCAACCGCCCGATGATCCGCAAGGACCAGTCCGACCTCGTCTACAAGAACGAGACGGCGAAGTTCGCGCAGGTCGTCGAGGACATCGCCGAGCGCCACGCGAAGGGCCAGCCCGTGCTGGTCGGCACCACGAGCGTCGAGAAGAGCGAGTACCTCTCTCGGCTCCTCGCCAAGAAGGGCGTCAAGCACGAGGTCCTCAACGCGAAGAACCACGCGCGCGAGGCCGAGATCGTCGCTCGTGCGGGTCGCCTCGGCGCTGTCACCGTGGCCACCAACATGGCCGGACGAGGCACCGACATCATGCTCGGTGGGAACGCGGAGTTCCTCGCCGTACAGGAGCTCAAGTCGAAGGGCCTCGACCCCGTCGAGACCCCGGAGGAGTACGAGGAGGCCTGGGACGAGGCCTACGAGGCCATGAAGGCCACCGTCGAGGAGGAGGGCCGCAAGGTCGCCGAGGCCGGTGGGCTCTACGTCCTGGGCACCGAGCGTCACGAGTCGCGCCGCATCGACAACCAGCTGCGCGGTCGTTCCGGCCGTCAGGGCGACCCCGGCGAGAGCCGCTTCTACCTGAGCCTCACCGACGACCTGATGCGTCTGTTCCAGTCCGGCGCCGCGGAGGCGATCCTCGCCCGCACGAACTTCCCCGACGACGTGCCGATCGAGTCCGGCCTGGTGTCGCGGGCCATCCGCAGCGCGCAGTCGCAGGTCGAGGCGCGCAACGCCGAGATGCGCAAGAACGTGCTCAAGTACGACGACGTGCTCAACCGCCAGCGCGAGGCGATCTACGCCGACCGCCGCCACATCCTGCAGGGCGACGACATCGCCGACCGGGTGCAGCACTTCATCGAGGATGCGATCAGCGGCGTCGTGCGCGATCACACCGGCGAGGGACACAACGAGAGTTGGGACTTCGACGCGCTGTGGACCGAGCTGAAGACCCTCTACCCGGTCGACGTCACGATCGACGAGGTCGTTGCGGAGGCGGCGGGACGCAAGGGCGGGATCACCGCGGACGGTCTTACACGAGAGCTGCTGTCCGACGCCAAGATCGCCTATGAGGCGCGTGAGAAGGCGCTCGGCGAGGCCGCGACCCGAGAGCTCGAGCGCCGCGTGGTGCTGCAGGTCCTCGACCGCCGCTGGCGCGACCACCTCTACGAGATGGACTACCTCAAGGACGGCATCGGCCTGCGCGCCATGGCCCAGCGCGATCCCCTCATCGAGTACCAGCGCGAGGGGTACGCCATGTTCCAGTCGATGATGGGCCAGATCAAGGAGGAGTCGGTCGGTTACCTCTACAACCTCGAGGTCGAGGTGCGGAAGGCCGGCGACTCCGAGGAGGTCACCGAGGTCGAGGCGAAGGGCCTGACCGAGGGTGGAGCGGATCAGCGCCTGGAGTACTCCGCGGCGAACGACGCCGGCGAGGTCGAGGTTCGCAACGATCGCGGCCAGGTGCAGCAGGCGGCGACCGACCGCATGCGGCAGGCCGCGGCCCGCGCGCAGGCACCGCAGGCGGAGGACGCCGAAGAGGCGCCCCGCGGCGCCTTCGGGCAGAAGACGGATGCGGCGGCTCCGGCCTCGGGCAACCGCGAACAGCGCCGCGCTCAGGCCAAGAAGAAGAAGTAGGCGCAGCGCGTATCGAGAGGGCCAGTCCGTGCGGATTGGCCCTCTCGGCGTCCCTGTAGGCTTGCGCAATGACACCATCGCGCCACTTCGACCAGTCGTCGAAGCTCAAGAACGTCCTGTACGAGATCCGCGGAAACGCCCTCGTCGAGGCGGCGCGACTGGAGGCCGAGGGCCACCGGGTCCTCAAGCTCAACACCGGAAACCCGGCCATCTTCGGCTTCGAGGCCCCGCACCAGATCGTGCACGACATGCTGGCGGCCCTGCCCACCGCCCACGGCTACAGCGACAGCAAGGGGATCGTCTCGGCTCGTCGGGCCGTGGTGAGCCGGTACGAGGAGATCGAGGGGTTCCCGCGCTTCGGCCCGGAGGATGTCTTCCTCGGCAACGGCGTCTCTGAGCTCATCACGATGACCATGCAGGCTCTCCTCGACGAGGGAGACGAGGTGCTCATCCCGGCGCCGGACTACCCGCTCTGGACGGCCATGACGAGCCTCGCGGGCGGCACGCCCGTGCACTACCTCTGCGACGAGGACGACGGCTGGCAGCCGGACCTCGAAGACATCCGCTCCAAGATCACGCCCCGCACGAAGGCGATGGTCATCATCAACCCGAACAACCCCACCGGCGTGGTCTACTCGCGCGAGGTGCTGCAAGGGCTGGTGGACATCGCGCGGGAGCACCAGCTGCTGCTGCTCTCCGACGAGATCTACGACCGCATCCTGTTCGACGACGCCGTGCACATCCCGACGGCCACGCTCGCGCCCGACTTGCTGTGCCTCACCTTCAACGGCCTCTCGAAGACCTACCGGGTGGCGGGCTACCGTTCCGGGTGGCTCGTGATCACCGGGCCGCAGGACCACGCGAAGGGGTTCCTCGAGGGCATCAACCTGCTCGCCTCGACGCGCCTCTGCCCCAACGTGCCTTCGCAGCATGCGGTGCAGGCCGCGCTCTCGGGCGTGCAATCGATCGATGCGCTGATCGGGCCATCGGGGCGGCTGCACGAGCAGCGCGACGTCGCCTGGCAGGGGCTGGAGTCGATCCCCGGTGTGTCGTGCGTGAAGCCGGAGGGTGCGCTGTACGCGTTCCCCCGCCTCGACCCGAACGTGCACGAGATCCGCGACGACGCGCGGCTCGTCTACGACCTGCTCGTCTCGGAGCACATCCTCCTCGTGCAGGGAACGGGGTTCAACTGGCCGACTCCCGATCACCTGCGCGTCGTCACCCTTCCCGAACCGCGCGTGCTGAGCGAAGCAGTCGAGCGACTCGGGAACTTCCTCGCGAGCTATCGGCAGAACTGACCGGGGACGCCGCCGGAGCCATCGACGCGGCGAGTTCCCGGGCGCCCGCGACCAGGGGAGACCGGGGCACGAGGTCGGCCATCGCTCGACTGTGCAGCAGCGCGGCGTCGGCGGCCCGGGGGTCGTGAGGCAGGAACGTCACGTCGGTGATACCCGCGAACCGTTCGAGCGTGCGTCGGATCTGCCCTCGCGCGTCGAGTCCGAGCGGGCCGGGGCGCACCTGGTTGACGACGACCCTGAGCGCCGTGGGAGCGGCGATCCTGCGCACCTCCGCCTGCTCGCGGAGGAAGCGACTGATGCCCAGGGGGTCGGCAGACGCGACGGCGATCACCGCGTCCGCCTCGCGGAGCACCGCGGTGGTGGCGGCGTGGCGCCGCGGTCCGAGAACGTCGTACGTGACCTCCTCGTCGGCGTCCACTTCGCCGGCCACGTCGACCACCGTCTCCTCCGCCCAGGTGCGGCATACCTGCAGGCAGGTGGTGACGCGATCGCCCGAGATCTCCGGCCACCGCGCGGGGCGATTGATGCCCGCGAGCACGTCGAGCGTCCCCGCGCTGCTGTCGACGGATGCGGCCAGGCGCGTGAGCTCCGCGGGGTCGAGTCCGCCGAGTTCGGCACGCCGGCAGGCGGCGGCGAGTCCGGCGGCCTCGTCACCGAGTCCGAGCAGCAGAGCGAGCGAGGGGGCGACCGTGTCCGCATCGACGAGGGCGGTGCGACGGCCCAGGCGTGTGAGCTCCACGGCCAGCAGGATGGCCAGGGTGGATCGACCCGGCGAGCCGTGCGGACCCCAGACCGCCGTGACGCGTCTGGCCGGTCCGTCGCGGCGCGGTGCGGGAGCGGCGTTCGATCGGATGGCCGTCGCGACCTGCCACCCCGCCGCGTCATCGGGCAGACCGTCGGCCAGACCGAATCGCGCGAGCAGGCGGCTGTCTGCGCCGCCGAGCGCGAGGATGCGCACGGCGGCACGATCGCACGCGGTCACGAGGTCGGCGGTGAGCACGTCGCGCGAGGCGGGAACCACGATGACGTCGGCGCCGGAGAGCAGCCCTGGGAGGTCTCCTTCGCGCGTCACGGGCAGCGCGCGCAGACCCTCCGTCTCGAGTTCCGATGCGAGCTTCCGCCCGCGCGCGCCGTCGAGGGCGACGATCACCGTACTCATCAGGCGATACCCACGGGGACGACCGACAGGGCGGCGCCGCCGGTGATCGCGGCGAGGACGTCGGCGACATCGCTCCGGTCGATCACGAGCTCCACCTCGGCCGTCTCCTCGGCGAGCACGCCCTCGGGCACGACCACCGACTCCACCACCACGTCGCCGAGGAGCAGACGCGGGACGTCGTGCCGTCGACCGTCGTCGAGCGGCGGCGCCTGCCACACCTCGACGGTGCTGCCCGGACCGATGCTCTGCGGAAGGCCGGTGCTGCTCTCGACGACGATCGTGGTGGAGCGACGATCGTCGGATGTCGTGGTGGCATCGGCGGGGACGAGTTCGCCGGCCCCCACCGTGCGGCCGGCGACCGCACCCTCGACGAGGTCGTGCGGTTGCAGGTAGTCGTCGGCGAGCGCCCCGAGGTCGACCTCGACGACGGCGACGTCGTCGGCGGAGATCGATTCACCCGGGACGATGGTGCGGGTGGCTTGCAGTGCGGGTCGGGTGCCATCGGCCGAGGACAGCAACGTCCAGACCCCGCCGACCGAGAGGGCGACCAGGGCGATGCCGACGAAGAAGCGCGCGTCGCCGCGGAAGGCGCGTCGCTGATGCGGTGAAGTGCTCATGGCGTCCCATCGTCACAGAGACGCGCGGATCGCCGTGGAAGTTCTCCACAGGTCGGCGTGGACCGGTCTGGAGCCGCCGAGCGGGGAGGACAATGGGGACATGACCGATTCGCCGCGTGCCGAGACGCGGTTCCTCGCGCCCAGCCAGGTGGCCGAGCTGCTCGAGGTCGACGTCGACGAGACGATCGCGCTCGTTCTCGAGGGTCGTCTCCGCGGCGTGCAGGTCGGAGTCCCTCCGCGGTGGCGCATCGAGCAGGCGAGCATCGAGGAGTACCTGGCGGAGCAGACCGAGGTCTCGCGGCGGATGGCGCTGTGGCGGCAATCGAACGAAGCCAGTTTCCCGGAGGTCTGGGGCGCCGCGCGTCACCGGATCTGATCGGCGACCACGCGCACACCGACGACCGCTGCGAAGGGCACCACGCGCAAGCCGCGCACCGCGCGCGCCGTGCGCGGCGCCCCGGCGTCGTGGATGGCGATGTCGAGGTGATCCGCGCCGGCGCGGTCGATCGTGCCGAGGACCTCGCCCGAGGCGTTCGTCGACAGGTGCACGGCCACCCGGCGCCGCGCGAGGTCTCGCAGCACGAAGCCGAATGTGGCTCGCGCATGCAGCGACGGGGTGCCCGATGGGGCGTCGTCGAGGCTCCGGAGCAGCGCACCGTGGTCGGTTCCGACGCCGTGCACCGCATGGAGGGGCAGCAGGTGGATGCATCCCGGGAGGCTCGGCGCCGCCCGTGGTTCCTCGACCGCGAGCCAGTCCGCCCCGACGGTCCGGACGACGCCGGAGACCCGACGTCCGTCGCCGAGGTCGATCACGACGGCGGCGTCGCCGACGCAGAGCGCTCGGAGCCGGTCGAGCGTCGTGAGACGCGCGATGCGCAGTCGTTCGGACTCCGCGTCGCGCACCGCGCGCTCGGCCTCCCACTCGGCGGCCAGCTGACCTTCCAGGTCGTCGAAGAGTCGGTCCCAGTTCACGCGACCGAGCGTAGGGGAGACGGGGCGGGCATATACGAGTTATCCACATTCCGCCGGGAGACGCCCCCGGAGCGCCGAGCGGGCGTGCTCTACTGACTCGCGATCTTCCCCGATGGAAAGTGCGACATGACGCTTCACGAGTATTTCGCCCGCCAGCCCACCCCCTCCTCAGACTCGCCGGATCCCGCGCCCCTGCTGCGTTCGCTGACCCAGGGCGTCCTCGAGGTGCTCGGCGGTGTGCGGGAGGTCGATCAGCTGGCGCGCTGGTTCAGCGAAGACGCGTTCCGCAGCCTGGTGACGCGCGCGAACCTCTCCGCCCGGGCACGGAGCGCCCGCGGTGTCGCACCGGCCCGACCCGTCTTCGAACTGCGCTCCCTGCGCGTCTCCGAGCCCGTCGACGGGGTGATCGAGGCGGTCGTCGTCGTCGCGGGGCCCGGGCGTACGCGCGCCGTGGCGATCCGCCTCGAGGGGATGGATCGTCGCTGGCGCGCGACGTCGCTGGCCATCCTCTGAGGACGAGGACCGTAGGCTGGTGGGGTGTCCACGCTCTCCGATCTCGTCCATGCCCAGGGGCTACTGACCGACGGCGACGTCGAATGGCTGCACCGTCTCGCCAGCGACGGCCAGCTGCTCGCCGACCTCGCCTCCGCCGACATCGTCGTGTGGGTGCAGACCGAGGATTCGTCCTTCGTGGCCGTGGCGCACGCCCGGCCCAGCGGCGCTGCGACTCTCTTCTACCGCGACATCGTGGGGGAGCGGGTGCGCCCGCAGTGGCGCACGCAGGTGCAGGGCGCCTTCGACACGGCCGAGATCGTCGACTCGTCTTCTCCCGACTGGTTCGAGGAGACGCCGACCCGGGTGCGCGCCGTGCCGATCGTCAGCGAGCGCCGCTCCGCCGACCGGCCCCCGAAGGTGATCGGCGTCGTGACGCGTCACACCAACCTGGGGGAGGCGCGCACACCCTCTCGCCAGCAGATCACCTTCGACGACTGCGCGAACGATCTGTTCCGCATGATCGCCGACGGCAGCTTCCCCGACCCGGCGGCGCCGACCTCGCCGCGTCGCGGCGCGCCCCGTGCATCCGATGGCCTCATCCGCATCGACGTCGACGGCATCACGACGTTCGCGAGTCCGAATGCGCTCTCCGCTTTCAATCGCATGGGCTTCGACGACGAGCTGGAGGGCGAGTCGCTCGCCGAGGTGACCACTCGCATCGTTCCGCCGTCTCGCCAGGTCGACGAGTCGCTCCCTGTCGTCGTCACGGGACGAGCTCCCTGGCGGACCGACGTGGAGGCGCGCGGGGTCACCGTGTCTCTCCGCGCGATCCCGCTCAAGGACCACGGCACCCGCATCGGTGCGATCGTGCTCTGCCGCGACGTGTCGGAGCTGCGGCACCAGGAGCAGGAACTCATCACCAAGGACGCGACGATCCGTGAGATCCACCACCGCGTCAAGAACAATCTCCAGACGGTGGCGTCGCTTCTGCGCATCCAGGCGCGGCGTACCCATTCCGACGAGGCGCGAGACGCCCTGACGCAGGCGATGCGCCGCGTCGACTCCATCGCCGTCGTGCACGACACGCTCGCGCAGGGGCTCACCCAGAAGGTCGACTTCGACGAGGTGTTCCACCGGGTCCTGAAGCTGGTGGCCGAGGTCGCGTCGGCGCCGAACACCCGGGCGCGCACGCAGTACACCGGACGCTTCGGGGTTCTGCCGAGTGAGTACGCCACGCCGCTGGCGCTCGCACTCACCGAGGTCGTGACGAACGCGGTGGAGCACGGCCTCGCCGGTCAGGAGGGCGTCGTCACGATCGACGCGACGCGCACGGAGGAGAACCTGCGCGTGACCGTGCGCGACACCGGGCATGGTCTCCCCGAAGGGCGCATCGGGCAGGGACTGGGCACTCAGATCATCCGCACCCTCATCCAGGGCGAACTCGGCGGGTCGATCGCGTGGCACGGCGACGAGGGCCAGGGCACCGAGGTCGTGATCGACATCCCGCTGCGCTGGCTGCAGAAGTAGGGCCGGGCACGCCGGCTCCGCATACGCGAAGACCCCGCCGTCGGAGGCATCCGAGGCGGGGTCTTCGCGATGATCAGGAGGCGCGGCGGGCGCGCGCGGCGCGACGCTTGAGGGCGCGGCGCTCGTCTTCCGACAGGCCGCCCCAGACGCCCGAGTCCTGGCTGGTCTCGAGGGCGTACTGCAGGCAGATCTCGGTCACGGTGCAGGTGGCGCAGACGGTCTTCGCCTTCTCGATCTGATCGACAGCCGGACCGGTGTTCCCGACGGGGAAGAACAGTTCGGGGTCGACGGTCAAGCAGGCGGCTTTGTCGCGCCAGTCCATGGGGGCTCCTCGGTGTGGATTGTCGTGAGACTCGCGATGCGAGGTCTCGATTCGGGTCTCGGCTCGGGATCCGTTACCCTGTTGAGATGCGGGCGGATGCCCGTGAATTTGTGATGCGAGCGGATCGCCCGCCCCACGCCGCTGTGGGAGCACATGACTGTTTCTATTGTGTTACAGGAAACCTTCTAAATCAAGGCTTTTTGTCGCTCATAACCGATTCCCAGGAGACTTCGTGCGCGCACCCCGACTCGCGAACGCCGCGGCGGCGGTGCTGGCGGCCGAAGGCGCCGCGCTCACTGTGGTGGCCTTCCTGGAACTGCTCGGGCTCGGAGCGGGCGACGCCTCGTCGCTCCCGACCGCCATCGCGCTGGTCGTGCTGACCCTCATCGGCGCCGCAGGACTCTTCGCCTTCGCCGCCGGCGTGCGCGTCGGTCGCTCCTGGGCGCGGTCGGGGGGCGTGGTCCTGCAGGTGCTCGCGGTCGTCATCGCGCTGGCGTCCCTGACGCTGGCACCGGTGCCCTGGGCCTTCGTGCTCGGCGCCGGGCTGCCGGGCCTGGTCGGCTTCGCTCTGTTGATCGCGAGCGCCCGCCGCGAGGCAGACGTCGCCGCAGGGCGCGAAGACGCCTGAGTCGCGGCCGCCGACCGGTCAGGCGTCGATGCCGAGGAGCCTGCGCAGCCGCGCGACGTGCCCCGTCGCCTTGACGTTGTACTGCGCGAGAGCGATCGTGCCGTCCTCGTCGATGACGAAGGTCGAGCGCAGTACGCCCTCGATGACCTTGCCGTAGTTCGTCTTCTCTCCCCAGGCACCGTACGCGTCGTGGACGGCGTGGTCGGGGTCGCTCAGCAGGGGGAACGTCAGGCCGTCGCGCTCGCGGAAAGCCGCGAGCTTCGCCGGCTCATCCCGCGAGACGCCGACGACCTGGTATCCGGCGCCCTCCAGCGAGGCGATGCTGTCGCGGAAGTCGCAGGCCTGCGTCGTGCATCCGGGGGTCATCGCCGCCGGGTAGAAGTACAGCACCGTCTTCCGCCCGCGCAGATCGGCGAGCGACATGCGCTGGCCGTCCTGGTCGAGCAGGGAGAAATCGGGGGCGGGCATTCCGGCTTCGAGGCGCTGGGTCACCCGTTCAGCCTACCGGCCGAAGGGGTGCTCCGCCTTGTCGGCGAAGGTCTGCAGCAGCCGCTGGAGGGAGTCGAGACGGGCCCGCCCGGTGTCGCCCAGCTCCCCGCTCTCCGCCGCTTCGATGAGCGCGCAGTCCGGGGCATCCGCCAGGTGGGTGCAGCCGCGGGGGCACCGCTCTGCGATCTCGGCGAGCTCGGTGAACGCGGCGAGGATGTTCGCGGGATCCACGTGCCCCAGGCCGAACGAACGAACGCCCGGGGTGTCGATCACCCATCCGCTCCCGCCCTCACCGCGGTACCGCAGCGACACGGTCGACGATGAGGTGTGCCGGCCCCGCCCCGTCACCTGGTTGACGTGCCCCGTCGCGCGCCCCGCGGACGGGACGAGCGCGTTGACGAGCGTGGATTTGCCGACACCGGAGTGACCGACGAACACGGTGGAGTGCCCGATCAACGCCTCGCCGATCTCGTCGACGGGCATCACGTCGCGGGCGCTCGTGAAGACCCGTAGGTCAAGACCCTCGAAGTGCGCGAGGAACGCGGACGGGTCGGCGAGGTCGGTCTTGGTCACGACGAGCAGAGGACGGATGCCGGCGTCGAGGGCGGCGACGAGGTAGCGGTCGACGAGGCGTTCGCGGGGCTCCGGGTCGGCCGCCGCGACGACGACGAGCATCTGATCGGCGTTGGCCACGATGACCCGCTCGACCTGGTCGGTGTCGTCCGCGCTCCGCCGCAGCAGGGACGAGCGCTCGACGATCCCCACGATGCGGCCCAGCGTGCCCTCGTCTCCGGAGGTGTCGCCGACGACCCTGGCGCGATCGCCCGTGACGATGGGCGTCTTGCGCAGTTCCCGCGCGCGCGTGGACGTGATGGTGCGCTCGTCGGCGGTGTCCTCGCCGAGCAGTACCGAGTAGCGGCCGCGATCGACGCCGAGGACGCGACCGATCTCCGCATCCTCGTGCGCCGGACGACGCTTGGTGCGAGGGCGGTTGCCCTTCGGGTTCGGTCGCGAGCGGATGCTGCTCTCGTCGAAGTCCTCGAAGTCGTCGTCGAGGTCGTCGGTGTCGTCGAGCCAGCTCACGCGGCGCTGCCCGCGAGCATGCGCTCCCACAGGAGGGTGAATTCGGGGAGCGTCTTCGCCGTCGTCCCGATGTCGTCGACTTCGACGCCGGGCACGCGGAGTCCGATCAGGGCTCCCGTCGTGGCCATCCGGTGATCGTGATGCGCCTTCCAGGTGCCTCCGGTGAGGGCGCGGGGGATCACTCGCAGCCCGTCGGGCAGTTCTTCGGCCTCGCCGCCCAGCGCGCGGAGGTTGCCGATCAGCGCCGCGATGCGGTCGGTCTCGTGCAGGCGGATGTGCCCGATGCCGCGGATCGTCGTCGGGCCGTCGGCGAAGGCGGCCAGGCCGACGAGAGTCGGCGTGAGCTCGCTCGCCGCCGACAGATCGAGGTCGAGACCGCGGATGCCGCCGCCGGCGCGTACGGTGAGCGCCCCGCCGTGTCGGCTGGTGTGGGCGCCCATCGCCTGCAGGATCTCGGGCAGGAGAGCCCCGGGCTGCGTCGAGTGCGCGGGCCACCCCGTCACCGAGACGGCTCCGTCCGTGACGAGGGCCGCGGCGAGGAAGGGGGCGGCGTTGGAGAGATCGGGCTCGATGGCGATCTCCTTCGCACGCGGGACGCCCGCCTCGACGAGCCACTCGCCGGTGGCCGGACGCTCGATGCGGATGCCGCGTCGGCTGAGCGCCTCGATGGTCATGTCGATGTGCGGAAGGCTCGGCAGGTGCTCGCCCGTGTGCACGAGGTGCAGACCGACGTCGAACCGCGGCGCGGCGAGCAGCAGGCCGGAGACGAACTGGCTGGAGGCCGAGGCGTCGATCTCGACGCGGCCCCCGCGGATGCGCCCGTGGCCGCGGATGGTGAACGGAAGCGCCCAGGTGCCCTCGTCGTCGATGTCGACCCCGAGGTCGCGGAGCGCCGTGATGAGGCCGCCCATCGGCCGGTGCAGCGCGGTCTCGTGCGCGGTCAGATGCACATCGGACGCGGCGAGGCCGGCGAGCGGGGCGACGAAGCGCATGACCGTTCCCGCCTGGCCGCAGTCGACCGTCACGCCGCCCTGCAGGCGCGCCGGGGTGACGACGAGGTCGGGGCCGAACTCGCCGCCCGTGTCGACCTCGTCGATGCCGATGCCGAGAGCGCGCAGCGCGTCGACCATGCGGCGGGAGTCGTCGGAGTGCAGAGGAGCGATCAGTCGACCCGGTCCGTCGGCGATCGCGGCGATGATGAGCTCGCGGTTCGTCAGCGACTTCGAGCCGGGGATCGTCAGCGTCGCGTGGACCGGTCGCTCGCCGACGGGCGCGGCGTAGACGCCCCGGGCGGGGGAGGGGGAATACCTGTTCGCGCTCATCGGTTTCCACCTTAGTGAACGGCGGCGCACCCGCCGAGAAGGAGATCGGATGCTGGCGACGCTGGAACGTGGGGCGGTGGACATCGGCGGCTTAGACTGGCCGGTGATGGATGACACCGCAACCGCAGCGACCTCGAACGACTCCCAGCGCGAGTTCGAGGAGCAGGCGCTCCCGTTCATGGATCAGCTCTACGCGGCCGCCATGCGCATGACGCGCAACCCGGCCGACGCCGCCGACCTCGTGCAGGAGACGTTCGTCAAGGCTTACGGATCGTGGGCGACGTTCTCACAGGGAACGAACCTCAAGGCGTGGCTGTACCGGATCCTCACGAACACGTACATCAACATCTATCGCAAGAAGCAGCGCGAGCCCTTCCAGGGGACGATCGACGAGCTCGAGGACTGGCAGCTCGGCGGCGCCGAGTCGACGACCGCGAGTCACAGCCGCTCGGCGGAGGCCGAGGCGATCGATCACATGCCGGCGTCGATCGTGAAGGATGCGCTGCAGGCGGTCCCCGAGGACTTCCGGCTGGCGGTGTACCTCGCCGACGTCGAGGGCTTCGCCTACCAGGAGATCGCCGACATCATGAAGACCCCCATCGGCACCGTGATGAGCCGTCTGCACCGTGGCAGGCGGATGCTGCGGGAGCTGCTGGCAGATTACGCCGCGGAACGGGGCATCGCCGCGGCTGAGAAGAGGAGCGGGAAATGAGCGACTGCGGTTGCGACAAGGCGCGTCGGGATCTGGAGGAGTACCTCCGCAATGAGGTGTGCAACACCGAGCACGCCGAGATCCGCGAGCACCTGGAGAACTGCCCGGCGTGCCGCGACGAGGCTCTCGTCGCGACGACGTTGACCGAGGTCATCGCCCGCGCCTGCAAGGAGACGGCACCGGAGCAGTTGCGCGACCAGGTGTTCGCCCGGCTGCGCGAGGTGCAGGCCTCCCAGCACTGACCGCGTCGGCGGCTCGCCATAGGGTGGAGGCATGACCTTCATCGATGCGCGCGAGATACCGGCCGACTCGACCTCCCGTGACCGACTGCGGGAGTCCGCTCTGGACTATCGCGTGGTCGACCTCCGTGACGAGGAGCAGGCGCGTCCCTTCCAACGAGCGGTGGGGCGGGGCTTCCTCGGCGGCGAGCAGACCGATGAAGCGCTGGCCTTCGCTCGCGAGGCGCTCTCGGAGCGCCGCACGACCGGTGTCTTCGAGCAGGAGGCGTCGGCGGGGGCATTGCCCATCGCGACCATCGATTCCTGGGTCACGCCGCTGACCGTGCCCGGGGGAGAGATCCCCATGTGGGCCATCAGCGGTGTGACGGTCGCCGGCACCCATCGTCGCCGCGGCATCGCGCGCGCGCTGCTCGAGGGCGAACTGCGCGCGGCCCGGTCCGCCGGGATGGCCGTCGCGGGCCTGACGGTGTCGGAGGCGACGATCTACGGCCGGTACGGCTTCGGCTCGGCTCTTCCCGCCACGCGGTTCACGGTCGACACCCGACGCGCAGGGTGGGGCGGGTTCGAGCCGACCGGACGCCTGGAGTACCGCGAGCGCGAGCAGCTCGTCGACGACCTCGCACTGGTGCACGACCGGGTTCGCCGCACGCGGTCCGGGCGCATCGCCGGCTGGGAAGGCCGGTGGCAGCAGTTCGCCGGTGTCGCCCCCGCCGAGACCGACCGCGACAAGGTGCGCGGTGTACGCCACCTCGACGACGACGGCGAGGTGCGCGGCGTGCTGGTGTACACGGTCGACGACCGCGAGGGCAGCTTCCGCTTCTCGTTGCGCGTGCGGATGCTCGTGGCCGAGACCCGAGACGCCCGCGCCGCCCTGTGGCGTTTCGCCCTGCAGCACGACCTCGTCGACGAGGTCACCGCCGATCTGCAGGCGCCCGACGACCCGCTTCCCTGGCTCGTCGCGGATCAGCGGGGCGTCGCCCAGGAGGTGCACGATCACGGCTGGTTGCGCATCCTCGACGTCCCCACGGCCCTCGCCGCACGGGCGTACGCGGCCGACACCGACCTGACCCTGCGCGTGGTCGATCCGCTCGGTCTTGCCGATGGAACGTGGCGGCTGCGCGCGGCCGCCGGAGAGTCCGCGAGCATCGTCGCCGTCGAGGCGTCGGACGGGGCGTCCGTGACGATCGGCATCGCGGCGCTGTCGTCGCTCTACGCGGGAGGAGTGCGGGCCTCGGCCCTCGCCGCCGCGGGGCTCATCGACGCCGACGACGCCTCCCTCCGGGCACTCGACGTGGCGTTCTCGGTGTCTCCGGCACCGTCCCTCGACATCTGGTACTGACGCGAAGCGTCGGGCGGCGCATCGCGCACGCGACCACACGCAGAAGAGGCGCCTCCGGTGGAAACCGGAGGCGCCTCTCTTCGTCTGGTCGGTCGTCAGCCGAGGGTGAGCGCCTCGCGCAGCAGCGCGGACTGCTCGGCGGCGTGCACCTTCGACGATCCGGTCGCGGGCGATGCCGAGGCGGAACGCGCGACCGGTCGGAACGAGCGGTCGCCGGGCACGTCGGCGAAGGCGAGAGCGAGGAACGGCCAGGCGCCCTGGTTCTCCGGCTCCTCCTGCACCCACACCAGCTCGGCGTTCGGGTAGGAGTCGGTGATCGCCTTGAGGCCGTCGATCGGCGTCGGGTACAGCTGCTCGAGGCGCACCAGGGCGATCTCGGGGTTCGGGTTCTTCTCGAGCTCGCTGCGGAGGTCCCAGTGCACCTTGCCGGAGTGCACGAGCACGCGCTTGACGGCCGAGCGGTCGAGAGCGCGGTCGTCGTCGATCACCGGCTCGAAGCGACCCTGGGTGAAGGCCTCCACCGGGCTGGTCGCCCCGCGCAGACGCAGCATCGCCTTGGGGGTGAAGACCACCAGCGGCTTCCGCGGACGCGCGTACGCCTGGCGGCGCAGCAGGTGGAAGTGCGACGCGGGCGTCGACGGGCGGGCGATGATCATGTTCTCCTGCGCGCAGAGCTGCAGGAAGCGTTCGATGCGGGCCGACGAGTGGTCGGGACCCTGGCCCTCGTAGCCGTGGGGGAGGAGCAGTGTGACGCTGGACTGCTGACCCCACTTCTGCTCGGCGGCCGAGATGTACTCGTCGATGACCGACTGCGCGCCGTTCACGAAGTCGCCGAACTGCGCCTCCCAGAGCACCAGAGCCTCGGGCGCCTCGACCGAGTAGCCGTACTCGAAGCCGAGGGCGGCGTACTCGCTGAGGAGCGAGTCGTAGACGAAGAAGCGCCCCTGCGCATCGGAGAGGTTCGACAGCGGCAGCCACTCCTGGCCGTTCGCCCGGTCGTGCAGTGTGGCGTGCCGCTGCACGAACGTGCCCCGGCGCGAGTCCTGGCCGGCGAGACGTACGGTCGTACCCTCCACGAGCAGCGATCCGAAGGCCAGCAGCTCGCCGAAGCCCCAGTCGATCCCGCCGTTGCGGCTCATGTCGAGGCGCTTGTCGAGAAGCTGCTGGATCTTCGGGTGCACCGAGAAGCCCTCGGGCTTGTTGACGAACGCGTCGCCGATCAGACGGATGACCTCGCCGGGGACACCCGTGACGTCGGGGGCGCCGATCTGGTCGTCGGCGGGCGCGGCCTCCGGGGCGACCGGGTGGGTGCCGGTCTCGGCGGCGTGCGTCTCGGCGAAGGCGATCTCGAGGCGGTTCTGGAAGTCGGCCTTGGCCTCGTCGTACTCCTCCTCGGTGATGTCACCCCGGCCGACGAGCGACTCGGTGTACAGGCGGCGCACGGAGCGCTTCGCCTGGATGAGGTCGGTCATCAGCGGCTGCGTCATCGAGGGGTCGTCGCCCTCGTTGTGACCGCGGCGGCGGTAGCAGACGAGGTCGATCACGACATCGCGGTGGAACCGCTCGCGGTACTCGAACGCGAGCTGCGCCACGTGGATGACGGCCTCGGGGTCGTCGCCGTTCACGTGGAACACCGGCGCCTGGATCGTCTTCGCGACGTCGGTCGAGTAGACCGAGGTACGGGCGTCGCTCGGGGTGGTCGTGAAGCCGACCTGATTGTTCACGACGACGTGGATCGTGCCGCCCGTGCGGTACCCGCGCAGCTGCGACATCTGCAGCGTCTCGACGACGACGCCCTGGCCCGCGAAGGCCGCGTCGCCGTGCACGAGGATCGGCAGCCAGGCGAACGTGCCGATCGGCTTGCGGTCCTGCTTCGCGCGGACGATGCCCTCGAGCACACCGTCGACGGTCTCGAGGTGCGAGGGGTTCGCGGCGAGGTAGACGGGCAGCGAGGCGCCGTCCTCGGCGACGAAGGTTCCCTCTGTGCCGAGGTGGTACTTCACGTCACCGGAGCCGCGCTGGTTGCCCGGGGTCTGGATGCCCTCGAACTCGCGGAAGACCTGTCCGTAGGTCTTGCCCGCGATGTTGGTGAGCACGTTCAGGCGACCGCGGTGGGCCATCCCGATCGCGGCGCCCTCGAGGCCGGCGTTCGCCGCGCCCTGGAGGATCTCATCGAGGAGGGGGATCAGCGATTCGCCGCCCTCGAGCGAGAAGCGCTTCTGCCCCACGAACTTCGTCTGCAGGAAGGTCTCGAAAGCCTCGGCCTCGTTGAGCTTGCGCAGCACGCGCAGCTGCTCGTCGTGGCCCGGCTTCTGGTACTTGACCTCGACCTTCTCCTGGAACCACTGCCGCTGCTCGGGGTCCTGGATGTGCATGTACTCGATGCCGAGGGTGCGGCAGTACGAGTCGCGCAGCACGCCGAGGATGTCGCGCAGCTTGGCGACGCGACGGCCACCGAAGCCCCCGGTGACGAACTCGCGGTCGAGGTCCCAGAAGGTGAGCCCGTGGCTCTCGATCTCGAGGTCGGGGTGCGAGCGCTGGCGGTACTCGAGCGGGTCGATGTCGGCCATGAGGTGCCCGCGCACCCGGAAGGAGTTGATGAGCTCCTGCACCCGCGACTGCTTGTCGACGCGCTCGGCGAGGTCGACCGCGATGTCGGGGTTCCAGTGGATGGGCGCGTACGGGATGCGCAGCGCCGCGAAGATGTCGTCGTAGAAGCCGCGCTGCCCGATGAGCAGCTCGTGCACCTTCTTGAGGAACTCGCCCGACCCCGCACCCTGGATGACGCGGTGGTCGTACGTGCTCGTGAGCGTGATGGTCTTGCCGATCGCGAGCTCGTTGAGCGTCTTCTGGCTGGCGCCCTGGAATTCCGCCGGGTAGTCGAGCGCGCCCGCCCCGATGATGCAGCCCTGGCCCTTCATGAGACGCGGGACCGAGTGCACGGTGCCGATGCCACCGGGGTTGGTGAGCGAGACGGTGGTGCCCTGGAAGTCGGCGGCCGTCAGCTTGTTGTTGCGCGCGCGGGTGACCAGGTCCTCATAGGCGGCGAGGTACTCGGTGAAGGTCATGGTGTCGGCCTTCTTGATGCTGGGCACCATGAGCGCGCGCGTACCGTCGGGCTTCGGGAGGTCGATCGCGATGCCGAGGTTCACGTGCGCGGGAGCCACGACCGAGGGCTTGCCGTCGATCTCGGCGTAGAACACGTTCTGGCTGCGGAACTCGTCGAGGGTGCGGATGAGCGCCCAGCCGATGAGGTGGGTGAAGCTCACCTTGCCGCCGCGCGTGCGCGACATGTGGTTGTTGATGACGATGCGGTTGTCGATCATCAGCTTGGCCGGGATCGTCCGCACGCTGGTGGCCGTCGGCACGGTCAGCGACTCGTCCATGTTGGCGGCGAGCGTCTTCGGCATGCCGCGGAGGACGGTGACCTTGTCTTCTTCGACGGTCTCGGTCGGGGCGGGGGCGGCGGGCTTCGGCGCCTGGGCGGGGATGGGCGCGGCCGTGGCGGGCTTCGCGGTGGTGCGAGCGACGGGCTGCGAGCCGATCACGGGGATCGGAGCGGTGATCGGATGCGCCGGCTCGGCGGCCGCCGGAGCAGCGGCGGGAGCGGACCCGTTGTCGGCGTGGTACTTCTCGAGGATCGGCCACCACTCCTTGTCGACGGAGTCGCGGTTCTCCTTGAACTGCTCGTAGAGCTCTTCGACGAGCCAGGAATTGGCTCCGAACCCCCCGTCGCCACCGACGCCGGTCACCTGGTTCGACACGCTCGATCGCCCTCTTTCATCGCTGAAGATCACACAGTGCTCGCCGGCCGCGGGATGCGTCTGGGTCCGCACACTCTCGACCACCCAGCCTAACCTGTTTCCCCGTCCGGATCGTCGAGGACTGTCCGCGATCCGTCCGACCTCGATACCGTGGGGTCATGGAGTTCTCAGGTGCCCAGCCGGCCGTCGATCTCACCTATTCCGACGTGTTCCTCGTGCCACGGCGCTCCGCCGTGACCAGTCGCCTGCAGGTCGACCTCGCGCCGCAGGACGGGACGCCGGCGACGCTGCCCCTCGTCGCCTCCAACATGAACTCGGTCACCGGGCCTCGGCTGGCCGCGGTGCTCGCCCGCCGCGGGGGCCTCGGCGTGCTGCCGCAGGACATGCCGCTGCAGGACCTCGACGCCGCCATCCGCGACGTCAAGTCGCAGCCCGTGCTCTGGGACACGCCGCTCGTGCTCCCGCCTCACGCCACGGTGGCCGACGCCCTGCGGCTGCTTCCCGCGGTCGCCGGACACGGCATCGTCGTCGCCGACGGTACCGCTCCCCACGATGTCGGCGACATCCGCGGCATCCTGCCCGCGAGTCGACTCGCCACGGCGCTGCCCGACGCGCAGCTCGGCGATCTCGTCCACGGCGGCACGCCGTCGATCGACGCGGACGACATCGGGTCGGAGCGGCATGCGTTCGACGTCATCACCGATGCCGGTGTCGAGACCGTGCCGGTGATCCGGCACGGCCACCTCGTCGGTACCCTGAGCGCGCGCAGCGCCCTGCGCTCGACGCTCTACCGTCCCGCGGTCGACGCGGACGGGCGCCTGATCGTGGCGGCGGCGATCGGCATCAACGGCGATGTCGCCGCGAAGGCGGAAGCGCTGGCGGCCGCGGGCGTCGACGTGCTCGTGCTCGACACGGCCCATGGACACCAGGAGGGGATGCTCCGCGCCCTGCGCACCGTATCGGACCTCGGGCTCGGGCTGCCGCTCGTCGCCGGGAACATCGTCACCGCCGACGGCGTGCGCGACCTCACGGAGGCGGGCGCGACGATCCTCAAGGTGGGCGTCGGCCCCGGAGCGATGTGCACCACACGGATGATGACGGCGGTCGGTCGTCCGCAGTTCTCCGCCGTGCTCGAGACCGCGGAGGCCGCGCGCGCGGTCGGAGCGCACGTGTGGGCCGACGGCGGAGTGCGCTACCCGCGCGACGTGGCCCTGGCGCTCGCCGCCGGCGCGGCCAGCGTCATGGTCGGATCATGGTTCGCCGGCACGATCGAGGCGCCGGGCGAGCTGCAGCGCGACGCCGACGGCCGCATCTTCAAGGAATCGTGGGGCATGGCATCCACGAAGGCGGTCCAGGCGCGGTTCGAGCGGCTCGACCCGTACGAGCGTGCCCGGAAGGAGCTGTTCGCCGAGGGCATCTCGTCGTCGAAGATCTACCTCGACCCGCTGCGCCCCGGCGTCGAGGACCTGCTCGACATGATCACCTCCGGCGTTCGTTCCTCGTTCACGTACGCCGGAGCGGCGACCGTGCCCGAGTTCCACGACCGCGCGCTCGTCGGTCTGCAGTCCGCCGCGGGCTACGAAGAGGGGAAGGCGCTGCCCGTCAGCTGGTGAGCGCGCACCCGCCGGTACCGGGCGGAACTCTGTAGAATCGTCCTCACTATGGACGACCCTCCCAGTTGCAGTACATCGCCCCACTGTCCGCCTCTCCTGCCGGAGGGGAACCTCTGATGGACTACATCATGTTGGGCGTGGGGCTCCTGCTCACGGTCGGCACCGGCCTGTTCGTCGCGAGCGAGTTCGCGCTGGTCAACCTCGACCGCGCCGACCTCGAGGCGCGGCAGGAACGCGGCGAGTCTCGGCTCTCGCTGACGATCAGCGCGCTGCGGCACACCTCGACGCACCTCTCGTCCGCCCAGCTCGGCATCACGCTCACGACGCTCCTCACCGGGTACACGATGGAGCCGGCGCTGTCGAACCTGCTGCGGCCGACGCTCCTGGCGTGGCGGCTGCCCGAGCCGGTCGTCGCTCCGATCGCCACGGTGGTGGCGATGTTCCTCGCGACGGTGGTCTCGATGATCCTCGGCGAACTCGTGCCCAAGAACTTCGCCCTCGCCCTGCCGCGGGCGACGGCCAAGCTCGTCGTTCCGTTCCAGGTGCTGTTCACGACCGTCTTCAAGCCGGCCGTCGTCGTGCTGAACGGCAGCGCGAACGGCGTGCTGCGCAGCATGGGCGTCGAGCCGAAGGAGGAGCTCTCCGGGGCGCGGAGCGCCGAGGAGCTCTCGTCGCTCGTGCGCCGCTCGGCCAGCGCGGGCGTGCTCGAGGCCGACACGGCGACGCTCCTCGACCGCACTCTCACCTTCTCGCGCCTCACGGCCGCCGACGTCATGACCGCACGACCGAGCATGCACGCCATCGCCGCGGGCGACTCGGCCGACGACGTCATCCAGCTCGCGCGCCGCACCGGCCACAGCCGGTTCCCGGTGTACGACGACGACCTCGACGACATCACCGGCGTCGTGCACCTCAAAGCGGCGGTGTCGGTACCGCGGGAACGACGGAGCGAGGTCCCCGTCGGGGCTCTCTCGACCGAGCCCCTCCGCGTGCCCGAGACCGTGCATGTCGACGGTCTCATCTCGGAGCTGCGCGCTCGCGGCTACCAGCTCGCCGTCGTGGTCGACGAGTACGGCGGCACCGCGGGACTCGTGACCCTGGAGGACCTGGTGGAGGAGCTCGTCGGCGAGGTGTCGGACGAGCACGACCGCACGCGCGCCGGAGTGATCCGCGGGCGCGACGGTCTCACGTTCCCTGGCGAGCTGCGACCCGACGAGCTGCGCAGCCGCGCGGGCATCGACGTCCCCGAGGGCGATGTCTACGACACGGTGGCCGGCTACGTCATGAGCGTGCTCGAGCGGGTGCCTGTGGTGGGCGACGAGGTGCCGCTGGACAGCGGCACGCTGCACGTGGTGCGCATGGACGGGCGCCGGGTCGACCGCATCCGCTTCGTCCCGAGACCGGACGAGACGGAAGAGGGGGTGACCCGATGAACGATTGGGCGGGACTGGCCTGGCTCGTCGTGCTGCTGCTCGGCAACGCCTTCTTCGTCGGCGCGGAGTTCGCGGTGATCTCGGCGCGACGTTCGCAGATCGAACCGCGGGCCGAAGAGGGGTCGCGCGCGGCCAAGACCGCGCTCTACGCCATGGAGCACGCGACCCTCATGCTCGCGACCTCGCAGCTGGGCATCACCATCTGCTCGCTGCTGATCCTGAACGTCTCGGAGCCGGCGATCCACCACCTGCTCGCCGTGCCGCTGCACGCGCTGGGATGGCCGGATGCCGCAGTCGACGCGGTCTCGTTCGCGATCGCACTGATCATCGTGTCGTTCCTGCACGTCGTGTTCGGGGAGATGGTGCCGAAGAACCTCGCGTTCTCGGTGCCCGACCGTGCGGTGCTGCTCCTCGCCCCGCCGCTCGTGTGGGTGTCGAAGGTGTTCATGCCCGTGATCTGGGTGCTGAACGCCGCGGCCAACGCGGTGCTGCGCCTGTTCCGCGTCGAACCCAAGAACGAGGCCGCCTCGACGTTCACCCTCGAGGAGGTCGCGACGATCGTCGACCAGTCGCGCCGCGAGGGCGTGCTCATGGACACGGCGGGGGCGGTCGCCGCCGCGGTCGAGTTCACCGACAAGAAGGCCCGCGATGTGGCCGTTCCCCTGAGCGACCTCGTCACCCTGCCGGAGTCGACGACGCCGGATGACATCGAGAAGGCCGTGGCACGCTACGGCTTCTCGCGGTACGTGATCGTCGATGACGAGCACGCGCCCATCGGGTACGTGCACCTCAAGGACATCCTGCGCGCCTCCGACGGCCCCGACGCGGATGCCCGCATGTCGGAGCCGCTTCCCGCCAAGCGCATCCATCACATGGTGCCGGTGCAGGAGGACACCGATCTCGAGGACGCCCTCGCGGTCATGCGCCGCGCCGGGCGGCACCTCGCGAAGGTGCGCGACGCTCAGGGCGACACGACCGCGGTGCTCTTCCTGGAGGACATCCTCGAGGAGCTCGTGGGCGAGGTGCAGGACGCCACCCGACGGGTTCGCGGTCACTGACCTCGACCCGCGACGAAGGCCGCCGACCCCGCGGGGGGACGGCGGCCTTCGTCGTACGGCGGGGCGACGCGCTCAGCGCCAGCGCGAGCGGTCGTACTGCGGGGGCCAGGGCACGTCGTCGCCGAGCTCGTGCGCGGCGCGCAGGCCGAAGTGCGGGTCGCGCAACCACTCCCGTCCCGCGAAGATCGCGTCGGCCGCGCCCTCGGCGAGAACCTCCTCGGCCTGCGCGGCGGCCGTGATGAGGCCCACCGCCGACACCGGGATGCGGCCGCCCTGGCGCACGGTCTCGGCGAGCGGCACCTGGTATCCGGGGAAGACGTCGATGCGCTGGTGGGCGACCAGCCCGCCGCTCGAGACGTCGATCAGGTCGGCGCCGTGGGCCGTGGCCCAGGCGCCCACCTGCGCCGCCTCCTCCGGTGAGAACCCGCCCTCGGCGTGGTCGGTGGCGGAGATGCGGACGAAGACCGGAACGCCGTCGTCGACCGCGCCCCGCACGGCGTCGAGGACGCGGAGGAGCAGACGGGCGCGGTTCTCGAGCGTGCCGCCGTACTCGTCGTCGCGCCGGTTCGACAGCGGCGAGAGGAACTGGTGCAGCAGGTAGCCGTGCGCGCCGTGGATCTCGAGCACGTCGAACCCGGCATCGACGGCGCGACGGGCCGCGTCGCCGAAGGCCGCGACCACCCGGTCGATGCCCGCGGTGTCGAGTGCAGCGGGCTCGGCGTAGCCCTCGAAAGCGACGGCGGAGGGGGCGGTCGTCGTCCAGCCCCCCTCGGTCTCGGGCACGGAGCCGCGCGCGTCGGCCCAGGGCCACCACGTCGACGCCTTGCGACCGGCGTGGGCGAGCTGGACACCGGCGAGCGAGCCGCGGTCGTGGATCGCCCGCACGATGGGCTGCCACGCGTCGCGCTGCTCATCGGTCCACAGCCCTGCGTCGCGCGGGGAGATGCGTCCCTCGGGGACGACGGCGGTGGCCTCGGCGACGATGAGCCCGGCGCCGCCGGAGGCGAACTGGGCGAGGTGGGTGTGATGCCACTCCTGCACCACCCCGTCGACGGCGCTGTACATGCACATGGGCGACACCCAGAGGCGATTGCGGAACTCGACGGAACGGATGCGCAGGGGAGAGAAGAGGATGCTCACGGATCGACGCTACCGCCGAGCGCACGGGGTGCGGGCCGCCCGGCTAACGTGGACTCATGGTCGAGGTGCGCGAATGGTCCCGCGGTGACACGGCGCGGGTGCTGCGCGCCCCCACTCCCGACGACGACAAGTACTCGCGCGGCGTCGTCGCGCTGCGGACCGGTTCGCCGGCCTACCCCGGCGCCGCCGTGCTCGGTGTCGAGGCCGCGTGGCGCGCGGGCGCCGGCTTCGTATGGTACGTGGGGGAGGAGCGGGTCGCGGACGCCGTCCTCACCCGGCGCCCCGAGACCGTGACGGGCAGCGATGTCGGCCGCACGCGGGTGGATGCCTGGGTCATCGGATCGGGGACGGATGCCGCGCACCGCCGACCCGAGGAGGAAGAGCAGCTGCGGGCACTGCTGCGCGGCGACGCGCGCGTCGTGGTGGACGCCGGAGCGCTCGACCTCGTCGACCGTCCCACCGCGCCGACCCTGCTCACGCCGCACGCCAAGGAGTTCGCGGCCCTGCGCCGTCGGCTCGGTCTGCCGACCGGAGGCGATCGCGCCGCCGAGGCGAGCGAGGTCGCGACGGCGTTGGACGTCACGGTGCTCCTGAAAGGCTCGCGCACTCTCGTCGCCTCACCGGACGGCGGTGTGATCGCGATCGGTGCCGGCACCGCATGGCTCTCGACGGCCGGCACGGGCGACGTGCTCGGCGGGGCACTCGGCGCGGTCCTGGCGTCGGCGGCGGCGTCGCCGCTGGCCGAGGCGGCCGCGGCCGGGGCGTGGCTGCACGGTCACGCCGCCCGGATCGCCTCCGGTACGACGAACGGGGAGCCGGGGCATCCGATCGTCGCGCTCGACGTGGCGGAGGCGCTGCCGCGCGCGATCGCGGACGTTCTGGCGTGACGCGCCGGACGGCCCAGGTCGCGGCGCTGTGGGCGGTCTTCATCCTCGCCCATCTGACGACGGCATGGCTCGGCTGGGTGCTTCCGAGTCAGCCGATGGGCGACGTGGTGCTGGTGTACGAGCCGTGGGCCTCGGCCGCTCTCTCCGGCGGACCGGTCGTGGGCGTCACCGAGCCATGGGTGTACCCGCAGCTCGCCCTGCTGCCGATGCTCGCCGCGAAGCTGCCCGCGTCGCCGCTGGTCGCCGCCCTCGGCGTCTCGGCCGCCTACCTCATCGCGTGGGCGGTGCTGGCGACCGTGCTCGACGCCGTCGCCTTCGCCGTGCTGATCGGGCGCCGGCCCTCCGCGCCCCGACGTGCGGCCGGCTGGTTCTGGTGCGCGGCGCTGGTGCTGCTCGGACCGATCGCCCTCTACCGCCTCGACGCGATCACACTGCCCCTCGTGGTGATCGCCGGGCTCTGGCTCGCCTCTCGGCCGGCGCTCGCCGCCGCCCTGTTGACGATCGCCGCCTGGGTCAAGATCTGGCCGGGGGCGGTGCTCATCGCCGGGCTGATCGCCGCTCGACACCGGGCGCGGATGCTCGGGTCGGCGGTGGCCGTGACCGTCGTCGTGCTCGCGGGCCTGCTCCTGCTCGGCGCGCGCGAGGAGATCGTCGGCTTCCTCGGCGCGCAGTCGGGCCGGGGGCTGCAGATCGAGGCCGTCGCCGCGACGCCGTTCCTCTGGCTCGCGGCCACCGGGGCAGCGCGGATCGAGTACAGCTTCGACATCCTGACCTTCCAGATCGACGCGCCGGGTGCCGAGGCGGTCGGTGCGGCGCTGACGGCCGCCATGGCGGTGGTCGTCGGCGGCATCATCGCGCTGGGTGTCTGGCGGGCGCGACGCGGTGCGGCGTCGGCGCGGCTCCTCCCGCCGCTCGCGCTGAGTCTTGTCGTCGCGCTCATCGTGACGAACAAGGTGGGTTCGCCGCAGTTCCAGGTCTGGCTCCTCGCGCCGGTCGTGCTGTGGCTGGCGGTGGACCGCGCGCGGGCGCAGGTCGCGGCGCTCCTGGTGCTGGTGCTGTGCCTCCTCACGTTCCTCGTCTACCCGCTCGCCTACGACGCCCTTCTCCAGGCGCAGCCGCTCCCGGTCGCCCTGCTCACCGCGCGCAACGCGCTGCTCCTCGTGCTCCTCGCCGTCGGCATCCGCGCCGTGGTGCAGGTCCCCTCCGTCCGACCCTCGACCCTCCGGGAGTGAAACCATGCTGATCGCCTTCTCCGTCGCCCCGTCCGGCTCCGCCAGCGCCGACGGCTCCGTGCACGATGCGGTGGCCGCGGCCGTCCGCGTCGTGCGCGAGTCGGGCCTGCCGCACCGCACCACGAGCATGTTCACCGAGATCGAAGGCCCCGACTGGGACACGGTGATGGATGTCGTCAAGCGCGCCACCGAGGCCGTGATGCCCTTCGGCTCCCGGGTGTCGCTCGTGCTCAAGGCCGACATCCGTCCGGGCTACTCTGGCGAGCTCGACGCCAAGCTCGAGCGTCTCGAACGGGCGATCGACGCCGACGCCGAGTAGTCGCCGGTCGGCCGGCATGCCGCTCAGCCGGTAAGCTGATCCGGTGAATCCCTCGACTGAATCGAGGGGTGCGGCGAAGTGGGCGCTCCTCTCCCTCGCCATCGGCAGCTTCGGCATCGGCATGACCGAGTTCGTGATCATGGGCCTGCTGCCCGACATCGCGTCCGACCTGCTCCCTTCCCTCTGGGCATCCAGCCGAGAGGACGCGCTCAGTCAGGCCGGCTGGCTCGTCTCGCTGTATGCGCTCGGCGTCGTCGTCGGCGCCCCGACGATCGCGGGCTTCGTCGCGCGCTTCCCGCGCCACCGGGTGATGATCGTGCTCGCGCTCGCCCTCACGGTGTTCAACGCCCTCACCGTCGTGCTCCCGACCTTCGAACTCGTCGGAGTCTCCCGCTTCCTCGCCGGCCTCCCGCACGGGGCGTACTTCGGCATCGGTGCGCTCGTCGCAGCCGAGGTGATGGGACCGGGGAACCGGGCCAAGGGCGTCGCCTTCATCCTCACCGGCCTCACCGTCGCGAACGTCGTCGGCGTTCCGCTGGGGACCTTCCTCGGTCAGCAGTTCGGATGGCGGGCGGCCTTCGCCGTCGTGACGCTGGTGTTCGCCGCCGCGACGGTGTGCATCGCGCTGCTCGTGCCGGAGCATCCGGGCACGCCGGGGCGCACCATGCGTCAGGAGCTGGGCGTCTTCCGCATCGGCCAGGTGTGGTTCACGCTGGGGGTCGGCGCGATCGGCTTCGGCGGGTTCTTCGCGGTGTACAGCTACATCGCGCCCCTCGTCACCGAAGTCTCCGCTTCGCCGGCGTGGGTGGTTCCGATCATCCTCGTGCTGATGGGTGTCGGCATGACCGCCGGCAACCTCGTCGGCGGTCATCTCGCCGACATCGACCTGCGGCGCACGCTTCTGATCGGCCTGACCGCGATGGCGGTCGTGTTCGCGGTGCTCGCCCTCGTGTCGACCTGGATCATCCTGCTCGCTCTGCTGGTGCTCGTCGTCGGTTTCGTCTCGTCGGTGCTGAGCCCCACCATCCAGACGCGCCTGATGGACGTGGCGGGCGACAACCAGTCGATCGCCGCGGCCATGAACCACTCCGCCCTCAACATCGGCAACAGCCTGGGTGCCTTCCTCGGCGGTGCGGTGATCGCGGCGGGGTGGGGCTACACGGCCCCCTCGTGGACGGGCGCCGCACTGGCGGTCGCCGGTCTGCTCATCGCCCTGCTGTCGTACCGCGTCGAGGTGCGCCGCCGTGCAGTCCGGGAGCGCGTCGCGGCGTAGGGTGAGGGGGTGGACGCCCCCGATGACCTGCCCGTCGCCGGGACGGTCGTGATCCTCCGCGACGGCGGCGACGGTCTCGAGGTGCTGCTGATGCGGCGCCCCGATCGCGGCTCGTTCGCCGGGGGCTGGGTGTTCCCCGGCGGCAAGGTCGACGAGGTCGACCGCCGTCCGGGCGACTCCGAGATCGACGATGCGCGCCGTGCCGGCCTCCGCGAGGTCGCAGAGGAGGTGGGTATCGAGGTCGCCGGACTCGTTCCGCTCTCGACCTGGCACCCGCCCGTCGAGGTGCCGACGCGCATCCGCACCTGGTTCTTCCTCGCGCAGGCTCCCGCCGCCGAGCCCGTCCCGTCACCCGCCGAGGTCGAAGAGATCGCGTGGTCGTCTCCGGCGGCGGCGCTCGCGCGTCATGCGGCGGGGGAGTGGACGCTGTTCCCGCCGACCTGGGTGACGCTGCACCGACTCTCGACGTTCGCCGATGCCGCGTCCGCCCTGGCGGCAGCGGGCGCCCCGGTGCTGTTCCGCACGCGCGTGGTCGAGCGCGACGGCGGGCGCGACTTCGTGTGGGAGCAGGGCACGCTCGACACCCGCGCGCTGCCCTGGCGTTTCGTCGAGGCGTGACCCGCGGCGGCCCGCTCGGTCGCCGCGCTCAGCTCTCGAACAGACGACGAAGATGCGCGCCGACCGCGTCCGTCTCGATGAGGAAGCCGTCGTGTCCGAAATCACTCGTCAGCACCACGGCGTCGTTGCCGTCGAGGGTGTGCGGGATGCTGCGCGCGATGCGATGCTGCCCGTCGACGGGGAAGAGCCGGTCGCTGTCGATCCCCAGCACCAGCGTGGTGGCTGTCACGGTGCGAAGGGCCTCTTCGACGCCTCCGCGATCGCGCCCCACGTCGTGCGAGTTCATGGCCTCGACGAGCGTGATGTAGCTGTTCGCGTCGAAGCGACGCGTGAACTTGTTGCCGTGGAAGTCGAGATACGACTCGACGGCGAAGCGGCCGCCGTGGCCGAGAGGGGAGACTCCCGACTGCCACGAACGTTGGAACCGCTGATTGAGCTCGATCGGGCTGCGGTAGTTGAGGAGGGCCATGCGGCGGGCGAGCGCCAGCCCGCGGTGCGGACCGTCGCCGTCGTCGAGGTCGTAGTACTCGCCGCCGAGGAACCGAGGGTCCATGCGGATGGTCTCGATCTGCACGGTGTTCAACGCGATCTGATCGGCCGTCGTCACCGGGGGTGAGGAGAGTACGGCGAGGCGCTCGACGCGGTCCGGATGGGTCACCGCCCACTCCAGGGCGTGCATGCCGCCCATCGACCCGCCGATCACCGCGGCCCAGGCGTCGATCCCCAGCGCGTCGGCGAGACGCACCTGCGCGGCGACCTGGTCGCGCACCGTCAGGTAGGGGAAGCGCGAGGCCCACTCGTAGCCGTCGGGGGCCACGCTCGCGGGCCCGGTGGAGCCCTGGCATCCGCCCAGCATGTTCGGGGCGATCACGAACCAGCGGTCGGTGTCGAGGGGAGCGCCGGGGCCGGTGAGGTCCTCCCACCAGCCGGCGGTCGGATGCCCGGCGCCGGCCGGCCCGCGCACGTGGCTGTCTCCCGTGAGCGCGTGCAGCACGAGCACCGCGTTGTCGCGGGCGGCGTTGAGCTCGCCCCAGCTCTCATAGGCCAGACGGATGCTCGGCAGCTCGGCGCCGCTCTCGGTGCGGAAGGCGCCGGAGGCGGCGAAGCGTCGGCCTCCGGCCGGGTCGCCGTCGCGCCAGGCGCCGGTCGCCGGCGGTCGGGCGCGCAGCAGGCGGACATCGGCGTCGGTCACGAGCGCCGACGGCACCGTGTCCTCGGAGGTCGTCTGCCAGTCCATGCTCCCCATTCTCCCGTGGCCGGAGGGGCGCGCGGCGAACGTTACGTCGCGCCACGCAGACGGATGCCCCGGACCGCGGTGGTCCGGGGCATCCGTCTCTGCGCGCGATCAGGCGCGGGCGGCCTCGCTGACGCGGCGCGCCGCGGCCAGGGCCTGGTCGAGGTCGGCCTTGAGGTCGTCGATGTTCTCGATCCCGACCGAGAGGCGCACGAGACCGGGCGTCACGCCGGCGGTGAGCTGCTGCTCGGGGGTGAGCTGCGCGTGCGTCGTCGACGCGGGGTGGATGACCAGCGAGCGCACGTCGCCGATGTTGGCGAGGTGGCTGAACAGCGAGAGGCTGTTGACGAACTCGCGTCCCGCCTCGACCCCGCCCTTCAGTTCGAACGACAGCACCGCGCCGACGCCCTTCGGGGCGTACTCGTTCGCCTTCGCGTACCAGGGCGACGACGGCAGGCCCGAGTAGTTGACGGTGGCGACGTCGTCGCGACCGTCGAGCCACTCGGCGATCTCCTGGGCGTTCTGCACGTGGCGCTCGATGCGCAGGGACAGCGTCTCGACGCCCTGGATGAGGTTCCAGGCGCTCTGCGGCGAGATGGCCGATCCGAGGTCGCGCAGCAGCTGCACGCGGGCCTTGATGATGTAGGCGAGCGGGTCGCCCACGGCCGCGGTGTAGCTCGCCCCGTGGTACGAGGGGTCCGGCACCGTGAGGCCGGGGAACTTCTCGACGTTCTTCGACCACTCGAACGAGCCGCCGTCGATGATCACGCCGCCGATCGTGGTGCCGTGACCGCCGAGGAACTTCGTGACCGAGTGGATGACGATGTCGGCGCCGTGCTCGAACGGACGGATGAGGTACGGCGTGGCGATGGTGTTGTCGACGATGAGCGGCACGCCGCTCTCGTGCGCGACGTCGGCGACCGTGCGGATGTCGAGCACGTTGATCTGCGGGTTGCCGATCGTCTCGGCGAAGAAGAGCTTGGTGTTGTCGCGCACCGCGCGGCGCCACTCCTCGGGGTCGTCCTGGTTCTCGACGAACGTGACCTCGATGCCGAGCTTCGCGAGCGTGTACTTGAAGAGGTTGTAGGTGCCGCCGTAGATCGAGCTGGAGGCGACGAAGTGATCGCCGGCCTCGGCGATGTTGAGGATCGCGAACGTCGACGCCGCCTGGCCGCTGGAGAGCACCAGTGCTCCGGTGCCGCCCTCGAGCGCGGCGAGGCGCTGCTCGAGCACGTCCTGCGTGGGGTTCTGGATGCGCGTGTAGATGTTGCCGAACTCGGCGAGCGCGAAGAGGTTCGCCGCGTGGTCCGCGCTGTCGAACACGTACGACGTGGTCTGGTAGATCGGCGTGGCGCGGGCCTTGGTGACGGGGTCGGGCGCGGCGCCGGAGTGGATCTGCTTGGTCTCGAAACGCCAGGTCTCGGGTGCGGGCATGTGTTCCCCCTGGAACGATCGGTCGGAGTCGACGGCGGATGCCGCTCCAGCGAGAGTACGGAAGGGGACCGGCTGTCAACAACGGCCGGGAAATGTGACGTAACACGCGCGGTCGGCGCGACGGCGCGGAACATCGTACGGTGGAGGCATGGCCAACAGACGTGCAGTGGTGACGGGTGCGAGTTCGGGGATCGGGGCGGCGACGGTGCGGGAGCTCCGGTCGCGCGGGTGGGACGTCGTCGGCGTCGCCCGCCGCGAGGACCGGCTGGCGGCCCTCGTCGCCGAGACGGGAGCGTCGGCGGTGGCGTGCGACCTCACCGATCCCGTGGCCGTCGACGCTCTGATCGCAGAGCTGGAGGCCACCGGCCCCGTGCACGCGCTCGTGCAGGTGGCGGGTGGTGCACGCGGCACCGACCGCATCGAGGACGGCTCGGCCGAGGATTGGCAGTGGATGTTCGATGCCAACGTGCTGTCGACCCAGCGGCTCGTCTCGGGGCTGCTGCCGCTGCTGCGCCGCGCCGCCGCGGCCGACGGGCATGCCGACACCGTGTTCGTGACGTCCACAGCCGCCCAGGCCGCCTATGCGGGGGGCGCCGGCTACAACGCCGCGAAGGCGGCGGAGGCGATGCTGGTGCGCGTGCTCCGCCAAGAGCTCAACGGCGAGCCGATCCGGGTGGTCGAGGTGGCTCCGGGCATGGTGCACACCGAGGAGTTCACGCTCAACCGCCTGCGCGGCGATTCGGTGGCGGCGGAGTCGGTGTACGCCGGGGTGGAGGCGCCGCTGCGCGCGGAGGACGTGGCCGATGTCATCGCCTATGCGCTCGATGCCCCGGGGCATGTGAACCTCGACCTCGTGACGATGCGCCCCGTGGCGCAGTCCGCTCAGCACCTGCTGGCGCGCGGCCCCCTGCGCGTGCGGACGGCGGACTGAGGGTGGCCCGTACCCTCGCGCAGCTCGCGGCGGACGGGGAGATCGATCCGGGCTGGGCCGACGCGCTGGCCCCGGTGCAGGACGACATCGCGGCGCTCGGCGAACGGCTCCGCGCCGAGGATGCCGCCGGTCGGGGTTACCTGCCGGCGGGTCGTGACGTGCTCCGTGCCTTCCGGCGCCCGCTGGACGACGTGCGGGTGCTGATCACCGGTCAGGATCCGTATCCGACGCCCGGGCATCCCATCGGGCTCTCGTTCGCCGTGGAGGAGCACGTGCGCCCGCTGCCGCGCAGCCTGGTGAACATCTATGCCGAGCGGGAGAGCGACCTCGGCATCCCGCCCGCGCCGCACGGCGACCTGTCGGCGTGGAGCGATCAGGGGGTGCTGCTGCTGAACCGTGTGCTCACCGTGCAGCCCGGCGCGCCGGGATCGCATCGCCGGTGGGGATGGGAGCGCGTCACGGAGCTCGCGATCCGCGCGCTCGTCGCCCGCGACCAGCCGCTCGTGGCGGTGCTCTGGGGGAAGGACGCGGAGGGGCTGCGCCCCCTTCTCGGCGACACCCCGATCATCGCCTCGGCGCATCCCTCGCCGCTGTCGGCGCGGCGGGGCTTCTTCGGATCGCGCCCCTTCTCCCGCGCGAACGCCCTGCTCGCCGACCTCGGGGCGTCGCCGATCGACTGGCGGGTGGAGGGAGAGGCCACGGCCTCCCTAAGCTGAGCCCATGCAGTTCGAGCCCGGGGACCGTCGTCGGGTGCTGCCGCGCCACCTGCGCCGCGAAGCACCGCCCGAGGTCTTCTCCTACGCCATCCGTCCCGCGCGGTCCGGCGACCTCCCGCACGTCCGCGAGATCTACAACCACTTCGTCAGCAACTCCGCCGTCACCCTCGACGAGAAGCGCAGCAGCATCCCGTACTGGCGGGACAAGCTCGCCCTGCTCGATCGGCTCGGGCTGCCGTTCCTCGTGGCCGTCTCGCCCGCGGGCGTGGTACTGGGTTATGCACTGGCGCAACCCTGGGCGGGGAAGAACGCCTACCGGTACACCGTCGAGGATTCGATCTACCTCGGGCCGGGTGCGGGCGGCAAGGGTCTCGGTGCCGCGCTGCTCCGCGCCCTCGTCGAGGCCTGCGAACGTCGCGGCATCCGCGAGATGGTGGCCGTCATCAGCGACCGGGGCGCGGAGGCGTCGATCCGATTGCACACGCGGCTCGGTTTCGTCGAGGCGGGCCGCATGGCGGGCGTCGGCCGCAAGTTCGGGCGCGACCTCGGCACCGTGTACATGAAGCGCGCGCTCCGTCCGGTGCGCCGCCGCACCCTCCTCCCCGGCCTGCGCCGTCACTGAGCGTCGGGGATCACCGGGATCGCCGACAGCAGCGTGCGCGTGTATTCGTCGCGCGGGTGGAGGAGTACCTCGTCGGTCGCCCCGCGTTCGACGATGCGCCCGTCCTTCATGACCACGACCGTGTCGCACAGATGCTGCACCACGCCGATGTCGTGCGACACCAGCACGAGGGTGAGGTCTTCCGTGCGGCGCAGCTCACGCAGCAGTTCGAGGATCTGTGCGCGCACCGTGACGTCGAGCGCGGACAGCGGCTCGTCACCCACAAGGATACGGGGCCGGTGGACGATCGCGCGCGCGAGCGCGATGCGCTGGCGCTGACCGCCGGAGAACTCGTGCGGGTAGCGGTCGCCCATCTCGGGTTCGAGTCCGACCTGTGCGAGAACCTCCTGCACGCGGGCGCGGTGGTCGCCGGGGATGCCGAGCGCCCACAGCGGCTCCCGGATGATCTGCCCCGCGGTCATCCGGGGGTCCAGCGAGGCGTAGGGGTCCTGGAACACCAGCCCGGTCTGCCGACGCACCCAGTGCAATGACCGTGCGCGCGCACCGGCATCGATGTCGCGCCCATCGAGCGACACGGTGCCGGAGGTGGGCCGGTCGAGTCCGAGCAGGAGGCGCACGAGGGTCGATTTCCCCGAGCCGGACTCGCCGATGATTCCCACCGACGACCCCTCGATCACGTCGAGGTCGGTGGGGTGCAGGGCGGTGTCGGTCCGCGCGCGCTCCCCGGGCGCTCGCCGGGGCCGGGTGAAGTCGCGCCGCAGTCCGCGGGCGCTGAGCAGCGTCATGACGCGCCTCCTTCCGGACGCCACAGCGTCGCGGTCGCGTCGCGGAGCAGGCCCTGCGTGACCGCGGACTGCGGCGCGCGCAGCAGCTGCGCGACGGGCGCGTCCTCGACCACCCTGCCGTGCTCGAGGACCACACCGTGGGTCGCGACCTGCGCGAGGACCGCGAGGTCGTGGGTGATGAAGACGAGCGACATGCCCTCGTCCTGCACGAGGCCGAGAAGGAGCGACAGGATCTCGGCCTGGATGGTGACGTCGAGCGCGGTGGTCGGCTCATCGGCGATGAGCAGTCGTGGTCGGCAGGCGAGAGCGGTCGCGATCGCCACGCGCTGACGCTGTCCGCCCGAGAGCTGGTGCGGGTAGCGGTCGACGATCGACGGGGGGTCGGGCAGGCGCACCCGCGCGGCCTCGGCGATCGCGCGCTCGCGCGCCTCGCGCCGGCCGATGCGCTCGTGGATGCGTACGGACTCCGCGATCTGGCGTCCGACGGTGCGGATCGGATTGAGCGCCGTGCGCGGTTCCTGGAACACGATGCCGATCTCGTCACCGCGCAACCGCGCGAGCTCGCGGTCGGGGAGTCCGATGAGCTCCGCGCCGTTCCAGCGGATGCTCCCGCTCGCCACGGCGCCGTCGGGCAGCAGGCCGAGGATCGCGAGGGCGGTCAGGGATTTGCCGGACCCCGATTCGCCGATCAGCCCGACCCGCGCGCCGTCCGGCACCTCGAACGAGATGCCGTCGACGAGCCGTCGACCGTCGAGCTCGACGACGAGGTCCTGCACCTGCAGACTCATGCGACCACCCCCGGGGTGTGCGTCTCGGCGGAACGGTGGCGCAGCGTGGGATCCGTCGCCTCGCGGAGCCCGTCTCCGAGGAGGTTGAGGGCGAGCACGGTGATCGTGATCGCGAGGCCCGGCCAGATCACCGAGAGCGGGTGCACGCCGATGTAGCGCTGCAGATCGGCCAGGAGGATGCCCCAGCTGGGCTCGACCACCGATGCGCCGAATCCGAGATACGACAGTCCCGCCTCGGCGAGCACGGCCACCGCCATCGACCACGACAGCTGCACGATGAACACCGGTGCGACGTTCGGGAGGAGGTGGCGGACGAGGCTCTGCCCGGTGGTCAGACCCGCGGCGCGCCCGGCGAGGACGAAGTCGCTCTGCTGCACGCGGCGGAGCTCCGGGCGCGTGACGCGCGCGATGTTCACGCCGAACCCGATGCCGACGGCCCAGATGACCACCCACAGCGACCCGCCCCACACCGACGAGATCATCATCGCGATCAGCAGCACCGGGAACGCGATGAGGATGTCGACGAGCACCGCCACCGTCTCGCGGACTCCGCGGGGAGTGAGGGCGCCCAGCGCGGCGAGCATGATGCCGACGAGCGTGGCGACGATGCCGGCGCCGACGCTGACGAAGACCGTGGTGCGCGCGCCCGCCATGAGGAGGCTCAGGATGTCGCGTCCCGTGTCATCGGTGCCGAGCAGGTGCGGGAGGCCCGGGGGCAGCCAGCGGTCGCGGATCACCGACGTCTGCGGATCGAAGGGCGTCCAGAACAGCGAGACGAGCGCGACGAGGGCGATCAGGCCGACAACGATCATGCCGAACGCGCCGGTCGGGGTCGTCGCGAGTCGGCGCAGCCACTGCGGTGCCATCATGCCTCCCTCTGGCGGGGGTCGATGGCCCGATGCAGCAGGTCGACGAGGAAACCGACGACCAGCACGAAACCGGTCAGGACCAGCAGTTCGCTCTGCACCTTGACGAGGTCGCGCGTGCCGACATCGGCGACGAGCATCCGTCCGATGCCGGGGAGGGTGAAGAGCTGCTCGATGACGACGGATCCGACGATGATGCCGGCGACCTGCAGGCCGAGCACCGTCACGATCGAGAGTCCGACGGCCGGGATGCCGTGCCGCACGAGGGCCTGCGTGCGAGTGAGTCCCTTGGCCGCAGCGGTTCGCACGAAGTCCTGCCCGGCGGCCTGCAGTGTCGCGCTGCGCACGAATCGCAGAAGCATCGCGCCCTCGACGACGCCGATGGTGAGCGCGGGCAGGACGAGGGCTTCCAGGGCACGACCCGGAGTGCTCCAGCCGGTGCGGGGGAATCCCTGCGGCGGCAACCAGCCGAGCCACACCGAGAACACGACGATGAGCATCATGCCGGCCCACACCACGGGGACCGCGGCGAGGGCCTGGGCGCCGACGCTCAGGACGGTGCCGGAGGGGCGGCCGCGGCGCAGCGCCGAGACGATGCCGAAGGGTACGGCGATCGCGACGGCGATGAGCAGCGACAGGATGCCCAGGGGCACGGTGACCTGCGCCTTCTGGAGCAGTTCCTCCCCGACGGATGCCCCCGAGAGGAGCGACGTGCCGAGGTCGCCGCGGAGGAGTCCGCCGACCCACTCCGCGTACTGGGCGATGAGCGGCTTGTCGAGGCCCAGCGAGGTGCGCAGGGCGTCGACCTCGGACGGCGAGGCCTGCGTGCCGGCGATGAGCTGCGCGACATCGCCGGGGAAGACCCGCAACGTCAGGAAGATGAGCGCGCTCGCCACGAGGAGGCCTGCGATGAGCAGGGCCCCTCGGGCGAGCGCGTAGCGGAGCATGTCGACGGGGCGTTCAGCCGGCGTCGAGCACGGAGACGCCCGCGAGGTCGATGCGCGAGTTGATCGAGTCCTGCGGGAAGCCGGCGACCAGCGGGCTCACGGCGGTGAGGGTCTCGCCGTTGTAGAGCCAGTCGGCGGCGTGCTCCTCCGAGACGATGCGCGCGGCCTGGGCGAGCAGCTCGGCCGACTTCTCGGGGTCGACCTCGGCCTCGGCCTGGTTGTAGAGCGCCTGCACCTCGGCGTTGTCGTATCCGAAGTAGTAGTCGGGGTTCGCGAAGTTCCCGAAGTCACGGGGCTCGACGTGCAAGACGAAACTGAGGTCGTAGTCGTGGTTGGTGTAGACGTCTTCGAGCCAGGTCGGGAACTCGACGGAGTCGACATCGAGCGTGACGCCGACCTCGGCGAAGTCGGAGATCAGCACCTTCGGCACCGTGGTTCCGTAGAACGCCGGGATCGTGAGGGTCAGCTCGAGGTCTTCCTGGCCCGCCTCGGCCAGCAGCTCCTTCGCCCGCTCGGGGTCGTACGAGACGACGTCAGACAGATCCTCGTAGCCCGGGTCGAGCTCCGGGATCGGTCCGTACAGTTCGGTCCCGGCCCCGACGGCCTCGATGAGGCCCTCGTGGTCGATGGCGAGGCGCAGCGCCTCGCGCACGCGCACGTCGTCGAGCGGGGCCTTCGCGTTGTTGAAGGCGAGCGTCGCCTTGTCGGTGGTGCGTCCGGTCGTCAGCGTGAAGTCGCCGGAGTCCTCGAGCTGCGGGGCGAGGTTCGGGTCGACGGCGGTCAGCACGTCGAGGTCGCCGGCGAGCGCCGCGTTCACTCCCGCGGTGAAGTCGGGGATGTACTGGAACTCGACCTCGGCGACACCGACCGGCTCTCCCCAGTAGGCGTCGTTTCGGGCGAACGTGATCGTGCTGCCCTTGTTCCACCGGGTCAGGGTGAACGGACCCGTGCCGTTCTCCGCGGTCTTGAGATCGGTGGTGTCACCGGTCTTGAAGACCAGGCCGGCGGGTCCGGTGAGGGCGAAGAGGAAGTTCTGGTCGGGCTGCGACAACACGATCTCGACCGTCGACGCGTCGGGGGCGGTGATCGCGGACACCGCAGCGAACTCCGCGTTGCCCTGGAGGGTGGCGTCGGTGCGCACGGCCTCGTACGAGGCGACGACATCGGCGGACGTGAGCGGAGAGCCGTCGTGGAAGGTGATGCCCTCCTGCAGCGTGAAGGAGTACGTCAGGCCGTCGTTGGAGACGGTGTAGTCCGAGGCGAGTCGTTCGACGATCTCGTTGTCCTGCGTGCGCGTGACGAGGCCCTCGTAGATGTTGTCGATGAGGATCTGCTCGAGTGCGGCTCCGCTCGTCCGGCGGATGTCGAGGTTGGTCGGTTCGAGCACCAGGCCGACGCGCAGCGTGGCGTCGGGGTCGGGGGAGCCCGTGGGGGTCGCCGCCGGCTCCGTCGAGCCGCTGCACGCGCTCAGGATCAGGGCGGCGGCCGCCAGGGCGGAGATCAGCGCGGGGCGACGAAGGCGTCGGGACATGGGGTTCCTCTCGGTGCGGCAGTTGCTGTGTGCCGGTGGATCGAGCCTAGAGACAGGGGAGGCGACGAGGGCGGTGAATGGAACGGAACGTCACATACCGCGGTGGGACGGCGGCGTCGCGAGGGTTTCGCCGACGAGACGGGCGAGGTCGGCCGGGGCGGTCTCCTGCACGTTGTGCGAGGCATCCATCTCGATGATCCGCGCCGCGGGGACGCGCTCCGCGAACGCGGCGGCGTCGTCTGCGGTGACGAAGCCCCGTGTCGCGCGGACGAGGGTGATCGGCGCCCGCACGGCGGCGAGGTCGTCCCATCCCGTCTCGTGCAGCACGGAGGGGGCGGTCGAGTTGCCGGGGTCGTGCGCTGCGAGGGCGTGGGCGGCGAGGTGCGCGAAGTGGTGCTTCCACTCGATGCGCCCGTCGTCGCGCACGCGCGTGTTGAGGAAGACGCCGCGTTCGGTATCGGGACGCGAGCCGCCGAAGCCGAGGGCCATCGCCTTGTCGACGAGCTCGTCACGCGTGGCGAAGTCCGTCGGACCCGCGTAGAACTCGCGGAGCACGGCCGGTCCGGCGGTGGTGTCGACGCCGGGGGTGATGTCGACCACGATCAGCTCTCGGACCAGGTCGGGGCGGGCCGCCGCCAGTGCGGCGCCGGTGAGGCCACCGAGCGACTGTCCGACGACCACCTGCGGGCTTCGGACCCAGGCGTCGAGCGCCACGGCGACGTCGGCGGCCAGCACGCGCGGCGTGTAGTCGGCATCCGTGCGCCAGGAGGAATCACCGTGACCGGCGAGATCGATCACCAGCGCCGGCAGGCCGAGGGCGAGGACGGTGGTGTCCCACGTGTGGGCGTTGAGTCCCGCGCCGTGGAGCAGGGTCACTTCGGGGGCGGCGCTTCCGAAGCGGAGGGCGCTCAGCGTCCGACCATCCGGCAGAGGGAGCGCGAGGCGCTCGACGGGCGGCAGGGGGATCGCTCGCGCTTCGGCCTGTGCGGGGAGGTAGCGGAACTCGCTGTGATCGGTCGGCACGCTCCCTATCTTGCGCCCTGACGGATGCGATCAGGAAATGTCGACGCAGATCGCCCAGGTAAAGCTGCGGAGTAACAGCCTAAATGCGCGGGGAACGCCGCATTGAATGAGCATCCTGCATTTCGACTGCGGATGCTCTCGCTCGTCCGGCGCCCGGTCGGAATATCATCGTTCCATGAGTGAGAAGCGAGTCCACCTCTCCAAGACCGAGCCTGCGGCGTATCAGGCGCTGGATGCGTTCTCTCGCACCGTCGGAGAGATCTGCGCGGCGAACGGCATCGACGATCGTCTCAAGGAGATCGTCATGATCCACTGCTCGCAGCTCAACGGCTGCGGGTACTGCACGCGCATCCACGTGGACCGCGCGCTCGCCGCAGGCATGGATGCCGACACCCTCATGCAGATCGCCACTTGGCGCGAGAGCGGGGTGTTCTCGGATCGCGAGTGCGCGGCCCTCGAGCTCGCCGAGGCGTTCACCTTCATCTCGGAGGAGGGTGTGTCCGATGAGGTCTACGACCGGGTGGGGAGCGTGTTCACCGAGAAGGAGTACGCCGCACTGAGCTGGGCGTGCGTCTCGATCAACGCGTTCAACCGCATCGTCATCGCCGGGCGGTACCCGGTGCCGCCGCGCACCCCGGCCTCGGCATGACCGTGCTCGACGTCCCCGGCGTGAACAACGTTCGGGATGTGGGCGGGATCCCCGCCCGTGGCGGCCGCATCCGCTCCGGCGTCCTGCTGCGCTCGGGGCAGTTGTCCGGGGCGACCGCGCAGGGGGCCGCCGAGCTGCGTCATCGAGTCCGCCGCATCGTCGACCTCCGCGACGGCGAGGAGGTGGCCGCGGAGCCCAGCGGCATCCACGGTCCAGAGACCACCCATCTGCCGCTGTTCCTCGGCTCCGTCCGATCGTTCTTCGAGACCGACACGAGCCTCGAAGACCTCTACCTGCACCTGCTCGAGGAGAGCGGGCCCCGACTGGCCGAAGCCGTGCGCATCATCGCGGCCGGGGAGCCCACGCTCGTGCACTGCACCGTGGGGAAGGACCGCACCGGTGTGACGGTCGCCCTCGCGCTCGCGGCGGTCGGTGCCGATCGCGAGGCGGTGATCGCCGACTACGCGCTCACCGAGTCCCAGCTGCCCGCCGAGCGCAATCGTCGCATCGCCCGCTACCTGGAGCAGATGCACCCGGAGGCCGTGCACGCCGTCGCCCTCGCGACGCAGTCGCCGGCCGAGGTCATGCGGCGGTTGCTCGAAACCGTCGATGAGCGTTGGGGATCCGCCTCCGGCTACCTGCGCGCCCAGGGTCTCTCCGACGACGAGCTGGACGCTCTCGAGCGCGCCCTCGTCGAGCCCGCGGAGTGATCCAGAGTAGGTAAGGCATGCCTTCATCGGTGTTACGATGGGAGCACCATGGAGACCTCGATCGAGACCCGGAGCAGCCGCGCGGCTCGCCGCGCCGCTCGTCGTCGTTCCCACCACCTCGTGACGGCCGACGAGACGTCGCTCGTCGACCTCGAGATGTTCCTCGCGACCCTGCCGCTGTGCGCATCGGGGCGCGTCTTCATCGAGGTGCCGACGGCCGACGACATCCGCACCATCCAGGTTCCGGGTCGCATGACCGTGACCTGGCTCGCGCGGGCCGATCGTAGCGGCGCCCCGGGAAGCGGCCGCTCGTGCGCTCGCGGTGAGGCCGTCGCACGCGCGACGTGCGCCTGGGCCGACGAGATGCTCTACGAGGGCGAGTACGAGACCCACATCACGCTGTTCGGCGGATACCTCGGCACCGCCGACATCGTCGACCACCTGACGGGTGACCTCGGCGTCGAGGCGGCATCGATCCGCGTTCCCGAGCGCTTCGTCGGGTTGCTGCCCACCGAGCGCTGACGGGTCACCGGGAGCGCGGTACGTAGTTCCCGTCCTGCAGGCCGGCCTCGATCTCGAAGCGGTTGCGCAACGGATCGCGTCCCGCGAAGAGGTACAGAAACGGCATGAGGAAGCCGTAGCGCAGCCACTGCTCGCGATGCACCGACTCGTGCCTCAGCACGGCGTCGCTCGGTCGACGATCGCCGGTGAGGAAGCATCCGCCGACGCAGACGCCCCCGCGTGCGAACGTCCATGACGGCATGCCGCGGAAGATCCACAGCCCCCCGCGACGCTCGACCGGTCCGGTGCTCCACAGCGTTCCCCAGACCCACCCCACTGCGGTGCCCCAGAGGTAGCCCAGGCGACTGATCGGCGACCGCAGGAGGAACGCCGGGATGCGCCGATCGAACCGCCGCCCTCGCTCCAGGACGCGATCGGCCCGCGCGCGCCAGTCCTCGCTCATGCGACCGCTCCGACGAGCCGGAGCAGAGAGCCGAGGTCGTCGACCGCATCGGCGGGCGAGCGCGGGGCGAACCCGGCGATCGTGGCGCCGGCGAGCGGGAACTCCTCGCGGAGGCGTCGGATGGCGGCGGCGAGGGCCGTGGGCGTCGCACCGAATGGTGCGGGAGACGAGACGCCGGTCAGTTCCGCGGGATCGAGGACGTCGACGTCGATGTGCACCCACACCCGGGTCGCACCCGTCGCCCGCACGGCGTCGGCGAGAGCGTCGGTACGGGCGAGGTCGTCGACGCTCAGGGTGCGCAGCGCCGTGAGCGGTGCGGTCTCCGCGTCGTCGACCTCGCGGACCCCGACGGTGACGATGCGTTCCGGCGGGATGCCGGGGGAGAGGACCATCTGCGGCTCGCCCTCGCCGAGGACCGCGCGCAGCGCCATGCCCGAGAACGCACCAGACGGCGACGAGTCGGGGGTGTGCAGGTCGGCGTGCGCATCGCACCACACGACAGCCACGTCGTCTGTGCCCCCCGGGAGCGCGTTGAGGGCGCCGACCGTGATGCTGCAGTCGCCCCCGATCAGCACCGTGTCGTCGGTCATGTGCTCGCGCAGCAGAGCGCGGGTGCGCAGGAGCGCGCTGAGGCGCCGCACGCCGGTCCCCAGCGCCTCGCCGGCCTCGACGGGGACGTCAAGGACGGAGGTGTGCGCACGGGGCAGATCACCCGCGACCGCGGTCGCTCCGTCGACGAGCAGCATGGACCGAGCGGCGGGCGAGCCTTGCCACTGCGGGACGACGAGGAAACGCACCATGGGTGCCTCCGAGAAGAAGGACGACGGGTGCCCCGGGGTGGGATCACCCCGGGGCACCCGCCGTGGGGGATCAGGAACCTTCGATGGCCGGACGGGGGGCGGAGCCGCCCGCCTTCAGCTCGGCGAGACGAGCCTCGACCTCGGTGAGCTCGCCGACGTCCTCGAGGCTCTCGAACTGTGCGTCGAGGCTCGACGCGGCCAGCTCCGCCTTGCCCTGCGCCAGCGCCTCCTGGCGGCGGACCTTGTCCTCGAAGCGGCCGAGTTCGCTCGTGGGGTCGAGCACGTTGATCGAGCCGATCGCGTCCTGCACCTTGGTCTGGGCCTCGGCGACCTTCGCGCGGGCGAGCAGCTCGCTGCGCTTGGTCTTGAGCTCGCCGAGCTTCTCCTTCATGCCGTTGAGGCCGCCCTTGAGCTTGTCGACGATCTCGGTCTGCGCCGCGATCTGCGGCTCGGCGGCGCTCGCCTCACGCTCCGCGCTGATCTGACGCTGCAGCGCGATCTTGGCGAGGCTGTCGAACTTGTCCGCACCGGCGGCATCGCCGCCTCCGCGCATCTCGTCGGCCTTGCGGCTCGCGGCGAGAGCCTTGTTGCCCCACTCCGTCGCGGCCTGCACGTCTTCCTCGTGGTCGCGCTCGAGCAGGCGGAGGTTGCCGATCGTCTCGGCGATCGCCGACTCGGCGTCGGCGATGTTGTTGGTGTAGTCGCGAACGAGCTGGTCGATCATCTTCTGCGGGTCCTCCGCAGAATCCAGGAGGGCGTTGATGTTCGCGCGGACGAGCGTCGAGATACGTCCGAAGATGGACTGCTTGGTCATGCGGGGTTCCTTTCAAAGAGGGGCATTCGAAGTCTGGCCGAGTCGTCTGTGAAGTTCAGAAGCGTCCTCCTCCGGAGCGGCGCCGGGCACCACCGGATCGTCCGCCGCCGCCGAAGCCCGAGCTGCGGAAGCCGCCGCCGCTCGAGCGCCAGCTGCTCCCGCGGGAGGAGCGGCTCCCGCCACCGCCTCCGCCCGAGAGCAGGCCGCCGATGATGCCGCCGAGGATGTCGCCGGCGAGGCCGGAGTCGTTCGAGCGTCCGCCGCCGAACGGTCCGCCTCCCCATCCGGCATCCCAGCCGGAGGACGACGAGGAGTACGCCGACACATCGGCGGACGCGGAGGAGATCGCCTGGCGGGCGAGGTCGAGCGCGCGCCGCGCTTCGGCCAGGGCGGCGTCGGGGGCCTGCGAACGCGCGGCCTCCGCCTGCGCCCGGGAGGCCTCGGCCTGCGACAGACGCGTGCGCGCGGTCGAGCCGACCGAACCCCGTCGGGTTTCGATGAACTCGCGCGCGGTGCGGATCTCGGAGTCGGCCTGCAACAGCGTCTGGTCGAGCATCTGCCGTGCGCGCAGTGCGCGCTCGGCGTTCTCCCGGCTGCGCGCGATGGTCTGGTCGATCGTCGTGTTCGCGGCCGACAGGGCGTCGAAGGCGCGCTGCGGATCACGAGAGGGGCCGTCGAGGTCGGTGCGTGCCGCCTCGAGCTGCTGCCGCACGGCGGAGGCCGCAGCCGCGAGGGACCCGTCGGGATCGGGAAGCTGCGCGGCCGTCTCGACGTCAGACTGCAGTTCGGCGACCAGCGCCTGCGCGCGTGCCTCGATCGCGGCGAGGTCGTCTCGCAGCGTCGTGAGCGCGGCGGCGAGCTGATGCGCCTGCGCGACGGCCTGCTCGGCCGTGCGGATCGCGAACGCGGCCTCGCCGGATCGCCCGCCCGCCACAGCGTCGGACGCTGCCTGGATGGCTCGGTCCGCGAGCGCCGCCCGTTCCCGTGCCTGCGCCGGGTTGTCCGCCACCGCCGCGAGCGCGCCCGGCGTGTAGGCGGTGGCGAGAGCGGAGAGGGCGGCGTCGGCGACGGGCAGCGCCGCCTCGAGGGCGGCGCGTTCGCCTTTCACGCGCTCCAGCTCCTGCGGGGCGTTCTGCTCCAGGCGGCGGAGCGCATCGAAGGCCTCGACGTTATCGTCGAGGATGTCGTCGACCTCGTCGGCGATCTGGACGATGCGGATGTGCCAGGCGCGTCGATCGTGGATCGTGTCTTCGATCTCGTCGTCGAGCTTCTGACGCAGGTCGAACGCCTCGGCGAGTTTCTGGCGCGCGCGATCGACCACCGCGGTGAACTCGGCCGTCGCGGCGTCGCCGAACTGGGCGATCGCGAACGCCAGCTCTTCGCGCGACGAGGTGATCGCATCGTCGGCGCGCACCAGGGCCGCCCCGGCCAGGTTCTCGACCTGCTCGTCGGTCATGGTCGAGAACGGATCGGCGGGGTCGGGCGTCGCGGGCATCGCCCCTCGCGCACGGATGGCGGCCTCGCGTCGGCGGCGGCGGACGAGCGCGACCACGAGCCACACCACGAGTGCCACCGCGACGACCCCGACGATCACGAGGAGGACGCGGAGCGCACCTGCTCCACCGTCGCCCTGGATCTCGTCGGCGGCGAGCACGACCGCGCCGTCCCAATCCTCTTGAGCGAGCAGGGGCTGGATCTTCTGCTCGATGTCGTCGAGCCGATCACCGCTCAACGGGCCGCCCTCGGCGCCGGAGATGAAGTAGCTGCGCTGCTCGGTGGCGATCGCGAGAAGGTACTGGTCGGGTCCGAGGCCGTTGTCGACCGCGACCTGATCCGCCCATCCGATGCGATCGGACGGCGAGGTGAACTCGTCGACGAAGACGACGAAGAGATCGGCGGAGGAGTTCTCGGTGAGCTCCTGCAGACGAGCCTCGAGTGTCTGATCCTCGCCGGAGCTCAGGACACCCGCGTCGTCGGTCACATACCCCGCATCGAGCGTGAGCGGATCGGTGGCGGAGGCCGTGGAGGGGAGGGCGACGCCGAGGAGTGTGGCGAGAGCGAGCGCACACAGCGCTTTCCACCGTGTCTTCATCGCGTTCCCTCCGACCGGCAGGCGAGCCCCATGGCACGAGTCTATGCATTGGCCCCCGACACGCGACAGCGCCGCGGCCGGATCGCGCGTTCGCCCTCAGCGGAGACGCATACGCTGGAGGGCATGGATGACAGGTACGGGTCCGACGTGCTCTCGGCGGGCTGGCGTGAGCGCGGCGCACCGAAGGTCGCGACGGTGCCCGCCGAGCTCGATCTGGTCGTCGAGGTCGCGGGCGACGGGTTCTGCGGGGCGGTGACGCGCGTGCAGAGCGGCGATGTCGAGCTCGAGGACTGGAAGGGGCGCAAGCGGCTGTTCCCCCTCGGCGGCGGGTTCCTGATCGAGGGGCGGCCGGTGCGGCTGACGGCCCCGCGGGCGCAGACGCAGACGCCGCAGCGCACGGCATCCGGGTCCTTCGCCGTCGGCGATCAGCGGGCGCGTGTGGCGCTGCCCAGCCGCATCCTGGTCGAGGGCAAGCACGACGCCGAACTCGTCGAGAAGGTCTGGGGCGCCGACCTGCGGGTCGAGGGCGTCGTAGTGGAGTTCCTGCAGGGCGTCGACCTGCTCGACGATCTGCTCGCGGCCGAGCCTCCGACGCGCGAGCGGCGGTACGGCGTGCTCGTCGACCACCTGGTTCCCGGGTCGAAGGAGTCACGCATCGCGGCGGCGGTCGCCCGCGGTCCGCACGGACGGCATGTGAAGATCGTCGGGCATCCGTTCGTCGACGTGTGGCAGTGCGTGACGCCCCGCGCGCTCGGCATCGCCCGGTGGCCCGAGATCCCGCGCGGGATCGACTGGAAGACGGGCATCTGTCGGGCTTTCGGCTGGCCGCATGAGACCCAGGCCGACACCGCGAGGGCCTGGCAGCACATTCTCGGCAAGGTGCAGACCTACCGCGACCTCGAGCCGGCGCTGCTCGGTCGGGTCGAAGAACTCATCGACTTCGTGACCGAACCTGTCGGCTGAGTCCCGCGGCGGCGCGGCGGGGGCGTGGTGCGCGCCCGGATACCCTGGAACCATGCCCGAACCAGGAACCTTCCGCGACGAACCGGTGTCGTTCGTGCGCCGCAGCGGCCGCATGTCGGAGGCGCAGGAACGAGCCTTCACCGATCTTGCCGCGCACTACCTCCTCGACGTTCCCCGTGACGTCGCATGGACCTCGGTGCACCCCGAGGCCCGCCTCGACGTCGCCGCCGAGTACGGACGCGAGGCCGACCTGATCGTCGAGATCGGCTCCGGGCAGGGCCACGCGATCGTCGCGGCCGCCTCGGCACGTCCCGACACCGACTTCCTGGCCGTCGAGGTGTTCCGGGCCGGGCTCGCGCGCACCATGCTCGACGCCGAACGGGAGGGCGCGCGCAACCTCCGCGTCGTCGAGGCGAACGCCCCCGAGGTGCTCTCGTCGTACCTTCCCGAGTCGGCGGCCCGCGAGGTGTGGATCTTCTTCCCCGATCCCTGGCACAAGAAGCGCCACACCAAGCGCCGGCTCGTGCGCCCCGGTTTCGCCGACAACGCGGCCAGGGCGCTCGTCGACGGCGGACTGCTGCGGCTGGCGACCGACTGGGAGGACTACGCGCTGCAGATGCGCGAGGTGCTCGACGCCGAGCCGTTGTTCGAGCGGGCGTTCGAGGGCGACTGGGCCGATCGTTTCGACGGCCGCGTGATGACGGCGTTCGAACGCAAGGGTCTCGCGAAGGGGCGGGATATCCGCGACCTGGTCTACCGTCGCCGCGCTCGGCCGTGAACGACGTCCGCCTTCCGGCCCGCGCCGGTCTCGCCCCGGCCGTCCTCGTCTGCGCGGCAGCGCCCGCCTTCTTCGTGCTCCAGACGCCGTGGCTGGGGTGGCTCCTGCTCGCCGCGGGTATCGCTCTCGCAGCGCTCCTGGAGCGCGGGCGGGTGAGGGCATCCGCCCCCTCGCTCACCCGCGATCTCTCGCTGATCGCCCTGGGGATGCTGGTGGTCAGTGTCATCCCCCTGGCGGCCGAGCTCGACAACGGTGCCATGTTGCGTTTCACGCTGGCCCTCGGCGGTGCCGTCGTGCTGCCGTACGTCGTCTCGCGCTTCGTCTTCCGGGATCGGGCGATCTCGTTCCCCTGGCGCGGTGGGCGCCGCTGGGGTCGGCTGCAGTGGGGCTGGCTCGTCGCCGTTCTCGTGCTCGGGTGGCTGATCCTGCCCTTCTACTTCATCACCAGCGGCGTCTACCAGAACTGGCCGGTCGTCGACACTCCCGACCTCATCGCGCGCCTGTTCGTCGGTGTGGGCGCCGTGGGCATCTGGGACGAACTGTTCTTCATCTGCACGGTCTTCGCGCTGCTGCGGCGGCACTTCCCGGACGTCCTCGCCAACGTGCTGCAGACGATCGTCTTCGTCTCGTTCCTGTGGGAGCTGGGCTACCGCGAGTGGGGTCCGCTCCTGACGATCCCGTTCGCGCTGCTCCAGGGCTTCATCTTCCTGCGCACGCACTCGCTCGCGTACGTGGTCACGGTGCACCTGCTGTTCGACGCCGTGGTGTTCGGCGTCCTGGTGCACGCGCACAACCCGGGCATGCTCCCGATCTTCCTGGTCTGAACACAGCAGTGGGCGGTTCTGTCAGAATCGAGCCATGCTGATCGTCGGACTCGTCCTCGCCGCGGCCGCCGCCGCGTTCCACGTCTTCATCTTCGCGCTGGAGTCGCTGAAGTGGAGCGAGCCCGAGACGAGGAAGATCTTCGGGGTCGCCAACGAGGCGGATGCCCTGACGACCAAGCAGCTGGCGTTCAACCAGGGCTTCTACAACCTGTTCCTGGCACTCACCACGCTGTTCGGCATCGGGTTCGCGCTGTTCGGCTTCGAGACGATCGGGCTCACCCTCGTGTTCGCCGGTACGGGCATGATGCTCGCCGCCGCACTCGTGCTGGTCCTCTCCGACCGCTCGAAGGCCCGGGCCGCCCTGATGCAGGGCACGCTGCCCCTGCTCGCCGTGGTCGTCACCGCGATCGCGCTCGCCCTCCGCTGAGCATGACGAAGGGGACCGCCGGCCGGCGATCCCCTTCGATACGGCCAGGCGGTGTCAGAACCGCAGGAGCACCTTGCCGACCCGCCCGGGCGTCTTGCTGAGGCGCACCGCGTCGGCGATCTCGTCCGCGTCGAACACGCCTGCGACGGGCAGTGTCAGCGTCCCGTCACCGACCCGCTGGATCAGTTCGCGGAACAGGCCCGACTTCGTGTCGGCGTCGAGCTGCTGGGTGACCTTGCTGCCCCAGAAGCCCTTCACGACCGCCTGCTTGAAGATCACGTCGCCGGAGGCGATCTCCATGATGGGCGAGTTCATCGCGCCGAAGGCGACGAGCGTGCCGCCCTCGCCGAGGAGCGAGAGCACATCGCCCGAGGCCGGTCCGCCGACGGAGTCGACGCCGGCCACGATCGCGGCGCCGCCGGTGAGAGCCTCGACCTGGTCGCGCCAGTCGTCCTGATCGGTGGCGATCACGTTGACGATGCCCTGATCACGCAGCTCGTCGACGCCCTCGCTCCGACGCACGAGGCCGATCACGTTGATCCCGCGGGCGGCCCCGAGCTGCGCGAGCATGCGGCCGACGGCGCCGTTCGCGGCGTTCTGCACGATCCAGTCGCCCTCGGCGACATCGAGGAAGTGCAGCAGGGCGATCGTGCTGAACGGCATCGACACCAGCTGCGCGGCGCTCTCGTCCGCCAGGCCGTCGGGCACCGGGATGAGGCCGGCGGCATCCGCGACGATGTACTCGGCCCACGCGCCGAACGTGCCACCGGTGGCGACGCGCTGCCCGATCGACAGGTGCGTCACGCCGTCACCGAGCGCGTCGACGGTGCCGACCGCCTCGGTGCCGGAGCGTGCCGGAAGCTCGGGCACGAAGCCGTAGGTGCCGCGGACGGTCCAGAGGTCGTGGTTGTGGATGGGGGAGAGCAGGACCTTGATCCGCACCTGGCCGGGGCCGGGATCCGGGGTCGGACGCTCCTGCGGGGCGAGGACGTCTTCCGCCTCGCCGAAGGATTCGTGGATGAGTGCGCGCATGCTTCTGCCTCCCTCAGTCGTCGGAGACGCTGATCGTGACGTCGATGTTGCCGCGGGTCGCGTTCGAGTACGGGCACACCTGGTGCGCAGCGTCGGCGAGGGCCTGCGCCTGCTCGTGGGGGAGGTCGGGGATGACGACCTCGAGCTCGACGGCGAGGCCGAAGCCGCCCTGACCGTTCGAGCCGATGTGCACGCGCGCTCCGACCGAGCTGTCGGTGAGCTTCACCTTCTGTGCACGCGCGACCGACTGCAGCGCGGAGTGGAAGCACGCGGCGTAGCCGGCGGCGAAGAGCTGCTCGGGGTTCGCGCCGTCGCCGCTCCCTCCCATCGCCTTCGGGATGGCGAGGTCGAACTCGACGCGGCGGTCGTCGGTGGCGACGTGCCCGTCTCGGCCGGCTCCGGTGGCGAGCGCTTCTGCGGTGTAGAGGGCTTCCATGGGGATTTCCTTCCTGTGGTGTGCGTCGGCGCGGGTCGCGCGACGACGGCGGTCAGCTCCGTGCGTTCTGCAGCAGAGCCGTGAGTTCCTGGAGTTCGGAGATGAGCCGGCGGCGGTGTGCGTCGTCGCGGATGCCCGACAGGCGGGCGACGTCGAGCGCGACCGTGGCGAGCTCGGAGCGGAGTCCTTCGCCGCGCTCGGTCAGCTGCACCGTCACGACCCGCTCATCGGTGGTGCTGCGCGACCGCGTGACCAGATCGGCCTGCTCGAGTCGACGCACCAGGGGCGAGAGTGTGCCGGAGTCGAGTTGCATGGCGTCGCCGAGTGACCCGATGGTCTGCTCGCCCTCGTGCCAGAGGATGGCGAGAACGAGGTACTGCGGGTACGTCAGCCCCCACGGCGCCAGAAGCGTGCGGTACGCCTGAGTCGTCGCTCGAGCGGCGGAGTACAGCGAGAAGCACACCATCTCATCGGTCACGGGCATGTCGAATAGTGTTGCACGCAATTAAATTGTGCACAACTCATGTCAACTCGCGAGCGAGGAGCTCAGCGGCGCAGCTCGGCGCTGAGCCAGCGAGCGTACTGGTGCCACGGGTCGCCACCGCGGCGGAGGGTCGCCACATGGACGTCGAGCGGTGCGGCGAACGTGAACCACTCGCCGCCCTCGCGCAGCTCGGCGAACTCGCGGTGCCGCGACTGCTCGAGGGCGCGGTCGCCGCGCTCGAACGCGAGCAGTTCGTCATGACGGATGCTCGCGAGCCGCTGCCGCGGGCGTCGGCTCGTGCCGATCTTCACTCGACGGTCGTAGCGCAGGTAGTAGACGACATCGATGCGAGGCAACGGGAGGTCGTCGTCGGGGACGTCGCCGAACCGCCACGCGCAGAGGGCGCACGACAGCGCGCCGTTTCGTGTGCGGACTCCTGCCCGGTGCCCGCACAACGCGCACGGGCCGGGGAGGGGGAGCGGCGACGACATGGTCGGGATGCTACGCCGGGCCGCCGACACCGCCCCCGACACGCACGCCGGTACACCTTCGGCCTCCGCGGGCGCAAGGGGACACACTTCGGACCGCGCGTATGGAAGATTCACCCCATGACCTGCCTGAGGACCACTGCATGACCGCCGTCGAGCCGGCCCCCGCGACGGCATCCATCCCGATCCTGACCCAGGAGCCGTTCCCGGACACCCCGGGGAGCCCCGCGCCGGAATGGTTCAAGACCGCCGTGTTCTACGAGGTGCTGGTGCGCTCGTTCAACGACAGCAACGGAGACGGTTCCGGCGACTTCCGCGGGCTCATCGAGAAGCTCGACTACCTGCACTGGCTGGGAGTCGATTGCCTGTGGGTGCCGCCGTTCTTCCCGTCCCCGCTGCGCGACGGCGGATACGACGTCGCCGATTACACCGGCATCCAGCCCGACCTCGGCACCACAGCCGACTTCAAGGAGTTCCTCGACGAGGCGCATGCGCGCGACATGCGCGTGATCATCGACTTCGTCATGAACCACACGAGCGACGAGCATCCGTGGTTCCAGGAGAGCCGCAGCGACCCCGATGGTCCGTACGGCGACTTCTACGTATGGAGCGACACGGACGAGCTCTACGAGGACGCCCGCATCATCTTCGTCGACACCGAGCCCAGCAACTGGACTTGGGATCCGGTGCGCCAGCAGTACTTCTGGCACCGCTTCTTCGCCCACCAGCCCGACCTCAACTTCGACAACCCGAAGGTGCAGGAGGCGATGCTCGACGCCATGCGGTTCTGGCTCGACATGGGTCTCGATGGGTTCCGCCTCGACGCCGTGCCGTACCTGTTCGAGCGGTCGGGCACGAACGGCGAGAACCTGCCGGAGACGCACGAGTTCCTCAAGGTGGTGCGCCGAATGGTCGACAAGGAGTACCCCGGCCGCGTGCTGCTCGCTGAGGCGAACCAGTGGCCCGCCGACGTGGTCGACTACTTCGGAGACCCCGAGGTCGGTGGCGACGAGTGCCACATGTGCTTCCATTTCCCCGTCATGCCGCGCATCTTCATGGCCGTGCGGCGCGAGTCGCGCTACCCGATCAGCGAGATCCTCGCGGACACCCCGCCCATCCCCGCCGGATGCCAGTGGGGCATCTTCCTGCGCAACCACGACGAGCTCACCCTCGAGATGGTCACCGACGAGGACCGCGACTACATGTGGAGCGAGTACGCCCAGGACCCGCGCATGAAGGCGAACATCGGCATCCGTCGGCGCCTCGCGCCCCTGCTCGACAACGACGTCGACCGCATCGAGCTGTTCACCGCTCTTCTGCTGTCGCTGCCCGGATCGCCGGTGCTGTACTACGGCGACGAGATCGGCATGGGAGACAACATCTGGCTGGGCGACCGTGACGGTGTCCGCACTCCCATGCAGTGGACATCCGACCGGAATGCGGGCTTCTCGAGCGCGAACCCCGGCAAGCTCACGCTGCCGCTCGTGCAGGATCCCGTGTACGGCTACCTCTCGGTCAACGTCGAGGCGCAGCAGGAGGACCGTTCGTCGTTGCTGCACTGGACGCGACTCATGATCCAGGCGCGCAAGAAGCACCCGGCCTTCGGCCTCGGCAGCTTCAACGACCTCGGTGGGTCGAACCCCGCCGTGCTGTCGTACACGCGGGAGCACACGAACGACGACGGCACCGTCGACGTCATCCTGTGCGTGAACAACCTCTCGCAGTTCCCGCAGCCGGTCGAGCTCGACCTGCGGCGCTTCGAGGGCATGGTGCCGGTCGAGCTCGTGGGCGGCGTGCCCTTCCCGCGCGTGGGGGAGCTGCCCTACCTGCTGACCCTCGGCGGCCACGGGTTCTTCTGGTTCCAGCTGCAGGCGCCCGCGGAGGACGCGATCGAGAGGGGGATGCTGTGAACCTCATCGAGAACGCGATCCTCGAGGACTATCTCGTCCGCACGCGCTGGTTCGGAGGCAAGAGCCGGCCCTTCCACGTGCCGGCCGTGCGACGCATCGCCGACCTGTCCGCCACCGACGGGCGCGTGCAGGCCATCGTCTTCCTCGTGACCGTCGAGTACGACGACCCCGAGGGCGGCAGCGAGACCTATCAGGTGCCGCTGGCGTCGTACGACGAGCCCCAGGAGGCGATCTCGCACGCGGCGATCGGCTCCGTCGAAGACGAGGGGCGTGTGCGCCACCTCTACGACGCCGTGCACGACCGCTACGCGATGGCGCTGTGGCTGGAGGGGCTCGTCGCGGCCGAGGCATCCGAGACCGACGAGCGCGGGGGCCTGCGCTTCCGTCGCGTGCCCGGGACCGAGGCGCTCGACCCCGCTCTGCGCTCCTCGCCGCTCGCGGGCGAGCAGTCGAACTCCTCGGTGCGATTCGATGACACGGCGATCATGAAGGTCTTCCGCAAGGTGACCCCGGGACTCAATCCCGACATCGAGATCCACCGCGAACTCACGCGTGCGGGCGCCGAGCACATCGCCGTCCTGTACGGGTGGGTCGAGGCCGACGTCGACGGCGAGGTCGTACAGCTCGCGATGGTGCAGGAGTTCCTGCGGACGGCGACCGACGGGTTCGACCTCGCCACCGGCAGCGTGCGGACCCTGTTGGCCGACCCGGAGCAGAGCATCGAAGGGTCGGGCGGCGACTTCGCCGGCGAGGCCGCTCGCCTCGGCACCGCGGTCGCCGAGGTGCACGCCACGTTGCGCGAGCGCTTCCCCGTCGACCGGCGGGGCCCGCGTGCGGCCGCCTCGCTCGCGCGCACGATGGCGGACCGGCTCGAGCACGCCCTCGGCGTGGTGCCCGAGCTCGCACCCCACGCCGACCGCCTGCGGGCCGCGTACGCCGCGGTCGCCCAGCTGCCGGGCCTCGACGTGCAGCGCGTGCACGGCGATCTGCACCTCGGGCAGACGCTGCGCACCGCCCACGGGTGGCGCATCGTCGACTTCGAGGGCGAGCCGGGGCGGCCATTCGCAGAGCGCGCGCTGCCCGACTCGCCCTGGCGCGATGTCGCCGGCATGCTGCGGTCGTTCGACTACGTCCCCGGAGTGGTCGAGATGGCGCAGGCGTCGTCGACCGAGCCTGTCGAAGATGCGGAAGACGATCTGCGCATCCAGCGCGGTCGCGAATGGGCCGAGCGCGCGAGGGGATGCTTCCTCGATGCATACATCGAGGCCATGCGCGGTGCCGACGACGAGGATTCCGATTCTGTCGACGACGGCGGCGCCCACCTGAGCGAGGGGGAGCGCACGCTCTTGAATGCGTACGTCGCCGACAAGGCGGTCTACGAAGCGGTCTACGAGAAGCGCAACCGCCCCGGGTGGGTGTCCATCCCCCTGCAGGCGCTCGGCGAGATCTGACAGCGGGGCCCCGGTCCGAGCGACCGGGGCCCACGGCTCAGGCCGGCCGCAGCACGGCGAGAACGTTCCCCGCTGGGTCGCGGAACCAGGCGATGTCGGGGCCGCGGTCGGGCCCGCCGCGCAGGATCCCCCGATCGTCGGTGGGGAACTCGGCGTCGGAGTAGATCTTCGTCTCGACACCCTTCGCGCGGAGCTCGTCCACCGCGCCGTCGATGTCGTCGACCGGGAAGTTCAGGATCGTGAAGCCCGCCGGTGTGTGATCGGGCTTCTCGTACACGAGGATCATCGCGTCGCCCGCGAGTCGGAGCTCGAGGAACCCCATGGCGTTCGTCGAGACGTCCATGCCCAGCACGTCTCGGTAGAACGATCGGGCGGCATCGATCGAGTCGACGCTGAACCCGCTGAAGGCGTGTGCCGTCTGGAATGCGCTCATGCGATCAGCATGCGCTCGCCGCGAGGGATTTGTCGAGACCGTCGCGATGGCTCAGCGGTGTATCGTCACCACGACCGGGTGAGTGCTCCGTGGACCACTCGCGCAGCGTCGTGAGCGACAGGCGGGCCAAACCGATTCTCCGTCGGCTCCGAACTTTCGCGTGGGCCGATGCGGGCGCGTGGTGCGCGCGCGGGAGCGATGGAGGGGTGGATGTGAACGGGTTCTTTCAACGGACCGTCGGGCTGGCGGTGATCGTCGTGGTGTTGATCGGCGCCGGTCTGCTGTGGTGGGGTGTCGCAGCGACGAACCCGCCTGCCCTGTGGGAGCCGGCGCGGATCACCCTCGCCGGTATCTGGCAGGTGCTCTACAGCAGCGATCTGCCGAACCTCGGGGTGATGGCGACCGCGCTCGCCATCGCGCTGTTCTTCGCATTGCTGGTGGCGGTGAGCGAACGTGTGGTCGCGGCGCGCTACCGCCGCGCGACCCCCGAGAAGGTACGACTCACGCTCGCGCCGCGCGCCGTGATGGCGCGGACGCGCGGTGTCTTCTCCGGCGACGTGACCGTCACCGTGCTGATCCCCGCCCACAACGAGGAGGCGTCGCTGCCACTCACCCTCGCCTCGCTACGCGGCCAGCTGCAGCTCCCGACTCGCATCGTGGTCGTGGCCGACAACTGCACCGACCGCACGGTGGAGGTCGCGCGACAGCACGGTGCGGACGTCTACGAGACCGTCGGGAACGTGCACAAGAAGGGCGGGGCGCTCAATCAGGCGCTGCGTGATCTGCTTCCCACCCTCGGTGACAACGACACCGTGATGGTGATGGATGCCGACAGTCAGATCGGCGCCGGGTTCCTCGCAGAAGCGACGCGTCGCTTCACCGACGACCGTGCACTCATGGCCGTCGGCGGCCTGTTCGAGGGGGAGCAGCGGCACGGCCTTCTCGGCCAGTTCCAGCGCAACGAGTACACCCGGTATCAGCGCGAGATCCGGAGGCGGGACGGACGCGTGTTCGTGCTGACCGGCACGGCGTCGGTGTTCCGCGCCTCGGCTCTCCGGGCGGTCGCCGCCGCGCGCGGCGCGCAGCTGCCGGGGACGCCCGGTGAGGTGTACGACACGTTCGCGCTGACCGAGGACAACGAACTCACGATCGCGATCAAGTCCCTGGGCGGCCTCACCATCTCGCCGGCCGCCTGCACGGTCGTCACCGAGTTGATGCCGACGTGGCGGATGCTCTGGGCCCAGCGGCTGCGATGGCAGCGCGGGGCGCTGGAGAACCTCGGCTCCTACGGCGTCACCCCGCAGACACTTCGGTACTGGTCGCAGCAGATCGGCATCGGCTACGGCGTCGTGGCGCTCTTCTCGTACTTCGCGCTGATCCTGCTCATGATCCTCGCCATGGACACGTGGGTGTGGTTCCCGTTCTGGTTGGGGATCGGTGTGCTCTTCGCCGTCGAACGCACCGTCACGGTCTGGAGAGGCGGGTGGCGCGCGCGCATCGTGGCGATGCTCGTGTTCCCCGAGCTCGTCTTCGACTGCTTCCTGAACCTGGCGTTCCTCAAGGGCGTGTTCGAGATCGCCTTCGGACGCCGAGCGACATGGAAGCACGTCGAGCATCGCGCCGCGAAGGAGGTGCGGGCATGAACCCGGTGCACGCGGGCATCCTGCTCCCGGCGGAGATCCTCTCGTCGGACTGGTTCAGCGTCCTGGCGACGTTCGTGGCGATCAACACCGTGGTCTACCTGGTGCTCGGCATGATCAAGATCCTGCCGCGGTTCCGGTTCCGACGTCGGCACCAGGGTGCCAGTCGGCGTTCAGAAACGCGGAGCATCCACCCCGATGCTCCCGTGTAGAGCCTCGATCAACGCATCGATGTCTTCCGCGGGGGTGGGCACGCCCAGGTGGAATCCCTGGGCGATATCGGCGCCGAGCTCGATCGCGAGGTCGACGTGCGCCGGCTCCGACACGCCCTCGACGAGCACCAGCGCCCCTGCATCCCGTGCGGCCGTGCGTAACCGATCCAGCCGGCGACGGGCGTCGGGTTGGTCGAAGGCCGCCCAGAACAGGGCGCGGTCGATCTTCACCACGTCGGGCTGCAGCTGCGCGATACGCGACTCGTCCGCGCATCCGGCACCCGCGTCGTCGACGAGGAGGTTGCCGCCGAGGGCGGTCACCCGCGCCCGCACCTCGGCGAGGTCGGCGGAGGTCGCCCCCTCGTACAGCTCGAGTCCCCACACGCGGTCCCATCCGGAGAGCAGATTGTCGAGTTCAGGACGGAGGATCGTGGTGCCGGAGGCGTTCAGCGTCACTGCGGCGGCCTTCGGCAGCATGCGCGCGTCCTCGATCGCGAGCGCGAGGAGACGGAGTTCGAGATCTTCGCGTTCGCCGCACGCCGATGCGCGCTCGAGATGCTCAGGGGGAGGCGCGTCGTCGTGGAAGCGCGCGAGGGCCTCGAAACCGACGATGCGCCACTCGTGCAGATCGACCATCGGTTGGAACACCACCCGCGCCGGTGCGCCGTCGGAGGCGGCGTCTTCGCGCGCGGGGGAGGTCATTGGTTCACTGTAGCCCCGGTCGGCGCCGCGACACGGACCGGTGCGCCGAAAGATGGCTTGTCCCCCAAATGGGGGACAAGCGCATCGATTCTCTGCTAACGTGTGATTCCGAGCTGGGGAGGCGGGTCGACGTCGGGGAGTGTCGTCGATCCGCTCGCTGAACACCACCCTTCCCCCAGTGGTGTGACCCACGTGACGACACGGTTCGGGGGAACCGCGTCGTCCGAAACGTTCGAGGAGCACGAGGCCGCATACCGCCTGGTGCCCGCGCAGACACGCGGACGTCGTGCAAGGCAGGTCTGCGACGGTGAGGAAGGGGAGAGACGCATGGTGATTCAGGGGATCCATGTTGCAGACGCGGAAGAACTGCGCTGGCTGCGCGTCGGCTGGCTCACGCGCGTCCGCGAACGCACGTCGACGTACTCGGTCGTCACGGCCAGCCTGTTCCTGCTCTTCGGCGTGCTCGGTGTCATCGAGATCTTCGAGACCGACATCACACGGTGGGAGCAGATCCTCTCCGGCGGAACGGCACTGGTGTGCCTCGGTGTCTTCGCGCTCGTCGCCCTCTTCGGGGTGGAACTTCCGCACTGGGTCGGGCTGGCCCTCGTGCTCGCCCATGCCCTCGTCTCCGTCTACTACCTCGGCTTCTCGGATGAGCGGCAGAACGCCGTCGCGGCGCTGCAGGAACTGCCGCTCATGGCGATGTTCTTCTCCTGGTTCTACGGCGCCAGGGTGGCCCGCGCCGGAGAGCTCGCCATCGTCGTCGTCCTGGGGACCGCGGCGGCCCTCGGCCCGTTCACGGGGCCCGGGGCCCTGCTCGGCCCGTCGAACCTCATCGGCGCGGCGTTCTTCACCTGGCTGTGCCTCGAGGCCGGCCTGTTCGTGCGGCACAGGATCCGGCTTGAGTCGCACTCCGACCCGCTGACCGGGGCGCTCAACCGCCGAGGGTTCGTGGCCAAGGCCGAACTCGAGATGCGTCGCGCGGCGCGCCACGGTCGGCCGCTGAGCATCGTCGTCCTCGACCTCGACAAGTTCAAGTCCGTCAACGACGAGGCGGGTCACGCGGCCGGCGACTACGTGCTGCGCTCCCTCTCCGCCCAGTGGATGTCACTCTCCCGTCAGACCGACATCGTGGGCAGGCTCGGCGGCGACGAGTTCGCGATGCTGCTTCCCGAGACCGACGAGCACGAGGCGCGGGCCGTGATGGCGCGGCTGCGTCAGTACGCCAGCCACCCGTGGTCGTGGGGCGTGGCACAGATCCACGCCGACGACACCCTGGAGAGCGCCCTGAATCGCGCCGACCGCGCGATGTACGCCGGCAAGCTCGGCTGACGCAGGAGCGCTCGACCCCACAACTGCCCTACGGTGAACTCCCGCGTCGTCGATGACGCAGTCTCGGAGGCGTGAGGGAGGATCGAGTGATGGGACCGACTCATGTGCTGTTCATCGGAGGGCGCTCGGGCGTCGGCAAGTCCTCCGTCGCCGCGGAAGCCTCGCTGCAGTTCGCGGCGTTCGACGTGCGTCATGCCGTGATCGAGGGCGACAACCTCGACCAGGCGTACCCGGAGCCGTGGCGTGCAGGCGTCGATCTGGCCGAACGGAACCTCGCCGCTACGTGGTCGAACTATCGAGCCGTCGGGTACGCGCGCCTCATCTTCACGAACACGGTCAGTGTGCTGCACGTCCCGACCCTGAGTGCCGCACTCGGCGGCGAGGTGCGTGCGCTCTCGTTCCTGCTGACGGCGACGGACGAGACCGCCGCCTCCCGACTCGCGGGCCGGGAGATCGGATCAGGACGGGATGCCCACATCCGACGCAGTGCTGACGCGGCGCGGCGGCTCGACCACGCCGCCGACGGGTCGGTGAGCCGCATCGCCACCGACGGCCGCACCGTCTCAGACATCGCCGCCGACATCGTCGCTGCCTCCGGCTGGGCGGACGCGCGCTAGTTCGCGTTCCTGCCGGGCGCGCGGGCGTCAGAGACTGCCGGTGGAGGACGCGACACCGACTCCGACGTCCCGTCCGTGACGAATGCAGCGGCCGCGACCGCTGCGCGGGCGGCTTCGGCATTCACGCGCCGGAACGAGACCCAGCGTCAACGAGAAAAGCCGCCTGAAACCAGGCGGCTTTCTCGTACGTGGTGGGTTGTACGCGGAAGGTGTATTGCCGCGTAATCCCGGGGGAGTTTGGTGCAGTCGCTAGAGACAATCCTCTGCTGGCTTGGCCGTAATCCTCTACTTCCGTCGACCTGTCTCGCCGGGCCCCTGCGGGACGCCCATGACGCTGTTCTATGACGGCGCCGGTCCGAGCCCAGTGAGTATGAGCGGCCAGCCTGGTGGCTAGGGTCGAGCGTGGACGCGCAAGATGCGCGCGGCGAGAGTCTCGGTGGCTCGGCGATACGTCATCATCGAGGCAAGCAGTGCGTTCGTGGTGTGCGCGACGTTCATGGATGCGACGACGTAGAGCGTGCCGTCTTCGTTGTCGACAGTGTCGCCGTGTTTGCTCGTGCTCATCATGCGGAGCGGGGAAGGGTGAGTGAGGCCGGAGATGAGTCGCCAGACCGTCGACGTGTAGCCGCCGTTGAGGTCGGGGTAGTCGGTCGCTTGCTCGACGATCACACCGTGTCCGGGAGCGCCGCCGGTGTACTCGTCGGCACTGATGCCTTCAGCGTCGGCAATCCTTGCCATCTGCTGCGAGTGGCGCTTTCGGCGAGCGACTGCACCTCGGATGGCGGCTTGCGAAGCTGATCTTCCTTCGGGCGTGCTGAGGTCGGCGAGCTTGGCGGCGGCCTTGACGAGCGTCAAGTCGTAGTCGACGTCGGTCGTGCGAAGCTGAAGCAGCCGGACGATGCGGTCGCGTTGAACTTCCGGTCGGAGGAGCCACAGCGCGGTGGATGTGGACTCCAGCGCGCTGCGCAGAAGTGGGAAGTGAGCGGTGACACGGTGCTCGAGCTGTTCGCCGTGTGGAAGAAGTAACTGCTTCGCGGCGGCGAGGTTGTCCGTGGCCATGGACATGCAGGATGCGACGAAGTGGCTCAAGTGGAGCCAACTCGTGCGTCGGTCGTCGTCGCCGAGCTCCGAAGTCGGCTTCGCTCGAAGCTGAGCGATGGTCGCGTAGCGCTCCAGGAGCGTATCAACCTGCAGCAGCCGTTCGGTGAGAACGCGCGAGGCATCGAGCTCGTCGGCATCTGTCACCGGAACGCGAATCAGGCCTCTCTCGAATGGACGCGGTTGTTCCATGGCTCGACACTATCGGCGCCAAAGCGCTGAGGTCGGTCGGCTACTTGACTCTGCGCTACGTTGAGCGAGTGACCGAACAGACTGCGCAGCCCGGTTGGCATCCAGACCCGTCAGGGCAGTTTGAACAGCGCTACTGGGATGGAACGGCGTGGACGGAGCATGTCTTCGCTGGCGGTGCCCAGGCCGTCGCTCCGTTGGCCCGCAGCCGGGCAGAGGCCCGCGCGTTCGCGACGCAGAGCGCGGTCGCCCCGCGCCCTGAGCCGAGCGCGGCGCCCGTAGCCTCTGCTGAACCGGTGCAGGTCCCGGTGTCCGGCGGCACCCAGAACGCACTAGTGCTCGAGAACATCCCGCTCGTCGGCGCCCGCAAGCACGCCGAGAAGCTCCGGTCGGAGGTCGCGCGGCTCCAAGGCCTCATCGACCAGTACGGGTTGCAAGAGGTGGCCGCCCTCGATGATCTGAAGCGTCACCTGAACCAGGAAGTCGACGGCGTGCGCGCGCAGGTCGCAGCCGCCAGCGGGGAGCTGGCGTCTCGTCAAGCGGACATCGCGTCGACCGAAGCGTCGCTCCTCGACCTGCGCGGTGCCGTCGAGGTCCAGGAGCTCGGTCTGTACGACTACGAGCATCCCGCCGAAGACTCCGTCGCCTTGGCCACGCAGCTCGAAGCGCTGCGTGCAGACATCAAGGCCGCGGTTCGTTCTGGTCGAGCCACGCAGGCGACGAGCAACTTCACCTTCAACAACAGCACCGCGAAGGGTGCGAAGTTCGTTCGCGACATGTCGAAGCTCATGCTCCGCTCCTACAACGCCGAAGCCGAGAACTGCGTCAAGGCCGTTCGCGCCGGGAACCTGGCCACCGCGCAGAAGCGTCTCACCACGGCGCAAGAGCAGATCGCCCGGCTCGGCACGATGATCGACCTAAGCATCACGCCGTACTTCCATCAGCTCCGGCTTCGTGAGCTCGAACTTGCCAACCGGCATCTCCGTGCTGTCCAGGAAGAGAAGGAAGCCGAGCGGGCTCACCGTGAAGAGCTCCGGGAGCAGCGCAAGGCGGAGAAGGAGCTGGCAGCTGAGAAGGCGCGCCTCGAGAAGGAGCGGGGACACTACGCGAACACCATCGCGGCCCTCGAAGCCAATGGCGACCTCGAAGGTGCAGAGCGGATGCGGGCGCGGCTCGCTGATGTCGAGCACGCCATCGAGAATGTCGACTATCGTGCAGCGAACATCCGCGCCGGCTACGTGTACGTCATCAGCAACGTCGGCTCTTTCGGGCCGGACGTGGTGAAGATCGGCCTCACCCGGCGTCTTGAACCGATGGACCGTGTCAACGAACTCGGCGACGCATCCGTGCCGTTCCGGTTCGACGTCCACGCCCTATTCTTCGCCGACGATGCCGTCAGCATCGAAGCAATGCTCCACCAGCACTTCGCCGACAGGCGGATCAACCAGATCAACCTACGCCGCGAGTACTTCCGGACCACCCCAACCGAGGTGCGAGAGGTGTTGAAGGCGCACTCCGTCGAGCTCCTCGACTTCAAGCTCGAGCCAGCAGCTGAGGAGTACATGGCGACCCGTGCGCTGCAGACCGGTTGAGTGCTCGGCAACCATCGGGCAGAAGAACCTAGTGGTTGGCCGTACGCTAGATTCAGGAACCGTGCTACGACTAGCCTCTCCGAGCCCAACACCTACGCCAAGCGTTCAGCCCGAGGATCCGGCTGGGATTCGTGACGCGATTGAGTCGCTCATCGCACTCATTTCGGAGCGCTTTCCCGAAAATCCTGTGAACGAGTACTGGTCGCCAATCGCGACCGTTGTTCTCGCGCTCGCTGCTCTGGTGGTCGCTTTCTTCTCTTGGCGGACGTCCACGAAGGCGAACGAGATTGTGGAGAAACACCGAGCCGAGGACCGGGACGACAGAGACGCGCGATTCCGTCGTGGCGTAGCCGTAGACGTACGTGAATGGCTCGCCGAGTCCACCTGGCGCGCGAAGTTCGGGCTCTACCACGTCTATGACGACGACGCGGGTAAGCAACTTCGCGAGCAGATGAAGCAGATCGAGCGTCGTCTTGAAAGGGAGGGTGAGGAGAACGGGCTTCGGTTGTTGAAGTTGTACAGGCGACGGCTAGGCGCCCTAGACCTCGAACTCAAAGAGTTGAGTGCGAAAGAAGTCGCGCAGCGCCGGCACCCTTCGCGCATGAACCGAGAGCTGGATGAGTTCCTTCCGTTACTCGAATCATGGAAGAAGGAACCAGCAAGTATCGCGGGTGCGTTGGAGGACGAGGAGAGCGGCGCGGCGGCGCGGGCGGACGCACGATTGAAGGCGATGAAGCGACGGTTGGATCGAGAATCCCGGAGTGACAAGGCGGCGACGCCGCGCGCCAATTGACCGCGAGACGCCCATTGCAGCATTGCGTCCCGGGCCTGGCTGCTACCTCAACCTCCGCGATGGGGTGTCTAATGCTCAACGCGATGGACGGGGCAAACGCTGCTATCGAAAGGCTGTGCCGGGTGGGCACGCAGAAAGCCGCCGTGGTCGCCCCGTGACGGATCCAGAGCTCGGCCGAGAACAACTATTCGGGCAGCGACGCCCTGCCGCTCAAAAGCTGCCGCAACAGATTGAGCATGTCCGCCGGTGACCCACGTGTCATCGAACACCAGCACGCGGCCAGGATTCTGCGGCGGCATGTCAAACTCCCAGTGATCGGGGGCGAGCGCTCGTCGGGAGTTTCTGGTTCCTCCAACCGGGCCGACATAGCGGACTTCAACTCGCGGCACATTGTCGCTCAGCATCGAGATGAAGTTTTCCCTGAGAGGGTGCGGTCCTGGACGGAGTCCGCTGGTGCTCGGCACGTACGTGACCGCGAGCGGGCGAGTGTCGTCCTTTTTCGCCAGGCATCCGGAGTGTCGCGTGAAGGCTAGTGCGAACATCGTGCGCAGCCGCCCGAGTTGGTCGGGAGTGACGCTGGGCTCCTTGTACTGCCGCAGGTCTTGGTAACCCTGGGAATCCATCGGAGCCCAGCTAAGGGGGACCACTCCGCCCTGCGCGAGTTGAATGCCGGACCGAAGGTACGCGTCGCATGGCACACAGTGACTGTAGCTCTGCGACGTAGTCGGTGCGGAGCAGAGTTCGCATAGGCCCGGACCGGGCGGTGGCACGTTGCGATACGCGCCTCGAATGACGCGCTCTAGGTCGTCGAACTCCGACGCGGTCACGACGCGAGCAGCGTGCCGAACGACATCCCATGTGCGGCCTCGTCGCGTCGACGGTGAAGGGCGAGAACGAGATCGGCCGCCTCCACCGCGTCCCGTGCGACCGAAATGTCATACCCGGCCTGCAGCAGGTCGCGCGCCCACACGATGGTGTTCGCTACATGCGCACTCAATATGAGGGGACGCCCATGCCGAACCGCGGCGCGGGCCTGGATGCGGGTGCCGGACGTCTCACCAGCCTCGGCAATCACGGTCGCGGAGGAGAAGCCGGACATGACCACGTTTCGCATCGGGAAGGATCGCTTGCTCGCTGCGGCGCCCGGTGGGAACTGAGACAAGAGCAGGTGATTCTTCGCCAGTTCGTCTTGAAGCGCCGAGTTCTCCCGCGGGTAGTAGATGCCATGGCCAGTGCCGATTACGCCGACAGTGCGTCCTCCGGCTTCGAGCGAGGCGCGTATGGCGACAGTGTCGATTCCTCTCGCGAGTCCGCTGACCACCGGCACATCATTGGTGGCGAGGATTCGCGCGAGATCGCGCGCGAAGATCTCACCGCCCTGGCTGGGGTGGCGAGTTCCGACGATGGCGACGGCGTTGCTGTCCTGGCTGGCCATCGACCCTTGCCAGTACAGAACCGGAGGCGCGTCGTGAACAGTCCGGAGTGCGGCAGGGTAGTCGTCGCTAACCACAGTTGACACATGGATGGAACGGCGCTCGAGATCAGCGATTGTCTCCGCGGCAGCTTGGAGCTCGGCATCCCGTTCGCCATTGATGAGCTGCCCGTCGTAGGAGGACTCGAGAACCGCGCTGGGTGAACCAAGCTGCTCGATCTGCAGGCGCGTGGATGCCCAGGAGAACTTCGGGCGACTGGCAAGGGCGAGCAGTGCCAGGTTGTCTTCAGAAGCTCGCATGAACACAGGTTACCTCCGGTCACCTACATCAGCCGTTGAGGCGTGCTTTTCAGCATTATGACGAAGTCAGAGCTACTCGTCCGCGGCGGCGCGCCAGTGTCGCGGTCGACCGTCAGCCTCAGGGCCGGATTGCACGTGATGCTTGTTCCAACGTATCCGGCATGACGCGGTAGTAGGCCCATCGTCCGCGCTGTTCCCGGGTGGCGAGGCCCGCGTCGACGAGCAGGCGCATGTGATGGGACACCGTGGGCTGCGAAAGGCCGACCGGCTCGGTCAGGTCGCAGATGCACGCTTCTCCGCCCTCGGATGCGGCGATGAGCGACAGCAGTCGGAGACGCGTCGGGTCTCCGAGCGCCTTGAACGTGGCGGAGATCCGTTCGGCGTCTTCGACCGCGAGCACGCCGTCGGTCACTCGTGAGCAGCAGGCGTCGGCGTCTGCGTCGAGAAGCGGAAGTGGGGTCGTCACGGTTCGAGTCTGCCACACGTATTGACATCTGTCGATGTATCGACAAGTCTCGATACGTCGAACAGAGGAGGTCAGGATGAATGAGTCATTGCCCGTCGTCGTCATCGGTGCAGGTCCGCAGGGCTTGGCGGCGGCCGCACATCTGGTGGAACGCGGCGAAGAGGTCGTCGTTCTCGAAGCGGGGAAAGGTGTCGCGTCGGCGGTCGCCGAGTGGGGGCACGTGCGGTTGTTCTCCGAGTGGCGCGAGCTCGTCGATTCCGCGTCCGCCCGCTTGCTCGCGCCGACGGGATGGATGGCGCCGCAGTCGGGGTACCCGACCGGGAGCCAGTGGATCGCGTCGTACCTGAAACCCCTCGCTGAACTGCTCGGAGACCGCATCCGGTACGGGTCCCGCGTGACCGGCGTGTCCCGACGAGGCCGGGATCGGTTGGTGGATGCCGGACGAGGTGAGCAGCCGTTCACCGTTCATGTCGCGTCGGGGGACGGGGAGTACCGGCTGCACGCACGAGCGGTCATCGATGCATCCGGAACCTGGCAGAGCCCGAACCCGGCCGGAGCCGACGGGCTGCCGGCGCTGGGGGAACGAGGGGCCGCTGAGCGGCTGACGTATCGAATCCCGGACTTCCGGAAGGCGAGCGAGTTCGCTGGCGCACACACCGTCGTCATCGGATCCGGCCATTCGGCCATCACCGCCGTGCTGGCGTTGGCGCGGATGGCGCGACGCGATCCTTCCACCAAGGTCACGTGGGCGATCCGCAGAGCGACGGCAGCGAGCGCCTTCGGTGGCGGCGACGCTGACGAGTTGCCCGCGCGCGGCGCGCTGGGCATCAAAGCCAAGGAGCTCGTCGACGCCGGTCTCGTCGATGTCGTCACCGGGTTCCGAGTGGAGCGCGTCGCTGAGGAGTCTGACGGCGTGGTCCTCGCCGCCGAGGATGGTCGCACGCTGACCGCAGACCGCGTCGTCGTACTGACGGGATTCCGTCCGGACCTCTCATTCCTGTCCGAGCTGCGGCTGGAGCTGGATGCCACACTGGAGGCACCCGCCAAGATTGCGGCGGAGATCGACCCAAACATCCACTCGTGCGGTTCGGTTGCCGCCACCGGCGCTGCAGACCTCGCACACCCCGAGCCCGGCTTCTACATGGTGGGTGCCAAGTCGTACGGTCGAGCGCCGACGTTCCTCGCGTTGACCGGTTATGAGCAGGTTCGCAGCGTGGTGGCTGAACTGGTCGGTGACCACGAGGCCGCCCGGCGCGTGGAGCTCGTTCTCCCGGACACGGGTGTCTGCGGGGGTGCGGGTATCTTCGATGCCTCCGGGGCGTCGCTGGGTGGAGCATGCTGTGCTCCGCCGGCGCAGGTGCTGCAGATCGGTCGTGCGCCGGCGTCGGTCTGAGTCAGCGGGTGAGCAGCGTCTCGGTGATCTTCGCCGAGACCGCGTCGCGCAGGGGGCGTACGGCGTCGGCATCCCATGTCTCGGGGTTGGGGAACTCCCACTGAAGCACCTTGCCCCGAGGGGTGGCCGGGAGCTCGAGTCCGGGCTTCATGAGAACGACGATGTCCGCGTCCTGGAGGTCGGCTTCGGTGACGGCGCGGGGGACGCGGTCGGTGATGTCCATGTCGAGCTCGGCGACGGTCGCGGCGACAGCGGGATTCACCGCGTCGGCGGGGGCGAGCCCGGCGGAGGTCGCAGTGAAACGGTCGCCGGCGAGGTGCTCGAGGAGGGCTGCGCCGAGCTGCGAGCGGCCCGCGTTGTGCTGGCAGATGAACAGGACAGTGGGAACAGAGGTCACGTGCGTGGTCTTTCAGAGGGTAGGGGTCAGGCGGGGAGCGAGTTCGCTGATGCGACGCTCGAGGTCGTCGTAGGCGGCGTCGAAGGCACTCTCGTCACCGACGCGCACGGGGTCCGGGATCGACCAGTGCAGATGGCCGCGCGGGCTGAGCGCCTCATGCGCGCTGTCGCAGACGGTGACGATGAAGTCGGTCTCCGTCGCCACCTCGTCCAGATGCCGTGGCGCCGCATCCGGGAGTGGCAGGTCATGCCGCCGGGCAGTGTGGACCGCGCCGTCGGCGATGCGGTCGGCGGGGTGAGTCCCCCCGGATGCCGCGGGGATGCTGCTGTGCTGCGACCACAGAGCGGCCGCGAGCTGTGAGCGTGCGGAGTTCGCGGTGCAGACGAACAGCACCCGCTGCGCACGCTCCAACGGTGCCGGAACCAGGTCGTCGAGAGCGCTGGCGGTCAGATGCACATAGCTGCGCCGCTTGTCCGCCTCCGACCGGGAGCGGGCGACCATCCCGACGGACTCCAGCACGCCGAGGTGGTGTGCGACGAGGTTGGAGGGCAGGTCGAGCGTGACGCCGATCTCCTTGGGCGAGAGGTCGCCGAGCGTGAGCAGGTCGACGATCCGCAGCCGCGACGCGTCACCGAGCGCCGCGTGCTTCGCCGCTCGCCGGTCGAGATCACTTCTTTCACTGTTCATTGACTCAATCTTGACTGAGTGAACATGTCTGAGTCAAGATGGGCCAGCCATGAATGAACACGCACCCCACCGCCCGTCGCCTGCTCGACGGTTTCTGGCCGAGTTTCTCGGCACAGCCCTCCTCGTCACGACGGTCGTCGGCTCCGGTATCGCCGCGCAACGTCTGTCGCCCGGGGACACCGGGCTGCAGCTCTTAGAGAACAGCCTGACGACCGCTCTGGGACTCGCGGTCTTCATCCTCATGTTCGGCCCCGTCTCCGGCGCCCACTTCAACCCCGTCGTCACGCTCGCCGACTACGTGCTCGGGCGCCGTACCGCGGGAGCACTCCCTGCCCGTGACGTCGTCCCGTACCTGGTGGCACAGATCCTCGGTGGTATCGGCGGAACGCTCCTCGCGGGGGTGATGTTCGATGTCGCGCCCGCCTTCTCCGGGAACAACCGTGTCTCGTTCGGGCACCTCGTCGGCGAGGTCGTCGCCACCGCGGGGCTCGTCTTCCTGATCTTCGCGCTCGCACGGACAGCGACACCGACCGTCACCGCTGCAGCTGCCGGCGCGTACATCGGAGCGGCGTACTGGTTCACCAGCTCCACGTCCTTCGCCAATCCGACCGTCACCATCGCGCGCATGTTCACCGACACCTTCGCCGGCATCGCCCCGGTCGCAGTACTGCCGTTCCTCGTCGCGCAGCTCGTCGGCGGCGCCATCGGCCTCATGCTCGTCGTCGCCCTCTACCCACGCGTCGCGGCCACGGCCGGCGACGTCGTCGTTCCCGCCCACTCCTGAAAGGCCCACCATGCACCTCGTAGCCATCGGCGGAAGCGACGCCGGCATCTCCACCGCCCTCCGCGCCCGCGAACTCGACCCGTCCGTCGACGTCACCGTCGTCGTCGCCGACGCCTACCCGAACTTCTCCATCTGCGGCATCCCGTACTACTTCTCCCGCGAAGTCCAGCCCTGGCAATCCCTCGCTCACCGCACCCACGCCGACCTCGAAGCGACCGGCATGAACCTGCGCCTGAACACCCTCGCCACCGACATCGACGTCGCCGGCCGGCACCTCACCGTCCGCGACGAGCACGGTGCCGAATCGACCATCCCGTACGACGAGCTCATGGTCGGCACCGGCGCCTCGCCCTCCACCGCGGGCATCACGGGCCTCGACCAGCTCGGCCCTCAAGACGGCGTGCACCTGCTGCACTCCATGGGCGACACCTTCGCCCTCGAGCGCTACCTCGACGACAACAAGCCGGAGACGGCCATCATCGTCGGCGCCGGCTACGTCGGTCTCGAGATGGCCGAGGCCCTCACCGTGCGGGGACTCCGGGTCACCCAGATCCAGCGTGGGCCGGAGGTGCTCTCCACCGTCGACGCCGAGTTGGGTGCCCTTGTCCATGATGAGCTCAGTCGCCACGGAGTCGACGTCGTCACAAACACGCGCATCGAAACCATCAGCCGCGCCGACCGCGGTATCACCGTCGCAGGCGCATACGACGGACAGACATTCGAACGCACAGCGGACGTCGTGCTCGTCGTCGTCGGCGTGCGCCCCAACACCACGCTGCTCACCGCAGCCGGTGCCACCACCGGCCCTGGCGGCGCCGTCAGTGTCGACGAGCAGATGCGTACCGGCCTGCCGAATGTCTGGGCTGCCGGCGACGGCGTCGTCACCCATCACCGCCTCCTCGGAACCACCTACCTCCCACTCGGCACCACCGCCCACAAGCAGGGACGCGTCGCCGGAGAGAACGCCATCGGGGGCGACGCCCGCTTCGCCGGGAGTCTCGGCACCCAGGTCGTCAAGATCTTCGACCTGGTCGCCGCCCGCACCGGACTCCGCGACCACGAAGCCAGGGCTGCTGGCTTCACCCCGTTCTCCGCATCCTCAACGCCGAACGACCACAAGGCCTACTACCCGGGCGCGACCCCCATCAACATCCGCATCACCGGAGACCGTGACGGCCGTCTCCTCGGCGCTCAACTCGTCGGCCAGCGATCCGCAGAGATCGCCAAGCGCGTCGACACGTACGCCACGGCACTGCACCACGGCATGACCGTCGCTCAGATGAGCGACCTCGACCTTTCCTATACGCCGCCGCTCGGTTCGCCCTGGGACGCCGTGCAGATGGCGACCCAGGACTGGGAGCGCCGGAGGCGACTTGCCTGAGTAGTCGCCTCCCCGGCGGAGGGGATTTCCGCATCGCGGTGTCCTGCAAGCGGGTCCGCACGGCATCAGGTCTCACTTTGACCGATTCGAGCCACTCGTATACCCCCGGGGGGTATAGTCGGTGGCATGAACGGATACGCGCACGACAAGGACGCGCTGCAGCAGCGCCTGCGGCGAGTGGAGGGCCAGGTACGCGGAATCGCGCGGATGGTCGACGAGGACAAGTACTGCATCGACATCCTCACGCAGGTGTCTGCGGCGACAAAGGCTTTGGAAACCGTGGCCCTGTCGTTGCTCGGAGATCACCTGAGTCATTGCGTCGCTGAAGCCAGCGCCGAGGGTGGCCAGGTGGCTGCCGAGAAGATCCGTGAAGCCAACGAGGCGATTGCCCGTCTCGTCCGTTCCTGACACCCCTGGAGGATCATCATGACTGAACGCATCGAACTCCGCCTGAAGGACGCCGCCGCCGGATGCGCCTGCTGCGCCGCACCTGCGAAAGAAGCCGTCGACGTGACTGCGGCATCCGCGGTTACCCAGGAGGTACTGGTGGACGGCATGACGTGCTCGCACTGTGTCTCCAGTGTCACCGAAGAGCTGACCGCCATCGCGGGCGTCGACAGTGTCACTGTCGACCTGAACGCGGGTGGCACGTCGCGCGTGACCATCCACAGCCAAACCGACATCGACGGCGACGCCATCACGGCCGCGGTTGAAGAAGCAGGCTACGCCCTCTCAACCCAGGGCTGAGCCCGCACACTCCCACTCACTCGTCACGCGTCAGAAGTGAAGGAGGCTCGTCATGAGCCAGCACGACCACACAGCGATGCAGCACACCGCGTCTCACACCACCACTGAGACGGCAGACCACGGTCACGACCACCACGCTCACCACAGCTACGATGGGCACGCCGAGAGCGACGCCCACAGCGGTCACGCCGGGCACGGTGGTCACGGTGGTCATGGCGACCACGTCGGGCAGTTCCGACGTCTGTTCTGGATCATGCTCGTGCTCGCCATACCTGTGGTCGGCTTCTCCACGATGTTCTCGATGCTGCTCGGCTACACGCTGCCCGACATGGCGTGGGTGATGTGGGTGTCGCCGGTCCTCGGAACGGTCTTGTACGTCTGGGGCGGGGCACCGTTCCTGACCGGTGCGGTAAGCGAGCTCCGGGCGCGTAAGCCCGGCATGATGCTGCTCATCGCGCTCGCCATCACCGTGGCGTTCCTCGCATCCTGGGGAGCGAGTGTCGGACTACTGCATCACGAGCTCGACTTCTGGTGGGAGCTGGCGCTCCTCATCGTCATCATGCTGCTCGGCCACTGGATCGAGATGCGCTCTCTCGCGCAGACGACGTCCGCGTTGGACTCGCTCGCCGCCCTGCTGCCCGACGAGGCGGAGAAGGTCGACGGCGAGGCGACAGTTACGGTCGCACCGGCCGATCTGCAGGTCGGCGACGTGGTCGTCGTCCGCCCCGGCGGACGAGTTCCCGCGGACGGCCGCATCGTGCAGGGCTCGGCGAGCATGGACGAGTCGATGATCACCGGGGAGTCGCGTCCGGTGCGTCGCGCTGACGGCGACCAGGTTATTGCAGGTACCGTCGCCGCGGACTCTGGGCTGCGGGTTGAGATCACCGCTGTCGGGCAGGACACTGCTCTCGCGGGGATCCAGAAGCTCGTTACGGAGGCTCAGAGCTCGTCGTCGCGCGCGCAGCGTCTCGCTGACCGCGCGGCCGGTTGGCTGTTCTGGTTCGCCCTCGGCGCCGGAGTTCTCACCGCCGTGGTGTGGACGCTCGTCGGCCTGCCGGATCAGGCCGTGATCCGCACCATCACCGTGCTCGTCATCGCCTGCCCGCACGCGCTGGGCCTCGCCATCCCGCTGGTCGTGTCCATTGCCACCGAGCGCGCCGCCCGGAGCGGTGTCTGGTGAAGGATCGCCTCGCGTTGGAGAGCATGCGCACGGTCGACACCGTGCTGTTCGACAAGACCGGCACGCTCACCAAGGGAACCCCCGCGGTTACCGCCATCGAACCTGCGGGCGACATATCGCGGGATAAACTGCTCGCGCTCGCGGCTGCGGCCGAGGCTGACTCCGAGCACCCGCTTGCGCGGGCCATCGTGGCCACCGCGAAGGAGAAAAACCTCACCGTTCCGAGCTCGCAGGACTTCGAGTCGTCGCCAGCTGTCGGCGTCCGAGCACGGGTGGGCGCCCGCACCATCCAGGTGGGTGGTCCGTACATGCTCGAGCAGGAGAACGCATCCGAGCTCGCCGTGGCCGACGAGTGGCGGCAGGAGGGCGCTATCATCCTCCATGTCCTCGTTGACGGCGGGGTCGCGGGCGCGCTACGGCTGGCGGACGAGATCCGACCGGAGTCCCGCCCGGCCATCCAGGCTCTGCACGACCGCGACGTGCAGGTGGTCATGATCACGGGCGACGCCGAGGCCGTCGCCGCGTCCGTGGCCGCAGATCTGGGTATCGACCGGTTCTTCGCCGGGGTGCGGCCGGAGGACAAGGCGTCGAAGGTGAAGGAGCTGCAATCCGAGGGGCGGAAGGTCGCGATGGTCGGTGATGGCGTGAATGACGCCCCCGCGTTGGCTCAGGCCGATGTCGGGATCGCCATCGGTGCCGGAACCGACGTCGCCATCGCATCGGCGGGAGTGATCCTCGCCAGCGACGATCCGCGCTCGGTGCTGTCGGTCATTGAGCTGTCTCGGGCGAGCTACCGGAAGATGAAGCAGAACCTGTGGTGGGCTGCCGGCTACAACCTCCTTTCGGTTCCTCTCGCCGCCGGTGTTCTCGCCCCCATCGGGTTCTTGCTGCCGATGTCGGTGGGTGCGGTGCTGATGTCCCTGTCGACCATCGTCGTGGCCCTGAACGCTCAGCTGCTGCGCCGGTTGAACCTCGCCCCGGAGGAAGTCATCAAGAACTAGTCGCATCAGAGGGCGCTACGTACGCTGGACGGGAGGGAGGTGAGCGGATGTTGACGACACTCGCACGACGCGTGCAGGGCCGGCGTTCGCTCACCCGCAGCGTCATCACGGTGGTCGCTGTCGCCCTCGGTGTCATCTTCGGGTTGCTGGCGATGCACTCCATGAACACCCACGCCCTGGCCTCCGGGCACAGCGACACCGTTGCTGTCGGCAACGTCACCGAGACGCACCATGAGCTCACTGCTCCCGCACCGGCCTTGCCGAGCGACGACGCGGGATGTGCCGGGTGCTTCGAGGACGCCGGGATGACATGGATGGCGTGCGTTCTCGCGCTTCTCGTCGCCGTCATCTTGCTCGCACGTCCCGCTGCATGGTGGCACTCACTGTCGCAGCTGACCATCCTGCACCTCCTTTTGTGGGCGCGACCGACGGGTCACCCTCTCCGTCCGCCCTCCCTGACCGTTCTCTGCATCAGTCGTACGTGAGCAGCGCCGCGCCCGCGCCTCGTGGACACAACGCTCGTCCAGCGACCCGCTGGGCGTCATCACCGACTCTTGGAGAACCATCATGAAGAACCGTTCTGTGGCGACCGCCGCCATCACCCTCACCGCTCTGCTCGCCTTCACCGGCTGCGCGGGAACCAGCTCCGGTGGCGACATGCCGGGCATGAACCACGGCGGCAGCAGCTCCGCCCCGGCATCCGCTGACGCCAACGATGCCGACATCATGTTCGCCAGCATGATGAAGGAACACCACGCGCAGGCCATCGAGATGTCCGACATGCTGCTCAGCAAGGATGACGTCGACGAGCGCGTCGTCGCCCTTGCCGAGGAGATCAAAGCCGCCCAGGAGCCTGAGATCCAGAAGATGGCGCAGTGGCTCGAAGACTGGGGTGCTGACACCTCCGACATGGAGGGCATGGACCACGGCGACGGGATGATGTCCGAGGAGGACATGAAGGCCCTCGACGACGCCACCGGTGCGGACGCCGGCCGGCTGTTCCTCGAGCAGATGATCCAGCACCACGAGGGCGCCGTCGACATGGCTCAGGAGGAAGTCGACAACGGTCAGAACAGCGAAGCCATTGCCCTGGCCGAGACCATCATCGATGCGCAGACGTCCGAGATCGCGACGATGGAGGAGATCCTCGCAACCCTCTGACAGGGGAAGGGTGTGGCGTGGAAGTCCACGCCACACCCTTCATGTCTATTCGTGATACGCAAACGAGCAGTCTATGCGAACCGTCCCGCCGCCCTCGCCGAGGTCGACCCACTAGGCGAATGCGCGCCTACCGTCGTCGTTCCGCTGAGTTGTCGCTTCCTTCGAGGTCTTCGAGTACTTCGAAGGGGGACTCCACGTCCCCTCTCCATGCTTCGAGGCCTTCCCGAATCGCCAGGAAGGCGACAACGAGCGCGGCAACCGAATCAGCCCACCACCAACCCAACAGCGAGTTCAGGACCAGACCAATGAACACCGCGCCGGACAAGTAGATGCACAGAATGAGCTGCTTGGCGTCGGCCATGACGCTCTTCGAGTCAAGTTCGCGACCGGTACGCACCTCGAACCACGCCAGAAGCGGCATGATTACCAGGCTCAACGCTGTAATTCCGAGCCCGAACGGGCTGTGCTCAGGGCCCTCCTGGCTCGCCAGGCTTATCACGGCATCAACCGTCACATACGCCGCGAGAGCGAAGAAGGCCAGTCCGATGGCTCGGACAGTGACCTTTTCCCACCGTTCGGGATCTTTTCGTGAGAATTGCCAGGCGATGGCAGCGGCCGACAAGACCTCGACAATCGAGTCGAGTCCGAATCCGATGAGAGCCGCGGATGAAGCGAGCGTTCCCGCGAAGATTGCGACAATCGCCTCGATGACGTTGTACGAGATCGTGAAGCCGACAATGAACCTGACTCGACGGTGCAGTGTCGCCCGTCGAGCGGTGCTGAGCGCCGCGCTCATTGGTCTTTCCCCGTCTGGCAGCATCCCGGCACTTCGCACATCGAGTCGACACACGGTGCGTGCTCATCGACCGCTAGTGTCACATCGAGCAGCGCGATGAGAGCGGCGGTCAGGTGGGGGTCCGCAATCTCGTAACGCGTCTGTCGGCCCTCGGGCTCCGCGACCACGATCCCGCAGTCTCGGAGGCATGTCAGGTGATTGGAGACGTTCGACCGGGTCAAGTCGAGTGAGCGTGAGAGCGCCGCGGGGTAGCTCGGAGCAGTGAGAAGCGACATCAGGATGCGGGAGCGGGTCGGATCGGCCATGGCGCGTCCGAGCCGGTTCATGACATCGAGTCGTGAGGCAATAGTCAGCATGTACTGACTATACAGCGAAACCTGACCAATATGAAGGTGGGGCGGGTGGCGCTCTGAGTTCGCCTGCGATTTCGTAGGCCTCAGCAGCTTCGACGGCGGTGTACGTTCCTTGGCGACGGTGGCGCCTCGTCAGGAAACGATCCATTGGCTGCTGTATGGTCATCATGTGCTGACTATTGCTTCGCGCCTAGACGTGATGAACCGCTTGGGACGTGCCATGGCGGACCCGACGCGATCCCGAATTCTCCTCGAGTTGCTGAACGGTCCCGGGTATCCGGCTCGACTGTCTGAATCGCTCGAGCTTTCCCGCACCAACGTGTCGAACCACCTCAGCTGCTTGCGAGGGTGCGGGATCGTCGTGGCGACTCCGGAAGGTCGGCAGACTCGCTACGAGATCGCCGACCCGCATGTTACGAAGGCCATCACTTTGCTCGTCAACACCGTGCTGGCGTACGACGATGGCGAGCCGTGCATGGACGAAGCCTGCGACGTACCCCTGTGCTGCACTTTAGCCGTGGAATCCGTGGAGGTTGCCCGGTGAGCGAGGAATGCTGCGGCCCTGACGAGCCGCGACCAGTCAAGACCGTCAGGCGTATCGAGCTGCGACAGTCGGTGGTTGCCAGCGATGCGTGCTGCGGACCAGACCCGAAGGACGAGCGGAGATTGACTCCGAGCGTGGATCACATCGACGGCGATGCGTGCTGCGGACCGGCCGTCATCGTCGAACAAGACTCGGACGACGACGAGCTTCGCCCGGCCTGGTGGCGTGATCCCGCTTTGCTTCCCTCCGCCATCGCCGGAGTCGCATTGCTCGCTGGCTACATCTGCGAATGGGCCGGGATGCCGATGCCAGCGTTGATCCTGCAATGGCTGGCACTCCTCGCAGGCGCGTACACATTCGTGCCTGGAGCGCTCCGTCGCCTCGTTCGCGGTCGCCTCGGCGTCGGTCTGCTCATGACCATTGCCGCCGTCGGCGCGGTGCTGCTCGGCCATGTCGGCGAGGCGGCCGCGCTGGCGTTCCTGTTCTCCCTCGCCGAGGCTCTAGAAGATCGGGCGATGGATCGCGCGAAGGAGGGCCTGCGTGCACTGCTGTCGTTGATCCCGGAGACGGCCCGTGTGTCACGTCTCGCCGGTGAGGTCAGCATCCCGGCTGCCGAGGTTCGCGAGCTCGACATCGTCGTCGTCGGCGCTGGTGAGCGCGTCCCTACCGATGGTGTCGTCGTTGACGGTCGATCCAGTATCGACACGTCCGCCGTCACCGGCGAGTCCATTCCGGTCGAGGTCGGCCCGGGGGACACGGTGCCCGCCGGTTCCATCAACGGCTCCGCGACGCTGCGCATCGAGGCGACAGCGAATGGGCGCGACAACTCACTCACTCAGATCGTTCAGCTCGTCGAGCAAGCCCACGCGCGGAAGGGCCAGCGTGCACGCCTCGCCGACCGAATCGCACGACCGCTCGTACCCTCCGTTCTCGTCGTAGCGGCTCTCGTCGTCCTGTTCGGGTTCCTCATCGGCGATCCCGGCCTATGGGTTGAGCGGGCGCTCGTCGTCCTCGTCGCGGCTTCCCCGTGCGCGCTTGCCATCGCGGTCCCCGTCACGGTCATCAGCGCCATCGGCTCGGCGTCGAAATACGGTGTGGTCATCAAGTCCGGGGAGACGTTCGAACAGTTCGGCACCATCCGGACGGTCGCGCTCGACAAGACCGGAACACTCACGCGAAACGAGCCCGAGGTCGTCACCGTCGCGACAGCCTTCTCCTTCAGCCGCGAAGATGTTCTGTCGGTCGCCGCCGCGCTCGAGTCATCAAGCACGCATCCGTTGGCCGCAGCCATCAACAGGGCGGCGTCCGTACGCGCCACTGCCACTGATGTCATTGAAGAAGCGGGGTGCGGTCTCTCCGGAACCGTAGACGGCAGATCAGTGCGCGTGGGAAACGTGCGCTGGATCGCCGACCTCAAGGATCTGGCTGAACCCGCGGAAGAAATGGCGCGGGACGGGATGACTGTCGTCGCGGTCGAAGTAGACGGCCGTGCCGCTGGCCTCATCGGCGTGCGCGACGAACTGAGGCCTGAGTCCGGCGAGATGGTGCGGCTCCTCGCGGCGCAGGGAATCGACGTGACCATGCTCACTGGAGACAACCAGCGTACCGCCGACGCTATCGCCGCGCAGGCGGGGATCACCGATGTCCGCGCGGAACAGCTCCCGGCTGACAAGGCAGCGGTCATCGGCCAGCTCAGCGCGCTCAAGCCGACCGCAATGGTGGGCGACGGCATCAATGACGCACCAGCGCTGGCGACGGCAACGGTCGGCATCGCGATGGGGCTGAAGGGATCCGCCGCGGCCATCGAGTCTGCGGACGTCGCCTTCACGGGGCGTGACCTTCGGCTGATCCCGGCTGCGCTGGCGCACGCGCGACGCGGACGTCGGATCATGACAGCGAACATCGGCCTCGCGCTAGCCATCATCATCGTGCTTTTCCCCCTGGCGCTTTTCGGTGTGCTCGGCCTCGCCGGCGTCGTCCTCGTCCACGAGGTCGCGGAGATCATCGTCATCCTCAACGGCGTGCGCGCGGCTCGCCGCCCCGCGGCCGTGCGTGCGCTTGTAGGAGCCCGAGACCGCGTTCCATTGAAGAGCTGACGCGGGAGGGAGCGCTCGAGCCCGCAGCCCGCGTGCTCCCCACTGCCCCGAGGACTGGCACGGCACAGATCACTGCCCGCCATGATTTACAATCGGACAAGGATGAACGCGCCAGCCAGGTACCTCGCACCTGCGTCGCTGACTTCGCGCTGGTTGATAACGAAGATCATTACGGCGGTGGCGCTCTCACTCATCGTCCTCCTAGGCGCTATCGTCGGCGGGCACCACGAGGGCGAACAGACGCCCTCCCTCGGTGTCGTCGCTGCCAGTTCAGCGGTCGCTCTCAGCCATGCGTCTGAGCCCATCGCGTCGACACCCGTTTCGGACGCCCTGCCCGCGATGGATGCCGTCGATGAGGCTCTCCTCGGATCGGTGGGATGTCTGCTCGGCGTATTCTGCTGCATCCTCTTGTTCGCTCTCGCGCGCTGGGTCCTGACCCGCCGCTCCTCGCGCCACCTCAGCAGTGCGCCCAGAAGCACCGCTCCAATTCTGTCCACCGGTCTCGCGGCACCAACACCCCTCACCCTCGAACAACTGTCGCTGTCCCGCACCTGAATCACCAGAACATCCTCATCATCACCTGATGTCGACCGCTCGGCAGACGCCGAGGCCCTGTTGTTCTGCGTGCTTGGAGTGTGTGCTGTGAAGACTTCCGCGAAGGTAACCCTCGCGACCGTCGGTGTCGTCGTTCTGCTGTTGGTGGCGGCATTGATCTACATCGTCGTGAATCAACCAGATCCCAAACCGGTTGCCGCCGGCGAGGAGGACTCGCTCGTCGTTCGCGAGAACTCGCACGTCCTCGACGATGGCGGGGAAGGAGCAGTCACAGTCGTCGAATTCCTCGACTTCGAATGCGAGGCGTGCGGGGCCTTCTACCCACTGGTGGAAGACATCCGGGAGAAGTACGACGGTCAGATCACGTATGTGATTCGCTACTTCCCGCTCCCCGGCCACATCAACTCCAAGAATGCGGCTATCGCCGCCGAAGCGGCCGCGCAGCAGGGCCGGCTGGAGGACATGTACCACCGGCTATTCGAGACCCAGGCGCAGTGGGGAGAGGGCCAGGAATCCCGTCCCGACATCTTCCGCGACTTCGCCGTCGACCTCGGTCTCGATATGGATGCATTCGATGCCGCCGTCGCCGACCCTGCCACGGCGGAACGCGTCGAGCAGGACGTTGCCGATGGGGAAGCGCTCGGCGTGAGCAGCACACCATCCTTCTTCATCGACGGACAACCGGTGACCCTGGAGCGATGGACGGACCTCGAAGACACCATCTCGTCCGCGCTCGGTAGCCGCTAGGACGTTCACCGAAGAGTCAGGACTGCAAATGTCTTCTGGTCACAGCCACAGTGCCTCTGGTGGCAGAACGCCGCGGACCCGCTTGGTCGTCGCGTTCTCCATCACCGCTTCGGTGTTCGTCATCGAGGTGGTCGGGGCCGTCGTCACGGGTAGCCTCGCGCTGCTCGTCGACGCCGCCCACATGCTGACCGATGTGGTCGGCTTAGCGATGGCCGTGACGGCCGCCAGCCTGATGAACCGGCCGCCGAGTCCGAGATACACGTTCGGGCTTAGACGGGCAGAAGTGCTCGCTGCGCTCGCACAGGCGACCCTCCTGCTTGGAGTGGGGCTCTTCGCCCTCGTCGAGGGCATCCGTCGACTCTTCGAGCCTCCGGAGATCGCGTCGGGCAGTCTCCTGTTCTTCGGCATCGTGGGGTTGGTCGCAAACATCGCGTCTCTGCTGGTCCTGATGGGAGGGCGTGGCCGCAACCTCAACATGCGCGCCGCGTTCCTGGAGGTTGTCAACGACGCGCTCGGGTCGGCGGGTGTCATCCTCAGTGCTGTTCTCATCGCCGTGTTCGGGTGGTATCAAGCCGATGCGGTAGCCGGAGTGCTCATTGCGCTGCTCATCATCCCGCGCACGCTCGTCCTGTTGAAGGCCTCCGGTCGTGTGCTTCTCGAGTCCACCCCCACGGGCCTCGATCTCGAGAAGGTCCGCCGACACATGCTCGAGCTTCCCCATGTCATCGCCGTCCACGATCTTCACGCCACGCAAGTGTCAACGGATCTGCCGACACTCACCGCTCACGTCGTCGTGGACGACGCAACGACCATGGATGACTCCGCGACACTGCTGCGCTCGCTTCAAGAGTGCGTCAGCCAGCACTTCGCCATCAGCGTCGAGCACTCCACGTTCCAGATCGAAACCGAATCTCATTCCGGAGAACACTCCACGCATGTCTAAGCATCACCGCCCAGCAATCGCCTTCGCATCGCTGCTTCTGACCGCTTTCGCGGTCATCGGGCCCGCGAACGCGGCGTTCGCCCACGACGAGCTCGTCACCTCATATCCCGCGGCGGGCAGCAGCGTCGTGAACTCGCCCGATGAGATAACCCTCGGGTTCAGCGCCGCGCTCACGGAGCTGGACGGGAGCGCCGTCATCGAGGTCATCGACGAGACAGGCAACGATGTCGCACAGGACGAAGCGGACGTCAGCACCACCTTCGTGACCCAGCACCTCTCCCAGGAGGCGACACCCGGGCTCTACAACGTCCGATGGAAGGTCGTCTCCAGCGACGGGCACCCCATCAGCGGCGAGTACACCTACACAGTCGAAGGACCCGCGACAACTCCACCCACGGCGGCGGCCGAGGCTAGCCCGACGCCCACGCCGACTCCGACTGAGAACGCGGAGACACCGACTCCGTCACCATCTCCGGCCACGCAGACCTATGGCGGCACAGCCTCCGGAGGCGGAGAGTTTCCACCAGTGCTGTACCTGCTCGCCCCGATCCTCATCCTCGGCTGCGGAGTCATCGGCGTGGTGATGGCCGGCCGCCGACGTCACCGACAGGACCGAGAACAAGTTGAGCACGCGGATGCCTGAGCGACTCTGCCGCAGCGGCCTCGCCCTCATCATCGCCGCCGCCATCCTGCTCCTCGACCAAGGAACGAAAGCGGCAGCCCAGAACACACTGAGCCAACAGCACCGGATCCCCCTACTAGGCGACCTCCTCGGCCTGCAACTCGCGTTCAACCCGGGCTCCATCTTCTCGCTCGGCGCGGACAGCACCGCCGTCATCACTCTCATCGGGGTCGGAGTCACGGCGTGTCTGTTCATCGCCGCCAGCCGCACCCGCACCACGTCGGCGGCCGTAGCCTTCGGATTCCTCCTCGGCGGCGCCGTCGGGAACCTCACTGACCGCCTCTTCGCACCCCCTGCCTTCGGACGTGGCCACGTCACGGACTTCCTCGCCTACGGCGACCTCTTCATCGGAAACCTCGCCGATGTCGCGCTCGGCATCGGCGCCGCGATCCTCCTCGGCTCCGCCCTGACGGCGAGACGTACCCCTCCGCGGAACGCACAAGAACCCCTTCAGCAACCGACGAAAGAGATACACCCCTGACATGGCCCAGAAGCAGCGAACCCCCTCGCAGTATCAGCGCAACGCACTCGCACCGAGTCTCATCGCCGCTGCGATCCTCTTCCTCGCCCCTGCACTCATCACAGCCGGATGGGCACCCCTGGTCCAGTTCGTCGCGGCCATCTTCGCGCTCATCATTGCCTGGTTCGCCTTCCAGGCACGCCACTGGTGGTGGATTCCCGTCTTCGTCGCTGTCGCTGTCCTCTGGAACCCGGTGGCGCCGTTCCCGTTCACAGGGCCGGTGTGGACCGCCGCGCAGCCAGCCGCTGCCGTCGTGTTCCTCGCCGCTGGAGCGACCATCAGGATCGTTCGAAAGTGAATGCCGCCCGCTACGCCCGCAGGTGAGGGGCGCCAGCTGGTCACGCCCGTCGCTATCCCAGCAGGTCACCCGCGAACGGACGGCTCACAGATCGAATCTCGCGAAGCGATCCGAGTTCTCCAGATAGGTCTACCCACATGAGGTTTGAGTTACCCGGCGCACCGCCCAGCCTCGATACTTTCCTTGCCCCCTCGACCGTCCATCTCCCGGTGCTGCCCTTCGTCGCGGCGGTCTTCGCCTGCGGATACCTCTGCGGAGCGATCTGCCTGTGGAGGCAAGGGCGACGGTGGCCGGTCTGGCGTACCGTTTCGTTCTTCGTCGGATGCGCGCTGCTGGCCGCGGTCACCGGCCTCGGCGTCGAGGACTACGCGCACGCACTCGTATCCGTCTTCATGTTTCAGCAGCTCACCCTCATGATGACCGTGCCGCCGCTGCTGGTGCTCGGATCGCCCGGAACCCTCCTGCTTCGCGCGACTCCACACAGTGGTATCGGACTGGGCGTGCTTTCCGTTGCGCACGCGGCCTTGCGCAGCCCCGTCGCCCGTTGGGTCCTGAGCCCGTGGTGCACGGTGCCTCTGTACCTGCTCGCGTTCTACGGGCTCTACCTCGCGAATGCTGCCGACGGCATCCTTGCCCTACCGGGCGGCCAGATGGCATTGGAGGTCGGCTTCCTCATCACCGGGATGCTCTTCACGATCCCGATCCTCTCGTCCGACCCGCTTCCCGTTCGGCTTGGCCACGCAGCACGCGCGCTTGACGTCTTCGCCGAAGCAGCCCTTCACGCATTCTTCGGTGTGTTCCTCATGATGGGCAGCACCATCCTTATCACGTCCTTCGTCGCTCCGACCGAAGCGCTCGGAGTCAACCCGCTCGAGGACCAACGCCTCGCAGGAGGGCTGGCATGGTCCTACGGCGAGGCACCGACCGTGCTCATGCTTATGTACGTCATGCACAGGTGGTTCCGGGATGACACGGCGAAGGCGGCGGCAGCGGACCGATATCGCGACGTCCACGGGGACAGCGACCTGGACGCGTACAACGCATACCTACGGGGATTGGACGTCGATGGTCCACAGCGTTGAGATTCGTGATGTCGCCGGCATGAGCTCCAGGTTGGTCCTGACACGCGACCCCGTGGTCGCACCCGGTGCCCGTCGTGCGCTACCCCTGCCGGTCGCCCTAACCGCATCCGTCCTCGCGGGCGCATCACTTGACCTCGCGTATCCGGATCTCGGGTGGTGGCCGTTTGCATTCCTGAGTGTCAGCGTTGGCCTCTGGACCCTTGTCGGCCGTTCGCTACCAACGGCGTTCCTCGTCTCGGGCGGCTTTGGCGCAGCCTTCTACCTGCTGCACCTTTCGTGGGTTGTCACCTTCCTGGGACCGCTTCCGTGGCTGGCCCTGGCGGGGTTGCAGTCGATCCTCTTCGGTGCTGGTGGCGTTCTCATCGCACTGGCGTACCGGCTCAGCCGGGCGCGCGGCGGCGTCTCAGAATTGCTGATCCCGGTGTGGGTGGCAGGACTCTGGGTGCTCCGCGAGACCCTCATGGGCGCCTGGCCGTACGGCGGGTTCCCCTGGTCGCGGGTGGGACTCACGCTGGTGGACTCGCCGTTCGCCGACACCGCGTCGTGGACAGGTGCGACGGGCCTCTCATTCCTGGTGGTGCTCGTCTGCGCGAGCGCGCTGGACGCTGCTCTTCGACGAAGGTGGCAGTCCTTGGTCGCGTCGGTCGCGCTGCTCGTCGCCATGTACGCCGTCCCGCTGTTTCCGACAGAGTCCGCTGGGACCCTCCGGCTCGGATGGGTACAAGCAGACGGACCCAGCGGCTACTTCGACGCGAAGGAGCCCGGAGACATCCTCGACGCGCACCTTCGTGCCACCGAGCCGCTTCGAGGGCAAGACGTGGACCTCCTTGTCTGGCCCGAAGGGTCGGTCGACGCCGACCCCCTCAACGACTGGTCAGCCGCCGCACGTCTCGAGGAGCTCGTGGAGACGTCAGGAACGGACCTCCTCCTGAACGCCGCTACTACGCGCGGCGACGAGACGTTCAACACGTCTCTGCTGTGGACCTCGCGAGGCGCGGAACAGCTCTACGACAAGGCCCATCCCGTTCCGTTCGGCGAGTACGTTCCCGACCGATGGTTCTACGAGACGCTCGCTCCCGATCTGGTCGGCTTGATCCAGCGGGAGTACACACCGGGTTCGACCTCGCCGACCATGGACACCGCGGGCACGCGCATTGGACTGGCGATCTGCTTCGACGTCATCTACGACGACGTGATCTACGCCGCAGCCGTATCCGGGGCAGAGCTGTACGTGCTGCAGACTAATAACGCTGACTTCCGCGGCACCGACGAGAACCTCCAGCAATTGGCCATCGCGCGCATGCGCGCCATCGAGACCGGCCGCACCGTCGCGAACATCTCCACGACCGGCCGCAGCCAGATCATCACGAAGGCCGGGACTGTGACGTCGGGCCTGCCTGAGAACACCACCGGCGCTCGCATCAGCGAGGTCGCGTTGAACTCGGGAACCACCCCCGCGGTCCTACTCATGCCCACCCTCGCACCGACACTGAGCGCTGCAAGCATCCTCTGGTTCGCCGCCTTCCCGCTCGCGCGGCGCCTTTCTCCCCATTCGACACCGAAAGATCGACGAGCCTCATGAAACTCTCTCGCCTCGTACTCGCCGGCACCGCCGCGCTCGGCATCACCGCAGCGCTCAGCGGGTGCGCACCCACCGTTCACCTCGAGCCGGCCGCCGCGGCCAACGACCCGATGTGCGCAGAAGTCATCGTCCGCCTCCCGGCATCCCTGGGTGAACAAGCTCGAGTGTGGACGGACGCACAAGCGACCGCAGCGTGGGGAACGCCCAGCGTCGTCCTCCTCACCTGCGGCCTCAAGGAACCGGCACAGACCACCCAGCAATGCGTCAGCTTAGGCGGAGCCGACTGGCTCGTCGACGAGTCGGATAGCCCCAACCTTCGGCTGACGACATACGGACGCGCGCCAGCAGTGCAGGTGTTCGTCGACACCACCACCATCTCCGCCGACAGCGTCCTGGAATCTCTCGCTGGCGCCGTTCAACAGATCCCGGCAACAACGGCCTGCACGACGCCCGCCACCGACGACACGAATGCAGGGGAGGGCACACCGTGAACGTCTCCGTCCTCCGCGTAGCGGGCCCCACCATCCTCGTAGTCAGCGCCATGCTCGCAATGATCCTCGCTCTTGTGGTCGGCGATGGCGCGGCACCACGCCTCATCAGCGACCCTGGCGCACTCGTCCGGTGGGGGCTTCCCGTCGCCAAGCTCTTCGTGAACCTCTCCGGCGCACTCATGGCAGGCTCGCTCGTGTTCGCCTCCTTTGCGCTCAACGCTGCGACGAAGCCCTTCGCCGTGAGCCTTGACGCGGCATCCGTGGGCGCCGCTCTTCTCACCGTGACGAGCGCCGCCGTCGCGTTCCTGACGTTCCTGTCATCGTTCAATGCGAAGGTGGACGCGGGAGCGGAGTTCGGTGCCCAGCTCGGTCGTTTCCTCCTCGATACGGAACTCGGCCGCGCTTGGCTCGTCACCGTGATCCTCGCGGCCGTCGTGACCGTGCTGGCCTTCGCAGTGCGAGGGTACGGAGCGGTGTTGGTCACCACCGTCATCGCGTTGGTGACGCTCATACCCATGGCCACCCAGGGGCACTCCGGGGAACTGGCGAACCACGATGCTGCGGTGATGTCTTTGGTGCTCCACGTCATCGCTGCCGCCGTCTGGATGGGCGGATTGCTGTTGCTCATTTTCCTCCGCCCAACTGTCGCCAAGGGCTCGCTCGAGCACATCCTCCGCCGATACTCGACCCTCGCGCTCGCTGCATTCGTCGTCGTCGCTGTGTCCGGCTACTTCCGTGCCCTCACCGCACTCGGACGCTGGGACGATCTCGCGACCCCCTACGGAGCGATCCTGGTCGCCAAGATCCTGGCACTGGTCGTGATGGGCGTTCTCGGCGCTCTCTACCGTCGACGCCTCATTGCAGCCGCCAGCGGCGGCGGAAAAGCCTTCTGGGGGTTCGTCTGCATTGAGCTTGCTTTCATGGGTATTGCCAGCGGCGCGGCCGCGGCACTCGCCCGCACGGCGGCTCCTGCTGACATCGCGCCGGCCGCACAGTCCACGGCGGCGGAGATCTTGACGGATGCGCCAGTTCCTCCACCGCTCACAGGAACTCAGTGGGTGCTGGCGTGGAGCCCCGATCTGCTGTGGGTGTTCATCGTCGGCTTCGGGTCATTCTTCTACGCCGCCGGTGTGCGACGACTGCGACGGCGCGGAGAGCGATGGCATGCGTACCGCTCACTGAGCTGGGGCGGGGCGATGGTCCTCCTGTTCTGGGCAACGAGCGGAGCACCGGCGGTCTACGGACAATACCTTCTCAGCATGCGAATGCTCGCGGCGTGCGTTCTGATCCTCGGAATCCCGATCCTTTTGCGTCTGGCAGCTCCAGGATCGCTTGCTGAACGCACACTTCACTCGCGCCGTGACGGTTCCCGTGGACCGCTCGAGTGGCTGAGTCTCGTGACGGCCTCGCGTCTTGCACAAGTGCTGCGCCAGCCGGCCGTCGCCGGCCTGCTATTCGCCGCTACTTTGTGGTTGGTGTTCGGTAGCGACATCCTCCGTTGGTCGGTCTACGACCAGCTCGGCTACGAAGTCGTTACTGCGCTGCTGCTGGTGGTCGGGGTCCTCTTCATCGCGTCGTTCTTCGGCATGAACATCGAGGATCGACACGTACACCGATGGACACCGGCCATCCTGGTCTCCGTCGCGATGCTGACGACCGTTCTCGCCCTGCTCGTCATCGCGCGCTCGGATCTGATGGCCTCCGAATGGTTCGGAGCGATGGGACGCACATGGGGCGTCGGTCCGCTCGAGGATCAGGCCCGCGGCGGTCAGATCCTTCTGTTCGCGGGCGTCGGCGTCGCGCTTCTCGCATTCACACAGTGGATAAGCCGGGCGCGGGCCCTGAAGTCTGCACCTCGACCTCACATCATGGATGGAATCTCAGAATGAGCGCTAAGAAAACACCCTGGTACACCACAGCGATCTTCGTAGTCGCCGCGTTCATGGCGTGGGCGCCGGCGTCCGCTGCTGTCGCCCACGACAACCTCTCCGACGCCTACCCGGCCGCAGACCAGGTCGTCACGCAGGTCGACGCAGTCGTCCTCACGTTCAGCGGCGAACTCATCGACTTCAGCCAGTCGAGCTTCGCCCAGATCCAAGGTCCCGACGGTCTGTTCTACGAGACCTCCTGCTCCACCATCGACAGGAACGTCCTCACCACTCCGGTCGCGCTCGGCCCGTCCGGCTTGTATTCCGTCGTCTGGACAGCCGTCTCCAGCGACGGCCACCCCATCTCCGAGGGATACACCTTCACCTACACCGCGCCGGACCCCAGCATGTCGGACTCCGGATGGGACCTGCCTGCGTGTGGCAACGAAACCACCCGCGTTCAACCTCAATTGGCAGGGAACACACCGACCTGGCCCCCTCCGACCGGAACCACCGCGCCCACGCCAGCCGCGACGACCCCCGGGCGCACCGAAGACGCGGCGGGGATCGTCGTCCCCATCATCGTCACTGTGGTCGTCGTTGGAGCGGTCATCATCGTCACGACTTACGTAGTCAGCCGCATGCGCCGACCTCGGGCCGAGGGGAGCGAGTAGTCCTCGGGGTATCGCGCATCGCAGCGGCACGCACATGCCCCTTCTCCGACCTCATTCCCAGGCGTGATGAACATGCCAGCCGTCTTGCTCTTTAAAGACATCGAACACACGGACCGTTCCGTCCTGGCTCTCGCCTTGAAAGCGCCATCCGTAGAGCCCAGACGCCTGCTTACCGAGCGAAGACCAGATCGAGTCCCTCAACCGAGTAGGCACGTCTGTCACCCGCCACCGCTGCCCGGCGAACAGCATCCGCGACGGCAGGTCATCGACCATCCACAGGGTCGTAATGGGGTGGGTGAGGTCGGATCGCATCCATCGAGAATAGAACATAAGTACGAATGTTGCTAGCCTGGATCTCTGGCGGGAGGAAGGGGCGCCGGCATGGGGACGAGCAAGAGGTTAGCGGCGCACTATGACATGCGGTCTCAGCACCAGGAGATCCTGCGGGCAGCACAGGCGGGGCAGTTGCAGTCGCTGAGCGAACGGGAGCTTGCGCTCAGAGAGAACCCAGTGACGATCTACCCACAGCCGTATCGGGTCGTTCGCGCCTGGGTTCGCTTCGGCCCACGCGCCATCCGTGTCGACGCGAAGCTCGCACGTTCCACCCCGTACGCTGTCGGCATTGAGTTCCGGGCCGAAGAGAAGGTCTTTCGCTGTTGGGTGTGGGCGAACGCCGTCGAGAGCGCCGCTGATGCATAGAGCCTCGGCTCCGGAATGGGTGAGGGCGCAGGAGCAGCGTTCAGTCCAATGCTCAGTTGCTCCACGCCCACGCAACGTGCTTCGCGTCGCGCATCACATCATCGAGTTGTCCCGCACGTAGTTGTTCGATGGCGCTGGGTGCTTCCTCGCCAGAGTCATCGTCAACTGATGCGTTCAGCCACTGCGCCCACGTCCATCTGCCGCTGGTTCCAGAACTGAGGACCCGCAACACTTCTGCCAGGCCCTCTAACACCCGACCATCGTGCACTTGGAATGCGGGGTACAGCAGAACACCGTCATCTGTCAGTAGTTCGAGAATCTGGAGGGCAGCCGCGGCCTCGACGACCTGCTCATCGGTCCATCCGAGGGCGCGCGCCAACGAGGTAGAGCGATAGCAGGGCCCGATGATCTCGGCCCACGGGTTCACGCCGGTCATCGCGCTGCCGCCTCCCGGATCTGGCGGAGCGATGGCGTCTCGATGCGCAGCGTCTTCATGTCGAGGAATCCGACGTTGCCCTGTTGACCGTCCTGACCGAGGCTCGCCACGCGTAGTCCGTACTCGGTCTGACCACCGCCTGGTGCATGCATGTGACCGTGAATCAGGAGCTCCGGGTACACGATGTTCCAGACCTTGGCGACTCGCGCGCGGGAGTTGGCCGAGTCCCGGATGGCATCATCAGGGAATTGCATCGGGTTCGTGCGCAGGATCTCCTGGACCGCTCGCACCGGGGTTCCCGCCGGCGGCTCGTGCGTGAGCATGAGATCCGCGGGACCGCCGGCGATGGCCGCCTTCACGTGCTCACTGGTGATCTCTTCGTCCTTCCAATAGTTGACCCCTTCCTGCCGCCACGCTCTGTCGACGGACACCGCGCCGGGCAGCGACAGCACGCTGCGGCCGCCGATGGTCAGACGGGCTGGTCTCGGTAGCAACCACGTGATCTTCGAGACGCGAATGGCGGCGCCCGGATGCGCGTCGAGCAGCGGGGTGATCTGGTTCCAACTCTCGTGGTTGCCCAAGACCACGTAGATGCGCTCGATACCTGTTCCGTCGAGGGCTTCGTCGGTCGTATCGGGATCCATCGCCCAGTCGCCGAGCTGCAGCATGGTGCTCACATCCGGCGCGAGCGTCTGAGCCGCCCTCGCGACGATGTCCAGCCATCGAAAGTTGCCGTGGATGTCGCCGACGACGGCTACTCGCTGGTCAGGAAGTGAGATCTCGTGCGCGACCTCGAGTGCTTTCAGGGGCGGTGGGGTCCACATCACTCAGGTTGTCCTTCTGGTTCGTTGCGGGGGAAGTCATCGTGTTCATGCCGCCTGCGCGGCGAGAGTGGGGAGAGCTCTCGCCAATATCCGCGCCCAGCGGGCACCGCTGAGCTCAATCAAGAAGCGGCGACGCCCTCCCGGGCACGCGGTCGTGCTCGACGGTTGACTTTGCTCACGCGTCATGTCGATGACGCTTTCTCGGTGTCTCACCCGACCTCGATCCTCTCCGCGACAACAGTGGTCTGATTCACATTGCCAAGAACTCGCCCCGGGGATCGTGCTGAACTCGCATCAACTGCGAACGCGTGCGTGGAGAGCCCAGATCGAGCATGATTTGCGACACTCAGGATCACAGATTATCGTCGCGTGACTCAAAGGCTCACATGTTCGCAGAAGCGGAGATCTCGCCGCGCACAAGCCTGACATGAACAACTCAGCTACCAACATGACCACCAACAACTCGAACACGCTCGCCGGCAACGGTCTGCGCCTCCCGTCGTACGACGCCCGTCCGACGGCTCCGATCCCGACGGCCACGCTCAAGGAAGCGCTCGGTCTCGTCGACGCCTCGCGGGTCGCGGAACTGTTCGCGGACTGGGCGAAGGACGATGGCAGGTCGGTTCGCCCCGGGAATTTGACCTCTCGGCAGGTGCTCGCAGTGTGGATCGCTCTCGGACTGACGCGGAGGCCGTTGACCATCTCGAACGCCACCTCGGTGCTGTGCGAGAACCTCACGTCCGCGCGGCGCCGCGCCCTTGATCTCCCCGATGGCTTCTCATCGCTCGCTCCGGAGCAGGTCGCGCGCATGGTTGAGCGAGTGACTCGGGCTCTGATGAACACCGTCGATGCCTACCCGTCCTTATCTCGGGGACGTCGACTCACGAAGAGCGAGTGGGAGCGTGTTGTGCAGGTACGTGGTGAGCATGCCGACGAACTGCAGGAGCGACGCACGCGGTTCGTGGTCTTCGCCAACCGGCTCCTGGCAGCCCAGTACAGGGCGGCTGGAGTTGCGGACTCGGACGCCCCGGTGAGCGTCGTCGTCGACAGCTGCTTCCGTGCGGCGGGTGCCCGCGGTATCAGCCGTCGTCGGTTCGAGGCTCTCGACGCCGAAGGACGCGTTTCCGCCGAGCCTGATGCCGGCTTCGCCGTATACGGTGCGACGGCTGGCGGGCGCGGCCAGGCACGGTACGGGTGGGAGGACGAACTCGCCGTGCTGATCTCCAACGACCCCGACAAGCGACGCTCTGTGCCGAACATCGTCATCGGCATCAATCCGCACCGGCCTAGCGTCGGGTTCGCCGGTGCCGCCACCGAGATGCTTCAGGACATCGCAGCCCGCTCCGCTGGTGTGGACCATGTCGTCGTCGACCGCGCATACACGGCTTCTCAGCCGGCCTCGTTCCGTACCCCGCTCGCCGACCTCGGCGTGAAGCTCGTCGCGGAGTATCCGGCGACCCGGCTCGGAGTTCAGGGCAAGTCGGACACAGGTCTCATGGTCGACGGAACCTGGTATGCGCCTGCGCTGCCGGCACACCTGCAGGCCGCAGGTCAGAACTTCGCGCGTGCATTCTCGGCGGCGACCGACCTGAAGGAGCGTTTCCAGGCGTTCCAGGAGCTCAAGCCACTCGTCGATGCCCGGGCCGACTTCGCCCGCCTCCACCCGCACGTCCCGGCAGCCTCCTCGGATGAGCGCGATGAGCAGCACTACCCTTACCGCTCCGAGCAGTGGGGCAAGGTGTACAGCATGGGCCGTCGGGCGTTCGAGTTCTACGCCGCCTCCCTGACGGAAGCGCGGACGAAGATGGGCGCAGGAATGCGAGGCGCGACGGCACAGGCCTTCCTCAGCGTGCTCACGGTCATCGGGACGAACGCACGCATCATCGAGGACTTTCACGCCGCACGAGAGACGCCCCGCGACCGGACGGTGCCCGTTCCGCCGCTGGTTCAGGTCGCGGTGGTCGCGCCCGCGGCGGGGACGACAACATGCAAGTCCCCGCGGGTGCGCCGGGCCATGCTCCGCCCGGCTGGTGTCCGGTCCACGCAGACCCCCTGCGACAAGGGAGATAGCACCAACTAGGCGCTAAAGATGACGAACGGGCTGTCCACCTCGGACAGCCCGTTCTTCGTTTCTGCACGGACGCAGGTCTGCGTCAGTTGGTCAGTTCAGATATTGCGGGTTGCGTAGGTCAGGAGTCGTATTCGTTCAGGCGAGAGACGTCCGTCGGCCTCGGCGACGCGCTGGCGAGAGAACCAGTGGGCGAGCGCGGACTCGCCCGGAATCGAGCCCCTTACTCGGGGCGGCCGCCCTTCCACCGTGATGAAGCGACGGAGTTCCTCGGCCCGGTCCTCCCACGCGTCCGCGCGCGGCTTGTCGCTCCATCCGGGGAGCGACACCAGGGCGGCCTTCTGATCTGCAGTCAGGGTCGTGGCGCGGCGCTGTCCGGCCGCCCATCCCACGACGTCGGCGGGGATTCCATCGCTGAGGCGGGGGAGCCGTCCGAGAGCGTGGGCGTGCTCGGCGACTCTTTCGTAGCTGGCCCACCAGGGGCCGAGGTCTCTCTTGGATCTGGGGGCATTGCGTGGTGTGTGCATGCGGTAGGCATGCGCGGTGGCGTTCGCTCTGGAGTGACACGCCGTGGCGGTGGTGTCGCTCGCAGTTGATGCGACGTGTGCGCGAGCAGTCGCCCTAACTTGGCGTCATCGCAGCAGATGCCTTGGAGGAGTCATGACGTCACCGAAACCACTCGAACTCGATGACACGGTCGACGGAGTGGACCTGGACGCGCGCCGCTTCGCCGCCCTCGTCGTTGACGATGTGAGCCGCCGCGTGTCCTATCGGCACGAGAACCTACTCACGGCCGTCCAACAGCACGTTCGGTGGGCGCACGTGGTGTCGGGGCTCCCACTCGAGCGGGAGTTCCTGTTCCGGCGAGACGTCATCGCTGTGGCGGTTCAACAGCTCCCGATGAAGTCCGACGCGTCCCTCGGTCGTCGCCGTGCGATCCTCCTGCGGGTGGCGGAAGCCCTCGGAGTCTCCGAGCGAGCGATGCCGCCCCTTTACGGTTCCGAGCCGAGCGCGCCATATGCCGCGCAGGAGATCGCTGAGCTTCGGGTATGGTCCGCAGTCCAGCAAGAGAGCCGTCGGGCGTCGGCGAGGGTTCTTCTCGCTCTCGGCATGGGAGCCGGCCTGACCTCCTCGGAGCTCTGCGGGGTCACTTCGTCCGATATTTCGTCTGATGCCTCATGGATCGAAGTCTCCGGGCCCCGAGCGCGAGCCGTTTTCGTCGAGGCGGAGTGGCGTGACGCGCTGAGCGGGGCACTGCACATCGCGGACGGCCCCATCTTCCAGCCGAACGTGCGGTGGTACCCGAACAAGATCAGTGACTTCGTTCGTTCCACGCGGGGAGACCAACTTCGACCGAAGCCGCAGCGGATGCGGGCGACGTGGCTCCTGCAGCGGATGACGGAAGGGGTCCCCGTTCAAGACCTTCTGTACGCGGCCGGGGTCAAGTCGTTGGACGCGCTCGCTCGATTCGAGCGATTTCTTCCTGCACCTGCTGCTGTGCCTTCGTCAGGTAGTCGCGGACGTCGGTGAGGCGTTGCCGTTCTCTGTGCTGCTCCTCCGTCGACGGCCACGCGACCATGGAGAACGGCACCCCGGCGGCATCGAGCAGAAGCATCAAGTCATCCAGGCCGGCCGGGGTGTTTCCGTTCATGAGGCGCGACAGGCGCTCGCGGCCCCAACCCGTTCGTTCGAGGAGGTCGGCTCTCTTGTATCGACCCGCTTTCAGCCCGGCGAGCACAAGCCCGACCGTCGCGTCCTGGACCTGAGCGGCGCGGCTGCGTGCGCGCTCGGTCGAGTCCTCCGGCAATGGAGTCCAGAGTCGTCTTGCCGCGTGCTGGCCGAACTTGCCGGGGTTCGGGGCGTACATACGTGGGGCGCGGCGACTCGGGGACACCGATTCATCCTCGCACAATCTGTGATACTTAATGTCACGAATGGTCATTGCGTGAGCTTAGGAATCACTTTCTCGCGAGTGATGCGAGAACGCCGCGCACACGGTCTTCATGACAGACCTCATCGTTGCCTCGGCGTCCACCTCTCACTCGCAGTACACCCCGATGCTCGCGCCGACGACTTGGTCTCGCGTGCAGCCCTTCGTTGACAAGATCACCGCAGAGCGATGCGCTGACATGAGTCGGCGCCAGATCGAAGAGCACCAGCGGTCGCTCGCCTTCTTCGGCGACTGGATCGTGCAGACCGGCATGGTGCAGCTCGACGAAGCCTTGGCGGACGACGTGATCGACGTCTACACGGAGGACCGGGCACACGAGGTTGCGCGCGTGATGGCTGAGCGCGAGCGGAAGATGCTTCGGCGTCTGGCCGGCATCGCGCCGTCGATAGAGAAGCGCGCGGTCTCCACTGCGTCGGAACCGGAGCGCCCGTACTCCGACGAGGAACTAGCGACCTTCCGCCACTGGGCTACTTATCAGCGCACAGAGCACCAGCGCGTGGCGTGTATGGCCATCTTCGCCCTCGGCGTTGGATGCGGCCTGACCTCTGGCGAGATCCTCGCGGTCCGCGGCAGCGATCTGCTTGATCTGGACGGGGTGCTGGCTGTGCACGTCGCACGCGACGGACGAATCGTTCCCGTCGTGGACCGCTGGCGTGGATGCTTCGAGAAGGTCCTTGCTGATACCGCGGACGAGCTTCTCGTCGCACCGAACGCCACCAACCGCAAGGGTGCAATGCAACACGTGCTGCGGGGGTCTACGGGGGTCGTGAAGCCCACTCCGGCACGCTTGCGGATGACGTGGCTGGTCGCGCACCTCGAAGCTGGAACGCCGCTCGCCGCCCTGCTCCCGGCATCCGGGATGACGTCCACAGACTCCCTTCGTCGGGCGATGAGCTTCGTCCGCCCGATGTCCGATTCCCGAGCCTACGAGGCGCTCCGGATGGTCGGTGCGGCGCGATGAGAACGGACAAGCCGAAAAAGAACGACCTCTTCCTCGACGACAACGCAGACCTTGAAGACATGCTCTTCAACCCTCGCGCCCGCGGGCCCGTCGCGACCGGAATGGTGCAGCAGTGTGCCAACCTCATCGACAGCGTCGGCATTCCCGAGCTGCTCGACCAATGGGACCAGGACGTTCATGCGCCCAACCGAGGGGGGCGGCCAGCGACCGTTCCGATGCGCGGGATCCTCATCCTGTGGCTGGTGCTCGCATGGGAGCACCAGCCCCTTCAGCTCAAGAAGCTCCGCGACATCATCACCGAACGCTTGACACCCGAGACAGCCGCGATTCTCGGCATCACCCTCGACGCGTCCGTCAGCCCGGATGGCTGGTACGAGCGCGCACGCCGGTCGACCAACCGCATCATGAGCCTCATCGACTACCACCCCATCTTCAACAGACACCGCCGCCTTGAGCGATGGGAGTGGGACGACGTCCGCGCGCGCCGTGAAGAGAACGCCGAGGTGCTCTCCGTTCGCGCGCACCGAGCTGATGAGCTGATGAACCTCCTGCTGCACGCGACCTACCTCTGGATGCCCAAGCGCCTGCGCTCCGACAAGGTCTCTGTCACCATCGACGCAACCGCCGTCCGGGTGCACGCACGAGGTGTTGGTATCGGTCGCCTTGCCAATCTCAAGTCCGAAGAGACGGTCTCCATCGAACCCGACGCCGCCTTCTGGGCGCGGTCGACGGAGGATCACTCCGACGACGGCAAGACATCCATCAAGAAGATGAAGTACGCGTACGAGCTCGAGCTGGGTGTCCTCACCAGCAACGACCCGACCCGTCCGGAGGACATCCCGCACATCGTCGTCGGAATCGGCCACCACGCTCCCGCGTTCGGACCCGGCAAGGCGGCGCGCGCGATGTTCGAGAACATCATCAACAGGGGACTGCACCTCGACCACGTCATTGGCGACCGCGCGTACCTCCCCGGCGCGAAGGAAGCCGACCTTCAGAACTTCCTTCGCTCTTCCGGCGCGAAGCTCGTCATGGACTATCACAAGACCTTCCTCGGCTACCAGGACAGCTACGCGGGCGCCATCATGGTCGACGGCAACTGGTACTGCGCCTCGATGCCGCAGATTCTCATCGACGCAAGCAAGCGCTACCGCGCCGGCGAGGACGCCGACGACAAGAATCGTTCCCTGACGAAGTCTCAGCGCGCCGCGCGCGCTCAGTCTCGCTTGGAGCAGTGGCAGAGCGACGTCGCCGCACGCGCGCCCTATCTCTTCAGCCGTAAGGAGCTACCGGACGCCAAGGGACGCACACCCTGGATGTGCCCCGCCGCCGGCAACTCACCCACTGCTTCCTGTCCCCGTAAGCCGACCAATCTGGCCTCCGGCAAGGTTCCGCTGACCATCATCAGGCGACCCGTCGAAGGACCCGCGAAGGTCTGCGATAACAAGACGAGCACCACCTTCCCCGCTGAGGCGGGCGGCAAGTTCGCCCAGGAGTACCAGTACGGTTCGAAGGAATGGCGCGAGATGTACGGCCACGGCCGTAACAGTGTCGAATCCTTCAACGCCTACCTCAAGGACGGCGGCACCCATGCACTCGAGGATGGATCCCGTCGGCGGCTGCGCGGCTCCGCAGCGCAATACTTCTTGGCCACGATGACTGTCGTGGCTGCGAACCTCGACAAGATCATCGACTTCGCGGCTCAGAAGGTTGAAGACGGTCTTGACCACGAGTCTGGCATCGCCGCACCGCGTGCCAAGCAGCGCAAGCCTCGTCGCAGCACTCCGCAGCAGCGCGTGACGCACCAGCGTGGTCGAGCGAAACGAAATCCCGTCCGCACGTAGCGGGCGGGTTCGCTACACCCATTCAGATCACCGGCTCGAAGGTCGGCGCCAGCATGCCCAATCTCGGGTACCGGCGTCAGTCTTCGGGCCTTTTCTGTTCCCGTGGCACGGTTAGAGCGCAGCAATAGAGATCCCTACTGAGCAGCAAAGAGAAAAGCCGCCTGAAACCAGGCGGCTTTTCTCGTACTTGGGGGTTACGCGTACGTATTCACATACCATCCGCGTACAACCCGTGGTGCCCCCGACAGGAGTCGAACCTGCGACCTACGGTACCGGAAACCGGCGCTCTATCCACTGAGCTACGGAGGCGTACCGAACGACGATATCACTGCTCGGGGGTGGTCTCCGAACCGCCGGCGACGGTGACCGGCGCGTCGCCCAGTTCACCGAGCGCGGCGGCGAGCTTCTCGGCGAGGTACCGGTGCCCGTCGGTGGACGGATGCCGGCGCCCCACCTCGACATCGATGACGTCGAGATAGTTCTGCTCGGTGATCCATCCGTCGGCGAGGGGAGAGATGTACCACCAGCCGCGCGCGGCCGCGAGTTCGCCGAGGTCCCGGTCGATGCGCACGGTACCCGCGGCGGCGGGGAGCTGGTGCGGCGCCGGTCCGAGGATCACGATCGCCGCCTCCGGATATGTCGCTGCCAGGGCGTCCCAGGCGGCCGTGACCGCCTCCCGGTAGCCCGCCTCGCCCTGCTCGCGGTCGTTGATCGAGCCCTGCACGACGACGAGGTCGGGGGCGAGGGACGGGTCGAGCGCCGCAATGCGCTCGCCGAAGGTCGGGCCGTCGATGCCGGGCTTCAGGTATCCGCTGCCGCGCACGCCGTCGACGATCGTCTTGCCGTCGAGCAGATCGGCGAGCACGTATGCGTAGCCCTCCGTGGGCACGGTGGCCGCCGAACCGTAGGTCCACGAGTCGCCGAAGACCAGGACGGTCGGATGCTCGGGGAGCGCGAGCGGCGTCGGGGCCACCAGCGCCGCGGGTGCGCCGTCCGCGGCACCCACCGGCGCGGCCGACGGAAGAGGAGCCCAGGGGCGCCAGACGCCGAGCACACCGGCCGCGACGGCGAGCGCGAGTGCAGTGGCAATGGCGGCACGGCGCAGACGACGGCGGGCGGGAACGGCGGTCATGGGACGAGGGTAGGTCACGTCGGCCGTTTCGCGAATTCGCCGCCTCTCCGCGCCGTAAACTGGGTCACCTATGAATCCTGAAACCCTCGCCGCAGCGCTTCTTTCCGTCGTCGCCCCGATCGCCGACGAGCGACGCCCGGGCGAGGCACTCGGACTCACGGCATCCGACATCGTTCTCGAGCGCCCGCGCAACCGCGACCACGGGGACTGGGCATCGAACATCGCGATGCGCCTGGCGAAGCCGCTCGGGGTGAACCCGCGCGAGCTCGCCCAGCAGATCGCCGACGGTCTGCTCTCGGTCGAAGGGATCGCGAGCGCCGAGGTCGCCGGCCCCGGCTTCCTCAACATCCGACTCGAGGCCGCCGCTGCCGGCGCGCTCGCGAAGACCATCGTCGACGCCGGCCCCGCATACGGCACCAACACGTCGCAGCAGGGCGTCAGCGTCAACCTGGAGTTCGTCTCGGCGAACCCGACCGGCCCGCTGCACATCGCCCACACCCGCTGGGCCGCGCTCGGTGACGCGATCGTGCGCCTGCTCCTCGCCAGCGGCGCGCACGCCGTACGCGAGTACTACATCAACGACGCCGGTGCGCAGATGGACCGGTTCGCCGGTTCGCTGGTCGCGGCAGCCAAGGGGGAGCCGACGCCCGAAGGCGGCTACCCCGGCGAGTACATCGCGACGCTGGCCGCGCGCATCCTCGATGCGCGTCCCGACCTCCTCTCGCTCCCGGACGCCGAGCAGCTCGTGGTCGCGCGCGATCTCGGCTACGAGTACCAGCTCGCCGAGATCAAGCACTCGCTCGACCGTTTCAACGTGCCGTTCGACGTCTGGTTCTCGGAGCGCACGCTGCACGCGAAGGACGCCACGGGGTCGAGCCTCATCGACCAGGCGGTCGAGCGCCTGCGCGAGCAGGGTCATGTCTACGACGAGGATGGTGCCGTGTGGGTGCGCACCACCGATTTCGGTGACGACAAGGACCGGGTGATCCGCCGCTCCAACGGCGAGTACACCTACTTCGCCGCCGACGCCGCGTACTACCTGAACAAGGGCGACCGCGGCTTCCAGAACAAGATCTACCTCCTCGGCGCCGACCACCACGGTTATGTGCACCGCCTCAAGGCCGTGGCCGGCGCGGCGGGGGAGGACCCCGAGAAGAACATCCAGGTGCTCATCGGGCAGATGGTGTCGATCAACGGAGCGCGTCTGAGCAAGCGCGCCGGCAACATCATCGAGATGGACGACCTCCTCGACTGGCTCGGCACCGACGCGCTGCGCTACTCGCTCGAGCGATCGCCGGCCGACTCGCCGCTCGACCTCGACCCCGAGCTGCTGCAGAAGCGCACGAACGACAACCCCGTGTTCTACGTGCAATACGCGCACGCCCGCACGCACAACGTGAGCCGCAACGCGCACGACTCGGGCGTCGACCGCTCCGAGTTCGCGCCCGAGACCCTGACCCATGCGTCCGAGGCCGCGCTGCTTGGTGCTCTGCAGGAGTTCCCGCGCATCGTGGCGTTCGCCGCCGAGGTGCGCGAGCCGCACCGCGTCGCCCGCTACCTCGAGGAACTCGCCGGCCTGTACCACCGCTGGTACGACAACTGCCGCGTGATCCCGCAGGGCGACGACCCGATCGAGAGCGTGCACCGCACGCGTCTGTGGCTGAACGACGCCGCGGGACAGGTGTTCCGCAACGGGCTCGACCTGCTCGGGGTGTCCGCTCCGGAACGCATGTGACGACAGTCGACGCCGACGCCTACGGCATCATGGTTCCATGAGCGACGACAACCGCACGCTGCCGTACCCGGAACCGGATGCCGAGCATCCCACGCTCGTGCTGCCGGGCGACGAGCGTCCGGCGGCGGGGGCGCGCCGGCGTCGCCGCTGGCCCTGGGTGATCCTCGTGATCGTTCTCGTGCTTGCCGCCCTGGTCGTCGCGGCCGAGTTCGTGGCCCGCGCCGTACTCCCGGGGGTGGTGCGTTCCCTGGTGATCGAGCAGCTCGACCTGCCCGCCGATCAGCAGCTCGACGTGGAGGCCGACGGCATCCTGCTGACGCAGTTGATCGGGGGCTCGCTCGACCGCCTTCACCTGTCGACCGATCGGGTGACGCTCGAGGGCATCACCGGCGCGGCCGACGTGACGGCCACAGGAGTGCCGCTGCGCGGGGGAGACCTGCGCAGCGCCGAGGGTACGATCCGCATCGATCAGGACCAGTTCACCGCCCTGCTCGCATCGACCGACCTGCCGATCGAGACCGTCGCGCTCGATGCGCCGAACGCCACCGTGTCCGGATCGATCAGCGTGCTCGGTGCCTCCGTGCCCGTGTCGCTCACCCTGACGCCCGGAGCGGTCGACGGAGACCTCGAGCTGACCCCCGTGTCGGCGAGCATCGGGGGGATCGAGATCGATGCATCCGACGTCGGATCCAACCTGGGAGCGATCGGTTCGGGGCTGACCGAGCCGCAACGCATCTGCATCGCCGACCAGCTGCCGGCGGGTCTCACACTCACCGGACTCGAGATCGAGGGCACCGCCGCGGTCATCGACCTCGACGTCGACGGAGCGATCGCCACCGACGAGACGCTGCTCGAGAAGGGCACCTGCCCCGGACGGTGAGGACGGGCCGCACGCTGGTCCGTCGTCGTCAGGCCTCGGCAGCGGCCTTCTGCGCCTCGCGCAGCTCGTCCGTCGCGATCTGCACGTCGACCTCCGCGCGCTGCACCCGTCGCTGCGGGAACGTCGTCGCGCCGTAGCGCGCGCGCACGCGGTCGCGCACCTCCTCCTCGCCGGTGACGATGTAGGCGCACGCGATCAGCATGACCTGCGCCGACAGGTTGAGCCAGATGAGGAGCGCCAGGAGAGACGCGAACGACGCGAGCAGAGGATTGCTCGTGGCCCCGCCCACGAAGAGCGACGAGAGCTCCTGCAGCACGAGGAGGCCGAAAGCGCCGAGCAGTGCACCGGACCACAGCGAACGGGCCGCGGGCTTCACGCCGGACAGCAGCAGGAAGACCGCGATGAGCAGCCCCGTGTTCAGCGCGAACACGATGACGAGCGAGATGATCCGCACGCCCCAGGTTGCGACGGGGGAGTCCTCGGGAAGACCCACCAGGCCCGCGATCCAGCCGATGCCGACGCGACCGGCGATCGACAGGAAGGCCGCTGCCACGAATGAGGCGCCGATGCCGACGGCGAGCGCGAGGTTGCGCAGGATGACCCAGATGAACAGGATGTCGCTCTGCGCCGTGCCCGAGATCACGCGCACCGCCGTGCGAAGGGATCCGACGGCCCCGAGAGCAGCTCCGATGAGCGCCACCGTCGAGATCGCACCGGCGAACGATAGCGACACCGGTTCGCGCAACTGGGACGGGTCGATGACACCGTCGTCGCCGATCAGCCCCGGAACGACCGACTGCACGGCGTCGATGATCGCGTCCCACGCCTGCGGGTTGCCCGCGAGCCAGAGCGCGGCGACCGAGAAGCCGAGCAGCACGCCGGCGAAGACGCTGAAGAGCGCCCGGTAGGTCACGCTGTCGGCCAGCATGGCGCCGCGCCGCTCGCTGTAGAGCAGGAACGCGCGCACCGGCTTGCGGATGAGCGCCCACCGGATGACCGCGGCGACAGCGCGGGGGATCGGCCCGGGGGTGCTCGCCGTGGGCGCACCGTCCGCGGGTGCGGCGTCGCGCTCGACGTCGGTGCTGTGCGATCGTTCGGGGTTCGGCGAGGTGCTCACGGTCCCACCCTAGGAGCGCGCGGGCGGCGGGGCACAGGGGTTGCGGGAGCGTCGTCACCCTGGCTAGGAGGGCCTGTGCGGTGCCCTAGAATCGGGGCAGGTCTCGAAGGGCGCCCGTCGCCCCCCTCCCCGCCCCACGATTGGTGTTCCGTGCTCTCCGCTGCCCATTCGCTCGCGCCCGAGTGGCTCACCGTGCCCGAAGATGCGAACGACCTCGCCCCGGGCGTGTGGCCCGCGAGCGCCGCCCGCGACGCCGACGGCGTGCTCGCCCTCGGCGGGGTGGATGCCGCGACCCTCGCGCGCACCTACGGCACGCCCGTCCTCGTTCTCGATGAGGACGAGGCGCGCTCACGGGCCCGCGCGTTCCGTGCGGCCTTCGACGAGGCGGCGGCGCGGAACGGCACGACGGCGCAGGTCTACTACGCCGGCAAGGCCTTCCTCAGCACGACGGTCGCCCGTTGGGTGATCGACGAGGGTCTGCGCGTCGACGTCTGCACGGGCGGCGAGCTCGCCGTCGCATTGGCCGCGGGAGTCGCCCCGGGCGCGATCGGCTTCCACGGTAACAACAAATCGGTCGCCGAGCTGGAACGCGCGGTCGAGGTGGGGGTGGGTTCCGTCATCGTCGACAGCGCCATCGAGATCGAGCGCCTGGCGGCCATCACCGCTCGCGTCGGCGCCGTGCAGCGGGTGCTCGTCCGCGTGGTCAGCGGCGTGCACGCCGAGACGCACGACTTCCTAGCGACCGCTCACGAAGACCAGAAGTTCGGCTTCCCGCTCGACGAGGCCGAGGCCGCCGTCGCACGGATCCGCGAGATCCCCGGTCTCGACTTCGCCGGGCTGCACTGCCACATCGGTTCGCAGATCTTCGGCGTCGCCGGGTTCCGCGAGTCGGCCGAGCGCGTGCTCGAGCTGCACGCGGCCCTGCTCGCGCACGGTCCGGTGCCCCAGATGAATCTCGGCGGCGGCTTCGGCATCGCCTACACGCGGGCCGACCACCCGACCCCGATCGACACCCTGGCGTCCGAGATCGTCTCCGCGGTCGCCGAGGGCTGCGCCGCCCGCGGCATCCCGGTTCCGGCCCTGTCGTTCGAACCCGGCCGTGCGATCATCGGCACCGCGGGGGTGACGCTCTACGAGGTCGGGACAACCAAGGACGTCACGGTCGACGCCGGCGCCACCCGCCGGTACGTCAGCGTCGACGGCGGGATGAGCGACAACGCCCGTCCGGCTCTCTACGGTGCGCAGTACTCGGCCCGTCTCGCGTCGCGCGCGGGCGACGGCGAGCCGCGCCTCAGTCGTGTCGTCGGCAAGCACTGCGAATCGGGCGACATCGTCGTCGACCACGAATACCTCCCCGCCGACCTCACCCCGGGCGATCTGCTCGCGGTGCCCGTCACGGGCGCCTATTGCGTCTCGCTCGCGAGCAACTACAACCACGTGCCCCGTCCGCCGGTGGTCGCGGTGAGCGGTGGCCGGTCGCGCATCATCGTGCGCGGCGAGACGGTCGACGACCTGCTGGCCCGCGACGCGGGCATCGACGGGGCCCCGGCCCCCGAGGGAGAGAAATGACCCACCCCCGAAGGAGTGACCATGGCTGATTACCGACGACTTCGAGTGGCGCTGCTCGGCGCCGGAGCGGTCGGCTCGCAGGTGGCCGACCTGCTGCTGCGGCACGGTGACGAGCTCGCCGATCGGGCGGGTGCGGAGCTGGAGCTCGCCGGCATCGCCGTGCGCGACCTCGACGCCCCTCGCGACGTGGATCTGCCGCGCGAGCTCTTCACGACCGATGCCGAGTCGCTGGTGCTCGGCGCCGACATCGTCATCGAACTGATCGGCGGCATCGAGCCGGCGCGCACGACCATCCTGCAGGCGATCGGCGCGGGTGCCGACGTCGTCACGGCGAACAAGGCGCTGCTCGCCACCCACGGGCCCGAGCTCTTCGAGGCGGCCGACCGTGTCGGCGCGTCGGTGCACTACGAGGCCGCGGCCGCCGGCGCCATCCCGATCATCCGGCCGTTGCGCGACTCGCTGGCCGGTGACCGCATCGTGCGCATCATGGGCATCGTCAACGGCACCACGAACTACATCCTCGACCGCATGGAGACCGAGGGCGCCGACTTCGCCGACGTGCTCGCCGATGCGCAGCGTCTCGGATACGCCGAGGCCGACCCCACGGCGGATGTCGAGGGGTACGACGCCGCGCAGAAGGCGGCGATCCTCGCCAGCCTCGCGTTCCACACGGCGGTGCCGCTCGACGCGGTGCACCGAGAGGGCATCACGTCGGTGACGGCCTCGATGATCGAGGAGGCCCGTTCGGCCGGACTCGTCATCAAGCTTCTCGCCGTCTGCGAGCGCGTGGTCGTCGAGGGCACCGAGTCGATCTCGGTGCGCGTGTACCCCGCTCTGGTGCCGCAGTCGCACCCTCTCGCTTCGGTGCACGGCGCGAACAACGCGGTGTTCGTCGAGGCGGAGGCCGCCGGCTCGCTGATGTTCTACGGCGCGGGCGCCGGCGGCGTCCAGACCGCGTCCGCCGTCCTCGGCGACGTCGTGTCGGCTGCGCGCCGCCACATCGCCGGCGGTGTGGGCGTGGGCGAGTCCACCCGGGCCAACCTGCCGGTCGTCCCGATCGGCTTCGTCACCACGCGCTACCAGATCACGCTCGAGGTGGCCGATGCGCCGGGCGTGCTCGCGACGGTCGCCGGCATCCTGAGCGACGGCGACGTGTCGGTCGCGACCATCGTCCAGACGGTCGAGGGCGAGGAGGAGCCGACCGCGCGACTCATCATCGGCACGCACCGCGCCGCCGACCGTGCCCTCAGCGCCGCCGTGGATGCCCTCGCCGCCAGCGCCGTCGTGGAGCGCGTGGTGTCGGTGCTGCGCGTGGAAGGCGAGTGACGGTGGGCCTGGGCCGCACCATCGAGGTGGTCGTCCCCGCGACCAGCGCCAACCTCGGGCCCGGCTTCGACACCCTCGGGCTCGCTCTCAGCGTCTACGACGCCCTCGTGGTGACCGAGCTGCCCGCCGGTGAGCTCGAGATCGAGGTCTCCGGGTCGGGCGCGGAGGACATCCCTCGCGACGCCTCGAACCTCATCGTCCGCACGGTCGCGCATGTCTACGCGGATGCAGGACGCCCGATGCCCGGTCTGCGTATCGCCGCCGAGAACGGGGTTCCGCACGGACGCGGACTCGGCTCGTCCGGCGCGGCCGTCGTGGCGGGAGTGCTGATCGCCAAGGGCCTGCTGGCCGGCGACGTCGAGATCGGCGACGACGACCTGCTCCGCCTCGCGACCGAGATCGAGGGGCATCCCGACAACGTCGCTCCGGCACTGTTCGGCGGCCTCACCATCGCCTGGATGGGCGAGCGGGGGCCGATGCACAAAAAGCTCCTCGTGCACCGCGGCGTCTCGCCGCTCGTGCTCGTCCCGGCCTACACGATGTCGACGTCGCAGGCACGATCGCTCCAGCCGCCGCACGTGTCGACGGCCGACGCCGTCTTCAACGTCTCGCGCTCTGCGCTGCTGATCGCGGCGCTGACCCAGAGCCCGGAGCTGCTGCTCGACGCCACCGCTGATCGGCTGCACCAGGACTACCGGGCCGAGGCCATGCCCGAGACGCAACGGCTCGTGCAGGCGCTCAGGGCCGCCGGCTTCGCCGCCGTCGTCTCGGGTGCCGGCCCCAGCGTGCTCGTGCTCGCCGACGGGCCCGGCCGGCGCCAGGAGGCTCTGGATCTGGCTGCCCAGGTGACCGACACTCCGTGGGACGCGCTCCTGCTCGCCGTCGATGTGCGGGGTGGTACAGTGGGGGATCGAGCGGAGGGCTCCACGTAACTTCTTCGTGAATCTGGCCCCATTGCAGATCTTGCAAGACCCGCACGTCCATCCTCCCGGCACACGTGCCAAAGGCGGCTGACGCCGAGCGTCAGCCCGTGCGATCGCGCGCAGCACCCGTTGCGTGCGTGGACCGCTCATTTCCCGAGACATAGAGGGAGTACTCGTGGAGAACCTCTCCGAGACCCAGAACGATCAGGCCGCTCCGGCCGTCGACGCCTCCGCTGGCACCGCCTCGGCGCCGGCCCGTAAGCGCGCACCGCGACGTGCGACGACGGCCACTGCCGCGGCCAAGGCCGAGAAGGCGGGCGAGGCCGCCCCGAGCGCTGAGACCGCGCCGGCGGCGGCCGCGGCTCCGGCCGCCGAGCAGGCCGAGGCTGCGCCGAAGGCGAAGGCCCCGCGCCGGACCCGTGCGAAGAAGGCCGACGCTGACGCCCCCGAGGCCCCCGTCGCCGACGGCGGATCCTCCGCGCCGGCCCCGGCCGAGGCTCCCGCGCAGAGCGACGCGCCGTCGGCCGCCGCGAAGGGCGAGCAGCCCGCCGCGGAGAGCTCCGACGACGCGCAGGGTGCACCCAAGGCCAAGGGCCGCGGTCGCCGCACGCCCAAGAAGACCGACTCCGAGACCGACGCCGCTCCTGCCGCAGCCTCCTCCGAGGCCGCGAGTGTCGAGCCGGCATCGTCCGAGCAGTCCGGCGAGAACGGCGAGGGTGGCGACGAACAGGGCGGACGCAGCCGGAGCCGCAACCGCAGCCGCAACCGCGGGCGAGGCCAGAACGGCGGCGGTCAGGACCAGCCGCAGCAGAGCGCCCCCGCCGAGGACGAGCAGGGCGGCAACGGCCGCAACCGTCAGCGCAACAAGCGTCGCGGCACCGGACCCGTCGACGAGTTCGAGACCGAGATCGGCGAGGATGACGTTCTCATCCCCATCGCGGGCATCCTCGACGTGCTCGACAACTACGCGTTCGTGCGCACCACCGGCTACCTCGCCGGACCCAGCGACGTCTACGTCTCGCTCGGTCAGGTCAAGAAGTACAACCTGCGCAAGGGCGATGCGATCGTCGGCGCCATCAAGCAGCCGCGCGAGGGCGATCAGCAGGGTCGCCAGAAGTACAACGCGCTCGTCAAGGTCGACTCGATCAACGGCCTGTCGATCGACGACGCCGCGACGCGGGTCGAGTTCGGCAAGCTGACGCCGCTGTACCCGCAGGAGCGTCTGCGCCTCGAGACCGCGCCCGAGAAGCTCACCCAGCGGATCATCGACCTCGTCGCCCCGATCGGCAAGGGCCAGCGCGGTCTGATCGTCGCGCCCCCCAAGGCGGGTAAGACCATCGTGCTGCAGCAGATCGCGAACGCGATCGCGCAGAACAACCCCGAGGTGCACCTCATGGTCGTGCTCGTCGACGAGCGCCCCGAAGAGGTCACCGACATGGAGCGCACGGTCAAGGGCGAGGTCATCGCCTCGACGTTCGACCGTCCGGCCGAAGACCACACCACCGTCGCCGAGCTCGCGATCGAGCGCGCCAAGCGCCTCGTCGAACTGGGCCGCGACGTCGTCGTGCTGCTCGACTCGATCACCCGTCTGGGGCGTGCGTACAACCTCGCCGCCCCCGCGTCGGGTCGTGTGCTCACCGGTGGAGTCGACGCCTCGGCGCTGTACCCGCCCAAGCGGTTCTTCGGCGCCGCGCGCAACATCGAGAACGGCGGATCGCTCACGATCCTCGCCACGGCGCTCGTCGAGACGGGCTCCAAGATGGACGAGGTCATCTTCGAGGAGTTCAAGGGCACCGGCAACAGCGAGCTGCGCCTCTCGCGGGCTCTCGCCGACAAGCGCATCTTCCCGGCGGTCGACGTCAACGCGTCGAGCACCCGTCGCGAGGAGATGCTGCTCTCGAACGACGAGGTCAAGATCACCTGGAAGCTGCGTCGTGCCCTCGCGGGCCTCGACACCCAGCAGGCCCTCGAGGTCGTGCTCGGCAAGCTCAAGGAGACGCAGTCGAACGTCGAGTTCCTCGTGCAGATGCAGAAGTCGATCCCGACGCTGCCCTCGGGCGCGCACGACAACAACATCCGCTGAGCGGAACCGCCGTGTTCGAGTCCGTCCAGACTCTGATCGACGAGCACCGCCGGGTGCAGGAGGAACTCTCCGACCCGGCGGTGCACGCCGACGCCGCGCGGGCGAAACGCGTCAATCGGCGCTACGCCGAGCTGTCGCGCATCGTCTCGGCGCATGAGTCATGGGTGGCGGCGTCCGAAGATCTCGATGCGGCGAGGGAGCTCGCCCGCGAGGACGAGGCGTTCGCCGCCGAGATCCCGGCCCTCGAGACCGAGCTGCAGCAGGCGCAGGAGAAGCTGCGTCGCCTTCTCATCCCGCGGGACCCCGACGACGCGCGCGACGTGATCATGGAGATCAAGGCGGGGGAGGGCGGCGCCGAGAGCGCGCTCTTCGCCGCAGACCTGTTGCGCATGTACGTGCAGTACGCGGCGTCGAGGGGCTGGAAGACCGAGCTCCTCGAACGGAACGAGTCGGACCTCGGTGGCTACAAAGACGTCCAGGTGGCTATCAAGGGCACGTCGACGGACCCCGCGCAGGGCGTCTGGGCGCACCTCAAGTACGAGGGCGGCGTGCACCGTGTGCAGCGGGTGCCGGCCACGGAATCGCAGGGGCGCATCCACACCTCGACCACCGGCGTGCTCGTCTTCCCCGAGGTCGACGAACCCGACGAGATCGAGATCAACCAGAACGATCTGAAGATCGACGTGTTCCGATCGTCGGGGCCGGGCGGTCAGTCGGTCAACACGACCGACTCCGCCGTGCGGATCACGCACGTGCCGACCGGCATCGTCGTGTCGATGCAGAACGAGAAGTCGCAGCTGCAGAACCGTGAGGCGGCCATGCGCGTGCTCCGTGCTCGTCTACTGGCGAAGCAGCAGGAGGAACTCGACGCGGCAGCGTCGGATGCCCGGCGCTCGCAGATCCGCGGGATGGACCGCTCCGAGCGCATCCGCACCTACAACTTCCCCGAGAACCGGATCGCCGATCACCGCACCGGGTTCAAGGCGTACAACCTCGACCAGGTGATGGACGGCGCCCTCGGGCCCATCATCGAGTCCGCGATCGCCGCCGACGAAGAGGCGCGGTTGGCGGCGGTCGGCAGCGAGTCCTGACCGACGGCGGCATCCGCGTCGCGGACGGCGCGCAGAGCGCGCCCGGGGTTCAGATCGAGTAGTCCGGCGCGGTCAACAGAGCGCGGGTGTCTTCCGTACCGGAGCGCTGCCTCGGCTTCGCCGGCACGCCGACCAGAACGCTGTCCTCGGGGGCGTCGCGCGTCACCACGGCATTCGCGCCGACGACCGACCGGGCACCGATGGTCACCGGGCCGAGGATCTTCGCTCCTGCGCCGACGGCGACCCCATCGCCGAGCGTCGGATGCCGTCGGCCGGCGTCACGGGAGCGGCCGCCTAGGGTCACCCCGTGGTAGAGCATGACGTCGTCGCCGACGACCGCGGTCTCGCCGATCACGACGCCCATCCCGTGGTCGATGAAGAAGCGTCGGCCGATGCGCGCCCCCGGGTGGATCTCGATGCCCGTGAGGGAACGGGCGAGCTGCGAGGTGGCCCGGGCGAGAAGGCGCAACCGCCGGCGCCAGAGGGCGTGCGAGACGCGATGGGCCCAGACGGCGTGCAGGCCGGGGTAGAGCAGTGCGACCTCGAGGCCGCTGCGGGCGGCGGGGTCGCGCAGGCGCGCGGCGGCGACGTCCTCGCGCATTCGTCCGATCATGCGGGCGGTCAGTCCTCGCGCAGGTCTTCGAACAGGGCCGTCGAGAGGTAGCGCTCGCCCGTGTCGGGGAGGATCACGACGATGTTCTTGCCCGCGTTCTCGGGACGAGCAGCGACCTGCAGCGCCGCCCAGGTGGCGGCACCGCACGACATGCCCACCAGCAGTCCCTCCTGGGCTGCGAGGGCACGAGCGGTGCGGATCGCGTCGTCGAACTCGACGGGCACGACCTCGTCGATGACATCGCGGTCGAGGATGGCCGGCACGAAGTTCGGCCCGATGCCCTGAATCTTGTGCGGGCCGGGGTGCCCCTCACTGAGCACGGGGGAGTCCTTCGGCTCGACCGCGATCACCTGGACGCCGGGCTTGGCGGCCTTCAGCGCCTGACCGGTCCCGGTGACGGTGCCGCCCGTGCCGACGCCGGCGACGAAGATGTCCACCTCGCCGTCCGTGTCGCGCAGGATCTCCTGCGCGGTGGTCTCGCGGTGGATCTGCGGGTTGGCGGCGTTCTCGAACTGGCGCACCCAGACCGCACCGGGGGTGTCGGCGACGATCTGCTTCGTGATCTCGATCGCGCCGCTCATGCCCTTGGTCGGGTCGGTGAGCACGATCTCGGCGCCGAATGCCTTGAGCAGCACGCGGCGCTCCTTCGACATCGACGCCGGCATAGTGAGGATCACCTTGTAGCCGCGGGCCGCACCCACCATCGCGAGGGCGATGCCGGTGTTGCCGCTGGTCGACTCGACGATGGTCCCACCGGGCTTCAGCTCACCCGATGCCTCGGCGGCGTTGATCATCGCGATACCGATGCGGTCCTTGACGCTCGACGCCGGGTTGTAGAACTCGAGCTTCGCGAGGACGGTGGCCCCGAGGCCCTCGGTCACACGGTTCAGGCGCACCAGAGGGGTGTTGCCGAACGCGGTCGTGATGTCGGAATGGATACCGGGCATGAGGGGGCCTTCCTGTGCGGGTCGCTTCCGTCCAGCCTATGGGAGGCGCTGCAGGACGGGATCATTGTGACGCGGGACCTACGCTGGGAGACATGCCAGAGACCTCCGTCGCCGCCCTGGTGCGCGCCGCCGCCGCCCGACTCGCCGCCGCCGGGGTGCCCGACCCCGTGGTCGACGCCGAGCTGCTCGCCGGTCATGTGCGCGGGGTCGGTCGGGGCGAGTTGCAGGCGGCCATGGTGCGCGGCGACGCGCTCACGGTCGACGAGGCTGAGCGCCTGGACGCCCTCATCGCGCGCCGCGAGGCGCGCGAGCCGCTGCAGCACATCACGGGAACGGCGCCGTTCCGGCACCTCTCCCTGGCGGTGGGGCCAGGGGTGTTCGTTCCGAGGCCCGAGACCGAGACGGTCGTGCAGCATGCGATCGACGCTCTGCTCCACGCGCCAGACCCCTCACCGATCGCGATCGATCTCGGCACGGGCAGCGGCGCGATCGCCCTCGCGATGGCGACGGAGGTGCCGCACGCTCGCGTGTTCGCGGCCGAACTCTCTCCCGAGGCCCATGCGTGGGCGAGCCGGAACACCGACGGCGTCGAGAACCTCACGCTCGTGCTCGCCGACATGGCCGACGCCTTCCCGGAGCTCGCCGGCCTCGCCAGCGTCGTGATCTCGAACCCCCCGTACGTGCCGGATTCCGCGATCCCGCGGGACCCGGAGGTGCGGCTCTTCGACCCGGCGATGGCGCTGTACGGCGGGGCGGACGGACTCGACCTCGTCCGCGCTCTGAGCGCCAACGCCCTGCGACTCCTGCGCCCCGGCGGGCTGCTCGTGATCGAGCACGGGGAGCTGCAGGGGGCCGACATCCGGGGCATCCTCCACCATGACGGCTGGCGGGCCACCGCCACGCACCGCGACCTGACCCTCCGAGACCGCGCGACGACGGCGCTGCGTCCCTGAGCCGCATCTCCGGCGCCGCTCGCGTAGAATCGCAGCGACATGTCCTCCATCTTCGACTGCGGCGACGAGGCTCAGCTGCTCGCCGGAATGCGCCATGCGCGTCAGGCCATCAGCCGTGGCGAGCTCATCGTCCTGCCCACAGACACCGTTTACGGCGTGGGGGCCGACGCGTTCTCCCCGGCCGCCGTGCAGCGACTGCTCGATGCGAAGGGACGCGGCCGCAACCAGCCGCCGCCCGTTCTGGTCGGTACGAAGGAGACGCTCTACGCTCTCGCCGAGACCGTCCCGGAACCGGTCCAACGGCTCGTCGAGGCCTTCTGGCCCGGAGGGCTGACCATCGTGCTCCCCGCCCAGCCCTCCCTGGTGTGGGACCTGGGGGACACCGAGGGCACCGTCGCCGTGCGGATGCCCGAGGGGCGGGTGGCCCTCGAACTGCTCGCCGAGACCGGGCCGCTGGCCGTCTCCAGTGCGAACCTCACCGGCATGGCCGCCGCGGTCTCGGCATACGACGCCGAACAGATGCTGGGCGACAGTGTCGCGGTGTACCTGGCCGACGGGATGAGCCGCGACGGCGTCGCCTCGACCATCGTCGACGCCACGCCCCTCGTGGCACGCACTCCGGACGCCGAGCCGGGTCGTATCCGCATCCTTCGCGACGGGGCCGTGACCCGGGAGCGTCTGGAGGAGGCGCTCGGCGACCTGCTGGAGCCCGCGCCCGAGCCGGAGGAGCCGACCTCGCGCGGTGCGGATTCGTGAAGCAGTACCTGTTCACGATTCTCCTGACGGCGGCGATCACCTTCGTGCTCACCGGCGCCGTCTGGAAGCTCAGTCTCCGGTTCAAGCTGTATCCGGCCATCCGCGACCGCGACGTCCACACCACGCCCAAGCCGCGGCTGGGGGGAGTGGCGATCTTCCTCGGCATCGCCGCGGCGATCGGCTTCTCGGCGGTGAATCCGTTCTTCCAGACCATCTGGATGCCGCCCCAGACGATGTGGTCGATCCTCGGCGCGTCCTTCATCATCGCCGTCATCGGCGTGGTCGACGACCTGTGGGACCTCGACTGGATGATCAAGCTGGGTGCCCAGTTCGTCGCGGCTGCGCTCCTCACCATCGGGGGAGGGCTGCAGATCCTCTCGCTGCCCATCGGCGATCTCCTGGTGTTCTCCAGCTGGCTGAGCATCACCATCACGATGTTCGCGATCGTGATCGTGATGAACGCCGTCAACTTCATCGACGGCCTGGATGGCCTGGTCGCCGGGGTCTGCCTGATCGCCAACGGCGTCTTCTTCGCGTACTCCTACATCTTCACGCGGGACTCGGGGGCGTCCAGCTACTTCAACCTCTCGACGTTCATCGCGGCGGTCCTGATCGGCGCCTGCATCGGGTTCCTGCCGTGGAACTGGAGCCCCGCGAAACTGTTCATGGGCGATTCGGGCGCGCTCGTCCTCGGACTGCTGATGGCGACGAGCGCCGTCGCGATCACCGGGCAGATGGATCCGTCGGCGATCGACCCCGAACGTCTCGGCCGCTCCCAGCTGCTCGGTGCGTTTATCCCGATCCTGCTGCCGCTCATGGTGGTGCTGCTCCCGCTCCTCGACTTCGGCCTCGCGGTCCTGCGTCGGATGCATGCGGGCAAGTCGCCGTTCTCTCCCGACCGCAAGCACCTCCACCACCGCATGCTCGACCTGGGTCACCGCGATCGCGACGCGGTGCTCATCTTCTACGCGTGGACGGCGGTGATCTCGCTCGCCGTGCTGCTGATGTACATCGGCGCACGTGAGGACTGGCCGGGTCAGTACCTTCCCGGGGTCGCCTTCGGCGTCGTCGGGGTCATCGCGTGCCTCGTCCTCACCCTCAAGCCCTCTCGTCCCGCCCGACCCGAGGCGGCCCCCGACCCGATCTCCAGGAAGCCCTCATGAGCCCGAGCCCTGTGTCCAGCACGCCGATCCTCCGCCGCACCCTCATCTGGTCGGCGGTCGCCACGGTGGTCCTGGCCATCGTCGCCGGTGCGGTCGGCTTCGCCGTCGCGCAGGGGGAGGGGCTCGTCAGCGGACTCCTCGGCATCCTTCTCGCCGCCGTGTTCCTCGCGATCACCGGCATCAGCATCCTCATCGCCAACCGCTGGTACGGCGACCCGATCTACGTGCAGCTCTTCTTCGCGATCGTGCTGGGTGGATGGCTGCTCAAGCTGGGCGTCTTCATCGTCGTCATGATCGTCCTGAGTGGGCAGCCGTGGATCGTGCCGATGGTGTTCTTCCTCTCGATCGTGGCGGGCGTGCTGATGTCGCTGGCGATCGACGTGGTCGTGCTCACGCGCATGCGGCTGCCGCACGTCAGCGACGCCACCCTCCCGACGGAGGTGCCGGAGGACGTCGCTCCCGGCGCGCGGCGCCTCGACGCCGGTGCCGGCGACGAGCGGGGCGACGGGACGGACTCGCGCCCCCTGTGACTCTGATAAGGTTGACCTGTGCCCGCCGCTCGCCCGCGAGCGCTTGCGCCTGAAGCACACCGACCATCGTCGCCCCGGTTCTGACCGGTGCCCCGAAGCTGGAGCCCGCGCTGTTTAATCTCGCTGCGACCCTGACCCCCCGACTCGCGTCCGATGGCGAGTTCCACGGCCCCTCGATCGACGAGTTCTTCCCGGAGATCCTCTTCCACGTCGCGGGCATCCCTGTGCACCGGATCCACCTGGTCCAGCTGCTCTCGGTCATCGCCGTGGTCCTCATCCTCTGGCTCGGCACCCGACGCATGCGCGTGGTTCCCGGCCGCTTCCAGAGCCTCGTCGAGATGGGTCTCGGCTTCGTCCGCGGCGGCATCGCGCACGACCTCCTCGGACGCAAGGACGGCGAGCGGTTCCTCCCCATCCTCACCACGATCTTCTTCATGGTGCTGTTCATGAACATCACGGGAATTATCCCGTTCCTGAACATTGCCGGTACCAGCATCGCGGCCGTGCCGCTGCTGCTCGCCGTGGTGAGCTACATCACCTTCATCTACGCCGGCATCCGTCAGCACGGCGTGCGCTTCTTCAAGAATGCGCTCTTCCCCCAGGGTGTTCCGGTGTTCGCGCTCCCGATCGTGGCCATCATCGAGCTGGTCTCCACGTTCGTACTGCGCCCGGTCACCCTCATGCTCCGACTCCTGATGAACATGGTCGTCGGCCACATGCTCCTGGTGCTGTGCTTCGCGGCCACCCAGTTCTTCTTCTTCACCGCGGGCGGCGGCTGGGCCGCGCTCGGTGTCGGAACCCTCGCCTTCGGCGGCGCCTTCACTCTCTTCGAGATCCTGGTCGCCGTGCTGCAGGCATACGTCTTCACCGTCCTCACCGCGGTCTACATCCAGCTCGCGGTCGCAGAAGAGCACTGAGCGGGTCGGCAACTGCCGTCCCACCCAACGAAAGGAAAAACCCCGTGGACGCTACTACGGTTCTCGCTGAAATCAACGGTCACATCGGTGCGGTCGGCTACGGCCTCGCAGCGATCGGTCCGGCCATCGGTGTGGGCATCGTCGTCGGCAAGACCATCGAGGGCGTCGCCCGTCAGCCCGAGCTGGCCGGCCGTCTCCAGGTCCTCATGTGGATCGGTATCGCCTTCACCGAGGCGCTTGCGTTCGTCGGCATCGCCGTCGCATTCATCCCGTTCCCCGCGTAATCCCCACCGACTTCTGAAGGAGACAGGATGCTGAACGCTCTTGTCACGAACCTCGCAGCTGAGGGTGAGGCGGCCCACAACCCGCTGATCCCGGCGTGGTACGACATCATCTGGTCGGGCCTGTGGTTCGTCATCATCCTCGCGGTGGTGTGGAAGGTCGCTCTTCCGAAGCTGACGAAGATGCTCGACGAGCGGTCCGCCGCCATCGAGGGCAACATCGCGAAGGCCGACGAGGCGCAGAAGCAGGCCGAGGCGGCACTCGAGGAGTACACGCGTCAGCTGGCCGAGGCCCGCACCGAGGCCGGTGAGATCCGCGAGGCCGCCCGTGAGGACGGCAAGAAGATCGTCGCCGAAGCCAAGGAGACGGCGTCGACCGAGGCCGCGCGTCTGACCGCGACCGCGCACACGCAGATCGAGGCCGAGCGCCAGGCGGCGCTCGTCTCCCTGCGCAGCGAGGTCGGAACGCTCGCTCTCGACCTCGCCGGCGGCGTGGTCGGAGAGACGCTCTCCGACGACGCACGTGCGACGGCTGTCGTCGATCGCTTCCTCGCCGACCTCGAGGCATCCGAGAAGGCGGCTCAGTAATGGGCAGCGCGACCACTCAGGCACTCGCGGCATCCATCCAGACGCTTGCCGCAGCGAACGGCGTCACCCTCGAGACCGCGCGCGAGCTCTTCGCCGCCGCGCAGGCCATCGGGGAGTCGTCGCAGCTGAGCGGCGCGCTGGCCGACCCGGCGGCACCCGCCGCAGCGAGGCAGAACGTCGTGTCCGCCGTCTTCTCCGGGCTGTCGGAGAACACGCGCACCGTTCTCAAGACGGTCGTCACCGAGCGCTGGTCGAACGCCGACGAACTCATCGACGGTATCGACGAGCTCGCGATCCGCGCCGCCACCATCGCCGACTCGGGCGCCGACATCGAGGGCGAGCTCTTCGGCTTCTCCCGTGTCGTCGCATCGAACCCCGAGTTGGAACTTGCCCTGGGCAGCCGACTCGGCGGTCGCGACGCGAAGGTGGCTCTCATCGATCGGCTCCTCGCCGGGACGACGAGCGCCCCCGCGGCGCTGATCGTCACGTCGATGGTGCGTCAGCCGCGCGAGCGGCGGATCCGTCAGCTGCTGAGCCGCGCGATGCGGATCGTCTCCGACCAGCGTGATCGCGTGGTCGCGACGGTCTACAGCGCGTCCGCTCTCAGCGACGCCCAGCGCGCACGCCTCGCCGACGCGCTCTCCCGTCGCTACGGCGGAGAGATCGCGCTCAACGTCGTCATCGACCCGACCGTCCTCGGAGGCCTGCGCGTGCAGATCGCCGACGACGTCATCGACGGCAGCATCGCCGCCCGTCTCGCAGACCTTCGCCAGAAGCTCGCGGGCTAACACGACTTCGCGCGGGGAACCGCGCACCCAGATACAAAGGGAAGACAATGGCAGAACTATCGATCAGCCCCGACGTCATCCGTGACGCGCTGAAGGACTTCGCCGCCGCCTACGAGCCCACCGGGGCCGCGGCGACCGAGGTCGGCACCGTCATCGACGCCGCAGACGGCATCGCGCACGTCGAAGGACTGCCCGGTGTCATGGCCAACGAGCTGGTGACGTTCCAGAACGGCGTGAAGGGCCTCGCCCTGAACCTCGACGAGCACGAGATCGGTGTGGTCATCCTCGGAGACTTCACCGGCATCGAGGCCGGCCAGGAGGTCACGCGCACCGGAGAGGTCCTGTCGGTCCCCGTGGGCGACGGCTACCTCGGCCGCGTGGTCGACCCGCTCGGCAACCCGATCGACGGCCTCGGCACCATCGCGACGGAGGGCGTCCGCGAGCTCGAACTGCAGGCGCCCGGTGTCATGCAGCGCAAGTCGGTTCACGAGCCGATGCAGACCGGCATCAAGGCGATCGACGCGATGATCCCCGTGGGTCGCGGCCAGCGCCAGCTCATCATCGGCGACCGCCAGACCGGCAAGACGGCCATCGCGATCGACACGATCATCAACCAGAAGGCCAACTGGGAGTCGGGCGACGTCAACAAGCAGGTGCGCTGCATCTACGTCGCCATCGGCCAGAAGGGCTCGACCATCGCCTCGGTGAAGGGCGCGCTCGAAGAGGCCGGTGCTCTGGAGTACACGACGATCGTCGCCGCTCCGGCATCCGACCCCGCCGGCTTCAAGTACCTCGCCCCCTACACCGGTTCGGCCATCGGCCAGCACTGGATGTACGGCGGCAAGCACGTGCTCATCATCTTCGACGACCTGTCGAAGCAGGCCGAGGCCTACCGTGCCGTGTCGCTGCTGCTCCGCCGCCCGCCGGGCCGCGAGGCGTACCCCGGCGACGTCTTCTACCTGCACTCCCGTCTGCTCGAGCGGTGCGCGAAGCTGTCCGACGAGCTCGGCGCCGGCTCGATGACCGGTCTCCCGATCATCGAGACCAAGGCGAACGACGTGTCGGCGTACATCCCGACCAACGTGATCTCGATCACCGACGGCCAGATCTTCCTGCAGTCCGACCTCTTCAACGCCAACCAGCGTCCGGCGGTCGACGTGGGTATCTCGGTCTCGCGAGTCGGCGGTGACGCTCAGGTCAAGTCGATCAAGAAGGTCTCGGGAACGTTGAAGCTCGAGCTGGCGCAGTACCGGTCGCTCGAGGCGTTCGCGATGTTCGCCTCCGACCTCGACGCGGCATCGCGCCGTCAGCTCTCGCGTGGTGCGCGTCTGACCGAGCTGCTCAAGCAGCCGCAGTACTCGCCGTACCCCGTCGAGGAGCAGGTCGTCTCGATCTGGGCCGGCACGAACGGCAAGCTCGACACGATCGAGGTCGAAGACGTGCTGCGCTTCGAGCGCGAGCTGCTCGACTACCTGCGTCGCAACACGCAGGTGCTCGACACGCTGCGCGCGACGAACGTCCTCGACGACGACACCGTCGCCGAGCTCGGCAAGGCCACCGACGCCTTCATCCTGGAGTTCCAGGGTGGCAAGGGCGGCGCGATCGGGGCCCCCGGCCACGAGGAGCACGCGGCGGCCGAGGCGGACGACGTCAACCAGGAGAAGATCGTCAAGGGTCGTCGCGCGTAATCGCGTGAGGTACTGATACATGGGCGCACAACTCCGGGTCTACAAGCAGAAGATCAGTTCTGCTCAGACGACCAAGAAGATCACGAAGGCGATGGAACTCATCGCGGCTTCGCGCATCCAGAAGGCGATGGGACGCGTCAAGGCGTCCACTCCCTTCGCGCGGGCCGTGACGAGGGCCGTGTCGGCCGTCGCGACGCACTCGAGCGTCGATCACCCGCTCACCCGCGAGCCCGAGCAGATCCGCCGTTCCGCGGTGGTCATCTTCTCGTCGGACCGCGGCCTGGCCGGCGCGTTCAACTCGCAGATCCTCCGTGAGGGTCTCGAGGTGGCCGAGCTGCTGCGCAGCCAGGGCAAGGAGCCGGTGTTCTACCTCGTCGGCCGCAAGGCCGTGGGCTACTTCCAGTTCCGTCGCATCGCGTCGGCTGCGCAGTGGACCGGCGACACCGACACCCCGTCGTTCCAGACCGCCGAGGAGATCTCGGCGACCCTGCTCGACGCGTTCTCCCGCGGGGGTGACGACGGTGGCGTCGACGAGATCCACCTCGTCTTCAACCGGTTCGTCAGCATGATGACGCAGTCTCCGGAATCCGTCCGTCTGCTCCCGCTCGAGATCGCGGAAGCCGACGAGTCGGAGGCCGGCAGCGCCATCTACCCGCTGTACGAATTCGAGCCGGATGCCGAGACCGTGCTGGACGCGATCCTCCCGGTGTACATCCAGAGCCGTGTCTTCAACGCACTGCTGCAGTCGTCCGCCGCGAAGCAGGCGGCGACGCAGAAGGCGATGAAGTCCGCCAGCGACAACGCCGACAAGTTGATCACCGACTACACCCGCCTGCGCAACAACGCGCGTCAGGCCGAGATCACCCAGCAGATCGCCGAGATCGTCGGTGGCGCCGACGCTCTCGCTTCGAGCTGACAGACCCTCAGGAAAGAGACGAAGAAATGACCACCACCGCCACGGCTGACCAGCCCGCGACCGCGGTCGTCGGGCGCGTCGCACGCGTCAACGGTCCGGTTGTCGACATCGAGTTCCCGCACGACTCGATCCCCGACATCTACAACGCCCTGAAGACCACGATCACCATCGGTGACGAGGCGACCGAGATCACCCTCGAGGTCGCTCAGCACCTCGGCGACGACCTCGTCCGCGCCATCGCGCTGAAGCCGACCGACGGCATCGTCCGCGGCCAGGAGGTGCGCGACACCGGCGAGGCCATCTCCGTGCCCGTCGGCGACGTCACCAAGGGCAAGGTCTTCAACGTGATCGGCGAGGTTCTGAACCTCGAGCCCGGTGAGACCATCGAGGTCACCGAGCGTTGGCCCATCCACCGCAAGGCCCCGAACTTCGACCAGCTGGAGTCCAAGACCCAGATGTTCGAGACCGGCATCAAGTCGATCGACCTCCTGACCCCCTACGTGCTGGGTGGAAAGATCGGTCTGTTCGGTGGCGCCGGCGTGGGCAAGACCGTCCTCATCCAGGAGATGATCCAGCGTGTCGCACAGGATCACGGTGGTGTGTCGGTGTTCGCCGGTGTCGGCGAGCGCACCCGTGAGGGCAACGACCTCATCCACGAGATGGAGGAGGCGGGCGTCTTCGACAAGACCGCCCTCGTCTTCGGCCAGATGGACGAGCCGCCGGGGACGCGTCTTCGCGTCGCGCTGTCGGCCCTGACCATGGCGGAGTACTTCCGCGATGTGCAGAAGCAGGACGTGCTGCTCTTCATCGACAACATCTTCCGCTTCACGCAGGCGGGTTCCGAGGTCTCCACGCTGCTCGGCCGCATGCCGTCCGCCGTGGGGTACCAGCCGAACCTCGCCGACGAGATGGGTCTGCTCCAGGAGCGCATCACGTCGACCCGCGGTCACTCGATCACCTCCCTCCAGGCGATCTACGTGCCGGCCGATGACTACACCGACCCGGCTCCGGCGACGACGTTCGCCCACCTCGATGCGACCACCGAGCTCTCGCGTGAGATCGCGTCGAAGGGTCTGTACCCCGCCATCGACCCGCTGACCTCGACGTCGCGCATCATGGACCCCCGCTACTTGGGCGAGGACCACTACCGCGTGGCGACCACCGTCAAGCAGATCCTCCAGAAGAACAAGGAGCTGCAGGAGATCATCGCCATCCTCGGTGTCGACGAGCTCTCCGAGGAAGACAAGATCGTCGTGTCGCGTGCACGCCGCATCCAGCAGTTCCTCTCGCAGAACACCTACATGGCCAAGAAGTTCACGGGTGTCGAGGGTTCGACCGTGCCGCTCAAGGAGACCATCGAGTCGTTCGATGCGATCACGCGCGGTGACTTCGACCACGTCGCCGAGCAGGCCTTCTTCAACGTCGGTGGCATCTCCGACGTCGAAGAGCAGTGGGCGAAGATCCAGAAGGAGAACGCCTGACCATGGCGCTCAACGTCAGCCTCGTCTCCGCCGACGCGGAGGTCTGGACGGGAGAGGCGAGCCTCGTGATCGCCAAGACCGTCGAGGGCGAGATCGGCTTCATGTCCGGCCACGAGCCGGTGCTGGCGATCCTCGCCGAGGGCCAGGTCCGCATCACGCAGACCGACGGCACCAAGGTGCTCGCGAACGCGCAGGACGGCTTCCTCTCGATGGAGGGCAACGTCCTGACGATCGTCGCCGGCAACGCGGCTCTCATCTCCTAGCAGTCCCTCGATGCGCCCGCCTCGACCCTTCCGGGTCGCAGGCGGGCGCATCTGTCTTCCCCGGAGGCTTCGTGAAGATCCTGCTCCCGCCGTCGGAGACCAAGCACTCCGGTGGCGACGGTCCCGCCCTCGACTTCGCCGGTCTCGCGCTGCCGTCGCTCCTCCCGCAGCGCACCGCCGTGGTCGAGGCACTGGTCGCCCTCTCCGGCGATGAGGTGGCCGCGCAACGGGTGTTGAAGCTCAGCGCACGCCAACTCGGAGACATCGCTCACAATCGCGCGCTCGCGACGGCGCCCACGATGCCCGCGGTGGATCGCTACACGGGCGTGCTCTTCGACGCCCTTGATGCGGCATCGCTCGGCGGGGCATCGCGGCGGTGGCTGGGGAGTCACGTGTGGATCCATTCGGCTCCGTTCGGTCCGATCGGCGCTCTCGACGGCATCCCGGCCTATCGACTCGCTGCCGGCACGTCGCTGCCGGGCGTGCCCGCACTGCGGCGTCATTGGGCGGCGGCCACGACTCAGGCGATCGCCGAGGAGGCGCCGTCATTCGTTCTCGATCTGCGCAGTGAGGCGTACGGAGCGCTCGGACCGATTCCCGCGGCGATCGCGTCGGCCTACGTTCGCGTCGTCACGGATGACGGCAACGGAGGCACGCGCGCGCTCAACCACTTCAACAAGAAGGCGAAGGGCCATCTCGTGCGCGCGCTGGCCGAAGACCGTCCCTCGATCACGACCGCTCGCGGACTGCGCGCCTGGGCGGAGCGGCGGGGCATCATCGTGCGGGATGCCCGCGACGCGGGCGTATGGGAGCTCGTCGTCACGGAGTGAGGGGTGGGGCCGGTACCGGCCTTCCGCGAAGCGCCGTCACGGTCGTTGCTCGGGTCATCGGCACACCGCTATGGTTGTGTCGCGGCGCGAACGGCGCCAGCTCCATCGGATCCGGAGGGGATCATGTACGACAACTACGGTTATGGGCTTTCAGGCGGCGCGCTCGTCGCGATGGTCCTGCTCTACACGATCGTGCCGCTCGCGATCTACGCGATCTACGCCTTCTTCTACATGAAGATCTTCGAAAAGGCCGGCGTGCAGGGCAAGTGGCGCGCGTGGGTCCCCGTGTACAACACGATGACCTTCTACAAGCTCGGCGACGTCAGCCCGTGGATCGTGCTCTACCTCGTCGGTGGCGCCATTCTCGGTTCGATCATCCCGTTCCTCGGCTGGTTCCTCATCCTTCCGCTCATCGCCCTCGCGGGTCGTGTCGTCGAGCTACTCGTCGCCTGGCGCGTGGGTCTGAAGCTGCAGAAGGACGCCGTGTGGCTCATCCTCTACTTCTTCCTCCCGCCGGTCTGGCTCGGTATCAACGCGTTCGACCAGTCGCGCTGGAACCCGAACATCGCGCCCGCTCCCTGGGGCGGCAACGCCCTTCTCGGCGACCGCACCGTCTGGGACGGCATCCCTCAGCAGCCGTCCGCCGCGGGCCCGCAGCCGGGCTACGGTGCTCAGCCGGGCTACGGTGCTCCCCAGGGCTACGCGCCGCCCGCTCCGCAGGGCTACGCGCCGCCGGCCCAGCCGGGGTACGCGCCGCCGGCTCAGCCCGGATACACACCGCCCGCACAGCCGGGATACGCGCCGCCGGCCCAGCCCGGATACACGCCTCCGGCGACCGGTGCTCCGCAGACGCCGCCCACGCCGCCGGCACCGCCCGCGGCACCGCCGGCAGCGCCGCCCGCACCGCCGACCAACCCGAACCAGCCCCCGGCCTGATTCGACGAAAGACCCCCGACTCTCCGGTCGGGGGTCTTTCGCTTTCCGTCCTCCACGACGCGCGAGCGGAGCAGCCGCCTGGGATAACGTGGAGGCATGGTCATGTCGCAGCGCCGCGTCGGCGCGTCCGGACTTCTCGTCTCCGCCACCGGCCTCGGATGCAACAACTTCGGCAGAGCCGGCACGGCCACCGAGAGCATCGAGGGCACGCGTGCGGTCATCGACGCGGCGATCGCCAACGGCATCACGCTGTTCGACACCGCTGACATGTACGGCGCCGTCGCCGGGACGAGCGAGACGCTCATGGGGGAGACGCTGCGCGGTCGGCGGGACCGTGTCGTGCTCGCGACCAAGTTCGGGCACGACCGCGACATGGGCTACGACTTCCCCGCAGCGCGGGGCTCGCGCCGCTATGTCCGGCTCGCGGTGGAGCAGTCGCTCCGCCGCCTGCAGACGGACTGGATCGACCTCTACCAGCTGCACCTGCCCGACCCCGAGACGCCCATCGCCGAGACCACGGATGCCCTCGACGAGCTCGTGCGTGAGGGTAAGATCCGGTACTACGGACACTCCAACTTCACCGGGTGGCAGATCGCCGAGGCCGAGTTCACCTCGGTCGCGCGGTCGACAGGGCGCTTCGTCTCGGCGCAGAACCACTACTCGCTCCTCGCGCGCGCGGCCGAACGAGAGGTGCTTCCCGCCGTCGAGCGATACGGCCTGGGATTCTTCCCGTTCTTCCCTCTGCACAACGGCTTGCTCACCGGCAAGTTCACCCGGGAGGGTGGGCCGGACGGCAGCCGCATCATGTCGACGCGTCGACACGTGTGGGAGAACGCTCCGTGGGACGCCGTCGAGGCCTTCCGCTCCTTCTGCGACGAGCGTGGCATCACGATGCTGCAGGCGGCGTTCGGCTGGCTGCTCGCACGCCCCGCCGTGTCGAGCGTGATCGCCGGTGCGACCTCCGTCGCACAGGTCGAGGCCAATGCCCAGGCGGGCGACGCCTGGCGACCCGACGCCGATGACCTCGCGGCGATCGACCGCATCTTCCCCCTTCCGGCTGATCCGGGAGCGCAGGTGTGAGCGGCATCCTCGCGTCGACTACGATGTGTGGGTACCTCGCGGCCGTCCGATCGGTCGCGGAATCACCGGAGGCAGCACGTGGCTGAGACGACAACGACGACGCAGAGCGTCACGGTCGCGCAGCGACGACTGCAGCTCTCCTGGGCGGGAGTGACGGATCAGGGGCGCCGTCGCGACACGAATCAAGACGCCTTCCTCGCCGAGTTCCCCCTGTTCGTCGTCGCCGACGGAATGGGCGGGCACGCAGGAGGCGAGATCGCGAGTCAGAGCACGGTGCAGCGTCTGCAGGCCATCGTGGCCGGCGGCGTGGCCCGCGCGCCGATCGAGAAGGCTCTCGAGATGGCCGTGGCCGACATCGCCGATCACCCCGAGACGACCGATGAGGGAACCGGCACCACGCTGACCGGCATCTTCCTCGAGTACGAGGACGGCGAGCCGCACTGGGTCTCGCTGAACATCGGCGATTCGCGCGTGTACCTGCTCCGCGATGATCGCCTGGTGCAGGTGACGACCGACCACTCCGTGGTGCAGGAGCTGATCGCCGCCGGCAAGCTGAGCCCGGAAGAGGCCGAGGGCCACCCCTACAGCAACGTCATCACGCGTGCGGTCGGCGCCAGCGAACTGACCGCGCCCGACTACCTCACCATCGACGTGCGCGCCGGCGACCGTTTCGTGATCTGCTCGGACGGGCTCACCAAGGAGCTCACCGATTACGGCATCCAGCATTTCCTCCGCGAGAACCCCGAGCCGGGACCCGCGGTCGACGCCATGCTGGCGGCCGCCCTCGAGAACGGCGGTCGTGACAACGTCACGCTCATCATCGTGCAGGTCGAGAACGTCGAAGACCCTTCCTCCACGGACGCCGCGTCGGACGACTGACTGCCGATTCGCGGAAATCTGCGGTTCACCCGGGCGCGGATGGCATCGAATGGGCGGCATGGAACCGCTGCCCATCGTCCTCCCCGCCGACCCGGCACCCCCGCGCCGGCAGTCGCTGCCCCTGCTCGCCTCGGTGATCCCGGTCGCCGCGGGCGTGGTGCTCTGGCTCGTGACTGGTTCGCTGCTCGCCCTCTGCTTCGCGGCGATCGGCCCGTTCATGCTGGCGGCCTCGGCCGTCGACCACGCGCGCACGCGGCGACGCGAGACGCGACGCCTCGACGCCGAGGCGCACGCGGCGTGGGGTCGAGCCGAACGCGAGCTGACTGAACTGCACGCCGCGGAACGACGTCGCCGGCAGGAAGCGCGACCCGATGTGCGGAGCTGCGTCGAGCGGGAGCCGCTTCCCGCCGCGGCAGGGCCCGACGCGACGACACCGGTGGTGGTGGGGCGTGGCGACATTCCGAGCATGGTGCGCACGACGGGCGGTGACGGCGAGCGTGCGCGGGCGTTCCAGGAACGCAGTCGCGTGCTGCGCGACGGGCCGATCGAGGCGCCGCTCGGCCGCGGGGTGTGCGTGCGCGGAGCGGCGCCCCTGACGGCGTCCGTGGTGCGCGCTCTCGTGCTGCAACTGTGCCTGCGGTACGACGCGACGCAGCTCGCGGTCGTTGGGGGAGACGGCCTCGACGCCGAGTTCGCCGACCTGCCTCACGCGCTCCGGAGAGCGGGTGCCTTCCGCCTCGGCGTGGGTACGGCTTCTCACCACCCGAGAGATGCGGATGCCTGGGTGCTGGCTCTGCGCGCCGACGAAGACGTTCCGCCGGGGTTCTCCACCGTCCTCGAGGTGCACGACGCCGGGAATGCCACGCTTCGCCGGCCAGACGGCGACTGCCGCATCCAGCCTGAAGGGATCTCCACACAGCAGTTCTCCGTGATCGCCGGTGCGCGAGTGCGGACGAGCGCGAACGACGCGGACGCTCTTCCCGCCCGCGTCGACCTCGCCGACCTCGGAGCCCCCTCCGCGGCCGACGGTCTGCCCGCAGCGATCGGGCGCGGGGCCGGCAACGAGACGACGATCGTCGACCTCGTCGAAGACGGACCGCACGCCATCGTGACGGGGACGACCGGCACGGGCAAGAGCGAGCTCCTCGTCTCCTGGGTCGCGGCGCTGGCTTCTTCGGCATCACCCGACCGCGTGGCGTTCGTGCTGGTCGATTTCAAGGGCGGCACGGCGTTCGAGCCGCTGCGCCCGCTCCCGCACGTGGCGGCGATCATCACCGACCTCGACGCCCGAGGCGCGCGTCGCGGCGTGCAGAGCCTCACCGCCGAGCTGCGGAGGCGCGAGGGAGTGCTGGCGTCGGCACGAGTGCGCGACGTGCGGGAGACGGCATTGCCCCGGCTGGTGATCGTCGTCGACGAGTTCGCCGCGCTCGTGAGCGAGCACCCCGATCTCGCGGCCATCTTCACCGACGTGGCCGCCCGCGGCCGCGCGCTCGGCATGCACCTCGTCCTCGGCACCCAGCGGGCGTCCGGGGTGATCAGGGACGCTCTCGCGGCGAACTGCCCGCTGCGGCTGAGCCTGCGGGTGAGCGATCCCGCCGACAGCCGCGCTGTGCTGGGCACGACGGCGGCGGCCGAGATCCCCGGCGGCGTACTCGCGCAGGGGCTGTGTCTGGTGCGGCGATCGGACGATGCCGCTCCTGCCCCCACGCGCGTCGCCCTGAGCCGGGCGTCGGACATCGACCGCATCTCACGTCAGTGGGCGGAGCACCCCCGGCGCGCGACGAGCCCGTGGTTGCCACCGCTTCCGGACGACCTCTCGCTGTCGGACCTCCGGCAGCGGGCGCCTCGAGGCGTCCCCGGGGTGCTGTGGGGGCTCTCGGACGCTCCCGACACGCAGTCCCAGCCCCCGGTCCTGCTCGATGTGGGCGGCGAGCGGGGTGTGAGCGTGATCGGCGCGTCGGGAAGCGGACGGACCACGGCGCTGCGCGCGCTCGCCCTCCAGCGGGACGACGCGGTGTGGATGCCCTCCGACCCCGAGGAGGCGTGGGACCGGGTGACCGCGCTGTCCGAGGGGGCGGAGCCGCTCCCGCCCCTGCTGCTCGTGGACGACCTCGACGCGCGCTTCGCGGAATTGCCCGCGGAGTACGCTCAGCAACTCGCGCAACGCTGGGAACAGGTCGTGCGGGCCGCATCCGGCACGACCATCGTGATGACGGCGATGCGTGCCGGGGGTCCGGCGGGCCGTCTGCTCGACATGCTGCCGCGTCGAGCGCTACTGCGCACCGGCAGCCGTATGGAGCACGTCGCCGCCGGGGGCGCCTCCGACGCCTGGGACGAGCGGCGCCCCGCCGGGCGTGCCCTCCTCGATGGACGTGAGATGCAGATCGTGCGGATGGAGTCTCGCCCCGATGACGGGGAGTCGAGCCTCCCCATGCCGCCGGGCCGCGCCGCCGCCACCGAGTGGATGCCGGAGATGCCGGTCTCCGCTCTCGTGTCGGCCGGGGCGCACGCCGTCGCGCGATCGCTTCAGGTCGCGTATCCGGGCGTCGACGTCTGGGCGCTGGGCCTCGCGGAAGGGAGCGACCGAGTGCGAGCGCTCGATCGCTCATCGGGGGGCCGGGCGCAGATCATCGTCGGCGAGGGCGACGCCTGGCAACGGGAATGGGCGCTATGGCAGCGTGTGCGTGCGGAGGGCGAGGTGCTGGTGCGCGCAGAGCGTCCCGTCGAGCTGCGTCAGCTGGCGGGCGTGCGCGAGCTCCCGCCGTATGCCCGCCCGCACGCCGCCCGGGTCTGGGTCGTGCGCGGAGACCGGGCGCCGGTGCGTCGTGTGATCCCCGGACTCATCGGGGGAGAGGCGACCGCGGCTCGCACAGAGTCCGCCGACACCCTGCCCACACGGCGCCGTCTGCGGCAGGATGCGGGGCGGTGACGCGCGTCGTACGGGCCTGCAGCGGAATCGTCAGATCGCGTTGCCGGGTCGGATCGCGCCGACCGGCCGGCCGCCGCCCAGGACCGTCAGTGCGAGCGCCTCGCCGAGCTGCGCGACCTGCTCGGCCGAGAGGGCTCCGTGACGGGCGAGAAGAGTGGCCGCCGCGATCGTCGCCGCGCGCAGCGAGCCGTCGAGCATCTTCAGAGCCACAGTGGTGCCGTTCGGGGCGACCATGACCATGACGCCTTCGGCGCCGCCCTTGGCGAACACGCCCAACGACTCGATGGCGATGGTGTCGGGGCGACCAGGGCCCTCGATCGTCCACGGGTGCTCTCGCACGGCACGCACCAGCGCACCCGCGACACGATGAAGAGCGAAGGGCGACCGCTCCGAGGCGGTGCCCACGCGGTGGATGCCGCGCGCCAGCGCGGTGAGCGACATCGCGTAGACGGGTGCGCCGCAGCCGTCGATCGCCGTGTGGGCGACCTTCTCGCCGATCAGACGCTCCACCACCTCGCGGATGTGGACCTGCAGGGGATGGGAGGGGTCGAGATAGCCCTCGGTCGGCCAGCCCGTGGCCACGCACGCGCGCAGCATGGCCGCGTGCTTTCCGGAGCAGTTCATCCGCACCGCCGCGGGCGCCCCGTGCTCGCGGATCATGTCGTCGCGCGTGGCGACGTCGCCGGGCCACGCCGGCGGGCACGCCAGAGCGTCTTCGTTGAGTCCGACCTCGGCCAGCACGTCGCGGACCACGGCGGCATGGCGATCGGTCCCGGAGTGGCTCGCGGTCGACAGGGCCAGCTGCTCGCCGTCGAGGACCGCTCCGGCCGTGAGGCAGGCCACCGCCTGCAGGGGCTTCATGCTCGACCGCGGCAGGATCAGCGCTTCGGCGTTGCCGAGGCGCGCGACGACCTCCCCGTCGGGAGAGAGGACCACGGCCGCACCCACGTGACGCGACTCGACGAAACCACTCCGCTCGACCACGGCGAGCTCGACGGAATCCTGAACGGTGAGGGTCTCCAGCATCCGACAAGACTATCGCCCGCCCCCCGACCGGCCCGCCGCCCCGACACGGCTCGGGAGTGTCGGCGGGCGGTGCCACACTGGACCCATGACAGAGCAGAAGACCCGCGTGCTCGGCGAGCACCACTATGCGCTCACCACGGAGTGGACCGGCAACACGGGCACCGGCACGAGCGGCTACCGCGAGTACCGCCGCGACGTCACGGTCTCGGTCGAGGGCAAGCCCGAGCTGCTCGCCTCCGCGGACAAGCCGTTCCGCGGCGACCCCGGGCGATGGAACCCGGAGGACATGCTCCTCGCGTCACTCTCCGAATGCCACCTGCTGTCGTATCTGCACGCCTGCGTGACCGCGGGAGTGCGCGTCGTGTCGTACACCGACCGAGCGTCGGGACGTATGCGCGAAGACGGCCGGGGCGGCGGTGCATTCGTCGACGTGGTGCTGCGCCCGCAGGTCGTCGTCGCAGAAGCGTCGATGATCGAGGCGGCCGAACGTGCGCACGCCCAGGCGAACGCCTGGTGCTTCATCGCGAACTCGGTGAACTTCCCCGTGCGGCACGAGGCGACGGTCACCGCCGCGGAGTGACCGTCAGCGGCGTTCGTGCGGAAGGGCCTGCTTGATCTTCTCGATCGTGCCCTGCGCGGGGGACTCGTTGTACGTGCCCGCGAGCTCCTGCTCCGACAGGGCGTGAATTGCCGCCATGATCTCGTCTGTGGCCTGGCGTCGAGCGCGCCCGCTGCCGGCGGGGCCATGGCCCGAAAGGTCGAGCGGTTCTCCGAAGCGCACCGTGATGCGCTCCTTCATGGTCGGCATCTTGGCGCCGACGGGCATCACCTTGTCGGTCCCGATCAACCCCACCGGCACGACCGGAGCGCCGGTCTGCAACGCGAGGAACGCGACACCCGTGCGGCCCTTGTACAGGCGGCCATCGGTCGAACGCGTCCCCTCGGGGTACAGCGCCACCGCCAGTCCTTCGTCGAGCAGTTGCCGCTGCAGATCGAGGGCATCCAGCGCGGCCTGTCCGGCACCGCGGCGCACCGGTATGGCACCGATGGACTCGAAGAACGTCTTGCTCAACCATCCGCGGAAGCCCGTGCCCTCGAAGTAGCTCGACTTCGCGAGGAAGTGCACCGGTCGCGGCGCCGCGACGGGGATGGCGATCGAGTCGATGAACGACAGATGGTTGCTGGCGAAGATCACGGCCCCATCGAGGGGCACGTTGTCGCGACCCTCGATGCGCGGCCGGTACAGCAGCCGGGCGAGGGGGGTGATGAGGCTCCGCCCGAGCGCATACGCGAAGCCCGCGTGGCGAGGGGCGGAGCCCTGTTCTTCGGGGGCGTCCGGCTCTGCGGGCTGCTCGGAGGTCATCAGAGAAGGCTACTCCCGAATCCATGCCCGCCCTGGAATGCGCCGATCGGCCTTTCTCCCAGCGTGGGCAAAGCGAAATGCGAGAGGATGGAGCGTCCCGCCCGCGATCTCGAGGTTTCACTGTGCGCAAGCGTCCGCTCGTTCTCCTGTCCACCGTCGCTGCGGCGACCCTGATCCTGGCGGGCTGCTCGGGCGGTGCCGAGCCCGAGAGCTCGGCCACTCCCGACGCATCCGGCTCCAGCGAGTGCATGCTCGACGCGCAGCCGGGCGAGACCTCCGACGCCGTGACCGTCGAGGGCGAGGGTGCCGACGCGACCGTCTCCGTTCCCGCTGACGCCGCCTTCGCCGGCGTCGAGCGCACCGTGCTGTCGGAGGGCGACGGCGACGACGTCGTCAACGGCGACCTCGTGTCCGTCGCATTCCAGCTCGTCGAGGCGTCGACCGGAGAGATCGTCGACTCCTCGGCGCGTGGCGAAGACGGCGAGCTGCCCGTGCTGCTCGACCAGAACAGCTCGTCGCTCTTCCTGGCAGCGCTCGAGTGCCAGCCGCTCGGCACCCAGGTCGTGCTCGCCCTGCCGGGCAGTGTCTTCGGCGAGGGGCAGACCGACAAGGTCGTCTACGCCCAGGCCGTCGAGGAGCTGCCCGAGGTGGCGGACGGCACCCCCGTCGAGCCGACCGAGGGCATGCCGACCGTCGAGCTCGACGACGACGGTGCGCCGACCGTGACCATCCCGGATGGCGACGCCCCGACCGAGACCAAGGTCGCCCTGCTCAAGCAGGGCGACGGTGCGACCGTCGGCGAGGGCGACCTCGTCGTCGTGCAGTACCTGGGTGTGAAGTGGTCGGACGGCTCGGAGTTCGACTCGAGCTGGAGCCGCGACGCGGTTCCCTCCCAGTTCCAGACCACCGGCGTGGTGACCGGCTTCCGCAAGGCGCTGGAGGGTCAGCAGGTCGGCTCGCAGGTCGTCGTCGTGATGCCGCCGTCGGAGGGGTACGGCGCGAGCGAGGGACACGAGCTGCAGAACGAGAGCCTCGTGTTCGTCGTCGACATCCTCGCCACCACGCCGACCCAGCCCTGAGCGGGCCGAGCCGGGGGCGTGCCATAGGCTGGCGGGCATGCAGCGCGTCATCGTCCTCGGCTCCACCGGCTCCATCGGCACGCAGGCGCTCGACGTCATCCGCGCGAACCCCCGACGCTTCGAGCTCGTGGGTCTCGCGGCCGGATCCAACGCGGAGACGCTCGCGCAGCAGGCGCAGGACTTCCGCGTCGACAGCACCGCCCTCGGTGCCGCCGAGGCGGAGCAGCTGGTGCGCGACGTCGATGCCGACGTGGTGCTCAACGCGATCACCGGGTCTATCGGGCTGGGGTCCACCCTCGCCGCGCTGCAGGCCGGTCGTACGTTGGCGCTCGCCAACAAGGAGTCCCTGATCGTCGGCGGCGCGCTCGTGCAGCGCGCCGCCCGACCCGGCCAGATCGTGCCGGTCGACTCCGAGCATTCGGCGATCGCCCAGGCGCTGCGCAGCGGCGAGCGATCCGAGGTCCGGCGGCTCGTCGTCACGGCATCCGGCGGGCCCTTCCGCGGGCGCAGCCGCTCCGAGCTCGCCGATGTCACCCCGGCCGAGGCGCTCGCGCACCCGACGTGGGACATGGGGCGCATGGTGACGACCAATTCCGCGACCCTCGTGAACAAGGGGCTCGAGGTCATCGAGGCGCAGCTGCTCTTCGACGTGCCGTACGACGACATCGACGTGGTCGTGCATCCGCAATCGATCGTGCATTCGATGGTGGAGTTCATCGACGGATCGACGATCGCCCAGGCCTCGCCGCCCGACATGCGCCTGCCCATCTCGCTCGGTCTCGACTGGCCGAATAGGGTCGGGGGCGTGGGTCGTCCGCTCGATTGGACGACGGCCACGTCGTGGACGTTCGAGCCTCTCGACGACGACGCGTTCCCCGCGGTCGCCCTCGCGAAGACGGTCGGGCGCGCGGGCGCGACCTTCCCCGCCGTCTACAACGCCGCCAACGAGCAGGCCGTCGACGCCTTCCACGAGGGACGACTGCCGTTCCTCGGCATCGTCGACACGATCGCCGCGGTCGTCGATGCGCACGACGCGCCGGACGAGCTCACGGTGGAGTCGCTGAGCGACGCCGAGCGCTGGGCGCGGGAGACCGCGGACCGGATGATCGCCGCCCGCTGACCTTCGCCGACGCGGGTCAGTCCTCGTCGGGGTAGGGCAGGGGCCAGCGCGGCTCGGGCACCGGCCAGCCGGCGGCGCGCAGTGCACGGCGTGCGAGTTCGCGAGCCGAGTACGGCGTGCGGACGCCGCGGATGTCGCGGTAGTCCTGGTGCCCCGGTCCCGCCCACAGGATCGCGTCGCCGTCGCCGACGAGCGCGACCGCCTCAACGATCGCGGTCTCCGGCGGGGAGAACTCGTGGATCTCGGCATCCGGACGGGCGCGACGCGCCCCGGCGACGAGGGTCGCTCGGATGGACTCCGGGTCCTCGAACCGGGGGTGGTGGTCGGTGACGACCAGGATGTCGCTGCCCTCGACCGCCGTGCGCGCCATGTCGTAGCGCTTGCTGGCGTCGCGGTCGCCATCGGCGCCGAACAGCATCACGACGCGGCCAGGGGTGACCCGGCGCACGGCGGCGAGGGTCTTCTCGAATGCGTCGGGGGAGTGGCCGAAGTCGACGAAGACCGCCGGCCCGCGGTCGCCCGAGACGAGCTGCGTGCGCCCGGGGAGGTACGCGCGGATGCCGCCGTCGCGGTCGAGCGCATCGACGATGCGCTGCCACTCGTAGCCGCCTTCGAGCAGCATGACGATCGCGAGCGCGGCATTGGCCGCCATGTGCGGTCCGATGACCGGGACCGTGGTGGTGAGCGAGCCGGCGGGACCGGTCATCGTGAAAGTCGTGCCGCTCGCGCGCTCGTCCTGGATCGTGACGACCCAGTCCGCCCGGCCGGCGGCGTCGGCGTCCGCGGCGATGAGCGGGGTGCCGACCGTCACCACCGGGACCTCGGCGCGCTCCACCACGACGGCGCCGGAAGGCGAGTCGAGGCAGACAACGGCTCGTCCCGAACGGTCGGCGCGGAACAGCGGCAGCTTCGCCTCGAAGTACTCCTCCATATCGGCGTAGTCGTCGAGGTGGTCGTGGCTGAGGTTGGTGAATCCCGCGACGTCGAAGTGGATGCCGTCGACGCGGTGCCGTGACAGGGCCTGCGCGCTGACCTCGACGGCGACCGCCTCGACCTCGCGCTCGCGCATGAGGGCGAGCAGAGCGTGGAACTCGGATGCCTCGGGTGTCGTGAGGCGCGAGACGATGACCTCGCCGGCGATGTGACGCTCGGCGGTCGACGAGAGCCCGGTGACGACGCCGAGCTGGTCGAGGATGCCCTCGAGGAGATGGGACACGCTGGTCTTGCCGTTCGTGCCGGTCGTCGCGAACAGGAGCGGCAGGGGGTCGTCGGCGCCGGTGCCGTACACCCAGGCGCTGAGGTCCCCCAGCACGGCGCGGGGGTCGTCGACGACGAGGATCGGCAGACCGGCCGAGGCGGCGATGTCGGCTCCCGCGTCGTCGGTGATGACCGCGACGGCGCCCTTCTCGGCCGCGGCATCCGCGAACTCGGCGCCGTGCCGGTTCACGCCACGGATGGCGACGAACGCCTCTCCGGCTCGGAGATCGGCGGTCGCGAGGGTGATGCCGGAGACGACGACGCCGTCGACGGTGCCGCGCACCTCCCTGGCGAATCGTGCGGCGATTTCGGACAGCTCACGCCGGGGCGGGTTCGCGGGGCGGAGCACGGGAGGCAGGCTCGAGTTGTGTTCGATCGACATGTCTCTTCCATGATCGCATGCACGGGGCTGATTCCTAGGCGCGAGGCAGTAGCGTGAGCGGGTGGAAATCCTGCTCTATGCGGGTGGCATCCTCTTCATGCTGATCGGCCTCGGCCTCTCGATCGGTCTGCATGAGATCGGCCACCTCCTGCCCGCGAAGCTGTTCGGCGTGCGTGTCGGCCAGTACATGATCGGGTTCGGCCCGCGCATCTGGTCGCGCCGCATCGGCGAGACCGAATACGGCGTGAAGCTCCTGCCCGTCGGCGGGTTCATCTCGATGTCCGGCATGTATCCGGCGTCGCCGAGCGCGCGCCCGGTCGGCGGCCTGTTCCGCAGCCTCGTGCAGGATGCGAGGGCCGCGAACGACGAGACCATCGCCGAGGGCGAGGAGCACCGCGTCTTCTACCGCCTCCCGGTGTGGAAACGGGCGATCGTGATGTTCGGCGGTCCTCTCATGAACCTCCTGCTGGCGCTGCTGCTCTTCACGGTTCTCGCGTCGGGGATCGGGCTGCAGCAGGGCACGACGACCATCGCCTCGGTCACCCAGTGCGTCGTGCCGGCCGGGACGACGCAGGAGGCGTGCTCGGCTGACGACCCCGCGTCTCCCGCGGTCGAGGCGGGCGTCCGCCCCGGCGACGTCCTGGTGTCGATCGACGGCACCCCGGTGTCGACGTTCGCCGAGGCCACCGAGATCGTGCAGGCATCCCCCGGGAAGCCGCTGGACGTGGTGGTGAGGCGCGACGACGAAGACATGGCGCTGACGATCACGCCGATCGCCGCCGAACGCGAGCTCACCGACGCGACCGGTCGGCCGGTGCTCGACGACGACGGCGAGCAGGTCGTGCGCGAGGTGGGCTACGTGGGGATGGCGTCGCAGATGGGATTCGTGCCGCAACCGCTGACTGCAGGCCCGGAGATGGCGGTGGAGAACGTGGGGCGCGTCGCGTCGCTCATCGCGACGTTGCCGGTGCGCCTGTGGGACGTCGGGGCGTCGCTGGTGACGGGCACGGAGCGCGACCCGAACGGTCCGCTCAGCGTGGTGGGCGTCGGACGCATCGCGGGCGAGGTCGCGGCGACCGAGGCGCCCATCCTCAATCGCTTCGCCGTGCTGCTCAACCTGCTGGGTTCGCTCAACATCGCGCTGTTCGTCTTCAACCTCATCCCGTTGCTGCCGCTCGACGGCGGGCACATCGTCGTCGCGCTGTGGGAGGGCGTGAAGCGCGGCTGGGCTCGGGTCTTCCGCCGCCCACCGCCGGCACCCGTCGATGCGACACGTCTCGTGCCGCTGACGGTCGTGGTCGCGGTGCTGCTCATCGGCATGGGGGCGCTGCTCCTGGTCGCCGACGTCTTCAACCCGGTCGACCTGCTGCAGTAGCGACCCTCCCGCGACGCGGCGGGCCGCGCCCCGCGTCAGCTCTGCAGTGCGTGCGTCACGAGCCGCTCCAGCGTGCGGATGCCGTCGCGCGACAGGATCGATTCGAGGTGCCCCTGCACCGAGGCGAAGGCGGAGCCGCGGAGGGCGTAGACGTCGCCCGTCGCGGGATCGGCGGACACCTCGGCCGGGCCGACCGTCGTCACGCCGGGCGCGACGCGCGCCGTGAAGGTGTTGTAGAAGCCGATGGACGCCTGCTCGCCGAACACCGGAACCGGCTTCTGCAGACCCTGGTGGGGGGCATCGAGTGGGACGAGCGTGATGCCGAGTCCGTCGGCGAGGATCTGGTGGCTCAGGCAGACGGCGAGCAGGGGGGTTCCGTTCGCGCGGCGACGCCGCACGACCTCGCGCATCCGGGCGATGCGCGGGTTCGTCGCATCGCGGGGGTCACCGGGACCGGGTCCGGCGACGACGATGTCCGCAGCATCCGCCTCGGTGTCCGTCACCGAGTCCCACGGACGGATCGACACCTCGAAGCCCAGGTGCCTGAGCTGATGCGCGAGCATCGTCGTGAAGCGATCCTCGGCGTCGACGACCAGCGCGCGCCGTCCTGCGAACGGCCCCGTGTGGTCCTCCGACTGCGGGTCGAGCCAGAAGTCGGCCAGTCGTGAATTCCGCGACGCCAGAAGCTCCGCCACCGCGGGGTCGGCGGACAGGGCGGGCGCCTCGCCCGGGGCATCCGTGTCGTCGCGCGCCTCGGCTGCGCGGTCTCGGTCGATCGCCCCGATGGCCCCGAGCACGCCCGCGGCCTTGCCGTGCGTCTCGCCCACCTCGCCGAGAGGATCGGAGTGGCGCACGAGGGTCGCCCCGACGGGTACGCGGACCTCGCCGTCGACGACGTAGACGGTACGAATGAGGATGGGGGCGTCGAGGTCGTGTCCGCCCTCGGCATTCGGCGTGAACAGGGCGGCGACGCCCGAGTAGTAGCCCCGCGGACGCGTCTCGTGACGCCGGATCACCGCGCAGGCGTTCTGCATGGGCGACCCCGTGACGGTCGGCGCGAACATCGTCTCGCGGAGGATGTCGCGCGGATCGAGCCGGCTGCGTCCGCGAAGCATGTACTCCGTGTGGGTGAGCCGCGACATCTCCTTGAGGTGCGGGCCCGTGATGCGACCGCCGTCGGAGCAGACGGCGCTCATCATCTTGAGCTCCTCGTCGACGACCATGAAGAGCTCCTCGGTCTCCTTGGTGGAGGAGAGGAAATCGACGAGCGTCTCCCGGGTGGCGCCGCCCGCCGGATGACGGAACGTTCCCGAGATGGGATTCATGGTGACCACGCCCTCGCGCGCGACGACGTGCGCCTCGGGGCTCGCGCCGACCGCGATGTGACCCGGCGTGAACACGGCGAACGTCCAGTACGCACCGCGCTCATGTGCGAGGAGCGCACGGAACCAGGTGAGGGCGGCCGTGCGGTCGTCGCTCTCGATGCGGGCGGTGAAGTCTCGGCGGATCACGAAGTTGGCGCCCTCGCCGCGTCCGATCTCGTCGGCGATGACGGTCTCGACGATGCGCGCGTACTCGTCGTCGGAGATGTCGAAGCCGTCATCGTGGAGGGCGACCTCGGCGGTGGGCAGCGCAGCGAGCAGCGCCGGCATCGGCAGACGCAGGTGCTCTTCGACCACGAGGCAGCGCAGCGGCGCGCCGTCGTCTTGGGCGACGAAACCGCGCTCGCGCACCTGCCGGTACGGCACCAGCGCGAACACCTCGTTCGGCGTGCCGGCGGAGGAGAGAGGGATATCGGCCAGCAGGTCGACGTCGACCACGTCGCCGGTCAGCAGCTCGACGTCGTCGGCGCCGTCGCGGGCGATGAGGACGAACGAGGAGGAGGGATCCGCGGCGAGCTCCGCCAGTCGTGCGAGTGTCATCGATGTCTCCTGTGGGAGGGGCTCCGGCTCGGCAACGAAAAGACCGCCCCGGAGGCGGTCTGGATTCGTGGGAACGCGAACACACCGCCTAGGAGGCGGGCCACCAGGTGACGTTCGTGCGCATGGGGCGAAACTACCACACGGGGCGAGAGGCGATGCTCCGACGCCGGCGGGGATCATGCGTGCGTATACAGCCTTCGCCCGCGCAGGCGGCGTAGGCTGAGGATGTGCCAGCCGTGAACCTTGGGATGCCCAAGATCCCCGAAGTCCTCGCCCCGCGACGGAAGTCCCGCCAGATCAAGGTGGGCAAGGTGCTCGTCGGGGGAGACGCGCCGGTCAGCGTGCAGTCGATGACCACGACGAAGACCACCGACATCAACGGCACCCTGCAGCAGATCGCCGAACTCACCGCCTCCGGGTGCGAGATCGTGCGTGTCGCCGTCCCTTCGCAGGACGACGCCGACGTGCTGCACATCATCGCGAAGAAGAGCCAGATCCCGGTCATCGCCGACATCCACTTCCAGCCGAAGTACGTCTTCCAGGCGATCGACGCCGGATGCGCGGCGGTACGGGTGAATCCCGGCAACATCCGCAAGTTCGACGACCAGGTCGGCGCGATCGCCAAGGCCGCGCAGGATGCGGGCGTCTCGCTGCGCATCGGCGTGAACGCCGGGTCGCTCGACCGCCGTCTGCTCGAGAAGTACGGCAAAGCCACGCCCGAGGCGCTCGTCGAGAGCGCCGTCTGGGAGGCGTCGCTCTTCGAGGAGCACGACTTCCACGACTTCAAGATCTCGGTCAAGCACAACGACCCGATCGTGATGGTCAAGGCGTACCGCCAGCTGGCGGAGCGGGGCGACTGGCCCCTGCACCTCGGCGTGACCGAGGCCGGACCGGCGTTCCAGGGCACGATCAAGAGCGCCACGGCGTTCGGCATCCTGCTCGGCGAGGGCATCGGCGACACCATCCGGGTCTCGCTCTCGGCCCCGCCGGCCGAAGAGGTCAAGGTCGGCCACCAGATCCTGCAGTCGCTCAACCTGCGCGAGCGCAAACTCGAGATCGTGTCGTGCCCGTCATGCGGTCGCGCGCAGGTCGATGTCTACACGCTCGCCGAAGACGTCACCGAGGGGCTCAAGGAGATGACCGTGCCGCTGCGCGTCGCCGTGATGGGCTGCGTCGTGAACGGCCCGGGCGAGGCCCGCGATGCCGACCTGGGCGTCGCATCCGGCAACGGCAAGGGGCAGATCTTCGTCAAGGGCGAGGTCATCAAGACCGTGCCGGAGGCCGACATCGTCGCGACCCTCATCGAAGAGGCGAACCGCCTCGCCGACGAGATGGGACCCGAGGCCCCTCTCGGCACCGCACAGGTCGTCACGGCCTGAGCGCGCCGATGAGCATCCAGCCGACCCTCGTCTCGTTCGCCGGTGGGGCCACCCGCGGGGAGAGCGTCGTCACCCGGGTCGAGTCCACCCCTCAGGGGACGGCGGTCGTCGTCGCATCGACGCCGTTCCACCCGGTCGACCACACCTGGCCCGATCAGCCCGGCGACGCCGGGGAGATCATCGGGGGAGACCAGCGCGTGCCGGTGACCGAAGCGGTCATGGCTGCGGTCGGCCCCGAGGGGCAGTTCGCCGTCGGCACCGACATCCCCGTGCGCCGTGGCACCGAGGGCTGGGTGTGGCTCGTCGCGCATCTGCTCGATGACCCCGCTCCGGGCTGGATCGCTGAAGGGGCGCAGGTCGGGCTCGAGGTCGACGATGAGCGGCGCGCCGGTCTGAGTCGCGGGCACACCGCGTGCCACCTGGCTTCGCTGGCTCTCGATCTCGCGCTCGCCGACCTGTGGCGGAAGGACGCGGGTGAGGACGCTCTCGGGAATCCCGACTTCGAGGGGCGGGCGAACCAGTCCAGTCGCATCCACGCCGACGGCAGCGTCGACGAGTACCGTCTCGGCAAGAGTCTGCGACGCGCCGGTTTCGACACCGAGACCTTCGCCGCGACACTCGCCGAGCGTGAAGAGCGGGTCAACGCCCAGCTCGCGCACTGGGTGGAGTCGGCGGCGGCGAGCAGCATCGAGACCGATGGGCCGACCATCACCGACCGGCGGCGGTGGCGCTGTGTGCTTCCCGAAGGGGAGGCGATCATCCTCTGCGGCGGCACGCACGTCGAGTCGCTCGGCTCGTTTGCGGGCATCCGCGTACAGCTCGACCTGAGCGACCCGCAGCTGCTCGTGATGACCACCACGGCGACCCCGGCCTGAGCAACCGGCGCCGTCGGAGCGGCGATCAGATCGAGAACACCACCTCGCCCCGGGAAATGTCGGTGCTCTCCAGCCGCAGGACCACCGTGTCGCCCACGCGTGCGTCGGGAGCGACCGGGGCCGTCGCCGTCACCGGCGGGTCGGACAGCTGCACGGTCGCCCGGTCCTCGCCGCGCCGCGCGATCACCGTTGCCGACAGCTCCCTGCCGACCAGCGGCTGCAGGAGGGCCGCCTCGACAGCGTTCACTGTGGCGGTATCCAGGCGCGAGGCGCGCTGACCGGACGCCTGCATGAGCGCGGGCAGTTCGTCCAGCGACTCCCGAGCCCACTCCGGCGCGGGCCGCCCCTCGGCGACGGCGAGGCAGATCGCCAGACCCCACCGATCCACGAGCCGACGCAGAGGCGCCGTCACGTGAGCGTAGGGAGCGGCGATCGCCGCTTGGCGCGTCTCGGTCGGAGCCGTCCCGTCGAACGCGACGTACCCGGCCCCGCGGAAGAGCGCCGCCGCGGCCTGCAGCACGGGAAGAGTCAGGGGATCGGAGCGGTCGAGTCCCGCGAGGTACTCGCCGTACCGACCGGCTTCCCACGGCCGCCCCAGCACCCGCGTCTGCGTGCGGAAGGCCTCGAATGCCGCCTCGTCGGGCTCGGGCATGGTCCGCAGGATGCCGACGCCCGCGCCGAGCATCATCTCGGCCGCCGCGATACCCGTCATGAGGGAGAGCTGGGCGTTCCAGTCCTCGACGGGGAGGGGATGGCGGCGTTCGATGGCGTACGCGCCGTCCTCCGATCGCACGATCTCCTCATCCGGGAGGTTCAGGCTCGCCCCGCCACGCTCGCGTTCCTGCGCCAGCCGCAGGCGGCCGATCTCCGGCAGCAGTTCCGCGAAACCGGCGTCGCCGCGTTCGATCGCCGCTTGCGTCGTCACATAATCCAGCTGCGCACGCGACCGGATGAGCGCGCGTTCGAGACGGGTGTCGACGACGGCACCCGCAGCGTCGAGATCGAAGGACCAGACCAGGGCGGTCCGGTCGACGCCGGGGAGGAGCGAGACCCGGTCCTCGCTGAGCACCGGGGGATGCAGGGGGATCGTGCCGTCCGCGGCGTACAGGGTCTGTCCGCGACGACGAGCCTCCGCATCGACCGCCCCTCCTGGGTGCACGAACCCCGGCACGTCCGCGATCGCGTAGTGCACCGTGTACCCGTCGCCGCGCCGCGCGAGGTGGAAGGCCTGGTCGAGATCACGGGCACCGGCGGGGTCGAGCGTGGCGAAGGGCACATCCCGCAGATCCCGGTCGGCCGATGCCGCGTGCGCGGACCCCGCCTCGTCGAGCACCTCCTGCGGGAACTCGAGCGGGGCATCCACCTCGGCGCGGAGCGCGGCCAACGCCGCGGCGAGTTCGGTCCGGGAAGCCGAGGACGAGACGTGCGTACGACGCTGGGGCATGCGTCCACCCTAGGCGGGCGGCCTCGGCCCGCCGCATGCCGACGGGCGTTAGCGTGGAAGGCATGACCACCGCATCGAAGGCCCAGACCCTCGTCGACCTCTACCACGCCCCCGAGATCCTCCGCGTCGTGAACGTGTGGGACGTCGTCTCCGCGCGCGCCGTCGCGAACCTGCCCGAGACCCGGGCCATCGCCACCGCAGGGCACGGCATCGCCGCCTCCTACGGCTACGACGACGGCACGACACCGCGCGACGTCATGATCGACATGGTCGGGCGCATCGCCGCATCCGTCTCGGTGCCCGTCACGGCCGACCTGGACGACGGGTACGGTGACGCGGGCGAGACCACGCGCCTCGCCATCGCCGCCGGCATTGTCGGAGCGAACGTCGAGGACCGGCTGAAGCCGCTCGACGAGTCGGTCGCCGTCGTCGAGGCGATCGTGCGCGCTGCCGAGGCCGAGGGCGTCCCCTTCGCGCTCAACGCCCGTACAGACGCCTTCGTGCGCGGCGGGTCGCGTCCCGTCGAGGAGAGCATCGCCGACGCGATCCAGCGCGGTCGTGCCTTCCTCGACGCGGGGGCCACCTCGGTGTTCGTTCCCGGCATCCTCGACGCGCACGTCACCCGCCGTCTCGTCGAAGGGATCGGCGACCGCAAGGTCAGCGTGATCGGGCTCCCCGGCGCGCTCGCCGCGTCGGAGTACGAGAAGCTGGGCGTCGCGCGCATCTCCTACGGGCCGCTCCCGCAGCGGGTCGCTCTGACCGCGCTGCAGGAGCTCGCCGCGGACCTCTACCAGGGCGGCGTCGTGCCCTCCGGTCTCCCGGCATTGAACTGATCGACGCACCGCAGAGGCGGGTGACCGCGGGTCACTAGACTTGGCCCGTGGTCACTCGTCTCTCGAACTTCTTCCTCCGCACCCTCCGCGAAGACCCTGCCGGCGCAGAGGTCGCCAGTCACAAGCTGCTGATCCGCGCGGGCTACATCCGCCCGCAGGCAGCCGGCATCTTCGCCTGGTTGCCGCTCGGACTGCGCGTCAAGGCGCGCATCGAGAAGGTCGTGCGCGAGGAGATGGCGAACGCCGGCGCGCAGGAGGTGCACTTCCCGGCCCTCATGCCCCGCGAGGCGTACGAAGCGACCGGCCGCTGGGACGAGTACGGAGACCTGCTGTTCCGCCTGCAGGACCGGAAGGGCGGCGACTATCTCCTCGCCCCCACGCATGAAGAGGCGTTCACGCTGCTCGTGAAGGACCTCTATTCGTCGTACAAGGATCTCCCTCTGACGATCTACCAGATCCAGGACAAGTACCGCGACGAGGCCCGCCCGCGCGCCGGTCTGCTCCGCGGTCGGGAGTTCACGATGAAGGACGCCTACTCCTTCGACTCCTCCGACGCAGGCCTGGACGCCAGCTATCAGGCCCAGCGCGACGCCTACGAGCGCATCTTCCAGCGCCTCGGGCTCGAGTACGCGATCGTGCAGGCGGATGCCGGAGCGATGGGCGGCTCCCGCAGCGAGGAGTTCCTGCACCCCACGCCGGTCGGCGAGGACACCTTCGTCCGCAGCGCGGGCGGGTACGCCGCGAACGTCGAGGCGTTCACGACCGCGGTGCCGGAGGCGATCCCGTTCGACGCCGACGCAACCCCGGTGATCTTCGACTCGCCCGACACGCCGACCATCGAGACGCTCGTCGCGCACGCGAACGCCGTGCTCGGCGGCGAGTACACCGCCGCCGACACGTTGAAGAACGTCGTGCTGGCGCTCACCCACCTCGACGGCACCCGCGAGCTCGTCGTCGTCGGCATCCCCGGCGACCGCGAGGTCGACGAGAAGCGTGCGGAGGTCGCGTTCGCGCCGGCCGAGGTCACGACGGCGACGGCCGAGGACTTCGAGAACAACCCGCTCCTGGTGAAGGGGTACATCGGTCCGTGGTCGCCCACCGGCGCGGTGCTCGGTGAGGAATCCGCCACGGGCATCCGTTATCTCGTGGATCCGCGCGTGAGCGAGGGCACGAGCTGGATCACCGGCGCGAACATCGACCAGAAGCACGCGCACTCGGTCGTCGCGGGCCGGGACTTCGAGGCCGACGGCATCGTCGAGATCGCGAACGTCCGCGCCGGCGACCCCGCCCCGGACGGCTCGGGTCCCGTGGAGCTCGCGCGCGGCATGGAGATCGGTCACGTCTTCCAGCTCGGCCGCAAGTACGCCGAGGCGCTCGGACTCAAGGTGCTCGACGAGAACGGCAAGCTCGTCACGGTCACGATGGGCTCGTACGGCATCGGCGTGACCCGCATCCTCGCGATCATCGCCGAGCTGAACAACGACGAGAAGGGCCTGATCTGGCCGACGTCCGTCGCACCGTTCGACGTGCAGGTCGTGGCCGCCGGACGCGATCAGGTCGCGTTCGACGTCGCGACCGAGCTGTCGGCGTCGCTGGAGGCCGCGGGACTCGACGTGCTCTACGACGACCGCCCCAAGGTCTCGCCCGGGGTGAAGTTCGGAGACGCCGAGCTGGTCGGTGTCCCGTGGATCGTCGTCGTGGGCCGCGGGGCCGCCGACGGTCAGGTCGAGCTGTGGGATCGCGCCGGGGGAGTGCGCGACGCCGTCTCGGTCGACGAGGCTCTCGCGCGACTGACCGCACGCTGATCGCGGGGCGCGGGGAGTGCGGCCGGGCCGCGCCCCCCGCTGCTCCCGCCCGCGGCGTTGCGGGTCGAGCTTCTCGGGCGCGGCGTGACACGCTGGGGGCATGATCGACGAACCGCTCCCGCAGGCGCTCAGCGCCGAGATCAACGCCGTCCTCGACGAGGCGGGCGTGCACACCGATCGTCGGCTGGTGATGCGCATGCTGCGCACGGCCATCCTCTTGGGCGAGGACGGCACGAGCCGACTCGACCTCAAGATCGCCTCGGCGGCTCTCGCGGAGATGCGCGACGCCTTCCGCCTGTTCGCCCCGTTCCACGGCGTGCCCAAGGTCACCGTCTTCGGCTCGGCGCGCACGCGCACCGACGATCCGCTGTACGTGCGTGCGCGGGACATGGCGGCCGCGCTGGCGACCGACGGTTGGATGGTCGTCACCGGCGCCGGGCCCGGCATCATGCAGGCCGCCGCGGAGGGGGCCGGTCCCGCGCTGTCGCTCGGCGTCTCGATCCGGCTGCCGTTCGAGGAGAAGCCCAACGGCATCGTCACGGGGCAGGATCAGGTCGTGGCGATGAAGTACTTCTTCACGCGCAAACTCATGCTGATGAAGGAGTCGCAGGGCTTCATCTGCCTGCCCGGCGGTTTCGGCACGCTCGACGAGATGTTCGAGCTGCTCACGCTGCAGCAGACGGGGAAGGCCGAGCCGATGCCGATCGTGCTGCTGGACCAGACCGGCGGAGGGTTCTGGCAGGGGCTGCAGGACTTCATCGACGAGCACCTCGCGCCGGCGGGCGTGATCTCACCGGGCGACTTCGATCGGGTGCTCGTGACCGACTCGGTGGAGGAGGCGCGGGCCGAGATCACCGGCTTCTGGCGCAACTACCATTCGCTGCGGTGGATCGGCGACCGGCTCGTGCTGCGTCTGCGTCATGTGCCCACCGACGACGAGATCGCCCGACTGAACGACGACTTCGCCGCGCTCGTGTCGGAGGGGCGGATCGAGCGCGCCGAACCGGGCGCGCCCGAGGTCGCCGACGGCGACGCTCTCGACCTTCCGCGACTCGCTCTGCACCTCGGTCAGCGCGAGGTCGGCAACCTCTTCCAGCTGATCCGCGGGGTGAACGCGCTGCCCTCCGCCGCCGGGCGCTGATGCCGCGTGGCGGCCCGCGCCGCGGCACGGTATCGTTGTACGGATGTGGCGCGTGATGTTTCCGCGCGACGAGAGCTGAATAGGGAGGCCGTCATGGACATCGAACTGAGTCTGCTGCGAGGGATCGAGAAGGAGAAGGGCATCCCCTTCGACGAGCTCGTCTCCATCATCGAACAGGCGATCCTGACCGCGTACTCCAAGCACATCTCCGCGGAGGGCGACCTCCCCGAGGGTGTGCGCGTGGACCTCGACCGCAAGACCGGTCACGTCGCGGTGCTGCAGCCGGTCACCGACGACGAGGGCGCGGTCGTCGGCGAGGAGGACGCCACTCCGAGCGACTTCGGCCGCATCGCGGCGTTCGCGGCCAAGCAGGTCATCAGCCAGCGTCTGCGCGACATCGCCGACGACGCGGTGCTCGGAGAGTTCCGCGGCAAGGAGGGCGACATCGTCGCCGGCGTGATCCAGCAGGGACCGAACCCGAAGATGATCCACGTCGACCTCGGCTCGGTCGAGGCGATCCTTCCTCCCGAGGAGCAGGTGCCCGGCGAGGAGTACCCGCACGGCGCGCGCCTGCGCGTGTACGTGACCAGTGTGGCGAAGGGGCTCAAGGGTCCGCAGATCACCGTCTCGCGCACCCACCCGGGTCTCGTTCGCAAGCTGTTCGCGCTCGAGGTCCCCGAGATCGCCGCAGGACTGGTCGACATCGTCTCGCTGGCCAGGGAGGCGGGTCACCGCACCAAGATCGCGGTGCGCGCGAACGATCCCGCCATCAATGCCAAGGGCGCCTGCATCGGTGAGCTCGGACGCCGCGTGCGGGCCGTCACCGAGGAGCTCAACGGGGAGAAGATCGACATCGTCGACCACCACCCGGAGCTCGCGGCGTTCGTCGCGAACGCGCTCTCGCCCGCGAAGGTGACCAGCTCGTTCATCCTCGACGCGACGACGAAGGCCGTCCGCGCCCTCGTCCCCGACTACCAGCTGTCGCTCGCCATCGGCAAGGAGGGCCAGAACGCCCGCCTCGCCGCGAAGCTGACCGGTGCGAAGATCGACATCCAGCCGGACAGCGTGCTCGACTGAGCGTCCGAGGGCCGTCCGACGCGCACCGCGCGTGCGGATCCCGATGAATCCCAGGTGTAAGATGGAACCCGTACGAACGTGCGTCGGTTGCCGCACGCGTGCTTCCCGCTCCGCCCTGATCAGGGTGGTGTCCCAGAACGACATCCTCGTCATCGACGAACGAGCCGTCCTGCCGGGGAGGGGCGCGTGGGTGCATCCGACGCAGGAATGCATGGATGCCGCGCTGCGGCGCCGTGCTTTCGGACGAGCACTCCGTGTGTCCGCCGCAGTGGACACGCAGACCATCGAGAAACGGCTGAACGGCTATGGAAACAAAGTGAACGGCTCGAAATGAGACCCGTCCGCGACTAATGGTCTGCCCTGTCTGGGCAGACCGCCCCAGACAGGAGAATTGTGGCTGGTAAACCACGCGTACACGAGATCGCCGCTGAACTCGGCGTCGACAGCAAGGTCGCACTTGCGAAGCTGAAGGAGCTCGGCGAATTCGTCAAGAGCCCCTCGTCCACCGTCGAGCCTCCCGTCGCCCGCAAGCTGCGCGCGGCGATCGAGGCCGACCCCTCGCTCAAGGGCGGAGCGGAAGCCGCTCCGGCCGCGAAGCCCGCTGCCGCGAAGCCGGCGGCGAAGTCCGGGCCGACCCCGGGCCCGAAGCCCGGTCCCAAGCCCGCGCCGGCGGCTCCCGCCGCCCCGGCCGCTGAGGCTCCCGCGGCTCCGGCCGCCGAAGCATCCGCGGCACCCACCCCCGGCCCGGCGGCTCCCGCCGCGCCCAGCGCTCCGACCCCCGCGGCACCCAAGCCCGGCGACTCGGGTGCTCCCAAGCCGGGCGCTCCGCGCCCCGGCAACAACCCGTTCTCGTCGGCGCAGGGCATGGGGCAGCGTCCCGCGGGCCCGCGCCCCGGCAACAATCCCTTCGCCTCGGCGCAGGGTATGGGCCAGCGTCCCACGCCCGGCAACATCCCGCGTCCGCAGGCGCCTCGCCCCGGTGCCCCGCGTCCCGGCGCCCCGCGTCCGGGCTCGCCCCGTCCGGGTGCACCCCGCGGCGGTCAGGGCGGTCGCCCCGGCGCACCGTTCCAGCAGCGTCCCGGCGGTCCCGGTCGTCCCGGCGGTGCCGGTGGCGGTCCCGGTGCCGGCGCGCGCCCCGGTGGTGGCTTCGCCGGTCGTCCCGGTGGGGGCGGCGGTCGTGGCCGTGGTCCCGGTGGTGGCACCGCCGGTGCCTTCGGTAAGGGCGGCGGCAAGAGCAAGCAGCGCAAGTCGCGGCGGGCGAAGCGGCAAGAGTTCGAGATGCGGAGCGCCCCGGTCGTCGGTGGCGTCAACGTCACCCGCGGTAACGGGGAGATCATCCGCATGCGCCGCGGCGCATCGATCGCGGACTTCGCCGACAAGATCGAGACGCTGACCGGCTACACCGTGCAGCCGGGCACGCTCGTCACCATCCTCTTCAACCTGGGCGAGATGGCCACGGCCACCGAGTCGCTCGACGAGGCCACCTTCGAGGTGCTCGGCGAGGAGCTCGGATACAAGATCCAGATGGTCTCGCCCGAGGACGAGGACAAGGAGCTCCTCGAGGGCTTCGGTCTCGACCTCGAGAAGGAGCTGGAGGAGGAGAGCGAGGACGACCTCGAGATCCGTCCCCCGGTCGTCACCGTCATGGGTCACGTCGACCACGGTAAGACGCGCCTGCTCGATGCGATCCGTCAGACCAACGTCATCGAGGGCGAGGCCGGCGGCATCACCCAGCACATCGGTGCGTACCAGGTGTGGACCGAGCACGAGGGCATCGAGCGCGCCATCACCTTCATCGACACCCCGGGTCACGAGGCCTTCACGGCCATGCGTGCCCGTGGTGCGCAGGTGACCGACCTCGCGATCCTCGTGGTCGCGGCGGACGACGGCATCATGCCGCAGACGGTCGAGGCCCTGAATCACGCGCAGGCGGCGAACGTGCCGATCGTCGTCGCGGTCAACAAGGTCGACAAGCCCGAGGCCAACCCGGCCAAGGTGCGTCAGCAGCTGACGGAGTACGGACTGGTCGCCGAGGAGTACGGCGGAGACGTCATGTTCGTCGACGTGTCGGCTCGCGCCGGTTCCGGCATCCAGGAGCTCCTCGACGCCGTGCTGCTCACGGCGGACGCGGGTCTGGACCTCACCGCCAACCCGAACAAGGCCGCTCGCGGTGTCGCCATCGAGGCGAAGCTCGACAAGGGCCGCGGTTCGGTCGCCACGGTGCTCATCCAGTCCGGAACGCTCCGCGTCGGAGACGCGATCGTCGCCGGCACCGCCTATGGCCGCGTGCGTGCGATGGCCGACGAGAACGGCGAGCAGGTCCTCGAGGCCTACCCGTCGCGTCCCGTGCAGGTGCAGGGTCTGAACTCGGTGCCCCGCGCCGGTGACGTGTTCATCGTCACCGAGGAAGACCGCATGGCCCGTCAGATCGCCGAGAAGCGTGAGGCCGTCGAGCGTAACGCCCAGCTGGCCAAGGCCCGCAAGCGCATCTCGCTCGAGGACTTCACCCGTGCTCTCGAAGAGGGCAAGGTCGAGTCGCTCAACCTCATCATCAAGGGTGACGTCTCGGGTGCCGTGGAGGCGCTCGAGGAGTCGCTGCTCAAGATCGAGGTCGATGACTCGGTGCAGCTGCGCATCATCCACCGTGGTGTGGGTGCGATCACGGAGTCCGATGTGAACCTGGCGACGATCGACAACGCGATCATCGTGGGCTTCAATGTCCGTCCCGACACGAAGGCGCGCGAGCGGGCCTCCCGCGAGGGCGTGGACATCCGGTTCTACTCGGTCATCTACAACGCGATCGACGAGATCGAGAACTCCCTCAAGGGCATGCTCAAGCCGGAGTTCGAAGAGGTCCAGTCGGGTGTCGCCGAGATCCGCGAGGTGTTCCGCTCCTCGAAGTTCGGCAACATCGCCGGTGTCATCGTGCGGTCGGGAACGATCACGCGAAACGCGAAGGCACGCGTCATCCGCGACGGTGTGGTCATCGCCGACGGTCTGGCGATCGAGTCGCTGCGCCGGTTCAAGGACGACGTCACCGAGGTCCGCACGGACTTCGAGGCGGGTATCGGCCTCGGCAAGTACAACGACATCCAGATCGGCGACGAGATCGAGACCACCGAGATGGTGGAGAAGCCTCGCGGCTGATCCTCGTTCAGTCGCTCCGGCGATGGATGCCATTGGGAAAACGGGAACCCCCAAGACCCCGACTATCCCGATGGCATCCATCGCCTCCGCTACAGTCCTGAGCCGCTGCGGCGGTGGAAGAGAGAGAACCAAGCATGGCTGGAGAACGACAGGCACGCCTCGCCGACCGGATCCGCGTGATCCTCGCGGAGCGGCTCGAGAAGGGGCTGCGCGACCCGCGGCTCGGATTCGTGACGATCACCGACGTGCGGGTGAGCGGCGACCTCCAGCACGCATCCGTGTTCTACACGGTGCTGGGCACGGAAGAGGAGCGCATCGCCAGCGGCGCGGCGCTCGCCTCGGCGACGGGCATGCTGCGCAGTGAGGTGGGGCGGCAGCTGAGCACGCGTCTCGTGCCGACGCTCGAGTTCATCCTGGATGCACTGCCGGAGAACGCCGACCACATCACGGCTCTGCTGCGTGAGGCGCAGGAGCGCGACGCGGAGGTCGCCAAGCTCGCCTCCTCCGCCTCGCACGCCGGCGACTCAGACCCGTACGTGCGCAACGAGGAAGACGACGCGTAAGGGTCGGCGACCGCGCGGAGACGCGTAGGGTATATCGGCTGCCGATGACCGGCATCCGGCTGCATGATTGCTAGCTTCGCCGAGGCGGGAGGACTCCCGCCTCGGCGAGGGGCACGTCATGCAGGCAACCGTGAATTCGTACAGCGCGCCGACGGACGACGTCGGCGCGCTGTTGCGGCGTCTGAGCGACCTGGGCACGCCCTGCGCGCCGCATGTGCTCGCCCGCCTTCGCGTCGAGGTGGAGGACGACGACCGGGCGATCGTGGAGGTCGCGGCGCGACTGACCTCGACGCAGCGCAATGGGCTCGCGCCGCTGCCGTCTCCGCTCCCTGCGACGCCGGCGATCACGCAGGCATTCCGGTCCCTCGATCTGACGACGCGCGATCGCGTTCTGCTGTTCGCCCTCTCCGTTGTGCTCAACGACGAGCTCGAACCGCTGCTCGCCCTCGACGGCCGGGATGCGGCGGAGGTCGGTCGCTCGGCGATCGGCGACCTCGTCGAACTTCGCGCGGGTCGCATCCGCCTGGCCGACCGGAGGCTCGCCCCCTGGATCGCCGAGAGGACCCCGGCGTCCGAGGCCGCCCTGATCCACGAGCAGCTGCACCGGGTGTTCCAGGCTCGCGGTCGTACGACCGCGGCGGCCTGGCACCGGGCGCGGGCGAGCCTGCACGCCGACGCATCCGTTGCGGCCACCCTGGTCGGGGCGGCGAGGGGGGAATCCGAAGCGGGTCGCAGCGATCGTGCCCTCCTGCTCGCCCGCGAGGCCGCCGCGCACGCGAACGGGGCGGTCCTCGACGAGGCGCGGCAGGTCGCCGGCGCGGCCGCCGTCGCCGGAGGGTACGCGGCAGAGGCGAGCGGCTGGCTGGCGCCCCTCATGTCGGAGGGGGCGGAGACATTCCGCCTCCGCGGTCTCGCCGCCTTCGTCATCGCTCAGGCCCACCTCCATGGATCGGTGCCGAGCATCGACCCCGCGACCATTCGTCCTCGCTCCGACGCCGCTGAGGACTGGTACGCGTCGGCCCGAGCTGCCGCCCTAGCCGCGGCGCTCTGCGCTGAGCGCGGCGACCGGCGGGGGATGCGTCGGTGGGCGGGGATCCTGCACGAGTCCGCCGCCCGCGTCGGCGTCGAGCGCTCACTGGGAGACCCCACCGTGGCGTTGAGCTGGATGCTCCTCGGCGAGCCGGACGCTCCGGAGGCGCGGGGGACCGGACCGGTGACCGGCGTGCTTCTCCGCGCCCTGACGGCCGCGGTCGAAGGCAGGGTGGACGACGGCATCCGTCTGCTGGCCCACGGCGCGTCCCTCGGCGGCGACGTGGATCCGCTCGTGGAGGGTTTCGAGCGCAGTCCCGTCGTGGCCGCGTATCGCGCGGTCGCGCATGCCCTCCTGATCCTCTGGCGGGGAGACGTCTCCACCGCGCGCGACCGGCTGCTCGCTGCGGCGCAGTCGCATCCGATCTCGGTGCCGTTCGCGGGACTCGGCGTCGTGCTCGCCAGACGCCTCGACCTCGCGGTGCTCGGACACGTCGGACCGGTGGCCGCGGCGCTCACCGCCGCGCTGCCCCCGCCGCGACGGATCGACGTGCTGCTCGACCGGGCCATCGAACGTTTTCTCGCCGGCGACTTCACCGCCGCCGCCGAATCGTCACGGTTATGGCGCGACACGGGGAATGCGGGACCGACCCTGGCGGTGCCCGGCCTGGAGGAGGTCGGTGGCCCGTCGACGCCCGACGACGAGAGGCCGATGATCGCCCCGCCCGATATGCGTGAGACGCAGAGGTTGCTGCAAGGGATCGCGGCCGTCCCCGAGGCGCGGTGGACGGCCGAGCGGAGCGACATCGCGGATGCCGCGCGAGGGATCGCCTCTCCGTTCCTCCGTGCCCGCGTGGAGGCGATGCTCGGTGTGCGCTGCGCGGTGGCGGGCGAGGATGCGGATGCGGGCGAGCATCTGCGTGCGGCGTCGCGGCTGTTCGAGCTGAGTGGTGCGCGGGCGTGGCAGGTCGCGACCGAGCGTCGTCTCGACCGGCTCGTCGGGCTGCCCTCGTCCGTGGCCGACCCGCTCGCCGCGTCACGTGCCGCGTGGGCGCCGTATCTCACCGCACGCGAGCTGGATGTCGCGATGCGGGCCGCCGCCGGCGCACCCAACCGCGACATCGCGCACGCCCTCTCGATCTCGGTGCGCACAGTCGAGGTGCATCTCGGCCGGGCGTTCACGAAACTGGGCGTGCGGTCGCGCGTCGAGCTGACGGTGCGCGCCCACCGCATGGGACGGCTGCTCTAGCGGGTTCACCTGGGCAGGCGGAGCAGCCCGTCTTCGGCCTCGGCGAGTCCGTCGGCGATGAGCGAGTCGATGGCGCGGTCGCGTTGGAGCGGGTCCGGCCAATCGGGCAGCATGCGCTCGAGCGACACGGCTGCATCCGCCTCGCGGAGGATGCGCAGCACCGCGCCGCGGGCCTGCCGGTCGGACCCCTCGTAGCCGGCCTGTCGCCGCCGCGTGTCGGGGGTGTCCGGCCGGCCGTCGGCGAGCCAGGCGCAGGACGCGGCGAGGGGGCAGCTCTCGCATCGAGGGGCGCGGGCGGTGCAGATGGTGGCGCCGAGCTCCATTGCGGCGGCGTTGAACACCGCGGCCTCCCGGTCGTCGGCGGGGAGCAGCGACTCCATCAGAACGAGGTCGCGGCGGGACGCGGCGGAGGGATGCGCGCGCCCCTCGACGGCACGCGCCAGCACCCGCCGGGTGTTGGTGTCGACCACGGGGTGGCGCTCCCCGTAGGCGAAGACCGAGACGGCGCGTGCGGTGTAATCACCGATCCCCGTCAGCGCGAGCAGTGCGTCGACGTCGGAGGGGACGCGGCCGTCGTGCAGCCGGACGATCTCCTGGGCGGCGCGGTGCAGCCACAGCGCGCGACGCGGGTAGCCGAGGTTGGCCCACTGCTGCACGACGTCGGCTCCGGACGCAGCGGCGAGAGCCGTCGGCGTCGGCCACCGGGCGAGCCACGCGTCGAGGAGCGGGATGACGCGGGCCACCGGGGTCTGCTGCAGCATGAACTCGCTCACGAGCACGCCCCACGCGCCGAAATCGTTATGGAACGCCGTGCGACGCCACGGCAGGTCGCGGGCGGCGGAGCGATACCAATCGCCGAGCGCCGACGCCGGAATCCGTCCGGGGGTCGTCTCGGTAGCAGGCATCCCCTCCAGCGTATGCGAGCCTGCAGTGGGACGCGGGCCAGGCGTCCGTCGCCGTAGGCTGGAGGGATGGTTTCGCCCGGCATCCTCCTCGTCGACAAGCCCGCAGGGCTCACCAGCCACGACGTCGTCGCGCGCACACGTCGCGCCCTCGGCACGCGCAAGGTGGGCCACGCCGGCACGCTCGACCCCATGGCGACAGGGCTGCTCGTGATCGGTGTCGAAGGCGCGACCCGTCTGCTCACGTACATCGTCGGCGCGGACAAGACGTACGAGGCGACGATCCGTCTCGGCGCGACCACCACGACCGACGATGCCGACGGCGACATCGTCGATCGCGCGGCGCCCGATGCGTGGGGATCCGTCACGGACGAGCGCGTCGCTCAGGGGATCGGCGCGCTCACCGGCGCGATCTCGCAGGTTCCCAGTTCGGTGTCGGCGATCAAGGTCGATGGTCGTCGCGCCTACGACCGTGTGCGCGCGGGGGAGGAGGTCGTTCTCGCCGCCCGCGACGTCGTCGTCTCCCGCTTCGACGTCACCGACGACCGCGCGACCGACGGCTTCCGCGATCTGGACGTCGTCGTCGAATGCTCATCGGGGACGTACATCCGGTCTCTGGCGCGCGACCTCGGTGCCGCGCTCGGCGTCGGCGGTCACCTCACCGCGCTGCGACGCACGCGCGTCGGGGCGTTCGACGTGGCGGATGCCGTCGGCATCGACGCCCTCGACGGCGCGCCTCTGCTCACCCCCGCAGCCGCGGCCGTCCGCGTCCTTCCGTCGCTCGAAGTGTCCGGCGACGAGGCCCGCGACCTGCGCCACGGCAAACGCCTGCCCGGTGCGGCAGAGCGTCTGGAGGGGGGCCAGGCGGCCGCCATCGACGACGAGGGAGTGCTCGTCGGAGTGGTGGAGAAGCGCGGCGCCGACATCAAGAGCGCCATGAACATGCCGGAGGTGGCCCGATGATCCTGTGGTTCACCCTCGTGCAGCTGGCCGTCGCGATCGCTGCCGGCCTGTTCTGCGTGGTCGCTGGCCTCGCCGGTCGCCGGCCCAGCGACTGGTCGGTCGGTGCCCTCGCGGTCGTCGAGGTGCTGCTCGTCGCGCAGATCGTGATCGCGATCGTCGCTCCGCTCGCCGGGAACCCGCCCACCGGTGATCTTCTCGAGTTCTGGGTCTACCTGGTGTCCGCCGCGCTGCTGCCGATCGGCGCCGTGCTCTGGGCGTTGATGGAGCGCAGCCGATGGAGCACCGTGATCCTCGGTGTGGCAGCGATGGCCATCGCCGTCATGGTCTGGCGGATGCACGTCATCTGGACCGTGCAGGTCGCCTGACCCCGCTCGCATGCGGGCGAGCGGTGCGCCGCGCGCATCTAGGATGGAATGCGCTATGAGCACCTCCGCCCCCACCACCAGGATGACCGGCATCGGCCGCGTCCTCGTGATCGTCTACGCCGTCATGGCGCTCGCGGCGACCGGCCGCAGCTTCGTGCAGATCGTCCGCCGGTTCGACGAGGCACCGCTCGCCTACTCCCTCTCGGCTCTCGCCGCCGTGGTGTACATCCTCGCGACGCTCGCCCTCGTGCTCGCCCGCCGTCGCGGGTGGTACACGGTGGCCTGGGTCGCCATCGTCTTCGAGCTGACCGGGGTGCTGGTGGTGGGCGCGCTGAGCCTGGTGCTCCCCGAGTTGTTCCAGCACGAGACCGTGTGGTCGCTCTTCGGGCGGGGATACCTGTTCATCCCGCTCGTGCTGCCGGTCTTCGGCATCTGGTGGTTGCGCACGCACCGTCCCGCTCCGGTGAACGCGGGCACCGAGGTGCCGGCGTGATCGTCTTCCGCGACCCGTCCGAGGTGCCGCACGACTTCGGTCCGAGCGTCGTGGCGATCGGCAAGTTCGACGGGGTGCACGCCGGTCACCGCGCCGTGATCCGCCGCCTCGAGGAGCGCGCGGCCGAGAGCGGCGCCCGATCCGTCGCCGTCACGTTCGACCGCAACCCGCTCGCCGTGCTGCGGCCGGACCGCTGCCCGGAGAACGTGGTGACGGTCTCGCGCAAGATCGAACTCCTGGGCGAGCTGGGGCTCGACGCGACGCTGCTGCTCACCTTCGACGAGGAGCTGGCCGCCCTGAGCGCCGAGGACTTCGTCTCGCGGATCCTCGTCGACGCGCTGGGGGTGTCGACGGTCCTCGTGGGCGAGGACTTCCGGTTCGGCCATCGCGGCGCCGGAACGCCCGACCTGCTGCGCACGTTGGGGCCGCGGTACGGCTTCACGGTCGAGGTCGTCGACGATGTGTACCTCGAGGGGTCGGACCGGCGGGTGTCGTCGACGTGGATCCGCGAGCTGCTCATGGCGGGCGACGTGGTGGCGGCGTCGCGCGTGCTCGGACGATTCCCCGATGTTCGCGGCGTCGTCGTGCACGGTCTGAAACGCGGACGTGAACTCGGATTCCCGACGGCGAACCTGTCGCCGATCGTCGATGCCTTCGTGCCGGCCGACGGCGTCTATGCGGGATGGCTGGTCGACCACGACACCGGGATCCGGCATCCGTCGGCGATCTCGGTGGGGACGAATCCGACGTTCGACGATGTGCTCGAGCGCCAGGTCGAGGCGCACGTGGTGGGCGAGACGGGCCTCGACCTGTACGGCCACGATGTGACGGTCGAGTTCGTCGAGCGGCTGCGCGGCATGGTGGCGTTCGAGGGCATCGAGAAGCTCAAGCAGCAGATGGCGGCAGACGTCGACGACGCCGAGCGCGTGCTGCGCGACACGAAGGCCTGAGCACGCCGCGCGGCGAATGCCCGCCGCATCCCGCCCGGATGGCGTAGAGTGGGTGCAGCTTCCTGCGGTCCTCGGGCGTCTCGCTCGTCACCGTCGGAGGCGGAGATCTACCGTCCGCACGGTCCTGGCTCGTGCCACACGCGGACATCGAGAACGCCGGGTCCTCCCAGATGGTCCGGCCTTCAGGCTCAGGAGGAGCATGCCGACCACGGCACCCGCCGCATCGCGGCGCAAGAAGTCGTCCCGTCGTGATGACGAGGCGCCCCTCATCCCGATCCTCGCGCGCAAGGTGCGCGAGATCGAGGCGAAGTCCCAGCGCGGCAAGCTGGGACCGACGAACCGCGTCAAGTTCCAGGTGATCGCCTTCCTCGTGCGCGAGGAGCGCGCCAGGGTCAAGGCGGATGCCGAGCTCGCTGATGCGGCGCGCGTCGAGCTGCTCAAGCGACTCGACGGCGTCGCGACGATCCTCGCCAAGACGGCCGCACGCGACACCTCGCTCATCCAGTTGCTGGAGGCCGACCAGGCCACCTCGCCGGTCGCCAAGCGCATGCGCCGCGACTGGCTGCTGGAATCGGGGGCCGAGCTGCCGCCCGAGGAGCTGATCATCGCCGACATCGCACCGATCCAGGTGCCGGTCGTGCCCGCCGCGATCGCCGAGCGGCAGGTGACGCCGCCCTCGGTCGAGTCCCGCCAGCTGGCGAATCCCTTCCTGGCCCCGGATCTCACCCCGCGCGCCACATCGACGCCGCGACGACGTCTCGACGGCTGGGAGCTCATGGGCCCCCTTTACAAGGCGTTCGAGAGCGGAGCGGGCGGCTCCGCGGCCAGCATGGACCTTCCGCCGGTCCCCGAGTACGACCATGTGTCGCCGAAGGGCCGCGAGCTCATGGTGCACCAGTCTCGCTTCCTCGAGGCCGTGCGGCAGGGGCATCGGAGCTTCCTGCTCGCCGACGAGCCCGGTCTCGGCAAGACGGCCCAGTCCGTCCTCGCCGCCTCCGTGGCGGGGGCGTACCCGCTGCTCGTGGTGGTGCCGAACGTCGTGAAGATGAACTGGGCCCGCGAGGTCGAGCGATGGACGCCGCAGCGGCGCGCCACCGTCATCCAGGGCGACGGCGACGACATCGACGCCTTCGCCGACATCTTCATCGTCAACTACGAGATCCTCGACCGTCACCTGTCGTGGCTCGCGTCGATCGGCCTGCGCGGCATGGTCGTCGACGAGGCCCACTTCATCAAGAACCTGTCGTCGCAGCGCTCGCAGAACGTGCTGTCGTTGGCCTCTCGCGTGCGCGAGCGCACACCGGGCGGCAACCCGCTGATGCTGGCGCTCACGGGAACGCCGCTTATCAACGACGTCGAGGACTTCGACGCGATCTGGCGTTTCCTCGGGTGGACCAACGGCGAGAAGCCCGGGCCCGAGCTCATGGAGAAGCTCGACGCCACCGGGTTCACTCCGGCCGACAAGGCGTTCTATCCCGAGGCGCGAGATGCCGTCATCTCGATGGGCATCGTGCGGCGCAAGAAGAAGGACGTCGCGGCCGACCTCCCCGACAAGCTCATCGCCGACCTGCCGGTGCAGCTCGACGACGAGTTCGGTCGGAGCATCCGTCAGGCCGAGCGCGAGCTGGGGGAGCGCCTCGCCGCTCGGTATCGCCGCATCATCGAGGCGCGCGGGGACCGCGGCCTCGCACCCGGCGAGATCGACGACGACATCGTGCGTCTCGTCGCGCAGAACGAGCTCGAGGAGTCGAAGTCCGCGGGGACCGGCGGCGACAACGTCTTCACCATGGTCCGCCGCATCGGCCAGGCGAAGGCGCATCTGGCGGCCGACTACGCGGCTCAGCTGCAGCGCTCGGTCGGCAAGGTCGTGTTCTTCGCCAAGCACATCGATGTGATGGACCAGGCCGAGGCGCACTTCGCGTCGGCGGGCATCCGCTCGGTGTCGATCCGCGGCGATCAGTCGACCACCGCTCGTCAGCAGGCGATCGACGACTTCAACGGCGACCCGCAGGTCGGGATCGCGGTGTGCTCGCTCACGGCCGCCGGCGTGGGGCTGAATCTCCAGGCTGCCTCGAACGTCGTGCTCGCCGAGCTGTCGTGGACGGCGGCGGAGCAGACCCAGGCGATCGACCGCGTGCACCGCATCGGTCAGGACGAACCCGTCACGGCCTGGCGCATCATCGCCGCGCACACGGTGGACGCGAAGATCGCCGAGCTCATCGATCAGAAGCAGGGGCTCGCGGCGCGCGCCCTCGACGGTGAGGCGCTCGACGAGGTCGCGGCGGAGCCCGTGCAGCTCGGAGCCCTCATGCACCTCCTCCGCCACGCGCTCGGCGGTGCCTGAATCACGTTAAGAATCGCGCTTCTTCCGGCCTCTCGGGGCCGAGGAAGCGCGATTCTGCGTTTCCAGGCCACCCCATCGCGCACGGGCCGTCAAAATCGCTCGTTTTCGCGCGCCCCGAATGGCGCCCGGACGACGCTTGCCGCTAGTGTCGATCGCAGGCAGCGTCGCCGCGTCCCGTACCTCCCCGAACCCCCGAAGGCAGCAGCATGAAGATCGGCATCCTCACGAGCGGCGGCGACTGCCCCGGACTCAACGCGGTCATCCGCGGCGTCGTGCTGAAGGGCACGGAGACCTACGACATGGAGTTCGTCGGCATCCGCGACGGCTGGCGCGGTGTGGTCGACGCAGACTTCTTCCCCCTGACCCGACATGAGGTGAAGGGGCTCTCCAAGGTCGGCGGCACCATCCTCGGCACCAGCCGGACCAACCCGTACGAGGGTCCGCGCGGCGGTGCCGAGAACATCGCGAAGACGCTCGCCGCGCACGGCATCGACGGCATCCTGGCGATCGGCGGAGAGGGCACTCTCGCCGCGGCCAACCGTCTCGCGAACGACGGCATCAACGTCATCGGCGTGCCGAAGACCATCGACAACGACCTGCGCGCGACCGACTACTCCTTCGGCTTCGACACGGCGGTCAACATCGCGACCGACGCGATGGACCGCCTCCGCACGACGGGCGACTCGCATCAGCGCTGCATGGTCGCCGAGGTCATGGGGCGCCATGTCGGATGGATCGCACTGCACGCCGGGATGGCCGCGGGTGCCCATGTGATCTGCATCCCCGAGGTGCCGATGTCGATCGACGAGATCTGCGCGCTCGTGTCGAGTGCGCACGACCGCGGGCGCGCGCCGCTCGTCGTCGTCTCGGAGGGCTTCACGCTCACGGGCATGGAGACGGCCTACAGCGACAAGGGCCTCGACGCGTTCAACCGCCCGCGCCTGGGTGGGATCAGCGAGGTCCTCGCTCCGGAGATCGAACGCATCACCGGCATCGAGACGCGCTCCACGGTTCTCGGCCACATCCAGCGGGGCGGCTCGCCGTCGGGCTTCGACCGCGTGCTTGCCACGCGACTGGGGCTGCACGCCGCCGATGCCCTGACCGACGAGTCCTGGGGCCAGATGGTGTCGCTCCGCGGCACCGACATCGTGCGCGTGCCGTTCGCCGAGGCGTTGGGCGAACTGAACACCGTTCCGCGCAGTCGCTACGACGAGGCTGCTGCCCTCTTCGGCTGAACCGGCCGACACGCGCCGGCCGGTTCGACCGATCGGCCGGTCCGTCCGGTCAGTCGGCGAGGCCGAGCGTCTCGAGCAGCCAGGCGAGTTCGAAGGCGCGCTCACGCCACGAGTTGTAACGGCCGCTGACGCCGCCGTGACCTGCCACCATCTCGCACTTCAGGAGCACATCCGCTGCGCCGGCCTCTCGCAGACGCGCCACCCACTTCGCCGGTTCGACGTAGTGCACGCGGGAGTCGTTGAGCGAGGTGACGGCGAGGATGCGGGGGTAGCGCGCCCCGTCGCGGACGTTCTCGTAGGGCGAGTACGACTTCATGTAGGCGTAGACCTCGGGGTCGTGCAGCGGGTCGCCCCACTCGTCCCACTCGATCACCGTCAGCGGCAGTGACGGGTCGAGGATCGTCGTGAGCGCGTCGACGAACGGCACCGCTGCGAGGATGCCCGTGAACACCTCGGGCGCGAGGTTCGCGACTGCGCCCATGAGCAGCCCGCCCGCGCTCCCGCCTTCGGCGACCAGGCGATCGGGAGCCGCGATGCCCGCTCCGACGAGGTGCTCGGCGCAGGCGACGAAGTCCGTGAACGTGTTGCGCTTGTGCAGCAGCTTGCCGTCTTCGTACCACTGCCGGCCCATCTCGCCGCCGCCGCGCACGTGGGCGACGGCGAACACGACACCGCGGTCGAGCTCCGACAACCGCGCGACCGAGAAGCCGGGGTCGATCGAGTGCTCGTACGATCCGTACCCGTACAGGTGCACGGGCCGCGGGGCTGCGCCGGGCTCGCCGAACGCGTTCTTCCACACGAGCGATATCGGGATGCGGGTGCCGTCGGGTGCGACGGCCCATTCGCGCCGCTGGCCGTAGTGCGCCGGGTCGTAGCCGCCGAGGACCACGGCGCGCTTCCGCAGGACGAGTTCGCGCGTGCTCAGGTCGAGGTCGTAGACGGTGCCCGGAGTGACGAACGAGGCGTAGCCGAGGCGGAGGAAGGGGGAGTGCCACTCCGGGTTGCCGCTCACGCCGGCCGAATAGAGCGGTTCGTCGAAGGCGATGTCATCGACCGCTCCGGTGGCGTAGTCGAGCAGTCCGACGCGCTCTAAGCCCTCGGCGCGGTATTCGACCGTCGCGAAGTCGCGGAAGGCATCGACGCCGAGGAGTCGCCGACCGGGGGTGTGGGGGAGCACCGTCCGCCGGGCCCCCTGCGGGTCGTCGGCAGACACCGAGACGAGCTCGAAATCGAGAGCTCCGTCGTTGTGGAGGATGAGCAGACGGTCTTCGCCGTCGACCATCGCGTGCTCGAGGGAGTACTCGACGCCCTCGACGCGCGGCCAGACGACCCGCGGTGCGGCCGTCAGGTCGCCCTCGAGGTCGACGAGGTACTCCTCGCTCGTGATGCTCGAACCGACCCCGATCACGAGGTACCGGCGGCTGCGGGTGATCCCGGCGCCGAGCCAGTACTTCTCGTCGGGCTCGTGGAAGAGCTGCACGTCGTCGGACACCGGGGTACCGAGGCGGTGCAACCACAGAGTGTCCGGACGCCAGGCGTCGTCGCGGGTGGTGTAGATCACCGCCGTGCCGTCGGGGGTGAAGAAAGCGCCGCCCGTGTTCGGGATCTCGTCGGGCAGCGTCTCTCCCGTCGAGAGGTCGCGCACGCGCACCGTGTAGAGCTCGTCGCCCTCGAAATCGGTCGACCACAGCAGCATGCGGGCATCGTCGCTCGTGTCGAACGCGCCGAGCGAGAAGAACTCGTGTCCTTCGGCCTCGACGTTGCCGTCGAGCAGCACGACCTCGCCCGGAACCGGAACGCGGGGCTCGAGGACCGGAGGCGTCCAATCGTCGGCGACGGCCGCGGCACGGCAGTGGATGCCGTACTGCGCTCCCTCCTCGGTGCGGCTGTAGTACCACCACTCGCCCCGACGCGTCGGGACCGAGAGATCGGTCTCCTGCACACGCCCCTTGATCTCCTGGAAGAGCGTCTCGCGGAGTGCGTTGAGGTGCGCCAGCTCGGCCTCGGTGTGCGCGTTCTCGGCCTCGAGATGCGCGATGACCTCGGCGGACTCCTTCTCGCGGAGCCACTCGTACGGGTCGTCGAACGTGTCGCCGTGGTGCGTGCGAGGGGTGGGGCGGCGGTCTGCGATGGGGGCGTTGCTCACCGTTCCACGCTATCCCAGTCGAGTTGACCGGCGCGGGGGACGGTGGGATCATTTACCGGGGCCGGTAAACGGAAGTAAAACCCACGGTGAACTCTTCGTTCGTCACGTCGATCCCGTCGACATCTCCCTCTTCCTCAACGACCGAAAGCGAACGGTGGAAACCGCAGCCCTCATCGTCGTGCTGGTGATCCTGCTGGCACTCTTCTTCGACTTCACGAACGGATTCCACGACACGGCGAACGCGATGGCGACGCCGATCGCGACGGGAGCCCTGAAGCCCAAGACCGCCGTCCTCCTCGCCGCCGCGCTGAATCTCGTCGGGGCATTCCTGTCGACCGAGGTGTCGAAGACGGTCTCCCACGGCATCATCCACGAGGAGGGCATCCAAGCCGAAGTCTTCCTGCCGATGATCTTCGCGGGACTCATCGGTGCGATCACCTGGAACATGCTCACCTGGCTCCTCGGGCTGCCCTCGAGCTCGTCGCACGCGCTCTTCGGCGGCCTCATCGGCGCCACGCTCGTCGGCGTCGGCGTGCAGGGCATCGACTTCGGGATGGTGCTGTCGAAGATCATCCTGCCGGCGCTGATCGCACCGCTCACGGCGGGCGTCATCGCCTTCGTCGCGACCAAGGCCGCGTACTCGATCACCCGTCGCTACGACGGCAAGCCCGACGGCCGCGACGGATTCCGGTGGGGGCAGATCTTCACGTCTTCGCTCGTCGCCCTCGCGCACGGCACCAACGACGCCCAGAAGACGATGGGTGTCATCACCCTCGCCCTCATCACGGTGGGGTGGCAGAACGCCGATCAGGCCGACCCGTATCTGTGGGTCATCATCGCCTGCGCGGTGACGATCGCGCTGGGAACCTACCTGGGCGGCTGGCGGATCATCCGCACGCTCGGCAAGGGACTCACCGAGGTGAAGCCCGCGCAGGGCTTCTCGGCCGAGAGCGCCACGTCGGCGACCATCCTCGCGTCGAGCGCCTTCGGCTTCGCCCTCTCGACCACGCAGGTCGCCTCGGGATCGGTCATCGGATCCGGCCTCGGCCGGCGTGGGTCGACGGTTCGCTGGCGGACCGCCGGTCGCATCGCCATCGGCTGGGTGCTCACGCTCCCGGCCGCGGGCGCGGTGGGCGCCCTGGCCGCCCTCATCGCGCTGTGGCTCGGCGGGTGGGGCATCGCGATCGACGCCGTGCTCGCCCTCGCGATCATCCTGGGTCTGTTCCTGCGTTCGCGCCGTGACGCCGTCACGCCGGCGAACGCCATGAGCGATGTCGCCGAGTCCGGACTCGCCGTCGAGGTGGCCGAGGTGCCGCCGCCCACGCGTCGTCAGCAGCGCATCCAGCAGGCCAAGGCCGAGGCGAAGGCGCGCAAGCAGGCCAAGGCGGATGCCCGGGCCGATGCGAAGGCGGACGCGAGGGTCAAGGCCGACGCCAAGGCCCAGGCGAAGGCGGGCGCCGCGGTCGACACCGAGGCCCGCGCACGGAAGGAGCAGGGCGAATGATCGTCTCCATCGACTGGAGCGCGTTCCTCCTGGTCTTCGCCGCGGCGATGATCGGTGCGGTCGCCATCGTCACGTTCTACGCCCTCGGTCTTCGTCTGCTCGTGCGCAGCGGGCACGCCCCGGTCGTGAGCCCGGCGGAGTTCACCGACGCCATCACGGTGATCACCGAGAAGGAGCTCAAGCGGGCCGAGAAGCAGGCGGCGAAGGCGGCGCGCAAGAGCCCGCTCACCGAGGGGCAGCGACGCCTGGCGCTGGTCGGCGCCTACGCATGCTTCGCGCTGTGCGCGGCGGCGGTCGTCGGCGGCATCCTCGTCATCGTCGTCGGGCACTGACCCGCTTCGGACGGGCACCCTAGGCTGGTGCCATGACCGGGCCATACGTCTTCGGTCGGCACCAGCCGGCGTCCCACACGATCATCCACGTCAGCGACCCGCACTTCCTCGCCGGGGGCGCGCTGCTCGGCGGGCGCTACGAAGTCGAGCGCACGTTCGCGCGCACGCTGGAGGCGATCCGGTCGGTCGCCCCAGCCCCCGCGGCGATCGTGATGACCGGCGATCTGGCCGACCTCGGCGAGGAGGATGCGTATCGCCGCCTCCGCGACGCGGTCGAGCCCGTCGCGGCCGAACTCGGCGCACCGATCGTCTGGGTGGCGGGCAACCACGACGAGCGCCCCGCCCTCCGTTCGACGCTGCTCGGGGCGGACGCGACAGAGGAGCCGGTGACGGGTGTCTGGGATCTCGACGGACTCCGGCTGATCGCGCTGGACTCGTCGGTGCCGGGTTGGCACCACGGGGAGATCGACGAGGAGCAGCTCGCCTGGCTCGCCGATCTGCTGCGCACCCCGGCGCCCCACGGCACGCTGCTCGCGATGCACCACCCCCCGCTGCCCAGCCACCTGCCGCTGTTCGACATCCTCGAGCTCCGGCGGCAGGACGACCTGGCCGAGGTGGTGCGCGGCACCGACGTGCGCGGCATCCTCGCAGGGCACCTGCACTACTCGTCGACCGGCCTCTTCGCGGGGATCCCGGTGAGCGTTGCATCGGCGACCTGCTACACGATGAACGTCGCACGGCCCGCCCCCGACGTGAACGGCATGGACGCGGCTCAGGCGTTCAACCTCGTGCACGTGCACCCGGACACGATCACGCACACCGTCGTGCCGGTCACGGATGCTCCGACGGGGGACTACTTCTCCGAGTCCTGGCTCGAGGAGATGGCGGCCCTGTCGCCCCAGGAGCGCCTCGAAGCGTTCTCCCGCAAGCCGACGCGCTGATTCCACACCCCTCGGGGGTGTTCCAGGGCGCGGGCGTAGACTGGACGCATCCCCCACTCCATCATTCGCCACGACCCACAAGGATGTGACATGGCTTCTGCCGAGCCCACCCTCACCCGCACCGAGACCGACTCCCTCGGGAGCATGGAGATCCCCGCCGACGCCTACTGGGGGATCCACACGGCCCGCGCGGACGAGAACTTCCCGATCACCAAGCGACCCATCTCGGTCTACCCCGACCTGGTCCGGGCGCTCGCCATGGTCAAGCAGGCCAGCGCCCGCGCGAACCGGGAGATCGGGGTGCTCGATCCCGAACGCGCCGAGCTCATCGATCGCGCCGCCCAGCGCGTGATCGACGGCGAGTTCCACGATCAGTTCACCGTGGGCGTCATCCAGGGCGGCGCCGGTACGTCGACGAACATGAACGCGAACGAGGTCATCACCAACGTCGCGCTCGAGATGGCGGGCCGGGAGAAGGGCGACTACGCCTTCCTGTCTCCGATCGACCACACGAACCGCAGCCAGTCGACCAACGACGTGTACCCGACCGCCGTGAAGATCGGTCTGTCGCTCACGCTGCAGGCGCTGCTGGAGGAACTCGACCTGCTGCGGCGATCGTTCCTGTCGAAGTCGAGCGAGTTCCACGACGTGCTCAAGGTCGGCCGCACGCAGCTGCAGGACGCGGTTCCGATGACGCTCGGCCAGGAGTTCCACGGGTTCGCCACCACGCTCGGCGAGGACCACAGCCGCCTGACCGAGAACGCGTCGCTCATGTTCGAGATCAACATGGGAGCGACGGCGATCGGCACCGGCATCACCACGCACCCTGACTACGCGCCCGCCGTGCTGCGGCACCTGCGCGAGATCACCGGTCTCGACCTCGAGACGGCGACCGACCTCGTCGAGTCCACGAGCGACACCGGCGCCTTCATGTCGTTCTCGTCGTCGCTGAAGCGCAACGCCATCAAGCTGTCGAAGATCTGCAACGACTTGCGCCTGCTCGCGTCGGGCCCGCAGGCGGGCCTCGGCGAGATCAACCTGCCCGCCCGCCAGGCCGGCTCGAGCATCATGCCCGGCAAGGTCAACCCGGTGATCCCGGAGGTCGTCAACCAGGTCGCGTTCGCCGTCGTCGGCGCCGACATGACGGTCACGATGGCCGTCGAGGGCGGGCAGCTGCAGCTCAACGCCTTCGAGCCGGTCATCGCGCACTCGATCTTCCAGTCGATCACCTGGATGCGTCAGGCCATGTGGACGCTGCGCGTCAACTGCGTCGAGGGCATCACCGCCAACCGCGACCGGCTCGTGACCATGGTGGGTGCCTCGGTCGGCGTCGTCACCGCGCTCACCCCGTTCATCGGGTACGCCGCCTCCGCGGCGCTCGCGAAGACCGCGCTCCTCACGAACCGCAACGTCGCCGACCTCGTCGTCGAGGCCGGGCTGATGTCGCGCGAAGAGGTGACAAAGCAGCTGTCGCCGGCGCGCCTGTCCGGGCTCGAGGCCGTGACGGCGGCCATCCCGATCATCCCGAGCGACGACCTCATCGAGATCTGAGGCATGGAGAAGGGGCGGATGCATCGGCATCCGCCCCTTCGTCGTTCAGGTGCTCAGTCGAGGATGCGGCAGTGCGTGGTGAGCTCGCCGATGCCGTCGATGCCCACCGTGACGGTCGACCGATCCCGGAGGAAGATCTGCGGGTCGCGCGAGTACCCCGCGCCGCCGGGGCTGCCCGTCGAGATGAGCGTGCCGGGCAGCAGGGTGAGCGACTGCGAGAGGTGGGCGATGAGGGTCGCGACCGACCGAACCATCTGCCCCGTCGACGCATCCTGCACGGTATGACCGTCGACGACGGTCCAGATGTGCAGATCCTGCGGATCGGCGATCTCATCGGCGGTCACGACGAACGGGCCGGTGGGCGTGAAACCGTCGAACGACTTGCAGCGCGACCACTGCGCCTCGGCGAACTGGATGTTGCGGGCGGTGATGTCGTTCACGACCGTGTAGCCCCACACGTGGGAGAGGGCATCCGCAGTATCGACGTTCTTGGCCGGGCTGCCGATGAGCACACCGAGCTCGGCCTCGTAGTCGACGGCCTCGCTGAGTGCGCGGGGCCAGGAGGTGGTCTGCTGGTGCCCGGTGAGCGAGTTCGGCCACAGCGTGAAGACGGTGGGGGCGGTGTCGGTCTTGAGGCCGAGCTCGCTCGAGTGCGCCGCGTAGTTGAGGCCGACGGCGAGCACGGCCGGGGGAGCGAGCACTGCGGAGGCGAAGTCGCAGCTGCCCAGGGGATGCCGAGGGGCCGTGGTGTCTTCGAGGGCCGACCGGATCTCGGCGAGTCCGGACTCCCCGCGTTCGATGAGCTGCTGAAGCGACGTCGGGCCGTCGTCGACGAGATCGGAGACGAGGATGGCGTCGTCGCGCTCCACCACGGCCAGAAGCGCAGAAGGGGAGTCGGGACGGCGCAGATGAGCGAACCGCATGTCCTCTACGGTACCCGGTCGACGGGACGGAGCCGCGGACCGGCTCGGGATGCGCCTCGCGGCCCGCGGTGCGCTCTAAGCTCGGGGCTATGAGTTCCGGAGGACCAGTCCCACCGCAGCAGCCCTCGCCGTACACGCCGCCGCCCGCTGCGACCCCTCCGAATACCGCGCAGCCGCAGCCTCCGCAGTACGCCCCGCAGCCGCAGCCTCCGCAGTACGCCCCGCAGCAGCCGCAGTACTCGCCGCCGCCGCCGAACCCGTCGTACATGCCTCCGTCGCCCGCGGCGCAGCCCACGCCGCCGCCCGCCCCGGCTCCGGCGTTCTCACAGCAGCAGTATGCGCACTCGGCGTACACGCCGCGGCAGTTCTCGCAGCAGCCCGCCTATGCGTCCGCGCTCGCGCAGCCCACGCCCTATTCCCCTCCGGCGCCCGCCGCTCCATCTCCGGCCGCCGGGCTTCCGGCGCTGCCGATGCCGACGCGCAAGGGGCGCAGCATCTCGATGTGGTTGTTCGGCGTGCTCGGCTTCCTGCTCCTCGGCCTCATCGGCTACTTCGCCATGGCGCTCGGCCCCGCGGCATCCGTCGTCGGTCTCGTGCTCGCGCTCTTCCCGCTGGCGATTGTGTTCTTCGGCGTGCGCATGATCGATCGCTGGGAGCCCGAGCCGAAGCGTCTCGTGTTCTTCGCGATCGCGTGGGGGGCGATCGCCGCGGTCGGGCTCACGCTGCTCGTCGACCTCGCCCTCACCGTCGTGATCGGCCTGCGACCCGACACGTTCTCGGCCGTGGTGCAGGCGCCCATCGTCGAGGAGCTGTGGAAGGGCCTGGGTGTCTTCCTCATCTTCCTGTTCGCCCGGCGGGCGTTCGACGGCCCGGTCGACGGCGTCGTCTACGGCGCACTCGTGGGCGCGGGCTTCGCGTTCACCGAGAACATCCAGTACTTCGCGGTCAGTCTCATCGAGGGCGGCGGCGCGCAGCTGTCGGTCACATTCGTGATGCGCGGGCTCCTCTCGCCGTTCGCGCACGCGATGTTCACGTCGCTGACCGGGCTCGCGATCGGCCTCGCGGCGCGTCGCCACGCGTCGGTCGGTGCGGGCTTCGGGGCGGGGCTGCTCGGGCTGGTCGGCGCGATCGTGCTTCACGCGCTCTGGAACGGCTCGGCGGTCTTCTCCGACTTCTTCCTGTTGTACTTCACGCTGCAGGTGCCGCTTTTCATCGGGTTCATCATCGGCATCGCGGCGCTGCGGAGGGAGGAGGCGCGTCTCACCCGCGTGCGACTGGGGGAGTATGCCGCGGCCGGGTGGTTCACGCCCGAGGAGATCACGATGCTGGCCACTCCGGCTGGTCGCAAGGTCGGCATGGCGTGGGCGGGGGGCCTGCGCGGCGATCGGCGCCCGCTGATGCGTGAGTTCATCAAAGATGCGACTGCTCTCGCCTCGGTGCGGCAGCGCGCCATCACGGGCCGCGACCCGCTGGCCGTCGACGACGAACGGGCCCTGCTCATCCGCACGCGCGCGACGCGAGCGGCCCTGCTCGCGTATTGAGCTGCGGAGCGGCCCGACCCCGGACAGACTCAGCGCCCGGTGCTGCGGCGATGCCTGCGAGTCTCCCGGGCGCTGAGTTGGTCTGAAACCAGGGTGCACCCGGGTCCGAGAGGTGTCAAGGGCGATCTCCCGCCGTGTTCGCTGTGAGCAGGCGCCGACGCGTTGACCGCTCCGGGCGGCTCCGGTTGGATGGAGTCATGACTGATCGTACGAAGCCCGAGTTCGACGCCCCGACCGGCCCCGCCCCCGCGGAACTGGTCATCCGAGACCTGATCGAAGGCGACGGCGCCGAGGCCAAGCCCGGCGACACCGTCACCGTGCACTACGCCGGTGTCGAGTTCGAGTCCGGCGAGGAGTTCGACTCGTCGTGGGGCCGCGGTGAGACCATCCAGTTCCCGCTGCGTGGCCTGATCCAGGGATGGCAGGACGGCATCCCCGGCATGAAGGTCGGCGGCCGCCGCGAGCTCGCCATCCCCCCGCACCTGGCCTACGGTCCGGCCGGCGGGGGCCACTTCCTCTCCGGAAAGACCCTGATCTTCATCATCGACCTCGTCGCTGTCGGCTGACCCCCGCGTCGCACGGAGACGCCTCGCCCGCACCACGGGCGGGGCGTCTTCGCGTATGCGCGGGTGCCGATCATTGAAATTTCTCATTCATGGGAATAGATCTTCCACGGCGGCCGTTGCCTCCCGTATACCGCGATTGCGGACCGCTTCCCCGAAGGAGAATCACATGACCATCGACATCCCCGGCTACCGTCCCGGCACCTACGTCCTCGACCCGTCGCACAGCGAGGTCACGTTCAGCGTGCGTCACATGATGATCTCCAAGGTGCGCGGCACCTTCGGTGTGAAGAGCGCGACGCTCGTCGCCCCCGAGAACCCCCTGGAGACCAAGGTCGAGGCGAGTGTCGACGTCACCTCCGTCGACACGAACGACGAGGGCCGCGACCAGCACCTCCGCTCCGGCGACTTCTTCGACACCGAGAACTTCCCGACGATGGACTTCGTCTCCACCGGTGCGCGCTCCGAGAACGGCGAGCTGCTCGTCGACGGCGACCTCACCATCCGCGGCATCACGAAGCCCGTCACCTTCGAGGTCGACTTCGGTGGCTTCGGCTCCGACCCGTGGGGCAACTACAAGGCCGGCGCCTCGGCGAAGGCCGTCATCAACCGTGAGGACTTCGGCCTCACCTGGAACGCCGCGCTCGAGACCGGCGGCGTGCTCGTCGGCAAGGACGTGACGATCAACCTCGACCTGCAGGCGGCGCTGCAGGCCTGAGTGCCGCATCCCTCGAGAACCCCGGGCCGCTCACGGCTCGGGGTTCTCCGCGTCGTAGGCGGCGAATCGAGCGTTCCGGCGCACGAGCAGCGCCACGAGGCCGATCACCAGGAGCCCGCCCAGGAGGGGCGGGAACCAGAGCGCGGTCGCGGTCGCCAGGGTGCCGGCGTAGAGCGCGCCCACACGGGGACCGCCCGCGACCACGACGATGAAGACACCCTGCAGGCGTCCGCGCATCGCGTCGGGCACCGCCGCCTGCATCATCGTGTTGCGGTAGATGGCGCTGACGTTGTCGGCGGCGCCCGACAGTGCCAGAGCGACGCACGCGGCGACGATGAGGGCCACGTGCGGCGACGTCTCCGAGGCCGCCGGGAGGAGCAAGCCGGCCACCAGCACCAGGCCGAACAGGAGGATCGAGGCGCCGTAGGCCTCGACAGCGCGTGCGATGCCGCGACCGTGCCAGCGGTAGTGCACGACGCGTCCCGAGAAGAGACTCGATGCGAACGTGCCGACGGCCACGGCGGCGGTCAGGATGCCGGTGGTCACCGCTCCGCCGCCGAGCAGGACCGTGCCCAGGGCGGGGAAGAGCACGAGAGGCTGCCCGAAGGTCATGGCGATGATGTCGACGACGTATTGCGTGCGGATGTTGCCCGCACGCCGGAGGAAACGCCAGCCGTCGACGAGGGACGCCAGGCCGGGCCGCACCGTCTCACCCTCGGGGCGCAGAGCGGGGAGCGACCACAGCCCGAGGAACATCGACAGCATCAGGACGACGTCGATCGTGTAGGTCCAGCCGTAGCCGGTGAGCGCGACCAGGACGCCGGCCAGGGCTGGGCCGGCCATCACGGTGATGCCCATCGAGACACCGTTCAACGCGGAAGCGGCCGCGAGCTTTTCGCGGGGGATGAGCCGGGGCACGATCGCGGTGCGCGTCGCCATGCCCACCGAGTTCGCGGCCGCGTTGATCATGCTCAACGCGTACAACCACCAGATGGTCTCCGAACCCGTCCAGGTGAGGGCGGCCAGCAGCGCCGTCGACGCGAAGGTGATGGTCGCGGCGAGGAGCGCGACGCGGCGCCGATCGAACGCGTCGGCGAGCATGCCCCCGTACAGGCCGGCGAGGATCATGGGGACGAGGCCCGCGACCGCGATCATCGACACGGCGAACGTGCTCGCGGTCAGCTCGAACACGTGGAGCATCACGGTCACGAGCGTGAGCTGGCCGCCGATGCCGGTGAGGGCCGAGCCGATCCACATGCGGGCGAAGGCGGGACTCGCGCGCAGGGGGGAGAGGTCGATCAGATGGCCTCGTGTATCGCTCACTTCCGAGCCCCGTCGAACCGCACCCGTCGAGCGTATCGCTCGGCACGGCGGGAGGGGCCGCCCCTGGTCGCCCGTGGTCGTCGCGACTGGTAGACTCGTCAGGTTGCCGTTTGATCGGCCGCGGATAAAGAGAGCCCTCGCATCAGGCGTCGGGCGCCGCGCAACAAGCTGAAAGGGGATCGAATCTATGGCACTCGAAGCAGACGTCAAGAAGGCGATCATCGAAGAGTACGCGACGCACCCCGGTGACACCGGATCCCCCGAGGTGCAGGCCGCCATGCTGACGCAGCGCATCAAGGACCTCACCGAGCACCTGAAGGAGCACAAGCACGACCACCACTCGCGTCGTGGTCTGTTCCTGCTCGTCGGTCAGCGCCGTCGTCTCCTCGGCTACCTCCAGAGCGTCGACATCGAGCGTTACCGCTCGCTGATCGCTCGCCTGGGTCTCCGTCGATAAGGCAGAGCACGCCAGCGTACAATCGCGCAAAACATTCTTGAGAAGGCCGCCCCAGGTGTGGGGCGGCCTTCGTCATATCCGGGGGTGCGCACGGATGCCGCGACCCCGTGTCGGCCGCGGCATCCGTTGCGGTCAGGCGGGCGCGCCGACGAGATCGGCGTGGTGGATCGCCGCGACGTCCGGGTGGGCCCGCAGACGCGACTTCAGCGCGTTCTCGCCGTAGAGGGCGTGGATGGGGTTGCTCGGGTCCTGCGTCACGCCGGTCGCCTCGGCGGCGAGGTCGGCCGGCAGGTCGATGAGCGGCAGCCGCTTGTCGAGAGCCGGGTTGAAGAAGAACGGGATCGAGATGCGCTCGTGGGGCGCCCGCGGCGAGACGACGCGGTGGTTCGTGGCCTTGAGATAGCCGCCGGTGGCGTACTCCAGCAGTTCGCCGATGTTCACCACGAACGCGCCGGGGACCGGGGGAGCATCGACCCACTCGCCGTCGCGCTCGACCTGCAGACCGCCCTTGCCCGGTTCGACCCAGAGCAGGGTGAGGACCCCGGAGTCCTTGTGTGCACCGACACCCTGCTGCGGCTCGGGTTCATGGGTCCCGGGGTAGCGAACGATCTTGATGAGGGTCGAGGGCTCCCCGAAATGCTCGTCGAAGTACGAGGCCTCTGCCCCCAGCGCCTCCGCCCAGGCCCGCAGCAGACGTCGAGCGACATCGCTGAGGGTCTCGTGCCATTCCGACACCACCTCGCGCAGATCGGGCTGTGCCGCAGGCCACAGGTTGGGGCCGATCAGCCGGTTGAACGCCGGGCCATGCTCGACGGGCTGCCGCTCCGGGCCGATGTCGATCTGCTCTCGCCAGTCGATCTCGCCCTGGGTGCGCTCGCCGCCGATGCGCGTGTACCCGCGGAAGTGCGGGCTGTGCACGTTCTCGATCGCCAGCTTGTCGGCCTCAGGCAAGGCGAAGAAGTCGAGTGCCGCCTTGTGTAGCCGTGCCTCGAGAGCGGGGGAGATGCCCGTGCCGGCGAGGTAGAAGAAGCCCACATCGTGCGTCGCGGCGCGCAGGTCGTCGCGGAACCGGGCGGCCGCGTCCGGGCCCTGGTCGAGCTGCGAGAGGTCGAGGATCGGAAGCGAGAGTTCAGCCATGGCACGAGCGTACGTGCGCCTGCACAGGGGATGCCGTGTGTTGCGGACCATTACTTCGATGCTAGAGTCTTCCGTCGGTAAGGGATGCCTTACCTCACCCCGAACGTCAGAAGGTCTCCACCCGTGCTCGCCACCTTCCTCATCGGTCTCCGCGAGGGCCTCGAAGCCGCGCTCGTCGTCGGCATCCTCGTCGCCTACCTGGGGCGCCTCGGCCGTCGCGACGTCCTGCCGCGTCTCTGGGCAGGCGTCGGTCTCGCCGTCGCTCTCGCGCTCGCCATCGGAGCCGTGCTGACGTTCGGTGCCTACGAACTCACCTTCGTCGCCCAGGAGATGATCGGCGGCCTCCTCTCGCTCCTGGCGGTGGGGATGGTCACGTGGATGATCTTCTGGATGCAGCGCGCCGGCCGCACCATGAAGGCCACCCTCGAGGGCGGCATCGACCGCGCCCTCACCCACGGCGGGCTCTGGGCGCTCGTCGCCATCGGGTTCGTCTCCGTGGCCAGGGAGGGCATCGAGACGACGCTCCTTCTGTGGTCGATGGTGCAGTCCTTCGGCGACGCGCCGGCGGCCCTGCTCGGCGCGCTCCTCGGGCTGGCCGCGGCCGTCGTCGCAGGCACCCTCATCGCCCGCGGAGCGGTGCGGCTCGACCTGCGTCGATTCTTCGCGTGGACGGGAGGGTTCCTCGTCGTCGTGGCGGCCGGCGTCCTCGCCTACGCCGTCATGGACCTGCAGGAGGCCGGTGCGCTCCCGGGCCCGTTCACCGCGGCCGCTCCCGTCGATCCGACCTCCGGTGCGGTGACGGTGGGCGCCGCGGCGTTCCCCTTCGGCTGGGCCTTCGACCTGACTGGGATGATTCCGCCCGACAGTGCCGTCGCCGCCATCCTCCAGGCGACCATCGGCTTCATGCCGCGCATGACCTGGCTGCAGGTGGTCGCGTGGAGCCTGTACCTCGTGGTCGTCGGCATCCTCTTCGCCCGCGGCCTCCGGGCCGCCCGCGCTTCGAAGCCCCGCTCGTCCTCCTCGCCCGTCGCCACTCCGCGCCCGGCAGCGGGACACGACGAGCACACCACCCTGTCCAGCGAACAAGGAGCACTATGACCACCTCTCAGCGAGCCCTCGCCGCGATCGCCGCGACCGGCGCCGCGGCCCTCGTCCTCAGCGGCTGCGTCGCGAAGAGCGACGCCGCATCCGGAGCGGCGTTCGAGGTCACGTCGACGGACTCCTCGTGCGAGGTGTCCGGCACGACCGCGAAGAGCGGGACGCTCACGTTCGAGGTGACCAACAGCAGCAGTCAGGTGTCGGAGTTCTACCTGCTCGCAGACGACGGCCTGCGGATCGTCGGCGAGGTCGAGAACATCGCGCCCTCGGCATCGCGCACCCTCACCGTGGTCGCACAGCCGGGCGACTACTTCACCCTCTGCAAGCCGGGCATGATCGGTGACGGAGTGGGCAAGGCGGGGTTCACGGTGAGCGGCGACCGGGTGAGTGTCGATGGTCCGGATGCGGAGCAGAAGCAGCAGGCCGTCGATCTGTACGCCGCGTTCGTGAAGGATCAGGTGGGCCAGCTCGTCCCGGCCGTCGAGGACTTCGTCGCGGCCTACGAGTCGGGCGACGACGAGACCGCTCGTACGCTCTTCCCGACCACGCGCGCCTTCTACGAGCGCATCGAACCCGTCGCCGAGGCATTGGGTGATCTCGACCCGCGCATCGACTACCGCGAGGTGGACGCCGTGGCCGAGGGGCTGGACTGGACCGGGTTCCACCGCATCGAGAAGGACCTCTGGGTGCCGGCGCAGGATGCACTGAACGCCGACGGTGAGACACCGGCGTGGCAGGATTGGGAGCCATCGACGCCCGAGCAGCGCGCCGACTTCGGCGACCTGCTGCTGGCAGACGTGCAGGAGCTGTACGACTACGTGCACTCGGACGCTTTCACCGACTCGCTCGACGACCAGGGCATCGGCGGCATCTCGAACGGAGCGATCGCTCTGCTCGACGAGGTCGCGACCGGCAAGATCTCGGGCGAGGAGGACTGGTGGTCGGGGACCGACCTCTCGGACTTCGCCGCCAATGTCGAGGGGTCGAAGATGGCCTTCTCGCTCGTGCAGGACTTCGCGGCCGCCCAGGGCGACGAGGGCGACGCGCTCGTCTCCGAGATCGAAGAGGGTTACGCGGCTCTCGAAGCCTCGCTGGCCGAGCACGGCTCGCTCACCGAGGGATTCGTGCCCTACGCGGAGCTCACCGACGCCGACAAGCGCGAGTTCACCGATCTGATCAACGCCCTCGCCGAACCGCTGTCGCAGCTCACCGGCACCGTGCTCGAGTGACCGGCCGGTGAGCGACGAGGGTACGGGCATGGAGCACGCGGGATCGGATGCCGACGGCGACGGGCGCCGCACGGCATCCGCCCCGGCGGGGTTGAGCAGGCGCGGTCTGTTCGGCCTCGCCATCGGCGGAGGCGTCGCGGGACTCGCGATCGGCGCGGGCGCCGGCGTGGCGGGCGGCGCGGCCCTGGGCCGGGCACAGGCCGCGGAAGATGCACAGCACGCGTACGACTTCTTCGGAGCGCATCAGGCGGGAATCACGACGCCCGTGCAGGAGCACCTGCACTTCGCGGCCTTCGACATGATGCCCCGCACCGATCGAGACGACCTCGTCGCACTGCTGCAGGACTGGAGTTACGCGGCCGCGCGCATGACGCAGGGACTCGAGGTCAGCGCGACCGGTGCCGTCGGCGGCTCGGCGGACGAACCGCCGGACGACACCGGCGAGGCGCAAGGACTGCCGGCGTCGGGGCTCACGGTCACCTTCGGATTCGGTCCGGGGCTGTTCGAGAACGAGGACGGCGACCGCTACGGCATCGCCGATCGTCGCCCCGCGGTGCTGGAACGGCTGCCGCCGTTCCTCGGCGAGGACCTCGACCCGCAGCGGTCCCACGGAGACCTCTGCATCCAGGTGTGCGCCGATGATCCTCAGGTCGCCGTGCACGCCGTGCGCAACCTCAGTCGCATCGCGTTCGGGCGTGCGCGGCTGCGGTGGTCGCAGCTCGGGTTCGGCAAGACGTCGCGCACGACCTCGGCCCAGGCCACACCGCGCAATCTGTTCGGGTTCAAGGACGGGACGGCGAACATCCTCGCCGACGACACCGCTGCGCTCGACGCGCACGTGTGGGTGGGCCCCGAGGATGAGCCGGCGTGGATGGCGGACGGTTCGTACCTCGTCGCCCGCAAGATCGCCATGCTCATCGAGACGTGGGATCGCGTGCGCCTGTCCGAGCAGGATGGAATCATCGGGCGCGACAAGGGGAAGGGTGCCCCCCTCTCCGGCGGCGACGAGTTCGCGCGCCCCGACCTCGACGGCGACGCGATCGCCGTGAACGCGCACGTGCGTCTGGCGCATCCGGATTCGAACGGAGGCACCAGGATCCTGCGTCGCGGGTTCAACTACGTCGACGGTAACAACGATCTCGGTCGCCTCGACGCCGGCCTGTTCTTCCTGTCGTACCAGCGGTCTCCCGCGCAGTTCATCGAGCTGCAGAAGCGGCTGTCGACCGACGCGCTGAACGAGTACATCCGTCACGTCGGCTCCGGGATCTGGGCGATCCCCCGCGGCGCCACCCCCGGCTCGTACGTCGGGGCCGAACTCTTCGCCTGACCGGCGGGAACGAGGGGGAGCTCAGGCCGCGACCATGTCGACCACGGCGGCGGCCACGGCATCCGCACCGAAATGGTCGTGCGCGGTGATCGTCACGACGACGTCGTCGACGAACAGCAGCAGCTGACCGTGCGCTCCGTGCAGCCGCCAGGACGGCCCGGGCCCCGCCCACCCGCCGAGGCCGTAGCGGTCGTAGGCGGGGGAGGTGCCCGCCGGTACCCAGTCGCCGTGCATCGCATCGATCCAACCCGGGGAGACGATCCGGCGACCCTCCCACGCACCGCGGTCCCGGATGAGACGTCCGATCGCCGCCATCTCGGTGGTGCGCAGCATCAGCCCGCCTCCCGCCAGAATCCGCCCGTTCGGGCATCGCTCCCACTGCACGTCGTGGATGCCGAGGGGCTCGAAGAACCGTGGGCGCAGATACGACACCACATCGCCGGTGCGCTCCGCCAGTGCCGTCATCGCGGTGTACGTGCTGGCGTTCGAGTACTGGAACCGGCGGCCGGTCGTGGGGCGGCGCAGGAACTCGGCGGCGAGGTCGGGCCAATCCGTCATCATCGTCTCGGACCAGGCGAGGTCGATGCCGCTCGACATGCTGAGCAGGTGACGCAGGGTGACGGCATCGGTCCCCGAGCCCGTCTGCCACGACGGGAGCAGCTCCGCGATCGGTGCGTCGACATCGACGAGACCCTCATCGGCGGCGATCCCCGCCGCGATCACGCATACGCCCTTCGCGACCGACTGCACGTCGATGCGGTCGTCGGGCGACCACCGGTGCTGAGCCTCGTCTGCACCCGCCAGCACGTGCAGCCCGAGGGCGCCGAACCCGACGGTCTCGATGTGGGCGACGATGCGGTCGCGGAAGGCCTCGGCTCGGGTCACCGCTCCACGCTATCGCGGTCGCCGCGACCCGGTCGGATCGTTCCTGCCTCGGCCGGAGGCCAACTCGGGGTCGCGGAACAGCCAGCGAGGACGCGGTTCGACGAGGGGCCGGAACACGCGGCGCACCGGCGCCGTCGCGAGGGCGAGGGCGAGGACCACCGAGAGGCCCGTGACGAGAGGGAGCCAGAGCCAGGTGGGTTCGAGCCCCCGCAGGGCGCCGGACTCGCGGAACGGGTACAGCACGAACGAGTGCAGCAGGTACACGTACATCGTGTACTGCCCGAACACGGTCCACCGATACGACCCCCGCGGCACGAGCGCGAAGAACGCGGCGCACAGCAGCACCGCCAGCAGCATCAGCGCGATGCGGATGCCCCCGGCCCACCACTGCTCGCCGGCGAGGTCGGCGTAGGAGTCCTCGTAGAACAGCCAGTGGCGCAGGTCGACCTGCTCCCACAGCGGCAGCCAGTGCCACGCGGCCCATCCCGCCGCGGCCAGCACGGCGACGGCCGCGACACGCGACCACCACGGGCGCGCGTCGATGAGGCGCAGTCGCGCGACGATGTCGCGGTCGCGCAGCCACCATCCCAGCGCGAAGAACGGCAGGAGGCCGAGGGTCCGTGAGAGGGAGAACGTGCTGTCGATGTTCGGGAGGTAGCCGGATCCGATCGAGATCACGACCGTCCACAGCAGGGGCCACCGCAGCAGGGCGAGGTAGGGGAGCACGAGACGGAAGATGCCGAGCGCCAGGAGGAACCACAGGGTCCACGACGGTTGCGAGGGGTTGGGGTTGACCTGACCTTCGACGAGCCACTTCGTCACGGTCCACAGCGTCTCGAAGATCACGTAGGGCAGGACGATGTCGGTCAGGATGCGGGCCATCTGAGTCTTCGTGGGCGAACCCGACTTCGAGAAGTACCCCGAGATGATCGCGAAGGCCGGCATGTGGAAGGCGTACAGCGCGAGATAGAACGCGAACGCGATGTCGGAGTCGTAGATGAGGCGTTGGATCGCATGGCCGAGCACCACCAGCACGATGCACGCGTAGCGGGCGTTGTCCCAGAACGGCACGCGTCGCCGCGGGCGCGACGCGGATTCCGTCGCGGGGCCTGAGGGGTCGGCGGTCCCGGTGGTGCTCATCCGCTCAGGCTACCGGGGGGAATAAAGTGGAGGCGATCGCGTTGACTCATATACATTCAAGTGAATAGAACCGGATCCCAGGTCCGAATCGAGAGAGTTGGAGCAATCATGAGCCAGCAGTCAGGGGCACCCGCGATGCAGTTCGGCATCATGTCGGTGAGCGACATCACGCGCGACCCCACGACGGGCGAGACCCCGAGCGAGCAGGAGCGCATCAAGGCGACCCTCGCCATCGCGAAGCACGCGGAGGAGGTCGGCCTCGACGTCTTCGCCGTCGGCGAGCACCACAACCCGCCGTTCTGGTCGTCCAGCCCGACCACGTTCCTCGCCGCGCTCGCCGCGCAGACCGAGCGCCTCATCGTCTCGACCTCGACCACGCTCATCACCACCAACGACCCGGTGCGCATCGCCGAGGAGTACGCGATGCTCCAGCACGTGTCCGACGGGCGCATGGACCTCATGCTCGGCCGCGGCAACACCGGCCCGGTCTACCCGTGGTTCGGTCAGGACATCCGCCAGGGATTGCCCCTCGCCATCGAGAACTACGCGCTGCTGCACAAGCTGTGGCGCGAGGACGTCGTCGACTGGGAAGGCAAGTTCCGCACGCCTCTGCAGGGCTTCACGTCCACCCCGCGTCCCCTCGACGGCGTCGCGCCGTTCGTCTGGCACGGCTCCATCCGTACGCCCGAGATCGCAGAGCAGGCCGCGTACTACGGCGACGGCTTCTTCGCGAACAACATCTTCTGGCCGAAGGAGCACTACCAGCGCCTCATCGAGCTCTACCGCCAGCGCTACGCGCACTACGGACACGGCACGCCCGAGCAGGCGATCGTCGGGCTCGGCGGACAGGTCTTCATGGCGGCGAAGTCGCAGGATGCGGTGAACCAGTTCCGCCCGTACTTCGACAACGCCCCCGTCTACGGTCACGGTCCGAGCATGGAGGACTTCACCGAGATGACGCCGCTCACCGTCGGCTCGCCCCAGCAGGTGATCGACCGCTACGCGGGCATGCGCGAGCACTTCGGCGACTACCAGCGCCAGCTGTTCCTCATCGACCACGCCGGCCTGCCCCTCAAGACGGTTCTCGAGCAGCTCGACATCCTCGGCTCGGAGGTCGTGCCCGTGCTGCGCGCCGAGCTCGCCAAGGACCGCCCGGCGTCGGTGCCGGATGCTCCCACCCACAGCGCTCGCGTGAAGGCCGTGTTCGGCGACGGGCCGACCCGCCAGGCGCGTCCCGGGGCGAACCGCGGAGACAACCTCACCGGCGACAGCCCCTACCAGGACACGCCCGCCGCGGCCGGAGCCGCTTTCGGCCTCAGCCGGAAGGGAGCCTGAGATGACCGCGCGTCGCATCGCCGTCCTGTCGGCGGGGCTGTCGAATCCGTCGTCGACCCGCATGCTGGCCGACCGCCTCGCCGCCGAGACGGTGAAGGCGCTCCGTGAGCGCGACATCGAGGCCACGGTCGACGTGATCGAGTTGCGCGACCATGCGCACGACATCACGAACAACCTGCTCACGGGGTTCGCGCCGCCGGCCCTCGAAGCCGCCGTCAACACGGTCGTCTCGGCCGACGCTCTGATCGCGGTCACCCCGATCTTCTCGACGAGCTACTCCGGCCTGTTCAAGTCGTTCATCGATGTGCTCGACCCGGACGCCCTCACCGGCAAGCCCGTGCTGATCGGTGCCAACGCCGGGACGGCCCGGCACTCGCTTGCGATCGACTACGCGATCCGTCCGCTCTTCGCGTACCTGCACGCCGACGCCGTCTCGACCGGTGTCTTCGCCGCGTCGAGCGACTGGGGCGGCGCAGGCGATCAGGTCGCCCCGCTGGCGAAGCGGGTCGAGAAGGGCGCGAGGGAACTCGCGGATGCCGTCGCGCGACGGGACGCCGCCGTGTCCACCGATCCCTTCGACCCCGCGACGTATCTCGGCGAGGGGCGCTCGTTCGGACACCTGCTCGGCGGTCTCGCCGGGGAGTGAGGCCGCAGCCGGGATGACCCCGGCGGACGCCGATCGCGGAGAACAGGATGCGGGGGCCGGCAACGACCGGCCCCCGCATCGGCGGTCACCCGCTCTTGCGTCGGAACTCGCGCCGCGTCTGCGGAGCCGCGCCGCCGTGGACGGCGGAATCGCCGTCGAGGTGGGCCTGGCCCTCCCGGTGGTGCGCGTTCTTCTTCTCGAGCGCTTCCTTGAACTTGCGCTTCATCTCCTCCGCGGGGGAGGAGGCGCCTTCTTCGGTGCTCATGTCCGCCAGCCTAGGACACCGGAGTCTCGCCGTGGGGGCGCCGACGGCTCGCACGCCGGACGATCAAGTCGATCAGCAACCCGAGCCCGACCGCGACGGCGATCGACACCGGCACCGCCACGAGAACACCTCCGGGCAGCAGGGCGGCGACGGCCGCGCCGACCGAGGCCTGATACGCCGCCCAGCCGAAAGCCGCGACCGAAACCAGCGCGAGGTAGCGCGCGGGAGGAACGCGGGATGCCCCGGCGACCAGGTTCACCGCGAGGCGCGCGAACGGCACGAAGCGCGCCGTGAACAGCACGGTCGCCAGGCCGCCGTCGAGCCGGCGTCGCGCTGCGGCGAGCGCGCCCCGCACCCGCACGGTGCGCATCCAGCGCCAGCGGTCGGTGCCCGCGAGGCGACCGAGCAGGTAGCAGGCGACGTCGCCGGCGGCGGCGGATGCCCCCGCGCACACGATCACGGCCCAGAGCGGATGAGCGCCCGCGGTCGCTGCGGCGGCGCCCAGCGCGGTGACCGCCACCTCGCCGGGAATGACCACGAGGAACGCGTCGCCGAACACGAGCAGGCACATGAGCAGCAGCGCCCAAGGTCCGGTCACGGCGGAGGAGAGCAGGTCTGCGAGCACCCCTCCACGGTGCCCGCAGGCGGTGAACGGCGACTGAAATCGGGATAGCCGGTGACCGGCGCTCGTGCATCCGGTGAACATCCGGTGAGACCGGGCGGATACGCGTGCGCGGCGCCGCGGTCGGCGTCATCCTGGGCAGGTGAGAGTCGCGATCGTGACAGAGTCCTTCCTCCCGCACATGAACGGCGTGACCGGATCGGTGCTCCAGATCCTCCGTCATCTCGAACGTCGCGGCCACGAGGCGCACGTCATCGCGCCCGCAGCCGACGGAATGCCGGACACCCTCCACGGCGCTCGTGTCGAGGCCGTGCCGAGCCTGCCCCTGCCCGGGTACCGCAACGTGCGCGTCGGCACCTCCCCGGCATCCCGCGTCGCTCTCGCGCTCCAGCGCTTCGAACCCGACGTCGTGCACCTCGCCTCCCCGTTCGCCCTCGGCTGGCGTGGGGTGCTCGCCGCCGAACGTCGGGGCGTGGCGGCCGTCGCGGCGTACCAGACCGACGTCGCGGCATACGCGGAGCGCTACCGCGTTCCCGCCACGACCGGTCTCGCCCAGGCGCACATCGCGCGGCTGCACCGGCGGTCCACCCTCACGCTCGTGCCCTCGTCGGAATCCGCTCAGCAGCTCGAGCGGCTCGGCGTCGACCGGCTCCGCCGGTGGGGACGGGGCGTCGACGCCGAGCGGTTCGCGCCTCACCGGAGGGACGAGGCGCTGCGCGCGGCGTGGGGCGGGGGCACGGTGGTCGGATACGTCGGACGGCTCGCGCCCGAGAAGCAGGTCGAGGATCTCGCGGTGCTGCACGACCTCCCCGGCATCCGCCTGGTGATCGTCGGCGACGGTCCGAGCCGCCCCCGCCTCGAGGCCCTGCTGCCGTCCGCCGTCTTCCTCGGCCACCTCAGCGGCGACGCGCTCGCCGCAGCCGTCGCGTCGTTCGATGTCTTCGTGCACCCCGGCGAGAGTGAGACGTTCGGGCAGACCCTGCAAGAGGCGCACGCGAGCGGCGTGCCCGTCGTCGCCACCGGCCGCGGGGGTCCGGTCGACCTCGTCCGCAGCGGTGTCGACGGATGGCTCTACCGCCCCGGTGAGCTGCGCGATCTGCGCGCCCGTGTCGGCAGCCTCGTCGACGACCCCCGCGCGCGCCGAGCATTCGGGACGGCGGGGCACGCCGCGGTGCAGGCGCGGTCCTGGGAGAGCGTGTGCGATCAGCTGCTGACGCACTACGACGACGCCCGCCGGTTGCACGGGGCGGATCGGGCCGTTGCCGCCCGCCGTTCGGTCCGGCCGGAGAGCCCCGTGCCGGTCGATCCGCAGCGGTGGCGCCGCTACGTGGCTCTCGGCGACTCGCTGACCGAGGGCCTGTGCGATCCCGCACCGGACGGGTCGTTGCGGGGCTGGGCCGACCGGCTCGCCCTGCTGCTCGCCGGTCGGGGCGGCTTGCAATACGCGAACCTCGCGGTGCGCTCGAAGCGCGTCGCCGACCTCTGCGGCGGGCAGGTCGAACGCGCCGTCGCTCTGCAGCCCGACCTGGTGTCGATCCTCATCGGCGCCAACGACCTCGTGAAGCACCGCGTCGACATCCCGACCCTGGCCGCGGCGGTGGAGGGGGCCGTCCGCCGGCTCCGCGCGATCGGCGCGACGGTGGTGCTGGTCACTCCGTTCCTGCCGGGCCGCCGCGCCGCCCGCATCTACACGGCGCGCTTCGCGGCGTTCGCGACAGCGCTCGCCGGGGTCGCCGCGCGCACGGGAGCGGTGCTGATCGACACCGATCTGCACCCGGCTCTCCGCGAGCGCGAGCACTGGGGGGAGGATCTCGTCCACCTGAGCAGCAGCGGCCACCGGTTCCTCGCCTACCGCGTCGGCGACGTGCTGGGTGTTCCGCATGCCGATGCGCTCGGTGCGCTCGACGCGGCTCTGCACGAGTCGTCGACGATCAGCACCGGGCAGTGGTGGTCACGCCACGCCCTGCCGTGGGTGTGGCGGCGCCTGCACGGCCGCACCGCGGGCGACGGCCGCTCGGCCAAGCACGACGACTACGTCTACGTCGGGCGGTCCGATGCCCAGCGGAGCGTCCTGGTCCCCTGAGGCCCCCGGTGGGGCGAGCCGTGGAGCGCGGCGCTCCGGCGGCACTCAGCGTCGTCCCATGCCCCGGTAGTTCCACCCCGCTGCACGCCAGGCCGCCGCGTCGAGGCAGTTGCGTCCGTCGATGACGATCCGCTGGCGGACGAGGGACCCCGCGTGGGTCGGCGTGAGGTCGCGACGGTACTCGTCCCACTCGGTCACCACGACCACCGCATCGGCGTCGCGTAGGGCGTCGTCGGTCGCCCGTGCGTAGGCGAGCTGCGGGTGGGCGGCCTCGGCGTTGTCGATCGCGGCGGGATCGGTCACCACGACGTCGGCGCCCAGACCGCGCAGGCGCACCGCCACGTCGAGAGCGGGGGAGTCGCGGATGTCGTCGCTGAACGGCTTGAAGGCGGCACCGAGCACGGCGACGCGTCGGCCGAACACGCGGCCCTCGAGGGCATCGAGCACGAGCTGCACCGCGCGGTCGCGTCGACGCAGGTTGATGGCGTCCACCTCGCGGAGGAATCCGACCGACTCGCCACGTCCGAGCGCTTCCGCGCGTGCGGCGAAGGCGCGGATGTCCTTGGGCAGGCATCCGCCTCCGAATCCGATCCCCGAACCGAGGTAGCGCCGGCCGATGCGGCTGTCATGCCCGAGCGCCTCCGCCAGCAGGGTCACGTCGGCGCCGGCCGCGTCGGCGATCTCGGCCATCGCGTTGATGAAGGAGATCTTCGTCGCCAGGAACGCGTTCGCCGCGCCCTTCACCAGCTCCGCCGTGGCGAGGTCCGTCACCAGGAACGGGGTGTCGGTCTCGACCGCCGTCCGATACGCGGATCGCAGCAGGTCGGCCGCCCGTCGCCCGGCATCGCCCTCCGGCACGCCCACGACGATGCGATCGGGGGTGAGAGTGTCGTGCACGGCCCACCCCTCGCGCAGGAACTCCGGGTTCCATACGAGGGTCGCCCCGACGGGAGCGATACGTTCGGCGATTCCGGCGGCCGTGCCGACCGGCACGGTGGATTTCCCGGCGAGCACGTCGCCCTGCCGCAGATGGGGGAGCAGCGCGTCCACCGCTGCCGAGACGAAACGGAGGTCGGCGGCGTCGCCGTCGGACGATTGCGGTGTGCCCACGGCGAGGAAGTGGACCTCCGCGCCGACGGCATCCGCCATGTCCGTCGAGAACGAGAGCCGCCCGGAGTCGATGCCGGCGCGGAGCAGATCGTCGAGTCCCGACTCGAAGAACGGAGCCTCGCCGCGCGACAATCGCGCCACCTTCTGCTCGTCGACGTCGATCCCGACGACGTCGTGCCCGATCGAGGCCATCGCGGCGGCATGCACGGCACCCAGGTACCCGCATCCGATCACTGACATGCGCATGGTCACACCTCAGCGGATGCACCGGCAGCGCAGGCATCCGGCCGATGAACGGCGGGTGTCCGGCGGCTGACGGTTCGATCCGACGCCGATCTCCCTGCAGATGCTCCGACGTATCCGCAGGCCGCGCTGGTAGAGTCGTGGGGGCTGTGCTCCGGCGCGGCCCACAACTTCACATCGACTCATGGAGCGATCGGCGGAGGAGCTGGTCCCCTGTGGTGGGTTCCTCGGCATGGCATGTCGGGTGGCTTTCTACTGGTGGCCAGCGCAGGCGACATTCGCGAGAGTGCTCGCGCGCCCTTATCCTGCCGTTCCGCTCCTTCATGAACACGCTCGCGCGTCACACGGATTCGCGAGTCTAAACAAAGAAGGAGAGACCTCTTGGAAGGTCCTGAAATCACCGCCACCGAGGCCGTTCTCGACAACGGCCGCTTCGGCACCCGTACCATCCGCTTCGAGACCGGCCGCCTTGCGCAGCAGGCTCAGGGCGCTGTCGCCGCGTACCTCGACGGCGAGACCATGCTCCTCTCGGCCACCAGCGCGGGCAAGCACCCGCGCGAGGGCTTCGACTTCTTCCCGCTGACGGTCGACGTCGAGGAGCGCTCGTACGCCGCGGGCAAGATCCCCGGCTCGTTCTTCCGTCGTGAGGGCCGCCCCTCCACCGAGGCCATCCTCGTCTGCCGTCTGATCGACCGTCCGCTGCGTCCGTCGTTCGTCGACGGCCTGCGCAACGAGGTCCAGATCGTCATCACCGTGCTCTCGATCGCGCCGGGTGAGTTCTACGACGCGCTGGCGATCAACGCCGCATCGGCGTCGACCCAGATCTCCGGCCTGCCCTTCTCGGGTCCGGTCGCGGGTGTGCGTCTCGCGTTCATCCCCGGTCACGGCGAGCACGCCGACCAGTGGGTCGCGTTCCCGACCGCCGAGCAGGTCTCGGAGGCCGTGTTCGACCTCATCGTCGCGGGCCGCGTGGTCACCAAGGCCGACGGTACCGAAGACGTCGCGATCATGATGGTCGAGGCCGAGGCGACCGAGGGCAGCTGGAACCTCATCAAGGCCGGGGCGACCAAGCCCGACGAGGCCGTCGTGGCCCAGGGCCTCGAGGCCGCCAAGCCCTTCATCGCGCAGCTGGTGAAGGCACAGGCCGAGCTCGCCGCGACGTCGTCGAAGGAGCCGGGCGTGTACCCGGTCTTCCCCGCATACAGCAGCGAGGTCTACGACTTCGTGGCCGGACGCTCGTACGACGACCTGGTGAACGTCTACCAGATCGCCGACAAGCAGGAGCGCCAGAGCGCCGATGACGCCGTGAAGGACCGCGTCAAGGCCGATCTGATCGCCGCCGTCGAGGCGGGGGAACTTCCCGCCGGTGCGCCGCTGGAGTTCTCCGCCGCCTACAAGTCGGTCACGAAGACCATCGTCCGCGGACGCATCCTCACGGAGAGCGTGCGCATGGACGGTCGTGGCCTGGCCGACATCCGTCCGCTCGACGCCGAGGTGCAGGTCATCCCGCGCGTGCACGGCTCGGCGATCTTCCAGCGCGGTGAGACCCAGATCATGGGTGTCACCACGCTGAACATGCTCAAGATGGAGCAGCAGATCGACTCGCTGTCGCCCACGACGAGCAAGCGCTACATGCACCACTACAACTTCCCGCCCTACTCGACCGGCGAGACCGGCCGCGTGGGTTCGCCGAAGCGTCGCGAGATCGGGCACGGCTTCCTGGCCGAGCGCGCCCTCGTGCCGGTGCTGCCCAGCCGCGAGGAGTTCCCCTACGCGATCCGCCAGGTCTCGGAGGCGCTGAGCTCGAACGGCTCGACGTCGATGGGCTCGGTCTGCGCGTCGACCCTGTCGCTGCTGAACGCGGGTGTGCCGCTGCGCGCTCCCGTCGCCGGCATCGCCATGGGCCTGGTCTCGGACGAGGTCGACGGTGAGACGCGTTACGCCGCGCTGACCGACATCCTCGGCGCCGAGGACGCTCTCGGCGACATGGACTTCAAGGTCGCGGGTACCAGCGAGTTCGTCACGGCGATCCAGCTCGACACGAAGCTCGACGGCATCCCGTCGTCGGTCCTCGCGGGTGCGCTGACCCAGGCGCGCGACGCGCGTCTGACGATCCTCAACGTGCTGAACGCCGCGATCGACGCTCCCGACGAGATGGCGCCCACCGCGCCGCGCGTCATCAGCGTGCAGATCCCCGTCGACAAGATCGGCGAGCTGATCGGCCCGAAGGGCAAGACGATCAACGCGATCCAGGACGAGACCGGCGCGCAGATCTCCATCGAGGAGGACGGCACCGTCTACATCGGCGCGACCGACGGCCCGTCGGCCGAGGCCGCCCGCGCCCAGGTCAACGCGATCGCCAACCCGACCAACCCCGAGGTCGGCGAGCAGTTCCTCGGAACCGTCGTGAAGATCGCCACCTTCGGCGCCTTCATCTCGCTGCTCCCGGGCAAGGACGGCCTGCTGCACGTCACCGAGGTGCGCAAGCTCGCCGGTGGCAAGCGCGTCGAGAACGTCGAGGACGTGCTGTCGGTCGGCCAGAAGATCCTCGTGAAGATCACGAAGATCGACGACCGCGGCAAGCTGTCGCTCGAGCCCGTCATCGACGAGGCGCCCGCCTCCGACGCTGCGGCGTCCGAGGAGGCCGCAGCCGAGTAATCGGCTTCGTCTTCGAGAGCCCGACACCGCCCCTCCGGGATGGTGTCGGGCTCTCGTCGTGAGGCGTGATCAAACCGTTATAGGAAGTTCTTCCGCCGTTCCGTGGTTTGGTCGGCCCGCTCCTCGTCTTCGCCTACTCTCGAAGTACGCACCGGGGGGTGCTGAGGTGCGATACGCCGGATCGGAAAACGCCGATCGACGTGGGGGTGAGGATATGCGGTTGTTCAATGCAGGTGCGACAGCGCCGGACGAACGCGCGCCGCAGACCGAGTCCTCCCACCCGTCCGCTCCCATCCCGATCGTCGGGCCAGGGGTCGGCGAGGCCGTGCGCGTCGACCTGGGGGAGACGGGCCTGACGATCTTCCCGCTGTTCGTCGGCGCTGCCGAGTTCGGCTGGAACGTCGATCTCGAGACAAGCCACGGCATCCTCGATCGGTACGTCGAGTTCGGCGGCAACGCCGTACACACGGCCGACGGCTTCTCGGGCGGTCGCAGCGAGCACATCATCGGTCAGTGGCTGCGCTCCCGTGGGGTGCGCGACGACATCGTCCTGGCGGCGCGCATCGGGGCGCACGCCGACAACCCCGGCCTCGGGTCGGTGAACCTCGTGCGAGCGGTCGAAGGATCGCTCTCGCGCCTCGGGGTCGAGCGCCTCGACGTGCTCTACCTCGACGCGACGCTCGACACCACCACGAACCTCGAAGACACGCTCGCCACGGTCGAATGGCTCGTCGAGGCGGGCAAGATCGGTGCCGTCGGTGCCTACGGCTTCTCGGCCGAGCGCCTGGTCGAGGCGCGCATCCTCGCCTCGGCGGGGTACCCGAGGATCGAGATCGTCGACGCACCGTACAACCTGCTCCGTCGCGAGGCCTTCGAGGGCGACCTCCGCCTGGTCGCCACGGCGCAGAGCCTCGCCGTGACGCCGTCGCACGCGCTCGAGCACGGCTTCCTCTCGGGGCGCCACCGGTCGAAGGCGGTCGCGTCGCGCGGGGTGCGGGGCGAGCAGCTGCGGGGCAGTATGAACCGCCGCGGCACTAAGGTGCTGCGGGCACTCGACGAGGTGGCCGCCGAGCTGAGCGTGCCCGTCGCGGCCGTGTCGATCGCCTGGTTGCTCGCGCAGCGCACGGTCGCGGCTCCCATCGTGAACGTGTTCTCGGCCGACCATGTCGACGAGCTCATCCAGGGAGCCGGGGTCGCGCTGACCCGGGCGCACGTCTCGGAACTCTCGCGAGCGGCCGGCTGAGCGAGGCTTCCCGCTCTCGTCACAGGTGTGACGTAGGGTGGAGGAAAGTCCGGCAGACGCTGGCAGCGAAGCGAGCGGGTTGTGACGCATTACATCTATCTGGTTCGACACGGTGAGCATCAGGATGCCGAGCACGGTCTCACCGACGGTCCACTGTCGCCGCGGGGTCAGCGGCAGGCCGAGCTGATCGCCGACCGCCTCGGCGGGCTGCCCCTCGATGCCGTGTGGCATTCCCCGCTCCTGCGGGCGGCCGAGACGGCGCGCGCCATCGCGGCCCGGTTGCCGTCGGTCGACCCCAAGCCGACCTCGCTGCTCTTCGACTGCGTCCCTACCGGGATGACGGAGGAGACGCCCGCCGTGTTCGAGCCGTTCTTCGGTTCGGTGACCGACGCCGAGGTCGAGGCCGGCGGTGCTCAGATGTCCGACGCGGTCAACGAGTTCCTCGTGCGCAAGACCGGTGAGGTGCACGAGGTGCTCATCACCCACAACTTCGTGATCTCGTGGTTCGTGCGCGAGGTGCTGGGTGCTCCGGAATGGCGATGGATGACACTCAACCAGGCGCATTGCGCGCTGACCGTCATCGCGCAGAAGCAGGGCCGCCCGTGGACACTGCTCACGCACAATGACACCGGCCACCTCCCCGTCGAACTGCGCACGGGGATGCCCGACCCCATCCCGGTCTGATCGATCCCGCGTCTCCGTCGCGTCCGCGCGCCCCGAGGCCGGTGTTCGGCCGCGCTCCCTAGACTGGGAGTATGACCACGCAGGTTGCACTCGTCGGCGGCACGGGCCGGCTCGGATCGATCATCCATGCGGTGGTCGACGAGATGGACGGCTTCGAGGTCACTAGGGTACTCAGCTCGTCGAGCAGCCTGACGGAGCTCGACGGCGCCGACCTGGTCATCGATGCCTCGACCCCGCAGGTGAGCATCGACGTCGTGCGCGCGGCGGTCGAACGCGGCATCAACGTGCTCGTCGCCACGTCGGGCTGGTCGGCCGAGCGCATCGCGCTCGTGCGGGCGCTCGTCGACGATGCCGAGACGGGCGCCGTCTTCATCCCGAATTTCTCGCTGGGTTCCGTGCTGGGATCCGCCCTCGCCGCCGCAGCCGCCCCGTACTTCGGATCGGTGGAGATCGTCGAGGCGCATCGCGACACCAAGGTGGATTCGCCGAGCGGTACCGCAGTGCGCACCGCCGAGCTCATCGCCGCTGCCCGGTCCGAACAGGGCCCGGTGAGCGCGCCGCATGCCGATCAGCGCGCCCGCGGCCAGCAGGTCGGCAGCGTTCCCATCCACTCGCTCCGGCGTCCGGGCGTCGTCGCGAAGCAGGAGGTCGTGCTCTCGGGGCCCGGCGAGTCGCTGACCCTCACGCACGACACCGTCGAACCCGCGCTCGCCTATGCCCCGGGCATCCGTCTCGCCGTGCCCTTCGCTCGAGATGCCCGCGGGATCGTCGTGGGACTCGAGAACATGATCGACATCGGTCTCCGCTCATGACGTCGCGCATCGGCGTCGCCGTCATGGCGCTCTGCCTTCTGCTGTATATCGTCGTGGTCGGCCAGCGCGCCGTGCTGATGTTGATGACGGGGGAGCCGATCGCGATCGCGATCGGGGTGGCCCTGATCGTCATGCCGCTGATCGGGGCCTGGGCGCTGCTCCGCGAGATGCAGTTCGGCTTCGCGGCGGATCGGCTGGCCCGCACGCTCGAGTCGGAGGGGCGGATGCCGGAGCCCGAGACCCCGCTCACGCCGAGCGGCCGTTTGGCTCGGGAGGACGCCGGGCCGACGGTCGAGCGATACGCGGCGGAGGCGGCTCAGGCGCCGGACGACTGGCGGTCCCATTTCCGCCTCGGTGTCGTCCAGGACGCGGCGGGGCGGCGCAAGGACGCCCGCGCGAGCATCCGCGAGGCGATCCGCCGCTCCCGCGCCTAGCGTCGCGATCAGGCGAGCGTGGCCTCCAGGGTGATCTCGATCCCTGCGAGTGCCTGCGAGACGGGGCATCCGGTCTTCGCCTCGGCGGCGATCCGCTGGAAGTCTTCCGACGACAGTCCGGGCACGACGGCGTTGACGTTCAGGTGGCTGCCCGTGATTCCCGTCCCCGGCTTGAAGGTGACGGATGCTCCGGCATCGATGCGCTCCGGAGGGGTGCCGTTCTCGCTCAGTGCGTGGGCGAGAGCCATGCTGAAGCACGAGGCGTGCGCGGCGGCGATCAGCTCTTCGGGCGTCGTGGTGGTCTCGCTGCCCTCGCTCCTGGCCTTCCAGTCGATGGGGAAGGTGCCGAGCTTCGACGACGAGAACGCCACGGTCCCGCTCCCGTCGGCGAGGGTTCCGGTCCAGGTGGTGTTGGCTTCGCTGGTGACGGGCATGATTCCTCCGGTTCTCGCGCCGCGCGGGTCTGCAGCGTCGCGTCGTGGCCAGCCTAGCGAGCGGCCCCGCCCCGCGGAACGGGCCGTCGGCGCCCGTCCGTCCCTCGACCGACCGAGGCGGGTATTCTGGCAAGCATGAGCGATGTCGTGCCGACGCCCTATGAAGACCTCCTCCGCGACGTGCTCGAGAACGGCACCCGCAAGTCCGACCGGACGGGCACGGGGACGACGAGCGTCTTCGGTCGTCAGATCCGTTTCGACCTGTCGCAGGGGTTCCCGCTGATCACGACGAAGCGCGTGCACTTCAAGTCCATCGCCTACGAGTTGCTGTGGTTCCTGCGGGGTGACTCCAACGTGCGCTGGCTGCAGGAGAACGGCGTGTCGATCTGGGACGAGTGGGCCGATGACGCGGGCGAGCTCGGCCCGGTGTACGGCGTCCAGTGGCGATCCTGGCCCACGCCGCAGGGCGCGAGCATCGATCAGCTCAGCGAGGTGATCGACCAGATCCGCCGGACGCCCGACTCGCGCCGACTCATCGTGTCGGCATGGAACCCCGCCGACATCCCCGATATGGCCCTCGCCCCGTGCCACGCGCTCTTCCAGTTCTACGTGGCCGACGGGCGGCTCTCCTGCCAGCTGTACCAGCGCAGCGCCGATATGTTCCTCGGTGTGCCGTTCAACATCGCCTCCTACGCGTTGCTGACCATGATGATCGCCCAGCAGGTCGGGCTGGAGCCCGGCGATTTCGTCTGGACAGGCGGAGACACGCACATCTACGACAACCACCGCGAGCAGGTCGCCGAGCAGCTGACGCGCGCGCCCTTCCCGTACCCGACGCTTCGTTTCGCCCGAAAGCCCGCGTCGATCTTCGACTACCGCTACGAGGACTTCATCGTCGACGACTACCAGCACCACGCGCCGATCCGGGCGGCGGTGGCGGTATGACCTGGGTCGGGCTCATCTGGGCCGAGGCCGCTGATGGCGTCATCGGCGCCGAGGGCGGCATGCCCTGGCATGTGCCGGAGGATCTCGCGCACTTCAAGGAGATCACCCTCGGCGCTCCCGTGGTGATGGGGCGCAAGACCTGGGACTCCCTGCCCGAACGGTTCCGCCCGCTCGCCGGGCGCGAGAACATCGTGGTCACGCGCCAGCAGGATTGGGCGGCCGACGGGGCCCGGCGTGCCGCCACCGTGGCCGAGGCCGTGCGCGGAGCCGACCGCGTGTGGATCATCGGCGGTGCGGAGATCTTCCGCCAGGTCATCGGGGACGCCGATCGGCTGGAGGTCACCGAGCTGGACCTCGAGGTGGAGGGCGGCGACGCCTTCGCGCCGTCGAGGGTCGGATGGCGGGTCGTCGACGAAGGCGAATGGCAGACCTCGCGCACGGGAGTCCGCTTCCGCTTCCTGGGATTGGAACGCTGATGCCCACCGCACTGATCACCGGCGCGAGCGCCGGCCTCGGCGCAGAGTTCGCTCGTCAACTGGCGCGACGCCGGGCCGACCTCGTGCTGGTGGCGCGCTCCGTCGATGCGCTCGACGAGCTGGCGACCGAGCTACGCGGCGAGCACGGCGTGGCCGTCGAGGTCATGGCGGCCGACCTCGCCACCGACGACGGTGTCGCACGCGTCGCGGCACGCCTGCGCGACGCGAGCGACCCGGTGGACCTCCTGATCAACAACGCGGGATTCGGCCTGCCTCTGCAGTTCGCCGACAACGACGTCGACGATGAGGTGCGCCATCTGCGCGTACACGTCGAGGCATCGATGCGGCTGATGCACGCCGCGCTCCAGGTCATGCGCGGGCGCGGAGGACGCATCATCAACGTCGCCTCGGTCGCGGGCTTCATCTCGCGCTCGACGTACTCGGCGTGCAAGGCGTGGCTCATCGGATTCAGCCGCTGGGCCAACGCCGAGTACGCGGGCGACGGTGTGAGCGTCACCGCGGTGTGCCCGGGGTTCACGCACACGTCCTTCCACGAGCGGATGGGACTCGCTCCCGGTCACGAGGGCGTACCGCCGATCATGTGGCTCGACGCACGCGACGTCGTGCGCGAAGGTCTGCGCGATGCGGCCCGCGGGCGCGCGGTGTCCGTGCCGTCGCTGCGCTACAAGGCCCTCGTCGCTCTCACCCGGGTGCTGCCGCCGTCGGTGACCGCCCGCGTCGCACGGCGCGGCCGGGTCTGACCGTCAGCGGAACCGTCCGAGACGGATGCCGGCCAGGGTGATCGCGGCCATGGTCTCCCCATCGGTGATGCGTCCATCGGCGATCATTGCCAGCACGTCCGCGAACGGCACCCACGACACGGCCCCGATGCCCTCGTCGCGCTGACCCTCGGCGGCGGCCTCGGGGTCGGATGCTCGGAGTCCCCGGGCGAGGAAGACGTGCTCGGGAGCATCCGCGATGCCGTTGAGCGCGTTCATGCGGCCGATCGACGTCCACTCCGCGGCCTCGAAACCCGTCTCCTCGAGCAGCTCGCGTCGCGCAGCGATCGCGGGGTCCTCGCCGTCGCTTCCGCCGGCGGGCACCTCGACCGACGTGCCGGTGGTGTACCGCTGGACGGTGACGAGGCACACGCGATCGGCATCGTCCATGGCCACCACGAAGACCGCCGGATGCCGCATCGTCACGACGCCGTAGATGCCCGGCGCCCCGCCCGGACCGGTCACGGCGTCCTCCCGCACCTCGATCCAGGGGTTCGTGTAGACCGTCTGCGAGCCGTGAGTCACCCAAGTCATGGGTCCGAGCCTAGGCGGCGCGGTTGCCTAGGATCGAAGCATGGGATGGCTGTTCGGCAGGAAGAAGGAGCCCGAGAGCGCGGAGGACATGCTGCGCCGCTACAACGACGAGCAGACCGCTCGACTGTCCGCGGTCGGCGCGGGGGAGCTCACGGTCGACGACGTGTTCTCGATCACCGGCCGCGGCACGATCGCGACGGGGAAGGTCGCCTCCGGCGTCCTGCGGGTCGGCGATCGCATCAGCATCGTCCGCGACGGCGCGACGGTGTCGTCGACGGAGATCGCCGGAATCGAGATGTTCCGCAAACGCGCGACGGAGGCGAGCGTGGGGGCCACGGTCGGCATCCTGTTCCGGCACCGCGTCGACGTCGCGTCGGGTGACGTCATCCGGGCATCCGCATCATCGTGACGCTGCGGCGAGACGATACGCTGGAGGCATGACGCACACGGGCAACCCCTTCGGACAGGTTCTCGTCGCGCTCGTCACTCCGATGACGGCCGACGGCGAGGTCGACTGGCCCGCGGTCGAGAAGCACATCGACGACGTCATCACGGCCGGCGCCGACGGCGTCGTCGTCACCGGCACCACGGGTGAGACCTCGACCCTCACCGACCCTGAGAAGCTCAAGCTCGTCGAGGTGGGCAAATCCGTCTCGGCCGGTCGGGCGAAGATCATCACGGGCGGCGGATCGAACGAGACCGCTCACGCCATCGAGCTGTACAAGGCGAGCGAGAAGGCCGGCGCCGACGGCATCATGATCGTCACGCCGTATTACAACAAGCCGACGCAGGCGGGCATCCTGACCCACTTCCGGCTCGTGGCCGATGCGACCGATCTCCCGGTCATCCTCTACGACATCCCCGGGCGCACCGGAGTCCCGATCAAGTACGAGACGATCCTGCGCCTGGCCAAGCACCCGAACATCCTCGCCGTGAAGGACGCCAAGGGCGACTTCTCCGAGGTCAGCCGCGTGCTCAACCAGACCGACCTGATGTACTTCTCCGGCGACGACGCGAATGTGCTGCCGCACCTGTCGATCGGCGCGGCAGGCCTGATCGGCGTCACCGCGAACATCGCGGCGACCCCGTACCGCACGATCATCGATGCGGTGAACCGCGGCGACCTCGCGACCGCGACCGCCGAGCACCGGCGCCTCGAGCCTCTCGTCCGTGCCGTCATGACCCACGTTCCCGGCACGGTCGCGGCGAAGTACATCCTGCACGGCCTCGGCCGCATCTCCAGCCCGCGAGTGCGGCTGCCGCTGGTCGGTCCCGAGGAGTGGGAAGCCGCCCTCATCGAAGACGAGCTCGATCTCGTCACGGGCGTCCCCGGCGCCGATTTCTCGAACTTCCGCCCCGACCGCAACGCGGCCGCGGGTGGTGCCCTGCCCAAGGTGCACGGCACGACGCGCTGAGTCGCGTCACCACGAACGAACGGACGCGCGGAGTGTCCGACTGAGGAGACAGCATGTCCATTCCCCTGGCAGAACCGACGGCGCTCGAGGAGGGCACGCTTCGGGTCATCCCGATCGGCGGGCTCGGCGAGATCGGCCGCAACATGACCGTGTTCGAGTACGCGGGCAAGATCCTGATCATCGACTGCGGCGTGCTCTTCCCCGAGGAGCACCAGCCGGGTGTCGACCTCATCCTTCCCGACTTCGAGCCCATCCGCGATCGGCTCGACGACATCGTCGGCGTCGTCCTCACCCACGGACATGAGGACCACATCGGCGCCGTCCCGTACCTGCTGCGCCTCAAGGGCGACATCCCGGTGATCGGCTCCGGGCTCACCCTCGCGCTCGTCGAGGCGAAGCTCAAGGAGCACCGCATCAAGCCCTACACCCTCACGGTGAAGGAGGGGCAGCAGGAGAAGGTCGGACCCTTCGACCTCGAGTTCGTCGCCGTCAACCACTCGATCCCCGACGCGCTGGCCGTCGCGGTGCGCACGCCCGCGGGTCTCGTGCTCGCCACCGGCGACTTCAAGATGGACCAGCTGCCTCTCGACGGGCGCATCACCGACCTCCGCGCCTTCTCGCGGCTCGGCGAAGAGGGCGTCGATCTCTTCCTGGTGGACTCCACGAACGCCGACGTCCCCGGCTTCACCCCGACCGAGCGTTCGATCGGTCCCGTGCTCGACCAGGTGATCGGCCGCGCGCCGCGGCGGGTCATCGTCGCCAGCTTCTCGAGCCACGTCCACCGCGTGCAGCAGGTCATCGATGCAGCGCACGCTCACGGCCGCCGCGTCGCCTTCCTCGGCCGCAGCATGGTGCGCAACATGACGATCGCCGAGCAGCTCGGCTACCTCAAGGTGCCCGACGGTGTTCTCATCGACTTCAAGAAGGCCCGCGACCTCCCAGACGAGCAGATCGTCTACATGTCGACCGGTTCGCAGGGCGAGCCGATGGCCGTGCTCAGCCGGATGGCGAACATGGACCACGCGATCGAGATCAGCGAGGGCGACACCGTCATCCTCGCGTCGAGCCTCATCCCGGGTAACGAGAACGCCGTCTACCGCGTGATCGACGGACTCACGAAGCTCGGAGCGAACGTCGTGCACAAGGCGAACGCTCGCGTCCACGTCTCCGGCCACGCGGCGGCCGGCGAGCTGCTCTACTGCTACAACATCCTGCAGCCCCGCAATGTGCTGCCCGTGCACGGCGAGTACCGCCACCTCATCGCGAACGCGAAGCTCGCGCAGGAGACGGGCATTCCCGAGGAGCGCACCATCATCGCGTCCAACGGCACCGTGATCGATCTGAAGGACGGCGCCGCGCGGATCGCGGGCCAGCTCGACCTCGGTTTCGTCTACGTCGACGGCTCGACGGTCGGCGAGATCACCGACGCCGATCTGAAGGACCGCCGCATCCTCGGCGAGGAGGGCTTCATCTCGGTCATCGTCGTGGTGGATGCCGCGACCGGTCGGATCATCTCCGGACCCGAGATCCACGCCAGGGGTGTGGCCGAGGACGACTCGGTGTTCGACGACGTCGCCCCGAAGATCGTCGCGGCGCTCAAGGAGGCCTCGGGCAACGGCGTGCGCGACACGCACGCACTGTCGCAGGTGGTTCGCCGCACCATCGGCCGCTGGGTCAACCAGAAGCTGCGTCGCCGGCCCATGATCGTCCCGCTGGTGATCGAGGCCTGACCTCCGGATCCCCGGAAAGCCGCGTCGATACGCGGAGATGTCCGACGCCCGGCGTAACGTGAGGGCATGGCCAGGAGCACGACCAAGTCCGAGCGCGCGTCGGAGAGCGCATCGTCACGCCCGAAGCGGCAGGCGGCTCCGAAGGCCAAGGCTTCGCCCGCGCCGAAGAAGTACATCGACGAGCTCGACAAGCCTCCCGTGGCCGTCCGGGCCTGGAACGGTCTGGCTCATGCCGTCGGCGGCCTGTTCCGCGCCTTCGGCCCTGAGACGCTCGAGAAAGACGATCGCCGCGACGGGTTCCCTTTGTTCCTGGTGCTGCTCGCGATCGCCGGAGCAGTCAACGAGTGGTTCTTCATCGGCAACGAGGTCGCCGCGAACATCAGCGCGTACTCGGTCGGCCTCCTCGTCGGCCGCGTGGCCTTCTTCATGCCGGTGCTGCTCCTGCTGCTGGCGGGCTGGCTCTTCCGTCACCCGTCCTCCGTCCACGACAACGGCAGGATCGGAATCGGCTTCGGCCTGTTCGTGATCGCCGTCGCCGGCATCAGTCACGCCGCGGCGGGAACGACGGGCAGCGCCGGCGTCGTCCGCCCGCACCCCAGCCAGGGCCCCCCGGCGGTCAGCGAGGCCGGCGGACTCGCCGGCTGGCTCGTCGGCGAGCCGCTCGCCCTCGTCACGCCGATCCTGGCCTACGTCGTGCTCGGCCTGCTGGCCGGCCTCAGCATCCTCATCCTCACCAAGACGCCCCCGAACCGCATCGGGCAGCGGCTCGGCGACCTCTACGCGTGGATGTTCGACGCCCAGCGAGCGGAGCCGGCGCCGAAGGAGGTGGCGATCGACGAGGCCGACAAGACCGACGACGAGAACGTCCTCCCGTGGTGGCGCCGCAACAAGACCGGACGCGAGGAAGACCCCGACGAGGGCACCCTCGGCTCCGACGACATCACCGCGCTGCTCTCCACCACCGACGCCACTCCCGCCTACGACCAGGCGGTCGTCGTCGACGATCACCCCTACGACGCCGCCACCGAGGTTCTCTCCGATGTGCGCTCGGTCGCCGATGCGCTCTCCGAGCAGCAGACGACGGCACTCCTCGACGACGACTCCGACACGGGCGAGATGCCCGAGCTGCCCGGACTCGACGGCTTCGGCACCGATGGCCCGGGGGAGCGGGGCCTGCAGGCGCCGATGACGCCGTACGTGCTGCCCTCGCCCGGCATCCTCGCCGACGGCCCGCCCTCGGTCGCACGGTCCGAGGCGAACGACCGGATCGTCGAGCAGATCACCAGCGTGCTGTCGCAGTTCAACGTCGATGCCAAGGTCACCGGGTTCTCCCGCGGACCGACGGTCACGCAGTACGAGGTGGAGGTCGGGCACGGCGTCAAGGTCGAGAAGATCCTCCAGTTGAGCAACAACTTCGCGTACGCCGTCGCGTCGAACGATGTCCGCATCCTGTCGCCCATCCCGGGCAAGAGCGCGATCGGCATCGAGATCCCCAATACCGACCGCGAGACGGTCGCTCTGGGCGACGTGCTGCGCTCGCAGGCCGCTCAGAAGAGCACGCATCCGCTCACGATCGGCGTCGGCAAGGATGTCGGCGGCAACTTCGTCACCGCCAACCTCGCCAAGATGCCGCACCTCCTGGTCGCCGGTTCGACGGGCTCGGGAAAGTCCAGCTTCGTGAACTCGATGATCACCAGCCTGCTCATGCGGGCCCGTCCGGCGGACGTGCGGATGGTGCTGATCGACCCGAAGCGCGTGGAGCTCACGAGCTACGCCGGCGTGCCCCACCTCATCACGCCGATCATCACGAACCCCAAGAAGGCGGCCGAAGCGCTGCAGTGGGTCGTGAAGGAGATGGACATGCGGTACGACGACCTCGCGTCGTTCGGATTCCGCCACATCGACGACTTCAACCGGGCCGTCCGCGCCGGTGAGGTCGACGTCCCCGTGGGCAGCGAGCGCGTGCTCAAGCCGTACCCCTACCTGCTCGTCGTGGTCGACGAGCTCGCCGACCTGATGATGGTCGCCCCGCGCGATGTCGAGGACTCGATCGTGCGCATCACCCAGCTCGCGCGTGCCTCGGGCATCCACCTGGTGCTCGCCACGCAGCGACCGAGCGTCGACGTGGTCACCGGACTCATCAAGGCCAACGTGCCCTCGCGCCTCGCGTTCGCGGTCACCAGCGTCACCGACAGCCGCGTGATCCTCGACGCTCCCGGCGCCGACAAGCTCATCGGTCAGGGTGACGCGCTCTTCTCACCCATGGGCTCCTCGAAGCCGTTCCGGCTGCAGGGCGCGTGGGTCGACGAGAAGGAGATCGACGCGGTCGTCAAGCACGTCACGCGCCAGGCGCAGCCCGAGTACCGACCCGACGTGCAGGAGGCGCTGGAGCCGCGCAAGAAGGAGGTCGACGAAGACATCGGCGACGACCTGGAGCTGCTGCTGGCCGCAGCGGAGCTGGTCGTCTCGAGCCAGTTCGGATCGACGTCGATGCTGCAGCGCAAGCTCCGCGTCGGCTTCGCGAAGGCGGGTCGTCTGATGGATCTGCTCGAGTCCCGCGAGATCGTCGGCCCCTCCGAGGGGTCGAAGGCGCGCGACGTGCTCGTCACCGTCGAGCAGTTGCCCACTGTCATGGCGAAACTCCGTGGAGAAGATGTGCCCGCGTCACCGGCCGCGCCCTCGTCGACTCCGGCGACTGCCGGTCCGCCCGCCGGGATGGCGTCCGATCCGATCGAGGCACAGTTCCAGGGGCTCCCCGAGGTGGAGGCCGAGGGCGACGAGGATGCCTGGGGATTGACGGGGCGCGACTGATGACCATTCCCCGCCAGCTGCCGAACGCCATCACGGTCGCCCGCATCCCGCTCGCGGCGGTGTTCTTCGTGCTGCTGCTCCTCGGTGGTGCACAAGGCGACGCTGATCTGACCCTGCGGTGGGTCGCCGCGGTGTTGTTCATCCTCGCGATCTCGACCGACTGGGTCGACGGTTACCTCGCCCGGCGTTATGACATCGTCAGCGATTTCGGCAAGCTGTGGGACCCGATCGCCGACAAACTGCTCACGGGCGCCGGCTTCATCGGCTTGGCCATCCTCGGCGAGGTGCCGTGGTGGATCGTCATCGTCATCCTCGTGCGCGAGTGGGGCATCACGGTGCACCGGCTCATGATCGTGAACGAGCACGTTGTGGCGGCCGCTTGGATGGGCAAGCTCAAGACCGCCGTGCAGGCGGTGGCCTTGTCGTGGGCGCTGCTGCCGCTTCATGTCTGGCTGGGCGAACCGCTGTGGACGACGGTGACGACCGTGCTGATGATCGTGGTCGTCGGGCTCACCGTGCTGAGCGGAATCGACTACATCGTGGCCCAGATGCGGGGTGCCCGGCGGCGATGACGGTGATCCCTGCGGCGGAGGTGGTTCGCGGACTGCGCGAACGCGGATGGACGATCGCCGTCGCCGAGTCCCTCACGGGCGGCGCGTTGTGCGCTGCTCTCGTCTCTGTTCCGGGGGCGTCTGAGGTGCTGCGGGGTGGGGTCGTGGCGTACGCCACCCCGATCAAGCACTCCGTGCTCGGGGTGGATGCCGCGCTGCTGGCGCGCGAAGGGGCGGTCCACCCCGAGGTCGCGCGGCAGATGGCCCGAGGTGTGCGGACCGCACTGCAGGTCTCCGATGAGGAGGCCTCTGTCGGTGTCGCGACCACGGGCATCGCGGGTCCGGATTCTCCCGACGGCCAACCGGTCGGCACCGTCCACATCGGGGTGTCGACCCCCGAGCGCACGCTCACCCGGGCGTTCCTCTTCGAGGGGGATCGCGAGACGGTGCGAGCGCAGAGCGTCGACGCGGCGCTCCGCCTGCTTGCGGAATGCCTGGGGGAATAGCCCGCCGCCCGCGGCGGTTATCACCTTTGTGCTCACATTCAAACCACAGAGTGCAAGGGTAGATTCTGTGCAGGACGGCGAGACTATACTGGCCATCTCGACGGGGAAGGCCTCGCGAGATCGATGGGGGAGGAGGTTCCGATGATTCTTGTACGACAGGAGATCGGCGATGTTCTGAGGGACTTCCGTCTTCAGAAGGGTCGCACCCTCCGCCAGGTCGCGAGCAAGGCCTCGGTCGCCCTCGGCTACCTCAGTGAGGTGGAGCGGGGACAGAAGGAAGCGTCGAGCGAGATCCTCGCCTCGGTCGCCGAAGCCCTCGACGTTCCCATCTCCAAGATCATGCGCGAGGTCGGCGACCGCATCTCCGTGCTCGAGGGCATCCAGGTCTTCCCGGACGTCGTTCCCGACGACCTGGTCGCCGAGGTCGAGCCCGAGCTGTCGCTGCACTGACCGGGCGCTTTCTTCCTTCATGCGTCGTAGTGAGTTCCTGCGCGCCGTGGAACACGAATTCCCGGGGCGCACGTCAGCACTGCTGAACGACCTCGTCCTTTCACCCCTCGCCGGCCAGACCTCGACCGAGGCTCTCGCTGCCGGCGTGCCACCGCGCGACATCTGGCTCGCATTGTGCGCGGAGATGGACGTTCCCGAGAACCGTCGCCACGGCGCGGGCCGGCTGGAGCCGCGCAAGCGCTGACTCTTCGAGACGTGCGAGCGGTCGCCGCGATTGATCGGCGTGTCGTCGAATATCCGTTCGAAGCGGGCGTAGTGTTCTGCACAGTGGTTCCGAGATCATTTCTCTCCACCGTGCTTGTATCCGCCCGCTCAATGTCGGTGGCCCCTCGTACGGTGAAGACATGGCCCCGAGCCATACGCCTTGTCGGAGAGTCTGCTTCCAGCCGGGAGCGCCGCGACAGCCTACAGGCGGCACCACGCGAGCATTAGGAGCACGACATGCCATCTCCCGCAGACCGCGAGAAGTCCCTCGAGACCGCCCTCGCCCAGATCGATCGCCAGTTCGGGAAGGGCTCGGTCATGCGGCTGGGCAGCGACGAGCGCGCACCCGTCGCCGTGATCCCGACCGGCTCCATCGCCCTCGACGTCGCGCTCGGCGTCGGCGGCCTCCCGCGTGGTCGGATCGTGGAGATCTACGGTCCGGAGTCGTCGGGTAAGACGACGCTCACCCTGCACGCGATCGCGAACGCCCAGCGCGCCGGCGGAATCGCCGCGTTCATCGACGCGGAGCACGCGCTCGACCCGGACTACGCCGCGAAGCTCGGTGTCGACATCGACGCGCTGCTCGTGTCGCAGCCCGACACCGGAGAGCAGGCGCTCGAGATCGCCGACATGCTCGTGCGTTCGGGCGCCATCGACCTGATCGTGATCGACTCGGTCGCCGCGCTCGTTCCGCGCGCCGAGATCGAAGGCGAGATGGGCGACTCCCACGTCGGCCTCCAGGCACGACTGATGTCGCAGGCTCTCCGCAAGCTGACCGGTGGTCTCAACCAGACCAACACCACGATGATCTTCATCAACCAGCTGCGCGAGAAGATCGGTGTGTTCTTCGGTTCTCCCGAGACCACGGCCGGTGGAAAGGCGCTCAAGTTCTACGCGTCGGTGCGCATCGACATCCGACGGATCGAGACGCTGAAAGACGGTACGGATGCGGTGGGAAACCGCACTCGCGTCAAGATCGTCAAGAACAAGATGGCGCCGCCGTTCAAGCAGGCCGAGTTCGACATCCTCTACGGGGTGGGAATCTCGCGCGAGGGCAGCCTGATCGACTTCGGAGTCGAACACGGCATCGTCAAGAAGTCGGGCTCGTGGTACACCTATGACGGCGATCAGCTCGGTCAGGGCAAGGAGAACGCCCGCACCTTCCTGCTGAACAACAAGGACGTCGCGCTCGCGATCGAGACGCAGATCCTCCAGAAGCTCGGCATCGGGGCCAAGGCGCCGGGCGCTGCGCCGGCGGATGAGCTCGCCGAGCGCCGGCCTGCATGACGATGGATGACATCAGCGGGGGCGATGCGCGCGGGGAGTCCGAGCGCATCGCCCCCGTGATCCCACTGTTCGGCCGCTCCGGGAGCGACGCCTCGCGCGGATCCTCCGGAACCGGCGGACCCTCGTCGGCCGCCGAGTCATCGTCGGGGGACGACGCACCGTGGGCATCGACGTGGCACCCCTCGTCCGGGCAGCGTCCGGACCGTGCCGAGGAGCAGGTTCGTGATCCAGCATCGCGCGCGCGCCTCGATGCCATGGGGTCTCCGAGCCCCCGGCACCCCGCCCGCTCCGCTGCCCCAACGCAGCGGGCCGCCGAGGTTCTGCGCGCCCTGCCGTCCTCGGCGGAGGAGGACGGCGACGAGGCCGCCGCGGACCTCGAACAGGTTCGTGCGACCGCGGAGGAAGCCCTCCTGCGCAAGCTTCGCGCGCGATCTCTCTCCGTCTCTGAGGCCCGTCAGGTCTTGCGCTCCCACGAGCTCCCTTCCTCCGAGGTCGACGATCTCCTCGACGACTTCCTGCGACGTCGGTACCTCGACGACGAAGAACTCGCCCGATCGCTCGTCACGTCGGGCGTCGAGCGGCGGAATCAGGGCCGGGTCGTGCTGGCGCGCGAGCTCGCGAAGCGTGGCATCGCGAGAGACGTCGTCGAGGCGGCGCTCAGCGAGGTGCCAGACGACGACGAGGAGCGTGCGCTCGAGTTCGCGCGATCCAAAGCACGGTCGATGAGCCGGCTCGATCCCGACACCGCGCTCCGCCGTCTGATGGGGCAGCTGGCTCGGCGCGGGTACGGTGGGTCGGCGGCCATGTCGGCGGCGAAGACCGCACTCCGCGAGGTCTCGTCACCGGCACGACCGTCCGGTGTGCGCTTCGTCGACTCCGACTGATCCCGCGCCCGGCGGTGGGGCGGCCCGGTCGCTCGTAGAATGGACTCATCATGACTACTCCGCGCAGCGAACCGACGATCATCAGCGCCTCGTCGGCCGCCATCGGTCACGATGGGCGACAGCGATCCTACGAAGTGCGCACCTTCGGGTGCCAGATGAACGTCCACGACTCGGAGCGTCTCTCCGGCTCGCTCGAGAGCGCCGGGTACGTCCGCGCCGACGCCGGGGTCGAGGCCGACGTGGTCATCATCAACACGTGCGCCGTGCGCGACAACGCGGCCGGCAAGCTGTACGGCACCCTGGGTCAACTCGCGGCTGTCAAGCGTCGCAAGGACGGCATGCAGATCGCGGTTGGCGGGTGCCTCGCGCAGATGGACAAGCAGGCGGTCATCGACAAGGCGCCCTGGGTCGACGTGGTCTTCGGCACCCACAACATGGGCTCCCTGCCCGGACTTCTCGAGCGAGCGCGTCACAACGGCGATGCCGAGCTCGAGATCCTCGAATCCCTCGAGGTCTTCCCCTCCACCCTGCCGACGAAGCGCGACTCCGCCCACTCGGGATGGGTCTCGATCTCGGTCGGGTGCAACAACACGTGCACCTTCTGCATCGTCCCCAGTCTGCGAGGCAAAGAGAAGGACCGCCGACCGGGAGACATCCTCAACGAGATCCGCCTCCTGGTCGAAGACGGAGCGATCGAGGTTACCCTTCTCGGACAGAACGTCAACTCGTACGGCGTAGAGTTCGGCGACCGTCAGGCGTTCAGCAAGCTCCTCCGCGCCGCAGGGGAGATCGACGGGTTGGAGCGCATCCGTTTCACCAGTCCGCACCCGGCGGCCTTCACCGACGACGTGATCGACGCGATGGCCGAGACGCCCAGCGTCATGCCTCAGCTCCACATGCCTCTCCAGTCGGGGAGCGACCGGATCCTTAAGGCCATGCGACGCTCGTACCGCAGCGAGAAGTTCCTCGGCATCCTCGACCGCGTGCGGGAACGCATGCCGGACGCCGCCATCACGACCGACATCATCGTCGGGTTCCCGGGCGAGACCGACGAGGACTTCGAAGACACCATGCGCGTCGTCGAGCTGTCGCGGTTCTCGGGAGCCTTCACCTTCCAGTACTCGATCCGCGAGGGCACGCCGGCGGCCACGATGGAGGATCAGGTTCCCAAGGCCGTGGTGCAGGAGCGGTACGACCGCCTGATCGCCCTCCAGGAGCGCATCTCGCTCGAGGAGAACCAGAAGCAGCTCGGGCGCGAGGTCGAGGTTCTCGTGTCGACAGGTGAGGGCAAGAAGGACGCCGAGACCCACCGGCTGACCGGTCGTGCGCAGGACAACCGACTGGTGCACTTCGAGGTCACCCCGGGGTCTGACCTGCCGCGGCCGGGCGACGTGGTGACCGTGCGGATCACGCATGCGGCGCCGTTCCATCTGCTCGCCGATGACCCCAGTGGACAGCCTCTCCGCATCCGTCGCACGCGTGGCGGAGATGCGTGGGATCGGTCGCAGGCCGAGTCCTGCGCGGTCCCGGCCCCGAGCGCTCCGGGCGCTCCTCGTGCGGTGTCGCTGGGTCTTCCCACGCTGCGCGTCGGGGTGTGAACGATCTCGACGGCTCCCGCGGCGCGGGGCGACGGCTTTGGGCCGTGGTCGGCGCCACGGGCACGGGGAAGAGCGACCTCGCGCTCGACCTCGCGGAGCGTCTCCGTGCGGACGGCAACCCGGCCGAGATCGTCAACGCCGACGCCATGCAGCTCTACCGCGGCATGGACATCGGCACCGCGAAGCTCTCCGTCGACGAGCGACGGGGCATCCCGCATCATCTCCTCGATGTCCGCGAGGTCGATCAGGACGCGGCGGTCGCGTGGTACCAACCCGAAGCCTGCGCGGCGGTGCAGCAGATTCATGAACGCGGGGGCGATGCCATCCTCGTCGGCGGCTCCGGGTTGTACGTGTCGAGCGTGATCTTCGACTTCCGCTTTCCTCCGCGCATGCCGGGGGTCCGCGAACGCCTGGAGGCCGAGCTGGCGCGCGACGGGGTGGGTGTCCTTCTGGCACGCCTCCGCGAGGCGGACCCCGCCACGGCTGCGCGTATCGATCCGCGCAACACGCGTCGAGTGGTGCGCGCGCTCGAGGTTGTCGAGCAGGGCGGCCACAACCACGGAGCCGTCCTACCCGATGCCCCGACGCTCTGGTCGCCGCAGACGCGCATCATCGGACTGCAGGTCGAGCGTTCCGAACTCGTCGCTCGGCTCGATGCGCGGGTCGAGAGAATGTGGGCCGCCGGGTTGGTCGAGGAGGTCGCCGACCTCCGTTCTCGCGGGCTCGAGCTCGGGTCCACGGCGGGTCGTGCCATCGGCTACGCGCAGGCTCTGGCGCAGATCGAGGAGCGTTCGACCGAGGCCGAAGCGATCGCGGAGACGCAGGCCCTGACCCGGCGCTATGCGCGGCGACAGGTGTCGTGGTTCAAAAGGTATCCGTCGATCGAGTGGATCGGGCATCCGATCGACGTCGACGCTCTCGTCCGCTAGCGCGCTGCGCCCCAACATGTCACTTCCCGCCCGTGTCGGTGGTCGCTGGCAGCATGACGGGATGGCGACCCACTACTACACCGCATCGAGCCTCGACGGCTTCATCGCGACTCCTCAGCACTCGTTGGACTGGCTGCTCTCGCAGGACTTCGACGAGAACGGACCGATGGCCTACGCAGGTTTCCTGCAGCGCATCGGCGCTCTCGTGATGGGCGCGTCCACCTACGAGTGGCTCCTTCGGGAGCAGGGAGAGGAGCCGTGGCCATACTCGTCGCCGACCTGGGTGCTCACGCACCGCGATCTGCGGGTGGTCGAGGGTGCCGACATCCGCTTCGCGCACGGCGCGGTGTCCGATCTGCATCCCGTCCTCGTCGAGGCCGCCGGCGGACGAGACGTGTGGGTGATCGGGGGAGGCGACCTCGCGGGACAGTTCGCGGATGCCGGGCTGCTCGACGAGGTGTGGGTCCAGTACGCGCCGGTCATGCTGGGTGCGGGCGCTCCGCTTCTTCCGCGCCGCCTCGACCTCGAGCTCGTCGAGACCGCACAGAACCGCTCGTTCGTGTGCGCGCGTTATCGCGTGGCTCGAGACGACGAAGGCGATTCCCGACTCTCTTAGACTGGGCGGATGGTCGCATTCACCAAAGGGCACGGCACGGGCAACGACTTCGTCATCATCGCCGACCCCGAGGGAGCGATCGACCTGACCCCCGAACAGGTCGCCGCCCTGTGCGATCGACACTTCGGGATCGGGGCGGATGGGGTGCTCCGCGTGGTGCGTTCGGCGGCCATCCCCGACGGCGCGGCATCGCTCGCCGAGGAACCTGCGGCCGAGTGGTTCATGGACTACCGCAACGCCGATGGATCCATCGCGGAGATGTGCGGGAACGGCATCCGGGTGTTCGCCCACTACCTCGTGTGGTCAGGGCTGGCGACGATCGAGCACGGCACGACCCTCCCGATCGGGACCCGCGCAGGTGTGCGAGACGTCACCCGCAGCGAGAACGGCTATCAGGTCGACCTCGGCCGCTGGCGGCTCGACGGCGGCGATCCTGAGGTGACCGCGAGCGGGCTCTCGGTCACCCGGCCCGGTCTGGGCATCGACGTCGGCAACCCGCACGTCGTGGTGGCCGTGGCGTCGGAGTCGGAGCTCGCCGCGCTCGATCTGCAGCGTCAGCCGTTGCTCGAACCCGCACCGCCGGCCGGTGCGAACGTCGAGTTCGTCGTTCCCGGGGAACCGCTGGTGCGCGACGGCATCGGACACGTGCGGATGCGCGTGTTCGAGCGAGGCGTGGGCGAGACCCTCAGCTGCGGCACGGGCGTGGCCGCGACCGCCTTGGCCGTGCGCCACTGGGCCGGTGTCCACGCTCCCGATCATTGGCGGGTCGAGGTGCCGGGCGGCACCCTCGCGGTGCGGATGTTCCCGGCCGAGGACGGCGAGCACGTGGCCCTCGCCGGTCCCGCCCAGCTGTCGTTCCACGGCGAGGTCGAGCTCGTCTGACCCCGGTTCGCCCCGCCGACGCGCGCTCCCGAGGTCGAGACGGCGCCCGCCCGGTCAGGGAACGACGATGGGCGCCGTCGGCGGAGTGCCGTGCTTGCGCACCTTGAGGACGCGGTAGCCCTTGCTGGTCGCTGCGCGGAACACGCTGTACCCGGGCTGGAAGGTCGACCCGATCCATCGCTGCAGCGAATCGGCACCGAGGTTGCGCTGCACGACGAGCCACGCGTCGCTGCGCTCGTCGAGACGGGGGAGCCAGGTCTCGAGCAGATCGTGGAGCACGCTCTTGCCGACGCGGATGGGTGGATTCGAGCGGATCGTGCGGAAGGAGACCTCGGCGGGAACATCTTCGGGCAGCGATGCGTTGACATTGGTGAGGCCGAGGGATTCCGCGTTGCGGCGAACGAGGTCGAGAGCCCGTTCGTTCACGTCCACGGCCCACACTGTGGCATGGGGAGCGGCGAGCGCCATCGACAGGCTGATGGGTCCCCACCCGCTGCCGATGTCGAGTAGGTGACCGCCCGGCGGAACCGGCGGCGTGTTCGCGAGAAGCACGGATGTCCCGGCGTCCAGACGGTCGGGGCTGAAGACGCCACCCGCGGTGGTCAGCTCCAGCTCGCGACCGGCGAGCGTCACGCGGATCGTTCGCAGGTTCTCAGGACTGGCCGGGGTCGCCGTGAAGTAGTGATCGGACCCCATACGGTGAGCGTACCGGAGAGCGCGGGCTAAGGTTAAGGCGCGTATGACAGCAAGAGATCAGGGACGGATGACGGAAACCACCACTCAGCACGAAGACGGCGACGCACTGGATCGGGTGCTCGCGAACGCCGACAGTCGGTCGGAGGTCAGAGTCTTCGGGGCAGCACAGGCGCTGCAGGACGAGTCGACGGCGGCGCACACGGCGTCGGACGGACAGCAGTGGGACCTCGAGGATCGGCATGCGCTCCGACGCGTGGGCGGTCTCTCCACCGAGCTCGAAGACGTCACCGAGGTCGAGTACCGCCAGCTGCGCCTCGAGAACGTGGTGCTCGTGGGCGTATACCCGCAGGGGGCGCAGGAGGAGGCCGAGAACTCTCTCCGCGAGCTCGCAGCCCTCGCCGAGACCGCGGGCGCCGTGGTGCTCGACGGGGTGCTGCAACGCCGCCCGCACCCCGACGCTGCGACCTACCTCGGACGGGGCAAGGCCCAGGAGCTGAAGGACATCGTCGCGGCCGTCGGCGCCGACACCGTGATCGCCGACACCGAGCTGGCTCCCAGCCAGCGGCGTGCCCTCGAGGACGTCGTCAAGGTCAAGGTCATCGACCGGACGACGGTCATCCTCGACATCTTCAGCCAGCACGCGAAGAGCCGCGAGGGCAAGGCCCAGGTCGAGCTCGCCCAGCTCGAGTACCTCCTGCCGCGCCTGCGCGGCTGGGGTGACTCGATGAGCCGTCAGGCCGGTGGCCAGGTCGGCGCCGGCGGGGCCGGTATGGGTTCGCGTGGTCCGGGTGAGACGAAGATCGAACTCGACCGTCGACGCATCCGCACGAAGATGGCGCTGCTGCGTCGTCAGATCCGCGATTTCGGCCCCGCGCGAGAAGCGAAGCGGGCCGAACGCAAGCGCAACACGATCCCCTCGGTCGCGATCGCCGGGTACACCAACGCCGGCAAGTCGAGCCTGCTCAACGCTCTCACCAGTGCGGGCGTGCTCGTCGAGAACGCTCTCTTCGCCACGCTGGATGCCACGGTTCGACGTTCGGAGACTTCGGATGGCCGTGTCTACACGTTGACTGACACGGTCGGCTTCGTGCGCAACCTGCCGCATCAGCTGGTCGAGGCTTTCCGTTCGACGCTGGAAGAGGTGGGCGAGGCGGATGTCGTGCTGCATGTGGTCGACGGCTCGCACCCCGATCCCGCCGGTCAGCTGCAGACGGTCCGCGACGTGATGGGCGACGTCGGTGTGCGCGACATGCCGGAGATCGTCGTCTTCAACAAGGCCGACCTGCTCGACGATGACGAGCGGATGGTGCTGCGAGGGCTGCAGCCGAAGGCTCACTTCGTCTCGTCCCGGTCGGGCGAGGGGATCGATGAACTCCGCACTGCGATCGAGGAGGCCCTGCCGAAGCCCGCGGTCGAGGTGCGCGCTGTCGTCCCGTACGACCGCGGAGACCTCGTCGCCGCCATTCACGAGACCGGCATGTTGCTCTCGGTCGAGCATCGTGAAGACGGCACGGCCGTGCACGCACGGGTGTCGGAGCGGCTCGCCGCCGACCTCGCGCCGTTCTCCGGCTGAGCGATCGGGGTCGGACGAGCGTTCCGCACGGATCTCAGCGGGCCAGGAAACGTCCCTCGACGGTGGCGGAGACGACGATCTCGTCGGGCTCGTACGCCATGCCCGGTGCGGTGTCGGCAACGGCGAAGGCCGCCGCGCGCGCCTTCAACACCGGCGCAGACGACGCTCCCTGCGGGCCGGAGATGAGGCCGACATCGGCGATCTCAAGGGGAAGGACGCTCTCGAGTCCGAGGGCTCCGGCGTAGGCCTCCGCGCGGGTGACGGCGACGCCGACGGCGGCCGCGGCGACCTCGCGCTCGATGCGAGCCCGCGTCTCCGTGGTCAGGTGCCAGTTCACTCCGCCGATCTCCACCCCGTCCCACGCGGAGACGTCGGAGACCCAGAGCGAGAGCTCCGTGGCTTCGGAGAACGTCGCGGTGAAGTCGATGCCGGCGTAGTACACCGGGGCGAGTCTCTTGCCCTCGTTGTTCCACGGGCGCTCGGCCCGGACCGAGAGGCGGGTGCTCGACCAGTCGTGCACCACCCCGCTCGCCGCCCGGTCGGTGATGGTGTCGCGAACGGGCTGCGCCAGGCGCATCACCTCATCGACCACCGCCGCACGGTCGGGACCGTCCGATCGGACGCTGAGACGAACGGTGGCGCGCTCGGGCGCGATGCGCGCCTCGTGCTCGCCGCGGACGGTGACGGTGACATCGCTCATGCGGCGACTCTACGCCCGTCGCCTGGCTGCGACCGGGGAGCCGGGTCGGGCGGGAATGACACCGGTATCGAGTTCGTTGTATCCTGTGAAGCCGGGTGCGGAGCATCCGGTTGTGAAAACTCCACAGAGCGACAGCGGCTCCTTCGAGAGAAGGACCACGGGGCTGATCGGTTTCGACAGCGCCTGTGAATCCACGAGAAGCGGGCCGAGGATGCAGAGTTATCTCGTTAACGCTCTCTGCAAAACAATAGTTGCCGAAACCAAGCGCAACGACTTCGCCCTCGCTGCCTAAGCGAGCCCGATAGTCCGTCAGACCGTATGTGATTCCGATACGGATCCTGGCGTCATTGAGGAATCTTGCTGCGTGACGGCGTCTGGACGTCACGTGGGACTCTTCCCAGGCTGGGCTCGTCGACTTAGGTGTCTGTGACAAAGGTCGGAGCCGAGCAGAACGCTTCCACAGACTGCGCCCGGAGAAGGCGTGGAGACTCAGCGTTGGACGGGGGTTCGATTCCCCCCAGCTCCACCAGGTCGCTGTCGCACACGAAGAGGCTCGCCTCCCCGGTAAGCACTGGGGAGGCGGGCCTTTTTTGCGTTGTGGATAAGTCGTCAGGCGGCGAGCCCTGCCCACACATTGCCCACATGCCGCGGCCGCTCGCTCGTCGAGTCGGTTCGCTGATGTCCACAGAGAGACCCCCGCTCAGTACAGGCACAACGTTTGATCACTGATGCGCCGCGCGATGAGGTCGGGGTTGGTGTCGCCGTCGTGATCGCCGTTGCTCAGGATGTTGGAGAAGGCGCCCCACCCCTGACCAAGTTGCCGAACGAGGCCCAGGCCATTGGGGGTTCCGTCGATCTGTACAGGGTTCCCAAAGCCGCCGTGACCATTCCCCGGGTACAGGTAGACGTTGCTGTCTGGACCGCGCGCGGCGAGGTCCGCCCGTCCGTCAGAGTTGAAGTCCGCGCCACCGGTCAGCAGGGAGTACGACGCCCATTCCGGCCCGATGTCGGCGGAGGTGAAATCGCTCGCAAAGTCACCCTTGTAGAAGTAGAGGCTTCCGTGGTTGCGGCTTTGGAAGAAGTCGCCTGCGCCGTCGCCATTGAAGTCACCCGCGACGAGGGCTACAGTCGTGGCCCATCCGGGGCCAGCCTGGTAGGTCTGAGAGACTGCGCCGCGTGAGGGGACTTCGTCGTTTCTGGGCGCGGTGGATCGTCAGACTAGACTGCTCCGGGTCACCCCTGAACGAGAAAGCAAGCCGTGCGCAAGATCGAACTCGATTCCCTCCGTGGGGTTGCCGCCCTCGTTGTGCTGTTGTTCCACGCGACGGCGGCATCCATTCCCGCGTGGTTCGACGGCGCGGACTTCCTCCCCGTCGAGGGATTCTGGAACAACGCGCTGATGTACTCGCCTCTGCGAATCTTCACCGCCGGGCCCGAGGCAGTGTGGCTCTTCTTCGCGCTCTCCGGCTTCGTGCTCGTGCGCTCGGCTGCAATACCTGGATACCGGTGGGACGCCTACTACCCGAGCCGCATCATCCGCCTCTACGTCCCGGTGATCGGGTCGGTTCTCGTGACAGCGATCGTCTTCTGGCTGATCCCTCACACAGCAACCCCTGACTTTGCACGCATGGTCGAAGGTCTGCCCACGTCGTACACGGTGGACAGCGCGCTCGCAGACGCAACGCTCCTGACCGGCACGAGCATCGCGAACGTGCCGTTGTGGTCTTTGCAGTGGGAGGTGCTGTTCTCGCTCCTTCTCCCGGTAGCAGTGCTGCTCGCTCGGCGGTTCCCATGGTGGTCTCTGACCCTCGGCGTGGTGGCCTCGGTCGCGAGTGTCTGGACCGGCTCGCTGTTCCTGCTCTACATGCCGATGTTCATCATCGGCGCCGTTCTGGGCTACCACTGGGAACCCATCTCTGGTCGTCTCACCATGACGTCTGCCAGCAGGTTCGCGACACACATCATCGGAGTGGGAGCCCTCGCCCTGTCGATCTGCCTCATCACCGCTGGCTACTCCCTGAACTTCGCGGTCGACCGTGAATCTGAGGTGAGCATCAACGCCTGGACGACAGTGTTCACTCTCGCGAAGCTCGCAGGCATGGTCCTTCTATTGGCGATCGTGATGCTCTGGGCGCCCCTACGGTCCGTGCTCCATTGGAAGCCGTTCGTGGCGTTGGGCACGATCTCATTCAGCCTCTATCTCACTCACGGCCCCATCGTGATCGGTCTGCTCTTCCTCCTGGGCCCCGGTAAGTCGACGACGCTCGCCCAGATCATCACCAGCCTCATTGTGGCTATCGTCTTCTACCTCGCTGTCGAGCGGAACGCACACCGACTCTCCCGCCGTGTTGCCAGTCATCTGCGCGACGAGTCTCCCGCACCTCAGATGGTCGGAGCGCGGGGCTAACAAATCGAAGCGGCATCGCTCACGCAGTCGAGCACGCCGGGCTCACTCGCGTACATGTGGCGTGGTCGCGGCGCATGCGTCGGAACGAGCCGACGACCTCGCCCTCGAAGAGCACCACCCAGCGGTCGGTGCCACCCTGGCGGACGACTGCGGTGGTGCCGCGCACCGGGAGCTCGAACCCAGCGGCACCGTCGAGCAGACCCGCGACGTCGTAGAAGGGTGCCATAGCGGTCAGCGTTCTGCGGTGTCAGACGCGGCGCACAGAGAGCATTTGCCCCCCGTCGGGCACTTTCGCTTCGAGCGCGGGCATGTCGTCGGCCTCGATCTCGCGCACGCCGTCGTGCAGCGCGCCGAGCTGCGCGCACGTGGGTCGAGGCGCGCCGGTGACGTCAGCGGGGATTGATTTGATGGGCATGAGAGCAGAGAGGACTCTCGCCGTTCTTTCGGAACGGCGAGAGTCCTCTTCGGGGGTGAATGTTCTGAACGCTATCGAACGATCAGGAGGTTGTAATCGATGCTGGCCGTGTTGATGGCTTGCCAGGGCCCAGATGCGCCGCTCGAAATCCACCATTGACCGGCACCGGGGTTGGGCCAGAACATGTCAGCTTTGCCGTCCCCGGTGAGGTCGGCCAACTGTAGCTGCTCACCGCGCACGTTGGCGCTCGCGGTGATCGCCCAGGGGGTGGTTCCGCCAAACGAGACCTGCCAGTTGCCGGTTGCGGGGTTGGGCAGGACGACGTCATCCTTACCGTCGCCGTCGACGTCTCCGAACTTCAGCAGAGACGCGCTGATACCAGCGTTATTGATGATCTGCCAGGAGCTCGAACCGTTCGGCGACAGCCACCACTCACCGGACGGATGTGCCCAGAACACATCATCTTTCCCGTCGCCGGTCAGGTCGGCGATGCGCAGTCCGGTCGCCGGCACTTGCGTGGCTGTGATAGCCCAAGGTGAGTTGCCGCCGTAGGAGATCCACCACTGTGCAGCTCCAGCGTTGGCCCAGAATACGTCTGCCTTTCCATCTCCGTTGAAGTCGCCAAGCTGAAGTTCATGGCCAGGGATGCCGTTTCCACTAGACAGGATGTTCCATCCGCTGTTGCCTCCGTAGGAGACGAGCCAGTCACCGGTCGCCGGGTTGGGCCAGAAGACGTCCGACTTGCCGTCGCCGTCGAAGTCTGCGAACTGCAGGAGTGCAGGTGCGACCCCTGCGGTGTTGATCGCCTGCCAGGGGCTGGCGCCGTTGTTGGAAGTCCACCATTGGCCGTTGGGGTGCGCGAAGAAGACGTCTGCGGTGCCGTCGCCGCTGAAGTCGGTCGAGTTCGCAGAGCGGGGGATGGGGCATCCGTCGTACATTGCGAAACCAGCGGCGCCGGGACAGACGTCGTTCGCGTCGGGAACACCGTCCCCGTCAGTGTCGGTCACCGGAATTGTCGGAACCCCAGAGCTGGTTCCCCGGAACTCAAAATGGTTGTGGTTGCACGAGTCGCTGAACTGTACCCAGTTCGAGGGGACGGACACCGGGGTGCTGCGGCAGTTGCTCTGCCCCAGTCCAGCAGGGCCGGGCAGTGCTGTGGTCATGGATTGAATGAGGGCGCGGTCCTGTGCAGTGTTCCCGGTCGCCAGAACTCCGTTCACGCGATCGATATCAACGGCGCGCCCGCCGCCGTCGCGCCAGTGGTAGCTGCTCGTCCCTGAGGCGGTCAGGTCACCGCTGCAGTAGCGGTTGAGCGACGAGACCCGGATGCTCGTTCCCCTGTCGACCACGACGGTCTTGAGTGCCTGGAGGATCGAGGTGTCGATGTAGCAATCGCGTCCGGTACGCGGATGCTGCCGCATCGTGCCATTCGCGTACGCCTCCACCTGCGCCATCGCCTCACTTGCTGCGGCGAATCGGCCACTCGCGAGGAGTTGTTGTGCAAGGGCCTGCGCACCAGCCTGTGTTGGCGTTGCCGACGCAGCTGTCGCGGGAACGAGCGTCGCAATGGCGACTGTTGCCGCCGCGACGAGTCCGAGTAACACCCTCCGATGGCGCCTCGTCGGGCGCCCGTTCGCATTTATCATGCGCTCAACGTATTGGCCCGGGGCGGACGGCGGCTGTCCACTCTTCGGCCTACATACGCCGCCGCGCTCGACCCGATACTTTGAGAGGTTCACTCGGCGCTCGCTAGCGATAGGTACCAATTTGGGAGTGGGCACCCTTCACGACAGCACGACGAGGTGGTCGTGCGACGGGGTGGAGTGAGCCCGCATCCCACGGCGGAACCGTCCGAGCGCGATCCACTCGTCGAAGTCCGGGAGCGTGCGCCGAGCTGCGCACAGCGTCGCGTTGTTCTCGTCCTCGAGGGTAACGCTGAGCGTCGCCGTGGGCGACAGTCCTCGAGAAGGCATGGCCGGGTTTCCTTCCTCCGGCCGAGACGTCGAGTTTGCGTCGCATATCCGACGTCAGGCGTTGCAATGTCGGAGGACGAGCACAATGGCAATCGGGGGGCGACTCTATTCCGGTCGGCAGGTCGCGGACGCGGTCGGGGTGTCCGATCAGCTCTCGGGTGCGGACTACGTCGCTCTTCGTGACACGCATGGGAGTGGCTGGAGTTTGTTCTGGTGAGGGCAGAGCGCCTCCTCGTGTTCACTCGTGCGCATCGCACCCTCACGACCGCGTGCCCACATCTTGCCCCCCGCCCGTCGCACCCCCTAAGCGCCCATCGCTGACCAACGCTTCCCTCCCGTAATTTCGCGGATGATGCGCAGTCATGCGTGGCGGGGCATAGTTCGATTCCCCCCCAGCTCCACAGGTCGCTGTCGCACACGAAGAGGCTCGCCTCCCCGCCATCGTGGGGAGGCGCGCCTCTTCGCATTCGCGCGCGGCCATGCGCGCCGGGTCACAGTGTCCCGTCGGCGTCAGGCGGTCTTCGCGGCGGCCGACAGGATCACGTCGGCCAGGTCACGGGGGCGGCTCCACATCGGCCAGTGCCCCGTCGGCAGGTCGATGATGTCGAGGTCGGCGAGCGTGCCGACCTCGGCGAACATCGGGTGGCCGGCCTGCACGAGTGCCTGCACCTGCGCACCCGAGATCGAACAGCACACCAGGGTCGTCGGAACGCCCCGACGCGCGTCGTTCGACAGAGCGACGGCCTGACGGAGGACCGGACCGGGCTCCGGCACGGCGCGCTCGCCGAACCGCTTGAGCACGTCGTCGCTCAGACCCTCGAGACTCGCCTGGCGAGCGAGATCGTCGAACGGCGGCAGGGGAAGCTCGTCGACACCGACCGGCAGATCCGGAGCCAAGACGCTGCCATCGGCCACCGGGCCCGAATCGACCCAGATCACCCGGGTGACGAGGTCGGGGTGACGGTCGAGGAGGAGGGTCACCGGCGCATTGGCGCCACTGTGAGCGACGAGGACCGCCGGCTCATCACCATGCGCGGCGATGGCGTCTCGGATCGCGTGCACCTGGTCGTCGAGGGTTCTCGTGGTGCGCCCCCGGTCGTCGGGGTCGAGTCCCGGAAGGGTCATCGCCACCGCTCGGGCGTGGTCGGCGGGGAGATGAGCGAGGACCTCGTCCCACGCCCATGCTCCGAGCCAGTGCCCGGCGAGGAGGAGGATGGTCGGTCTGTTCGTGCTGGTCATGTCTTCACCTTCGCAGCGCGTCTGGACAAAGGTGTGTCACTATCTCTGTCATGAATATTCCCGGATGCGCGCGGTGAAGCGAGCGGAGCGGCTGCACGCTCTCACCGAGATGCTGCGTCATGGCGGAACGCGGGGCGTGTCGGCCGAGCGTCTCGCGCGCGAGTTCGAGGTCTCGGTGCGAACGGTCAAACGCGACCTGGATGCGCTCGAGAGCAGCGGGGCGCCGATCTGGTCGCGCCCGGGGCCCGGGGGCGGATACGGCCTGGCGGAGGGCGGCGCGCTCCCGCCCATCACCCTCTCTCCGTCGCAGGCCGTTGCCCTCATGGCCGCCGTGTCGGCTGCCCACGATGCGCCCTACGCGGACCTGGGGGCAGCCGGAGTGCGCAAGATCCTGGCGGTCATCGACCCCCGAACCCGCGACAGGGCGGATGCGTTGGCGGGGCGCGTCTGGGTCGACGCGCCGCCCGTCCCCTCCCGCGCGGTCAGATCGGCGCTCGAGGAGGGGATGGCCGAGCAGCGGGTTCTGCGCATCCGGTACACGGCGCGTGACGGCGCCACGACGACCCGTGACGTGGAGCCGGTGCTGTTCGCGTCGACGGCCGGCCGATGGTACCTGGTGGGGTGGTGTCAGCTGCGCGACGGGATGCGATGGTTCGCGGTGTCTCGGATCGAACGGGCCAGCGCGACCCGCATGGCGTGCAGCGGGCACACCGTCGACGAGGTCGGCGAACCCCCGGCGACCGCGAGGGCCGTGCGCGGCGCGATGGACTGACGGCCGCCGAAGCTGCGCGGTCGGCTTCTGCGATGCGGCGCGATTCGTGGCGTCCCGGCGCGGAGACATATTCTTCTCCCATGGGAAAGCTCGAGTACAACAGCTCTCGTCCGCCGATCGAGGTCGACGACGAGACGCTCGTGCACGTCAAGATCGTGATGGGGACGAAGCTGCGTCGTCAGGAGAGCTTCATGATGACGTGGACGGCCGGCGCCCCCCACCGCGGTCGCATGACCGCGTGGATGCACCCGAGCATCCCCCTCATCATCGAGTTCGACTCGGACCCCCTGCCCGCCGTCGACCCTCGGCGCGTCGAGCGCATGATGGGATCGCTCAACGCGCGCGGTGAACTGGTTCTCGACGACCTGCGCTGAACGGCGCATTCCCTCGAGTCCTCGCGGGCGCGACTCACAACAGGTCGAAGTAACCGCCGAATGGAGACTCCGGGTCGCCGGTGTCGCGGGCATCGAACTGCACGGTCGCCGTGGAGAGGACGACCTCGGAGCGACCGGAGACGAGGATGCTCACGGCCCGGTTGCCGACGACCACGAAGTCGACGAATCGGCCGCTGGTGGCCGCCGCTTCCTCGATGCGCTCGCGGAGGTCTGCGATGTCCTGATCCTGCGCGAGGAGGTAGTCGATTCCATTCACCGCCAGAGCGTTCTGCTCCATCGTCACCGTCTCGTTCATGCGTCCAGGGTAGGCGTGGACCCTGAACGCTGAGAGGGGCTTGCGTCCATCAGCCTCGCGGCGGTAGCGGTCGGCATCAGTCGGACGAGAGGGTGACGGCGTTGCCCCAGACCCAGCAGCGGAAGACCTCCCCGCCCGCCCGGAACTCGATCCCCGCGGCGAGGGGCGTCGAGCGCAGCAGCCGTGCGTCGACGCGCACCGCCTCGGGGCCGAAGCGCACCCACGCCGAGACGGGTGTGGGCCGCGGGTACACCGTGAGAGGTTGCTCGCGGAGGTCGATCTCCCGCTCGGTGAGCGATTGCAGGGGCCCGCAACGTGCGGCGGCGAGGATGGCTTCGTGCTGCGACCGCATGTCGCGGTAGGCCGAGAGCGTCGCGCCAGGGTTTCCCATCGCCGGCAGTTCCTTTCTCCGGCCGAGGAGAACGACTCTAGGTGGAACCTCCGACACCGCCGAACACGACGAGACCCCGGTACTCGTGGAATCCCGGGGTCTCGCGGTGTAGAACGGACGGCTCAGGCGTCGGCGGAGACGTCGTCGCCGCGGTCCGTCGGAGGCACGGCGGGCGGATCGCCCTTGCCGTCCTCTGCTCCGAGGTTGTCGTTCTCCTCGGGACCGGGGGACGGCTCCGTACTGATGTCGATACGGTCCTTGTCGCTGCTCATGGGAGGCTCCTCTCGTCGACGTGCAAGCCCACCTTTCCGCACACGGTCGGGTGGGTGCACCGGGTTGACAACGAGCTCACTCGAAGGCGCCCCCGTCGAGGGGCACGGTCGGCTCCTCGGGATTGGGCGCGAGGGGTTCGTTCGGAGTCGGGGCCAGAGGCTCCTCCGGGTGCGGGAACGACGGCTCCTGCGGCTCGGGCGCGAGAGGCTCCGGGCGGATGGGCTGCTCACCGGGGGAGAGCGGGGTGGAGGACTCGGGGATCATGTGATGCTCCTTCCGCGGCGGTCGTGCCGCATCTGCACTCGATCATGCGGGTCGTCACTTGTCATCGCCCTTGCGTGGTGTCGAGGCGTGTGCTGCCCCTGCGCTGAGAGGAGCGATCAGGAGGGCGACGATGGTCGTCGCGGTCGCACCGAGCAGGGTGACGGGAAGCCCGGCGACGTCTCCGAGCGCGCCCCAGCCCGGGGAGGATGCCGCCTGTCCGACCGCGAGCAGGAGGAACGCCGAGCCCACACCGCGGGCGGGGTCGTCGGGGCGGATGCGCGTACCGGCGATTAGCAGCACCCCGGTGGCCGCGATGTAGACGGCCCCGAACACTCCGGCCGCCGGGATGGCCAGGGCCGGGAGATGCGAGAGCACCGCGATGATCGTCGTACTGATTGCCATGAGCGCCAGGAACACCCGCCAGGCGGTGTTCACGCCGAGTCGTCGGATGACGTCGCCCGCGGCGGCTCCCAGCAGCCCGCATGCTCCGAGAACGATCCACCCGACGGTCGCGAGCGGGCGACCGAGCGAGGCGGCCAGAGCATCCTGACCGAACGTCCACACGGCTCCGCTGCCCGCTCCCAGCAGGAGCGACGCGAGCGGGAGCCGCAGTGCCCGCGTCCGCGCCCCAGGGATGCCGCGGGACGTGTCGGGCGACGTTCGCGCTGCGGCGGACTCTGCGCGCGCTTCGGGCGGCGCCGCGCGGATCCCGGTAGGCGTGGTGCGCCCCGCCGGCACGGCGACCGCCGCCCACAGCGTCGTCGCTGCGGCCAGGCCGGCGAAGACGAACCATGCAACGCGCCACTGGTCCAGGAGCAGGAGTGCGATCGGCCCGGCGACGAGGACGCCGAGCCCTGTACCGGCGTTGATGACGCTCTGCACGCGATCGCGCCGGGCAGGCGTGACGCCCTTCGCCACGGCGTCGGCGAGGGCGGGGGAGGCGACACCCGTGCTGGCGCCCCCGATCGCCGCGCCGATGCCGAGAGTCACCGCGTCTGCCGACGACCCGACGATGATCGTTCCCGCCGTCGCCAGGAGTCCCGCCGCGACCGCCACGCTCCGGGCGCCCCAGCGGGGAGTGCCGAACGTCGCGGCGCCGACGCCGACGCAGTAGGCGGCGTAACCCAGAGCGGCGATGAGGCCGATCGCCGCCGCATCGAGGCCGAACGCCGCGCGGAACGCGGGGGTGAAGAGCCCGAAGGCGAAGCGGGCGAGCCCGTAGCAGACGGCGATCAATGAGAGGCCCGCGGCAGCGAGTCGCCACGGTGCCGCAGCGCGGGGGAGCGTGTCGGTCATGGCCGCCTTCCGAGGTTCACTGATCTGTGAAGTATACGCGGCGAGTACACTGATCGGTGAAGTGGGGAGGATGCATGACCGAGCGAGCAACGACCATGACGCCGGCAGCCCGGCGCATCCTCGACGCCGCCTCGCACCTGTTCTACGAGCGCGGCATCCACGCCGTCGGCGTCGACGCCATCGCCGCCGCGTCCGGCGTGACCAAACGCACCCTCTACGACCGTTTCGGGTCGAAGGAGGCACTCGTCAGCGTCTACCTCGAACGCCGGGATGCCTCGTGGTGGGCGCGATGGGAGCAGCGGCTCGCCACGGCGCCGTCACCGCGCGCGCTGACGGTCTTCGATGCCTACCGGGATGACGCCGACAGCTCCGGACGAGGATGCGCCTTCCTCAACGCCGCAGCCGAGCTTCCGGAGGGGCACCCCGCCCTGCCGGTGATCCGCGCACACAAACGACGCGTGCGGCAACGGATCGAGGAGCTGGTGGGCGAGGACTCGCCCGGAGCCGCCGCGTCGCTCGCCGACCACCTGTTCCTTCTCGCCGAGGGGGCCGTTGCTCAGCAGGCCGTCGACGGCGACACCGATCGGCTGCTCCGTGCCCGCGCGCTCGCCGCCGACCTGCTCGAGGTCAGGGAGTCCACTCGATGAGCAGCAGCCCCTGCTTCGTGTCGGCGAACTTCACCCACCCGTCTCCGAAGAGGTAGGTCATGCCGTACCCCTCCTCGTCAGTGGCCATGGCATACGCCGGATCCTCGGTGACGACGACCTCTCCGCCCGCGTCCTCGCGCCGCCATCCGCTCGCGAGCAGTGAGTCCTGCGCGCTCGCCGCATCCGTCGGACTGATCGAGGCCCAGCCGTAGAACTGGCCGTGGTCCGAGGCGATCGAATAGTCGGCCCAGAAGCACAGCAGCCCCGCGTCCTCACCGAGCGCGACGTCGCCGATCACGAACTCCTTCGTCTCGGCGGTCCACCCCTGAGCGGTGAGCGCGTCGACGGTACCGGGCGAGACCATCGCCTCGCAGCTCAGCGCGCCGGGCGTGCGCTCGGGTTCGGGGGTGGTGGCGGGACCGGCGGTCGGCGCGGGGGATGACGCCGAGTCGTTCGACGGAGTGGTCTTCTCGGGCGCGGGAGACGACGAGCATCCGACGAGCGCAGCGGCCACCAGGAGGAGGAGGCCGATCGTCGCGGAGGGGAGGCGGGGGGTCATCGTGGGGGTCCGGTTCGTCAGGAGTGCAGGAGGGTGAGGAACGCGTCGTGCAGGACGCCGTTGGTGGCGAGCGTCGAGCGGGCCGAGATCGTCTCATCGCCGTCGAACGAGGTCATCCGGCCGCCGGCCTCCCGGACGATCGCGACGGCTGCAGCGATGTCGTACTCCTTCACGTCGAACTCGGCGACCATGTCGAGGCGCCCCTCGGCGAGGAGCATGTACGAGAACACGTCGCCGTAAGCGCGGTCCCGCCACACGTGTTCCGCGAGATGCAGCAGCTGGTCGAGGTGGCCTGCATCCCGCCACTGCCCGATGCTCTGGAAGCTGACGCTCGCGTCGTCGAGCGTGTCGACCGCGGAGACGCGCAGGCGCTTCGGGGCATCGGCCGTACCGGTCCACGCCCCGCCGTCCGGGGACGCCCACCAGCGCCGGTCGAGAGCGGGCATGCTCACGACGCCGACCTGCGGCACCCCGTCGACGGCGAGGGCGATCATCGTGCCCCACAGCGGCACGCCGCGCAGGAAGTTCGCCGTGCCGTCGATGGGGTCGATGATCCACTGGCGGCGGCTGTCGCCCTCGGCGCCGTATTCCTCGCCGAAGATGCCGTCGTCGGGTTGCTCCCGCTGCAGCATGGCGCGGATGGCCCGCTCGGTGGCGAGGTCGGCGTCGGTGACGTGCGAGCGGTCGGCCTTCGTCGAGACCTCGAGGTCGGTGGCGTCGAATCGCGGGAGCGACTGTGCGTCGGCCGCATCCGCGAGGCGCAGCGCGAGCGCGAGGTCATCGGCGAACGAAGGCGTGGGGGGAAGCGCGGTCACCCGAACAGCGTAGTCGGCGCTCCCGTGAGACCCCTCGATGTGAACGTGTGAGACGAATGGCCTCTGAGCGCGAAAAAGCCCCGAAGTCCGGCGAGAGACTTCGAGGCTGATCCGTGCACCCCCAGGGACTTGAACCCTGAACCCACTGATCGTCCGGACGGGTAATCGAGCGTGATCGCTCGTCATCGTGCGCGTGTGGAGACCCGGGGAAAACCCAGTTCAAAAGATCAATTCCGGAAACGAGTCGCTACGCCCGATCACGGACGTTCCCAGAGGCATCCTGACTAGATCCTGACTCGGATAATGATCGTCGCATCCCCAATTTGACTGATCTTGCTGGACGTGTCACCCGGGTCAGCAACCGCTAAATCGCTTGCTCTAGAGCGTTAGCCCATACGGAAAGCGGTAGCGTGAGGTCGCTCGCTCGCTTCATGACCGTGGGCGGCAGTGGCAGTGCTTCGAGTTCCGCAAGGAACGAACTACGGCCCTGTCGGAGCTCTGCGACGTAGTCCGACGTTGTACGTAGGGCGCTCTGATGAATCTCGTGCTGTCTTGCGTGTACCGAATGTTGCATCAGACCGTGGTAGTCGAAGTCGAGGGGATCGCGCGACACGTAGCCCGGATAGTCGCAGTCTATTAATGAAGGTCGCCGTCGCCACAGTTCGGCGGCGAGGTCGCGGCTGATGAAGCGATGCAGTCGAGAAACATAAAACCGCGCCGGTGCAGCGCCTGAAGTCTTCAGCTCCACATGGTCACGTGACTCGCTGAAGCCGACCCCGTGCGACGCCCCCGCGAGTCCCAGGGAACGAAGCATGACGGCGAAGTATCCCCCGTAGAGTGCGAACGGTGTGACGTCGTTCGCACGCAACGTCTTGATGGCCGATGCGTATGCCGCGAGACGCTGATAGTTTTCTGGCTTCATCTCGTCTAGATCGCTGACCCAGATCACAACTTCATCTTGACCGCTCTGGATCGCTCCAGGAACGAGGTCAGCAGGATCCTTCACTGCAACTACCCTTCGCAACCGTGGCGTCACGTTGCGTGCGGAAGCCGCCTGGACGCTGTGCTCCCACAGGCGCTGGGAGAGATCAAGTGCGTGTGGAAACTGCTCGTCCTTCATGAAGTACGGCGGGAAGATCCACCGCGGACCGTGTGCCTCGGTGTGTGGGAGCGGACGCTTCAGACGCTTGGCGTATTTTTCGAACTGAGAGGGCTGGTCACCCAGAAACTTGGTGTTGAAATCTATCCATCGGGCGGCGATAGCGGCCAGCGACTCATCGCTCAGCGTCGCCTCTGTTAGCCACCGCCCTGACCCATCCGCCTCCAGCCCGAGGATGTCAGCGAGGAGAAGATGGGACGGCTTCGGTGAAGGCAGGTGCGACTGAAAAAGGGGGAACCGAGAATCGATTGCATACGGCAACTTCTCGGATGCAGAGAGAGAGAGCACAAAGCCGCGCGTGGGGTCAGCCTGATAGGCCGCGATAGTCCCCGGCACGATCATTCCGTCATATTCATGCGTGAGTTCTCGTAGGGTGCGCTGATCAGATATTCCGAAAGCCAAGAAATGCGAGAAAGCGTCGAACATGTCTTTCATGTGCGCGGTACCCCCAATTGTGCGATGAGTCTTTTGCGAACTGCCGGGCTCACGATCTGAAGCTCGGCTTGGAGCAGTACCCGCGGAAGGCCAGCCACGACGGAGATCACGCCAACGCCGTTCGCGGCAGCGAACTCCATGCTTGTGGATTTTGGAACGCCGTCAGTTACGACCCAACTACGGTCGAAGCTCAGCCTGTTATACATCGCTTGTTCTAGAACTCGGCCAAATGATCCTAGTTTTAGCTCGAATGCCGCTGTTCGATTCCGATTGCCGATTAATGCAACATCGACGCGGCGACCGTTCCACGCGAATTCGTTGTGAAGAGTGGTTGATTCGCTTATCCATCGACGACGCGCAAGCATCACCAAAAGGGGATTCAGGAGCAGCGCCTCCTCAGCGTTCTTGACATCGACATCCTGCCCCCATTCAATCATTGTCACGATTCCCCTCCTTCTAGCATGATGGCAACGCTGTGAGCCTTATCGACACGGCGAGCGAACCACAGAATGAGCAGGTAGAGAGACCCGCCAATGAAGAAAACCACGCCCGCGGCGATGAGTGCTCGCACCGCCCAATAGTCGCCGTGGAGTGTGTAGAAGATGCCGAACACCACTGCCGCGGTGGTAAGAATAGAGAAAGCCACCACAAACCAAAAAGCGATCCGCGTGAGTTTCGCAACTGCGCGCAATGCTTGCTGCATCTTGTCCTGAAGGGAGATGTACCGCAGGTATTCGGCAACGGGTCTTTTCAGATCGCGAGGGCGAGCCTTTATGAAGAAGGGATCCTCCTCCGGGTCCCACTCGGAGAAGAACTCGTCAAGTGCCAATTGGACGACGCGCAGTTGCTTGATTCCACCATCAACCAAGCGACTACGCGTCTGTACCTCTCGGTCTCTCAGCTTTTGCACCAGCCCTGTTGATACCGCCGCCGCGAGCAGGGGTACGTAACTCGCTAGCGCAAAAGGGATCGCAATATTCAAAATGAGCTGCTGATCCACTAGCGACCTTTGCCGAGGATGTCGTCTCTAATGAGCGATTTTTCTGTGAACTGATCGTATCTCTCGTATACATATCTGACAAGATCGCGCAGTCTCCAACCGGAAAATCTATTGCGCAACTCAGCGGCCTGCCTGACTACTGCGTTCGGAAGTTCCTCAGTGAGGGCACCGTAATACTCGCGTCCGACGTCGGTCAGCTCGAAATCACGAGTGCTGAAGTCTGTATAAACGTCGTCAACGCCAAGCAGGGACGCCGCTTCCCACGAATCCTCGGAGGAGCGGCTTAGCCGCTTGGAATCTGTCAAGAGTCCAGCGGCAACAAGCTTGTCAACTGCCTGGTAGACCTTCTGTGAGAAGGGGCCAAAGTTGTACGCCTTGAACTGGGGATCCTCGGTCAGGATCTTGCCCGCATCTGTTTCGCGTTCGAGAAGGAACACGAGCTTTTCAAGACGTGTGATTCCCTTGATCTGCGCCTTTTGCTCACGCCCACCGCTACCTGCACCAAGGAGCAGCACTACCGCGTCATCGACTTCGAACACCGTTTCGTCTGCCATGGCTCTCCCTTCAGGTCCAGTTCCCAGGATGCGAACGCTACCTCGGGGGTACGACGCTCGCCGCTTCACTCGACCGTACCGCGCGTGCTCGTCACCTACGAGCGCTACTTCGCGAGTTTCACGCCCCGGTCGATCTCGCCTACGACCGGTCGATACTCACACTGACCGTCCGGGGCAGAGAGAAGCCGCCCCGTCCTTGCAGTGGACCGAGGCGGCGAAGAGTTAGATTCTCGATGTCCAGTGTACTGGAACGATCCCAGACGCGACCAGTTCGACGACCCCGTTCACAGCGGAGAGGCGAGCCCACACAGCGGCGCCGACGCCCGATGCGTCCAGCTCCTGCGGCGAGCGCCACTCTCATCGGTCAGCGCGTATCGCGCAGTTAGAGCGAACGCGCTCGCATCTCTTGATTATTCAGAAGAGACACATAATCCCCTCTCGACTCGACTCCAGAGACGTGAGTTCATCCGTGAGTACAGCTCGATCCAGCGTCTTCGTGGTTGTGGAACCATCCCGCTCCCGGCGCATCGGAAGTGGAACTCGTGCGGGCACCCGCTGTGCGACGTGTGTGCGCGCCAGCGCGCCAGCAGTCGGGCCGCGGATCTCGCAGCACAGACCGAGCAGTACACCGCCGTCATCGCTGTGACCTTCAGCCTTCAGAGCACCCCCGGCAGTCCGCTTTCGGACCTGTGGGACGCCCTCGACACGGCCCGGGGTCGGTTCGTTGGTGACTGGCTGAAGACTCGGGTAGTGCCTGGCGTTGGTCTACCGAGATCACGACCGGTAGCGCGGGATGGCACTGCAGCGGCGTTCCTCGTTGTTGGAAATGAGATCGACGTGCCGCAGGTCGAAGCAGAGATCCGCACGCGACGGGCTCGCATCATCGACGCCTTGGGCTACTCCGCAAAGCCCGCGGCGCAGTACGTGGAGAAGATCACCCGAACCCGTGGGAAGGCGCTGAGGTACGCCCAGAAGGGCATGACAGCCGCTCCAGCAGGCTCGATCACCCCGGGGGCACTCCTGGACCGTGCAGCAGCCAGTGACGCCTCAGCCGCAGCCGACTGGATCGAGCTGGACGAAGCGGCTCATGATCGACGTTTTCAGGGCACGGGCGGGGCACTACGGCGGAGGCAACCGTCCGCTCAGGACCTCGATCACCTTCCGCGCAGCGGAACGCTGGACTGAGCCCATGTCTCAACCTCGTACGCGGCGCAGCACGCTGTTTGAGGTGCGGTCGATACTCTTTGCATGAGCACGTCAGCCCTCACCCCAGCACCGCGTCGCCCGGGGCGTCGATGCGTGCTGTGCAGCCATCCTGACCGCGCCCGGATCGAGTTCGAGCTGACGGCTGGCACCTCGTAAATCCGGGGCGTCGCGGGGCAGCACGGCCTGGCTCCCGAGAGAGTTCGACGCCATGTCCGCGATCACCTCTCAGCAGCGGCCCGCGCGGCGCTCGTGGCAGTGAATGGAACTCCTGGACTCACGCTCGCTGGCCGACTCCTCGACGTGGCCGATCATGCCTGTGACACAAGAGCAGCAGCAGCGGCCGAAGGGGACCACAAGACCGCACTGCACGCTGGACAGGCAGAGGCGCGTGTCCTGGTCGCTCTCGCACCGTTGGATGCCCTGGGGACGGACATCGCTGAGGCCATCAGAGACGCGGAGGACGCTCTCCGCCTGATCGGCACGGTTGTGCGTGAGCACCCGGAGGTGGCCGCCGTGATCGTCAACGTGCTGGAGCAGAAGAACCCGGGCCGACTAGGCGGATCAGATCCGGCAGATGGCAGACCCTGAATCGAGAATCGAGATCACCGCATGAGCACCGCAGACAAGGCTGCCCGCCTGGCCGAGTTGAGCGCTGAGCTGGAAGCACCCGAGCCCGCAGGCGTTGCACGACTGCGCGCAGCCCGTGAAGCCGCAGCAGCCGCAGCGAAGACTGATCCCGTCGTGGAGGTGCGCATGCCCAAGCCCGCCGATGAGATCCACTCCTTGGGGTCGGGCCGCGTCATTCCTCTCGCTCTCCCCAAAGAGGCCGTGGGCACGGGGGGACACATCACCACGCGCGGCGAGACGGTCATAGTCATCGACCGCATGCTCCGCGCGGCAGTGGATCGGCACGGACGTGCGGGATGGCCGTCCCTCGTCCATGACGAGAATGCGCAGATCGCCCGCTATGGCCCCGTGTGGGTTCGTGGCGGACGCGCCCCAGAGGACATGGACTCCTGGCTCCCTGGCACTCCGGAATGGAGCGAGGCGAGCTTGGTCACGCGGACGCCAAGGAGACGTTGAACACGTACAGCCACCTGTTTCCGGACCGCATGGACGAGGTCACGGAGAAGATGAAGAATGCCCGAAATCGAGCGCTCCGAAAGACTCGGAAGAGTCAGGACAAATCCTGACCAGGCCGGAGCTCCACGAACGGCTCAGACCTCGCCACCGTCATTCCAACCACAAACTGTGCACTTGGCTCCCGCGTACTCGTCGTCGCGCTCATCGTCAATCTGACTCCAACCGGTGACCTTATCGACTGTCGCTCCGCACTTCGGGCAGGCCAATAGAGGGCCATAGCCAGGGAAATACTCCATCTGGATGCCGAGTTCGTCGAGCGTCTTCTGCATCGCGATCAAGCGGTCGTTGCCCCGCATCCCCATGAGCACCTCGGCAACTGATCCTGCGTCCCCGCCCCGCCCGTCGATCCACTTCAAGTCTCGGACCAACTCCGGCACATCCGTGTCATCCAACCTGACGAGCAGGAGAGTGCGATCTCCATCGTCCAAGAAGCGACTGACTGCCGAGCGGTACTCCTTGATAGTCCACGCCGACGAGTCAGCATGCTCAGACCAAAACAGCACGAAAGCTTTGTCTTCTCGAAGCGCCTCCTCGATGGCACCCGGAATAGATTCGCCGTAGTCGATGGACCACGCGTCGAGGAACACCTCGCGACCAGCGAGCAGCATCTGCGTCGCAACGCTCTTCACGAAGTCCTTATCGGGTCCGGCGTGCGAGAGAAAATAGTCATGCAGGTCGTTCAGTTTGGTCATGAGCCCAAACTAGTAGGCGGACTCTCCCCGACCGGGCACCCTTGAAGAGCTGCGCTGCTAGCCCGAACGACTGGGTGAATCGACCGGTAGAGGCGGAGCGTGACGAGACACGCATCCTGACCAGATCCTGATTGCGTGCTTGTGCTGCACCATCCCTCGTCGTGCCCTGAAAAGCAGAAAAGCCCCGGTAGATGGCGAGATCTACTGAGGCTGATCCGTGCACCCCCAGGGACTTGAACCCTGAACCCACTGATTAAGAGTCAGTTGCTCTGCCGATTGAGCTAGAGGTGCGTGGCCCGGGAGAACCCCGACCGAGGAATTACATTACCAGGGGATCCACGCGTGGCGAAATCGAGCCCGGATCGCGGGAGTGTCGCGCCCGCGGGCGGCGGCGACGCTCCCGCGATCGGCTCAGGCGGCGTCCCCGACGAGGATCGCCTGCGCGTCCTCGGTGGGCGACGCGTCGGCGTGGTCGTCGATGTGTGCGAGTGCGCGACGCCCGAGGAGGACCGTCAGGGCGGCGAGCAGCACGGATGCGGCGGCGAAGAGATACGGCACCGTCGCATTGAAGGCGTGCCACAGCAGCGCGGCGAGGGGCGGAGCCATCGCTCCACCGAGGAATCGCACGGCGGAGTACGACGACGACGCGACGGAGCGGGGGAGGTCGGTCGCCTCCATGACCGCCTCGGTCAGCACGGTGTTCATGACGCCGAGCAGCAGGCCGCCGACGACGATGCATACGACGAGGCCGGCGGGGGAGCCGGCGAGCAGTCCGGCGGCGACGAGGTCGACGGCCAGCAGCGGCAGCACGGTGAGCAGGATGCGCGTGCGCGGCATCCGCCGCATCAGGAACGGCGCGACCCAGACGCTCGTGACGGCCAGAGCCAGGCCCCACCCGAAGAACGTGAACCCGATGCCCATCGCACCGAAGCCGAGCGGGAACGGCGAGAAGGCGAGGAGCACGAAGAATCCGATGTTGTAGAACAGGGCCGCGACCGCGAGGACGGCGAGCGCCGGCCGGCGGAGGGCGGTGAACGGCGCGGAGAAACGGATGGGCGTCCGCTTCTCGTCACCGCCGCGCAGCAGGATGCTCACCGCGACGAAGGCGATCGCCATCAGGCCCACGACGCCGAAGAACGGGCCGCGCCAGCTGATTTCGCCCAAGAGTCCGCCGAGGAGGGGACCGATGGCGATGCCGAGTCCGAGGGCGGCCTCGTAGAGCACGATCGCCGCTCCGCTCCCGCCCGAGGCCGCACCGACGATGGTGGCGAGGGCCGTCGAGATGAACAGCGCGTTGCCCAGACCCCATCCGGCCCGGAAGCCGATGACCGCGTCGACGCTGCCGCTCAGGGCACAGAGCAGGGAAAACGCGACGATCAGGCCGAGCCCGACGAGCAGGGTGGCCTTCGCGCCGATACGGCTCGAGATCCAGCTCGTCACGAGCATGGCGAGCCCGGTGACCAGGAGGTAGCTGGTGAACAGCAGCTCGGTCTCGACCGGAGATGCTTCGAGCGACTCGGCGATCGCGGGGAGGATCGGGTCGACCAAGCCGATGCCCATGAAGGCGACGACGCTGGCGAAGGCGACCGCCCAGACCTGCGCCGGTTGCTTCCAGGGGGAGGGGGTGGCGGTCGTGTTCACTGCGTTGCGTCCTTTCGGTCGTTCTGGTCGGTGTGCGCGGCGAGGATCTCGGCGGCGCGGGTGAGCGTGCGCCACTCGTCGTCGCTGAGGGAGGCGAACCGGGGCGCGAGCGTGTCGCGGAACTCGTCTCGCCACGCCCGGAGAGCATTCGTGCCCGCCGACGTGACCCCGACGACGACCGCCCGCGAGTCGGAGGGGTCTGGCGAGCGACGAACGAGTCCGTCGCGCTCGAGTGTGCCGAGCAGTCGGGTCATGCCGGGCTGCGTGGTGCGCGCCGCCTGGGCGAGCTCGCCCACGCGTGCGGCTCCCTGGCGGTCGAGCAGCGAGAGCACGCGCCACTGCGCGGCGGGCGCCTCGTTTCCCGCGTCCTGCGCGGCGATGCGCCCGAGCGCATAGCCCGAGAGCACGATCGAGGGGATGACGTCAGCTCGTTGCATACCAGCAAGTATATACCTGTTGGTATGTAATAGTCGCGCCGCGTGGTCAGTGCCGCGACCCGGCGATGCGCGCCGTCAGCTCGTGGGCGTGCGCGAGGAGAGTGCGTCCGAGTTGGGGGAGGCGGTCGGGTCCGAAACGGAACCCGACGCCCGTGAGGCTCAGCGCCCATTCCGGTCGCCCGTGCCGGTCGAACACCGCGGCGCCCAGCCCCCAACTGCCTTCGACGATGAGGCCCGGGTTGACGGCGAAACCACGCTCCTGGGTCTCGACGAGTCGCCGGCGCAACGGCGCAGCGGAATGCGTGCGCCCCCAGGTCGACGCGAGGTCGGGATGCCGCGCGAGGTAGGCATCCACATCGTGGTCGGGGAGGAAAGCGAGGATGGCGAGCCCTGCACTCGCGACGCCGAGCGGGAAGCGCACACCCTCGCTGAGGACGAACGAGCGGATGGGGAACGATCCCTCCTCGCGGAGCAGGCACACCGTCTCGTCGGCTCGTCGCACCGAGAAGAACGCGCTCTCCTCGGTCTTGACGGCCAGGGAACGCACGACATCGCGAGCGATCGCCGTCACGTCGTACCGCGCTGCGGCGGCGTTGCCCAGCACGAAGAGTTCGGGCCCGGGCATCCACCGGGCCGTCGCCTCGTCGCGGTCGACCAGGCCTTCCGCCCGCAGAGCACTGAGGAGGCGATGGGCTGTCGACCTCGTGAGGTCGGCGCGCCGCGAGAGATCCTGCAGCGATGCCCCCTCCGACCCGCTGCTCGACACCAGACGCAGGAGGCGGGCGGCGCGGGCGATCGCCTGCGCGCCGGGGACCGAGGTCGTCGAGTGTTCCACATCGTGGACGCTACTCGCCGCGATGTCCACATCGCAAGAAGCGCCGCGCGGTGGAGGCCCGAGGCGCCGCATGCTGGGAAGACGTCCGTTCGAAGGAGTACGCGTGATCGACAAGCAGTGGCCCTCTGCCGCCGAGGCCGTGGCCGACATCCCCGACGGGGCCTCCCTCGCCGTCGGCGGATTCGGACTCTCCGGCAACCCCATCGCCCTCATCGAGGCGCTCCTCGCGCAGGGCACGACCGATCTCCGCGTCGTGAGCAACAACTGCGGCGTCGACGACTGGGGCCTCGGAGTCCTGCTCGCCGCGCACCGCATCCGCAAGATGACCTCGTCGTACGTCGGCGAGAACAAGGAGTTCGAGCGGCAGTTCCTCACCGGCGAACTCGAACTCGAGCTGACCCCGCAGGGAACCCTGGCCGAGAAGCTGCGCGCCGGCGGCTCGGGCATCGCCGCCTTCTACACCCAGACCGGTGTCGGGACCCAGGTCGCCGAAGGCGGGCTGCCCCAGCGCTACGCGTCCGACGGCTCCATCGCCGTCGCCTCGCCCGCGAAGGACGTGCGAACCTTCGACGGCGCGGAGTACGTGCTCGAAGAGGCCATCACCACCGACTTCGCCCTCGTGCACGCCGCGGCCGGCGACCGCCACGGCAACCTCGTCTTCACGAAGGCCGCCCGCAACTTTAACCCCCTCGCCGCGATGGCCGGCCGCATCTGCATCGCGCAGGTCGAGCGCCTCGTGGAACCGGGCGAGCTCGACCCCGACAGCATCCACCTGCCCGGCGTCTTCGTGCACCGCATCGTCGAGGTCGGCACCGACATCCCCAAGCGCATCGAGCGGCGCACCGTCGCCGCGGAAGGAGCCTGACATGGCGCTCACCCGCGATCAGATGGCGGCCAGGGCCGCCGCCGAACTCGCCGACGGTTCGTACGTCAACCTCGGCATCGGCCTGCCCACGCTCGTTCCCAACCACGTGCCCCGCGACGTCACCGTGGTGCTGCAGTCGGAGAACGGCATCCTCGGCGTCGGGCCCTACCCGGCAGAAGACGCCGTCGACCCCGACCTCATCAACGCCGGCAAGGAGACGGTCACCGTGCTCCCCGGGGCCGCGTTCTTCGACTCGGCCACGAGCTTCGGCATGATCCGCGGAGGGAAGATCGACGCCGCGATCCTGGGCGCCATGCAGGTCTCGGCGCGCGGCGACCTCGCGAACTGGATGATCCCCGGGAAGATGGTCAAGGGCCCCGGCGGCGCGATGGACCTCGTGCACGGAGCCGCGCGGGTGATCGTGCTCATGGAGCACGTCGCGAAGGACGGATCGGCGAAGATCGTCGACGACTGCTCGCTTCCGCTCACCGGACGGGGCGTCGTCGACCGCATCATCACCGATCTGGCGGTGATCGACGTCACGGCCGACGGGCTCCTGCTGGTCGAGACGGCGCCGGGCGTCACCGTGGCGGAGGTCATCGCCGCCACCGAACCGCCGCTCACCGTCGCGGCGCACCTGGAACGAGAGGATGCATGACATGAACGACGACGACATCGTCATCGTGGCGGCGGCACGGACGCCGCAGGGACGGCTGAAGGGGCAGCTCGCCGCTTTCACCGCGCCCCAGCTCGGCGGGTTCGCGATCCGCGGAGCACTGGAGCGCGGAGGCGTGGACGCGGGCGAGGTCGACGCGGTCATCCTGGGGCAGGTGCTCGCCGCCGGATCCGGGCAGAACGCCGCACGCCAGGCAGCCATCGCCGCGGGCATCGGCTGGGACGTGCCGGCGCACTCCGTGAACAAGGTGTGCCTCTCAGGCCTCACCGCGGTGATCGATGCCGCGCGGATGATCCGCACCGGCGACGCCTCCGTGGTCGTCGCCGGCGGCATGGAGTCGATGACCCGCGCGCCGCACCTGCTCATGGGCTCGCGCGACGGCTGGACGTACGGCTCGGTCGAGGTGCTCGACCACATGGCGTACGACGGTCTCACCGACGCCTACGACCGGGAGAGCATGGGAGCCTCGACCGAGCGTCACAACGCCCGGTACGAGCTCACGCGCGAGGCGCAGGATGCCGTCGCCGCCCTGTCGCACCAGCGCGCCGCCGCCGCACAGGCCTCCGGGACGTTCGACGACGAGATCGTGGCGGTGTCGGTGCCGCAGCGCCGCGGAGAGCCGCTGCAGGTCACGGCCGATGAGGGCGTGCGCCCGGACACCACCGTCGAGACGCTCGCGGGACTGCGCGCCGCCTTCGCGGAAGGGGGCTCGATCACCGCCGGCAACTCGTCGCAGATCTCCGACGGTGCCGCAGCCGTCGTCGTGACAACGCGGGGTGTCGCCGCCGCGAAGGGGTGGACGCCGCTCGTGACGGTCGGGGCGAGCGGGCAGACCGCAGGACCCGACAACTCCCTGCAGGCGCAGCCGGCGCGGGCGATCGAGCGCGCGTGCGAGAAGCAGGGCATCGCCCCGTCCGACCTCGACCTCGTCGAGATCAACGAGGCCTTCGGCGCGGTCGTCGCACGTTCCCAGCAGGAGCTGGGGCTCGACGCGGGGATCGTCAACATCCACGGCGGCGGCATTGCGATCGGGCATCCCATCGGCGCTTCGGGTGCCCGTCTAGTCGTGCACGCGGCCCATGAGCTCGCGCGCCGCGGCGGCGGCACCGCAGCGGTCGGGCTGTGCGGTGGTGGCGGTCAGGGCGAGGCGCTCATCCTCACCCGCTGACGCGGTCGCTCCGGGCCCCCGAGATCGAGGGGGCCCGGACGCGGCTCAGCCGCGGCGGCGCTTCTGCTTCTGCGCGGCGGCCTTCGTCGCCTGCTTCTCGTCGCGGTGCGCACGCTTGGCCTGCGCCGGCGCGAGAGGCGAGTCCAGGGCGACCTCCATGCCCCGGTCGAAGCGGCGCGTGTCTCGGACGGCCCCCAGGGCGAGGGCGAACGTGATCGCCCAGCTGACCCAGGCGAGACCGGCTCGCCAGGTGAACGGCGTCTCGCGGCTGCCGCGGAGGAGCGAGACACCCGTGGTGATCGCTCCGAACAGGCCCGTGCTGAACAGATAACGCATGGCCCCACCGTACCGGGCCTCGGGCGACGGGCGCGGGGGATTGACACCGCCGGGCGGCGACGTGCATGCAGCCGCCGTGCAGCGGCGTTCGCTATCCTGGATGGGTCGCGGCGTGCCGCGGCAGAACCGTGTATCTACCGGCCGTCGGCAATCCGGCGGACAGCGGCGGCACCCGACCACCGCGTCCGCGGGGCGCGCGAGAGCCATGACCCAGACACACACCTCTGCCGAGCCGAGCCTTCTCCGACTCGCCGGCCTTCCCTACTTCCTCATCGCGTTCATCGCGAGACTGCCCTTCGCCATGATGGTCGTCGGCGTCCTCACGGTCGTCGTGTCGGCTCGCGGGTCGCTCTCCCTGGGCGGCCTCACCTCCGCCGCCGTCGGCCTCGGCACCGCCTGCTTCGGTCCGCTCCTCGGTGCCGCGGCCGACCGATTCGGTCAGCGGCGCGTGCTCGTCATTCTGGCTGTCGCCAACGGGGCGATGATGGCGCTCTTCACCCTCGTCGTCTACGGCGATGCGGTCGACGCGCTCGTCCTCGTGGCGGCGGTGGGCATCGGCGCCACCGCTCCGCAGGTCGCGCCGCTGTCGCGCGCCCGCCTGGTGACGATCATCTCCGAGCGCATGCCGGCGCAGCGCCAGGCGCGGACGGTCTCGGGCACCATGGCCTACGAGTCCGCCGCCGACGAGACGGTGTTCGTCTTCGGGCCGTTCCTCGTCGGCATCCTCGCGTCCGTCATCGCTCCGTGGGCGCCGCTGATCGGCGCCGCCGTCCTCACCGTCGTGTTCGTGGGTGCGTTCGCGTTGCACCCGAGCGGCCGTCACGTCGCCGCTGTTCGCGGAGCCGACGGCTCGGCACCGTCGTCGGTCGCCGAGCTCTTCCGCCCGCGTCTGCTCATCGTCGTCGTCGGCATCCTCGGCGTCGGGATGTTCTTCGGCACGATGCTGACCTCGTTGACCTCGTTCATGGCCGACCGCGGCGCGTCGGAGCAGGCGGGCCTGCTGTACGGCGTCATGGGCGTCGGCTCGGCGATCCTCGCCCTCGGCGTGGCGTGGCTGCCGCCCCGGTTCTCGCTGCGGGCACGGTGGATCGTCTTCGCGAGCATCCTGCTCGCCGGCACGCTGCTGCTGGGGGTCGTCGACTCCCCGGCGACGATGATGGTCGCGCTCGCCGTGATGGGAGTGGGTATCGGTCCCACCCTCGTGACGCAGTACAGCTTCGGGGCGGAGCGCAGCCCGCTCGGTCGTTCGGCGACGGTCATGACGATGCTGGGCTCCGGGATCGTGGTCGGCCAGTCGATCGGCGCGGCTGTCGCGGGAGAGGTCGCAGAGAACGTCGGAACGGATGCCGCGCTCGCACTGCCCGTCATCGCGGCGTCGGTCGCCTTCGTCGCCGCGGTCGCCAACTGGTTCGTCTCGCGCCCCGTTGCGCGCGACGTCATCGCCGTCGCCTGAGCGGGATGACGAGGGGACGCCGCTCGGGCGCGCACCGGGCTCGAACCTCGATAGCCTGGGAACACCCCCAGGTGTGAGGAGCCGTCGTGGCTGTTGCAGAGTTCGTCGTCGTCGCCAACCGTCTTCCCGTCGACCGGGTGGTCGGGCCGGACGGGGAGGAGACCTGGCGCACCTCGCCGGGCGGTCTGGTCGCCGCGCTCGAGCCGATGATGCGCTCGGCGAACGGCGCATGGGTGGGTTGGGCAGGGCAGGCCGATCTCGAGCTCGAGCCGTTCGAGGCCGACGGCATCGACCTCATCCCGATCACCCTGAGCCAGTCCGAGGTCGAGGACTACTACGAGGGGTTCGCCAACGACACGATCTGGCCGCTCTACCACGACGTCATCGCCCCTCCCCAGTTCCACCGGGAGTGGTGGGACGCGTATGTGCGCGTGAACCGCCGGTTCGCCCAGGCCGCTGCCGACGCCGCCGCCCCCGACGGCACCGTGTGGGTGCACGACTACCAGCTCCAGCTCGTCCCGCAGATGCTGCGCGAACTGCGCCCCGACGTCACCATCGGATACTTCCACCACATCCCGTTCCCGGCCCACGGCCTGTACGCCCAGCTGCCGTGGCGCGACCAGGTGCTGCAGGGCCTGCTCGGCGCCGACGTGATCGGCTTCCAGCGGGCGCAGGACGCGACCTACTTCCTCACCGCCGTGCGCCGCCGTCTGCGCTACGAGGTCAAGGGCCCCGGCATCGCGGTGCCCGGGCCGGACGGGCAGACGCGCACCGCCGTCGCCCGCGCCTTCCCCATCTCGATCGACACCGAGCCGTACCTGGCGCTCGCCGCCCGCGAGGACGTTCAGGCTCGCGCCGCCGAGATCCGCGCGAGCCTCGGCAACCCGCGGTGCATCCTGCTCGGCGTCGACCGGCTCGACTACACCAAGGGCATCCGCCACCGCATCAAGGCGTACGGCGAACTCATCGAAGACGGCCGCCTCGATGTCGAGGACGTGACCCTCATCCAGGTCGCGAGCCCCAGCCGTGAGCGGGTCGACGCCTACGTGCACCTGCGCGACGAGATCGAGCTGCTGGTTGCCCGCATCAACGGCGACCACGACACGGTCGGCCACAGCGCGATCCGCTACCTGCATCAGGGATTCCCGCGCGAGGAGATGGTGGCCCTCTACCTCGCGGCGGACGTGATGCTCGTCACCGCCTTGCGCGACGGTATGAACCTCGTCGCCAAGGAGTACGTCGCGACGCGCGCCGACGACCGCGGCGTGCTCGTGCTCAGCGAGTTCACCGGCGCGGCCGACGAGCTGCGCCAGGCCGTTCGAGTCAACCCGCACGACATCGACGGCCTCAAGGACGCCATCGTGCAGGCGATCGAGATGACCCCCGCCGAGCAGAGCAAGCGGATGCGCGCGCTGCGACGCCGTGTGCTCGAGAACGACGTCAACGCCTGGTCGTCGTCGTTCCTGGCAGCGCTCGCCGAGGCGCGCCGTCGCTGACCTTTCCGACCTCTCTGCCGAGTCCGCCGAACACCTCTCTGGAGACTGACATGACGCGCCCCTGGACCCCCGGAACGCCCGCCGACGAGATCACCGCGATCGCCCGCACTGAACGTCTCGTGATCGCGCTGGACTTCGACGGCGTGGCCTCGCCACTCGTGCCGGACCCGATGGCCGCTCGCGCGCTTCCCGAGACGGTCGCGCAGATCGCCCGGCTCTCGGCGATGCCCGACACGTTCGTCGCCTTCGTCTCGGGGCGCAGCATGCACGATCTCCGCATCATCACCGAGCACGCCGACGACTCGCCCGTCTCGCTCTCGGGCTCGCACGGGGCGCAGTACTGGTTCCCCGGCGAGGGCGAGATCGCTCCGGCCGACGGCGCCGACGACTCGGCGTCGCGCGAAGAGCTCTGGGCGGCCGCCCGGCCGATCATCGATCGCTACGACGGCGCGGAGTTCGAGCCCAAGGCGTTCGGCATGGGCGTGCACACGCGACGTGCCGACCGCGCGACCGAGGAGGCCGTGTTCGCCGAGGTGGATGCCCTCGTGGCGGAGCGCTTCCCGCACTGGCGCCGACGCTCCGGCCACCGCGTGCTCGAGTTCTCCTCGCGCAATGAGGGGAAGGATGCGGCGATCGGGGTTCTGCGCGAACGCTTCCACGCCACCGGCATCGTCTTCGCGGGAGACGACGTGACCGACGAAGACGCCTTGCGCGTGCTGCAGCCGGGCGACCTCGGCGTGCGCGTGGGGCCGGGGGAGAGCGCCGCTGCGCTGCGCGTCGACGGTCCGGCCGAGGTGGCATCGCTGCTCGCCGCGATCGCGGACGAACGGGCCGCGCGTCCGGAATAGACTTCGTGCATGTCCTCGCATGATCCTGCCGCCGGCGCGGCCATCGACATCAAGCCCCGCAGTCGTGTCGTCACCGACGGCATCGAGGCGACCACCTCCCGCGGCATGCTGCGCGCCGTCGGGATGGGCGACGCCGACTGGGAGAAGCCGCAGGTCGGCATCGCCTCGAGCTGGAACGAGATCACGCCCTGCAACCTCAGCCTCGACCGGCTGGCGCAGGGCGCCAAGGAAGGCGTGCACTCGGGCGGCGGGTACCCGTTGCAGTTCGGCACCATCTCGGTCTCGGACGGCATCTCGATGGGACACGAGGGCATGCACTTCTCGCTCGTCTCGCGCGAGGTCATCGCCGACTCCGTCGAGACCGTCATCATGGCCGAGCGCCTCGACGGCACCGTGTTGCTGGCCGGATGCGACAAGTCCATCCCCGGCATGCTGATGGCCAGCGCCCGCCTCGGCCTGTCGAGCGTCTTCCTCTACGCCGGATCGATCGCGCCGGGATGGGTGAAGCTCTCCGACGGCACCGAGAAGGACATCACGATCATCGACTCGTTCGAGGGCGTCGGCGCCTGCCGTGCGGGGCGGATGAGCGAAGAGGACCTCAAGCGCATCGAGTGCGCGTTCGCCCCCGGCGAGGGCGCCTGCGGCGGCATGTACACCGCGAACACCATGGCGTCGGTCGCCGAGGCGCTCGGGCTGAGCCTGCCGGGTTCGGCGGCGCCGCCCTCGGCCGACCGCCGACGCGACTACTTCGCCCACCGATCGGGCGAGGCCGTCGTCGAGCTGCTGCGCCAGGGCATCACGACGAAGGACATCCTGACCAAGGAGTCGTTCGAGAACGCGATCGCCCTGGCCATGGCGCTCGGCGGGTCGACCAACGTCGTGCTGCACCTGCTCGCGATCGCACGCGAGGCCGAGATCGATCTCGATCTGCACGACTTCAACCGCATCGGCAGCAAGACCCCGCACGTGGCCGATATGAAGCCGTTCGGCAAGTACGTCATGAACGACGTCGACCGCCATGGCGGAATCCCCGTGATCATGAAGGCGATGCTCGACGAGGGGCTCCTCCACGGCGACGCCCTGACCGTGACGGGCAAGACCGTCGCCGAGAACCTCCGCGACCTGAACCCCGACCCGGTCGACGGCGACGTGATCCACACCTTCTCCAACCCGATCCACGCGTCGGGCGGCATCACGATCCTGCACGGATCGCTGGCGCCCGAGGGAGCGGTCGTGAAGTCGGCCGGCTTCGACGCCGACGTCTTCGAGGGGCCGGCGCGCGTCTTCGAGCGCGAGCGCGGGGCGATGGATGCCCTCGCGAACGGCGAGGTGCAGGCGGGCGACGTCATCGTCATCCGCTACGAGGGCCCCAAGGGCGGCCCCGGCATGCGGGAGATGCTCGCCATCACCGCGGCCATCAAGGGCGCGGGGCTCGGAAAAGATGTACTACTCTTGACGGACGGACGATTCTCAGGCGGCACAACCGGCCTGTGCATCGGCCACATAGCACCCGAAGCGGTGGACGCTGGTCCCATCGCCTTCGTGCGCGATGGTGATCTGATACGGGTCGATATCGCAGCTCGCTCTCTCGACCTACTCGTCGACGAGGCGGAGCTCGCCTCCCGCCGTTCCGGCTGGGAGCCGCTTCCCCCGCGCTATACCCGTGGCGTTCTTGCCAAGTACTCCCGTCTCGTGCGGTCCGCCGCCGAAGGCGCGACGACCGGCTGACACCGACTCGATCGGCTCGGCCCGTGTCGCCGCCGGCATCCGACACCCACAGATCACCAGAAGGAGAGTCATGACTGCTGACTCCGCCCCGGCCGTGCCGCGGCCGCCCGCCCGTTCCTCCAGCGCTCCGGAGATCACCGGTGCCGAGGCCGTCGTCCGCTCGCTCGAGCTTCTCGGCATCACCGATGTCTTCGGGCTCCCCGGCGGCGCGATCCTGCCCGTCTACGACCCGCTCATGGACGCGTCGCAGCTGCGCCACATCCTCGTCCGTCACGAGCAGGGCGCGGGTCACGCGGCCGAGGGCTACGCCTCCGCGTCGGGGAAGGTCGGCGTGTGCATCGCCACCTCCGGTCCGGGCGCCACGAACCTAGTGACGGCGATTGCCGACGCCTACATGGACTCGGTCCCGCTGCTCGCAATCACCGGACAGGTGTTCTCGACCCTGATGGGAACCGACGCCTTCCAGGAGGCCGACATCGTGGGCATCACGATGCCCATCACGAAGCACTCGTTCCTGGTGAAGGACGCGGCCGACATCCCCGGCGCGATCGCCGCCGCCTACGAGGTGGCCTCGACCGGACGCCCCGGACCCGTGCTCGTCGACATCACGAAGGATGCGCAGCAGGCCGTCGCCCCGTTCGTGTGGCCGCCCAAGATCGATCTGCCCGGCTACCGTCCGGTGACCAAGGCGCACGGCAAGCAGATCCAGGCTGCGGCGGCGCTGCTCGCCGAGGCGAAGAAGCCCGTGCTGTACGTCGGCGGCGGTGTCGTGCGCGGGCGCGCGGCGGCCGAGCTGCTCGAACTCGCCGAGGCCACCGGTGCTCCCGTGGTGACCACGCTGATGGCACGCGGCGCGTTCCCCGACTCGCACGGGCAGCACCTGGGCATGCCGGGCATGCACGGTACGGTCCCCGCGGTGCTGGCGCTGCAGGAGGCCGATCTCCTCGTGTCGCTCGGCGCCCGCTTCGACGATCGTGTCACCGGCAAGGCCGCGCTGTTCGCGCCGAACGCGAAGGTCGTGCACGTCGACATCGATCCCGCCGAGATCTCGAAGATCCGCATGGCAGACGTTCCGATCGTCGGTGACGTGCGCGATGTGCTCACCGACCTGCACGCCGCCTTCCGCGGAGTGACCGGAGGGTCGAAGCCCGACATCTCCGAGTGGTGGTCGTACCTCGACGGTCTCCGTACCGAGTTCCCGCTCGGCTACGCGCCGACCACCGACGGCCTGCTCGCTCCGCAGTACGTCATCCAGCGCATCGGCGAGCTCACCGGCCCGGAGGGCATCTTCGCCTCGGGTGTCGGCCAGCACCAGATGTGGGCGGCGCAGTTCATCAAGTACGAGCGGCCGAACGCCTGGCTCAACTCCGGGGGAGCGGGCACCATGGGGTACTCGGTGCCCGCCGCCATGGGTGCGAAGGTCGCGGAACCCGACCGTGCGGTCTGGGCCATCGACGGCGACGGTTGCTTCCAGATGACCAACCAGGAGCTCGCGACCTGCGCGATCAACAACATCCCGATCAAGGTCGCGATCATCAACAACTCCTCCCTCGGGATGGTGCGTCAGTGGCAGACCCTGTTCTACGACGGGCGCCACTCCAACACCGACCTGAACACCGGACACGGCACCATCCGCATCCCCGACTTCGTGAAGCTCGCGGAGGCCTACGGCTGCCTGGCCATCCGGGTCGAGAAGGAGGAGGAGGTCGATGCGGCCATCCAGTTGGCCCTCGACACCAACGACCGCCCGGTCGTGATCGACTTCGTCGTCAGCGCCGACTCCATGGTGTGGCCGATGGTGCCCCAAGGCGTCAGCAACAGCTACGTCCAGTACGCCCGCGACCACGCACCCGCATTCGACGAGGAGGACTGACCATGTCGACCCACGTGCTGAGCCTCCTGGTGGAGGACACCCCCGGCCTGCTCACCCGCGTGGCCGGCCTCTTCGCCCGCCGCGGATTCAACATCCACTCCCTCGCCGTCGGTGTGACCGAGGTGCCCGGCATCTCGCGCATCACCGTCGTCGTCGACGTCGACGAGCTGCCGCTCGAACAGGTCACCAAGCAGCTGAACAAGCTGATCAACGTGATCAAGATCGTCGAGCTCGACTTCGCCACGTCGGTGCAGCGCGAGCACATGCTCGTCAAGGTGCGCACCGACAACACCACCCGCTCGAACGTGATCGAGGTCGTCAACCTCTTCCGCGCAGCGGTGGTCGACTACGCCGCCGACGCGCTCGTGATCGAGGTCACGGGCGACAAGGGCAAGGTCGACGCCATGCTCCGTGCACTCGAGCCCTTCGGCATCAAGGAGATCGCGCAGTCGGGTCTTCTCGCCATCGGCCGCGGAGGCAAGAGCATCACCGAACGCGTGCTGCGCGGCTGACCCAGACCACCCCCAACCATCGGCTCCGCCGCTGTCCGGCGCGGAGCGAGACGAACCGCCACGAACAAGGAGAAACACACAGTGAGCACTGAGATCTTCCACGACGCCGACGCCGACCTGTCGCTCATCCAGGGCAAGAAGGTCGCCATCGTGGGCTACGGCTCGCAGGGCCACGCCCACGCGCAGAACCTGCGCGACTCGGGTGTCGAGGTCGCGATCGCCCTCAAGGAGGGCTCCAAGTCGGCAGCAAAGGCGGAGGAGGCCGGCTTCCCGGTGAAGACCGTCGCCGAGGCCACCGAGTGGGCCGACCTCATCATGATCCTCGCGCCGGACCAGCACCAGCGCACGATCTACAGCGAGTCGATCGCCCCGAACCTGGCCCCGGGCAAGACCCTCGCCTTCGCGCACGGCTTCAACATCCGCTTCGGCTACATCGACGCCCCCGAGGGTGTCGACGTCATCCTCGTCGCCCCGAAGGCCCCCGGCCACACGGTGCGTCGCGAGTTCGTCGCCGGTCGCGGCATCCCCGACATCATCGCCGTCGAGCGCGACGCGTCCGGCCACGCCTGGGACGTCGCTCTGTCGTACGCGAAGGCGATCGGCGGTACCCGCGCCGGCGTCATCAAGACGACCTTCACCGAAGAGACCGAGACCGACCTGTTCGGCGAGCAGGCCGTGCTGTGCGGTGGCATGAGCCACCTCGTGCAGGCCGGCTTCGAGACCCTCGTCGAGGCGGGCTACCAGCCGCAGATCGCCTACTTCGAGGTGCTGCACGAGCTGAAGCTCATCGTCGACCTCATGTGGGAGGGCGGCATCGCCAAGCAGCGCTGGTCGATCTCCGACACCGCCGAGTTCGGCGACTACGTGTCGGGACCCCGCGTCGTCGACGAGCGCGTCAAGGAGAGCATGAAGGGCGTGCTCGCCGACATCCAGTCGGGTGCGTTCGCGAAGCGCTTCATCGACGACCAGGACAACGGCGGCGAGGAGTTCCTCGCGCTGCGCGCCAAGGAGGAGCAGCACCCCATCGAGGCGACCGGCAAGGAGCTGCGTGCGCTCTTCGCGTGGAAGCAGCAGGACGAGGATTACGTCGACGGCAGCGCCGCGCGCTGATCCATCGATCGCCTGATCGCTGAACGTCAGAGCGGGCCTTCCCTTCGGGGAGGGCCCGCTCTCTCGTGTCAGGCGCGGGTGAGTTCCTCGAGCACCTCGACGACGTGTCGGTAGGGCTGACCGGTGGCGCGGGTCATACCGATCTCGCACGTACGGTTCGCCGAGACGAACGCTCCGAACCCGCCGCGTGCGTCGTCGGCCGCGCGCACCTCGGCGGCTTCGACGGCGGTCGCGCTGGCCGTGAGCTCGGGATGCAGCATCCCGCGGTCGCCGGCGAAGGCGCAGCAGCCCCAGCCGTCCGGCACGTAGACCTCGGTCGCTACCGCGCGGGCGATCTCGGTCAGCGCGCCGGTCGCCCCGAGCGCGGTGGTCGAACAGGTGGGATGCACCGCCACGCTGTCGAGCTTCTGCGTCACCGTGAGCTGCGGGAGCACCTCGCGGGCGATGAACGTCGTCGCGTCTTCGATCACCAGCCCGGCGTACTGCGGGTACTCCCGCAGCGACTTCGCGAGCATCGTGTGCAGCCCCTCGGTGCAGGATGCCGCGTCGCACACCACGGGGAGCTCACCGTTGCGACTCGCCTCCCAGAGCGCGGCGAGGGTGCGCTCGGTCATCCGGTCGTAGCCGGAGAGGTGGCCCTTCGACTTCCAGGGCGTGCCGCAGCAGAGCCCGCCCGACTCCTCCGGGACGGCGAAGGGGATGCCGGCGCGGTCGAGCAGCGCGGCCACCGCGTCGCGGGAGCCCTCGCCGTGGCCCTCGGCGCCGAACATCGTGCCGATGCACGCGCCGAAGAACACCGCGCGCGCGTCGGCGGGCGACTGCGGACGCGGCGGGGTGGATCCGCCGCGGGGGAGGCCGCCGTCGTACAGCGGCACCGTGTCGGATCCGAGGATCGCCCGTCCGACCTTCGTCGCGCCGGTGACGAGAGGGGAGGGAAGAGCCGACGCGATCGTCAGCGCGGCCCCGCCGACGCGGGTCACCGCGCCCCAGCCGCGCGCCGCGACGTCCCACGCGGCGTCTTCGACCTTCGACGCCTCCTCGGCACGCAGACGGCGCACGAGATCGCCGGTGTTGATGTCGACCGGGCACGCCACACCGCACATGCCGTCGACCGCGCAGGTCTGCACACCGTCGTAGTCGTAGTCGGCGCGCAGCTCGGCGAGCAGGGCGGTGTCTCCCTGCTCCTCGGCCCAGGCCATGTCGCGTCGCAGCACGATGCGTTGCCTCGGCGTCAGCGTGAGGTCCTTGCTCGGGCAGGTCGGCTCGCAGTAGCCGCACTCCACGCACCGGTCGACTTCGGCCTCCACTGTGGGCACGCGCTTGAGGTCGTGGAGGTAGGAGTCGGGGTCGTCCGACAGCACGACGCCGGGATTGAGGATGCCGGTCGGATCGAACAGGCGCTTGATCTCCCACATCATGTCGGTCAGCTCGTCGCCGTACTGCCGTCGCACGAACGGGGCCATGATGCGCCCCGTTCCGTGCTCGGCCTTGAGCGAGCCGCCCTGCCCCAGCACGAGGTCGACGAGGTCGTCGGTGAACCGCCGGTATCGAGCCACGCTCGCGGGGTCGTCGAAGCGCTCGTTCAGCAGGAAGTGGACGTTGCCGTCCTTGGCGTGTCCGAAGATGACCGAGCCCTCGTAGTCGTGCGCGTCGAACAGCTCGATCAACCGCTCGCAGGTCGTGAGAAGCCGGTCGACCGGCACCACGATGTCTTCGAGCAGCGCGGTCGTGCCCGACGGGCGGGCGCCGGCGACGGCCGTGTAGAGCCCCTTGCGCACGTGCCAGAGCGCGGCGCGCTCCGCGGCATCCGTGGTGAGAGCCGCCGGGACGGCGAGGGGCAGGGTCGACAGGTGAGCGAGGGCAGCGTCCGTGCCGGCCGCGAGGGTCGCGTCGTCCGCCGCGTGCACCTCGACGAGCAGGGCGGCGTGCCCGTGCACGTCGATGCTCGCGATGGTGCGGGGCACGTCGGTGAGTCCCTGCGCCACGCGGAGCGATGCCGCGTCGAGCAGCTCGATCGTCGCAAGGCCGAGGTCTGCGAGTCCGGGGAGAGCGGCCATCGCGTCCGACAGCGTCTCGAAGACCAACAGGCCCGTGGCGATGGCGGGGCGCACCTCGACGGTGCGGAAGCGCGCCTCGGCGACGAACGCCAGCGTTCCCTCCGATCCAATTACCAGGTGCTCGAGGATGGCGACCGCGGTGTCGAAGTCGAGCAGCGAGTTGAGCCCGTAGCCCATCGTGTTCTTCATCGAGAACTGCCGACGGATGAACTCAGCGTTCTCGGGGTGGGCGAGCAGCTTCTCCCGCAGGGCCAGCAGGCCGGCGGCGAGCTCGGGGTCGGAGCGGTGCAGGCGCTCGTCGGCGTCGGGAAGGCCCGTGTCGAGGATCGTGCCGCTCGGCAGCACCAGCACCATCGACTCGATCGTGCGGTACGAGTTCTCGACGACGCCGCAGGCCATGCCGCTGGAGTTGTTGGCCACCACGCCGCCGATCGTGCACGCGATCTCGCTGGCGGGGTCGGGGCCGAGCTTGCGTCCGTGGCGCGCGAGGCGGGTGTTGACCTGGCGAACCGTCGCCCCGGGCCCGACGCTGACGGTGGCGCCGTAGTCGGAGACGCGGATGCCGCGGAACGCGGAACGGGTGTCGACGAGGATGTCGCCGCTGACGCCCTGGCCCGACAGGCTGGTGCCGCCGGAGCGGAAGGTGAGGGTGCGGCCCGCTGCGCGCACGGCGTCGAACACGCGCGCCATGCCCTCCGCGTCGGAGGGGGAGACCACCGCATCCGGCACGAGCAGGTAGTGCGAGGCGTCATGGGCCCGGGCGAACCGGTCGATCGACCGGGACTGCACCGAGACCTCGTCGCCGAGGAGGTTCGGGTCGAGCGGTTCCGCGAGAGTGGTCGGCATGGTGCTCCTCGGCGTCGAGACGGATTGTCAGACAAGTGTACCGATCATCGCCGACCTGGATAGGCTGTCTGCCATGTCCTCATCGTCGGATGCTCCGCTCGGCGTGATCGGTGTCGTCGACGCCGTCACGGCGCGCCTGCGCACCCGCATCCTCACGGGCGAGTTGGCACCCGCATCCGCCGTCACCGAGGCCTTCGTCGCCGAGGAATACGGTGTGGCCCGTCCCAGCGCGAAGGCCGCCATCGAGCAGCTCGTCGCCGCGGGGCTGCTGGTTCGCTCGGCGCATCGGAGCGCGCGTGTCGTCGCCATCGACCCCGCCACCGTGCGCGACGTCTATCGCACCCGCACCCGTCTCGAGAGCGCGGCGCTGCGGGAACTGGCCGGGCAGCGCGAAGCGCCCTCCGCGGCCCACGAGGCGAATGCGGAGATCGCCGCCCTCCCGCCAGGACCCGACCCACGGACGGTCGACCCCGACCTGCGCTTCCATCTCGCACTGATCGAGGCCCTGCACAGCGAACGCACCAGCCGGATGTACCGCAGCGTGCTCGACGAGGTGCGGCTGTGCATGGCGCAGGTGCAGGGGCGACGACTGCTCGACGCCGAGGTGATCGCCGCCCAGCACGCCGAGATCCTCGACGCGATCGCGGCGGGCGACGCCGATCGCGCGTCGTCGGTCCTGCACCATCACCTCGGCGCGGCGGAGGAACGGCTCGTCGAGGCTCTGCGCGACGACGCGGCGGCGTTCTGACGATCAGTCGGACGGGGCGTCGTCGATCCGGATCGGCGCGTCGGCCGGATCCGCCCACACGGGCGCAGGCAGGGGAGTGTCGGTGTCTCCGGCCTGGATCGCGCGCAGCGCCGCGGTGATCTCCTCGCCGTTCTCGGGAACGGCGAGGCCGCAGGTGCGCAGCTCCGAGGCGAACTGCAGCGTGAGACGGATCTTCCCCGCCTCGACGGCCTGGGCGGTCGTCCCGGTGCGGATCTCGCTGCCGGTCTGGATGGCCGGCACCTCGTCGCACACGTGGTAGACCTCGCCGCCGTCGACCCAGACCACCTCGTCGGCGCCGAGCAGCTGGATGACCGTGGACTGGTCGGCGGTGTACTGCTCGACGGAGGGCGGATCGAAATCGATGCCGATGACGGTCGCGAGTACGGCGAGCGCGATGCCGACGATGCCGGCCGTCGCCTTCTGCCCCTTCGACATGTCCTTGTTGAGCAGGACCACCACGATGAGGGGGAGGAACGCGATGACCGCGATGATGGCGCCGAGCTGATTCTGCACGAAGAAGCGCGTGGTCTCCGACCGTCGGGCGGGGTCGAGGCGGTTCGCGCGCTTCCACAGCAGCGAGCCCGTGATCGAGAGTGCGGCGATGGCCACCAGAAGCACCAACAGGGTGATGAACGCCCAGGCGGGGAAGCGCGTGGTCGCACCGCTCTGCTCGAGCAGCCCGGAGTCGGGATCGCGCACGAGCTGGCCGTCCGCTCCCACGACCTCGCGCTGCCGCAGCAGCCAGAAGATCGCGACCGCTTCGGCGGCGATGGCGAGGAACCACAGGATGCCGGCGATCCAGCGGAACCGGACGGCCGTCGCGCGGGCGGAGGCGGTCGGCTGCCAGTCGCGGGGTCGCGCGCCGTTGTTCACGGCGTCGATGCTCTCGTTCATGTCGTCCCCTCGTTTTCAGGGCCGAGCCTAGTGGAGAAGGTGTCCTACGCTGGAAGGATGACACGGGATGCCGACGACGCGCTGAGCTGGGAGGGCGACGACGACGCGAGCGAGCCGCGGAGCGCCCCGGGCGCCGAGGGACGGGCGGCTGCGACCTCGCGCCGGGCGCCGCGCGCGTCCACCGCTGCGGCTGCCTCGACCGAGGCGCCGGGTCGCACCGCCGCCGGGATCGAGGACGACGCGGATTCCGTTCCCGCACCGCTGAGCACCACGATGCTGCTCGCGACGGGCGTCGTCGGAGGCATCTATCTGCTCTACTCCGTCGGGTGGGTCGTGGGCGGGCTGCGACTGCAGCCGTTGGCACGATTCTTCGTGGCGGACTTCATGTTCCTCCCGTGGTTCGTGCTCGCGATCGCCGCACCCGCGCTCTGGTTCCTGGCGGTGTGGGTGCTCACGCGCGCCAAGGCCTCGTGGATCCGCATCGCGCTGCTGCTGCTGGGAGTGGTGCTCCTCGTGCCCTGGCCCTTCGTGACCGTGGGGGTGATCGGTTGATGTCCGTCGAGACCGAGCGGCACCGCCGCGACCAACTGCGCTGGCCCGCCGCCCTCGTACTGGGGTTCGCGGGGCTCTTCTACGCCTACGCCGTCTGGAACGCGGTCGCCCACCTCGTCTCGATGGCGCAGACGGGGCTGACGACCGCGGGATGGATCACCCTGGCGTTCGGTGTGGTGTTCCCCGCCCTCGTCTTCGCCTTCGCGGCGGGCATCGGGCGCCGACGTCGCGTGGGGGAGCTGGCGCTCGTACTGCTCGCCGGGCTCGGCATCGTCGCGGTGTTCCGGCTCTGTCTGCTGGCGTTCAGCCTCGGACTCGTCGCGCCCTGACACCCGGCTCCGCTCGCTCGCCCTCGTGGCGGCACCGAGGATGCGACGTGGTGCAACGTCACACGGCGGGGCGGCGGGATTCGCTCGGGTACAGTGGAACCGATCGCGCCCCCGACGGTGTGCGGCGCATCGGCCCCTGTTGTGTTGCCCCGAAGGATCCACTGTGCCGAAGCCCGTTGTGCTCATCGCCGAAGTTCTCTCTCCCGCCACGATCGAGGCCCTGGGCCCGGACTTCGACGTCCGCCACGTCGACGGCACCGATCGCCCCGCCCTGTTCACGGCGCTGGCCGAGACCGACGCGGTGCTCATCCGCTCGGCGACGCACATCGACGAGGAAGCCCTCTCGCACGCACCTCGGCTGAAGGTCGTGGCGCGCGCCGGTGTCGGACTCGACAACGTCGACATCAAGGCGGCCACCGCTGCGGGCGTGATGGTCGTGAACGCGCCGACCTCGAACATCGTCTCGGCGGCCGAGCTGACCGTCGGACACATCCTCAGCCTCGCCCGCCGCATCCCCGCGGCGCACGCGTCGCTCTCGTCCGGTGCGTGGAAGCGCAGCTCGTTCACGGGTGCGGAGCTCTTCGAGAAGACCGTCGGCATCATCGGTCTCGGACGGATCGGCGCGCTGGTCGCGGCCCGTCTCGCCGCCTTCGACATGCGCGTCGTCGCCTATGACCCGTATGTCACCTCCGCCCGTGCCCAGCAGCTCGGTGTGCAGCTTCTCTCGCTCGACGAGCTGGTTGCCGAGTCCGACTTCCTCACGATCCACATGCCGAAGACGCCGGAGACGACCGGCATGATCGGCGCCGAGCAGTTCCGCGCCATGAAGCCCACGGCGTTCGTCGTGAACGTCGCACGCGGCGGGCTGATCGACGAGGAGGCACTGCGCGAAGCGCTCGTCGCGGGCGAGATCGCCGGCGCCGGACTCGACGTCTTCACGACCGAGCCGCCCGCGGAGGGTGGCACCGCTCGCGCCCTCCTCGACCTGCCGAACGTGGTCGTCACCCCCCACCTGGGCGCCAGCACCGAGGAGGCCCAGGAGAAGGCGGGCGTCTCGGTCGCCCGTTCGGTGCGCCTGGCCCTGGGGGGAGACCTCGTGCCGGACGCCGTCAACGTCGCCGGCGGCGTCATCGACCCCTACGTGCGCCCCGGCATCTCGCTCGTCGAGAAGCTCGGACAGATCCTCGCCGCCCTCGCGACATCGCCGCTCACGAGCCTCGACGTCGAGGTGCACGGCGAACTGAACGACTACGACGTGAGCGTGCTGAAGCTCGCCGCACTGAAGGGCGTCTTCACCAACATCGTCAGCGAGACGGTGTCGTACGTGAACGCTCCGCTCCTCGCCGAGCAGCGCGGCATCGCGGTGCGTCTGCTGAAGGACGACGTCAGCGCCGAGTACCGCAACGTCATCACGCTCAGCGGCGCGCTGTCCGATGGTTCGCAGCTGTCGGTCTCGGGCACGCTGACCGGCCCGAAGCAGGCCGAGAAGCTCATCGGCATCAACGACCACGCACTCGAACTGCCGATCGAGAAGCACCACGTGGTGATGCTGTACACCGACCGCCCGGGAATCGTCGCGGTCTACGGCCAGAAGTTCGGCGAGGCGGGGATCAACATCGCCGGCATGCAGATCGCTCGTGAGGCGGCCGGAGCGCAGGCGCTGAGCGTGCTGACGCTCGACTCGCCGGTCGCAGACGAGCTGCTCGACGACGTGCGCACCGCGATCGACGCCGACCTGTTCCGGCAGATCGAGATCACCGAGATCTGAGATCGAGGGAGGGCGGGGCGCAGGCGCGTCCCGCCCTTCGCCGTTCCCGAGCCGGTTCCTCAGCGCACTCAGGGAGCGGCGGTGCGGAGGACGACCTCGATCAGGCGGTCGAGATCGGCGCCCTGCGGAACGAGGTGCTCCGACCCGTTCACGTCGAGAGAGTTGTTGAAGTACAACCCGTCGCTCAGGAGCATGACGAGAGCGAGACTCGTCTCGTCGCGCACGTGCGGGCGGATCATCTCCTCCCAGCGACGCCGCACGTGTCGCAGTGCGTCGGCGGCGGGGACGGAACCGCCCTGGGCGAGCCGCGAGGCGGCGATGAGTGCGCGGTCGAGCGCCTCGTCCTCCATGACCGAAGTTCGGATGTAGTAGACGACCGGGCCCTCCTCGTCGGCGGCCATGCGCTCGAGGTCTGCGGTCGTGAGGGTGTCGAGCCGATCGAGCAGCCCGGCGACGAGTTCGTCCTTCGACCCGAAGTGGTAGAGCAGACCGCCCTTCGACACCCCGGCGGCCTTCGCCGTCGCGTCGAGTGTCGCGGAGCGCTCACCCTCCTCGAGCACGAGTTGCTGGAAGGCGTCGAGCACGCGTTCCCGGGCGAGGGGTGGGCGGGGCATCGGATCCTCTTCTCGGTCGCGGTCGGCGGCATCTGTTACTATACCATCCGGACGGTTTAGTAACACCGTCCCGGAACTGAGAGGTGTGCCATGACCCGGACCGCGTCGATCCCGACGGCAGGAACGGATGCCCCCCGCGTCGGCGCTCGCGGATGGGCCGCGCTCGTCGTGCTCATGCTGCCGGTGCTGCTGGTGTCGGTCGACAACACGGTGCTCAGCTTCGCGCTGCCCGAGATCTCCCTCGCTCTCGCCCCCTCGGGGGCCGAGCAGCTGTGGATCATCGACGTCTACCCACTCGTGCTCGCCGGTCTGCTGGTGACGATGGGCACCCTCGGTGACCGCTTCGGCCGTCGCCGACTGCTCCTCATCGGTGCCACGGGCTTCGCCGCAGTCTCGGTGCTCGCTGCCTTCGCCCCGACCGCCGGCCTGCTCATCGCCGCCCGTGCGCTGCTGGGCTTCTTCGGTGCGATGCTCATGCCGTCGACGCTCTCGTTGCTCCGGTCGATCTTCACGAACCGCGACCAGCGCCGCCTCGCGATCGCGGTGTGGGCATCCGCCTTCTCCGCGGGATCGGCCCTCGGCCCGATCGTCGGCGGCTTCCTCCTCGAGCACTTCGCCTGGGGCTCGGTCTTCCTCATCGCCGTGCCCGTGCTGCTCCCGCTGCTCATCGCCGCGCCGCTTCTCGTGCCCGAGAGCCGCGACCCGAACCCGGGCCGCATCGATCTCGTGAGCATCGCTCTCTCGATGGCGGCGATGATCCCGGTGGTCTACGCGATCAAGTCCTTCGCCGTCGACGGGCCGACCGTGGTCGCGGGGGCCTGGGCGCTTCTCGGTGTGGTGATGGGCGTGCTGTTCGTCCGCCGCCAGCTGCGGGCCGACATCCCGATACTCGACATGGCTCTCTTCCGCCGAGGCACGTTCTCCGGCGCGATCCTCGTCAACCTGCTGAGCGTCGTCGCTCTCGTGGGGTTCCTGTACTTCGTGTCTCAGCATCTGCAGCTCGTGCTCGGTCTGTCGCCGATGATGGCCGGGCTCGCGCTCGTGCCCGGCATGGCGGTCATGATCGTCGCGGGTCTCGGTGTTGTGCCGGTGTCGCGTCGAGTGCCCCCGCACGTGATCATCCCGGTCGGTCTCGCCTTCTCGGTCGTCGGCTACCTGATCGTGGCCTTCACCTCGCACGCGCACGGCGTCGCACCGCTGATCCTCGCCTTCGTGGTGCTCGGCATAGGTATCGGAGCGGCCGAGACGATCTCGAACGAGCTCATCCTCTCGAGCGCCCCGGCCGAGAAGGCGGGGGCCGCCAGCGCCGTCTCCGAGACGGCGTACGAACTCGGCGCGGTGCTCGGTACGGCGGTGCTCGGCGGCATCATCACCGCGTTCTACCGTTCGGCCATCGTGCTCCCCGACGGGCTGCCCGCCGGTGCCGCGGACGCGGCGAAGGAGACGCTCGCCGGCGCGTACACCGCAGCCGACGGTCTGCCCGGAACGCTCGGCGATCAACTGTGGGCGGCGGCAGCGGATGCCTTCGGCTCGGGTGTCTTCATCACCTCGCTGATCGGCGCGGGGCTCGTGGTCGTGGCGGCCGTGATCGCCGCCGTCACACTGCGCACGCGCACCCCGCACTGACCACTACGCTGAAGGAACCGGCGCGCCTCGTCGAGCGTCGTGCCGGTTCCCCGAAGCAAGGAGAGCCATGTCGCGTGTCGTGAAACTGGCCGTCATCCCGGGTGACGGCATCGGTCCCGAGGTCATCGCCGAGGCGGAGAAGGTGCTCGACGCCGTCACCGCCGACTCGGGTGTGAGCTTCGAGAAGACGCGCTTCTCGCTCGGCGCCGCGCGGTTCCTCGAGACGGGCGACACCCTCACCGACGACGATCTCGCCGCGATCTCGGCGCACGACGCGATCCTGCTCGGCGCCGTCGGCGGCGCGCCGGGCGACCCGCGTCTGAAGGACGCCAACATCGAGCGCGGCCTGCTGCTGAAGCTCCGCTTCACGCTCGACCACTACGTCAACCTCCGTCCGTCGAAGCTGTTCACCGGTGCGGCCGGTCCGCTGGCCGATCCGGGCGACATCGACTTCGTCGTCGTGCGTGAGGGCACCGAGGGTCCGTACGTCGGCAACGGCGGGGCGATCCGTCGCGGGACCCCGCACGAGGTGGCGAACGAGACCTCCGTGAACACGGCCTTCGGGGTCGAGCGCGTCGTGCGCTACGCCTTCGAACTCGCCGAACGCCGCCGCAAGAAGCTGACCCTCGTGCACAAGACGAACGTGCTCGTGCACGCCGGTGCCATTTGGCAGCGCGTCGTGAACGAGGTCGCGGCGGAGCATCCGCAGGTCTCCGTCGACTATCTGCACGTCGACGCGGCCACGATCTTTCTCGTGACCGACCCCTCTCGCTTCGATGTCATCGTCACCGACAACCTCTTCGGCGACATCCTCACCGATCTCGCCGGTGCCGTCACCGGCGGCATCGGTCTCGCCGCGTCCGGGAACATCAACCCGACCGGCGCCTTCCCGTCGATGTTCGAGCCGGTGCACGGTTCGGCGCCCGACATCGCGGGGCAGCAGAAGGCCGATCCCACCGCGGCGATCCTCTCGATCGCGCTGCTGCTCGACCACCTCGGCCTCCCGGCCGAATTCGCTCGCGTCAGCGCGGCGGTCGAGGCCGACATCGCCAGCCGTGACGGCTCGCGCACGACCGCCGAGATCGGCTCCGCCATCGCCGCGCGCCTCGGAGCGCAGGCGTAGGCTGAGACCGCGCGAAGACGCGACCCTCCTCAGAACGGAACAACACCATGACGACCATCGACGCTCAGGCGCCCGCAGCGCCGCTCGAGTTCGCTGTGACCAAAAACCTCGCCGCGGCCTCGCCCGCGCGCGTCGCCGAAGTGCTGGAGAACCCCGGCTTCGGCGTCGTCTTCACCGACCACATGGTCGACATCTGCTGGTCCGCCAAGGGCGGCTGGCATCGCCCGCGGGTGTCTCCCTACGGGCCGATCCCTCTCGACCCGGCGGCCTCGGTGCTGCACTACGGTCAGGAGATCTTCGAGGGCATCAAGGCCTACCGCCATGCGGACGGATCGATCCACACCTTCCGCCCCGACCGCAACGCGGCGCGGCTTCAGGCGAGCGCACGCCGCCTCGCGCTGCCGGAGCTGCCGAGCGAGTACTTCATCGAGTCGCTGCGACAGCTCATCGCCGTCGACGGCCGGTGGGTGCCCTCCGGCGCCGACCAGAGCCTCTATCTGCGCCCGTTCATGTTCGCCAAGGAGGCGTTCCTCGGCGTGCGAGCGGCGCAGAAGGTCGCCTACTACGTGATCGCCAGCCCGGCGGGTGCGTACTTCACCGGTGGCGTGAAGCCCGTGCGCATCTGGCTGTCGGAGGAGCACTCGCGCGCCGGCCGCGGCGGCACCGGCAAGGCGAAGACGGGCGGCAACTACGCTTCGAGCCTTCTGCCGCAGGCCCTCGCGAGCGCCAAGGGCTGCGATCAGGTCGTCTTCCTCAACGAGAAGAACGATGTCGAGGAGCTCGGCGGCATGAACGTGGTGTTCGTCTTCAAGGAAGGCCGCGTCGTCACGCCCGAGTCCGACAGCATCCTCGACGGCATCACCCGCGACTCGCTGCTGCAGCTCGCCGAGGACCGCGGTTACACCGTCGAGCGTCGCCCCATCTCGATCGACGAATGGCGTCAGGGCGTCGCTTCGGGCGACATCGTCGAGGTCTTCGCCTGCGGCACCGCCGCGGTCGTGACCCCGATCGGTGCGCTCGTGGGCGAGGGCTTCGAAGAGCCTCAGCCCCTGGGCGAGCTCGCGCTGTCGCTGCGTGAAGAGCTCACCGACATCCAGTACGGCCGTCGCGAGGACCGCCACGGCTGGCTGCTCCGCCTCGACGCCTGAGTGCACCTCGTTCGCTGAACACCCCGCCCCGCGTGCCACGCCGGGCGGGGTCTTCGACGTCGAGCGCGCTGGCTAGGCTGGATGCATGAAGATCGCCCGATTCGCCCACGACGACGCCATCCTGTTCGGGATCGTCGACGACAAGGATCTCGTCGTCCTCTCGGGCGACCCGTTGTACGCCGGTTACGAGCCCACGGGCGACCGCGTGCCGATCGCCGATGCGGTGCTGCTCGCCCCCGTGATCCCGCGGTCGAAGGTCGTGTGCGTCGGCAAGAACTACCACGACCATGCCGCTGAGATGGGCGGCGAGGCCCCGGCCGAGCCGCTGCTCTTCCTCAAGCCGAACACGTCTGTCATCGGCCCGGGCGACGCGATCGTGCGCCCCGCGCTGTCGCAGCAGACCGAGTTCGAGGGCGAGCTCGCGGTCGTCATCGGCAAGCTCGCGAAGAACGTGACGGCCGAGAACGCCCTCGACCACGTGCTCGGCTACACGATCGCCAACGACGTCACCGCACGCGACCTGCAGCGTGCAGACGGTCAGTGGACGCGCGCGAAGGGCTTCGACACGTTCTGCCCCCTCGGGCCGACCATCAGCACCGACTTCGATCCGGCGGATGCCGTGCTCCAGACGCGGGTGAATGGCGAGGTTCGACAGAAGGCTCCGCTGAGCGACATGATCCACTCGGTGGCCGAGATCATCGCCTACGCCTCGGCCGTGTTCACGCTGCTTCCGGGAGACGTGATCCTCACCGGCACGCCGGCGGGGGTCGGAGCCTTCGAGGCCGGAGACACGGTCGAGGTCGAGATCACCGGCCTCGGGATCCTCCGCAGCGCCGTGCGCGACGCCGCTCCGACGGCATGAGCACCCCCGTCCTCACCGCGGACCAGCAGGCGGCGGTGCAGCGTCGCACGGTGCTGACGCTCTCGTTCGGGCAGGTGCTCGGGGGGATCGCGTTCGGCGCCACCGTGTCGCTCGGTGCGCTGCTCGCCGCCGACATCTCGGGCGACGACGCTCTGTCGGGATTGGCCACGGCATCCGTGACCCTCGGAGCGGCGCTCTGCGCGATCCCGCTCGCCCGGCTCGCCGCACGGGTCGGCCGCCGTCGCGCCCTGACCCTCGGCAACCTGTTCGCCCTCGTGGGCATCGCCGTCGTGATCCTCGCCGCCTCCGTGCGGATCTTCCCCCTCCTGCTCGTCGGAATTATCATGATCGGCGCGGGCAACGCCGGAAACCTGCAATCCCGCTTCGCCGCGACCGACCTCGCGGCTCCCGCGCACCGCGGTCGCGACCTGTCGATCGTCGTCTGGGCGACGACCGTCGGGGGAGTGGCGGGGCCGCTCCTGCTCGGTCCGGGAGAAGTCGTCGGGGCCGCGATCGGAATGCCGCCGCAGACGGGGTCGTACGTCTTCTCGTTCGTCGCGCAGTCCGCCGCGCTGGTGCTCTACCTCGTGGCGCTGCGCCCGGACCCGCTGCTCGCCGCTCAGCGTCTGGCGACGGCGGCCGCGGCGAACGCGGCGCCGGCCGTTCCCGACCGCCCCGTCGCCGCCCGCTACGCCATGTTCGCGATCGCCGGCTCGCACGTCACTATGGCATCGGTCATGGCGATGACGCCGGTGCATCTGTCGCACATGGCGCACAGCATGCACCCGGGGCACGATGCGGCCGCGGCGGCGGCCGACGTCTCGCAGCTCGTCGGTGTGACGATCGCCCTGCACGTCGCGGGCATGTACGCGCTTTCGCCGGTGTTCGGCATCCTCGCCGACCGCCTCGGGCGTCTGCAGGTGGTGCTCCTCGGTCAGGGGCTCCTCGCCGCCTCGCTGGTCTTCGCGATCTTCACGAATCACGAGGCGTGGGGGGTCATGGTGGCGCTGATCCTGCTCGGTCTCGGGTGGAGCGCGGCGACCGTGGCGGGCGCCGCGCTGCTGACCGAATCGAGTGCCCCCGAGCTGCGCACCCGCCGCCAGGGACGCAGCGACTCGCTGATGAGCCTCTCCGCAGCGGCAGGAGCTGTGCTGGCCGGCGTCATCCTCTCGACTTTCCAGTACGCGGGGCTCGCGGTCGCGGCATCCGTCCTCGTCGTTGCGATCGTCGCTCTCTCGCCGCTCGCGCGCTCACGTCGCTGATGAAGCAGTGGGCCGGAGTGGGGGAGGCCTACGCGGCCTCGTACGCCTCGCTCTGCGCGGGGACGATCGGTACCCTGACCGACATGCTCGGCCCGGGCGGGGGCCGCACCGTGCTCGACGTGGGATCGGGCACGGGTGACCTTGTCGCCCGGCTCGCGCGTGAGGGGTGGCGGGCAACGGGGTGTGATCCCGAGGCCTCGATGCGCGCCGTCGCGGAGCGCGAGCATCCGGAGGTTCCGTTCATCGCCGGCGGCTTGCCCCGTCTTCCCTTCGACGACGACTCCTTCGATGCGGTGACCGCCAACTTCGTGCTCAACCACGTCGATGACCCGCGCCGCTCGGCAGGCGAACTCGCCCGCGTGGCAGGTGCTGGCGCTCCGTTGGCCGCGACCGTCTGGGTGTCATCGCCGTCGTGGTTCTGGCGGGAGGTGTGCGAGCGGGCAGATCTCGAGCCGGCAGCCGGCGAGCGGCTACCCCCGCAGCGGGACTTCGCGCGCACCGCCGATGGTCTGACGGCGATGCTCCGCGATGCCGGCTGGCGGGAGGTCTCGTCCACCGAGTCGACGTGGGTCTGGGAGGTGTCTTCGGCCGCGCTCTGGTCGTCGGCCGAGGGCGGCGTCGCGTCGGCGGGCCTGTTCTACGGTGCGCTGAATGCTGCGGCGCGTGTGCGCTTCCGGCGCGGGTTCGATGCGACTTGTGCCGCGCACGGACGAGGGGGTGTGCTGTCGCTGCCGCACACGGCGGCGGTGGGGGTGGGGCGCGCGCCCTAGAATCGAAGGGCTATGGCTACTCCTCACCCCCTCACCACGACCGCCAGCGGTGCCGACGTCCGCGTCCGCTTCTGCCCCTCGCCGACCGGCCTGCCGCACGTCGGCATGGTGCGCACCGCGCTCTACAACTGGGCGTACGCGCGTCACAACGGTGGCAAGCTCGTGTTCCGCATCGAAGACACCGATGCGGCGCGCGACAGCGAGGAGAGCTTCCGCCAGCTCGTCGACGCGCTGACCTGGCTCAAGATCGACTGGGATGAGGGCGTCGAGGTCGGGGGACCGCACGCGCCGTACCGCCAGTCGCAGCGGCACGACATCTACCGCGAGGTGATCGACAAGCTGCTCGCCACGGGGGCGCTCTACGAGAGCTACTCGAACGCCGAGGAGATCGACGCCCGCAACGAAGCCAACGGTCGTGCGAAGCAGCTCGGTTACGACAACTACGATCGCACCCTCACCGAGGAGCAGAAGGCCGCCTTCCGCGCCGAGGGGCGCCAGCCCGCGCTGCGCCTGCAGGTGCCCGACGAGGACCTCACCTACGTCGACCTGATCCGGGGCGAGGTGACGTTCCCGGCGGGTTCGTTCCCGGACTTCGTGGTCGTGCGTCCGAACGGCATCCCCCTGTACACGTTCGTGAACCCGGTCGACGATGCGCTCATGGGCATCACGCACGTGCTCCGCGGCGAAGACCTGATGCCGTCGACGGCTCGTCAGCTCGCCCTCTACGCGGCGCTCATCGACGCAGGTGTCACGACCTTCGTGCCGCGCTTCGCGCACATGCCGCTCGTGCTGGGGGAGACCGGCACCAAGAAGCTCTCCAAGCGCGACCCGCAGGCCGACCTCTTCCTGCACCGCGAGCGCGGCTTCATCCACGAAGGTCTTCTCAACTACCTCGCCCTGCTCGGCTGGTCGATCGGCCACGATCGCGACGTGTTCTCGCTCGACGAGTTCATCGCCGCGTTCGACATCGAGAACGTCAATCCGAACCCGGCCCGCTTCGACCAGAAGAAGGCCGAGTCGATCAACGGCGACCACATCCGCATGCTCGACGTGAAGGACTTCGCCGAGCGCACGATCCCCTATCTCGCGGCGGCAGGGCTCTTCGACGAGCCCACGCACGAGCAGCTCGTGCTCGCGTTCCGCGCCGCGCCGCTCGTGCAGGAGCGCGTGCAGCTGCTGGGGGAGGTGCCCGGCATGCTCGGCTTCCTCTTCACCGACGACATCGCCTACGAGGCGGATGCGCTCAAGGGTCTGCCTGCGAACGCCCGCGAGGTGCTCGACGCGTGCGTCGCGGCTCTCGAGCCGGTCACCGAGTTCACGCCGGAGAAGATCCAGGATGCTCTCGCCGCCGCGCTCGTCGAGAACCTCGAGCTCAAGCCTCGGGTCGCCTACGGTCCGCCGCGCGTCGCGATCACCGGACGCCGGGTGTCGCCGCCGCTGTTCGAGTCGATGGAGCTCATCGGCAAGGACGAGACGCTGCGCCGCCTGCGTCTGCTCTCGGAGACCCTCGCGGTCTGAACGCCACGCGCGGGCGACCGTGCGCATTTGGAACCGGAGCCGGGGTCGGGTAGAGTAGATTCTCGGTGCGAGGCTCCGGTTTCGCCCTTGGGGTATGGTGTAATTGGCAACACGGCGGTTTCTGGTTCCGTTGTTCTTGGTTCGAGTCCAGGTACCCCAGCACTTCATAGAAGCCCGGAAATCCGCAGGAATGCGGAGGTCCGGGCTTCTTGCTTTGACGTCGGCGTAGGGTCGAGGCGCGTGAGGGGCGTCACTCACCGACCATCGCACGCAACGCGGCGAGGTGTCCGTCGAATACCCGTCGCCCCTGCGGCGTGAGTTCGACGGCGCTCACCCGACGGGCGTCGTTTCGATCAGCCGACGGCCCCTTGCGGACGCGCACGTGCCCGAGGTCGGCGAGATTGCGGATCGTCTTCGAGAGGGTCGCCTCGCTGAGATCCAAGGCGGACGCGATGGCCGAGAACTCCGCAGCGTCGACAGGGCGCAGCAGCGCGCAGAGGCGTAGGCGGGTGGGGGCGTGGATCGTCTCATCGAAGCGCGGCACGGCGCTACCGGACACGCGCGACCTCGATCGCGTAGACGCGGTCGTACGCAACGACGCCGAGGGCGAAGCATCCGCCGGCGATCACCGCGATGCCGCAGACGGCGGCGATCAGTCCGAGAAACGAGAGAATGATCCCGGCAGCCAGCGCGACAGCGAGGAAGCACCCGAGTCCGACCACGAGGACGAGCCCGCGCGGTCCCGCCGGCCCAGAGATCGAGAGGCCGCTGCGGCGTCGGAACACGGTTTCGACCACGAAGAAGATTGCGACGCCGGTGAGGAAGAGAAGCCATCCCCAGGTGAGTCCGGCAGCGGGCGCCGCGACCATCAGCCCCGCGCCCACGCCCTGTGCGGGGGCGGCCCACCAGGTCTCGGCGGTCATGCGGAGGCCGAGACCTCGGCGATCGTCTTCGATTCCCTCGAGCATGCGCCGCACGGAGTCGAACTCCCTCGCCTCGACCGATTCACTTGCCATGTCGTTGAGTGAACCAGGTGAGGACCGACTGCGCAAGCTCGCGTCGTCGCTGTGCGGTGCCCGACTACCAGAGACGACCAGCGCAGGGCCAGCCCCTGCCGTGGTCGCGACGGCGGCGGGAGGATGCTCTCATGGCAGCTCTCGTGCGTGTGATCCCGGGGGAGGACGTCGGGTTCCGACGCCTTCGTTCCGGCACCGGTTTTCGCTACCTGGATGTCGACGGCCATCCGGTGCAGGAGGCGGACCGCGAGCGCATCAAGGATCTGGTGATTCCGCCGGCGTGGACGGACGTGTGGATCGCCGCCGACCCGCTCGCACACATCCAGGCCGTCGGCATCGACACGGCGGGGCGCAAACAGTACCTGTACCACCCGCTCTGGCGCACGAAGCGCGACCGGCGCAAGTACGGTCGGGCGCTCGACCTCGCCGAAGCGCTGCCGCACGCGCGCGGACGCGTCACCCGCGCGCTGCAGGATGAGAAGCTCTCGAAGGACAAGGTGCTCGCCACCGCGTTCCGCCTGCTCGACGACGGTGCGCTGCGCATCGGCTCGGAGCGGTACCTCGCCCGCCACGGCAGTCGTGGGCTCACGACACTGCGTCGGCGCGACGTGAAGGTCGACGGCGACAAGGTGTCGTTGTCGTTCCCGGCGAAGAGCGGGCAGACGGCGGCGATCGAGATCACCGACGACGTGCTCGCCGCCGTGCTCGACGACCTGTCGGCCGGACCCGACCGTGCGCCCCTGCTGGCCTACCGCCGCGGACGGCGTCGGGTGAAGATCACCCCCGCCGAGGTCAACCGTTTCCTGAAGGACGTGACGGGCGAGGGCTTCACGGCCAAGGATTTCCGCACGCTGCACGGCACGATCATGGCGGCCGACGCGCTGGCCCGCATCGGGCCGATGGACACCCGCAAGGACCGCGACCGCGCGGAGCGTCTGGCGGTGCAGGCGACCGCGTCGGCGCTGGGCAACACCATCGCGGTCGCCCGTGCGAGCTACATCGACCCGCGGGTGTTCTCGCTGTATGCGCGGGGCAAGCTGCTCGACCTCACGGTCTCGCCCGAGACGGCGATCCGGCGGCTGCTCCGGGGGTGACGCGCGGCGGCACCGGCGACGTCCGCCGCGCGTCCGGCGATCAGTTACCCCGCGGGTAGGTGTAGAAGCCCTCGCCCGTGGCGACGCCGAGCTTGCCCTGGTCGATGTACCGCTCCTTGATCAGGTCGGCGAACGCCTGCTGCTTCTCGTCACCCATGCGCGAGATGTTGTACGCGGTGGTGAGGCCCACGATGTCGTAGATCTCGAAAGGACCCGCGGGGGCACCGGTACCGATGCGCCACGTGGCGTCGATCGCCTCGGGCTCGGCGATGCCGTCGACGAGCAGTTCTCCCGCGGCCTGCAGGAAGGGCACCAGCAGGGAGTTCAGCAGGTAGCCGGCCTTCTCCTTCTTGATCTCGATCGGGACCATGCCGATCCGCCCGGCGAACTCGACCACCTGCTGGTACACGGCGGGATCGGTCGCGGGCGTGCCCATGATCTCCGCGGTGTTGTGCGACCAGATCTCGTTGGCGAAGTGCAGGGCGAGGAAACGGTCCGGCCGCCCCGTCGACTCAGCCAGTGCGCTGGGCAGGAGCGTCGAGGAGTTGGTCGCGAAGATCGTGGTCTGCGGTGCGGCGTCGGCGAGACGGCGGTAGATGTCCTGCTTCAGCTCGAGGTTCTCGGGCACCGCTTCGATCACGAGGTCGGCGGCGGCGACGGCATCCGTCAGGTCGCTGCTCAGCCGGATGCGCGCGATCGCCGCCTCCGCTCCACCGTCGGCGGCGCCGTCGACGCCGTCCGTCGCGTATCGCGCCGCGAGCCCGCGGAAGCGGTCGGCGGCACGATCGAGTGCCGGCTGGTCGACGTCATAGGCGACGACGTCGAAGCCGTGGAACGCGGTCTGGAACGCGATCTGCGATCCGAGCACTCCGGTACCGAGGACGGTGATGTTCTTCATTTTCCTTCTTCTTTCTGTGCGACTTCGTGGGTCGGGTCATTCACCGCGGTGCCCGGTCGGGGCGCCACGGAGCTTCGGTCGAAACGGGAGAGGTCGGTGGCGAAGCGGGCCACCTCGGCGTCGCTCCAGGTCGCGAGATGCTCATCCACGATGCGTTGCAGAGTGTCGAGCGTGCGGCGGTAGGCGTCGGATCCCGCAGGGGTCAGAGTGAGCGGGCGCCCGCGCCCGCCGTCGCCGTCGCCCTCGGCGACGATGCCGAGTCGCATGAGCGACGCGAGCTGCCGCGACACGGTCGAGCGGTTGAGACGGAACATCCGGGCGATGTCGATCGAGCGGATCCCTGGTTGCTCGGCGATGGCCGTGACGATCGACTGCTCGGTCATGGTGAGCGGTGTCTCATCGATGCGCGCGTCGGCGACGCCGCGTCGCGAGATGGCGACGAGCGATCGCAGCACGGTCGCGCTGTCGTCGGATCGCGTGGGACGAGTGGCCATGACACCTCCTGTTGCTCTATGCAACGCTAGGGCCCTCTGTTGCATTCCGCAACACCCCGGCGGGCTGAGATGACCACCGGATGGGAGGATGGATGCATGGACACCGCCAACCTGACCCGCGAGGAGACCGCCGCGCGATCCGCGGCGATCACCGTGCACCGCATCCGCGTCGAGCTCGACCTCACCGGAGCACCCGAGCGTGCCCGCACCGGCTTCCGCACCGTGACGACCCTCGAGTTCGACGCCACCGCTTCGCAGACCTGGCTGGACTTCATCGGCGAGAGCGTCGACCGCGTCGTCGTCAACGGCGAGCCGCGGGACGTCGCCTGGGACGGCGCGCGCCTCGTGCTCGACCGTCTGGAGGCATCGAACACCGTCGTGGTCGATGCCGTCGGTGCCTACAGCCGCAGCGGCGAGGGCCTGCACCGGTTCCACGATCCCGCCGACGATCTGACATATCTGTACACGCAGTACGAGCCCGCCGATGCGCGACGAGTGATGGCGTGCTTCGAGCAGCCAGACATGAAGGCGTCGTACACCTTCGTCGTCGACGCCCCCACCGGGTGGGAGGTGCTGTCGAACCAAGCCCCCGAGCGCGTGGATGCCGGCCTCGGCGTGCAGCGGGTCGAGTTCGCGCCCACACTGCCGATCTCGAGCTACATCACCGCTATCGCCGCCGGGCCGTATGCGCGGGTCTCGGGGAAGTGGACGCGCGACGATCAGCGCATCGAGCTCGGGGTTCTGGCCCGGCGGTCCCTGGCGGAGCACGTCGAAGCCGACGAGATCCTCGAGGTGACGAGACAGGGCCTCGACTTCTTCACCGATGCCTTCGCCTTCCCGTACCCGTGGGGCAAGTACGACCAGATCTTCGTGCCCGAGTACAACCTGGGCGCCATGGAGAACCCGGGCCTCGTCACGTTCACCGAGGCGTACATCTCCCGTGGTGCCGCCACCGATGCACAGCGAGCAGCGCGAGCCAACACGATCCTGCATGAGATGGCGCACATGTGGTTCGGCGACCTCGTCACCATGCGCTGGTGGGACGACCTGTGGCTCAAGGAGTCGTTCGCGGACTACATGGGAGCGCACGCGTCGGCTGCGGCGACGCGCTTCACCGACGCCTGGGTGACGTTCGCCCTGCGGCGCAAGGCGTGGGCGTATCAACAGGACCAGCTGCCCACCACGCATCCGATCGTCGCCGATATCCCCGACCTCGAGGCCGCTAAGCTCAACTTCGACGGCATCACCTATGCGAAGGGCGCGTCTGTTCTGAAGCAGCTCGTCGCGTTCGTCGGCGAGGAGGCGTTCTTCGAGGGCGCACGTCGATACTTCTCCGCCCACGCCTACGGCAACACGACGCTCGCCGACCTGCTCGCAGAGCTCAGCGCGGTGTCGGGACGCGACATGGCGGAGTGGTCCGCCGCGTGGCTCGAGACCACCGGGATGTCGACGCTCTCCCTCGAGCACGGCGATGAGGGGTGGATGCTGGTGCAGACCGACCCCCGCCCGCACCGGGTGCGCATCGGCATCTACGGTCGCGACGGCGATCGGCTGGTGCGTCGGGACCAGGTCGCCGTCGACATCGTCGACGAGCGCACCCCGGTGGTGCTCCCCGACGCCGACCTCGTCATCGTGAACGACGACGACCTCACCTACGCCAAGACCCGCCTCGACGCCCGGTCGCTGGACACCGTCGAGGAGTCGCTCTCGGCGCTCGAGGCGCCGCTCGCACGGGCGCTCGTCTGGTCGTCGCTCTGGGACGCGACGCGCGACGGCGACCTCGACGCCCGCCGCTTCCTCGCGATCGTGCGGAGGCACGCGGCCCACGAGACGAACAGCGGACTGTTGACGGGTGTTCTCGCGAATGCGGCGTTCGCGGTGCGCCACTTCGTCGCCGACGCCCATCGCGACGAAGAGCAGCGGGCATGGCTCGCCGCCACCCTCGTCTCGCTGTGGGAGGCGGCGCCGGGCAGCGACGCCCAGCTCTCCTGGGCACGTGCGTTCGCCTCGGCGGCGTCGTTCGACGACCACCACACGGCGCAGGTGCGAGAACTGCTCGACGGGCACACGCCGGAGGGGCTCGTGATCGACCCCGACCTCCGGTGGCAGTTGCTCACCGCGCTCGTCACCGTCGGTGCGGCGTCGGCCGACGAGGTCGCAACGCAGCTCGAAGGCGACGACACCGGCACGGGCCGGACGGCGGCCCGTCGCGCACTCGCCTCCCGCCCGTCGGCGGATATCCGCGCCGCGGCATGGCAGACGGCCTGGGAGGATTCGTCGCTCAGCAACGATCACCTCGACGCCGAGATCGCCGGCTTCCGGGCCGGAGGGCGCCGCGATCTGACCGAGCGGTTCGACGACGACTACTTCGCGCGCCTTCTCGACACCTGGCGCTCGCGGAGCATCGAGATCGCACGACGTCTCGTCATCGGATTCTTCCCGTCCACGTCGACCACCGACGCGGTCGACGCCTGGCTCGCGGCAAACGACGACGCACCGTCATCGCTGCGGCGACTGGTCGTCGAGCAGCGCGATCATCTCGCTCGCGAGATCCGCGTGCGAGCCGCTCAGGCCTGATCTTCGGACGCGCGCTCGAGCGGCATCCCCATGACCGTGCGTACGATCCAGGGATGGGCGCGGTCGTCGTCGATGTGCGTCATGCCGAGATGCTCCGCGACGCGTCGCGATGCCATGTTCTCGGGGTGGATGATCGCCGTCAGCGTCGTGGGGGCGAAATGGGTGCGCGCGACCTCGACGCAGGCCCGCGCCGCCTCCGTCGCGTACCCGTGCCCCTGCTGAGCGGTTCGCACGTGGTACCCGACTTCGAGCACCCGTGCGCCGTTCGCCCTCTGCCACGTGAGTCCGCAGTCGCCGACGAAGTCACCGTCGCGCGTCTCGATCAGCCAGAGCCCATGCCCATCGTCCTCGTAGCGCCGCTGCATCCGGTCGATCCAGTCGGCGCTCTCCGCGCGGGAGAGCGGCGCCGGGTAGAACGCCATCACCTTCGGATCGCCGAGCATCTCGGCCATCTCGTCGAGATCGCCGGGCGTCATCTCTCGAAAGCGCAGCCGCTCGGTCGGCGCGGGCAGTAGCCGCGGCGTCCGATCGGTCACAGGTCGAACGCGTCGCCGGGGTCGAGCGTCAGGAACTCGCCGCCGTTCTGCTCGGTCGCCCACTGCAGGCGCTGCCGATGCATGTTGCGCCCGATGACCGACAGGGTCATGTCGTGAGTGCCGAAGGCGCGGCGCGGCTGCACGGCGAGCACGTAGTCCATCGCGTCGCCGATGCGTAGCCAGGGCGCCCCGAGCGGCGCGGCGAGGGTGTCGACGGACACCCCCTCAGGCACGGCGTACGAATCCCCCGGGTAGTAGAGCTGCTCGTTGACGAGCACGCCGAGGTTCTCGATCTCGGGGAGCGAGGAGTGGATGATCTCGTGCCGGCCGCCGAAGAACCGCAGGTCGAACTCGCCGATGCTGCGCGTGTCTCCGGGCGCGACGACGGTGACCTCGTAGCCGTCGGCGGCCTTCGCGACGCCGGCCGGGGCGAAGATCGGGGTGCCGGGGGCGGCACGCAGGATGCGGTCGAGGTGCTCGGGCGTCCAGTGATCCGGGTGCTCGTGCGTGATCACGATCGCGACCAGATCGCCGAGGTCGGTCAGGGGAGTGGTGAACGACCCCGGATCGATCAGCAGCGTCTGCCCGTTCTGGTCGAGGCGGAGGGTGGCATGTTCGTACTTCGTCACGCGCATGATCCGAGTCAACTCCTCGGGCATCCCTCGTGCAAACCCTTGACTTTCCGCGGCGGCACGCCCGGGATGCAGGTCTCGGTCCGCTCGATTTGGTCCGTCGAGAATCGCCATGGCATACTTGAACAGTTGTCGCGCGACGGAAACGAAACGCAGACGGCCCCATCGTATAGCGGCCTAGTACGCCGCCCTCTCACGGCGGTAACGCGGGTTCGAATCCCGCTGGGGTCACACAACACGCGAAGGCCCCCGGTTCTCCGGGGGCCTTCGTCGTGTCTACGGCCACGCTTCTGCGCCTATTCGTCTGCCGTTCGTCCTTCGCTGCGCCGTGCAGCCCCGGTGAGCCAGAGCGCCGCCACGGCCCCGAGCAGCGTCGCCGCCGCGAGGGCCAGGTCGAGCCCGTACAGAGTGATCCCGATGACCGGCGCGGTGAACACCACGATCGCGACGACGGTGGCCACTGGTTGGCGAGCATGCTCGACGGGTACCCGACACCGCTCACCAGCATCCAGAGCAGCGCGTACCCGGCGACGATCACCAGCGCCGTCTGCCACCACTGCCGCCGCGCGAACCAGCCGTCGAAGAGGAAGAACCCGATCTGCTGCGCGAACAGCCACACGAAGATGACATTGGGGATGCCGAAGATCTCCTGTCCGATCCCGTAGCCGGTGGGCGGCACACGTTCGAGACCGAACACGCCGTCCACGACGAGGAAGCGGAACGCATCGACGGCGAATGCGCCGAGCAGGAGGACGGCCGGCACGCGGAGGCCCCAGCGGGCGTGCGCACGGATCATGAACGGGGCGCATGCTTGGGCGATCAGGTACGCCGCCAGGAACCAGAGCGGCGAGCCCACACCGATCGCGATCGTATCGACGAGCTGCGGATCGATGCCTAGCAGGCGCACGGCGCTGAGGGCGACGGTGAAGAAGACCATCACCGGCACGGCCGGCCGGGCCAGTCGTGCCAACCTCACGCGCACGAACCGGTCGGCCGACTCCCCGCGCCGCTCGGCGGAGCGCCAGCCCGCACGAGCGGCGTAGCCGCCGACGACGAAGAAGAGCGGCATGATGTTCGCCACCCACGTGCCCAGGTCGAAGATCGGGAGCTGCTCGACCGTCCGCTCGATCACGAGACCGCCGTCGGCGTCGCGCCCGACGCCCGTGAACAAGATGTGCACGAACACCACGAGCAGCACGCAGGCCACGCGGGTCAGGTCGAGAGTGAGATCGCGGCCGGCCGGTACGGTGCGAGGCGGCGTCGAGGAAGCGGCGCGTGTCATGCCGACGACTCTAGGGGAGCGGGTCCGCATCGTCGCGACGGCGGGCGCGAGACCGCCGGACGAGCCAGACCACCAGCACCACGGCACCGGCGATCGCCGCCCAGGGGAGAACGAACCCCACCGCGATGACCAGCGCATTCAGCGAGGCGATGAGGCCGTTCCATCCGGCCAGCAGCCCGTCGCCGAAACCGGCGGGGTCCGCACTGGTCGTGGTCGTCGTCGGCGTCAGCTGCACCTGCAGGCTCGACATCGCGACCTGGTCCTCGAGGGTGCGGAGCTGCTGCTGGTACGACTCCAGCTCGGCCTGGCGGTCGGTGAGGGCGACTTCGGCCTCGATCAGCTCCGACACCGACGCCGATTGCGACATGAGCTCGGTGAGTCGCTGCACCGACGCCTGCGAGGCCTCTACGCGGGCGCGCAGGTCGACCGCGGTCGCCGTGACGTCCTGACGCGAGATCGACGACGACAGCACCTCGCCGGTCCGGTCGAGGTCGTCGATGACGGCCGTCAGGTCGGCGGACGGCACGCGGATGCTCACCCAGCCGTAATCGGGGTGCGACGGCATCGGCTCGGACGAGTCCACGGCGACGGCCGAACGACCGACGTCGGTGCTCTCCACGTAACCGCCGTACTGCTCGGCGAGAGCGGCGATGTCGTCGGCGGCGTCTGCGATGTCGTCGACCTCGATCGACGCGTTCGCGGACGCGACGATGTCACGACCGTCCTCGGCGATCGCGCCGGGGACCACGGCGCTCGATTCGGCCGTCTCCGATCCCGCGCTGCGATCGGCGACTGCTCCCTGGTCGGGGAGGGGCACCGCGGGAAGGGGAGCGCCACCGACGAAGCCCACGCCGTCGGCCGTGCTCGTCGCAGAGCTCGAACCGGTGAGCGCGAGGATCGGCGGTGTCACCAGGACGCCCACCGCGAAGGCCGCGGCCACCCCGAGCCCCGTCAGCCACCGGCGCCGGCGCGGACGGGATCGTGCGGCGCCCGGCGAAGACGTGGTCCGCGGCTCGGCGGCGATCTCGGCGAAGACACCCTCCTCGATCCGCGCGATGGCCTCATCCGAGAGCGTGGGCAGCGCTTCGTGCCGGTTCTGGTCGTTCATGCGTCTCTCTCTTCCTCGACGGCGACCCGGAGTCGGGTGCGCACTCGTGAGAGACGGTTGCGGACCACCGCATGGCTCACACCCAACCGCGCGGCCGCCGCCTGGTAGGCGTACCCCTCGGCGGCGCACAGGCGGAGGATCTCGCGATCGAGCTCGCCGAGGGTGCCCACCGCATCGGCGATGCGCGCAGCGAGGTCGGCCGTGATGACCTGCTCCTCCACGTCGACCGTGTCGACGAGGTCGTGGTCGATGGCATCCGCGGTGTGCGCGCGATCCCGCCGACGCTGCCGCAGCCGGTTCGCCGCCTGGAAGCGGCAGATGGTCGCGAGCCACGGCAGGATCGACTCGCCCTGCAGCCGCAGCGACGGCAGCTTGCGCCACGCCACCACGAACGTCTCCTGCGTGACGTCCTCGGCGTCTGGAGGCGACGCGAGGATGCCCTGGGCGATCCAGTACACGGGGCGGACGTGGGCACGGTACAGCTCGCGGAAGGCGCTCTCGTCGCCGTTCGCGGCCTGAGCCGCCCATCTCTGATCACTCGTCTGTGCGGGCATCCTGATTCCGTTCGGTGTCTCTCACCGGGGAAGTGTCGGCCGATGCCCCATCGTCTCAGATCCGCCCGGCTGGACTAACATGGCGTCTGCGAGGGGGAGTATCCCGTTTCCGCGCGTAACGTCATCACGAGCATCACCGCTGCTGCTCCGGGCGCGCGCCGCATCTCATGCGGGGGAGAGACTCTCGATTCCCGTCGACCCCCTCTGAAAGCCGTGCTGCCCGTGGAAATTCCCGCCTGGTTCGAGATCACCTCGATGATCGTCCTCTCGATCATCCTCGTCGCCGATCTGCTCCTCATCCGTCTCCGCCCGCACATCCCGTCGGCGAAGGAGTCGACGCTCTGGGTGGTGTTCTACGTCGCACTCGCTCTGCTCTTCGCCGTGCTGCTCGGAAATGTCGGCGGCTGGCGCAACGCCGGCGACTTCATCACCGGCTGGGCGCTGGAGTACAGCCTGTCGGTCGACAACCTCTTCGTGTTCGTGCTGATCATGGCGCAGTTCGCCGTGCCCAGACGCCTGCAGCAGCAGGTGCTCATGATCGGCATCATCATCGCGCTCGTGCTCCGCGGCGCGTTCATCCTGGTGGGTGTGACGATCATCGAGAACTTCTCGCCGATCTTCTACGTCTTCGGTGCGTTCCTCGTCTACACCGCGATCAAGCAGGCCCTCCCCGAGGGCGACCATGACGACGACGTGCGGCGTGAGAACTTCATCGTGCGGATGCTCCGGCGCCGCATCGACATCAGCGAGGGCTACGACGGCTCGAAGATCCGCACGACCGTCGACGGCAAGCGCATGTGGACGCCGATGATCATCGTGTTCATCACCATTGGCGTCACCGACCTCATCTTCGCGATCGACTCGATCCCCGCGATCTTCGAGATCACGACGAACGGCTTCCTGGTCTTCTCGGCCAACATCTTCGCCCTCATGGGCCTCCGGCAGCTGTACTTCCTGCTCGGCGATCTGCTCGACCGGCTCCGGTACCTGCACTACGGCATCGCGGTGATCCTCGGCTTCATCGGCATCAAGCTCATCCTCCATGCGCTGCACGTGAACGAACTGCCCTTCATCAACGGCGGCGAGCACGTCGAGTGGGTGCCCGACATCGACAACCTCGTATCGCTCGGAGTGATCGTCGTATCGATGACGGTCGCCACGACGGCCAGCCTCATCGCGTCGTCGCGTGAGAAGCGGGCGGCGAAGGCCACGCCGACCGTCGAGTGAGGTCCGTCACTCGGCCGACCAGAGCAGCTCCGCTTCGAGCAAGAGGTCGATGAGCTGGCGGAGCAGGCCGCCGACCGTGGTCGACTGGAGCAGCCTGTACCGGTCGTACTCGCCCAGCGGGGCGATCGCGGCGAGCTGCCACGCGGCCGCGATCGGGTTCTCCGACAGTGCGGTTCCTGCATCCCACCGGGCCTCGGGGGCCCGGGAGAGCGCACGTCGCACGATCGACTCGGCCTCGGTGCGCATCGGCGCGAGGGCCTCGTTCCACAGGAGGTCGGGAAGAGGAGTGATCTCGGCGCGAGGGTAGGGGTCGTCCTCCGCCCACCGTTCCACCAGGAACCGCTCGGTGCCGACCGCGACCGCCTGCAGCACATCGGCGCCGGCCGAGACGCTGACCAACCGGGCCATGGTGCCGACGGCGGCCCGCTGGTCGCCACCACCGGCCTCGTGGCCGCGCTCGATGAGCACGACGCCGAAGCGGGGCTCGTCGTCATCGAGCAGTCGACCCATCATCGTGAGATAGCGAGGCTCGAACACGCGCAGCGGCAGGGGGCTGTACGGGAAGAGCACCGAGCCGAGAGGGAACATCGGGGTCGCATCCATCGCCCCAGTCAACACCGTCGGACGTACAGTGAGAAGATGCGCAGACCCGAACCCCTCGTTCCCGGACCCGGACAGGAATCGGTGTGGGACTACCCCCGGCCTCCGCGTGTCGAGCGGGTCGACGAGCGCGTCACGATCCGCCTCGGAGGGGCGCTGATCGCCGACACCGACGACGCGGTGCGCGTGCTCGAGACGAGTCACCCGCCCGTGTACTACCTGCCGGTCGCCGACTTCGCGCCGGGCGCGCTCGTCGCCGCCGACGGCACGTCGTTCTGCGAGTTCAAGGGCGCTGCCCGCTACTTCGACGTCCACGGCGGCGGGGTGGTGCGCCCCGGTGCGGCCTGGACCTACCCCGACCCGTCGCCGGGGTTCGACGCGTTGCTCGGTCGCGTCGCGGTGTATGCGGCGCCGATGGACGAGTGCACGGTCGGCGGCGAGGTCGCGACGCCGCAGCCCGGTGGCTTCTACGGCGGGTGGGTCACCTCGCGGGTGGTGGGTCCGTTCAAGGGCACCCCGGGGTCGATGGGCTGGTAGCCCTCGGCCGCGCCTCAGAACGCGCGCAGATTCGCGTGGATGCCGCCGTCGGCCCAGTCGCGACGCAGGATCCCGCGACGGCGGAGGATCGGCACGAGCTCGTCCAGCGTGCGGTGGAGCGTCACGGGATGGAAGTCGCCCCACAGCAGCACGCCGTCGTTGCCCCAGGAGCCGAGCTCCTCGACGAGGTCGGCGAACTCCTCGGCCGTTCCGACGAAACCGCTGCGATCGGAGATGCGACCGGCGCGGGCCAGTGCGGTGAGATGGGCGCGTAGCGGGGCGTCGTCCTCGCGGTCGCCGAGCAGGCGTTGGATGCTCCCGCGCGAGACGTGGGGTCCGAACACCGCGGGGTCGAGGGGCCGGTCCAGGTCGAGTGCGGTGAGGTCGGTCTCGAGATCGCTGGACTGCTTGCGGGCGATCTGGCGCAGCGCCTCGTCGTCGGGGTGAGCGGATGCCGCGACGATGCGGTCGGCCTCCTCCGCGGACGAGACGATCACCGGAGGGATCGCGAAGAGCACCTTCACGTCGTCGGGGCGACGACCCTGTGCGCGTGCGGCATCGTGGATCTTCGCGCGATACGCCCGGACCGAGGACTCGTGCAGCGGTGCGAGCGCGAGCTGCACGTCGGAGTTCGCCCCCGCGAAGCCCAGCCCCCGACCGGAGCCACCGGGCGAGGCGATCGCCGGCTCGCCGTCGGTGAAGGGCACGGCGTTCAGCGGTCCGTCGAAGGCGAAGTGCGTTCCGCGGTGCTGCACGGCGTGCAGTCTCGTGCCGTCTGCGTAGACGTCGGTGTCCCGGTCGCGCACGAGCGCGCCGTCGTCCCAACTGCGCCAGAGGTCGCGGATGCCGCTCAGCCACTCCTCGGCGCGGTCGTACGCCTCATCGTGACCCAGCGGCGGGGCGTCGGAGAAGTGCCGAGCGCAGCCCGTGTCGGTCACGACGTTCAGCCCCAGCCGATGCCCGCTCAGGTGATGCAGCGACGCGAACTGGCGCGCGGCGGTATAGGGGAGGGAGGCTGCCGGGTTCACGGTCGGGAAGACGCCCAGGTGCCGGGTCGCCTGGAACAGGTAGGGCGCCAGGAGCAGGGGGTCGTGCTTCGGGCCGCCGAACGCGTGCCGCACGCGGAGGTCGATCGTCTCCGGGGAGCCGAGCGACGGCGCATCCTCGATGATCACGAGATCGAAGCCCGCCTGCTCAAGGGTGCGGGCGGCGTCCTGGTAGATCTCGGGACGCGTCCAGTCGTAGTCCCAGTCGAGCGACGGGTATCCCCATCCCTGCGGTCCGAATCCCCGAGCCAGGAACCAGCCGAAGTGCTGCAGCCGGCTCATGCCGCCACCTCCCGCAGCTCGGCGAGCACCCGTGCGAGGTCTCCGATCAGGTCGTCCACATCTTCGATGCCGACCGACAGCCGCAGGGTGCCGGGGTGCACGCCGAGCACGGCGCGCTCCTCGGCCGTCCGCCGTGCGTGACTGGTCGTGCCGGGGTGCAGCACGAGCGACCGCACGTCGCCGATGTGCGTCATGTGCACGAAGACCTCGACGTGCTCGACGAACGCGCGTGCCGCAGGGAGTCCGCCGCGCAACGTGACGGTGAACACCGAGCCGAATCCGCCGTGCAGGTATCGCGAGGCGAGGAGGTGGTGCGGATGCGAGGGAAGACCGACATGGTCGACGCTCTCGACCTCGGGGTGGTTCGCGAGCCACTCCGCCACCGCCAGCGCGTTGCGCGATTGACGCTCGACGCGCAATCCGAGCGTCTCGACGCCCTGTCCGATCAGGAAGGCGTTGAGGGGGGAGGGCGATGCTCCGAAGCGCGGGGCCACCGACTCGCGGGCGTAGGCGATACGGGCGAGTCCGCCGTGACGCGCCTCGACGCTCGGTCCTCCGTCCCGTGCGGGCAGCACGAGGTGGGGGGCGTTGTGACCCGCGGCTGCGCCGTCGAAGCGACCGTCGTCGACGACCACCCCGCCGAGCACCGAGCCGTGTCCGGCCAGGAACTTCGACGCCGAATGCACCACGATCGCCGCGCCGTGCTCGATCGGCCGCACGAGGTACGGCGTCGCGAGGGTGTTGTCGACGATCAGAGGCACGGCGGATTCGTCGGCGACGGCGGCGACGGCGGCGATGTCGAGCACGTCGTTGCGGGCGTTCGAGATCGACTCCGCGAACAGGGCCCGCGTGTTCGGACGGATGGCGGAGCGCCACGCATCCGGGTCGGCGATGTCGTCGACGAAGGTCGTCTCGATCCCCAGCCGCGCGAGGTTGTCGAGGAACAGGCCGCGGCTGCCCTCGTAGATGTGCGTCGACGACACGACGTGGTCGCCGGCGCCCGCGACGGTGAGCAGCGCGGTGACCACCGCGGCCTGACCGCTGGCGACGAGCAGCGCATCCGCGCCACCCTCCAGCGACGCGAGCTGCCGTTCGACCGCCCGCACCGTGGGGTTGCCCGTTCGGGTGTACCCGAAACCCGAACCCGCCCCGAAGTGGTCGGCGGCGTGATCGAACCCGTCGAACTCGAAACCGGCGGTCAGGTAGATCGGCGTGGCCCGAGGGGTCGCGGCGTCGCGCGTGCGCGCAGCGTGTAGGGCGCGGGTCGCGAAACTCGGGGTGTCGGCGGTCATGCGAAGCCTCTCGATCTGCGGGTGAACAGTAGAGTGTCACGGCGTGTCACGGCCCGGGGAAGCGGTGGTAACCTGGCGTCATGCGGACCGTGCTCCTTCTTAGCGGCCGCGACGAGACCTCGTTCTGAGCCCCTCCTCGTCGCGGAGTCCATCGTGGGCCGACCCGCCAGCTTCAGGAGAAGAGCCATGAACACCCCCGCAGTCGATGCCCCGCGCCCGCGCACCCTCGCCGAGAAGGTCTGGGACGACCACCTCGTGGTCAAGGGCGAGCAGAACGAACCAGACCTCATCTACATCGACCTCCACCTCGTGCACGAGGTGACCAGTCCGCAAGCGTTCGACGGACTCCGCGCCGAGGGGCGCCCGCTGCGGCGCCTCGACCTGACGATCGCCACCGAGGACCACAACACGCCGACGTGGGAGATCGACAAGCCCATCGCCGACCTCACCAGCCGCACCCAGATCGAGACCCTGCGCCGCAACGCGGCGGAGTTCGGGGTTCGGCTGCACTCGCTCGGCGACGCCGAGCAGGGAATCGTGCACGTCGTGGGTCCGCAGCTCGGGCTCACGATGCCCGGCATCACGGTCGTCTGCGGCGACTCGCACACCTCGACCCACGGCGCTTTCGGCGCGATGGCCTTCGGCATCGGCACCAGCGAGGTCGAGCACGTCATGGCCACGCAGACGCTGCCCCTCAAGCCGTTCAAGACGATGGCCATCACCGTCGAGGGAACGCTCCGTCCCGGCGTGACCGCGAAGGACATCATCCTCGCGGTCATCGCGAAGATCGGCACCGGCGGCGGTCAGGGGTACGTGCTCGAATACCGCGGCAGCGCCATCCGCGCCCTGTCGATGGAGGGGCGCATGACGATCTGCAACATGTCGATCGAGGCCGGCGCCCGCGCCGGAATGGTGGCGCCGGACGACACGACCTTCGCCTACCTCGACGGGCGTCCGCACGCGCCGCAGGGCCAGGACTGGGATGACGCGGTCGCCTACTGGCGCACCCTGCCCACCGACGAGGGCGCGACGTTCGACGCCGAGGTGTTCATCGACGCCGACGAGCTCGAACCCTTCGTCACCTGGGGGACGAACCCCGGCCAGGGCAGCTCGCTCTCGGCATCGGTGCCCGACCCGGCCACGATCGACGACCCGAACGAGCGTGCCGCCGCCGAGCGGGCGCTGCAGTACATGGACCTCGCGCCCGGCACCCCGCTGAAGGAGGTGCCGGTGGATGCTGTCTTCATGGGCTCCTGCACGAACAGCCGGATCGAAGACCTCCGCGCCTTCGCGTCGATCATCGAGGGCAAGCAGAAGGCCGACGGGGTGCGCGTCATGGTCGTGCCCGGCTCGGCCCGCGTGCGGCTCGAGGCGGAGGCGGAGGGCCTCGACAAGATCATCACCGACTTCGGTGCGGAGTGGCGCTTCGCCGGATGCTCGATGTGCCTCGGCATGAACCCCGATCAACTCGCGCCGGGGGAGCGCTGCGCATCGACGTCGAACCGTAACTTCGAGGGCCGTCAGGGCAAGGGGGGCCGCACGCACCTCGTGTCGCCGCTGGTCGCCGCCGCCACCGCGATCCGCGGCACCCTGTCCAGCCCGAGCGACCTGGAGGCCTGACCATGGAGAAGTTCACCACCCACACCGGTATCGCCGCCCCGCTGAAGCGGTCGAACGTCGACACCGACCAGATCATCCCGGCCGTCTTCCTCAAGCGGGTGACCAAGACGGGCTTCGAGGATGCTCTCTTCCACGGCTGGCGTCAGGACCCCGAGTTCGTGCTCAACCAGGCTCCGTATCAGGGGGCGTCGGTGCTTCTCGCGGGGCCGGACTTCGGCACGGGATCGTCGCGCGAGCACGCCGTATGGGCGCTGCGCGACTTCGGCTTCGCGGTGGTGCTCAGCCCCCGGTTCGCCGACATCTTCCGCGGTAACGCCGGCAAGCAGGGCCTGCTCGCCGCGACCATCTCGGAAGAGGATCTGGAACGTTTCTGGGCCGCGGTCGAGCAGAACCCCGGTGTGCGGATGACCGTCGACCTCGAGGCGCGCACCGCGTCGCTCGGCGACATCCAGGCCGACATCGGGATCGACGATTACACTAGATGGCGGCTCCTCGAAGGGCTCGATGACATCGGGCTCACGCTGCGCAACGAAGACAAGATCGCGCAGTTCGAGGCCCGTCGCGAGTCGTGGCGGCCCCGCACCCTTCCCGTTCGATGACGGATCGGGGCGGGAGGCCAGGGGCATCCCGCCCCGAATCCCTGAACGAAGTGAGGCCCCGAATGACGACACCCGTGCGCGACGCTCTCCCGGACGGAGTCCCCGCACTCACCGGAGACGTCCTCGCGATTCGAGGCGGTCGTCCGCTGCGCGGCCGCGTCGACGTCAAGGGGGCGAAGAACCTCGCCACCAAGGCGATGGTCGCGTCTCTCCTCGGTGAGACGACGAGCACGCTGCGCGACGTGCCGGCCATCAGCGACGTGGCCGTCGTCCGCTCACTGCTCGAGGTGCACGGCGTGCGCGTGACCGAGGGCGACGAGCCCGGGTCGCTCTCGTTCGACCCGAGCGACGTCGAGTCGGCCCACTTCGAGGAGATCGACGCCCACGCCGGCGCCTCCCGCATTCCGATCCTCTTCTGCGGTCCGTTGCTGCACCGCCTCGGTCAGGCCTTCATCCCCGACCTCGGCGGATGCCGCATCGGTGACCGCCCGATCGACTTCCACCTCGACGCGCTGCGCAAGTTCGGCGCCATCGTCGAGAAGCTGCCGAGCGGCATCCGCCTCTCCACGCCGAACGGCCGTCTGCATGGCGCGAACATCCACCTCCCGTACCCCAGCGTCGGCGCCACGGAGCAGGTGCTGCTCACCGCGGTGCGCGCCGAAGGCGTGACCGAGCTGCGCAACGCGGCCATCGAGCCCGAGATCATGGATCTGATCGCGGTGCTGCAGAAGATGGGCGCGATCATCTCGTACGAGCCGAACCGCGTCATCGTGATCGAGGGCGTCGAGAAGCTCCGCGGCTACGACCACCGTTCGATCTTCGACCGCAACGAGGCGGCGTCGTGGGCATCCGCCGCGCTGGCCACCGACGGCGAGATCTTCGTCGGCGGCGCCAAGCAGCAGGAGATGCTGACGTTCCTCAACGTGTTCCGCAAGGCGGGCGGATGGTTCGACATCCAGGAGGACGGCATTCTCTTCCGGCGCGAGGGCGAGCTGCGCCCCGTCGTCGTCGAGACCGACGTTCACCCCGGCTTCATGACCGACTGGCAGCAGCCTCTCGTCGTGGCGCTGACCCAGGCCAACGGCCGTTCCGTCGTGCACGAGACCGTCTACGAGAACCGGATGGGCTTCACCGAGGCCCTGGTGAAGATGGGCGCCGACATCGTCGTGCACCCGCGGGGTCTGCAGGCCGGACCCCGCCGCGTTCCCCGTCGCGATCTCGAGCAGGCCGCCGTCATCACCGGACCCACCCCGCTGCACGGCGCCGAGATCGTGGTCCCCGACCTGCGCGGCGGATACAGCCACGTCATCGCGGCCCTCACCGCATCGGGCGAGTCCACGGTCTCGGGAGTCGACATCCTCAACCGCGGATACGAGAAGTTCCTCGCCAAGCTCGACGCGCTCGGCGCCGACTTCGACGTCCTCCGGTGAGCGCGATGGCAGCCCGGTCGCCGGAGAAGTCCCGGCCGAGCGTGTTCTGGCCGCTCGCGGCTCTCGTCGTGCCGGCGGTGTCGCTCATCGCGAAGATCCGCGTCGCCGGAGCCGAGAAGCTCCCGCGCACCGGCCCGTACGTGCTGGCCCCCAACCACTACTCCGAGTTCGATCCGCTGATCGTGGCGGTCGCGGTGTGGCGGATGGGGCGGGCTCCGCGGTTCATGGCGAAGGAGAGCCTGTTCCGCGTGCCGGTGCTCGGATGGTTCCTGCACCGCACGGGCATGGTGCCGGTGGCTCGGGCGTCGTCCGCATCCGCCGCGAAGCAGACGATGGCGCAGTCGAACGACCTCGTGGCGAACGGCCGCGGCGTGATCGTCTACCCCGAGGGCACGCTCACCCGCGACCCCGACCTGTGGCCGATGCGCGGCAAGTCCGGCGCGGTGCGGCTCGCCCTCGCCGGCGACATCCCGCTGATCCCGGTCGCGCACTGGGGCACGCAGCACATCATGGGGCGCTACCAGAAGGGGCTGAGCCTCTGGCCGCTCCGCAAGCCCGTGCGCGTGCTCGTCGGCGATCCTGTCGACCTCACCGACCTCCGGGGGCGCGCGGGCGAGCCGGCGGCGCTCTCCGAAGCGACCACACGGCTGATGGATGCGATCACCGCGCTGCTCGCCGAGTTGCGCGACGAGAAGGCGCCGACGGAGCGGTGGAACCCCTCCGCGCACGGCCAGAACGAGACGGGACGCCTTGACTCCTAAGCGCACGACCGCACAGGGACCGCGCGTCGCGGTGATCGGCGCCGGCAGTTGGGGCACGACCTTCGGCAAGATCCTCGCCGACGGTGGCGCCCAGGTGACGATGTGGGCGCGACGCGCCGAGCTCGCGCACGAGATCGACGAGGCCAAGCGCAACTCGCGCTACCTGCCCGGCATCAACCTCCCTCGTACGATGGCGGCCACGCACGAGCTGTCCCGAGCCCTCGAGGGGGCAGAACAGGTCTACCTCTCGGTGCCGAGCCAGTCGCTGCGCGAGAACCTCAAGGCCCTCCGGCCGCTCATCGCCGACTCCGATGCACGCATCGTGAGCCTCATGAAGGGTGTCGAGCGCGGCACCGGCCTGCGCATGAGCCAGGTCATCCAGCAGGAGATGCGGTGCGATCCCGACCGCATCGCCGTGGCCTCCGGCCCGAACCTCGCGCTCGAGATCGCGCGGGAGCAGCCCACCGCCGCCGTGATCTCGTCGCGCAGCCAGGAGACGGCCGAGGTGGTGGCTCGTGCCGCCCGCAACTCGTACTTCCGCACGTTCGTGAACACCGATGTCATCGGCACCGAGTTCGGTGGCGTGCTGAAGAACCTCATCGCGGTCGCCATCGGCATCGTCGACGGCGTGGGGTACGGCGAGAACACCAAGGCGTCGATCATCACGCGCGGTCTGGTCGAGATGACCGACTTCGCGGTGGCGAACGGCGCGCATCCGGAGACGCTGCAGGGCCTCGCAGGGCTGGGCGACCTGATCGCCACCTGCCAGTCGCCGCTCAGCCGCAACAACACGGCCGGGCGCCTGCTCGGTCAGGGGTACAGCTTCCAGGACGTCGTCAAGCAGATGCAGCAGACCGCGGAGGGGCTGGCTTCGGTCGCCCCGGTGCTGCAGCTGGCGCGCGAGTCCGAGGTGGACATGCCCATCGTCGAACAGGTGAAGATGGTGCTCGACGGGAAGATGAACCCGCGCGACATCGCACCCCACCTGACGACGGACGACGACACCCCCCAGGGGGAGAGGACCAACCATGGACAAGCAGACGGTGGTGGTGCTCTTCGGAGGGCGCTCCAGCGAGCATTCGATCAGTTCCGCGACGGCGGGCGGGGTGCTGGGCGCGATCGATCGTGACCGCTACGCCGTGATCCCGGTGGGGATCACGCGCGAAGGCGCGTTCGTGCTCGAGGACGACGACCCGGCGAAGTTCCCGCTCGATGCGGCCCACCTTCCCGAGGTGGTCGACAACGGCACCCGAGTGCGCTGGCCGGAACCCGGCGGGGACCGCACCCTCCGCATCGTGCGCCCCGACGGCTCCGTCGAGGGCCTGGGCGAGATCGACGTGGTGCTGCCCATCCTGCACGGACCGCACGGCGAGGACGGCACGATCCAGGGCTTCTTCGACACGCTGGAGGTGCCGTACGCCGGGGGTGGCGTGCTCGACTCGGCCCTGTGCATGGACAAGCACTTCATGAAGGTCGCCCTGCAGGCGGCCGGCATCGCCGTCGCGCCGTGGGTGACCGTACGGCGGCGCGAGTTCGACGCCGACCCTTCCTCGGTGCGCGACCGCGCCGAGGCGCTCGGACTCCCCCTGTTCGTGAAGCCCGCGCGGGCGGGATCGAGCGTGGGCGTGTCGAAGGTCGAGGCCTGGGACGAACTCGACGAGGCACTCGCTGTCGCCTTCGCCGAAGACGACAAGGTGCTCGTCGAGACGGGCGTCACAGGTCGCGAGATCGAGGTCGCGGTGCTCGAGGGGGCGGAGGGCGTGCGCGCGTCGCTCCCCGGTGAGATCGTGCTGACGTCGCGCGGGTTCTACGATTTCGAGGGTAAGTACCTCGGCGGAGAGGGCGTCGATGTGGTCTGCCCCGCGGTGCTGACGGATGCCGAGATCACCGCCATCCAGGAGGCCGGCGTTCGGGCGTTCGAGGCGGTGGACGGCCGAGGTCTCGCGCGTGTCGACATGTTCCTCACACCGTCCGGCGAGCTGGTGGTGAACGAGCTCAACACGATGCCCGGCTTCACGCCGATCTCGATGTTCCCGAAATGCTGGATCGCCTCGGGGCTGAGCTACGGCGACCTCATCTCGGAGCTGATCGAGGCGGGTCTGCGCCGCTGACGCGCTGCGCGAGGGTCAGCTGCCGGGGAACTCGACCCGGTCGGTGCACTCGGCCGTCGCGGGCTGCAGACCGGGCTGGATCGCCTTGGACAGCGTCTCGACCACGGTGCGGAAGTCGACCTCGGCCTCGCGGCGGATGATGATCTCGATCGCGGGGTCGCGGCCGTAGCTCACGAGCCGCTGCCGTTCGTCCTCCTGATCGAGCACCAGCCAGTCGACGTTGCCGATCGTCGTGCACACGAGATCGGACGGCGCGGGCGGGGCGACGCCGCAGCGCAGCACCACGGTCGGATCGCCCCAGGCGCCGGTGGCCTGACCATCGGTCCAGACGCGGTCGAAGTCGGCGACGCTCTCGGGCAGGAGCACCGACACAGCGGCGCACGCCGGGTTGTTGGCGTCGTCGGCCGGCTCGACGTGGACGGTGGTCGAGCACGCGGTGAGCGACAGCATCAGCGCGCCGGCGGTGACGGCGACGGCGACCAGTCGGCGGGGGAGGGGCATGGTTCCAGGCTACCTTTGACGACATGCCCTCCCGACCCGACGACCTCGATCCGCGCCTGGGCGACCTCGCCGAGGGCGATGTGCTCCGCGCCATCCTGTCCCGCACCCCTCCGTCGTCGTCGGCCCTCGTCGGCCCGGGCGACGATGCGGCCGTGATCGCGGCGCCGTCGGGTTCGGTTGTCGCGACCACCGACACCCTCGTGCACGGTCCGGACTTCCGTCTGGCGTGGACGAGCGGGTACGACCTGGGCTGGAAGTCCGCCGCGGTGAACCTCGCCGATGTCGCGGCGATGGGGGCGCGGCCGACGGCGCTGCTCGTGGCTCTGGCCGTTCCGCGCGACCTGACGCTGTCGTTCGTCGAGCGTCTCGCCGACGGATTCCGCGAGGCCTGCGCAGCGCTGGCGCCCGGGTGTGCGGTCGTCGGCGGCGACCTGACCGTGTCCGAGACCCTGACGGTCGCCGTCACGGCGCTCGGTGACCTCGACGGACGAGCGCCGGTCACGCGGAGCGGTGCCCGGGTCGGCGATGTGGTGGCCGTGGCCGGCGAGCTCGGGCACGCGGCGCGCGGCCTCGGGCTGCTGTTCGGACGATTCCGAGTGGACGGAGCCCCGGTGCCCGTGGACCCGGCGCGGCTGGGGCCGGGCGAGTCGGCGATGATCGCCGCGCAGCTGCGCCCCGCCCCGCCCATCGGGTTGGGTCCGGTGGCCGCGGTGGCGGGAGCGACGGCCATGATGGACGTGTCGGACGGCCTGGCGCTGGACGCCCGTCGGATGGCGGACGCGTCCGGCGTGACGATCGCCCTCGACCGCGCTGCGCTGGGTTCCGATCCGGATGCGGCGCTGGCGGGCGGCGAGGACCATGCCCTGCTCGCGACGTTCCCCGAGGGCCTGCTCGCCCCGGGTTTCCGAGTGATCGGGCGCGTGACCGAGCGCGATTCCGACGCCGTGACGTCGGATGGGGCGCCGGTGGAGGTCGGCGGGTGGGACCCCTACCGCGATTGGGACTCCGTCAGCGGCTGACCCCCCGTCGAGGCGGCTTCCACCTCGATCCCGGACCGGTGCGAACCGCCGGGATCGCACCCGCGGCGGCTCAGATCGGGCGGTCGGCGCGCTCCGCCCACCACACGCGGGTGTCGCCGTAGGTCTTCTCTCGCACCAGCGCGAGCCCGGCGGACGGGAGGTCCGGCGCAGTCGACCGCTTCGCGCGCTCGATGACGACGAGCGCATCGAGCGACAGCAGCGGTGCGAGCGCGGCCAGGTCCGCGGCCATCGCCGCATCGTCGAGGTCGTAGGGCGGGTCGGTGAACACGAGGTCGAAGGGCCCCGTCGCGTGCTGCAGGAACGTCTGCACGGTGCTCTGATGCACGCGCGCGAGCGGTGCGCCCGCGCGGGCGACGGTGGTCGCGTTGCGACGCACGACATCTGCCGCCGAGCGCCCGCGTTCGACGAGGTCGGCCGCGACCGCACCGCGGCTGAGCGCTTCCAGTCCGAGGGCACCGGAACCCGCGTACAGATCGACGACGCGCGCGCCCGCGATGGCATCCGCCGATTCCAGTGCGCCGAACAGCGATTCGCGTACCCGATCGCTCGTGGGCCGTGTCCCGGCGTCCGGCACGTCGAGTCGGCTGCCTCCGGCCGTGCCGGCGATGATCCTCGTCACCCGTTCACGATACGCCGGGTGCGGGGCCGTCGATGTCGGCGGCGTTCCCTAGACTCGTTGCATGCCGCTCACGCTCGATTCGTCACTCGACGATGCGGTCGGCTCCGCGACCGCGAAGACCCTCGACCGGGCCTTCTCCATGCGCACGGTCGGCGATCTCCTCTCCCACTATCCGCGGCGTTATGCCGATCCGGGGGAGCTGACCCCGATCCGCGACCTGCCGATCGGTGAGACGGTGACGATCGTCGCCGAGGTGCTGTCGTCCAGTTTCCGGCGCATGCGCAACCGTCAGGGGGCGATGGTCGACGTCGTCATCGGCGACGGCATCGGCCGGATGTCGCTGACGTTCTTCGCCAAGAACATCGGCCAGGCCGAGTGGCGTTCGAACGACCTCGCGGTCGGGCGGCGCGGGGTGTTCTCCGGCAAGGTCGGGGAGTTCAACGGCGTCACGCAGTTCGCGCATCCGGAGTACGAGCTGTTCGACGACGAAGACGCCGCACGGCGGCGGGCGGATGCGCGGGCCGCCGTGCCGATCCCGATCTACCCGGCCACCTCCACGGTGCAGACGTGGCAGATCGCCCGGTTCGTGGGGCGGGTGCTCGACGACCTCGCCGACGTGCCCGATCCGCTTCCCGACGCGGTGCGCGAGCGCGAAGAGCTGCTCACGGCGGCGCAGGCCCTGGAGAGCATCCACCGCCCGCGCACGAAGAACGACATCGACCCCGCGGTGCGCACCCTGCGGATGCACGAGGCGCTGACGCTGCAGACGGCGCTGCTGCAGCAGCGCGATGCCGTGCGGGCCCTGGCGGCCACACCGAGGTCGGCGTCGCCCGGCGGACTGCTCGAGCGATTCGATCGCGCGCTGCCCTACACGCTCACTCCCGACCAGCAGACGGTCGGCGACCAGGTCGCGCATGACCTGGTCGGCGCATGGCCCATGAACCGTCTGGTGCAGGGTGAGGTCGGCTCCGGCAAGACCCTCGTCGCCCTGCGCGCGATGCTGCAGGTGGCCGAGAGCGGCGGTCAGGCGGCGCTGATCGCGCCGACCGAGGTGCTCGCGGGTCAGCATCTGCGGTCGATCACGAAGATGCTCGGGCGAGAACTCGCGCCCGAGGTCATGCCCACGCTGCTCACGGGGCAGATGCCCGCCGCCGAACGCCGGAAAGCCGCGCTGCGGGTCGCCTCCGGCCAGGCCCTGATCGTGGTCGGGACGCACGCGCTTCTCGGCGAGAAGACGACGTTCGCCGACCTCGGCCTCGTCGTGGTCGACGAGCAGCACCGTTTCGGTGTCGAGCAGCGCGAGGCGCTGCGCGCGAAGGGGTCCAGCCCGCACGCGCTCGTGCTGACGGCGACGCCGATTCCGCGCACCGTCGCGATGACCGTGTTCGGAGATCTCGACACCTCGGTCATCCGCACCATGCCCGCCGGACGCGCCGGCATCGAGACGTACGTCGCGCCCCTGGCGGAGCATCCGGGGTGGTTCGCCCGTGTGTGGGAGCGCGCGGCCGAGGAGATCGCCCAGGGTAGGCAGGTGTTCGCCGTGTGCGCCGCCATCGACACGACCAAGAAGACGGCCGAGCCGGCCGACCAGCCCGCCGCCGTGCCCGAGGGTGCCGCCGGCCCGCGCTGGGGCGTGGTGCAACTGGACGAGGCCCTCGCCACGCATCCGAAGCTCGGGAACCTGCGCCGGGCCGTGCTGCACGGCAAGATGCCGTCCGACGAGAAAGACGCGGTCATGCAGGCCTTCGCGCGCGGTGAGATCGATCTCCTGCTCGCCACGACGGTCATCGAGGTCGGCGTCGACGTGCCCAACGCGTCGACGATGATCGTGCTCGACGCCGACCGCTTCGGCGTCTCGCAGCTGCATCAGCTGCGCGGACGCGTCGGGCGAGGCGGCGTTCCCGGGTTGTGCCTGCTGGTCACCGAGGCGGAAGACGGGTCGGTCGCGCGCGAGCGGGTCGACGCGGTGGCCGCGACTCTCGACGGCTTCGCGCTCGCGGAGGTCGACCTCGAGCTGCGCGGAGAGGGCGACGTGCTGGGGGCCGCGCAGGCCGGCGTGCGCTCCTCGCTCAAGCTCCTCCGGGTGGTCAAGGACTCGGGTCTCATCGTCCGCGCGCGCGAACTGGGCGAAGAGATCCTGCGCGACGACCCGACGCTCGAGAGTCACCCCGGCCTGCGGGTGGCGATCGAGCGGCGGGTCAGCGACGAGGACCGCGCAGCGCTCGCGAAGAACTGACCGGCGCGGCAGCGGCGACTGGTTCGCGTCGGAGGTCGTGTTCTAGGCTGGCGGGATGAGCAGCAGGATCGCCGTCGTCCCCGGGTCGTTCGACCCGCCGACGCTGGGCCACCTCGACGTCATCCGCCGTGCCGCCGCCCTCTTCGACGAGCTGCACGTGCTCGTGGTGCACAACCCGGGCAAGGAGGCGATGCTGCCGATCGCCCAGCGCCTCTCCCTGCTGGAGCGCTCCATCGCCGATGACGGTATGCCGGGCAACGTCATCGTCGGCGCGTGGAGCATGGGTCTGCTCGTCGACTATGCGCGTGATGTCGACGCGGGGGTTCTCGTGAAGGGCATCCGCTCCCAGGTCGATGTGGCGTACGAGTCGCCGATGGCGATCGTGAACCGGCACCTGGCCGACATCGAGACCGTCTTCCTCCTGCCCGATCCCGCGCACGCGCTCGTGTCGAGCTCGCTGGTGCGTCAGGTCTCGTCGCTCGGCGGCGATGTCTCCCCGTTCGTTCCCCCGGCCGTCGCGGAGTTCCTCGACACCGGTGCACGCGGAATCTGACGCGACCACCCTGCACCGCGGATCCGGCCCGTACTCAGGTCTGATCGGTAGAATCGATCCGTGCGTTCCCGTTTCACCTCCCCGTTCTCCCTGCCCGTCCGCGACATCGTGCGCAAGCCGGGCGAGATGCGCGAGCATGCCTTCTCGGTGACCCTCGACGAGCAGTGGGGCGAGGGAATCGTCTCGTTCGAGAAGGGGTCGACGCTCGATCTCGACATCCGCCTCGAGTCGGTTCACGAGGGCATTCTCGTGTCGGGAGCGGCGGATGCCGAGTACACCGGCGTGTGCGGTCGATGCCTCACCGACATCGCCCGGCCCGTCGAAGTCGAGTTCCAGGAGCTTTTCGCGTATCCTGGTGAGGAAGAAACTGACTTCGAGGTTCAAGACGACCACGTGGATCTTGAAACTCTGGTCAGGGATGCGACCGTTTTGGCGCTTCCCTTCCAGCCGGTGTGTCAGCCGGACTGCCCGGGTCTCGACCCGCTGACGGGTGAGAAGCTGACCGAGAGCGCCGGGTCGGAGCAGGCGGCTCCCATCGATCCTCGGTGGAGCGCGCTCCAGAACATCACAGACCAAGACGGAACGGCAGAGAGCCGCGCCGCCGAGAAAGAAGAGAGCTAGTCATGGCTGGTAACCCCCCGAAGCGCAAGGTCTCCCGTTCGAACACCCGCTCGCGCCGTGCGCAGTGGAAGGCGGCGCCCATCGCGCTCGTGAAGACGGTCGAGAACGGACAGGTCGTCTACAGCCGTCCGCACCAGGCGAAGGTCGTCACCGACTCGCAGGGCACCGAGCTGTTCCTCGAGTACAAGGGCCGCAAGGTCGCAGACGTCTGAGTCGCGAGTCATCGTGACGGAGGTCCCTGGAGGGAAGAGACCTCTCCCTGAGAAGCTCCGCGTCGACATCGACGCGGAGCTTCTGGAGTTGGCACTGACGCACCGCTCGTATGCGTACGAGCACGGTGGCATCCCGCACAATGAGCGCCTCGAGTTCCTCGGCGACTCGGTGCTGGGGCAGGCCGTGACGGTCATGCTCTTCACCACGCACCCCGAGCTCGACGAAGGGCAGCTCGCCAAGCGGCGCGCCAGCGTGGTGTCGACCCTGGCGCTGGCCGAGGTCGCGCGCGGCATCGGCCTGGGCGAGCACTTGCGTCTCGGCCGGGGCGAGGAGCAGACGGGTGGGCGCGATAAGGACTCGATCCTCGCCGACACCATGGAGGCCGTCATCGGCGCCACCTACCTGTCGGCCGGCCCCGAGGCTGCGACCGACCTCGTGCTGCGTCTGACCGAGCCGCTGCTCGCCGACCCCGAACGCTATGGCGCGGCCATGGATCCGAAGACGAGTCTGCAGGAGCTCGCGGCACGCCTCGGAGCCACTCCGCCGCGCTACGCCGTCGAGGCGTCCGGACCCGATCACGACCGCCGGTTCACCGCGACCGTCGCGGTGGGCGAGGTCAGCATGCAGGGCCGCGGCAGCAGCAAGAAGACGGCCGAGATGGCCGCGGCGCTCAGCGCCTGGCGCCTGCTCAGCGATCGTGCCTGAACTCCCCGAGGTCGAGGTCGTCCGCGCCGGACTCGCCCCAGCGGTCACCGGTGCGACGATCACGGGCGTCAGCGTTCTCGACGAACGGGCCCTCACCCGCCACGCTGCGGGCGCCGCGGACTTCGTCGGACGGCTCGAGGGACGCACCGTGCACGCCGCCGCGCGTCGGGGCAAGTTCCTGTGGCTCCCGCTCGACGGCGACGAGGCGGCCCTCATCGCCCACCTCGGTATGAGCGGGCAGATGCTGCTCCGCGTACCCGACGCGCCTCCGGAGCGCCACGAACGGGTGCGGCTGCACGTCGAGCACCCCACGCACGGCGAGCTCGCCGTCGTGTTCGCCGACCAGCGCACGTTCGGTTCGTTGGCCGTCGACGCCCTGATCGCCGACGGGCCATCGATCATTCCCTCGCAGGTGCGACACATCGCGCGGGATCCGCTCGATCCCTTCTTCGACGACCTCGACTTCGTCGCGGCGGTGAGGCGCCGCCACAGCGCCATCAAACGCGTGATGCTCGATCAGACGATCGTGAGCGGCATCGGCAACATCTACGCCGACGAGGCCCTCTGGGCTGCGCGCGTCCACCCGGAGACGTCGGCCGACCGCCTCTCGCTGCAGGCCGTGCGCCGGCTGCTGGGCGAGGTGCGCTCCGTGCTGGCGAAGGCCCTCGCCGAGGGTGGCACGAGCTTCGACGCGCAGTACGTCAACGTGAACGGGCAGGCAGGGTACTTCGCGCACTCGCTCAACGCCTATGGTCGCGGCGGCCAGCCGTGCCCGCGCTGCGGTGGTCCGATCCGACGCGAGGCGTTCATGAACCGCTCGTCGCACTACTGCCCTCGCTGCCAGCGCCGGCGCTGAGGCCCGCTCACGCCGCAGCGAAAGCGGGCGCCAGCAGCGGACCGGTTGCACGGGCGCTGACCCACACCAGGCCGATGCCCGCGACGAGCACCGCGACGATCGTCAGGAGGGAGAGTGGTGCGGTGATCAGGGCGACGCTGATGAGCGGCAGCATGAGCACCCCCGCGCACACCGCCGATCCAATCGCGGTGATCAGCAGGGGCGACATGATTGCGCGACGACGAGCCCGATCCACCGTCTCCTTCGGCATGCCGAGGTGGTGGAGGCTGCGATGCAGGGGTCGCTCGTCGAGGATCGACGACGCCTGATTCACCCCGACGGACGCGGCGACCATGAGGAACGACGCGACGAGTGTGATGATGAGCCCCGTGCGCATGTCCGCCACGAGCGCGGCCTCGTCGCTCGTCGCTTCGGGGCCGCCGAGCACGTTCATGAGAGAGACCCCGGTGCCGGCGAACACCGCCATGAAGCTCGCCATCGCGACACCGCCGACCTGTCGCCATGCCGCCTTCGGCGAATCGAGCACGATGCGGGCCGCGAGAAGGCGCTCGGGCTTCTCGGCCCGCCGCAGCTGCATCGACGCCCCGACCTTGAGCACCCACGGTCCGAGGAGGTTGAGCACGCCCAGGGCGCCGGCGAAGGCGAGCGCCACGACGACGATGGTCGTGACGAGGTCGGCGACGCGGGGGAACACGGTGATCACGCCGAACGCGGCGCCCAACACGAGCACGGCGATGATGGCGCGCGTCCAGTGCACCGAGGAGCCGGCTGTGGCACGCGTGCGCACACCGAGCGGTGAGATCACGACGCGGCGGAGTCCGACCATCGCGCTGAGGGCGGCCAGCGCGATCACCGCGGCGACGACGGCGAGCGCCGAGAGCGGCGGCAGGGTCACCGCCGCCCATCCCAGGCTCGCACCGCGGAACGGGATCATGCCGACGAGAGGGGAGAGGAGTAGGGAGAGCGCGACCCCTCCGGCGGCGCCGGCCGCTGCGAGCAGCACCGACTCGATGACGGTCGCGGCAGCCACACCCTGCGGAGTGACGCCGAGAAGGCGGAGGGTCGAGAGCCGCTCGTCGCGGCGTCGTGCCGAGAGGCGGGCGGCGGCACCCCCGAGAGAGGTGAGCGGCACGATCAGCAGCACGAGCGCGATCGCTGCGAGCGCCTGGTAGGTCGGCGCGAGGTCGTCCGACCAGCGCCAGAACGACTGCGCACCGCCGATGACGGTGAGCACCAACGCGGTCACCACGGTGAACGCCACGACGGGCAGCGCGACGACGGCACCCTGTCCGCGGGTCGGGCGGAGGAGCATCCGCAGCGTGTGCGCGTTCATGCGGCCACCGCCGAGGAGACGCGTCCGTCGCTCACCGCGATGGTTCGTGTGCAGCGCGCGGCGACGTCTCGATCGTGGGTGACGACGACGAGCGTGCGCCCCTGGCCGGTGGTCGACCAGAGCAGGGCGTCCATCACCTCCGCCGAGGTTCGCGAGTCGAGCGCCCCGGTGGGTTCGTCGGCGAACACGATCTCGGCCCCCGTGACCTGCGCCCGGGCGATCGCGACCCGTTGGGCCTGGCCACCCGACAGCTCGCCGATGCGTCGATCCTCCATGCCGGCGAGACCCAGGGCGGCCAACCACGAGGCGGCGTGCGGGAGGGCGTCGCGGCGGGGCATCCCGGTGATCATCGCCGCCAACGCGACGTTCTCGACGGCCGTGAGCTCGGGGATCAGCAACCCCTGCTGGAACACGAAACCGAACCGCTCACGGCGCAGGCGCGACCGCGCCGACTCGCCGAGTCGGGTCACCTCGATCGGCGCGCCGGTCGAGGGATGGAAGACGACCGAACCACTGTCGGGCGAGGTGATGCCCGCGAGGATGTGGAGGAGAGTGGTCTTGCCCGATCCGGACGCGCCCATGACGGCCACGGACTCCCCGCGGGAGATCGTGACGTCCATGCCCGCCAGTGCGGGAGTGGGACCGAACGACTTGACCAGGCCATGGGATTCGATGACGGGAGTAATCATGTTCCCAGCCTTCCCGGATCTCCCGCACCGTTCATCGCTCCGCAGGATGAACCGGCGGGCGGAGGCTCATCCGCGAGGATGATCTCCGCCCGCGAGGTTCAGATCTTCTTCTGCCAGGCGCCCGCGTACGAGACGGGGACGAAACCGAGCGCCTCGTTGATGTCGAGCATGGGACGATTCTCCTCGGCGTTGTACGTCGAGACGCGACGCGACAGCGGCACGAGCTCCCGCCACCGCAGGAGGTTCGCGCACTTGACGATCGTGCCGAGACGGTGCCCCCGGTGCTCCTTCGCCACGAGCGTGCCGAACTGGTGCGTGACACCGGTCCGGTCCTCGCCGATCAGCAGCTCGTTGTACGCCACGAGGTCCCCGGTGGGCAGGTGTTCGACGGCCACGACCGACATCAGCTGCCCTGCGCCGGTGAGGCGGGCGTCGCGTCGCACGACCCGGTCGGCATCCCACGCCTCGTCGTCGAACTCCATGTCGCCGCTCGGAGCGTCGGTGGTGAGCCGCGCCAGCACGGCGGCGTACCCCGCGCGGCGCTCGGGCGGTGTGGGGAGGTTCCACGCGACCACCCGGTAGTCCGCTCCGGCGGCGCGCTCGGCATCGGCCAGCGCGCGCCGCACGACGGCGAGGTCGCCCGTCAGGTGGAGTTCGCTGTTGCGTTCGATCTGCTCCAGCTCGTACCCCCGGGTCTCGAGCAATTCGGCGGGCGGATTCACGGGCATACGGCCCCACCCGGTCCGCGGTGTGAGGATGCGCGCGCCCGGCACCGCGGGTCGGTGCAGTGTCCATCCCTGGAGCGTCGTGCGCCCTTCACGTCGTGCCTCGTCCTCCGCGCGATCGAGGAGCGCATCCTCCACCCCGCGGCCCCAGAACTCCTCGGGCACGAGCACGTCGATCTCCGCCGCCCGTGCGCCCTCCTCCTGGGGGTAGTCGATCGTCGCGATGCCGACGATCTGCTGGCCGCGCCGGGCGACGAACCCCGTGTGGCGGGTGTCGGACGGGTCGCGCCACGCGGGCAGCATCTGAGCGGCCGTCGGGGCGAGGTCGGGCAGCCCCGCGGTCTCCGCGCAGACGCGACGATTGAACTCGCCGTAGGCGACGAAGTCGTCCGCGTCGGGAGCATCGAGGGCATCGGGGACGTGCAGGGGCGTGATCGTCAAGTCGACGGTCATGTGAGGTCCTTCTTCCAGGCGCCTTCATGGGCGCGAGCGGTGAAGCCGAGTGCTTCGTTGATGGAGAGCATGGGTCGGTTCTCCTCGGCGTTGTAGGTGATGAGTCGAGGCGACTCCGGGGCGATGCCACTCCACCGGAGCAGCGCCGCCGTCTTGATCAGCAGGCCCAGACGGTGCCCGCGGTGCTCACGGAGCACCAGCGTGTCGTTCTGGTGGGTGGTCGCCGCTCGATCTCGACCGATGGCCAGCTCCGTGAAGGCCGCGAGAGCGCCCGTGGCTCGATGGCGGGCGGCGGTGACGAGCATCGTGTTGCCACGTTCGTGCTCACGCGCTTCCATGCGGCGCACGCGCGCGGCATCCCACCGTTCCTCGTCGGCGTCGAGCCCCGCGGATGGTGCGTCGGTCGACATCCGTGACTTCATCCAGGCGTAGCCGTCGAGGTATTCGGCAGGGGTCGGCAGCATCCACGACACCAGGTCATAGTCCCGCGCGCGGACTCGCGCCTCGTCGTTCAGATGCCGGATGCGGCGGCCGTGGCGGGGATGCAGGTCGAGGATGCTGACGCGATGCACCTGCTCGAGGGTGAAGCCGCTGCGCGTGAGGAAGCGGGCCACATGGTCGTCCGGCACGCTGCCGTAGCCGGTCGGGGCATGGAGCCTCGGTCCGTCGGTAGCCTGCTGCTCGGTCCAGTTCTGGACGACCGTGCGCCCGTGAGCCCGGGCTGCGGCTTCGAGGTGCGGCAGGATCGCCCGGCCGATCCCTCGCCCCCACGCCCGGGGGAGCAGCTCGATCGTGGCGATGAGGCTGCGCGCGCCCTGATCCTGCGGAATATCGACCATGGCGCGGCCGATCACCGCGCCGTCGTGACGCACGACCCATACGAGGGTGGTGCGGTCGGGTCCGGAGCGCAGGAGAGGCAGGAGCTCGTCCGGGGCGAGATCCTGCTCGTCGCGCCCGGTGAGCTCGCTATAGACCTGGTTGCGCACGCGCGCCAGATCGCGGAACTCGTCGGCGTCGGCCGCGTCCGCTCGTGCGGGGAGCACGAGCGGACGCAGCGACGCGCCGTCGATGAGGGGGACGTCCATATCCACGTCTCTGCTCAGTGCAGCTGACGCTGCAGGTGGAAGGCCAGGATCGTCTGCATCTCACGCGGACTCAGCTGCTGCTCGGCGAGCGACAGGGGACTGGTGTAGCTGGACGACCAGCGGCGGGAAGCCGCCGGTCGTTGTGCGCGCCGCAGCAGCCAGAGGCCGATGCGGAACCCGAGGCGGTCGGCGAGCGAGAGCGCCCGCAGCTCCTCGGGGGCGGGGATATCGAGGACCTCGCGGCCCTTCGTATCGGGCGGGTGGGGGATGCTGTGCGACAGCGTGGTGTTCACGGTGTTTTCCTTCGGTGAGGGATGGGTGTGGCGGAAGCGCGATCCGCGGAGGCCGCAGACGATGCGCGGACGAGAAGCGTCGATGACGCGGATGCCGCATGCGACGCGGATGCCGGATGCAGCGTGGCCGACTCAGCCCGCCGTCATCGAGGACAGTGCGGGAGCGGCGGAAGACAGGTGTCCCCGAGGGACCGGTCGACGGACGGGTGCTGTGCTAGGAGACAGCGATGCCGGAGACGCCGAGGTCGGTCACCGAGTGCACGGGGCGCAGCGCGGAGAAAGCGCGCGCGAGCAGGCGGTGCGCCTGAGCGGTGTGCTGGATGTTCATCGGTGACCTCCTTTCAAGAGTGCGTCGGTCGATCAAGCTAGCGGACTCGCGCTGCAGGCGTCAAGCATTTTCTCAGCTGCGGCGTGTCGCCGCGCGTGTCGTTCCGCTCCCGGACCGCGTGCGCTCCGGGCTTTTCCGCAGGATTCCGGTAACGTGTGGGCGTGATTCCCCCCGAACGATCGGTGCCCCGATGCATCTGAAGAGCCTGACGCTGAAAGGCTTCAAGTCGTTCGCGCAGCCCACGAGCTTCGTCTTCGAGCCCGGGGTGACGTGCATCGTCGGCCCGAACGGATCGGGCAAGTCGAACGTCGTCGACGCCCTCGCCTGGGTGATGGGGGAGCAGGGGGCGAAGACCCTCCGTGGCGGGAAGATGGAGGACGTCATCTTCGCCGGTACGTCGACGCGCGGTCCTCTCGGCCGTGCCGAGGTGCAGCTCACGATCGACAACGCCGACGGTGCGCTGCCCATCGAGTACGCCGAGGTGACGATCAGTCGCACGCTGTTCCGCAACGGCTCGAGCGAGTACGCGATCAACGGAGAAGGCTGCCGACTCCTCGACGTGCAGGAGCTGCTGAGCGACTCGGGTCTCGGCCGCGAGATGCACGTGATCGTCGGTCAGGGGCGACTCGACACCGTGCTGCAGGCCTCTCCAGAGGATCGCCGGGGTTTCATCGAGGAGGCCGCAGGCATTCTCAAGCACCGTCGCCGCAAGGAGAAGACGGTGCGCAAGCTCGACGCGATGGAGACGAACCTCACGCGTCTGAGCGACCTGGCCGGTGAGATCCGTCGCCAGCTGAAGCCGCTCGGACGTCAGGCGGAGATCGCCAGGGAAGCGCAGACGATCGCGGCGGTCGTGCGCGACGCGAAGGCGCGCCTGTTCGCCGACGACGTCGTCGCCCTTCGCACGGCGCTAGCCGACCATACCCGCACCGAGAACGAGCGGCACACCGAGCGCCTCGTCCTCACCGACCAGGTCGAGACGGTGCGTGCGGGCATCGCGCGTCTGGAGCAGGATCAGAACTCCGTGGCCGTCGATCAGGCGCGCAGCGTCGCCTTCGGCCTCGAACAGGTGCAGGAGCGGATGCGCGGGCTGTACACCCTCGCGAACCAGCGCCTCGCGCTCCTCGGATCAGAGGACGACGACGCCGCGGTCACCGCCATCACCGTGACGCAGTCGACGATCGACGAGGCGAAGGACGAGATCACCGCGATCTCCGAGGGTCTCGGGGATGCGCAGGACGCGGCGTCGGTCGCGAGCCGCGAGGTCGTGCACGCCCGCGCCGAACTCGACACGCTCGACGTCGACATCGCGGAGCAGAGCGCTCTCGTGTCGGAGTACGACATGCGGCTCTCGGCCCTGCGCGGCTCGGCGGACGCGGCGGCGTCCGCTCTCGCCGCCGTGCGCGGAGCGGTGCTGCGACAGGAGAACGCGCTCGAGGCGGCGAATGAACGTCGGCGCGAGGCGGCGCAGGCCCTCGAATCGATCGACGAGGCCGAGGCGCCCCAGGGGTCCGCCGCCGAGTACGCCGCCGCCTATGAGAGCGCGCAGCGCGCGGCGACCGCCGCCGAGACCGAGCGCGAGACCCTGCGGGAGCGGCTGCACGCCGCCGAGCGCGAGGTGGACGCGCTCACCGCTAAGGCGTCGGCCCTCGGCAGCGCTCTGGCCCTGTCCGGCGGGTCGGCGGAGATCGTGCGCGCGGGCGGTGCGGGGATCCGCGGGCTGGTGGGAGACGCGGTGCAGGTGAAGCCCGGGTTCGAAGCGGCGATCGCGGCGGTGCTCGGCCCCCTGGCCGAGGGCGTGCTCGTGGAGTCTCGCGCCGACGCGTTCGAGCTCGCCGCCGCGAGTGCCGAGCAGGGGCATGGCGTGGTCGACATCGTCGCGGCGGAGGGAACGCGTCCGGCGGTCGAGCTGCCCGCGTTCGATGGGGTGACCCCGGCGGTGACGGCGGTCGAGGCGCCGGATGGGGTGCTCGGCATCCTCTCGCACGTGCTCATCGCCGACGATCTCGCCGCGGCGCGGAACGCACGCGAGGCCCTGGACTTGCTCGGCGACGAGACGACGACGCTGGTCACCGCCGCCGGCGACGTCGTGACCGCCCACACTGTTCGCACCGGATCGTCGGGGGAGCGGTCGCGCCTCGAACTCGCGGCCGAGCGCGATGCCGCGACCGAGCGCCTCGCCGAGGTCCGGGTGATCGTCGATTCCCTGCGCGAAGCACGGGTCGACGCCGACGACGCGGTCGAGAACACGCGTCGCCAGTCGAAGGATGCTCTGCGCGCCCTGCGCGAACTCGACGCGGCGCTCGCGAGCCACGCCGAGCAGGTCAACCGCATCACCGTGCGCCACGAGGCGGCGGTCGCGGAGTGCGAACGCCTGGAGGCGGGGCTGGCGCAGGCGCAATCCGCCGTCTCGGATGCCGAGGCGAAGGCGGAGTCGACCAAGAAGGCGCTCGACGACGCGGTCGCCGCCCCGCGCCCGGTGCTCGACGCATCGGCGCGAGACGGGCTGCTGGAAGCGCTGGAAGCGGCGCGCGAAGGCGAGGTCCGCGCGCGTCTGGAGATCGAGACCCTGCGGGAGCGTGTGCGCGCCGCCCAGTCGCGGGTCACGGCGCTCGAACGCCAGCGGGAGCAGGAGCGAGAGGCGGCCGCGGAGGCTGCTCGTCGCGCCGTCATCCGTCGTGCGCAGCGGGAGGCGGCCGCCGCGGTCGCCGATGAGCTTCCCCGCGTGCTCGATTCCCTCGACCGGTCGGTGACCGAGGCGCGGGTCGCCCTCGCCGAGGCCGAGACCGCTCGAGCGGCGCAGAATCAGGAGCTCACTGCGCTGCGCGCGCAGGAGTCGTCGCTCCGGGAGCGTCTGGCCGGCTTGACCGAGAGCGTGCACGGTCTCGAGTTGCAGATCCACGAGAAGAAGCTGCATCTCACGAGCCTGCTGGAGCGCGTGGCATCGGAGCTCTCTCTTGACGAGGACATCCTCGTGGCGGAGTACGGTCCCGATCAGGCAGTGCCGCGCGACGCGTCCAGCATCGCGGGGGAGCACGAGACCGATGCCGAGGCGACGATCCCCTTCGACCGTCGCATGCAACAGCGGCGTCTCGCCGACGCCGAGCGAAAGCTCGCTCAACTCGGCCGCGTCAATCCGCTCGCTCTCGAGGAGTTCGCGGCCCTGGAGCAGCGGCACAAGTTCCTCACCGAGCAGCTCGCCGATCTCACCCAGACCCGTCAGGATCTGATGACGATCATCGCCGACCTCGACGAGAGGATGCAGACCATCTTCGCGAGCGCCTTCGCCGATACGGAGGCTGCGTTCGGTGAGGTCTTCCCGCTGCTGTTCCCCGGCGGTTCGGGCAGCATCTCGCTCACCGACCCCGAGAACATGCTCACGACGGGCATCGAGGTCTCGGTGCGCCCGGTCGGCAAGAAGATCGAGCGACTCTCGCTCCTGTCGGGTGGGGAGCGCTCGCTCGCAGCCGTGGCGCTGCTCGTCGCCATCTTCAAGGCCCGCCCCAGCCCGTTCTACATTCTCGACGAGGTCGAGGCGGCGCTCGACGACGCCAACCTCGGCCGCCTCCTGACGGTGTTCGAGCAGCTGCGCGAGAGTTCGCAGCTGCTGGTGATCACGCACCAGAAACGCACGATGGAGATCGCGGACGCGCTCTACGGCGTCTCGATGCGACAGGACGGCGTCTCGGCCGTGGTCGGCCAGCGGGTGGGCGATCGGGCCGCCGCCGCGGTCTGACCCGGCGTGCGCGCCGATCATCCGCGTTCGGACCCGTAGGCTGGGGGGATGGCGGAGAAGTCCTGGTCCCTCGGTCGCGCGCTGCGCGGCATGTTCGTCAAGCCCACCATCGATGAGACGACCTGGGAAGACCTCGAGACGGCGCTGCTCACGGCCGACTTCGGGCCGGACATCACCGAGCGCGTCGTCGACGAGCTCCGGGCGAAGGTGGAGCGCTATCGCACCACCGATCCGAAAGACCTGCAGCGGATGCTCCGCGAGACGCTGGAGGAGCACTTCGCGAAGTTCGACACGACGCTGAAACTCACCGAGCGCCCCGCGGTGGTTCTCGTCGTCGGGGTGAACGGGGTCGGCAAGACCACCACCATCGGCAAGTTCACCAAATTCCTCCGCGGCTTCGAGCGCAGCGTGGTGGTCGGCGCGGCCGACACGTTCCGCGCTGCGGCGGTCGACCAGCTCGCGACCTGGGCCCAGCGCGGCGGGGCGGCGATCGTGCGCCCGCAGCACGAGGGTCAGGACCCGGCCTCCGTCGCGTTCCAGACCATCGAGTACGCCAAGCGCGAGGGCATCGAGATCGCGATCATCGACACCGCCGGACGCCTGCACACCAAGGGCGGGCTCATGGACGAGCTCGGCAAGATCCGCCGCGTCGTCGAGAAGCAGGCGCCGATCAGCGAGGTGCTTCTGGTGCTCGATGCCACGACCGGCCAGAACGGGGTCATGCAGGCCGAGGCCTTCCTCGAGCACGCCGGGGTCACCGGACTCGTGCTCACGAAGCTCGACGGGTCCGCCAAGGGCGGGTTCGTGCTCGCGGTGCAGGAACGCACCGGCATCCCGGTCAAGCTGCTGGGTCAGGGCGAGGGCATCGACGATCTCACCGGATTCACCCCCCACGTCTTCGTGCAGTCGCTGGTCGGCTGACACGGGGCTACCGTCACGAGCACGAGGCTGGTTTCATAGCGTTATGGCGATCGAACACGACTACTTCGGGCTCCTGTCCTCCGGGCCGGACGGCTCGATCTTCTGGTCGGAGACGGTCGAGCTCGGCGACCAGAGCGTCACCGTCGACCTGACCGCTCCCGACCAGGACGACGTGTCGGCCGAAGCCCTCGACATCGCCGCCTCGCTGATCGCCGGACTCGAGACGGTCGACGGCACGGCCCGACGCGGCATGCTGGCGGAGGTCGACGACCGCACGAGCGAGGTCACCGAGTACATCCTGCAGCAGCAGGAGGCCTATGGCGACGAGCTGCCCGACGTGCTGGTCGATGTGTCCGGCGACGCCGCGGTCGACATCATCCGCTCGCTGCGCCTCATGAGCATGACGATCCTCGCCGACGAGCACGGCGGCTCCGAGCCGTTCGCGGTGCTGGAGTACGCCCTCGACGCGGGCACGACCGACGACGTGCTGCTGGTGAACCTCGGTTCCGACGGCAGCGTCCAGTCGGTCATGAGTTCGGACTGACGCCGCTGCCGTCTCCGAGACGGTTCACACGGCCTGCGCGAACCCTAGGTCGGCGCTCTCGGCGATGTGCGCGAGATGCGCGGGGATCTCCCGTCCCTTCGACGCCATCGACTGCGCCCAGAGGCGTCCCGCGCGGTACGAGGATCGCACCAGCGGCCCGGCGAGCACGCCGAGGAACCCGATCCGCTCGGCTTCCTCCTTGAACTCGACGAACTCGGCGGGCTTCACCCATCGGGCAACCGGGAGGTGTCGCGGCGAGGGGCGCAGGTACTGCGTGATCGTGATGATGTCGCAGCCGGCCTCGTGCAGGTCGTTCAGTGCCTGCACGACCTCCTCCGGCTCCTCGCCCATGCCGAGGATCAGATTCGACTTCGTGATCAGACCGGCATCCCGTCCCTGCGTGATCACGTCGAGCGAGCGCTCGTAGCGGAAGGCCGGACGGATGCGCTTGAAGATGCGGGGTACGGTCTCGACGTTGTGCGCGAACACCTCGGGGCGCGCGTCGAAGATCTGCCTGAGGAATGCGGGGTCGGCGTTGTGCTCGTTGGCGAGCAGCTCGACGCCCGTGTTCGGGTTGTACTCGTGGATCTTGCGCACCGTCTCGGCGTTGAGCCAGGCGCCGGTGTCGGGGAGGTCGTCACGCGCGACGCTGGTCACGGTCGCGTAGCGCAGCTGCATGCGGCGCACGCTCTCGGCGACCCGGCGCGGCTCGTCGGTGTCGTAGTCGGCGGGCTTGCCCGTGTCGATCTGACAGAAGTCGCACCGCCGTGTGCACTGGGAGCCGCCGATGAGGAACGTCGCCTCGCGGTCCTCCCAGCACTCGAAGATGTTCGGGCACCCTGCCTCCTGGCACACGGTGTGCAGGTCCTCGCTCTTCACCAGCGATTGCAGGGCCGTGTACTCCGGTCCCATCTTGGCCTTGGTGCGGATCCATTCCGGCTTGCGCTCGATCGGCGTCTCGGCGTTGCGTACTTCGAGGCGGAGGAGCTTGCGCCCTTCGGGAGCGGCGGTCATGCGGTGACTCCTGCGTATTCGGTGGTGAACGCCTCGATGATCGAAGCGGAGATGGCGCGGGGCGAGACGTCGGCGCCGACGATCTCGCTGACGGTCGTGACGCCGGCATCCGTGATCCCGCACGGGATGATGCCCCGGAATCCGGCGAGCGAGTTGTTGCAGTTCACAGCGAACCCGTGCATGGTGACGCCCTGCTGCACGCGTACGCCGATGGCGGCGACCTTGTCTTCGGAGAGGGGCCGCCGCACCCAGACACCACTGCGTCCGTCGACCTGGTAGCCCTCGACGCCCCACGGCCGCAGCACATCGATGAGGAGTCGTTCGAGCCGCCGCACGTGTGCGACCACGTCCATGGGTTCGGGAAGGCGCACGATCGGATAGCCCACGAGCTGACCCGGGCCGTGCCAGGTGATCTTGCCGCCGCGGTCGACGTCGACCACCGGCGTGCCATCGGTCGGTCGCTCGTGCGCTTCGGTGCGTTTCCCGGCGGTGTAGACGGCCTCGTGCTCGAGGAGGACGAGGGTGTCGGGGCGTGTGCCGTCGACGATATCCGCGTGCAGCCGACGCTGCAGGGCCCATCCGTCCGCGTACGGTACGAGCTCGGGGGAGAGTCCCGCCGTGATGATGTCGAGCATCCGTCCTCCTCGGGCATATTTCTGGAACGCGTCCAACAATACGCCTGCGTCGTGCGTTTCGGCGCACCGGCCCGGCGCGGTACCGTGAAGGGATGACCACCCCCGGCCGAGCAGGACGACCTCGCGCCTCGTCGCGCGAAACGCTCGCCGAGGCCGCGTGCGAGCTGTTCCTGGAGCGCGGCTACGCGGCGACCTCCGTCGCCGACATCACCCAGCGCGCCGGAGTGAGCCGATCCAGCTTCTTCAACTACTTCTCGTCGAAGAGCGATGTGCTGTGGTCGGGGATCGACGCCCGCATCGCAGACGCCGTCGACGCTCTGGCGGGCGTCCGGACCGACGACGTGGGCGGAGCGGTGCAGAGGATCCTTCTCGGTGTCGTCGACGGCTTCGAACCCGACCCGCTCGCGCTCGCGCTGCGCAACTCCGCCGCGATGGGGGTGGAGGACGAGCTGGAACGCGAGACGGGGCTGCGGCTCGCCCGACTGTCGGCCGCCGTCGCGGCGACGGCGCGGAACTCCGGTGTCGACGTCGTGCGCGCCGACATCGTCGGTGCGGCCTACGCCACCGCGGTGCTCACGGCCTTGCGTGTCTGGGCCGAGCAGGGCGCCGGACGCGGTTCTCCCCGCACGGTGCTCTCCGACGCCTTCGCCGTCGTCCACGATCTGCCCTGGCGAGCGGCGGACGAGGACGCCGTCCTCGCGTAGAATCGGAGCACCATGGCTACCTTTGGCACGCTCTCCGATCGGCTCACCGAGACCTTCCGCAATCTGCGCACGAAGGGAAAGCTCACCGCCAGCGACGTCGACGGCACCGTCCGAGAGATCCGACGCGCGCTGCTCGACGCCGACGTGGCGCTGACGGTCGTCAAGGACTTCACCGCCAAGGTGCGCGAGCGCGCCCTCGGCGACGAGGTCAACAAGGCCCTCAACCCCGCGCAGCAGGTCGTGCAGATCGTCAACGAGGAGCTCGTCCAGATCCTCGGTGGGGAGCAGCGTCGACTGCAGTTCGCCAAGACTGCACCCACCGTCATCATGCTCGCCGGCCTGCAGGGCTCCGGAAAGACCACCTTCGCCGGAAAGCTGGCGCGGCAGCTCGAGAACGACGGACACACGCCGCTGCTCGTCGCGGCCGACCTGCAGCGCCCCAACGCCGTGAACCAGCTGCAGGTGGTGGCCGAGCAGGCCGGGGCGACGATCTTCGCTCCGGAACCCGGCAACGGCGTCGGCGACCCCGTCAAGGTCTCCCGCGACGGCGTCGAGCACGCACGACGCCAGCAGCACGACGTCGTGATCATCGACACCGCCGGTCGGCTCGGCGTCGATGCCGAGCTCATGAAGCAGGCCGCCGACATCCGCAAGGCGGTGCAGCCCGACGAGGTGCTGTTCGTCATCGACGCGATGATCGGTCAGGATGCGGTCAACACCGCGAAGGCCTTCCAGGAGGGCGTCGACTTCACCGGCGTCGTCCTGTCGAAGCTCGACGGCGACGCGCGCGGTGGTGCGGCCCTCTCGGTCGCCTCGGTCACCGGCCGCCCCATCATCTTCGCCTCCACGGGCGAGCGTCTCGAAGACCTCGAGCCGTTCCACCCCGACCGCATGGCGAGCCGCATCCTCGACCTCGGCGACATCCTGACCCTCATCGAACAGGCTCAGCAGGCCTTCGACGAGGAAGAGGCGATGAAGGTCGCCGAGAAGATCGCGACCGAGCAGTTCACCCTCGAAGACTTCCTCGAGCAGCTTCAGCAGATGAAGAAGATGGGCTCGATGAAGAAGATGCTGGGCATGCTGCCCGGCATGGGCCAGATGAAGCAGCAGCTCGAGGACTTCGACGAGCGCGAGATCGACCGCACCGAGGCGATCATCCGATCGATGACGCCGGGCGAGCGTCGCAACCCCAAGGTTCTCAACGGCTCGCGCCGTCTGCGCATCGCGCGGGGTTCGGGTATGACCGTGACCGACGTGAACCAGCTCGTCGCGCGCTTCGAGCAGGCCGCGAAGATGATGAAGACGGTCGCGCGCGGGGGCACCCCGAACATCCCCGGTATGGGACCGGTTCCGGGCATGGGGCGTCCGGGAGCGTCGACGAAGCGCGGCAAGAAGGGCAAGTCGTCCGGTGCCCGGTCGCGCTCGGGGAACCCTGCGAAGCGTGCGGCGGAGAACGCGGGCCTCACGGCCGCGGCCCCCGGGACGGGTTCGGGCTTCGGACTGGGCGGAGCGCAGGCTCCGAGCGAGGCCGACCTCGCCGAGATCCAGAAGCTGTTCGGGAAGAACTGACGCGGTTCGGGCGCGCGAGCAACTGCCCGACGATCAGCGCAGTGAGGACGATGGCGACGCCGACCCCCTGAGTCGCGCTGAAGGACTCGCCCGCGACGGCCACGCCGAGCACGGTGGCCACGACCGGCGAGAGCAGCGCGAGCAATCCGGGGGCGAGCACCGGCAGCACCTGCACGCCCCGGAACCAGAGCGTGTAGGCGACGAGTCCTCCTGCACTCGCCAACCAGGCGTATCCGAGGAGCGCCGCGCCGTCGATCGTCTCCGGCGTGCCCTCGAAGACGACGGTCGGCAGCAGCAGCACCAGACCGCCGGCCGTGAGCTGCCATCCCGCATAGGCGACGGGTCCGACATCCGTCGGACGCCCCCACCGCTTGGTCAGCACCATTCCCAGGCCGGTCGCGGCGACCCCGCCGACCGCCGCCAGGACGCCCCACCCGTCGAGTCGTGCGTCCGGCCCGAGCACGATGAGAGCGACGCCGAGCGTGCCTGCCGCCGCCGCAGTCGCGCCGAGCGGCCGGATGCGCTCACGCAGCACGAGCGTCCCGAGGCCCAACACGATCAGCGGCTGCGCACCGGCCACGGCGGCCGCGACGCCACCCGGCAACCGCTCGGCGGCGATGAACAGAAGGGCGAAGAACACCCCGATGTTCAGGGAACCGAGCACGAGGGCCTTCCCCCACCACGCGCCGCGAGGCAGACGCCGCGTGAGCGCAAGGGCGATCAGGCCGGCGGGGAGCGATCGCATCAGCGCGGCGAAGAGCGGATGCCCCGGCGGCAGCAACTCGGTGGTGACGAGGTAGGTGGTGCCCCAGGCGGCGGGGGCGAGAGCGGTGAGGAGGAGCGTGGACCCGCGGTTCATGGCTTCAGCCTGTTCCTGTGCGCCACATGAGTCCAACGCAGAGTTGTCACCCTCTCTATGAACAGAGATCATGAACGGATGGACCTGCAACAACTGCGCTATGTCGTCGAGGTCGCGGCGGAGGAGAGCTTCACCCGCGCAGCCGAGCGGTGCTTCGTCACCCAGTCCGCGCTCAGCCACCAGATCGCCGCCCTCGAACGCGAACTCGGGCACCGGCTGTTCGTCCGGTCGAGCCGTTCCGTGCGGCTCTCCGAGGCGGGAGCGTCGTTCCTCGAGCACGCCCGCGCGGCGGTGTCGGCGGCGGATCGGGCGCGGGAGGCCGTCGTCGAGCCGGTCGAGGAACTCTCGGGCACCCTGCGTCTGGGCGTGATCCCGACCGTGACGGCCGTGCGCGTTCCGGAGCTGCTCGCGAGGTACCGACGAGCGCATCCGCGGGTGCGGATCGAACTCCTCATGGGCAACAGCGACTATCTGGCGGACGAGGTGCGCCGGGGGACCGTCGACCTTGCGTTCCTGGGTGTTCGATCCGGCGACGAGCCCCGAGGGCTCGCGCTGGAGCAGCTCGCTGTCGATCGCCACGTCGTCGCGGTGTCGCGCCATCATCGGTTGGCCGGTCGCCGACGGGTCCGTCTCGCCGACCTCGCCGACGAGACGTTCGCGGATTTCCCTGCGGGCAGCTCCGGCCGCGTGCAGGGCGACACCGCTTTCGCGGCCGCGGGCCTCGATCGCGACGTCGCGTTCGAGGTGGGTACCGCCGAGCTGCTGCTCGGCCTCGTGGCTCAGGGACTCGCCGTGGCTCTCGTCGATCCGGTGACAGCGGGGGAGCACGGACCGCAGGTGGTCGCGATTCCGTTGGTCGACGGCCCCCGCCGCATCCAGTACGCCGCGTGGGACGCACAGGCGCCGCGCCGCGTGACCGCGGCGTTCCTCGCGCAGTGGGAACGCGCATCCGCCGCCGCACGCGGAAGGGGCGGACCCGGAGAGCACTCCGGATCCGCCCCTGTCAGCGAATCGTGATCACTTCACGTCTTCGTCGACCCAGTCCATCGACTTCGTGACCGCCTTGCGCCACAGACGCAGCTGTCGGTCGCGCTCCGCTTCGTCGAGCGACGGCTCCCAGCGGCGGTCCTCCTGCCAGTTCGCGGAGAGGTCGTCGAGACCGCTCCAGAAACCGACGGCGAGACCTGCGGCGTACGCCGCGCCCAGTGCGGTCGTCTCGGCCACGACCGGCCGCACGACGGGCACACCGAGGATGTCGGCCTGGAACTGCATGAGCGCGTCGTTGGCGACCATGCCGCCGTCGACCTTCAGCTCGGACAGGTCCACGCCCGCGTCCGCGTTGACCGCATCGAGCACGTCGCGCGTCTGGAAGGCGACGGCCTCCAGAGCGGCGCGGGCGATGTGGTTCCTGTTCGCGTAGCGGGTCAGACCGACGATCGCGCCGCGGGCGTCCGAGCGCCAGTACGGAGCGAACAGGCCTGAGAACGCGGGCACGATGTAGACGCCGCCGTTGTCGTCGACCTTCTCGGCCAGCTGCTCCACCTCGGGGGCGGAGGAGATGATGCCGAGCTGGTCGCGCAGCCACTGGATCAGCGACCCCGTGACGGCGATCGAGCCCTCGAGCGCGTAGTGCGTCGGCTGATCGCCGAGCTTGTAGCCGACGGTCGTGAGCAGCCCGTTCTTCGAGTGGACGATCTCCTCGCCCGTGTTGAAGATGAGGAAGCAGCCCGTGCCGTAGGTGTTCTTGCTCTCGCCGGTCTGGAAAGCGGCCTGCCCGAACGTGGCCGCCTGCTGGTCGCCCAGGATGCCGGCGATCGGCGTCTCGCGCAGCAACGACGAGCTCTCGGCCGCCCCGTAGACCTCCGACGAGGAACGGATCTCGGGCATCATCGAACGCGGCACCCCGAACACCTCGAGGATGTCGTCGCGCCACTGCAGGGTCTCGAGGTCCATGAAGAGCGTGCGCGATGCGTTGGTGACGTCGGTCGCGTGCACGCCGCCCTCGGTGCCGCCGGTAAGGTTCCAGAGCACCCAGCTGTCGGTCGTGCCGAACACCAGGTCGCCGGACTCCGCCTTCTCGCGGGCTCCGTCGACGTTCTCCAGGATCCAGGCGATCTTGGTCCCCGAGAAGTAGGTCGCGAGCGGGAGGCCCACGATCGACTTGAAGCGGTCCACGCCGCCGTCCGCCGCGAGGCGGTCGACGATCTCCTGCGTCCGCGTGTCCTGCCAGACGATCGCGTTGTAGACCGGCTTGCCCGTCGTCTTGTCCCAGACCACCGCGGTCTCGCGCTGGTTGGTGATGCCGACGGCGGCGATGTCGTGACGGGTGAGGTCGGCGCGGCTCAGAGCCAGGCCGATGACCTCCTGCACGTTGCGCCAGATCTCGGTCGCGTCGTGCTCGACCCAACCGGCCTTCGGGAGGATCTGCTCGTGCTCCTTCTGGCCGGTCGCGATGATGCTCCCCTTCTTGTCGAAGATGATCGCGCGGCTCGAGGTGGTTCCCTGATCGATGGCGAGGATGTAATCAGCCATGGTGTGTTCTCCTTCGAATTTTCGCTGTCAGGACGCGGTCAGGCGCCGAGTCCGAGCAGGACCGTCGCGGCCGGAGCGGCGAGGGCACCACCGATGAGCGGGCCGACGACCGGCACCCAGGCGTAGCCCCAGTCGCTGGAACCCTTGCCCTTGATGGGGAGGATCGCGTGGGCGATACGGGGGCCGAGGTCACGAGCGGGGTTGATGGCGTAACCGGTCGGGCCACCGAGCGACGCACCGATGGCGATCACGACGAAGGCGACGGGGAGGGCCGTGAGCGGTCCGAGGCCCCCGGGCACACCGATCTCGATGTCGCCGAGGTCGGCGAAGGCGAAGATCGCGAACACCAGCACGAAGGTGCCGATGATCTCGGTGACAAGGTTCCAGCCGTACGAGCGGATGGCCGGGCCGGTCGAGAACACGCCGAGCTTGTTCGCGGGGTCGGGCTCGTCGTCGAAGTGCTGCTTGTAGGCGAGCCACACCAGGATCGCACCGAGAATCGCTCCGAGCAGTTCAGCGCCGGTCGCGACCAGGAAGCGCGGGAGATCGATGGTGTCGCGCAGCAGGAGTCCGATACCGACGGCAGGGTTCAGGATCGCACCGGAGTACTGGGAGACGAGAACACCCACGAACACCGCGAGTCCCCATCCCCAGTTCACCATCAGGAACCCGCCGCCGAATCCCTTGGTCTTCGCGAGCGCGACGTTGGCGACGACACCTCCACCCAGGAGGATGAGCATCGCGGTGCCGACGAATTCCGAGAGGAAGTAGAGACCGAGATTGACATCAGGCATGTCTTCTTTGACCTTTCTTGCGAGCCACGGCCCCTCTGCCGTGGCTCCTTATGTGGGGTGCGTCGCGAGGAGGGCGACGGTCACTCCCGTCAGCCGCGCGCGCGGGACGGGATGTCGAGGCCGTGCCGCTCGTTCAGCAGCAGGCGGGTCTGTTCGATCTCAGCATCGTGCCGATCGCGGTCCCAGTCCAGCATCGGCGCGAGCGCGTCGGCGATCTCGTCGAGCACCGCGGCGTCGGCGTTCCCGGTGAACGCGATGCTCGTACGCCGCAGCACGATGTCCTGCAGACGGGCCACGAGCTCGTTCCGCACCATCCACTCGAGCTCGCGCGTCGAGAGCTGGCCACCGGCGAGCGGCGCGTCCTCACCCTGCGAGACGTACGCCCAGACATCGGCGGCACGCGTGCCGTAGCGGGCCAGCAGCTTCTCGGCCCGGTCGCCGGCGCCGTCGAGGTTCTCCTCGAACCAGATGCGCTTCGCCTTCTCGGTGCGCGGGAAGTCGCGTCCGCCGCCGATCGCCCGCCCGGCGGTCGAGACGGTGCGGGTGCGCTTCAGCAGCCCCAGGACGACGTCCGAGAGCGACTCGCCGAGGGCGCGGAACGTCGTCCACTTGCCGCCGACGAGGCTGACGAGCGGCACAGCGCCCTTCTGGTCGACCTCGATGCGGTAGTCGCGGGAGACGAAGCCGGGGGCCGTGTCCTCGTGACGCGGCAGAGGCCGGATGCCCGAGAAGCGGTAGACGATCTGCGACCGCTTGACGGCGATCTTCGGGAACACGTGGTGGATGAGGTCGAAGAAGTAGTCGACCTCCTCCTCGGTGCACACGGCGATCTGAGCGGGATCGGCATCGATGTCGGTGGTGCCCACGAGCACGCGGCCCTTCAGCGGGTAGATCAGGACGATGCGTCCGTCGGAGTGCTCGAAGAAGATCTCGCGCCCTCGCGTCGCCGCGAGGAGCTCGGGGTGGTCGAGCACGATGTGCGAACCCTTGGTGCCGCCCATGTAGCGGGTCTCGGTGCCCAGCGCATCGTTCGTGAGGTCGGTCCACGGTCCGGAGGTGTTCACGACGACGTCGGCGGTGACGCTGAACTCGGTGCCGCTCTCACGGTCGCGGAGCACCACCTTCTCGCCGTCTCGGGCGATCGCCTCGACGTAGTTGAGCGCACGTGCGCCCGGGTGGGCGGCACGGCCGTCTTGTAGCACGTCGAGCGCCAGACGCTCGGGGTCGTGCATGGAGGCGTCGTAGTACGTGGCCGTGTACTTGATGTCGGGGTCGAGCGAGGGGAGTTCGGCGAGCGAACGCTTGCGCCCGAGGAAGCGGTGTCGGGGCACGCTGCCGCCGTCTCGGGAGAACGTGTCGTAAATCGTGAGGCCGACCTTGATGAGGAACGCGCCGCGCTCCTTCGGCTTGCCGCTCTTGTGCGTGAGGAAACGCAGCGGCGCGGAGAGGATGCCCGAGAACGTCGAGTAGATCGGGATCGTCGTCTGCAGCGGCTTGACGTAGTGGGGCGCGATGCGAAGCAGCCCGTTGCGCTCCTCGACCGATTCGCGGACGAGTCGGAACTCGCCGTTCTCGAGGTAGCGGATGCCGCCGTGGATCATGTGGCTCGACGCTGCCGACGCACCGGACGCGAAGTCGCCTCGCTCGACGAGGACCACGTCCACGCCTTGCAGGGCGAGGTCACGGAACGCCGAGATGCCGTTGATGCCGCCGCCGATCAGCAGCACCGTGGTGCGGCCCGACTCGCGGACGGAGCGGACGTCGTCGCGCTCCGGAGATGAGTGTGTCGATTCGATCATGCCGAACTCTCTTCCTTGCTTGCCCCCAGCGTGGCCCTGTCGCGCCTCGCGCGCAAGCCCACTGCACATATGTGCAAGGATCGGGGGAGGAGGCGGTCATGGCGGATCACAGCTCGCATGCGCGGGACGGACGGATGGTCGCTGCGCTCACTGCGGCGCAGCTGTACTACATGCAGGACAAGACCATGGAGGTCATCGCTCGCGAGCTCGGCACGTCGCGGTCGTCGGTGTCGCGGCTGCTGAGCTATGCACGGGAAACCGGACTCGTCGACATCCGCATCAACTCGCCGCTCGAACGCCTCGGAATGCTCGAGCAGCGCATCCGCGACCGCCACCACGTCGCCGCGCACGTCGTGCCGATGCCGGAGATCGTGAGCGAGGTCGAGCGTCTGGAACGCGTCGCGCTCACGGCCGGTCGGCTCCTGTCGCAGTTCGTGGACTCGAACATGATCATCGGCGTCGCGTGGGGATCGACCATCAGCGCGGTGAGCCGTGAGCTCACGCAGAAGGAGACGCACAACACCACGTTCGTGCAGCTCAACGGTGCCGGGAACACTCAGACCAGCGGCGTCGAGTACTCCAGCGACATCCTCCAGCGCTTCGGCAGCGCGTTCGGCGCGCAAGTGCAGCAGTTCCCCGTGCCGGCGTTCTTCGACGACCCCGCGACCCGCGAGGCGATGTGGCGCGAGCGGAGCACGCGCCGGGTGCTCGACCTGCAGTCGAAGATGGACATCGCCGTGTTCAGTCTCGGCTCGCCGTCGGCCGAGGTGCCGAGTCGCGTCTACGTCGGCGGATACCTCGGACGCGATGACTACCGCAGCCTCCGCGAGGATCACGCGATCGGCGACGTCGCGACGGTGTTCTTCCGCTCCGACGGATCGTGGCGCGACATCCGGCTGAACGCGCGGGCGACGGGGCCCGGCCTGGATCGCCTGCGCCGGGTGCCGCGCCGGGTATGCGTCGTCTCGGGTGTCCCCAAGCTCGCGAGCCTCCGCGCCGCGATCGCTGCAGAACTCGTCACCGATGTCGTGCTCGACGAAGGGCTCGCGCGCCGACTCGCGGACGGCTGATCTCAGCCCTCGGGTGTCGAACCGCGCGGGCCCGTGCGGAACTCGCGAATGAGGTGCTGCACGACGGCCGAGAGGTCGCCTCCCGCGGCGTCCGCCACCGCGACCTGACGTTCGTAGCTCGCGCCGCCCGCGAGGATTCCCGCCACGCTGGCGAACTCCGGTGCGCACCCGAGATCGACGGCGACCGGCGCGAGTTCCCCGATGGTCTCGGCGAGATGCTCGCGCACCGGACGCTGCGTGCCGTCGGCCGCGACGATCAACCGGGCGTCGAGACCGTAGCGCGCCGCGCGCCATTTGTTCTCGCGGTGGAACCACGGGGGCAGCGTCGACAGGCGCCCACCCTCGTCGAGGATGCGCGAGAAGTGCTCCACGAGTACCTGGACGAGGGCCGCGATCGCGGCGAGTTCCGGGAGCGTCGACATCCCGTCGCAGGCGCGCACCTCGATGGTGCCCCACTTCGGGGCCGGCCGGATGTCCCAGCGCACCTCCGACGGATCGTGCATCACACCGGTGCGGACCATGTCGTCGAGATAGGACTCGAACTGGCTCCAGTCCTCCAACGCCCAGGGGAGTCCAGCGGTCGGCAGCTGTTGGAACACCAACGCACGGTTCGAGGCGTACCCCGTACGCTCGCCGGCCCAGAACGGACTCGATGCCGCGAGTGCCTGCAGATGCGGCAGATAGGCGGTGAGGGCGTTGATGATCGGGAAGACCTTGCGGTGATCCTCCACACCGACGTGCACGTGGATGCCCCAGATCATCATGTTCCGCCCCCACCACTGGGTGCGTTCGATGAGCGTGTGATACCGGGTCTTGTCGGTGACCTTCTGGTCGAACCACTGCGCGAACGGGTGGCTGCCGGCGGAGAGCAGCTCGATGCCGAGCGGATCGGTCGCCGATCTGACGGCTCCGATCGCCCGGGCGATGTCGTCGACGGCGTGGGCGACCGAGTCGCCGACGCCGCTCGTCACCTCGATCGTGTTCGTGAGGAGTTCGCCGGTGACCGTGTGCCGCTCGCTCGCGCTCTGCTCCTCGAGGTCGGCGAGCAGCTCGGGCGCGCGGCCGACCAGATCGCCCGAGTGCGGATCGGCGAGCATGATCTCCCACTCCAGTCCGACAGTGGAGCGGGCGGAGGGTGCGAACTCGAGCTTCACGTGCTCAGTCTGGCACGGGGGTACGGTGGTCCGACGACGCGCGGGTGCGCCGGTTCGCTCCCGGCGGCGGCATCTGGCAGAATAGAGGGTCGGACGATGTGCTCGACCCTCTATCCAGCATCCGTCCTCACCTTTTGAGCTTCCGCCGGGTGTGCACCCCACGCTCCAGGCGACCGGTTCGTTTCCTTCCACACCATTCAGGAGAATCGTGGCTGTCAAGATTCGTCTCAAGCGCATGGGCAAGATCCGCGCACCGTACTACCGCATCGTCGTCGCCGACTCGCGCACTAAGCGCGACGGCCGCGTGATCGAGGAGATCGGAAAGTACCACCCCACCGAGGAGCCCTCGTTCATCGAGGTCGACTCCGAGCGGGCGCAGTACTGGCTGTCGGTCGGCGCTCAGCCGACCGAGCAGGTCGCCGCCATCCTCAAGATCACCGGCGACTGGGGCACCTTCAAGGGCGACAAGGACGCGAAGTCCACGCTCAAGGTCGCCGAGCCGAAGGCTCCCTTCGAGGTCGACTCGTCGAAGAAGTCCGTCGTCAAGCCCAAGGCCGAGAAGAAGGCTGAGGCTCCGGCCGAGGCTCCGGCCGACGCTGCGGAGGCCGCTGAGGCCCCCGCCGCCGACGCAGAGTAATCCGCTGTGCTCGCCGCCGCGCTCGAACACATCGTCAAGGGGATCGTCGACCACCCCGACGAGGTGCAGATCACTGCATCCACCTCGCCGAGAGGCGACGTCCTCGAGGTGCGTGTGCACCCCGATGACCGTGGACGTGTGATCGGGCGCGGCGGCCGCACCGCCAAGGCGTTGCGCACCCTCGTGGCCGCTCTGGCAGACGGACGCCGCGTGCGCGTCGACGTCGCGGACGACTGACGTGGCAGCGCAGCCCGCACAGAGCAAGAACCAGCTTCGCGTCGGCCGACTCGTCAAGCCGCACGGCCTCAAGGGCGCGTTGAAGCTGGAGCTGTACACCGATGCCCCCGAGCGACGCTTCGTCACGGGAGCCGAGTTCACGTTGCAGGTGCCGGAGGCATCTCCGTGGCATGGCAAGACCGTGGTCGTCCGCGAGTATCGGGTGATGAACGGCAACCCGGTCGTCTTCTTCCAGGACGTGGATGACCGCACGGCCGCCGAGTCCCTCGTCCGGGCGATCCTGTGGCTCGATCACGAGGGTGACGACGCCGAGGACAACGCGTGGTTCGACCACCAGCTCGTCGGCCTCGATGTCGTGCGGGACGACGCCGTCATCGGCCGTGTCGTCCGCGTCGACCACCTCCCCGCGCAGGACCTGCTGATCGTCAAGGCGGGCGAGAACGAGGTGATGGTCCCGTTCGTCGAGGCCATCGTCCCCACTGTCGATCTCAGCGCCGGGCGGGTCATCGTGACGCCTCCCGCCGGACTGTTCGAGGAGCTTCCCGACGATCCGGAGACGCCGCAGAACGACGACGGCGATCCCGCGCCGGCGAACCCGGCCGACTGAGGGTCTCGGCCCGTGCTGATCGACGTCCTCTCCATCTTCCCGTCGTACTTCGACGGTCTGACGCTGTCGCTGCTGGGGCGAGCTCAGGGCGCAGGAATCCTGCAGCTGAACGTGCACGACCTGCGGGACTGGACGTCCGACCGGCACCGCACCGTCGATGACACGCCCTACGGCGGTGGCGCGGGAATGGTGATGAAGCCCGAGCCGTGGGCGCTCGCCCTCGACGACGTCACGCGCGACAGCGCCCGCCCGACCATCGTCTTCCCGTCGCCTGCGGGGGAGCGGTTCACGCAGGCCACGGCACGCGAGCTCTCCACCCGCGAGCACCTCGTCTTCGGATGCGGCCGCTACGAGGGGATCGACGAGCGCGTCTTCGAGTACGCCGCCGACCTGGGCGAGGTGCGCCTGATCAGCCTGGGCGACTACGTGCTCAACGGAGGCGAGGTCGCCACGATGGCGATGATCGAGGCGATCGGACGGCTCATCCCCGGCGTGGTCGGGAACCCGGAGAGTCTGGTCGAAGAGTCCCACGAGGACGGCCTGCTCGAGTACCCGTCGTACACGAAGCCGTCCGTCTGGCGCGACCGGCCGGTGCCCGAGGTGCTGCTGAGCGGTAATCATGCCCGCATCGCCCAGTGGCGTCGCGATCAGCAGATGGAGCGGACTCGCCTCCGTCGGCCCGATCTGCTCCCGGAGAGCGACGTCTGACTCCCGGCACCGTCGCGGACTCTGCTGATAGCGTCGAAGACATGGTGGATCACGCGGCTCTGGCCCGCTCGTTCGAGAGCGCGGGAGCGGCGTACGACCGCTACCGCCCGGGTTTCCCCGCCGCAGCCGTCGACATCATCCTCCCGTCTCGGGTCGGACGTGCGCTCGATCTCGGAGCCGGCACCGGCAAACTGACGGGACTCTTGCTGCCGTGGGCCGACGAGGTGCTCGCCGTCGAACCGGCGGAGTCGATGCTCGACATCCTGCGAGCCCGGTTCCCCGACGTCGGCGCGCTGTCGGGCACGGCGGAACGCATTCCGGTCGCCGACGCGTCGGTCGACGCGGTCACGGTGGCGCAGGCCTTCCACTGGTTCGATCGTGAGCGCGCGTGCGCCGAGATCGCGCGCGTGCTGAAGCCGGGCGGCACGCTCGGGCTGCTGTGGAACCGGTTCGATCCCGCCTGCGACTGGGACAGGGCGAGCCACGCGATCGCGCATCCCGCTGTCGACGAGCAGGATCGCACGGCGGCTGCGGCGGTCGCACTGCCCGGGTTCACGTTCTTGGACCACCGGCAGGTCGCCTGGGAAGAGCGGATCTCGCGCGCCGACTACCTTGCGCGCTGGGGCACCGTGAGCAGTCTCCTGGTGGCTGATGATGAGACGCGAGCGGGGATGCTGCGCGGCATCGAGGAGGTTCTCGATGCGCACGTCGACACCCGCGGTCGGAGCGTTCTCGACCTGCCGCACGTCACCGACGTGTTCGTGTATCAACGCGCATGAGGATCTGGTCGCTGCACCCCGCCCATCTCGATCGTCAGGGTCTCGTCGCGGGCTGGCGCGAGGCGCTGCTCGCCCAAGCAGTCCTCGCGGGCCGCACCCGCGGCTACCGTGCGCATCCGCAGCTCGAACGGTTCCGCGCTCTCCCCGACCCGCCGGGCGCCATCGGTCTGTACCTCGGTGCCATCGCCGATGAGGCCGATTCCCGTGGATACCGTTTCGACCGAACGCGGATCGAGCATCCCGGTGCGATCAGCGCGCCCGTCGGCGAGGTGACCACCGGCCAGCTCGCGCACGAGTGGGCGCACCTGCGTGCCAAGCTGCAGGCGCGCAGTCCCGAGACGTGGGCGCGCTGGCGCGACGTCACCGCACCCGAGCCGCATCCGCTGTTCCGCGTAATCGAGGGACCGATCGCTTCGTGGGAGAGGGAGGGCGACCTCCGCGGCGACGGCTGACGCCGTCAGTCGACCCCGAGGAACGAGCGATCGGTGAGGACGATCGGTCCGTCGGCCGTGATCGCGACAGTGTGCTCGGAATGGGCTCCTCGTGAACCGTCGACGCTGCGCAGCGTCCAGCCGTCCGGGTCGGTGACCAGTTCGTCGGTGGTGGCGAGGAACCAGGGCTCCAGGGCGAGCACCAGTCCCTCGCGCAGCGGGAAGCCGCGGCCGGGGCGACCGTCGTTCGCGACGTGCGGGTCGCCGTGCATCGTGCGCCCCACGCCGTGCCCGCCGAAGTCGGTGTTGATCGAGTAGCCCTCGCCGTGGGCGACCTCGGCCACGGCCGCGGAGATGTCGCCGATGCGGTTGCCGACGACGGCAGCGCCGATCGCGGCGTCGAGGGCACGCTCGGTCGTGTCGATGAGGCGCAGATCCTCCTCGCGTGGGCTGCCGACCACGAAGGACACCGCCGAGTCGGCGACCCAGCCGTCGACCGAGACCGCGAAGTCGAGCGAGACGAGGTCGCCGTCGCGCAGCGCGTAGTCGTGCGGGAGTCCGTGCAGCACGGCGTCGTTCACCGAGGTACAGATGACCTTGCCGAACGGGCTGGCGCCGAACGAGGGGTGGTAGTCGATGTAGCACGACTCGGCACCACGCGCGCGGATGAGGTCGTGCGCGCGTCGGTCGATCGTCAGAAGGTTCGTCCCGACCTTCGTGTCGTCGCGCAGGGTCGCGAGGGTCTCTGCGACGAAGCGGCCCGCGGCGCGCATCTCGTCGATCTCGGCAGGGGTGCGCAGTTCGATCATTCGGGGGAGTCCTCTCGTCCGTCCTCCATTCTCCCCGAAGTCGCGCCGGTCATCGCCGCCGCCGCTGTCAGCGAACACGCGGGCGCGTCCTGGTCGTTCGGCATACGATCGGGGCATGTGGTTGCGACGCGCTGTCTTCCGCTGGCTTCTCCCGGCGGCGTTCCTGCTGCCACTGTGGCTGGTCGTCGGATGGGCCGTGTTCCAGGGCGGCTGGGCGATCCTCTGGGTGCTCTTCATCGCCGTCCCCTCGGTGCTCGTGGGCCAACTCGCCCTCACCCTGCTCACCCGCTCCCGGCCGTCGGTCCGCGCGGAGCGTGCGGTGTCGTGGTTGGACGTGGCGGGCTTCACCGCCTGGCACGCGTTGACCGTGGCCGTCGGATGCTTCATCGACGGGGCGTTCGGGTGGCTGCTCATCGCCGCGATCCTCGTCGGCCTCGGACTCGTCTGGCTCCAGGTCTGGCAGCTGTGGACCGAACTGCGGGGGAGCGGCGTCGGCATCCGCGAGACCGTCACCTGGTCGCAGGTGCGCCCCGGCTCCGAGCGTTCGGCGACGTCGCGGCAGCCGGAGGTCATCGTCGTGGAGGAGACCGACTCCCGCGGCTGAGGCGCCGTTTTGGCGGCCCGCCGCATCCGTGGCAGAATGGATCGTTGTGCCGCAACCGGCTCTGCCTCAGGGGAGCCCGCGGATGCTCTCGCACCGTACGGCACGCATCCCTTCTTGTTCCTTCCATCATGCATCCCGACCTGGGGCGAGTGCAGAGAGAGACGATCATGCAGATCCTCGACGCCGTTGACGCGGCTTCCCTCCGTTCGGACATCCCCGACTTCTTCCCCGGTGACACCGTCAAGGTGCACGTGAACATCACCGAGGGCAACCGCTCCCGTATCCAGGTCTTCCAGGGCGTCGTCATCGGCCGCTCCGGCGACGGTGTGCGCGAGACCTTCACGGTTCGCAAGATCAGCTTCCAGGTGGGCGTCGAGCGCACCTTCCCGGTGCACTCGCCGGTGATCGACCACATCGAGGTCGTCACCCGCGGTGACGTGCGCCGCGCGAAGCTCTACTACCTGCGCCAGCTGCGCGGCAAGAAGGCGAAGATCAAGGAGAAGCGCGACCGCTGAGTCGCAGCATCTCCACAGCACCCCAGGACACGATGTCCTGGGGTGCTGTGTTTTCCCCTCCGTGTGCGACCCTGTATACGGTCTTCCAGGACCCGCACGATCTCGAAGGAACCCGATGACGTCTGACACCTCCGCCGCCCCCCGGACCAAGCGCCGCCGCGGCCTTCTCGTGTTCCTGCGCGACGTGCTCGTCATCATCGTGATCGCCGCTCTCGTGTCGTTCGTGGTCAAGACGTTCATCGTGCGGTCCTTCTACATCCCCTCCGCATCGATGGAGCGCACCCTCATCGTGAAAGACCGCATCCTCGTCGACGAGCTCACGCCCCGGTGGACCGACTACCACCGCGGCGACGTCGTGGTCTTCAAGGACCCGGGAGGGTGGCTCGACGCCCAGCCCCAGACACCGCCTGCGCCCCCACTCGTGCAGGCCGTTGACGGTGTGCTCACCTTCATCGGTCTCTCGGCATCGGATTCGCAGGACCACCTGGTCAAGCGGATCATCGGCCTCCCCGGCGATCATGTGGTCTGCTGCAACGCGCTCGGCCAGATCACGATCAACGGGGCGTCGGTCGACGAGCTCGACTACCTGAACCTTCCCAAGGGCGACACCTCGGCCTCGAACATGCCGTTCGACGTCACGGTGCCGGACGATTCCCTCTGGCTCCTCGGCGACAATCGCGATCGCTCGCGGGATTCCCGCGAGCACCAAGACCTGCCGAGCGGTGGATTCGTCCCGGTCGCCAACGTCGTGGGCAAGGCGTTCCTGACCACCTGGCCCCTCGACCGCATCGGGGCGATCGACGGGCACTACGACATCTTCAATGGCGTGCCGGATTCCGAATGAGCGTGGTGGCCCCCAAGCTGACGCTCGAGCGGCGCATCCTGACCGAGCGCTCGCTCGTGATCGCGTTGGACGAGGTCGGCCGCGGCGCTCTCGCCGGTCCCGTCGCCGTCGGGGCAGCCGTCATGGATGCCGCGGGGGCGCGTCGCCGCGTTCCGGAAGGGCTTCGCGACTCGAAGCTCGTCACCGAACGCCGCCGACCGGATGTCGCCGCACGTGCGTCCTCCTGGGTGCAGGCATCCGCCGTCGGATGGGCCAGTGCGGCCGAGGTCGACGAGATCGGCATCATGCGGGCCTTGGGGCTCGCCGCGTCGCGGGCCGTCGACGCGGTCGTTGCCCTCGGCGCCTCGCTGGAGGGGGCCGTCGTGCTGCTCGACGGCAACCACGACTACCTCTCGGCGGTGCACCCCGTCGCCCTCGACGTGCGGCCCGTGATCAAGGCCGATCGCGATTGCGCATCGGTCTCGGCCGCCTCGGTGATCGCGAAGGTCGCGAGGGATGCGCACATGACGCAGCTGCACGCCGATCACCCCGACTACCAGTGGGAACGCAACAAGGGGTACGCGAGCCTCGAGCACCGCGAGGCGATCCGGACCCTCGGGCTGTCGCCGTTCCACCGGTCGTCGTGGGCCATCGCCGACGCGCCGACCCTGTTCTGAGCGCACGACGGCGGCGTCTTCCGTCCAGGCCTAGGATGGAGGGACCATGGATGAGGAAGCCTTCGACGACTACGACCGTGAGCTCGAGCTCGCCCTGTTCCGCGAGTACCGCGACGTCGTGTCGCAGTTCCAGTACGTGGTCGAGACGGAGCGTCGGTTCTACCTCGCCAACGAGGTGAACGTCGTCCGTCGCGACACCGAGCACGACTTCTACTTCGAGATCTCGATGAGCGATGTCTGGGTGTGGGACATCTACCGCGCCGACCGGTTCGTGAAGGCCGTGCGCGTGCTCACCTTCAAGGACGTCAACGTCGAGGAGCTGCAGCGCCGCGAGTTCGAGATCCCCCAGGAGCTCTCGCTCGACGGCGAGTAACCGGCGGCACTCTTCCTCCACGCGTCGCCGCGGTTCGGAGTTTTCTCTGAACTCGCTCGTCGCCTGCGGCAGCAGCCGCGGGTGCCCCGCGGGGGCGGCACGCTGTCGTCATGGCAGCGAAGGACGAACTCGGCAGGGCCGGGGAAGAACGGGCGGCGTCGTATCTGCGCGACCTCGGGTACACGGTGGTCGATCGCAACTGGCGAGCGCCGCAGGGCGAACTCGACATCGTGGCGGTGCGGGGCGGTGAGCTCTGCGTCGTCGAGGTCAAGACGCGCACCAGCGAGCGCTTCGGCCACCCGTTCGAGGCGATAGACGCACGAAAGAGGCGTCGGCTGTGGGCGTTGGCGCTCGCCTGGGCCGTCGCGCATCCCGAATCCGCCCGCGGCCGATCGATCCGTCTGCACGCGATCGGCATCGTGGGAGCGACGCCCGCGACCGGCGTGCTCGAGCATCTGACGGATCTCGTATGAGCACCGCGCGCACGTGGGCGGTCGCGCTCACCGGGGTCGACGGACACCTCATCGAGGTCGAGGCCGATCTGTCGAACCAGACGCCGGGGTTCCGCATCATCGGACTTCCCGACAAAGCGTTGGGGGAGGCCGCCCAGCGCGTGCACAACGCCGGTCGCAACGCCGGGCTGGAGCTGCCCCGCCGGCTCATCACGGTCAACCTGTCGCCCGCGAGCCTGCCCAAGCACGGTTCCGGATTCGATCTGGCGATCGCAGTAGCGGCGCTGGCGAGCGGCGACGTCATCCCGCGTCGAGCGATCCGGCAGACCGTGCACATCGGGGAACTGGGACTGGACGGTCGTCTGCGTCCCGTCCCCGGCGTGCTTCCGGCGGTCTTCGCAGCCGCACGAGCGGGGTTCGATCGTGTAGTCGTGCCGGTGGCGAACGAGGCCGAGGCTCGTCTCGTCCCCGGAGTCGAGGTGCGGGGTGCCGCGTCGCTCGCGGAGGTCGCGGCGTGGCACGGAGCGGAGGTCGAGGTTCCCGAGGTCGTCGCGGTGAGTGCGGGAGAACCCCCGCCCGACCCCGCACCCGTTCCCGACCTCCGAGATGTCGTCGGGCAGGAGGACGCCGTCGATGCGCTGCTCGTCGCGGCGTCCGGAGGGCACAACATGCTGCTGAGCGGACCGCCCGGCGCCGGGAAGACGATGCTCGCGCGCCGTCTCCCCGGCATCCTCCCGCCGCTCTCCGACGATGAGGCGCTCGAAGTCGCCGCGATCCGCTCACTCATCGGAGAGGGGGTCGCGAGACTCGAGCGGATCCCGCCGCTGGAGGCGCCGCACCACGGTGCATCCGTCGCCGCACTCGTGGGAGGCGGCTCGCGGGTGGCTCGCCCCGGAGCGATCGTCCGAGCGCATCGGGGCATCCTGTTCCTCGATGAGGCGGCGGAGTTCTCCCGCAGCGCGCTCGATGCGCTGCGTCAGCCGCTCGAATCGGGGGCGATCGAGGTCACCCGAGCCGGGTTCGTCGCTCGGTTCCCCGCACGATTCCAACTCGTGCTCGCGATGAACCCCTGCCCGTGCGGGAACTACGGGGTGCGAGGAGCCGAGTGCTGCTGCCCGTCGGTGGCGATCCGTCGATACGCCTCGCGCCTGTCCGGCCCGCTGCGCGACCGTCTCGACATCGAGCTCTCGGTCTCGCGCGTCGCCGCATCCCGTGCGACCGCCGCCGTCGCGGATGGCATGGACACCGCCACGGCCCGCGAGCGCGTCCGACAGGCTCGCGCCCGGGCGGAGGAGCGCTGGGCGGGCACGCCGTGGCGGCGCAACGCCGACGTGCCGGGCACCTGGCTGCGGCAGGGGGGCATGCGGCTCGACGCCGCGGTGCGCGGGCCGCTGGACCGGGCGCTCGAGCGCGGGGCGTTGACCCTCCGGGGGTACGACCGGGTTCTGCGATTGGCGTGGACCATGGCCGACCTCGCCGGCGCGGAGCGGCCGCGACGGGACGACGTCGGTCGGGCTCTCCTCCTCAAGCAGGGGGCGGCGCGGTGAGCGCAATGCGGATGTTCTCGCCCGACGCGCGCGCGGCGGCCCGGGCGCTGCGACCGGACGCGGACACGGTCGATGTCGTCGTCGCGCGCGCGGCATGGTCGGTGATCGCGGAGCCCGGGGACGGCGCAGCCGGGGCGCTCATCCGGGAGGTCGGCGCAGTCGAGGCGCTCCTCTGCGCACTCGACCGGCGGTCGCCGGAGGAAGCGTCGCGCCGAGTGCGCACCGCCACCGACCTCGTCGGTGTCGACAAGGCTCGGGCGAGATGGCTTCCTAGGGCAGATCCGCGTGCGGTCGTGCAGGCGCTGGAGAGCGCGCGGCACGTGAAAGCCCGGCTCCTGCTCCCGGGGGATGCGGAGTGGCCGGCATCCCTCGACGACCTGGACGTCCACGCGCCGGTCGCGTTGTGGGTGCGTGGCCGACCGGCGCTTCTCGCAGCGCGACGGCGTGTCGCGATCGTGGGGGCCCGTGCGTCGACACCCTACGGGGAGCACCTCGCCGCCGAGCTGGCGGGAGACCTCGCGCAGACCGGCGCGGTGATCGTCTCGGGAGGGGCGTACGGCATCGACGGTGCCGCGCATCGTGCCGCCCTCCGGGTCGACGGACCCACCGTCGCGCTCCTCGCCGGGGGAGTGGACCGCGCGTACCCGGCCGGGCATCAGAGGCTGCTCACCGAGATCGCCGCCCGCGGTGCCGTGGTCAGCGAGGTTCCCTGCGGGGCCGCGCCGACCAAGTGGCGCTTCCTCGCGCGCAACAGGCTCATCGCGGCCCTCGGTGACGCGACAGTGGTGGTCGAGGCAGGCTGGCGCAGCGGGTCGCTCAATACGGCAGGGCACGCGGCGTCGCTGGGCAGGCCGCTCGGTGCCGTGCCGGGACCCGTGACCTCTGCAGCATCCGCGGGCTGCCACAGGCTGCTGCGCGAATACGACGCCCGGTGCGTGACGACGACACAGGAGGTGCGCGAGCTGTGGGGCGAGGCCCCCGTGCCCGGGCCGGCCGTCGACGCCCCGGACCCCGACCGCACGCGTCTGCTCGACGCGCTCAGCTCACGTTCCGCGCTCCCGGTCCAGGAGCTCGCCCGTCGCTCCGGCCTCGACGAGGCGCGCATCGCCGCGCTTCTCGGCATCCTCGACTTGGAGGGAGCGGTGAGACGCACCGACGGCGGGTGGCGGAGAGCGGCGCGTTGAGAGACCGCCGGCCGTGCGGCGCGACATGATGGTCGGATGGAGCTGGAGGAGGCGGTCGAGTCGTTCACGGCGCACCTCTCCCAGGTGCGCCGGCTGTCGCCCGCCACCGTGCGCGCTTACCGGTCCGACCTCCGCGACCTCCGCGACAGCATCGGCGATCGCGATCTCGAGGCCGTGGACCTCGACATGCTCCGCGACTGGTTGTGGCGCGCGACGCAGCGGGGCGATGCGCGGTCGACTCTGGCACGTCGCGCCGCGGCGGTGCGCTCGTTCTTCGCGTGGGCTCGCGAGCAGGAACTCGTGGCCGCGGATCCGAGCCTCCGACTCGTCGCGCCCAATCGCGGACGCACTCTGCCGACGGTTGCTTCGCGAGACGCGATGCAGGGGCTGCTCGACGGGCACCGGGCACGCGCCGCCGATGGCGATGCCGTCGCGTTGCGCGACCATGCGATCCTCGAGATCCTCTACGCCGCCGGTATCCGCGTCTCGGAACTCTGCGGACTCGACATCGATGACGTCGACTTCGATCGGCGCACCGCACGCGTGCTCGGCAAAGGGGCGAAAGAGCGCGTCGTGCCCTTCGGCGGTCCGGCGGCCGAGGCCCTCGGCGCCTACCTGCGTCGAGGGAGGCCCGCGCTCTCCGCGCGGTCGTCCTCGCCCTCGCCCGCGGTGTTCCTCGGAGTGCGCGGGGCCCGCCTGGGACCGCGCGCCGTGTACGAACTCGTGGCCGGCGCGCTCGGGCCGGTGATCGGGTCGGAGCACGTGGGCCCCCACGCCCTCCGACACACGGCGGCCACGCATCTGCTCGACGGAGGCGCCGACCTCCGTGCTGTGCAGGAGATCCTCGGACACTCGAGCCTCGGCACGACGCAGATCTACACGCATGTCTCCTCGGAACGCCTGGCGGCGACGTACCGCCTCGCGCATCCTCGCGCCTGAACGCTCACGCTCACGCTCAGAGGGGAGCACAGCAGGGGAGCAGCACGGCCCGGGGTGCCCCGCCGAAGAGCAGCATCGGATCGACGTACACACCCTCCCGCCGCACGCCGAGATGCAGAGCGCCGGCCGGGCTGTGACCGCCGTGGCCGAGCGTCCCGACGACCGTGCCCGCTCGAATCGCGGCGCCCGGCTGCAGGGCCGACTCCACCGGTTCCAGGGTCGAGACGAACCCGCCCTCGTGCTCGATCGTCAGCAGCGGTCGGTCGACCACCGTGCCCCGGAAGGCGACGACGCCATCGGCCGGAGCGACGACCGGGCCCCCTGCCGCGGCGAGGATGTCGATCCCGCGATGTCCGGCGCCGAAGGCGCGAGCCGGAGCCCGGAAGGGGGCGACGACGGTGCGCGTACCCGGGACCGGCCAGGTCCAGCGCGGCGACGACGATGACCCGGCGGGTGCTGTCGGCGATCCGGAGGACGCCGCCGCCGGGACTGCGCCAGGGGCGGCGCACGTCACGAGGACGCCGAGGAGCAGCAGCAGGATGACGAAGCGACGATGGAGGGAGACGGACGCGCGCCGGGCCGTCGCAGCAGGAGGATCGCCAAGGCTCCGGTCCGGTCGCGTCGCGGAGGGTGTCATGGGAGGATCCTGCCCGGTGCCGTGATCGCGATGGCTCCGTTCTCACGCGGCAGTCGGCTGCGGGGGACAACGGCACCGAGTGCGCTCCCGTGGAGGGAGGGACGCGGGTGGGCGGCCGTCCGCATCCTGTATGCTGGTCGAGCACCTCGAATCCGGGGTGACTACGCGTGCCCATAGCGACTCCGGTCGCGGCATCCACTCCCACAGGTCCCCTCACGGGGCGGGTGTGCGCCGGGCACCAGGAAGTCCGATCACGTGATCGGCGACAACCTCAACGGCGCTCGGCGCCAGAACAAGGAGACGACCATGGCTGTGGTCACCATCCGCCAGCTGCTCGACAGCGGCGTGCACTTCGGACACCAGACCCGTCGGTGGAACCCGAAGGTGAAGCGCTTCATCCTCACCGAGCGCAGCGGCATCCACATCATCGACCTGCAGCAGTCGCTGGGCTACATCGACAAGGCCTACGACTTCGTCAAGGAGACCGTGGCGCACGGCGGCACGATCCTCTTCGTCGGTACCAAGAAGCAGGCGCAGGAGATCCTCGCCGAGCAGGCGACCCGCGTGGGCCAGCCCTTCGTGAACCAGCGCTGGCTCGGTGGACTCCTCACGAACTTCTCGACGATCTCGAAGCGTCTCGCGCGCATGAAGGAGCTCGAGGAGCTCGACTACGAGACCCCGGCGAACAGCGGCTTCACCAAGAAGGAGCTTCTGCTCAAGAAGCGCGAGCTCGACAAGCTGCACAAGTCGCTCGGCGGTATCCGCAACCTCACCAAGACGCCGTCCGCGCTGTGGGTCGTCGACGCCAAGCGCGAGCACCTCGCCATCGACGAGGCCAAGAAGCTCGGCATCCCGGTGATCGGCATCCTCGACACCAACGCGGACCCGGACGACTTCCAGTACCCGATCCCCGGCAACGATGACGCGATCCGCTCGGTCTCGCTGCTGACCCGCATCATCGCCGACGCCGCGGCCGAGGGCCTGCAGCAGAAGCACAACCCCGAGGCCGGCAACGTCGAGCCCCTGGCGGAGTGGGAGCGCGAGCTCCTCGAGACCCCCGCGGGCGAGAACACCGACGCTGCGGCTGACGCCGAGACCCCGGCCGCCGAGGCCGAGGCTCCTGCCGCCGAGGCTGCCGAGGCCGAGGCTCCGGCCGCCGAGGCCGCTGACGCCGAGGCTCCCGCCGCCGAGGCCGACGCCAAGTAATTCCGCGACCACCAATACATCACGAAGCAAGGAGCCACCACACATGGCCAACTTCACCATCGCCGACCTCAAGGCGCTGCGTGAGCAGCTCGGAACGGGAATGGTCGACACCAAGAAGGCGCTCGAGGAGGCCGACGGAGACGTCGAGAAGGCCACCGAGATCCTGCGTCTCAAGGGTGCCAAGGGCAACGCCAAGCGCGCTGACCGCTCGACCAGCGAGGGTCTCGTCGTCGCCCGCGAGCAGGACGGCGCCGTGACGCTCGTCGAGCTCGCCTGCGAGACCGACTTCGTCGCCAAGAACGACCGCTTCATCGCGCTGGCCGACAAGGTCGCCGACGCGGTCGCGGCCGTCAGGGCCGACTCGGTCGAGGCCGCCCTCGCCGCTGACGCCTCGGGACAGACCGTCGAGCAGCTGATCTCGGAAGAGGCAGCGATCATCGGCGAGAAGGTCGAACTGCGTCGCGTCCGCACCGTGACCGGTGACGGCGTCGAGGTCTACCTGCACCGCACGAGCAAGGACCTGCCCCCGCAGATCGGCGTCGTCGTCGCCTACACCGGTGACGACGCGGCGACCGCTCGCAGCATCGCTCAGCACATCTCGTTCGCGAACCCGTCCTACCTGTCCCGCGAGGACGTTCCGTCGGCTGCGGTCGAGAAGGAGCGCGAGATCGTCACCGAGATCTCGCGTAACGAGGGCAAGCCGGAGGCGGCTCTGCCGAAGATCGTCGAGGGCCGTGTCGCCGCGTTCATCAAGCAGGTCGCCCTGCTCGAGCAGGACTACGCGAAGGACAACAAGCTCTCCGTCGCCCAGGTCGCGAAGGACGCCGGCATCTCGGTGACCGACTTCGCGCGCTTCAAGGTCGGCGCGTAAGACCGTCGAAGGGGTTCGGATCGTCAGATCCGAACCCCTTCTTCATGCCCATGAGGCACTATCTTGAATCGGGATGAGAGGACACCACCCATGACCGAACGCACTGGACGCCGACGCGTCCTGCTCAAGCTCTCCGGCGAAGCATTCGGGGCCGGCCAGCTCGGCGTCAACCCGGACGTCGTCAGTCAGATCGCCCGCGATATCGCCGCCGCGGTCGACGAGGTGGAGGTCGCGATCGTTGTGGGCGGAGGCAACTTCTTCCGAGGAGCCGAGCTCAGCCAGCGCGGCATGGACCGCGGTCGCGCCGACTACATGGGCATGCTCGGCACAGTGATGAACGCCCTCGCTCTGCAGGACTTCCTCGAGCAGGCGGGTGCCGCCACCCGCGTGCAGTCGGCCATCTCGATGACGCAGGTCGCGGAGCCGTACATCCCGCGTCGTGCGGAGCGTCACCTGGAGAAGGGTCGCGTCGTCATCTTCGGCGCCGGTGCGGGCCTTCCGTACTTCTCGACCGACACGGTCGCGGCGCAGCGTGCCCTCGAGATCGGCGCGCAGGAGGTTCTGGTCGCGAAGAACGGCGTGGACGCCATCTACACCGCCGACCCGAACAAGCACGCCGATGCGGAGCGCATCGACCGGGTCACCTACAGCGACGCCCTGCAGCGTGGGCTCAAGGTCGTCGACTCGACGGCGTTCAGCCTTTGCATGGACAACGACATGCACATGCGCGTGTTCGGCATGGAGCCCGCGGGCAACGTCACCCGTGCGCTCCGCGGCGAGCCCATCGGCACGCTGGTCACGACCTGAGCGCGGCGCACGGGTCACCGCCTGCCGCCCGATAGAATTCACAGAACACCCCGACGATAGGAGCCACCGTGATCGCGGACGTCCTCGCTGAAACCACCACCCGCATGAACCGGGCGGTCGAAGCTGCCAAGGAGGACTTCTCCACGGTGCGCACGGGTCGTGCCAACCCGCAGATGTTCCAGAAGGTGCTCGTGGACTACTACGGCACGCCCACGCCGATCGCCCAGCTCGCGTCGCTCGCGAACCAGGAGGCGCGCACGCTCATCATCACGCCGTACGACAAGTCGGCGCTGAAGGCGATCGAGCAGGCCATTCGCGACATGCCGAACCTCGGCGCGAACCCGACCAATGACGGCAACCTCGTGCGCGTCACGATGCCGGAGCTCACGGCCGATCGTCGCAAGGAGTACGTGAAGCTGGTCAAGACCAAGGCCGAAGACGCGAAGGTGCACGTGCGCGGCATCCGTCGCAAGGCGAAGGACGACCTCGACGCGCTGAAGAGCGAGATCGGCGAGGACGAGATCGCCCGCGGTGAGAAGGAGCTCGACGCGCTGACCCGTCAGCATGTCGACCTCATCGACGACGCGCTCAAGCGCAAAGAGGCCGAGCTCCTCGAGGTGTGAGGACGGATGTCTGATTCCCGGGATCCTGAGGACGGCGCGTCGATGACGCGTCGTGAGGCGCGGGCGAACCCTGCTGCCGACGCTGCGACGCCGCTCGGCGACGCGGCGTTCCCGGGCTTCGACGCAACAGCGGTTCCTCCCCGTCCGCCTCTCCCGCAGGAGGCCGCGCCCGGCACCGCCCCGACCCTGTCCACCGCCGATCACAGCGTCATCCGCGAACAGTGGCGCGCGGCGCGCGACGAGTTCGGCACCCACGTGTCGCACGCCAGGGATCAGCTCGACCAGGCGAACGAGCGGATCAAGCAGCGCACCGGACGCGATCTCATCCTGGCGATCGTCATCGGACTCGCGTTCGGCGCCGCGCTGCTCGCGTCGCTGCTCTTCGTCAAGATCCTCTTCGTGCCGTTCGCTCTCGCAGCCGCCCTCTTGGGGGTCTGGGAGCTGACACGGGCGCTCCGCTCCTCCGGGCGTCGGGTCGATGTCGCGCCGCAGCTCGCCGCAGCGACGCTGCTCGTGCTCGCGGCGTACTTCGCCGAGTTGTGGTTGTACTGGGTCGCCCTCTTCCTCGCGGTCGCCTTCGTGATCGTCTGGCGGTTGATCGCGCAGATGGCCGCGCGGGACGGTCGCACCTACGGCGACGTCCTCGCGGATGCCGTCATCGGCGGGTTCGTGCAGGTCTACGTGCCGTTCCTCGCCGGCATCGCCCTCATCCTCCTCGATCAGGAGGGCGGACAGTGGTGGGTATTGGGATTCATCGCCATCGCGGTCGCGGCAGACACCGGCGCTTACGCCGCGGGCCTGGCCTTCGGGCGCCATCCGATGGCTCCACGGATCAGCCCGAAGAAGACCTGGGAAGGCTTCGGAGGCGCCGTCGTGGCCTCGATCGGGGCCGGGGTTCTCCTGGCCATCTACCTCCTCGAACTTCCGTGGTGGGGCGGAGTGATCCTCGGCGCGGCTGTTCTCACGTCGGCGACCCTGGGCGACCTGGGCGAGTCGATGCTCAAACGCGATCTCGGCATCAAGGACATGAGCTCCTGGTTGCCGGGACACGGGGGCCTCCTCGACCGCCTCGACAGCATCCTGCTCTCGACGGTCCCGGCGCTCGGCCTCTACTTCCTCCTCTCTCCCTGGGTGGTGCTGTGATGACAGAGACGACGACAGATGCTCCGGCCGTAGAAGAGGCATCGCCCGCGTTCCCGGTGACGTCCGGCCGCACGCTGGGCTACCACCGCGGCGCCGTGGACGCGTTCCTCGCCTCGGCGCGCGAGACGTTCGAGCACGGCGGCGAGCTCGCGGCCGATGACATCCGCATGGCCTCGTTCCCTCTCACCAAGGGGGGATACGTCGTCCGCGACGTCGATGCCGCACTGGCGAGAGTGGAAGACGCTTTCGCGGCTCGGGAGCGCGACCGCGCGGTTCGGTCCGGGGGCGCTGCGGCGTGGGTCGAGCGCGCGCGTGACGAGGCTCAGGTCATCCTCGACCACCTCGCGCGCCCCCGTCGACGCAAGTTCGCCCGCACCGGCGTGCTGACGTTCGGTTACCGCGTCGACGAAGTCGATCACGTCGCGTCCCGCATCGTGCGCTACCTTCGCGACGGCGAGCAGCTGTCGGCCGAGCAGCTCCGTTCCGCCGCGTTCCGCATGCAGCGCAGGGGGTATCGCGAAGAGCAGGTGGACGCCCTGCTGGATGCCACCATCGATGTGATCCTCGCGGTGCGATGACGTTTTCCCACCCGGATCCCAGCCAGGCCCGCGTAGAGTGGAGGGCATCGTGAACACCCGTAACGACATCGACTCCGCGCGCCCCGACGCCTCGCCGGTTCCGGCAGCGACGGTGGCCTCCGCGCGCCGCGGGACGCGGCGCTGGTCCCGTCGCCGCGGCGTTGCCTCGATTTTCGCGTCGGTGGCCGTCGCCGGTCTCGCCGCCGCGATCGTCGCACCGGCGGGTATCGCGTTGGCGGATCCGCCTCAGGAGGAGGCGCCGGACTCCCTCTACTCGGTGGCGCTCGCTGACACGCAGAACATCACCGTGAGCGGCGAGGGCGCCGAGATCGCAGCGACTACCCGCGGTTCGTTCGAGGTGTACGTGACCCCAAAGCCGACTCCGACCCCGACTCCCGAGCCGGCGGCCGAGAGCTCCGAACCTAAGTCCAGCGGTGCCCGCCCCGCCCCGTCGCCGCTGTACTACACCGGCGGCGGCGCTCCGGCCGAGTGGATGGCCGCGGCCGGAATCGCCGAGTCCGACTGGGGCTACGTCGACTACATCGTCTCCCGCGAGAGCACCTGGAACCCGAACGCGACGAACAAGTCGTCCGGAGCGTGCGGTCTGGTCCAGGCGCTGCCCTGCAGCAAGGTGCCGGGGAACGGCTACGACCCGGTCGACAACCTGCGGTGGGCGACCGGATACGCCGTGGGGCGTTACGGGAGTTGGGCCGGAGCGCACGCCTTCTGGGTGAACAACCACTGGTGGTGAGCGAGCACGATGCCGCGCTCCCGCAGGCGTCCTCCGGCACGCCCCGACGCTGACGATTCCTTCGACCGGCTTCTGGCCGGATGGAAGCGCACCGAGACGAGGCGCGGGTCCGAGTGGACCGTGCAGCCGGTCTCCGCAGCACAGGCGCAGAAGGAGTACATCTGCCCCGGATGCGGACGGGGGATCGCGGTCGGCACCGCGCATCTCGTCGCGTGGCGAGCCGACGGCGTGCTCGGCGACGCGGCGGATCTCGCGGCGCGACGACATTGGCACACGCACTGCTGGAGGCTGGCATGACGACGCTCGAGATTCGCGGACCGCTGGAGCTCCCGGCTCGGCGGGAGGACATCGAGTTGCGCACGGCCGACGACCTGACGCTCGTGGGGGAGTTGGCGCTCCCGGAGTCGGGAGAACCCGTCGCCACATTGGTGACGTTGCATCCGCTCCCGACGGCCGGCGGCTTCATGGATTCGCACATCCTGCGGAAGGCGGCGGCGCGGCTCCCCGCACTGGCGGACCTCGCCGTGCTGCGGTTCAACACCCGGGGGACGACGTCGCCGCGGGGAACGAGCGACGGCGCATTCGACGGAGGGGCGGCCGAGCAGTTCGACGTCGCCGCGGCGATGGCGTTCGTGCACGAGCGGGCGCTGCCTCGTCCCTGGCTGCTCGGGTGGTCGTTCGGCACGGAACTGGCGCTCAAATACGGCCGCGACCACGCGATCGAGGGGATCATCCTGCTCTCGCCGCCGCTGCATCGGGCGTCCGACGACGAGGTCGCGGCCTGGGCGTCGACCGACCGCGAGGTCGTCATCCTGGTGCCCGAACTCGACGACTACCTGCGTCCCGACGAGGCGCGAGCGCGATTTGCATCGATCCCGCAGGCGCACCTCATCGCTGTCGAGGGGGGCAAGCACCTGTGGGTGGGGGAGTCACAGACCCGGCGGGTGCTGACCGAGATCGTCGCAGCCGTGAATCCCGACGCCCTCCCGCTCCCGACGGAGTGGTCGGAACCCGTCTGACCGACTACAGCTCGTTCATGCGGGGGATGAGCACCTGCCGGTAGAGGATCAGGATGCTCGCCGCGACGGGAATCGCGATCAGGGCCCCCAGCAGTCCGAGCAGGCTTCCTCCGGCGAGGGCGGCGACGACCACCACCGCCCCGGGGACGGACACGGCACGGCTCATGATGCGCGGGGAGATCACGTAAGCCTCGATCTGCATGTAGATCAGGTACCAGATCCCGGCGGCGATCGCGGTCTGCGGCGAGCCGAGACCCGGGATGAGGCAGATCAGAACGATGATCGTCGACCCTGTCAGGGTGCCCACGAGAGGGATCAGCGAGAAGAAGAACGCGATGACGGCCAGGACTGCGGGGAAGGGCGCCTGGATGATCGACAGGTAGATCGCGCTGAGGACGCCGTTGATCACGCCGAGCGAGACCTGGCCCATGACGTAGTAGCCCACCGAGTCGGTGATCTGGTCGGCGAGGTCGATGAAGCGGTCGCGCTTGGATGCGGGTGCCAGCTGGTAGACCGCGCGCTTGAGGGAGGGCGTCGAGGCGGTGAGGTAGATGGTCAGGATGAGGACGATGAACGCGCCGAAGAGACCGGACAGGAGCGCACCGCTCGCGGTGATGACCCCCTGACCGATCGTGCCGCCGATCTCGGCGAGGTTGGTATCGAGCCAGTCGGCGATGTAGTCGAAGACGAGGTCGACCCGGAGGTTCGGGAAGGCATCCTCCATCCAGGCCATGGTGTCTTCGAGCAGGGTGCCTCGCTGCACGATCGCCGTGATCTCCGAGACCAGCTGCGAGATCTGGTTGACGAGCACGGGGATGACGATCAGAACGATGCCGCCGAAGATCGCCAGGACGCCGAGGATCGTCACGAGAACCGCGAGCCAGCGGGGGAGACGACGGCGCTCGAGGAAGGACACCAGGGGATCGAGGCCGAGGCTCAGGAACAGAGCGGTGCCGACGTAGAGCAGAACGGTGGAGAGGCTCTCGAGGCTGCTGATGAGCAGGATGCCGAGACCGACGCCGAGGGTCGCCACGAGGGCGGTGCGGAACGGGTTGTGGATCTTCATCGCTGCTCCTGCTCGGTGGACCACGTCGACTTCGATGCTCCCATGGAGTGAGGTCCGCGGCCGGTCGCCTCTCCGTTCCCGACGTTATGTGGGCAACACACAGGAGGTTTCGCTAACCTGGAATGTCGAGTGTTGCGTCGCCGACGTCGTCTGCGATGCGTGAGGAGACTATTCGTGCGTTTCGTATGGGCCGTCGTGGCCTTCGTCCTGGCCGCGGTCCTGATCGGAGCGGGCATCGCCCAGCGCACGGTCTTCCTGGGCCCCTCGTCCGTCACGGAGAAGGTGCAGGTCGAAGAACCCGCTCCCTACGTCATGATCGACGGCGACGTGCTGCGTGCCCATCCCGGCGCGCAGAAGCTGCTGATCGACGGCGAGGGAGAGATCTTCGCCGCCTACGGCCGGGCGGCCGACATCGAGGCGTGGCTGGGCGGCGCGGAGTACAACCGTGTCGGGGTCGACGACCAGGGCGACTTCGAGGTGGAGCATGTGGCGGCGACCGATGATGCTGCCGCCGACGACGCGTCCACCGATGACGCCCCCGCTGACGATGCAGCCGCCGATGATGCGGCCGCAGACGGGGCGTCGACCGACGCCGGACGGAACCCCGCCGGTTCCGATCTCTGGCTCGAGTCCTTCACCGACACCGACGAGCTCGAGGTCAAGAACATGCAGCTGCCCGACGGGGTGAGCGTGCTCGTGTCGTACGACGGCTCGAAGGACGCCCCGGACCAGATCGTGGCGTCCTGGCCGATCGACAACTCCACTCCGTGGGCCGGGCCCCTTCTCGTCACGGGCGGTGCCGCTCTCCTCGCCGGGCTCGTGCTCTACATCCTCGCCATCCGGCACCAGCGCCGCGGCCGCGGGCCGCGCCGCAAGGGCCCCGGTCCGCTGCCCGTCACCCAGCCGATCGACGTCGCGGCCCTGCCGCCCGCCGAGCGCGAGGCGATCGAGGAGACACCCGCCGACGACGTGGCTTCCGACCGAGACGCCCACACCGCCCGTCCGTCCGCTCCCGGCGAGACCGCCGACACCTCGGAGCGCCCCGATCAGGAGGGGAAGACCTCGATGCATGCCCGCACCCCGCGGCGCCGCCTCCGTCTGCTCGCCATCCCCGTCGTAGGACTCACCGCGATCCTCGCCACGGGCTGCTCGCCGGAGTCCTGGCCGCAGGTCGGAGACCCGTCCGCCACGCCGTCGCCCACTCCGACGGTCATCGCTCCCGAGAACCAGAAGCCGCCGGCCGTGACCGAGTCGCAGGCCGAGCGCATCCTCGGCGAGGTCTCGAGCACGCTGACCGCCGCCGACACCGCGATGGATCTCGACCTCGCGAAGACGCGCCTCGACGGACCCGCGCTCGTGGCGCGGACCACCGAGTACGCGCTACGCACCGCGCTTCCCGACACGCCGGCCCCGGCGGCCATCCCGACCGACGATGTCGAGGTGGTTCTTCCCGAGGCGACGGACCGCTGGCCCCGCACCGCGTTGCTCCTGTCGAAGAGTGCGGACGACGACACCGTCCCGCCCGTCATCCTCACCATGACGCAGCAGGACCCGTGGTCGAACTACAAGGTGACCAACATCGCCGACATGTCCGCCGATGCGGTGTTCCCGGAAGTCGCGGCGGCCTGGCTCGGAACCGCCATGGTTCCGCAGGACTCGGCGTTCCTCAGCGTTGCTCCGGCCGATCTCGCCGCGGCGTTCTCCGACGTGGTCGACACCGGAGAGCAGAGCGCGTCGTACGGCCAGTTCGACGATCTCTCGCGGCGGCTCGCCAGCTCCATCTCCGAGAGCCGCCAGACCGTCGTCCAGACGCTCAGCGACAACGGGGCGGCGGAGACGTCGGAGGTGACGTTCGACATGGCGCCCACCGATGACGCGCCGGTCTCGATGACGACGCTCGACAGCGGCGCGATCGTCGCGGTCACGGTCACCGACGCGGAGACGGTCAAGCCGACGTCGAGCGACGCGGTCATCCGCTTCGGCGACAACGCCCAGGCGAAGGCGCTGACTGGAGCGTCGGAATCCGCGAAGGGCGTCGTCACGACCTACGAATTCCAGCTGTTCTTCGCCGTCCCCGCCCAGGGGTCGTCGGAGCAGATCAAGCTCCTGGCATCCCGCCAGGACCTCGTCTCCGTAGAGGTGATCCCGTGACCGAGCTCTCTCCCGCCGCCCTGCGCGGCGCTGTCGACCTGTCGAGCCTGCGTAACCGGCCCAGCGCACCGGCCGGCTCCGCGCCCACAGCCGGATCGACCGGCGTCGCCGATGTCGTCGTCGACGCGACCGACGAGTCGTTCGGGCAGGTCCTCGAAGCATCGCGGACCGTCCCCGTCGTCGTCGATCTGGGGGCGGCGTGGAGCGCCCCGAGCACGGAGCTCAGCCCCGTCCTCGAACGCATCGTGCGTGAGTTGGGCGGCCGGGTGCTTCTCGCCCGAGTCGACGTCGACGCCAACCCGCAGCTCGTCCAGAGCTTCCGCGCGCAGGCGATCCCGATGGTCGTCGCGGTGATCGCCGGGCAACCCGTGCCAATGTTCAACGGTCCCGTGCCCGAGGAGCAGATGCGACAGGTCTTCGCGCAGTTGCTGCAGCTCGCCGCGCAGAACGGAGTGACGGGAACGCTCGATGTCGCCGCAGCCGCCGAGAGCGACGAGGAGCCCGCAGAACCTCCGCTGCCGCCCCTGCATGCAGAGGCGTTCGCCGCCATCGAGGCGGGAGACTATGCGGCCGCCGTCGTGGCCTACGAGAAGGCGCTGGCGGAGAACCCGCGCGACGAAGACGCGATCGCGGGGCTCGGCCAGGTTCGTCTTCTCGACCGCGTGCAGGGGCTCGATCTGCAGCAGGCTCGCGCCGCCGCTGCTGCCGCGCCCCTCGACGTGCAGGCGCAGTTCGACGTGGCGGATCTCGACCTCGCGGGCGGCCATGTGGACGATGCGTTCGGTCGACTGCTCGACCTGTTCGCCGCGCTGCCGGCGGAGTCCCGCGGTCCGGTCCGTGAGCGGCTCGTGGAGCTCTTCGGCCTGATCGGTGCGAGCGACCCGCGCGTGGCTGCCGCCCGCAACAGACTCACCTCGCTGTTGTTCTGACGAGGATGGCCCGGGTTCCCACCCGGGCCATCCTCGTCTCGCCTGCTAGCCGTGCGTGATGGTGGGCACGTGCGGCTCGGGCTGGTGACGCAGCCACAGCGTCGACAGTGCGGGCAGCGTCATGGTCGCCACCGCCCCGTCGTGCTCGCCCTCAGCGACGACCATTCCGAGATTGCCCGTTCCTCGGCCTCCGTACGCTGCGGCGTCGGTGTTGAGGATCTCCTCCCAGACGCCGTCGGTCGGCAGAGCGAGCCGGTAGCCGGAGCGCTCAACACCGGAGAAGTTGCTCACGACGACGACACGTCCGCCGTGCGAATCGCGGCGCTCGAACGCGATGATCGAGGGGTCCCACGTGGGGGCGCCGAGCCGATCGAAGGCCCTGCCGTCGTTGTCGCGCTCCCACAGCGGCGCCTGGAACCGGTACGTCGCGTTGAGCGCGCCGATGAAGTCCTGCAGCTGCCGGTGCGACGGCTGGTCGAGCAGCCACCAGTCGAGCTCGCGCGCCTCGGACCACTCGCCGAGCTGCCCGAACTCCTGCCCCATGAACAGCAGGTTCTTGCCGGGGTGACCCCACATGTAAGCGAGATAGGCGCGCACGTTTGCGAGCTTGTGCCAGTGATCGCCCGGCATCTTGTTCACCAGGCTGCCCTTGCCGTGCACGACCTCGTCGTGGCTGATGGGGAGCAGGTAGTTCTCGCCGAACGCGTACACGAAGGAGAACGTCATCTCGCCCTCGTGGTGCGCGCGGTACATCGGGTCGCGGGCGATGTACTGCAGCGAGTCGTTCATCCAACCCATGTTCCACTTGAACCCGAAGCCGAGGCCGGCGTGGTCGGTGGGCGCGGTGACGCCGGGGAAGCTCGTCGACTCCTCGGCGATCATCATGACGCCGGGATGCAGCCGGTAGGCCGTGGCGTTCACCTCCTGCAGGAACCGGATCGCCTCGAGGTTCTCGCGGCCGCCGTGGATGTTCGGCTCCCACTCGCCGGCGTTGCGGGAGTAGTCGAGGTACAGCATGGAGGCGACGGCATCCACCCGCAGGCCATCGACGTGGAACTCCTCGAGCCAGTACAGCGCGTTCGCGACGAGGAAGCCGCGCACCTCTGGACGTCCGTAGTCGAAGATGAGCGTGCCCCAGTCCTGGTGCTCGCCGCGGCGCGGGTCGGGGTGCTCGTAGAGCGGCTGACCGTCGAAGCGTGCGAGGGCGAACGCATCCTTGGGGAAGTGCCCCGGCACCCAGTCCATGATCACGCCGATGCCGGCCTGGTGCAGGCGGTCGATGAGGTACCGCAGGTCATCGGGCGTGCCGAAGCGGCTGGTCGGTGCGTAGTACCCGCTGATCTGGTAGCCCCAGGAACCGCCGAACGGATGCTCGGCGAGGGGCATGAACTCGACGTGCGTGAAGCCCGTCTCCGTGACGTGCTGGATGAGCGGGTCGGCGAGTTCGCGGTAACCGAGGCCGCCCCGCCACGAGCCGACATGCACCTCGTAGATCGAGAGCGGCTGCGCGACGGCGTGCGTCGCGGCACGCCGCGTCATCCAGGCGCCGTCCGACCACGTATGCGACGACGCGGTCACGACGGAGGCGGTGTCCGGCGGGACCTCCGACCAGCCGGCCACCGGGTCCGCCTTCATGATCCACTCGCCCGAGCGGGTGCGGATCTGGTACTTGTACCGGGTGCCGACCGTCGCGTCGGGCACGAAGAGCTCCCACACGCCGCTGCCGCCCATGGAGCGCATGGCGTTGCCCTCGCCGCTCCAGCCGTTGTGATCGCCGACGACGCGCACCGCGGTGGCGTTCGGGGCCCAAACGGCGAAGGCCACGCCGGTGTCGCCGTCGATCTTTCGTGGATGCGCGCCGAGCGCCTCCCAGAGCCGTTCGTGGCGTCCTTCGGCCAGCAAGTGGATGTCGAGTTCGCCGAGCGCGGGACCGTGCCGGTAGGGGTCGCCCGTCACGATCTCGGGGTCGTCGCCGTAGGCGGCGGCGATACGGTACCGGACCGCCGGTCCGACATGGCGCCCTTCCCAGATGCCGTGGGCGACGTGCGCGAGCTCGAGGCGCGAACCGTCGTCGAACACGGCTGCCACACGGGCCGCGAGCGGACGACGCACGCGGATGACCGTGTGCGTGCGGCCGGTCGCGTCGGGCGACGGGTGCGCACCGAGAACGGCGTGCGGGTCGTGATGGGTGCCGTCGGCGACGGCCTGCCAGTCCGCGGTCGCGGGGGAGTCCTCGACGTGGGTCATGCTCGCTTCCTCACCTTCAGGATGTGCACGGGCTCGACGAAGGCGTCGAGGCGTACGTAGTTGTGGTCGGCCCAGGTCCAGACGGCGCCAGTCAGGAGGTCTTCGACCTCGAACTCCTCGCCCAGCGGCACCCCCCACACCGTCGTGTCGAGATGCACCGTCGTCTCGCGCACGGAGTGCGGATCGACGTTGGCGACGACGATGAGCGTGTCATCGGCATCCGTCCCGGTGAACGCGGCGTCGAGGTGCTTGCTGTAGACCAGGATCTGATCGTCGTCGCTCCAGTGCACGGACAGGTTGCGCAGCTGGCGCAGCGCGGGGTGCTCGCGGCGGAGCGCGTTCAGGTGCCGGAGCAGCGGGGCGAGCGACTCGCCGCGTTCCTCGGCCCCGTCCCAATCCCGGAACTTGAACTCGTACTTCTCGTTGTCGATGTTCTCTTCCGAGCCGGGGCGTGCGACGTTCTCGAAGAGCTCGTAGCCGGCGTACACGCCCCAGAGGGGGGCCGCGGTCGCGGCGATGCAGGCACGGATGCGATACGCGGAGCGCCCACCGAACTGGAGGTACTCGGTGAGGATGTCGTGCGTGTTCACGAACAGGTTGGGCCGCATGTAGTCGCTCGTCTCGTGCGAGACGGACGAGAGGAACTCCTCGAGTTCGGCCTTGGTGTTGCGCCAGGTGAAGTAGCTGTAGCTCTGCTGGAACCCGACCGCCGCGAGGGCGCGCATCACGGCGGGACGGGTGAACGCCTCGGCCAGGAAGATCACGTCGGGGTCCGCGGCGTTCACGGTCGCGATGAGCCACTCCCAGAATTGCAGCGGCTTGGTGTGTGGGTTGTCGACCCGGAAGATCTTGACCCCCTGCGCGACCCAGTGCTGCACGAGGCGAAGCATCTCGGCATAGATGCCGGCCGGGTCGTTGTCGAAGTTCAGCGGATAGATGTCCTGATACTTCTTCGGCGGGTTCTCGGCGTAGGCGATGCTGCCGTCGGGGAGGGTCGTGAACCATTCGGGGTGCGCCTGCACCCACGGGTGGTCGGGCGACGCCTGGAGTGCGAGGTCCATCGCGACCTCGAGACCCTCCTTCTTCGCCGCGCGGACGAAGCCGCGGAAGTCCGCGAGTGTTCCGAGACTCGGGTCGATCGCATCGTGGCCGCCGTCGGCAGAGCCGATCGCGTAGGGCGAGCCGGGGTCGCCGGGCTCGGTGGTCAATGTGTTGTTGCGCCCCTTGCGGTTCGTCTCGCCGATCGGATGCACCGGCACGATGTAGACCACGTCGAAGCCCATGGCCGCGACGCCCGGGAGGCGCTTCGCCGCCGTGCGGAAGGTGCCGCTCTTCACGGTGCCGTCCTTGAGTCGCTTCGCACCCTCGGACCGCGGGAAGAACTCGTACCACGCCGCCGCTCCGGCGGCGGTGCGGTCGACCATGAGTCGCTGCTCGGCCGAGACCGAGTGCAGCGACGAGAGGGGGAGCTCGGCGAAGATGCGGGCGAGCTCGCGATCGGTCGACAGCGCCGTCGTCACCGCCGCCTCTCCCGAGGCGAGCGACTTCGCGTGGGCACGGAGCAGCGTGCGCTGCGCCGCCGGCCGATCCTTTTCCGCCGCGGCGCGGGTGAGCAGCTGCGCACCGGCGGCTGCCATGACGGGCACATCGACTCCCGCTGCGACCTTCACCTCAGCCGCGTGCGCCCAGGTGGCGAAGTCGTCGGCGAAGGCTTCGAACCGGTACGTCCAGGGGCCCTGCGCGTCGAGCGCGATGTCGACGGACCAGGTGTCGGTGCCGTCGTTCAGCGGGGTGAGGCGGTGCAGGCTCTCCTCCCCGCGCGGGTCGGTGAGGCGCACGTGTACGCCGATGATGTCGTGGCCCTCGCGGAAGGCGACGACGCGGAAGGGGACCACCTCTCCGACGAAGGCCTTGGCGGGGAAGCCGCCGGGCACGGCGGGGCGGCCGTCGAGCAGGGGGATGCGCGGCGTGCGCACTCCCTGCTCCGCCGTCGGCGCAGGGCCGGGGCGCACGGGGATCCGGGCGGGACTCCGCAGAGTCGGGGGCGGGGTGATTCCAGCAGCGGCAGGCACAACCCGAATGTACCGCTCCGGATCAGATCCGCCGCAGTGGGTGGACAAGAGCGCTCGGGACCGACATCATTCGACCCGGAACAGCCGCATCGACGTGCCGGGGGTGGGGAGGATGTCGCCGGGGGCGAAGGACTCCTGCTCGTCGGACGGGCGCTCGTCGGCGCTCGACCAGAGCGAGACGAAGCGCGTCGCGTTCTCGAGCACGTCGGGGAGACGGATGTCGATCGGCGCCTCCGTTCCGTGCACGACGAGCAGGATGCGGTTGGCGGGTTCGCGATCCGGGGTGGATGCCGCGACGTACTGCAGCGTCCGCTTGCCGGGGTCGGTCCACTGCTCGCTCTGAATGGTCTCGCCGTCGTGGTCGTACCAGTCCATGACCGAGGCGTTCGGGATGTGCTCACCCAGGCGCGCGTAACGGCTCGGGCGCAGCGCCGGGTTCTCGGCGCGCAGCGCGATGAGGCGCGACACGTGGGCCTGGAGGTCGAGCTGCCAGGGCTCGTAGTCCCAGGCGAGCCAGGTGAGCGGGGAGTCCTGCGCATAGGCGTTGTTGTTCCCGCGCTGCGAGCGTCCGACCTCGTCGCCCGCGGTCAGCATCGGGATGCCGGCCGACAGCAGGAGCGTGCCCAGGAGGTTGCGCATCGCCTTCCGGCGGGCGGCGAGGATCGTGGCGTCGTCGGTCGGTCCTTCGACGCCGTGGTTGAAGGCGCGGTTGGTGTCCGCCCCGTCGCGGTTGTTCTCGCCGTTGGCCTCGTTGTGCTTGACGTCGTAGGAGACGAGGTCGTGGAGCGTGAAACCGTCGTGCGCCGTGACGAAGTTGACGCTCGCCAGGGGCCCGCGCTCCTCGGCGAAGGTGTTCGACGAACCGGCGAGGCGGGTGGCGAAGCCGCCGATCCCGACGGGGGCGGAGGCGCGTCGGGCGTAGTCGATGTCGCTCAGCCAGAAGTTGCGCACGCGGTCGCGGTACCGGTCGTTCCACTCGTGCCAGCCGGTGGGGAAGTTCCCGGTCTGCCAGCCGCCCAGGCCGACGTCCCAGGGCTCAGCGATGAGCTTCGACTCGCTGAGCACCGGGTCGGCTGCGATGGCGGCGAGGAGGGGATGTTCGGGGCTGTAGGTGTGCGAGGCGTCACGGGCGAGCGCCGTCGCGAGATCGAAGCGGAACCCGTCGATCTGCATCTCCTCGGCCCAGTACCGCAGGGAGTCGAGCACCAGTCTCGCGCCGGCATCCGTCGAGGTGTCGAGTGTGTTGCCGCAGCCGGTCGTGTCGATGTACGCGCCGGAAGCCTGCTGGCGGTAGTAGCTCGCGTTGTCGATGCCGCGGAGGCTCGAGCGCGGCCCGCCCAGTCCCTCCTCGGAGGTGTGGTTGTAGACCACGTCGAGGATGACCTCCAGCCCGGCCTCGTGCAGCAGGCGCACCATTCCCTTGAACTCGGCGAGCACGGCCTCGGGTCCGCCGCGACGGGCCGACTCCGTGGCGTAGGCGGTGTGCGGCGTGAAGAAGTTCAGGGTGTTGTACCCCCAGTAGTTCGTGAGTCCGCGCTCGAGCAGACGGGGTTCCGGCACGAAGGCATGCACGGGGAGCAGCTCGACCGACGTGACGCCGAGGGAGTGCAGGTGCGCGATCATCGCCGGGTGCGCGAGCCCGGCGTACGTGCCGTGCAGGGCCGGCGGCACGTCGGGGTGCCGCTTCGTGAGGCCCTTGAGGTGCCCCTCGTAGATCACCGTGCGGTCGAGCGGCACTCGCGGCTTGCGCGACTCACCCCAGTCGAACCCGTCGACGACGACGACGGAGCGCCACTCCTCGTAGCCGCCGCCCTGCGCGAGGCCTCGTGCATACGGGTCGAGCAGCAGCGCCTCGGGATTGAACGTGTTGCCGGGGCCGTGCGGCCCGCCGACGCGGATGGCGTAGCGGACGCCGGGCTGCAGGAGCGGCGTGGTGACCTGCCACACGCCTCCCGGGAGACGCTCCAGCGATGCCTGGTCGACGACCCAGTCCAGGTCGGTGGAGTCGAAGACGACGAGTTCGACCGACGAGGCGTTCTTCGACCACACCCGCAGGGTGCCGACACCGTCGTGCAGACGGACGCCGAGATCGTCGAGGATCGAGCCACCGGGAATGGCGGTATCACGGGACACGGGCATGAATACACCCTAGAGCGCTGCGCATGAGTTCCAGCCCGGAGCGGACCGGGTCCCAGCGCCCGATCGACCCCGCGATGCGTCAGAGTGGAGGGATGCACTATCTCGACCATGCCGCCACCACCCCGCTCCGTGCGGAGGCACGCGAGGCGTGGCTCGCGGCAGCCGAGGTCGTCGGGAATGCGTCATCGACCCACGGCGCCGGACAGGATGCGCGCCGGGTGCTGGAGGAGTCGCGCGAGCGGATCGCCGCCGTGCTGCAGGCCGACCCGATCGAGGTGGTGCTCACCTCGGGAGGGACCGAGGCCATCAACTTGGCGCTGCAGGGGCTGTGGCGACGGCGGGCGGACGGCACGCGCGCGATCGTCCTGCCGGATGCGGAGCACCACGCGACCATGGATACCGCACAGGCACTGGTTGACGACGGCGCCGAGCTGCGCGAGGTCGGCGTGGATGCGCAGGCGCGGATTCCCGTGGAGGCATTCGCGGCGGCGCTCCCCGGCGCGGCCCTCGCGACCGCGCTGGTCGCGAACAACGAGGTCGGTACGCTCAACGACCCGCTCGGTCTGTCCGCCGCCGCGGCGGCGGCCGGCGTACCGCTCCATCTCGACGCCGTGGCGGCACTGGGCCACGTCCCGATGTCGTTCCGCGGGTGGCGCGGCGACGCTCCGGACGGTGCGGGTCTGGTCGCGCTCAGCGTGGCGGGTCACAAGATCGGTGCTCCCGTGGGCGTCGGTGCGCTGATCGTCGCGCGCACCGCGCGCATGTCCGGTCTTCTTCGCGGCGGGGCGCAGCAGCGAGGGCTGCGAGCGGGGACGCAGGATGTCCCGGGGGCGGCGTCCTTCGCCCGTGCCCTCGAACTGGCCGAAGCGGAGCGCGCATCGGAGTCCCGACGCCTGCACGCGCTGCGGGATCGGCTCGTCGACGGCATCCGTACCCGCGTTCCGCAGGCCGAGCTGCTCGGCGATCCCGAGGAGCGACTGCCCGGCAATGCGCACTTCCTGTTCCCGGGAGCGGTGGGGGAGAGCCTGCTCTTCCTGCTCGACGTCGCGGGCATCGCGTCGTCGACGGGGTCGGCCTGTCAGGCCGGGGTCGCCGAGCCCTCCCACGTGGTCCGCGCGATGGGGCGCAGCGAGGCCGACGCCCGCAGCGTGCTGCGGTTCAGCCTGGGACGCACGTCGATCCAGGGCGACGTCGATGCGGTGGTCGAGGTCATCGCCGACGTGTACGCGCGGGCATCGGGCGCCCGTACAGCCCCGCGCTCGTAGACTGGACCCATGCGCATCCTGGCAGCCATGAGCGGTGGAGTCGACTCCGCGGTGGCCGCCGCGCGCGCGGTGGACGCCGGGCACGATGTGGTCGGTGTGCATCTCGCCCTGTCCCGAGCGGGCGGCACGCTGCGCACCGGGAGCCGCGGCTGCTGCACCATCGAGGACGCGATGGATGCCCGACGCGCCGCCGACCGGCTCGGTATCCCGTTCTACGTCTGGGACTTCTCGGAGCGATTCCGCGACGACGTGATCGACGACTTCATCTCGGAGTACCGCGCGGGTCGCACCCCGAACCCGTGCATGCGCTGCAACGAGAAGATCAAGTTCGCGGCGCTGCTCGAGCGTGCCATCGAGCTCGGCTTCGACGCCGTGTGCACCGGCCACTACGCCACGCTGGTTGACGGCCCCGGCGGTCTCGAACTGCACCGGGCGTCGGACAACGCGAAGGACCAGTCGTACGTGCTCGGGGTGCTCACGGCCGAGCAGCTCGCCCACACGTACTTCCCGCTCGGATCGACGCCGTCGAAGGCGCTGGTGCGCGCCGAGGCGGAGGATCGCGGTCTGAGCGTGGCGCAGAAGCCCGACAGCCACGACATCTGCTTCATCCCCGACGGCGACACGCGGGGCTGGCTGGCCGAGAAGGTCGGCAGCGAGACGGGCGAGATCGTCGACCGCACCGGCGCCGTCGTCGGTTCCCACGAGGGTGCGCACGCCTACACGGTGGGCCAGCGCCGTGGCCTCAAGCTGGGGATCCCGGCCGCCGACGGCAAGCCCCGCTTCGTGCTGGAGGTGCGTCCGGTCTCGAACACCGTGGTCGTGGGGCCCAAAGAGGCTCTGGCGACGCGGGAGATCTCCGGGGAGCGCTTCAGCTGGGCGGGGGCGGCCCCGACCGAGGCGACCTTCGACTGCCACGTGCAGATCCGGGCGCACGCGGAGCCGGTGCAGGCGGAGGCGTCCGTCGACGACTCCGGGGTGCGCGTGGTGCCATCGGTGCCGCTCGACGGCGTCGCGCCGGGGCAGACGGCGGTGCTGTACGTCGGAACGCGGGTGCTGGGCCAGTTCACGATCGACCGCACGGTGTCTGCCGTTCCCGTCGACGCCTGAACCGTCGCCATCGCGATGTCGGTGGGCGCTCGTAGACTGACGGGGTGCCCGACATCATTTCGCTGGACGACGCCCGCACCGAGGCGCAGGAGCTGACCTCCCGCATCCTCGAGGCGAAAGATGCCTACTACGGCAGAGACACCTCGCTGGTCGACGACGCGACCTACGACGGATGGATGCACCGTCTCGAGGAGCTCGAGCGCCTGCACCCCGAGCTGCAGGGCCAGGACTCGCCGACCCAGATGGTCGGAGCCGCCGAGGCGACGGGACTCGCCACCATCGAGCATGCCGAGCGGATGCTCAGTCTCGACAACGTCTTCTCGCTCGACGAGCTGCGCGAGTGGGCGCTCAAGACGCGGGCGTCCGCCGGGCGCGATGTGGCCTGGCTCACCGAGCTCAAGATCGACGGTCTGGCGATCAACCTACGCTACGAGAACGGCGTGCTCACCTCGGCGGCGACCCGCGGTGACGGCCGTGTCGGCGAGATCGTGACCGAGAACGCTCTGCGCCTCGCCGACATCCCGGCGCGTCTGGTCGGCGACGGGCGCCCGCCGATCGTCGAGGTGCGCGGTGAGGTCTTCATCCCCGTCGCCGCGTTCGAACGCCTCAACGCCGCGCAGGCCGAGTTCCGCGAGCGCACGTTCGACGAGGCTCGGGCCCGCTGGGAGGCACGTGGCGGCGCCAAGCGACCCTTCGACGAGGAGAAGGCGCGCACGGCCGCAGCACGGCGGTTTCCTGCGTTCGCCAACCCGCGCAACGCCGCGAGCGGAGGGCTGCGTCAGCAGATCGACAAGAAGAACGGGCTGGAGCTCGAGGCCGGTCTGCTGCGCATCGAGTCGCTCTCGCTGTACGTGCACGGCATCGGCGCCTGGCAGCATCCGCCGGTGCAGGCGCAGAGCGAGGTCTACGACCTTCTCGCCGCCTGGGGGCTGCCGACCAGCCCGCACACCCGGGTCTGCCACGGGATCGACGAGGTCACCGCCTTCGTCGAGCACTACGGCGCGCATCGTCACGACGTCGAGCACGAGCTCGACGGCATCGTGGTGAAGGTCGACGAACTCGCCCTGCACGACGAGTTGGGCGCGACCAGCCGCGCGCCGCGCTGGGCCATCGCCTACAAGTACCCTCCGGAGGAGGTGCAGACGAAGCTGCTCGACATCGTGGTGTCGGTGGGCCGCACCGGACGAGCGACGCCCTTCGCCGTCATGGCCCCTGCCCAGGTGGCCGGTTCGGTGGTGCGACAGGCGACCCTCCACAACAAGGATGTCGTCAAGGCGAAAGGCGTGCTGATCGGCGACACGGTCGTCCTCCGCAAGGCGGGAGACGTGATCCCCGAGGTGCTGGGGCCGGTCGTCGAACGGCGCGACGGCACCGAGCGGGAATTCGTCATGCCGGCGGACTGCCCCGAGTGCGGCACGCCGCTGCGGCCCATGAAGGAGGGCGACATCGACCTCCGCTGCCCGAACGCGCGTTCGTGCCCCGCCCAGGTGCGCGGCCGCGTCGAGCACATCGGCTCCCGGGGGGCCCTCGACGTCGAAGCGCTGGGAGAGGTCACGGCGGCCGCCTTGACGCAGCCGAGTTCCCCGGCGGAGCCTCCTCTGGCCACCGAAGCGGGTCTGTTCGATCTGACCCTCGAGCAGATCGTTCCGATCGAGGTCGTCGTACGAGACGCCGAGACCGGGCTCCCCAAGCAGGATGACGACGGCCTCGTGAAGACGCGGTCGCCGTTCCGGCGCAATCCCACCGCCGCCGAGCGCACGGCCGGTGCGAGCGGTCCGCAGCCGTCGTCGCAGGCCGTGACGCTGCTGGCCGAACTCGAGAAGGCGAAGACCAAGGATCTCTGGCGTCTTCTCGTCGCCCTGAACATCCGCCACGTCGGGCCGGTCGCGGCGCGGGCCCTCGCCCAGTGGTTCGGCTCTCTCGATGCCATCCGTGGGGCATCGCGCGACGAGCTCGCTTCTGTCGAGGGGGTGGGCGGCATCATCGCCGACTCCCTCCTGGACTGGTTCGCGGTCGATTGGCACGTCGACATCGTCGAGCGCTGGTCCGCTGCCGGCGTGCAGTGGGCGATTCCCGGTCACCCCGGCCCGGGTGCCGCTGCGGCGGCCGGGGGGGTGCTCGACGGGGTGACCGTCGTCGCGACGGGCTCTCTCGAGGGCTACACCCGCGAGGGCGCCCAGGAGGCGATCATCCGTGCCGGCGGCAAAGCCGCGTCGAGCGTGTCGAAGAAGACCGACTTCGTCGCCGCCGGCCCGGGAGCCGGGTCGAAGCTCGGCAAGGCCGAAGACCTCGGCATCCGCATCCTCGATGCGGCGCAGTTCCACCTGCTCGTCACCGAGGGCCCTGCTGCCCTCGACGCGACCGAGGAGTGAACGAGAAGGGCCTCCCCGGTGGGGAGGCCCTTCTCGTTCGGATCAGTTCTTGTGACGCGGCTTGCGGAACGGCTTGTCGCCGCGATCCTCGCGCGCGGGGCGGTCGTCTCGCGACGGTCGCTCGTCACGATCCCGCCGCGGGCGGTCGTCGCGATCCCGTCGTTCGAACCGGTCGCCCCGAGCTGCGCCGTCACGGGGTCCGGACGAGCGGCGCGCCCCCGGGCCACGATCCGGGCGGATCTCGATCAACCGCCCCGAGATCCTCGTACCGCTGAGCTTGTCGAGCACCGCCGGATCGAGGTTGGCGGGCAGCTCGACGATCGAGAAGTCGGGACGGATGTTGATCACGCCGAAGTCGTCGCGGCCCAGGCCGCCTTCGTTGGCGAGCGCGCCCACGATCTGGCGGGGCTCGACACGATGACGGCGCCCGACCTCGATCCGGTACGGCACGTAGTCGCCCCGTCCGCGGCGTTCCGTGCGCGGCTCGCGCGACTCGCGGCCCGCGCGCTCGCGCGGCGGACGGTTGTCGGCCGCCACGGCCCTCGCGAGCGGGTCGTCGGTCGGGTCGAGGAGCAGCGGGGTGTCGCCCTGCGCCACGATCGCGAGCGCCGCCGCGACATCCGCCTCGGGCACGTCGTGGTTGCGCACGTAGTGGGCGATGACGTCGCGGAACGACTCGATCCGACCGGCGTCGCCGAGTGCAGCCGTGATGGCGTCGTCGAAGCGCGACAGGCGCGTCGAGTTCACGTCCTCCGTCGTCGGAAGCTGCATCTGCGTCGGCTCCTGGCGCGTCGCCTTCTCGATGTGCTTCAGCAGGTAGCGCTCGCGCGGGGTGATGAAGCTGATCGCATCGCCGGTGCGGCCGGCGCGACCGGTGCGGCCGATCCGGTGCACATACGACTCGGTGTCGGTGGGGATGTCGAAGTTGATGACGTGGCTGATGCGCTCGACATCGAGACCGCGCGCGGCGACATCGGTGGCGACGAGGATGTCGAGCTTGCCGTCCTTCAGCTGATTCACGCTGCGCTCGCGCTGCACCTGCGGTACGTCGCCGTTGATCGCGGCAGCGGAGTAACCGCGCGCACGCAGCTTCTCGGCGAGGGTCTCGGTCTCGTTCTTCGTGCGGACGAACACGATCATGCCGTCGAAGTTCTCGACCTCGAGGATGCGGGTGAGAGCGTCGACCTTCTGCGCGTACGAGACGACGAGGTAGCGCTGCGTGATGTTCTTGTTCGTCGCCGTCTTCGATGTGATCGTGATCTCCTCGGGCTCGCGCAGGTACTTCTGCGCGAGGCGACGGATCGTCGGCGGCATCGTGGCGGAGAAGAGGGCGACCTGCTTCTCCTCGGGGGTCTGGGCGAGGATCTGCTCGACGTCTTCAGCGAAGCCCATCTTGAGCATCTCGTCGGCCTCGTCGAGCACCAGGTACTGCAGCTCGGAGAGGTCGAGCGTGCCCTTGGCGAGGTGGTCCATGATGCGACCGGGGGTGCCGACGACCACGTGCACACCGCGTCGCAGCGCCGACAGCTGCACGCCGTAGCCCTGCCCGCCGTACACGGGGAGCACGTGCACGCCCTTCATCTTCGAGGCGTACGACTCGAAGGCCTCGCACACCTGCAGCGCGAGTTCCCGGGTCGGCGCGAGCACGAGGGCCTGCGGGGTCTTCTGCGAGACGTCGAGCCGCTCGAGCACCGGCAGGGCGAAGGCCGCCGTCTTTCCCGTTCCGGTCTGCGCCATGCCCACGACATCGCGGCCCGACAGCAGGGTCGGAATGGTGGCGGCCTGGATGGGGGAGGGCGTCTCGTACCCCAGATCGCGAATGGCCTTGAGGACCGGCCCGGTGATGCCGAGCTCCTCGAATCCGGGCGTGGCGGGGAGTTCTTCGGGGGCGTCGGTCAGTGCTGCGTCGTCAGGGGTCACTTCCCAAGGGTAGCGCTCCCGTCCGATCCGTGCGCACCGTCGCTCAGGAACCGGTGGTCAGGGCGACCAGCCGCTCCTTCACCTGGCGGCGCAGCACCTTGCCGATCAGCGACTTCGGGAGCTCGTCCACGACGAACAGCCGTCGGGGCACCTTGTAGGGCGTGAGGATGCCGCGCACGAACTCGCGGATCGCCTCGACGTCGATCTCGTCGCCGTCGACGACGATCGCGGCGACGACCTCCTCGCCGGAGTGCGCGCTCTGCAGCCCGACGACCGCCGCGTCGACGACCTTCGGATGCTGTCGCAGGGCGTTCTCGACCTCGGTCGGCGCGACGTTGAAGCCGCCGGTGATGATGAGCTCTTTGATGCGGTCGACGATGCGCACGAATCCGGCGTCGTCGATCGTGACGATGTCGCCGGTGCGGAACCAGCCGTCGACGAACACCGCCTCGGTCTCCTCCGGCTTGCCGTAGTACCCCGAGAACACCTGCGGACCTCGCACGAGGAGTTCCCCGGGTGACCCCGCTGCAACGTCCTCGGTCGGATCATCGGGATCGACCACGCGGCATTCCGTCCCCGGGAGGGGAAGTCCGACGGTGCCGGGCACGCGGTGGTCGGCCACCGGGTTCGCCATGAGAACCGGCGAGCACTCGCTCAGTCCGTAGCCCTCGACGAGATAGCCGCCCGTCGCCTTCTCGAAGGGCACGACGAGTTCGTGCGGCAGCGCCATCGCCCCGGAGATCGCGACCTCGATGCCGGCGAGCGAGACGCCCTTCGCGTTCGCGGCGCTCAGGAGCCTGTCGGCGATGGGCGGGACGAGGGGGAGGAAGGTCGCCGGATGCTTCTTCATGGCGGCGAGGACGAGGTCCGGGTCGAACTTGGGGAACAGGACGAGACGAGCCCCCATCGACATTGCGAAGGTCAGGCACAGGGTCAGCCCGTAGGCGTGGAACATCGGGAGCACGGCGTAGACCACGCATCCCTCTCCGCGCCGGATCGACGGAACCCACGCCTTCGCCTGCGCGGCGTTGGCGAGCAGGTTGCGATGCGTGAGCGCGGCACCCTTGGGGGTGCCGGTGGTGCCGGAGGTGTACTGGATGATCGCGAGATCATCGGTGGTCGGCAGCGGATGGGATGCGGGCAGCGGCGGCTGCCCGATCAGGGAGTCCCACGTGACCGTGCCCCGGACCTTGGCGGTCAACGCATCGCGCGATTCGCGGGCCTTCGCCACCGGCAGCCGCAATGCCATGCGGGTGAGCAGGGGCATCGCGGTCGTGACGTCCACCGACACGAGTGTCGACACTGCGAGATCGGCGGGAAACGCCTGCACCGTGGCCACGACCTTGTTCCACACGATCGCGTGCTTCGCGCCGTGATCCTCGAACTGCTTGCGCAGCTCGCGCGCGGTGTAGAGCGGGTTGTGCTCGACGACCACCGCACCCAGGCGCAGCACCGCGTAGAAGGCCACGATGTGCTGGGGGCAGTTGGGCAGCACGATGGCCACCGGGTCACCGGCGCGCACCCCGCGCTCTCGCAGACCGTTCGCCACCCGATCGATCTGGTCCTGCAGCTCGGCGTAGGTGGTCTCGCGTCCGAAGAACTGCAGCGCGGGGGCATCCGGATAGTCCCGCACCGACTCGGCGACGATGTCGACGAGGGAACCGGTGACCGGGGAGAGGTCGGACGGGACGTCCTGCGCGTAGCTGGCGACCCACGGGCGAGGAGGCTGGAACGTGCTCACGTGCCCCAGCATAGGCGGCGCCGTCGGCTCCACCCGGCCGGTGGTGCGGGAGCCGCTGAGTAGACTGGAAGGCGTGTCTGAAATCACCCCCGAACTCGTGCGCCATCTCGGTGTGCTCGCACGCATCCAGTTGAACGACGACGAGGTGTCGCGGCTCACCGGCCAGCTCGACGCGATCGTCGACAACATCGCGAAGGTCTCGGAGGTGGCCACCGCCGACGTGGCGGCCACGAGCCACCCGATCCCGCTGAGCAACGTCTTCCGCGCCGACACGGTGGGCGAGACGCTCACGCACGAGCAGGTGCTGCAGAACGCCCCGGACGCCGCCGACGGCCGCTTCCGTGTGACCGCGATCCTGGGGGAGGAGCAGTGAGCGACATCATCCGCCTCGACGCCGCGGAGCTCGCAGCCCAGCTGGCCTCCCGCGAGGTCTCCAGCGTCGAAGCGACGCAGGCCCACCTCGACCGCATCGCCGCCGTCGACGGCGACGTGCACGCTTTCCTCCACGTGAACGAGGGAGCGCTCGCGGCGGCCGCCGAGATCGACGCGCGCCGTGCCGCGGGGGACGACATGGGTCCGCTCGCCGGTGTCCCTCTCGCCATCAAGGACGTGCTCGTCACGACCGACCAGCCCACGACGAGCGGTTCGCGCATCCTCGAGGGTTACCGGTCGCCGTACGACGCGACGGTGGTCGCGCGCTCTCGTGCTGCGGGCATGGTTCCGCTCGGCAAGACGAACATGGACGAGTTCGCGATGGGCTCGTCCACCGAGCACTCGGCCTACGGCCCCACGCGCAACCCGTGGGACCTGGATCGCATCCCGGGCGGCTCGGGCGGCGGGTCCGCCGCGGCCGTCGCCGCCTTCGAGGCGCCGCTCGCGCTGGGATCCGACACCGGCGGGTCGATCCGCCAGCCGGCGCACGTCACCGGCACGGTCGGTGTGAAGCCGACCTACGGCGGCGTGAGCCGCTACGGGGCGATCGCGCTGGCGTCGAGCCTCGACCAGGTCGGGCCGGTGTCGCGCACGGTGCTCGACTCCGGGCTGCTCCATGATGCGGTCGGCGGGCACGACCCGAAGGACTCCACCTCGCTCACCGACGCCTGGCCGTCGTTCGCCGACGCGGCGCGCGAGGGCGCCAGGGGCGACGTGCTGAAGGGCCTGCGCGTCGGTGTCATCCGCGAGCTCCCCGACAGCGGCTTCCAGCCCGGCGTCGCCGCCTCGTTCCGCAGCGCGCTCGCGCTCATGGAGGCGCAGGGCGCCGAACTCGTCGAGATCGGTGCGCCGCACTTCGAGTACGGCGTCGCCGCCTACTACCTGATCCTCCCCGCCGAGGCGTCCAGCAACCTCGCGAAGTTCGATTCCGTGCGGTTCGGTCTGCGGGTCACTCCCGACGGCAACCCCACGGTCGAGGACGTCATGTCGGCGACCCGCGACGCCGGCTTCGGCGACGAGGTGAAGCGCCGCATCATCCTGGGTACCTACGCGCTCTCGGCGGGCTACTACGACGCCTACTACGGCAGTGCGCAGAAGGTGCGCACGCTGATCCAGCAGGATTTCGCCGCCGCGTTCGCCGACGTCGACGTGATCGCGACCCCCTCTGCACCGACGACGGCGTTCAAGCTGGGCGAGAAGATCGACGATCCGCTGCAGATGTATCTGAACGACTTCACGACGATCCCCGCGAACCTCGCGGGTGTGCCGGGGATCTCCATCCCCAGCGGCCTCTCGCACGAGGACGGTCTGCCCGTGGGCATCCAGTTCCTCGCTCCCGCCCGTGAGGACGCGCGTCTGTACCGCGTCGGCGCGGCGCTCGAGACGCTGCTCGTCGACTCGTGGGGTGCGCCGCTGCTCAGCCGTGCACCGCAGCTCTCAGGAGGGAACCGCTGATGGCCGCCGCCAAGCTGATGGACTTCGACAAGGCCCTCGAACTCTTCGAGCCGGTGCTCGGGTTCGAGGTGCACGTCGAGCTCAACACGAACACGAAGATGTTCTCCGATGCGCCGAACCCGGCGAACGAGGCGTTCCACGCCGCCGAGCCCAACACGCTCATCGCACCGGTCGACCTGGGGCTCCCCGGTTCGCTGCCGGTCGTGAACGAGACCGCCGTGCGCTCGTCGATCAGCCTGGGCCTCGCCCTCGGCTGCTCGATCGCGGACTCTAGCCGGTTCGCTCGCAAGAACTACTTCTACCCCGACCTGGGCAAGAACTACCAGATCTCCCAGTACGACGAGCCGATCGCCTTCGAGGGGTCGGTCGAGGTCGAACTTGAGGACGGCACGCTCATCACCATCCCGATCGAGCGCGCGCACATGGAGGAGGACGCCGGCAAGCTCACCCACATGGGGGGTGCGACCGGACGCATCCAGGGCGCCGAGTACTCGCTGGTCGACTACAACCGCGCCGGCGTCCCGCTCGTCGAGATCGTCACGAAGACGATCTTCGGCACGGAGCACCGCGCTCCCGAGGTCGCCAAGGCGTACGTGGCGGCGATCCGCGACATCGTGCGTGGGCTGGGAATCTCCGAGGCGCGCCTGGAGCGCGGCAACCTGCGGTGCGACGCGAACGTCTCCCTCCGTCCTCGCGGTGTCGAAAAGCTGGGCACGCGCACCGAGACCAAGAACGTCAACTCGATGCGCTCGGTGGAGCGCGCCGTGCGCTACGAGATCCAGCGGCAGGCGCAGATCCTCGCCGACGGGGGCACGATCGTGCAGGAGACGCGTCACTGGCACGAGGACACCGGCACGACGTCTCCCGGCCGCCCGAAGTCGGATGCCGACGACTACCGCTACTTCCCCGAACCCGACCTGCTGCCCGTGCAGCCCGCACGCGAGCTGATCGAGGAGCTGCGAGCCGCCCTCCCCGAGCAGCCCGTCGCCCGTCGGCGCCGGCTCATGAACGAGTGGGGGTTCACCGACCTGGAGTTCCAGGACGTCCGCAACGGCGGGATCCTCGACCAGGTCGAGGCGACGATCGCCGCGGGCGCCGCGCCGGCCGCGGCGCGCAAGTGGTGGACGGGCGAGATCGCCCGCCTCGCGAACGCGCAGGAGAAGGACGCCGCCGACCTGATCAGCCCCGAGAACGTCGCCGCGCTGCAGAAGCTCGTCGACGAGGGAACGCTCACCGACAAGCTGGCCCGTCAGGTGCTCGAGGGCGTGATCGCCGGCGAGGGGACCCCCCAGGAGGTCGTCGATGCACGCGGGCTCGCGGTCGTCTCGGACGATGGCGCGCTCATCGCCGCGATCGACGACGCGTTCGCGGCCCAGCCCGATGTGCTCGCCAAGATCAAGGACGGCAAGGTGCAGGTCGCCGGTGCGGTGATCGGGGCCGTGATGAAGGCGATGAAGGGCCAGGCGGATGCGGCGCGCGTGCGCGAGCTGATCCTGGAACGCGCCGCGCAGTAAGCCGAGAAGATCTCCCTCGGGCCGCTGTCGGTGGCCCGAGGGAGAATGGTTCCATGGGGCACGGAGACGGTAGCGGACGCATCGTGTCGGCGGCGGGTGCCGACGACACGGGCACGCGCATCCTCCATGTCGACATGGACGCCTTCTATGCCTCGGTCGAGGTGCTCGACGATCCGAGCCTCTCGGGCCTGCCGATCATCATCGGGTCTCCCGACGGGCGGTCGGTGGTGTCGAGCGCGTCGTACGAGGCGCGTCGCTACGGAGTGCGTTCGGCGATGCCGGTCGCCCACGCGATGCGGTTGTGCCCGACGGCGCGCATCGTCATGCCGCACTTCCACCGCTATCACGAGGTGTCGCGGCAGGTCATGACGATCTTCGAGTCGATCACGCCGCTGGTCGAGCCGCTGTCCGTCGACGAGGCCTTCCTCGATGTGCAAGGGGTGCGCCGGCTCTGGGGCAGCCCGGGCCAGGTCGCGCAGCTCATCCGCGAGCGCGTGCAGGACGAGGTCGGCATCAGCTGCAGCGTCGGCGTCGCCGCCACCAAGCACGTCGCGAAGATGGCGTCGACCATCGCGAAGCCAGACGGCATGCTCGTCGTCCCGGCCGTGCGCACCCTCGAGTTCCTCTCTCCGCGCCCCGTGCGAGCGATGTGGGGGGTCGGTCCGAAGGCGGCGGAGGCGCTCGAAGCGCGGGGCATCCGCACGATCCGCGACATCCGCGAGTCCTCGAAGGAGATGCTCGACCGTGCCGTCGGTCCCGCGCTAAGTTCCCGGCTCGCACAGCTCGCCCGGGGCGAAGACGCCCGCTCCGTGGAGACGGAGCGTCTGGAGAAGAGCGTCGGGCACGAAGAGACGTTCGACCACGACATCCTCGACCGCACCTTCCTGCGTTCGGAACTGCTCCGCCTCGCCGATCGGGTAGCGGCGCGGCTCCGCCGTGCGGAGTCGGAGACGGCGACCATCTCGATCAAGATCCGCTTCGATGACTTCCGCACGCTCACCCGATCGCAGACGCTCGCTGAACCCACGGCGGTCGGTCAGCGGATCGGGGAGGCGGCGCAGGCGCTCTTCGAGCAGATCGAGCGACGCGATCCGGTGCGTCTGGTGGGCGTCAGGGCCGAAAAGCTGCGTCCGGCCGGCGGGGGAGGGATCGCCCTGTGGGACGACGACGAGGACTGGCGGCGGGTGGAGGGTGCCGTCGATGACGCGGTGGCGAGGTTCGGCAGCGCGACCATCACCCGAGCGCGCCACCTCGGACGCGGACCAGGGCGGGGCGCTCCCCAGCATCCGCAGGCGCACGGTCTCGATTGAGCGCCCGCCCGATCGACGAGTCGGCTAGCGTGGTCCCATGCCCAACATCGCAGTGGAACTCGGTCAGCAGGTCGTCTCGCTCGGCGTGAAGAGCGCGTACGGCGAGCCGCAGGACGTCGACGGCGTCAGCATCACCCCGGTGGCTCTCACCTACGCCGGTTTCGGCGGGGCGAGCGGCGGCGACGGGGCCGAGGGCGGCGGCGGAGGCGGCGTCTCCATTCCGGTCGGCGTGTACGTGCGTCGCGAGGAGGGTCTGCGCTTCGAACCCAACATCGTCACCCTGCTCGCGGTCGGCGTGCCCTTCGTGTGGGTCGCGGGCCGGGCGCTGTCGCGCATCATCCGTGCGCTCAAGAAGTGACGATCCCGTCGCCGCGGCACTGGACGCCGCGGCGACGCAGGTGATCGAGGACATCCGCGCGCTGTCGGTCGCCAACCCGGTCGTCCTCATCGACGGTCGCAGCGGGGCGGGAAAGTCCTCGCTCGCAGCCCGCATCGCCGATCGGTGGCCGCTCGCGGGTCGCGTGCAGGTCGTCGCCCTGGATTCGCTGTACCCGGGGTGGGACGGCCTCGACGATGGCGTCCGCCGCGCCGAGGAGTGGATCCTCCGCCCGCACGGACGAGGGCTGATCGGCACCTGGCGCCGATGGGATTGGACAGCGGGCGAGGAGGCCGAGAGTCACGCCGTCGACCCCGCGCTCGGGATGATCATCGAGGGCAGCGGTGTCCTCACGGCCGCGACCGCGCGTCTCGCCGACGTGCGGGTGTGGGTCGAGGCGCCGGAGCCGGTGAGACGGCGGCGTGCGCTGGATCGCGACGGCGAGACCTATCGCCCGCACTGGGAGCGGTGGGCCGCGCAGGAAGCTCGGCACATCGAGCGGGACGACCCTCGATCCGCCGCCACGCGCATCGTCGGCATACCCTGATCGCGATGGGTCAGAGCACGGCGTCGGCAGCGACGATGATCGTCTCGAGGCGGTAGCCGAGCCAGTCGTAGACACCGAACCGCGGGTCATCACCGTCGTGGGAGTCGTCGTCCGAGATGCCGAGCCGCGAGGCGAGGACGAGGCGTAGCGCATTGAGCGTGCGCATCCACGCATCGATGTGCGCGAGGGGGATGTCCACGACGGTCGACGCCAGTCCCTCCTCCTCGCTCACCTCATCGAACGCGCGGAACGGCAGGAGTGCGTCGATCACGATCGTCGCATCGCGTACCCGGGCGTCGAGGAGGTCGTGCCGCGTGGTCTCGTTAAAGTCGCGGGCGGCCGTCTCGTCGTCGGGGTAGGGCGTCGGGGTCAGCCGGTCGAGAGCGGGATCGTCGGCCTCGGAGTCCCGCACGATCGTCTGCAGCTGCTCGACCAGGTCGAGCAGCCGGGCGCCTTCCAGGCGCACGAGTTCGAGGTGGATGCCGTCACTCATCCGAACCCCGCCGCACCGTGGCCCACAGGCCGTAGTCGTGCATCGCGCCAGCGTGCACCTCCATCGTCTCGCGCGGGCCCGTTGCGACGACGGCGTGTCCGTCGTGGTGGACTGCCAGCATGAGGGCGGTGGCGCGTTCCTGCGAGTAACCAAAGTAGGTGCGGAACACCCGCACGACGTAGCTCATGAGGTTGACCGGATCGTTCCACACCACCACCTGCCACGGTTCCATCGGGGCGGCGCGGAGGTCGAGCTCCTCGGCGATGTCGGGAGTCGCGAGGGGCGTGCTCATGCCCACCCCAATTCGTGCAGCTGTGCGTCGTCGAGGCCGTAGAAGTGCGCGATCTCGTGCACGAGGGTCGTGTGGATCTCGTCGCGCAGCTCGTCTTCGGTGTCGCACTGCGCCAGATGGGGCTCGCGGTACACGATGATCCGGTCGGGCAGCTCGCCCATCCCGTACTGCGTGCGCTCGGTCAGAGCGAGTCCGTCGTAGAGGCCCAGCAGGTCGAGGCTCCCGTCCTCCGGACGGTCCTCGACGACGAAGACGATGTTGTCGAGTCGATCGACCATCTCATCGGGGAGCTGATCGAGTTCGTCGACGACGATCTCCTCGAACCGGGCGGCATCCATCTCCATCCCTCACAGCCTAGGCGCTCGACGCTCAGTGCAGCAGGACGAGCAGCCCCGCGACCCCGATGAAAAGCGTTCCGAAGATCGCGTTGAGCGTGCGCTGCCCTCTCGACGAGCGGGTCAACCGCCGGAAGGGGCGTGCGGCGGTCGCGAAGAAGCCCCACATCACCACGACGTCGACCGCGACGACGGTGGCGACGAGGACGAGATACTGCGGCACCTGCGGCTGGTCCAGTCGGATGAACTGGGGGATGAACGCGAGGAAGAAGACGATCGCTTTCGGATTGAGCAGGTTGACCCAAAAGCCGCGACGGATCATCGACCAGTGCCCCTCGCGGGTGTCCGGTGCGATCGGTTGGTCGGATGCCGGGGCGACGGGTGTGGCCAGGATGAGACGGACACCGAGGAAGACGAGGTAGGCCGCTCCGGCGTAGCGGATGGCCGTGAACAGGAACTCGGAGCGGGAGACCAGCAGCCCGACGCCGGCGGCGACAATCACCACATGGACGATGAGCGCCGCCTGCTGCCCCACGATGCCCCAGATCGAGCGACGCCAGCCCTGGTTGAGGGCATTGGACATCGTGTTGATGGCGCCGGCGCCCGGGGTGAAGCTGATCACCACGGAGGCCGTCAGAAGCGAGAACCAGACCGCGAGTGACACCCGGTCAGTCTAGAGTGGGCGGGCCGGAGACGGTTCGAGGCCCGGATCGAATGACGATCCGGGCCTCGGTGATTGGGGTGAGTAACGGGGCTTGAACCCGCGACCTCCTGGACCACAACCAGGCGCTCTACCAACTGAGCTATACCCACCATGCGCCCGCTGCAGCGGGCAACCCTACGATTCTATTACACGTTCGAGGCGAACTCTGACACGGTGCGTGTCGCAATGTCCTTCGCGTCGTCGCTCGAGGGCCCGGGCAGGTCGACGAACACCGCCTCGCGGTAGTACCGGAGCTCGCGGATCGACTCGAGGATGTCGGCCAGCGCGCGGTGGCCGCCATCTTTCGCCGGCGCCTGGAAGAACACCCGGGGGTACCACCGGCGCGACAGTTCCTTGATGCTCGAGACGTCGACATTGCGGTAGTGCAGCCACTGGTCGACCTGCGGCATGTACTTGGCGAGGAACATGCGGTCGGTGCCGATGGTGTTGCCGGCGAGGGGCGCCTTGCGTTCGAGGGGCACGAAGCGGCGGATGTAGGCGAGTGTCTGCTCCTCGGCCTCTTCGAGGGAGATGCCCTGCGCCAGCTCGTTGATGAGTCCGGAGGTCTCGTGCATCTTGGTGACGAAGTCGTTCATGTGCTCGCGAGCCGCGTCACTCGGGCGGATCACCACCTGGAAGCCGGGGTCGACCGGCTGCAGCTCAAAGTCGGTGATGACGACCGCGATCTCGACGAGCTCGTCGATCGACAGATCGAGTCCCGTCATCTCGCAGTCGATCCATACGAGACGGTCGTTCTCCGACGCAGATACCATGCCGTCATCCTATCGACGGCTCCGACATCGCCGCTCGGGGGCGGTACGGTAGACCTCATACGCCTCCGTAGCTCAGCGGAAGAGCAGCGGCCTTCTAATCCGCCGGTCGCAGGTTCGAATCCTGCCGGGGGCACCAGAATCAGCACCACCGAACAGTCGGACGGCGGCGGCCCCTCAGGAGTAGCGCAGCGCCGAGACGGCGTCGTCGGCGCGCCAGAACTCGCCGATCAGTCGGAAGGCCCCGGTCGAGAGTTGCAGGCGCTCGGCACGGTACCGGAGGCCCATCGGGTCGGTCGCCGTGCGGAGATGTCCGAGTACCTTGCCGGAGGCGTTCTCCTGCACGCGCCAGAGCTGGTCGGCGGCGCGGACGAGGTGCTCTCGCGTTGATGCGATCGGGGGCGTGGCCCAGGGGGACGGGGTGATGGCGGCGGTGGGCGTGGCGGTGGTGTTCATCGGTTCTCCTCTCACGACGACCGTACGAGGGGCCACCGACATTCGCGGCGGATCGGCGGACCACCCTTCCTCCACCGTGACCGGGCATTCTTCGTGCTCCACGGATGCTGTGCGGTGCGGGTTGGCCCCCGCGTGGAGAGGGCGATGCTGGAGCCATCCGAGCGCAGATGGACTCGGCATCCCGAGGGGAACCAACATGAGCGATACCGTGACGATCATCGGCAAGGTGGCCACCGACCCGGTGCTGGCGCAGACGGGCGGGGGAGTGCCCGTCACGAACTTCCGGCTGGCGAGCACGCACCGCCGGTACGATCAGGCCACCCGATCATGGGTCGATGCGGGTACGAACTGGTATTCCGTCGCCGCCTACCGTCAGCTCGGCGAGCACGCCAAGGCTTCGCTGCGTACGGGCGACAGCGTGATCGTCACGGGGCGGTTGCGCATCCGGACGTGGGAGAGCAACGGCAAGCAGGGGACGAGCGTCGACATCGATGCGGAGGCGGTCGGCCACGACCTGCGATGGGGCACAACGGCGTACCTGCGGAGCAGCCGGGCGGGATCATCCGATCCGACCCGCACGAACGAGGACCGCGAGCCGACGGCTGGAGCGACCTCGAGCATCGACGCCGATCTTGCGCCGCAGACGGTGGCTGACCCGCAGCCGGGGGTCGACGACCTCGACACGCGATGGGCCGAGGTCGACGGCGAACCGCCGATGATCTCTGCGGCGATCGGCTGATCCGCGCGTCGGGCCGGGGTCGCCGCGCGCTATCGGGGCGCGTCCCGGACGTGCGTAGACTCGGGGCGTGCTTCGACGATCGCCGACCGCAGCCCCGCGCATGGGCGCGGCATTGGCAGCCTCCGCCCTCGCTCTCGTGCTGCTCGTCGGGTGCACGCCCGAGCCGACGGAGACGGCGACCCCGAGCCCCGAGCCGACGGCCTCGACCGAGCCCGCGGCCCCGCTGCAGCTGCAGCCCGACGCATCGGCGACCGACAACCTCGCTTTCTTCACGCAGACGGCTCAGGCGGTCTGGGATTCGGAGCAGCGTGACGAGGGACGCGCCTACATCGATGCCCTGGTGGGCGTCGGCTTCGATCGCGGCGCGATGCAGGTCACGCCCGACCTGACGACCGTCGGCAACCCGGCCGAGAGCATCCAGTTCTCGGTGCGGTGGGGCGAGGCGGAGTGCCTCGTCGGTCAGGTGGGGCCGTCGACCGGCCAGCTCGTGACCAAGGTGCTGCCGCAGCTCGCCGAGGGGCGCTGCCTGATCGGAGCGACCCGTCCGATCGACTGGTGACCCCTCGGTAGCCGGTAGGCTGGGGTGTCGATCTTCGACGCCGACAGAAGGAGTGTTCCCCGGTGGCTGAGTACATCTACTCGATGGTCCGCGCACGCAAGGCGGTGGGCGAGAAGCTCATCCTCGACGACGTGACGATGGCCTTCCTCCCGGGCGCGAAGATCGGCATGGTCGGTCCGAACGGCGCCGGAAAGTCGACGATCCTCAAGATCATGGCGGGACTCGACACCCCCTCGAACGGTGAGGCCAAGCTCTCTCCCGGATTCAGCGTCGGCATCCTCATGCAGGAGCCCGAGCTCGACGAGTCCAAGACGGTGCTCGAGAACATCCAGGACGGCATCGCCATCAAGGCCAAGGTCGACCGTTTCAACGAGATCTCCGCGCTGATGGCCGACCCCGACGCCGACTTCGACTCGCTGCTCGCCGAGATGGGAACGCTGCAGGAGGAGATCGACGCGGCCGACGGGTGGGACCTTGACTCCCAGCTCGAACAGGCCATGGACGCGCTCCGCACGCCTCCGGCCGACGCCGCGATCGCACCCCTCTCGGGTGGAGAGAAGCGCCGCGTGGCGCTCGCGAAGCTGCTGCTGCAGAAGCCCGATCTGCTGCTCCTCGACGAGCCCACCAACCACCTCGACGCCGAGAGTGTGCTCTGGCTCGAGCAGCACCTGCAGGCGTACAAGGGTGCGGTCATCGCCATCACCCACGACCGGTACTTCCTCGACCACGTCGCCGAGTGGATCGCCGAGGTCGACCGCGGCCGCCTGATCGGCTACGAGGGCAACTACTCCACGTACCTCGAGAAGAAGGCCGAGCGCCTCGACATCCAGGGCAAGAAGGACGCGAAGCTCGCGAAGCGCCTGAAGGACGAGCTCGAGTGGGTGCGATCGAGCGCCAAGGGCCGCCAGACGAAGTCGAAGGCACGACTGGCCCGCTACGAGGAGATGGCGGCCGAGGCGGAGCGCACCCGGAAGCTCGACTTCGAGGAGATCCAGATCCCCGCGGGTCCGCGACTCGGAAGCATCGTCATCGACGCGAAGAACCTGAAGAAGGGCTTCGACGGCCGCTCGCTCATCGACGGGCTGAGCTTCAACCTGCCGCCGAACGGCATCGTCGGCGTCATCGGACCCAACGGTGTGGGAAAGACCACGCTGTTCAAGACCATCGTGGGCCTCGAGCCGCTCGACGGCGGCGACCTCAAAGTCGGCGAGACCGTCAAGATCAGCTACGTCGACCAGTCCCGCTCGAACATCGACCCCGACAAGACGCTGTGGGAGGTCGTGTCCGACGGCCTCGACTTCATCACGGTCGGCAAGACCGAGATTCCGTCGCGTGCCTACGTGTCGAAGTTCGGCTTCAAGGGTCCGGACCAGCAGAAGAAGGCCGGCGTCCTCTCCGGTGGTGAGCGCAACCGTCTGAACCTCGCGCTGACGCTCAAGGAGGGCGGTAACCTGCTGCTCCTCGACGAGCCCACCAACGACCTCGACGTCGAGACCCTCAGCTCGCTCGAGAACGCGCTGCTCGAGTTCCCCGGCTGCGCGGTGGTCATCACCCACGACCGGTGGTTCCTCGACCGCATCGCCACGCACATCCTCGCCTACGAGGGCACGGACGCGAAGCCCGACCAGTGGTACTGGTTCGAGGGCAACTTCGAGGCGTACGAGCAGAACAAGATCGAGCGCCTCGGTCCCGACGCCGCCAAGCCCCACCGCTCGACGCACCGCAAGCTCACCCGCGACTGACGCCGTGTCCGACGAGAGCACGGTGAGCGGGCGGCGCCTGCACATCCCGATCCAGCTGCGGTGGGGCGACCTCGACGCGTACAACCACGTCAACAACACCTCGATGCTCAAGCTGCTCGAGGAGGCGCGCGTGCGCGCGTTCTGGCGGCCCGGTCCGGGGGAGGAGGCGCCGGATACAGCCGTGCTCGACTCGGGTATCGATGAGGGTGCGCTCACCCTCATCGCTCGCCAGGAGATCGAGTATCTTGCGCCCGTTCCCTACCAGCGGCGACCGCTCGAGGTGCAGATGTGGTTCGGCAAGCTCGGGGGATCGAGCGTCGAGGTCTGCTACGAGGTGCACAACGACCCCGCAGCCACGACGCGGGTCGTCTACGCACGATCGACGGCGGTGATCGTGCTCGTCGATGCGAGGACGGGCCGGCCGATGCGCCTCACCGCCGAGATGCGCGAGGCGTGGGAACCGCTGCTCGGGCCGTCGATCGTCTACGCGCATCGCTGATCCGCGTCGGCGACGCCGCCGCGAGCGGTTCACCGAGCGGCGCGTGCTGGCCGTCAGTCCGCTGCGGGCACGCGGAGCATGATCTCCTGCGCGACGTTCGCGACGAGTTCGCCCTCGCGCGTGTAGATGCGGCCGGTCGCCAGACCGCGGCCGCCCCGCGCATTCGGTGACTCCTGCACGTAGAGCAGCCATTCATCCACGCGCGCCGGACGGTGCCACCACATCGCGTGGTCCAGGCTGGCCACCTTGAGACCCGGCAGCGCCCAGAACAGCCCGTGCGCCCGCAGGATCGATTCCTGGATGGTCATGTCGCTGAGGTACGCGAGCGCGGCACGGTGCAGGCGCGGGTCGTCCGGCAGGGGCGCGCGCATACGCATCCAGACCCCCTGGCGCGGGGCGCGTGCAGAATCCCCGGGAAGGTAGAGCGGCCCCTCGACGTGCCGCACATCGGCCGCCCGATCGCTGAGCATCCGCATCGTCCCGCCCGGGAGGCCCTGCACCGCGTCCTCATCCGGGGCGATCGATTCCGGCTCGGGGATGCCGGCCGGCAGCTCCACCGCATGCTCCACACCGTGGTCCTCGTCCTGCGCGGAGGCGATCATCGAGAAGATCGGAACGCCGTTCTGATACGCCTGCGACCGACGTGTGGAGAACGAACGGCCGTCGTGGATGCGGTCGACGGCGATCGTCAGACCGTGGTCGGCGTCGCCCGGCCGCAGGAAGTAACCGTGCATGGAGTGCACCGGTCGGTTCTCAGGAAGCGTGCGCTCGGCGGCGATGAGGCTCTGAGCGAGCACCTGACCGCCGTAGATGCGCCCGGTCGGCATGGGGTGGGACGAACCCGTGAAGATGTCCTCGGTCGTGCGCGCCCTCGTCGAGTCGAGATCGAGGACCTCCAACAGCTGCTCGACGGTGCGGACGGCGTGGTTCTCGGTGCTCATCTCTCCCTCTCGCTGACCGCCGCAGACGGCCCTGTCGGTAGTCTAGAACCCGTGCCCCACGACCTCCTGCTGACCGATCCGGAGACCGCGAAAGACGTCCTCACCTTCGTCGGGCGGGCGCGACGGGTGAGCGACGAGGGGGTGCGACTGCAGGCCGATCGAGGCGTCCTCGCGCTGACGACCGCGGCGCTTGCTCCGCACGGCCTGTTCGACCAGACGCCCACGGTGCTGGCTATGCGTATCGTGCGCGCCGATCCCGAGCTGGCATGCGACCTCGTGGTCGACGCTCTCGAGGCGACCACAGATCCCCGGGCGCTTCGTCTGCCGGAGACCGCGCTCTCTCCGGCGTGGGCCGGTGTCGCACCGCCGCGCGGAGGTTGGGAGCCCGTCGGGTCGCTCCCCGCATCGTCGATCGCCCAGCGGGCGCAGTGGGGGATCTCCGCGGTCGCGCGCGGCGCCGCACCCGGCTCGGGCGAGGAAGCGGTGCGGGCCCTTCGGGCGGCGATCTGGGGCGAGGCCGACGAGGAACTGGCCGGCCTCCCGCGGGGAGTCGCGTTCGCGGCTGACGCGCTCGGGTTCATCTCGGGGGAGGAGCAGGTGCCCCTGACGCGCTCGGGCCGCTGGACGCGCCTCGCATTCCGTCGCGGGCACGTGCTCGCGCGCGGCCCGGTCGCCTCCGGGCTCACCGCCGTTCGTGGCACCGGCGCCGGGTCGCTCTGACCAGGCACCGGCGCCGGGTCGCTCTGACCGTTCCCCTACGGCCTCGCGGGTGATCCGCGTCTCAACGTGCGGCGGCGCGTCCGGCCTGCCGTCCGGAGTAGAGACAGCCGCCGAGGAACGTGCCCTCCAGAGCGCGGTAGCCGTGCACGCCACCCCCGCCGAAACCGCTGGCCTCGCCGGCCGCGAACAGCCCGGGGACGGGTGCCCCGTTGGCATCGAGCGCCCGTCCGTCGAGGTCGGTCTGGATGCCGCCGAGTGACTTCCGGGTGAGCACGTGCAGCTGCACGGCCACCAACGGTCCGGCGGCCGGGTCCTGAAGACGGTGTGGCGCCGCGGTGCGGATGAGACGATCGCCGCGATACCCCCGCATCGAGCGGAGCATCCCGATCTGCGCGTCTTTCGTGAAGTCGTTCTCGATCTCCCGGTCGCGCGCCACGACCTCCCGACGCACGCGCTCGATGTCGAGCAGCTCCCCGCCCGGATGCCGTTTCATCTGGTCGAGCAGGGTGTCGAGGTCGTTCTCGACGAGGAAGTCGGCCCCCTCGTCGAGGAATGACTGAACGGGTCCCGTCGGCCCTTTGGCGAGACGCGAGGCCAACAGGAGACGCACGTCCTTGCCGGTCAGATCCGGGTTCTGCTCGCTGCCCGAGAGGGCGAACTCCTTCTCGATGATCCGACGCGACGTCACGAACCAGGAATGGTCGTGGCCCGTGCGACGGAGGTGCTCGAGCGTGCCGAGCGTGTCGAAACCGGGGAACAGCGGGACGGGCAATCGCTCGCCGGTGGCGTCGAACCAGAGCGACGAGGGCCCAGGGAGAATGCGGATGCCGTGGGACGGCCAGACCGGATCCCAATTGCGGAGGCCCTCGACGTAATGCCACATGCGGTCGCCGTTGACCAGGCGTGCACCGGCCGCGGCGGTGATCGGCATCATCGAGCCGTCGACGTACGCGGGGACTCCGCTGAGCATGTGCGACGGGGGAGCGCCGAGGCGGTCGGGCCACGCGGCGCGCACGAGGTCGTGATTGCCGCCGATACCGCCCGAGGCGACGATGACCGCCGAGGCGCGCACATCGAAGTCGCCGACGACGTCGCGAGACGAGGCCACACCGCGTTCCTCGCCCGTCGAGGCGAGGATGTCGCCGCGTGCGCCGGAGACCACCCCATCGGTCGTCGCGAGCTCACGCACGCGGTGGCGCGGCAGCACCGTGAGCCTCCCCTCGCGCTCGGCCTGCTCGATCCGGGCGGCGAAGGGGGCGACAATGCCCGGACCGGTGCCCCAGGTGATGTGGAATCGGGGGACGGAGTTCCCCGGCCCCGTCGCGCCGTACCCGCCGCGTTCGGCCCAGCCGACCACCGGGAAGAACCGCACGCCGCGTTCGCGGAGCCACGCCCGCTTCTCGCCGGCCGCGAACTGCAGGTACCCCTCGGCCCACCGACGCGCCCACGCGTCTTCCGGGCGGTCGAAACCGGCCGTGCCGAGCCAGTCCTGCGTCGCGAGGTCCAGGGAATCGCGGATGCCCATGCGTCGCTGCTCGGGGGAGTCGACGAGGAAGAGGCCCCCGAACGACCACCACGCCTGCCCGCCCAGGTTGGTGCGCGGCTCCTGGTCGAGCACGATCACCCGGCGCCCGGCATCCACCGCCTCGGCGGCCGCCACGAGGCCGGCCAGCCCCCAGCCGATGACGAGGACGTCTGCGGACAGGGGCGAGTGCGTCATGGGGTCTCCGTCGAATCCTGACGAGTGCGGGTCTCGAGCGTCGGCCGTCCGTCGGCGCGTGCACCGATGCCGGACGGCTCGAACGTGTTCACCATGGCATAGGCGGCGCGTTCCAGGTAGTCCCAGAGCGTGGATTCGTGCAGCGGCGACAACTGCGCCTCGTCGACCGCGGTCCGCATGCAGCGAAGCCACCGATCCCGTGCATCGGGGTCGACGTGGAACGGCATGTGCCGCATGCGCAGACGCGGATGCCCACGCGTCTCGCCGTAGGTCGTCGGGCCACCCCAGTACTGCTCGAGGAAGAGCAGAAGCCGCTCCTCGGCCGGTCCGAGGTTCTCTTCGGGGTACATCGGCTTCAACACGGGATCGAGGGCCACCTCGCGGTAGAACACCGAGACGATCCGCGCGAACGTCTCCCTGCCACCCACCTCGTCGTAGAAGGTCATGCGGTCGGGCTCCCTTCACCCGGAGTGGGCTTCTTCTTGCGCCAGATGCCACGCTCCGGTGCGGGCGGCACCCCGGTGACGGCGTTCGGGCGCGTGCGGGGAGGGTTGGCGCCGCGCACCCGGCGCGCCCCGTCGAGGCCCACCGGCACGACGGCCTGCATGCGGGGGATCGCGATCTCCTTCTCGGAGAGGGCGGTGCGCAGTCGCGTGCGCAGCTCCTGCGCCACGTCGTCCTTCGCGTTCGCGCGGGTCTTGATCACCAGCCGTACGACGAGCGCGTCGCCGTCGATCGATTCGAGACCCCACAGCTCCGGCTTCTCGATGATGCGCGTGCGCCACTTCGGGTCTTTCGCGAGACCCTGGGCCGTCTCGAGCATGACGTGCTCCACGACCTCGAGGTCGGAGTCCGTCGGAACGCCGGTGTCGATGATCGCGCGGGCCCAGCCCTGCGACATGTTTCCGATGCGGGTGACCTCGCCGTTGCGCACGTACCAGAGGGTGCCGTTGACGTCGCGCACCTGCGTGATGCGCACGCTCACGTACTCGACGACGCCGGTCGCGAGACCGAGGTCGACGACGTCGCCGATACCGATCTGGTCTTCGGCGACGAGGAAGATGCCGTTCAGCACGTCCTTCACGATGTTCTGCGCCCCGAAACCGAGACCCGCGCCCACGGCGGCGGTCAGCAGCGTCAACGAGCCGAGCAGGGCGTTGTCGATCGCGTTGACCACGAGCACCAGGGCGATGATCACCAGCATCACGTTGACGATGTTCTGCAGGATGGTGCCGAGTGTGCGGGTGCGCTGCACGAGCCGCATATCGGCGAGCGGCGACCGCTCGAGCGCCTGCGTGTCGTCGACGGATGCCTTGTTCTTCGCGGTGTCGACGATCCGTGCGACGACTCGGCGGATGACGACGCGCAGCACCAGAGCGATGAGCACGCACGCGGCGATGATGATCGCGATCACCAGCGCCTTGCCGCCGACGATCTGCAGCACATCGAGGAAGCCGCTCCACAGGGTGGGGACGTCGGTCTCGGCGGGGGGTGGGGTCGGATTCTCGATCGGGGTCATCGCAGCCGATTCTACCGAGCGGCGCTCGGCGCCCGCTGGGTGCGCGAAGGGCCCGGGAGCGCGTCCGGATGGACGGCTGCCGGGCCCTTCGGCGGTGGTGACGGTCAGTCGTCGGCGTCGCGCGACTGCGCGGCGAGCGCGCGCTCGACATCGGCGAGGTTCTCGAGCACCAGTCGACGCAGCGCCGGCGCCGCCTCCTGGTTCTCGGCCAGCCAGGCACGGGTCGCGTCGCGGAGCGCGACGTCGGCCAGAGCCGTCGGGAACAGCCCCGTTACCAGGTACTGCGCGATCTGGTAGGTGCGCGACTCCCAGATCGGGAGCAGCATGTCGAAGTACGCCGGCACGAACTCCCGCAGCGCGTCGACGCCCGCAGGATGCACGAAGCCGAGCGCCGCCGAGCGGACGATCGTGTTCGGGGCGTCGTCGCGCTCGATGAGCGAGGCCCACGCCGCCTTCTTCGATGCGACGTCCGGCAGCGCGGCGCGTGCCTGCGCGGCGAACTCGCCGCCCTTCGCCGTGTTGTCGGCCGCGAGGGCGGCGTCGATGGCGGCGGCGTCGGTCGCCCCGATCGTCGCGAGACCCACCAGCAGCTGCCAGTTCAGGTCGGCGTCGATCTCGAGACCGGGCAGGGTCTCCTCACCCGAACGCAGCCGGCCGATGATGCCGGCGTGCTCCGGCGTCACCAGCGAGTTCGCGAAGGCGGTCACGAACTGCAGCTGGCTGTCGCTGCCGGACTCGGCCGACTCGGCGAGCGCCCACAGGCCGTCGGCGACCTTGAGGCGAGCCGCGTTGCGCTCGGCCGGCGCGACGTAGAGGTTCACGGCGGTGCGCAGCTGTGCGAGCGTCGTGCGCACGGTGGTCGACTCGGTCTCGCGGCCGATGTTCCCGAGCACGAGGTCGATGTAGTCGGAGGCGGCGGTCTCGGCGTCACGCGTCTGGTCCCAGGCGGCGCCCCAGACGAGCGAGCGCGCGAGCGGGTCGTGGATGTCGGCGAGGTGCGCGATGGCCGTCGCGAGCGACCGCTCGTCGAGGCGGATCTTCGCGTAGGCGAGGTCGTTGTCGTTCAGCAGCACCAGGTCGGGCTGGCGGCGTCCCTGCAGCTCCGGGACCTCGGTGCGGTCGCCGTCGACATCGACCTCGACGTAGTGGGTGCGCGTGAGGGCGCCGTCGACCAGGTCGTAGAAACCGATGCCGAGGCGGTGGGGACGGATGGTCGGATAGTCGGCCGGCGCGGTCTGCGTCACGGCGAAGCGCGAGATGACTCCGGATCCGTCTTCGGCGATGACCGGTTCGAGGGTGTTGACGCCGGCGGTCTCGAGCCACTTGCGCGACCACTCGCCGAGGTCGCGACCACTGGTCGCCTCGAGTTCGGTGAGCAGGTCGCTCAGCTCGGTGTTGCCCCACGCGTGCTTCTGGAAGTACTGCGAGACGCCCCCGAAGAAGGCCTCGATGCCCACCCACGCGGCGAGCTGCTTGAGCACCGAACCGCCCTTGGCGTAGGTGATGCCGTCGAAGTTCACCTGCACGTCTTCGAGATCATTGATCTCGGCGACGATCGGGTGGGTCGAGGGAAGCTGGTCCTGTCGGTACGCCCAGGTCTTCTCCATGGCGTTGAACGTCGTCCACGCCTCGGTCCACTCGGTGGCCTCGGCGGTGGCGATGGTCGACGCCCACTCGGCGAACGATTCGTTCAACCAGAGGTCGTTCCACCACTTCATGGTGACCAGGTCGCCGAACCACATGTGCGCGAGCTCGTGCAGGATCGTGACGACGCGGCGCTCCTTCACCGCATCCGTCACCTTGCTGCGGAAGACGTACGTCTCGGTGAAGGTGACGGCGCCGGCGTTCTCCATCGCACCCGCGTTGAACTCGGGCACGAAGAGCTGGTCGTACTTGGCGAACGGGTAGGGGACGCCGAACTTCTGTTCGAAGTAGGCGAAACCCTCCCGCGTCTTGTCGAAGATGTAGTCGGCGTCGAGGTGCTGCCAGAGGCTCTTGCGGCCGTACACGCCCAGAGGGATGACCCGGCCGGATGCGCTGGTCAGCTCGCTGAAGGTCGACTCGTACGGGCCGGCGACGAGCGCCGTGATGTACGACGAGATGCGCGGCGTCGGCTCGAAGCCCCAGGTCGCGGTCGCGCCGTCGTCGTGGACGATCGGCTCGGGGGTGGGGGAGTTCGAGACGACCTTCCACGATGCGGGGGCCGTGACGGTGAACTGGAACGTCGCCTTGAGGTCGGGCTGCTCGAACACGGCGAACACCCGGCGCGAGTCCGGCACCTCGAACTGCGAGTAGAGGTAGACCTCGCCGTCGACCGGGTCGACGAAGCGGTGCAGGCCCTCGCCCGTGTTGGTGTAGAGGCAGTCGGCGTCGACGACGAGCACGTTCTCGGCCTGCAGGCCCGTCAGAGCGATGCGCGAGTCGGCGAAGACCTCGCTCGGGTCGAGCTGCTCGCCGTTGAGCGAGATCTCGCGCACGTCGCGGGCGATGAGGTCGATGAAGGTGAAGCTCTCAGGCGTCGCGGTGAAGCGCACCACGCTGCGGGAACCGAAGACCTCGGCGCCCTTCGTCAGGTCGAGCGCCACTTCGTAGGACTCGGTGCCGATGACGTCGCGTCGCTCCTGCGCTTCGATACGGGTGAGATTCTCTCCAGGCACGGTGTGTAACTCCCAGGGGTGAGGGGCGTCGCCGGGGGAATGGCGCAGATGGCGCCGGCGGCAACCCTGACAGCCTACGCCAGCGCGCGACCCGAGGAGGTCCCGGAGGATGAAAGGATGGAGGGGTGAGCACGATCGAACCCGTCATCGTCCCGTTCGCCTCCGCCGCTGCCGCGGAGGGCCCCGCCTACGTCAGCACGCCCACGGCGTACGACGGCATCCTCCTCGCCGGCTTCGGCGGGCCAGAAGGCCAGGAGGACGTCATCCCGTTCCTGCGGAACGTCACCCGCGGCCGGGGGATCCCCGACGAGCGGCTCGAGGAGGTGGCGCACCACTACCGTCACTTCGGCGGCGTCAGCCCCATCAACGGGCAGAACCGCGCGCTCAAGGCGGCGCTCGAGTCGGAGCTCGCCGCGCGCGGCATCGACCTGCCGGTGTACTGGGGCAACCGCAACTGGACGCCCTACCTCGACGATGCCGTGCAGGAGGCCGCGGATGCCGGGGACACGACGCTGCTCGCCTTCGCCACCAGCGCCTACAGCTCGTTCTCGAGCTGCCGTCAGTACCGCGAGGACTTCGCCCGCGTGCTCACCGACACCGGGCTCGGCGACCGGGTCACCATCGACAAGATCCGTCCGTTCTACGACCACCCCGGCTTCGTCGAGGCGTTCGAACGCGGTGTTCGTGAGGCGATCGAGGGCTTTCTGACGCAGGGCGTCGACGCCACCGACATCCAGATCCTCTTCTCCACCCACAGCATCCCGACCGCGGACGCGCAGCGCTCGGGCGCTCGCGACATCGACTGGGGCGACGGCGGCGCCTATGCCGCTCAGCACGAGGCCGTCGCGGCGTGGGTGATGGACCGGGTGCTGCAGGTGCTGCCCACTGCGGCGGGCGTCTCGTGGGAGCTCGTCTACCAGTCGCGGTCCGGCCCGCCGTCGCAGCCGTGGCTCGAGCCGGACGTGTGCGATGTCATCGGCGAGTTGCCCGAGCGTGGACGCCGCGCTGTCGCCGTGGTGCCCCTCGGCTTCATGAGCGACCACATGGAGGTGCTCTGGGACCTCGACACCGAGGCGAAGGAGGCCGCCGAGGAGGCGGGCCTGCTGTTCGTGCGCACCCCGACGCCGGGCGTCTCGCCCACGTTCGTCGCGGGCATCGTCGACCTCATCCAGGAACGGCTCGAGGGGCGTCCGCGCGACCAGCGCCAGCACCTCACCGAGCTGCCCGGCGGTTTCGACGTCTGCCGCCCGGGCTGCTGCGAGAACATCCGCGCCGGCTTCAAGCCGGCGGCCTCCGGCATCGCCCCCTGACCCGCGGCTCACGAGGACCCGTTCCGCTCTCTCCCTAGGATGGTTCGCATGCGCATCCACATCGCCACCGACCACGCCGGTCTGGACTTCTCGACGCGTCTGCAGGAGCATCTGCGCTCCGCCGGACACGAGGTCGTCGACCATGGCCCGATCGAGTACGACGCGCTCGACGACTACCCGGCGTTCTGCATCCGTGCGGCGCAGGCCGTCGTGGCCGACCAGGCTGCGGGCGTCGAGGCGGCGGGCATCGTCTTCGGAGGGTCGGGCAACGGCGAGCAGATCGCCGCGAACAAGGTCGAGGGGGCTCGTGCCGCCCTGGTGTGGAACCTGTCGACGGCCGAACTCGCTCGCGAGCACAACGACGCCAACGTCATCTCGATCGGGGCTCGTCAGCACGAGTACGACGAGGTGACCGCCTTCATCGACCGGTTCCTCGGCACCCCGTTCTCGAACGAGGAGCGCCACGTACGGCGGATCGCGCAGATCGCCGATTTCGAGCGCGACGGCTCGCTGCTCCCGGACCCCCGGGCCTGAGATGCCCGAGGGTCATTCCGTCCACCGCATCGCCCGTCAGTTCGAGCGCAACTTCGTCGGCAAGACGCTGCAGGCATCCAGCCCCCAGGGGCGGTTCGCCGAGGGAGCAGCGGTGCTCGACGGTCGTGCAGCCGTGAGCGTGCAGGCGGTCGGCAAGCAGATGTTCCTCGAGACGGAGGGCGCGATCTGGTTGCGTGTGCATCTCGGCCTGTACGGCGCGTGGGACTTCGCCGGTGAGATCCTCGTCGACCCGACCATCGCGTCGGCGAACGGCCGGATGGGTCAGACGAACCAGCGCGGCACGACACTCGACGAGCCGATCCTCGACGACGCGGGCGAGAACTCGCTCGCCTCGATCGGGGCACCGCGTCGCACCCGCGTGCATGTGCGGATGTCGGAGCAGACCAAGGGGCTCGACGAAGCACTGGAGGAGTGGCCGCCGCCGGTGGTGGGCCAGGTGCGGCTGCGACTGATGACCGACATCACGGCCGCCGACCTGCGCGGGCCGACGGCGTGCGTGCTCCAGACGCCCGAGGAGATGCTCGCGACGGTGGCGAAGCTCGGGCCCGATCCTCTCGTCGGCGATCCGGTCGAGAACGAGGAGCGCTTCGTGCGCGCCGTGCGGAAGAAGTCCACGCCGATCGCGCTGCTGCTGATGGACCAGTCGGTGGTGAGCGGCATCGGCAACGTCTATCGCGCCGAGATGCTGTACCGCCAGAGGCTGAACCCGCATACGCCGGGGCGCGACGTGCCGGAGGATGTGGTGCGGGCGCTCTGGCACGATTGGGTGCGCCTGCTCGCGATCGGCGTCGAGACCGGTCAGATGATGACCATGGACGACCTGTCTGCCGAGCAGTACCGGGCCGCGATGGCCAGTCGGGACGACCGGCACTGGGTGTACCACCGTGCGGGCCTGCCCTGCCGCGTCTGCGGCACCGAGATCGCGCTCGAGGAGATCGGCGCGCGCAAGCTCTACTGGTGCCCGCGCTGCCAGGCGTGATGAAAGGCTCGCGGCCGGCCCGGCCGTAGGCTGAGGGGATGCGCCAGAACCCCAGTTTCACGTTGGCCGACGAGGCCGAGATCCGTCGAGTGATCGACGCGAATCCGTGGGCGACGATCGTCAGCAGCACGGACGACGGACCGGTGGCGTCGCACTATGTGGTGCTGCTCGACGACGACCAGGACGGACTCACCGTCGTCGGGCACGTCGGCCGCCCCGACGACATGCTCCATGGGCTCGGCGACCGCGAGCTGCTCGTGATCTTCCAGGGTCCGCATGGGTACGTCTCGCCGGGGTGGTACGGCGACGTCCCCGCCGTACCGACCTGGAACTACACGGCCGTGCACCTGTCGGGCGTCCCCGAGATCCTGACCGCGGAGGAGAATCTCGCGGTCCTCGACCGCCTCGTCGACCGCTTCGAGGGAGCGCTGCCTCATCCGCGCCGCATGTGGGAGCGTCCGAACGATCCGGCGTTCATCGAGCGGCTCGCCGCCGGGACGGTCGGATTCCGTCTGACGCCCACGCGTGTCGTAGCCAAGCGCAAGCTGAGCCAGAACAAGCCGGCAGAGACGGTCGTCGATGTCATCGCCGAACTCCGCGCAGACGGCCCGTACGCCAACGCCGCGCTCGCAGACGAGATGCAGCGGGCGCAGGCGGCTCGTGAGGCGGCCACGGCGTGATCGACCGAGGGACCCCGATCACGATGATCCGCGCGGCGCGGATCGCCGGGCCGGGGCGGGAGTACCTGGTCGACGACGAGCCGGTCGACATCCACCTCGCCGACGGCCGCATCGTCGACATCGCCCCGACGGGGGCGCTCCGCGCGGTGGGCGCCGTCTGGGACGCCGACGGCAGCTGGGTGATTCCGGGCCTCTGGGACAACCACGTGCACGCCGTGCAGTGGGCGCTGGCGGCGGAGCGCGTCGCGCTCGGCGACGCCGTGTCGGCGCAGGATGCGGCGTCGCGCATGGCGGCCGTCACTCCGCTTCCCGACGGCCGGCGGGTCGGAGCGGGGTACCGCGACGCCCTCTGGTCGGATGCCCCTACGCTCGCCGCGCTCGACGCGACGACGGGCACGACGCCCACGTACCTGATCAACGCCGATGTGCACAGCGTCTGGCTGAACTCCGCCGCGCTGGCACGCGAGGGCTACCGTGGCGACGACGGCGTGCTCCGGGAGGAGGACGCGTTCGAGATCTCGCGCCGGCTGAACGCGGTGGACCCGGTGCACGGCGATCGTGCGGTGATCGCGGCGGGAGAGCGTGCCGCGGAACGCGGCGTGACCGGACTGGTCGACTTCGACATGGCATGGAACGCGGATGCCTGGCCTCGACGTGTCGCCGCCGGATTCGCGTCGCACCGCGTCGAGTTCGCCGTGTACCCGTTCGATCTCGGGCGGGCGATCAACGCGGGGCTGCGCACCGGTGACCTCAGAGAATCGCGGGAGACGCCGGAGGCCGCCCGCGGGCTGATCCGGGTCGGCCCGCTCAAGGTCATCAGCGACGGCTCTCTCGGTACGCGCACGGCGGCGTGCAGCCACGCCTATCCCGACGACCCCGACAACTTCGGCGTGCTGACCGTGCCGACCGACGCGTTGATCGCACTCCTCACCCGCGCTGCGGGCGCCGGCCTCGATGCCGCCGTGCACGCCATCGGCGACCGCGCGGCGACCTCGGCACTCGACGCCTTCGGTGTCTCGGGCGCAGCGGGCACCATCGAGCACGCGCAACTGCTGCGTCATACCGACCTCGCGCGCTTCGCCCGGCTGGGGATCGTGGCGAGCGTGCAGCCGCAGCACGCTCTCGATGACCGGGATCTCGCCGCCCGCCTCTGGGCCCCGCAGGATGGTCTGGGCTATCCGCTGGCGTCGTTGCGCGGTGCGGGCATCGAGGTGCGGTTCGGGTCGGATGCCCCGGTCGCGCCGCTCGACCCCTGGCAGGCGATGGCCGCTGCGGTGACCCGCACCGACGACGACCGTGCGCCGTGGCATCCGGAGGAGCGATTCACGATCGATCAGGCGTTGCGCGCCAGCACGCGGAGTGAGGTGCGCCCCGGCGAGGTCGCCGATCTCGTCGTGTGCGGGCGTGACCCGCGGGGAGCGGACGGGGATGAACTGCGGCGGATGCCTGTCGAGGCCACGATCCTGGCCGGACGGGTCACGCACCTCGCCTGAGAAGAGGACGACGAAGAAGGGCCCCGGGTATCCCCGGGGCCCTTCTTCACATCTGCTGCGCTCAGGCGGCGATGTGGGACACGAGGAACCAGCGGTCCTTCTCGAGTCCGCGCATGATCTCGATCGCGACGTCCTGGCTGGTGAGGTCGACCTCGTCGAGGCCGTCGATGGCCGCCTTCGTGTCGGCGAGGATCGCGTCGATGTCGGCGATCACGGCGCGCACCAGCTCGTCGGACTGCGTGAAGCCCGCGGGGACGTCGGTGCTTCCCGCCTTGGCGGCCACCGCGGCGACGCGGGCGTCGATCGGGAGGCCCAGGGCGACGATGCGCTCTGCGGCGGTGTCGGCGAAGTCGCCCGCGTGCTCGACGATGGTGTCGAGGAGCTCGTGGACACCGACGAAGTTGGCGCCGCGCACGTGCCAGTGCGCCTGCTTGCCGTTGATCGTGAGGGCCTGCAGCCCGAGGACCACGGGCGAGAGGAACTGCGCGGCCGCGGCGGCCACGGTCGGGTCGCTGGCGGTGGTGGTGATGTTCTGAACCTTGCTCATCTTCTGCTCCTCCGAGGTGCTCGTGCGTACCTGTCAGAGACAACGCTACTCAGCCCGGAACATTCCGCAAGCAAGCTGAGGCAACGCTTACCGTCCGCGTTCTGCCGCGGGATTCCGCGGATCTGAGGGTAGTCTCACCTTATGAGCATCGCTGCCGGAGCATCCGTCCTCGCCCTCCCGGACCGGACCCCGCGCATCGACGCGAGCGCGTTCATCGCCGACGGCGCTCGCATCGTCGGCGGCGTGACGATCGAGGCGGGTGCGAGCGTCTGGTACAACGCCGTTCTGCGCGCGGATTCGGCGCCGATCGTCGTCGGAGCGCAGAGCAACGTGCAGGACAACGTATCGGTGCACGTCGACGACTCTCATTCCGCCCTGATCGGGCGACGGGTCTCGATCGGCCACAACGCGGTGGTGCACGGATGCACGATCGGGGACGGTTCGCTGATCGGAATGGGCGCCGTCATCCTGAGCGGTGCCGTGATCGGCGAGGGGTGCCTGATCGCCGGCGGAGCCGTGGTGCTGGGAGGCTCGGACATCCCGTCGGGTTCGCTGGTGGCAGGCGTGCCGGCGAAGGTACGCCGACCGCTCACCGATGAGGAACGCGAGGGTCTGATCGCCAATGCGGAGATCTATCTGCGGCATCAGCGCACGCACGCCGATGCGACCCCGGTGTGATCGGCGGCACCGCTAGGCTGGGGACACACGGGGCGGTGGCCAAGCTGGTCAAGGCAGCGGGCTCATAACCCGACGATCGTGGGTTCAAGTCCCACCCGCCCTACTCATCGCACACCTCCGGCGTGGGGCTGACGTGGCGCCCGCCAGCGGGATAGCGTTCGATGGTGACCGTCGAGCAGGACCTGGCCGCCGCTGCGCGGGAGCTCTACGCCCAACCGCTCCGCGACTTCGTGGGAGCGCGGGATGCGCGAGCGCGTGCGGCGAGTGACCGTTCGCTGGCTGCGGCGATCCGCGCGCTACGCAAGCCGTCGATCGCCGCGCACGTGGTGAACGTCTTCGCACAGGAGCGCAGCGCGGCGTTGGCGGAGGCCCTCGAACTGGCGGAGGAACTGCGCGAGGCGCAGGCCGAGTTGGATGCCGCCGCCCTCGCGGGCCTGGGACGACAGCGGCGCACCGTGACACGTCGTCTCGCCGAGCAGGCGGCGGAACTGGCGCGGGAGCGCGGCGAGAAGGTGACCGCCGGCACGCTGGGCGCGGTGCAGCAGACCATCAGTGCGGCATTCTTCGACGCGCAGGCAGCGCGCGCGGTGGCATCGGGCCGGCTGGTGCGCGAACTGGAGCCCGCAACCGGGCTCGGCATCGACCTCGACGACGCAGTGGGTGGGGGAACGGTCGACGACGAGGAGCCGCCTCCCGCTCCGGTCGACGAGCTCGCGCGCCGCCGGAAGCGCCGAGAGGTGGAACGACGGGCGCAGGACGCGGAGCATGCGCGAACAGCGGCGCAGCGCGAGCGGCGCCAGGCGGAGGCGGCCGCGGAAGATGCGCGGCGCCGGGTCGACGAATGCGCGAAGGACGTTGCCGAGGCGGAGCGCCGGCTCGCGCACGCCCGGCAGGAACTCGTGCGCGCCGAGCGCGCCGCCGAGCAGGAACAGGCGAGGGTCGCGCGGGCGGAGGAGCACGCCGCGGAGGCGGAGGATGCCTGGGAGAAGGCGACGTCTGCTCTGGACGGCGAGTGACGCGAACCTCCCGCCGGGGCGCGAGCAGGTGGTCCATGCGGACGAATCGAGTCTGATATCGGTATATTCCGGTGGCGCCCGGCTGATCCCGTCCCCTAGATTGAGATCGCTGCGGATCCGCAGACGCCGCCCGAACGGCGCCCCCACCCTCAAGGAATCTCGTGACTCGTACGCGCCTCGCCGCGGCCGCGCTCAGCGCTGCCGTCGTCGGCCTCACCCTCTCGCTCGCTCCGGCCGTCTCCATGGCCGCCCCCGACACCGGCGTACGCCCTGCCACAGCGACCGTTCAGTGGGCAGACTCCGAAGCGGACTTCGCCGCTGTCGAGCAGACCGACGGCCAAGGCATCCTGGTGCCCCAGGGCTGGTCCTGGGCGGCCTTCGGCGCCGCCGAGGGCACCACGCTCGAAGACGTGGTCGATTTCAGCGCCGAGGGTGTCGCGAACAACGGCACGAGCCCGCAGGTCGTGCTGCTGCACGGGCTCGACGAGTCCATCGCGCCCGCCACCCTCCCGGCGCTGGTCGACGACGCGGCTGTGGAGATCGGCGTGGGTACGGCCTTCGGCCTCCTGATCGCACCGGTGGATGACCCCGCCCGCGAGACGGCGCCGGTGGTTGCCATCGGTGGCGTGAACGGCTCGGCCACGGTGTGGGCGGGCCCGGAGAACGAGCCGGTCGATACGGCCACGTTGGTGCAGGAGATGACGAGCCGCGGCTACATCGTCATCGGTTACCTCCTCGTCCTCGGCGATCGTCCGTTCCCCGCCGAGCCCACCGAGCCCGAGGTGCCCGTGGACCCGCAGGACCCGCCGGTGCTGCTCCTCTCGGAGCTCGCCGAGGTGTCGGCTCTCGCCGACGAGGCTCCGTCCGCCGCCGTTGCAGCCGCTGCGGCCCCCGTCGAGGGCGCCGCGAGCGTGCGGTTCGCGGACCTGACCACGTACTTCACGCCCCAGCCCTCCGCGGTTCTGACGCTGGCCACCACGTCGGTGACGACTGCTCAGGCCACCTCGGTGGGTCTTCCGTTCTCGGCGAGCGGCTTCGCTCCCGGCGAGACCGTGACCGTCGGACTGAGCGCCGGCCAGTCCGGCAACGAGGTTCCGGACGTCAGCTTCGTGGCCGACGCCGCAGGAGCGGTCTCCGGAACGGTCGTGCTCCCCGCTGACCTCGCCACGGTCGGTTCGTTCTCGCTGGTCCTGATCGGATCGTCGTCCGGCCAGGCGGCTCTCGCGGCGTTCGAGATCATCTCCGGTGCGGCCCCGGTTGCGGTGCCCGTGCCGGCGCCGGCGACCTTCGCCGGTTGAGGTCGTGCCGGGCCTCCCCACGGATCGGCGGCGATCGACCGTCCTGATCGTCGTCGCCGTGGCGGTCTGCGCCCTCATCGCGGCGGCGCTGCTCCTGCTTCGCCCCGCAGAGACCCCCGACGCGGGTGAGCCGGTCGCGACCGCGACCGGCTCACCCACTCCCGCCGACGACACGGCGGAGACCCCGGCTCCGGCGACTGAAGCCCCGGCCGAGGTCTTCGCCCCCGCGGAATCGACGGTCGCCGCAGTGATCGGCGACACCGTCACCGTCAGCGAACGTCCGGGTGGAGCGGCGACGCAGACCCTGACCAACCCGCAGCCGTCGGGCGCGCCCCTCGTGTTCCGCGTCGAGGAGGTCGAGGGGGAATGGCTGCGCGTGCTGCTCACGCAACGGCCCAACGGCAGCACGGGCTGGATCCCCGCCGCAGCCGTGCGCCTCTCGACCACGCCCTACGCTCTGGTCGTCACGACGAGCACGAACACGCTCGACCTGTACGAGGGCGGGGTGAAGACGCAGAGCTTCCCGGTGGCCACGGGCACCGGTGGGACCCCGACGCCGACGGGACGCTTCGCCTTGACCGAGCTGCTCGCGCCGACCAACAGCGGCTACGGTCCCTTCGCCTACGGTGTGAGCGCGTTCTCCGAGGCGCTCACCTCGTTCGGAGGAGGGCCCGGCCAGATCGGCCTGCACGGCACCGATGACGAGGGCAGTATCGGATCGGACGCCTCCCACGGGTGCATCCGCATGCGCAACGACGACATCGTCGAGCTCGCGGGCATCCTGCCGCTGGGTACGCCGATCCAGGTGCGCTGAGACCCGCGGAGGCGGGTGCGTCGACGTCGGGCCGCGGTCATCGCAGCCCGTGCGTCACTCGCTGATCGCGCTCTCGGGCAGGGCGAGGTTCTCGTCGACGAGGGTGATGCCCCCGCTCGAGTTCGCGGAGTGCGCCAGACTCTCGATCCACTCGCGGCTCAGCTGCGGCGTCTCCGGCGACGCGAAGACGAATCGCAGGGGGATCGACGGATGCAGCCAGATGGTCGAGCGCCCGGTCGGCTCCCCGTCGGGGTGCCGCCACGACAGCGTGAAGCTCTCGTTGCGCCGCAGCTTGGTGGCGATGACGATCTTGAGATGCGCGAGTGCGCGGTCCTCGATCTGGATCGGTTCCGCGTTATCGCCGTAGAAGAGACTGCCCACACTCGGACTCTATTCGGGGAATGGGGAAGCGCCCGACCGACACTCTCGACGCGCCGCTCAGGCGAACAGTGCGTGCGCCCGGTGTCATCGAAACGAGCGGTGTCGTCGAAACGCGCACTGTCATCGGAACGCGCGGTGTCATCGCATCGACCGGTTGGCCGTGGCCGACGGGTTGACGCCGTACTCCGCGCGATAGGCCGCGGCGAAGCGCGAGGGGTGGCTGAATCCCCAGCGACGTGCGATCGCGGCCACGGAGGAGCCGTCGCTCCGTCGCAGGTCGCGGTGCGCGCCGGCGAGGCGCGCCCGGCGGAGGTGCTCGGCCGGAGTGGAGTCGAGCGCGCGGCGGAACGCGTACTGGAGGCCACGAGTGGAGATGTAGGCCGCCGCCGCCACGTCGTCGACCGTGATCGGTCGATGGGCGTTCTCGTCGATGAAGGCCAGCGCTCGGCGCACCGACGACGGTGCCGCACCGCGCTGCGTCGGGCGCGACAGGGAGTCTTCGATCGTCGACGGGAAGACGGCGAGCGTCACCGCGAGCGCGTGCCTCTCGAGCTCGGCGACGAGCACCTCTTCATCGTCGGCATCGAGCAGGCTCGCCTCGAGGTAGCGGAACGTGTTCTCCCAGCGCCGCGCGGCGGCGGGGGAGTGCGGGGACAGGCCGTTCGCGCGCAGGGTCAGACGGTCGTCGCCGGTGATCTGTCGGACGCGCGCCTGCGCCGCCGCGCGGTCGATCACGAACGCGCGCACCTCGGCCTGCTCGCGCCACCGGGCCTGCACGCGTGCGCCGTCGGTCAGCCAGGGCTGCGAGGGGTCGAGCGGTTCGCGCCCGCTGCCGAGTTCGACATCGGCGGAGTCGACGCGGCACACCAGCAGCTGATTGTCGGGCTGCGCGATCGACTGCACTTCCGCCGCGAGCGTGTAGCGCACCAGGGTGACGCTGCCGGCGTCGGCCGACGACCACTCGAAGCGGAAGCGCTTCGGGTCGACGCGCTGAAGCGACGCGGAAGGCACGAACTGCTTCCAGGTCTCTTCGACGCGCTCGACGTCGTGTGATGTGAACTGCACGGTTTTCTCCCGAATCCGACGGGTCCGGATACCGTCGCTTCAGGGATCGTACCCGACGGTGCCGACAGTCGGACCGAATCGGTTCGATGGCGCGTTCGCTAGCCGGGAGCCGCGCGCGCCGTCAAGGGTCTGGGTGCCGCGCGCGGCGTCCGCGACACTGGAAGAATGCCCGACACCGACGACTCCGACGGCGCCCGGCCGAACCGCCGCCACGTCGGACCGACCGACCTCGATGCGCGCTCATGGCGCTTCGTCGCGCGCAGCACGATGCGCAAGTTCGCCGACGACGGCGCCGGTGACATCGCGGCCGCGCTCACCTTCCATGCGGTCCTCGCGCTGATCCCCTCGATGCTGGTCGCGGTGTCGATCATCGCGTTGCTGGGGCGGGAGTCGACGCCCGTGTCGTTCGTGCTGGAGGTGGTGCGCGCCGTTGCGCCGGAGGACGCGGCCGAGCGGCTCGGCGAGATCGTCGACGACCTCACGGAGTCGGCCATCGGCGGGCTTCCGCTGCTCCTCGGTCTCGGGCTGACCGTCTGGGCCATCGCGCGGTACATCGCGGTGCTCGGGCGCGGCATGAATCGCGCCTACGAGGTGGAGGAGGGCCGGGCGCCGTGGAGCATCAAGATCGCCCAGTTGCTCGCTGCAGTGGTGGTCATCGTCGCGACGGCGGCGGCCATCCTCGTCCTCGCGGCGAGCGGGTCGGTGGCGAAGGCTGCCGGTGAAGTGCTCGGGCTGGGCGAGACGGGGGTCGTCATCTGGCGCATCCTGCGTTGGCCCGTTCTTCTCGCGATCGTGATCGCCACCATCGCGTTCCTCTACGACAGAGCGCCCAATGTGCGGCATCCGCGATTCCGGTGGCTGAGTTGGGGAGCCACCCTGACCGTCGTCGTGCTGGTCGTGGCATCCGCGCTGTACGGGCTCTACGCGACGACCATCGTCGACTACGAGCGGGTCTACGGCATCTTCGCCGGTGTGATCATCTCGCTGCTGTGGCTGTGGATCGCCAACCTGGCGCTCGTCCTCGGCGTCGAGTTCGACGCGGCTCTCGAACGCGCTCGCGAGTTGCGTGCAGGCCTGCCCGCCGACAAGAGTCCGCGTCTGCCGCCCCGTGATCGCTCGCGCATCGCGCGCAAGCAGGCGCGACGCACCGCCGAGATCATCGAGGCCCGGCGGCTGCGCGGTCGCTGACCGCTCGGCTCAGTCGCGCACCGGCCAGGTGCCGTCGAGCACCTCGTGCGCGTCGATTCGTCCGATGCGCACGAAGTACGCGGTCAGACTCTCGGCCTGCGATCGCGCCCAACCGATCTGGTGCGTGTGCAACTCGTGGACCTCCGTTGGCAGCGCGAAGCGTCGGGCGAGCGCCTGGGCCACGCGCCCGGCGGCGATCGCGTCAGCCGCCGCTTCGTGCGCCTCGTCGAGAGCCACGGCGTAGTGCGCGGCCACGACCGCGAGCGTGCGTTTGCCCGGCCGGTAACGATCGAGGTGCCGGTCGATGACGAACGGGTCGATGATCGGAGCCGGAGAGGCCAGAGGATCGAGCCCGTGCCGACGCGCCTCGTGGGCGAGCAGCGAGAAGTCGTAGGCGGCGTTGTACGCCACGATCGGCACGCCCTGCGCGAGGAGCGATCCGAGCGCGCCGAGCACCTGGGACACCACCTCCCGAGCCGGGCGGCCTTCTGCACGGGCGCGCGCAGTGGTGATTCCGTGCACCGCCGTCGCGCCGGCTGGAATGTCCATGCCGGGGTCGGCCAGCCACGACCGCGCGACGAGCTGGCGCCCCGTGGCGTCCAGAACGCCGACGTGCGCGGTGACGATGCGATCCGTGCCGACGTCGACCCCGGTCGTCTCGAGATCGAAGACTCCGACGCGATGCGTCCAGGGTGGGAGCGGGCGATCGGACGACATGCCGTCACGATACGTTCGGCCGCCGACATCCCGGGGGAGGCGCTCCCGGGTCCGTAGACTCGGACCATGACCGTCCCCTCGCCGTATGCCGAACGTCTCGAGCGCCTGCCCGTCGCGCGGCATGAGGCAACGGTCCTGGGGGGAACGACCGCGTACTGGGTGTACGGACCCGATGACGCGCAGACGACGATCGTCGCCGTGCACGGGTTCCGGGGCGACCATCACGGCCTCGAACCGGTGCTCGCCTTCCTGCCCGAGGCGCGCGTCATCGCCCCCGACCTCCCGGGGTTCGGGGAGACCGCGCCCCTCCCCGGCCGTGCGCACGATCTCGCCGCCTACCGGGCGTGGCTGACCGCGTTCGTCGCCGCGACGGCTCCCGGCGCCGTCATCCTCGGCCACTCCTTCGGTTCGATCGTGGTCTCCGCGGCGGTGGCCGGCGGACTTCCCACGCCGCGGGTCGTGCTGGTCAATCCGATCGGAGCGCCGGCGCTGGAAGGGCCGAAGGCGGTGCTCACGAAGCTCGCCATCCTGTACTACGCGTTGGGTGCTCGTCTCCCCGAGCGGCTGGGGACGGGCCTGCTCCGGCACCCGCTCATCGTGCGCGTCATGAGCATCGCGATGGCCAAGACCCGCGACCGCGGGCTCCGGCGGTTCATCCACGATCAGCACGACCGCTACTTCTCCCGCTTCGCCGACCGCGACGTGCTCCGCGACGCTTTCGTCACGAGCGTCTCGCACGACGTGCGCGAGTTCGCGCCGAACATCGACGTCCCCACTCTGCTGATCGCTGCGCAGCGCGACGACATCACCCCGATCGAGGCCGAACGCCGACTCGCGACGCTGTTCGCCGATGCGACCCTGGTCGAGATCGCGGATGTCGGACACCTCATCCATTACGAGACCCCCGCCGAGGCCGCGGGTGCGATCAGGCGTTTCCTCCGGATTCCCGTCTCGCGAGGCCGATGAGCCCGGCCACCCGGAACGGGATGACCTCGCCCATCGCGAGCGCGGTCTCGGTGCGTTCGACTCCCTCGATCGACAGGATGCGGGCGTCGGTATCGAACAGGTGACGGGCGTCGCGGCATGCGACGCGAGCGAGCACGTCGATCGACCCGCTCAGCCCGTGCGCCTGCACGATCTCGGGGATGCGCGACAGTTCGCCGATGATGCGCGGCAATTCCGTCTGACGCACTCCGATGCTGACGAACGCATGCAGCGGGAACCCGAGAACGTCGGGCGAGAAGGACCTCTCGTAGGGGAGGAAGATGCCCGTCTGCTCCAACCGGGCCATGCGGGCCTGAATGGTGTTGCGGGAGAGGCCGAGGCTCTCCGCGAGCGAGACGATCGTCGTGCGCGGATCGTCGGAGAGCGCGGCGAGGATTTCGAGATCGGTGCGGTCGAGTCCGGGCATACTGCCAAACCCTAGCAGCACCAGTTCGGCAGAAATTGAGCAACATGCTCAGCAGCGCGGCGAATGCTTGAGCGAGGTGTGCAGCAGACGTACGCTCGGGCATGTCGGCATCGTCGCCGACAACCGCGGTGCCACGAGTGCCGCGCAGACCGAGGAGGACGATGATGTCACCGCAGATCACTCCCATCGCCGACACCGAGCAGGACCTGTCGCTCGTCGAGCGGCTGCTGACCCCGGAGGGGCGGCGCATCGCGAATCCGCGGCTCGACCCGTTCGTGCAGGACATCGACGCTCCCGCCTTGCGTGCGCTGCTCCGCGACATGGTCGTGCTGCGCCGGATCGACGCGGAGGGCGTGGCGTTGCAGCGCCAGGGCCAGCTCGGACTGTGGGCTCCGTGCCAGGGGCAGGAGGCGACGCAGATCGGCACCGCCCGCGCCTTGGAGCAGCGCGACTTCGTGTTCCCCAGCTACCGCGAGACCGGCGTGATCTACGCCCGGGGCGCCCGTCCGGGCGACTTCGTGCGGATGTGGCGCGGCGAGGAGGGGGCCGGACACGACCCGGCGGCGCTGGGCGTCGCCCCGCTGCAGATCATCATCGGCGCACAGACGCTGCACGCGGTGGGCTACGCCATGGGCATCCGCCACGACGGCGCGGACGAGGTCGCCGTCACCTACTTCGGCGACGGGGCGACGAGCCAGGGCGATGTGAACGAGGCGATGGTGTTCGCCGCGTCGTACAACGCCCCGGTCGTGTTCGTCTGCCAGAACAACCACTGGGCGATCTCCGAACCCGTCGCCGTGCAATCGCAGTTCCCGATCGCGGGGCGCGCCCCGGGGTTCGGTATCCCGAGTATGCGGGTCGACGGCAACGACGTGCTCGCCTGCCTCGCGGCTATGCGCTGGGCGCTCGCCCACGCCAGGGCAGGCAAGGGGCCCGCCTTCATCGAGGCCGTGACGTACCGCATGGGACCGCACACCACCGCCGACGACCCCACCCGTTACCGCCCCGAGGGCGAGCTCGAAGCATGGCGGCAGCGCGACCCCATCGCGCGGCTCGAGAAGCATCTCGAGGAGCTCGGCGAGCTCTCGGCGGAGCATGCCGCCGAGACGCAGACCGAGGCGGATCGGGTCGCACGCGAGATGCGCGCCGAGTGCCTCGGCATGGTCACGCGGCCGCCGCTCGCGGTGTTCGACGCGGTCTACGCCGAGCCCCACACCGGACTCGAGCGCCAGCGCGCCGACTACACGGCGTACCTCGCCGGCTTCGACGAGGAGGTCGTGGCATGACCGAACTCACTCTCGGCAAGGCGCTCGGCGCCGGACTCCGCCGTGCGATGCGGGACGACGACCGCGTGGTGCTGCTCGGCGAGGACATCGGGCGTCTCGGCGGGGTGTTCCGCATCACCGACGGCCTCCTCGACGAATTCGGTCCGACCCGCGTGATCGACACGCCGCTCGCGGAGTCCGGCATCGTCGGCACCGCGGTCGGCCTCGCGTTCCGCGGTTACCGCCCCGTCGTCGAGATCCAGTTCGACGGTTTCGTCTACCCCGCGTTCGATCAGATCGTCGCTCAGGTCGCGAAACTGCATTACCGCACCCAGGGTCGGGTGCGTATGCCGATCACGATCCGCATCCCGTGGGCGGGCGGGATCGGCGCCGCCGAGCACCACTCCGAGTCGCCCGAGGCCTACTTCGTCCACACCGCGGGGCTCCGGGTCGTCGCCGTGTCGAATCCGGCGGACGCGTACCGCGCGCTGCGTCAGGCGATCGCCTCGGATGACCCGGTGGTGTTCTTCGAGCCGAAGCGGCTGTATCACCACAAGGGCGAGGTCGACCTCGAAGCCCCGCTGGCGGATGCTCCACCGATGGGCCTTGCGCACGTGGTGCGCGAGGGGTCGGATGCCACCGTCATCAGCTACGGGGCGATGATCTCGACCGCGCTCCAGGCGGCGGACGCGGCAGCCGACGAGGGTGTGTCGCTCGAGGTGATCGATCTGCGCTCGCTGTCACCCGTCGACTACGACACCATCGCGGCATCCGTGCGCCGAACAGGTCGGGTCGTCGTCGCTCACGAGGCCTCGCGCGAGGCGGGCGTCGCCGCCGAGGTGATCGCGAGCATCACCGAGCTCTGCTTCGAATACCTCGAGGCTGCGCCGCTGCGGGTCACCGGGCACGACATCCCGTACCCGCCGGCGAAGCTCGAGAAACACCATCTGCCGGATCTCGATCGGATCCTCGACGCGGTCGACCGTGTGCTCGACCGCCGCAACCTGACGGGAGCAGAGGTATGAACGCGGAGTTCCGCCTGCCCGACCTCGGCGAGGGACTCACCGAGGCGGAGGTCGTGCAGTGGCTCGTCTCGCCGGGCGACCCCGTCGCTCTCAATCAGACGCTCGCGGAGGTCGAGACGGCCAAGGCCGTCGTCGAACTGCCCTCGCCGTACGAGGGGACGGTGACGGTGCTGCATGCCGACGCGGGGGAGACGGTCGCGGTCGGCGCCCCGCTCATCGCGTTCGATGTGGCGGGTGACGACGCCGCCTCGACCGAGGCGCCGGACGCGTCGAGCGCCACGGCGCCGGACGGCGCTCAGCCGAACCTCGTCGGTTACGGTGCCGCCCCCGCGGCGGCGGGGCGACCCGCCCGGCGTCTCCGGCGCACGGCCCCCACGCTCGCGGGCGATACGGCCGTGCTCGAGGCGGCACCGCACGACGCGTCGCCGTCGGTCGAACCGCCGACGCCCCTGCCCACCGAACGCCCGCGCTCGACTCCGCCGGTACGGGCGTACGCGAAGCGGCTCGGGGTCGATCTCGAGATGCTCGCGGCAGTGGTCGGTGACCGGGTCATCCGTCGCGACGACGTGGACGCCTTCCTGAACGGTGGTGCAGGCGGCGTCGCCATCGACGCACCCGCCCCGAGCGCATCGCGCCCTGCTCCGGCGGTTCCTCGCGATACGGCTCCGCGCGAGGTGCGCATCCCCATCCGCGGCGTGCGGAAGCACACCGCGGCCGCCATGGTGCAGAGCGCCTTCACAGCACCGCACGTGACGGTCTTCCACACCGTCGACGTCACGGCCACCATGGAGCTGATCGCGTCGCTCAAGGACGACAGGGCGCTGGCCTCGCATCGCATCGGACCGTTGGCCGTGATCGCCACGGTCGTGTGCCGCGCTCTGCCGCGCACGCCCGGGTTGAACGCCCGATGGGACGAGGAGGCGGGCGAGATCGTGCAGTACTCCTACGTCGACCTCGGCATCGCGGCGGCGACCGATCGCGGTCTGATCGTGCCGAACATCCGCGATGCCGGCGATCTCGGCCTGGCGGCGATGAGCGACGCTATCCGGGAGCTTGCCGAGACAGCGCGCGCGGGGAAGACCTCGCCGTCGGAGTTGCTCGGCGGGACGTTCTCGATCTCGAACATCGGGGTCTTCGGCGTCGATGCGGGCACGCCGATCCTGCCGCCCGGTCAATCGGGCATCCTCGCCGTCGGCGCGGTGCGGCGTCAGCCGTGGGAGTACCGCGGCGAGATCGCCCTGCGTCAGGTGATGACGCTGAGTCTGTCGTTCGATCATCGGCTCGTCGATGGTGCAGAGGGCGCGAGGTTCCTCAAGGATGTCGCCGACGTTCTGGAGGAGCCGGGGCGGGCGTTGCTGCTCAGCTAGCCGCGCGCAGGGCGGCCGAGGCCATTGCGGCGAGCACCTCGGCCGTCGACGCGTGCCCTCGCGCGGCGGATCGCGTGCTGTGCGGGGTGGAGTTGATGAGTCCGAAGCAGGCCTGCACTCGCAGTCGCAACTCGTCGGTGTCGGCGGAGCGGAGCGGCGCGAGGCATTCGATCCAGAGGTCCACGTAGCTGCGCTGCAGCCGCCGCACCTGCGCGCGGTCGCTGTCGCTCAGGTGTGCGACGTCGCGGTCCTGCACCTGGATGACCGGCGCATTCGCGAGGGCGAAGCCGACGTGGAAGCGCACGAGCGCGTCCATGCGGGCGTCGTCGTCATGGTCGGAGTCGGCCACGGCGCGACCGCCGGACAGCAGATCGCGGCTGACCTGCACGAGGATCGCGCCGAGCAGGGCCTGCTTGCCGGCGAAGTGGCGGTAGACGGCGGGCCCGGACACCCCCACGGCGGCTCCGATGTCTTCCAGGCTGACGCCGGTGTACCCGCGGTCGGCGAAGAGGAGGGCCGCGTGATGGAGGATCGCATCCGTACGCTCCAACTTCGCGCGATCGCGAGCGGTGACGGGGGTTGTCATCTCAGTTAATCCTCGCTAACCTGCAGGAATGGGTTAGTGCACACTAACCGAAAAAGCGTGAGCGCCGCCACCGCGCGAGCTCCACCGTCGCGATGTCGAGGAGGACACCACGATGCCCACCACGCAGGAATCGCTCGCGCAGCAACTGCACGAGCGCCTCGAGACGGCCGCTCTGGGCGGACCCGAGAGCTCCCGCCAGCGGCACATCGCGCGCGGCAAACTGCTGCCGCGCGACCGCGTCGACCGGCTGCTCGACGAGGGGAGTCCCTTCCTCGAGGTCGCCCCGCTCGCCGCACACGGGCTGTACGACGGTGAGGCTCCGGGCGCCGGGGTCATCGCGGGGATCGGGCTGGTGCACGGCCGCCAGGTGATGGTCGTGTGCAACGACGCCACGGTCAAGGGCGGCACCTACCTCCCGATGACCGTCAAGAAGCACCTCCGCGCTCAGGAGATCGCGCTCGAGAATCGTCTGCCCTGCCTCTACCTCGTCGACTCGGGAGGAGCGTTCCTGCCCAAGCAGGACGAGGTCTTCCCCGATCGCGAGCACTTCGGCCGCATCTTCTACAACCAGGCGCGGCTGTCGGCCCAGGGTATCCCTCAGCTCGCTGCGGTGCTCGGCTCGTGCACCGCCGGAGGCGCGTACGTGCCGGCGATGAGCGACGAGACCGTCATCGTGCGCAACCAGGGCACCATCTTCCTCGGCGGCCCGCCCTTGGTGAAGGCCGCGATCGGCGAGGTGGTGACGGCCGAGGAACTCGGCGGCGGCGAGCTGCACGCTCGACGCAGCGGCGTGGTCGATCACCTCGCCGAGGACGACGAGCACGCACTCGAGATCCTCCGCGACATCGTGCGCACGCTCCCCGCGCCCGCGGAGCCGGCCTGGCCCGTCGCGCCTTCGCGAGAGCCGGCCGAGACCGGGTCTCTGTACGACGTCGTCCCGGTCGACGTGAATGCGGCATACGACGTGCGCGAGGTCATCCACCGTCTCGTCGATGCCGACAGTGTGCGCGAGTTCAAGGCCGAGTACGGCACGACTCTCGTCACGGCCTTCGCTCGGCTGCACGGGCATCCGATCGGGATCGTGGCGAACAACGGCGTGCTGTTCAGCGAGTCGGCCTCGAAGGGTGCCCACTTCATCGAACTGTGCGATCAGCGCGGCATCCCCCTCCTGTTCCTGCAGAACATCACCGGCTTCATGGTCGGCTCGGATGCCGAGGCGGGCGGCATCGCCAAGGACGGCGCGAAGATGGTCACGGCCGTCGCGAGCACCCGTGTTCCGAAGCTGACCGTGATCATCGGGGGATCCTTCGGTGCGGGCAACTACTCCATGTGCGGGCGGGCCTATTCGCCCCGCTTCCTCTGGACCTGGCCGGCCAGCCGTATCTCCGTCATGGGCGGGAATCAGGCCGCCGCCGTTCTGGCGACCGTGAAGGAGGATCAGCTGTCGGGGCGCGGCGAGTCGTGGTCGGCGGAGGAGCGTGCGTCGTTCGAAGAGCCGATCCGCGCCCAGTACGAGGAGCAGGGCGAGCCGTACTACGCCACCGCGCGTCTCTGGGACGACGGCATCATCGACCCGCAGCAGACGCGCGACGTGCTGGGCCTGGCCCTCGATGTCGTCTCGCGCGTCCCGCTGCCCGAACCGCGCTTCGGCGTCTTCCGGATGTGATCTCATGAACCACGACCACCAGCCTCTGTTCGACACCGTGCTCGTCACCAACCGTGGCGAGATCGCCCGCCGCATCATCCGCACACTCCGGGCGCTCGGCATTCGCAGCGTCGCCGTCTACAGCGATGCCGATGCCGACGCCCCGCACGTGAGGGAGGCGGATGCGGCGGTGCGCATCGGACCCGCGCCCGCCGCCGAGTCATACCTTCGGGTGGATGCCGTGATCGAGGCGGCACAGCAGACCGGGGCGCAGGCGATCCATCCCGGCTACGGCTTCCTCTCGGAGAGCGTCGATCTCGCCGCCGCCTGCGCGGACGCCGGGATCACCTTCATCGGACCCGACACTGCCGCACTCGAGATCATGGGCGACAAGGCGCGGGCCAGGGAGCACGTCGCGGCGCACGGCGTGCCCGTGGTGCCCGGCTTCGATGCCGCCGGGCTCACCGACGAGGAGATCGCGACCGAGGCGGCGCGCATCGGCTTCCCCGTGCTGGTCAAGCCCAGCGCGGGCGGCGGCGGCAAGGGCATGGAGGTCGTGACCGATCCGGCGGACCTCCCGCGCGCCCTGTCGTCGGCGCGTCGCATCGCGATCGCCGCGTTCTCGGACGATGCGCTCGTGATCGAGCGCCTCATCTCGCGTCCGCGACACATCGAGGTGCAGGTCTTCGGCGACACCCACGGACGGGTCATCGAACTCGGCGAACGCGAGTGCACCCTCCAACGTCGTCACCAGAAGGTGATCGAAGAGGCCCCGTCCGCGGGGATCCCCGATGACACACGTCGGCGACTTCTCGACGCCGCGGTGCGGGCCGCCGAGAGCGTCTCGTACGTCGGCGCGGGCACGGTCGAGTTCCTCATCGACGCCGATTCCCCGGACGAGGTCTTCTTCATCGAGATGAACACGCGTCTGCAGGTCGAGCATCCGGTCACCGAGGAGGTCACCGGCCTCGACCTCGTGGCCCTCCAGGTGCGCGTCGCAGCCGGAGAACCCCTCGACACGGCCCCGCGCCTGCACGGGCACGCGGTCGAGGCCCGCGTGTACGCCGAGTCCCCGGAGCGCGGATTCCTGCCCTCGACGGGAAGAGTGCTGCTCTTCGAGCCGCCCGTCGGCGGGCGCGTGGACGCGGCCGTGGAGACGGGGAGTGAGATCACCGGTCACTACGACCCCCTGATCGCGAAGATCGTCGCGGTCGCCGATGACCGCCGCACCGCGCTGGCCCGTCTGGACGACGCCCTCTCGCGCACCGTCGTGCTGGGAGTCGAGACCAACATCGCCTTCCTCCGTCTGCTGTGCCGCGACGCCCGCGTGCGCGCGGGCGACCTCGACACCGGGCTCATCGAGACGCTGCTCCCGTTCCCCGCCGCACCGCCCAGTGACGCGATGCTCGCCGCGGCGAGCGCCGCCCTGCTGCCGCGCGACGTGCGCGCCGGCGCGCCGTGGGACCGGGCGGACGGATGGAGGCTCGGTCGACCCACACCGGCGGAGCGCGACGCCGTCACGTTCCTGACGGACGACGACGATGAACTGACAGCCCCGATGAGGTCACCCCGCGCGGCCCGGGCCACGGCTCGCCGCGACGCGGACGGTGCGATCTGGGTCGGCGAGGACGGGCGATCCGTGCGTCTGCGCGCGCTCGACCGCCGGGACCGCGCGGTGCGGCGGCTCGCCGCGCGCGGCGCCGAGTCGGCGGCCGCAGAGCCGGAGGGTCGCGCCCCGATGCCCGGCACCGTCGTGGCGATCCACGTCGAAGACGGCAGCCGAGTGGCGGCGGGCGACCCGCTCGTGTCGATCGAGGCGATGAAGATGGAGCACCCGGTGAGTGCACCGACCGATGGGGTCGTGCATGTGCTGGTGGCGCTCGGAGACCAGGTGCGGCGGGGACAGCCCGTCGTACGCGTGACCATGCAGGAGGAGCGATGATGCACGGGATGAGCGACGAGGAACGCGAACTGGCGGGGATGGTGCGGGAGTTCGCCGACACGGTGGTGGCACCGCGGTCGTACGAGGCGGACCGCACCCACACCCTGCCGATGGATGTCGTGTCGGCGATGGGGGAGTTGGGGCTGTTCGGCCTGCCGTTCCCCGAGCAGTACGGCGGCCAGGGCGGGGACTACTTCGCCCTGGGCCTCGCGATCGAGGCGCTCGCCCGCGTCGACCAGTCGATCGCCATCACCCTCGAGGCCGGAGTCAGCCTGGGCGCGATGCCGGTCTTCCGGTTCGGTGACGACCGTCAGAAGGAGGAGCTGCTTCCCGACCTCCTCGCGGGACGTGCTCTCGCCGGATTCGGCTTGACCGAGCCGGAGGCCGGCAGCGACGCCGGGGCCACCCGCACCACCGCCCGGCTCGACGGCGACGAATGGGTCATCGATGGGGCGAAGCAGTTCATCACGAACTCGGGCACCCCGATCACGCGGTTCGTCACGGTCACGGCGGTCACCGGCACCGAGAACGGTCGCAAGGAGATCTCGACCATCATCGTGCCGAACGGCACCCCCGGGTTCACGGTCGAGGCCCCGTACGACAAGGTGGGCTGGAACGCCTCAGACACCCACCCGCTGACCTTCACCGGCGCGCGTGTGCCGGCCGGGAACCTGCTGGGTGCACGCGGTGCGGGATTCCGCGGGTTCCTCAGCATCCTCGACGAGGGCCGCATCGCCATCGCGGCTCTCGCGACCGGGGCGGCGGAGGGATGCCTCGAAGCGGCCGTCGAGTACGCGAAGAGCCGCACGGTGTTCGGCAGCGCCCTCGCCACCCGTCAGAACGCGCAGTTCACCCTCGCCCGCATGCGAGCCCGGGTGCACACGGCGCGGCTCGCCTGGCACCACGCCGCGCGGCTGCGAGACGCCGGCCGCCCGTTCGCCGAGCAGGCGGCGATCGCCAAGCTGGTCTCGGGCGAGGCCGCGATGGACAACGCCCGCGACGCGACGCAGATCTTCGGCGGGAACGGCTTCATGAACGAGTTCCCCGTCGCACGCCATTACCGCGACTCGAAAATCCTCGAGATCGGCGAGGGCACGACCGAGGTGCAGCTGCTGGTGATCGCGCGGTCGCTGGGCCTGGCCGGGTAGCGTGAGGGCATGACCGAGCGGGAGATCGTGCAGCGCGGGCTGTACTACGAGGAGTTCGAGGTCGGGGCCCGGTATCTGCACCGCCCCGGGCGCACGGCCACCGAGGCGGATAACGTGCTGTTCACGACGCTGACGATGAACATGCAGGCCCTGCACCTCGATGCGGCATTCGCGGCGACGCAGGAGCCCTTCCACGCACGGCTCATGAACTCGATGTGGACGCTGTCGACCATGGTCGGAGCATCCGTCGCCCAGCTCACGCAGGGCACGCTCGTCGCGCAGCTCGGTCTGGGAGACATCGCGTTCCCGAAGCCGCTGTTCGCCGGCGACACGCTGTACACCGAGAGCGTCGTGACGGCGAAGCGCCCCTCCGGTTCCCGCCCCGCGCAGGGGATCGTGGAGATCGCCCACACCGGCCGCAATCAGGACGGGGTGGTGGTGGCGACCGCGTCGCGCTCCGTGCTCGTTCACCGACACCCCGAGGAGAGCGCGTCGTGACCTTCACCCTGGGCCCTGCTCTGCTGTTCTGCCCCGCCGACCGCCCCGAGCGCTTCGCGAAGGCGGCGTCGCGCGCCGACGCGGTGATCCTCGACCTCGAAGACGCGGTGCGACCCGAGGCGAAAGCCGTCGCCCGCGCGAACGTGGTCGACGCGGACCTCGACCCCGCGCGCGTCATCGTGCGGGTGAACGCGCCGGACAGCGCGGAGTTCGCGGCCGACCTGGAAGCGGTCGCCGCCTCGCCGTTCCGCACCGTGATGGTGGCGAAGGCGGAAGATCCGGCGGCGCTCGATGTGTTCGACGCGGACTATGCGGTGGTCGGCCTGTGCGAGACCGCCCGTGGCGTGCAGGCCGCCGATGCCCTTGCCGCCCACCCGCGGGTCACGGCGCTCATGTGGGGTGCGGAAGACCTCGTGGCGTCCTTGGGCGGAACATCGAGCCGACGCCCGGACGGCGCGTACCGAGACGTCGCCCGATACGCGCGATCGCGTGTTCTCGTGGCGGCCGGTGCGCGCGGTCGGGCGGCGATCGACGCGGTGCATCTCGACATCGACGATCTCGCCGGCTTGGAGGAGGAGGCCGCCGATGCCGCCGCCTCCGGGTTCCGGGCGACCGCGTGCATTCATCCGGGTCAGGTCGACGCCATCCGCGCCGCCTACCGGCCGGATGCGGCACTCGTCGCGTGGGCGCGCGGGGTGCTCGCGGCCGCGGAGGGGGAGCGCGGTGTCTTCCGGTACGAGGGACGGATGGTCGACGAACCCGTGCTGCGCCATGCCCGATCGGTGGTCGACCGGGCAGGGTGACCGGGCGACTCAGAGCAGGACGTTCTGCTCCAGCAGACGCAGGGAACCCGGCGATGCCTCGAAGCGCGTCGCCGAGCCGTTGCGGATGACGTCGCCGACACGTGGCAGCGTGCCGCCGGACACGTGATCGACGAGGGCGCGGATCACGCCGCCGTGCGCGACGACGATGACGGACTCGGCCATCGGCGCCGAGCGCCGTCGGGCGTCGCGGGCGATGACGTCGAGCGCCCGCAGAGCACGTTCGGCCACCTCGCCCAGCGTCTCGGCGCCGGGCACCGCGGCGTCCCAGTCGCCGTAGGTGCGCAGGTAGTCCTCGACGAGCATCCCTTCGCCGTCGCCGAACTCGCGCTCGCGCAGGTCGGGCACGAGCACCGGCCCGTCGAGACCGATGGCCTCCGCGATGATCTCCGCAGTCTCCCGTGCACGCGCGAGAGGGCTGGCGTAGATGGCATGGTGCGTCGAGCCGTCGAGCTGACCGGCCGCCCACCGGGCGTCGGCGCGACCCGTGTCGTTCAGGGGGATGTCGGTCGACCCCTGGATGCGGCGGGCGAGGTTCCAGTCCGTCTGTCCATGGCGGACGAGGGTGAGAAGGGTCACGTGAGAAGCTCCTGCAGGGCCGGGAGCACGTCGCTCGTGCCGGCCGCGATGGTGACATGGGCCCAGACATCGGCGCGCGTGGGCTCGTGGTTGACGATGATCAGGGGGATGCCGCGACGACGGGCGCGCTCGACGAGTCGCACTCCCGAATTCACGACGAGCGAGGAGCCGGCGACGATCAGAGCGGTGCTGGAGCGCAGCAGCGACTCGGCGGCGCGGAAGCGGTCGAGCGGCACGTACTCTCCGAAGAACACCACGTCGGGCTTGAGCATCCCGTCGCACACCGTGCACCGGGGGATCACGAAGCCGTCGACCGTCTCGGGGAGGACATCGCCGTCGGGGTTGAGTTTGACGTTCTCCGGCACGGTGATCCACGGGTTGAGCTCTTCGATCTGCACGGCGACGTCGCGTCGATCGAAGACCTGTCCGCAGTGCAGGCAGAGAACCCGGCGCATCGTGCCGTGCACCTCGATCACGTGCGAGCTGCCGGCGCGCAGGTGCAATCCGTCGACGTTCTGAGTGATCACCCCGCTGACGGCCCCGGAGGCCTCCATCTCGGCGAGCGCGGTGTGACCGCGGTTCGGCGCCGCACGGGCGAAGGCCCGCCATCCGAGATGCCCGCCCACCCAGTAGCGTCGGCGGGCGGCCTCGTCGCCGAGGTACGTCTGGATAGTCATGGGGTTGCTGCGCGGGGGAGCGCCCTCGCCGCGATACGCGGGGATGCCCGAGTCGGTCGAGACGCCCGCGCCGGTGAGGAGCGCGATCCGGGTTCCGCGGAGCAGACCGGCCGCCTGTTCGATACGACGCCGGATCTCCTCGTCTGCGATCGTGGTCACGGAGCCTCCTCTGCGATTCTACGGGCCGGGTCCGACGGGTGGCGTCGGAGGCCCGGCGCGACGTGCGACAGTGGAGGTCTATGGAGATCGTGCACCTCGGCGCCGCGGACGACGCGCGTCTCGACGACTACCGCTCGCTCACCGACACCGCCCTGCGCCTGCGCATGGAGCCCGCGGGCGGGCTGTACATCGCCGAATCGGCGACCGTCATCGAGCGGGCCATCGCCGCGGGCCATCGGCCGCGCTCCGTCATAGTGCAGCAGCGTCGGCTGAAGGCGGTCGCCGCGATGCTCGAGACCGTCGACGTCCCGGTGTACGTGGTGCCGGATGCCGTCGCCGAGGCCGTGACCGGGTACGACGTTCATCGGGGCGCCCTCGCCGCGATGCATCGCCCCATTCTCCCCGGCGTCCGGGAGACCGTCGCCGGAGGGCGTCTCGTCGTCATCCTCGAGGGCATCGGCGACCATGCGAACATCGGCGCCGCCTTCCGGGCCGCCGCGGCGCTGGGCGCCGACGCGGTGCTGGTCGCGCCGCGCTGCGCCGATCCGCTGTACCGCCGCAGCGTGCGGGTGAGCATGGGGACCGTGTTCCAGGTTCCCTGGACGCGGATCGACGACTGGCATGTCGCGATGGCGGACCTGCGCGCCGAGGGGTTCTCCCTCGCAGCACTCGCCCTCGACGAGCGCGCCGTCACTCTCGACGCCTACGTCGCGAAGCGCCCGGCCCGGGTGGCTCTGATGCTGGGCTCCGAGGGCGAGGGGCTCTCGGCGGGGGCGCTCGCGAGCGCGGACCACACGGTCATGATCCCGATGTCCGGAGGAGTGGACTCACTGAACGTCGCGTCCGCGGCGGCGGTCGCCCTCTGGGCGCTCTCCCGCTGAGGCGATCGCGGCTTCCCCGCCCGCGAGGGCGGCGTGCTCAGTGGCTCTCGGGGAAGACGATCGGCGACGGCTCCGGACGCTTGGCGGCGACGTGGTCTCCCGACGACTGGTGGCGGAGGCGGCGGAGCACCCAGGGCACGAGGTGCTCGCGTGCCCAGCCGAAGTCCCCTGCGCGGGCCTCGCGCCACGTGCGCACCGGCAGGGGCTCGGGCTGCATCGCCTCCAGGTCGTTGGGCACGTTGAGGGCGCGCAGCACCATGCGGGCGATCTCGTGGTGCCCCAGCGTGTTGTAGTGCAGGCGGTCGTCGTCGAAGAACCGCGGGTCCTGCACCACCTTCAGCGCCCACTGGTCGGCGACGATGCAGTCGTGGCGCTCGGCGATCGCCCGGATGTTCTCGTTGTAGATGGCGACCTTGCCGCGGAACGGCCGGAACACCGGCGTGAATGCCGTGTCGATGCCGGTGAACAGCAGCACGGCGGCCCCGGTGGAGGCGAGGCGCGAGACCGCGTCCTCCAGCTGCGCGGCGATCGCGTCGGGGTCGGTACCGGGCCGGATGACATCGTTGCCGCCTGCGGAGATCGAGACGAGGTCGGGGTGGAGGGCCACGGCCGGTTCGATCTGGTCGCGGACGATCTGCGCGACCAGCTTTCCGCGCACCGCGAGATTGGCGTACGCGAAGTCGTCGACCTGCTGGGCCAGCACCTCGGCGACCCGGTCCGCCCAGCCGCGGTGACCTCCGGGGACCGCGGGATCCGGATCGCCGATGCCTTCGGTGAACGAGTCGCCGATGGCCACGAATCGACGCCAGGGGTGCGGAGCGTCATTGGGGACGTAGGGGGTCCGGGGCGAATCCTGGTCTGTCATCCCGCTCTCCTTCGCGAACGCGCGCCGAAGCGACGGAGGTCGCGGCGCACGCCCGAGCCTACTCCGACGACCTGTTCGATGCCGGGCGCGCGCCGATGTCGGAGGCGACCGATTATCGTTGATCCGATGCTCTCTCCGTCCTTCCCTCAGCGAGCTCCGTGGGGAACCGCCAACAAGCTGCGCGCCTGGCAGCAAGAGGCCCTGGATCAGTACTTCGCCGCCGACCAGCGCGACTTCCTGGTCGCCGCCACGCCGGGCGCCGGCAAGACGACGTTCGCCCTCACGCTCGCCGTCGAGCTGATGCGCTCGGGCGAGATCAACCGCATCATCGTGGTGGCCCCCACCGAGCACCTCAAGACGCAGTGGGCCGATGCGGCAGCCCGCGTGCACATCCGTCTCGACCCCGCGTTCAAGAACAGCCACTGGGCGCCCGCGCGGCACTATCACGGTGCCGTGGTGACCTATGCCCAGGTCGCGGCGAAGTCGTCGGTGCACCGCCATCTCACCGAAGACGCGAAGACCCTCGTCATCCTCGACGAGGTGCACCACGGCGGCGACGCGCTCAGCTGGGGCGACGCGATCCGCGACGCCTACGGACCGGCCACACGACGACTGCTGCTCTCGGGGACGCCGTTCCGCAGCGATACCGCGCCCATCCCGTTCGTCGAGTACCACCCTGACGAGTCCGGCGCCCGCATCTCGCGCACCGATTACAACTACGGGTACGGGCGGGCCCTCGCCGACGGCGTCGTGCGCCCCGTGCTCTTCCACATGTACGCGGGCAAGATGCGGTGGCGCACGACCTCGGGCGACGAGCTCGAGACCCATCTCGGGCAGGACAACACCAAGGACGTGACCTCGCAGGCCTGGCGCACCGCGCTCGACCCCGAGGGCGAGTGGATGCCCGCCGTGCTCTCGGCGGCCGACCGACGCCTCACCGAGATCCGCCATCATGTGCCGGATGCCGGCGGGCTCGTGCTCGCGACCGACCAGACCGTGGCCCGCGCCTACGCCAAGATCCTGCACAGCATCACGCGGCAGCAGCCGACGATCGTGCTCTCCGACGACACGACCGCCTCGGAGCGCATCGAGAAGTTCAGTGCGAGCGACGACCGCTGGATGGTCGCGGTGCGCATGGTGTCGGAGGGCGTCGACGTCCCCCGTCTGGCGGTGGGCGTGTACGCGACCTCGTCGTCGACGCCCCTGTTCTTCGCCCAGGCCATCGGCCGTTTCGTGCGTGCACGTCGGCGCGGCGAGGCGGCCAGCGTCTTCCTGCCGCAGGTCCCGGTCCTCATGGGGCTGGCGAACGAGATGGACAAGCAGCGCGACCACGCGCTGGACCGGCAGTCGAAAGACGACGACGGCCTCGACGACTCGTTGCTCGAGAGCGCCAACCGCGAGGAGGAGACGTCGGATGCGCTGACCCAGGAGTTCAGCTATCAGGCGCTCTCGTCGGTCGCTCACTTCGATCGGGTGGTGTTCGAGGGCCAGGAGTTCGGTCAGCTCGCCGAGCCCGGCACGCCCGAGGAGGAGGAGTTCATCGGGTTCCCTGGGCTGCTCGAGCCCGAGCACGTGCATGACCTGCTCATGCAGCGTCAGGCGCGTCAGTCGCGGCTGCGGGAGGCGCGAGAGGCGAGTGCGGGGCCCGAGCAGACGACGACGCTCCCCGCCCCGCTGCACCGCACGCTGAAGGAGCAGCGTCAGCTGCTGAACAGCCTCGTGGGGCTCTACGCGCGGCAGAAGGGCGAGCCGCATGGCGCGGTGCACGCCGAGCTGCGTCGCATCTGCGGCGGGCCGGCCGTCGCCCAGGCCACGGTGACGCAGCTGCAGGCCCGGATCGACGTGCTACGCAAACGCGTCCGCTCCTGACGGCACCTCGGACGGGGCGGGCTTCGGAAGCCCGAAATGCTGTCAATCGGCGGCTCCGCGCCGGTCGCAGCGGGGCGCCCGGCTAGCGTGGAACGGTTGCCCGATCGCCCAGGAGGATGCATGACCACCCCGCTCGCCGAGCCCACCGCCGCAGACCGTCGACGCTGGGCGCGCTACCTCGTCGAGGAGCGCGCCGAGGGCCGGGTCTACCAGCGGCTCGCCGAGAGCAGGACGGGGGAGGAGCGCGACATCCTGCTCCGTCTCGCCGACGCCGAACGTCGACACGAGCAGCACTGGATCGACCTCCTCGGCGGTACACCCGAGCGACTGCCGCGCGCCGGCATCCGCTCCCGGCTGCTCGGCTGGATGGCCGGCCGCTTCGGTTCGATCTTCGTGCTGGCGCTCGCGCAGGTGGCGGAGGCGCGATCGCCGTACGACGCCGAGCAGTACGCGACGCCCGCCATGCGCGCCGACGAGAAGGTGCACTACGAGGTCGTCCGGGGGCTGGCGGCTCGAGGTCGCCGGCGGCTGTCCGGTTCGTTCCGCGCGGCGGTCTTCGGGGCGAACGACGGTCTCGTCAGCAATCTCGCGCTCGTACTCGGCATCGGTGCCACCGGGGTCAGCTCGTCGTTCGTGCTCTTCAGCGGCGTCGCGGGGCTGCTCGCGGGCGCCCTGTCGATGGGCGCGGGCGAGTTCGTCTCGGTGCGGTCCCAGCGCGAGTTGCTCGCGGCGACCGAGGCCAACGAAGACGCCGCGGCATCGGCGCACGACCTCGACATCGACGAGAACGAGCTCGCCCTCGTCTACCGGGCGCGCGGCGTCGCTCCAGACGAGGCTTTGGCGAAGGCGCGTCGTATCGTCGCCGCGGCGCAGGAAGGTGTGCGCCGAACGGCGACGGGGCCGATCGGTACGCACGCTGCCGACGAGCACGAGATCGTCGGGAGCGACTGGATGGCCGCTCTCACGAGCTTCCTGCTTTTCGCATCGGGGGCGATTATCCCGGTGCTGCCCTGGATCTTCGGTCTCACGGGCACGGCGGCGGTGGTGCTGGCACTCGTGCTCGTGGGAATCGCTCTGCTGAGCACCGGTGCTATGGTCGGCATCCTGTCGGGCGGTCCGCCCCTGCGCCGCGCGCTGCGGCAGCTGGCGATCGGTTTCGGCGCTGCCGCGATCACTTACCTGTTGGGGCTGCTGTTCGGCGTCGGGGCGGTCTGAGCCCGCCCCTGTCGGTGCGCGGGTGCTCGTCGCGGAGTGTTCGCGCACCGATCGGCCGCCGAAGCCGGAAGCCGTGGACGCAGAAGAGGCCGGGAGTCGATGACTCCCGGCCTCTTGTCCGTGCGCGGAGGGGGACTTGAACCCCCACGCCCTATCGGGCACTAGCACCTCAAGCTAGCGCGTCTACCATTCCGCCACCCGCGCAGGTGTTGGATCAGCCGTTCCCGGCCGAGAAATGACATTACCACGTTCGCGACCCCCGCTCGAACCGAGCGCGACGCCCGGGCGTGGCACGCCTCTTCGATAGCCTGGGGCCATGACCCCCTCGTCGCTCCCCGAGGTCGTGCGCGTCGCGGCCGACCTGATCCGCTTCGACACCTCGAACTACGGCGGCGGCCGGGCGGAGGGCGAGCGCGAAGCCGCCGAGTACGTCACCGCCTATCTGCAGGAGCTCGGCCTCGAGGTCGAGTCCTACGAGCCGATCCCGCGTCGGACCAACGTCATGGCGCGGGTCGCGGGTCGTGATCGGTCCTTGCCCGCACTCGTCGTGCACGGTCACCTCGACGTCGTCCCCGCCGTCGCCGAGGACTGGACGGTCGACCCCTTCGCCGGCATCGTGCAGGACGGGATGCTGTGGGGTCGAGGGGCCGTCGACATGAAGAACATGAACGCGATGATCCTCACCGCCGTCGCCGACATCCTGCGCGCGGGGGAGCGCCCCGCGCGCGATCTCGTTCTGGCGTTCTTCGCCGACGAGGAGAACGGCGGTGTGGAGGGATCGGCGCTCGTGGTGCGCGATCGCCCGGAATGGTTCGCGGGAGCGGAGACCGCGATCAGCGAGGTCGGTGGGTACTCGATCACCGTCGACGACCGACGCGCCTACCTGCTGCAGGTGGGGGAGAAGGCGCTGATCTGGATCCGCCTGGTGGCGCGCGGGCGCGCCGGCCACGGCAGCCGTCTGCACGACGACAACGCCGTGACCGCCCTCGCCGAGGCCGTGGCGAAGATCGGCCGAACGCGCTGGCCGCTGCGGCTCACTCCCACCACTTCCGCGCTCATCGCCGGCCTCGGCGAGCTCACCGGACGGGGGACCGACGACCCCGACGCCCTCGCGGCCGCCGCCGGGCCAGCCGAGGCGTTCCTGCGCTCCACGTTCCGCACCACGACCAACCCCACCGCGCTCAGCGCCGGGTACAAGCACAATGTGATCCCCGAGCGCGCCGAGGCGCTCATCGACGTGCGGGTGCTCCCCGGCACCGAGGATGCGGTACTCGCCGAGCTGCAGCAGATCGTCGGTGACGAAATCGAGATCGAGACGGTCGTGCGCGACATCGGCATGGAGACCCCGTTCGAGGGAGAGCTCGTCGAGGCGATGGTGGCGAGCCTCGGCCGGCACGACCCGGGCGTCCCGGTGATCCCCTACCTCCTCGGTGCCGGCACCGACAACAAGGCGCTGTCGACGCTCGGTATCACCGGGTACGGCTTCGCACCGTTGCGTCTTCCCGCCGACCTCGACTTCACCGGGATGTTCCACGGGGTCGACGAGCGAGTACCCGTAGACTCGCTTGTCTTCGGCCAGCGGGTGCTGGCCGATCTGCTGCGCTCGTACTGAGCGCCCGCGCACCCGCGCCCGTCGACTCCTCAGAAGGCCTCATGCATCTCCTCGAAGCGCTCATCCTCGGCATCGTCCAGGGACTGACCGAGTTCCTCCCGATCTCGTCCAGCGCCCATCTGCGCATCCTCGGCACTTTCCTGCCCTCCGGAGAGGACCCGGGAGCAGCGTTCACCGCGATCACCCAGATCGGCACCGAGGCCGCGGTGGTCGTCTTCTTCTGGCGCGACATCGTGCGCATCATCACGCAGTGGTTCCGGTCGCTGGTGGGCAAGGCGCCGCGCAACGACCCCGATGCGCGCATGGGGTGGCTCATCATCCTCGGCAGCATTCCGATCGTCGTGCTCGGTCTGCTGTTCCAGGACCAGATCGAAACGGTGTTCCGCTCGCTCTGGATCGTCGCGATCATGCTCATCGTGTTCGGCGTGCTCCTCGGCATCGCCGACCACGTCGGCGCGAAGAAGCGTGCCCTGAATCAGCTGACCTACCCGCACGGTGTCGCCTTCGGTATGGCGCAGGCCCTGTCGCTCGTGCCGGGCGTCTCGCGCTCCGGCGGCACCATCACGATGGGCCTGTTCCTCGGGTACGAGCGAGCCGCGGCTGCCCGCTACGCGTTCCTGCTCGCGATCCCGGCGGTGTTCGGCAGCGGGTTCTACCAGCTCGCCAAGAGCTGGGGAGAGCCGTCGTTCTTCTCGCTCGGCGACACCCTCGCGGCCACCGGTATCGCGTTCGTCGTCGCCCTCGGCGTGATCGCGTTCTTCATGAGCTGGATCTCGAAGCGCAGCTTCCTGCCGTTCGTGATCTACCGCATCGTGCTGGGTGCGGTCATCCTGATCCTGCTCGGCACGGGCGTCATCGCCGCCTGATACCGACGCCGGCGCCTCAGCGCTTGTGGTCGCCGGGTCCGTCGCCGCGGCGACGCAGATACCGCTCGAACTCCTGCGCGATGGCGTCGCCGGAGGCCTCCGGCGAGTCCCACGTGTCGCGGGTCTTCTCGAGCTGGCGGATGTACTCGCTCATCTCCTCGTCGTCGGCCGCCGCGGCGTCGATCGACGCCTCCCAGGCGGCCGCCTCGGTACGGAGGGAGGTGCGCGGCACGTCGACGCCGGTCAGCTCGTCGAGGCGATCGAGCAGCGCGAGGGTCACCTTGGGTGAGGGGGTGGAGTTGGCGACGTAGTGCGGCACGCTGGCCCAGAGGGTCGCCGTCGGGATGCCGGCGGACTCGGCGAAGTGCTCGAGCACGCTCAGGATGCCCACGGGCCCCTCGTACAGCGACTTCTCGAGACCGAGCTGCTCGCGCACCTGGTCGTTCTGGCTCGCCGCGAAGATCGAGATGGGGCGGGAGTGCGGCACGTCGGCGAGCATGGCGCCGAGGAAGACGAATCCGGTCACGTCGTCGCGCAGGGCGACGTCGATGAACTCCGATGCGAAGGCCTGCCACGTGCGCGCGGGTTCGACGCCGGTGAGGAGCCAGAACTCGGTGCCGGGGGCGGGGTCGCGAGGGCGCCAGAGCGTCGCCTCCGGCCACGTGAGGCGGCGACGTCCGTCGGAGTCGAGGCGAGACGACGGGCGGGTGTACTGGTAGTCGAAGTAGAGCTCGGGGTCGACGGAGTGCACGAGGTCGTAGGCGGTGTCCCCGCGCATCGCGGTGACCGCGCTGCTCGCGGCCTCGCCCGCGTCGTTCCAGCCGTCGAAGGCCACGATCACGATGCGCGAACCGAGAACATCCATCGTGATCCCCTTCCGTTCCCGTGCCGATGCGATCACCCCAGGCTAGTCGCGCGCGGCGGAGGTCGGGCGCGACAGGCGGATAACATGGCTCGGTGAGTATTCAGCCCCGCGCCGTCCTCTGGGACATGGATGGAACCGTCGTCGACACCGAGCCGTACTGGATGGCGGCGGAGACCCGCCTGGTCGAATCCTTCGGCGGTTCCTGGACCCATGAGGACGGCCTGCAGCTCGTCGGGAGCGGGCTCATCGACAGCGCGATCATCCTCCAGAACGCGGGTGTCCGGCTGGAGCCGCAGGCGATCGTCGACCATCTGACCGACGAGGTGCAGCGGATGCTCCGCAACGACGGCGTGCCCTTCCGTCCGGGTGCACGCGAGCTCCTGCTCGACCTCCATGACGCGGGCGTCCCCACCGCGCTCGTGACGATGTCGCTGCGCCGCATGGCGCTCAGCGTGGTCGAGCTGATCGAGTTCCCCGCGTTCCGACTCGTCGTCGCCGGAGACGACGTCGAGAACCCCAAGCCCCACCCCGAGCCGTACCTGCAGGCCGCGGCGCTGCTCGGCGTCGACATCGCCGACGCGGTCGTCATCGAGGATTCTCCGACGGGTGTGCGCGCCGGCGTCGCCTCGGGCGCCGTGACCCTCGGTGTGCCGCACATCGTGCCGCTCGACGACGCAGGTGCGCATGAACTCTGGCCGACGCTCGAGGGACGGCGCGCAGCCGACCTCCTCGACCTGCACGACCGCCGCACGACCACGGCAGGAGCCGCACGATGACCGAGAACCACAGCCACCGGCCCAGCGGCGCCTTCCGTGAAGGCGACCGCGTGCAGCTCACCGGGCCGAAGGGCCGGCTGCACACGGTGACCCTGCGCGAGGACGGCGAGCTGCACACCCACCACGGCGTGCTCCGCCACCGCGACCTCATCGGCCTCCCCGACGGCTCGGTGGTCGCCAACAGCTCCGGACACGACTACCTGGCGCTGCGGCCCCTTCTGCGGGACTTCGCGATGTCGATGCCGCGCGGCGCGGCCATCGTCTACCCCAAGGACGCGGCGCAGATCGTCATGCAGGCGGATGTCTTCCCGGGCGCGACGGTCGTCGAAGCGGGCGTCGGCTCCGGCGCGCTCTCGCTCTCGCTCCTGCGCGCGGTCGGTCCGGCGGGCCGGCTGGTCTCGTTCGAGCGCCGCGACGACTTCGCCGAGGTGGCTCGCGGCAACGTCGAGACGTTCTTCGGCGAGACGCCGTCGACGTGGGAGGTCGTCGTGGGCGATCTCGTCGAGGCGCTGCCGTCCACGCTCCCGGCGGGCACCGTCGACCGTGTGGTCCTCGACATGCTCGCGCCGTGGGAGTGCATCGACGTCGTCGCCGACGCGCTGACGCCCGGCGGCGTCGTGCTCTGCTACATCGCCACGGCGACCCAGCTCTCCCGGGTGGCCGAGTACATCCGCAGCACCGGCCTGTTCACCGACCCCGACGCGTCCGAGACCATGGTTCGCGGCTGGCACGTCGAGGGGCTCGCGGTTCGCCCGGACCACCGCATGGTCGCCCACACGGGCTTCCTGTTGACGGCCCGCCGCCTCGCTCCGGGCGCTGTGGCACCGTCGGTCAAGCGCCGGGCGTCGAAGTCAAGCTACGGCGACGAAGACGTCGAGATGTGGACCCCCGGCGCGGTGGGCGACCGCGAGATCAGCGACAAGAATCTGCGCAAGCGCGCCCGTGAGGCCGCCAGGGCGGCCGAGGGCGCGCGCATCGCGGCCACCGCGCGCGAATCGGAGCAGGACACCGAATAGACTGGAGGGCGTGCGTAAAACGTCCGCCGCTCTGGCCACCCTCAGCCTCGCCGTCCTCGCTCTGACCGGGTGCACGGCCGCGCCGACCTCCGGCGACGCCGCGTGCGAGCGGGCGGGCGGTAACACCGATCTGCGGGACGCCGTCTCGGTCGAGGGCGACATCGGCGGTCGCACCGATGTCGACCTGTTCACGCCGCTGTCGACGCCGAAGAGTTCGTTCGCCGACCTCGTCGTCGGTGACGGTCGCGCGCTGGCCGACGACGGTCAGGCGATGCTGCTGCAGCTGTCGATCTACGACGGCAGTACCGGCGAGAAAATCTACGACGAGCCCTTCGATGAGGCGACCAGCGCACCGATCACCATCGACCAGTGGGCGGAGCGCGTGCCCGGCCTCGCGCCGGCGCTCGAATGCGCGACGGCCGGCTCGCGGGTCGTCGCAGCTCTCACTCCCGAGGACTTCGGCCCGCAAAACGCCACGAACTTCGGCATCGACGACGACGGCGCCGCCGTCTTCGTGCTCGACGTCGTCGACGTGTACCTTCCGAAGGCCGAGGGCGCGCTGCGCTTCAACGACGCCCGCAACATGCCGACCGTCGTGCGGGCCCCCGACGGCACACCCGGGGTGATCATCCCCGACGTCGACGCGCCCGACGAGCAGACCGTGCAGACGCTGATCGAGGGCGACGGCGAGAAGCTGACCGCCGACCAGCTGCCCCTCGTCCACTTCACCGCCGTGGGCTGGGACGACAAGCAGGTGCTGCGCACCACATGGGGCGACGCGCCCATCATCGACTTCGCGCAGCTCGCGCCGCCGATCGCCGAGGCCCTCGTCGGCCACACGGTGGGGTCGCAGGTGCTCATCGTGGCGCCGAAGACCGACGGGTCCGCCGCCATGGCCTTCGTCGTCGACATCCTGGGCGCCGTCCCCGTCCCCTCGCCGTGATGGCCGCCCGGATTCCCGCGGAGGAGCGCCTCACGAACCTCGTGGTGGCGCTGATGGCCACGGAGATCGGGCTCACGAAGCAGCAGATCCTCGAGAACGTCTCCGGCTACCGGCAGCGCGCCGGGGCCGGTACGCGAACCGACGCGCTCGAGAAGATGTTCGAGCGCGACAAGGACGAGCTCCGTGCGCTCGGCATCCCCGTCGAGACGATCGGCGATGCGGCCGACCCGAACGACCTCCGCGAGGCCCGCTACCGGATCCCGCAGGCGGAGTACGACCTGCCGGAGGACATCGAGTTCACCCCGGCGGAACTCGCCGTGCTGCAGCTCGCGGGGAGCGTCTGGAGCGCGGAGTCGGTCTCGGGCGACGCGCAGTCCGGGGTGCGGAAGATCCGCGCGCTCGGCATCGACGGCGACGAGCCGATCATCGGTTTCGCGCCGCGGATCACGGCGCGCGACGCCGCGTTCGCGCCGCTGCAGGAGGCGATCGAGAAGACGCGCGTGGTGGTGTTCGACTACCTGAAGCCCGGGGAGGATGCGGCGCGACGACGTCGCGTGCGCCCGCTCGCCCTGGTCGACTACGAAGCGCGCTGGCACGTGTTCGGCGTCGACGTCGACCTCGACGAAGAGCGCACCTTCCTGTTGAGCCGCATCGTCGGCGCCGTCTCGGTCACCGCGGAACCGTTCGACGCGGCGCTGCGCGAGGGAGCGGGGGAGCGGGCGCTGTCCGGTCTGGAGGCGGTCGCCGCGGCGCATTCGGCCCTGCTCGAGGTCACGCCCGGCACGGAGGCTGCGTTGCGCCTGGGCCGCCGCGCCACCCCGGCCGTCCAGGGCATCCGCGTGCCCTTCGTCGATCTGCACATCTTCGCCGACGAGCTCGCGTCCTACGGACCGGAGGTCAGGGTGGTGGAGCCGGATTCGCTGCGCGATGCGGTGATCCTGCGGCTGACCGCGGTTGCGAGCACCCACGTCGATCGAGAGGAGGAACGACGATGAGCGCTGCACCGTCGCGTCCCCTGCTCGCTTCGGAGCGGGTGCGGCTGTACCTGACCCTCGTTCCGTACGTGCTCGAACACGGCCAGGTCTCCGTCGCCGAGGCCGCCGAGGAGTTCGGGGTGTCACCGCGCGAGATGCGCGCGATGATCGAGAAGCTCACGGTGATCGGTCTTCCCGGCGAGTCCGGCTTCTGGCAGCAGCCCCAGGAGATGTTCGACATCAACTGGGATCTGCTCGAGCAGGAAGACGTGATCGAGATCACGAACGACGTCGCCCTCCGGCGCGTCCCGCGCTTCACCGCCCGCGAGGCCGCGGCGCTCCTCGCCGGTCTGCAGATGGTCGCCGCGGTGCCGGCGGTCTCGGACTCGGGTCTGGTCGCCGGCCTCATCTCGAAGCTGTCGCGCGGTGCCGCCGACGCCCCCGCCGAGGTCGTCGTCGCGCCGAGCGCCGTCGACGAGGTGCGCGAGGCGGTCGCTCGCGGTCTGCACGAGGGGCGGGCGCTCTCGTTCCGCTATCAGGCCCCGGATGCTCCGATCACCACGCGCACCGTCGATCCGGTGCAGATCCTGATCACCAACGGCCAGTGGTACCTGCAGGGGTGGTGCCATATGCGACAGGCCATGCGCACCTTCCACCTCGATCGCGTGAGCGCTCCGACGCTGACCGACATCCCCATCACCCACGGCGGCGACCAGGTGCCCGAGGCCTTCTCGGAGGGCGTCGAGGATCGCCAGGTCGCTGTCCGGCTCCCGGATCGGCTGGCGCCGCTCCTCGGCGGGCTCCTGTCGGCCGATGACGTCGAATCGCACGACGCCGTGGTCACCGCGCACCTGCATCTCGCCGATCCTCGGGGTATCAAGCGCATCGCCGCCCGCTTCGGGGGAGCGCTCGAGGTGCTCGAACCCGGCATCGCACGCACGGCGACGCGGGAATGGGCGGCCGCAGGACTCGCCCTCTACCATCAGCCCACGTCCACCGACGCCGGGTAGACTGGCACCAAACTACGAGGAGACTCTCATGGGCAATCTATTCGCGGGTCCGCACCTGTGGATCATCCTCATCATCATCCTGCTCCTCTTCGGTGCGGCGAAACTGCCGGCACTGGCGAAGAGCATGGGACAGTCTGCACGTGTGTTCCGCGGTGAGATGAAGGCGATGAAGGCCGAAGACGCGGCCGAGAACACCGATGGCACCACCCCGGCTCCGGCCGACGGCACGGTGAAGAACCAGGCGGCAACGAACGACGCCGCCAAGCCGGAAACGCCACCGCAGACGTCGTAGGCGTGACCGAGATCCCCCTCGCGTCGCCCGAGAAGCCGCCCCGCGAGCGTCGGATGACGCTGGCGGCGCACCTCGTCGAGCTGCGCAAACGCCTCATCATCGCCGTGGCCGGCCTCGCGGTCGGCATGGTGGTGGCCTTCCTCGTCACCGACCCCATCATCTGGTTCATCACCGAACCCATCCGGATCCTCGATGAGCAGCGTGCCACCGAGACGCCGTTCGCCCAGCTCGTCTTCTCCGCGGTGTCGTCCGGTTTCGACCTGCGGATGCGCATCGCCCTGGCCATCGGTTTCCTGCTGTCCGCGCCGATCTGGCTGTGGCAGGTATGGGCGTTCATCATGCCGGGTCTCACCCGGAAAGAGATCCGGTACACGCTCAGCTTCGTCGGCGCCGCGATCCCGCTCTTCTTCGCGGGGTGCTACGTCGCCGTGCTCGTCGCCCCGCACGTGATCGAGATCATGTCGACATTCGTGCCCGAGGGCGGGGTCAACTACTTCGATGCGAAGCAGTACTACGACTTCATCTTCAAGTTCGTGCTCGTCGTCGGCATCTCGTTCGTGCTGCCCGTGTTCCTCGTCGCGCTGAACGTCGCCGGTGTCATGACCGGCCGTGCGATCCTCCGGGGGTGGCGCGTCGCCATCCTCATCGCCTGCCTGTTCGCGGCGATCACCACGCCGGCCGCCGACATCTTCTCGATGCTGCTGCTCGCGGGCATCCTGGTCGTGCTGTACTTCGCCGCCGCGGGGCTGTCGATCCTCTTCGACCGTCGCCGACACAAGAGAGAGGCCGCCGAGGGGCTGCTTCCGGGAGCCGTATGAGTTCACCGTCCGAGCGCTACGCCGCCGCGCGCCGCGCCTCCGAGCATCCCGAGACGGCGGCGTTCGCCGCACGTCAGCGCTTCGACCTCGATCCCTTCCAGGTCGCGGGCTGCCATGCGCTCGAGAACGGGCACAGCGTGCTCGTGGCCGCGCCCACCGGCGCCGGGAAGACCATCGTCGGCGAGTTCGCGGTCCACCTTGCGATGCAGACGCCGCGCGACAAGGCGTTCTACACCACGCCCATGAAGGCGCTGTCGAACCAGAAGTTCCGCGAGCTGGTCGACGTGTACGGTGCCGACGAGGTCGGTCTGCTCACCGGCGACACCAACATCAACGGCAACGCGCGCATCGTCGTGATGACCACCGAGGTGCTGCGCAACATGATCTACGCCGACTCGGCGGCGCTGCGCGATCTGCGCTACGTGGTCATGGACGAGGTGCACTACCTCGCCGATCGATTCCGCGGTGCCGTTTGGGAAGAGGTGATCATCCACCTCCCGGCCCCGGTGCGGCTCGTGTCGCTGAGCGCGACCGTGTCGAACGCCGAGGAGTTCGGCGACTGGCTCGACACCGTGCGCGGCGACACCGAGGTCATCGTCTCCGAGATCCGTCCCGTGCCGCTCGAGCAGCACGTGCTCGTCCGCGACGACCTCCTCCCGCTCTTCGACGATCGTGCCGGGGTGGCGACCGCTCAGGTCAACCAGGAGCTCATGCGCATCCGTTCGTTCACGGGATCGCACTACGAGAACAACCGCCGCGCGCAGTCGTACGCGAGCAACCGGCACGCCGGACGTCAGGCGAAACGGCCACCGCGCGGCGGGCAGCGACCGGTGCGGCCTGCGAACACCCGCCGCATCGAGCGGATGGACCGTCCGGACGTCGTGGCGCTGCTGGAGCGTTCGAACCTGCTCCCGGCGATCTTCTTCATCTTCAGCCGCGTGGGCTGCGACGCCGCCGTGCAGCAGGTTCGGCGCTCGGGCGTGCGGCTCACCACGGTCGACGAACGCAACGAGATCCGCTCGATCGTCGAGGAGCGCACCCGCACTCTCCAGGAGGAGGATCTCGGGGTGCTCGGGTACTGGGAGTGGCTGGACAACCTCGAACGCGGGGTCGCCTCGCACCACGCCGGACTGCTCCCGGCGTTCAAGGAGGTCGTCGAGGAACTCTTCCAGCGCAAGCTCGTCAAGGTCGTCTTCGCGACGGAGACCCTCGCGCTCGGCATCAACATGCCGGCCCGCACAGTGGTGCTCGAGAAGATGGAGAAGTTCAACGGCGAGGCCAGGGTCGCGATCACGTCGGGCGAGTACACGCAGCTCACCGGCCGTGCGGGGCGCCGGGGCATCGACGTCGAGGGGCATGCGGTCGTGCAGTGGACCGAGGGCATGGACCCGCAGGCCGTCGCTGCTCTCGCCTCGCGGCGCACGTATCCGCTGAACTCCAGCTTCCGCCCCACGTACAACATGGCGGTCAACCTGATCGACCTCTTCGGCAAGGCGCGAGCGCGCGAGGTGCTGGAGTCGTCCTTCGCGCAGTTCCAAGCCGACCGTGCGGTGGTGGGTCTCGCGCGCCAGGTGCGCGAGGCCGAGGCGTCCCTCGACGGTTATCGCGCGTCGATGACCTGCGAGCACGGCGACTTCGTCGAGTACTCGACGATCCGTCGAGAGCTGAGCGACCTCGAGAAGAAGAACCGTCAGGATGCGCAGGCGCCGCGCAGCGCGCGCGACAAGCGGATGAAGCGCATCCAGCAGCTCCGCACGTCGATGCAGCGCCATCCCTGCCACCGTTGCCCGGATCGCGAGGCCCATGCGCGGTGGGCGGAGCGTTACTGGAAGCTCAAGCGTCAGACCGACCGCATCCGCCGCCAGATCGAGACGCGCACGGGAACCGTGGCGCGCGTCTTCGACCGCGTGGTGGAGGTGCTCGAAACGCTCGACTACCTGCGCCGCGAGGGCGACGACATGACGCTCACGGAGTCGGGTCGGACGATGCGTCGCATCTACGGTGAACGAGATCTTCTCGTCGCCGAATCCCTGCGGCAGGGGCTCTGGTCGGGTCTCGATGCGCCGTCGCTGGCCGCGATGGCGTGCTGCCTCGTGTACGAACCGCGGCGCGACGAAGCGAACGCGGGGGAGCGGGGTCTGCCGCGCGGCGCGTTCCGCTCGGCATACGAGAAGACGTCGACGCTCTGGGCCGAGCTCGATGACCTCGAACAGGACCACCATCTGCCGGGAAGCGAGCCGCTGGCCGCGGGGCTCGCCGGTGCCATGTATTCGTGGGCGCGCGGCGGCATGCTCGACCGTGTGCTCGTCGAGGCCGACATGGCGGCCGGTGACTTCGTGCGATGGGCGAAGCAGACCATCGACCTGCTCGATCAGTTGTCGATCGTCGCCGAGGACGGAGCGCTCGCCCGCACGGCGCGCGTGGCCCTCGACGGAGTGCGCCGCGGCATCGTCGCGTACTCCTCGATGTGACGATGGCATCGAACGAAGGCGGCGCGCGTCGCCGTGCGCTGCTCCCGCTCTCGCTGGCTCTCCCGGCGGCGGCGGCCTCGGCATTGCTCATGGACCTCTCCTATCCGGAGGCGGGCGTCTGGATCCTCGCGTTCCCGGCCGTCGCCCTGCTCCTGCTGTCGCTCATCGGGCGACGGGCGGGCGGAGCGCTCCTCGTCGGGCTCGTGTACGGCCTCGTGTTCTACGCGCTCCTGGTGTCGTGGACGTCGCGCTACCTCGGGCCCGTGCCCTGGGCCGCTCTCAGCGTCGTCGAAGGGGGACTGACGGCGCTCGGTCTCGTTCCGTTGACCCTGGCCTACCGCTGGATTCCGCGCGCGCTACCCCGAGTCTGGGGACGGATGCTCGTGCTGCCGGCCGTCGTCGCGGCGCTCTGGATCGGCCGCGAGATGTTCGTCGGATCCTGGCCGTACGGTGGCTTCCCGTGGGCGCGCATCGGCATGACGCAGGCGATGAGCCCGCTCGCCCCGGTGACGTCGTGGGTCGGGGTCGGAGGACTCGGGTTCTTGATGGTGCTCGTCGTCGCCATGCTGATCGAAGCGACGCGGTTGCGTCTGTGGCGCCGCCCCGCCCCGCTCCTCGTCCCGGCGGCGATCACGGTGCTGCTCGTCGCGACGCCGATCTTCCCGACCGCGGCAGCGGGATCGATGCGGATCGCAGCCGTGCAGGGCAACGGTCCGACCGGATACTTCGACGAGCGGTCCCCGTTCGCAGTCGTGCGCGCGCAGACCGAGGCCACGCAGCCGCTCTACGGAGAGGACATCGATCTGCTCGTCTGGCCGGAGGGCGGACTCGACACCGACCCGTTCCAGAATGAGACGCTCGCGCGGCAGATGACGCTGGTCACCACGCGGATCGGCGCGCCGTTGCTCGCCAATGCGGCGACAGCGCGCGACGAGCGGTACTGGAACACGTCGATGCTGTGGACGCAGGACGGGGGAGCGGAGCAGACGCACGACAAGCGGCACCCGGTGCCCTTCGGCGAGTACGTACCCGATCGCGACTTCTTCTACGCGCTGGCCCCCGATCTCATCGGCCTGATCGGCCGGGAGTACACCCCCGGCACGAACGCACCGGTCGTGAACGTCGATGGGGTGCCGGTGGGGCTCGCGATCTGCTTCGACGTGATCTACGACGACGTGATCCACGAGGGCGTGGGCGACGGGGCGCAAGTGCTCGTCTTCCAGACGAACAACGCCGACTTCCGGGGCACGGACGAGAATCTGCAGCAGCTCGCTTTCGCCCGCATGCGCGCGATCGAGACGGGCCGCAGCGTCGTGAACGTCTCGACGGTGGGGACGAGCCAGATCATCCGCCCCGACGGCACGACCGTGACGAGCCTGGACGCAGATGAGGCCGGGGCGATGCTCGAGGATGTCGAGCTCCGCTCCGGCCTCACGGCGGGTGTGCTGCTGGGCCCCTGGGTGCAGCAGGTGCTGCTCTGGGGCGGACTGGGCGCGCTGGTCGTCGGGTGGTGGCGCGCCCGGCGCCGTTAGGCGCCGATCTTCTCCCGCGTCGGGTCTTCTCCCGCGCCACGGCGGGCGCGGATGAAGGCGAGGCGCTCCTCGAGCAGCTCCTCGAGTTCGGCGCGCGTACGGCGCTCCATCAGCATGTCCCAGTGCGTGCGGGCTGCCTTCTCATCGGTCGCCTCGAGCGTGACGGCCTGGCCGTCGACGTTGAGTCGTGCCTCGGCGCCGCAGGAGCGGCATTCCCAGGTCTGCGGCGGCTCGGCGTCTGCCGCGAACATCAGGTTCGTGACGTGGCCGCAGGTGTCACAGGTGTAGGTGGTCTCACGGCGCTCCATGAAAACGACGCCCTCTTCGCTCTGTAGGCTCTGGGCGCCGAGTCGGATGCCGCGCAGGCTGCGATCTGCCATTGTGTGGTCCTCTCGTCGCTGTCAGGTATAACGCTCCAGCCTGTGCGCTTCATCCACGCAACCGGTGTCCTGACGCGATTCACAGCGGAATCTCAGCGCCGGCGACTATTCGCGCGCGAGTACGGAGAGAGCCTCGTCCGCGCGGTCGGTGACGACGCCGTCGACGCCGACAGCGACGAGGCGTCGCATCTCCGACGGATCGTTCACCGTCCAGACGTGCACCTCGACCCCGCGGGAGCGGGCGGCACGCAGCAGCGCGGGTGTGAGGACGGTGAGGGGGCCGCGACGTTCCGGGATCTGCAGGGCGTCGATCCCCCGGAGGATGCGTGCGGGGGAGAGGCGCACGGTGCTCGCCGCCCGCACCGCGGCGATGGTCCGGAGACCGGCGGAGGTGGCGGGTCGCATCCCCGCGCCGGCTCGCAGCACGGCGGCGACCGTCGCGCGTCGATTGCGGTCCGCGAAGCTCGTCACCAGCGTGCGGTGCGTGTGCTCGGCCAGCACGGGGCCCAGGGGAGCGGCCGCGGCGAGTGTCTTGACGTCGATGTTGAACCGCGTCGACGGGAACAGGTCGAGAGCCTCCGCGACCGTGAGGATGCCGCCGTGCGCCTCGAAGACGCGGCTCAGCTCTCGGGTGCGGATGGTGTGGATCGGGCGCGGGTCGCCGGTCAGGCGCTGCAGCGTCTCGTCGTGGAAGAGCACGACGTCGCCGTCGGCGGTGACCCGGCAGTCGGTCTCGATGAACTCGACACCCGCCGCCTGCGCCGCGGCGAACGCCGCCGCCGTGTTCTCCCAGACGCCGGAGGCCTCACCCGCCGCAGTGATGAGACCGCGATGAGCGAGGACTCGGGGGTGCCGCGTCTTCTCGAAGTACGGGTGGGTCACACGCCGGGGGGAGGAGTCGCCCCGGGCTGACCGGGCTTCGGCGTGAAGGCGCTGCCGATGCCCTTGAGCGCCTCGGTGAGCTCGCTCGGGATGATCCACAGCTTGTTGGACTGCCCCTCGCTGATCTTGGGGAGCATCTGCAGGTACTGGTAGGCGAGGAGCTTCTCGTCGGGTGCGCCCTGGTGGATGGCGCTGAAGACGTTCTGGATGGCCTCGGCCTCACCCTGCGCCCGGAGCACGGCGGCCTGCTTGTCACCCTCGGCGCGGAGGATCTCGGCCTGCCGCATACCTTCGGCTTCGAGGATGGCGGACTGCTTGGTGCCCTCGGCGGTGAGGATCGCGGCGCGACGATCACGCTCGGCGCGCATCTGCTTCTCCATCGAGTCCTGGATCGAGACGGGCGGGTCGATCGCCTTGAGCTCGACGCGTCCGACGCGGATGCCCCACTTGCCGGTCGCCTCGTCGAGCACGACGCGCAGCTGACCGTTGATGTTGTCGCGGCTCGTGAGTGCCTCTTCGAGGTTGAGTCCACCGACGACGTTACGGAGCGTCGTGGTCGTGAGCTGCTCGACGGCACCCAGGTAGTTGGCGATCTCGTAGGTCGCCGCTCGTGCATCCGTGACCTGGAAGTAGACCACCGTGTCGATGGAGACGACGAGGTTGTCCTCGGTGATGACCGGCTGCGGCGGGAACGAGACCACCTGCTCGCGCATGTCGATCAGCGGCCGCAGGCGGTCGATGAACGGCACGAGGATGTTCAGACCCGGCGTGAGGGTCTTGTGGTAGCGGCCGAGGCGCTCTACCACTCCGGCCGTGGCCTGAGGAATGATCCGGATCGCGCGGGCGACGGTCACCACCACGAAGATGATGACCGCGATCGCGAGGATCCAGAGGATCGCGGTCGGGATGAACGAGGAGTCGTTCACAGATGTCTCCTAGTCGTTGACGGGACGGACGATGGCGGTGGCTCCGTTGATCGCACTGACGGCGACGGGCGCCCCCTGCGGGATGGCGACGGGCGTGGAGGTGCGCGCGGTCCAGGTGTCGCCGTTGCTCAGCTTCACCTGCCCGGAGATCTGCGTGATGTCGTGCAGGGCGATCCCCCTCAGGTCGAGGAGCGCGTCGACGTTCGATTTCGTCGGATCCTCCCCGCGGCGCAGCCGTCGGAGGAGGGGCGGGCGGAGGAAGAGGATGAAGAGCGCCGCGGCGGCTGCGGCGACGATCACCTGCGCCCAGAAGGGGATTCCGGCGAGGTCTGTGAGGAGTCCGACCGCGCTTCCGAAGCTGAGCATCAGGAAGGTGAAGTCGAGCGTCAGCATCTCGATCACCAGGAAGAGGGCGATCAGGACCAGCCATCCGATCCAGGCCCACTGGTCGATGAACTGCGCGAATGTCGACATGGTGTCCATGCGGCCTCCTTTCGGTCAACCTATCACGCGGGTGCTGCGGCCCGAGGGCTGCCGTGGCGCCCTTGCTAGGCTGGAACACCGCGCCATCGCGGCGCGCCACGCATCTTGAGGAGTCACCGTGTCCGACGTTCTTCCCGCAGGTTCCCTCGACGGCAAGGTCGCCCTTGTCACCGGTTCGTCGCGGGGGATCGGAGCCGACACCGTCCGGTATCTCGCGCAGGCCGGTGCCGACGTCGTCATCAACTTCCGCAACAAGGCGCCGCGTGCCGAGAAGCTCGCCTCCGAGCTGCGCGAGCTCGGACGCCGTGCGCTCGTCGTGGGAGCGGACCTGACCGATCCGGCATCCGTTGCCGAGATGTTCGAGGCCGTCCGCGCCGAATACGGCCGGCTCGACGTGCTCGTGCTGAACGCGTCCGGCGGCATGGAGTCGGGGATGGCCGAGGACTACGCCCTCACGCTCAACCGCGACGCACAGCTTTCGGTGCTGGAGGCCGCGCGTCCGCTGCTCTCCGACGGAGCTCGGGTGGTCTTCGTCACGAGCCACCAGGCCCACTTCATCCGCACGACGCCGACGATGCCCGAGTACGAGCCCGTCGCCCTCTCGAAGCGCGCGGGCGAAGACGCCCTGCGCGAGCTGATCCCCGGTCTCGCCGAGCAGGGCGTGGGCTTCACGGTGGTCTCGGGCGACATGATCGAGGGCACCATCACCGCGACGCTGCTGGAGCGTGCCAACCCCGGCGCGATCGCAGAGCGACGCGAGTCCGCGGGCAAGCTCTACAACGTGTCGGAGTTCGCGGCCGAGGTCGCCCGCGCCGCGGTCGACCCGGTGCCGGCCGACAACACCCGTCTGGTGGGTGACGTCAGCGCTTTCGCCGCCGAGTGATCTCGAGACGACGGCCCCGCCTCCTCCGGGAGAGCGGGGCCGTCGCGCTTCGCGGGGCGGTCAGCGCAGCGGCGCCGTGGAACGGATCGTTCGGGCTTCCTTGCCGAGAGTGATCGCTCGCACGAGTTGCACGATGCCGAGCGCCACCAGGGAGATGCCCAGCAGCAGCCAGAACGCGAGTCCGGCGACCAGCGGCGAGAACAGCACGAACACGCCGGCGACGATGCTGAGCACCGCGTACAGCAGCGTCCACACCTTCGACCCGTCGTGCCCGAGCAGACTCAACGACACGACGCCGTCGACGATCCAGCTGATGCCGATGAAGATCACGACCACCAGCGCGAGGGTCGCCGCGGCGGCCTGGAGATTGACGAAGGCGATGACGCCCGCCACGACGTAGAGCAAGCCCAGCGCGATATGGCCGACGCGCGACCAGCCGCCCCTGCCGCCCGTGAAGATACCGAGCCCGATGTACACCAGGCCGGCGACGACGAGGTAGAAGGCGAAGATCGCCGTGATGATCTCGGCGGTCTTGATCGGCCAGATCAGCAGCACGATCCCGGCGATGAGCGCGAGCGCCCCGGACACCGCGAGAGTGATGCGTATGGACTTGAGCAGCGAGCCGCTGCCGGTGGGGGATTCGGACATGAGGGATCCTTTCTGGGAGAACCCTGTGGTGGTGACAGGGTAGCGCTGGTGAGTGTCGGATGCACCGTGTACCGTGAAGCCGCCGCTCCCCGCGACTGCTCTCGACCGTCGGCATCCCGCTGCCGACCCGTCCCGAAGGATGCCGATGACCGCCGCAGCCCACCCCGCCGACGCCCACGACATCATCCGCGTGCAGGGTGCGCGCGAGAACAACCTCCGCGAGGTGAGCGTCGACATCCCGAAACGCCGCCTCACCGTCTTCACCGGGGTTTCGGGCTCGGGCAAGAGTTCTCTCGTGTTCGACACCATCGCCGCGGAGTCCCGACGCATGATCGACGAGACCTACAGCGCCTTCGTGCAGGGGTTCATGCCGTCGGTGCCGCGACCAGACGTCGACGTTCTCGAGGGGCTGACCACCGCGATCATCGTCGACCAGGAGCGGCTCGGCGCGAACCCCCGATCGACGGTCGGCACCGTGACCGATGCGAACGCCATGCTGCGCATCCTCTTCAGCAAGCTGGGTACCCCGTACATCGGCGGCCCGACCGCCTTCTCGTTCAACATCCCCACGCAGCGCGCCAGCGGCGTGATGACCGGGCCCGGCGGCGAGAAGAAGATCGTGAAGGATGCCATCTACCTCGGCGGCATGTGCCCGCGGTGCGAGGGCAGGGGAGCGGTGTCCGACATCGACCTCACCCAGGTGGTCGACGAGTCGAAGTCGCTCGACGAGGGCGCGATCATGGTTCCCGGGTACACGGCCGACGGATGGATGGTGAAGGGCTTCTCGCAGTCGGGGTTCTATCCGAGTGACAAGCCGATCGCCGAGTTCTCCGAGAAGCAGCGACACCTCTTCCTCTACGGCGAGGTCACCAAGGTGAAGATCGCGGGCATCAACATGACCTACGAGGGGCTCATCCCGAAGATCACGAAGTCGATGCTCTCGAAAGACCTCGATGCGCTGCAGCCGCACGTTCGGGCCTTCGTCGAACGCGCCGCGACGTTCGCGGTATGCCCCGAGTGCGACGGAACCCGACTCACCGAGGGAGCGCGATCGTCGAAGATCGACGGCGTCAGCATCGCCGACGCGTGTCGCATGCAGGTGACCGATCTCGCAGAGTGGGTGCGTGGACTGCGGCTCCCGGGCGCGACTCCGTTGCTCGAGGCCCTCTCCGCGAATCTCGACGCGTTCGTGACGCTGGGCCTCGGGTATCTGAGCCTCGACCGACCGTCGGGCACGTTGTCCGGGGGAGAGGCGCAACGCATCAAGATGCTCCGCCACCTCGGATCGTCGTTGACCGACGTGACCTACGTGTTCGACGAGCCGACGATCGGCCTGCATCCGCACGACATCGAGCGGATGAACGGGCTGCTGCGCAAGCTCCGGGACAAGGGCAACACGGTGCTGGTGGTGGAGCACAAGCCGGAGACCATCGCCATCGCCGATCATGTGGTCGATCTGGGGCCGGGTGCGGGAAGCGGCGGGGGAGAGATCTGCTTCGAGGGCACCGTCGAGGGGCTGCGCGACAGCGGCACGCTGACCGGACGGCATCTCGACGACCGAGCGCAGTTGAAAGAGGATGTGCGCTCGGCCACCGGAGCGATCGAGGTGCGCGGCGCGTCCACGCACAACCTGAAGGACGTCGACGTCGACATCCCCACCGGCGTGCTCACCGTCGTGACCGGCGTCGCGGGGTCGGGCAAGAGCTCGTTGATCCACGGCTCCGTGTCGAAGCGCGACGGTGTCGTGGCCATCGACCAGGGGGCGATCAAGGGGTCGCGCCGTAGCAATCCGGCCACCTACACCGGCCTGCTCGAACCGATCCGCAAGGCCTTCGCGAAGGCGAACGGCGTCAAGCCGGCGTTGTTCAGCGCGAACTCCGAAGGGGCGTGCCCGACCTGCAAGGGCGCGGGCGTCACCATCACCGAACTCGGTTTCATGGACACGATCGAGACGCCCTGCGAAGACTGCGGCGGCAAACGGTTCCAGGCAGCGGTGCTCGAGTACAAGCTCGGCGGGAAGGACATCACCGAGGTCCTCGATCTGCCGGTCGCGGAAGCGCGCGCGTTCTTCGCCGAGGGCGAAGCCGCTCTGCCCGCTGCGGCCGCCATCCTCCAGCGGCTCGACGACGTGGGGCTGGGCTACCTGTCGCTCGGGCAGCCGTTGTCGACGCTCTCGGGTGGCGAGCGGCAGCGCATCAAACTCGCGATCCAGATGGGCGGGCAGGGAGACGTCTACGTGCTCGACGAGCCGACCACCGGCCTGCACCTGGCAGACGTCGATAAGATCCTCAGACTTCTCGACCGGCTCGTCGACGCCGGCAAGACGGTCATCGTGATCGAGCATCATCAAGCGGTCATGGCGCACGCCGACTGGATCATCGATGTCGGACCGGGCGCCGGGCACGACGGCGGACGCGTCGTGTTCGAGGGAACGCCCGGAGCACTCGTCGCCGACGGCGGGACGCTCACGGCTGAGCATCTCGCCGCTTACGTCGGCGCGTGAGCGCTGCCGCGACCTTCAGTTCGCATCATCGGATAATCACCGATAATGCACATTATGTCAGTTTAAATCGAAGACCCGGCTCATAGTCCTCCCCGCACCTCCCGCCTTCTCGCTCAGAGCGCGGAGCGGAACAAGCCGTTTGCCGGTCAACCCTGGCCCGGCGGTACTGTTCCCCTCACTCCTGGTTGCCGCATGTGATTGACTGGCACGCGGTTCACCACTCATGCCGGATCACCGGCTCACCTTTGGGGGAAGAATGAAACGACAGATCGCCGCCTTCGCCATCGCCGCCGTCGCCGTGCTCGGTCTTGCGGGCTGCTCCGGATCGAGCGACGCCGAGCCGAAGGAGACGTCCTCGTCGTCGGCGGCCTCCTCCGCCCCGGAGAAGACGGAGAGCAGCTCCGGCCAGTCGGTCGCCGACGCGTGCGCCGAGGTCAACTCGCAGATCGTAGGCGTCGCGACCGAGCTCTCCTCGCTCGACGTGAACGCGGCCACGGCGGACCCGCAGGGCACCGTCGCCAAGCTGACCGAGACCGCGGACGCCATCGGCGCAGCGGCCGAGTCGGTCACCAACCAGGAGGTCAAGGACGGCGTGACGGCCGTGCACGAGGACTTCGTCAAGCTCCGCGACCTCCTCCAGCGCGTCCTGATCGACCAGGACACCTCCGCCGCGTCCGAGGTGGGTACGCTCGGCACCGACATCCAGGAGTCGACGCAGGCGATGTCGCAGCTCTGCGCCGCCGGCTGACACTCGGTTACGAAGGCCTCGCGGGCCCCGTCGTCTTCGCACGGCGGGGCCCGCAGTGTGTCGAGACGCGAGTAGCGTGGAGAGGTGCGCGCCCTCTCCTCCTCTCCCCAATCCGGACCGGGGTGGCGGGCATGGACGATCTGGTCGGTGGGCGTCGCGGCCTACGTGCTGGCGATCACCAACCGCACCTCGCTCGGCGCAGTCGGTGTCGATGCGGCCGAGCGATTCCAGGCGGATGCCTCGACCCTCGCACTCTTCGCGGTCGTGCAGCTCGCCGTGTACGGCGGCATGCAGATCCCGATCGGTCTGCTGCTCGACCGGTACGGGTCGCGCCCGATCATCACCATCGGCATGTTCCTGATGGCGGCGGGGCAGCTCACCATGGCATTCTCCCCCAGCATCGGCATCGCGATCATCGCCCGCATCCTGCTCGGCGCCGGCGATGCCGCTGTCTTCCCCGCCGTGCTGCGCCTCGTGGCCCTCTGGTTCCCGGCTCAACGGGGACCGCTGATGGTCCAGTTCACCGGCATCATCGGCCAGGCGGGTCAGCTGGTGGCCCTGGTGCCGGTCGCGGCGCTGCTGCACGCGACCTCGTGGACGATTACGTTCGGCAGCATCGCCGGTCTCGGCGCGCTCTTCACGGTGCTCGTCGCGGTCGTCATCCGCAACCGTCCGCCCGATCGCGACGCCGACGTCTCGGTGAACACCGACACGGGTGTCGTACGTGTGGTCACGTCGGCGATCGACACCGGCGTCGGCATCCGTGCTGCCTGGGCGCATCCCGGAACACGGCTGGCGTTCTGGTCGCACTTCACGACGCCCTTCGCGGGCACGGCGTTCGTGCTGCTGTGGGGCATGCCGTTCCTCACCGCGGCCCAGGGGCTTACCCCCGCCCATGCGGCGGGCCTCATCTCGGTGTACGTCGTGGCGGGCATGATTCTCGGTCCCCTCATCGGCGATCTGTCGCGGCGTCTCCCGAACCACCGCTCGCTCGCGCTCGTGCTCCCCGCGGTCGGGGTGCAGCTCGTAGCGTGGTGCGTCGTGATCGCGCTTCCCGGTCCGGCGCCGGCATGGCTGCTCGTGGTGCTCGCCGTCGCCCTCGCGACGGGCGGACCGGCGTCGATGATCGCCTTCGACCACGCCCGCACCCACAACCCCTCGCACCGGCTCAGCACCGCGACCGGGGTGACCAACGCGGGCGGATTCATCGCGGCCCTGATCGCGATCTTCCTCATCGGCCTGGCGCTCGATCTGCAGGGCGCCGGAACGCCCGAGACCTATTCGCTCGACGCGTTCCGCATCGCCTTCCTCGCGCCGATCCCGCTCTGGCTGCTCGGTACGGTGTTCATCATCGTGGAGCGCAAGCGCACGCGCATCCGTATGGGGCTCGATCCCGAGCGGCCGCGGCACCGCTGAGCATTCGACGCCGCTCCCCCGGCAGATCGAGTCAGTGCAGCAGGTGCTGGAAAGTCTCGATGATGAGCTCGACGCTCAGGTGCTCCGGCACGTCGGCATCGTCCGCCTCGAACTCGGCGAGCTCCACGCCGCGCACCGAGGCCAGCGGGAGGGCGGCGAAGATCGCGGCGACGTCGCGAGGCAGCAAACCCTCACCCACCCGGTAGGCGGCGGGGATGTATCCGGGCTCGAGCACGTCCCAATCGACGTGGATCCACACCGGCCGGCCGTCGACGAGTTCGGTCACACGCTCCGGGGTGCTCTCGGCCGGGGTGAGCACCGTCACCCCGGCGTCCGCCAACAGGTCGCCTTCGGCCGCGTCGATGTCGCGCCCACCGACGACGATCACCTGACGAGGGTCGAGACCCGCACCGTGCCCGCTGTCCCAGAGACCGCAGGCTGCCGCGAGGATCATCCCTCCGAGATAGCCGGACTCGGTCGTGGCAGGCGTGTTGAAGTCGCCGTGCGCGTCGATCCACAGCACCACGGCATCGGGGTGCCGTTCGGCGACCGTGGGCAGAGTACCGAGGCTCGCCGCGCAGGTGTTGGTGGCCAGGAGCGGTGTGCGCCCGGCGTCGAATGCGCTGCTGACCGCACGGCGCAGGCCGTCGAGCGTCTCCTGCGCCTGCGGGAGCGCCGCCGACCAGTCATCGTCGCGAGCCGGTGACGGGGTGCCCACCACCGCGGCATCGATGCCGAGCAGTGTCGAGAGTTCTGCGCCGACGCGCCGTGCGCCGACGAGCGCGCCGTTCGTGCGGTCGGCCACGCGGCCCTGGGAGATGATGAGCGAGAACGGCGACGACATCTCCCCACTCTTCCACGCGAGGCGCGGGCGCTCCAAAACCGTGGCTCAGCGACCGCGCGGCGTCCACCCGGACGGCAGGGGGCCGACGCGCTCCCCCGCTCGACATCGGCGACGGCCGACCACCCCTGTGCGGCCCCCGACCCGTCGAAGCCGCCGCGGGCGACGCGGAAGCCGAGATCGTCGTGATGCATCCGCGGGGCGCCGCCGCGACGCACCGATGCGCGCACGCTCCAGGCGTCGTCGGCGAACCCGCCCCCGCGGAACGTGCGGTAGTCGTCGTAGCGCGCGGGATCGAGGAGGTCCCAGCACCACTCCCAGACGTTGCCGAGGGTGTCGAAGAGTCCGTTCAGGTTCGGGATCTTGCCCCCGACCGGCTGCGGAGACGTCACGCCGTCGGCGGCCGTCCAGGCGGCGTCGGCGAGCGGGGCGTAGTGCGGGCCGGTCGAGCCCGCGCGGCACGCGAACTCCCACTCGGCCTCTGTCGGCAGGCGGAACCCGTCGGACGAGACATCCCACGTCACGTCCTCCCCGTCGAAGAAGTACGCCTGCTCGATGCCCTCCCACTCCGACAGCGCATTGCAGAAGTGCACCGCACGCAGCCAGCTGACGTCGGTGGCGGGGCGCTCCGGATTCGGTGCGGAGATGCCGAGGACCTCGGACAGCTGCTCCTGGGTCACCGCGTACACGCCGATCTCGAACGGCTCCAGGTCGACCGTGCGATGCGAACGTGAGCGGGCGTCGTGCAGAGTGACGCGGCCCCCGGAGAGACGGCGCATCTCGACATCGCTCATGCGCCGGGGACCTGCTGCACCCATTCCGGGTACTTCGCGGTTCGACCATCGCCCGACGAGGTGCGCGTGACACGACGCCGCACCCACGGGCCGACGAACTCGCGGTAGTAGGCCAGGCCCGAGGGGCCCGCTCCCCCGCGCTCGCGCGGCGCCCACCATTCCTTCGGCGGTTCGAGCCCCAGCGCGTCGAGCACTCGCGCCGCGACGCGATGATGACCGAACGCGTTCATGTGCAGCCGGTCCTCCGACCAGTACGCGGGCTGCGCGAGTTCGCGGTCCGGCCAGTTGAGGGCCTGCACGACATCGTCTCGGTCTGCGACGCGCCGGAGGACCGCCTCGGACAGCTGGTCGCCTCGGCGGTGCACGAGCGGCCCCATCGGCAGCTGACCGCTTGGGTTCGCGCCCGACAGCAGGATCATCGTGACGCCCTCCTCGTCGCATCTCCGCAGCACGTGCGAGAAGGCGTCGGCGATGCGCTCCATGTCGGCGCGGGGACGCAGCATGTCATTGCCGCCGCCGTTGAACGAGAGGTGCGTGGGCCGGAGCGCGAGCGCCGGCTCGAGCTGCTGCTCGACGATCGGCCACGCGAGCTTGCCGCGGATCGCCAGGTTCGCGTAGTCGATCGGCTGCCCCAGGGCATCCGCCCATCCCTGCGCGGCGATGTCCGCCCACCCGCGCTCCCGCCCATCGGGGAGGACGTCGCCGACGCCTTCGCTGAAGGAGTCGCCGATCGCCACGAAACGCACATCTGCCATCGGACCAGCCTATTCCCGGGGAGCATGGGCGGGCTCCCCGGGATGCCGGTCAGTCCTGCTTCGCGAGCAGCGCGCGGACGCGCGGAATCACCTCGGTGCCGTAGAGCTCGATGCTGCGCATCATCGCCTCGTGCGAGAGCGTGCCCGTCGCGTACTTGAGGTCGAACCGCCCCAGGCCGAGCGTGGTGATGGTCTGCGCGATCTTGGCGGCCACACGCTCGGGCGACCCCGAGTAGATCGCACCCTCCGGGCCGATGTCGTTCTGGAACCGAGCGCGGCTGTACGCGGGCCAGCCCCGTTCGCGGCCGATGGTGTTGTTCATGGCCTCGAACCCGGAGTAGGCCGCATCCCACGCCTCGGCGTCGGTGACGGCGATGTGGCCCGGTGAGTGCACCGCGATCGGATGCTCGGTCGAGCCGAACGACGCCACCGACCGGTGGTACAGATCGACGAAGGGACGGAACCGTGCGGCGGGCCCACCGATGATCGCGAGCATGAGCCCGAGGCCGTGCCGGGCGACGCGCACGACGGACTCCGGGCTGCCGCCCACGCCGACCCAGGTGCGCAGCCCCTTCTCGGTCTTGGGGAAGACGTCGGCGTCGTCGAGCGGCGCCCGCATGGTTCCCGACCAGGTCACCGGCTTCTCGGCGAGGAGCTGCGTGAACAGATCGAGCTTCTCCTCGAACAGCGCATCGTAATCGCGCAGGTCGTAGCCGAACAGCGGGAAGGACTCGATGAACGAACCGCGGCCGAGCACGACCTCCGCGCGGCCGTTCGACACGGCGTCGAGCGTGGCGAACCGCTCGTACACCCGCACTGGATCGTCCGAGGAGAGCACGGTGACGGCGGTGCCGAGTCGCAGGCGCTCGGTGCGCGCGGCGATGGCCGACAGCACCATCTCGGGTGCGGACACCGCGAACTCGCGACGGTGGTGCTCCCCCACTCTGAAGAAGTCCACGCCCACGGCATCCGCCATCTCCGCCTGTGCGATGACGTTGCGGATGGTCTGCGCGCCGCTGAGCAGTTCGCCGTCGCTCCCCCGGGTGATGTCGCCGAAGGTGTCGAGCCCGAATTCGATGTCCATGATCAGCCCTTCCTATTCAGGTGAATGAACATCGGTCGGAGCCGCGGCATTCCCGGCTCAGCGCGGCAGCAGCACCGACCGCAGGGTGTCGAGGCCGACGCCACCGATGTCGAGGGCGCGTTTGTGGAAGTCCTTGAACGAGAACCGCTCTCCCTCGCGCTGCTGCACGGTCTCGCGCACCTGCTCCCAGATGCGCTGACCGACCTTGTACGAGGGCGCCTGTCCCGGCCACCCGAGGTATCGGTTGACCTCGAACTGCACGAACTGGTCCGACATGTTCACGTTGCCGCGCATGAAGTCGAGGGCGTAGGCAGCATCCCAGATGCCGTCGCCCTCCAGGCGGGGCTTGCCCAGGTGCACACCGATGTCGAGCACGACGCGCGCCGCCCGCATGCGCTGGCCGTCGAGCATGCCGAGGCGGTCGGCCGGGTCGTCGAGGTACCCCAGCTGCTCCATCAGCCGCTCGGCGTAGAGCGCCCAGCCCTCGGCGTGCCCCGAGGTGCCGGCGAGCAGACGTCGCCAGGAGTTGAGTTCGGCACGGTTGTACACCGCCTGAGCGATCTGCAGGTGATGGCCGGGGACGCCCTCGTGGTAGACCGTGGTGAGCTCGCGCCAGGTGTCGAACTCGGTGACGCCCTCCGGCACCGACCACCACATGCGGCCCGGCCGGGAGAAGTCGTCGGTCGGCCCGGTGTAGTAGATCCCGCCCTCCTGGGTCGGGGCGATCATGCATTCGATCGTGCGGATCGCCTCCGGGATGTCGAAGTGCGACGCGGCGAGCTCGGCGACGGCCCGGTCGCTCGTCTCCTGCATCCAGCGCTGAAGTGCATCAGTGCCCACGAGTTTGCGCGCCGGATCCGCCTCGAGGTGCGCGACAGCCTCCTCGACCGACGCCCCGGGGACGATCTCGTTCGCGATCGCGGTCTGCTCGGCGACCATGCGCGCGAGTTCCTCGCGCCCCCACTCGTAGGTCTCGTCGAGATCGATCGTCGCTCCGAGGAAGCGTCGCGAGTTGAGGGCGTACAGGTCTCGACCCACGGCGTCGATGTCGGATGCCGCGGGCACGAGCTCCTCCGCGAGGAAGCGTCGCAGCTCGTCGTATGCGACGCGCGCGGCCGCGGAGTTGTCGGCGAGCGTCCGGGCGAGCGAAGCAGGGAGCTGTCCCTCGTCGGGCGCGGCGTCGGCGACGAACGACGCGAAGAACCCGTCGTCGGCGGTGTATCGGTCGATCTGGGTGGCGACCTCGACGACCTGTCGGCGTGCGGGCGTCACACCCTGGGCGATGCCCTCGCGCAGGGTGGCGGTGTATCCGCGCAATGCATCGGGCACCGCCGCGAGGCGCTGCGCGATGACCGACCAGTCGTCGGCACTGCCGGTGGGCATGAGGTCGAATGCAGACCGCACATCCTGCGCCGCCGAGGCGATGACGTTGAGGTCGCGCAGGTGCCACTTCGCCTCGTGCAGTTCGAGGTCGAGGCGCAGCTCGGCACCGAGATCGGTCTTCGTCACCTCGTCGATCGCGTCGACCGGCTCGAGGGCGGACAGCTCGTCGAGCGTCCGTCGCGTCGCGGCGGCGACCTCGGCGTGACCCTCGGGACTCAGATCGCCGAAGCGACCGTTGACCTCGTCGCGCCCGATGTAGGTGCCGAGCGTGGGCGCCAGGTCGACCAGGGTGTCGACCCAGCGCTCGGCGACCTGGTCGATGGCGGTGGGGTTCCGAGGGGTGGAATTCATGCGCACCAGCCTACTGGCGACCCGTCGCCCCGTCCGGTCAGTGGGCCGCCTGGTTCCAGTCGTCGCCGCGTCCGACCTGCACGTCGAGCGGCACGCGCAGGTCGGCGGCGTCGCCCATACGGGTGCGGACGATCCGTTCGGCCGCGTCCCACTCCCCCGGCGCCACCTCGACGACGAGTTCATCGTGGATCTGCAGCAGCACGCGGGAGGCGAGACCCTCTCGACGGATGTCGTCGTGGATGTGGAACAGCGCGATCTTCATGATGTCGGCCGCGCTGCCCTGGATCGGGGCGTTGAGCGCTGCGCGCTCGGCGTTCTCCCGCAGAACCCGGTTGGGGCTCGACAGATCGGGGAACGGGCGTCGTCGGCCGAAGATCGTCTCGGTGTAGCCGACCTCCTTCGCCGCGAGCACCGAGGCCCGCAGGTAGTCGCGCACCGCTCCGAACCGGGCGAAGTACTCGACCATGAGCTGCTTGGCCTCGGACTGCTCGATCCGCAACTGCTTCGAGAGGCCGAACGCCGACAGCCCGTACACGAGGCCGTACGACATCGCCTTGACCTTCGTGCGCATGGCGTTCGTGACATCGGCCGGGTCGACGCCGAAGACCCGGGCCCCGACGAACCGGTGCAGGTCCTCGCCGCTGTTGAAGGCCTCGATGAGACCCTCGTCGCCGGACAGGTGCGCCATGATGCGCATCTCGATCTGCGAGTAGTCGGCGGTCAGAAGAGCCTCGTAGCCCTCACCCACCTGGAACGCGCTTCGGATGCGGCGGGACTCCTCGGTGCGCACCGGGATGTTCTGCAGGTTCGGGTCGGTGCTCGACAGTCGACCGGTCTGGCTGCCGGTCTGCACATAGGTGGTGTGGATGCGGCCGTCGGCGCCGATGGCGGTGTCGAGCGACTCGATGATCTGGCGGAGCTTCGTCGCCTCACGGTGCTGCAGCAGCAGGTTCAGGAACGGGTGCGGGTGCGACTCCTGCAGGTCGGCGAGCACGGCCGCGTCGGTCGAGTAGCCGGTCTTGGTCTTGCGGGTCTTGGGCAGCTGCAGGTCTTCGAACAGCACCTCCTGCAGCTGCTTCGGGGACCCGAGATTGAACTCGCGACCCACGATGCCGAACGCCTCCTGTGCGAGCACGTCGGCGCGCGCCGACAGCTCGCCCGAGAACGTCGAGAGCACGTCGTGCGACACCGCCACTCCCGCGAGCTCCATGTCGGCCAGCGTCAGCAGCGTCGGCAGCTCGATGTCGGCGAGCACGGTCGCGACCGATTCCGGGAGGTCGTCGCGCAGAGCGGTCGCGACACGCAGGGCGAACCACGCCTCCTGCGACGGGGTTGCGCCCTCCGTCTCGGGCACCAGCTGCGAGGGATCGGCTTCGGGCAGCTTCTCGCCGAGGTACCGCTCTGCGAGGTCGCCGAGGGTCTTGTCGGGGAAGCTCGGTCGCAGGAGCCAGCCGGCCAGGCTCGTGTCGTACGCGAGTCCGCCCAGACGCACGCCCGCTCGGCCGAGCGCCTTGATCTGCACCTTCGCGTCGTGCAGCACCTTGGGGCTCTGCGACTCGAACCAGGGACGGATCGTCTCGGCGAGGGCATCCGACCAGTCCGCCTCGCGGAGCTCGGTCTCGGTGGCCAGGCCGATACGCGTCGGGAGCCCGCCCTGCGTCATGATGCGGACGGCGATCTCTCCGTCGACCGATTCCGTCCAGGCAGCGAGGTCGTGCGGAGCCGCTTCGACGGGCGTGGGAAGTTCGACGACGGACGCCGGGTCGTCGGCGACCTCCCCCGCTCCGACGGCCTCGAAGACGCGCGGTAGCAGCGTGCGGAACTCGAGACGGGCGAAGATGTCGCGCACCGCCTGGGCGTCGATCGGCGTGACGGCGAGATCACCCGGGGACACCGGCAGTTCGACGTCGCGCAGGAGCCGGTTGAGCTTGCGGTTGCGACGCACGTCGTCGATGTGATCGCGGAGGTTGCCACCGACCACGCCCTTGATCTCGCCGGCGCGGTCGAGCAGCTCATCGAGCGAGCCGAACTGCGTCAGCCACTTGACCGCCGTCTTCTCGCCGACCTTCGGCACGCCGGGGAGATTGTCGCTCGTCTCGCCGACCAGCGCAGCGATATCGGGGTACTGCTCCGGCCGCACGCCGTACCGCTCGTGCACCGTGGTGGGGTCGTAGCGCTTGAGCTGCGAGACGCCCTGCACCGACGGATAGAGCAGGGTGACGTCGTCGGTGACCAGCTGGATCGTGTCGCGGTCGCCCGAGACGACGAGCACGTCGAAGCCCTGCTCGGCGCCCTGCGTCGAGAGGGTCGCGAGGATGTCGTCCGCCTCGAAGCCGTCTTTCGTCAGCACCGGGATGGACATGGCCGCGAGGCAGTCCTGCAGCAGCGGGATCTGCCCGCGGAACTCCTGCGGCGTCTCGGAACGGGTCGCCTTGTACTCGGGGTACTCGTCGGTGCGGAAGGAATGACGGGACGTGTCGAACGCGATCGCCATGTGCGTGGGCTGCTCGGCCTTGATGAGGTTCACCAGCATCGACAGGAAGCCGTAGATGGCGTTCGTGTGCTGGTTGTCTTTCGTGGTGAAGTTCTCGACCGGCAGCGCGAAGAAGGCACGGTAGGCGAGCGAATGGCCGTCGACGACCATGAGGGTAGGCTTTGCGGAGTCCGTCACTCTGCCAGCCTAACGAGGACCACGGACACGCGTCGGAGGAGGATGCATGAGCGAGGTCGCGACCAGCGAAGGACTCGATTGGGCGGCCGCTCGCGGGATGGGGGCGCTGGCCGAGAAGATGGGCCTGGAGTTCACCGAGTTCACGGTCGAACGATCCGTCGCGACGATGCCGGTGGAAGGCAACACACAGCCGGTCGGCCTGCTGCACGGCGGCGCCTACGTCGTGCTGGGAGAGTCGCTCGGTTCGATGGCCGCGAACCTGCACGCGGGGCCGGGGCGTCTCGCCGTCGGAGTCGACATCAACGCCACCCACACGCGCTCGGCGACCTCAGGCATGGTGACAGGGGTCTGCACGCCGATCCACCTGGGGCGCAGCATGACCGTGCACGAGATCGTCGTGACGGATGATCAGGGCCGACGGTGCTCGACGATCCGCATCACGAATCTGATCAAGGACGCCCCGACGGAGCGCTGATCCCCTCGCTGATCCCCTCTTCCAGCAGACGCTGGAAGAGGATGTGGTCCTGCCACTCCCCCGCGATCTTCAGGTAGCGCGGCGCCAGGCCGATGCGCGTGAAGCCGTTCGCCGCGAGCACCCGCTGGGACGCGAGGTTGTGCGGAAGGGTCCCGGCTTGAACGCGATGCAGGCCGAGTTCGTGGCGCGCATATCCCAGCACGTGCGCGACGGCCGCCGAGGCGAACCCGCGCCCCTGCAGACGGGCATCCACCCAGTAGCCGAGGTCGGCGTTGTCGAATGCCCCGCGCACGATGCCGTTGAGGTTGAACCGGCCACGGATCTCGCCCTCCGGCCCTTCGATGACGAACCGCGCGGCCCGACCGGACGACGTCTCGGCCAGCGACCGACGCACGTCGGCGTCCTGCACGGCCGTGGTGAAGAACGAGGGGGGGGCGCAACGGCTCCCACGGCTCCAGATGCGCCCGGTTCGCGGAGTACGCCCGGGCGAGCGCCGCACCGTCGTCGGCGCGCAGCAGGCGGAGGGAGTGCTCGGCGTCGAGCGCGAACACTACTTCTTCGGAGCGAGCTGCTCGATGATCGCCTTCGCGACGTCCTGCATCGTGAGGCGACGGTCCATGGAGGCCTTCTGGATCCAACGGAACGCCTCGGGCTCGCTCAGCCCCATCTTCTCGTTCAGCAGCCCCTTCGCGCGGTCGACGAGCTTGCGGGTCTCGAAGCGCTCGACCATGTCGGCGACCTCGGCCTCGAGCGTGATGATCTGCTCGTGACGGGCGAGGGCGATCTCGATCGCCGGCAGCAGGTCGTTCGGGGTGAACGGCTTGACGACGTACGCCAGTGCGCCGGCCTCGCTGGCCCGCTCGACGAGCTCCTTCTGGCTGAACGCGGTCAGCAGCACGACGGGCGCGATATTGCCCTTGTGCAGCTTCTCGGCGGCGCTGATGCCGTCGAGCTGGGGCATCTTCACGTCCATGATGACCAGGTCGGGGCGCAGCTCGGTGGCCAGAGCGACGGCGGTCTCGCCGTCGCCGGCCTCGCCCACCACGTCGAAGCCGTTGTCGCGGAGGATCTCGACGATGTCGAGACGGATCAGCGATTCGTCTTCGGCGACGACGACGCGTCGGGGTGCGGAGGACGTGGGCTGCTCGGCCTGTTCTTGCTCGGTCACACGACCATGCTACCGGAGTCGCCTGTGCCGACGGCGGTGCGCCGCGGCGCGGTCACGGGAAGCGGCGATCGCTGCGCTACAGTCGTAGACGCGACACACGAGCCGGCGTGGCGGAATGGCAGACGCGGAGCACTCAAAATGCTTTGTCCTCACGGGCGTGTGGGTTCGAGTCCCACCGCCGGCACCGATCGGGCGATCAGTCCCCCGCGAGAGCGGCGACCTCGGCGATGACCCGCGGGTCGGCCAGCACCCGGAAGTGGCCGCCCGTGTCGAGCCGCACGTTCTTCGCCCCGGGGAGTTCGCTCCCCTCGGGGATGTGCGGATCGAACGAGCCGTAGACCGACACGATGCGGGCGTTCACCTCGTGGTGCCGCCCGAGCGAGACGATCCCGGGGTCGTCGGGCGAGAACGCGCGCAGCGTGCGGGAGGGCAGGTGCCGGGCGTACCGCGAGCCGCCGAACGGCGTCGCCACGGCGACCATCCCGCGCACCCGAGCACCCTCCTCCCCCACCATCGCGAGCTTGCCCGCCAGGCCGCCCTTGCTGTGCGCGACGATGACGACGTCGTGCAGATCCCGCTCGCGGAGATGGTGTTCGACGATCGCCGTCATCTCGGCCACGGGGCGCTGGCTGCGCTCGAGGGCGTCGAGCACATGGATCGGATGCCCCTGCCCGTGCAGATGGGCGATGAGCGGTTGCAGGAACCGCCAGGTCTCGTACACCCCGGGGAGCACGACGATCGTCGTCCGGGAACCGTCGGCGAACGCGTCGGCGGATGTCCTGCTGGTGAACGCGCGCACCTGCCAGTAGCCGGCGTAGACGTAGTCGGCGGCCCACCAGGCCGCGCGGCGGGCGAGACCCCTCATGCGGCGTCACCACGGGGCGCGTCCGCGGCCTCGACGGGCAGCGAACGCGGCCACGCCCCCGCGACGTGCGAGAGGATCGCCGACGCCACGGCGCGCGGTGCGGACTGCTGCACGACATGGTGCGCCCCCGGAACTTCCACGCTCCGGGACACGGGCGCGAGATCCCGCAGGCGGCGCGTCCAGTCCCTGCCCGCGATGGGATCGTTCTCCCCCCGGATCACCAGGAGGGGAACGGTCAGCTCGGCGACGCGGTCCTCGAGGGGGTGGGTGAGCATGTGACGCGCCTGCGTGAGGTACCAGCGGATGCCGCACCGCAGGTAGTCCGTGAAGACCACCAGGTTGATGAGGGGCGACTCTCCGAACGTGTCCACGGCGAGGGCGCCGGCCTGGGCCGGGAGGGAGCGGTGCGCATCGTCGGCGACCGGTCCCATCGCGACGACGCCCTGCACCCGGTCGGGATGACGGACCGCCAGCTCGACCGCCCACTGCGCACCCATCGAGTGTCCCACGACGACGACCGGTCCCTCGGTCACCGCGGGCAGCACGGCGGCGAGGAGGTCGGCCATGCGGGCGATGTCGAGATCCTCCCCCGGCTTGGGCAGTCCCCCGAACCCGGGGAGGTCGATCGAGGCGACGCTGCCGCGCAGGGCGAGTGTGCGGTGCAGACGGGTGAGGTAGCGATGCGACATGCCGATGCCGTGGATCAGCACGAAGAACGGGGCATCGGGTTCGGCATGCAGACGACTCGTGATGCGGAACACGCATCCGTCGACGGACACGAGGCGGCGCAGATCAGGCATGACCGAACCGTATCGAGCATCCTGTCGCGGCGGGAACAGGCTTGACGCGGCCACGCACGGCTGCCAACCGGACGGGAACGCCGGAGGGGACGAGGCCGAAGCCCCGTCCCCTCCGCGACCCGTGGGTCAGGCGTTCTCCTTGTAGATCGGAGCCGCACCGCCGACCGCATCCCCGACCTTGTGGACGCGGATGTCGTTGGTCGAGCCGACGATTCCGGGAGGGGAACCCGAGATCACGACGACCTTGTCGCCCTCGGCCGCCAGACCGTTGGAGAGCAGGTAGTCGTCGACCTGGAGGTACATGAGGTCGGTGTGCTGCACCATCTCGACCAGCGTCGAGCGGATGCCCCACGTCAGAGCCATCCGACGGCGGATGCCGGGCTCCGGCGTGAACGCGAGCATGGGGATGCGCGAGCGCAGGCGCGAGAGACGGCGGGCGCTGTCACCCGACTGGGTGAACACGCAGAGGAACTTGGCCTCGACGAACTCGGCGACCTCGAGTGCGGCGAGCGTGATCGCCCCACCCTGGGTGCGCGGCTTCGTGGTGAGCGGCGCGATGCGCTCGAGGCCGTGCTCCTCGGTGGACTCGATGATGCGGGCCATCGTCTCGACGACGACGACCGGGTAGTCGCCGACGCTCGTCTCGCCCGACAGCATCACGGCGTCGGCGCCGTCGAGCACGGCGTTGGCGACGTCGGAGGTCTCGGCGCGGGTGGGCACCGGGCTGTTGATCATCGACTCGAGCATCTGGGTCGCGACGATGACGGGCTTGGCGTTGCGGCGCGCGAGCTCGACGGCGCGCTTCTGCACGATCGGCACCGCCTCGAGCGGCAGCTCGACGCCGAGGTCGCCACGAGCGACCATGATCCCGTCGAAGGCGTCGACGATCTCTTCGAGCGCGTCGACCGCCTGCGGCTTCTCGACCTTGGCGATCACGGGAACGCGCACGCCCTCCTCCGCCATGATCTCGTGCACGCGGGTGACGTCGGACGCGTTCCGGACGAACGACAGGGCGATGAGGTCGGCGCCGGTGCGCAGGCCCCACCGCAGGTCATCCTCGTCCTTCTCGCTGAGCGCGGGGACGTTGACGGCGACGCCGGGCAGGTTGATGCCCTTGTTGTTGGAGACCGCGCCGGCGACCACGACGCGGGTGGTCACGGTGACGCCATCGGTCTCGACGACCTCGACGCGCACCTTCCCGTCGTCGATGAGGAGGAAGTCGCCGGGCTTGACGTCCTGGGGCAGCCCCTTGAACGTCGTGCCGCAGATCTCCTTGTTGCCGATGATGTCTTCGGTGGTGATCTTGAAGATGTCGCCCTTGGCGAGCTCGTAGGGTCCGTCCTCGAAGCGGCCGAGGCGGATCTTCGGGCCCTGCAGGTCGACGAGCACGGCCACGGCGCGACCGGAGTCCTCGGCCGCGCGGCGCACGTTGGCGTAGTTGTTGTCGTGCACGGAGTAGTCGCCGTGGCTGAGGTTCAGGCGGGCCACGTCCACGCCGGCGTCGATCAGTGCGCGCACGGTCTCATAGGTGGAAGTGGCAGGGCCCAGGGTGGCGACGATTTTCGCGCGTCTCAACGGATTCTCCAGGGTGATAGGGGGATGTAAATCGGGCGACGGTGCCGGCCTCAGCCTACGCGGGCTGCAGACCGATCGCGACATCGCGCGGACGCACCGGCGACGGGAGCACGGTCTCGCCCATGAGGTAGGCGTCGACGCTCGCGGCGGCGGCGCGGCCTTCGGCGATCGCCCAGACGATGAGCGACTGGCCGCGCCCGGCATCGCCGGCCACGAACACACCGGAGACCGACGACTCGTAGGAGTCATCGCGCTGGAAGGCACCGCGGTCGGTCGTCTGCGGACGCAGGTCGTCGGTGAAGCCGTCGGCCTCCGGCCCCGTGAAGCCCATCGCGATGAGCACTAGGTCGGCAGGGATCTCCCGCTCGGTCCCGCTCTTGGGAACACGGCGGCCGTCGACGAACTCGGTCTCGGCGACACGGATCGCACGGACCTCGCCGACCTCGTTCGCGAGGAACTCGACGGTCGACGCGAGGAAGACCCGCTCGCCCCCCTCCTCGTGCGCGGACTGCACCTCGAAGACGGTCGGCATCATCGGCCACGGCTGGTGGTCGGGCCGCGACTCCCCCGGCTGCTTGCCGATCGCGAGGTTGGTCACGCTGAGGGCGCCCTGACGGTGGGCGGTACCGATGCAGTCGGCGCCGGTGTCGCCGCCGCCGATGACGACGACGTGCTTGCCCTCGGCCGTGATCTGGTCGGGCACGGCGTCGCCGGCCACGGCGTGGTTCGACTCGACCAGGTATTCCATGGCGAAGTGGACCCCGTGCAGGTCGCGCCCGGGGATCGCGAGATCGCGCGGTACGGTCGAGCCGGTCGCGATGACCACGGCGTCGTAGCGCGCGCGCAGATCGGCCCACGAGATGTCCTTGCCGATCTCGACTCCGGCCCGGAAGCGGGTGCCCTCCTCCTGCATCTGGCGGAGGCGCGACTCGAGCTGCGTCTTCTCCATCTTGAAGTCGGGGATGCCGTAGCGCAGCAGGCCGCCGATGCGATCGTCGCGCTCGAACACGGCGACCGTGTGGCCCGCACGGGTCAGCTGCTGAGCCGCGGCGAGACCGGCGGGGCCGGAGCCGACGACCGCGACCGTCTTGCCCGTCAGACGCTCGGGGGGCTCGGGCTCGACCCAGCCCTTCGCGAACGCCTCGTCGATGATCGAGACCTCGATCTGCTTGATCGTCACCGCCGGCTGGTTGATCCCCAGCACGCACGAGCTCTCGCACGGCGCCGGGCACAACCGGCCGGTGAACTCCGGGAAGTTGTTGGTGGCGTGCAGGCGCTCGATCGCGGCGCGACCTTCGCCGCGCCAGGTGAGGTCGTTCCACTCCGGGATGAGGTTGCCGAGGGGGCACCCGGAGTGGCAGAACGGCACACCGCAGTCCATGCAGCGGCCGGCCTGCCGCTTGATCACAGCGCTGTCTCCGCGCTCGTAGACCTCTTTCCAGTCCATGATGCGCACGGGGACCGGTCGGCGCGGCGGCAGCTCGCGCTCGGTCACCTTCAGAAAGCCTTTGGGGTCAGCCACCGGTCACCTCCAGGATGCGGTTCCAGACGATGTCGCCGTCGGGGTCGATCCCCTCGGCCAGAGCCTCTTCGCGCATGGTGCGCACCGCGGCGTAGTCGCGCGGAAGCACCTTCACGAACTCGGCGGAGACCTCCTCGAAGCGCTCCAGCATCGCGGTCGCCAGAGGGGACGACGTGCGTTCGGCGTGCTCGACGAGCAGCCCGCGCAGCACCTCGAGATCGGCACGGTCGAGCGCGTCGAGGATCAGCTCGCCGCTGCTGAGCGACTGGGCGTTGATCTTCGCGGTCTCGAGGGCGTGGACGTAGGCCACTCCCCCCGACATCCCGGCGCCCAGGTTGCGTCCCGTCGGCCCGAGGATGACGGCCAGGCCCCCGGTCATGTATTCGAGCGCGTGGTCGCCCACGCCCTCCACGACCGCCGTCGCGCCGGAGTTGCGCACGAGGAAGCGCTCGCCCACGACGCCGGAGAGGAACATGGTCCCCGCGGTGGCGCCGTAGCCGATCACGTTGCCCGCGATGACGTTCTCGTGCGGAGCGATCGCCGAGCCGCGCGGCGGACGGATCGTGATGTCGCCGCCCGACAGGCCCTTGCCGACGTAGTCGTTCGCGTCGCCCTCCAGGCGCAGCACGATGCCGGGCGGCAGGAAGGCGCCGAGCGACTGACCCGCCGTGCCCCGAAGGGTCACGTCGATGGTCTCGCGCGGCAGACCGGCCGCGCCGTGGCGCGCCGTCACCTGGTGCCCGAGCATGGTGCCGACCGCCCGCTCGGTGTTCGCGATCGGAAGCTCCACGACGACGGGCTCGGCGTTCAGCAGAGCGTTCTTGGCGATGTCGATGAGCTGCACGTCGAAGTGCTTGTCGAGCTCGTGATCCTGCGTCCGGCGGCTGCGACGTGCCTCGCCGGCGGGGAATGCCGGGCCGTCGAGCACCGGACCGAGATCGAGCCCCTCGGCCTTCCAATGCTCGACCGCTGCGTTCGTCTCGAGCAGCTCCGTACGGCCGACGATCTCGTCGAGCGAGCGGAACCCGAGCTCCGCGAGCAGCTCCCGGACCTCCTCGGCGATGAACTCCATGAAGTTGACGACGAACTCCGGCTTGCCGGTGAACCGCTCGCGCAGCGCCGGGTTCTGCGTCGCAACGCCGACCGGGCAGGTGTCGAGGTGGCAGACGCGCATCATGATGCATCCGCTCACCACGAGCGGGGCGGTCGCGAAGCCGAACTCCTCGGCGCCCAGGAGGGCTCCGATCACGACGTCGCGGCCCGTCTTCAGCTGTCCGTCGACCTGCACGACGACACGGTCGCGCATGCCGTTGAGCATGAGCGTCTGCTGCGTCTCGGCCAGACCGAGCTCCCACGGCGTTCCCGCGTGCTTCAACGAGTTGAGCGGGCTGGCCCCGGTGCCGCCGTCGTGGCCGGACACGAGGATGACGTCGCTCAGCGCCTTCGCCACACCCGCCGACACCGCGCCGATGCCCGACTGGCTCACGAGCTTGGTGTGGATGCGCGCCTCGGGATTCGCCCGCTTCAGGTCGAAGATGAGCTGCTTGAGGTCTTCGATCGAGTAGATGTCGTGATGCGGGGGCGGCGAGATGAGGCCCACCCCGGGCGTACCGCCACGCGTGCGGGCGACCCACGGGTACACCTTCTGCGGCGGCAGCTGACCGCCCTCGCCGGGCTTCGCACCCTGCGCGAGCTTGATCTGGATGTCGTCGGCCTCGGTGAGGTACTGACTGGTGACACCGAACCGACCGGAGGCGACCTGCTTGATCGCGCTGCGACGCTCGGGGTCCATCAGACGATCGGCGTCCTCGCCGCCCTCGCCGGTGTTGGACTTCGCGCCGATGCGGTTCATCGCGATCGCCAGGGTCTCGTGCGCCTCCTGCGAGATGGAGCCGTAGCTCATCGCACCGGTGGAGAAGCGCTTCACGATCGACGAGACGGGCTCCACTTCGTCGATCGGCACGGGCTTGCGGGTGCCCGTGCGCAGCGCGAAGAGCCCGCGCAGGGTCTTCAGTTCGGCCGCCTGATCGTCGACGAGCTTGGTGTACTCGCGGAAGATGTCGTAGCGGCGGGTGCGCGTCGCGTGCTGCAGCTTGAACACCGTCTCGGGGCTGAACAGGTGGGGCGACCCGTCGCGGCGCCACTGGTACTCGCCGCCCGTCCACAACCGCTCGTGCGCTCGGGCCGCCGCGTCTTCCGGGTAGGCGTAGTCGTGGCGCGCCTGGTTCTCGGCGTAGACCTCTTCGATCCCGATTCCGCCGAGCTTCGACTCGGTGCGGGTGAAGTACGCGTCGATGAACTCCTGGCTGAGACCCACGGCCTCGAACACCTGCGCACCCGCGTAGGACGACACCGTGGAGATGCCCATCTTCGACATGATCTTCAGCACGCCCTTGCCGAGCGCGTAGATGAGGTTGCGCACCGCCTTCTCGGGCGTGATGCCGGTGATGTAACCGGTGCGAGCGAGGTGCTCGACCGTCTCCATCGCGAGGTAGGGGTTGATCGCGGATGCGCCGTAGCCGATGAGCGTGGCCACGTGATGGACCTCGCGCACGTCGCCGGCTTCGACGATCAGACCGACCTTCATGCGGTTCTCGCGGCGGATGAGATGGTGGTGCACGGCCGCGACCATCAGCAGCGATGGGATCGGGACGAGGTCCTTGTTCGAGTCGCGGTCCGACAGGATGATGAACTCCGCGCCGGCTGCGATCGCCTCGTCGACCTCGCCGCACATCTCGTCGAGACGGGCGGCCAGGCTGTGGGGGCCCGCATCGAAGTGGTACAGGCCGCGAATCGTCACGCTGGAGCGGTCGGGCAGCGCCTTGTCGATGTGGCGGATCTTCGCCAGCTCGTCGTTGTCGATGACGGGGAAGTCGAGCGACACCGTTCGGGTGTGCTCCGGGCCCCAGGTGAGCAGGTTGCTCTCCGGCCCCAGACCGAGCTTGAGGCTGGTGACGACCTCTTCGCGGATGGAGTCCAGCGGCGGGTTGGTGACCTGCGCGAACTGCTGGGTGAAGTAGTCGAAGAGCAGGCGCGGCCGCTTGCTCAGCACGGCGATGGGAGTGTCGGAGCCCATCGCGCCGAGCGGCTCCGCACCGTTCTGCCCCATCGGGGTCAGGAGGATGCGAACCTCTTCCTCGGTGTAGCCGAAGGTGCGCTGGCGGCGGGTGATGGATGCCGGCGGGTGCACGATGTGCTCCCGCTCGGGGAGTTCCGCGAGACGCACGTTGCCCGCATCGAGCCACTCCTGCCACGGCTCGAGCGTGGCGAGGTCGTGCTTGATCTCCTCGTCCTCGACGATGCGACCCTGGGCCGTGTCGACGAGGAACATCTTGCCGGGGCGCAGGCGGCCGCGGCGCTTGATGCGCTCGGGCTCGAACGTGAGCACGCCGGTCTCCGAACCGATGACGATGAGTCCGTCGGTGGTCTCGGTCCATCGCCCGGGGCGGAGCCCGTTGCGGTCGAGCGTGGCGCCCACCTGGGTGCCGTCGGTGAAGATGAGGGCGGCGGGGCCGTCCCAGGGTTCCATCTGGTTCGAGTGGTACTCGTAGAAGGCGCGCAGCTCCGGCGAGATGTCGGCCTGCTTCTCGTACGCCTCCGGCACCATCATCATGATGGCGTGCGGCAGGCTGCGCCCCGTCAGGGTGAGCAGCTCGAGCACCTCGTCGAACGAGGCGGAGTCGCTCGCGCCGTCGGTGCAGATGGGCAGCAGCGGCTTCATGTCGCCCAGCAGCTCGGATTCGAGCTGGGACTGGCGGGCGCGCATCCAGTTGCGGTTGCCGCCGACGGTGTTGATCTCGCCGTTGTGCGCGAGCATCCGCAGCGGCTGCGCGAGCGGCCACGACGGGAACGTGTTGGTCGAGTAGCGCGAGTGCACGACGGCGAGCTCCGAGGCGAACCGCTCGTCCTGCAGATCGGGGTAGAACGGCTCGAGCTGGAGCGTGGTGACCATGCCCTTGTACCCGAGCGTGCGGCTGGAGAGCGTGACGAAGTAGGCGCCGAGTTCGTGACCGGCGCGCTTGCGCAGGCGGTAGGCGACGCGGTCGAGCGCGATACCCGTGAGCGGGGCGTGGGCGTGGGTGGTGCCGCCGGCGCTCACGAAGAGCTGCTCGAAGGCGGGCCGGGCCTCGTCGGCGAGCTTGCCCAGGTTCTCGTTCGCGGTCGGCACGTCGCGCCATCCGAGCACCCGGAGGCCCTCGTCGCGGGCGATGCGCTCGATGCCGGCCTTCTGCTGGCGACGATCGCTCGAGTCGCGCGGCAGGAAGGCGAGACCGGCGGCGTACTCCCCCACCGGCGGCAGCTCGAACTCGGTGACCGCGCGGAGGAACGCATCCGGCATCTGCGTCAGGATGCCCGCTCCGTCACCGGTGCCGGCGTCGGAGCCGATCGCACCGCGATGCTCGAGGTTGCGCAGCGCCTCGAGGGCGAGCGCGATGATGTCGTGCCCCGCCTCGCCGCGGAGCGTCGCGACCATGGCGAGGCCGCAGGCGTCCTTCTCGAACGCCGGGTTGTACATGCCCTGCTTCGGGGGGTAAGCGCCGGAGGCGCCGTAAGGGGGCTGGAAGTACACCAGTAACCGTCCTCAGAGTCTCGAAAGGGAACCGGGGACGACGTCGGCCCGCTCGTTCAGTGCAGATGGTCTCGCGCCACGAGGTGGCGGCGTTATCGAGAGCCGTCCTCGCTCGTGGGAGCGGCGCTTGTGGCAGTGGCTCCTGCGGTGACCTCGTCTGCCGGAGGCTCGCTCACGTCGACGAAGTCAGAGGGATTGTTCTGCGATTGTACATCAGCGCCGTCGAGGTCCTTCCGCGACCGGCCAGGGGCGTACGGCGACGGCTCCAGGCCGGGGTGCCGACGGGTCTGGACGACGAGGATGGCGAGTCCGACGAGGATGCCGATGATCGCGGCGAGCACGTTGCTGCGCAGGCCGAGGATGATCTCGCTCGGATCGATGCGGATCGACTCCCACACCACGCGGCCGGCGGAGTACCAGATCAGGTAGATCGCGAACAGGCGACCCCACTGGAAGAAGAGCTTCCGGCTCAGCCACAGCAGCACGAGCACGCCGAGGCCGTTCCAGATGACCTCGTAGAGGAAGGTGGGATGGAAGAGCGTGCCCTCGGGGAGACCCGGGGGGAAGGCGCTGTTGGTCGACTCGATCTCGAGCCCCCATGGAAGGTCGGTGGGGAGCCCGTAGAGCTCGTGGTTGAACCAGTTGCCGAAGCGGCCCATCGCCTGCGCGAGCAGCAGGCCGGGCGCGAGAGCGTCGGCGAACGACCAGAATCGGATGCCGGTCCACTTGCAACCCAGGTAGGCGCCGATCGCGCCACCGATGAGCGCGCCGAAGATCGCGATGCCGCCCTCCCAGATCGCCCAGACGGAACCGGGCATGAAGGGGTTCCAGGTGTTCTTGTCCGGTCCGAAGTAGTCGTTCGGGTGGGTCGCCACGTGGAAGATGCGCGCGCCGATGATCGCCAGCGGAACCGCCAGGATCGAGATGTCGATGACGACCCACGGCTCGCCCCCGCGCTTCGTGAGGCGGTGGTTCGTGAGCAGCACGGCGACGATGATTCCGGCGATGATGCACAACGCGTAGTAGTGGATCGTGAGCGGGCCGATCTGGAACGACGAGGTCGGAGGGCTCGGGATGCTGGTGAGCACGCCGGTGACGGTGCTGTGGAGCGCGAGGGACATGATTGCGATCCTAGTTCTCGGAGACGGGGCTCGACGACGCGGTGCCGTCAGCCAGGGTTCGGGTGACCTCGGCGAGGGCATTCAGTCCGCCGTCGCGGAGGGCGCGCACGAGAGCGGTGCCGACGATCGCGCCGTCGGCGTACTCCGACACGGCCGCGATCTGCTCGGCCGTCGAGATGCCGATGCCGACGCAGGCGCGCTCGGCCCCCTGGGCGCGGAGACGACCGACGAGGGTGCGGGCGGCACGGTCGAGTTCTGCCCTCTCCCCCGTGATGCCCATCGTCGAGACCGTGTAGATGAAGCCCGTCGACGAGGAGACGACGAGCCCGAGGCGCTCGTCCGACGAGGTCGGAGCGGCGAGGAAGACGCGGTCGAGTCCGGTGCGCTCGCTCGCGGCGATCCATTCGTCGGCGACGTCCGGCGTGATGTCGGGCGTGATCAGCCCGGCCCCGCCCGCAGCGAGGAGGTCGTCGGCATAGCGGTCGACGCCGTACTGCACCACGGGGTTCCAGTACGTCATCACGAGCACCGGCACGTCGGTCTCGGCGGTGATGCGCCGGATGGCCGTGAAGAGGTCGGCCATGCGGAAGCCCGCCGCGAGGGCGGCGGTCGTCGCCTCCTGGATGATCGCCCCGTCCATGACCGGGTCGCTGTAGGGCGGTCCCAGCTCGATGATGTCGGCGCCGTTGCGGGCCAGGGTCAGAGCGGCCTGGATGCTCGTCTCGAGGTCGGGGTACCCGACGGGCAGGTAGCCGACGAACACCGTGCGCCCCTCGGCCTCGGCCTTCTCGAACGCTCGCTCGACGCGGCTCACGCGTCGCCGCCGTCGGTGGTGGACGCGTCGTACAGATCGAAGTACCGCGCCGCGGTGTCCATGTCCTTGTCGCCGCGTCCCGACAGGCACACTGCGATGACGGCATCCGGTCCCATCTCGCGACCGAGCCGCAGCGCGCCGGCGAGGGCGTGCGCCGACTCGATCGCCGGGATGATGCCCTCGGTGCGGCTGAGCAGGCGCAGCGCCTGCATCGCCTCGTCGTCGGTCGCCGGAATGTACTCGGCTCGTCCGAGGTCGGCGAGCCAGGAGTGCGCCGGGCCCACGCCCGGGTAGTCGAGGCCGGCGGAGATCGAGTGCGATTCGACGGTCTGCCCGTCGTCGTCCTGCAGCACGTAGGTGCGCGAGCCGTGCAGCACGCCGGGGCGACCGCGCTCGATCGACGCCGCGTGCTTCGGGGTGTCGACCCCGTCGCCCGCGGCCTCGACGCCGTAGAGGCGCACCGACGCATCGTCGAGGAACGCATCGAACATGCCGATCGCGTTCGATCCGCCGCCCACGCAGGCGACGACCGCGTCGGGCAGACGACCGGCCTCCACGAGCAGCTGCTCGCGCGCCTCCTCGCCGATGATTTTCTGGAAGTCGCGCACCATCGCGGGGAACGGGTGCGGTCCGGCCGCCGTGCCGAAGATGTAGTTGGTCGTCTCGACCGACGCCACCCAGTCACGGTACGCGTCGTTGATCGCGTCTTTCAGTGTGCGCGAGCCCGAGGTCACGGCCACGACCTCGGCCCCCAGCAGGCGCATACGCGCGACGTTGAGGGCCTGGCGCTCGGTGTCGACCTCGCCCATGTAGATGGTGCAGTCGAGACCGAACAGAGCGGCCGCCGTCGCGGTCGCGACGCCGTGCTGCCCCGCGCCGGTCTCGGCGATCACGCGCGTCTTGCCCAGACGCTTCGTGAGCAGGGCCTGGCCCAGGACGTTGTTGATCTTGTGCGAGCCGGTGTGGTTGAGATCCTCCCGCTTGAGGAACACCCGGGCACCGCCCGCGTGGGCGGCGAAGCGCTCCACCTCGGTCAGCGGCGACGGGCGGCCGGCGTACGACGAGAGCAGCGACGCGAGCTCGGCGCGGAACTCCGGGTCGACGATCGCCGCCTCGTACGCCTCGGTCAGCTCGTCGATCGCCGCGATCAGCGACTCGGGCATGTACCGCCCGCCGTAGGAGCCGAAATAGGGTCCGTGCTGGTCGCGCAGGCTCATGCGCCCACCTCCAGGAAGCTCGCGAGGGTCGCCACGGGGTCGCCGGTGACCAGGGCCTCGCCGATGAGGACGACGTCGGCGCCCGCTCTGCGGTAGTGCGCGACGTCGGCCGGCGTCAGGACCGCCGATTCCGCGATGCGGACGGTGCCGGCAGGAATGCGGTCGACCAGGCGTCCGAAGAGGTCGCGGTCGAGCTGGAGCGTAGTGAGGTCGCGGGCGTTGACCCCGATCAGCGGCGCGCCGAGGTCGATCGCCGCCTCGAGCTCGTCGGCCGAGTGCGTCTCGACCAGCGGCGTCATGCCGAGCTCGCCGACGAACGCGTAGAGATCGCGCAGCACCGGCGCGTCGAGTCCTGCGACGATCAGGAGCACCAGGTCGGCACCCGCCGCCCGGGCCTCGAGCACCTGGTAGCGCGTCGCGATGAAGTCCTTGCGGAGCACGGGCAGCGACACGCGGGCCGTGACGGCTTCGAGGTCTGCCAGGTTCCCGCCGAAGCGGCGCTCCTCGGTCAGCACGCTGATCGCCGACGCCCCTCCGGCCTCGTACAGTGCGGCCTGATGCGCGGGGTCGGGGATCTCCGCCAGGGCACCGCGCGAGGGGCTCGCGCGCTTGACCTCGGCGATGATCTTCACCCGCTCGGACGGGGCGAGGAAGGACAGCGCGTCCTTCGCGGCGGGGCGGGCGAGCGCCGCCGCCTCGACCTCGGCGATGGGCCGGGTCATGGCGCGACGCTCTGCGTCGGCGACAGCGCCGGCCGTGAGGTCGGCGAGCACCATTAGTGCGCCTTCGGCGAGTACTTGGGGCCCTTCACGCCGTATCCGGCCTTCGCGAGGATCCACCCCACGAGGGCGCCGATCGGGATGATCGCGGCGGAGATCCACACGAGGGTCGGCTGCTCGAAGCAGAAGGCGACGGTGCCTGCGGCGAAGCCGAAGAGCATGATCACAACGGCGGTCCAGGCCGCAGGCGAGTGTCCGTGTCCGGGGTCGGCGATCGGGTTGGTCATGGTCTCCTCCGGGGAACGTCAGCGGGATCTGGTTCAGTCTATCGGGGTCATCGGGTGGGGTCGGTTCCGCGGGACAGGTCGTCCCAGGAATCGATCGCGTCCACCGGGCCGTCGGCGTGACCGGCGGCATCCTCCGCGGTGCGGTACCGGCGGCCGCCCGCCTTCCAGCCTCGCGCGGTGATCAGCGCGAACACCGATGCGAGCAGCAGGACCACCCAACCGATGAGGGCGAGCACCGGCCAGACCGACGGCACGACGCTCGCGACCACCGCGGCCACCGCATCCGTGCCGGCGAGGCCGGTCGCCTCGGTGACGGTCGGGCCGACGGCCGCGAGCGTATCGCCGAGCAGCAGCTGCAGCGTCGTCCAGCCGAGGAACAGGGCGGCGACGGCTCCGAGCACCGCGAAGACGATGCGCAGCACGCGCCCGGCGATCGACATCGCGGCCGCGAGGGCGAGCACCGCCAGGCTCAGCGGGGCGAGCAGTACAGACGCCGACGCGCCCGGCACGAGGATGTCGGATGCCGCGTCTGCGCGCTGCACGGTCAGCCACGTCTGGGTCGACGAGATGATGCCGACCGCTCCCGCGAGGAGGAAGCCGAGGAGGGTGATCGAACGACCGCGCCGCGCCAGCGTCATTCGGCGACGCTCCCGGCGGTGCTTCCGGTGGTGGCCTCGAGGTCGGTCGTGTCGAAGCAGGTGCGCGTGCCGGTGTGGCAGGCGGGGCCGGTCTGATCGACCCGCAGCAGGATGGCATCGCCGTCGCAGTCGAGCCTCGCCTCGTGCACGACCTGGATGTGGCCGGACGTGTCGCCCTTGCGCCAGTACTCGCCCCGGGACCGCGACCAGTAGGTCGCTCGGCCCGAGGTGAGCGTTCGACGCAGCGCCTCGGCATCCACCCAAGCCAGCATGAGCACCTCGCCCGAGTCCCACTGCTGCACGATCACCGGGGCGAGCCCGTCGTCGTTCCACGTGACCTGCGCGATACGCGCTTCCAGATCGGTCATCGGACCAGTACTCCCTCTGCGCGCAGCGCGTCTTTCACGTCGCCGACGGTCATAGCGCCGGTGTGGAAGACACTGGCGGCGAGCACGGCGTCGGCACCCGCCTGGATCGCCGGCGCGAAGTGCTCCACGGCGCCTGCTCCGCCGGAGGCGATCACCGGCACCGAAGCGACCTCCCGCATCAGGCGTACGAGCTCGAGGTCGAAGCCGTCACGGGTGCCGTCGGCGTCGATCGAGTTGACGAGCAGCTCTCCCGCCCCGCGTTCCGCCGACTCGCGCGCCCAGTCGAGAGCGTCGAGCGTCGTCTGCGTGCGCCCGCCGTGCGTCGTCACGACGAAGCCCGAACGGGTGCCCGGCGCGCGCTTGACATCGAGCGAGAGCACCAGCACCTGCGCGCCGAACCGGTCGGCGATCTCGCCGATGAGGTCGGGACGCGCGATGGCCGCCGAGTTCACGCCGACCTTGTCGGCACCGACGGCGAGCAGGCGCGCGACGTCATCGACGCTGCGCACCCCTCCCCCGACGGTGAGCGGCACGAACACCTGCTCCGCGGTGCGCTGGACGACGTCGTAGGTGGTGGCGCGGGCGTCGACCGTCGCGGTCACGTCGAGGAAGGTGATCTCGTCAGCGCCCTGCGCGGCGTAGTGGCGCGCCAGCTCGACGGGATCGCCCATGTCGCGCAGGTTCTCGAAGTTGACGCCCTTGACGACGCGCCCTGCGGCCACGTCGAGGCACGGGATGACGCGTCGAGCGAGCGTCATCAGAGCCTCGCGGCGTGGATCGCGGTCACGAGGATCGCGCGAGCGCCGAGCGCGTACAGCTCGTCCATGATCTGGTTCACGCGTTTGCGCGGGATCATGACCCGCACGGCGACCCATGCGGGGTCGCGCAGCGGAGAGATGGTCGGAGACTCACGGCCGGGCGCGACCGCGACGGCCTGATCGACGAGCTCGGTCGGGAGGTCGTAGTCGAGCAGGACGTAGCGGCGGGCGACCATGACGCCGCGCAGTCGACGCAACAGCGTGTCCGTGCCCTCCGCGTCGCCCGGGCGGCTGATCAGCACGGCCTCCGACTCGAGGATCACCGGTCCGAAGATCTCCAGACCGGCCTGGCGGAGGGTGGTCCCCGTCGAGACGACGTCGGCGACGGCGTCGGCCACGCCGAGGCGGACCGCCGACTCCACCGCCCCGTCGAGCTGCACGAGTTCGGCACTGACGCCGTGCTCGCGCAGGAATGCGCCCACCAGCCCGGGATAGGCCGACGCGACGCGCACGCCGTCGAGGTCCTCGATGCCCGAGAACCGGCCGGGAGGGCCCGCGAAGCGGAAGGTCGAACCACCGAAGCCGAGCTGCTCGATCTCGCGAGCGGGCTGCTGGACGTCGAGGAGGAGGTCGCGACCGGTGATGCCCACGTCGAGCGCCCCGGAGGCGACGTACGTGGCGATGTCACGCGGGCGGAGGAAGAAGAACTCGACGTCGTTCTCGGCGTCGATCACGTGCAGGGTCTTGGGGTCGCGGCGGCCGGCGTAACCGGCCTCCGCGAGCATGTCGGCGGCGGTCTCGGACAGCGAGCCCTTGTTGGGAACGGCGATGCGGAGCATGTCGGCTTTCAGATCGAATCGGGATGGGCGGAGCGCATCACAGATGTCGATAGACGTCCTGCAGGGACAGGCCCTTGGCCAGCATCATCACCTGCACGTGGTAGAGCAGCTGGGAGATCTCCTCGGCCGCCGCGTCGTCGGATTCGTACTCGGAGGCCATCCAGACCTCGGCAGCCTCCTCGACGATCTTCTTGCCGATGGCGTGCACGCCGCCGTCGAGCTCCGCCACGGTGCCCGAACCCTCGGGGCGGGTCTCGGCCTTGACGCTGAGCTCGGCGAACAGCTCGTCGAAAGTCTTCACGTCTCCAGGTTACCGGCTCCGGCGAGGCCCCTGAGCCGTGCGACAGCCGCCTCGACGTCGTCGTGGCCGTACACGGCCGACCCCGCGACGAAGGTGTCGGCCCCCGCCTCGGCCGCCATGCCGATCGTGCGGTCGGAGATGCCGCCGTCGACCTGCAGCCACACGTCGGACCCCCGACGTCGGGCCTCGTCGGCCAGCGCGCGCAGCTTCGGCATCGTCTCGGGCATGAACCCCTGACCGCCGAACCCCGGCTCGACCGTCATGACGAGGACCTGATCGAACTCGTCGAGGATCTCGTACAGGCTGTCGCCCGCGGTGCCCGGCTTGATGGCGACGCCGGCCCGCGCGCCGATCCCGCGCAACCGTCGCGCGAGCGCCACCGGATCGGACGCCGCCTCGAGGTGGAAGGTGACGCTCGCCGCACCGAGCTCGGCGTACCCCGGCGCCCAGCGGTCGGGGTCGGTGATCATCAGGTGCACGTCGAGCGGGATCGGGCTCGTCGCCTGGATGCGCTCGACCATCTGCGGGCCGAAGGTCAGGTTCGGCACGAAGTGGTTGTCCATGACATCGACGTGCGCGAAGTCGGCCGAGGCGATCCGGGCCAGGTCGCGCTGCATGTTTACGAAATCGGCGGCGAGGATGCTGGGGTTGATGCGCGGGGCGCGAGGCAGGGTCACGATCGGTCTCCCTTCGGGGCGCGCTGGAGGAGCGCGAGGAACATGGCGTCGGTGCCGTGGCGATGCGGCCACAGCTGCACCGATCCGCTCTCGGCGCGGCCGTCGGCGGCGAGGTCGATCGGCGATCGGCTGATACCGGCGACGACGGCGCGCGCATCCAGCTCGACGATGTCGTCACGGCCCCGCAGCACCTCACGCACGACGCCCGTCGTCTCGGCGAGGTGCGGTGAGCAGGTCACGTAGGCGACGATCCCGCCGGGAGCGAGCGCATCGATCGCCGCTGCGAGCAGCTGCTCCTGCAGCGGCACGAGCTCTGCGACGTCGGCCGGAGACTTGCGCCAGCGCGCCTCGGGGCGTCGACGCAGGGCGCCCAGACCCGTGCAGGGCGCATCGACCAGGACGCGGTCGAACGATCCGGGGTGCGAGGCGGCGAGCGTCCGGCCGTCCTCCGCGTGCACGGGCACGTCGCCGGGAACGGGACGGAGGGCGTTACGGACCAGACCCGCGCGTGCGGGCACCACCTCGTTCGCCTCCAGGGCGACCTGCGACTCGGCCGCGATCGCGGCCAGCAGCGCCGTCTTGCCCCCGGGGCCCGCGCAGAGGTCGAGCCACCGCTCCCCCGCCTCGATCGGCCGGGCGGCCGCGAGGGCGAGAGCCACGAGCTGAGAGCCCTCGTCCTGCACGCGCACGGTGCCGGCGGAGCCGGCGAGCACCCGCTCCGGCGCCCCACCGGGTGAGCCGAACGCCGTCGGGGCGTACGGGCGTCGCGGCTCGTCGGGATCGGCGAGGCCGGGCAACGCGACCAACGTCACCTCGGGCGAGGCGTTGTCGGCGTCGAGGAGGTCGACGAGCTCGTCGACCCGCCCCTCCGCGTCGAGTGCGCGCCGCAGCGCGCGGATGACCCAGACCGGATGCGCCGTGCGGAGAGCGAGCCGTTCATCGTCGGAGCGCGCATCGGCCTCGATGCGCTCCTGCCACTTCTCGGCATCGTCGCGGGCGACGCGGCGCAGCACGGCGTTGGCGAAGCTCGACGCCCCACGACTGACCTCGGTCGCGACCAGGTTGACCGACTCGTTGACGGCCGCGTGCGGGGCGACGCGTGTGGCGAGCAGCTGGTGCACCGCGAGGCGGAGCGCGTCGAGCACCGCGGGATCGATGCGGTCGACCGTGCGATCGGCCGCCGCGGCGATGATCGCGTCGTAGGTGCCGCGTCGACGGAGGGTGCCGTAGGTGAGCTCGGTGGCCAGCGCCGCGTCCTGAGGCGTGAGTCCTGCTTCATTGATGGCCGGCGGCAGAGCCAGGTTCGCGTAGGCGTCGGACTCGGAGACCGCGCGGAGCACCCGATACGCCACGCGGCGTGCCGGCTGCACGGTGCGCGCGGGGCCGCGCTGATCACTCCCGCGCGAGGCGCGCGCCGCGGTGTCGGCACGGCCGCGGGACGATGCCGGCCGGGCAGGACGCCGCGAGGGATGCCGGTCGCTCACGAGCCCGCTCGCAGACCCTCGATGCGCTGCCCGCGCCACCAGTCCGCGGCGCCCATCGCGCCCTTTCCGGCGGGCTGCACGCGCCGGACCTCCAGCGGGGCCGATGCGGTGCCGATGAGGATGCCGGACTTCGTGCCGCGCATGTCGCCCGGCGGGAGCGACTCGGAGTCGAGAGCGGGCGCCGCCTCGAGGATCTTCCACCGCGCGCCGTCGAGAGTGGTGAACGCGCCGGGCTCGGGCGTGACGCCCCGGAACCGGGCGAAGACGCGCTCCACGGGTTCGGCCCAGTCGAGCGCCCCGTCGTCGAGGGTCAGTTTCGGGGCGAGCGTCGGTTCGCCCGCCTGGGGAACGGCGCGCGCCGTGCCGGCGGCGAGAGCGGCGACGACCTCGGCGGTGAGCGTCGCTCCCTCGTTCGCGAGGATGTCGAGCGCGACGTCGGCCGTGGCGTCGTCCGGCACGTCGAACGTGCGAGCGGCGTACACGTCGCCCGCGTCGAGTTCCGGCACGAGCTGGAACACGCTCGCGCCCAGCTCGCGGTCTCCGGCGATGAGAGCGCGCTGCACGGGGGCCGCGCCCCGCCACGCCGGCAGCATCGAGAAGTGCAGGTTGATCCACCCGCCGTCGGGACCCGACAGCAGGGGTTCGCGCACGAGACCGCCGTAGGCGACGATCACCCCGAGTTCGGGGGCGAGGGCGAGGATCCGCTCCGTGGCGTCGGCGTCGAGGCGGCTCGCCTTGATGATCTCGAGACCGAGCTCCTCGGCGGCGGTGGCCACCGGCGAGGGGGTCAGCACGCGCTTGCGCCCGAGCGGTGCATCCGGCCGCGTGACGACGGCGACGATGTCGTGCTCGGCCGCGAGGCGGCGGAGGGTGGGGACGGCGGCGGCGGGGGTGCCGGCGAAGACGAGGCGCATGGAATGTTCTCCGGAGGGGGTCAGAGTTCTGGGTCGAGGATATCGAGCCGGACCGAGAGGGTGCTGCGGGGGTTCTTGCCGCGCCCCCGTCGTCCCGCGACGGCCGCGGCCACCACAGCGGCGCGCAGGGCGCCGGCCACGCGCGCGCCGGCGCCGTAGTCGAAGCGCACGAGAGCGCGCACCCGGGTCGAACCGTCGTCGGTCTCGACGGGAACCGGGCCGAGCACCGCATCGGGGGGCAGCCGGAGGTCGGTGAGAGACGCGAGCGCGGTCGACACAGCGGGGACCGTGCCCTCCACGACGGCCACGCGCGCGGCCGGCGGCATGTGCAACGGTGCCCTGCTGTCGAGCTCCGCCCGCGCATAGGCGCTGTGGTTCCAGGTGGCGAGGGCGCGCGCGACGGCGCCGTCAACACCTACCAGATGCACGGGTGCCCCCGGCGCGGCGAGAGCCGCGGCGTTCGACCACCAACGCAGGCACGCCTCCCCGATCCGCAGATCGGGCGATTGCAGCATCCGCGGGCCGTCGAGCAGCACCACGGCACGGTAGCCGCCGTCCGCCAGCGGCTCGGCTCCGCGTGTCGCGACGACGAGCGCGGGGCGGGAATCGACCTTCTCGACCGGGTGCCCGCCGTCGGCGACGATGACGCGCACTCCGGGGAAGGCGCGGCCCAGCTCGTCGGCCGTGCGCTCGCTCCCCGAGGAGGCGAGGCGGAGCTGCGTCGAGGTGCAGGCCGGGCACGACCAGGCGCGCGCGGCGCGACCGCACCACCCGCACACCGGTACCGCTCCGCGATGGCGAGCACCGAGCGGACCGCCGCAGTGCGCACACCGCGCCGGCGCACGGCACTCTGCGCACACCAGCGACGGGGCGAAACCGGGACGTGACACCTGCACCAGCACCGGGCCGTCTGCGGCGGCGGAGCGGGCGGCGAGGAATGCCGATGACGGCATGCGCTGAGCCGTGGGTTGCTCCATCTCCTGCGGAGTGCTCAGCACCACTCGCGGAAGCACGCGTCGGGCGGCGCGCACGTCGCGCAGCCAGCCGACCGTGACGAGGCGCTCGACGTCGGTGGTCCGGGTGTGGCCGACCAGCAGCAGGGCGCACTCCTCTTCGCCCTGCCGCACGAGGGCGGCGTCCCTGGCGTGCACGTAGGGCGCCAACGGCTCGCCCAGCAGCGGATCGCCGTCGTCCCAGATCGCGACGAGACCGGCCCGCACCGGGGCGTAGACGGCGGAGCGGTTGCCCACCACGATGCACGGGGCATCCTCGAGGGTGCGCAGGAAGGCGCGGTAGCGATCGGGGTTGCTCTGGCGTGCGTCGTGACGCACCACCGCCTCGGCCGGTGCGAGGGAGGCGAGCGCGGTGAGGACGCGGTCGAGGTCGCGGTGGTCTGGCACCACCAGGATCGACGAGCGGCCCGCTGCGAGCGTCCGCACTGCCGCCGCCGCGAGCAGCGAGGCCCAGGCGGGCCCGTGGGCGTCGAAGCCGGGGATCGCCTCGACGGCCGCCCGTCCGGCGTCGTCGAGCACATCGTCGAGACCCGCATAGAGCGCGACGGTGTCTGCGGCCTCCGCTCTCTGCTCGTCGTTCGGTTCGGGGGGCGGGGCATCGGCCGTCCAGGCCTTCTCGACCCGCACCTGCCGCTTGGGGATGACGAGGCGCAGGATGTCGGACGCGGAGCCGGCCGCGCGATCGGCGACGGCGCGCGCGAGACGGTGGAGGCGCTCGGGCAGGACCGGAACGGTCGACACGACCGCCTCGACCTCCGACAGGGGTCGCTCGCCGTCGTGCTCCTCGGCGATCTCCACGGCGTACCCGTCGACCACACGACCCGCGGTGCGCAGGGGCACGCGCACCCGGGCTCCCGGGGGCACCTCGCCCAGCTCCTCGGGCAGCGCGTAGTCGAAGAGGCGGTCGAGCTGCGGAAGCGGGGAGTCGAGGAGCACGCGCGCGATGCGCCGGCTCTCGGTCGTCATCGGGGCCGGGCCGTCACAGGCCGGCGGCGCGTCGCAGTTCCTCGACGCGGTCGGTGCGTTCCCACGTGAAGTCGGGGAGCTCGCGGCCGAAGTGCCCGTACGCGGCAGTCTGCGCGTAGATGGGACGCAGCAGGTCGAGCTGCTCGATGATCGCCTGCGGGCGGAGGTCGAACACCTCGGTGATCGCCCGCGTGATCGCCTCGTCCGACACCTTGCCCGTGCCGAAGGTCTCGACGTAGAGCCCGACGGGTCGCGCGACGCCGATCGCGTACGCGACCTGCACCTCGAGGCGGTCGGCGAGACCCGCGGCCACGGCGTTCTTCGCGACCCAGCGCGTTGCGTACGCCCCCGAACGGTCGACCTTCGACGGGTCCTTGCCGCTGAACGCGCCGCCGCCGTGTCGCGCCGCGCCGCCGTAGGTGTCGATGATGATCTTGCGGCCGGTGAGTCCGGCGTCGCCCTTCGGCCCGCCCGTCACGAACGGGCCGGCGGGGTTGATGTAGTACGTCACGTCGTCGACGTCGAGGCCGGTGTTCTCGAGGACCGGTGCGATCACGCGCTCGCGGACCAGCGCGGTCAGCTCCTCCTGCGAGATGTCGGGGTGATGCTGCGTCGACACCACGACGGCGTCGACCGTCCGGGGGGTGAAGCCCTCGTAGCCGAGCGTCACCTGGGTCTTGCCGTCGGGGCGGAGGAACGGCAGCTCGCCGCTGCGGCGCACCTCGGTCAGGCGCTCGGCGATGCGGTGCGCGGTCCACGCGGCCATCGGCATGAGCTGCGGGGTCTCGTTCGTCGCGAAGCCGAACATGATGCCCTGGTCGCCCGCGCCGAGCGCGTCGAGCGGGTCGACCGAGGAGCCGTCGCGGTGCTCCTGCGCGTTGTCGACGCCGTGCGCGATGTCGCCGGACTGCTCCCCGACCGAGACGCTCACGCCGCACGAGTCGCCGTCGAAGCCGGTGTCGCTCGAGGTGTATCCGATGCCGTTGACCACCTGACGGACGATCGTGGGGATGTCGACGTACGCATCGGTGCGGATCTCACCGGCGACGTGCACGAGGCCGGTGGTCACGAGGGTCTCGACGGCGACACGGGAACCCGTGTCCTTCGCGAGCAGCCCGTCGAGGATGCTGTCCGAGATCTGGTCGCAGATCTTGTCCGGATGCCCTTCGGTGACGGACTCGGACGTGAACAGACGCAGCGCGCTCATCGGGGCTCCAGAACGGGATCGGACGGGAAAGGGTCGAGGAACCCAGTGTGGCCCGCGCCACCGACATCGCCGGTGCGCGGGCCGTGATCATCACTCCGCGTGACGCAGGCGGAGCTTGTCCTCGTTGATCTCGTGCAGGGCGATGGTGAGCGGCTTGTCCTCGACGGTCGAGTCGACGAGCGGGCCCACGTTGTCGAAGAGGTTGCCCTCGTGCAGGTCGGAGTAGTAGTCGTTGATCTGACGCGCGCGCTTCGACGCGTAGATGACGAGCTCGTACTTCGACTCGACGCGGTCGAGCAGGTTGTCGATGGGGGGATCGATGATTCCGTTGTTGTGTCCGGCCATGATGAGACCTCCTGGTCAGGCGACGGGATCGTCGCGAAGTCGGTGCGTAGGCGCGCGAAGAGGACTCAGCGCGCGGAGCTCGAAGACAATTCTACGACCTCATCGGCCGCGGCGGCGACGTCCTCGTTCACGATGAGGTGATCGAACTCGTTCTGGGCCGCCAGTTCGACCTTCGCGGTGCGCAGTCGACGGGCCCGCTCTTCGGCGTCCTCCGTGCCGCGGCCGATCAGCCGGTGCACGAGTTCGTCCCAGCTCGGGGGCAGCAGGAAGATGAGCGTCGCCGAGGGTTCGGCCTCCCTGACCTGGCGCGCGCCCTGCAGATCGATCTCGAGCAGCACGGTCTTCCCCTCCGCCAGCGCGGCGTCGATGGGGGCCCGCGGCGTGCCGTATCGGGAGCGGTTGTGCACCACCGCGTATTCGAGCAGTTCGCCCTCGTCGATCAGGCGGTCGAACTCGGCGTCGTCGACGAAGTAGTAGTGCACGCCGTCGACCTCGCCCGGGCGCGGCGCCCGGGTGGTGGCCGAGACCGAGAGGTGGATCTCGGGGTGGTTCTCGCGGATGTGCGCCGCGACGGTGCCCTTGCCCACCGCCGTCGGCCCGGCGAGCACGAGCAGGCGGCTGCGGGCGCCGCGCGGCTCCGCCTGCGGGAAGCGCCCGTCGAGCCATTCGCGCAGTGCGGCGCGCTGCCGCACACCCAGCCCGCCGAGCCGCTTCACCGGCGAGATGCGCAGGTCGTCGAGCACGCGGTCGCGTTTGCCGGCGCCGATGGCCGGGAGCGCGAGGAGGAAGTCGGTGACGCGCATCGAACCCGCGACCGAGTCGGGGTCGTCCGTGGCGCGGGCGAGCACCGTCTGCGGCGCGATCACCCGGGTGGTGAGGTCGCGCTTCAGGGCGGCCCGCGCCCGTCGTCTCTCGACGGCGCGTCGGGCGGCGGCGGCGCGGTCGACCTCGGGGACGACGCGGGCGTCAGTCATGGAGTGCCTCCCGGTACTCTGCCGCGCGAGCGGCGGTGGCGTCTGCGAGCCCGTCCGGGCCGGCGGAGAGGATGCTCCGACTCTCGCTGGCGATCACGCACGGCGCCATCGTTCCGAAGCGTGCGACGAGGTCGCGCGGCTCGGCCCCCTGCGCGCCGTAGCCGGGGGCGAGGATCGGCGCCGACGGCGCGAACGCCGCGAGACCGGCATCCGTCCAGTCCACGGTCGCACCGATGACGAAGCCTGCGCTCCCCCACGCGTCGCCCTGCACCTCGGCCGCATTGCGCGACGAGACCTCGGCGACGACCTGCGCGGACACCGAGCCACCCGTCGATCCGACGGCTCCCTGCAGCGCGCGCCCCTCGGGGTTGCTCGTCGCGGCGAGCACGAACAGGCCCTTGCCGTGCGCCCGGGCCAGGTCGAGCGCACCGTCGAGTGCTCCGACGCCGAGGTAGGGGTTGACCGTCAGGGCATCCGCCTCCAACGTCGATCCCGGCGAGAGCCAGGCGGCGGCGTACGCATCCATCGTGCTGCCGATGTCGCCGCGCTTGGCGTCGGCGATCACCAGCAGGCCGGCGTCCCGCGCCGCCGACAGCACATCCTCCAGTGCGGCGAAGCCTGCGGCGCCGAAGCGCTCGAAGAACGACACCTGCGGCTTCACGATCGCCACGTGCGGAGCGACGGCAGCCACCGTCCTCAGCCCGAACTCCCGCACTCCGGCGGCGTCGTCCGACAGCCCCCACGAGGCGAGCAACGACCCATGGGGATCGATCCCGACGCAGAGCGGTCCGCGCGCGTCGATGCCCGCGCGGACCCGCTCACCGAAGCCTGCGCTCACACGGCCGCCTTACGGTCGAGCGCGTACTCCTGCAGGCTCTTCACGTCGAAGCCCTCGTCGGCGGCATCCATGCCGGACACCGCGGCGCCGAGCACGGCGATGGTGGTGAAGAGCGCCTTGTCGGCGGCGACGGCCGCCGCGCGGATCTCGTAGCCGTCGGCGCGCGCCGCTCCCCCGGACGGCGTGTTCACGACGATGTCGATCGCGCCTTCGTTGATCAGGTCGACGATGTTCTCGGCGCCCGACTCCTGCGTCTCGCTGTACTTCTCGACCACGGTCACCGCGATGCCGTTGCGCGAGAGGATCTCGGCTGTGCCCTCGGTCGCGACGATCGTGAAGCCGAGCTGCTGCAGACGGTGCGCGGGCAGGATCACCGCACGCTTGTCGGAGTCGGCGACCGAGATGAACACGGTGCCCGACGTCGGCATGCCGCCGTACGCGGCTGCCTGGCTCTTCGCGAACGCGGTCGGGAAGTCCTTGTCGAAGCCCATGACCTCACCGGTCGAGCGCATCTCCGGTCCGAGGACCGAGTCGACGATCTTGCCCTCGCGGGTGCGGAAGCGCTTGAAGGGCAGCACGGCCTCCTTCACCGCGACCGGGGCGTCGAGCGGTACGCGCGACCCGTCGGCGGCGGGCAGCATGCCCTCTTCCTTCAGCTCGGCGATCGTGGTGCCCGCCATGATGCGGCTCGCCGCCTTGGCCAGCGGGATGCCGAGCGCCTTCGACACGAAGGGCACGGTGCGGCTCGCACGCGGGTTCGCCTCGATGACGTAGAGCACGCCCGCGCTGATCGCGAACTGCACGTTCAGCAGCCCGCGCACGCCCACGCCCTGGGCGATCGCGAGGGTCGCCTCGCGCACGCGGTCGACATCGCTGCGACCGAGCGAGATCGGGGGCAGGGTGCAGCTCGAGTCGCCCGAGTGGATGCCCGCCTCCTCGAGGTGCTCCATGACGCCGCCGACGTACAGCTCCTCGCCGTCGAACAGCGCGTCCACGTCGAGCTCGATGGCGTCGTCGAGGAAGCGGTCGACGAGCAGCGGCTTGCCCTCCTCGATGATCACCTCGTCGGCCGTGCGCACGAAGTAGTCGCGCAGGCTCGGCGTGTCGTAGACGATCTCCATGCCGCGGCCGCCGAGCACGAAGCTCGGGCGTACGAGCACCGGGTAGCCGATGTCCTCGGCGACAGCGACGGCGCCGTCGACGTCCACCGCCGTGCCGTGGCGGGGAGCGACGAGGCCGGCGGCGTCGAGGATGCCGCTGAACAGTGCGCGCTCCTCGGCGAGGTCGATCGCGTCGGGGCTGGTGCCGAGCACGGTGTAGCCGGCGGCTTCGATGCCCTTCGCGAGACCGAGCGGCGTCTGTCCGCCCAGCTGGCAGACGACGCCGAGGATGGTGCCGCTCGCGGCCTCGGCGTCGAGCACCTCGAGCACGTCTTCGAGCGTCAACGGCTCGAAGTACAGCCGGTCGGACGTGTCGTAGTCGGTCGACACGGTCTCGGGGTTGCAGTTGACCATGATTGTCTCGTACCCGGCATCCGACAGCGCGAACGACGCATGCACGCACGAGTAGTCGAACTCGACACCCTGGCCGATGCGGTTCGGGCCCGAGCCGATGATGACGACCTTCGTGCGATCGGAGGGCTGGACCTCGGTCTCGGAGTCGTAGCTCGAGTAGTGGTACGGGGTGAGGGCAGGGAACTCGCCGGCGCAGGTGTCGACCGTCTTGTAGACCGGGCGGATGCCGAGGCCGTGGCGCACACCGCGGATCTCGGCCTCGGACTCACCGCGGATCTGCGCGAGCTGCGCGTCGGAGAACCCGTGCTCCTTGGCGTAACGCAGGGTGGCGGCATCGAGCTCGGGCGCCGTGCGCACGATCTCGGCCACCTCGTTGATGAGCACGATCTGGTCGAGGAACCAGGGGTCCATCGCGGTCGCCTCGAACGCCTGCTCGATGGTCGCGCCCTTGCGCAGCGCCTGCTGCAGCACGACGATGCGGCCGTCGGTCGGGGTCTTCGCGACCTCGAGCAGCTCGTCGACCGAGCGGTCCTCGGGGCCCCAGTGGAAGCTGGAGCCGCGCTTCTCGAGCGAACGGAGCGCCTTCTGGAGGGCGGTCGCGTAGTTGCGGCCGATCGCCATGGCCTCGCCCACCGACTTCATGGTCGTGGTGAGGGTCACGTCGGCGGCCGGGAACTTCTCGAACGCGAAACGGGGCACCTTGACGACGACGTAGTCGAGCGTGGGCTCGAAGCTCGCCGGCGTGACACCGGTGATGTCGTTGGGGATCTCGTCGAGACGGTACCCGAGCGCGAGCTTGGCGGCGAGCTTGGCGATCGGGAAGCCGGTGGCCTTCGACGCGAGGGCGCTCGACCGCGACACGCGCGGGTTCATCTCGATGACGATGATCCGCCCGTTCTCGGGGTTCACCGCGAACTGGATGTTGCAGCCGCCCGTGTCGACGCCCACGGCACGGATGATGTCGATGCCGATGTCGCGCATGCGCTGGTATTCGCGGTCGGTGAGGGTCAGCGCGGGCGCCACGGTGATCGAGTCGCCCGTGTGCACGCCGACCGGGTCGACGTTCTCGATCGAGCAGACGACGACCGTGTTGTCGGCGGTGTCGCGCATGAGCTCCAGCTCGTACTCCTTCCACCCGAGGATCGACTCCTCGAGCAGCACCTCGTTGGTGGGCGAGTCGTGCAGACCGGCACCGCCGATGCGGCGCAGGTCCGCCTCGTCGTAGGCGAAGCCCGAGCCGAGGCCGCCCATGGTGAAGCTGGGACGAACGACGAGCGGGTAGCCGAGCTTCTCGGCGCCGGCGAGCAGTTCATCCATGGAGTGGCAGATCACGGAGTCGGCGACGTCGGCGCCCGACTCGATGACGAGCTCCTTGAAGACCTGACGGTCCTCGCCCTTCTTGATGGCGTCGACCTTGGCGCCGATGAGCTCGACGCCGTACTTCGCGAGGATGCCGCGCTCGTCGAGGGCCATGGCGGCGTTGAGCGCCGTCTGGCCGCCGAGGGTCGGCAGGATGGCGTCGGGCTTCTCCTTGGCGATGATCGTCTCGATCACCTCGGGGGTGATCGGCTCGACGTAGGTCGCGTCGGCGAAGTCCGGGTCGGTCATGATCGTCGCGGGGTTCGAGTTCACGAGGATGACGCGCACGCCCTCCTCGCGGAGCACGCGGCACGCCTGGGTGCCGGAGTAGTCGAATTCGCAGGCCTGGCCGATGACGATCGGGCCGGAGCCGATGACGAGGACGGAGGTGATGTCGTCGCGCTTGGGCATTACTGTGCGTCCTTCTTGCTCGCGATGACCAGGTCGCGGAACCGGTCGAAGAGGTAGTTGGCGTCGTGCGGGCCGGCGGCCGCCTCGGGGTGGTACTGCACCGAGAAGGCCGGGATGTCGAGGGCGCGGAGGCCTTCGACGACGTTGTCGTTCAGTCCGACGTGGCTGACCTCGACCTTGCCGTAGCCGTGCGGGCTGTCGAACGCGCCCTCGAGCGGAGCGTCGACCGCGAACCCGTGGTTGTGCGCGGTGATCTCGACCTTCCCGGTCGACTTGTCGAGCACGGGCTGGTTGATGCCGCGGTGCCCGAACGGCAGCTTGTAGGTGCCGAGCCCGAGCGCGCGCCCGAGCAGCTGGTTGCCGAAGCAGATGCCGAAGAACGGCAGCCCGTCGTCGAGCACCGCGCGCAGCAGCTCGACGTGGTCGCCGGAGGCGGCGGGGTCGCCGGGGCCGTTGGAGTAGAAGACCGCCACCGGGTCGATGGCCCGGATGTCATCGATCGTCGACGACTGCGGCATGACGTGCACGTCGAAACCGCGCGAGGCGAGGTTGTCGATGGTGGCCTGCTTGACGCCCAGGTCGAGCACGGCGAGGTTGCCGACGCGCTCGCCCATCGCCGTCGTGATGGTGACCGCGTCGACCGAGACCTCGGCCGAGAGGTTCTGACCGGTCATCTCCGGCGCCTGGCGCACGATGCGCAGCTGCTCGTCTTCGTCGAGGCCGGCGGCCTCGCCCGAGAAGATCCCCCCGCGCATCGATCCGGCCGAGCGGATGTGACGGGTGACGGCGCGGGTGTCGATGCCGCTGATGCCGACGATGCCGTCTTCGACGAGAGCGTCGTCGAGCGACGTGTTCGCGCGCCAGTTGGAGACGACGCGCGAGGGGTCGCGCACGATGTAGCCCGCCACCCAGATGCGTCGGGACTCGGGGTCCTCGTCGTTCATCCCGGTGTTACCGATGTGCGGCGCGGTCTGCAGGACGATCTGTCCGGCGTACGACGGGTCGGTGATCGTCTCCTGGTAGCCGGACATGCCGGTCGAGAAGACGACTTCGCCGAGGGTCGTGCCGCGCGCGCCGTACGCGCGGCCGGTGTGTCGTGTGCCGTCTTCGAGGACAAGCACGGCGGGTTCGGGAAGAGCGGTCATCGTGTTGCTCCTGTGTCGGGGGCGGCGGGGACGAGCTGCCGCAGGTGGGAGATGAGTTCGTGGGGGTCGCCTGCGGAGGACCGCAGGTACGAGTCGACGACGGTGGTGTCGTCGGCCCGCCAGACGATGCGCACGAGGCCGCCCGGCTCGACCACGCGGTCGATCGTGACGGTCGCGCGGTCGATCGCGACGAGGCGGGAGGAGGCGAGGAACACCGTCGGCGTCCCGTCGAGGCAGAGGGCCAGGCCGCGGTCCGTGATCGCCAGCTCACCGCGTGCGCGGTAGGCCAGCGGCGAGATCGCGAGGCGCTCGAGCGGCTGGTCGTGCCGTGTCGTCGAGACGTACAGCACTTCGTGGCGCGACACGACCTCGGCGTGCTCCGGCACCCCGAGCGGGGCCGAGAGACCGGAGTCGCGTCGCTGACGTCGTCGCCAGGCGCGCAGCATCGCGAGCAGGATGAGCAGCGCGACGCCGATGGTGATGGCGATCGCGATGTCGCGTGCGCTCATGCGCCGATCCCCTCGACCAGGCTGCCGCCGTCGACCGTGAGACGGCCGCCGTAGACCGTGTACTCCACACGCCCGGGGAGGGCGCGGCCGAGGTACGGCGAGTTCGTGCTGCGGCCGCGCAGGTCGTCGGCCGTGAACACGCCCTCGACCGAGGCGTCGTACAGGGCGAGGTGAGCCGGCCGCCCGACCTCGAGCGGCGTGCCGTGACCCGACAGTCGACCGATGCGGGCGGGCGCCGCGCTCATCACGCGCGCGACACCGGCCCAGTCGAGCATCCCCGTCTCGACCATCGACTGGTGCACGACGCGGAGGGCGCTCTCGAGGCCGACCATCCCGTTGGCGGCCGCCTGCCACTCGCAGGCCTTCGCCTCGGCCGGGTGCGGCGCGTGATCGGTCGCGACGATGTCGATCGTGCCGTCCGCGAGACCCTCGCGCACCGCACGCACGTCCTCTTCGCGGCGCAGGGGCGGGTTGACCTTGAAGCGCGCGTCGTACCCGCGCACGAGCTCGTCGGTGAGGAGCAGGTGGTGCGGAGTGACCTCGGCGGTCACGTTGATGCCGCGCTTCTTGGCCCAACGGATGATGTCGACCGAGCCGGCGGTCGACAGGTGGCACACGTGCAGGCGCGACCCGACGTGCTCGGCGAGCAGCACATCGCGGGCGATGATCGATTCCTCGGCCACGGCGGGCCATCCGGTCAGACCGAGCTCCGCCGACACGGCGCCCTCGTTCATCTGCGCGCCCTCGGTGAGGCGGGGGTCCTGGGCGTGCTGCGCGATCACGCCGTCGAACGACTTCACGTACTCCAGGGCCCGACGCATGATCAGCGGATCGAACACGCAGAAGCCGTCGTCGCTGAACACTCGCACCTGGGCGCGCGATGTCGCCATCGCTCCGAGCTCGGCGAGTCGATCGCCCTTCTGCCCGACGGTCACGGCGCCGATCGGCTGGACCGTGGCGTAGCCCGCGGCCTCGCCGAGCGCGAGTTCCTGCTCGACGACGCCTGCCGTGTCGGCGACCGGCGAAGTGTTCGGCATGGCGAATACGGCCGTGAAGCCGCCGGTCGCGGCGGCCCGCGTTCCGGAGAGGATCGTCTCGGATGCCTCGTACCCCGGCTCGCGCAGGTGGGTGTGCAGGTCGACGAGTCCGGGCAGCGCGACGAGTCCGTCGGCGTCCACCACGCGTGCGCCCGCCCGGCTCAGGTTCGGGCCGATCTCGGCGATCCGGCCGTCCTCGATGATGATGTCGGCGCTCTCGGCTCCGAGCAGCGCGGCGCCGGTGATGACGAGGGTCTCGCTCACAGGTCTCCCCCTCGTTCGTCGTCTCGTTCTCCTGCCAGCAGCAGGTACAGCACAGCCATGCGCACGGACACCCCGTTCGCCACCTGCTCCAGCACCGTGGAGCGGGGCGAGTCCGCCGCTTCGGAGGAGATCTCCAGTCCGCGGTTCATGGGCCCGGGGTGCAACACAATGCTACCGGTCGGCAGCGTGGCCGTGCGCCGTGCGTCGAGCCCCCACCGCCGGGAATACTCCCGTTCGGTGGGGAAATACGCCGCGTTCATGCGTTCGAGCTGGATCCGGAGCATCATCACCGCGTCCGGCCCCGATGCCAGCGCCTCGTCGAGGTCGTACACGACCCGCACGGGCCACTGCGAGACGTTCTGCGGCACGAGGGTCGGCGGGGCGACCAGCGTGACCTCGGCGCCGAGCAGGGTCAGCAGCCAGACGTTCGAGCGCGCCACGCGCGAGTGCAGCACGTCGCCGACGATGACGACGTGGAAGCCGGCGAGATCGCTGCCCCGACTCTCGGCACCCCGCAGGCGCTTGCGGATCGTGAAGGCGTCGAGGAGGGCCTGGGTCGGATGCTCGTGCGTGCCGTCGCCGGCGTTCACGACGCCGGCCGAGATCCACCCGCTCGTCGCGAGGGTCTGCGGCGCGCCGGAGCCGGGGTGGCGGATGACCACGGCATCCGCCCCGATCGCCTCGAGGGTCTGCGCGGTGTCCTTCAGGCTCTCGCCCTTCGACACGCTCGATCCCTTCGCGGCGAAGTTGATGACATCGGCGGAGAGGCGCTTCGCCGCAGCCTCGAACGAGATGCGCGTGCGGGTGGAGTCCTCGAAGAACAGATTGACGACGGTCTTGCCGCGCAGCGTCGGCAGCTTCTTGACCTCGCGGGACTGCGTGTCGGACATGTCCTCGGCGACGTCGAGGATGCGCAGCGCCGTGGCGCGATCGAGGGTGCGGGTGTCGAGGAGGTGCCTCATGCGCCGATCGTCACCTCCTCGACGCCATCGTGCTCGACGAGGCGCACGTTGACGCGCTCGGAACGAGCCGAGGGGATGTTCTTGCCGACGAAGTCGGGACGGATCGGCAGCTCGCGGTGGCCGCGGTCGACCAGGATGGCGAGGCGCACGACGGCGGGGCGTCCGATCGACTGGAGCGCGTCGAGCGCGGCACGGATGCTGCGTCCGGAGAACAGCACGTCGTCGACGAGCACGACCGTTCGACCGTCGATTCCTCCGGCGGGGATTTCGGTCGGTCGGGGCGATCGCGTGGGCTGCTGAGCCAGGTCGTCGCGGAACAGCGTGACGTCGAGCGATCCGACGGGCACCGGATGCCCGGAGATCTCGCCGATCAGTGCGCCGAGGCGACGGGCGAGCGCCACGCCCCGGGTCGGGATGCCGAGGAGGACGAGATCGTCGGCGCCGCGATTGGACTCGAGGATCTCATGGGCGATACGGGTCAGTGCCCGCGAGATGTCGGCTTCGTGCAGGATGGTGCGTGCACTCATCAGCCGCTCCCTTCTCCGCCTCACAGGACGGTGTTAAAGGTTGCTTGCAGTTCAGTCTAACCCGGGATCACCGCCACCCGAGGACCTCCCGCACCATCTGCTGCGAGGCCGGGGCGCCGTCGTCGGGGATGCCGCGTATGGTCTCGTGCGACAGCATCGCCGCCTCCGCTCCGGCGGCGGCCGTGATGCGCTCGATCGCGGCGGAGACCCGAGGGCCGGCGGCCGACGCGTACGTCGGGTCGCCACGTCGCGACGAGTGCGGGAACACCACGAGTTCGGCGACGCCGCGCGACACGGTGCGCGCCGAGACGACGACGAGAGTTGGCGGGATGCTCGGCTGAAGGAAGCGCGGCAGCGGGAACGGCAGATCGTCGGTCACCAGACCCTGCCACCAGCCGCGGCGGGAGCGCTCCTCGTTGCCGATCTCCAGGGCCACCGCCGTCCACTCCGAGCGGCGCTCGACGAGCCTCGCGGCGTAATCGTCGTGGCCCACGTCGAAACCCTCCGCGACGAGGAAATCCGTCGCGATGCGCACGAGCCGATCGGGGGTCGACGCCACCACCCAGCGGGCGCCGCGCAGGAAGGTCACTCCCCGCAGGCGGGAGGTGCGGGCATCCCGGCCCCTCCCCTGCGGATGCTCCGGAACCGTCACCCGGTCAGCTCGCCTCGGCGAACACGTCGTCGGTGACGTCGTCGATCTTCGACGATCGGATCGGATGCCCGCTGGTCGACAGGCAGCGGCCGGTCTTCAGGTCCCACTTCCAGTCGTGCATGCTGCACGTGAGGATGCCGTCGCCATCGACCGAACCGGTGCGTGTGAGGTCGGCGCGCAGGTGCGGGCATCGGCGCTGCACCGTCCAGCCCCCGATCTCCGCGTCCTCGGTCTGGTCGGTCTGCTCCTGGTACCAGTTCTCGACGTACTCGATGCGGTCGACCGACAGGCACTTGAGGAAGGTCGTGAGGAACTCGTTGAACTTGCCGCTGCGGCCGACCTGGAACTGCATCGACAGGAAGATCGAGTTCGACCAGTCGATCTCGTGGTCGCGGATGTTCGTCGACACGAGGTCGGCCGGGATCGTGTACCAGTAGACGCACTCCTCGCCGGCGTACTCGCGCACCTTCGCCCGGGGGAAGTCGACGACCATGTCGAGGTCGCCGATGCGGAAGCGCACGTTGCCGCCCACGCCGAGCCGGATCGTCCGCGACTTCTTCAGCAGCGGCTCCCACCACTCCTTGAGGGCGGCGAGGATCTGGTCGGCGGGCAGCACCTCCGCGCGCGAGGCCTCCTCGTCGCGGATCTCCTGCTGACGGCTGGCCCGCTGCTCCTCGAGGTAGTCCCACTTCTCGTCGAAGATGTGGGAGATCTCGGCGTCCGAGTAGAGGGTCTGCGCGGTGGTGACCTCGCCGCCCTCGACCGTGACCACGGTGCCCGGAATGAAGAGCTGCCCGTCGTACTGCGGCGCGAGCTCCTTCATGTGGGCGAGGAACTGCTTCTGGTCGGTGAAGATCGACTCGCCGTTGCGCCCGGTGCCGTTGAAGTCGAACAGGTCGTCGCGCAGGAACATCGGCGGTCCGGCCATCGGGAAGACGTGCGGGGCATCGACCTTCTCGATGTAGTACATCGCGCGCTTGTTCTGCGCTTCGCGCTTCAGCTGGGCGAAGTTCTGCTTGGCGTCCATCGGGAGGTCGTAGACCATCGGCCACCAGATCGCGCCGGACACCTGGGTGAAGTAGGCGTCGGGCTTGCCGAAGTGCAGGAGCTTCTCGAGGTCGAGCGGGTGCGAGTCGTTCTGGTTCAGCACCGAGCCCGTGCCGTCGTCGACGCTGAGGGAGGAGTCGCCGATCGGACCATCGCTGGGGGCGCGCAGCGGCGTGATCATGATCTTCAGGTCGCCGCGTTCGATGACCTCCCCCGCCGGCGCGTACGTGATGTTCGTGTAGCCGAGGGCGCGGATGTCTTGTTCGAGGTCGTCGATCGGATACTCGGGAAGGAGCACCTCGATGTCCTTGCGGATGTACCGCTCGAGCAGCGCGGGATCGAAGTGGTCGCGGTGACGGTGCGAGATGTAGAGGAAGTCGGCCTCGCGCCCGAAGCGCTCCCAGTCGAGCGCGCGGTTGTCGGGGAACGGGAACCACGAGCCGAAGAACGACGGCCCGAGGACGGGGTCGCAGATGATGTTCCCGCCGAGCGTCTCGATGAACATCCCGGCGTGGCCGAGTCCCGTGATCCGCATTCCGTCTCCTCCTGGTGCATCGTCCCGGCGACCGTTCGCGGACGCCCGTCTGGACCGCACCGATTCTACCCGGGGCACGCTGACCGTCGGCGGAGACCGGCCGTGCATATCCGCGCGTCCCCGCCGCGGCAGCGGCACGCGGCCGGCTGGCCGGGCCGCCCGATCGGTCAGCGGGTCAGCCGAGCAGCCCCTGGATGTCGTCGGCGGTGAGCGATTGCGCGAACAGCGCTTCGTCGTCCATCACCGCCGCGAACAGCCGCGCTTTGCGGCGTTGCAGCTCGACGACCTTCTCCTCGATGGTTCCGGTGGCGACCATCCGGTAGACGAACACCTGCGCGGTCTGCCCGATGCGGTGCGCGCGGTCGACGGCCTGCGCCTCCGCGGCCGGATTCCACCACGGATCGAGCAGAAACACGTAGTCGGCCTCGGTGAGCGTGAGACCGAATCCGCCGGCCTTGAGGCTGATCAGGAAGACCGGCTGGTCTCCCTCGCGGAACCCGTCGATCACGGCCTGACGACCCGAGGTCGACCCGTCGAGATGGGAGTAGGGGATGCCCGCGGCGGTCAGGCGCTCCGCCGCCAGATCGAGGAAAGACGTGAACTGGCTGAACACCAGCGCCCGATGTCCTTCCTGTTGCAGCTCGATGACCCGCTCGAGCAGCACATCGAGTTTCCGCGAACCGATGCGCGCGTGCGCAGGGTCGATCAGCGCGGGCGACAGCGCGAGCATGCGCAGGAGCGTCAGAGAACGGAAGACGATGAATCGGTGCCGATCGAGTTCGGGGAGCAGGCCGAGGATCTTCTGCCGTTCGCGCTGCAGCACCGTCTCGTAGAGTTCGCGATGCGCCGAGCCCAGTTCGACGTCGAGGATCTGCTCCTGCCGCGCCGGGAGCTCATCGGCGACGAGGTCCTTCGTGCGCCGCAGGAGCAGCGGACGCATGCGCCGGCGCAACTGCGCGAGGCGTCGCTCCCGATACTCGCCGCCCTCCGCGTTCTCGGGCACTTTGCCTTGTTCGATCGGTTGGATGTAGCGCTCCCGGAAGGCCCGGGCCGAGGGGAAGAGCCCGGGGGCCGTGAGCGAGAGCAGCGCCCACAGCTCCGACAGCCCGTTCTCCAGCGGGGTGCCGGTGACCGCATACACCGCACGGGCGGGGATCGCGGCGATCGCCTGATGCAGCTTGGTCGCCGGATTCTTGACGAACTGCGCCTCGTCGAGCACGAGCGCGGCCCAGTCGACCGCGGTGAACACCGGTTCGTCGAGCCGGGCGATGGCGTAGGTGGTGACGACGACGTCGGCATCGAGAGGCTCGGCCAGCCCGGATGCCCGGGTCGCGTCTCTCAGTTGCACGCGCAGCCCTGGCGCGAAGCGCGCGGCTTCCGCCCGCCAGCCACCGACCACCGAGGTGGGCGCGATCACGAGGAACGGGCGGTGCTCCCCCGCCTCCCGTGCGTGCAGGATCAGCGCGAGGATCTGCAGGGTCTTGCCCAGTCCCATGTCGTCGGCGAGGATCCCGCCGAGGCCGTGCGCCCAGAGCAACGCCAGCCAGTCGAGGCCCTGCTGCTGGTACGGGCGCAGGTCGGCGCGCAACCCCATGGGCGGAGGGACGGGAGGGACCGCGGCGACGTCGCGGAGTCCCTCGGCGAGTTCCCGCCATGCGCGCGCGGGCAGCGCCTCGTCGGCCAGGTCCTCGAACTCCTCCCACAGCGCGACCTGCGAACGGTGCAGACGGGGCCCGGTCTCCCACTCGTCGAGCTGCGCGGCCTCGTCGAGCAGTTCGCGCAGGCGGTCGAGGGCGGGATGCTGCAGCGAGAAGTGGGTGCCGTCGACGAGCAGGAGCTTCTTGCGTCCGGTGACGAGAGCCGTGAACAGCGGCTCGAACGGGATCACGCGGCCATCGATGCGGACCAGCACCCCGAGGTCGAACCAGTCGGAGTCGGGGGTCTCCATCGTCGACACGGTCAGCTCGGGTTCACCGGTGAGCTCGGTGTACGTCTTACGCCGCCCGGTCGTCTCGACCCGCACTCCCTCCGCCTCCAGCCGAGGCACGAGTCGGGTCGCGAACTCCGCGGCCTCGATCTCGTGGAAGGCACCCCGCGCGGTGAAGGCGCTCCCCACCATCTGCTGCCAGAGGGAGGCGACGTGCGCGTGCACCTCGCTCTCCGCCTCAGGGTCGCGGAAGCCCGAGCCGTCGGGTTCGAAGGATGCCCGACCGAAACCCGCGTAGTCCCACCCGAACGCGTACTCGATGGTGTCGCCGCGGCGGAACGAGAGGGAGAGCACGGCACGCGGACGCGGCAGCGGCGGGAGGGAGACGGCCCCCTGCGTGCGCACGGCGACACCGCGCGCCAGCCGTGGATACGCCTCGCGGAGGAAGTCCTCCTCGTCGTGTCGAGGGATGTGCACTGCGGCACCGAGCGCCAGGAGTGACTGCCCAGCCTCGCCCGCCGCGGTCTCGGCCAGCACGACGTGCAGTCGATCTCCGGTCTGCGCGGCCGCGTAGAGCCCGTTCCGTCCGATCGGCCGCAGCAGCGCTCCGGTGAACGTCGGGTCGTCGCCGGCCGCACCGATCTCGGGTTCGACCGTCAGGTCACCGGCGTCGGTGCGACGGATGACCGCGCCCACCGCGATCCGGTCGCGCAGTTCGACGGTGACCTTCTTCTGCGTCGGCACCAGCGGGATGCCGAGAGCAGCCGCGGCGTGCAGGTGCGTCCAGAGCAGCGGCGACTCCAGATGATCGAGCAGGAGCCAGTCGCCCGCAGTGCCGGACAGCAGCGAGTCGCGCGCAATGCTGAGCAGATCCGCGAACCACCGGGTTCGGCGTCGCCCGTAGCGCGCCGGAGAGCGCCGTACCGCATCCCAGGTGGCCGCTCCCTGCACCCAGTCGCCGGACGCGGGGCTGCGTTCGAGCGGGCGGATGCCCAGCAGCACCTCGCCACCGCCGCGGGCGACGTCTCGCGGCGTCGCCGACCGCGCGGGGCGCGACCCCCAGGGGTTCGCGTGACGGGCATCGCGATAGCGCACCTCGACGCCGAGGGCGAGCGGCATCGCCTCGCCCTCGTCGTCGGAGCCGACCAGCGCGCGCCAATCCGTCATCGGGCGACGGGGGTCGTCAGGGGAGGCCATGCCCGTCATCCTCTCCGGTGCCACCGACACCGGCATCGGCATCGGGCCCCCGACGCCCGCAACCGGTCAGACCGCGCGCGCCACCCGGGCGAGCACGCCGTGCACGAAGGCGCCGGAGTCGTCGGTCGAGAACTCCTTGGCGAGTTCCACGGCCTCGTCGATCGCGACCGCGGTCGGGACCTCGTCGTTGTAGACGATCTCCCACGCGCCGATGCGCAGCAGCGCACGATCCACCGCCGGCATGCGGTCGAGCTTCCAATCGCGGCTGTGCGTCGTGATGTGCTCGTCGATCTCGTCGCGGTGATCGATGATGCCATCGACGATCTCCCGCGCGTATAGCCATGACGCCTCGCGGGCGGGCTCGCTGGCCGCGCGCTTCGCCTCGGCGGCGAGGGCGACCTGCACCTCGTCGCCGCGTACGTCGGCGGAGAACAGGATGTCGAGTGCGCGCTTGCGCGCCTTCGTCCGGGCGCTCACGCCTTACTTCTCGCGACCGAGGTACTCACCCGTGCGGGTGTCGACCTTGACCTTGGTGCCGGTCTCGAGGAACAGCGGAACCTGGATCTCGTAGCCGGTCTCGAGCGTGGCGGGCTTGGTGCCGGCCGACGAGCGGTCGCCCTGCAGACCGGGCTCGGTGTAGGTCACCTCGAGGATGACGGACGCCGGCAGGTCGATGTAGAGGGGGTTGCCGTTGTTGAGTGCGATCGTGACCTGCTGGTTCTCCAGCAGGAAGTTCTTCGCGTCGCCGACGGTGGCCGCGCCGACCGTGATCTGGTCGTAGTCTGCGGCGTCCATGAACACGAACCCGTCACCGTCGGTGTAGAGGTAGGTGAAGTCGCGGCGGTCGACGTTCTCGATCTCGATCTTCGCGCCCGCGTTGTAGGTGCGGTCGACGACCTTGCCCGACACGACGTTCTTCAGCTTGGTGCGCACGAACGCCCCGCCCTTGCCCGGCTTGACGTGCTGGAACTCGATGACGCTCCAGAGCTGTCCGTCGATGCTGAGGACGACGCCGTTCTTGATGTCTGCGGTAGATGCCATGCGCGGGAGGTTTCCGTTCCTGTGGGGTTTCGCGGCCGTCGTCGCCCTGCGGGGGCGGAGCCGACAGTCGATTCTAAGGGATGAGCGCCGTGAGGCGCCGCACGGCCTCGGCGTAGCCGTCGATGCCCTGCCCGATCACGCGGACGGCGGCCACGTCGTCAAGGTAGGAGTGGTGGCGGAACTCCTCGCGCGCATGCACGTCCGAGATGTGCACTTCGGCGAAGGGCAGGCCGACGCCGGTCAGCGCATCGCGCAGCGAGACGGACGTGTGAGTGAGGCCGCCCGGGTTGATCACGATGCCGACGCAGTCGCCGCGCGCTTCGTGGATCGCGTCGATGAGCACGCCCTCGTGGTTGCTCTGGATCGCACGCAGCCCGTAGCCCGCATCGAGCGCGGCGGCGGCGGCGAGGCGTTCCACATCCGCCAGGGTCGCCGTGCCGTAGACCTCGGGCTCCCGCGTGCCGAGGAGGTTGAGGTTCGGTCCGTTCACGAGCAGAAGACGCGCGCTCACTCCCCGACCTCCTGGTACGCCGCGAAGAGCAGTGACTCGTCCGGTGCCTGCAGCACGGTCGGCTTCGCGATGTCGTCGAGCAGGATGAAGCGCAGCATCCCGCCGCGCGCCTTCTTGTCGCGCTGCATGGTCGCGAGCAGCTGCGGCCATGCACCGGCGCGGTACGAGGTCGGCAGTCCGAGCGACTCGAGCACGCTGCGGTGGCGCACCGCGGCCTCGTCCGGCAGACGACCGGCGAGACGCGACAGCTCGGCGGCGAACAGCATGCCGACCGAGATGGCCGCCCCGTGCCGCCAGCGGTAGCGCTCGGCGTGCTCGATCGCGTGCCCGAGGGTGTGGCCGTAGTTCAGGATCTCGCGCTGCCCCGCCTCGCGGAAGTCCTCCGACACCACCGCCGCCTTCATCTCGACGGCGAGCTCGACGGCGCGTCGGAATTCGTCGGTGGTCGGGTCGACGGCGCGGGCCGGGTCGGCTTCGACGATGTCGAGGATCTCCGGCGCCCAGATGAAGCCGGCCTTGACGACCTCGGCGAATCCCGCGGTCGCCTCGTTCGGACTGAGGCTGGCGAGCTCGTCGAGGTCTCCCACGACCGCCCGCGGTGCCCAGAAGGCGCCGACGAGGTTCTTGCCCTCGGCCGTGTTGACGCCGGTCTTGCCGCCGATGGACGCGTCGACGAGTCCGAGCACGGTCGTCGGAACCTGCACGACTTGGATGCCGCGCAGCCAGGTCGCGGCGACGAAGCCCGCGACATCGGTCACCGCACCGCCGCCGTAGCCCACGACCGCGTCGGTGCGGGTGAAGTCCGCCTGTCCCATGACCTGCCAGCAGAAGGCGGCCACCTCGATGCGCTTGCCCTGCTCGGCATCGGGGATCTCGGCGAGGAGTACCTCGCGCGGTCCGTTTGCCGCGTCGGCCAGCAGCCGGTCTCGCAGCTCGGCCGCACGCGCCGCGAGCGTGGGCGGGTGGACCACGAGGATCTTCCGCACACCGGGTTCGAGGGCGGCGGACACCCGGTCGAGGATGCCGCGCCCGATGGTGACCTCGTAGGCCTGTGCTCCCGTGACGGGAATGGTCGTCGTGCTCATGCCAGTGTCCTCCTCCAGGTCGCGATCTCGTCCGCGATCCTCTGCATCGGTCGTCGTGAGGTGTCGAACGTCGCCGTGGCGACCTCTTCGTACCAGGGGCGGCGCGCCTCGAAGATGCTCGTCCAGCGCGCCACGGGGTCGTCGTCGGCCAGGAGGGGGCGGTTCGTGCCGCGGATCCGGTCGGCGACGGCATCCGCGCTCACCGTGAGGAAGACCACCGGGTGGTCGCGCAGCAGGTCGCGCGTGCCGGCATCGGTCACCGCTCCCCCGCCGAGCGACACCACGCCGCCCTCGGCGAGAGCCTCGGCGACGACACCGCGCTCCCACTCCCGGAAGCGCTCCTCGCCGTGCTCGGCGAAGATCGCCGGGATCGGGCCGTGCGCGGCCACGATCCTCTTGTCCGTGTCGATGAACGGCACGCCGAGTCGACGGGCCACGCGTCGGCCGACGCTGGTCTTGCCCGCGCCCATCGGGCCGACGAGCACGATGTCGAGCGGCTCAGCCTCGGTCGTCATGGGCGAGGAGCGCCGCCTCCGACGCGGGAGCGGTGCGCAGCTCGTCGGGGATGCCCTGCAGGTAGCCCTCGAGGTTGCGGCGGGTCTCGCGGATGCTGTCGCCGCCGAACTTCTCGAGCACCGCGCGGGCGAGCTCGATCGCGACCATGGCCTCGGCGACGACACCCGCGGCCGGGACCGCGCAGACGTCGGACCGCTGGTGATGCGCGGTGGCGGTGTCGCCCGTGGCGACGTCGATCGTGCGGAGGGCGTGCGGGACGGTGGCGATCGGCTTCATGCCGGCCCGCACCCGCAGCACGGTGCCGGTCGACATGCCCCCTTCGAGACCGCCGGCACGGTCGGAGCCGCGGGTGATGCCGTCGGCCGCCACGAACAGCTCGTCGTGCGCGGCGGAGCCGCGGCGGCGCGTGGTCTCGAAGCCGTCGCCGACCTCGACGCCCTTGATCGCCTGGATGCTCATGAGCGCCTGCGCGAGGCGCGCGTCGAGGCGGCGGTCGTAGTGCACGTGCGAGCCGAGCCCCGGGGGCAGGCCGTACGCGAGCACCTCGACGATGCCACCGAGCGTGTCGCCGTCCTTCTTCGCGTCGTCGACCTCGGCGATCATCAGAGCGGAGGTCGCGGCGTCGAAGCAGCGGAGCGGATCGGCGTCGAGGGCGTCGACGTCGTCGGGCGTCGGGAGCGCCGAGTCGGCGGGCACCTGCACGGGGCCGATCGAGAGGGTGTGGCTGACGAGTCGGATGCCGAGCTCGCCGAGGAACGAACGCGCCACCGCGCCCAGGGCGACGCGTGCCGCGGTCTCTCGTGCACTCGCGCGTTCGAGGATCGGTCGCGCCTCGTCGAAGTCGTACTTCTGCATGCCGACGAGATCGGCGTGGCCGGGGCGCGGCCGGGTGAGGGGCGCACCGCGTCCGCGCGACTTCTCGGTGAGTTCGATCGGCTCCGGGCTCATGACCTCGGTCCACTTCGGCCACTCCGTGTTGCCGATGCGCAGGGCAACCGGGCTGCCCAGGGTCAGGCCGTGGCGGACGCCGCCGGAGATCGACAGCTCGTCCTGCTCGAACTTCATGCGCGAGCCGCGGCCGTACCCGAGCTTGCGGCGCTGCAGGTCGGCCTGGATCGCCTCGGCGGCGACGGGCACACCCGACGGCAGGCCCTCGATGATGGCGATGAGTTCGGGGCCGTGCGATTCGCCGGCGGTGAGCACGCGGAGCATTGCTCTAGTCTCCCATGCGCCGACGGGTAGGTTTCACGACGCGTCGGCGAGGGCCGCGCGCATCGCATCGACCACGGCGGGCTCGTTGGGCAGAGCATCCGTCGGGGTGCCGTGGAGGAAGATCCGGATCTGGCGGACCGCCTGGTGCAGCAGCATCCCGAGTCCGGAGACGGCGGTGCCCTGCCATGCGCCGGCCAGCGCCGAGGGCCACGGCGCGTAGGCCGCGTCGAAGAGCGCCCCACCCGCCGCGCTCAGGCGGTCGACCGAGTCCTCCGGCAGCGCCGTTCCGCTCGGGAGGGTCGCGACGGTGAGGTCGACGTCGGTAGCCGCGTCGTCGAACGCCGCGATCGACACCCGGATGCCCAGCCGCTCGCCGAGGGCGGTCAACGGCGCACCGCGTTCGGGGCGCCGGGCGCGCACCTCGACGTCGTGCGCTCCGGACTCGGCGGTCGCGACCAGGGCGGAGGCCGCGGTCGCGCCCGCGCCGAGGATGCGCACCCGCGACGCGCCCGCGAGGCCGTGTTCGGCGAGGGCGTCCACGATGCCGCCCACGTCGGTGTTGAACCCGCGGATGCTCTCGCCGAGCAGCACCGTGTTCACGGCGCCCGTGAGTTCGGCGTGCGCGTCGTGCGACGCGGCCGCACGGAAGGCCACCTCCTTGAGCGGCATCGTCAGCGAGAGTCCCCGCCACTCCGCGTCGAGGGCCGAGAGGGCTTCATCGAACAGCGCAGCGTCGACGCGTCGGCGCTCGTAGCGCCAATCGAGTCCGAGCACGTCGTAGGCGGCCGCATGCAGCACGGGCGACTTCGAGTGCCCGATCGGATCGCCCCATACCGCGAGGCGGGTGCGCGCCACCTCAGCAGCCGGCATCCGGGTTGGCGCGGCACCACTCGCGCCACTTCTCGATGCCGACCTGGTGCTCCTCGTAGGTCTCGGAGAACTGGGTCTCGCCCGTCGAGAGGTCGATCGTGACGAAGTACAGCCACGGGCCGTCCGCGGGGTTCATGGCGGCCGTGATCGCGGCTTCACTCGGGCTTGCGATCGGCGTGGCCGGCAGCCCGGTGTGCACGTACGTGTTCCAGGGGTTGTCGTCGGCCAGCGCCTCGGCCGAGCTCGAGACGACGCCCTCGTGCAGCGAGCCGTACCCGTACTGCGCCGTCGAGTCCATCTGCAGCTTCATGTCGATCGCCAAACGGTTCTCGATCACCCGCGCGACCTTGTCGAAGTCGGATGTGCGGCCTTCGCGCTGCACGATCGACGCGACCGTGAGCACTCGTTCCGCCTGATCGTCCGGCACGCCGGCCGCGGTCAGGGATTCGCGCGTGCGGTCGACCATGCGCTGGATCACCTGCGCGGCGGTCACCTCCGGGTCGAACGTGTACACCGCGGGGAACAGCCAACCCTCGAGGCTCTGCGCCGAGACCCCGTACGCCGCGGGATCCGCCACCGCGGCCTCGAAGTCGGCGAGCGGAAGGCCGAGCGTCTCGGCCATCGCCGGGAGCGACGACGCGATCGTCGCGCCCTCCCCCATCGAGACGGTGTTCTCCATGCGGTTCGCCTCGTCGGAGAGCGCCTCCAGCGCGGCTTCCGCCGTCATCTTCTTCTGGAGCTTGTACACGCCCGGATAGAAGATCGGGTTCAGTCCTTCGTCGATGAGGTAGTCGTAGAACACGTCCTCGGTGCGCGTGACGCCCGCCTCGTACAGCGCGGTCGACACGGGCCGGCCGGTGTCTCCGTCGGCGATCGTCACCGTGACCTCGCCGGTGGCGAGCCCGGGCTCCCAGTCCGCGGGCTCCCCCGTTCCGAGCAGCTCCGAGATGCGGTCGCCGTATGTGTTCATGGCCCACACGCCGGCGGCGGCGATGCCGCCGAGGATGGCGAGCACGACGATGAGCGCGACGAGGCAGCCGCGCCGCCGCTTCGGGCGCGTTCGGTTCGTGCGGTGGTCGTCGGCGGAGGCGAAGAGATCGTCGAGTCCCCCGTCGCGCGGTTCGGCGGGGTGAGGCGCGTCCTCCACCGCTGTCGAGGTCTTCTCCGATGACGAGCGCACCTCCGCGGGCGGCGCCTCGACGAGCGACGGATCGGGCCGCCGTGCCGCGGCGACGGGAGCAGCCGCCGCGATCGGCGCCGCATCCGACGTCGGGAGCCTCTCGCCCGCGGCAGGAGTGGGGGAATCGGGTGCCGCGGGTCGCGGATCGGCGTCGTCGCTCCCCCGAGTCGCACGCCGGGCCGCCGCCTCACGCGCCGCGCGGCGCGAGCCGGGCGCGGGGGTGTCGTCGTCGACGGTCGGGTGCTGCGGGGTGGGGTCCGGCAGGTTGGCGAAGAGATCGCCGAGGCGCTCGTCGGGGCCCTGGGCCGGGGATGCGCCATCGCGTTCGGACATGCTCAGGAAGACTCCTCGTTCGGCGGGACAGCGGCACCGGCCGGGTTTCCGGTGCTCTTCTCCACGTCGATCGCCTGCTGCAGCAGCACCACGGCGGCGACCTGATCCACAATGCTACGAGAATTCTTCTGGTTTCTGCCCGAAGATCGCAGAGCGGCATGCGCGGAGACCGTGCTCAGCCGCTCGTCGACCAGGCGTACCGGCACCGCCGTCCGGGTGCTCACGGCGGCCGCGAAGTCGCGAGCGTCCTGCGTCGACGGGGTGTCGGTGCCTTGCATGTTCACGGGCAGGCCCACCGCGATCTCGATCGGTTCGTACTCCGCGACGAGCTGCGCGATGCGCTCGATCGAGTCGTCGTTCCTCGGCACCGTCTCGACCGGTACGGCCAGCATGCCGTCCGGATCACACCGGGCGACGCCCACGCGGGCGCGCCCGACGTCGATGCCGAGACGCACCCCGCGGCGGAAACCGCTCACGCGCCGCGCAGCTCCTGGACGATGGCGTCGAGCGCCGCGGGCAGCGCAGCAGCATCCGCACCGCCGCCCTGTGCGACGTCGTCACGACCGCCGCCGCCTCCGCCGAGGATGCCGGCGGCGCGCTTGGCCAGCGGTCCGGCCTTCGCTCCGGCGCCGCGTGCGGCGTCGTTGGTCGCCACGACGACGACCGGTCGGCCGCCGATCTCGGCACCGAGCGCGACGACCGCCGCCTCCGAGCCGAGGCGATCGCGAACGCCGAGCACCAGGTCGCGCAGATCATCGGCGGAGGCGAGAGCCCCGAGCGACTGGGTGGCGACACGGTAGGAGCCGATGCGCTGCGCGGCGTCGGCGATGGCCGGCACCTGACCGGCTCGCTCCTTCGCCTCGAACTGCGCGATCCGCTTCTCCGCGGCCTTGAGGCTCGCAGCGAGGTCGGCGATGCGCTCGGGAAGCTGCTCGCGCGGAGTCTTCAGCGACGAGGTCAGCTGCGAGACGATCGCGCGCTCGGCGGCCAGCTCACGGAACGCGTCGGCGCCGACGAGAGCCTCGATGCGGCGGTTCGACGATCCGACCGACGACTCGCCGACGACGCTGACGAGACCGATCTCGGCGCTCGACCCCACGTGCGTTCCCGCGCAGAGCTCGCGTGACCAGGGGCCTCCGATGTCGACCATGCGCACGACGTCGCCGTACTTCTCGCCGAAGAGGGCCATGGCGCCGGCTTCCTTCGCTTCGTCGAGCGAGACGATGCGGGTGGTCACCTCGAGGGCGTCCTGCACCGCGCGGTTGGCGATCTCCTCGATCTCCGAACGGGTGTCGGTCGACAGTGCCTGCGACCACGAGAAGTCGAAGCGCATGTAGCCGGCGCGGTTCAGCGAGCCCGCCTGGGTGGCCGTCGGGCCGAGCGTGTCGCGGAGCGCGGCGTGCACCAGGTGCGTGGCGGAGTGCGCCTGCCGTGCCGCGCGACGGTTCTTCGCGTCGACGACCGTCGTCGCCGCATCGTCGACGGCGACCGTGCCGCGCACGACCTCGACGGTGTGGCTGATCAGTCCGGGCACCGGACGCTGCACGTCGATGACCTCGAGCTCGTAGCCCGGGCCCACGATCGTGCCCTTGTCGGCCACCTGACCGCCCGACTCGGCGTAGAGCGTGGTCTCGGAGAGCACGATCTCGGCGATCTGACCTTCCGCAGCACTCAGCACAGCCTGGCCGTCGACCAGCAGGCCGAGCACGCGCGACTCGACCTCGAGCTCGGTGTAGCCGTCGAACCGGGTCTCGCCGAGCGCGCGGAGGTCACGGTAGACCGAGACGTCGGCGAGCTGGCGCTTGCGGTTGCGCGCATCCGCCTTGGCGCGATCACGCTGCTCGCGCATGAGGGTGTCGAACGCGGCACGGTCGACCTGCAGGCCGGCCTCCTCTGCCACCTCGAGGGTGAGATCGATCGGGAAGCCGTAGGTGTCGTGCAGCAGGAAGGCCTCGGAGCCGCTGAGCGCCGCCTTGCCCTCCTTCTTCGTCTCGTCGAGCGCGAGGTCGAGGATCGTCGACCCCTGGGCGAGCGTGCGGCGGAAGGTCTCCTCCTCGGCGAACGCCGCCGACGAGAGGGTCGACCAGTCGCGTTCGAGCTCGGGGTAGGACTGCTTCATGGCGTCGCGCGACGTCGAGAAGAGCTCGGGGAACACCGGCTCGTCGACGCCGAGGAGGCGCATCGCGCGCACGGTACGGCGCATGAGGCGGCGCAGGATGTATCCGCGACCCTCGTTGGACGGGCGGACGCCGTCGGAGAGCAGCATGAGCGACGAGCGCACGTGGTCGGCGATCACGCGGAAGCGGACGTCGTCGTCGTGCGCCTTGCCGTACGGACGGCCGGACAGTTCGACCGCGCGGTCGAGCACCGGCCGCACCTGGTCGATCTCGTACATGTTCTCGACGCCCTGCTTGAGGAAGGCGACGCGCTCCAGGCCCATGCCGGTGTCGATGTTCTTCTGCGGCAGCTCGCCGACGATGTCGAACTCGGTCTTGCCGCGCACGTTCTCGATGAAGTCCTGCATGAACACGAGGTTCCAGATCTCCAGGAACCGCGAGTCGTCGGCGGCGGGACCGCCGTCCTTGCCGTAGGCCGGCCCCCGGTCGAAGAAGATTTCCGAGTCGGGACCGCCGGGACCGGGCTGTCCGGTGTTCCAGTAGTTGTCGGCACGGCCCAGGCGCTGGATGCGTTCCGGCTTCAGACCGATCACGTCGCGCCAGATCGACTCGGCCTCGTCGTCGGTCTCGTAGACGGTGACCCAGAGGTCCTTCTCGTCGAAGGCGAAACCGCCGTCGGCCTCGGAGCTGGTGAGGAGCTCCCACGCGTAGCGGATCGCCCCCTCCTTGAAGTAGTCGCCGAACGACCAGTTGCCGAGCATCTGGAAGAAGGTCCCGTGGCGCGCGGTCCGGCCGACCTCCTCGATGTCGTTGGTGCGGATGCACTTCTGCACGTCGGCGATGCGCGGGTGCGGCGACGGCACGACACCGGTCAGGTACGGGATGAACGGCACCATGCCGGCCACGGTGAAGAGCAGCGACGGGTCCTCGCTGACCAGCGAGGCCGAGGGGACGATGACGTGGTCGTTCTTCTCGAAGAAGTCGAGGTAGCGCTGCGCGATGTCCGCGGATTTCATGTGTGCCGGGTGTCCTTGGTCGGAGGGGTGGGGGTGCGGATGCGCGGGGTCAGCTGTCGGCGGGGTCGGTGAGCCGCGCCTCCTGGGCGCGGTACGCGTCACCGATGAGAGCGGTGAACCCGTTGATCCGCGCGTCGACCTCGGCGAGCATGTCGTGCCCGCGCGGGTCCTTGTTCATGAAGTGCGCGGCCACGAAGCCGCCGATCACACCGATCAGGAACCACAGCATGCTCTTCATCAACGTCATCCTTGCCTGGGGGCCGCGAGGGCGCGGCGTCTCCATCGTATGCGGAAACGACGAGAGGCGTCGGGGTGACCCCGACGCCTCTCGTTGCGGACGCCGACCAGCGGCGCCCAGGGGCTCAGCGAGCCGCGTAGTACTCGACGACGAGCTGCACTTCGCAGGTCACGGGGACCTCGGCGCGCTTCGGACGACGGACCAGACGGGCCTGGAGCTTGTCGAGCTCGACCTCGAGGTAGCCCGGAACGGGGGGCAGGACCTCGGCGTGACCGCCGGCGGCTGCCACCTGGAAGGGCTCGGTGCCCTCGCTCTTGGCCTTGACGTGGATGAGCTGGCCCGGCTTCACGCGGAACGACGGGCGGTCGACGAGCTGGCCGTCGACGAGGATGTGACGGTGCACGACCAGCTGGCGCGCCTGCGCCGTGGTGCGGGCGAAGCCGGCGCGCAGCACGAGCGCGTCGAGACGCATCTCGAGCAGCTCGACGAGGTTCTCACCGGTCAGGCCGTCCTGACGACGAGCCTCGTTGAACGTGTTGCGCATCTGCTTCTCGCGGATGCCGTACTGCTCGCGCAGACGCTGCTTCTCACGCAGACGGACGGCGTAGTCGCTGTCGGCCTTGCGCTTGGTGCGGCCGTGCTCGCCCGGAGCGTAGGGACGCTTCTCGAGGTAGCGGGCGGCCTTCGGGGTGAGCGGGATGCCGAGGGCACGGCTGAGGCGGACCTTGCGGCGGTCCTGGGACTTCGTGGTCACGAAGCTGTCCTTCCGATGACGTGGTCGCGTCTCTCGCGACTCACGGACGTATCTCCTCGCTCTGCCTCGGGGCGCACGCCGGGGTGCCGTCGAGGTGGGGTGTGAACGAGGTGATGCCCGAAAACTCGGTTTCGAGCCGCTCAAGTCTATCAGAGACGCGATCCGTCGCGGAGGGCTCCTGGTCGCGCCGAATCATCGACCACCGGCGGCGCGGCCGATTCACCAGGGCCGCCGTTCGTGAGCCAGACGATGGCGAGCACGAGGACGCCGACCGCTCCCGCGGTGCCGGTATCCAGATAGCCGCGCGCGAGCACCCAGCCCACCGATCCGACGATCGCGAGGGTCGCCGTCGCCGACGCCCAGAGCGGCATGGGCCGCTCGCGTTCCCGCGGCAGGCGACGCTCGATGCGCGGCACCAGCGCGCACAGCACCGCGATCACCAGCACGATCGCGATCAGCCACGGCACGCGCGTCGCCCACCACGTCGGGGTCAGCGCGGGAGGGAACGGCATCCCGAGCGCCAGTTGCACCCCGACGACCACGGCCATCGCCACCGTGTGCCACAGGTAGATCGTCATGCCGAAAACACCGAGGGTGCCGACCACCGCCAGTGCCGCGCGCCGTCGCATGAGTGCGCGGATGGCCGGCTGCAGCAGCGTGAAGAGGTACACCTGCGCGAGTCCGAGCAGGAGCAGCACGACCGTCGGCGGATTGAGATTCGCGATCATGTCGGGGTCGTAGCCCAACGCCAGCACGGCGATGGCCATCAGCCCGTAGGCGACAGCGGCGAGCAGGGCGAGCAGCCATCTCGGTCGGCGGGAGTACCACTGGTCGCGCACGCCGAAACCGAGCTGTTGCACGAACAGCCAGACGAACAGCCAATTGAGCGCGCCGAGAGGCGCATCCGCGAACCGCACCGCGAGGTCGACGACGACCACGAGCGCGGCCAGCCCCCCGTACGTCGGCCAGGCCGCCCGGCGATGCAGCCAGGCCATGAGCGGGACGAACGAGGTGCAGATCGCGTAGACCGCGATGAACCACAGCGGCTCGGCCAGCCGGAACGCGAATGAGCGCAGGAACTCGCCGTCGGCACCGCAGAGGGCCATGACCCCCAGCACCAGCAGCACCCCCACCATGGCCAGCAGCACCGGACGCGCGAGTCGCAGCGCTCGCACCCGGATGTACTCCCCCGCCGATTCGCCGCGTTGCTGCAGCCGTCGCCAGGTGGTGATGCCCGCGAACCCTCCCGCGATGAAGAACGTCGGCATGATCATGCCGATCCACGTGATCGCCGCCAGTGGGCGCCATTCGGCGAGGGCGTTGAAGGCGAGTGGCGGGTCTCCGTCGATCCCCATCTGCAGCGTGTGGAGCACGACGACGACCGGCAGGCAGATCGCCCGCACGAAGTCGATGGAGAGGTCTCGATCCGGCGGGATGCGGAGCGGGGAGCGCGTCACCCCGCCACTGTAAGGGGTCGCCCCGGCGTTCGCACCCCGCCCAGGGCGGTCGGTTCAGCGGCCGTCAAGGATGCGGCGGATGCGCTCGAGACGAGCCGAGACGTCGCGCTCCGCACCGAGGGGCTTGGGTGCGTAGTAGCGGCGCCCCTGCAGTTCGTCCGGGAGGTACTGCTGAGGGACGATGCCGGCGTCGTTGTCGTGCGGGTAGCGATAGCCGCGGCCATGACCCAGTCGCTTCGCTCCCGGGTAGTGCGCATCGCGCAGGTGGAGGGGCACGCGACCGAACCCGCCCTTGCGGATGTCGGCGATCGCGGCGTCGATCCCGGCGTAGGCCGCGTTGGACTTGGCCGTGGTCGCGAGGTACACCGTCGCCTCGGCGAGCGGGATTCGTCCCTCCGGCATGCCGATGAAGGCGACGGCGTCGGCGGCGGCGACGGCGATCACGAGCGCCTGGGGGTCGGCGAGGCCGACGTCTTCCGACGCCGAGATCACGAGCCGACGGGCGATGAAGCGGGGGTCCTCGCCGGCCTCGATCATCCGCGCCAGGTAGTGCAGCGCCGCATCGGGATCCGAACCGCGGATCGACTTGATGAACGCGCTGATGACGTCGTAGTGCTCGTCGCCCTGCCGGTCGTATCGCAGCAGCGCCCGGTCGACGGCCTGCGCGATGTCGTCCGCCGTGACCACCGGGACGGCGGTGTCGGCCGTGTCGGTGTCGGTGTCGGTGTCGGCGGTGTCACCTGCGACGTCGTCGTCTCCGCTCTTCTCGGCCGCGCGCTCATCGGCGTCGTCCGCCTCGTCGGAGCGGGATCCGTCGGCCGCGACGTGCGACAGCGCGACAGCCGCGCCCGCCTCGAGGCCGGTCAGTGCGCGTCGAGCATCACCGGAGGCGAGGCGGACGAGAGCGGCCCGGGCGTCGTCGCCGAGCGCGACCGCCCCATGCAGCCCGCGGGGGTCGTCGACCGCGCGGTCGACGAGCAGCCCGATGTCGTCGTCGGTCAGAGGCTGCAGCGTCAGCAGCAGTGACCGGGAGAGCAGAGGTGAGATCACCGAGAACGAAGGGTTCTCCGTCGTCGCCGCGATCAGGATGACCCACCCGTTCTCGACCCCGAGCAGCAGCGCATCCTGCTGGGCTTTCGTGAACCGGTGGATCTCGTCGAGGAAGAGGATCGTGGTCTGGCCGTACAGGTCGCGCTGCGTGATCGCCTCCTGCATCACCTCCCGCACGTCCTTGACCCCGGCGGTGATCGCCGACAACTCGACGAACCGACGACCCGACGAGCGGGCGATCGCCTGGGCGAGCGTCGTCTTCCCGGTCCCGGGGGGACCCCAGAGGATGATCGAGACCGCCCCGGGGGCGGCCGCGTCCGGATCGGCGAGGGCGACGATCGGCGAACCCGCGCGCAGCAGATGCCGCTGTCCGGCGACCTCGTCGAGCGACACCGGGCGCATCCGCACGGCGAGCGGGGTCTGCCCGGAGAGCAGCGCGGAGGCGGAGGTCATCCTTCCAGGCTAATGCGCACCTCGGACGTCCGCGCCGGTAGGCTCTCTGGCGACGTCGCGCAGGCGTCGGAGACGGAGGGGTCGGCATGGCGGTACGCGGTTCGAAGAACGCGCAGGCGCGCACCGAGGCGGAACGCGCGCGGGTGCACGCGGCACGCAGCGAATGGCACGCGACGAAGATCCGCCGCCGGCGACGCGACAACGTGATCGCCACCCTGGGCGGGATCGTCGTGGTCGCTGCTGCCATCGCGAGCCAGGTGGCCCATGCCCAGGTCACCGCTCCCGAGCCGACGCCCACCCCGACCGTCGAACCCGCGCCCCTCGAGACTCCGGCCGATGGCCTCCTGCCCGACGAGACCCCGACCCCCGACGACGGCACCTCGCCCGACCGCGGCACCGTCACCGACGACGGGTCGGAGCTCGAACAGAGCCCCGCGCCGTCGGAGTGACCCCACTCTCGACGGACGCACCCTTCCGTATGACGCCGTGGTCGGCGACGACGGCCCCGCAGCCGAGCGCCACCTCGTACTAGGCTGAGACCCGTCCTTTCCGCCTCCCGCGGTCGACCGCGCAAGGAGAACACCGTGTCTGCCACCGAGCCCTCGAAGCCGACTCCCCCCGTCCCCGCTCCCCCGCGCGTTCCGACGCCGCCTCGGGTGCCCACCCCGCCGCGCTCCGCTGCGCCGAGCGCCCCCAGCGCGCCGGTGTCGGCGGCACCGACCATCGAGGGCGCCGCCGACTTCGGCCGCGTCGCCGACGACGGCACCGTCGAGGTGCGCGAGGGCGAGACGTGGCGCGTCGTCGGGCAGTACCCCGACGGCACCCCGGACGAGGCGCTGGCCTATTTCGTGCGCAAGTACGAAGACCTGGCGTTCAAGGTGCAGACGCTCGAGCAGCGCCACCAGGCCGGTGGAGCGTCGGCGAGCGACCTCGCCAAGCAGGCCGCGCACCTGGTCGACGAGGCCACGGATGCGGCCGCGGTCGGCGACCTCGTGGGACTGCAGGAGCGTCTGACGGTGCTCACCACCGAGCTGTCCGCCGCCACCGCCGAAGAGGCGAAGAAGGCCAAGGAGCAGCTCGACCAGGCCATCGCCGACCGCACGGCGCTCGTCGAGCGCGCCGAGGCGATCGCCGCGCGCGACCTCTCGAACGTGCAGTGGAAGCAGGTCACCGCCGAGCTCGGCGAGCTGTTCGACGCCTGGCAGGCGCAGCAGCAGAACGGCCCCCGCTTGTCGAAGGGCGTGTCGCAGCAGCTGTGGAAGCGATTCCGCGACGCGCGATCGACCGTCGACAAGCAGCGCCGCGCCTTCTACTCCGAGCTCGATGACGCCCACAAGTCGGCGCGCGACGCGAAGCAGCGACTGATCGAACGGGCCGAGGCGCTCGCATCGCGGGGTACCGACGGCATTCCCGCCTACCGTGCCCTGCTCGACGAGTGGAAGGCCGCAGGCCGCGCGGGCCGCAAGGCCGACGATGCGCTCTGGGCGCGGTTCAAGGCCGCCGGCGACACGCTGTACTCCGCCCGCGCCGAGCAGTCCGCCGCCGAGGAGGCCGACTCCGCCCCGAAGATCGAGGCCCGCCAGGCGCTCCTCGAAGAGGCGAAGGCCGTCGCCGACGAGTCCGACATCAAGCAGGCTCGCGCGCTCCTCACGCGGATCCAGCGTCAGTGGGACGAGATCGGCCGCATCTTCCCCCGCGAGAAGGAGCGCGCGCTCGACGACAAGCTGCGCACCATCGAGCAGGCCCTCAAGGCCCGCGAAGAGGTCGACTGGAAGCGCAACAACCCCGAGACCAAGGCGCGCGCGAACGACATGAGCTCGCAGCTGCTCGAGGCGATCGAGAAGCTCGAAGCCGAACTCGCCGCGGCCGAGAGGGCCGGGAACGCGAAGGCGGCGAAGGAGGCGGCGGAGGCCCTCGAGGCCCGTCGCGCCTGGCTCAACGCCCTCGGCGGCTGACGGCTTCTCCACAGCATCCGCTCATCGGTAACGAACGCGGGATGCACTGCGCCACACTGGCGGGGTGCATCCCGCGTTCCTGTACCTCCCCGGCACCCGCCTGAGCATCGCCGAACTCGCGGCGGCACGCATCGACGGGCATCTGGTCGAGTTGGGTGACGCGTACATCCCCGCCGACCTGGTGGAGGGCGCGCACACTCGTGCCGCGAGCATCGCGCACCTCGTGCAGCCCGGCGCCGCAGCGTCCGGTCCGAGCGCCGCATGGATCCACGGGGCGGGCGACGTGCCGCCGACCCGTCATCACGTCAGCCGAGCAGTGGCCCGGCGCATCCGTCCCGTCCAGCATCCGCGCGTCGTGTTCCACGACTCCCCCGTGGCCCGCACCGACGTGCAGCCGATCGACACGATCGAGGTCACGACCGTCGAACGCACGCTCATCGACCTCGCGCTCGGATTGCAGCGCGATCCGCTCCTCGCGCGCTGGCTCGAGGCACTCGCGCACCTCGTTCCCGACGGCATCGGTCGCGCATCCGCGTACATCGCATCACGCAACCGGCTTCCGGGCTCGCGCAGCGCGGCGGCGGCGCGCGACGCGCGGCGCGACCTCAGGACGACGTGACGCGGTAGACGTCGTAGACGGCCTCGATGCGACGCACCGCGTTGAGCACCCGGTCCAGGTGCACCGCGTCGCCCATCTCGAACACGAACCTGCTCAGCGCGAGACGCTCGTCGGTGGTCGACACGGTGGCGGAGAGGATGTTGACGTGATGCTCGCTCAGCACGCGCGTCACGTCCGAGAGCAGGCCGGCGCGATCCAGCGCCTCGACCTGGATCTGCACGCGGAAGACACTCTTCGTCGTGGGCGCCCACGACACCTCGACGAACCGGTCCTGTTCGCCGCTCAGCGCCTTGACGTTGACGCAGTCGGTGCGGTGCACGGACACGCCGCTCCCCCGCGTCACGAAACCGACGATCGGGTCCCCCGGCACCGGAGTGCAGCACTTGGCGAGCTTCACGAGGATGTCGGCCGCGCCGCGCACGAGCACGCCGGAGTCGCCGCCACGCGGCTCACGAGTCTGCACGGTGCCCGCGAGATCGATGGGCCCGGTCGTCGTGTCGTTGGCCGCGACGAGCGCCGTCACCTTCTCGAGCACCGACTGGGTCGAGACGTGCCCCTCGCCGACGGCGGCGTACAGGGCGGAGACGTCTTCGTAGCGGAGCTGCTGCGCGACCTCGGCGAACGAGTCCTGACTCATCAGACGCTGCAGCGGCAGGTTCTGCCGGCGCATCGCGCGGGCGATCGCCTCCTTGCCCTGTTCGATCGCCTCTTCGCGGCGCTCCTTCGTGAACCAGCCACGGATCTTGTTCCGCGCGCGGGTGCTCTTGACGAAGCCCAGCCAGTCCTGGCTCGGTCCCGCGTCCGGGTTCTTCGACGTGAACACCTCGACGACGTCGCCGCTCTTCAGCTCGGACTCGAGGGGGACGAGTCGGCCGTTGACCTTCGCTCCCATCGTGCGGTGCCCGATCTCGGTGTGCACGGCGTAGGCGAAGTCGACGGGCGTCGCACCCGACGGGAGGCCGATGACGCGCCCCTTGGGCGTGAAGACGTAGACCTCCTTGGCGCCGATCTCGAACCGCAGCGAGTCGAGGAACTCGCCGGGGTCGGCGGTCTCGGCCTGCCAATCCGAGATGTGCGCGAGCCACGCCATGTCGGTGTCGGATGCCCGGACCTCGACCTTGCCGCCGTTCATCCGCTCCTTGTACATCCAGTGCGCCGCCACGCCGTACTCGGCCTGCTGGTGCATCTCGTGCGTGCGGATCTGGATCTCGACCGTGCGGCCCGCCGGGCCGATGACCGTCGTGTGCAGCGACTGGTACAGGTTGAACTTCGGGGTGGCGATGTAGTCCTTGAAACGACCGGGAAGCGGCGTCCATCGTGCGTGGATCGCGCCGAGCACGGCGTAGCAGTCGCGCACGGAGGAGACGAGCACGCGGATGCCGATGAGGTCGTAGATGTCGTCGAACTCGCGTCCGCGGACAACCATCTTCTGGTACACGGAGTACAGCTGCTTCGGGCGCCCGACCACCTTGCCGCGGATGCGGAGATCGCGCAGGTCCTCGTCGATCTCGCGCACCACCTGGCCCAGGTACTTCTCGCGCTGCGGAGTGCGCTGCGCGATGAGGCTGTGGATCTCGTTGTAGATCTTGGGGTGCAGAACGGCGAAGGAGAGGTCCTCGAGTTCCGACTTGATCGCCTGGATACCGAGTCGGTTCGCCAGGGGCGCGTAGATCTCGAGCGTCTCCTTGGCCTTCTTCGACGCCTTCTCCGGCGGGACGAATCCCCACGTGCGGGCGTTGTGCAGACGGTCGGCGAGCTTGATGAGCAGGACGCGGATGTCCTTCGACATCGCGACGATCATCTTGCGCACCGTCTCGGCCTGGGCGCTCTCGCCGTACTTGACCTTGTCGAGCTTGGTGACGCCGTCGACGAGCATCGCCACCTCGTCGCCGAACTCGGCGGTGAGGTCGGTCAGCGCATAGCCGGTGTCTTCGACGGTGTCGTGGAGAAGAGCGGCGGCGATGGCGCGCGGACCCAGCCCGAGCTCCGCGAGGATCTGAGCGACGGCCAACGGGTGCGTGATGTACGGCTCGCCGCTCTGTCGCAGTTGCCCGGTGTGCTTCTCCTTGGCGACCGCGTACGCGCGTTCGATGACGGAGATGTCACCGCGCGGGTGATTGGCGCGGACCGTGCGGATGAGACTGTCGAGGTCGTTGACCCTGGAGGCGCGCGAGAAGATGCGGGGAACCAGACGCCGCAGGCTCGATCCCTGCGTTTGCGACTGCGCCTCCGCCATCCATGACCTCCTGAATCAATACATTCTACGCGTCGCCCGGGGGGCGGGGCCCACCGGGCGGGGTGTCAGGCCTGGACGGCCGCGCGCTCCCGCGCCTCGCGGATGCGGGCGTCGCGCTCGCGGATCTTCGGCTCGTTCTCGCGGAACAGCGAGTAGAGCGGCGCAGCGACGAACAGCGTCGAGTACGTCGCCACGAGGATGCCGACGAAGATCGACAGTGAGATGTCGGTCAGCGTCTCCGCACCGAGCCAGAAGGCGCCGATGAAGAGGATCGCGCCGACGGGCAGCGCCGCGACGACCGACGTGTTGATCGATCGCACCAGCGTCTGGTTGACGGCGAGGTTGACCGACCCGCCGAACGTGCGGGCCGATTGCTCGCCGTCTTCCGTCGTGTTCTCGCGGATCTTGTCGAAGACGACGGTGGTGTCGTACAGCGAGTAGGCGAGGATCGTGAGGAAGCCGATGACGGCCGCCGGGGAGATCTCGAAGCCGGCCAAGCCGTACACACCGACTGTGATGACGAGCACGTCGAGGAGTCCGATGATGGCCGCGGCCGACATCTTCCAGGTGCGGAAGTAGATCGCGAGGATGAGGAAGGTCAGCGCGAGGAATATCGCGAGTCCCCACAGGGACTGCCGTGTGACGTTCTCGCCCCAGGCCGGGCCGATGAACGACGAGGTCACCTCGGCGGGCTCCACGTCGTAGGCCTCGGCCAGGGCGTTCGCGACCTGCTGCGTCTCGTCGGCGCTCATCTGGTCGGTCTGGACGCGCACGTCCTGGTTGTTCACGATGACCACCTTGGCGGCGGCCTCGGGGACGACCGTGCGCACGGCGTCGGTGGCCTTCGCCTGGTCACGGCTGTCCGGCGCCTGCACCGTGAACTGCGACCCGCCGGTGAACTCGATCGAGAACTGGATGGGACGGATCAGCGGGACGAGCGCCGAGGCGACCACGAGCGCGATCGCGATGATGAACCACAGGCGGCGCTTCCCGACGAACGGGAAGGACGTCTTGCCGGTGTAGAGGTTGTTGCCGAACTCGTTCATGGAGGCCATCAGGCGTCCCCCTCGCTTCCGGTGCTGCGGGATCTGTCGGTTGCGAGCGCCTCCGCACGCTTGCGCTCCGCGATGGTCTGGCGGCGCTCGGCCTCTCCTCGGGCGCGGGCGTTGCGCGCGCCGCGTCCGGTCGAGGTGCTGGCGACCTCGCGGAACTGCGACCGGCTGCGGTAGACCGCGCCGAGCGACTCCGGGTCGAGGCCGGAGAGCTTGTGACCCCCGCCGAAGAACTTCGTGCGAGCGAGCAGCTGCATCACCGGGTGCGTGAAGATCACGAAGATCAGAACGTCGATGATCGTCGTGAGGCCGAGGGTGAAGGCGAAGCCCTTCACGGTCGCATCGGCGAGGATGTACAGCACCACCGCCGCGAGGATGTTGATCGACTTCGAGATGTAGATCGTGCGCTTGGCTCGACCCCATCCGTCCTCGACGGCCGAGGTGATCGACTTGCCGTCGCGCAGCTCGTCGCGGATGCGTTCGAAGTAGACGATGAACGAGTCGGCCGTGAACCCGATCGACACGATCAGACCTGCGACGCCGGCGAGCGACAGGCGGAAGCCGAGACGCCACGCGAGGATGCAGATGACGATGTAGGTGAGCACCGCCATCACGCCGATCGAGGCGATGATCACCCAGCCGAGCGCGCGGTACGAGATGAGGGAGTAGATCGCCACGAGAATGAGCCCGATGAGACCGGCGATGAGGCCGATCTGCAGCTGCTGCGTGCCGAGGGTGGCCGAGATGGTGTCGGAGCTCTGCACCGTGAAGCTGAGCGGGAGCGCACCGTACTTCAGCTGATCGGCGAGGGTGGTCGCCGATTCCTGGGTGAAGCTGCCGGAGATGCTCGGGCGGCCGTCGAGGATCAGGCCGTTCATGGTCGGTGCCGAGATGACGACACCGTCGAGGACGAAGGCGAACTGGTCGCGCGGCGACAGACCGTCGATGCGGTTCTGGTTCAGTCGCTGGCTGACCTTGCCGAACGCGTCTGCGCCGTCGCCGTTCATCGTCAGCTGCACGAGCCACGCGCCGCTGCGCGGGTCGCGGCCGCTCACGGCGTCGTCGATGGCCGTGCCGTCGAGCTCGACCGGGCCGAGGAGGTACTTCGCCGTACCCTGCTCGTCGCAGGCGACCACGGGCTGCGTCTCGTCGGCGTTCGCCGCGTTGTTCTCCGGGTTCGCGCAGTCGTAGGCGAGGAACTCGGCCTGCAGCTTCGGAGTCAGCCAGTTGAGGTCGCTGCCGTCGGTCGGCGCGACCGTGGGAGTCGACTCCAACGAGGGGTCGGGCGACGGGTACGGCGTCTGGTTGCCGTCGTCTCCGACGAACGTGTTCGACGCGGCATTGGTCGCCAGCACCGCACGGAACTGCAGCTGCGCGCTGCTCGTGATGCGCTCGCGCGTCTGGGCGTCGGCCTCACCGGGGATCTGGACGACGATGTTCTGTCCGCCCTCCGTGGTGATGTCGGCCTCCGCCACGCCGGATGCGTCGACCCGCTGACGGATGATCGATGCGGCCTGGTCGAGCTGCTCCGCCGAGGGCGCGGCGCCGTCGTCAGTCTCGGCGCTGAGCACGATCTGCGTGCCGCCCTGGAGATCGAGGGCGAGCTCGGGCGCCCAGGAGCTCTTCTGGAAGACGTGCACGCCGAGGGCGTTGATTCCGAAGAGGACGCCGGTCACGAGGAGCAGGCCGAGGAGGACCCGCCACGCGTGACGGACCGGAGAGGATGTTGCCACGGGTGTTCCGCTTTCTGAGAGGCCGGACGTCCGGAAGCGCTCGCGCGCCGGGTCTTACTTGTCGTCTGCGTCGCGGTCGAGACGCGCGCGGGTCTCTTCCGGGGTCTCGAACGCCGGGGCGTCGTCGACGACCGGAGCGCTGTCGTCGAGGACGCGCTCCTCACCGATGATCTGCTCGTCGGCGACGACGATGTCCTTCGGCTCGACGATGCGCAGGATCGCCTGGCTGTGCACCTCGAGCACCACACCGGGAGCCACCTCGATCGACGCCGGGTGGTCGAGGTCTTCGGGGTCGTACGACACGATGGTGCCGTAGATGCCGCCCTGCAGGAGCACGCGCACACCGGGAACGGTCTTCGTCGCCTTCTCCTCCTGCTCGGCCTTCATCTGCTTCTGACGCTTGCGCGTGTTGATGATCATGAAGACGAGCAGGACGGCCAGAAGACCGAAGAGGATGAGTTCCATGGGGCGGAGCGCCTTTCTCAGGTGCACGCACCATTCGTTGGGCGCACAGAAGTTCGGGGAAGTCTTCAGCGATTATAGGTCATGCAGACGCAGCGCCCCGTCGGGGTGCGGCACCCCGAGATGCTCGTATGCTTCGGGCATCGCGACCCTGCCGCGCGGCGTGCGGCCGAGGAACCCGATGCGCACGAGGTAGGGCTCGACGACGCTCTCGACCGTCTCGGCCTCCTCGCCGACCGCGACCGCGAGCGTGCTGAGTCCGACGGGGCCGCCGCGGAACCGGCGGACCAGGGCCTCGAGGACCGCGCGGTCGAGACGGTCGAGCCCGATCGGGTCGACGTCGTAGAGATCGAGTGCGGCGCGGACCCCGTCGAGCGACGCCTCTCCCCCGCCGTGCACGAGCGCGTAATCGCGGACCCGGCGCAGCAGCCGGTTCGCGATACGCGGCGTCCCGCGGGACCGCCGAGCGATCTCGGCGAGCGAGTCGGAGGGCAGATCGACGCCGAGCACCGAGGCGGATCGCGCGATGACCCGTTCGAGTTCGGCCTCTTCGTAGAACTCGAGGTGGCCCGTGAAGCCGAAGCGGTCGCGCAACGGGTTCGGCAGCAGCCCGGAGCGCGTCGTCGCGCCCACGAGGGTGAACGGCGCGAGATCGAGCGGGATGCTCGTGGCGCCCGCGCCTTTGCCGACCATGATGTCGATGCGGAAGTCCTCCATGGCGAGGTAGAGCATCTCCTCGGCGGAGCGGGCCATGCGGTGGATCTCGTCGATGAAGAGCACCTCGCCGGGGACGAGGCTCGACAGCAGCGCTGCGAGGTCGCCGGCGTGCTGGATCGCCGGTCCGCTCGACAACCGCAGCGGCCGCTCGCTCTCATGCGCGACGATCATCGCGAGCGTGGTCTTGCCGAGTCCCGGCGGGCCGGCGAGCAGGATGTGGTCGGCCGTTCGGCCCTGGATGCGCGCGGCTTCGAGCAGCAGTTGGAGCTGTCCGCGCACCTTCTGCTGACCGACGAACTCGTCGAGGCTGGTCGGCCGGAGCGCCCCCTCGATCGCGAGCTCGGCCTCGTCGACGGGCTCCCGGGCGTCGAGGGCGTCAGACACGCGCCGGTCCCAGCAGCGCGAGCGTGCGACGCAGCAGCGGGGCGACGGCGGCGCGCTCGGCATCGGTCGCGTCGGCGGCGGTCTGCGCGGCCGCCTCGGCGGCGACCTTCTCGGACCACCCCAGCCCGACGAGCGCCGCGGCGACCTGATCGACGACCGTCGCCGCCGCGGTGGGCGTCGTCGCGGCGGGAGCGGTGGCGTGCACCTTGCCGGCGAGCTGCACGACGATGAGCTTGGCCGTCTTGGGTCCGATGCCCGACACACGACGGAACGGGGCGTCGTCCTCGGCGGTGACGGCCTCGGCGATCTGGTCGACGGTCAGGTGCGAGAGCACGCCGAGGGCGGATTTGGGGCCGACACCGGTGACGCTGATGAGGAGACCGAAGATCTCCAGCTCGTCGCGTTCGGCGAACCCGTACAGCGAGAGGGCGTCCTCCCGGACCACGAGGTTCGTGTGCAACCGCAGCTGCGAGCCGATCGTCGCGGTGTGCGCGACGTCCGACGGAACGGCGACCGAGAAACCGACGCCGCCCACCTCCAGGACGACCTGGTCCGCGGTCGCATGCAGAACGACACCGTGCAACGAGGAGATCATCCCCTCAGCCTAGGCCCCGCGTCGTACGTATGTTCGAGCGACACGCTCGGCGTCGGCCCACGCCTTCTGCGCCGGCGTCTGCGCCGTCGCGGCGGCGCCGCCGGCGCCCCCGCGGCGCCAGGCATGGCAGAGGGCGATGGCGAGGGCATCCGCCGCGTCGGGCGGCTGCGGCAGGGCGTCGAGACGCAGGATGCGCGCGATCATCGTCTGCACCTGGCGCTTGTCCGCGGCCCCGTACCCCGTGACCGCCGCCTTCACCTCGCTGGGAGTGTGCGTGGCCGCGGGCAGCCCCGCCTCCGCCGCGAGCAGAAGCGCCACGCCGCTGGCCTGCGCGGTACCCATCACGGTGTGACTGTTCTGCTGGGCGAACACGCGCTCGACCGCGACCGCCTCGGGGCGGTGCTCGGCGATTACACGACGGATCCCGGCCGCGACGATGGCCAGTCGCTCGTGGATGGGAGCATCCGGTGAGGAACGGATGACGTCTACGTGCACCAGCGACCCCCGCCGCGCGCGGTCGACATCGACGATGCCGACTCCGCACCGCGTGAGCCCGGGGTCGATGCCCAGCACACGCAGCGAGGAGGAGGTCACGTCACCAGGCTAAGCGGCCGCGACCGCCCCGACGCGGTGACGCGCCTAGGCGTCGTCGTTCTCGAGCTCGGCCTGAACCTCGGGGGTCAGGTCGAAATTGCTGAAGACGTTCTGCACGTCCTCGCTGTCTTCCAGCGCGTCGATGAGGCGGAACACCTTCCGGGCGGTGTCGGCGTCGATCTCGACCTTGAGGTTGGGAACGAACTCGACGTCGGCGGACTCGTAGTCGATGCCCGCGTCCTGCAGGGCCGATCGCACGGTGACGAGGTCGGAGGCCTCGGTGAGGACCTCGAAGCCCTCGGCGTGCGGCTCGATCTCCTCGGCCCCCGCCTCGAGCGCTGCCATCATCACGTCGTCTTCGGTCGTCCCCTCGGAGCCGACGACGATGACGCCCTTGCGGGAGAAGTTGTACGCCACGCTCCCCGGGTCGGCGAGGGTGCCGCCGTTACGGCTGAGCGCGGTCCGCACCTCGGCCGCCGCGCGGTTCTTGTTGTCGGTGAGGCACTCGATCATGAGGGCGACCCCGTTGGGTCCGTAGCCTTCGTACATGATCGAGGTGTACTCGACGGCCTCGCCGCCGATGCCGGCCCCGCGCTTGATCGCGCGGTCGATGTTGTCCTTCGGAACGGAGGTCTTCTTCGCCTTGAGGACGGCGTCGTAGAGCGTCGGGTTACCGGACAGATCGGCGCCGCCGAGCTTGGCCGCGACCTCGATGTTCTTGATGAGCTTCGCCCACGACTTCGCACGGCGCGCGTCGATGACGGCCTTCTTGTGCTTCGTGGTCGCCCATTTGGAATGCCCGGACATAACTCTCCGCTCGTCGTCTCGCGCCGGATCGCGCCCAGCGCGTCGTCCATCCTATCGAATCATCGCCTCGGCCCGACGTCGCGACCGCTCACGCGACGGCTCCGGCGGAGGCGCGCGCGAGGAAGCGCTCGTGGAATCGCGTCTCCCCCGTGATCTCCGGATGGAAGCTCAGCCCCATCAGAGCGCCCTGTTCGACCCCGACGACGCGACCGTCCGGAAGCGCGGCCAGAACCTCGGCCCTTGGCCCGACCTCGTCGACGATCGGCCCCCGGATGAAGGCTGCACGGATGGCCGGCGCACCCAGCGGCGCGACGTCGAGCTCCCCCTCGAACGACTCCGCCTGACGACCGAAGGCGTTGCGGCGCACGGTCACGTCGAGACCCCCGAAGCTCTCCTGACCGCGGATGCCGTCGCGGATGCGGTCGGCGAGCAGGATGAGACCCGCGCACGTCCCGAGCACCGGCAGCCCGTTCGCGATCGCCTCCCGGATGGGCTGCTGCAGGCCGAAGGCCCGGGAGAGCTTGTCGATCACGCTCGACTCCCCGCCGGGGAGGACCAGCCCGTCGATCTCCCGAAGATCGGTGGGGCGGCGCACGCGCGACACCCGCGCACCCAGCTCCTCCAGCACGAGCGCGTGCTCGCGCACGTCGCCCTGCAGGGCGAGGATGCCGACGCGGGGGCTACCAGCCACGTTCGGAGAGCCGGTGCGGCGCCGGGAGGTCGCTGACGTTGATGCCGACCATCGCCTCGCCGAGCCCGCGCGAGACCTCCGCGACGAGCGCGGGGTCGTCGTGGAAGGTGGTCGCCTTGACGATGGCCGCCGCCCGACGCGCCGGGTCGCCCGACTTGAAGATGCCCGAGCCCACGAAGACGCCGTCGGCGCCCAGCTGCATCATCATCGCCGCATCGGCCGGCGTCGCCACTCCCCCGGCGACGAACAGCACGACAGGCAGTTGGCCGCTCTCGGCCACCTCGGCCACGAGCTCGTACGGCGCCTGCAGCTCCTTCGCGGCGACGTAGAGCTCATCGCGGGTCATCGAGCGAAGGCGGTTGATCTCGCGGGTGATGGTGCGGATGTGCTTGGTGGCCTCCGAAACATCGCCGGTGCCCGCCTCGCCCTTCGAGCGGATCATCGCCGCACCCTCGGTGATGCGCCGCAGCGCCTCGCCCAGGTTGGTGGCGCCGCAGACGAACGGGACGGTGAAGCCGAACTTGTCGATGTGGTTCACGTAGTCGGCGGGCGAGAGCACCTCGGATTCGTCGATGTAGTCCACCCCGAGCTCCTGCAGCACCTGCGCCTCGACGAAGTGGCCGATGCGCGCCTTCGCCATGACGGGGATCGAGACCGCGTCGATGATGCTGTCGATCATGTCGGGGTCGCTCATGCGCGACACCCCGCCCTGCGCGCGGATGTCGGCCGGAACCCGCTCGAGGGCCATCACCGCGACCGCGCCGGCGTCTTCGGCGATGCGCGCCTGATCCGCGGTGACGACGTCCATGATCACGCCGCCCTTGAGCATCTCGGCGAGGCCGCGCTTCACGCGTGCGGATCCGGTGGTGGGTGCCTTGTCGTCCATGTCGTTCCTCTCGTCCCGGATCGTTGCCGGTTTTGATCTAGGCCAAACCGTACCATCGTCCCGCACGTTCTAGAATCGTGTCGAGGAATGATGACGATCGATATCACGGGCACCACCGCGGCCGACATCGCAGACAGCGTGCGCGCGCTCCGCGATCGCGGCGCGCTGCGCCCCGGCGACCCCCTGCCACCCGTGCGAGAGCTGGCCTCCTCCCTGGGCGTGAATCGCAACACGGCAGTGGCCGCCTATCGTCAGCTCGCACAGGCCGGCTTAGTCGTCTCCCGTGGTCGCGCCGGCACGACGATGGCCGGAGCGGGCGCCGTCGCCCAGGAGGGCTTCGCGTCCGACACCGTGCTGCGCGACCTCGGCACCGGGAACCCCGACCCCGCACGCATCCCCGATCCCTCCGCCGCGCTCTCCCGCATCGCGTCCCGCCCCGTGCTCTACGGCGAACCCGTCATCGATCGCGACCTCGAGCGGCGGGCGCGTGAATGGGTGTCCGCCGACCTCGCGACGTCCGACTTCCGCATCACCGTGACCAGCGGCGCCGTCGACGCCGTCGAACGCCTCCTCGCCCAGGCCCTGACCCGCGACGACGCGGTCGCTCTGGAAGACCCCTGCTTCCTCTCCAGCATCCACACCGTCCGCCTCGGCGGGTACCGCCCGGTGCCGGTGCCGGTCGACGAGGAGGGCATGACCGTCGACGGCCTGCGGGCCGCGCTCGACGCAGGCGTGCGTGCCGTGATCTGCACCCCGCGCGCGCAGAATCCGACCGGGGCGAGCCTCACCCCCGAGCGCGCCCGTGCGCTGCGGGCGCTGCTCGCGGAGCATCCGTACGTCCTCGTCATCGAAGACGACCACTTCTCGATGCTCTCGCAGCAGCCGTACGAGTCGCTCATCGCTGCCGGGCACCACCGGTTCGCGCTCGTGCGATCCGTCTCGAAGTTCCTCGGCCCCGACATGTGCCTCGCCGTCACGGCGACCGACCCCGCCACGGCCGAGCGCCTCGCCATGCGACTCAGCCCCGGCACCACCTGGGTCAGCCACCTGCTGCAGCGCCTCACGCTCGCACAGCTGACCGACGAGACGGTGGTCGCCCGGATTCGGGACACAGCAGCGCACTATGCGGCCCGCAACGACGCCGTCGCCGCACGGCTGCGCGAGGTGGGCTTCGAGGTGCGCTCCACCGACGGCCTGAGCCTGTGGGTGGGCTTCGCCCGACCGGCGCGCGACATCGCCGAGCGCCTCATGCGACGCGGGTGGCTCGCGCGAACGGGCGACGAGTTCACGCTCCACGAGCAGGCCGCGCCGTCCACTCACCTGCGCCTGACCGTCCACGATCTCTCCGACGACGACACCTCCCTCCTCGTCGACGATCTCATCGCGTGCGCGCGGTGAACCGCCGCAGGCACCCCTGAACCCTCCCGAAAGAAGGCATCCCGAGATGAAGATCCTCTCCGTCCAGTCCGCCGTCGCGTACGGCCACGTCGGCAACTCCGCCGCTGTCTTCCCGCTGCAGCGCATCGGCGTCGAGGTTCTGCCCGTCTACACGGTGAACTTCTCCAACCACACCGGGTACGGGTCGTGGCGCGGTCCGCTGATCTCGCCCGACGATGTGCGCGATGTGATCACCGGCATCGAGGAGCGCGGCGTCTTCAGCGGTATCGACGCGGTGCTGAGCGGATATCAGGGCGGCGAGGGCATCGGCGACGTGATCATCGATGCGGTTGCCCGTGTCAAGGCCGCGAACCCGCGCGCGCTGTACGCCTGCGACCCCGTGATGGGGAACGCGAAGTCGGGATGCTTCGTGGCGCCGGCCATCCCGGTGCTTCTGCGGGAGAAGGTGGTGCCGGTCGCCGACATCATCACGCCCAACCAGTTCGAGCTCGGATTCCTCACCGATACCGAGCCCGACACGCTCGAGTCGACCCTCGCGTCCGTCGACCTGGCCCGGGCCATGGGGCCGAAGACGGTGCTGGTGACGAGCGTCGAGCGTCCGGACCGCGAGGAGGGCACCATCGAGATGCTCGCCGTCGACGACGCGGGCGCATGGATCGTGCAGACGCCCCACCTGCCGATGAAGGCCAACGGCTCCGGTGACGTCACCGCTGCCCTCTTCACCGCGCACTACGTCGAGACCGGCAGCGCTCAGACCGCACTGGAGCGCACGGCCTCGAGCGTGTACGACCTGCTGCAGGCCACCCTCGACTCGGGTGAGCGCGAGCTGCAGCTCGTCGAGGCGCAGGAGTTCTACGCGCACCCGCGTATGCAGTTCACCGCCCGCCAGGTGCGCTGATCCCCGTCCTCGCGGACCCGTCGATCAGGCGGGATCCGCGGGGGCCGGCCAGGCGTTCGCCACGGCCTCCCGCACCTCGCCCAACAACTGCGGGAGCGCCTTGGTCTTGGCGATGATGGGGAAGAAGTTCGCGTCGGATCGCCACCGGGGCACGACGTGCTGGTGCAGGTGCGCATCCACGCCCGCGCCGGCGACCGCGCCCTGATTCATGCCCAGGTTGAAGCCGTCGCAGCGCGACACCTCCGCGAGCACCCGCATGGCGGTCTGCGTGAGGGCGCCGATCTCGGCGACCTCCTCGGCGGATGCCTGATCGTAGGTCGCGATGTGGCGGTACGGGCACACCAGCAGGTGGCCGGAGTTGTACGGGAACAGGTTGAGGAGGACGTACGCCGTCCTCCCCCGTGCGACGATCAGCCGCTCGGCGTCCGGATGCTTCGGCGCCTCGCAGAAGGGGCAGTCCTCCCGCAGCGGCTCCGGCCCCGCCTGGATGTACGCCATCCGGTGCGGGGTCCACAGCCGCTGGAACTCGTCGGGCACTCCGACGAAGTCGGCGGCGGGCTCCAGCGGCTGCTCGGTCATGCCAGGTCCCCGGCCTTCTGCACGAGGGTGTGCTCGGCGATCGCACGACGGATGCGCTCGACCGCGTCCGCGACCGGGATCCCGTTCTCCTGGGATCCGTCGCGGAAGCGGAACGAGACCGTCCCGGCGTTACGATCCTGCTCGCCCGCGATGAGCAGGATCGGCACCTTGCCGGTGGTGTGCGTGCGGATCTTCTTCTGCATGCGGTCGTCGGACGTGTCGAGTTCGGCGCGCACGCCCTGGTCGCGCAGGGTGCGGATGACCTCGCCCAGGTAGTCGGCGTAGTCCTCTGCGACCGGGATGCCCGCGACCTGGAGCGGCGAGAGCCACACCGGGAAGTCACCGGCGTAGTGCTCGAGCAGGATCGCGAAGAAGCGTTCGATCGAGCCGAAGAGCGCACGGTGGATCATGATGGGACGCTTCTTCTGGCCGTCCTTGTCCATGAACTCGAGGTCGAAGCGCTCCGGCAGGTTCGGGTCGACCTGCACGGTCGAGAGCTGCCAGGTGCGGCCGATCGCATCGCGCGTCTTGAGGTCGATCTTGGGACCGTAGAACGCCGCCTCTCCCGGCACCTCGGTGAGCTTGAGACCGGAGGCGACCGCCACCCGGCGGAGGGCGTCGGTCGACGTCTCCCAGAACTCGTCCGAACCGATCCACTTCGACTTCTCGTCGTCCTTCATCGACAGTTCGAGCTCGAAGTCGGTGAGTCCGAAGTCGCGGAGCATCGAGAGGATGAAGTCGAGCACCTTCGCGACCTCGCCCTCGAGCTGATCCGGGGTGACGAAGAGGTGCGAGTCGTCCTGGGTGAATCCGCGCACCCGGGTGAGGCCGTGCAGGGCCCCGGAGAGCTCATTGCGGTAGACGGTGCCGTTCTCGGCGAACCGCAGCGGCAGGTCGCGGTAGCTGCGCGCCCGCTCCTTGTAGATGAGGATGTGCATCGGGCAGTTCATGGGCTTCAGGTAGTAGTCCTGGCCCTGCTTGGTGACGTTGCCGTCGGCGTCGCGCTCCTCGTCCATGACGATGGGAGGGAACATGCCCTCTTTGTAGGTCACGAGGTGGTTCGAGGTGAGGAAGAGATCTTCCTTCGAGATGTGCGGCGTGTACACGTAGGTGTAGCCGCCCTCGATGTGGCGCTTGCGGGCGTGCTGCTCCATCTCGCCGCGGATCATGCCGCCGCGGGGATGCCAGACCGAGAGGCCGGAGCCGATCTCCTCCGGGAACGAGAAGAGGTCGAGCTCCTTGCCGAGGCGGCGGTGGTCGCGCTTGGCGGCCTCCTCGAGACGGTGCTGGTAGGCGCGCAGCTCGTCCTTCGACGGCCAGGCCGTGCCGTAGATGCGCTGCAGCTGCGGGTTCTTCTCGCTGCCGCGCCAGTACGCCGCCGCGATGCGCGTGAGATCCCACCCGTTCCCGATCATGCGGGTGTTCGGCAGGTGCGGCCCGCGGCAGAGGTCCTTCCAGACGACCTCGCCGTCGCGCGTGGTGTTGTCGTAGATGGTGAGCTCGCCCTCGCCGACCTCGACCGAGGCGCCCTCGGCGGCCTCCTTGCCGCCCTTGAGGCCGATGAGCTCGAGCTTGAAGGGCTCGTTCGCCAGCTCCGCCCTGGCCTCGTCGTCGGTGACCACGCGGCGCACGAAGCGCTGCCCCTCGCGGACGATGCGCTGCATCTCCTTGGCGATGGCCTTGAGGTCGTCGGGCGTGAACGGCGCGTCGACGCCGAAGTCGTAGTAGAAGCCGTCGGTGATGGGCGGGCCGATGCCGAGATTCGCCTGCGGGTTGATCCGCTGAACGGCCTGCGCGAGCACGTGCGCCGTCGAGTGGCGCAGGATGCCGAGGCCGTCGGGGCTGTCGATGGTGACCGGCTCGACCTCGTCGGCGTCGGTCACGGGGGTCGCGAGGTCCTTGAGGATGCCGTTGACGCGCATGGCGACGACGGATCGGTCAGAGAACAGGGCGAAGCCGTCTGTCGGCTGGGCGTTTTCAGGCACTGATCACTCCATCTGGGTCTCGATCTAGGCTACTCGCATGCCCGAGGGCCGCCGACCGCCCGCCGACCGCGTCAGGCTCCCGCGTCGGCGGTGGCGCTCGTCAGGGCCGGGGCGAGGATGATGATGGCGGCACCGGCCAACGCGACCGCCGAACCGATCCAATCCCAGACCGTGGGGGCGAAACCGTCGACGATGATCCCCCATGCGAGCGATCCCGCGATGAAGATGCCGCCGTACGCGGCGAGCACTCGGCCGAAGTTCGCGTCGGGTTGCAGGGCCGCGATGAACCCGTAGGCGCCGAGCGCCATCACTCCGAGCACCGCGAACAGCCAGCCCCGGTTCTCCTTCACCGCCTGCCACACGAGCCAGGCGCCGCCGATCTCCGCGATCGCGGCGAGGACGAAGAGGACGGCGATGCGGAACACGGTCATCGTGCCAGTGTGTCAGCAGACGACGCGGCGGGTAGCGTGAGCGGATGATGAGAGCAGCGGCCAGGTGGATGCTCGGGCTCGGCCTCGCCGCGATGGGCGTGCTGCATTTCGTGCAGACGCGCGGTTTCCGCCTGGTCGTTCCGGACTGGGCGACCGGCCTCACCCGCCTCGATCGCGACGCGATCGTGATCGCCTCCGGCGCGGCCGAGATCGCGCTCGGGGCCGGCCTCATCGCTCTCCCGCGCGAGCAGCGACGCATCGGCTGGGCGACCGCCGCCTTCTTCGTCGCGGTGTTCCCCGGGAACATCCACCAGTGGCGCACCCGCCGATCGGCGCCGGGGCTCGACACCGACGCGCGGCGGTTCGGTCGACTGTTCCTGCAGCCCGTGCTGGTGGGGTGGGCCCTGTGGGCGACCTCCGCGCCGGGGCGAAGTCAAGGCCGCCGCTGACATTTCCTGCGGTCCGCCGCCGGGGCCACAATGGGGCGATGGCCTCCCCCTCGATCGTGTGGTTCCGCGACGACCTCCGCCTCGCGGACAACCCCGCCCTGCGTGCCGCGATGGATCGGGGAGAGCCGATCGTCGCGCTCTTCGTACTCGACGAGGAATCCCCCGGGCTCCGCCCGTACGGGGGCGCCGCACGCTGGTGGCTGCACCACTCCCTCGCGTCCCTCCGGGAGCGCCTCGCCGAGCGCGGCGTCGACCTCGTGCTGCGTCGGGGTCCGGCCGGGCGGGTGGTGCGCGACGCCGTGACGGATGCCTCGGCCGGCGCGGTGTTCTGGAACCGCCGCTACGCCGGAGCCGCACGCGAGATCGACGCCGCACTCAAGTCGTCGCTCCGGGAGGACGGCGTCGAGGTCGCCTCCTTCGCGGGGTCGCTTCTACACGAGCCGTGGACCGTGAAGACGGGGTCCGGCACGCACTTCTCGGTCTTCAGCCCGTTCTGGCGCGCGTGCCTGCATCTCCCTGCTCCGCGCACTCCCTTCCCGGAGCCTCGCGAACTCGACGGGCTCCGGAACGGGCCGGCCTCGGATCGACTCGATGACTGGCACCTTCTTCCCACGGCGCCCGACTGGGCGGGAGGACTCCGCGAGGCGTGGGAGCCGGGTGAGCCCGCGGCGCGTCGCCGCCTGCGCGCCTTCCTGTCGGACGACGTGCCGACCTACGACCGCGCCAGGGACGAGCCGTCCGCCGGGGCGACGTCGCTGCTCTCGCCGCGCCTGCGGTGGGGCGAGCTGAGCCCGTTCACGGTCTGGCACGAGGCGACCGGAACCGAGGGCTCGTCGGGCTTCCTCTCGGAGTTGGGCTGGCGGGAGTTCGCCTGGCACACGCTGTTCCACTTTCCCTACCTCGCGACGAAGAACCTCCGGTCGGAGTTCGACGCCTTCCCCTGGCCGCGTCTCCAGCCGTCGCACCTCCGCGCCTGGCAGCGCGGGGAGACGGGCATCCCGCTGGTCGACGCGGGGATGCGCGAACTGTGGCACACGGGCTACATGCACAACCGTGTGCGCATGGTGACCGCGTCGTTCCTCATCAAGAACCTCCTCATCGACTGGCGCCGGGGCGAGGAATGGTTCTGGGACACGCTCGTCGACGCGGATGACGCGAACAACCCGTTCAACTGGCAGTGGGTCGCGGGGTCCGGGGCGGATGCAGCGCCCTATTTCCGCATCTTCAACCCGGAGTTGCAGGCGAAGAAGTTCGATCCGCACGGGCTGTACATCTCGCAGTGGGCGTCGGATGCGCCTCGGGAGCCGATCGTCGACCTGAAGTCGACGCGTGCGGCGGCGCTCGGCGCCTACGACGCGGTCAAACGCGCGCCTCGCGTCTGAGCATCCCGTCCACCGCCCGCACCGACACCCCCGCACCGACACCGCCCGCACCGTCCCCGCCCGCACCGGCAGCGCCCCGAACGAGCCGCACCGGTCCTGGTCGCAATACGATCGAGACGCCCCCCTCGTCTTCGAAAGGACTCCCCCATGCGCGCCGGCGGATTCGATGCCTTGACCGAACGCGAGCTCCGCGCGGCAGGAAGCGTGAAATGGACCGCGTTCCCCGACGTCATCGGCGCGTTCGTGGCAGAGATGGATTTCGGGGTGGCCCCCGCGATCAAGACCGCCGTCGGCGATGCGCTCGATGCCGGGCTGACCGGCTACCTGCCCGAGCATCTCGCCGCCGACCTCGCCGCCGCGACCGCGAGCTGGTACGCCGAGCATTACAGGTGGGAGGTGCCTGCCGCCCGCGTGAAGCACGTTCCCGACGTCATCGCTGCGTTCGAGTACGCCATCGAGCACCACACCGCACCGGGATCCGCCGTGATCGTGCCGACCCCCGCCTACATGCCGTTCCTGATGGTCCCGCCGATGCACGGTCGACGCGTGATCGAGGTGCCGCAGGTGGTCGTCGACGGCCGCTGGGTGCTCGACCACGACGCGGTGACCGCGGCGTTCGCCGACGGCGGGGAGATGCTCGTGCTGTGCAATCCGCACAACCCGCTCGGCACGGTCGCGACCCGCGAGGAGCTGGAACGCGTGGCCGAAACCGTCTCCGCGGCGGGCGGGCGCGTGTTCTCCGACGAGATCCACGCCCCCATCGTCTATGCGCCCGCTCGGCACATCCCGTACGCCTCGATCTCCGAGGAGGCGGCCGCGCACACCCTCACCGCGACGTCCGCGTCGAAGGCGTGGAATCTCGCGGGCCTCAAGTGCGCGCAGGTGATCCTGTCGAACGATGCGGACGCCGACCTCTGGGAGCGCGAGGGCATGTGGACCGGCCACGGAACGTCGACGGTCGGTGCCGTCTCGAACGTCGCCGCCTACCGGAACAGCGGCGGGTGGCTGGATGAGGTCGTGGAGTACCTCGACGGCAATCGGCGCGCGCTCGCCGATCTCGTCGCGAAGCACCTTCCCGATGTACGCCTGACCCTGCCGGAGGGCACCTACATCGCCCTCCTCGACTTCCGCCGGACCGGACTCACGGGTGACCTGGGCGCCTGGTTCCGCGAGCACGCCGGCGTGGCGATGACCGACGGCGCGGCCTGCGGAGAGGCCGCAGTCGGGTTCACGCGCTTCGTGTTCGCCATGCCCCGACCGCTCATCGAGCAGGCCATCCTGCGCATCGCCGAGGCACTGCGCTCTCGTTAGAACGCGACCGTCCCGGGGCGCGAGCGGTCAGTGCGCCCCGCGCCGGCGAGCCGCCGCCGTGTCGGCGCGCACCCCGTCCCGCGAGGGCTCGCCGTGCCCAGGCAGCACGAGTGACGCCTCGCTCTCATCCAGTACATCGAGCGACCGCAGCGCTTCGGCGGTGTCCGCGGTCGCCGCGCGAGCGACGATCTGCGGTCCGCGCTCGCCCGTGTACGGATCGAGGGTGACGAGCGCGTCACCGGCGATGAGGACGCCGGTCTCCTCGAAGAGGAACGCACAATGGCCGCCGGTATGGCCCGGCGTCCAGAGCGCGATGGGCATGCCGGGCGCGTCGACGGGATGCCCGTGCGAGACGCGTCCGGCGACCTCGATGCCGCGCACGCCCAAGGCACCCCGCAGAGCCATGCGCGTGATGGGCGGGATACCGCCCGGATGGGACAGCAGATAGGCGACGCGAGCCTCCTCCGGCCGGTAGCTGTAGGGATGGCGGGCGAGGTGCACGTCTCGCGGATGCACATGAGCGTCGACCCCGCGGCTCTGCAGCAGGCGCCCCATGCCGACGTGATCGAAGTGCCCGTGGGTGAGCACGAGCGCGTCGATGTCGGAGACGGTCGCCCCGAGGTGCTCGAGCACCTGGGTGAGCGCGCCGCGCGAGCCGGGAAGGCCGGCGTCGTACAACGTCAGGCCGTCGCTCGTCTGCACGAGATAGCAGTTGACGTCCGCCACCGCGATGCGGAAGACCCCGGCGGCCACTTCTGACCAGCGGCGCGACGCGGTCATCGGTCTCCTCCGTCGTCGGTCGGGCCTCGGCCCGCGTCGAACTCGCGTTCGTATCGCTCCCGCGCCTCGACGAGCAGCGACTCGTCGAGAATCGCGACCGGTTCGACCTCGGCGAGCAGCGGTTCGCAGTCAGGACCGCGTCCGCACACGCGCCCGCGCAGGATCCACGCGATCCGCTCCGGCTCGTCGTCCGCGAGGTGCTGGTACTGCGACAACTGACGCGCGAGCCAGTCCTCCAGCGGCCGCGTCCACCATTGCTCGGCGTCCAACGGGTTCACCGAGAGGCCTGGCAGTTCCAGCCCGCTCTCGGTATCGATGCTCGAACGGGTGGCGTCGGCGTCCGGTCCTTCGGAGTACCGCACATGCAGCCCGGGCCAGGCGCGCACCACGGCCGCGAGTTGCGCGAGATGCGAGACGCGGCGAAGAGCCGCGTCGGAGGTGTCGGCGCCGTCGTCCTCGACGACGGTTCGATCGTTCAGCAAGGCGTCGATGTCGTGCATGCCTCGGACGGTAGGAAGCGCAGCCATGTGCTGACACGGGGCTTGACAGGACGGGCGACGGCGCACCCGGGGCCGACGCGGGAGGCGGGGTCGAGCGACAGCGCGCGAAGATAGCGCGTCCCCCTCAACCCGTCAACGCCCTCTCAGACGATCCACAGCCCTCTCTAACGTCAGTCACTCCTGTTACCCCCACCTGGAGGCACTCATGACCGACACCGCACGACGCACCCACGGCTACGCCGCGACGCCGATCCAGAAGACCGCCCTCATCGTGGGCATCGTCTTCCTCCTCGTCGGCATCGCCGGCTTCATTCCCGGACTCACGCATTCCGCCGAGCACCTGCACGGTGCGGGCGCCGATTCCGAGGCGCACCTCCTGGGCGTCTTCCAGGTGTCGGTGCTGCACAACTTCGTGCACCTGGCGTTCGCGATCGCCGGCATCGCCCTCGCGGCACGTGCCCGCTCCTCGCGTCTGTACCTGATCATCGGCGGGCTGGCGTACCTCGTCGTCTGGCTCTACGGTCTGATCGCGGTGGGCAACGAATCGCTCAACTTCATCCCGGTGAACGACGCCGACAACTGGCTGCACCTCGGCCTCGGCATCGGCATGGTGCTCCTCGGCATCTTCGTCAGCCGGGAGCCGCGCGTCCCGGGCAACGGCAACCGTACCGCCCGCGCCTGACCGATCTGCACCGACGGAGCCGACCATGCGCGCGATGACCTACCGTGGCCCGTACAAGATCCAGGTGGCCGAGAAGGCGGAACCGCGGATCGAGCATCCGAACGACGCGATCGTCCGTGTGACGCACGCGGCCGTCTGCGGGTCCGACCTGCATCTCTTCCACGGCATGATGCCGGATACCCGGATCGGTCACACGTTCGGCCACGAGATCGTGGGCATCGTGCATGAGGTCGGCCCGTCGGTGCAGAACCTCTCGGTCGGAGACCGGGTGATGGTGCCGTTCAACATCTCCTGCGGCACCTGCTACTTCTGCAGCCGCGGCCTGCTGTCGAACTGCCACAACGTCAACCCCAACGCCACCGCCGTCGGCGGGATCTACGGCTACTCCCACACCACGGGCGGCTACGACGGCGGCCAGGCCGAGTTCGTCCGCGTCCCGTTCGCCGACGTGGGCCCATCCGTCGTGCCGGAATGGCTGTCGTCGGAGGACGCCCTGATGCTCACCGACGCGTTCTCGACGGGCTACTTCGGCGCCCAGCTCGGCGAGATCGCCGAGGGTGACACGGTCGCGGTCTTCGGCGCCGGCCCGGTTGGGCTGGCCGCGGCGCGATCCGCGTGGTTCCTGGGCGCGGGCCGGGTGATCGTCGTCGACCACCTCGACTACCGGCTCGAGAAGGCCCGCGATTTCGCGTACGCCGAGACCATGCATCTCAAAGAGGTCGGCGACATCGTCCTCGCGATGAAGCGTGCGACCGGCCACCTCGGCGCCGACGTCGCCATCGACGCGGTCGGCGCCGAGGCTGACGGCGGACTCCTGCAGCACATCACCGGCGCGAAGCTCAAACTCCAGGGCGGGTCTCCCGTCGCCGTGAACTGGGCCATCGACTCGGTGCGCAAGGGTGGCACCGTCTCGGTCATCGGGGCCTACGGCCCCCTCCCTTCCGCGGTCCGTCTCGGCGACGCGGTCAACAAGGGGCTGACGGTGCGCGCGAACCAGGCGCCGGTGAAGCGGCAGTGGCCCCGCCTGCTGGAGCACATCCGCGAGGGGCACGTGCGTCCCTCCGATCTGCTGACCCACCGGTTCCCCCTCGAACACATCGCTGAGGCGTACCACGTGTTCTCGTCGAAGCTCGACGGCTGCATCAAGCCCGTCATCACCGTCGGAGAGGACTGATCATGCCCTACCAGCCTGCAAAGCCCCTTCTCGCCCCCACCCCCGACGAGCTCCGCGCCCGCATTCCCGGCTGGGGCACCGACGCCGCGCCGGAACATCGCCGCACGTGGCAGCAGCGCGAGGACTTCGGAGACACCGGAGCGCACTGGATCGAACCCGACCGGCAGCCCGGCGGTGAGGGCAGGGAGCGGTCGATCGAGCACGGGATGCTCCCGCCGGTGTTCGGCACCGCTCAGCCCCTGCACGGGTTGTCGGGGGCGATTCGCCGCCTCGCCTACGATCGGCTGAGCGAGACCAAGAACACGCGTTGGCTGCTGCTCGTGCTCGGCGACCGCGTGGAGTCGGTCGAGGCCCACCTGCGGTCGCTCGTCACGTCCCGTCCCGACAACCCCGTCACGCAGACCGGGGTGCTGGCCGAGCCGCGGCACCGGCCGATCGCCTCCCGGTTCGGGCGAGGACGCATCGACCTGCGGCACACCTGGCTCGATCCGATCATCGTGGCAGGCCCCTGGGTCGCCGCTGTGCTCCTCGCGGTATCGACGGTGCGGGGCCGACGTCGCTGAGCGCTGTCCTCGTCTGCGGCCTGAGCGCCTCATCAGCGGCTCATAGTCGGCGCAATGAATCCTGATCGGTTCCTCGGCGATCGTAGTGCGGACACGCACCGCCTCCCGAGAGAACCCTTCCATGAGCCGCATCCCCGATCCCGACATCACACCCGAGGGCCCGTCCTACCAGGGGCGACCGCTCGATCGGCCCGACGAGGAGGTCGTCGACCAGGGTGCTCCGTTCGACATGCGCACGGTGATGAGCCGTCGAGGGGTGCTCGGGTTCGCGGGGCTCGGCATCGGAGCGATGATCCTGACGGCGTGCACAGTGGCCCCGTCCGCATCGTCCGCCTCACCGTCGACGTCCGAGGCCGGCGGCACGGGCGACGACGGCACGTCGACCAGCGGCGAGATCCCCGACGAGACGGCGGGTCCGTATCCGGCGGACGGCTCGAACGGTCCGGACATCCTCGAGAGATCGGGCATCGTACGCCGCGACATCACCCGCTCCATCGACGGCGGCGCGACGGCGACGGGAGTGCCGTTGACGATCGAGTTCCAGCTCGTCGACGTGGCGAACGGCGATGCACCGTTCGCGGGAGCAGCCCTGTATGCGTGGCACTGCACCGCTCAGGGCGAATACTCGATGTACTCCGGCGGCCTGGAGGACGTCACCTACCTGCGAGGAGTGCAGGTGGCGGATGCTCAGGGCCGGGTGTCGTTCACGTCGATCTTCCCCGGTTGCTATGCGGGACGCTGGCCCCACATCCACATCGAGGTGTATCCCGATGTGGGCTCGATCACCGACGCGACGAACGCGGTCGCGACCTCGCAGATGGCTCTGCCGCAGGCGGAGAGCGCCGGGGTCTACGCTCTCGACGGCTACGAAGGTTCGGCGCGCAATCTGGGCGCGGTGACTCTCGCGCAGGACACGGTGTTCGGCGACGATTCCGCTGCCTCGCAGCTGGCGACGATCAGCGGCGACGAGAACGCCGGGTACACCGCCGCCCTCGTCGTCCGCATCGACACGCGCACGAGTCCCGCATCGGCATCCGCCCCCTCGGGAGGCCCCGGCGGGCCGCGTGGCTGAACACCGTGAACGACGAAGCCCCCGGTGTGAACCGGGGGCTTCGTCTGGTGGTGCGCGATACTGGGATCGAACCAGTCCTCCCGCGGACTCTCGCGGTTCGCGCATGTCGCCTCGTGTCCATCAAACGACCACTTCAGCCGCGGAATGACGCCAATTCAGAGCAATTGCAGTGGTCGTTACGTGGACACCGATGGTCACACGCTACGCGAAAATTACGCGAAGGCTTCGCGTATCGGCCAGGATAGGTGCATGCCCGACGCCTCCCCCGCTCCCCGACCCCGAAAGGCCCGCACCTCGTTCGGCACCCTCGGGCAGAAGGGCGCCAAGTTCTACCCGAGCTATGTGGGACCTGACCGACAGCGCCACCGCGCACCAGCGGCGTTCGGCAAACGTTCGCAGGCGCAGGCGTGGTTGAGCGCGCAGCATGCCGCTATCCAGGCCGGCGAGTGGAGCCCACGCACCGCGCAGGAGATCGCGGGCAACTTCGTTCCCGCGCGTGATCGCCCGGTCGAGTTCAAGGCGTTCGCGGATGAGTATGTCGCCAACCGCCGCCGGAAAGGCGGCAAGCCGCTCGCCCCGCGGACCGTCGAGGGGTACCACTACGACATCGCGACCCTAGAGATGTTCCACGGCACTGACCTCCGGTACATCACTCCTGAGCAGGTTGACGCTTGGTGGGCCAGTCTGCTCGACGTCGATGAGCCGAAGGTGACGTCGGCTGCTCATGCCTACACGCTCCTCCGGGCGGTGATGAGCGCTGCCCTTGAGAAGCGGCTGATCGGCACCAACCCGGTGAACATCCCAGGCGCCGGCTCCCTGCGCACCGGTAAGAAGGTGCGCAAACCGTCGGACCTAGAAGTTGAGAGGGTGCTCGGCGGGCTCGACGCGTCCTCGCTCGCGCTGTTCACCTGCGAGGCGTGGGGGCTGCTCCGCTATGGCGAGGTGATCGAGCTTCGCCCCAAGGATTTGACCGTTCGCTACCTCGAGCGCGAGGAGGGTGTGCTCTCCCCTGAAGTGTCGATCAGCGTTACCCGGGCAGTCACGTGGGTCAAGAAGCGCGGGGCAGTCATCGGCCCGCCGAAATCCGAATCTGGCGTTCGCGATGTCGTACTGCCCGAGGCGCCATCAACCGCCCTTGTTGCGTACCTCGAAAGCGATGAGGCGCCAAAGGATTCAGATGCACTGCTGTGGCCGGCCGTCCTCGACGCGCGCGCCCACCTCCGCTACTCCGTCTACTGGCGACGGTGGGCGGATGCCGTGGAGGCGGCCGGCATCAAGTACTTCAACCCGCATGCCCTCCGCCACTATGGGGCAACGCTGCTTGCTCAGGCGGGCGCGACCACCCGTGAGCTGCAGGCCATCGCTGGCCACTCGACACCGGCCATGGCCATGCGCTACCAGCACGCCGCCGACGCGAGCCGGCAGTCTGATCTGGCCTCGCGCGCGCAGGCCGTCGCTGCCGAGAATGCAGCCAAAGCGCGCCGCATCGAGGAGCTCCGAGCCAGGCAGGCTGCCGCCGCGGCGGAGCTCGCCGCGCTCGAGGCTGAGCTCTCGAGGGGTTAGGCCGGGCGGACTCGCTTCAGCTCCCGCTGAACGGTGCCGCGGGATACCCCGAAAATCTCGCCGAGCTCCGCCTGAGTGTGCTCGCCTTCATCAGCGAGCCTGAGGAGCTGCTTGCGCTGCGCCGCGTTCAGTTTCGGAGCCTTGCCCCTGAGCCTCCCCTTCGCCTTGGCGATAGCCATGCCCTCACGGGTGCGAGCGCGAACGAGGTCCGCCTCGAACTCGGCGACCATGCCGAGGACGTTGAACATCAATCGGCCCACGGGGTCGGACGGATCGTAAACAGAGCCACCCAGGCTGAGCGCGACGCCGCGGCGAGATAGCTCATCTGCGATGTCGCGGGCGTCGGGGAGCGATCTGGCGAGACGGTCCAACTTGGTGACGGTCAAGGTGTCCCCGGTGCGGCAGGCTGCCAATGCCTGATCGAGGCCCGGTCGGTTCCGGTTCGTTCCGGTGAGTCCGTGATCGACGTAGACATCGTCGGGCGCGACCCCCAACGTGGCCAGTCCCTCTCGCTGTGCTGCGAGATCCTGAGCTGCTGTGCTGCAACGTGCGTACCCGATGAGTGCCATGGCGCTTCCATGCGCGGTGCTGCACGTTTAGGGCGCCATCACCGTGCAGATCATCGTGCGGGTCTTACGTGCACTCCCCCGACGCGAATCGACGCGCACCGCAGAACTCGACCAATGTGCACGCTGAGGGATCGGCTTACGTGCGGCGGGTTCTTCAAAAACTGGGGACAGACACCCATGGTCACCTAGCGGTAGCTTCGAACACATGGTGAATCCCTACCTATCTCTGCTAGTTGGTGCGCTGGGAGCCGCAATGATCGGCCTGCTGGGTGCATGGATTCAATCGAAACGCGAACATGCTCGGTGGGTTCGCCAACACAGGCTCGACGCGTACGTCACCTTCCTTAACGTCACCGAGAATGCAACGTCAAGACATAACCGTCCCGCGTCCGATGATGACGCTGAAGCACTCGACCAGTTCAGCGATGCGCTCAACACATTGCGAATGGTCGGTCCAGACAACGTATTCAATGCAGCCTGGGACTACTGGGGATCTCTGATGGAGTACGCCAGCGCCGGGTGGCCCAAGAAGACGCGCAGGGCCGCAGGCCTTCCGCCTGCGCCAGAGCGATCCCCTGATGAGTCCCTGGCGATCCTTCTGAAGGAACGTCAATGGTTCGTCGACGAGGCCCAAAGGGCCGTCGGCATCTCTTACAGGCGATAGCCCGTCGCCTCTCCCACGTGACCTCGGCCCACCTTGAAGTCTCCACGCCGTCGACGCCTGCTTCGACGTAACGCGCGGAGTGACGAGCGCTAGGGGGCAAAGAGGAAGCCCCAAGCGGCTCTGAGCGGCTTCGAAATGTTGTTGCGCCAGAACCGCCGTGCGCCATTGATGGTCGAGCGGGCCGCGGCGCGGAGCACACCTGATTTGTGATCCGCTTTCATATGCAGCTCGCGCCAATTGAACTCGGCGTCCAAACGCTTACGCATCAGCTGCGCCAAGCGGGCTGCATGACGAGCATGTCGAGGAACACGCTCGTTCCGGAGCCATGCTGCGACCGTATCGAACGCTGCCCACCCCATCTGCGTGTATCCGACTCGCGGCTCCGACCCGACGCTCTCCCCCTCGCGGAAGGCTGTCCCTTGGATCGAGATCCCGTCGATGAGTGCCAGAACGATACCGCGGTGCTTTCCGCGTCCGGCCATGTGCGCTGCGATGGCGACCAACGGGGTAGAAACCCGCTCCCACTCGATCTCGAAAGGCTCGCAATACTTCGCCCAGTCCTTCGGCGGATGAACGCTACGCGCGAAGTCAGTCCAGTCAAAGAAAACCATCATGAGCTTCTCGATCTCGACTCTGACGGCCCTTGTTTGCTCGTCGCGGCGCTTTGCCCGCTCGTTGACCAGCGTTATGGCCTGGGTAACGACGACTCCGAGGAGCGCGATGACCGCAACGATGATCGCAACGGTTGCGGAGTCGAGGAAGGCGCCGTCGTCGGCGTCGGTCGCGGCGGCCAGGTAGAGCATTTCGGTCTCCTCAAGCTCCATCCGTCGGAGCTAAGAGGAGACTACCTGTCGTATCGCGTGGCTCCGCCGACCCGACCGCTTAGCGACGTCATCTGCTCCGCGGCGTCGGCGCGTCACGTCGCGTCGACGAGCAGGGTCATGCTCGTCGTGCCATTGGTATCCGTCCAGGCGTCGCTTCACGCCTCGACGGAACTCAAGGATCGCCTGGACCAACTGGAGCGCTTCCTCGCGTGGGACTCCGAGAGCGCCCGGCGCCTCAGCCAGGATCACGCGCACATCCCTCTGCTGCGCCGCCCAGTCAGCGAAAGTCTCGTCGTACTCATCGCAATCGAGGTCGGTATAGCTCCACGACTCGATGGCAGCGTGAGTCGCGATGACCTGGTGCTCCGGGACGCCGCTCTGCGTCGCTACCCAGCTGGCAGCGCGGCGTCGCGCGCGGTCGCGGATGACAAGTGGCCGGAGGTCGATGGCATTGGTCATGATGGTTGCTCCTAACTGTGGGCCTGTGGACCCACTGGCGTGGGGAGGAAGTCCCTCTCCGTCTTTTCTCGTTCACCGCATACCCTGCGGCGAAGACTGGCTCGATCTGGTCAGTTGCATGGGAGCTTGGCAACCACGTCGACAGCTGCCACGGCTGCAACCAGCACCTCGGCGGCAACGTCCCGCCGCGTCTCGGCGGTCCGCGGCGCGCTGGGCTCAGCGAGCGCCAGCACCCTGCGGACCGCGCCGTCGTCGAGACGTGCGATCTTCCGCTTGAGAGTTACACGGACGCTGCGGACGCGTCCGTAGTCGACGCCGGTTGCCTCTGCAATCTCGCGCTGGCCGCTCACGGGGGTGGCCCCGTCAAGCCCGTGCTCGCATACGAGAACGGTGGCCTCGTCGCCGTTGAACCCCATCTCTAGAAGGAGCGCCCGCGCCGCGCCCTCTTCCTCGTCCGGCTCGGTCCCAGGCGCCCCCACACCCGCCGAGGTGACAGAAGGAGAAGAACCCACGAGTGCGTCCGTCCAGCCTTCGTCAGCTCCCTCCGGTGGGGTCAGGCTGGCCGCACGGCGACGTGCCTGGAGCGCCATCGCGTAGTCAGCGTCCTCGACGGACGGAAGCTCTTCGACGCCGTCAGCGGCCATCCGGGCATGGAGTTCCTCAGTGGAGCGGATGTCGAGGTACTCGCGCGAGAGCTTCTCGATGCGGAGAGCCCTGTTCAGGCCGACCGCGTAATTCAGTCGCGCGTGCGCGGCGTGCGCCGGCGCATTCTTCCCGACGATCTTCCGGACCCAGCCGCCGTAGGACTCGATGCCGCCGGAGCTCGCCACGGAGCGGGGGTGACGGGCAAGCACTTCCAGCTGGAGTGCAGCCCGCACCTCCTCGGCAACGTCCGCGTCCTTGCTCGCGAGGTGCTTGATGCCCTTCTCGCAGCGGCGGAGAACCTCACGCTCAAGGCGGCGGTGCGCGGCGCCCGAGGCGGTGTGAAATGCTCGGCTCAGGTCTACGTCGGTGACCTCGACTCCGATGGCGAGGTCCGCCACAATCTCGGCTGGGGTGGGTGTCTGCTGCTGACTAGTCGGCTCCATGCACGCCATGTGCGCGGCGCGGAGTCGGGTCTAACGGGAAATTCGAGAATTCCTCAAGATGGGAATGCTTCTCAATAACGGGTCAAAGCACACCCCGTCTGGTGAGGTTCCAGACGGGGTGTTTTCCTTCGTCAGAGCGTCAGCCGCGGAGGTCCTGCATTGGCTCCCACCGGACGACGACACCCTTGAGCGACCGGCGAGTTTTGGTCGTGGCTCCCGGGTCCCCGACGTAAACGCGGGTGGACTTCTCGACCTTGACTCCGGTGGGAGCGAAGCCGCCCTCGGACAGCAAACCCGTCCACGCCGCGTCAGCAGAGCTGCCGTGCGGGATCAGGGTCGGGTACTCGCGCTGCGCCGCGGTGAAGGCGCTCGTGCCGTCCAGGATCGCGACCAGCTCGCCCTGAGCGGTCGTGCCCAGCTTTCCGATGCCAGACCCGCGGGGGCGCCACCCGTCGCCGCCCATCTGCCAACCGGCGGCGATCTTGTCCTCGTCGTCGACCATCGGAGGCGCGCCCGGGGTCGTGGGGTTCTCGAGGTGAGCCTTGCCCGAGCCGAGAAGGCTCGCGATAGCACGGAGAGCGTTGCGGGCCGGCGACATGGCCGCATAGACCGCACGTGACTCGATAGCGTGCGCTACGAGGGCGTTCGGGACGTCATCGACCAGTGCCAGGAAGCCAGCGCTCTGCTCGGGGTTGAGACCGTTGCGCGTCATCGCCTCCTTGAGCTGGGTGTAGAAGTGCCAGGGTGCTCGATACAGCGCGACGGCCTTCTCAAGGTCCCGGGGGTAGGCAGACAGCGAGATCTTCTGGTCGGCGGCGTACCGCTCGGGGTACGTGGCGCGGAGGTAGTCCTCGGCGCGGACCTCCAGGTAGCCCTCGATCTCGTCGACGGCCGCGCAGACATCCATCCGGTCCGCCCAGTGCGGGTAGAGCTCTCGCCAGACGCCGTTCGTCCACGACCGCACGGCGTAACCGGCGAGACGGCGCAGTGCGCCGGTCGTGTCGAGCTCCTGCATCACCTTCCAGCCCTCATCGGTCAGCAGGCCACCGGACGGCACTGCGACCTCCCAGAGGCGCTCACGGACGCTGGGGACGCTGGGGAGGTTCTCTGCCGTCACGCACAAGCCGGCATACGGGTCAGGGACCGGGTCGATACCCGTGCGGCTACGCGACGAATTGTTGAAGTTCGACCGGATGATCTGACCGATGGCGTCCTCCTGACCCGCTGCCGTCGCGGCGTTCGCGGACGGAGCGAGGTCATCGACGACCCAGAGGATGTGTCGGCCGATGGCCTTCTCGAGCATTGGGCGGGTGTCCGACCCGGTGCCCGGAAGCTGGTCACGGGACCAGGCACGGGGCCGGGATCCCCAGAAGGACATCGGGATCGCTGCACCCGACGACTTTCCGTTGCCCTTGCCTCCGGAGAAGTAAAGGTTGCTGCCCTTGTGACGGACGGGGTTGGACGGGCTGAGCGCCATCGACAGCAGGATCGCTGCGGACTGCGGGTCACGGAAGGCTCCGATGAACCGCTCGATGGTCTCCGGGACCTCGAGTGCCATCTGCCGCTCCCACTCGGCGTGCCCGAGCTCGCGGTAGTGGTCCTCGACGCCGAAGCGGCCGAGCTTCTGCGACTCGTGCCGCGGGACGCCCTGAACGACGCCCTGCTCCTGCTCGACGGTCTCGGCAATGACCATGTCGCCGACCACGAACGCGCCGAACGGCTCCTCGTCACCGGTCGCGCCCGCCACCCAGCCCTGACGGCCCCAGGCGATAGCGAGAGTGGGGTCGGACGCACCCTTCACGGCGCCCAGCCAGCTCCGGAGGTCACGCATCGGGAAGTCTTCGTGGGTGAGGATGGCGCTTGGCAGTCGCATCTGTTCGCGCTCGATAAGGACCTTCCAGTCGCCGGAGCCCGATGCCGCGAGAGCGGAAGCCGGAATCGTCACGACGTACTCAGCAGGGGCATCGATGCCAGGCTCGTCGTACTTGCCGAGCAGGTAGAACGCCACCTCGACCATCTGCGTCGCGTGGAGTCCGGGGACGTCCAGTCGCGCGCCAGACAGGATCTCCTCGTCCAGGGGCATCCGGGACTCAACGACACGGAGGAGCTTGGCTCCGATCCGCGAGCGCGTCTCCCAGTAGCGGGACTTGCCCTCAGCGCCAGCGCGCTCGACCAGCTCCTCGACGATGGCGGGGCAGGCCGGGCTGACGCGCCAGTCCCCCGCACTCCACTCACGGTCGGCGATGGGTGCCGGCGGCAGGTGCACGGTCCGAGTGTCCATCAGGGAGTTCCAGTCGCCGATCCGCGTCAGGTAGTCATCGACGCCGATCTTCTCCTGCGGATCGATCCCGGCCGCGAGCTTCGCGAGCTCGACCTCGGGACTCCACATCTCCAGGAGCGAGACGTCGGCTCCGGACTTGTGTACGAGGAAAGAGCGAGCCTTGTCCGTCTCCCGCCAGACGTTGGCATTCGACACCAGGTCACCATCGAAGGCGACGATGGCCCGACGACCGCGCAGCGGGATGGCGCGCCAGTCAGCGTGGCGATCCCAGCCGGTCACGGATGCGGCGTTGACGATGAGCGTGCGTAGCGAACGCGGGACGCGATCCATGATCTCGCGGAGACGAATTCGGGCGGCGGCCATGTCCTCGACGGCGGCGAGGTCAGCGGGCGTGGAGCCGCTCGACAGCAGCATCGCGGTGAGGCCACTGTCGCCCTTCAGGAGCCCTTCGTTCAGAAGGACCTGCGGTGCCTCCTCGATCCAGTCCTGCGGAGTGGCGGGGTGGATGTCGAGGCGGAGCTGTGACCCGGGGAGGAATGCGTACTTGGCGATCTTGCCGTTCTCGTTCATCTTCGGGGCCGAGGGACGGTACTGGCGCTCTGTGGGGCGGACGTCGAGTCCGTCCTCGTAGACCGTCTCGGGGGCGCACCACGGCATCGTGAGGATGTCTTCCTCGCCACCGTGGAGGAGGGCTTCGAGGGAGCGGGCGGTGGTGATGAGGCCAGTGCCCGTTCGCTGGTAGGCGGCGAAGGCCTTGGTCTGCTCCTTGGTCGTGAGCAGGTCGTATCCGCGAGCCTGGGTAACCAAGGGCGCGACACCACTGTCGGCGAGCTTGGCCGGACCGGAGCCACGGCGAGCCGGGGAGGTCAGGGGGTAGGACGAGGCGTCCCACTCCGTGCGGAGGATGGAAGGGGCGGTGTGTGTTGTGCTGTGCATGCCCTCCCTGGCAACGGAGACGGCGCAGCTCTGCAACTGAAGCGCGCCCTGGACACGGCCTTCGACACGCTTCGACACCCTTCGACACGGGCTTCGACACGGTCTGATGTCCTGCGATCCCTTGTCTTGACTGGGATCGCGCTTCCTTCGACACCTTCGACACGATGTGTAGAGCTCTTATAGGAGAGGAAAGGGGCTTCTCTCTAATCCGACTCCAGCAAAAGGTTCGCTCTCACCTATACAGGAGCGTCTATTTCGTGTCGAAGGTGTCGAAGCTCCCGCAATCCCCTGTCCCGACTGGGATCGCGGGCCATCGCCGCGTGTCGAAGGTCATGACGAAGGGTGTCGAAGGTGTCGAAGGGTCCTGTCGAAGGCGCGGACGGGCCCATCACCAGCAGGTAGCGAGCGCGCGGACGGCGGCGCCCCTATGTAGTGGCTTCATCGCAGCCGCTCAGGCGCGTCACCCTTCGCCCCAGGCTTCCGCCCTCTCGGAATCACGCGCTCGGTCGGTACGTTCCGACGCCGTGTGCTGACGGGCACATCATGAAAACGCCCACCTGCCGCACCGGCTTATCGCAGATCAGACACAGGTCCGCGCCGAACCTCCCACCGAGTGGGTGGTCATCCCAGTCGATGAACCCACTGTGGTTGAACATGAACGCCCCGCGCGCACCGCGCTTGGACGCCGTCCGTGTACGGCACGTGGTGCAGTAGACCACCGGGCGCATCTCGCCGGTCTCATCGGGCTCGTCCCGCACGGCATATGACTGTGGAGTGGTCGTCCCACCCGAGTGGCACTGCTTGGCGAGCTGCGGCATGCCCGAAGGATACCCCAGCGCTCGGACGTCGCACCGCAAGGTATCGGGGCACCCCGCGCTCAGGGAGCCCTGGTGAACGGCCATCACTCGTGCCGCCGCTTTCACGTATACACGCGCCACCTGTTGCAGCAACGCCTCCTCCCGTTGCCAGGGAAGGCATGCAGCACATCGCACACGACCTCCCCGCCCGCTACCTGCGGGCCCAGGAGGCCGCGCAGTCCCTCACTCGTCACCTGAGCGTCAGCGCCGGAGGTGAGCGCGTCGGAGGCACCGTAGACCCCCGCAAGCTCCCCGCACCGGCATCCGCACTGCAGCTCATCACCGAGCTCGCCGCACTCGGCGACACGGCCGGCTCCGGGATGCTGGCCCCGGCCCTCGACCGTCACCTCGACCACGGTATGGTGCTCGCCGCATCAGCAGCTTTGAGGGTTCGCAAGCGCGGCACAGACCTCCGCCAGACCATCGCCACGCGCTACCCCCGGCTCCCTGAAGCTTCACTCCGACTTCTCACCCGTGCGGAATGGATGCGTGCCCAGGGCACGCTCAGCGACCTCGTCCTCGACGCCATCCTCGCGTCCATCGAGGCGGAGATCGACGCAGTCTCGAGCGGCCGAGCAGAACATAAGAAGGAGGACGGCGCATGACTTGACGTCCAGCAGCCCGCAGGATCCCGCCGACGCTCTCGAACTCAGTCGGCAAAACCGAGCAGCACCCCTATGAAAACCACTTCGCAACCGGCCAATCGGCCAGACCGGAGTTACACAGCATGTCCCACCCGTCCCCCACCATCCTTCGCCGAATCCAGCTCCTCGACTCTGCGGCTCGTGACCGCTGCCTGGAAGCGCTCCACAACCGCGCGCTTTCGACCCGCACCGCCGGAGACATCATCGGTGCCGAGATCGGAAGCGCTCCCTCCTCGTCCACCATCCACCGCCTCCGCCTCCGCATCGACACCGGCGATCTAAGCGTCCCGCGTCCCGCTCCCGCAGTCGTTCCCGACCGCCGTCACCACAGCCTGCACCGAAGCGTTCGCGGACTCCGCATCCTGACTCTCGACATCGAGACGAAGCCCGCGCTCAGCTACCACTTCGGCATGTGGGATCAGAACATCGGTCTGAACCAGGTCGTAGAGCACGGAGACGTTCTCAGCGTTGGCTACAAGTGGCTCGGGTCCCCCGTCGAACACATCGCTGTCTGGGATGAGGGCGGTTACGAAGGGATGATCCGCACGGTACACGACCTGCTCAGCGAGGCCGACGTCGTCGTCACCTACAACGGCATCTCCTTCGATGAGAAGAAGCTGAACTGGAGCTTCGCCAAGCTCGGACTCGGCCGCCCGGCACCGTACCGAAGCGTCGACCTTCTCCGTGTCGTGCGCAAGCACTTCGCCCCCGACTCGCGCAAGCTCGACCACGTCGCAGCCGAGCTCGTCGGGGCGCGCAAGCTCGTCACCGGGGGCTTCGATCTCTGGCGCGGGGCGATGGATGGAGACCCCCGTGCTCGGGCACGGATGATCCGCTACTGCAAGCAGGACGTGTGTCTGACCGAGAAGCTCTATCTCCGCCTCCTCGCGTGGCTGCCGGCGGGCGCGAGCCTCCCGCAGATTGGAGGCACCGACGGCTGCCCGAACTGCGGCGAACCGAAGCTGCGCGCGACGCCGAAGACCACCTCGACCACGGCCGCGACGTACACGCTGATGAGCTGCGGGCGCTGCGGCTCGTGGGTGCGGTCGACGCGCAACATTCACCGGACGACAGCCCGCATCGCCTGACGAGAGCCTCTAAATGACACCCCGGCGCCGACGCTGTCGCCGGGGCGTCGTCGTGCCCGAACACACGTGCAACCCGATGCGAACCCCGTCCAAAAGCGCGGATCTTCTCCGGATCTGGCGGTTTCTGAGGCACGATTTTCGCCCATTCATGGTCTGGCAGAGCGCCTTGCCCGCTCCTCCTCTCGCGACCACACTCCGCACACACCCCACATCATCGCGTTACGCCGCGCATGGTCTCGCTATGCCCACCACGTTCCTCACCCGTACCACGCGGTCCGGCCCCGCCCGCACTCATGACCTCTCTGGCGTCCTCTCCGCGGGGATCGAGAAAACGCTCCGACGCAGCGGCCCGTCAACTCTCACGTGGTGGCGAGAGCACGATAACGACACTCACCTCGCCTACGTCACTGTCATCTCGCCGGCGCATTGTCTCGTCGAGGTTCTCGTCGACGGTGACCTCCACGAGGTCCGTCACACCGGCCACTCCGCCGACGATCTGATCTCGCTCCCCGCGCCGGCACGCACGCTCGTTCCCCTCGGCGCCGTCCACCGCGGCGCACTCCTCGCACTTGAGGACGCGGCGTTCGTCCTGGATGACTGGCTCGCGGATGGGCGACTCGCAGGCAGCTGGCGGATCGTGTGACATGAAAGCGACGCCCGCAGGGCGGAGCTCTCTTACTATGCTGGGTCTTGTGCGTCAGGCGCTTCTGATCCCGCCGCCGGTAGATGCCGCTGAGTGGCGCTGTCGCGCGCTGCGCCCCGAGCGAGCACGCTGGCCAGCTCCGCGAGTGACTCCTCCTCGAACGTCGCCGGGTTCTCGACCATCCGACGGACGAGCTCCGCGACGATCTCGGGCGGCATCGTCGAAAGCGCGTCTCTAACAGAATCGACGCCGTCGCCGTCCACGATCTCGGATGCGTCGACGAGGCGCATCTGTTCGTCGGCGAAGGCGCGCGCAGCAATCGCGGCTAGCATGCGAGCTTGCGCCTCTGCGTTCGACATCAGCGGGCGTGGCTCTGCCAGGCTGACCGCCGTTACCGGGGCCTCATCCGGCTCGGGGGTATGGATCTCGAGGCTCGTACCGCGATGCTTCCGCGTCGTGATTTTCGCCCGAACGTCACCGGCAATCGGCTTGACCTTCTCGCGCCAGAACTTCGCCACGTGTGGCTTCGCCTTCTCGATCCCGAGTATGGCGAGCGAGGTGAGAGCATCGGCTATTGCCTTCTCGAGTTCCTCCTGCTCGCGGCTCTTCCGGCGCGCTTCCACGGGCACGTAGACGTGCTCGGTCACAACGATAGGGTCGGGGTCGATGTCGCCGGGCACGAATCGCGCGTTTCCACGCAACTTCCCGTCCTCGTCGAAGAGGTTCTGGTGGAGACCGCCTCCCGCGCGCTGTCCTGGAGTCAGGTCGTCGTCATCCCACTCGTAGTGGCCTGGAATCTTCCCCATGCCGGACATCGTAGTCACCGCGCCGCGCGCGCTGTTGCAGCCCCGTTGCCAGAGTGGGTATAGGCGGATGACGCGCTGCTGCCGCAACCGCCATCCGAACCAAGTGAGGAAAGCGCCCCACTCGCGTGGCCACCTCACGCTGGCCCTGACGCTGTGCTGCTCGGGCCGCTGCGGCGCGTCGACGGACCCACTCCACCCGTCGAAGCGCCGCCCCTCCTACTTCGGACGCACCGTCGCCATGACGCCCGCTGCCCGGCGCTGTCGCGTCGGTCGGGCCACGCACGCCGCGAGAGGCACGCGACACCGAGTCCGAACGGGTCCATGAAGGCCCACTACACAGCTCCCCCGCCGACGTGCACCGCTGCGGTCGGCGGGACTGAGCGACTGTCAAGGACCTTCGGTAGATCATCGACCGAGAGCTCGAAGGGCGCGCTGCCCCGGTGGGGACCCCCTCCCCTCGCCCTGCGCCCGAGCGGAGGGCGCTGTGGCTCGGGCTCCGTACCAGTTACAAGAATTTGAGCTCTGCCTCAACTCACTGGCAGCAGGCTGCGCTCACCATAGGCCGTCGTCGCCAGGTAGCGGACTCGGGCGTCGAGCTTCTCGACTTCCATCACGCATGCTGCGACGCACGAGCAGAGAAGGCTCCAGGATGGCTTCACGACGAAGGTCGCGCCCACGCCGTCGCTCTCAGTCACTTGCTCGAAGTCTCCAAGATCGCGGGTGAGGTGGTCGCTCCCATGTAGGAACGCGGATGTCATCTTCCACACCACATATGGGCTGTCGACCCTGTGCGGTTGACCCGGCGGCACCGTCGGTGACACAGCCTGGAGGATTCGCCACAGTTTCGGTGGCTTCGTGAGTTCTCGCTGTCCGAGGATTCTGACCGCGCCTTTCAGCTCGATGAGCCTTTCGGTTTTCTCGTCGCGGAACGCTACGTACGGGGCGGCCTGGTCGGCATTCGCGACAACGGAAGCGAAGTCCGCGTACTCGATGAGGTGCGCGTACGCGACCTGCAGGGAGCGGTAGATCCGGTCATGTTTCTTCGACGACTGGATCGTCCAGAGTGCCATCGCCGACGCCTCGATACTCATGCGCACGAGCGCGTACATGGCCATCGGCCGCGCCTCCAACCGACCGCTCGCCGGGTCATGCATCGAGTCCATCAGCATCTCGAGCGCGTCGACAGCCCTGGCCCGGTGCCGCGCCATCTGATACCCCACCGGGTCGAACGCGGTAGCAGCGTTCTCCGCCACGAGCATCGACCCCGCCATCGCCTCGTCCGGCTCCTCAAGCGCCTCGAATCGCGCACGGGCACGCATCAACAGGCCGGTAGCGACCTCCATCGCTTCCGCGGTCTCGACCCGGTCGTTCGACCCCATCACCTGATTCATACTTCGCAGGCTATCGGCTCTGCACTCCCCTAATTCCAGGAGGAACAATGACCTGGACCCAGCGCCACGACCCGCTGCCCTCCGACTGGAAGACCCGCCGCCGGCAGACCGCCACCCGCGCCGGCTGGCGCTGCGAAGCCCCGCTCGAGATGGGCGCACGTTGCCCCGAAGCGGGAACGGACTGCGACCACATCATCAACGCCCGCTCCGCCGAGGGGCAGGCGATGGGCGACGCGGTGCACGACCTCCGCAACCTCCAGTGGCTCTGCAAGGAGCACCACAGCGCGAAGACGCAGACCGAAGCCAAGGCCGCCCGGGAATACCGACGGTCCTTCGGTCGACACCCGGGCGAGCGCAACCACTACTCCTACCGGTGACCTCCGGTACTAGAGGTCGCGAGGGTCGAATCCGTGTTCCTGCGACAGCTGAGCGATACGGCGGCTGCTACTCATCGCACTCGAATACATGATCCATGCGGAGATCACTCCGACCGCCCCGCCAGCCAGGAGCACACCACCCCACGTTTCGAATGTCGCCACGTCGTCGAGATCTGCACCGGGCGCGACGAGGAACTGGAAGAGGGCTCCCATACCGACCGCTCCAAGCCCCAGGAACAGCACTATCCCGAAGTTCGAGGCGAACCGCTTGGATCGCTCACTCAAACGGCGCGCTTCTTCAATAGCCTGTGACCTCGTCGCCACCTGTCTCCCCTATCTGATGCTGCACACAACCACGCATCCCAGAAACGTTCTACCACAGCGGGTGGGCTCACTCTGGAACTATGGCTCAGCGCCTGAGCACCCGAGCCCAGAAGCTCTTCGACGGGACGTCCTCCGGCCTCGTCGGTTGTGAGCCCACCCGGGGCGCCTCGGGGACGTTCTCGCTCTGGACGGTCACCGCCGTTCCGCTGACCTTCGCCCGCAGGGTCGGGATGTAGACCTCTGCATACGGAACCGCGTCCTCGATGGCCGGCACTTCAACGCCACGGGGCCTGACGATGCCGCCGGCGTTGACGACCTGACCGGTCGGGTTCAGCACCAACCGGACGATCTGGATCGTGCCGTCGTCGATGCGTGGCAGGCCCTCTCGCCACTCCTTGGCCTCGAAGCTCGACAGCGACCAGGTGAGCCGCCCCAGCCGGGTCTCGCCGCCCCACACCCACCAACCCTTGTCGCCATCGAAGCGGACATCGAAGACGTCGCCGACGCGGACGGTACGGACCGCACCAGGGTCAACGCTCCGGGCGTACATCTGGTTCGCGACGACGAAGCCGCGCGCTTCCAACTGCGCCCGAGCGTCAGGCAACACCCGCACGCCGATGTGCCGACCACCGTCCTTGTTCGGTCCGCTCAGCGTTGGCCACGGGCCGACACCTTTTCTCATGCCCGCACTCTATCCCGGAGGTGACCGATGGCCCGTCGCGGACCACAGCCCGCCGAGGACACCGGCGACTGGGAGTACATCCTCGACTCCCCGAACCGCCGCAAGCCGCTCATCGAGCTCCCCGCCAACCGCGGCTCCGACGACGAGGGCAACAGCGTCGCCTGGCACCCCCACACCCGCAAGTGGTGGGACACCATGCGAGCTCTCCCGCACACCGCAGAGTGGGGCACCGATGAATGGCACGCCCTCGTCGGCCTCGCCTACATCGCCGACACCCTCTATTCCACTGGGCAGGCAGCCGCTCACGCCGAATGGCGCCGCGGCTCCGACGCTCTAGGCCTCACCGCCGAGGCCCGCCGGAAGCTCCGCATCCGGCTCGTCGATGCGGAGAAGCTCGCTCAGCTCGCCCCTCACAAGGTGGCCGCCGAGAAGACCACTGCCCGCAAGACCAAGACCACCACCCCGGCCGCACCCGCCCCCTCCAAGCGGTATGACCGCCGAGCTCGGAGCGCTGCCCGAGCCTGACGTCCGAGGAGGGCGCGATGACCGACGCCCTCGAACCCGACGACATCCCCGAGTCCGACCTCCCCGCGTTCGAGCGACTCGCCGTCCGGATGCCCGGCCACGACCGCGACCGCAGCCTCGGACACCTGGGCTCCGCATGGGTCGAGCACTTCATGCGCCACGGGCGCGGCGACAAACAGGGCGAACCCGTCCAGCTTGACGACGTTGTCTACGACCTCATCGTCGACATGTACGCCCTCGACGAGAACGGCCGCCGGCTGTACTCCGAGTGCGCCGTCGTCCTCCCGAAGGGCAGCGCCAAGACGGAGGCTGCAAGCTTCGTCGTCGCGTTCGACGTCGCTGGTCCATCCCGCTTCTACGGCTGGGCGGAAGGCGGCGAGGTCTACCGTCAGGGCACCTTCGAATACGTCTACGAACCCGGCGAGCCGATGGGCCGACGCATCCCCGGCCCCGAAGGCCGCATGATGGCCGTCTCCGAAGACCAGGTCGCCAGCTTCTACCGCGCCACCCTCAGGTACAACTTCGACCCCGACCACGGCAACGAGCTGACCCGCTCCGGCGACATCATCGGATTCGACACGTTCGCCCGACTCGCCGACGGCGGGCGCATCGTCCCGATGTCCTCAGGTGCGGACTCCAAGGACGGCGGTCTCGAAACCATCGTCGTCCTCGACGAACCGCACCTCTACATCAGTCCCGAGCACCGGCGCATGGTGACCCGCGTCAAGAACAACCTGACGAAGAGGAAGGCCGCGCAGCCGTGGGCGCTGTACATCTCCACGATGTACCAGGCCGGGGAAGGCTCCACCCTCGAGCTGCTGCACCGCAAGGCGCAGGACATCGCCTCCGGCAAGATCCCCAATAACGGCACATTCTGGGATTCCCGCCACGGCGGCGTCATCACCGACCTCTCCGACAGCAAGCGCCTCCGAGCCGTCCTCGAAGGTGTCTACGGCTACCGAGACTGGATCGACTACGACGCGAAGATCGCTCAGGCGCAGGACCCCACCGAGGACCCCGCCGACTTCCGACGCTTCCACCTCAACCAGCAGGCGTCCGCTGCCACCGCGTTCGTCTCGCACACCGAGGTGTCCGCTCTCACCGCTCACACGGTCGAGCCGCTCCGCAAGGGCGACACCATCACCCTCGGGTTCGACTACGCCCCCGGTTGGAAGGGCGGCAAGGCCCGCCGCGTCCCCGACTCCACCGCGCTCATCGCCGTCCGCCTCACCGACATGTCCATCCACAAGGTGGGCCTGTGGGAAGCCGAGGCCATCAACGGTGAGCCGAAGGAGAAGTGGAACCCGCCGAAGGAGGAGATCAAGGCCCGCATCGACGAGGCGTTCACCAAGTACAACGTCATCGGACTCTTCGCCGACCCGACCGGGTTCACGCAGGAGCTCGACACGTTCACCGCCCGGTACCACTCGAAGCTCAAGGCCAAGGTCACCGGTGCCCGCGCCATGTACCGGTACATGTCCGGCCACTCCGCCGGGTCGTTCGGCAAGCAGATCGAGGACTTCTACGAGGCCATCCTCGCTGGTGGTCTCCGCATGAACGCCGACCCCGACCTCATGCGGCACTTCACCAACGCCCGCCGAGTCAGCACCCGCTACGGCACGCAGCTGCACAAGAAGAACCCCGACTCCCCGGACAAGATGGACGCCCTCATCGCGACCATCCTCGCTTGGGAGGCAGCACGCGCAGCACAGAACAAGGGCATCGGCGCTGAACGCAGGCGCCGACGCGGGTTCGGCAACCTGATCTGAAAGGAGCCCTCGTGGCTTTCACCTCCCCCGTCGAGGCGCTCCCCGTCCTCACCAAGAGCCTGGACACCCAGGCCGCCGAGAACGCCAGGCTCCGCGCGTATGCCGACGGCACGCAGCCGGGACCGGAGATGAGCAAGAAAACCCGAGCCAGCTGGGCACGATTCCAGCGATTCGCGCGGGTCCTCTTCGCTCGCCTCATCGCCGAGTCGCTCGCATCCCGCATCACCCCGACGTCCGTCAAGGTGAACGGCGCGGAAGAGGACGACGACGCATCCGTGAAGATCGCCACCGGGAGGCTCCGCCGCATCTGGCGCCGAAGCCGGCTGGACATCGTCCTCGCCGATGCGATCCTCGACATGCTCATCGTCGGGCGGTCGTTCCTCATCACCGCCGACACCGGCGGCCAGGCCATCATCACGTTCGAGGACGCCGACCACGTGTTCGCCATCACCGACCCGCTGGACCCGAACCGGGTCACCGCCGCGGTGAAGGTGTGGCGCGACGAGGTCGCCGGCCGGGACTACGCGCGCGTCTGGACCGGCACCGCCCGGCAGGACTTCTCTCGTTCCTCCAACCGCACCAACTCGAAGGCCTACCGCACCACCAACTCTGGTGGCTGGGAAGTCATGGGTGACGAAGTACCGGCCGACGGTGTGCCTGTGACGATGCTGCTCAACCGCGGCGGCGTGAGCGAGTTCGCGTACGTCACCGACCTCCTCGACCGCATCAGCCTCGGCATCCTCAACCGGCTCGTCGTCGTCGCCTACCAGGCGTTCAAGCTCCGCTACATCAAGGGGCTCGGGCTCGACCCCGACGACCCCGAGGACGTCAAGAAGGCAGAGGCTCTGCTCGACGTGAGCCCCGGCGCGCTGCTGGACCTGGGCGATGACGCTGAGCTCCACGAGATGGCGACGACCGACTTCCGGCCGCTCCTGGAAGCCGTCACCGACGACATCCGCGAGCTCGCCGGCACCACCTCCACCCCGATGAGCGCGCTCATCCCGGACAGCGCCAACCAGTCCGCTGAAGGCGCCCGTGCAGCACTCGACGCGCAGATCCTCAAGGCCCGCGACCGCCGCTTCCGCGTCGGCCCGAGCATCGAGGGGTCGCTGCTCCAGTGCGCCCGCATCGAGATGGGCGCCGACTTCGGCTTCGACATCGAGGTCGTCTTCGCTGACCCGTCCCTCGCGACGCCGAGCGAGACCACCGCAGCCGCGCTCAACGCCAAGGCCGTCGGCGTGCCGTTCCAGACCATCGCTGTCAAGTACCTCGGCTTCACTCCCGAGGACGCCGACGCCATGCAGACGCAGCGCGAAGACGAAGCGTTCATGGCGTCGCTGACCGAACTCACCCCCACCCCACCGGCGGCCGCGGCCGCCTGAGCCGCAGGAGGCCTCGATGTACGACCCCGCACTCGAGGCCTCCTACGACGACCTGATGAACGCCTCCTGGCTCCGCGCCGGCGCGCTCATCGCCCGGCTCCTCGCCGAGGCAGGCCCCGTAGCACTCGAAGGTGACGCTCGTGCCGCGTTCGTCTCCCGAGCGTTCACGCTCCTCCGCCCCGTAGCAGGCGACACCGTCTCGAAGACCCGCGCGCACACCGTCCGCCAGTTGACGCTCATGGGGCGGCCCGCTCCCGCCGTGGACCTGACGAACCTCCTGCTCAGTGAGCTCGACGTCCACAACATGATGAACGCGGCGGTCCGCTACTTCTTCGCCACCGGCAACAAGAAGGACTACACCGACGCCACCGTGAAGCGTGAGGCGTTCACCTATGCCGTCCAGCTGATGGACAAGGGCGTCCGCACCACCCTCTCCGACCGTCGCATCGCCGCCCAGACCTACACAGCTGGTGGCGTCCGCTGGTTCGAGCGTTACCTCGGCTCCGGGGACGCGTGCGACAAGTGCAAGACCGTGGCCGGCGCCCGTGTCAGCCGCGCCGACGTGAAGCCCATCCATGACGGCTGCAACTGCGGCGTCCGCCCCGTCTGACACTCCACATTCTCCCGCCCGCACCCGACATGGGGTGGACGGTTCGCCCTGCCATCCGGCGGGGCTCATCTCTCAGCGCCGACATGGGGCTGACCTCTCCTGACAAGGAACCCGCATGACCGACACCGCACCCGTCACTCCCGTCATCGAGACCCCCGCGCCCGAGGCTCCAGCCGCGCCGACTGCACCCGCAGCGCCCGCCGCCGAGACCCCGGACTACGCCGCGCAGATCGCAGCGCTCGAAGCGGACCGTGACAAGTGGAAGGGCCTCTCGCGCAAGCACGAGGCCGCAGCCAAGGCACCCGCCACTGACACCGAGCGCCTCGCCGCACTCGAAGCGCGCGCCGAGGCTGCAGAGCGTTCCGCACTCGTCGCCACCATCGCCTCCACGAAGAAGGTCCCCGCGGCCGTCCTCACCGGAACGACGGAAGACGAGCTGAACGCGTCCGCCGACACCTTCCTCGCGGCTGTCGCCGCCGCCGCACAGGCACAGGCACCCGCCCCGGCCCCCGCCAACGACGCCAACGCGTCCGGCGCGCGGGGAACCGCCGTCGGCGGCTCCGTCAAGCAGCTCACCCGCGCCGACCTCCAGGGCATGACGCCCGCCGAGATCGTCGCAGCCAAGGAAGCGGGCCAGCTCCGCGACCTGCAGTCGGGCAAGTAAGCCCACGTCCACCCACTCCTCTCTCTCTCTCAGAAACGAGAACCCCACCCATGTCCGTTGAGAACTTCATCCCCGAACTGACCCGCGCCGAGGTGCAGGTCGCCTTCCACCGCGGCCAGGTCGTCATCCCGACGCTGACCCCCATCCCCGACGGCGAGATCCGTACGGGCAACGCCGTGAAGATCATCGGCGCCTCGCTCCCCGAGGTCATCGACTACAAGGCCGCCGGCCGCCGCATCGAGGGCGCCGAGATCTCCGGTGACGACGTGACCGTCCTCATCGACCAGGAGAAGGCCGTCGCCGAGCGCGTGGACGACGTCGATGAGCGTCAGGCCGCCGGCTCGCTCTCGCAGTTCACCGACCTGCAGGGCACCGCCCTCGCCCGCGACGCCGACCGCGCCGCCATCGCCGCGCTCATCTCCGGCGGTACCCAGGGCGCCACGGCAGCCGTGGACAACGTCACGAAGGCGAAGACCGCCGTCCGCGCGCTGGCGACGGCCATGGACAACGCGGAGGTCCCCGAGGACGGCCGCTACCTCCTGGTGAACCCGGCCGCGAAGGCGCTCATCACCGAGTGGCTCGGCGACAGCACCGCCGTCCAGTCCGGTGGCGACGAGCTGCGCAAGAACAAGGTCGGTGAGGTCGCCGGCTTCACCGTCATCTGGTCCAACGGCTTCCCCGCCGGCATCACGGGCGCGGCGTTCGTCGCGTACCACGAGGCCGCTGCGGCGTTCGCCGGCCAGATCGACAAGACCGAGGCGGTCCGCGCCGGTGACGGCTTCGCGGACATCGTCCGCTCGCTGTCGGTCTACGGCGTGAAGGTCACGCGCCCCGCCGCGGTCCACACGTCCGGCTTCACCAAGCCGAGCACCGCTCCGTCCGAGGGCTGACCCCCCTGACCCCGGCCTGCCCCCGCAGGCCGGGGTCACTCCCCATCGCCACCTAAGGAGTCCACCATGGCCCCCGCACTGTGCACCCCCGAGCAGGCGACAGCCCTAGGGTATGACGTCCCCGCGACATTCCTCGCGCGGGCGTCCGTCCGGATCCGCTCCTACGCCGGTGACTCGTTCATCGACAGCGTGGACGGGCAGGACTGGCTCATCGAGCTCACCGCCGGCGTCGCGCAGCGTCTCGCCGGGATCGACCCCGAGTCCGCGCTGGCACAGGGCGTCACGTCCGAAGGCGCAGGCGGCGAGACCGTCAGCTACGGAGCCGACGCCTGGGCGGGTGTCTCCGCTCTCACCCGAAGCGAACAGGGCGTCCTCGACGCTCAGCGTCGCCGTCGTCGCGGTATCCGCGTCATCCACATGGTGGCCTGATGCGGTCGTTCTACCGTGACATCGCCACCCGGCTCCGCCCCGCGATCTCCACGAGCGCCCATGGCGTCGGCAAGCCCACCTGGACCGCACCGGACGAGCTCCCGCTCACCCGCCTGCGGATCATCGCGGTGTCTGGCACCGAGGACGACGGAACCACGGAAGTCACTCACCGGCTCCATGGGCCCGCTGACATCGACCTCGACGCCGGCGACCGTGTCCGCTGGACAGATCCTCGCGGCCGCGCACTCACCCTCGATGTCGTCGGAGTGCCGCTCGTCTACCGAGGTGTCACCGGCTCCGTCGCCCACGCGCAGGTGCTGCTGAAGGCGAGGTCGGTGTGAGTACGCCCGATGACGTCACCCGCGCTGAAGGCATGGCGGAGGCGCGTGCCCGAGCGCGCAGCGACAGGGGCCAGCTTCTCCGGAACCTCCCCCGCGCTCACGCTCTCGCTCGAAGCCGCGCCCGGAACGGCCGGATCGGTTGGGCGTTCGTGCGAGGCGCGCCACGCGCCATCCGCCACGACCCGGCCCTCGCAGAGGTTCTCTGGAACTTCGCCGACGCCGTTCAGCGCGAAGCCGAGTCCCACATGACCGAGTCGCCCGGAGCCACCGAGTTCCACTTCCGCACGGACGGTAATACCAGCCGGGAGAACAACCCGCGAGGCAGCTACCGAACCTCCGTCCGCACCTACACGCACGCCGCCGTCCGCGCCGAGCACGACGACCACACCCTTGAGCGCGCGTTCAACACCGTCAAGTCGCGAGGAGTCCGCTGATGTTCGTTCTGTTCGATGACCCGGAGGCTCTGCTCGTCAGCTACCTCCGCACCACGCTTCCGACGTTCGGCATCGACCTGCCTGTCTCGACCGACGTCCCCCGTGGCGCCGACGGGCACCCGCTCGCCGCGTATGTCCGGGTTCGCCTCCTTGGGGGTGGGCAGCGGGACACCGTCATCGACGAGGCGCTGTTCGCCATCGAGAACCACTTCGGCATCGACGAGGACTCCGTCGAAGCGTCACGAGTCGCCTCCCTCATCCGCGCGCTCGTCACCGCCATGCCCGACCGTGTCCCGGCCGTCCGCCGCGTGCGTGAGACGAGCCGCCCCACTCCACGGCATCACCCCGACACCGGTGCTCCCAGCTACTCGCAGTCGCACCAGCTCACAACCCGCGGCACCATGCCGCAGAACGGATCATTCTCATGACCGACATCCTCGTTGCCGGCGCCGACGCTTCGCAGGCGGGCGGCTACTTCCAGGTCGGTCCGCTCACCGCGGCCGCACCGACCGACGCGACCACGCCCCTCACCAACGGCTTCACCAACGCCGGCCTCATCTCCCTCGACGGCGTGACCGTGTCCGAGACGAAGTCCACGTCGCCCGTGCGTGACGCGACCGGCGCCATCATCCGCACCATCATCACCGAGTACGGCGTGCGCGTCACGATGACGCTCCTCGCCCCGACGTTCAAGACGTTCCAGCTGATGTACGGCATGGACAACGTCTCCCTCGCCGAGAACGGCGACGTGATCCGCAAGTACCGCAAGACGGAGCTCCCGCACCAGTCGTGGGCGAACCACTTCGTGGACGGTGGCGTGAAGGTGCGCCTGTACCTCCCGAAGGCGCAGATCGTCGAGACCGGCGACGTCGTCTACAACGTCGAGAGCCCCACGACGTACGAGATCACGCTCGAGTGCGCCCCGGACGCGGACCTGGTCTACGGGTACGAGTTCAAGGCCGGCTCGACCGTCCCGGAGGTTCTCACCCCGGGCGAGGGCGAGTAAGCCCATCAGCCCGCAGGGGCGTCGGTTGCCGTGGCCGACGCCCCTGCGTCTTCCCCCCTCCCACGGCATTCCACGGCAAGGACACGCCCCATGGCAAAGACCAACACCCCTCCGACCACCGACCGGCTCCCACAGGAGAAGAAGAGCAAGAACCAGCACCGATTCACCTTCCGCACCATCGCCGGAACCATCATCGAGGTGCCCGCGCAGGGGTTCGTTCCGCTGCCCGTCCTGGTCGCACTGCGAGCACTCACCGACGCCGAAGGCGACGAAGCCCTCGGCATGCTCCACCTCATCTACGACATCGCCGACACCGTCGAAGGCCGTACCGGTCTCGAGAAGCTCGGCTACGTCGAGCTGCAGCGGTTCCTCAAGCTCTGGCGCCGCCAGGCGGAGGCCACGTCGGGAAAATCGCAGGGCTCTGCGGCTTCCTGAGCGAAGACCCGGACCGTGAGGATGCGCTGCGTGCAGACCTCCTCGCGGCTGGTCTCCGCTACGACGACGTAGGGCCGCACCTCAGCTACGACGACGCGTGGGCATTCGTGAAGGCCGCCGTGCACCGCCCGGACGCCGCCCTCTACCGCGTCCTCCACGGACACAACTGGTCGCAGACCGACGCGCTGCTCGCCAACTCGTTCGACCGCCTGGGACAGGTCGCCGGCGTCATCATCACCGTCAACGGCGGCAAGGCACGCAAGCTCGACCCCCACCCCCGGCCGAAGCCCCTCACCCCGGGCGGCGCCACAGAATCCCGCACCCGCGGCGAGGCCCTCCCCATCGCGGACGTCCTCGCGTGGGCCGCTGAAAGCGAAGGACACAGCGATGGCTGACACCCCTAACGGCATCCCGGTCGTCGCCGGCTACGTCGACTTCCACGCCAAGACCGACTCCCTCGCCGACGAGATCGGCGAGGCCCTCGGGTCAGCGTCCACCCAGGCAAACGCCGCCGGCGCGCAGATCGGCACACAGGTCGAGAACGGCGCCCAGTCACGAGTACAGGGATTCGGCAAGCGGCTCCTGGGCTGGGCAGGGTTCGCCGCCATCGGCAGCGCGGTCGGCGGGCTGCTCAAGTCCGGCCTCGACACTGCGATGCAGCAGGTGGACCTCGAACGCTCCCTCGTCGCGAACCTCGGGGTTACCCCGCAGATCGCAGCTGAGTACGCCGACGTCGCAGCCGACATGTACGCGCAGGGCTGGGGCGAATCGCTCGGAGAGGTTGGCGGCAGCGTCCAGTCCATGCTTTCCGAGCTGGGTGACGTCTCCCAGGCTGAACTCGAGGAGCTCGGTCCTCTGCTCATGGGGATCGCGGAGCAGACGGGTGCGGACATCGCTCAGCTTTCCGACGCCACGAACAAGCTGGTCGTCACGGGGCTGGCCGGCTCCGCCACCGAGGCAGCCGACATCATCGCGAAGGCCTTCCAGTCGTTCGGCGAGAGCTCCGGTGAGGACATCCTCGACACCGTCACGGAATACTCCGGGCAATTCCAGAAGCTCGGCATCGACGCAGAGACCGCGATGGGCATGGTCAAGCAGGCCATGGACGCCGGAGCACGCAACACCGACTTCGTGGCGGACTCGTTGAAAGAGTTCAGCATCCGGTCTATCGACCAGTCGAAGGCGACCATGGAGGCATACGCCGCCATCGGTGTCAGCGGCGAGGAGATGACCCGCCGACTCGCAGCTGGTGGCCCCGACGCCGCGGCCGCGATGACGGAGATCTTCACCGCCGTGAACAACATCGGTGACGCGGCCACCAAGGAGGCCGTCTCCGTCGCTCTGTTCGGAACGAAGGCCGAAGACCTCGGCGTGGCTCTGTCCGCCATGGACCCGGCCACCGCAGCAGCAGGCTTCGGAGAGTTCACCGGCACCGCGCAGGAGATGGCCGACGCCTCCATGTCCCTCGAGGACATGCTGAACGGTCTCGGCCGTACGCTCACCGTCGCCATCGCTGACACGATCCGCCCGATGCTCCCGACCCTCCGGGAGTTCATGCAGGGACTCACGGGGGTCCTCGGGTGGCTTCGGGACAACCCCATGGTGACGACCATCATCCTGGGGATCGCCTCAGCCCTAGCGGTGCTCGCAGCTGGACAGTGGGCGTTCAACGCCGCCGCAGCCGCGAACCCGGTGGTCCTCATCATCGGCGCCATCATCGTCGTCGTCGGACTTCTCGTCGCTGCCCTCGCTACCGTCACGGACGGCTTCACCAACTGGAGCAACATCGGCTGGGCAGCATCAATGATCCTCGTCACCGGAGTCAACGGTGTCCTTCACGGCGTCAACGGCCTCATCCACGCCATCAACGGCGTGGCTCGCGCACTCGAATGGGTGCTCTCGCTCGGCGGCCTCCTCGGCGACTGGGATTGGGGCAATATCGGCACCATCGGCCTGATGGACATGCCGAAGCTCCCCGGTATGGCCGACGGCGGCACGGTCGCCAAGTCCGGTCTCTCGTGGGTGGGTGAAGAGGGTCCCGAGCTCATGCACTTCAACCCCGGCGCGACCATCATCCCGCACGACGACTCGATGGCTCTGGCAAGCGGCGGTGGCAAGCAGCCCGCCAACGTCACCATCATCAATCCGGTCGCCGAGAAGGGTTCCCAGAGCCTCCAGCGATTCCGCCGTGCCATCGGGGCGGACATCGCACTCGCGTGACCCACACCCGGGGCGTACCTCACCCGCACGCCCCGGGACCTCCCTCTTCCACGCTCGACGCAAGGACTTCCCGTGACCTACACGCTCAACGGCATCCCCGCCGACAACCCTGACCTCGGCTGGTACCTCACCTACGACAGCCAGTTCGTCTACTCGACGACCATCACGCGGCCCGAGGTCCTCGTCCCTGGTTACGACGGCGCCATCGAGATGGACGGCGTCGAGAACGTCCCCGGCGTCACGCTCGTGTGGTCCATCAACGAGTCGCAGCTCCCCGGCCTGCGCAACGTCCTCCGCTCCGAGTCGCTGATTCTCGGCAAGGGACAGGGCACCGCTTCGGTCAGCCTCCGCTCCTTCGAGCCGACGAAGGTGGGCATGGGCGCCAATCCCGAGTACGAAGTCCGCGCTGAGCTCGTCATCTCCGGCGTCTGGCTCCGCGGAGCCGAGACCTCCGAAACCACGACCATCGCCTCCAACACGCAGACGGTTAACGTGCTCACCGGCTCAGACGGCAAGGTGTCCGACGGCGCGCTTGTGCTGCACGGCCCCTTCGCCGCCGGCGTCCGCGTCCAGGACGTCGCAGGGCTCTCCTGGATCCGCTACACCTCCGCTGTCCCCGTCGATGCCAGCATCCGCTACGAGCTCGCCACGGGGCGCGCCTTCCAGGTCGCGGACGGAGGCAACGCCTTCACCGGTGGCACGGAGGTCACCCCGAGCCTCGAAACCGGCCCCGACATCTTTTACCTGCGCCTGACCCCTGTCATCAGCGCCGCCAACCCGCTCGTCGCTCAGCCGAAGCTGCGCGTCACCAGCATGGGACGCGGCGAGTCCAGCGCGCTGACCCTCCGGGCTCGCCCCGCCTACGTCCTCTGAGGAGGAGACATGACCTTCGACGTCCGCGTACGCCGCGTCAGTGACAGCCTCACCGGTAAGCCGGAACACCTCCGCGCCGACTCGGTCGACTACTCGGCCTCGCTCAGCGAGGTCTCCGCGCTCCGTCTGCAGCTGTCCCAGCACGGCAAGGTGAATGGTGCCCTCCGCGCCGGCGAGGAGCTCGCGCTCGAAATCTGGGACGGTACGAAGTGGACAGAAGGTGAGCAGTCGCGGTTCACGTCGCTGGGCCTCTCCCTCGACGAGCTGGACCCGACCATGGCCACACAGCTGGACGTGGTCGAGTACGTGTCCTTCCGTCTGAGCAAGGCGCTGCACGATGTGCAGAGCGACCGGACGTTCACCGACGTCACCCCCGGCTACATCGTGCACACCCTCCTCACCGAGGCGAAGTCGCGCGGTGCCGTCGAGGGTGTCACCTGGACGTTCACCGCTACGCACGACTCGACCGGCGCGGCCTGGCCGAAAGCGGTCACCATCGACCTGCCGCCGGACCAGTCCGCCCTCGACACCCTCGGCGTCCTCGTCGACACCGGGCACATCGACTGGACCACCCGCGGGCGCGAGCTCGTGCTGTACCTCAAGGAGAACGCCGGCCGCCGGCACCCCTTCACCGTCGGCAAGCGCGCTCTCGAGCGCCCGTTCCGGTCGTCGCTGACGGATGCCGCCACCGCAGTCACGGTGCGGCTGGACGACGGGAAGTTCATCCGAAAGGCCGGCAACACCAGCATCGGCCTCGGCGTCCTCGAACGCGCCATCTCCGCATCCGGTGTGACCGACGACGCCACAGCCAACGTGCTCCTAGACGCTGAGCTCGCGGCGGGCGCCCCGAAGTCCGAGCTGACGATCTCCGAGAACGCCGAGACACTCGACCGGGTCCCCCTCGTCAACTACGACCTTGGCGACTGGGTATGGGTCCGACGCGGCGGCGCTGGTGAGAACGTGCGAGTCTCCGGCGTTCAGGTCCGCAAGACCAAGGGCGAGAGCCCGACCATCGACATCATCCTCATGGACAAGATCGCCGACAACGCGGCACGGCTCGCCAAGGCCGCGAAGGCTATGGGGCGCGTGGGTGGAAACGGACGGTTCAAGGGCTCCGGCGGCGGTGGTGGGGGCGGGGTCTCCGTCCGGTACGGCACCGTGCACCCCGCATACATCAGCTACTCCGGAAGCCCCGCCCGCGTGTCGTTCGACAACGGGGCCACGTACAGCGACCCACTCGACTTCATCAGTGAGCACCCTCCATTCGCAGGCGACCGTGTCGCCGTGGTGGGCAACCTCATCGTCGGACGCATCGCAGCCGAGCCCGGCGAAGTGCCAGGGTCCATCGAGATTCTCGAGCCTGCCGCGGGATGGCGCGAGTACGACCCGGCGCGGTACGGGCCGTTCAGCATCCGCAAGACCGCAAGTGAGTGGGTGATCCTCAATGGGGTGCTTGAGCGTGACCCGGCGGTTCCGTTGACCGATGAGCGTATCGCGGTGTACATCCCTGGGGCATACCGTCCAGCACGTTCGGGGGCAAACAGCTGGTCGTCCTATCGTGACGAGAAGAGTCTCATCCCCTACGGGGCGATCTTCACCACCACCACCGGAGCCATCCGGAACGTTGACGGATCCATCAACACGATCTCGCTGTCCGGGCTCGCCTGGAATACGCAAACGCACAGTCTCTGGAACGTCAACAACTTGGCGCGAGGTGGCGTCGGCAGTGAGGGCACCGCGTTCTTCATCGGGTCGGCCACCTCCGGCAACGTCACCCTGCCGTCGACGGAGTTGGCACCATCCCGGACTCAAGGCTTCCATCTCGGTAGCAGCGTCCACGGGACGCTCGACGCGTCGACCAGGCTGCTGAGCGTCAATGCGACCAGTACTCCCCATTGGGACTCCATCCACTGGCAGCCGAATAGCTCCAAACAATACGAGTACAAGCCCCTCACCCCCATGAATGGCTACACCTGGAACCCCGCTGATCCGTTCGAGTACGCCAGGACTCCAAGCGGGATCGTGCGCCTCCGCGGCCGTCCTGGCGGCGGCGGAGTCACCGGAGCGACAGCGGCGATTTTGCCCCCTGGCTATCGCCCGAGCTACGAGGTCATCCTTCCCAACGGTCTGCGGATCACTCCGTCCGGCGCCGTGAGCAACGTGTCGACATATCCAAACACGCGCACGGGCAGCTCGCAGGTCTCCTCCCAGGGTGCCGGTGCGTTCTCGTTCGTTACCGCGTTCATCGCTGGCCGTTGACCGGCACCCGCCCGTGTCTTCACCGACACGGGCGGCTGCTGTCAGTTCGTGCTCGCTGCCAATCGCGCCTGAGTCTCCTGGTGGAAGTGCGCTGCGAGCATGAGCTCGTTGCGGTCGAGTGGGACCGGGAAGTCCCCCTGCATCGCGCCGAGGAAGACCTCCGAGGTCTTGAGTAACCAGGCGAACGCCGGCTTGTCGCCCCGGTCGGTCAGCTCGAAGAACAGTCCTTCCCACGCGTAGGCCAGGACATAGAGAGCGATAGCTGCGGCGCTGTCCGTGCGTCCAACCCCGGACTGCACCCAATCCGACGTCTCCCAGTCCTCCTCGCCGACCTGGTACAGGTCACCGGACCACCACAGGTCGTCGCGAGGCTCCCAGACGCGGTTCATCACGTGCGGAGTCTGGACAACGAACCCGTTGTCGCTCCACGCGTAGGCCTCAAGCCACGGAGCGATGGCGTCAAGGACCTCGACGACCTCCTCCGGCGTCGTCGTCGCCTTCTGCTTCTTGCCGAACATCTCTGTCTCCCCGCGGTCACTGACGACAGAACTCTATCGAGCCGCCGCCCCTTCACCGCCCACCCGAGGCGGTGTTCATCACGCCAACCGAAAGGCACCCATTGACCTTCTCCGTGCTCGCGACGCGCACGCTCGCGACCACCAAGCACTCCGACCGGCAGGGCAAGACCCCGCGCCGTCTCATCATCCATCACTGCGGCTCCACCTCAAACGGCAATGCGGAGTTCCTTGCCACGAACAGCGCGGACACCTCGGCGACGTACTGCCTACTGAACACCGCCGTGCTCGTCGGAATCGTCCCCGAAGAGCTCCGCCCATGGACGACCGGCGGGCACGCATACGACGGCGACGCCATCACCGTCGAGAGCGTCAACTCGACCGCCGCCCCTGAGTGGGCAGTCACGGACGCACAGCTCGAAGTTCTCGCGCAGCTGGCCGCTGATCTCTCCACCCGCTACGGCTGGGGCCCGCTGACCCGCACCAACGTCGTCGGGCACCGCGAGGTGAACAGCAGCACCGGGACCATCTGCCCCGGCCCGTACCTCCTCCCCCGCCTCGACGACATCGTCACCCGCGCCAACACCATCCTCGCCGGCGCCCCACCCGCGGCCGCCCCGCCGCAGAACGGAACTGCCATGCTTCCCGTGCCTTTCAGCAACCCCACGACCTACGCCGGCCACAGCGGCGTTGACTTCCCCGTCCCCAGCGGCACCGCCATCCGCGCCTCCGGCCCGGGCATCGTCACCGGTCGCCGCTGGCAGAACGCCAACGCCGGCTACTCCACGCTCGTGCAGTACGACAACGGCCCGCTCGTCCTGTACTGCCACCAGCCGAACCTCAACGCAATCCCCGCAGTGGGCACCCGCGTAAGCGAGGGCACGGTCATCGGGGCCGTTGGTTCTACCGGTCGCAGCACCGGCCCGCACCTGCACATGGAGATCATGAGCGGACGCGGCGTGCACACGTACGCCGGCATCTGGAACTACTTCACCCGCTCCCGCGTCGTCGGAGCTGGCAGCTCGTCCAACGGCAACCGGACGAAGCGCCCGACAGCGGAGATCCAGCGCCTCGTCGGAGCGAACCCGGACGGCATCTACGGCCCGGACACGACCGCGAAGGTGCGCGCGTGGCAAGGCGCACACAGTCTCGTCGCCGACGGCGTCTGGGGTCCGGCTTCCGACGCTAAGGGCTTCCCTGCCGGACCGAACCTCGCCGTGGACGGCCAGTGGGGCGTCGCTACGACCAAGGCGCTGCAAGTAGCGCTCGGCGTGGCTGCTGACGGTCAGATCGGCCCGAACACCATCCGGGCGCTCCAGGCCCGCGTCGGTGTCGCCGCTGACGGGATCATGGGGCCGAACACCAGCAAGGGGCTCCAGCGCCACCTCGGTGTCGCGCAGGACGGCCAGTGGGGACCGGACACCGCTCGCGCTCTCCAGGTCCGACTGAACGCCGGAACCTTCTGAACGCAGTGATTCTCGCCGAGGGTGTCTTTGACGGGCACCCTCGGCGTATCACGGATATGAGACCCACACAGATGCACGATTTCATCACTCTCCTCGCCAATGTTCCCGGCGAGCTCATCGCGACCGCCGGCGTCATCGTCGCCGCGCTCCTCACACTCGCTGGCGTTGTCGTCGGCCACATCCACTCCGCTCGCACAGCCCGCCGGACAGCCACCCTCACCCGTGAGCAGACCTCCGGTGAGCTCGCCCTCGACATCGCCCGCGAGGGCCGCGCCGAGATCGCCACCGTGAAAGCCGAGCTCAGCGCCGTGCGCGCCGAATCCGACACTCGCCATGCGCAGTACGGCCTCGCTCACCGGCACGCATCCACCCTCCACACCCGCTGGCCCGGCGACCAGGTCGCAGACCGCCCCACGTGGCCAGGCGAACTCGCCCCGCCGCTCTGAAAGGACCCGTCATGACCCTCTCCGACAACATCGTCGGCTTCATCCGCACCTCCGTCCCCCTCGGCGTCGGCGCGCTCGTCAGCTGGCTCGTCACCCTCGGCATCGTTCTGCCGGTGGGAACGGAGCTCCAGCTCGCATCGGCCCTCACCGCCGTCGTCGCGGCCGCGTACTGGGCGCTCGTCACGTGGGCGTCCAAGCGCTGGCAGGGCATCGGTTGGTTGCTCGGCAACCCGAAGCAGCCGATGTACATCGCTCACACGGTCGTGGCGCCGGCGCCGCTTCCTGGTGAGACCCGCGATGACTACCGCGAGCGCACTGGCCTCGACGGCTGAACCTGACCCCCTCTCCTGACCTGGGAGAGGGGTCTTTCGTCGTTGCGGGCAACCACGCGGTGCGACCTACACATGGGACCGCGCATGAGGCGGTCATGAAGAAGTTCATCACAGCTGTCGCTGCGTCGGCCCTGGTCCTCACCCTCACATCCTGCGCCGGTCCCGGCGACGACGCCCGCTCCCTTGCAGCGCAGTGGCTCGACGGCGATGCGTCCGCTCAGTGCCTCGGGCAGGCATCCCCTTGGGAAAAGTGGGAGCTCCGGGATGCGACCCTCATCGAGACGACTGACACATCGGAGATCTGGTCCGTCGAGCTCATTGGGATGCGCAAGGGCCGGCCTGTCGATGATGGGTACGTGCTCGTCGAGGTACGCAACGGTGGGGGCGAGTCGTGCGTGAAGTGGACGCAGCCCTGAGTTCGCTCTAATTCCTCGAAGAACGTGCTTTCGCAGCTGGCATCGCCAGCTGTCCGCTCGAGTTGGCCTCGTCATAGCGCTTCAACAGGATGGACAGTCTCTCAGCGTTGTCCGCCAGCTTTCGCCTAGCACCGAAGAGCTTGTCGACCACGGAGTCCAGCGCCGCGTGCGCGCTCAGAAGCTGGTGCGGCATCGCATCAATGTCGTACAGGTCGGCGAGGGTGGCGTCCGGAAACAGGTCGCGTGCGGCCACAATCGACTTCCACCCCTCCGCTAGAACCTCTCGCTGGTTGTCGCTCACAGTCGGCCATGGCACGGGGAAGTAGGCCAGCGCCGGCGAAATCGAAATGTCCGACTTGAGTCGACCAGCGAATGTCTCGACCCACGCCATGAACATCGACGACTGAAGCAGTGCGGCCTGCCACATTCGAGCGTCAGGGAAGATGATCAGTTTGTTGCCGGCGACGGATCCATCCTCGATGAATCGACCTGGGATCCATCGCCGATTCGACGAAGACACCTCCGGCAGCGCGAAGTAGCCACCCGACGGCTGGCGGTTCTGCGTGAAGAGCGCTGGCCGGTCGGCGTAGTCAACCACCGACTGCGTGGGTGACTTCTTTCTCTCGGCTCGCACTGCCGCCAACCGCGCCTTGATGAGCGGCGAAGCAGCGATATCGCTCGGATTGGCGTCCTTCAACCACAAGCACCACCGCTTCGGCTGGCCCTGCAACATGTCCTTGCCTTGGATGAACCGGCGGATGTACGGCGCAGCGTGGGGGTCCGCGAGGAGCGCGGCGAGGTCATCTCCGTCGTCGATGATGAGATACCCGCCATCAGTGGGCTGACTACCCTTGTGGCCGTTGGGCATCCCCGGGGTGGCCGGCTTTGCGAGCTTGGCAGGGACGACATCCGGCCCATCCGCCAGGTAGAAGTTAACGCGCGCGACGGGGAGCTCGGTGGGGTCACCAGCGAGCGCGTCGTATGTGAACAGCCGGGCTCCCCGCCCGGAGCGACTCGATGCGGAGAAGCCCACCACGATGCAGTGAACTGCTGCAGCTCCGGGGGCCTCGGACGTCCATTTGAACGTCCGATGAGCGAAGTCCACCGCGAAGCCATGCCGGCTCAACAACGGGAGCATCGTCCGCGCTTGCTCACCCTGGGTGATCGAGTTGGTCGAGACGAAGGCCGCTCGTCCGCTCGTGCCCTTCAAGTAAGAGATCGCCTTTGCGTACCAGCAGGCCACGTAATCGAGTCGACCTGTTCGAAGCCCCTTGGCATCAATGGAGCTGAATGTCAGCCGGTTGTCAGCTTGCTGATCCGATGTCATGCGGTTCATCCCAATGAACGGCGGATTGCCCACGACATAGACCTCGTCGCCGGGCGGCACGACCTCAGACCAGTCCTTTTGCAGGGCGTTGCCGACGTGGATCGTGTGAATGCGGTCGAGTGGCAGAGTATCGGGCGCCTGTCCGAGCGCGAGTTCCATCGCCATGTTCGCTTGGTGCTGAACCAAGTGAAGCGCCGTGCTCGCGATTTGCGCTGGCCATTCCTCCAGCTCGATGCCGTGGAAGTTCTCTAGGCGGACCGGCAGATCTTCTTCTGCAAACAGAAGTGTCACACCGGCCCCGCCTAGCTGCTGAAGTCGCTGCAGGATTTCCAAGTCGAGCGCGCGCATCTCTCGGAAGGCGATGATGAGGAAGTTGCCACAGCCACACGCGGGGTCAAGGAAGCGCATCTGACCCATCCGCGCACGCAGCTTCGTGAGCGCCTTCGCGTCGTTGAATCCCTCGTCGAACCTGCGCCTCAGGTCGTCGAGGAACATGGGACGGATTACCTTCAGGATGTTCGTTTCGGTGGTGTAGTGCTCGCCTAGCTGACGGCGCGCCGTCTTGTCTTTGACCGCTTGGAAGAGCGATCCGAAGATAGCCGGAGAGATCGCACTCCAGTTGAACCTCGCAGCATCCAACAGACGCTGACGCATGACGGCATCGAACGACGGGATGTCGAGAGGGTCTTCGAAGACGCCGCCGTTGACGTAGGGGAAGCGGCTCACTAGCTCGTCGAGATTCTTCTGTCGCTTCTCCTTGCCCATCACTTGGTAGAGCAGGGACAGCTGCGGGCCGAGGTCGGATCCGTCCTCAGCAGTGCGTGTTTCGAGGAACTCGAGGAAGAGGTCTCGCTCCCACACGCCTGAGTCATCTGCATAGAGCGCGAAGAGTGTGCGCACGAGGAACACACTTGCCTCGTGACCCTCGTAGCCACTCTGCTCGAGCGCTTCGTAGAGGCTGGCCATCAGCTTCGCCGCCTTGATGGACGCGGCTTCCTGCTCTTTCGAGCCGAACTGGTGCCCACCATATCCGGCGAAGAACGCCATCGAGTCAGCATTGTCGCGAAGTTCTTCGAGTCCGAACTCGACAGGATCAGCATCATGGGCGTGAAGATCCAGAATGCGGAAGGTCGAGAAGTCGCAGCTGATGACCCAGCGCGGCATCTCTGTGTCGGAGAGGGAGTCAAGGTAGTCGAGTGCCTGGCGCTCTGCGGCGGCAAGATCTTCGCCTCGCGACTTCATCTCGATGGCGGCGCGTCCCGGGATCAACGCGTCGATGTACCCCCGTCGCCCGGTCGAGGTCCTCTTCACACGCTTCTCGTAGAACGCAGCGCGCGTCTCCGTGATGCCGTACACGCCCAGGAGGTCACGAACGAAACTCTGCGCGTCCTGCTTCTCGTCTCCGGGGCTGTCCTTCCAGTCAAGCGCGAACTTCGCGGCTCGATTCCGGATGGCGTTCATTGAGAGAGGCTTTGGCACGCCTTCAACCTACAGCTCGGAGCGGCATCGCCCTGTCCGCTCTACATGTGCGCTGGATGCGCCGGCGCCATCAGCGCTTCCAGGTCGCTCAGCTCGATGCGCAGTAGAGGCTTGGGTCCGAACCGCCACGCGCGAAGGACGCCGGCATCGATGTAGCGCCTTACCGTCTTTTCCGACACGCACAGGTATGCCGCAGCCTCCTTGATGGACAACAAGACCCGCTCGGCCGGCTCTGCAGCGAGGGCGCGGGCGCCCGCCGAACGGACGCGAAAAGGACGGTGGCTGGGGGTCGAAACGGGGAAGCTCATGGAGCCTCCTATGCGGGCCGACGAAAAACGTCGCATGTTCCCCTCGGAGAGGGCGAAAAATGAGGTTCGCCCGTCAAGCCCCTAAGCGAAAGTTACGCGAAAACTCGACCCCGGAAACGAAGAAACCCCCGGGATTCCGGGGGTTTCGTCTGTGCGCGATACTGGGATCGAACCAGTGACCTCTTCCGTGTCAGGGAAGCGCGCTACCGCTGCGCCAATCGCGCCTAAAAGGCTATTCATTTGTCGGTGAGGTGGCGACGGGATTCGAACCCGTGTAAACGGCTTTGCAGGCCGGTGCCTAGCCGCTCGGCCACGCCACCGTGTGGATTGACCCCACGTGCCGTGGACCTTCTGACGAAGATCCCCTGCACTCGAGCGGATGACGAGACTCGAACTCGCGACCCCAACCTTGGCAAGGTTGTGCGCTACCAACTGCGCTACATCCGCATTTCGTTCCCGGTTGTTGTCCCGGGCACTCATGAAACATTAGCCCAAGATCACCGAGTGTCAAAACCCGGGGCGAATCTCGCGCGTGTCTCCCTCGTTGGTCACGAGCACGACTCCGGGTCCGGTAGTATCGGTTGTCGGCCCCCTGGGGCATTGGGCGATTGGCGCAGTTGGTAGCGCGCTTCCTTCACACGGAAGAGGTCATCGGTTCGAGTCCGGTATCGCCCACCACATCGAAACGGAAGGCCTGCGATCATCGCGGGCCTTCTGCGTTTCCGGTATCCGCCGAGCTTGGACGCTCATCCGTACGCTCCCCCGGATCCCGTCCCTGCGCGAGCCGGTACGCGGGTTGACGCAGTGCGGCCACCCAGCCGTACGGCTCCGTGCCCGGAATCGGATGCCGGTCGACGTCGAAGCGCAGCGTCGGGTCGTCCTCGGGCCGGGATGCATCCAGCGCGATCTCTCCGATCGGATGCCAGCGCCCGCGGGGAGTGGCGGCATAGAGTCCCAGACGCCAGGGCTCGCGGCGCACGGCCCGACGTATGCCCGGAAGGTCGGCCGGAAGCCCCGGCGACTGAAGGGTCCGCGCGCAGAAGAGCATCGGTCCGCGCTTCGTGCGTACCGGGAGGATGCTCGAGTAGGTCGCCCGGTCCGGCGTCAAGTGCGGAGCGAGCAGGAAGCGGCCGGGCACCCCGACACCGGTCGCGGAGAGTTGCAGGTCGACGGTGCGGCCGTCGATCACACCGCGCACGGCGAGTCCGTAGACATCGGGCAGTCCGTCGGGGAGCCCGATCGAGCGGGATAGGCGGGCGACGACCCTGATCGCACGCGTCGAGCCCTCCCCTCCTGGGCCGGCGGCGAGCAGGGGTGGGCGGAGGCGCACCCACCCGTCGAGCACGGCACCGCGCGAATGAATGGGACGGGGGCGCCGCACGATCAGCACGACACCGATCCCTGCGCGCAGGAAGATGCCGAGGATGCGCGCCAGCGCTGCGCCCGTCGTCCTCGTGAGGCGTCTGGTGATCGTCATGAGAGCATTCAGCCGCGGCGGCTGCCGCCTCGACAGCGCCTTGACATGACCGACACGTTCGCCGCGCATCCGCATTGCGCCGCGCTGCGCCGGGCGCCGAGGGCGTGGTCGTCCGCTCGGCGCCCGGTTCCGACCGAGTGACCTCAGCCCAGGAACGGACGCAGGTCCGGGTAGCCCGTGGTCGCCCAGGCGCCGTCGACGACGATGTTCTCGCCATTCACGTACGAGGCGTCGGCCGAGCCGAGGAAGACGGCGACGCCGGCGATCTCATCGGGGTCGGCCGCGCGCTTCGCCGGGATGCGGTCGAGATACGTGTCCATCACGCCGGGCACGGCCAGCAGCCCGCCGGTGAGCGGGGTGGCGACGAGCCCGGGCGAGACGGCGTTCACGCGGATGCCCTGCTCCCCGAGCTCCAGGGCGGCATTCTTCGTGAGCATCACGACCCCCGCCTTGGCGGTGGAGTAGCCCGCTCCCCCGTGCATCGGCACCTGCGAATTCAGCGACGCGATGTTGACGATCGCGCCGCGCTTGCCCTCGGCGAGGAAGTGCTTCGCGCCCAATTTGGTTCCGAGGAAGGCACCGTAGAGGTTCAGTTTGATGTTGAAGTCCCACGTCGCGAGATCCATGTCGACCACGTTGCCCGGCTTCGAGCCGCCCGCGACGTTGTAGACGGCGTCGATGGACCCAAAGCGCTCGGTCGCGGCAGCGAACAGCGCCTCCATCGAGGCCTCGTCGGTGACATCGGTCCGCAGGCCGGCGACGTTCTCGCCGAACGTGTCGGCGGCGGCGGCCACGGCATCCGCGTTGATGTCGGCAACGAACACCTTCGCTCCGCGGTCGACGAGACGGCGCGTGATCGCCGCCCCGATCCCCGAGACGCCCCCGGTGACGACGGCGACACTGTTCTCGAACTCTGTCATGACTTCCTCTCCGTGACGCCGTTCGGCGTCGATGCCTCCGACGATACGCCTTATCGGACACCTGTTGGATAGTTTCGTCCGTCACTACGCTGGGAGGATGGACGCACGGGCTCGGAGATCGCAGGAGCGCCTGCACGACGCCGTCCTCTCGCTGGCCGCCACCATGCCGATCGCCGACGTCACCGCGTCCGCGATCTGCGCACGCGCCGGCGTCGCACGCGACACCTTCTACCGGCACGCAGACAGCCCGGTCGACCTTCTCGCGCAGGCGCTGTCGGCCGAGATCGCGGAGTCGATGGAGATCCTCCCGCGCACCGACACGATCGGCGACGGGGAGCGGGCGCTGCTCGAACACGTGCGCCGCCGTGCCTGCGTCTACCGAGGAGCCATGCGACCCCTGCTGGCCGCTCCGATCCGCGACAATCTGGAACGCTCCATCCGATCCGGTCTCGAGCTCTGGGTGCAGCTGCGACCTCACATCGTGCCGCCCGCCATCGCCGCCGACCCCGATGCGATGGCATACGCCGTGGCGTACGCGGCCGCGGGGACCGTCGGAGCGATCGAGCAGTGGCTGCGCTCCGGAGACGACGACACCGACCGCGCTGTCGCTCGGATCCTCGCGGCCTCGCCGGAGTGGTGGCTGCGCTGAGATCGCGCCCACTCTCTCCGCGCTCTCCCTTCCTCCCGCTCCCCCGACCTCGCTAACGTCGGAGCGGAGGGGCTGCGCCGCGGCTCCGGTGAGGAAAATGCGCATGGAGAATGTCGACGTCATCGTGGTCGGAGCGGGCGTGGCGGGTCTGACCGCGGCTCGACTGCTCGAGATCGCCGGGCGTCGATGCGTTCTCCTCGAAGCGCGTGACCGCATCGGCGGTCGAGTGCACACCGATCGTTCCGGCGGCCGGGTGACCGACCTCGGCGCGTCGTGGATCCATGGCATCACCGACAGCCCGGTCGCCGCCGCCGCTGGGGCGTTCGGTCTGCGAACCGTCGAGTTCACCGTCGGCGGATATCAGCCCGACAGCCGCCCGATCGCCCACTACGGCCCGGACGGCGACCGGCTCAGCGAAGACGAGGCGCGGCGCTACATCGACGACATTCGAGCGGTCGACGCCGCGCTGCTCGGCACGATCGCCGCATCCGGCCCCGATGATTCGTATCGCGACGTCACCGAGGCCGCACTGGCCGCACAGGGATGGGATGCGGTGCGAACGCAGCGCGTACGGGAGTACCTCGAGCACCGCTCGGAGGAGCAGTACGGCGCCGGGATCGACGACCTGGCGGCGCACGGGCTCGACGACGATGCGATCGATGGCGACGAGGTCGTGTTCCCCGACGGGTACGACGAGCTGCCCGCGCACCTCGCGGAGGGCCTCGACGTGCGCCTGTCGACACCGTCGACGCGCGTCGAGTGGTCGACGGACGGCGTGGTCGTCCTCACCGAGCACGAGGTCTTCAGCGCACAGCAGGCGATCGTCACGGTTCCGGTCGGGGTGCTGCAGTCCGGTGACCTCGTGTTCTCCCCCGCTCTTCCCGACGCGCACGCCGCCGCACTGTCGAGGTTGGCGATGAACCGCTTCGAGAAGGTGTTCCTCCGCTTCCCCGAGCGCTTCTGGGACCGAGACGTCTACGCGATCCGCCAGCAGGGTCCGGAGGGCCGGTGGTGGCATTCGTGGTACGACCTCACCCGCCTCGACGGAGAGCCGACTCTGCTCACCTTCGCCGCCGGACCCGCCGCCGAGCAGACGGCGGACTGGGACGAGGAACGGCTCGTCGCCTCGGTGCTCGCTCAACTGCGCCGCCTGTACGGCGACAGCGTTCCCGCCCCGACGGCGATCCACCGGACCGCCTGGCAGCACGACCCGTGGTCGCGCGGCTCGTACGCCTTCATGCTCCCCGGCTCGACGACCGCCGATCACGACGACCTCGCCTCGCCCATCGGCGACCGGCTGCACCTCGCGGGCGAGGCCACGTGGACCGACGACCCCGCGACGGTGTCGGCGGCGCTGCTCTCCGGCCACCGCGCGGCGGAGCGTGTCGTCGGCAGGCCCCTGCCGATCGACGCACTCTGGGATGATGAGGCCGCTCGCTCCGTCTAACACGCGGCTCCTTCCCGCACCACCCCCTCGGCCCAGCGCGCTCGACCGGAGAGCATCGAAGGGCAGCGGCCACCCATACCGGGGCGGCCCGATCGAGAGGAGTGAGCGATGAGCGACATCGAGGACCAGAACCCGATCGCCGGAGCAGAGGACGACCGGATCGCCGGCGACGGCAGCGGAGACCCGAACAGCGACCGCGCCTTCCTGCAGGATCTGCCCCCAGCGCAGGACCAGCGCCTGGACGATTCCGAGGTCGACGTCACCGACCCGCTCGACGAGGACGACATCGACGGGGAGTGATCGCTCCCCCGCACGCACGAAGGCCCCCTCCTGCCAGGACAGGAGGGGGCCTTCTGCACGCATCAGGCTCGGGCGGTCCGAGGCGTGCTCGCCGGCTGCGGCTTCGAGAACAGCACGACGACGATGACCGCGATGCCGACGACGACGTGCGGCAGCCACACGTTCGGGGCTTCGGTCGAGAATCCGAAGATCCAGGGCGAGAGGGCGAGGAACAGGCTCGCGACGATGTCGAAGACGAGGTGCACCGGCATCGGGATGAATCCGAAGGGGCCCCACTCGTACTTCGTGAACAGGCTGTAGACGATCAGGCCGATGCCGAGCACGACCGGGATGATGACGGCGGGCCCGCCCATGGCGGCGAAGCCGAACAGCCAGGGGGCTGCGATCAGGGCGATGCCGACGACGTAGTCGAGGATGCCGTGGACCTTGGTGGGGATGAAACGCATGATGCCTCCTTGTGCGGGAACCGCGGGAGCGGCTCACAGGAGGTTCGGCACCCGCGCGCGATCGGATTGCCCCGATCTGCTCGAACGCTCACGACGGGCGTGTCGCGCGCCATCCGTATCGCTTCTGCAGCGCCGCGGCCACCCGGTCGAATCGCGACCTGGCGAGTACCGCGGCCTCCCGCCGAAGGCCCCGCTCGTGCACGCTGTAGAGCTGCTCGATGTCGACCCACGACTCTCGCCCCTGGGCATCCCACGCCCCTGATCCGATGGACAGGTAGTCCCGATCGCCGTCGTGCGGGCGCGATGTCAGACGCACCGCGTAGACCCGGTCCGCCGACGCGCGGCCGATGACGAGCACCGGACGGTCCTTCCCTCGCCCGTCGCCCTCCTCGTAGGGCACCCACGTCCACACGATCTCGCCCGCATCCGGGGCCCCATCGCGGTTCGGGGAGTACTCGACGACCAGGCTGCCGACCGCGCGCGGGTCGAGTCGTCTCGTCTCCGTCTGCGCCTCGCGCCCCGACGTGTCACGAGCGGGTTGCGGGCGCAGCACGGCCGAACGTCCCGGCGCCGTGCGGGGCCGGGACGTTCGGGGCGAGAGTGCGTCGAGCACTCTCCGGGTGATCGTGACGAGGATGCTCCGGGCTGAACTCACACGGTCACCCTAGTTGCTCGATCCGGGATCAGGCTCCGGTGAGGGCGTAGCCCTCCTCGCCGTGCACGACCGAGTCGACGCCGGCGATCTCGTCTTCGCTCGTGACGCGGAAGCCGATGGTCTTCTCGATCGCGAAGCCGATGATGAACGCCACCACGAAGGAGTAGATCAGCACGCCGCCCGCGGCGATGACCTGCACGACCAGCAGGCGCCAGTCGCCGCCGACGAACAGGCCCTGGCCCGTCGCGAAGAATCCGAGGTAGATCGTGCCGAGCAGGCCGCCCACCAGGTGGATGCCGACGACGTCGAGCGAGTCGTCGAACCCGAGACGGAACTTCAGCTCGACGGCCAGCGCGCAGAGCACACCGGCGACGGCGCCCAGCAGCAGCGCCCATCCGGGGGTCAGGTTCGCGCAGGCGGGGGTGATGGCCACGAGACCGGCGACCGCACCGGAGGCGGCGCCCACCGACGTGGGCTTGCCGTCCTTGATCTTCTCGATGAGGATCCAACCGAGGATGGCCGCCGCCGTCGCACCGAGGGTGTTGATCCCGATGAGGCCGACACCGCCCATGTCCTCGGCGAGCCACTCGGCGCCGGCGTTGAAACCGAACCAGCCGAACCACAGCAGCGCGGCGCCCAGCAGCGTCAGCGGCACGTTGTGCGGCTTGAGGATGCCCTTCTGGAAGCCGATGCGCTTGCCGAGGACGATCGCGAGGGCGAGCGCCGCCGCTCCGGCGTTGATGTGCACCGCGGTGCCGCCGGCGTAGTCGATGACCGCGATATCGCCCCCGGGGAAGAGCGTCTCACCGAGGTTCATGATCCAGCCGCCGCCCCACACCCAGGCGGCGATCGGGAAGTAGCCCACCGTGGCGAAGATGCCGGCGAAGATCAGCCAGGAGCCGAACTTGGCCCGGTCGGCGATCGCGCCCGAGATCAGGGCGACGGTGATGATCGCGAAGGTCGCGCCGTAGGCGACACCGAGGAGCGCGACGTTGGCGTCCGGGCCTTCGGCGAGGCCCGCGAGACCGAAGTCGGCGAACGGGTTGCCCGCGAACTGGGTCGGGCTTTCGACCGCGCTCATCGAGAAGCCGAACAGGATCCAGAGCACCGCCACCAGTCCGATGGAGCCGAAGCTCATCATCATCATGCTGACGACGCTCTTCGCCTTGACGAGTCCGCCGTAGAAGAACGCGACGCCGGGGGTCATGAGCAGCACCAGGGCGGTCGCGGTGATCGCCCAGGAGATGTTGCCGGGAGCATCCATGGAATACCTCACATCCGAGTAACTGAGAGCTTCAGTGTGGCGAGGCTCGGTTTCAGGGACGGGCGAGGTGTGTTTCCCCGGCGTTACACGCGGCGTCGGCGTGTAACCATCGCGTTACGCGGGGCTGGAATGCGTCAGTGCATTCAGCCGGGAGATCGCGCGGAGGTACTTCTTGCGGTATCCGCCGCCGAGCATCTCCTCGGCGAAGACCCGGTCGAGGCCGACCCCGGTCGCGAGGATGGGGATCTGCGCGTCGTAGACGCGATCGACGAAGGCGACGAAGCGCAGCGCCTCCGACTGATCGGTGAGGACGCGCACATCGCGGAGGCCGACGACCTCGAGCCCGTCGATCAGCCGGATGTAGCGCGAGGGGTGCACGCGAGCGAGGTGGGAGATGACGTCGTCGAACGCGTCGTCCGAGACCGACGACGATGCGGATGCGGTGGCGACGGCATCCGCGTACTGGTCGTCGGTGAGCACGACGGCGTGGCCGTCGATCGCGCGCTGCCGGAAGTCGACGCCGTCAATGCGCATCGTGCGGAAGCTGTCGGCCATCTGGTGGATCTCGCGAAGGAAGTCCTGCGCGGCGAATCGCCCCTCGCCCAGCGCGTTCGGCGGAGTGTTCGACGTCGCCGCGAGCTTCGATCCCGAGGCGACCAGCTCGCCCAGGAGCCGGGTCATGACCATGGTGTCGCCCGGATCGTCGAGCTCGAACTCGTCGATGCACAGCAGGTCGGCTCCGCGGAGGAGGGCGACGGTGTTCTTGTAGCCGAGAGCCCCGACGAGAGCCGTGTACTCGATGAACGAGCCGAAGTACTTCCTCCGCGCGGGCATCGCGTGGTAGATCGCCGCGAGGAGGTGCGTCTTGCCGACGCCGAATCCGCCGTCGAGGTACACACCCGGCTTGACCTCCGGTTCCTTCTTCGCCCGGCTGAACAGCCCGCCCCGCTTGGCGGGGGCACCGCGACCCGAGAACTGCAGGAGTGTCTGCTTCGCCTCCTCCTGCGAGGGGTACTCCGGGTCCGCGCGGTAGCTGTCGAAGGTCGCTCCGTCGAACTGCGGCGGCGGCACGAGGCTGGCCAGCATCTCGGGACCGCTGACCGCGGGCTGTCGATCACTGAGGCGCACGACGCCCGGGGTGCTCTTCGTGTCGGTCATTCGTTTCCTGTGTCGAAGTCTTACGAATCGGGCATCGGGGGCACCGAGGGGAACTATCGTCGAAGCGACGGATCCACACTACGCCGTCGTCGGCCCACCCTTCGCCCGCACACCCCCGAGGAGCGTCCCGTGACCATCGAGTTCGACACGTCGTCCGCCAAGTTCGCCGAGTACTCCGAGCCCGGACGTCTCGTCAGCACCCAGTGGCTGGCCGAGCACCTCGGTGAACCGGGACTCGTCGTCGTGGAGTCCGACGAAGACGTATTGCTCTACGAGACGGGACACATCCCGGGAGCGGTGAAAGTCGACTGGCACACCGAGCTGAACGACCCCGTGGTGCGCGACTACGTCGACGGCGAGGGGTTCGCCGCCCTCCTGAGCAGCAAGGGCATCTCCCGCGACGACACCGTCGTCATCTACGGCGACAAGAACAACTGGTGGGCCGCGTACGCGCTGTGGGTCTTCTCGCTCTTCGGCCACGAAGACGTGCGTCTGCTCGACGGCGGCCGCGACCGCTGGATCGCGGAGGGACGCGAGATCACACGTGAGAAGACGACCCGGCCCGCGACCGAGTATCCGGTCGTGGAGCGCGACGACTCCCTGCTCCGCGCCTACAAGGAGGACGTGCTCGCCCACATCGGCAAGCCGCTGATCGACGTGCGCTCGCCGGAGGAGTACAGCGGAGAGCGCACGAGCGCCCCCGCGTACCCGGAGGAAGGCGCTCTGCGCGCCGGCCACATCCCCACCGCGCAGAGCGTTCCGTGGGCCAAGGCCGTGGCCGAGGACGGCGGGTTCAAGAGCCGTGCGGAGCTCGACGCGATCTACCGCGAGGGTGCGGGGCTGACCGACGGCGACGAGGTCGTCGCATACTGCCGCATCGGGGAGCGGTCGAGCCACACGTGGTTCGTGCTGAAGCACCTGCTCGGATTCGAGAACGTGCGCAACTACGACGGATCGTGGACCGAGTGGGGCAGCGCGGTGCGTGTGCCGATCGCCACCGGATCCGAGCCCGGCACACTCTGAGCGTGTGAGAATGGCGGGGATGAGCGACACCCACGTTCCCGACACCCTCGCCGAGATCCGCGACTCGTTCCTCGAGACGCCGGAGGCCGATCGTCTGCTGCTCCTGCTCGAGTTCGCCGACGAATTGCCCCCGGTCTCCCCCAACGTGGCCGAGCATCCGGAGATGTGCGAGCGGGTGGCCGAGTGCCAGTCCCCCGTCTACATCTACGTGGAGGTCATCGACGACCGGGTCGTCATGCACGCCACGGCTCCCCCGGAGGCGCCGACCACGCGCGGGTTCGCGAGCATCCTCGCCCAGGGCATCACGGGCCTCACTCCCGACGAGGTTCTGGCGATCCCCGACGACTACCCGCAGTCGATCGGCCTGACGAAGGCCGTCTCCCCGCTGCGCATCGGGGGCATGACGGGCATGCTCATGCGGGCGAAGAAGCAGGTCAGGCAGAAGCGCTGAAGCCTCGCGCCCGCAGCCAGTCGGTGATCGCCGACGACCATCCCGCCTCGTCGTGGTTCCAGATCTTCGTGTGCCGCGCTCCGGAGATGCGCGGCATCGTGACGATGTCGGGGCGTGCGTCGTGCAGGGCGCGCGACGGCGCGGAGGGCACGTATCCGTCATCGTCGCTGTGCAGGATGAGCATGGGCGCGGTGAGGTCATCCGCCCGTGCGACCATGTCGAGCCGATCGAACGGGATCGCCTCCTCCGCGCCGCTCAACCGCGCGCCGAGTGGATGCATGAGGGCGCGCATCGCGAGGGTGGGCAGCGGAGCGCGCAGGCCGATCTGGCCGGCCTGGAAGCGCAGCACGCTGCGCCAGTCCACCACGGGCGAATCGAGGATGAGTCCGGCGATCCGGTCGCGGTGACCGGAGTTCACGGCCGTCTGCAGCGCGATCGCCCCACCCATGGACCAGCCCATGAGGATGACCTGGTCGGCACCGTGACGGAGCGCGTAGGCGACGGCCGCATCGACGTCGCGCCACTCCGCGGCACCGAGCGCGTAGGCGCCCGAGCGACTGCGCGGGGCCTCGCCGTCGTTGCGATAGGAGACGAGGAGGGTGGGCAGGCCCGCCGCATGCAGCACCGGCACGGCCCTCAGGCACTCGCCCCGGGTGGTGCCGCGACCGTGCACCTGGATGACCCAGGTCCGTGACGCGGCGGGGAAGAACCAGGCGGGGCAGGGGCCCGCGGGCGACCCGATGAGGACGTTCTGCCAGGGAAGGTGCAGTTCGGCGGGAGCGGCGTAGTACCACCCGCTGAAACCCGCCTCCGCGTCGACGCGCGCGCCGGGCTCGATCTGCGTGAGCAGTTTCCGCCGGACGGTCGTGGCGTCGGCACTGAGCACGGCGCCCAGCTTCACGTAGCCGTACGTCCCGGTCGTGTACAGGCCGTATCGCCCGGGAAGCTCGGTGTCGAGTGTGCGGGCGAGCTCGATGGTCTGCGACCCGGTGTCGATCGACAGGATGCGGGTGTTGGGGCGGCCCGACGACGGGACGACCACCCGGCGGGCGACGCCGAGCACGAGGAACGACGCGGCCGCACCCAGCAGCGCGAAGATCGGGAGGACGAGCGCGACGGCGTGCCTGAGACTCTTCATCGCCTCCTGACTCTAGCCTGTTGCCGTGACCGCACCCCCCGATGCCGGGAGCCCCTTCGACAGCGCCACGGCAGAATTGCGCACGACGGTGTTCCGCGACGACATCGCCGTCCGAGAGATTCCCGCGCCGACCGGGCTCGCCCCGTTCGCGATCGCCCTGGCCGCCGATGTGCGCCCGGACGCCAATGGCGAGTCGGCCTACGGCACCGGGCGGTTCATCCTCCTGCACGATCCGGACGAGCCGGCCGGCTGGGGCGGTGCGTGGCGCATCGTGATCTTCGCGCAAGCCCCGCTGGAGACCGAGATCGGCACCGATCCGCTTCTCGCGGATGTGACGTGGTCGTGGCTGATCGACGCGCTCGACTCTCGCGACGCCGTCTACGCGGCCGCATCGGGAACCTCGACCAAGACCCTTTCGAAGGGCTTCGGGGGCCTCGCCCTCGAAGGCGATGGCGCCCAGATAGAATTGCGGGCGTCCTGGTCTCCCGAAGGACCCTTCCCCCCGCACGTCGAGGCATGGGCCGAACTGGTCGGGATGCTGGCGGGACTTCCGCCCGGCTCCGAGGGCATCGCCGTGATCGGCGCGCGAAAGGCTGTACGTGACTGAATACTCCGTGATCTCCGACGTCGAGGAGTTCCGCGCCGCCTGCGCCACCCTCGCGAACGGCGAGGGGCCCGTCGCGGTCGATGTCGAGCGCGCATCCGGTTTCCGATACTCGCAGCGCGCATATCTGGTCCAGGTCTTCCGTCGCGACGCCGGGGTGTTCCTGTTCGATCCGCCCGCGATCGGAGACTTCTCGCCACTCGCCGACGCCATCGGCGACCTCGAATGGGTGCTCCACGCGGCCAGCCAGGACCTGCCGTCGCTGCGCGAGCTCGGACTCGATCCGCACACGATCTTCGACACCGAGCTCGCATCGCGGCTGCTCGGGCACGAGCGCGTCGGGCTCGCTGCGGTCGTCGAGCACACGCTGGGCATCACACTCAAGAAAGAGCACTCGGCCGCCGACTGGTCGACGCGACCGCTTCCGGACGCCTGGCTCGAGTACGCCGCCCTCGATGTGCTGCACCTCGTCGACGTCCGCGACGCCCTCGTCGCCGAGCTCGAGGAGCAGGGGAAGACCGCCTTCGCCGCGGAGGAGTTCCAGGCGACGCTCGCGCGTCTCCCGAAAGCGCCCCGAGAAGACCCGTGGCGGCGCCTGAGCGGCCTGCATCAGGTGCGTGGGGCGCGCAATCTCGCAGTGGCACGATCGCTCTGGCACGCGCGCGAGCTGTTCGCTCAGCAGCAGGACGTCTCCCCCGGGCGTCTCGTTCCCGACCGTTCGCTCGTCGCGGCGGTGCTCGCCAACCCGCAGAGCAAGCAGGCTCTCGCCGGTGTGAAGGACTTCCAGGGGCGCGCGAGCCGCTCGCAGCTCGACCGCTGGTGGCAGGCGATCGTCGAGGGGCGCGCGAGCGAGGAACTGCCCCGGGAACGGGTGCCGAGCGATGCCCTCCCGCCTCCGCGCGCCTGGGCCGATCGCAACCCCGAGGCCGACGCACGGCTGAAGGCGGCGCGGCCGGTGGTCGAGCAGATCGCCGAGGGGCTTCACATGCCCACCGAGAATCTGCTCACGCCCGAATACTTGCGTCGAGTGGCGTGGTCACCGTCGGGAGACTCGGTCGACGACATCGCGCACGACCTCGCCCTGCTCGGCGCCCGCCCGTGGCAGGTTGCACAGACCGCACAGAAGATCGCGGATGCTTTTGTAGAGGCCGCGCAACGACCCGACGAGGCGTCCGCCACCGCTTCGTAGGTTCGATCCAACCGATTCCTCCCCGTTTCGGGGCCTCCATAAACTGAGGCCACCGCACAAACTTGGAGGCAGAGTGGCCGAGATCTCGGACGTCTTCTTCGTCGATGGAGTGCGCACCCCCTTCGGGCGCGCCGGCGAAAAGGGCATGTACTGGAACACCCGAGCCGATGACCTCGCCGTGAAGGCGACCATCGGTCTCATGGAGCGGAATCAGGCCGTGCCGGCCGACCGCATCGACGATGTCGCGATCGCGGCGACCTCCCAGACCGGCGACCAGGGGCTGACCCTCGGTCGCTCCGTGGCGATCCTCGCCGGCCTGCCGCAGACGGTACCGGGCCTCGCGGTCGAGCGGATGTGCGCGGGCGCGATGACGAGCGTGACGACGATGGGCGCGTCGATCGGTGTGGGCATGTACGACCTCGCCCTGGCCGGCGGAGTCGAGCACATGGGTCACCACCCGATCGGCGGGAACGCCGACCCCAACCCGCGCTTCGTGGCGGAGAAGATGGTCGACCCCGGCGCGCTCAACATGGGCGTGACCGCCGAGCGCATCTTCGACCGCTTCCCGCACCTCACGAAGGAGCGCTCGGACCGTTACGGCATGCTCAGCCAGCACAAGGTGCAGGCGGCCTACGACGCCGGCAAGATCCAGCCCGACCTCGTCTCGGTCGCGATCAAGGGCGCCGACGGCGCCTGGGGCCTCGCCACCGAGGACGAGGGACGTCGACCGCAGACCACGATGGAAGACCTCGCCGCGCTGAAGACCCCCTTCCGTCCGCACGGGCGCGTGACGGCGGGCACCTCGTCGCCGCTCACCGATGGCGCCACCATGTCGCTGCTTGCGGGCGGACGCGCCGTGAAGGAGCTCGGCCTCGCACCGAAGATGCGGATGGTCTCCTTCGCCTTCGCCGGGGTCCAGCCCGAGATCATGGGCATCGGACCCATCCCCTCCACCGAGAAGGCGCTGCGCAAGGCCGGACTCGACATCTCCGACATCGGCCTGTTCGAGCTCAATGAGGCCTTCGCGATTCAGGTCATCTCCCTGCTCGACCACTTCGGCATCGCCGACGACGACCCCCGGGTCAACCAGTGGGGCGGCGCGATCGCCGTGGGTCACCCTCTCGCCGCATCCGGTGTGCGGCTGATGATCCAGCTCGCGGCGCAGTTCGCCGAGCGCCCGGACGTGCGCTACGGCCTCACCGCGATGTGCGTCGGCCTGGGTCAGGGCGGTTCGGTCATCTGGGAGAACCCGCACTACAACGGCAAGAAGCGGAAGTGATGAGCAGCATGGCGAACACGGTCTCCGAGCAGTACGCGAACGTCGACTTCTCCCCCATTCGGGCACTGACCGACGGCGAGGTCGTCACGCAGTCCCCCGTCCGCGACATCCGCCTGCCTTCGGGCAAGGTGCTCGCGCTGATCACGCTCGACAACGGGCGCGACCACACCCGTCCCAACACCCTCGGACCCGCGACGCTCACGCAGCTCGGGGAGACGCTCGACGGGCTCGCCGCCCGCGCAGCGGCCGGCGAGATCGACGCCGTGGGCGTCACGGGCAAGCAGTACATCCTCGCCGCGGGCGCCGACCTCTCCGACATCGGCAAGGTCGGATCCCGCGACCACGCGCGGCTCATCGCACAGCTCGGCCACACGGTGCTCGGGCGGTTCGGCGAGCTGGGTGTGCCGACCTTCGCATTCGTGAACGGGCTCGCGCTCGGGGGCGGGCTCGAGATCGCTCTGAACTCCACCTATCGCACGGTCGACGCCTCCGCCGCCGCGATCGCCCTGCCGGAGGTCTTCCTCGGCATCATCCCGGGGTGGGGTGGCGCGTACCTCCTGCCGAACCTGATCGGCATCGAGAACGCCCTTGAGGTGATCATCTCGAACCCGCTCAAGCAGAACCGCATGCTGAAGCCGCAGCAGGCGTTCGATCTGGGGATCGTCGACGCGATCTTCCCGGCCGCGAACTACCTCGAGGACTCGCTGGCGTGGGCCGACGAGGTGCTCGGCGGCAGGAAGGTCGAACGCAAGAATCAGCCCGGCAAGATCGAGCGCCTCACCAAGTGGCCCATCGCCATCAAGATGGCCCGCGGCATGCTCGAGTCGAAGATCGGGAGTGTGCCGAAGTCGCCGTACGTCGCGCTGGACCTGCTCGACAAGGCGAAGAGCGGTACGAAGGCCGAGGGCTTCGCGCGGGAGGACGAGGCGCTCGCCGACCTCGTCACGGGCGATCAGTTCGCGGCGTCCATGTACGCCTTCGACCTCGTGCAGAAGCGAGCGAAGCGGCCCGTGGGCGCTCCCGACAAGCAGCTCGCCAAGAAGGTGACGAAGGTCGGCATCATCGGCGCCGGTCTGATGGCGAGCCAGTTCGCTCTGCTGTTCGTGCGCAAGCTGCAGGTGCCGGTGCTGATCACCGACCTCGACCAGGCGCGCGTCGACAAGGGCGTGGCGTACATCCATGACGAGATCGGGAAGCTCGAGGCCAAGGGCCGCGTCGACGCGGACACCGCCAACAAGCTGCGCGGACTCGTGACCGGGACGACCGACAAGACGCTCTACGCCGACTGCGACTTCGTGATCGAGGCGGTGTTCGAGGAGGTCGGCGTGAAGCAGCAGGTCTTCGGCGAGATCGAGACGATCATCGCCGACGACGCGATCCTCGCCACCAACACGTCTTCGCTGTCGGTCGAGGAGATCGGCGCGAAGCTGGCGCATCCGGAGCGCCTGGTCGGGTTCCACTTCTTCAACCCGGTCGCCGTCATGCCCCTCATCGAGATCGTCAAGACGCCGACCACGTCAGACGCTGCCCTCTCGACGGCGTTCGTGGTGGCGCGCGGGCTCGGGAAGAACGCCGTGCTCACGGCCGACGCGCCCGGCTTCGTCGTCAATCGCCTGTTGGCGAAGGTGATGGGCGAGGCCGCGCGAGCCGTCTACGAGGGCACCCCGATCGTCGATGTGGAGAAGGCGTTCGCACCCCTCGGGCTCCCGATGGGGCCGTTCCAACTCATCGACCTCGTCGGCTGGAAGGTGGCGGCGCACGTGCAGGACACGATGGCGTCGACGTTCCCCGACCGGTTCTACGCGAACGACAACTTTCATGCGCTCGCGGAGCTGGACGCCGTGGTCGAGAAGGACAAGGGCGGCCGGGTCACCGGGTGGACGAAGCAGGCGGAGAAGATCCTGAAGCCCGCGGTCGGCACGTCGCCGGCCTCGAACGAGACGATCCTGCAGCGCGTGCAGGACGGCTTGGCTGACGAGATCAAGCGGATGCTGGACGAGGGCGTCGTTCCCGAGGTCGAGGACATCGATCTGTGCCTCATCCTCGGGGCGGGCTGGCCGTTCATCGACGGCGGGGCGTCGCCCTACCTCGACCGCGAGGGCGCATCCGAGCGGGCCTTCGGGGGCTCGTTCCACACCCCGCAGATCCGCGGCGTCGCTCACCGCTGACGCACCCGAACGACGGAAGGGGCCGTGCCGACAGGCGCGGCCCCTTCTGCGTGCGAGCGGCGTCCGTTATGTTCTGACCATGTTCAACAAGAGCCGCGGACGCAGGCGGAGGTGCGGTCATGAGCGACGGCGCTGAGCCCAGAGTCGACCCGGACCCGCGTACTCTCCGCACGCCGCAGCAGCCGATGGCGTTCACTCCCGATGAGCTGCTCCGGGGCGGGGGCACCGTCTGGTTGATCTTCGTGCTGCTGCTGAGCGCAGCCGTGCTCGTCTCGGCGGTCGCGTCGTCGGTACTGAACGGGGCAAGCCCCACCGATCTCGACCCCTGGCTGCTCACCGCTCCGATCGTCGTCGCCATCTTCGCGGGAATACCGGCCGGCGTCGTGATGGTGTTCGGCATGCTCGGCGTGCGCCCTCTCGCGACGGCGATGCGACGCGTTCGGTCGATCCCCGTCCACCTCGCCGTGTACACGTCTCTCGGGCTGCTCATCGGCGCGCTCTATCTGTCTGTCGCCACGGGCGGGAGTGTCTTTCGTGTCGTCGACTCCCCGCCCTGGGGTTTCCTCACCGTCTCCCCCGCTCTGGCAGCCACAGTGGCGGTTCCGCTCGGCTGGTGGCTGACGATGCGTCGTGCACGGCGCGATGACGCTCGCGCCCTGCGGGCGGTCGGCGCCGCTCAGCGCGACCCCGGCGCCGCCGTCGACGGCGGGTCTGACGGACCTGTCTGCTGACGCCCTTCCTAGCGCCGAAGGAACCGACGAGCGTCGGTGTCAGGAGCGCTCGTGCAGCGGAAGGTCGACCGCGCCGGTCTCGGCGGCGTTGCGCGCCACCGGGATGCGCGTACCCAGCACCTGCGAGACCACGTCCTGGGCGATCTTCGGTGCCGTGAGGCCGGCCTCGGTCAGGATCTGGTCGCGGGATGCGTGATCGATGAACTCGTCGGGCAGACCGAGCTCGTCGACCGCGGTGTCGATCCCAGCCTCGCGCAGCACTTGTCGCACGCGCGTGCCGATGCCACCGACACGGATGCCGTCCTCGAGCGTGATGACGAGACGGTGGCGAGCGGCGAGGGCGACCACGGAAGGCTGGACCGGAATGGCCCAGCGCGGGTCGACGACCGTCGCACCGATCCCCTGGGCGCGCAGACGGTTCGCCACATCCATCGCGAGCTCCGCGAACGGGCCGATCGCGACGATGAGCACGTCCTCCGATTCGCCGCGCGCGAGCACGTCGACGCCGTCGTGCAGTCGCTCGAGGGCGGGCAGCTCGGCCGCGACCTCGCCCTTCGGGAAACGGATCACGGTCGGCGCGTCATCGACCTCGACGGCCTCGTCGAGCGCCTCGGTCAGGCGGACGCCGTCGCGCGGCGCGGCGATGCGGATGTGCGGAACGATCTGCAGCATCGCGAGGTCCCACATGCCGTGATGACTGGGACCATCGGGACCCGTCACGCCCGCACGGTCGAGCACGAAGGTCACGCCGGCGCGGTGCAGGGCGACGTCCATGAGCACCTGATCGAACGCGCGGCCCATGAAGGTGGCGTACACCGCGACCACGGGGTGCAGGCCGCCGAAGGCCAGACCTGCCGCGGACGCCACCGCGTGCTGCTCCGCGATGCCGACGTCGTAGACGCGCGTCGGGAAACGTTCGGCGAACGGGGCGAGACCGGTCGGACGCAGCATCGCGGCGGTCATCGCGATGACCTCCGGCTTGCGCTCGCCGACCGCCACCAGCGACTCCGAGAACACGTCGGTCCAGCCGCGACCTCCGGCGCCGAGCGTCTCGCCCGTCACGGGGTCGATCTTGCCGACCGCGTGGAACTGGTCGGCGACGTCGTCCCGGGCGGGCTGATAGCCGCGGCCCTTCTCGGTGATCGCATGCACGATGACGGGTGCACCGTACGACTTCGCGAGTTCGAGCGTCTCGATGAGGGCGGGAAGGTCATGACCGTCGACCGGGCCCAGGTACTTGATGTCGAGGTTGGAGTACAGCGCCTCGTTGTTGGTGAAGCGGGACAGGAAGCCGTGCGTCCCGCCCCGGACACCGCGGAAGACCGCGCGGCCGATCGGCCCGAACGCCCGGAACAGCCGGTCGGACTTGTGGTGCAGGTCTTTGTAGGCGGCGGCGGTTCGAACGCGGTTGAGGTAGCGCGACATGCCGCCGATGGTCGGGGCGTAGGAGCGCCCGTTGTCGTTCACGACGATGACGAGGTTGCGGTCGTTGTCGTCGGAGATGTTGTTGAGCGCCTCCCAGGTCATCCCCCCGGTGAGGGCACCGTCGCCGACGACGGCGATCACGTGCCGGTCGCCGCGTCCCGTGGCGGTGAGTGCGCGCGAGACCCCGTCGGCCCAGCTCAACGAGCTCGACGCGTGCGACGACTCGACGACGTCGTGCGGGCTCTCCGCCCGCTGCGGGTAGCCCGCGATGCCGCCCTTGACGCGCAGGTGGGAGAAGTCCTGCCGCCCCGTCAGGAGCTTGTGCACGTACGACTGGTGACCGGTGTCGAAGATGAAGGGGTCGTCGGGCGACGAGAAGACGCGATGGAGAGCGACGGTGAGCTCGACGACGCCGAGGTTCGGCCCGAGGTGACCGCCGGTGCGGGCGACGTTCTCGACGAGGAACTCGCGGATCTCCTGTGCGAGCTCGATCAGCTGCTTCTCGGTCAGACCATCGAGGTCCCTGGGTCCGGAGATGCTCGGAAGAATGGGCATCGGCACTCCCTCACCTGTTCGTCGGATGCGTTCCGCCCGCGTCGCGGCCGCCTGATCGATCGTACCGCTCCCACCGATGAAAGCCCCGTGAGGCACACCCCCTGGAACGACGGAAGGGGCCCGGCTATGATCCGCCGGGCCCCTCCGTTCGATGTCCGATCAGACGAGCGAACGCAGAACGTACTGCAGGATGCCGCCGTTGCGGTAGTAGTCCGCCTCACCGGGGGTGTCGATGCGCACGACCGCGTCGAACTCGACCGTCTGCTTGCCCTCGGGCGAGTCCTCGCTCGGAGCGGCGGTGACGCGCACCGTCTTCGGCGTGACGCCGTTGTTCAGCTCTTCCAGGCCCGAGATCGAGACGATCTCGGTGCCGTCGAGGCCGAGCGACTCCCAGCTCTCGCCCGCGGGGAACTGCAGCGGAACGACGCCCATTCCGATGAGGTTGGAGCGGTGGATGCGCTCGAAGCTCTCGGTGATGACCGCCTTGACGCCCAGCAGGCTGGTGCCCTTGGCCGCCCAGTCGCGCGACGAGCCCGAGCCGTACTCCTTGCCGCCGAACACGACGAGCGGGGTGCCCTGCTCCTGGTAGTTCATGCACGCGTCGTAGATGTACGACTGCGGTCCGCCCGGCTTCGTGAAGTCGCGCGTGTAACCGCCCTCGACGACCTGGCCGTCGTTCACGGCCGAGACCATGACGTTCTTGAGCCGGATGTTCGCGAAGGTGCCGCGGATCATCACCTCGTGGTTGCCGCGACGCGAGCCGAAGGAGTTGAAGTCCTTGCGGTCGACGCCGTGCTCGGTGAGGTACTGGGCCGCGGGCGTGCCCGGCTTGATGTTGCCGGCGGGCGAGATGTGGTCGGTGGTGACCGAGTCGCCGAGCGTCGCCATGACACGGGCGCCCTCGATGTCCTTCACCGGGGTGAGTTCCATCGTCATGCCGTCGAAGTACGGGGCCTTGCGCACGTACGTCGAGTTCTCGTCCCACTGGAACGTGGCGTCGTCGGGGGTCGGGAGGCTCTTCCAGCGCTCGTCGCCCTCGAACACCGTGGCGTACTGCTTGATGAACTGCTCGCGCGAGATCGACGAGTCGACGATCTCCTGAACCTCGTCCGGGGTCGGCCAGATGTCCTTGAGGAACACGTCCTGACCGTCGGAACCCTTGCCCAGAGCATCCGACTCGAAATCGAAGTGCATCGACCCGGCCAGTGCGTACGCGATGACGAGCGGGGGGCTGGCGAGGTAGTTCATCTTCACGTCGGGGCTGATGCGCCCCTCGAAGTTGCGGTTACCCGAGAGAACGGCGGTGACGGCGAGGTCGTGCTCGTTGATCGCCTCGGAGACCTCTTCGATCAGCGGGCCGGAGTTTCCGATGCAGATGGTGCATCCGTAACCCACGGTGTAGAACCCGAGGCCCTCGAGGTCCTTGTCGAGGCCGGACTTCTCGTAGTAGTCGGTGACGACCTTCGAGCCCGGGCCGAGCGTGGTCTTGACCCACGGCTTCTGCTTCAGGCCCTTCTCACGCGCCTTGCGGGCGACGAGACCGGCGGCGATCATCACCGACGGGTTCGAGGTGTTGGTGCACGAGGTGATCGCCGCGAGGGTGACAGCGCCGTTGTCGAGGAGGTACTGCTCCCCCGAGGGCGTGGTGACCTTGACCGGGTTCGACGCCGAGTGGGCTCCACCCGACGCGAGCAGAGTGCCGGCGGCGTGCTCGTGCTGGTGCGAGACGCCCTCTTCCGAGATGTGCTCGTGCTCCACACCCGGCGTGGTGCCGGGGTCGGATGCCGGGAAGGTGCCCTCGACCTCGACGGTGTCCTCGGTGGCGCCGGCGTAGTTGAGGATGTCCTGCTCGAACTGCGTCTTGGCCTCGGACAGCAGGATGCGGTCCTGGGGGCGCTTCGGGCCGGCGATCGACGGCACGACCGTGCCGAGGTCGAGCTCGAGGTACTCGCTGAAGACGGGTTCGTGCGAGGGGTCGTGCCAGAGCTGCTGCTCCTTGGCGTACGCCTCGACGAGCGCGACGGCTTCCTCGCTGCGACCGGTGAGACGCAGGTAGTCGAGCGTGACGTCGTCGATCGGGAACATGGCGGCGGTCGAGCCGAACTCCGGGCTCATGTTGCCGATCGTGGCACGGTTCGCGAGCGGCACCGATGCGACGCCCTCGCCGTAGAACTCGACGAATTTGCCGACCACGCCGTGCTGGCGCAGCATCTCGGTGATCGTGAGCACGACGTCGGTCGCGGTGACGCCGGCGGGGATGTCGCCGGAGAGCTTGAAGCCCACCACGCGCGGGATGAGCATCGACACGGGCTGGCCGAGCATCGCGGCCTCGGCCTCGATGCCGCCCACGCCCCACCCGAGCACGCCGAGGCCGTTGACCATGGTGGTGTGCGAGTCGGTGCCGACGCAGGTGTCGGGGTAGGCCTGCAGGACGCCGCCGTTGGTGCGGTCGTAGATGACCTTGGCCAGGTGCTCGATGTTGACCTGGTGCACGATGCCGGTGCCGGGGGGCACGACCTTGAAGTCCTGGAATGCCGTCTGTCCCCAGCGGAGGAACTGGTACCGCTCGCCGTTGCGCTCGTACTCGATCTCGACGTTGCGCTCGAGGGCGTTCTCCGAGCCGAAGAGGTCGGCGATCACCGAGTGGTCGATGACCATCTCGGCCGGCGACAGCGGGTTGATCTTGTTGGCGTCTCCGCCGAGGGCCGTGACCGCCTCGCGCATCGTGGCGAGGTCGACGATGCACGGAACACCCGTGAAGTCCTGCATCACGACGCGAGCTGGCGTGAACTGGATCTCGGTGTTCGGCTCGGCCGCGGCATCCCACGAACCGAGTGCCTCGATCTGGGCCTTCGTGACGTTCGCACCGTCTTCGGTGCGGAGAAGGTTCTCGAGCAGCACCTTGAGGCTGAACGGGAGCTTGTCGAAACCGGGCACCGTGTCGATGCGGAAGATCTCGTAGTCGGTGCTGCCGACCGTCAGGGTGCTCTGGGCACCGAAGCTGTTCACCGTGGACACGATTCCGTCTCCTTCTGATCTGAGGGGCGCGACAGGCGCTTCCATCTTGCTCGCCTCGAAGGCGCCGCGGCTAGCAAGGCGGACCTAACCAGTCTGCGCCCTGCGAACCTCCGAGCAGAAGCCCTTCGATTTATCTTGATATCAAGATAAATCTATCACGGCCGCTGCGTGGTCTCCGCAGGCGCGGCTGCCGTGTTCGACGGATAGAGCGCACGCACCACGAGCCAGGTCACCGCGACCATCGGGGCGAACAGCGGCAGACCCATGACGAGCTTGAGGGTGCCGAGCGCCGTGACCTGCTCGGTGAGGTAGAGCGGCAACTGCACGGCGAGCCGCGCGAAGAACAGCGCCGACCACGCCACGCCCAGCCAGAGGAAGGCGCGCCGCTTGCGACGGTCCCGCCGCCACGCGGTGCCCTCCCCCATCAGAAAGCCAGCGGCCACGCCGATCAGCGACCAGCCGACGAGGGCCGTCACCAGGAGCACCGTGCCGTACGCGGCGTTCGTGATGAGGCCGGGGACGAAGTTGTCCTGCGCGCGACCGGTCCACAGCGCCAGGCCCGCCGCGGCGCCCGCCGCCACGAGTCCGCCGATCGCGGCGGACGGCGGCGACTTTTGCAGCAGCCGGATGATCGTGAACACCGCGGCGAGTCCCACCGACACGCCGAGCGAGAGCAGCAGGGGCTCAGGGCGCAGAGTGAAGAGAACCACGAACGCGAGGCTCGGCAGGACCGACTCGAGGATGCCGCGCCATCCGCCGATCGCCGACCACACCACGGTGTGCGCGCGGGAACCATCGGACGCGTCCACGCCCGCGCGCCGCGCGGCACCGCTGATCGCGGCGCCGAAGATCTCGGAGGCCGACTGCTCTCCCTCGCCGCGACGGTCGGTGTCGCTCACGCGGATCCCGGCGTGGCGGGCATCTTCAGCGGGATCAGGTCGCGCGGCGGCATCGGCGCTCCGCCGCGCACGACCACGATCGACCGGAAGAGGTCCTCCACCTTCTCGGCGGCATCCGGGTCGGAGGCGGCGGCGCCGCCGATCACCCCGCGCAGGAACCAGCGCGGACCATCGACGCCCACGAAGCGGGCGAGCCGGAGTGTCGAGCCCTCGGCCGCCGCGGCGGGAACCTCGGCGAGCAGCTCCTTGCCGAGCGCGCCCTCGCGCTCCTCGACGCGGCCGCCCTGCGCCTTCACCTGATCGCGCAGCTGCACGCGGGTCTCGTCCCAGAGGCCGCCGGAGCGCGGTGCCGCGAACGGCTGCACCTGCAGCGACGAGTCGGCGTAGTCCAGGCCGACCGCGACGATGCGCTTCGACTGCTCCTCGACCTCGAGCCGCAGATTGAGGCCTTCGCGCGGGAGGATCTTGATGCCGCCGAGGTCGATGTAGGGCCGGACGGGGTTCGCCTCGGAATCGTCGAACGGCCCCTCGGTCGCACGGTTCGACGGCGCGGACTTGTCGGGGGTGGGGGTGATGTCAGTCATTGCTCTTCCCTGCCTGATAGCCGGTGGATCCGAAGCCGCCTTCGCCGCGCACGCTCTCGGGGAGCTCGTCGACCGGGTGGAACACGGCACGTGTCACCGGCATGACGAGGAGCTGCGCGATGCGGTCTCCGACGGCCACATCGTACGCGCTCTCGGTGTCGGTGTTGATCAGGCTCACCTTGATCTCGCCGCGGTAGCCCGCGTCCACCGTGCCCGGGGAGTTGACGATCGAGATTCCGTGCTTCGCGGCGAGCCCGCTGCGCGGAACGACGAACGCGGCGTACCCCTCGGGCAGCGCGATGCGTACGCCGGTGCCGACGAGGGCGCGGGCCCCGGGCTCCAGACGCACCGCTTCCGCAGCCGTGAGGTCCGCCCCCGCGTCGCCCGGGTGCGCGTACGTGGGAACGCGAGCGGCGATAATGGGGACATCAACGGAATCGGTCACCCCATGAGGCTAATGCAGAACACCACGACGGACGCCCGCCCCCGCTACCGCGAGAGGCTGTCGCCGAGCATCCGGATGCTCGTCACGGTCGCGCTCGCCGGCCCGATGGTCGCCCTCGTGTTCGTGCCGGTCGGATCGACCGTCGCGCTCGTCGTCGGAGCGGCCGTCGCCGCGATCCTCGTGACCCTGATCGTGCTGCTCGCACCCGTCGTCGAGGTCTCCCACCGGGAACTCCGCGCCGGCCGCGCCCACATCGACGTCTCGTTCCTCGGCGATCCCGTCGCCCTCACCGGCGCCGAGGCGAAGGAAGCGCGCGGGCCGGGACTCCCCGCTCGGGGGTGGCATCTGATCCGCGGCGGCATCGACGGGCTGGTGGTGGTTCCCAACGACGACGACGCCGATCCCGTCGCGGCGTGGACCATCTCGAGCCGTACGCCCGACCGTCTGGCCGTCGCGCTGCGTGCGGCCCGCGCCGAGGCCGCGGTCCTCGACGCCGCCCCAGAGACGACAACGCGCCCCTGACCTCGGAGGTCGGGGCGCGTGATTCGTCGCGCGGGACTCAGGCCGCGCATTCCTTGCAGATCGGACCCGAGGCGTCCTCGTGGTCGAGCTGCGAACGGTGCTTCACGAGGAAGCAGTTCATGCACGTGAACTCATCCTGCTGAGCCGGGAGCACGACGACATCGAGCTCGAGGTCGGAGAGGTCGGCGCCGGGCAGGTCGAAGCTGGACGGGTTGTCGGAGTCCTCGTCGCCGGTGGTGCCGGCGAGCTTGTCGGGAACGCGCTCCTTCAGGGCTTCGATCGACTCGGAGTCGTCTTCGCTCTTACGGGGGGCGTCGTAGTCGGTTGCCATGCGGTAGATCTCCACATTCATGGTGCGAGTGGTGGTGCGCCGTCGGGTAATCGGCGGCCATAGTTTGCATGACGGGGAAACATTTAGCAAATGCGCCCGCATCGCCTGACGAAACTCGCGGCGCGCCCACGTTATTCCCGCTCGGACCGGGAGTCGCGTGACACCATGAACGCACACCCATCAGAGGGGCATTCGCATGGAAAACGTCACCATCGTCGGCACGGAGGCAGGGGTCCTCGTGCTCGCGACAGAGTCGGGCGAGCGGTTCGCGCTGGCCATCGACGACGTGCTGCGCCGCGAGTTGCGGCGAGCCACCCGCCAGACGGAGCCGTCGGCTGCGCGCCTCGCCGCCAGCCCGCGCGACATCCAGGCGCAGATCCGCGCCGGACTCACGACCGCCGAGGTGGCCGAGCTCCTGGGCATCGCCGTCGAAGACGTCGCACGCTTCGAGGGGCCCGTTCTCGCCGAACGCGAGCACGTCATCGGTCAGGCCCTGGCCGTCCCCGTGCTCATCGGCAGCGAGGTCGAACCCGACGCCCAGCCGACCTTCGGCACGGCCATCCGCGCCAAGCTCGTCGAGGTCGCAGCCACCGCCGAGCGGTGGGCGAGCTGGAAGGACGAGAGCGGCTGGATCATCAAGCTCGAGTTCAGCGCGAACGACGTCGAGCATGATGCGCGCTGGAGCTTCGACCCGCGCCGGAGTGCCCTGTCACCACTGAACTCCGATGCCGCTCAGCTGTCGCGCCAGGGGTCGCTGCCGGAGGGGCTCATCCCTCGGCTGCGCGCCGTCGAGCCCGAGCGCTCCGCATCGCCCTACAAGGACGACAGCCGGTTCGACTCTGGCGCTTTCGGCCCCCGGCTCGTGCCCGCCCCCGAGGCGGAGGTCGAGGAACCCGACCTCCCGGAACGCTCGAACGCCGCGGCGCAGGACGCCGCGATCAAGCGCGCTCCGGAGACGCCCACCACCACTCCCGAGACGGCCGACCTGCTGGAGGCGCTGCGGCGCCGCCGCGGGCAGCGCGAGAGCGCGCCGATGGTCGACGCCCCGGTGGAGCGGGCGCAACCTGCACCCTCCGCGCCTCCCGCGCGGCAGGAGACGAACCCCATCGCGATCTTCGACGCGGCGTTCGAAGACGATGACGCGGAATCCGACGACACTCGTCCTGCCCGCACCGAGTCGGGCGGCGAGTCGACCGACTCGTCGAACCGCCGCCGCCGCCGCAACGCGATGCCCTCGTGGGACGAGATCGTCTTCGGAGCCCGCACCGACGAGTGACCTCCGCGGTCGACCTGCTGCCGGGCATCCCCGGCAGCCACTTCAGCGGGCGAACGCCCCGAGAGCGATCGACGGCACCTGACGTTCCTCGGGCGTCAGACCGCCGTGCTGGCCGATCATGCCCCGCGCCCTCTGGTCTGCGGCCGTGCCGTCGTAGATCGCCCGGTTGCCCCTCGGCACCGCGATGAGGTCGCCGATGCGCGCGGCGGAGTCCGGCGTCACGCGCGGGCCGAACAGCCCCGCATCGACGGCATCCTGGCGGGTCGCCACATCGGCGAGACCGTCGAGATCGGCGCGCCAACGATCGGCGACCTCGGTGGGCGACGCATCCGGTTCGACGTAGGCGTGGATCATGCGCGGTTCCCCGGCCAGCCACCGCACTCCGCGCAGATGCGTCTCGTCGAGGATGAGCTGCCGATCGGCCGGCACGTCGAGCATCCCGTGATCCGAAGTCACGAGCACTCCCACTCCCGCCGGCACCGATCGCGAGAGCGCCGCATCGATGTCTTCGAGGGCGGCGACCCACTCGCCGGAGGCCACGCCGTGGCGATGTCCGGCCTTGTCGACCTCCGGCAGGTAGCAGTAGACGACCGACCCGGGGTTCCGCTCCGCGAGTTCGTACGCGGCACCCACGCGATCGCGAGCGGTTCCCGCCGACGAGAACGTCGAGCCGCGGAGGGTCGCGCGGCTGAACCCGCTGTGCGCGTAGGCGGCCAACCCGACGGCGAACGCGCCGCGGCCCTCGGCGACCGCGCGCTCGAAGATCGTGGGGGCCGTCTGCCAGGCCACGGGGTCGACGCCGGCGGACTCCCATCCGGAGAGCTGGTTGACCGGGACGTCGCGCTCGGGGTCGCGCACCTGGTAGCCGACGAGCCCGTGCTCCCCCGGCCAGGCACCGGTGAGGATGCTCGTCAGCGCTGCCGCGGTGGTCGACGGGAACACCGACGTGGCGACGCTCTTCCGTGTCATGGCCGTCGAGAGCGTGCGCGCGTGGCCGGAATGCGCCCGTAAGGAGAGCGCACCGAGCCCGTCGATCACCACGAGCACGACCGACGATGCCGCCGGGAGGGTGCCTCCGCCCCCGTTCAGCGCCGAGAAGAGGTCGTCCGCCACCCCGACGACGCTCCGGGCTGCAGCGGACTCGGACGGTAGCATGAGGGACACCCGAGCCAGTCTGACACAGGCTCCCGCACGCCTTCAGGAAGTCCATGCCGAAAACGCCGCCGCCCGAGCCCGTCGAAGAGCGCATCCAGGACATCGACCTCTCCAGCGAGATGCAGGGGTCGTTCCTCGAGTACGCCTACTCCGTCATCTACTCGCGTGCGTTGCCGGATGCCCGCGACGGACTCAAGCCCGTGCAGCGGCGCATCCTGTTCCAGATGGCCGAGATGGGCCTCCGACCCGACCGCGGCCACGTCAAGAGCGCCCGCGTCGTCGGCGAGGTGATGGGCAAGCTGCATCCGCACGGCGACTCCGCCATCTACGACGCGCTGGTGCGCCTCGCCCAGGACTTCGCACTCCGGGTGCCCCTCGTCGACGGGCACGGCAACTTCGGCTCGCTCGACGACGGCCCCGCCGCGGCACGCTACACCGAGGCACGACTGGCGGCCTCCGCCCTCGCTCTGACCGAGAACCTCGACGAAGACGTCGTCGACTTCGTGCCGAACTACGACGGGCAGTTCCAGCAGCCCGCCGTGCTGCCGGCCGCGTTCCCGAACCTGCTGGTGAACGGTGCCAGCGGCATCGCGGTCGGCATGGCCACGAACATGGCTCCGCACAACCTCATCGAGGTCGTCGCCGCCGCGACCCATCTGCTCGAGAACCCCGACGCGACGACGGAAGAGCTCATGGAGTTCGTCCCCGGACCCGACTTCCCGTCGGGCGGTGTGCTCATGGGGCTCGACGGCGTGAAAGACGCGTACACGGCGGGACGTGGCGCCCTGAAGGTGCGCGGCCGGGTCTCGGTGGAGCCCCTCGGCCCGCGCCGCATGGGCATCATCGTCTCGGAACTGCCGTACATGGTCGGCCCCGAGCGCCTGATCGAGAAGATCCGCGACGCCGTGCAGTCGAAGAAGCTGCAGGGCATCAGCGACGTCACCGACCTGACCGACCGCAACCACGGTCTCCGCGTGGCGATCGGCGTGAAGACCGGCTTCGACCCGAACGCGATCCTCGAACAGCTGTACCGTCTCACGCCCCTCGAGGATTCGTTCAACATCAACAACGTCGCCCTCGTCGACGGGCAGCCGCGCACCCTCGGCCTGAAGGAGATGCTCAGCGTCTACGTCGGGCACCGCATCGAGGTGATCACGCGCCGTAGCCGCTACCGTCTCGCACGCCGCGAGGAGCGTCTGCACCTGGTCGAGGGTCTGCTCATCGCCATCGTCGACATCGACGAGGTCATCCAGGTCATCCGCTCATCCGACGACTCGGAGCAGGCGCGCACGAAACTGCGCGACGTCTTCGACCTGAGCGACTTGCAGGCCGAGTACATCCTCGAGTTGCGGCTGCGCCGGCTGACCAAGTTCTCGCGCATCGAACTCGAGGCCGAGCGGGACACCCTGCTCGCCGACATCGCGGCGCTGCGCGAGCTGCTCGCGAGCGACGCCCTGCTGCGCGCAGCCGTCGCGACCGAGCTCGACGCCGCCGCAGACGCCTACGGCACGCCGCGTCGCACCCTGCTCATGAACGCCGCGCCGCCGAAGCCGCGTGCGACGAAGGGCGCGGTCGATCTGCAGATCGCCGACGCCCCCACCGTCATCGCCCTCTCGACCACCGGCCGCGCGGTACGCGTGGATCTCGCCGAGGGGCAGGAGCTCGTCGCTCCCGCACGACGCAGCAAGCACGACGCGATCCTCGCCACCGTCGAGACGACCGTTCGCGCAGAACTCGGGGCGCTGACGAGCACCGGACGTGTCGTGCGCTTCTCCCCCGTCGATCTGCCGTCCGTGCCCGGCTCGTCCGTGCAGCTCGCCGCCGGCACCCCGCTGCGCGATTACCTCGGTCTCACCGACCGGTCGGAACGCGTGGTCGGCTTCGTCCGCTTCGACAGCGACACCCCGATCGCCCTGGGTACCGCGCAGGGAACCGTGAAGCGCGTGGTGCCGTCGGCATTGCCCGTCCGCCCCGATGTCGAGGTGATCGCCCTCAAGGCCGGAGACACCGTCGTCGGCGCGGCAGAGGCCTCCGACGCGCACGAGCTCGTCTTCGTCACCACCGATGCGCAGCTCCTCCGGTTCTCGGCATCCGCCGTTCGACCCCAGGGAGCGGCGGCGGGCGGGATGGCCGGCATCAAGCTCGGTGGCGGAGCATCCGTCCTCTTCTTCGGTGCGGTCGCGGACAACGCGGATGCCGTCGTCGCCACCGTCTCCGGTTCGGAGAGCCTGCTCCCGGGCACCGACCCGGGGCGCGCCAAGGTGACCGCCTTCGCGGAGTACCCCGCGAAGGGACGCGCGACCGGTGGTGTGCGCGCGCACGCGTTCTTGAAGGGCGAGGACCGCCTCACGGTCGCGTGGGTGGGCGTTGCACCGGCGCAGGCCGTGGATCCCACCGGTGCCGTGCGCCGGCTGCCGGAGCCCGGTGCGCGTCGCGACGCCTCCGGGCAGCCCACCGAGGGCGTGATCGGCAGCATCGGCCGCCCGCTCGTCTGACGGCGGGCGACGCGGTCAGGCGTCGATCGACTCCCGCGAGAGGCGGTCGGACGAGTCGATGATGAACTCGCGCCGCGGGGCGACCTCGTTCCCCATCAGCAGCTCGAACACACGACCGGCGGCTTCGGCATCCTCCATCCGCACACGGCGGAGCAGGCGACCGGAGCGGTCCATGGTCGTGTTGGCCAGCTGCTCGGCATCCATCTCACCGAGGCCTTTGTACCGCTGGATGGGCTCCTGCCAGCGCTTGCCCGCCTTGCGCAGCTTCGCCAGCAGCGCGTGCATCTCCTGCTCGCTGTAGGTGTAGATGGTCTCGTTCGGCTTCGACCCGGGGTTCATGACGACCACCCGGTGCAGCGGCGGCACGGCGGCGAACACGCGGCCGTGCTCGATCAGCGGACGCATGTAGCGGAAGAACAGCGTGAGGAGCAACGTGCGGATGTGCGCGCCGTCGACGTCGGCATCGCTCATCAGGATGACCTTGCCGTAGCGCGCCGCATCGATGTCGAAGCTGCGCCCCGAGCCCGCACCGATGACCTGGATGATCGACGCGCACTCGGTGTTCGACAGCATGTCGCCGATCGACGCCTTCTGCACGTTGAGGATCTTGCCGCGGATCGGCAGGAGGGCCTGGAACTCGCTGTTCCGTGCGTTCTTCGCCGTCCCCAGGGCCGAGTCCCCCTCGACGATGAACAGCTCGCTGCGCTCGACCTCGTTCGTGCGGCAGTCCACGAGCTTGGTCGGGAGGGTCGACGACTCCAGCGCCGTCTTGCGACGCTGCGTCTCCTTGTGGGCGCGCGCCGAGACACGCGCTTTCATCTCGGCGACGATCTTGTCGAGCAGCTGCGTCGCCTGACTCTTGTCATCGCGCTTGGTCGAGGTAAACCGCGCCTGCAGGTCCTTGCGCACGACCTGCGCCACGATCTGCTTGACCGCGGGCGTACCGAGCACTTCCTTGGTCTGACCCTCGAACTGCGGCTCGGGAACGTTGACGGTGAGCACCGCGGTGAGCCCGGCGAGAACGTCGTCCTTCTCGAGCTTGTCGTTGCCGACCTTCAGTCGTCGCGCGTTCTGGTCGACCTGGGCGCGCAGCACCTTGAGCAGCTCCTGCTCGAAGCCCTGCTGGTGCGTGCCGCCCTTCGGGGTGGAGATGATATTGACGAAGGAGCGCGTCGTCGTCTCGTAACCGGTGCCCCATCGCAGCGCGATGTCGACCGCGCACACGCGCTCGACCTCGGTGGCGACCATGTGGCCGTCGGCCTGCAGCACCGGGACCGTCTCACGGAACGTGCCCTCGCCCTGGATGCGCCAGGTGTCGGTCACGGGCGGGTCGGAGGCGAGGAAGTCGACGAACTCCGAGATTCCGCCGTCGTAGTGGTAGGTGGTCTCGACCGGCTCGTCGGCCCGCTCATCTCGCACGACGATCTCGAGTCCGGGGACGAGGAAGGCCGTCTGACGAGCGCGGGTCTCGAGGTCTCCGAGTTGGAACGCCGCATCCTTCGTGAAGATCTGACGATCGGCCCAGTATCGGATGCGCGTACCGCTCGACCCGCGCGGCGCCTTGCCGACGACCCGCAGTTCGCTCTTCTCGCGGAACGGCGTGAAGGGCGCGTCGGGACGCTTCTCGCCATCGTCGGCGAACAGCCCGGGCTCGCCGCGGTGGAACGACATGGCGTAGGTCTTGCCGCCACGGTCGACCTCGACGTCGAGGCGCTCGGAGAGGGCGTTGACGACGGATGCGCCGACACCGTGCAGACCACCGGACGCTGCGTACGAGCCCCCGCCGAACTTGCCTCCGGCGTGGAGTTTGGTGAAGACGACCTCGACGCCCGTGAGGCCCGTGCGCGGCTCGACGTCGACGGGGATTCCCCGCCCGCGGTCGTGCACCTCGACGCTGCCGTCGGCGTGCAGCAGGATGTCGATCTTCGACCCGTTGCCGGCGACGGCCTCGTCGACCGAGTTGTCGATGATCTCCCAGAGGCAGTGCATGAGCCCGGGCGATCCGTTCGAGCCGATGTACATGCCGGGGCGCTTGCGAACGGCTTCCAGCCCTTCGAGCACCTGGAGATGATGGGCGGAATACTCGGCGGTCACAATCTCCGAGTCTATTCGCGTGGGGGGCCGCGGGCCGTCCGACACTCCCCCGTGCGCGCGACCCCGTGCCCCGCGCGTACGCGCTGAGCGAAACACGCCGCGATCCGGGCATGCACCCAGCCGTGGCGTGGTTGTATTGAGCACGCTCCCCAGCGAACCCGAAATCGAGGAGGCACCGAGATGAACGCAACGACCGAACGTGAGACCTCCGAGGTCGAGTTCCGACTGACCGCCATGGACCGCTGCGACTCGTGCGGCGCACAGGCCTACATCGCCGCCGAGGTGAACGGCTCCGAGCTGCTCTTCTGCGCCCACCACGGACGCAAGTACGAAGAGAAGCTCCGTTCCATCGCGACGAGCTGGCACGACGAGACCTCGCGCCTCGTCGAGACGGTCTGACCCGGAACCCGCCGCGGTCTCACCCACGACTCCCCGGAAGGCCCCCGCGCGACAGCGCCGGGGCCTTCTCGCGTTCCTGCGCACCGTCACCGTCACCGTCACTGGCGTCATGTCGATCACGGCGCGCGGCACGCTGCGAGACCGATCGCCCGGAGCAGCGGTCAGTTGATGACGACGCGGCGCACGTGCCCGGTGAGCCGCGTGAGGATCTCCTCGCCCACGGTGTCGATGCGCTCGCCCAGGGTGGTGGCGCTGACCTCCCCCTGCTCCCCCGGCCCGAAGACGCGCACGAGATCACCGATCGAGGCGCCGGGCCACCCCTCGACGACCGTCTCCGTGGGGCGGATCGCGCGCACCGAGCGCGCACCTACCGGCGTGCCGACCGGCGCACCGGCCAAGGTGGAGGGCAGCCCGTCGAACGACCCGATCGCGATCACCACGTCGTCGCCGTCGATACGGACGACCGGGGCGACGAGGGTGGCGACCGGCCGGATGCCCTCGAGCTCCGGGCCGTCGGCCGACCGCACGCCGTAGCAGAACGCGCCGATGCGCGAGACGGATCCACGTAGCTCCGGGCGCCACCAGGAGGCGGCGGAGGCCGTGAGGTGCAGGAGCTCGGGCACGGCGCCCGAGTCGCCGGTCGCGCGGACGGCCTCGAGGAAGACCGACTGCGCATCGTCGTCCTCGGCGTCACTGGCTTCGGCGATGTGACTCCAGACGCCCACGAGATGCACCGTGCCGGCCCGTTCGGCCTCGCGGGCGCGCGCGACGGCATCCGGCCAGTCGTCCGGCAGGATGCCGTTGCGATGCAGGCCCGTGTCGATCTTCAGATGCACGCGCGCTCTGACGCCCATCGCCGAGGCGCGGGCGATCACGCGTTCCAGATACTCCGCCGACCCCACCCCGAGGTCGACGTCGTGCAGCAGGGCGTCGTCGACTTCGGCGTCGGTCGACGTCGCCCAGGCGAAGACCCGCGGGCCTGCTCCGCCGATCCGACGCGCGGCGACAGCGGTGGGGATGTCGAAGGCGCCGATCCACGGCACGCCTATCTCGACGGCCGTCTCGACCACCCAGGACATACCGTGCCCGTACGCATCGTCCTTCACCACGAGCATGAGGTCGGACGGCGCGATCCGCTCCCGGACCGCCGCGACGTTCGCGCGGAAGGCCCCGACGTCGAGGTGCAGCTCGGCGCGGATCACGACTCCCACCCCCGCTGCGCATGCGCCCCCGCGACCGCCACCAGCTCCGAAGTCGCGAGTCCGGTCACGCTGCTCCACTGCGCGAGAGCCTGCGACGCCGGTCCCGCCCCTCCGAAGTAGGTGGCCTCGGCGCCGAGGTCGGCCGTCGAGCCGTCGAGATCGACCACGCAGACGTCCATGGCCACGCGACCCACGATGGGCCGCAGCACTCCGTCGATCTCGACCGAGGCGTGATTGCCGAGCGCGCGCAGGATCCCCTGCGCATAGCCGCCGGTCACGAGGGCCACCGTGGTCTCCTTCGTCGTGCGGAACGTGTAGCCGTAGGAAACGGCGTCTCCCGGGCGCAACGGTTTCGTCGCGAGCACACGGCCGTGCAGACGCATGACCGGCCGCCGCGTGCCGGGGGCGTCGATCGAGGGCAGACCGTAGAGCAGCGCGGAGTCGATGTCGGGCTCGTCGACGAATGAAGCTCGGATGCCCTCGAGTTCCAGTGCGTCGCGCACGCCCGGCCCGTCGACGCGAACGCATTCGGCGCCGGCGAGGGTAACCGCCTGCGCCACGGCGAGCACGCCGTGCCCCCAGCCGTCGCGGCGGAGATCGGCGACCCGACCGCCGGCATCGACCGCCGCGGACGCGGCAGCCGCCAGGGCCGAACGAGAGATCATCGCCCTCGGACGGGCACTCGAAGTCGTCTCGCACACGCCCTCCAGCCTACGCCGACTCCCCGGGGCGCTCCGGCCGCCACCGTAGACTGGGGAGAACCCCAGACACCGTTCGGAGCCTCATGTCACGTCTTTCCCTCGCGCCCCGCGTCCGCTACCTGATGGGACGCGCCCGCCGCATCGATGTCGGCTCGGTGATCGAGCGCGCCAAAGAGGCATCGGCCCAGCACGGGAAGGCGGTGCCCGGGATCGTCGTCGACATGCTGTGGTCGGCGGCACGGCACAACGTGGGCTTCCAGGACTACATCGACTACGACTTCGCGATGCTCTCGCGGGCCGAGCGCGAGACCTACATGACCCACCCGGTCTCCAATCAGCTCTCGCAGAAGTACGACCACCCCGACTTCCGCTGGATCTTCCAGGACAAGGTCGAGTTCGACAAGCACTTCTCCGCCTTCCTGCGACGCGAGTGGATGGTGGTCGAAGAGGGCAACGCCGACGCGGTGCGCGAGATGACGCAGCGTCTCGGCACGATCGTCACCAAGGAGCCGGTCGGTCAGGCCGGCACGGGCGTGCACCGCTATCACGCCGCCGACATCGAGGACTGGGACGAGTTCCACCGTGGACTGCTCCATCGCGGGGAGCTCCTGATCGAAGAGGTCATCCGTCAGCACGACGACCTGGCGGCGGTCTGCCCCGGCACGGTCAACACCACGCGCATCACGGCCTTCTTCGACGGTGAGAAGGCACACATCCTCGCCATGGCGCAGAAGTTCGGCCGCGGTGCGGTGAGCGACCAGATGACGTTCGGCGGCTTCTACACGATGCTCGACGAGAACGGCCACGCCGTGGGACCGGGATACGACTCCCACGGTCACGTGCACGAGACCCACCCGGACTCCGGATTCCGGATCGCGGACTTCCAACTGCCGTACATGGACGAGGTCCGCGCCTTCATCGACGAGGTCGCCCGAGTCGTCCCGCAGGTGCAGTACGTCGGCTGGGACGTCGTCGTCTCGCCCGACGGCCCCGTCCTCGTGGAGGGCAACTGGGGCGCCGGCGTCTACGAGAACAAGCCCAGCGTGACCGGCATCCGTACCGGCCACAAGCCCCGCTACCGCGAGGTCATCGGGTTCTGACCCGCGAGACGATGAAGGCCCGGATGCGTCGAGCATCCGGGCCTTCATCGTCGGGGCTCTGCCCCGGGGGTGCGTCTCAGAGGGCGCGGACGATGCCGAGCGGCGTCGACTCGAGACCCTGACCGAGCGGGTTGTCGCCGAGGATACGAACGAGCCGCTGCTCGCCGCCCTTGTCGAGCGTCGAGCCCAGGATGTTCCCGCCGAGGTCGTTGATGTCGACGACGGCGACCTCGACGACGCCGCCGAGCAGCGACTTGAGGTGCGTCGCAACGCCGCGCGGATCCTTCGGCCCGAGCACGACCGCCTCGTTGTACGGAGGGATGGTGTGCTTTGTCGGACCGTCGATCGCGCGCGCCTTGTCACCCGCGATGCGGTAGAAGTCGCCACGACGCCCGAACGCCTTCGTCACGGCCGACACGGCAGCCGCGAAGAGGATGCGCGGGGTTCCGCACTCGCGCAGCGCCATCTCCATGGTCTCGGGCATGCCGAGGCCGATGCCGTACGGCGTGCGGGTGACGTACTTCGACAGGAAGAGCGCCAGCTTGCGCGGGTGGATCTCGTCGAGCCGGTACGAGCGCCCCTGCGTGATGGCCACGATCTTCTCGGTCACGAACAGCAGGTCACCTGGGCGCACGGCATCCGCCGCGTACTCGCGGATGACCGCGTCGAGGTCGTCGTCCGGCATGACCACGCGGGTTCGCAGCGGGATACGCGCGAACGTCTTTCCGTCGACGCTCGTCTCGAGCGCCTTTCCCTCGTTCGCCTGCATCATTCGAGGTAGTCCCGGAGCGACTGCGAACGGCTGGGGTGACGCAGCTTCGCCATCGTCTTCGACTCGATCTGGCGGATGCGCTCGCGCGTCACACCGAAGGTGTCGCCGATCTGGTCGAGCGTCTTCGGCTGACCGTCGCCCAGGCCGAAGCGCATGCGGATCACGCCGGCCTCGCGCTCGGACAGCGAGTCGAGCAGCTGCTCGAGCTGACGCTGCAGCATGGTGAACCCGACCGCGTCTGCCGGGACGACCGCCTCGGTGTCTTCGATGAGATCGCCGAACTCGCTGTCGCCGTCCTCGCCGAGCGGGGTGTGCAGCGAGATCGGCTCGCGACCGTACTTCTGCACCTCCACGACCTTCTCCGGGGTCATGTCGAGCTCGCGGCTCAGCTCCTCCGGAGTGGGTTCGCGACCGAGGTCCTGCAGCATCTGCCGCTGCACACGGGCGAGCTTGTTGATGACCTCGACCATGTGCACGGGGATGCGGATCGTGCGCGCCTGGTCGGCCATGGCGCGCGTGATCGCCTGACGGATCCACCAGGTCGCGTACGTCGAGAACTTGAAGCCCTTGGTGTAGTCGAACTTCTCGACCGCACGGATCAGACCGAGGTTGCCCTCCTGGATCAGGTCGAGGAACTGCATGCCACGACCCGTGTAGCGCTTGGCAAGAGAGACGACGAGGCGGAGGTTGGCGCCGAGCAGGTGGCTCTTCGCGCGCTGTCCGTCGCGGGCGACCCACTGCAGGTCGAGTCCGAGCTGGCTCGTCTTCTCTGCCGGGGACATCGCCGAGAGCTTCTCCTCGGCGAACAGGCCCGCCTCGATGCGCATCGCGAGCTCGACCTCTTCGGCCGCGTTGAGCAGCGCGACCTTACCGATCTGCTTCAGGTAGTCCTTGACGGGGTCGGCGGTCGCGCCGGTGATCTGTGTCGAGTAGACCGGGACGTCCTCGTCGTCGTTCGACGAGATGACGATGGCACCGGTCGGCAGCGGCTCGGTGAACGCCGGCTTGCTCTCCTCGTCCTCTTCGTCGGCCGCCGCCTCATCGTTCGCGGCGGTCGGCGTCTCGTCCTCTTCGACGACGTCGTCGGCCTTCTTCTTCTTCACCGGCGCGCGCTTCGCAGCGGCGCGCTTGGCGGCCGTCTTGGGGGCAGCGGGCTCCGCCGCCACCGCGGTGACCTCGGGGTCGGCGTCGGCGGCGGTCTTCTTCGTCCGGGATTTGTTGGTCGTGGCAGGAGTCACGTTTCGCCTTTCACGGAGCGGCTGGGCCCCTCCGGGACATTTCGGACACTAGTAAGACCCTTGTCAAGTCCGATCTTCGAGAAGACGGATTGACAACGGGTCAGACACCCAGTATCGCACACGTGGAGGGATACGGCTGCATTCCGCCCGATCCGGCGTGCTCAGCTTCCCGAGCGCCCCGACTTGTCGTCGTCTCCGGACCGACGCGATGCCAGGTACCGCTCGAGTTCGGCGGCCAGCTCGTCGGCGCTCGGGAGGTCGCGTTCGTTGAATCCGCCCTCGTCGTACGAGCCGTCCTCGGGATCGCGGCCAGCCATGTACGCGTCGTAGCGGCGCTCGAGGTTGTGCAGCATCTGCTGCAGCTCGTCGTTGCCGAGCACCTGCTCGTCGACCTTCGCGAGGTAGTCCGTGCGTCGATCCTGCACCGCATCCAGCATGAGCACGAGACCCGTGGCGGCCATGATCTTGTCGGCGGCCGTGATCACGGCCTCGGGGTTCTCGGTCTCGGCGAGGTAGTGCGGCACGAGGAGCACGAATCCGGCGGTGCGCTCGCCCTGCTCGACGAAGCGGTACTCGAGCAGGTGCCCCGCGGTGGCGGGGACCTGGGTGCGCGGACGCCAGACCGAGTGCACGACGCTCAGGTCGCGGCGGTTGCCGCTCACCGTCGTGCCGATCGGGCGGGTGTGCGGCACGGGCATCGCGATCGAGTGGACCCACGTCATGCCCGAGACCTCGAACTCGGTCGCGAGGTCGAGCACCGTGCGCGCGAACGCGTTCCAGGCGAAGTCGGGTTCGTAGCCCGCGAGCAGCAGGAACGGCTGTCCGAGCGCATCGGTGGCGACGGACAGCTCGAGCCGGGGCGGACGGAAGTCGGTCAGATGATCCTGGTCGAACGACACGATCGGGCGACGCGCCCGGTAGTCGAGCAGCACGTCGTTGTCGAACACCGCGACGGGCTGCGGATCGGCCGTCTCGCGCAGGTGGTCGATCAGACCGGACACCGCGTTGCCCGCGTCGGTGAACCCGGTCAGCAGCATCACCAGGGGCAGACCGGGGGGCACCGCCGGGCCGTTCGCGACTCGTTCGTGGATGTCACCGGAGAAGGGCATTCCTCCATGCTACGAGTCCGGCCACGGGGCGGGGCGGCGCTCATGTTGCTGAGAGCGAACACGCCCATGGAGGGCCGCGCCGCGCCGCACCCGGCATCCCTAGGATGGAGGGCATGACGCTTCCCGTGCTGTCGCACACCACCGACTCATTCCCCGGGAGCGCTGCAGACGCCGCAGTGCTCGTCGTCCCCTCCCTCGATGGCTCCCCCGCCTCGTTCGACGGCTACCCCGGTCTCGCCGACGCCCTCACCGCCGTGGGCTTCACCGGATCCCCTTCGTCGTTCACCCGGGTGCATGCGCCCGAAGTGAGCACGGTGCCGCTCGCCGTGGTCGGGATCGGCAACGACGCCTCGTCCGACGCGGTGCGCAACGCCGTCGGCACCGCGGTGCGGAGCCTCACCGGTTTCGACACCGTCGCCATCGGGCTCGCTCCGAGCCTCGAGGGCTTCGCGGTCGCCGCTGCCGAGGGCGCCGTGCTCGGCGGACACCGTTTCGACGGCTACCGCACGAAGAAGGCCCCCGCGCGCGCCACGTCGGTGGTCCTCCACGCCGACCTCGACGACGACGCGGTGCACCGCGCGCAGACCCTCGGCGAGGCCGTCGCGCTGGTCAAGGATCTCGTGAACGTACCGGCCGAGTGGCAGAGCCCCGACGACCTCGCGCGGAGTGCCGCCGAGAGCGTGGCAGACCTCGACGTCACCGTGCAGGTCCTCGACGAGAACGACCTGGCGGAGCAGGGCTTCGGCGGCATCCTCGGGGTGGGTCAGGGCTCGGACCGGCCGCCGCGTCTCGTGCGCCTCGACTACGCACCCGCCGACGCCTCGACGCACATCGCGCTCGTCGGCAAGGGCATCACGTTCGACACCGGTGGACTGTCGCTCAAGCCAGCGGCCTCGATGGTCGGCATGAAGTTCGACATGGCCGGCGCCGCCACCAGCCTGGCGGCCCTGCGCGCGATCGCGACGCTCGGCCTCCCGGTGCGCGTCACCGCATGGCTCTGCATCGCCGACAACATGCCCTCCGGTCGCGCCACACGACCGGGCGACGTGCTGCGGATGCTCGACGGAACGACCGTCGAGGTCGTGAACACCGACGCCGAAGGCCGCCTGGTGATGGCCGACGGTCTGGTCGCGGCGAGCCGCGAGAACCCCGACATCATCCTCGACGTGGCCACGCTCACGGGCGCGATCGTGATGGCCCTCGGCCACCGGCACACCGGCGTGATGGGCGACGACGAGACCGTGCAGCGGTACCTCGACGCGGCCGCGTCGGTCGACGAGGCCGCCTGGCGGATGCCGCTGCCGGACTACATGGAAGACACGCTCGAGTCCCCCATCGCCGACCTCATCAACGCGAACATGGGAGACCGGGCCGGCGGCGCCTCGTTCGCCGGCCTGTTCCTGCGGCGGTTCGTCGGTCGGGTGTCCGACGCGGACGACGCTCCGCGCATCCCGTGGGTACACCTCGACATCGCCGGTTCCGGCGAGAACGGCGGCGGGGCCCACGGCTTCACCGATAAGGGTCCGACGGGCGCGACCGTGCGCTCGATCGTCGCCTTCGCCGAGTCCGCGGTCACGGGGGCCTGACATGACGACGCACACCTTTGACATCGTGGTCCTGGGCGGCGGGAGCGGCGGATACGCGGCGGCGCTGCGCGCCAGCGAGCTCGGGAAGTCGGTCGCGCTCATCGAGAAGGACAAAGTCGGCGGAACTTGCCTGCATCGCGGATGCATCCCGACCAAGGCTCTGCTGCACGCGGCCGAGGTCGCCGATCACGTCCGCGATGCCGCATCGGTCGGCGTCGGCGCGACGTTCGACGGCATCGACCCCGTCGCCGTGCGCGCGTACCGCGAGGGCATCGTCGCGAAGAAGTTCAAGGGCCTCGAAGGCCTGGTGAAGGCCCGCGGCATCACGACCGTGCATGGCGCCGGGCGGCTGAACCCCGACCGCAGCGTGGCCGTCGGAGACGACGTCTACGTCGGCACCGATGTGATCCTCGCGACCGGGTCGTACAGTCGCACGCTTCCCGGCCTCGAGATCGGCGGACGGATCCTCACCAGCGAGCAGGCTCTCGCACTGGACGAGGTTCCCGAGCGCGTCGTCATCCTCGGCGGAGGAGTGATCGGGGTCGAGTTCGCGAGCGTCTGGCGCTCCTTCGGGGTCGACGTGACGATCGTCGAGGCGCTGCCCCACCTCGTGCCCAACGAGGATGCGGCCATGAGCAAGGGTCTCGAGCGTGCTTTCCGCCGCCGCGGCATTCGTTACTCGCTGGGAACGCGCTTCCAGTCGGCGACTCAGGACGCCTCCTCGGTCACCGTGACGCTCGAAGACGGCACGGAGTTCGTCGCGGACTACCTGCTCGTCGCCGTCGGACGCGGCCCTGTGACCGCCGACCTGGGCTTCGAGCAGGCCGGCGTCTCGCTCGATCGCGGATATGTGGTCGTGGACGAGGGGCTCCGCACCGGCGCTCCCGGCGTGTGGGCGGTGGGCGACATCGTGCCCGGCCTTCAGCTCGCCCACCGCGGTTTCCAGCAGGGAATCGCGGTCGCCGAACGCATCGCGGGTCTCTCGCCCGCGGTCGTTCCCGACACGCAGATCCCCAAGGTCACCTACTCCAGCCCCGAGGTCGCCTCCGTCGGCATCTCCGAGGCCGACGCGATCGCGTCGCACGGCGCAGATGCGGTCGTCGCCTACGAGTACAACCTGGCCGGCAACGGCAAAAGCGAGATCATCGGCACCGCGGGTCTCGTCAAGGTCGTACGTCTGAAGGACGGACCCGTCGTGGGGGTGCACCTGCTCGGCGACCGGGTCGGCGAACTCATCACCGAGGGTCAGCTCGCGGTCGCGTGGGAAGCGCACCCCGAAGACATCGCACCCCTCATCCACGCCCACCCGACGCAGAGCGAAGCGCTCGGCGAAGCATTCCTGGCCCTCGCGGGCAAACCCCTCCACGCCCTCTGAACACCAACCCCCACGCGGGTCACTAAGCTAGACACGCGTCGAACAACTTCCTGAAGGAGACTCCGTCATGAGCACATCCGTCATCCTCCCCCCGCTCGGAGAGAGCGTTACCGAGGGTACGGTCACCCGCTGGCTGAAGCAGGTGGGTGACACTGTGCAGGCGGACGAGGGCCTGCTCGAGATCTCGACCGACAAGGTCGACACCGAGATCCCCTCCCCCGTCACCGGGGTGATCGAGGAGATCCTCGTCGCCGAGGACGAGACCGTCGAGGTCGGCGCCATGCTCGCCCGTATCGGCGACGGCAGCGCGGCAGCACCGGCATCGGATGCCCCGGCAGGTGCTGCCCCGGCCGCCGAAGAGACCCCCGCCGAGCCCGCTCCGGCGGCGCAGGCCGAGGCCCCGGCTCAGCCCGAGGCTCCCGTGCAGGCACCCACGACGTCGGCTCCCGAGGCCGACGCGAAGGACGTCGTCCTTCCTGAACTCGGCGAGAGCGTGACCGAGGGCACCGTCACCCGCTGGCTCAAGCAGGTCGGCGACGAGGTCGCCGTCGACGAGGCGCTCCTCGAGATCTCGACCGACAAGGTCGACACCGAGATCCCCTCGCCGATCGCCGGTGTGCTGCAGGAGATCCTCGCTGCCGAAGACGAGACGATCGCCGTCGGCTCGGTGCTCGCGCGCATCGGTTCCGGCGCTGCGACGGCTCCCGCGCCCGCTGCGGAGCAGTCCGCGCCGGCCGAGCAGCCGGCTCCCGCGCAGCAGGCCGCTCCCGCACCCGCTCAGCAGGCCGCTCCCGCACAGCAGGCCGCCCCCGCCCAGCAGGCGGCTCCCGCGCAGCAGGCGGCTCCCGCGCAGCAGGCGGCTCCCGCCGACGACTCCGGTTCCGACGGGATCTACGTGACGCCGCTCGTTCGCCGTCTCGCCGCGCAGCAGGGTGTCGATCTCGCCTCGGTCACGGGCACCGGTGTCGGAGGCCGCATCCGCAAGGAAGACGTGCTGAAGGCCGCCGAGTCGGCCCCGTCCGCTCCGGCGGCCGCCGCTCAGGCGGCGCCGGCCGCCCCGAAGCTCGAGGTGTCGCCGCTGCGCGGCACCACTCAGCCGATGTCGCGTCTGCGCAAGGTGCTCGCGTCGCGCGCCGTCGAGTCGATGCAGCAGACCGCGCAGCTCACCACGGTCGTCGAGGTCGACGTCACGGCTCTCGCCGACTACCGCGACAGCGTGAAGGCGTCGTTCCTCGAGAAGACGGGCGACAAGCTGTCGTTCCTCCCCTTCTTCGCTCTCGCGGCCGCCGAGGCCCTGCAGGCGTTCCCGATCGTCAACGCGACGGTCGACGGCGACCAGATCACCTACCCGGCGACCGAGAACGTGTCGATCGCGGTCGACACCGAGCGTGGCCTGCTCACGCCGGTGCTGCGCGACGCCGCGTCGAAGAACATCGCGCAGATCGCGCACGAGATCGCCGACCTGGCTGCACGCACGCGTGACAACAAGCTGAAGCCCGACGAGCTCGCCGGCGGCACGTTCACGCTGACCAACACGGGTTCGCGCGGCGCGCTGTTCGACACGCCCGTCGTCTTCCTGCCGCAGTCGGCGATCCTGGGCACCGGCACGGTCGTCAAGCGTCCCGGCCTGGTCAAGGTCGGCGGCAGCGACGCGATCGCGATCCGTTCGTACGTCTACCTCGCGCTGTCGTACGACCACCGCATCATCGACGGTGCAGACGCCGCCCGCTTCCTCGGCGCCGTCAAGGCTCGCCTCGAGTCGGCCGAGTTCGCGGCGCAGCTCGGAGCCTGACCCGCAGCACCCTATGGCTGGTCCGCGACGTCGTACACGTCGCGGACCAGCCATTTTTCGTCTGTGCGCGCCAGCACCAGGATCCACTCGCCCTGATGCCCGGGCGATCCGGCTGATGAGTTGTCACCCGATCCCGTGGCACGGATGACCGCGATGTCGCCGTACTCGTCGACCAGCTGCGTCGTCGGGAGCGTCTCGCCCACCGATCCGAGTTCCTCACGCAGAGCAGTCGTGTCTGCCGCACCATCGACGACCAACTCGTCGCAGGTCGGCTGCGTCTGCGATCGGCATCGGTCACCTTCGCGGAGAAGCGCCGTCGCCGCCACCGCCGGATCCGCATCCCCGACGGATGCCTCGCGGTCTGCCCGCGGCGACGGAGGTTCGGCGGTGGGCGCGGGCGCGCCCGTTACCGACACGGGACGGTCCGGCGTCGCGGACGCCTCGTCGCTCCCCCCGTCCGGCAGCAGCAGCCCCACGAGGAGAACGGCGCCCGCCGCCCCCGCCGCGAGCACGAGCACCCGTCGCCGGGGGCGACGTCGACCGCGTCGGCCGGCTTCCCCGGACCCGCGCGCGTCGACGGAGGATTGCGAGCTCCGGCCCGTTCGCACGATTTCGAGACGGTCGCGACGCTCGAACCACGCCCGTGCCACCCGCTCGCGAAGGTGCGAGAGACCGGCGGACCTTCTCGCTGCGCGGCGACTTCGCGGCGCCGCCGTCCGGCGGGTAGCGGCGACCGTCGCCGGTCGCCGCGCCCCGCCCGCCCGCGGCACCGCGCCCGTACGCGACACCATCCCTCCCCAGCGTGGCGCCCCCTCCGTGCGGCGGGAGGTCTCGGGTGCTGCCCCCGAGGTGTCCCTGTCCGCCTCGGCACCCCGACCGGCACCCGCCACCCCACCGATTCCCCTCGCCCCGCCGACAACCGCCGCCCCACCGACGCCCCTCACCCCGCCGACAACCGCCGCCCCACCGTCGCCCCTCGCCCGACCGGCACCCGCCGCCCCACCGATTCCCCTCAGCCCGCCGACAACCGCCTCCCCACGGACGGCCACCTCCCCAGCGACGCCCGCCTCCCCTCGGAGCGGACGCGGTGCCGCGAGCTCGAACAGGTCCCGCTCCCACCGCTCGATGCGCGCGGGTGGCACGCCGGGGCGCTCGAGGTCTTCCTCCAGGCCCAGCCTCACGGCCGCGAGCAGGCGCCCCATCGCCTTGTCGCGGCATCCGTCGGCCAGAGCCGACAGCACGCGTGCCCCACCCACGCGAGGGTCGTCACCCTCACCGAACACGAACACTGGACGACCGTCGCTCGTGACCCACCAGTTCCCCCGTGTCTCGGCGGCTGCAACGCCGAGTTCGTCGATTCCCCGCAGCACACTCGCGGCCACCGTCACGCACTGCCCGGCATGCAGCGGCACGCCGCCGGAGAGGGATCGTCCCACCCAGGCGGCGACCGTCTCGGGGCACCAGGGCACCAGCACGTCGTGTCCGTCGGAACGACGCACGAGGTCGAGCGGACCAAGCACGTGCTCGCTTCCGGCGAAGCGCCAGCCGTCCCACCCCGCCAGGCGCCCCGCGTCGAGCTGCACCGCCACACCGTCCCCACGGGTGACGAGCAGCCCGACGAAGGGGCCGTCTGACGCATCGAGCGCTCGGACGACCCGGTGCGCTTCCGACAGGAGCGGAAGCGCCTTCTCCCCGAGGTGGACGTCTGTCATGCCTCCATCACACGGGGTCGGGGCATCCGTCGGAACGATCGACGACGGATGTGAGAGCGAATCGGGAATGTGGTCCCCTGTGCAGGACGAGTGAGCGCCCCGCACACCCGCTCCGCCCGGCGCGAACGGCGACGTGCACGCCCCGCCGAGTCGGTAGGCTGGATGTCATGGCAAAGACTCCCGAACCCGAGAAGCGTCCTGGGTTCTTCTCCCAGATCAAGTCCCTCTTCCGGTTCACCAAGGAGGCCTACCCCTGGCTGCCGTGGGCGCAGCTCGCGATCCTCGTCGGTGGCGTGCTCATCGGACTCGTCGTCGGCTACCTGATCCCGCCGCTCCAGTGGTGGACGCTCCTGCTCTGGGGCCTCACGGGCCTGATGGCGGGCGTGCTGGGCGCGATGTTCCTCATGACGCGCCTGTCGACCTCGGCGATGTACACCAAGATCGACGGCATGCCGGGTGCCACCGGCCACGTGATCAGCACGAGCCTCGGCCGCAGCTGGCAGGCCTCCGACACCCCGGTCGGCATCAACCCCAAGACCCAGGAAGCCGTGTACCGCGCGGTCGGCCGCGGGGGGATCGTGGTCGTCGGTGAGGGCGCCCGCGGGCGCCTCACCCGTCTGATCAACGAGGAGCGAAGCAAGGCGCAGCGCGTGGCCCACGGCGTGCCGGTGACCGTGCTCTACGTCGGGCACGGTGACGACGACGTCGCGATCGCCGACCTCGCGAAGACCATCAAGAAGCTGCCGAAGGCGATCGACAAGGCCACGATGGCCGCGGTCATCCGACGCATCGAGTCGGTCTCGCAGTCGCTCTCCTCGCTGCCGATTCCGAAGGGCATCGACCCCACGAAGGTGCGCGCGCAGCGTCCGCGCTGATCCACACTCCGGACGACGAAGAGCGCGGCCGACCTCTCACGAGGCGGCCGCGCTCTTCTCATTCCCGTGTCCCGCCCGGCGGGCGTCTGTCACTCCGAGAGCGGCTGACGCGGCAGGCGCCGCACCTTCGCGCGGCGGCGACGGCGCTCCGGGACCATCGACCGCATCTCCTCGAGCTTGCCGAAGCAGAACAGGCGGTCATCGGGCTCGAGCACGATGTGCTTGCGCGGGTTGGGGATCACGCTGACGCCCCGATGCAGCGTGAGCACCGTGATATCGCGCTCCCAGAGCCCGGCCTCGCCCAGGGTCTTCCCCACCAGATCGGCGGCGCCGTGCACCATCAGCTCCGCCACGCCGTACCCGGTTGACACCGTCAAACGCTGGCGCACGTCGATCTCGGGGAACGCCACCTGCCCGGCGATGTAGTCGATGATGGCGCCGGCGACATCGAGCTTGGTGGCCGTCTCGATGCCCTGCAGCCCCGGAGAGGAGTTGACCTCCATCACGAGCGGCCCGTCCTCGCCCTCGAGCATGTCGACGCCCGCGACACGGAGGCCCATGATCTGGGCGGAGCGCACGGCGGCACGCTCGTACACGGGATCGAGCTCGATCGCCTCGACGGAGCCGCCGCGGTGCACGTTCGACCGGAACTCGTCGCCGGCCGCAGAGCGCCGCATCGCCGCGACCACCCGATCGCCGACGACCAGCGCTCGGATGTCGCGGCCACGGCTCTCGGCGATGAACTTCTGGATCAGGACGTTCTGCTTGGTCGAGTGCAGGGTCTCGATGATGGCCTCGGCCACCTTCACCTGCGGCGCGAGGATGACGCCGATGCCCTGGGTGCCCTCGAGCAGCTTGATCACGACGGGCGCGCCGCCCACGCGCTCGATCGCCGGCCGCACGTCTGCACGATTGCGCACGAACGCCGTCGGAGGCATCGCGATGTTGTGCCGCGAGAGGATCTGGTTCGCGCGCAGCTTGTCGCGCGCACTGGAGATGCCGTTCGCGGTGTTCGGGGTGTACACGTCCATCTGCTCGAACTGACGAACGACGGCCGTGCCGAAGTACGTGATCGAGTTGCCGATGCGCGGCAGGATGGCGTCGTAGTCGCTGAGCTGCCGACCGCGGTAGTGCAGGTCGGGCTCGTCGGCGGTCAGGTCGATCGCGAAACGCAAGGTGTTGAGCACCTTCACGTTGTGTCCGCGCTGGAGGGCCGCCGCACGGAGGCGCTGGGTGGAGTACGCCTGGGGCGCACGGGAGAGCACTGCGATCTTCACGGGGGTTTTCCTGCCAGGATGGTGGGGTGACGCCGACATCCCATTCAAACACCCTTACGGGGTGGCGAGAGTGGGTCAGCCTGCCCGATCTCGGTGTCGACTGGATCAAGGCGAAGATCGACACCGGAGCGCGCACCTCCTCGCTGCACGCCTTCGACGTGCACGAGTTCACTCAGGACGGCGAGCCGTGGGTGCGGTTCAAGGTCAAGCCCTGGCAGGACAGCCAGGAGGATGCCGTCGTGGTCGAGCTGCCGATCCACGACCGCCGAGAGGTGCGCAGCTCGTCCGGCCACGCGCAGGAGCGGCTCGTGGTGGAGCTGCTCATCCGTCTCGTCGACCGCGAGGTGCTGGCCGAAGTGACGCTGAGCAACCGTGACGAGATGGGTTTCCGCATGCTCATCGGCCGTGAGGCGCTGCGACAGGGCTTCTCGGTCGATCCGGCGCGGTCGTTCCTCGGCGCACGGGCGCCGCGCGAGACGCGCCGGCGCAACCGCGGACGGCTCTGAGCGTCTCCGGTTCGAGCTCAACGCGAGGCCCGGCGCTCAGGCGCGGATGAGCACCGTACCGACGACCTTGTCGTGGAGTCCGCGCTGATCGGCGTCCCACACGACAGCGGGCACCACCACGATCAGCAGCAGAGTGCGCACGATCGGACGCCAGAGGCCGACCCATCCCCCGTCGAGCCGCACGACCCGCATACCCAGGATGCGGTGACCCGGGCTGCCGCCGGCCGTGGGGATGAAGAGGATCTGCAGGACGGCGAATACCGCCATCGGAGCGAACTGGGTGAGACCCGCCTCGGTCGGCAGGGCGAACTGGTCGTAACCCAAGAAGGCCGTGGCGATGATCGTGGCGGCGACGTAGTCGATGACGAGGGCGCCGATGCGACGACCGGGACGGCCGATGCTCCCCGGACCCGACTCCGGCAGACCGAGTCGTTCACCGGGGTAGGAGTTCACAGCATCCGTCACTCCCCCAGCCTACCGAGCGCCCGGGATGGGCCCGACCGGCGCGGCTCCGTAACACGCCGGAAACAATGCGGATACCGTGGGGTAATCCCCCGTCCGTACTGTGCACAGTGGCCCCGAAGCCATCGATCCGCATCTCAGGAGTCGTACATGTTCAAAGATTCGTCCGAGGTTCTCGCGTACATCAAAGAGAACGACGTCAAGTTCCTCGACATCCGCTTCACCGACCTCCCGGGTGTGCAGCAGCACTTCAACATCCCCGCGTCGACGGTCGACGAGGCTTTCTTCACCGAGGGGCAGCTGTTCGACGGCTCGTCGATCCGCGGATTCGCCAGCATCCACGAGTCCGACATGCAGCTCATCCCGGACGTGACGACGGCATACGTCGACCCGTTCCGCGAGGCGAGCACCCTGGTGATGATCTTCGACATCTACAACCCGCGTACGGGTGAGATCTACTCGAAGGACCCGCGTCAGGTCGCCAAGAAGGCCGAGAAGTACCTCACCTCCACCGGCATCGCCGACACCGCATTCTTCGCCCCCGAGGCGGAGTTCTACATCTTCGACGACGTGCGCTACTCCGTCACCGCCGGCGAGAGCTTCTACAAGGTCGACTCCGAGGAGGCCGCGTGGAACACCGGTCGCGAGGAGGAGGGCGGGAACCTCGCCAACAAGACCCCGTACAAGGGCGGCTACTTCCCCGTCAGCCCGGTCGACAAGACGGCCGACCTGCGTGACGACATCACGCTCAAGCTGATCGACGCCGGGTTCATCCTGGAGCGCTCGCACCACGAGGTCGGCACCGCCGGCCAGCAGGAGATCAACTACCGCTTCGACACCATGGTGCACGCGGCCGACGACATCCTGAAGTTCAAGTACATCGTCAAGAACACCGCCGAGGAGTGGGGCAAGGTCGCGACCTTCATGCCGAAGCCGCTCTACGGCGACAACGGCTCGGGCATGCACACGCACCAGTCGCTGTGGAACGACGGCAAGCCGCTCTTCTTCGACGAGGCGGGCTACGGCCAGCTCAGCGACCTCGCTCGCTGGTACATCGGTGGCATCCTGGCTCACGCGCCGGCGATCCTCGCGTTCACCAACCCGACGCTGAACAGCTACCACCGCCTGGTCAAGGGCTTCGAGGCGCCGGTCAACCTGGTCTACTCGGCCGGGAACCGTTCCGCCGCCATCCGCATCCCGATCACCGGCTCGAACCCGAAGGCCAAGCGCATCGAGTTCCGCGCGCCGGATGCCTCGGGCAACCCGTACCTCGCCTTCGCGGCGCAGCTCATGGCGGGCCTCGACGGCATCAAGAACCGCATCGAGCCGCACGAGCCCGTCGACAAGGACCTCTACGAGCTGCCGCCCGAGGAGGCCAAGGGCATCCCGCAGGTGCCGAACTCGCTGCTCGACTCGCTCGAGGCGCTGCGCGCTGACCACCAGTTCCTCCTCGAGGGCGGCGTGTTCACCGAGGAGCTCATCGAGACGTGGATCTCGTACAAGTACGAGAACGAGATCCTGCCGATCGCGCAGCGTCCGCACCCGTTCGAGTACGAGCTGTACTTCGGCGTCTGATCACGCACGCTCGAGAGCGCCCCGTTGGCTTCGGCCGGCGGGGCGCTCTCGCGTTCACCGGGCGCCGGGCGGCGGCATCCGGAAGGCGTGCAGACCGAGTTCCTCGCTGAGGATGTCGCTCGCGATGTGGCCGCGCACGCTCGTTCCGCGCGGGTCGAGCGGCGGGCTGATGATCGCCGCTCCGAGCACACCGGGCGCGGAGAGCACGATCGCGCCCGAGACGCTCGACTTGGCGGGCACGCCGACCTGGCGCATCCATCGTCCGGAACCGTCGTACACGCCGCACGTCGCCATGACCGCGACGACATCACGGGCCACTGCGGGGTCGACCACCTGCACCCCGGTGACGGGGTTGCGGCCACCGCCGGCGAGGGTGGCGCCCATCTGCGCCAGGTCGCGCGCGTCGACACGCACGGCGCAGGCGCGGGCGTACACGGCGACCGCGTCGTCGGCGCTCTCGGCCAGCGTGCCCTCGGCGCGCATGAGATGGGCGAGCGCATGGTTGCGGTCTCCGAGCAGATGCTCGTTCTCGGCGATGCCCTCGTCGACGTCGAGCTCACGTCCCGCGAACGCCGAGAGGCCGGTGAGGATGCGCTCGGCCCTGCCCTCGGCGTCGGCGCCGTCGACAAGCGATGCGGTGAGGAGCGCGCCGGCGTTCACCATCGGGTTCGGCGGACGCCCGGTGCCGCTCTCGAGTTTGATCGCGTCGAAAGCCTCCCCCGTGGGCTCGATACCCACGCGATCGAGGGCGTCGCCTCCGGTGTCCTGCAACGCGAGCGCGAAGAGGAACGGCTTCACCGCCGACTGGATGCTCACACGCACATCGGCCTGATCGCTGGCGTTGACGTCACCGTCGACGGTGACGAGAGCGAGGGCGACGAGGTCGGGATCGGCGGCCGCCAACTCGGGGATGCTGTCGTCGACCTCCCCGGCGCGTTCGTGCAGGACGCGCCGCCGCACGTCGTCGAGGTCGTACGAGCGCGGATCGGCGAGGGAGCTCATGCCCCCAGCCTTCCATGCCGACGCGTGCCCGAGCTCAGCTGGCCGGGTCGTATCCGAACTCCCGCACCTCCTGCGGGCAGCGGCACGCCGCAGCGACGCGGGCGGCCCAGGCGACCGCCTCGGCACGGCTCGGCAATTCCAGCACCAGGAAGCCGCCGTCGATCCGAACATCCGGATAGGTCTCGTCGCTCACCGCGCCGCGGCCCGTGACGAGCACGGGAGCGACCTCCGCATCGATCCCCCCGCCGAACACGTACACCCCGGCCGCCTTGGCCTCCTCGATGACCGTGTGGCTGTCGGCGACCACCTCCGGGAACTGCTCCTCGGTGAGCTGCATCGCCGCGGCGGGGAAGGAGAGGAGGTACTTCGTCATACGTCGATCGTCCTCCCCCGGCATCCTCGTCGCAATAGGTCCGATCACGTTCCCCTTCAACGGCGTCTGCGCAAGCCCCGGCTCCCGGCTTGACCGGGTGCCGTCGGCGTCGACACACTGAGAGGTCGGCATCACGGAGGGAACCACATGCGTCGCAAGAGGCTGTTCGCACAGACGACCACCATCGAGACGGGTCCCCCCGAGGCGCGAACCTCGCGTCGGGTCGAATCGGTGACGGCCGCCGCCCGCACGAACCCCTTCATGTTCGGCCTGCTCGGCGCGCTCGGCGTGCTGGTCGCCCTGCTCATCGGCAGCATCGTGGGTCAGCTCGCCACCGTGCTCGTCTACGTGGGCGTCGCCGTGTTCCTGGCGCTCGGTCTCGACCCGATCGTGCGGCTCATCGAACGCAAGCTCCCCCGTCCCGCCGCGATCGCGATCGTGGTGGCCGTCGTGCTGCTCGCCTTCGTGGGCATCATCCTCTCGATCGTCCCGCTGCTCGTCGAGCAGGTCACGAACCTCATCGACGACGGACCGAAGATGGTGCAGGACTTCATGGCCAGCGACTGGTTCCAAGACGTGAATGCGCAGTTCGGCTCGACCCTCGAAGACGCCGCGCAGGGTGTGCTCACCTTCGTGCAGGACCCGGGGAACATCCTCAACATCAGCGGAGGGGTGTTCGCCGTCGGCGCCGGCATCGCCGGAGGCGTGACGGGTGTGACCATCGTGCTCATCCTCACGCTGTACTTCATGGCATCGCTGCGCAGCATGAAGAACGTCGCGACGCGCTTCGTGCCCGCCTACCAGCGCGACACGTTCCGCGAGATCCTCGAAGACGTCTCGGGCGCCGTCGGCCGCTACGTCATGGGCCAGGCGAGCCTCGCGCTCGTCAACGGCATCCTGAGCCTCATCTTCCTGACCCTCATCGGTGCCCCGGTACCCGCCCTGCTGGCGCTGATCGCCTTCATCGGGTCGATGATCCCCCTGGTCGGAACGCTGGCGGCCTCGATCATCAACTCGCTGCTGTGCCTGTTCGTCAGTCCGGTGACGGCGCTCATCGCCATCATCTACTACCTCGTCTACATGCAGATCGAGGCCTACGTGCTCTCGCCGCGCATCATGAACAAGGCCGTCGCCGTGCCCGGGGCCCTCGTGGTCATCGCCGCGGTGGCCGGCGGCGCGTTGGGCGGCATCCTCGGTGCGCTCGTCGCCATCCCCGTCGCGGCGAGCATCATCATCATCGTGCAGAAGGTCGTCTTCCCCGCTCAGGACCGCAAGAAGGCGCCGCCCGCGCTCACCGCACCGTGAGTGCGCCCGCCTGCACCCGCACCGCGAACTCGGTGACCTCGCCCATCTCCTCGCCGTCGATCTCGAAGACGAGGGGCTGAGCGAGCCGCACCGAGATGCTCTCGACCGCGAGGTGCTGGGCGGAGTCGGTGCTGACCGCCTCGTCGCTGCCGGTGAGGGCGCGGCGGATGCCGTTGTCCCACACGACCGTGCGGAGCGTGCTCATCCACTGCAGCGCGCCTTCGGAACTCACCAGCAGGATGTCGAGCAGGCCGTCGTCGAGCTGCGCGTCGGGCAGCAGACGGATGCCGCCCTGCAGCATGCCGCAGTTGCCGATCAGCATGGTGTGCCCGCGGACCTCTTCGGGCTCTCCGCCGTCGATCTCGATGACCATGTCGGTCATCTCGGTGCCCTGCAGGGCCCGACCCATGGCCTCGACGTACGCCAGCCAGCCCGCCCGGTCCTTCAGGTCGTCGTTGGTCTCGACGAGCATCTGCGCGTCGATGCCGAACCCGACCATGACGGTGAAGGCGCGCTCCTCGCCGTCGAGCTCGACCCAGCCGAGGTCGATGTGCTGCGGGGTCGCATCGCGCACGCGTTCGAGCGCGGCGGTCATCGTCGTCAAGGGCACGCCGAGGTTGCGGGCGAGCAGATTGCCCGTGCCCTGGGGCACGATGCCGAGCGCGACCTCGGTTCCGGCCAGCCCCTCGGCCACCGCGCGCACCGTGCCGTCACCGCCCACGGCGACCACGACCTCGCACCCGTCGGCGATGGCCGCCCGAGCCATGCCCTGTCCCGGGTCTTCGATCGTCGTCTCCCACCACCGGATCGGGGCGTTCTCGCCGAAGACCTGGTCGACCGCGGACCGCAGCGCCTCCCCATCGATCTTCGAGGGATTCCAGACGATGCCGATGCTCGAAACGCTCATGAGGCCAAGCTTGTGGCGCGGGGGCGGCCACCGCAAGTCGACACGGCCTCAGCCGTAGAACTCGTGCTCGAATGCCTTGCGCGCACGCCGCGTGACGCCGAGGAAGTCCTCTTCGAGCTGCGTCGCCGATCGATCGGGGTAGCCGAGGATGCGCGCGATCGCATCGAGCTGGCGCCGATCGGCCGGAAGCACGTCGCTGGTCGATCCGGTGAGGATCGTGATGGCCGACCGGAGCCGGCTGGAGAGGAGCCACGCCTCGCGCAGACGCTCCGCCGCCTCCGACGGGATCAGGTCGGCGTCGACGGCGGCGGCCAGCGCATCGAGCGTCGACGTGGTCCGCAGAGCGGGAACCGCGTGCGCGTGCTGCAGCTGGATGATCTGCACGAGCCACTCGACGTCGCTGAGCGTGCCGGGTCCGAGTTTCAGGTGGCGACGAGGGTCGGCGCCCTGCGGGAGCCTCTCCCCCTCGACCCGGGCCTTGATCCGTTTGATCTCGCGGACGCCCTGCAGATCGATGTCGGCCGGGTAGCGGATGCTGTCGGCGAGCTCGATGAACCGCGCGATGAGCTTCGTGCTCCCTGCCACTCCCCGCGCGCGGAGAAGAGCCTGGGCCTCCCACGACAGGGACCAGCGGCGGTAATAGGTCGCGTACGCCGCCAGCGACCGCACGAGCGGCCCGCTGCGCCCCTCCGGGCGAAGACCGGCGTCGAGTTCGAGCGGCAGGCGGTGATCGGTGAGGTGCTCGCGCAGTCCGGCGACGATCTTCGCGGCGAGGGCCTGGGCGCGTTCCGGCTCGACACCGTTCGGGTCGTACACGTAGAGGATGTCGGCATCCGATCCGAAGCCCAGCTCCGCACCCCCGAACCGGCCCATCGCGATGACCGAGAAGTCGAGCGCATCGTCTTCGGGCGGAACGACCTCGCGACGCACCGCCCGCAGGGCGGCCTGGATGGTCACGGAGGTGATGTCGGTGAGAGCCGTGGCGACCTGTTCGATCGTGAGAACGTCGAGCACGCCCCCCATCGCGGTGCGCAGCAGTTCGCGACGACGCAGGGCCCGGACCGCGCGCAGGGCGTCGGCGACCGTGCCGTGGCGCATCTGGATGGCACGCGCCTCGTCGTCGAGAGCGCTCGCGCTCCGGGGCCGCAGCAGCTCGGCGCTGTCGAGCCAGGCGACCGACTCCGGGATCCACTCCATGAGCTCGCCCACGTAGCGCGACGACGACAGCAGGCGGGTGAGGCTCTCGGCCGCACCGGACGAGTCCCGGAGCATCCGCAGGAACCAGTGGGTGCTGCCCAGTCGCTCGCTGATACGACGGAAGGCGATGAGGCCGTAGTCGGGGTCGCTGCCGTCGGCGAACCAGCGCACCATCACCGGCATGAGGTGTCGCTGGATCGTGGCCTTGCGACTCAGCCCCGTGGTCAACGCGCCGATGTGACGCAGCGCTCCCGCCGGGTCGCGGAACCCGATCGCCGCGAGACGGTCGTGCGCCTGCGCGGTCGAGAGCGAGCGCTCCCCCTCGGGAAGCGCCGCCACCGCGCTCAGCAGCGGCCGGTAGAAGAGGCGCACATGGATGTCGCGCACCTGACGGCGCACCGCCTCCCAGCGCGCCCAGATCCCCGGGCCGTCGTCGGCGAGGGCCGTCGCGCGGGCGAGCACGCGCAGACCGTCGGGCGTACGGGGCAGCAGATGCGTACGGCTGAGCTCGCGCAGCTGCAGTCGGTGCTCCATCAGGCGCAGCACGCGGTAGTCGTCGGCGAAGGCCGTCGCCTCGGCGCGACCGATGTACCCGCCCTCGACGAGCGCCTCGAGGCTGTCGAGTGTGCCCCGCGTGCGCAGCGTCGGGTCGGTGAGGCCGTGGACGAGCTGCAGCAGCTGCACGGTGAACTCGATGTCGCGCAGTCCCCCGCGGCCGAGCTTCAGCTGGTGGTCGGCGTCGTTCGGATCGATGTGCTCGGTGACGCGCTCGCGCATGCGCTGCACGCTGTCGACGAAGTTCTCGCGTGCGGCACTCGACCAGACCTTCGGCTGCACGGCCGCGATGTAGTCGCCTCCGAGGACCGGGTCGCCGGCCAGCGGCCGGGCCTTCAGCAGAGCTTGGAACTCCCAGCTCTTCGCCCACCGGTCGTAATACGCCAGATGCGACCCCAGGGAGCGCACGAGTGCGCCCTGCTTGCCCTCGGGGCGCAGGTTCGCGTCGACCTCCCACAGCGGCGGCTCGGTCTCGATGCCGCTGAGTCCGCGCATCGTCTCCCGGGCGAGTCGGGTGGCGAGGTCGACGGCTCGCGCCTCGCTCACCACCTCCTCGTCCGCCGTGCCGGCGACGAAGATGACGTCGACATCGCTGACGTAGTTCAGCTCCCGCGCCCCGGCTTTGCCCATCCCGATGATCGACAGGCGCGTCGCCGCCACCTCCGCACGATCGGTCGTCTCGGCGACGCGCGCGCGAGCCACGGCGAGCGAGGCTTCCAGGGCCGCACCCGCGGCATCCGCGAGCGCCGCTGCGACACCGGCGACGACCTCGACCGGCGCAGCGCGCGTGAGATCGAATGCCGCGATCGCCGCCAACGCGCGGCGGTATGCGACGCGGAGGGCGACCACCTCCTCGTCGCCTCCCGCGCGCGCGAACCCGTCGACGGCCCCCACCGAGGCGAGCAGCGACGCGTGCAGGGCCTCGGCGCTCGGCAGCGTCTCGGATGCTTCCGCCAGAACAGAGAGCTCGGACGGATGCCGGAGGAAGAAGTCGGCGAGCCCCTCGGAGGCGCCGAACACCCGCCACACCCGCCGCTGCGCGGCACCGCCGTCGAGGAGCTCGGCGAGGGGCCCCGCATCGCGCCGCGCGACGCGCAGCATGCCGCGCACCGCCGCATCGGGATCGGCGGCATCCGCCTCGGCGAGCAGCGTCGCACGGTCGCGCCCGACCAGCTCGGCGAGCTCGGCGAGGGCCGCGCGGGCCTCACCGAGCTCGTCGAAGCCGAGCCGGGCCAGCGCGGACAGCGAGACGGAATCGTCCGGACGGGCCATGCGCAGGCTCAGAGCAGCTCGAGGTTGTTCTTCAGCTCGAGCGGCGTGACCTGGCCGCGGTACGCCTCCCACTCCTTGCGCTTGTTGAGGAGCACGTAGTTGAACACCTGCTCGCCGAGCGTCTCGGCGACGAGTTCGGACTCCTCCATGTACTCCAGGGCGTGGTCGAGGCTCGCGGGCAGCGAGGCATACCCGAGCGCGCGGCGCTCGGAGTCGCTCAGCGACCACACGTTGTCCTCGGCCTCGGGCGGCAGTTCGTACTCCTCCTCGATGCCCTTCAGACCGGCGGCGAGCATCAGGGCGTACGCGAGGTACGGGTTCGCGGCGGAGTCGAGTGCGCGGTACTCGACGCGCGACGACTGCCCCTTGTTCGGCTTGTACATGGGCACGCGCACGAGGGCCGAGCGGTTGTTGTGCCCCCAGGTGACGAAGCTCGGGGCCTCGTCTCCGCCCCACAGCCGCTTGTACGAGTTGACGAACTGGTTGGTCACCGCAGAGATCTCGTTGGCATGGCGCAGCAGACCCGCGATGAAGTGGCGACCCGTCTTGGAGAGCTGGTACTTCGCGCCCTCCTCGTAGAACGCGTTCTGATCGCCTTCGAAGAGCGACATGTGCGTGTGCATGCCGCTGCCGGGGTGACCGCTGAGCGGCTTCGGCATGAACGTGGCGTACACGCCCTGCTCGATCGCGACCTCCTTGATGACCGTGCGGAACGTCATCACGTTGTCCGCGGTCGTCAGGGCGTCGGCGTAGCGCAGGTCGATCTCGTTCTGGCCTGGGCCGCCCTCGTGGTGGCTGAACTCGACCGAGATGCCGAGGTCTTCGAGCATCCGGACCGAACGCCGACGGAAGTCGTGCGCCGTGCCTCCCGGCACGTTGTCGAAGTAGCCCGCCGAGTCGACCGGGACGGGACCCTCGGGTCCGTAGGTCGACGACTTCAGCAGGTAGAACTCGATCTCGGGGTGCGTGTAGAAGGTGAACCCCGCGTCGGCGGCCTTCGCCAACGTGCGCTTGAGCACATGACGGGGGTCGGCGACGGCCGGCTGACCGTCGGGGGTGGTGAGGTCGCAGAACATGCGGGCGGTCGGATCGATCTCCCCGCGCCACGGCAGCGTCTGGAACGTCGTCGGGTCGGGTTGCGCGAGCAGATCGGACTCGTAGCTGCGGGTCAGACCCTCGATCGCGGAGCCGTCGAAGCCGATCCCCTCGGCGAACGCGCCCTCGACCTCGGCCGGCGCAATCGCGACCGACTTCAGGGTGCCGATGACGTCGGTGAACCAGAGGCGCACGAACTTGACGCCGCGCTCCTCGATCGTCCGCAGGACGAAGTCCCTCTGCTTGTCCATGCTCACTCGGCGCCCTGGCCCTTCCTCTGGTCCCAGCCCGATTCGGCGGCTTCCTCGTCGGCCCAGGCGCGCGCACGCTCCTGCAGCTTCTCGGGGGCACGGGCCGCCTCGGCCTCGGTGTCGAAGGGACCCACGCGGTCCGCCGACGGCGAGATCATGCCGAACTCGACCGCCCCCGTCTCGAGGTTGTACCAGTACTTCTCATCACCGTCGGACATGGCCGGTCCCTTCCTCGTCTGATGTCATCGATCCTAGTGGCGCGAGAGCCTGTCGCTATGCTGAGGATCATGGCAAAAGCGATCGGCGTCGACATCGGCGGCACGGGGATCAAGGCGGGAATCGTCGACCTCGAGCACGGCATCATGGCATCCGACAGGGTGCGCGTCCCCACCCCCGAGGGGGCTTCTCCCCAGGATGTCCTGCAGGCCGTGCAGACCGTCCTCAAGACGCTGGATGTGCACGATTCCACCCTGCCTCTGGGCGTTGCCTTCCCGGCGATCGTGAAGCGCGGGAAGACGCTCTCGGCCGCCAACGTCTCGAAGGAATGGGTCGACTTCGACGCCGAGCGCTTCTTCCGCGACGGCCTGGGTCGCAACATCGTCTTCGTCAACGATGCGGATGCCGCAGGCGTCGCCGAGGCACGGCACGGCGCAGCCCGTGACGTGCGGGGCTTCACCCTGCTCACCACGCTCGGCACCGGCATCGGCTCCGCGTTCCTCTACGACGGCGTGCTGCTTCCGAACACCGAGCTCGGCCACCTCCACTTCGGCACGTACGAGTCGGTCGAGCAGTGGGCGGCCACCTCCGCGCGCGAGCGCGAGGGACTGACCTGGTCGGAGTGGGCGGAGCGCCTGCAGGCGTTCTACTCGCACATCGAGTTCCTCTTCAGCCCCGACCTGTTCGTCGTCGGCGGCGGCGTGTCGAAGAACGCCGGCGACTTCCTGCCGCTCCTCGACCTCAAGACCCCGATCGTCCCGGCGATTCATCGCAACAACTCCGGCATCATCGGCGCGGCGTCGCTCGCCGGCGACTGACCTCCCGACAGACAACGAGGGCCCCGCGACCATCCCGGTCGCGGGGCCCTCGTCATGGTCTGGGGCGAATGGGCCGGCCTGTACGCCGGGTTCTGTTCCGGGGTTCTTCGCCCCTTCGACGGCCATCTCTCTCGGCGACACGTTGCCGTGCCGCTCCAGCGGTCTACCCGAGGACTCGGCGAGCCGCGTCAACATCCTCTGTCTGACCTTGCTCCGGACGAGGTTTACCTGGCGGGACATGTCACCATGCCCCCCGGTGGTCTCTTACACCACCCTTTCACCCTTACCCCGCGGCCTCTCGGCCCGAGGCGGTCTACTCTCTGTGGCACTGTCTCGCGGATTGCTCCGGGTGGGTGTTACCCACCGCCCTGCCCTGTGGAGCCCGGACGTTCCTCGGTGCGGTCTCCCGCCACGCGACCGTCCAGCCGACCCATTCGTGTCCACCAGTCTACGCGCGCGACCCTCACTTCTGCGCCGAGTCGGCGATCCGCAGGTCGAGGGGGACCTCGATGGGGAAGGACCCGAACAGGCGGTGCGTCGCGACGACCGCCGCCTCCCGCACCGCGGCCGCCGCCGCCTCCCCCTGCTCGGCGGGCACGTGCAGCACCACCTCGTCGTGCAGGAAGAAGGCGAGGTGCGCCTCCCCTGCGAACGGCCCGGACGCGGGCGCCGGATGCGCGGCGGACGGCAGTGCCCGCAGCCGATGCCGGATCTCCGCCAACCAGATGAGCGACCACTCCGCGGCCGTCCCTTGCACGACGAAGTTGCGGGTGAACCGGCCCCAGTCCCGAGCCCGCCGACGCGCGAGAGCCACGACCGCCGGGTCGGCGTCGGCCGAGCTCGCGGCTGCCTGCAACGCCGTCCACTCCCCCGGAGGCCGGGGCGACGAACGTCCGAGCCACGTCGACACGCGCCCGCCGTCTTCGCCCGTGCGAGCGGCCTCGTCGACGAGTCCCATCGCGCGCGGGAACACCTTGCGCAACTGCGGCACGAGACGTCCGCTGTCGCCGGTCGTCGCTCCGTACATGGCGCCGAGTACCGCGTACTTCGCTTCTTCCCGCGTGGCGACGGCGCCCGATGCGACGACCCCCGCGTAGAGGTCGGCACCCTGCGCGGCGCGGGCCATGGCCCGGTCGGACGACAGCGCGGCGAGCATCCGCGGCTCCAGCTGCGCGACGTCGGCGACCACGAGCGTCCACCCCGGGTCGGCGCGCACGGCGGGCCGGAGCATCCGCGGCAGCTGCAGCGCTCCGCCGCCGGACGACGCCCATCGGCCGGTCACCACGCCGCCCGGCACGTACACCGGGCGGAAGCGTCCGCCATGCACCCACTCCGCCAGCCAGGCCCAGCCGTTCGCGGCGAGCAGCCGCGACATCTTCTTGTACGCGAGCAGGGGCTCGACGACCGGATGCTCGTGCCGCGCGAGCTCCCACCGGCTCGTCGACTCGACCGACACCCCGGCACGGTGCAACGCCCGCAGCAGCTTGGGCTGGCTGTCGAGCCGCAGGCCCGCGTCGCCCAGGATCGCCCGAACGCGATCGCCGAGCTCGACCATCCGGCTCGGCGTCCCGCCGGCGCGAGGGCGCGCGCCGAGCGCGTCCTGCAGGATGCCGTCGTGCACGGCGGGGTCCCACGGCAGCCCCGCGGCACGCATCTCCTCGGCGATCAGCCCTCCGGCCGATTCCGCCGCGCAGAGCAGGGCGAGGCGGCCGTCGGGGGCGGCGGCCAGCACCCGCTGCTGCGCGGCGTACTGTTCCAGGACGGTCTCGGCCGGGTCGCCGGCCGTGGCCGCCGTCTCCCACAGATCGAACAGGGAGGGCGCGTCGTCGGGCGCGTCCTGCGGCACCCACTCCGGCGACGGCGGGAGCGCGGTGGGCACGGAGGCCGTGTCGCGGAGGATCGCATGGCACAGCAGCAGGTCATGCGCGCGCGAGAGACGGGCACCCGCGGCCAGCAGCCGCGGATAGACGTCGCGCGCACTCCGCAGGATCCACCGCGGAGCGTCGTCGCGCTCGGCCTCCGCGATCCACGCCGCCGCCTCGGTGGAGGTCAGGCGGATGCGGTCGGCCTCGGCCCCGTCCGGGGAGAGTTCGACGGCGAGGAGATGGGCCGGGCCGTCGGCGATCAACGCGATGCGGCGGTCGGCGGTGGGCGACGCGCTCATGTCGACGAGGGCGTCGCTGCGGTCACAGCCCCGATTCCTCGGTGCGGACGAGGATGCTTCCGCACTCCGGGCAGGACACGACCTCGTCCTCGGGCGCGCGACGGATCTCGGCCAGGTCGATGCCCGGCAGCAGGATGCGGCACCCCTCGCACGTGCCGCGGGTCAGCAACGCCGCCCCGGAGTTGTTGGTCGCACGCCGTGTGTACTCGGCGAGCAGATCGGCCGGGATGGTCTCGGCGACCGCCGCACGGTCGCGTGCCAGCTGCACGCCGAGCTCGGCCGCCGCCGACACATCGGCCTTCCCCGCGGCCGTCAGCGATGCGCCCTCGGCGGTCGTGATGTCGAGGAGCGCCTGCTGCGCATCGACGGCGGCCTCGGCCTCCTCGACGCGGGACATGACCTCGAGCTGCGCGTCTTCGAGGTCGCTCTGACGCCGCGCCAGACTCGCGAGCTCGTGCTCGAGAGCCTGCGCCTGCTTCGGGTCGGTCGCCACCGCGAGCCGCTCGGCGTCGCGAGCACGACGCTGTTCGACGATGACCACGTCGGACTCGATGCGCGTGAGCTCGGCGCGGGCATCGTCGCGGACACCGGTCAGCGTCGTGAGCTCGCGGAGCTGATCCTGACGGATCGCCACGAGCTCGTTGATGCGCCCGGCCTGGGAAGGGTGAGTCCTGGCGCGATCGGCCTGGGCGATCCGACGGTCGAGGTCGGCGATGTCGAGCAGGACGCGCTGGTCCGCGGGGGTGGCTTTCACGCTCTCAAATCTATCGCTTGCCCCCGACGCCCGTCACCGGACCGCGCCGTCGACGTACAGCCACCGTCGATCCTCGCGCACGAAGCGGCTGCGTTCATGCAACCTGCCGCGCTCGCCGTCGTGCACCCAGTGCGCTTCGAACTCGACCACGCCCCGGTCGTCGAAGGGTCCGCCCGCCTCGCGGTCGACGATCACGAGGCGGCGCCACATCAGGCCCGGGTCGGGGTCGAGACGGGAGGGACGCGTCGACGGGTGCCAGGTGTCGAGCAGATACGCCGGCCGTCCCAGCGCGAACGCCGAGTACCGCGAACGCATGAGTCGTTCCGCGGTCGGTGCGGCCGACGCCCCTGCGAGGAGGGGACCGCAGCACGATCCGAAGACGTCGCCGGACCCGCAGGGGCAGCGCTCCGCCGGATCGAGCACGGTGTCGCCGTTCGACGTCTCGGCCTCAGTGGTCATCGTCCCAGCGTACGCTCGGAGGACCCACCGAGAAGGAGCACCCCGTGAGCACCACGCCCGTCGTCCCCACCTTCACCGCCCACAACGGCTTCGCCCTCCCCGCGATCGGGCTGGGCACCTATGCACTGAACGGCGATGCCGGCGCGGAGGCCGTCTCCGCCGCTCTCGACGCCGGCTACCGCCTCGTCGACTCGGCCTTCAACTACGAGAACGAGGGTTCGGTCGGGCGCGGCGTCGCCGCCGCGTCCGTCGCCCGTGCGGAGATCATCGTGACGACGAAGCTCCCCGGTCGGCACCACCGCCGAGACCGAGCGCGCACGAGCATCGAGGAGAGCCGTTCGCGCCTCGGCCTGGACGCCACCGACCTCCACCTCATCCACTGGCCCAACCCCAGCCAGGACGAGTACGTCGAGGCGTGGGCCGCCCTCGTCGAGGCGCAGGAGCGCGGCACAGTGCGTCAAATCGGCGTCTCGAACTTCCTGCCGGAGCACCTCGAGCGCATCGAGCGCGAGACCGGCGTGCGTCCGGTCGTGAACCAGATCGAGGTGCACCCGTACTTCCCGCAGGAGGAGCAGCTCGCCTACCACCGGGAGCACGGCATCCTCACCGAGGCCTGGAGCCCGCTGGGCCGTGCGAAGGAACTGCTCGACGAGCCGGTCGTGCGCGAGATCGCGGCAGCCCACGACGCGACCCCTGCCCAGACGGTGCTGGCCTGGCACGTCGCCCGGGGCGTCGTGTCGATCCCCAAGGCCTCGTCCACGGCGCACCAGCTCGCGAACCTGCAGGCCGTGGACGTGGCGCTCGATGATGCCGAGGTGTCCGCGCTCACCGCACTCGGCCGACCGGACGGCCGCCTCTTCGACGCCGACCCGGCGCGCCACGAGGAGAGCTGAGGCCGCCCGACCGTCAGACGCGCTGGGTGCCGACGACGCGGAGGAGGTCGAGCTTCCCCGCGGCCTCGCTGCCCGGCGCGGCGGTGAGCACGATGAGCGCCTGGGACTCGTCCTCGGTGAACAGCGCCTGGCAATCGACCTCGATCTCGCCGACCTCCGGGTGCACGATCACCTTGTGCTGCTCGAAACGCCTGCCCACCTCGTGCGCGTCCCAGAGTTCGACGAACTCGTCGCTGCGCCGGGAGAGCTCGGCGACGATCTCGCCGGCACGCGACCGCTCGCCCATCACCCCGACCGCGGCACGCAGGGAGGCGACGAGCGCGCGGCTCTGCCGCGGGTGGTCGACCTCGCGGTAGCGATGACGCTCCGTTTCGGGATGCGCGAACCAGCGGTAGATGCCGCTCCGATCGAGCCCGGACAGCACGCGGGCGTCGCCGAGCACGGCGCGCGCGGCATCGTTCTGCACGAGCACCTCGTCGAGCACCGAGACCACGAACGCCGGGGTGTCGTGAAGACGGTCGAGCACGCGCAGCATGCCGGGCCGCACGTAGTCGGTGAGGCGGGCGCGATCGGGGGCGCTGTGGCCGCACAGCCGGTACAGGTAGTCGCGCTCGTCCTCCGTGAGACGCAGCGCGCGGGCCAACGACGCCAGGAGCTGCACGCTGGGCTGGGGGCCGCGACGCTGCTCGAGACGCGTGTAGTAGTCGGTCGACATCGTCGCGAGCTGCGCGACTTCCTCGCGCCGCAGGCCGGGCGTGCGTCGTCGGGAGCCGGAGGGCAATCCGACGTCGTGCGGGTTCAGGCCCTCTCGTCGCCGCAGCAGGAAGTCGGCCAGCGCTTCTCGATCCACCTCAGCAGTATGCCGCGGCATCCGTCGCTGCATCCAGGGACCGCCCCTCCCCCGATCACCGCTCTCTGGAGGACGCCGGGTCGCGCGCGCAGGCTGTGGGCATGGACATCAGCGGAAACACCATCTTCATCCCCGGCGCGACCAGCGGCATCGGACTGGCCCTCGCCCTCGCGCTGCACGAACGCGGCAACACGGTGATCGTCGGCGGGCGTCGCGAGGAACGCCTCGCGGCGATCGTGGCGGAGCACCCCGGCCTCCACGCCGTGCGCATCGACACGGCCGACGCCGACAGCATCCGCAAGGCGGTGGCCGACGTGGTGGATGCCCACCCCACCCTCGACACCCTGATCGCGATGGCGGGGATCATGCGCGTCGAGGACTGGCGTTCGGCCGACGGCCTGCTCGACACCGCCGAAGAGATCGTGACCACCAACCTGCTCGGTCCGATGCGCCTCATCGCCGCCCTCACCACGCATCTGCAATCGCGACCGTCCGCCACCATCATGACGGTGTCGTCGGGTCTCGCGTTCGCCCCGCTCCGCGTCACGCCCACCTACAACGCGACGAAGGCAGCGATCCACATGCTGAGCGAGTCGCTGCGGCTGCAGTTCGCCGGCACGGGCGTCTCGGTCATGGAACTCGAGCCGCCGGCCGTGCGCACCGACCTGATGCCCGGTCACGCCGAGAACGAGCAGGCGATGCCCCTCGACGCCTTCGTCGACGAGGTGATGCAGCTCATCGAGGCGCATCCGGATGCACCCGAGATCCAGGTGGAGAGCGTGAAGTTCCTGCGGTACGGGGAGGCGCGCGGAGACTACCCCGCCGTCGTCGCGGCGCTCAACCGCATCGACCCGCACGGGAAGTGAGACGGTGGGGGCGTCACCGGCGTGACGCCCCCATCGGTCTTCAGCGCCGCAGCGAGTCGGCCGCCGCCGAGAGTGCGTCGGCCGACTGCCGCAGCAGCGCGAGCTCCTCGTCGGAGAACGACGTGGTTCGGATCGGAACCGCGCCGGAGGCGCTGACGATCGACGGCACGGACAGGGCCACCCCGTCGATGCCGTGGAAGTCGTGCAGCACGGTGCTGACCGGCATCACCGCGTGCTCGTCGCCGAGGATCGCCTCGACGATGCGCGCGCTCGACAGGCCGATCGCGTAGTTCGTCGCCCCCTTGCCGCGGATGACCTTGTACGCGGCATCGCGCACGTCGACCGCGATCTCGCGGAGTTCGTCGAGCGTGATGGGCGGATGCCCCGGCGTCTCCCACTCGAGGAGCGGCACGGTGCCGATCGTCGCCCTCGACCAGAGCGGGAACTCGGTGTCTCCGTGCTCCCCCACGATGTGCGCGTGCACACTCGCGGTCGAGACCCCGGCGCGCTGCGCCAGCTTCCACCGCAGGCGGGAGGTGTCGAGCACCGTGCCGGAGGCGAAGATGCGCTCGGGCGGCAGACCCGTCTCCTCCTGCGCGATGACCGTCAGCACGTCGCAGGGATTGGTCACGATCACGTAGACCGCGTTCGGCGCGACCTCGAGCAGCTGCGGCATCATGCCGCGGATGATCCCCGCGTTGACTTCCGCGAGCTCGATGCGCGTCTGGCCGGGCTTCTGCTTGGCACCGGCGGTGATGACCACGACGTGCGACCCGGCGGCGACCGAGACGTCGCTGCCGCCCGTGATGTCACTGCTGCCGGTGAACTGCGTGCCGTGCGCGAGGTCGAGCACCTCGGCCTCGACCTTCTCCTGCGCAATGTCGTACAGCGCGACATGTCGCGCCGAGCCGCGGATGAGTGCGGCGTACGCGACGCTCGACCCCACACTGCCCGCGCCGACGACCGTGAGCTTCGAGTTCTCGATGATCTCCATGCGCCCAGTGTGGCAGCACGGCGTCGCCCCCTTCCAGCGCCGCAGGCGAGGCGCGCGACTACCGTGGAGGGATGCGCACCGTCGTCGTCACCGCCGATCACCGTCTCGAGGTCCAAGACACCCCGGAACCGCGTCCCGACGAGGGCGAGGTGCTCGTCGACGTCATCGCGGCGGGCGTGAACCGGGCGGACCTCGCCCAGGCCGCCGGCACCTACCCGCCACCGCCCGGTGCCTCACCGATTCTGGGGCTGGAGGTGTCCGGACGACGGCGGGACACCGGCGAAGAGGTCGTCGCGCTGCTCGCCGGCGGCGGCTACGCCGAGACCGTCGCTGTTCCCGAAGCGCAGCTCCTGCCGATGCCCCGCGGGCTGTCCCCGATCGAAGCGGCGGGCCTGGTGGAGGTCGCGGCGACCGTCGTCTCGAACCTCGTGCTGGAGGCCGGCCTGCCGGTCGAGACCCCCGAGGGCGCGGAGCCCACGCGGGTCCTGGTGCACGGCGGCACCGGCGGCATCGGTTCCTTCGCCCTCCAGTTCGCACGCACGACGGGCGCGCGGGTCTTCACCACCGTCGGCTCGGCCGAGGCGGTGCGTCACGCGGAAGAGCTCGGCGCGGAGCGGGCGTGGAACCGCCACACCGACGATGTCGGCGCCGCGGTGGAGCGCCTCGGAGGGGTCGACATCATCCTCGTCGTCGTCGGCGGTCCGGCCGTCGATACGAACGTGCGGATGCTGGCGGAATTCGGCCGCCTCGTCGTGATCGGCACCCTGGGCGGCAGCACGGGGACGCTCGACGTCGGGACGCTCATGTCCCGGAGGGCGCGGGTCATCGGGACGACCCTGCGTTCCCGCGGCGTGGACGACAAGGCTCGCATCCTGCGACGCACCCGGGAGCTGGTTTGGCCTCTGATCGAGGACGGGACGATCCGCGTGCCCGTGGAGGCGGTGCATCCGCTGGAGGACGCCGGATCGGCGCATGCCGTGCTCGCCCGCGGCGGGCACGTGGGAAAGGTCGTGCTCGCGGTTCGCGATTGACCTTCACGCGCGCGACGCGCCCGGGTCCCCGGCCCCGCTTGGTCCGGCCCCGTCGGTCGTGAAATGGTATACCAGACGGCCCCCCGCCGTCTTCCCGAGGCCCCTGCGCACCTCCCCCTGTCTGCAGGGGCCTCTCCCCTGCCCGGTCGAAATCTTTCGAACCGACACTTACGGCGCGCGGAACCGGGCCGATATATCAATATCGGGGAGAAGATCGGCCAGGAGGACGTTGACGTGACGAGCACCTACATCGAGACGGGCGGGCACGTCCGCGTCTACGACGACGCCGTGCGCACCCACGAGATGTTCCCCCACGGCACCTACCGCGTGCACTTCACCGCGAAGGAGGGGTTCAGCCTCGTGCGCATCGACGACCTCGCCGTCGGGGGCGAACGCGTCTACGGGGGTCGCGAGCAGAAGGTCGAGAAGATCTTCGCCGCCTACGCCCGCGCCGAGCGCAGCCTCGGAGTGATGCTCTCGGGAGACAAAGGCATCGGAAAGTCGATGTTCGTTCGTATGGTCGCGGAGCGCGCCCGTGCGCACGACCTGCCCGTCGTGGTCGTCACCGAGGACCACGACGGCATCGTCGAGTTCCTCGACAGCCTCGACGAGTGCCTGGTCGTGTTCGACGAGTTCGAGAAGACGTTCCCGCTCGGCCGCCGCAGCCTCGGCGACGGCGTCAACCGGCAGAACCAGTTCCTCACGCTCTTCGACGGGCTCTCGGCCGTCAAGCGCATCTACTGCCTCACCGTGAACGACGTGTCGGAGGTGAGCACCTACCTCGTGAACCGCCCCGGCCGTTTCCACTACCACATGCGATTCGAGTACCCGGGCCCCGACGACGTGCGCCAGTACCTGCGCGATCAGGCACCGCACGCCGACCCCGTCGAGATCGAGAACGTCGCCCTGTTCTCACGTCGCGCGCGGCTGAACTACGACCACCTTCGGGCGATCGCCTTCGAGCTCGACCACGCCGGGTCCGTCTTCTCCGAGATCGTGGACGACCTGAACATCAAGTCGGTCGAGCCGAGCGTCTACCGCATCGAGGCGCGTTTCCCCGACGGCCGAATCTGGGCCGACGAGACCGAGGTGAACCTGTTCGAGCGCGGCGACGTGGGCCGCACCTTCGAGCTGCGCCACGGCATGCGCTCGATGTTCGCCTCGTTCGTGCCCCAGGACCTCGTGTTCGAGAGCGACGGGACGATCCTCGTGCCCGTGGACCGCCTCGAACTGCTCGACGACCACGACGACGAGCCCGAGATCTACCCGACCTCCGTCACCCTCACGCTCGTGGGGCAGGCGACGTTCGGGTACCCGCTCTGACGAGAGCTATCCGACGGCCGACACGTCGTGCACCTGCAACGCCTGCCGCAGCATCCGCACCGCCTCGGCGCGCTGCTGCGAGACGGCCGCGTGCGAGACACCGAGCTCCGACGCGATCTCGCCCACCGTGCGCTCGTCGAAGTAGACGGCGCGGATGATCCATCGTTTGCGTTCGGGCAGTGCCTCGACCGCCCGGCGGAGGAAGGCATCGCGCTCCTCCGCCGCCGCGAGCTCCTCGGGCAGGTGGCCCGACCACGGGGCCTCGCGCACCTCGTCGGCATCGAGGCTCAGCATCCGCAGATCGGCGACCGCGAGAGCATCGCGTACGGCTTTCGGCGGGAGACCGAGTTCGTGCGAGACCTCGGCGACGGTCGGCTGGCGTCGGAGAGCGCCGGTGAGGCGTTCGCGCGCGGCGGCGGCCTCTTTCGCGCGGGACCGGACCGCGCGCGGCGCCCAGTCCATCGCCCGCAGCTCGTCCTTCAGCGCCCCGTCGACGCGGCCGCGCGCGAAGGCGCCGAACGGGACCCCGAGTGTGTCGTCGAACCGATCGGCCGCACGCACGAGCGCGTACGACCCCGCCGAGAGGAGGTCGTCGCGCGCCACGTTCGTGAGCCGCGAGGCGAGGCTCGCCGTCGCCGCGCGCACGATGTGCAGATGGTCGACGACGAGCTGGTTCCGAGCGCGCAACGGCATGGAGCGAGGCCTCTTTCACTGTCGGTGCAAGCCCTCCCCAGCAGCCCACAGCGCAGCCACCGCATGGTGGCTGGAACCCTCATTGAATCACACGGCGCCCGGCGCGCCGCGATGCGTCGTCAGTCGTTCACCTGCACGCGGCGGTTGACCTCCCGCGTGGCCGAGAACTTCAGCACCGTGTAGTCGGTGACCTCGGCCGATCCGTCGTCCTTGGCGAACTGCACGCGGTGGCCCTTGTGCGCTTGCGGATAGAACTTGCCGAAGTTCGTCAGGGTCACCGTGTGCCCCTGCCCCACCAGATCGAGCAGCTCGTCGATCATCGCGGTGTACGCCGTCTGCGCGGCCTGGACGGAGATGCCTCCGCGCCGCGCGAAGCGCTGCACGAACTCCCTCTTGCTGACGCGATTCGCATCGAACGTCTTGGACGTGCTCATTCACTTACCCCCAGTAAGTCGTTCGCTCCACGGGCGGGTCCCCAGCCCGGTCCCCCGAGGATAGTCGTTCTTTCTTGATATCTGCGGTGAACCGAGAGTTCACCTGATCTTCGAGCGCTCAGCCGCCGAGCCGGGCGCGTAGCGGATAGTCCTGGTCGTCGAGGATCACCTGCAGGGCGCGACCGGTCTCCCGGTGCACGAGCAGCGGTGCACGGAGATTGAGGTGGATGCCGTCGTCGGCCGGGTTCGCCACGACCAGCACGCGCACGTCCTCGGTCGCGGCCGCGCCGATCTCCTCGAGCGCGACGGCGGGAACCCGCGGCTCGTATTCGCTCGGACCATCGGAGGCGTCGAGGAGGAACAATCGCACATCGGCCTCGACCGAGCGCAACGCGAAGAGCCCGGCGGCCCCGTCGACGGCATGCAACGAGAACGCCGTGTACGGGTGCAGACCCGGCATCGGGGTGACGAAGGTCACGCTCTCGGGCGTGGTGCCGACGGCGGTCATCGCAGGAACTCCAGGAGGTTGGTCTGCAACGACCGTGCGGTCACCTGCAGAGCGGATTGGAAGACGAGCTCGGCGGATTGGAGGCGCACGAGGACCTCGAGGCTGTCGACGTTCTCGACCTCGGCCCGTCGGGCCTCGAGGTCGGTCGACGCCGCCAGATGGAGCGACGACGCGCGTTCCAACTGCACCTGGCGTGCACCGGTCGCACCCCGCGCGGCGACGACCGCGGTGAGGCGCGCGTCGATGTCGTCGAGACGCGTGCCGACGTCGGCACCGCCGCGCAGTTCCGCGGCGATGTCGTTCAGCAGCGCGAAGGCGCTCGCCGGCCCGTCGCCGAAGGCCTGCGAACCGTCGAAGTCGACCCGCACGGTCTCGTTGTCACTGATGCGGCGCTGCACCGTGCTGCCCGGAGTGCCCTGGAAGACGAAGGTACCGGAGGCGAACGCCGCACCCGCGTCGCTCGTGCCGGCGAACACGTTGCGACCGAGCACGGTGGTGTTGGCCTGAGCGAGCAACTCGGCGCTGATCGTCTCGAGCTCCTGCGCGATCGACTCGCGGGCCGTGGGGCTGAGCGCGCCGGAGTTCGCCCCCTGCGCCGTGAGGTCGCGAGCACGGTTGAGCAGGTCGGCGCTCGCGCCGAGCGCCGTGTCGACCGTCGTCACCCACGCCATTCCATCGCTGGCGTTGCGCGCGAACTGGGCGACGCGCGACTGCTCGCCGTGCACCCCGAGAGTCGTCGCCGCGGCAGCCGGGTCGTCGCTCGGAGCGCGGAACGCCCGCTGGGAGGATGCCTGGTACTGCAGCAGCTCGCGGTCGGCGAGGGTGCCCTGCAGGGTGCGCAGCGACTGCTGGGTCATCGTGGTGCTCGTCACTCGGCCGATCATGTCGTCTCCCGGGTCAGCGGCCGACGAGGCCGGTGCGGTTGATGAGGAGGTCCAGGGCCTCGTCCATGGTGGTCAGCACGCGGGCCGCGGCCTGGTAGGCGGTCTGGTAGGTCAGGAGGTTGATGGTCTCCTCGTCGCCGTCGACCGAGGCGCTCGACTGCTGCGCCGTGACGGCGGCCACCGCCCCCGATCCGGCGATGTCGGCGCGTTGCAGGTCGCCGGCGACCGACACGGCGAACCCGGTGACGAACGCACCCCAGGTCGCGCTGGGCCCCGTCGCCGACGTGGCCAGCGCGCCGAGCCGGTCGGCGATCGTCGTGTCCTTCGCCCCGGCGCCGGGTGCCGATAGGGCGAGGTCGGCAAGGGATGTCGGCACGACGCTCAGCCCGCGAGCCGGGGGTGCGGAGGGGTCGATCGCGAAGAAGTCGCCCCCCGGGGTTCCGGCCGCGGTGACGCCCGATCGATGCACGTCGTTGACGGCGGCGGCGAGAGCGGCGGCGGTCTCGTTGTAGGCGCGGGCGACCGCGGCGAGAGAGCCGCCGTCCGCTGCCGGGGCGAGCGCGCTGAGGGATCCGCCGACCGTGCCGCCGACCACCGGCACCGTCACGCCCGGGCGATCGGCCCAGGCCACGGTGACCCGGCCCGCATCCGCGATGGTCCGCGGGCCGCTCGCCACGAGTGCGCGCGCGGAGTCGCCCGAGACCAGGGCGTTGCCGTCGACGCGGAGCGTCAGGGTGCCGTCGGCTTCGGGCGTGCCCGTCGCTCCGACGATCGAGGAGAGCTGCTGGGCGAGGGTGGAGCGCTGGTCGATGAGCTCGTTCGCGCTGCGCCCCGACTGCAGCGCCTCCCGGATCTGCCCGTTGAGGGTCGCCACCTGGCCCGCGAGCGAGTTGGCCTCGGAGAGCTGCCGATCGACCGCGCCCCGAAGGTCGGCCCACTGGCCGGCGACCGCGTCGTACCCGGCGCCGATCTGTCCGACCAGCACCTGGGCGTTGGTGAGAACCACCTGCGCCGCCGCGCCGTCCGGGGTGTTGGCGAGATCCGACCATCCGGCCCAGAACCGGTCGAGGTTCGCCGCGAGCCCCTGCTTCGTGGGTTCGGCCATCGCCTTCTCGGCCTGCGCGGCGGCGGATGCTCGCGCGGTCCAGAAGCCGGAAGTCGCGAGGGCGTCACGCACACGGGCGTCGAGCACCTCGTCGCCCAGCCGCGCGATGCCGGTGACATCGACCCCTCCGCCCACGGCGAAGCCCGTGCGCCAGAGGCCGGCGAGGCCCGGCGCGGCGGCGGGCGTCTGCTCGACGCGCTGCCGCGTGTACCCCGGCGTGGTCTGATTGGCGATGTTCTGACCGGTCACGGTCATGCCGGCGCGGGCCGCCGAAAGTGCGGATTCGGCGAGGCGGAGGCCTGCGAACGACGACATGCCTCACGCCCTCGTGTCGAGGAGTCGGGCGTCGGCATCGCGGACGACCTCACCGGAGGCGGCGTATTCACCGCTCGGCACGCCGAGACCGGCGATGGTCTCCTGCGTCACACGGATCGCGGTGCGCAGGCGCTGCTCGTTGATCTGCTTCATCTGCTCGATCTCCTCCGCGAGGGCGCTCATGGTGCGCAGGTGCTCCGAGAACACCTCGCGCCAGGCGTCGGTGGGCGCGGCGTCGATCAGCGCGCTGAGGGTGGATGCCTCGGGGACACCCCATTCGTCGGCGACGGCGACGACGAGCGTGTCCCGCGAGAGGGCGACCGTCGGCATCGCCGCGAGCACGCGCTCGATCTCGGTCACGGCGTGCCGGATCCACCGGTTGCGTCCGGTGGCCAGGAGCGTCTGCTGCACGTCGAGCTTGAAGAGCAGGAGCTCGAGCAACTCGCGCTCGCGCATCAGCTGCATGCTCAGGTCGTGGGCGGCCACGTGTATCACCTCGTCGGATCGGGTCTGGACGACGAATCACCCGCCATCCCCCACGACTATCGCGACACCGGTAACCGCAGTAACTCGGCGAGCATGGGCAGAACTCCCCATCGACGGATCTCAGTCGATGTGCGATGCGCCGCCGAGGGCCTTCCGCAGAGCATCCTCGGCTGCGCCGTCGGACGCCGCCGTCACCGCATCCTTGTTCGCATCCTGCACGGCGAGGACGATCTCGGCGCGATGGATGCGCATGTCGCGCGGCGCATCGATCCCGACCCGCACGCCGCTCGGCGTCACGGCGAGGATGGTGACGGTGATGTCGTCGCCGATCACGATGCTCTCGTCGGCGCGTCTCGTCAGTACCAGCAACCCATCCGCCTTCCGTGGCCGGCGCGCTCGCGCGCAGTCGTCACCACGGTACTGCATTCCCTCGTAAACGAGCGGATGCACCCGCTAGGCGCTGGGGAGCGCCGAGGGCGTCAACCGCACAACGCCGACGACGTCGGTTGCGAGACCCCCCGCGGCGGCCTCGTCGTACGACAGGACGACGATCCCGCGCACCTGCGGCGCGACGAGGCGCCGTACGGCCGCCCGGAGCGTCGGCGCGCACACCAGCACCGGCTCCGGTCCGGAGGGGTCGAGCTCGGTCATCGTGCGCCGCACGCTGTCGATGACCTGCATCGTGGCGTCCGGCGGGAGAACGATCTGCGGTGCGCCGTCGACGACCCGCATGCCTTCGAGCATCTGCTGCTCGAGCACCGGCTCGAACATCACCACGCGCAGCCGGCCGTCCTGGGCGAAGCGGGCAGCGATGGCGGGTCCGAGTGCGCTCCGTGCCGCGTCGACGAGACCGGCGGTGTCGGTCGAGACCTTGCCGCGCAGGGCGAGCGCCTCAAAGATGCGGGTGAGGTCGTTGATGGGAACCCGCTCCGCCAGCAGACCGGCGAGCACACGCTGGATCGCCGCGAGCGAGAGCACGGCGGGGGTGAGCTCTTCGACGGTCGTGGGACTCGACTGGCGCAGATGCTCGGTGAGCTGACGGACGTCTTCGAGCGAGAGCAGCCGCTCGGCGTTGGCCTGCACCACGTCGGAGAGGTGGGTGATGATCACGCTGGCCCGATCGATCACGGTGGCGCCGGCCATGTCGGCCGCGTGCGACATCTCGGCCGGCACCCACTTGCCCTCCAGCCCGAACACCGGGTCGACGACAGCGGCGCCCGGAAGGTGCTCGAGGCCCGCGCCGATCGCCAGGACATGGCCGCGGGGCACCTCTCCGCGCCCCACCTCGACGCCCGCGATGAGCAGCGCGTACGTCTCGGCCGGCAGGTCGATGTTGTCGCGTGTGCGGACCGGAGGCATGAGCATCCCGATCTCCAGCGCGAGCTTGCGACGCAGCGCCTTCACCCGGCCGAGCAGGTCACCCGCTCCCCCGGCCGCGAGGTCGACGATGTCGGGCGACAGCGAGATCTCCAGCGCGTGCACGCGCATGCGCTCCATCAGCTCGTCCGGCGACTCGGCGGCGGCATCGGCTGCGGTCTGCTCCTGCTCCTCCGCCGCGCGGGCCGCGGCACGGTCCTCGTTCGCCTTGACGCGCGACGCGGCGAACAGCAGCACCGCACCGATCGCCGCGAAGACGAGCAGGGGCATGCCCGGGATGAACCCCATCGCGATGGCGGCGAGCCCCGTGATGACGAGCGCGGCGCGCGACTGCAGCAGCTGGCGGCCCGCCGCCTGCCCCATCTCCGACTCGACGTTCTCGCGCGTGACGATCATGCCCGTCGAGACGGCCATCAGCAGCGCGGGGATCTGCGTGACCAGCCCGTCGCCGATGGTCAGGATGCTGTAGGTCTGGAGGGCATCGCCGACCTCCATGCCGTGCTGCACCATGCCGATGATGATGCCGCCGACGAAGTTGATGATCACGATCACGATGCCGGCGATCGCGTCGCCCTTGACGAACTTCGACGCACCGTCCATCGCGCCGTAGAAGTCAGCCTCGGCGGCGACGGCCGCCCGGCGCTCCCGCGCCTCCTGCTCCGTGATGAGGCCGGCGTTGAGGTCGGCGTCGATCGCCATCTGCTTGCCCGGCATCGCGTCGAGGGTGAAGCGCGCCCCCACCTCGGCGACGCGCTCGGCGCCCTTGGTGACCACGACGAACTGGATCACCGTGAGGATGAGGAAGATGACGGCGCCGATCACCAGCGAACCGCTGATCGTGATCTCGCCGAACGCCTGGATGACCTGCCCGGCATGCGCCTCGCTGAGCACCAGGCGCGTGGAGGCGACGTTGAGTCCCAGCCGGAACAGCGTCGCCACCAGCAGAAGGCTGGGGAACACCGAGAAGTCCAGCGGCTTCTTCACGAACATCGCCGTGAGCAGGATGAGCAGCGCGAACGCGATGTTCAGCACGATGAGCACGTCGAGCAGCGCCGTCGGGATGGGCACGATCAGCAGCAGGATGATGCCCACCACCCCGACGGGCACCCCCGCCTTCGAGATCAGCTGTCCGAACATCGCCTCTTCCTCTCCTCGTCCGGGGCTCAGAGCCCGCGGTCCCTCGTGCTCGCGAACGGCATGGTGTGCGTGCCCCGCACCGAACCGCGACGCCTCAGGTGCTCGATGAACGCGAGCACCTGCGCCACGGCCGTGTAGAGCCCTTCGGGGATCTCCCGCCCCACGTCGCACGCCGCGTGCAGGGCTCGCGCCAGCGGAACGTCGCGCACGAGCGGCACCCCGCTCTGCTCGGCCTTCTCGCGGATCTTCTGCGCCACCACTCCGGCCCCCTTCGCGACGACGCGCGGCGCTGCTTTGCCCGGCTCGTAGCGCAGCGCGACCGCCACGTGCGTCGGGTTGACCAGCACCACGTCGCTGTCGCCGACGGCGGCGATCATCCGGTTGCGGCTGAGGGCGATCTGCCGAGAACGACGCTGCGAACGGATCAGCGGATCACCCTCGGTCTTCTTGTGCTCGTCCTTCGCCTCCTTCTTCGTCATGTGCGTGTGCTTGCGGTTGCGCCGCAACACCACGAAGACGTCGATCGCCGCGAGCAGGATGCCCACGACCACGGCGACCTGCAGGAGCGCGAGCGTCCCCCCGGCCGCCTGCTCGAGCAGCCAGGCGATGTTGTGGCTCCCACTCGCCATGAGAACGGGCACGAGACCGGCGACGACGATCCAGAGCGCCAGCCCGATCGCGGCGGTCTTCAACAGCGCCTTGGCACCCTCCCACAGCGCCTGACGTCCGAGCACGCGCTTCAGCCCGGCCACGACGTTGAACTGCTCCGCCCGCATCGTCAACCCGCGCAGGTGCACCCCGCCCTGGGCGACGGCCGTCGCCGCCGTCGCGAGCAGCACCACGAGCATCATCGGCAGCAGGATGCCGCCCATCGACCCGAAGGCCGCCCCCAGGGCCTGCAGGGCGGCGCTGTCCGCCGGGTGCGCGGCCACCTGCGAGATGCCCAACGAGAGGTCGGTGAGCGGCTGCATCGACGCGGCGATCGTCGGCACCGCCATCACCGCAGCCGCCGCGATGCACACCCACGCCGTGAAGTCCTGACTGCGCCCGATCTGCCCCTTGCGTCGCGCCTCTCGGAGGCGGCGGTCGGTCGCCTTCTCGGTGCGCTCGCCGCTGTCGGTGTCGCTCATCCGGTCACCCCCAGGAGCAGCCGCGTGGCATCGTCGGCGATGGCCGCCACCACGCCGGGGAGGACCGCGTACACGAAGGCGACCAGCAGCAGGGTGAGACCGATCTTGACGGGGAAGCCCAGGGCGAAGGCGTTCAAGGCGGGCGCCACACGGGTCACGAGTCCCAGTCCGACGTCGGCGAGGAACAGGACGATGAGCAGGGGGCCGGCGATCTGCACCGCGCTGAGCATCATCTGGCCCGCGGCGCCGATCAGCGCCTCGGCGGGACGCCCGAGGTCGATCACTCCGTCGACCGGCACCGCGTCGAACGAGCGGAACAGCCCGCCCAGAACCAGCTGGTAGCCGTCGGAGGCGAAGAGCAGCAGGATCGCGGTCATCTGGAACAGTCGCGTGAACTGGGCGCCGTTGACCGCCATCCCCGGATCGAACGCCTGCGCCAACTGGAAGCCGCCGAACGTGTCGACGAGGTGACCGGCGCCCTGGATCGCGCTGAACAGCGCCATCACGAGGAAGCCGAGCAGCGCCCCCGTGAGCGCTTGACCCATCAAGGCGAACAGGAACCCCGGAGTGTCGAGGCGTTCGTACCCGACGGTGACGACGGGCGAGACGGCCAGGGCGAGGCCCACCCCCAGCATGGCGCGGATGCGCATCGGGATCGTGCCGTGGCTGAACGGCGGGGCCAGCACGAGGAACGCCGTGATGCGCACGGCCGCCAGAGACGTCGCCTCGAGCCAGGTGAAGTCGATGGGGATGTACATCAGCCGCCGTTCAACAGGGCGGGGATGCGCGCGAACATCTCGTTCGAGAAGGCGATGAGCTCGGCGATCATCCAGTGGCCGCTGACGAGCAGTGCGATGCCGACCGCGATGAGCTTGGGCACGAACGAGATCGTCATCTCCTGCACCTGCGTGATCGACTGCAGCAGCGAGATCGCGAAACCGACGACGAGCGCCGTGATGAGCAGCGGTGCGCAGAGCTTGGCGCCGACGATGAGAGCCGCCTGGCCGATGTCGATGACCGCTTCAGGACTCATCAGCCACCTCCGCTGTACGACTGGACGAGCGCCGTGACGACCATCCCCCACCCGTCGATGAGCAGGAAGAGCAGGATCTTGAACGGCAGCGAGATCATCACCGGCGGGAGCATCATCATGCCCATCGACATGAGCGCGCTCGCGACGACGAGGTCGATCACGAGGAAGGGCAGGAAGATGATGAACCCGATGAGGAACGCCGCGCGCAGCTCGCTCAGCATGAACGCCGGGACGAGGGTCTGCAGCGGCACGGCCGAGGGGTCGTCGGGGTTGTCCATCTGGGCCGCGCGGTACATCAGCGCGATGTCCTCCTCGCGGGTGTACGACAGCATCCACTGCCGCAACGGCTCCTGTGCGAGCTCGAACGCGCGCCCGAAGTCCACCTCGCCGGCCGTGAACGGGCTCACGGCGACCGTGTTGATGTCGGTGAGCACGGGCCACATGATGAACAGCGTCAAAAACAGGCTGAGACCGGCGAGCACCTGATTCGGCGGGATCGACGGCAGCGACAGCGCGTTCCGGGTGAGCGCGAGCACGACGAAGATCTTCGTGAAGCTCGACATCATCAGCAGCAGTGCGGGCGCGACGCTCAGCACGGTGATGCCCAGCAGGGTGACGATGCTGTCGGACGGGGTGCCGTTGATGCCGTTGATCGTCACGCCCTCGCCGTCACCCGTCTGCGTCGGCAGGACCGTGGCGTGCGCGGCCGCGTCTCCGATGCCCGCGAGCACCACGATCGCCGCGACGCCGAGTGCGACGGCCAGCAGGGCACCGACGCGCACGGCACGGCGCGCGGGGCGCGCGGGCAGCACGACGGGGACGGATTCGGGCACGGCGGCGCTCCGGAGAAGAGGAGGTGGCCGATCCGTAGCCGGGGAGAGAGCGATCCGTGCTCGTCGACGACTATTGCGGCGCGAGCACCGCGCCGTAACCCGACGGTTCGCGCCGGATGGCGTGAACCTCGCGGATCAGGCGACCGATTTCAGCGTGCGCCCGTCCGGGTCGGCGGGCGGAGCGGCCTCGACCTCGTGCGGGTCTTCCTCGTCGAACGGCGCCGGTGCCTCCTGCGTGTCGACCACGCTGACCCCCTGCTCGGTCACCCCGAGCACGTAGCGGATGCCGCCGAACTCGGCGACGACGAGCTGCGCCTTGCCGGCGAGCCCCGATCGTGCGATCACCGTGATCTTCTCGGTGCGCGCCTTGGCCGTTCCGCGGGTGCGCAGCGCGCCGGGGCGCGACAGCCCGCGCAGGGCGCGGGGGCGACCGGGGACGAGGCCCGAGAGCGGATGCGCCCCCTTCGCTCCCGCCTTCTGCATGCGCCTGCTGAGGAACACCAGCAGCCCGAGCACGGCGGCGAGAGCCACGACCATGCGCAGGGCGACGAGGATGTCATCCACGGTCAGACGCTCTCGGCCGTGTCGAGGATGCGCTCGACCCGGATCGCGAAGTCCCCGTCGGCCACGACGACCGTGCCGTGACCGATCAGCCGCCCGTTCAAGCGGATGTCCGCGGGCGACCCGGCCGCCCGGTCGAGTTCGACCACGCGTCCGGGCTCCAAGGTCAGGACGTCGCGAACGGGCATCCGCGTGCGGCCGATCTCGACCGCCAGCTCCATCTGCACGCCCGCGATGCGGCTCAGCCGCTGCGATCCCGACGCGGCTGCTCCGCCGGACGACCCGTCGATGCGCACCGCGACGCGCGCCACGACGGCGCCCTCGGCGTCGACGAGGTCGAACACCTGCGCGCCGGGAGCGGTGAACACTCCCGCGGCATCGACGAGTTCGCCGTCGCCGAGGGTGCCCGTGCCGAGCACCGCCACGGCGGACTCGAACACGGGGTGCAGTCGGTCGGCGAGCGGTGCGGTCGGCGAGCCGTCTTCGAGCTGCGACGGGTCGAGCACCTGCAGGGCGATACGCGCCCCGGGGGCACCCGCGAAGGCGACGACGACCGCCTCGCCAGTGGCGCCGGGGTCGGTCGAGGGCGTGGGGATGACGGGGTAGCCGAACGGCAGGCGTCCGGCGACGGCGGCGGCGACGGCGGTCGCGTGGAACGTGCTCATCAGGGGGTCTCCTCGGGGAGGGCGGTGATCATGCAGGTGAGCCGGGAGCCGCGGCTCCCGGGGGTGGCGCGCGCGATGGGGGTGTTGCCCGCGACGAGCTCGAACGGCGTGGTCTCGGGGTGCGGGAGCCGCAGCAGGTCGCCGGGCGCCAGGTCGAGGATCTCGCCGGCGTCGATGGTCAGCGGCGCGAGACGGAGCGCGACCTCCAGCGGCGTGCTGCGCAGCTGGTCGAAGGCCTGGGCTCCGGTCGAGACGGCCCCCGCGTCGGGGACCGCGGCGGCGAGCCGATCGACCACGGCCGACGCCGGGAGCATCACGGTCGCCGCGCTCACCGCATCGCCGAGGCGCATGGCGTAGCGGGCGACCACGACCGCCGCCGACCCGGAGATGACCTGCAGGTACTGGGGGTTGTAGTGCACGCCGGCGAACGCGGGCTCCCCGGGCAGCAGCGCACCGAGGCTCGCGGCGAGATGCTCCAGCGTCCCCTCGGTGAGATTGCGCACGAGCGCCAGCTCGATCGGGGTGAAGGTGCGCGACTCGGGCGCGATCGTGCTGCGTCCGCCCATCATCTGCACGACCCAGAGCAGGGCACTGTCGAGACCGAACTGCAGCACGCAGGGCTCCTCGCGTTCCGCGAACGAGCCCACCACCATCGCGGTCGTCGCGGGGAGGGTGTCGGCGTACTCCTGGTACGACACCAGCTCCACGGCCTCCAGCGACAGGTGCGCCCGGACGCGGATCTTCGCGGTCAGCTGCGACGACCACAGACGGGCGAACGACTCGAACGAGGCCTCCAGCTGCCGGATGCTCTCGCGCCCGAGCTGCGCCGGCCGGCCGAAATCGTAGGCGGGGTAGCGACCTGCGGGATCGTCCCGCACCGTCGTCGCGGTCATCGCGCGCTCCTCCATCGTGTCTGTCATGCGTCTCAGCCCTCTCCGGTGCCCGCGGCGATGGCAGGGATGAGTGCCCGCACCTGATCCTCTTCGTCGGATTCGACGACGATGTCGACGCGACGGTTGCTCGCGAGCGCCTCCGGGGTGTCTCCGGGTGCGATCGGACGCGTGTCGGAGAACGCGGTCGCCCGCACCCTGCCGCCCGCCACCCCCTCGTGTTCGACGAGGAATCGCGCGACCTGGGTCGCCCTTCCCCCCGAGAGCTCCCAGTTCGTCGGGAACGGGAAGGCCGACAGCCGGTGGTCGGCGTGCCCTTCGACGCTCACCTGGTTGTCGACGGTCGTGAGCACATCGCCGATCACGTCGAGCACCGCATCCGCTTTGTCGGAGAGATCGGTGCTGTTGTCGGCGAAGAACGTCTCCGCGCCGACCAGGCCGACCTGCAGGCCGCGGTCGTCGATCACGAACGAGACCGTGCCCTCGAGCCCGTGCACCGCGAGGGCCGACCGCATCCGCTCCTGCAGCTCTTCCAGCGACTCGTACTCCGCGGTCGCCCGCATCGTGAGGTCCTCGATGCCGTCCTCGGTCTCCATCTCGGGAGGGATGACCATGCCCTCGGAGGTGTCGGCGCCGCCCTTGTCCTCCTCCTGCCCGAACCCGGTGGCGAGGCTGTTGGCCAGCATCTGGAACTTGGTCTTGTCGACGTTCGAGACCGCGAACAGCACGATGAAGAGGCACATGAGCACCGTCACCATGTCGGCGTACGACACGGCCCAACGCTCATCGGGCTCGTCGTGATCGTCGTCGTGGTTGGCGCGGCCTCGGCCCCGCCGGGCGGTGCTCACGGAGCCTCCTCGGCGGGCTGCTCCCGCTTCTGCCGTCGCTGCGCCGGTTTGACGGTCGACATCGCTTCGAGCCGCTCCTGCAGCAGGTGCGGCGCGCTGCCCGCCTGGATCGCGAGCATCCCCTCGCTCACGAGCGTCATGCGCTCCAGTTCGACGGCCCCGATACGAGCCAGGCGTCCGGCGATCGGGTTCCAGATGAAGTTCGCCGACAGCAGGCCCCAGAGCGTCGCGACGAAGGCGGCGGCGATCATCGGACCGAGGTGATCGGGCTCGTCGAGCTTCTCGAGCACGTGGGTGAGCGAGACGACGGTGCCGACGATGCCGATGGTGGGCGCATAGCCGCCGAGCGAGGCGAAGAACTTTGACGCGACGCGGTTGCGCGATGACGTTGCGGTGATCTCGTCGTCCATCATGAGGCGCAGGTCCTCGGCATCGGTGCCGTCGGCGAGGGCCTGCAGGGCCTGACGCGTGAAGGCATCCGGTGCGGTCTCGAGTTCCTGTTCCAGGGCCAGCAGTCCCTCGGTGCGCGCCTTGTCGGCGTAGCCGACGAGGAACGGGATGACCGCCTCCGGGGTCATCTTCGGACCGCGGACCATCCGCCCCAGGCTCGACAGGGCCAGGCGCGTGTCCCGGAGGGTGTGGCTGGCGATGCCGACGCCGATCGTCGACCCGAGCACGAGGATCATCGGCGCGGGGATGAAGAGCGCCTGGAAGCTCGCGCCCTCCATCGTGATCATCGCGACGAGGGCACCGAAGGCGAGGACGACGCCGATGAGGAATGCGGGATCCACGACCTCACTCCCCCGTTCTGCGCGTCAGCGCCTGGGCCGCATCGAGCACGCGCGCCCGGTAGGCGATGACGAGGTCGACCACCTCGTCGAGCCGTTCCGCGACGACGTAGACGCCGCCGTCGACCATGTGCAGCGTGGTGTCCGGCGAGGCCTGCACCCGCTCGATCAGGTCCGGGTTCACCGCGAACCGCGTGCGGTCGAGGCGGGTGACGGTGATCATCGGAGTCTCCGGGGGCGTGCGGGCGGCAGGTCGTCCCCGACTATTGCGACGGGGCCCGCCCGGGGTAACCCGGACGAGCCCCGTCGACGGCGGATCAGCGCTTGAGCTGCGTGAGCTCCTGCAGCACCTCATCGCTCGTGGTGATGATGCGCGCGTTCGCCTGGAATCCGCGCTGCGCGACGATCAGGTTGGTGAACTCCTGCGAGAGGTCGACGTTGCTCATCTCCAGCGTGCCCGAGACGAGGTTGCCGAAGCCGGCCTGCCCCGCCGCACCCATCTGCGCGGCGCCCGAGTTCACCGACACGCGGTACGACGACCCGCCGGCCTTCTCGAGGCCCTCGGGGTTCGCGAAGGTTGCCATGGCGATCTTGCCCAGGGTCTGCGTGGCTCCGTTGCTGAACGTGCCGACGATCGATCCGTCGCCGGTGATGCTGTACGACTTCAGGGTGCCCGCGGCCGATCCGTTCTGCCCGGTGACCGCGACGGTCGAGAGTGTGGCGTACCCGGTCACGGCCGTGAGGTCGATGCTCACACCGGCGTTCAGCACGAGACCGCCGCCGGTCTGCGTGCCCTCGTCGAACTCGAGGGCGCCGCTCGCGCCGCTCGTCGGTTCGACGACGTTCCACCCGGTGGCCGTGCGGGTGAACGTGAGGCTGAGGGTGGAGGGTGCGCCCTGCGGGTCGTAGACGGTCACATCGCGCACGATCTCGTCACCGACGGCGGCGGTGGCCGGCAGGTTGCCGGTGACGGTCGCGGTGGTCGTCTCGCGCGCGGGTGAGACGGCGTCGAGCGGCAGCACGATGTTGCCGACCGCCTGGCCGGTGTTCACCACGCCGTTCTGCGCCCCCCACCCCTGCACGATGGCCCCGTCGGCGGTGACCATCTTGCCGGTCGGGTCGAAAGAGAATCCGCCGGCGCGGGTGTAGAGCGTCTCGCCTCCGGCCCGCACGGCGAAGAAGCCGTCGCCCGAGATCATCAGGTCGCCTCCGCGGCCGGTGGCCTGCGCCGAGCCCTGGGCGAAGTTGGTGCGGATGCCGGCGACCTGCACGCCGAGACCGACCTGGGCGGGGTTACGACCGCCGACCTGGTCGTCGGGGATGCCGGGGTTGCCGACGAGCTGCGACAGCGAATCCTGGAAGAGCACGGACGACGCCTTGTAGCCGGCCGTGTTCACGTTCGCGATGTTGTTGCCCGTGACGTCGAGCATCGTCTGGTGGGAGCGGAGGCCGGAGATGCCGGAGTAGAGCGAGCGGAGCATGATGTTCTCTCTTCTGTGGGGAGGTCAGGCGGCGGCGGACGCGTCCGCGGCGGGGGTGGTCTGGGGTGCGGTGGAGATACCGGTGATGGCGTCGAGGGCGATGTCCTTGCCGCCAATCGTCACCTGCGGGACGGGACCGTCGAACGAGACCTTCGTGACGATGCCCGTGACGGTCTTGCCGTCGGCGTCCTCGTATCGGGCTTCCTGCCCGATCAGCGCGGTCGCAGCCTGGCGCATGTGGAGGGCGAACGCCTCGGTGCCGTTGTCGGCGAGCACGGTCAGCTTCTCCATCATCGCCAGCTGGGTGGTCTGCGCGATCATCTCGTTGGTGTCCATGGGGTTGGACGGATCCTGGTGGGTGAGCTGCGTCACGAGCAGTCGCAGGAACACCTCTCCGTCGAGCGTCTGCTTGCGGCTCGCCGGGTCGGTCGTGCTGCCGGTGTGGATCGAGGTCGGGGCGCTCACGGCGTCGACGGTCATGCGGGTGTCCTCTCAGGCGAAGATGTCGAGGCCCGCACCGGCGGTGGGGCGGGCGGGGGTGGGTTCGAGGCGTGCGGACGGGGATGCTCCGCTCTCGGCGCGGGTGTCTGCGTGCGTTGCCTCGCGGCCGCGGGCTTGATCGCGCGGCGCCTGCTCGGTGTTGCCCGACGGCCCGCGGTCGGCGCCCCCGCCGGCGTCCGCCCCCGCGCCCAGGGCGACGCTCGCGTGGGGCGAGATCGCGGCGAGGTCGCGCCGCAGGTCGCCGAGGAGGGTGCGGAGCGCCTCGCGTCCGGCGTCGGTGGCGCCGAGGAGGTGCACCTGCACCTCTCCGTCGGCCGAGATGTGCGCGCGCACGGTGACCGGGCCGAGGCTCTCCGGCTCGATGGTCATGGTCAGCTGGTGGCTGCCGGCCGGACGCTGCGCGAGGTGCAGCACGGCCGGTGCGACCTGCGCGGCCAACGGCTGCGGGGCGTTCGCGGTCGCGGCCGCGGCGGCCGGCGCGGTGACGGATGCCGTCGGCGCGGGGCCCGGCAGGACGGGCGCGACGGATGCCGGAGACGCGGGCGAGGGGAATGACGTGTCAGCGACCTCCCCGGTGACCCGGACGGGAAGCTCGGATCGGATGGAGACCGCCGGCGCGGCCTCGACCGGCACCTCGACGTCCGCCGCCGCTGTCGACGATCGCAGGGCGGATGCGTCGGCCACAGCAGCGGCACCCCCTCCGCCCGCGGCGAGGGCTGGGGCCGAGAGCGGGACGTTGCGGAGGTCCTGGCGGGCGACCGTCATCACGGGTGTCGCGCCGGACGCGGATCTGGATGCGGATGAGGAGAGGGCGGGCGCGGCGGCGATCGGCTGGTCGTCGCCCGACGTCGATCGGGATCCACTCGCGGGGGCGGGCGGTTCATCGGCGCCACTCGTTCCGGCGGGCGGGGATCCCGCCGCCGACAGCGCCGCCGGGCTCTCGCGCACCGAAAGGTCCGACGTCGAAAGCCCCTGCGCCGGCGTCTCGGCATCAACCGCCGCTGACTCGTCCACCGACGTCCCGCCCGCAGTGAGGACCGGCGCAGGGTCGGTGACGGCGGCGGGCGGGGCTTCGGCCGGGATGACGAGGATGCTCGCAAGGCCGCCAGACGAGGTGGAGACCGCGGAGGCCTTCTCCCGCTCCTCCCCCTCGCGCGCGCCGGAGAGGGCGGGAACCGCCGCCGTGGGCGTCGAGGCGAGGGCCTCGGATGCGTCGCCGCACGGTGCGGCGGTGGTGGCATCGTCGTCGACACCGGTCACACCACGAGCACCGACGGCATCCGCGCCGAGCATCCGATCTGCGGTCGAGAGCGCCGCGTCGAAGGCGGCGGCGCGGTCGCGAGCTGCGCCGGAAGCGCGGGCCCCGTCGCGTGCGCCCGTGGGGCCGACCATCAGGGAACCCGCGGCGGTGGACGGGGCCGGTGCCGCGCTCACGCCGCGCTCCCATCGCCGCGGCTGCGCGCCACGGCGATCTCGTCGAGCGTCATCTGCTCGCTCCGCAGCTCCGCCGCCGCGGCCTTGGCGCGATGCGCGTCCTCCAGCCGTTCCAGGCCCTTCAGCTCGCGTCTCGCCTCGACGTGCGCGGTACGTGCCTCGAGCTCCTCCGCGCGTCGCAGCGCCGACAGCGTCTGCAGATCGGCGAGAGCGCTCCGGCCGGATGCCCGTGCTGCGGCCATGGCGAGCAGGGTCGCCGCGTCGTCGATCCGGTCGCCGATCTGCGCGAGACCGGTCACGGCATCCTGCTCCGCGGCCTCCGCCGCCGCCCGCGCGGCACCGGCGCGCGACAGCTCCTCGGCGGCCATGCGCTCCTGCGCACCGCGCACCCGCAGGAGTCCTGCCAGGGGGAAGGTCATGCTGCTGCACCTCCGAGGTCGTGGGCCAGGTCGGCGAGACGCCGCCAGGACTCCGCCGTGGGGGCCGGCTCGCTCATCGGCTGGGTGAGGAATCCGGCGATCGCCGCCTCCTGCGCCAGGGCCGCGTCGACCAGCGGGTTGGCTCCGGCGCGGTACGCGCCGATGTCGATCAGGTCGCTCGCCGCACGCCGCGCCGCGAGCACGCTGCGCAGCGCGACGGCATCCGCCCGCTGCGCCGGGCTGGTGATCTTCGACACCACGCGCGACACCGACCCGAGCACATCGACCGCCGGGAAGTGGCCGCGGATCGCGAGGGCCCGGTCGAGCACGACATGACCGTCGAGAATGCCGCGGGCGGCGTCGGCGATCGGCTCGTTGTGGTCGTCGCCGTCGACGAGCACGGTGTAGAGCCCGGTGATCGAGCCCGCCTCTCCCGCGCCGGCGCGCTCGAGGAGGTTCGCGAGCACCGAGAAGGTCGATGGCGGGTATCCGCGGGTCGCCGGCGGCTCCCCCGCGCTCAGACCGATCTCGCGCTGCGCCATCGCGACGCGCGTCAGCGAGTCCATCATCAGCACGGTGTGCATCCCGTCGTCGCGGAACGCCTCGGCGATGCGCGTGGCGACGAAAGCGGACCGCAGGCGCGCCATCGCCGGTTGATCGGAGGTCGCGACGACCACGACCGACCGCGCGAGCCCCTCGGGGCCGAGGTCGTCTTCGAGGAACTCACGCACCTCGCGACCGCGCTCTCCCACGAGAGCGATGACCGTGGCATCGGCGCTCGATCCGCGGGCGATCATCGACATCAGCGAGGACTTGCCGACGCCCGAGCCGGCGAACAGCCCCAGGCGCTGCCCCGTGCCGACGGGCGTCATCGTGTCGAGCACGCGCACACCGAGGGGCAGCTGCCGGTCGATACGTTGCCGGTGCATGATGCTCGGTGCCGCGTGGTCGAGCGAGACCCGCGGCACGTCCGCCGGAAGCGGCCCCTTGCCGTCGATGGGACGCCCGAGCCCGTCGAGCACCCGACCCAGCAGACCGCGTCCGACCGGGATGCGGAGAGGGGCGCCCGAGTGGCGCACCCGCGCACGGGACGTGATGCCGGTCGGCGGGGCGAGGGGCATGCACCGGGCCGACCCGCCGTCGACGGCCACGACCTCGGCATCGACCGCCGCACCGCGCGGGGTGTCGATGCGCACTCGGTCGCCCACCGCCGCGTCGATGCCCCGCACCTCCACGCCGAGGCCGCGCACGCTCGTCACGACGCCGGAGCGCTCGGGACGCACGGCCTCGCGCACACGGGTCCACGTCGGGGTCGCGTCGCTCATGCGACTCCCTCGTCGTCTTCGCCGCGGAGCACCGCGGCGGCGCGCGCGAAGGCCGCGCCGATCCGCGTGTCGACGAGACCGTGCGCCAGCTCGACCGTCGCCCCGCCCGGGCCGACGGCGGGCGACGCGTCCACGGCGAGGCGGTCGAGCAGAGCGGCCGACGTCGCGTCTCCACGCAGCACCGCGAGGTCGCGCTCGTCCAGAGCGACCCGCACCCACTCCGCGGTCGGTGCCTGCTCCAGGGCGCGGCGCAGGGCGTGCGCGGCGGAGCGCGCGGGATCTGCCAGCTCCACACCCACGATCAGCGCCGAGAGTTCGAGGGCGAGGTCCTCGATGCGAGCGACGGCCACGCCTTCCAGGTCGGCCGCGCGGGCGTCGACCGCCAGGCGTGCGGCGTGAAGCGCCTCGAGGGCGCGACCGGCCGCCGCGGCGAACTCCTCCCGATCGAGCCGGACCTGCTCCTCGACGGCGATCGACGCGACACGTGCCTCCTCGCGTGCCACCCGCCTTCCCTCGGCGTAACCGTCGGCGTACCCGCGCGCCCGTGCCCGCTCGGTCTCCGCACGCACGTCAGCGCGCGGCTCCCCGATGCGGGGGGCCACGAGAGGCAGGAAGGCGGGTTCGGGGCTCATTCGATCAGCTCGTCCTCGTCCTCGCGCGAGATGGTGATCTCCTCGGCCGCCTCCAGCTCGCGGATGATGCGCACGACCTCCGCGCGCGCCTCATCGACCTGACGCATGCGCACGGGTCCGAGCACGCGGGTCTCCTCCGCGAGGTTCTCCTGGTTGCGCTCGGTCATGTTCGACCGCACCTTGTCGAGGATCTGCTCGTCGGCGCCCTTGAGCGCGAGCGCGAGCATCCGCAGATCGATCCCCCGCAGCACCCGCTGCGTATCGCGATCCTCGAGGCGCGCGATGTCGGCGAACGTGACCATTCGGCTGCGGATGTCCTCGACCAGCGCGAGGTCACGCCCCTCCAGGCTCGCCAGCAGCGACTTCTCGAGCGCGGTGTCGGAGCGGTTGATGATCTCGACGAGCGGCTGGACCCCGCCGATGGTCTCGTGGTTGTCGCGCATCGCGAACACGCCGGTGCGCGCCCGCAGCGAGTCCGCCACGATCGAGATCGCCTCCTGCGTCGCCGTGCCCATGGTGGCGATGGCCTGCGCGACATCGGTGCGCAGCGGGTCCTGCAGCGCCGCGAGCACCGCGGCGGCACGATCCGCCCGCAGATTGGCGAGCACCACGGCGACCGTGGTCGGCAGCTCTCCCTCGAGCACGGCGGCGAGCTGCGCCGGATCGGCGGCGTTGAGGAAGTCGAACGACACCGTTCCCTGCGACATCACGCGCCCCACCATGCCGACGGCCTTCTCCCGCCCGAAGGCGGTCTCCAGCAGACCGGTCGCCAGGTCCTGTCCCCCGCGCGAGGGGACCGAGCCGCCCTGCGCGATGCGACGGAACTCGGCGAGGGCGCGCGCGGTGGCCGCGATGTCGACCCCGCCCAGCTGGGTGAGCTCGGCGGCGAGCATCTCCGCACGCTCCTCCCCCAGATGGCGGAGCACCTCTGCGCTCGCCGCACGGTCCATGTTCATGAGCACGATCGCGGCCTTGCGCAGCCCGCTCATCTCCGGTCCGGCGTCCCCCGTCGCGCCCACCACGGGCGCCGTCGAGATCTCGACCGTGTCGTCCTGCTCGTCGACGAGCCCTCCGAGCAGACTCATACCCGGGCCTCGTCCATCAGACTGGCGAGCGCGTTCGCGGTGGTCTGCGGCTCGCGCGTCGCGAGGTCGTCGATCTCGCGACGCCGACGCTCGACGAGCACCGCGTGGGGCTCCGGCTCGTCGTCGAGGTCGAGCACCGCCGTCGGCAGCACCTTCGTCGGCGCAACCGCGGAGACCGCCATCGGGTCGGCGAGGCCCTTGAGCGACTTCAGCTTCTGCTCCTCGTCCTCGGAGAGGGTCGCGAGGTACTCGATCGGACCGTCGTCGGTGTAGAGCACCCGACGCTTCATGCGTCGGCGCAGGGCGAGGAACACGACGAGCACGATGACCGCGAGCAGCACCGACCCGCCGATGATCGCGGCGCGGATGATCTCCTGCTGCGTCTGCGCCGCGCGCTCCTCCTCCGCGGCCTGCAGCGCCGTCTGCGCCGTGGCGGCCGCCGACTCGCTGAACTCCACGAACTCGACAGCGATCTCGTCGCCGCGCTCGACGTCGATGCCGGCGGCCGATGCCACGAGCGCCTCGACCTGCGCCGCCGTCACCCCGTTCACCGCCCCGCGGTTGAGCGCGATGCTCACGGTCTGCCGCGTCACCTCGCCCGCCGGAGTGATGGTCTTCTCCGTGGTCTTGTTCACCGCGTTGCTGCGCGACGTCTCCTCGAACTCGTACGACCCGTCCCCGTCGCCGCCGTTCGGCACCGCGATGTTGTCGGGTCCGAGCACACCGGTGCCGTTCCCCTGGCCGCCCGTGTAGGTCTCGGTCTTCGTCTGCTCGGAGGCACTCAGCGCATCGCCCTCCGGCGCCGAGTACGTCTCGTCCATGCGCTCCGACGTCGACGAGGCGACATCGGCCGAGACCGACACCGTGGCGTTCCCCGGTCCGACGATCGTGTCGAGCATCCGGCTGACGCTCGCCGCGACCTTCGCCTCGTGCTCGGTGGCCTGCGTCGAGGAGTTCCCGGTGACGCCCGCTCCGACGGCCGAGAGCACCCGGCCGTTCTGGTCGGTCACGGCCACGTCTTCGGGCGTCATCCCGGGCACCGCGGCGCTGGTGAGGTGCACGATGGCCTCGATCTTCTCGTCTCCGAGCTCCGAGCCGTTGCGGGTCTTGATGAACACCGATGCGGTGGGGCTCTGACGCTCCGACACGAACACGCTCTCCTCGGGGATCGCGAGCTGCACCGACGCGGTGGTGATGCCGTCCATCGCCCCGATCGTTCCGGCGAGTTCTCCCTCGATCGCGCGCTTGTACGTGACGGACTGCTGGAACTCGCTCGCCGTGACGCCCATCTGGTCGAGGAGCGTGTAGCCCTCGCTCGTGTCACCCGGCAGTCCGGCGGACGCCGCCGCCAGCCGCTGGGGGTACACCTGGTCGTCCGGGACCAGGACCGTCGCCCCACCCTCGGCCAGCTCGTACGGCACGCCGGCCGACTTGAGCTGCTCGACGACGGCCGAGGCGTCGCCGGCGCTGAGCCCTGTGAACAGCGGACTCATCTGCGGGCGCGTGAGCCACGACCCGAGGGCGATCGCGCCCATGACGAGCAGGGCGATCCCGATCAGGGCGATCGTGCGCTGGGCGATCGAGAAGCCCGAGACGACCTGCTTGACGCGGTCGAACGACGTGGAGAGCATCTTCGGCATCGGCTAGGCCTGCATCCGCATGATCTCGTTGAACGCCGACACACTGCGGTCGCGCACCGCCACGACGAGGTCGAGCGTGACCGAGGCCCGCGTCGACGCGATCATCGCCTGGTGGATGTCCTGCAGGTCGCCCGTGACGGCCTGCACCGCGAGCTCGTTCGACGTGGACTGCAGCTGCTGAAGGTTCTCGACCGCGCCCGACAGCGAGGTGGCGAACGCCCCGGCGGATGCCGAACCCGCGGGGTCGGTGCCCTGTTCGAAGCTCAGCGCCGAGAGGGAGGAGACCGGCGTCGAGACGACGCCTTCGACGGGGGTGCTCATCAGCCGCGTCCGATCTGCAGTGCGGCCTCGTACGTCGATTTCGCGCGATCGACGACGGCGGCGCTGGCCTCGTACCCGCGCTGGGCGAGGATGAGCATGCTCATCTGATCCCCGAGGTCGACGTTCGGGTACTGCACGTACCCGTCTTCGTTCGCATACGGATGCTCGGGGTCGTAGACGAGTTTCGCCTCGGCATCCGACTCGACGACACCGGCGACGTACACGCCGGGACTCTGCGTTCCCGCCTGCACCTCGACCAGGCGTTCGCGGAACGGCTCCTGCCCCGCGGGCGTGGCCGTGTTGACGTTGGCGATGTTGTCGCTCAGCGCGTCGAGCCACTTGCGGTGCGCGGTGAGGCCGGTGCCGGCGATGCCGATCGCGTCGAACGTCATGACGCCTGTCCGATCGCCTTGGTGATCGACGCCGCCTGACCGCCGATCGCCTGGCTGGCGAACTGGAAGCGCAGCACCGTGTCGATGTTCGACAGCGTCTCGGTGTCGAGGTTGACGTTGTTGCCGTTGAGGCGCGTGGGCTCGAGCGAGCGCTCGACGGTCGGCGAGACCGTGCCGGAGCCGTGGGCGACGGCGGCGCGCAGTTCGTCCTCGAAGGTCACGCGCTGGGCGTGGTAGTCGGGGGTGTTGACGTTCGCGATGTTCTCGGCGATGGCGCGCTGACGCAGGGCCAGCCCGTCGAGAGCGCTGAGGAGCGCGCTGGAGGTGACGGATTCGAGCACGGGGGTACTCCGGACGTTGAGAGGAGAGGCCGATCCGTGGCCCAGCGTCGAGCGATCCGTGCTCGTCCCCCACTATCGCGACGCAGCGGGGTCGGCGTAACCCGTCGGTTCAGCCCTCGACGTCGAGGTAGACGGGGGCTTCTCCGCCCGGGCGTCCCGGCACGCGCCGGAGGGCGGCGAGCTCTCGCGCGACTCCCGCGCGTGATGCGAGCAGCCCGTTGATCATCAGCTGCTGGCGCGCGAGCACCGCCTCGGCCCGTTCACGCAGTTCGTCCGGTACGGGGCCGGCGGGCGGGTCGAACGTCTCGTCCGGAGCGTCGGCCGCGTCGAGGGCGCGTTCGAAGCGGTCGAGTACCGCGAGCCAGGCCGCGAGGTTGTCCGCCACCCGACTCAGGCCGTCGCGGTGGTGGCGATCGCGGGGGCGTCGCCGGTGAGCGCCGCGGCCTGGTGCCACGCGTCGCGCAGGGGCGCGACGAGAGCCCGGCTCTCGGCCGTCGCGGCGGCATCGCGGGAGACATTGGCGATGATGAGGCGCCCGGTCAGGTACGTGTAGAGCGCGCGGAGGTCGTCGGCGCCGTCCCACGCGTCGGTGAGCGAGCCGCTGAGCTCGGCGACGATGCTCTGCGCGTGCGTGAGGTGCGGAGCGGCGGCCGACCAGTCGGATGCCTGCTGCGCAGCCGCGGCGCGATCGATGTCGACGAGCAGGCGGTCGTAGAGCATCGTCAGCAGGCGCTCGGGCGAGGCGGAGGCGACCTGCTGCTCGAGGTACTGCTGCTTGGCGCGCTCCAGGGACGTGAGGGGCATGCGGCTCTCCTAGGGGGACGGGACGGGTCAGGAGTCTTTCGCGGGCGTGAGCCCGGCGAGCTGGGAGGTGAGCCAGGTCGACTGCGCCTGCAGGTTCGACAACTGCACCTCGAGCTGGGAGTAGGTGCGCTCGAGCGTGGCGCGGCGCTGTTCGAGACGCACGTCCCAGCGCTCGGACTGCGTCTTGAGGCTCTTGACCTCGTCCTGCTGTCCGGTGATGCGCTGCGTCAGCATGCCGTCGTACTTGTCGGAGTACTGCCCGGTCACGTCCTGCACGCGGGCGGCGACGCCCGAGAAGACGGCCTGGACCGCATCGGGGTCGTCGGCCAGGGCCGCCGCGAACTTCTCGGCGTCGAACGACAGCACGCCGTTCCTGTCGGTCGAGATGCCGATCATCGAGGGTGACACACCGTCGACGGGATGCTGCATCGCCTTCGCGATCGCCCCGCGGAGGTTCCGGACCGTGCTGTCGCCCGTGAAGACCCCGAGCGTCGTGGTCTCGCCCACTCCGCCGACGGTGGCCTTCGATCCGTTGTCGATGCGGGTGAGCAGACCGGCGATCTCCTTCACGAAGGCCTCCGCCTTCGCGGCCTGCGCCTTCGGGTCGAGGGCCACGGTCACGACGACGGGGTCGGCGCTCGCCGTGCGAACGGTGATGTCGACCCCCGCTGCCACGCTCAGCGTGTTGCTCGCGCTGCGCAGCGTCTGCTCGGCGGCGGTGCCGGCGAAGAGGCGCACGCGCGCGTCGGCCCCCGTGGTGAGGACCGCTGCACCGTCTTCGGCGGCGATATCGACCGACCCTCCGGCGGCGACCTGTGCCGCGGTGCCGCGGTGCAGCGCGAAGCGATTCTCTTCGCCCGTCTCGGTGGCGGTGATCTGGATGCGCGAGAGCGCGGTGCCGTCTGCGGCCGTGCCCGCCGGTACGACGGTGGCCATCACGCCGGCCTTCGCGCTGTTGATGGCCTTCGCCAGGTCCTGCGGGCCCGTGCCGGTCGGGGTGATCTCGACCGGCTCGCCGTCCCCGCCGACGAGGGTGAATGTTCCGCCCCAGGCCGATGAGCCGGCCGCGGCGCTGACGACCGAGTGCGCGGTGGCGACGGCGTCGACCACGACCGAGGTCGAGAAGGCGTTCGCCGTGGCCCCGGCCGCGACGGTGACGTTCTCCGACGAGGAGGATGCGGTGAACGCGGCGAGCGAGGTCGCGCCTGCGGCGGTCTTCGCCTTCTCCACGAGCGCCTGCAGCGAGGTGTTCAGCGACTGGAGGTTCTGGATGATCGTGGTGCGATCCGTGATCTTGTTGGTGATCAGCTTCTTCGGGATCGCGGCGACGTCCATGAGCGCGGTGATGAGCTCATCGGTCTTCAGGCCCGATACGAGTCCGTCGAGTTTCATGCTCCGGTGCTCTCCGTGGGGTGGGGCGGTGCGGGGGGTCTGCTATGGGAAGGCGCCCGGGCGGAGGTGTCCCCGCCCGGGCGCCCGATGCGCCTCAGGCGCAGCGGCTCAACGGAGCAGCTGCAGGACGCCCTGGCCCGACTGGTTCGCCTGCGCGAGCATGGCGGTGCCGGCCTGCTGCAGGATGTTCGCAGCGGTGTACTTCACCATCTCGGACGCCATGTCGGTGTCCGCGATGCGGCTCTTCGCCGCCGACAGGTTCTCGGCCGAGACCTGCAGGGAGTTGATCGTCGACTCGAAGCGGTTCTGCACCGCACCGAGGTCGGCGCGCGCCGACGACACGCTCTTGATGGCGGTGTCGACCGTGTCGATCGTCGCCGCGGCGACGGTCGGGTTGGCGAAGCCGTCCGCCGTGGTGAGGATGTCATCACGCAGGTCCGTCGCCAGCTGGGCGATGTTCGCGCTGCCCAGGTTCACGGTGATCTGGCTCGAGGCGGAGCCGTCGGCGCCGACCTGGAAGCTCAGCACGCCGTTGCCCGCCGCGCCGGCCGTGCCGTCGAGCAGCTGGATGCCGTTGAAGTTGGCGCTCTCGGCGATGCGGTCGAGCTCGTCCACGAGCTGCGTCACCTCGGTGGTGATCGCCTTGCGCGAGTCCGGGTTGTTCGAGTCGTTACCGGCCTGCACCGCGAGGTCGCGCACGCGCTGCAGGATGGAGTGGACCTCGGTGAGCTGGCCTTCTGCGGTCTGGATGACCGAGATGCCGTCCTGCGCGTTGCGGGCTGCGACGTTCAGGCCGTTGACCTGCGAACGCAGGCCCTCGGAGATGGCGAGGCCGGCGGCGTCGTCGGCTGCGCGGTTGATGCGCAGGCCGCTCGAGAGCTTCTCGAGCGACTTCGAGACGTCGTTCTGGTTTGCCGACAGGTTGCGGTACGCGTTGAGCGCACTGACGTTGGTGGCGATCTGAAGACCCATGTTCATCCTCCGTGGTTGATGGGATTTGGAAGCGGGTCCGTCCGTGGACCCGCACACCCCACATTCGCGACGGGTGGGCCGCCGCGTAACCCGCGGCGCGACGAGGTTCAGAGAGGAGCGAGCACGGGCTCTGCGCGGGTCGGCTTCGGCGCCGCGGCCGGCACCGGTCCGAGCACCGCGGCGAAGAAGTCGGCGCGTGCGGCGTTGGACCGATCGCCCGCTTCGCCGCTCTCCCAGGCCTCCATCGCCTCGCGCATGAGGGCGAGGCCACGAGAACGCAGTTTCGAGACGTAGGCGTGGCTCACGCCCATCTCCTCGGCGATGTCCTTGACCATGCGGTCGTCGAGGTAGATCCCGCGGATCACTCGGCGGGTGGCCTCGGGCAGCGCGTCGAGGATGCGCACGAGCATGCCGCGCGTCTCGGTCTGCTCCACGGCGTGCTCGGGCAGGATGACGCTGTCGGTGAGGTCGGTCGCCTGTCGACCGGAGGCCGGGTCGAAGTGCTCCTCGAAGCTGGTCGCGGTGCGCACCATGTCGTCGATCTGCAGCATCTCGGCGACGACCGATGCGTCGAGGCCGGACTCTCGCGAGAGTTCGGCGGGCGTCGCATCGCGTCCGGTCCGCTCGCGCACGGCGTCGGCGGCGGTGCGGAGGAGTTCGATCTTGTCGCGCGCTCGTTCTCCGGCGGGGTCCGCACGGCGCATGTCCGACAGCATCGCCCAGGTGATCTGCGAGCGGGCGAAGGCGCCGAAGGGGATGCCGCGTTCGGGCTCGTACGTCAGCGCGGCCCTGGCCAGCCCCCAGCGCGCGGCCGAGAGCAGGTCGTCGATGTCGACGTGCTGCGCGGTTCGGGCCTTCTCGAGAGCGAGGAAGGTCGCCAGAGGCATGTTGTCGCGCGCGAGCCGTTCGGCCTCCGCCGAGGAGGACGCACGTGAACCGGAGACAGCAGAGAAGGCAGATTCCCGCGGCAACGTGGCTCCTTGAGTTATCAACTGATTTACGTGTGAAGCTAGCAGGTTTCGCTCGTACACAAGCAAATTCTTATGTAAACGGTGCGTGTCGGTTTCCCTCCCAGCCGATCGCCGTCCGCCGACCGGACGGATGCCGTGGCGAGGAGACACACCCATCCGGTTGAATGACCTCACGAGCGAAAGGCAGGCGCGCATGAGTGTGATCTCCCGCGGGTTCGGCGCACGTCGCCGGGAGTCCGACGACCGGCTCCCACCGGGCCAATACCTCACCCAGGACTTCCCCGTCCTCTCCGCCGGGCCGACCCCGCGGATCCCGACCGATTCCTGGGAGTTCGTGATCGTCGCGCGCGACGGACTGCGTCATACGTGGTCGTGGGACGAGCTGCACGCACTCCCGGTCGAGACCATCACCACCGACATCCACTGCGTCACCCGCTGGTCGAAACTCGACACGCGCTGGCGGGGCGTCGCGGTGTCGCATTTGCTCGAGCAGCTCGACGACGACGCGGCTTACGCCGAGGTGTTCTCCTACGGCGGGTACACCACCAACGTCGCGCGCACCGATCTGGCCGCGGGCCGCGCGTGGATCGCGACCGAGTTCGATGGCGAGCCCCTGGCACCCGCGCACGGCGGACCCGCCCGACTGCTGATCCCGCACCTGTACTTCTGGAAGTCGGCGAAGTGGGTGCATGGCCTGAACCTGCGCATCGACGACGCCCCGGGATTCTGGGAGCAGAACGGCTACAACATGCACGGCGACCCGTGGAAAGAGGAGCGGTACTGGTGACGGGTGCCTCATCCTGGCGCCGAGCCGTGGTCGTGGCAGTGCGCCCGGCGGGCAGCCATGGTCGAGTGCTGCAGCTGCGGGTGGACGGCTGGACGGGGAACCTCGCCGGCCAGCACGTCGACGTGCGCCTCACCGCCGAAGACGGGTATCAGGCGGTGCGCTCCTACTCGCTCGCGTCCGCGGTGCCCGGCGACGTCATCGAAATGGCCGTCGACGAGGTGGCGGACGGGGAGGTCTCGCCGTACCTCGTCGAAGACGTGCGCCCCGGCGATGAGCTCGAGGTCCGCGGGCCGATCGGGGGCTACTTCGTCTGGACCCCCGCGCACGCCGGCCCCGTCCAGCTGATCGCGGGAGGGTCGGGCATCGTCCCCCTTCTCGCGATCGCTCGGGCGCACGCGGAATCGCCCGATGCTCCGGCGATGCGGCTGCTGTACTCGGTGCGCTCCCCCGCCGACGCCTTCTACGCCGACGAGCTGCAGGAACTGATCGGCGATGCCTTCGCGGTCGACTGGGCGTACACCCGGTCGGCTCCCCCGTCGTCGACGCGTCCTGTCGGGCGCATCGACGAGGAGACCATCGCGGCGGCGACCCTGCCGCCGTCCGCGCATCCGACCGTCTACGTCTGCGGCCCGACCCCGTTCGTCGAGGCCGTCGCCGACCTCCTCGTGAGCGCCGGGCACCCGCCCGAGCGCATCCGCACCGAGCGTTTCGGAGGCACCTGATGGATGCTCAGCACCCCGGTCGCGTCGAGCGGGTCGACGGCAACGCCGCCGGCGGACGCCTGCTCGCCCTCTTCGGCACCGACATGACGACCGCGCACGCCACCTGCGGGCGGTGCGACCGCGTGGCCGAGCTCGCCGATGCGGTCGCCGAGATCGACGACGCGTGCGTCATCCTGCTCTGTCGCGGATGCGGTCACACGCTGATGACCCACCTCGTCACGGGCGGACGGGCGACGCTCTCGCTGGGCGCGCTCACCCGTCTCGAATGGGCGGTGGATGCCACGGATGCTCCGGAAGTGGGCCCTGCCGGGATCGAACCGACGACATCCACGGTGTAAACGTGGCGCTCTACCAGCTGAGCTAAAGGCCCTGGTGCCTCCAGTCTATCGGCACCGGGATGCGCGCCCGGATGGTCCAAGAGGGCTAGGCTGAGGACGGCGCGCGTTGTGCACAGTCGACAAGGCTGCCCGCGTCGCTTCCCGTTTCCTCGGCATGACCTGCCAGCTTGACGAAAGGCTCCCCGTGACCGTCCACGATCAGGATCCGTACTCTCAGGACTCTCTCGACAGCGACCCGGAAGAGACGGGTGAGTGGCAGCAGTCGCTCGACGAGCTCGTCGACGCGAAGGGCCACGGCCGTGGTCGCGAGATCATGCTGAGCCTGCTCAAGCGCTCGAAGGAGTTGCACCTCGGCGTTCCGATGGTCCCGACCACGGACTACATCAACACGATCGCCCCCGAGAACGAGCCCGAGTTCCCCGGCGACGAAGAGGTCGAGCGCCGTTACCGCGCGTGGATCCGCTGGAACGCCGCGATCACCGTGCACCGCGCACAGCGCCCCGGCATCAGCGTCGGCGGCCACATCTCGACCTACGCCTCGTCGGCCGCCCTGTACGAGGTGGGCTTCAACCACTTCTTCAAGGGTGCGGACAACCCCGGCGGCGCCGACCAGATCTTCATCCAGGGCCACGCCTCCCCCGGCACCTACGCCCGCTCCTTCCTCGAGGGACGCCTGACCGAGCAGCAGCTCGACGGCTTCCGCCAGGAGAAGTCGCACGGCCCCAACGGTCTGCCCTCCTACCCGCACCCGCGCCTCATGCCCGAGTACTGGCAGTTCCCGACGGTGTCGATGGGTCTCGGCCCGATCAACGCCATCTACCAGGCGATGTCGAACAAGTACCTTGAGAACCGCGGCATCAAAGACACGTCGCAGTCGCACGTCTGGGCCTTCCTCGGCGATGGCGAGATGGACGAGGTCGAGAGCCGCGGTCAGCTGCAGGTCGCGGCGAATGAGGGCCTCGACAACCTCACCTTCGTCGTCAACTGCAACCTGCAGCGCCTCGATGGTCCGGTGCGCGGTAACGGCAAGATCGTCCAGGAGCTCGAGTCGTTCTTCCGCGGCGCGGGCTGGAACGTCATCAAGGTCGTCTGGGGCCGCGAGTGGGACGACCTGCTCGCCCGCGACACCGAGGGCGCGCTGCTCAACCTCATGAACGTCACCCCCGACGGCGACTACCAGACATACAAGGCCGAGTCCGGCGCGTACATCCGCGAGCACTTCTTCGGCCGCGACGAGCGCGCCGCCGCCCTCGTCAAGGATTACTCCGACGACGACATCTGGAACCTCAAGCGCGGCGGTCACGACTACCGCAAGGTGTACGCCGCGTTCAAGGCAGCGACCGAGCACAAGGGCAAGCCCACCGTCATCCTCGCGAAGACCGTCAAGGGCTACGGCCTCGGTCCGCACTTCGAGGGCCGCAACGCGACCCACCAGATGAAGAAGATGACGCTGGACAACCTCAAGACGTTCCGCGACGCCATGCACATCCCGATCACGGATGCGCAGCTCGAGGAGAACCCGTACCTGCCGCCGTACTACAACCCCGGCGCTCAGGACGAGACGATCCAGTACATGCTCGAGCGCCGCCGCAGCCTCGGCGGGTTCCTGCCCGAGCGCCGCTCGACGCACGTCGGTCTCGACCTCCCGGACGACAAGGCCTACGCGCTGCCCAAGAAGGGCTCCGGCACGCAGGAGATCGCCACGACCATGGCGTTCGTCCGTCTGCTCAAGGACCTCCTGCGATCGAAGGACTTCGGGCACCGCATCGTGCCGATCATCCCCGACGAGGCGCGCACGTTCGGCATGGACGCGTACTTCCCGACGGCGAAGATCTACAACCCCAACGGCCAGCACTACACCTCAGTCGACCGCGAGCTCCTCCTCGCCTACAAGGAGAGCCCGCAGGGCCAGATCGTGCACGTCGGCATCAACGAGGCGGGTGCCCTCGCGGCGTTCACCGCGGCCGGCACGTCGTACGCCACGCACGGCGAACCGCTCATCCCGATCTACCTCTTCTACTCGATGTTCGGGTTCCAGCGCACCGGTGACGCCCAGTGGGCTGCGGGCGACCAGATGGCGCGCGGCTTCATCATCGGCGCCACGGCCGGTCGCACCACCCTCACGGGTGAGGGCCTGCAGCACGCCGACGGCCACTCGCACCTGCTCGCCGCGACCAACCCGGCGACGGTGTCGTACGACCCGGCATACGGGTACGAGATCGCGCACATCATGCGCTCGGGCCTGGAGCGCATGTACGGCGGCGACCACGAGGACCCGAACGTGATGTACTACATCACCGTCTACAACGAGCCGCTCGTGCAGCCCGCCGAGCCGGAGGGTGTCGACGTCGACGGCATCGTGCGCGGCATCCACCGCGTCTCCGTCGGCGAGGGCGACGGCCCCCGCGCACAGCTGTTCGCATCGGGCGTCGGACTCCCCTGGGTCCTGGAGGCGCAGGAGCTGCTCAAGAACGACTGGGGCGTGATCGCCGACGTGTGGTCGGTCACCTCGTGGACCGAGCTGCGCCGCGACGGCCTCGCCGCCGACGAGCACAACTTCCTGCACCCCGAGGAAGAGCCCCGCACGGCCTACCTCACACAGAAGCTGCAGGGCGCCGAGGGTCCGGTCGTCGCCGTCAGCGACTTCATGCACGCGGTGCAGGACCAGATCCGCCCGTGGGTTCCGCAGCGTTTCGCGACGCTCGGTGCCGACGGCTTCGGCTTCTCCGACACCCGTGCCGCGGCGCGGCGCTTCTTCAAGATCGACGGCCCGTCGATCGTGGTGCGCACGCTGCAGGCCCTGGCCGAGGATGGCGTCGTCGACCGCTCGCTGGCCGCGCAGGCGATCCAGAAGTACTCGCTGCACGACGTCAACGCCGGCACCAGCGGCAACGCGGGCGGCGAGAGCTGAGCCCTTCGGTGACAGGCCCCACGCCCGTCGGCATGGACAAGGCCGCGACGCTCACCTGGCTGCGCCGGATCTCCGGCGACATCGCCTCGGTGACGATCAAGCGCCTGGAGGAAACCCTCCCCTGGTACGCCGACATGCCACCAGCCCGCCGCTCCGCGGTCGGGCTGGTGGCGCAGGCGGGCATCACGTCGTTCATCCAGTGGTACGAGGACCCCACCTCCACCCCGTGGATCGCCGCCGACATCTTCGCCGCCGCGCCGCGTGAGCTGCTCCGCAGCGTGAGCCTGCAGCAGACGCTGCAGCTCATCCGAGTCACCGTCGAGGTGACCGAGGAACGCGTGGCGGGTCGCGGCGAGGACCTCCGCGAGGCGATCCTCCTCTACTCGCGCGACGTCGCATTCGCGGCCGCCGACGTGTACGCCCGCGCCGCCGAGGCCCGAGGGCTCTGGGATGCTCGCCTCGAGGCGCTCGTGGTCGACTCGATCCTCACCGGAGAGGCCGACGAGGAGCTCCCGAGCCGGATCGCGGCCCTGGGTTGGCACGGGCACGGTGAGGTCGCAGTGCTCGTCGGCACGACCCCGCCGCAGTTCGATGTCGACCAGGTGCGGCGCACCGCGCGCAAGCTGTCGGTCGACGTGCTGATCGGTGTGCAGGGTTCCCGGCTCGTCCTCGTGCTGGGTCGCGCGCGCGATGAGGAGCAGGAGAACGACACCGACGACGACGAGCTGAGCTTCCTCGAGATCGCGACGCGGCTGGAGCCCTCGTTCGGCCCCGGCTTCGTCGTGCTCGGCCCCCCCGTCGCCGCCCTCGTCGATGCCAGTCAGAGCGCGCGTGCCGCCCTCGCCGGTTTCGCCGTCGCGCGCGCCTGGCGTGGTGCTCCCCGTCCCGTCGAGGCGGATGACCTGCTCCCCGAGCGGGCTCTCGCGGGAGACCCCCTGGCGAAGCAGACCCTGATCGAGCGTATCCACCGACCGCTGCAGGCGCACTCCACCGATCTCGTCACGACGCTGTGGAGCTACCTCGACAACGGCCGCTCGCTCGAGGCGACGGCGCGTGAGCTGTTCGTGCACCCGAACACCGTGCGTTACCGTCTCAAGCGCGTCAGCGAGGTCATCGGGTGGGATGCGACGGGCCCGCGCGAGGCGCTGATCCTGCAGACCGCCCTCATCCTCGGGTCGATCGGCACCGCTGATCAGGCCAGACGCCGTCCGGCGTCACGACGCGCACCGCGCTGACCCGCCGGCCCGGGCTGTACGCCACACACAAGGGTTCGTCGGAATCTTGTGACGGATCATCCACCGTCCGACGGTGATCGTTGGCAGACTGGTGTGGTGATTGTCGTCGTTTGCCCTGGTCAGGGCTCGCAGACCCCTGGTTTCCTCGCCCCGTGGCTCGAACTGGACGGTGTGGCCGAGCGCATCGCCGCCTACTCCGACGCGGCCGGAGTCGACCTGCGTGAGCACGGGACCGCGTCGGATGCCGACACCATCCGCGACACGCGCATCGCGCAGCCGCTCATCGTCGCCGCCTCGCTCGTGGCCGGCTCCGCGCTGGTCGACCGCGCCGGTCGCCGTGCCGACGGCATCGCCGGGCACTCGGTCGGCGAGATCGCGGCCCTCGTGGGCAGCGACGTGATCGACGACGTGACGGGCATGCGGATCGTGGGCATCCGCGGGCGCGCCATGGCCGACGCCGCGGCGCAGACGCCCACCGGCATGAGCGCCGTTCTCGGCGGCGACGAAGACGCGATCCTCGCGCGCCTCACCGAGCTGGGCCTCTCCCCCGCGAACTACAACGGCGGCGGCCAGCTCGTCGTCGCCGGCGAGCTCGCGGGCCTCGACGCCCTCGCTGCCGAACCGCTCAAGGGAACCCGCGTGATCCCCCTGCAGGTGGCCGGCGCGTTCCACACCGACTTCATGGCCCAGGCGCTCGACGCCCTGCGCGACGCCGTCGCCGACGTCGCACCCCGCGACCCCGCCCTGACGCTGTGGACGAACCGCGACGGTTCGGTCGTCGAGAGCGGCGATCAGGCCCTTTCGTACCTCGTGGACCAGGTCTCGTCCCCCGTGCGCTGGGACCTGTGCATGTCGTCGTTCGCCGACCGGGGCATCACCGGCCTGATCGAACTCGCGCCGGCCGGCGCCCTGACGGGCCTCGCCAAGCGCGGTCTGCGCGGCGTGCCGACCGTCGCCGTCAAGACCCCCGAAGACCTCGACGCGGCCGTCGCGCTGCTGAACGGAGAAGCCGCATGAGCGCCACCCTGTCGCAGGCCACCGGCCCCGCCTACACCCGCATCTACTCGTTCGGTGCCGCGCGCGGCGAGAACGCCGTCCCGAACGACGACCTCGTCGGCCCGATCGACTCGAGCGACGAGTGGATCCGCCAGCGCACGGGCATCATCACGCGCGTGCGAGCCGACAAGGGCACCGACGCCATCGACCTCGCGGCCGAGGCCGGTGCGGAGGCCATCGAGAAGGCCGGCATCCCCGCCGACCAGATCGACCTGGTCATCGTCGCGACCATCAGCAACCCCAAGCAGAGCCCGTCGGTGTCGGCCATCGTCGCCGACCGCGTCGGCGCCAACCCCGCCGCCGCGTACGACGTGAACGCCGCCTGCGCCGGGTACGCCTACGCCGTCACCCAGGCCGACGCGCTCATCCGCGCCGGCGCGGCACGCTACGCCCTCGTGATCGGCAGCGAGAAGCTCTCCGACATCGTCGATCCGACCGATCGCAGCATCTCGTTCCTCCTGGGCGACGGCGCCGGTGCCGCGGTGATCGGCCCCAGCGAGACCCCCGGGATCGCGCCCGCCGTGTGGGGATCGGACGGGTCGAAGGCGGATGCCGTCGGCATGAACGGCACGCTCACGCAGTTCCGCGACGGCGAGACCCCCTGGCCGACCCTGCGCCAGGAGGGGCAGACCGTGTTCCGCTGGGCCGTCTGGGAGATGGCGAAGGTGGCTCGGCAGGCGCTCGAGCGCGCAGGCGTCGAGGCGAACGACATCGCGGCCTTCATCCCGCACCAGGCCAACATGCGCATCATCGACGAGTTCGCGAAGCAGCTCGGTCTGCCGGAGACCACCGTGATCGCGCGCGACATCGAGACCACCGGCAACACGTCGGCCGCATCGATCCCGCTCGCGAGCCACCGCCTCATGACCGAGCACCCCGAGCTGTCGGGCGGTCTCGCCCTGCAGATCGGCTTCGGCGCGGGGCTCGTCTTCGCCGCTCAGGTCGTCGTGCTCCCCTGAGCGGGCCCCGACGTTCCCTAGACTGTTCCACGGTTCCGAAAACAACCCGCAAGAAAGAGGAAGACCACATGGCTTTCACCAAGGATGAGGTCCTCGCCGGCCTCGCAGAGCTCATCACCGACGAGACGGGCATCAACGCCTCCGAGGTCGCGCTCGAGAAGTCGTTCACCGACGACCTCGACATCGACTCGATCTCGATGATGACGATCGTCGTCAACGCCGAGGAGAAGTTCGGCGTCACCATCCCCGACGACGAGGTGAAGAACCTGAAGACCGTCGGCGACGCCGTCGACTTCATCGTCGCAGGCCAGGAGTAAGACGCGCAGGATGCCACCCCCGCCTCGCCGGGGCGTGGCATCCTCCGTCCTGCCCGCCTCTATCCGCATCCCGCTCGACAAGGAACCACACCCATGACCCAGCGCATCGTCGTCACCGGTATCGGCGCCACGTCCGCCATCGGCGGGACTGCTCCCGACAACTGGACCAACCTGCTCGCCGGCATGTCCGGCACCCGCACCCTCGAGCACGACTGGGTGAAGGAGTACGAGCTCCCCGTCACCTTCGCGGCCGAGGCCATGGTCCGCCCCGAAGAGGTGCTGCCGCGCCACGAGGCCAAGCGTCTCGATCCGTCGTCGCAGTTCGCACTGATCGCCGCACGCGAAGCGTGGGAGGATGCGGGTTCGCCCGAGGTCGCCCCCGAGCGCCTCGGCGTCGACTTCGCCACCGGTATCGGCGGCCTCTGGACCCTGCTCGACGCGTGGGACACCCTGCGCGAGAAGGGCCCGCGCCGCGTCATGCCGCTGACCGTTCCCATGCTCATGCCGAACGCGGCCGCCGGGAACCTCTCGCTGCAGTTCGGCGCCCGCGCGTACGCGCAGACCGTCGTCAGCGCCTGCGCTTCGAGCACAGAGTCGATCATCCACGCCTTCCACCACCTGCAGGAGGGCCTGGCCGACGTCGTCATCGCCGGCGGCACCGAGTCGGCCATCCACCCGATCACCATGGCGTCGTTCGCCTCTGCGCAAGCCCTGTCCCGCCGCAACGACGACCCCGCGCACGCGTCGCGCCCCGGCGCCGTCGACCGTGACGGCTTCGTCATGGGCGAGGGAGCGGCCGCCCTCATCCTCGAGACCGAGGAGCACGCGAAGGCGCGCGGTGCGAAGATCTACGGTTACGTGCTGGGCGGCGGCGTCACCGCCGACGCGTACCACATCACCGGCAACGACCCCGAGGGCAACGGCGCGGCGCGCGCCGTGACGCAGGCGCTGACCGAGGCGGGCATCACCGCCGATCAGGTCACCCACATCAATGCCCACGCCACCTCGACCCCCGTGGGCGACCCGAACGAGTACGTGGCGCTGAAGAAGGTGTTCGGCGAGCGTCTCGACGAGATCCCCGTGTCGGCCACGAAGGCGTCGACCGGGCACCTCCTCGGTGGCACCGGCGCACTGGAAGCGATCTTCGCCCTCCTCGCCCTGCGAGACCGCGTCGCTCCCCCGACCATCAACATGACCGAGCAGGATCCCGCTGTGCCCTTCCGTCTGTCGGTCGAGCCCACCCCGCTCGGCGACGGACCGCAGATCGCCATCAGCAACTCCTTCGGCTTCGGCGGCCACAACGCGGTCGCGGTGTTCGCGAGCGCCTGACGTCGACAGCACGAGGAACGGCCCCCGGAGCACTCCGGGGGCCGTTCTCATGAGTGGGGTCGATCAGCGCGTCGCCGCCACCTCGGCCGCGAGTTTCGCCGAACGTGCGGTGCGCAGGCGGGTGATCCACGGCAGGAAGATCCCGATGAGCGGTCCGACGCCGAAGGCGAAGAGCACGGTTCCGACCCCGACCGGGCCGCCGAGCAGGAAGCCGATGAGCAGCACACTGCCTTCCAGCACCGTGCGCGCGATCCACACCGGCCAGCCGGTGACCCGCACGAGTCCCGTCATCAGACCGTCGCGCGGTCCCGGCCCGAAATCGGCGGCGATGTACAGGCCCGTCGCGAAGGCGAGCAGCACCATTCCGAACACGAACATCGGCGCTCCGACCCACACCGACGGTGGCTCGGGGATGACGAGGAGCGCGAGGTCGGCGGCGACTCCGACGAGCAGCGCGTTGAGCAGAGTGCCGAGGCCTGCGCGCTGCCGCAGCGGGATCCACAGCAGCAGCACGGCGATCGAGACCAGCACCGTGACGGTTCCGTAGCCGAGCGCGGAGGTGCCGGCGACGCCGAGCGCGAGCACGTCCCACGGCGAGACCCCGATGCCGCCGCGCACCATGAACCCGAGGGCGACGCCGTACAGAGCGAGGCCGACGATCAGCTGACCCAGGCGTTCCACGAGGTCGCGCCGACTGACGGCCGTGATGGGAAGGAGAATCGAGCGGAGGCGCATTCCTCCATCGTGGACCCGGGTGATGGCGACTCGATGGTGCCACTGCCGGCAAACTGGCCTCACTCTCGCAGTCCACTTTGCGGCATCCTGGATTCATGACCTCCCGTCTCGTCGCCCAGCTCGGTGCGGAGAACGTCGCCGGAGCATCCGCTTCGGCCCTCTCCGGTCACGTTCGCGCTTTGATCCTCGACGGACGCCTGACCGTCGGAGAGCGCCTGCCGAGCGAACGGGCGCTCGCCCTCGAGCTCGGGCGATCTCGCTCCACGATCACGCGGGCGTACGGGCTGCTCGAACGCGACGGTTTCGTGTCGCGGTTGCACGGCGGCAGCACCCGGATCACACTTCCGCACACCACCCTCGGACCGATCATCCGCGACGACGCGGATGCGATCGACCTCTCGATCGCCTCGATGGACTCGACCCCGGGCCTCTACGACGCCACGGTGCGGTCACTCCCCCGCCTCGCCGCCCTCCGCGGCACGAGCGGGTACTCACTGCAGGGCATGCCGGAGCTGCGCGACGCGGTCGCGGCTCGATTCACCCGCCGGGGCGTTGCGACCTCGGCCGATCAGATCATGATCACGTCGGGTGCTCTCAACGCCTTCAACCTCGTGCTCTCGACGATCGGGCGCCGCGGCGAACGAGCACTGGTGGAGCAACCGACCTTCCCGCACGCGCTCGAAGCCCTGCAGCGGCACGGGTACCGCCTCCTGCCCACACCGGTCGACGTCGACGGGTGGGATCACCACCACCTGTCCGCATCGCTACTCGAGGGCCGGCCCCACCTGGCCTACCTCATCCCCGACTTCCACAACCCGACGGGCGCGTCGCTCCCCGACGATCAGCGAGCGCGTATCGCCGCCACGGCACGCAGTGCGGGGACGCATCTCGTGGTCGATGAGACGACCGCCGAGCTCGACATCGATCGCGACGGCCCGCGCACGCCCGTCGCCGCTTTCGACCCGAGGGTGATCACCGTCGGGTCGATGTCGAAGATCGCCTGGGGCGGGATGCGGATCGGGTGGATCCGCGCCGAGCGCGACCTCATCGATCGCCTGCTCGCGGTCCGGCCGTCTTTCGAACTCGGCACCGCCCTGCTCGAGCAGTGCATCGCGGTCGAGCTCCTCGGCGACATGCCCGCGCTGCTCTCCCACGTCCGCGAACGCCTGCGCGTGGGTCGTGACGCGGTCCAGCGCGGCCTCGCGCAGCTCGACGGCGTGCGGATGCCCGTCACGCCCGGGGGCCTCTCGGCCTGGGTCGATCTCGGCGCCCCGGTGTCGACCCGCCTCTCGCTCGCCGCGCGGGAACAGCACCTCGTGCTCCCCCCGGGCCCGCGCTTCACGACGGGCGGGGTGCTGGAGCGCCGCCTGCGCATCCCGATCACGCTCCCTCCCGATCGCACGGCGGAGGCGCTGGAGCGCATGCGCCGGGCGTGGGTGGCCGTGCAGGGAGGCCGTCAGACCGGCATCCGCGCCCTGGAGCACGCCGCGGTCATCTGACCACTTCCCGCCGTCGGCTCAGCCGACTTTGTGGAGCCAGACGACGCGCGCATCGTCGCTGGCATGGCGGAAGGGTTCGAGCTCCTCGTCCCAGGCGGTGCCCAGCGCGACGTCCAGCTCGCGTTGCAGCTCGCCGACGTTGCCCGCAGCGATCTCCATGGCGTACCGGATGCGGTCCTCGCCGATGACGATGTTGCCCGCCGCATCCGTCTGCGCGTAGTGGATGCCCAGGTCGGGCGTATGCAGCCACCGTCCGCCGTCGCTGCGGGGCGTCGGATCTTCGGTCACCTCGAACCGCAGGTGCTCCCATCCGCGGATCGCCGTCGCGAGAGCAGCGCCCGTACCGGCCGGGCCGTCCCAATAGAACTCGGCACGGCGGGCGCCGTCGAGCACCGGCTGATCGGTCCATTCGAAGTTGACCGCACGACCGATAGCGCGTCCGACCGCCCATTCGAGGTGCGGGCAGAGCGCGCGAGGGGCGGAGTGGATGAACACCACTCCGCGTGCGTAAGGCGTCGCCATGATCTCTCCGTTTCATCAGGTGCGTCTTCCCCAACGACCTGAACCGACGAAAAGCGGCGGCTGATATGCGGTTGTGCCCTCATTCTCCCTGACGGCACGCCGAATCACAAGCGTGTGCTTCCACGACGACGGCCCCGATCCGAAAGGGACCGGGGCCGCCGTCGTGAGCGTCAGCTCGGGCGTGTCGTCACGCCTCGCTCATGGCCTGCTTCACCTGCTGACCCTTGGCCGCGTAGTAGGCGGCACGGGCGGCGTCCTTGCGGGCCTGCTCGGCGTACCCGTGCTCGAGCACGTCCTGCGGGACCTCGACGTTCGGGACGTCGTCGGTGCCGTGGTACTTCTCGATGTAGGCGTCGAGCTCCGGGCCCGAGGTCCACGAGGTGATGAGGCAGTAGCGCGGCTCGGTGCCGTTGTGGGTGGCGGCGTGCCACAGGCGCTGCGTGTCGACGATCAGCTGCGCGCCGGCCGGCAGAGCGATGCGGTACTCGATGCTCGGGTCGGTGCGGTTCTCGCGCAGGACGAAGTAGCTGTCCTTGTCGTCGGTGAGGTTGAAGAACCCGCGGACGACCCAGCCGGTCCCGTCGGGGTTCAGACGGTTGTTGTCGTCCTGGTGGAGGTTGTACAGGCAGTCGCCGTAGGGGGTCGGCTGCAGTTCGATGACGCGGCAGCGGCCGACGTTCGCGCCCGGCTCCTGCGCGCGGCGCGTGAGGTTGGGGGCCTTGGCGGTCTGCGAGTCGATCCAGACGCCGTCCTTGTCGGTGCGCGGCGGCTTGTGGTTCCAGAAGCCGTTGCACTCGATGTCACCGAAGGCGCTGGCGAGCGGCGCGAAGCGCGTGTCGCCCGACGACTTCCAGTCGTTGTACTCGATGTCGAGCCATTCCTTGGGGTCGAGCTCCTGGTTGTAGCTGTCGAGGACGACGAAGCCCTTTTCCTCCAGCGCCTTGGACTTGATGTATCCCATGATCGAGTCATGTTCCTTTCATCGGGGGCCAGCACGTTTTAACAGGCCCTGATAAGGCAAGCCTAACAGCGCGCCCCCGGTGCGCTTCGGAGGCCGCCGTGAATAACCGAATAGACTCGCAAGGGTGCCGCGCCGGCCCGGGGGCGGCACGCGGTACAGGAGGACAGACAGCGCTATGAGCACCGCCACGAACGTCGAGGCGACGGCCGTCAACACGATCGACTGGCTCGCGGCGGGCTCCACCACCATCGTCGTCCCCGTCTATCAGCGTCAGTACCGCTGGGACATCGGCGGCTGCGAACGGCTGCTCTCCGACATTCGCGCGGTGGCGGATGCCGACGACACCCACCGCCACTTCCTCGGCTCGATCCTCTCGGCGCAGGACGGGGCCGACGACGACCTCATCCTGATCGACGGCCAGCAGCGCATCACCACGCTCATGCTGCTCGTGGCCGCCCTGCACCACAGCATCCGCGACGACGACCCCACCCTCGCCGCCGAGCTCGCTCGGGTGCTGTTGCGCGCCGACGATCCCTCGCGCACCAAACTGCGTCCGCACGACGCCTGGGCTTCGCTCTACGAGTCGGTGGTGCGCGATGTCCGCGACGATGCCGAGCGCGAATCCCGGTTCGACGACAACTACGCGTTCTTCCGCAGCCAGGTGCACCCCGACGAGGTGCCGCGCATCTGGCGCGGCCTGCGACGCCTCGAACACGTCTCGATCACGCTCGGGCCCGAGGCGAACGCGCAGCAGATCTTCGAGAGCCTGAACTCCACGGGCGAGCCGCTGCGCGACCACGAGCTCATCCACAACTACATCCTGATGGGACTCACGCACGCCGAGCAGCTCGACGTCGAAGCGCGGTTCTGGCTCCCCATCGAGCAGCATACGGGCGACACGATCGGAGCGTTCTGGCGGCACTACCTCGTCATGACCACGGGTCGCGAGCTCGCCGCGAACGGTGAGCACGGCGTCTACAGCGCGTTCCGCCGTTCGTTCCCGCACGTCGACGTCGAACACCTGCAGGCGGATGCCGAGGTTTGGCGGCACTACGCCGAGATCTACGGCATCCTGCTCGACCCCTCCCGCGAGTCCGACCCCGAGATCGCCCGCCAGCTGCGCTTCGTGAACACGTTCGGCCGAGCCTCCTCCCCCCTCGTGCTCGCGGCCTACAGCGACCATGCGCGCGGGCTCATCGCGCGCGACGAGCTGATCGAGACCCTGGAATGGCTGCAGGCCCTCTACCTGCGCCGCACGCTGGTGAACCTGCCGAACGAGCGGCTCGTCGCGCGCCTCTGCCGCGCCCGCGCCGAGGGACGCGATGCGCTCGCCCGTGCGTTCGCACGGATCACCCCCTCCGACGAGCGCGTCAGCGCCGTGCTCAAGTACAGCGAGCTGCCCTACGCGCCTTACGTGCTCGGTCGCCTGGAGGGCGTCGCGGACACCGACGACTTCGACGTGGAGCACATCGTGCCCGCGGCGCCCGGCGACGCGTGGTCGGGCGACGGGACGCGCGCCTGGAACGAGTACAGCGACGACGAGCAGAACAGCCACCGCGCACTCGCCCCCACCCTCGGCAACCTCACCCTGCTCGAGCAGCACCTCGCCGAGCGGGTGTTCGGCGAGTCGTTCCCCGCGAAGGCGACGGATGCGTATTCCCGCAGCTCCGTGGCCGAGACGCGCGCACTGCAGGAGGTCGGGGCGTGGACGACCGCCGAGATCACCCGCCGTACCGTGCGGCTCACCGCCGACCTTCTGCGCATCTGGGCGCGTCCCGCGCTGCCGGAGATCGACGACGACGGCCTCACGCCGATCCTCGACGCGGTGCGGCGGCGCGGCTGGCCGGCCGGCTGGGAACGAGAGTTCGACTACGTCGAGTACCGCGGGGAGCGCTGGGAGGTCGCCGACGTGCGCGCGCTGTTCAACCGCGTCATGCGACGCGCCTGGACCGATACCCGTGCCGCCGCGCTGTCGTACTCGGCGGCGCACGGCGGACCGATCTACTCCGAGACCGCCTGGAAGGGCCAGTGGGACGAACTCACCGACGGGCATCATCTCTACATGGGCTGGGACTCCAACTACATGATGAGCGCGGTCCAGGGCGTGCTCGACGAGGCCGGCATCGCGTCGGAAGTGTTCGTCAAGTACTCCTACATCGGCAACGTGATGTGACCCGCGGGGCCGTGCGCCCCGTCGTTAGACTCGGACGGTGAGCACCACCACCCGCCGCCTCCTGGATCTGACCGTCGACGAGCACACGCTCAGCCTGCCCCTGGTGTGGGACGATCCCGCCGACACCCGAACGATCGACGTGTTCGCCGCCGTCGTCACGCGCGAGGGCGGCGAGACGCTCCCCTACCTCGTGTTCCTCCAGGGCGGCCCCGGCCACGAAGCCCCCCGCCCCTTCCACTCCCCCTCCGGGCCGGCATGGCTCGACGAAGCCCTCGCGCACTACCGCGTCGTGTTGCTCGACCAGCGCGGCACAGGGCGCTCGACGCCCGTCTCCGACGGCGATCTCGCGCGCGGAGCATCCGCCGTCGCCGAGCATCTGACGCACCTGCGCGCCGACGCCATCGTGCGCGACTGCGAAGCGGTGCGCGAGCACCTCGGCGCCGAGCGGTGGAGCGTGCTGGGGCAGTCGTTCGGCGGCTTCACCACGCTCGCCTACCTGTCGACGCACGCCGAGTCGCTCACCGACGTCTTCATCACGGGCGGGCTGAGCGCCGTCGGGCGGCACCCCGATGACGTGTACGCGCTCTGCTACGACAAGATGCGCGACGCCTCGGAACGCTACTACCGCCGCTTCCCCGCCCATCGCGACGCGATGCGGCGACTCGTCGACCACGCGGCGGCGGGCGACATCGTGCTCCCCGACGGCGAGGTCGTCTCGCCGTCGCGACTGCGCTCGTTCGGTTCGGCGCTCGGAGCGGATGCCGGATGGCAGACCGTGTGGTCGCTCCTCGAGCACGACCCCACCACGAACGCCTTCCGGTACGACCTTGCGGCGTCGATGCCGTACGGCGGACGGAACCCGCTGTACTTCGCTTTTCACGAGTCGAGCTACGCCGACGGCCACGCCACCCGGTGGTCGGCGGAGCGCGTGGAGCCGGACGACTTCCGCGACGACGTGACGTTGTTCACCGGGGAGCACGTGCGCCGGGAATGGACCGAGACCGTTCCGGCGTTCCAGCCGTGGCGCGAGGTGACCCTCGAACTCGCGGAGTTCGCGTGGCCCCGCCTCTACGATGCCGCGGCCATCGCATCCTCCGGGGCGACCGGCGCCGCGGCCGTGTACGTCAACGACGTCTACGTGCCGTACGAGTTCTCGCTCGAGACCTCCCGCCTCCTGCCCGGCGTGCAGCTCTGGCAGACGAGCGAGCACGAGCACAACGGCCTCCGCAGCGGCGGGGTTCTGACGCGCCTCATCGACCTCGCCCACGGCCGCCGCATCCGCTGACCCCCGTCCCGCACGGCCGCCCACCGTCCCGTCGCACGAACGGCTCTTCTCAGGCCTGGGACGAGCCGTTCGTGCGACCGGAACGGCGCGGTGCGACCGTTCGCGCGACGGGAACGTACGCGTCCGGCGGAGACGACGAAGGCCCCGCACTCCGAGGAGTGCGGGGCCTTCGTGTGGACGGTCCTTACTTGGAGGAGCCGCCGAAGCCCTTGAAGCGCTGGTTGAACTTCTCGACGCGGCCGGCCGAGTCCATGATGCGCTGCTTGCCCGTGTAGAACGGGTGCGAAGCCGACGAGATCTCGACGTCGATGACGGGGTACTCGACGCCGTCCAGCTCGATGGTCTTGTCGCTCGAGACGGTGGAGCGGGTGAGGAAGGTCTCTCCCGAGCCGAGGTCGCGGAACACGACTGCCTTGTACTCGGGGTGGATGTCAGTCTTCATGGGATTCCTTAGTTGCTGCCCTGGATTGTGCCAGGGACGAGGGAAGTCTGCGGTGCAGAGAGCACCAAGGGTCGATTCTATCAGACGCCGTGTCAGGATGCGGCGCGGGCGGCGTACCGCCCACCGTCCGACGTGAGGGTGATCGGCATCGCGAACGCGTCCGTGAGGTTCTCGGCCGTCAGCGTCTCGGCGAGCGGGCCCGCCGCGACGACCCCGCCGTCGCGGATGAGCATGACGTGCGTGAAACCGACGGGGATCTCCTCGACGTGGTGCGTCACCATCAGCATCGCCGGCGTCGTGGGCGACGAGGCGTAGCCGCTGAGCAGACCGAGCAGCTCTTCGCGCGAACCGAGGTCGAGCGACGCGGTCGGCTCGTCGAGCAGCAGCAGCTCGGGGTCGGTCATCACCGCACGGGCGATCTGAACCCGCTTCTGCTCTCCGTCGCTCAGCGTGCCGAACGTGCGATCGGCGAGGTGGTCGAGCTTCCAGTCCGCGAGCACGCGCAGCGCCCGGCGCTCGTCGATGCCCTCGTACTCCTCGTTCCAGCGGCCGAGCACCGAGAACGCGGCCGTGAGCACGGTGTTGAGCACCGTCTCGTCGCGTGGGATGCGCCGGGCCATCGCCGACGAGGCGAAGCCGATGCGCGGACGCACCTCGAACACGTCGGTGCGGCCGAGCGTCTCGCCGAGCACGGTCACCGTGCCGGACGTCGGATGCAGGAGCGTGTCGGCGAGCTGCAGGAGCGTCGTCTTGCCCGCCCCGTTCGGCCCCAGCACGACCCAGCGCTCGTCGTCGGCGACCTGCCAGGTCACGTGGTCGATGATGTTGCGCCCGTCGCGGCGCACGACGACATCGGTGAAGTCCAGAGCGATCGGCATGGCCCCAGCCTATCGGCTCACGCCGTCAGCTCCGCGTAGAGCGCCCGCGTGGTGTCGGCGATCGACGCCCAGCTGAACTCCCGCGTCGCACGCTCACGACCCGCGGCACCGTACGTCCGCGCGCGCTCGGGATCGCCCGTGACCTCGGTGAGCACGGCGGCGAGATCTGCGACGAACCGCTCGGGGTCGACCGGGGTGCCCGTGCCGTCCTGCACCTGTTCGATCGGCACGAGCCGACCCGTCACGCCGTCGTCGACGACCTCGGGGATGCCCCCGGTCGCCGTTCCGACGACGGCCGCGCCGCACGCCATCGCCTCGAGGTTGACGATGCCGAGGGGTTCGTACACCGACGGGCACACGAAGGTCGTCGCGGCGCTGAGGATCGCCGACAGCTGCTCGCGCGGGAGCATCCGCTCGATCCAGACGACGCCCTCCCTGGTCTGCTGGAGCAGGCGGACGCCCTCCTGCACCTCCGCCATGATCTCGGGGGTGTCGGGTGCGCCGGCGCAGAGGATGAGCTGCACCTCCGGCGGGAGCAGGCGCGCGGCCTGGAGCAGGTACGGCAGCCCCTTCTGGCGCGTGATCCGACCGACGAACACGACCGACGGGCGGTCGGGATCCATGCCGACGGATGCCAGGAACTCCGGGTCGTTCACCGGATGCCAGCGCTCGACGTCGATGCCGTTGTGGATCACCCGGACGCGCTCCGGGTCGACCTGGGGGTAGCTGCGGAGGATGTCGGCGCGCATTCCGGCGCTGACGGCGATGATCGCGGCGGCGTTCTCGTACGCCAGCTTCTCGATGCCGCTGGAGACGGCGTAGCCGCCCCCGAGCTGCTCGGCCTTCCAAGGGCGGAGCGGTTCGAGGCTGTGCGCGGTGAGCACGTGCGGGATTCCGTGCAGCTGCGATGCCAGGTGCCCGGCGAAGTTCGCGTACCAGGTGTGGCTGTGCACGACGTCTGCGGTCTCGATCGCCGCGACGATCTCGAGGTCGGTGCCGAGGGTCTGCAGGGCGGCGTTGGCCGAACTCAGCTCGGCCGGCGCCTGGTACGACGCCGTCCCCTGCTCGTCGCGCGGAGAGCCGAAGGCGCGGACGCTGACGTCGGTCGTGTGCCGCAGCGCGGCGACGAGCTCGGCGACATGCACCCCCGCACCGCCATAGATCTCCGGCGGATACTCCTTGGTGATCATTTCGACTCGCATGCCAGAACGCTAGTACAGGCGGGCGGATCGCCTCTAATGTGGATTCATGTCCGCACCCAAGAAGATCTTCGGCATCATCCTCGCCGGCGGTGAGGGCAAGCGCCTCATGCCCCTCACGGCCGACCGCGCCAAGCCCGCGGTGCCGTTCGGCGGACAGTACCGATTGATCGACTTCGCGATCTCGAACCTCATCAACTCCGGGCTGCGCCAGGTCGTGGTGCTGACCCAGTACAAGTCGCACAGCCTCGACCGCCACATCTCGCAGACGTGGCGCATGTCGGCGCTGCTCGACTCGTATGTGACGTCGGTGCCCGCGCAGCAGCGTCTCGGCAAGCGGTGGTTCTCGGGCTCGGCCGACGCGATCCTGCAGAGCATGAACCTGCTCACCGACGAGAAGCCCGACATCGTCGTCGTCATCGGTGCCGACCACGTGTACCGCATGGACTTCCAGCAGATGATCGACGCGCACATCGAATCGGGCGCGAAGGCCACGGTCGCCGGCATCCGCCAACCGCTCGCGCTCGCATCGCAGTTCGGCGTGATCGACGCCGACCCCGATGACCCCACGCGCATCCGCGCCTTCCTCGAGAAGCCGACCGACGCCCAGGGCCTGGCGGATGCTCCGCACGAGGTGCTCGCGTCGATGGGCAACTACGTCTTCGACGCCGACGCCCTGATCGCGGCGGTCGAGGCGGACGGCGAGTCCCCCACCTCGGGTCACGACATGGGCGGCGACATCGTGCCGTACTTCGTCGACCGCGGCGAGGCCGGTTTCTACGACATGAAGCGCAACGAGGTACCGGGGTCGTCGCCGCGCGACCGCTCGTACTGGCGCGATGTGGGCACGATCGAGTCGTTCTTCGACGCCCACATGGACCTCATCTCGACGCTGCCGATCTTCAACCTGTACAACACCGCCTGGCCGATCCACTCGCAGACCGTGAACTCTCCGCCCGCGAAGTTCGTGCGCGACTCGGTGGGTCGTATCGGCAACGCGATCGACTCGATCGTCTCGCTCGGATCCGTGCTCTCCGGCACGCACCTGGAGCGCAGCGTCGTCGGCCCGTGGACGCTCGCCGGTGGCGGATCGACGATCACCGACTCCGTCGTCTTCGATCACGTGCACGTCGGCGCCGGATCACGCGTGCACCGGGCGATCCTCGACAAGAACGTCGTGCTCGCCGACGGTGCGACCGTGGGAGTGGACCGGGAGCGGGACCTCGCCCGCGGTTTCACCGTCACCGAGACGGGGATCACCGTCGTGGGTAAGGGCATGTTCATCGAGCGGTGAGGCGTCACGCGGTCGGGGGCGCGTGCTGCGCTCGCTAGGCTCGTGGCGTGACCGCTGCGCGCTTCCTCGTCGTCCTCGATGCCGATTCCACACTCATCCGCAACGAGGTGATCGAACTCCTCGCCGATGAGGCGGGCCGCGGCCCGGAGGTGCAGGCGGCGACCGAGGCCGCGATGCGCGGCGAGGTGGACTTCGCGACCAGCCTGCGGTCCCGCGTCGCGGCGCTGCGTGGGGTGCCGGTCGGTGCGTTCGAACGCGTCTGCACGCGCATCGAGCCCACCCCCGGCGTGCGCGAGCTCACCGCCGCCGTGCACGAACGCCGAGGGGTGGTGGGGGTCGTCTCCGGCGGTTTCAACGAGATCCTCGACGAGGTCGCCCCGACTCTCGGTGTCGACCGCTGGCGCGCGAACCGGCTCGTCGTGGCCGACGGATCTCTCACCGGCGAGGTCGACGGCGCGATCGTCGACGCCGAGGCGAAGGCCGCCTCCCTGCAGGAGTGGGCGCACGAGCTCGGTGTCGCCACGCACGCGACGATCGCGATCGGAGACGGCGCGAACGACCTGCGGATGATGGCCGTCGCCGGTCTCGGCATCGCCTTCAATGCCAAGCCCGCCGTTCGGCAGGCGGCGAGCCTCGTCGTCGGTCCGCAGGACCTGGCCGAGGTCATCCCCCTGCTGCCCTGAGCCGCTTCCGGATGTCTGCGGCGGCGAGTACCGTCGCCGCATGGACATCATCCTCATCCCCGGCCTCTGGCTCGACGCCGAGAGCTGGAGCGACGTGCTCCCCGCGCTCCGTGACGCCGGGCACCGCACGCATCCGGTGACCATGCGCGGGGTCGGCGAGCCGGCGACGGTATCCGCCGACGTGGGCGTGCGCGACTGGGTCGATCAGATCGTCGCGGCGATCGATGGACTGCCGGGCGACCGCCTGGCACTCGTCGGGCACAGCGGCGGAGGCAACGTGGCCTGGGCGGCGGCCGCTCGACGACCGGACCGCGTCGCGCGCGTGGTCCTCGTCGACACGGTGCCCCCGCCTCCGGGTGGCGCCATCAGCGAGTTCCCGATCGAGGACGGTGTGGTGCCGTTCCCCGGGTGGGACTTCTTCGACGACGACGACGTGCACGACCTCGACGACGTCGTGCGGGCGCGTACCGCCCCTCTCGCTCTCAGTGTGCCGGCGCGGGTACCGACCGACGCTCTGGATTTCGAGGGGGACGAGCGGTTCCGCGTTCCGGTGACCCTGCTGATGGGCGCGATGGATCGCGACGCGTTCGATGCCGTCATCGACGAGTGGGGAGCCTACGGCCGCGAGTATCGCGCGATCGAGTCGACCGAGGTGGTGCGACTCGGCACCGGGCACTGGCCGCAGTTCTCCGCGCCCGCCCGACTCGCGGCCGAGGTCGTGCGAGCGATCGATCGGTGAGAATGAGAAAGGGCGCCCGCCCGGGCGAGACCCGGACGAACGCCCTCCCGTTGGCGGAAGTCAGTGGCCCATGCCGAGTCCTCCGTCGACCGGGATGACGGCGCCCGAGATGTAGGCGGCGTCGTCGCCCGCCAGCCAGGTCACGACCCCGGCGACTTCGTCGGAGCTCGCGAAGCGACCCGCGGGGATGTTCGCCTTGTACTGCTTCTGGGTCTCCTCGGGCAGCTCGGCGGTCATGTCGGTCTCGATGAAGCCGGGAGCGACGACGTTCGCGGTGATGCCGCGTCCACCGAGTTCGCGGGTGAGCGACCGGGCGAAGCCGACGAGCGCGCTCTTCGAGGCCGAGTAGTTGATCTGGCCCGCCGACCCGTACAGTCCGACCACACTCGAGATGAGGATGACGCGGCCGAACCGTGCACGCAGCATGCCCTTGGACGCCCGCTTGACGACGCGGAACGCGCCGCCCAGGTTCGTGGCGACGACGCTGTCGAAGTCGTCCTCGCTCATGCGCAGCAGCAGCGTGTCCTTCGTGATGCCGGCGTTCGCGACCACGACCTCGACCGGTCCGAGCTCCTGCTCGACCTGGGTGAACGCGGCGTCGACGGCCGCGGCGTCCGTGACGTCGGCCCGCACCGTGAGAGTGCCCTCCGGACCTTCGCCGCTCCGCGCCGTCACGGCGACGCGGTACCCGTCGCGCACGAAACGCTCCGCGATCGCGCGTCCGATTCCGCGGTTGCCTCCGGTGACGAGGACGACGCGCTGCTCACTCATGTTCATTCGCTCCTGAAGATCTCGGGCCCGGGCATCCGGACCGCTCCGATCCTATCGACGACCGCATCCGCCCACCGAGCAGCGAGGTTTGACAGTGCATCGACACCCTGCCACCCTGGCTTCGACGAAAGGCGTTTCCGCGTGAGCGACTACACCACTCCTCCTTCTTCCGGCGGCCCCGCATACACTCCCCCGCCCGCCGCGCCGGCACAGCCGTACCAGGCGTATCCCGGCGCCGCACCGGCGTATCCCCCGGCGGGGCCCGGCCAGGCTCCCGCGGCGGTGCCGCCGGCTCCGGGCGCGGTGCAGCCCTACGGCGCCCCCTCCGGCTACGGCGCCGCTCCCGCCTACGGCGCAGCGCCCGGGTACGCCGCCCCGCAGGGCTACGCGCCCGGCGCCTACCCGCTCTACGCCGCGCCCCGACCGACGAGCGGGCTGGCCGTGACGTCGCTCGTGTGCGGGCTGGCGAGCTTCCTGCTGAGCTGGCTCTTCATCCCCGCGCTCGCCTCGATCGTCGCGGTGATCACCGGGCACATGGCGCTGAAGCGCACGAAGGAGGACCCGTCGCTCGGCGGTCGCGGCATGGCGTACGCCGGCCTCATCATCGGCTACGTCGTGATCGGCATCGGCGTGCTGACAGTCGGCATCATCGTCGCGAGCTTCTTCGCGGTCGGAGCCTTCACGCTCCCCTGGATCTACGCCAGCTGATATCGGTCGCGCGGGCTCTCCCCTGCTCCCACCGGCGTAGGCTGGAGGTACCGTGAACCGCAAGCGCGACGTCCCCGCCGTCACCTCCCTCCCGCAGTCCCCGCGCGAGGAAGGCGACCATCGTGTGCGCCGCTACGCGATCACGATGACCATCCGCATCGTCTGTTTCGCACTCATGGCGCTCGTGCAGCCGTACGGCTGGTACACCTGGGTCTTCGCGATCGCCGCCGCCGTGCTGCCCTACATCGCGGTCGTCTTCGCGAACGCCGGCAGCGACAGCACGGAGACGGCGGCGGAGTCCCCTCTGCAGGAGATCGAAGCTCCGGCGCCGGCACCCGAGCGCCCCGAGCCGAGCGCGCCTGCGTCGGACCCGCAGATCTTCACCCTCCACGAGAAGCCGCAGGACCGGTCGTGACCGACCTCATCTGCTCGCGCGCCGGATGCCGGAGCGCGGCGACGAAGCAGGTCGTGTGGCGCAACCCGCGCATCCACGCGGCCGACCGCGAGAAGATCTGGCTCGCGTGCGATGAGCATGTCGGGTTCCTTCGCGATTACCTCGCGGCCCGCGACTTCCCCGTGGCCGTCCGGGACGGAGTGCCGACATGAGCAATCGCGCGGTCCGGTGGAGCGTCTACGTGCTGATCGCGATCGGTTTCGCGATCGCGTGCGCCTTCCTCTCGCACTGGCAGTTCGAGCGGAACGAGTCACGCGCTGCTCAGATCGAGCTGGTCGAGCGCAACTACGACGCGACGCCCGTTCCGCTCGGTGAGCTCATCGGGGCGGACGGCGTGCTCGACCCCGAGGACGAATGGCACCCCGTCGTGCTGCGCGGCGAGTACCTCGCCGACGAGCAGCTCCTCGTGCGCAACCGCCCGCACGGCGGGACGAGCGCATTCGAGGTTCTGGTTCCGTTCCGCGACGCCGACGGCCGGGTGTTCATCGTCGATCGCGGTTGGGTTCCGCCCGGCGAGGGCGAGGCGCCGGATGCCGTTCCCGCTCCCCCGTCGGGGAAGGTCGAGGTCACCGTTCGGCTGCGCACCGACGAGCAGGTGCCGGCGTCCGGCCGTGGCGCACCCGACGGTCAGGTGCCGACGATCAACCTGCCGACCATCGCCGGTCTCGTGGGCGGTGACGTGATCACCGCCGCCTACGGCCAGCTCGTCTCGGAAGACCCGACGGGCACGCCCCTCGGTGGATTCGAGTCGCCCACCGACGACCCCGGACCCCACCTGTCGTACGCCATCCAGTGGATCCTGTTCGCGCTGATGGGCTTCATCTTCATCGTGTACATCATCCGCACCGAGATCGTGAAGCACCGCGAAGAGTCCGAGGGCGTCCCCCAGCCGGCTCGCGCACCCCGTCGCCGCGATCGCGATGCCGATGTCGAGGACGAACTGCTCGACGCGCGCTGAACCGCGCCCGCGAGGTGGGGAGCCGTCAGTCCCGCGTGACCGTGTGCGACCAGTCGCCCGCGTCTCGCGTGTAGACGATGCGCGTGTGGTGCCGGTCGCGCGCCCCCTGCCAGAACTCGATGCGCTCGGGAACGACCCGCCACAGCACCCATTCGTCCGCCCCGACCGCCTCCTGCGCCGCGGCCGATCGCGCCGCCAGGTCGGCCGCGCTCTCCTCACGCGGCGCCTCCTCGACCCGCCCGCGCACGCGCACGGCGCGGACGACCGGCTGCCACCAGAAGTTGAGCGCCGCCGCCGGGTGCGCGGCGAGCTGAGCGCCCTTCCTCGACTCGCGCGTGCTCGCGAAAGCCCAGCCGCGCTCGTCCACGCCTTTGAGGATGAGGGTGCGCGCATCGGGCATCCCCCGCTCGTCGACGGTCGCCAGCGTCGCGGCGTGCGCCTCGGCGACCCCGGCGTCGACCGCGCCGCGGATCCACTGCTCGAACAGCAGCTCGGGAGCATCCGGGAGCCCGGACGTGTCGAGGGCGGGCGCGGTCCCGCGCTGAGCGGGAAGGGCACGCAGCCAGGCGGACAGCTCGGGAGAAGTCGAAGGGGCGCTCACCCCTCGACTATGCCACCACCCGATGCCGGGCGGTCGCGACTCAGGCGAGCTCGATGAGGTCCTGGTACTCCTGGTTCCAGATGTCCTCGACGCCGTCGGGCAGGATCAGCACGCGCTCGGGGTTGAGCGACTGCACCGCTCCCGGGTCGTGCGACACCAGCACGACGGCACCCTCGTAGTGCGCCAGCGCCCCGAGGATCTCCTCCCGGGAGGCCGGGTCGAGGTTGTTCGTCGGCTCGTCGAGCAGCAGCAGGTTCGCCGACGACACCACGAGCGTGGCCAGCGACAGGCGCGTCTTCTCGCCGCCCGAGAGCACGCCCGCCGGCTTGAGCACGTCGTCGCCGGTGAAGAGGAACGAGCCGAGCACCTTGCGCGCCTCGGTCTCGGTGATGTGCGGCGCCGCCGAGACCATGTTCTCGAGCACCGAGCGGTTCACGTCGAGGTTCTCGTGCTCCTGGGCGTAGTACCCGACCTTGAGACCGTGCCCCGGCTCGAGCTGCCCGGTGTCGGGCTGGTCGACGCCGGCGAGCATGCGCAGCAGCGTCGTCTTGCCCGCACCGTTGAGGCCGAGCACGACGACCTTGGATCCGCGGTCGATCGCGAGGTCGACGTCGGTGAAGATCTCGAGCGAGCCGTACGACTTCGACAGCCCGGAGGCCATGAGCGGCGTCTTGCCGCACGGCGCCGGCTTCGGGAACCGCAGCTTGGCGACGCGGTCTTCCTGACGCACGTCGTCGAGGCCGGCGAGCAGCTTCTCGGCGCGCGCGATCATCTGGTGCGCTGCGGCGGCCTTCGAGGCCTTCGCGCCGAAGCGGGCGGCCTGCTGCTGCAGCGTCGTCGCCTTCTTCTCGGCGTTCGCGCGCTCCTTCTTGCGGCGCTCCTCGTCGGCGGCACGCTGCCGCAGGTAGTTCTTCCAGTTCATGTTGTAGATGTCGATGGCCTGGCGGTTGGCATCGAGGTAGAACACGCGGTTCACCGTCTCGCCCACGAGCTCGACATCGTGGCTGATGACGATCAGCCCGCCCTTGTAGTTCTTGAGGAACTCGCGCAGCCACACGACGCTGTCGGCGTCGAGGTGGTTGGTCGGCTCGTCGAGGATCATCGTCTGCGCATCGGAGAACAGGATGCGCGCGAGCTCGATACGACGACGCTGACCGCCCGAGAGAGTCGACAGCGGCTGGTCGAGGATGCGGTCGGGCAGCGAGAGGTTGTGCGCGATGGACGCCGCCTCGGCCTCGGCCGCGTAGCCGCCCTGTGCCTCGAACTTCTCGGTGAGTGCGGCGTACCGCTTCATGGCCTTGGCCGCCACAGCCGGGTCGTCCGACCCCATCGCGAGCGACGCCTCGGTCATGCCGAGGTTGAGCTGGCCGAGTCCGCGCGCGTCGAGGATGCGGGTGCGTGCGAGGTCTTCCGGGTTGCCCGAGCGCGGGTCCTGCGGCAGGTAGCCCAGCTCTCCCGACCGCGTGACCTTTCCGCCCGAGGGCAGCCCGTCTCCCGCGAGCACCTTGGTGAGCGTGGTCTTGCCCGCGCCGTTGCGGCCGACGAGACCGATCTTGTCGCCATCGGCGACGCGGAACGACACGTCCTGCATGAGCAGGCGTGCGCCCACGCGGATCTCGAGTTCGTGCACGGCGAGCACAGCTAACGTCCGTTCGTTCAGGTGGAAGGAGGCCGAGCGGCCAGCCCCCCAGTATATGCGGCCCGTTCGTGAGTCCGCCCCACGCCCGAGATCACCCCGCAGAGGGATGCGGTCGATACCGCAGAGGGATGCCCCGCGCCCTCTCCGCTTCCTACGGTGACGGAGTGGACCTCCTCAATGATCTGATCCTGCAGGCCGTGGCCTCGCCCTGGCTGCTCGTCGTGCTGTTCGTCGTCACGGTGGTCGACGGGTTCTTCCCGCCGGTCCCGAGCGAGACGGTGCTCGTCGCGGCGGCGGCGGTGTCGGTGAGCGACGGGGGAACCGGTCTGTTGGCGCTCGGCCTGGTCGCGGCGCTCGGGGCGACCGTGGGCGACAACATCGCTTTCCTGCTGGGTCGGCGCATCGGGGTGTCGCGATGGGGATGGATGCGCCGACCTCGGGTCGCCGCGGCCCTCGCGCACGCGGAGCGCGCCCTCGACGAACGCGGTGCCGCGCTGATCCTCGGTGCGCGGTACATCCCGGTCGGACGGGTCGCGGTCAACATGTCGGCCGGCGCGTTCGGGTATCCCTGGCGGCGCTTCCTGCCCCTCAGCGTGCTCGCGGGGCTCGGCTGGAGCGCGCTCAGCCTCGGCATCGGTCTGCTGGCCGGCAAGTGGGTGGAGGATCAGCCGCTCGTGGGTGCGCTCATCGGGGTGGCGGTCGCCGTGACGCTCGGCGTCGTGATCGACCGCTGCACCGCGGTGCGGCGCCGCCGTGGGGCGACCGCCCGCCTGGCAGGATGAGGATCATGCCCTCCCCTCGGCCTCGTGCGCGCATGAGCGGTCGATCGATCGCGCTCGTCGCGCTCGTCGTCACCGTCGCGACGCTGTACGCCGTCTTCGTCCCCGTGCACGCCGCGCTGTACGGCACCCCGCTGCCGCTCGCCTTCCTGCTGGGCGTCGCCGTGTGCGGCGCTCCGCTGCTCGCGCTCGTGCGCCCGTGGACGTCTGTCGTCGTGTTCTGCCTCGGCGCGTTCGCCTCGCCGCTCGTGGTGCAGGCGTGGGGAGGCGAATCGGCACCGTGGCCGTGGTCGGTGCCGGCGCTGCTGTCGTTCATCGTGTTCATCGGGGTCGTGACCGGCGTGCATGGAGTGCGGCGCGGCACGGTGCCGCTCGTCGTCGGGTCCGCCGGTGCGCTCGCGGCCCTTCTCCTGCGGCCCGACGTGCTCGCGCGCCCGGGCGTCGGGGCATCCGCAACCGCCGACCTCATCGTCACGTCCTCCCTCGCCTTCGCCGCGCTGCTCGTCGCCCTGCTGATCGCGAGCAGGGTGCGCGTCGGCGCCGAGCTGGTGCGGGAGCGTGAGCATGCGGCTGTCGAGGAATCCCGGCGCACCCTCGTCGAAGAGCGCACCCGTATCGCGCGGGAGCTGCACGACGTGATCGCCCACAGCATGTCGGTGATCCAGGTGCAGGCGTCGACCGCGAGGTACCGTCTGCCCACCCTCGACGACACGACAGCGGCGGAGTTCGACGACATCGCGGCGACCGCCCGAGCGTCGCTGACCGAGATGCGACGGATGCTCGGGGTGCTTCGCACCGAGGATCAGACCGCCGAGCTCGCTCCGCAGAACGGGATCGACGACATCCCCGCCCTCGTCGACACCATGCGGCGGGCCGGTGCCGAGATCGACCTGACCACATCGGGCGCGAGCAGCACCGTACGCGCCCCCGCCGCGGTGCAGATCGCGGCCTATCGCATCGTGCAGGAGAGCCTGAGCAACGCTGTACGCCACGCCCCCGGTGCGCGCATCACCGTTCAGGTGGCGCAGGCGGAGTCCGCCGTGCGCATCGACGTGCGCAACGACGTCCCCGCAGCGTCTGCCGGGGCTTCGGTCGGCCGCAGCGCGGGTCACGGTCTGCGCGGCATGAGCGAGCGAGCCGGACTGCTCGACGGCACGCTCACCGCCGGGGTCGGACCCGACGGCGACTGGACGGTCGATGCCCTCCTCCCCCTCGCACCCGATGACGGCGCCCCCGGCGCGACCGCATCCGCATCCGCATCCCCGGAGGATTCGTGACCATCACCGTGCTCATCGCCGACGACCAGGCCATGGTGCGGGCCGGCTTCGCCGCCCTGCTCGACGCGCACGACGGCATCCGCGTCGCCGGACAGGCCGCGACCGGCGCCGAGGCGGTCACCATGGCCGCGCGCCTCGACCCCGACGTCATCCTCATGGACGTCCGCATGCCGGATCTCGACGGTATCGAGGCGACCCGCCGCATCCTCGGTCCGACGTATCCCGCCGCGCGCGTGCCGCGCATCCTGATGCTGACGACGTTCGATATCGACGACTACGTCTACGACGCCCTGGAGGCCGGAGCATCCGGCTTCCTCCTGAAGGATGCGCTGCCGGAGGAGCTCGTGCACGCGGTTCGTGTGATCGCCGCCGGCGAGGCGCTCCTCGCGCCGAGCGTCACGCGACGTGTGATCGCGCAGTTCGCCGGCCGACGTCCGCGCACCCCGCGCGCGACGGCGACGCTCGCAGACCTCACCGACCGCGAGCGCGAGGTGCTCGTGCTCATCGGCCGCGGGCGATCCAACAGCGAGATCGCCGCCGACCTGTTCATCGCCGAGCAGACCGTCAAGACCCACGTGGGCAAGATCCTCGCCAAGCTCGGTGCACGCGACCGCGTCCATGCGGTGATCGTCGCGTACGACACCGGCCTCGTCGAGCCCGCCTGACTCCCCCCGTGGTACGGGTGCGGAACGGCACCGCGGGGTGATGCCCGCCGCAGCACCCGGTTCATAGCCTCCAGGAACACACGTTCCAGGAGGATCCATGACCGTCATCGCGGCCCCCGTCGCCCTTTCGCCCGCGCCGTCCGCCGTGCTCGGCCCACCCGCGGCTGCACGCTCCTCGAACGGTCGGGACACGGGTATCGATCTGCTCCGCGCCTTGTGCGTGGTCGGGGTCGTCGTGCTCCACGCGCTCATGGTGGGCGTCACCGTGACCGACGGCGCGCCGGTCTTCGACAACGCCAGCACGGGCACGTGGTGGATTATTCCGGTGAGCTGGCTCCTCCAGGTGATGCCGCTGTTCTTCGTGATCGGCGGGTTCTCGGGGTTTCTCGCGTACGAGGCGGCGCGTCGGCGAGGAGGCACCGCGGCCGCGTTCGTCACCGCACGGGTGCACCGCCTGCTCCGGCCCGCGCTCGTGGTGATCGGTGCCGTCGGCGCTCTGCTCGTGCTGCTCCTCGCCGCGGGCGTGCCCGCCGAGCTCGTCGCCGTCGCCGGCTACCGCTACGGTCAGCCGCTGTGGTTCCTGGGGGTGTTCATGCTCTGCCAGGCGCTGCTCCCGGCGTTGGTCGCCGCGCACCGCCGACGGCCCGCCATCGCCCTGCTGTCGCTCGTGGCTGCGGCCGTCGCCGTCGATGCCGCTCGCCTGACGACCGGCACCCCCGCGCTCGGGTTCCTCAACCTCGCCTTCGTCTGGCTCGCCCTGCAGCAGATCGGTTTCTTCCTCGCGGACGGACGCATCGACGCTCTCGGTCGTCGAACCCGGGCCGCGATAGGAGGCCTCGCGGTCGGACTCCTGCTGCTGACGGTCGTCACCGGCATCCACTCCCCCGACCTCATCGAGAACATCAACCCGCCGACCACCGCGCTGCTGCTCGTCGGGGTCGCGCACACCGCGCTCGTCTCCCTGCATCGCACACGCCTGACGCAGGCCAGCCGGCACCCGGTGGCCGCAGCGTTCAGCGCGTTCGTCAACCGGCGGACGATGACGATCTACCTGTGGCACATGCCGGTACTGCTCGCGATGGCCGGGGCGACCGCCCTCACCGCGCTCGTCGGCGGCATCGTGCTCGCGCCGGTCGGCAGCGTCGCCTGGATGGCGGAGCGCCCGATGTGGCTCCTCGTCACCCTCGCGCTCACTGCTTTGCTCGCCGTGCCGCTCGCACGCATCGAGAATCGAACCGCGTCCCCCGCGTCTCGATCACGGATCCGCGCTGCCCTCGCCGTAGCCGCCGGCCTCGCCGCCGTCGTGCTGCTGCTCGTCTGCGGCACAGGACCGGTGACCGCCGCGATCGCCGCGGCTCTCCTGGCCGGGGCGCTCCGACTCGCCCGTGCCTCCGCACGGGAACTCGGAGTTCACGCGCGCGACGTGTCTCGCGCCTCCTCCGCCGCGTGACCGAGGCGGAGCCCCGGCACGAAGGCGAGCGAGACCAGGGCGAGGCAGATCGCGAAGACGACCCAGAAGACTCCGGTACCGCCGCCCAGGGTCGCGACGGCGAGCCCCGCGACGGCGATCGTCACCGCCGATCCGGTGGCATCGGAGATCGACAGCGCCGACGAGTTGAAGCCCTGGTCGGCCTCGTCCGAGTACGCCAGCGTCAGCACGGTCAGGCGCGGGTAGAGCAGGCCCATCGCCCCGCCGGCCAGACCCCACCCGATCACCACGATCGCCGGCGGGAGCGTGAGCACCGCGGTCAGGAGCACGCCGATGAGCGCCGTCGTCAGCAGTGCGAGGCTGATGAGCGTGATGCGGTGGTTGCCGAGCCGCTCGCCGTAGCGCCCCTGCAGAGCGGATGCGCTCGCCCAGGCCAACGCGGCGAACATCAACGCCACTCCGGCCCAGGTCGCGGTCCATCCGAACTTCTCCATCAGGAGATAGGGAATGTAGGCCTCGGTCGCGAAGAACGCTCCGGCCACGATGCCGCGCATCAGCACGACGCTCGGCAGGCCGCGCCCGGCGCGGAGCGTGCGCCGAGGCAGCAGCGGCAGGATCGCGAGACCGATCGCCACGAGCGCGGCGACCGCGACCGCCCACCCGAGCCCGCGTGCCATGTCGGCGGTGAAGCCGATGACCACGGCCAGGACGGCCACCACCACGGCGAGCAGCAGCCGCAGCGCGACGACACGGCGGTCCTGCGGCTCGCCGTGGCCGAGGTCGACGCCGCGCAGCCGCAGAGCGATGATCACGAACGCGATCGCCGTGAGCACGGCCACGCCGAGGAACGCCCATCGCCAGTCGAGGTACTCGGCCACAGCGCCCGCGAGGAACGGGCCGATCATCGAGGGCACGACCCAGGCCGCCGCGAACGCCGCGAAGATGCGCCCGTGCAGGTGTGGTGGGTACAGGCGCGCGACGACGACGTACAGGGCAACGGTCTGCCCGCCCGCGCCCAGTCCCTGCACCAGGCGACCGAGGAGGAACTGGTGCATGGTGAAGGCGAGGCCCGAGATCAGCAGCCCGGCGAGGAACAGGGCCACGGCGAGGTACAGCGCTCCGCGCGGACCGCGGGCATCCGACCAGGCCCCGGCCGCCACCATGCCGATGACGCTCGTCGCGAGCGTGCCGGCGAAGGCGACCGCATAGAGCGAGGCGCCGTCGAGCGCGTCGCTCACGATCGGCATCACCGTGGTGACCGCGAGCGCTTCGATCGCCGCGAGGAAGATGAGGGCGACGGCCCCTCCCGTCACCCAGATGCGGGTGCGGTCCCAGATCGAGGCGACGGGCTCGGCCGCGGTCATCGGCGCACGAGCGCCGCGATGCGCTCGATGGCCTCGGTGAGGATCTCGGGACCGGTCCCGAAGTTGAGACGCACGTAGCCCGTGCCCTCCGCGCCGAACGCGGCCCCGTCGTGCAGGGCGACGCGCCCCTCGCGGAGGATGCGTCGAGCCGGGTTGTCGCCCCAGTCGAGCGCGCGCAGGTCGATCCAGGCGAGGTACCCGGCGTCCGGTACCCGATACCGCGCACCCGGGAGGTGACGCGCGAGCAGATCCTCCACGAGCACGCGGTTCTCGTCGAGCGTGTGCAGGAGGCCGTCGAGCCACGCGTCGCTCTCCTCCGAGAAGGCGGCCACCGCGGCGAGCAGCCCGAACTGCCCCGTGCGCCACACGACCTCGATCGGAAGCTCGCGGAGCACCGCGTGCGTGCGGTCGTCGTCCGCCACCATGAGCGCGCACTTGAGCCCGGCCAGGTTGAAGGCCTTGCTCGCGCTCACCACGGCGAAGCCCACGCGACGGGCCGCCTCGCTCACCGCGAGGAACGGCGTGAAACCGGCGTCCGGTTGCGCGAGGGGAGCATGGATCTCGTCCGACACGACGATCGCGTCGAACTCGTCGACGAGCTCGGCCAGCTGCTCGAGCGCCGCCCGCGAGTGCACGGTTCCGGTGGGGTTGTGCGGGCTGCAGAGCAGCACGGCACGCGCGCCGTCCTCGAGGGCGGTGCGGATGCCGGGGAGATCGAGTTCCCAGTCGATCCCCGTGTCGCGGAGCGGGACCCGTACGACGTCGGCGCCCGCCTCCTCGACGAGGTCGTAGAACGGCGGATAGACCGGAGGCATGACGATCACGCCCTCCCCCGGCTGGGTGACGCGGCGGAGGATCTCGACGATCCCCATGCTGACGTCGGCCGTGCTGCGGATGCGAGCCGGGTCGGCATCCCACCCGAAGCGGCGCCGGGCGAACCCGGCATAGGCCTCAGCGAGTGGAGTGCGTGACGCGACGTAACCGGTGTCGCCCGCGTCGAGCGCGCGCTGCAGCGCGGTGGTGATCGCGGGTGCGAGGGGGAAGTCGGTCTCGGCGACGAAGAGCGGCAGGACGTCGTCCGGGTACTCGCGCCACTTCTCGCTCGTCCGCTGCCGCAGCTCCGCCAGCGGCAGCGCCTTCACCTCGAGCATCCCCGCTCCTCGTTCTCGTACGCGTCCGTCAGCGGGCGCGCGGATGCGACCCCGCCATCCCGGGGTCGGCGCAGCCCTCAGATCGCGAAGCCGAGGGCCCGCATCATGTCGCGGCCGTCGTCGGTGATCCGCTCGGGGCCCCACGGCGGCATCCACACCCAGTTGATGCGGAATCGATCGACGACGTTGTCCAGCGCCTGCGCCGTCTGCTCCTCCAGCACGTCGGTGAGCGGGCAGCCGGCGCTGGTCAGCGTCATGTGGATCACCAGGGCGTTGTTCTCGTCGTCCCAGGCGAGGTCGTAGATGAGTCCGAGGTCGACGACGTTGATCCCGAGCTCGGGATCCATGACGTCCTTGAGTGCCTCGGTGACCTCGTCGTACTTCTCGTCGGTCAGCGTCGCGGTCATTCCGCCAGCCTACGCTTCGAGAGGGGCGGCGGGGTCGAGGAAGCGGTCGTAACCCTCGTCCTCGAGGCGGTCGGCGAGCTCGGGTCCGCCCTGCTCGACGATCTTGCCGGCCACGACGACGTGCACGTAGTCCGGGCGGATGTACCGCAGGATGCGCGTGTAGTGCGTGATGAGCAGCACGCCGAGGCCCGTGGCCTCCTTGGCGCGGTTCACGCCCTCCGACACGATCTTCAGCGCGTCGACGTCGAGACCCGAGTCGGTCTCGTCGAGCACGGCGAACTTCGGCTGGAGCACCTCGAGCTGGAGGATCTCGTGACGCTTCTTCTCGCCGCCCGAGAAGCCCTCGTTGACGTTGCGCTGCGCGAACTTCGGGTCCATGCGCAGGTTGGCCATGGCCGACTTGACGTCCTTGGTCCAGGCGCGGATCGACGGCGCCTCGCCGTCGAGGGCGGTCTTCGCGGTGCGCAGGAAGTTGGTGACCGTGACCCCGGGGATCTCGACCGGGTACTGCATCGCGAGGAACAGGCCGGCGCGGGCTCGCTCGTCGACGCTCATCTCGAGCACGTCCGCACCGTCGAAGGTGATGGAGCCGCTGGTCACGGTGTACTTCGGGTGCCCGGCGATCGTGTACGCGAGGGTCGACTTGCCCGAGCCGTTGGGGCCCATGATGGCGTGCGTCTCACCGGTCTTCATGGTCAGGGTGATTCCGTTGAGGATCGGGGTGGTCCCCGCCTCGGTCTCGACCGTCACGTGGAGGTCGCGGATCTCGAGAACAGACATTCAGATTTCCTTTGTCACAGTCGGGTCGATGAGCACGTCGTCGCCGTCGATCTCGACGACGTAGACGGGGACGGGCTCGTAAGCAGGGAGGTTCTGGGGCTTGCCGGTCAGCAGCGAGAACGCCGAGCCGTGCGCCCAGCACTCCACCGTGTCGCCCTCGACGAAGCCCTCGGAGAGCGAGATGTCGCCGTGGGTGCAGGTGTCGCCGATCGCGTGGATCACGCCGTCGCCGTCTTTGATGACGGTGATCGCGACGCCGTCCGGCTCCACGCGGAGCGGGGTGTCCTGCTCGAGGTCCGCGACTCCGCAGACGCGCTGCGCGGTCATCGGGCGACCTCCGCGAGCTCGGCCTCGATCGCGGCGAGGAGCTCGGCCTCGAGGGCGGGGATGCCGAGACGCTGCACGACATCGCTGAGGAAGCCGAGCACCACCAGGCGGCGCGCTTCCTCTTCGGTGATCCCGCGGGCCTGCAGGTAGAACAGCTGCTCGTCGTCGAAACGGCCCGTGGCGCTCGCGTGACCGGCGCCGACGATGTCGCCGGTCTCGATCTCGAGGTTCGGGATCGAGTCGGCGCGCGCGCCCTCGGTCAGCACGAGGTTGCGGTTCGCCTCGTACGAGTCGGTGCCCGTGGCATCCGGGCCGATCAGCACGTCGCCGATCCACACGCTGTGCGCACTCGCACCCTGCAGGGCGCCCTTGTAGAGCACGTCTCCGGTGGTGTGCGCGCCCTTGTGGTGCAGGTAGACCTGGCTCTCGAGGTGCTGTCCGGCGTCGGCGTACGAGAGTCCGTAGAGGTAGCCCTCCGACCCGGAGCCCGCGAGCTCGACGTTCGGGTTCACCCGCACGACGCCGCCGCCGAAGCTGATGACGAAGTGCTTCAGCGTCGCGTCGGCGTCGACACGCGCCTGGTGGGCCGCGGCGTGCACCGCGTCGTCCTCCCAGCGCTGCAGGCTCACGACGGTGAGCTTCGAGCCGGCCCGTGCGATGATCTCGACGTTCTGCGCGTACGCGGCGGCGCCCACGTGGTCGAGGACCACCGTGGCGGAGCTGTGCTCGAGCGCCTCGATGACGAGGTGACCGTCGGCGCGACGCCCCGCACCCTCACCCCGGAGGGTCACGAGAATGGGCTCGGCGACCTCCTCCTCGCGCGGGATGCGGACATGCATGGCCTCGGCGGCACCCTGCCACGCCACGGCGGCGGTCACGTCTTCCGGGCGGAAGAACTCGCCGCGCGGCGCGGTCTCTGCCGCCAGCGGCGCGGAGACGTACTGCTCCCCCGCGCTCACCGTGATCGAGACGCCGTCGTTCGACGCCGCGGGCTGGAAGAGCTCCGCGAGCGCAGCGACGGGCGTGTGCTTCCAGTTGACCTCGCGGCCGGTCGGCGCACCGAAATCGGTCGGGTCGAACGAGTGCGGGCGTTCGGATCGGGTCTGCACCGGCACGAAGCCGGCGTCGGCCACCTGGGCGGCGGGGTCCACGTGCGCGTTCGTAGAATGCGACGCCGTGGGCGTCGTCGTCGGGGAGGTCATCTCAGCCGACCGATCCTTCCATGCCCATCTCGATGAGCTTGTTCAACTCCATGGCGTACTCCATCGGCAGCTCGCGCGCGATCGGCTCGATGAAGCCGCGCACGATCATGGCCATCGCCTCGTCTTCGGGCATGCCGCGCGACTGCAGGTAGAAGAGCTGCTCCTCGCTGACCTTCGAGACCGTGGCCTCGTGGCCGAGCTGCACGTCGTCGACGCGGATGTCGATCGCCGGGTAGGTGTCGGAGCGCGACTTCGTGTCGACCAGCAGCGCGTCGCAGCGCACGGTGTTCGCCGAGTGGTGCGCGGCGGCATCCACCCGCACCTCACCGCGGTAACCCGCACGTCCGCCACCACGGGCGATCGACTTCGAGACGATCGACGACTGCGTGTAGGGCGCCATGTGGATCATCTTCGCGCCGGCGTCCTGGTGCTGACCCGGGCCCGCGAACGCGACCGACAGCGTCTCGCCCTTGGCGTGCTCGCCCATGAGGTAGATCGACGGGTACTTCATCGTCACCTTCGAGCCGATGTTGCCGTCGACCCATTCCATCGTCGCGCCCTCGTGGGCCACGGCCCGCTTGGTGACGAGATTGTACACGTTGTTCGACCAGTTCTGGATCGTCGTGTACCGCACGCGGGCGTTCTTCTTCACGATGATCTCGACGACCGCGGAGTGCAGCGAGTCGGACTTGTAGATCGGCGCCGTGCAGCCCTCGATGTAGTGCACGTAGCTGTCTTCATCGGCGATGATCAGCGTGCGCTCGAACTGGCCCATGTTCTCGGTGTTGATGCGGAAGTAGGCCTGCAGCGGGATCTCGACGTGCACGCCCTTGGGCACGTACACGAACGACCCGCCCGACCACACAGCCGTGTTCAGGGCGGCGAACTTGTTGTCGCCCGCGGGGATGACGCTGCCGAAGTACTCCTCGAAGAACTCGGGGTGCTCGCGGAGCGCGGTGTCGGTGTCCATGAAGATGACACCCTGCTGCTCCAGATCCTCGCGGATCTGGTGGTAGACGACCTCGGACTCGTACTGCGCGGCGACACCGGCGACCAGGCGCTGACGCTCGGCCTCCGGGATGCCCAGACGCTCGTAGGTCTCGCGGATGTCTGCGGGAAGGTCTTCCCACGACTGCGCCTGCTTCTCGGTGGAGCGCACGAAGTACTTGATGTTGTCGAAGTCGATGTCGCTGAGGTCGGCGCCCCAGGTGGGCATCGGCTTGCGGTCGAACAGCGAGAGACCCTTGAGGCGGGTCTTGAGCATCCACTCGGGTTCGGACTTGAGCGCGGAGATGTCGCGCACGACGGCCTCCGAGAGTCCGCGCCGGGCACTGGCACCCGCGGCATCGGCGTCGTGCCAGCCGAACTCGTACACCCCCAGCCCATCGAGCTCCGGGCGGTCGATCAGCACATCCGACATCACACTCTCCTTTTGGACCTCAACGGTGTCATCCGCCCCGACACACCTGATCCCCGTCGAGTATGCGGGGAGCGGGTGCCGCTGGTGGGCCCTCATCTCCGGCGCATCCATCGCGCCTAAACTGTTACCGATGCTCCAGCGCCCGCGGGCGCCCATCGCAACAATCCGATTCTACAGGCTCCGCTTCGCGGACGGGCCGCCCGGTCCGCCCTGCGCGGCGCCGGAGGCACCATGCACGTCAGCGCCACATCCCCGACTCTCGCCGCGAACGCACCGACGGACGCCGCGAACCCGCGCAGCGGTCTCTGGGGCCGGGCCCTGCGCATCTTCGCCTGGCTCTCGTTCCTCACCGAGACCATCATCATCGGCACCGGCGGCGCCGTGCGGTTGACCGGTTCGGGACTCGGATGCTCGGAGTGGCCGCTGTGCACCCCGGCGTCGCTCGTTCCGCATTACGAGGTCGACGGCATCCACGGCCTCATCGAGTTCGGCAACCGGCTCATGACCGGCGTGGTGGGAGTGGTGGCGCTGGTCGTGGTGCTCCTCGTGCTCGTACGCACCACGGGGCGCCCGGCGCTGATGCTCACCCTTCGTTACGCGCTCGGCGGAATCGTGGGCGCCGCGATCATGTACGCGGCCGCGACGCCCTTCGGCAAGGCCGCGTTCCCCCTCGCGGTCGCAGTGCTCCTGGCCGCGGTGATCGCCGCCGCGGTGCACACCTCGCGTCGCACCGCCGCCCACCGCGACCTCGTCGCGCTCGCCTGGATCGTGTTCGCCGGTGTGCTCGCGCAGGCGCTCGTGGGCGGCATCACGGTGCTCACCGGCCTGAACCCGTTCATCGTCGGGTTCCACTACACGTCATCGCTCCTGCTGGTGTGCGTGACCGCCGCCTTCCTCGTGCGGCTCTACGCGGCGCCGGGTCGTCGTGAGCGCGCCGTGCCGACCTGGTTCGCGATCCTCACCCACGTCACCGGACTCGCTCTCGCCGTGACCATCCTGTTCGGCGTGCTCACGACGGGATCGGGGCCCCACTCCGGCGATCAGGACGTCGCCCGCCACGGCTTCGACGCCACCGTGCTGGCCCACGTGCACTCCTGGCCGGGCTACATCCTGGCGGCGCTCGTGCTGACGCTGACGATCGGGGCTTGGATGCGGAAGCTGCCTCCGCGTCGGTGGCTGCTCGTGCTGGTCGTCGCGATCGTCGTGCAGGTGGGCGTCGGCGTCTGGCAGGCGCGCGAGGGCCTGCCGCCGCTGCTGGTGGGCATCCACATGGTGCTTGCGTCGCTCTCGGCGGCCGCGTACACCGTGGTCGTGCTCCACCTCCAGCGCCCCGTGGGCGAGCAGACCCACGGTCGGGGCCGCTCGGAAGCCGAGGCTCCGGGCGTTACGACCGCTCGGTGACGCCGGGCCGCTTCGACGGCCAGCCGATCCATAGCCGCCGCATACCGGGCTCATCGGAGCGGCGGTGAGGGTGGGGGGCATGAACACTCCCCTTTCCCCGGCTCCCTCCCGTACCGTCGCCCGTACTGTCTGGTTCTGGCTGCTCCTCACGCTCTCGCTCGCGGCGGCCGCCGTCGGAGGTTGGCTGATCTCGGGCCAGGTATCCACCATGACCGCCACCCTGCTCGACGGCACGGCGACCGGTGTCGAGGTGTACGTCGGGCAGTCGCTGATCGTCGTCGGGGCCGCCGTGTTGGGCGCGGGTGTGCTCGGCATCCTGATCGCGGTCGCCCTGCTCGCCGCGCAGGCGCTGGTGCCCGCGCCCGTTACGCCGGTCGTCGAGGACGTTGCGATCGTCGCGGAGCCGGTGGTCGCCGAGGATGCGGCGACCGTCGCGGAGCCGGTGATCGCCGAGGATGCGGCGACCGTCGCGGAGCCGGTGATCGACGACGAGGCGTCAGTCGTCGAGCCCGCCGAGGCCGAGGAGGATCAGAACGGCAGCAGCGGGTCGACCGCGACGGCGACGAAGATCAACGTCAAGTAGGTGATCGAGGCGTGGAAGACGCGCATCGGCCGCGCCTCGGTCCCCCGCACCGCCCGGTTGTACAGACGGTGCGATTCGTAGATGAACCATCCGCCGAACACCAGCGCCGACACGGTGTAGACCACGCCCATGCCCGCGATGGGCACGAGAAGCAGCGAACAGGCCACGGTCGCCCAGGCGTACAGGATGACCTGGAGGCCGACCTGCGACGCGTTGCGCGTGACGCCCAGCATGGGGACGTCGACGTCGTCGTAGTCGTCGCGGTACTTCATCGACAGCGGCCAGTAGTGCGGCGGCGTCCAGAGGAAGATCAGCACGAACAGGATGAATGCGGGCCAGTCCAGCGAGCCGGTAACGGCTGCCCAGCCGATGAGCACGGGGAAGCATCCGGCGATGCCGCCCCAGACGATGTTCTGCTCGGTGCGCCGCTTGAGGATCATCGTGTAGATGACGACGTAGAAGAAGATCGCGGATGCCGAGAGCGTCGCCGCGAGCCAGTTGGTGGTGACCGCGAGCCAGACCGTCGACACGACGGCCAGCGTCCACGAGAAGATCAGAGCGCCGCGCGGGGTGATCTCCCCCGTCACGAGCGGTCGGTTCTCGGTGCGGTGCATGTGCGCGTCGATGTCGCGGTCGAGATACATGTTGAACGCGGCGGCCGAACCGGCGCTCATCGACCCGCCGATCACCGTGGCGAGCACGAGCCAGAGGTCGGGCATCCCGCCCTCTGCCAGGAACATCACCGGCACCGTCGACACCAGCAGCAGCTCGAGGACGCGGGGTTTGGTGAGGGCGACGTAGGCCTTGACGGTGCGACCGATGGACCGCTTCGCCACCGCCTGATCAGACATGGTCGAGATCTCGATCGCCTCCTCCGCGCGCGTGCTGACAGCCTTGACAGTCTACGGCACTCGAGGAGGGGACTCGGAGCGTAAGACGGGGACCGGGGCGGAGGCCTCACCGCTATGCTGAAAACACTCGCGCCCAGCGCTGTGCACCCCTCCGTGACGATGCGGACGCGCAGGGAATACGGGCGCCCTCGAAACTGTCGGAAAGGGCATGAACGTGTCGGAATTGCAGTGGGATGAGATCGATCGACGCGCGGTGGACACCGCCCGCCTCCTGGCAGCGGATGCCGTGGAGAAGGTCGGTAACGGCCACCCCGGCACGGCGATGAGCCTCGCGCCCGCCGCGTACCTCCTCTACCAGCGCGTGCTGCGCCACGACCCGACCGACACCGACTGGCTCGGCCGCGACCGCTTCATCCTCTCGGTCGGGCACTCGTCGCTGACGCAGTACGTGCAGCTCTACCTCGGCGGATTCGGGCTCGAGCTCGACGACCTCAAGGCGCTGCGCACCTGGGGCTCGCTCACCCCCGGCCACCCCGAGTACGGCCACACCAAGGGTGTGGAGATCACCACCGGCCCGCTGGGACAGGGACTCGCGTCGGCCGTGGGCTTCGCCTACGCCGCCCGCTACGAGCGCGGCCTGTTCGACCCCGAGGCCGAGGCGGGCACGAGTCCGTTCGACCACTTCGTCTACGTCATCGCGGGCGATGGCGACCTGCAGGAGGGCGTGACGAGCGAGGCGTCGTCTCTCGCCGGCCACCAGCAGCTGGGCAACCTCATCGCGATCTACGACTCGAACCAGATCTCGATCGAGGACGACACGAACGTCGCCTTCACCGAGGACGTCGCGAAGCGCTACGAGGCGTACGGCTGGCAGGTGCAGGTCGTCGACTGGAAGAAGACCGGCGAGTACGTCGAGGACATCGCCGAGCTGTACGCCGCGATCGAGGCCGCGAAGGGCGAGACCGACAAGCCGTCGCTCATCATCCTCCGCACCATCATCGGCTGGCCGTCGCCCGGCAAGCAGAACTCGGGCAAGATCCACGGCTCCGCTCTCGGCGCCGACGAGCTGGCCGCCACGAAGAAGGTCCTCGGCTTCGACCCCGAGCAGTCGTTCGTCGTCGCCGACGACGTGATCGCCCACACCCGCGGCCTCGCCGAGCGCGCCGCCGAGGAGCGCGCCGCCTGGCAGGAGTCGTTCGACGCCTGGGCCGCCGCGAACCCCGAGCGCAAGGCACTGCTCGACCGCCTCGAAGCCGGCGAGCTCCCCGAGGGACTCGAGAACACCGTGCCGGTGTTCGAGGCGGGCAAGGACACCTCCACCCGCTCCGCATCCGGCCAGGCCATCAACGCCCTCGCCGCGCAGCTCCCCGAGCTGTGGGGCGGGTCGGCCGACCTCGCCGAGTCGAACCTCACGACGATCAAGGACGCACCGTCGTTCATCCCCGCCGAGTGGTCGACCAACGAGTGGTCGGGCACCCCGTACGGCCGTGTGCTGCACTTCGGCATCCGCGAGCACGCCATGGGCGCGATCGTGAACGGCATCGTGCTGCACGGCAAGACGCGCGCGTTCGGCGGCACGTTCCTCATCTTCAGCGACTACATGCGTCCGGCCGTGCGTCTGGCGGCCCTCATGAACGTGCCCAGCATCTTCGTCTGGACCCACGACTCCGTCGCGCTCGGCGAAGACGGCCCCACGCACCAGCCGATCGAGCAGCTCGCGACCCTGCGCGCGATCCCGAACCTCGCGGTCGTCCGCCCCGCCGATGCCAACGAGACCTCCGCGGTCTGGCTCGAGATCCTCCGCCGCCAGGAGGGCCCCGCCGGCCTGGCGCTCACCCGCCAGAACATCCCGGTGTTCGAGCGCGGCGACGGTGCGGCCGAGGGCGAGACGTTCGCCGCGGCGTCGAACGCCGCCCGCGGCGCGTACGTGCTCGCCGAGGCGCCGAACGGTACGCCGGACGTCATCATCATCGCCACCGGATCCGAGGTGCAGCTGGGCATCGAGGCGCGTCGCCTCCTCGCCGACGAGGGCGTGCAGGTGCGCGTCGTCTCGGCGCCGTCGCTGGAGTGGTTCGACGAGCAGGACGAGGCGTACCGCGAGAGCGTGCTCCCCGCCGCCGTCACGGCCCGCGTCTCGGTCGAGGCCGGTTCGCCGCTGACCTGGCGCGGCATCGTGGGCGACCGCGGCCGCTCGGTCGGCATCGACCACTTCGGCGCATCGGCCGACTACAAGACCCTGTTCGAGAAGTTCGGCATCACCACGGAGGCCGTCATCGCGGCCGTCCACGAGACCATCGCCGCACACGGCACCAAGGAGAACGCATGAGCACCCCCACCGCACAGCTCGCCGCCGCCGGAGTCAGCATCTGGCTCGACGACCTCTCGCGCACCCGCATCTCCTCCGGCAACCTGGCCGAGCTGATCGAGTCGCGCAACGTCGTGGGTGTCACGACGAACCCGACGATCTTCGCCAACGCCATCACCGACAAGAACGACACGTCGTACGACGCGCAGGTCACCGAGCTCGCCGCCGCGGGCACGAGCGCCGAGGACGCCGTCTTCGCGGCGACCACGCAGGACGTCGCCGCCGCGCTGGACGTGTTCCGGCCCGTGTGGGAGAAGACGAACCACGTCGACGGCCGGGTCTCGATCGAGGTCTCCCCCGACCTCGCCCACGACACCGAGGGCACGGTCGCATCCGCGAAGCAGCTCTGGAAAGAGATCAACCGTCCGAACCTGCTCGTCAAGATCCCCGCGACCAAGGCGGGCCTCCCCGCCATCACCGAGGCCATCGCCGCCGGCATCAGCGTCAACGTCACGCTCATCTTCAGCCTCGAGCGCTACGCCGACGTGATCGACGCGTACCTCACCGGTCTCGAGCGCGCGCACAGTGCCGACTTCGATCTGTCCAGCATCCACTCGGTGGCGTCGTTCTTCGTCTCCCGGGTCGACAGCGAGACCGACAAGCGCCTCGCCGCCATCGGAACGGATGCCGCCGCCGCCCTCAAGGGCAAGGCCGGCCTCGCCAACGCCCGGCTCGCCTACGAGCTCTTCGAGCAGAAGTTCGCCGAGAAGCGCGCGCAGGACCTCCTGGCACTCGGCGCCAACCTGCAGCGTCCGCTCTGGGCCTCGACCGGAGTCAAGGACCCCGAGCTCCCCGACACGCTTTACGTCACCGAGCTGGTGGCGGACGGCGTGGTGAACACGATGCCCGAGAAGACGCTCGAGGCGACGTTCGACCACGCGGTGGTCAGCGGCGACACGATCACCGGCGGTTACGCCGAGGCCCACCAGGTCTTCGCAGACCTCGCCGAGGTCGGCATCGACTTCGACGACGTCACCGAGCTGCTCGAGAAGGAGGGCGTCGCCAAGTTCATCGACTCCTGGCACGACCTCCTCGCGCAGGTCACCGAGGCTCTGGAGGCGCAGCGATGACGTTCTCGATCCACGCCACCGGTGACGCCCGCGTCGCGATCGACGAGGTCGTTCCCGCGCTCGTGCGCGACCTCATCGCCTCGCGCCTCACCTCCGGCGACTCCACCCTGTGGGGCCCGGCGGCCGAGTCCGAGGCCGCGATCCGTCTCGGCTGGATCCAGGCCGTGTCGATCTCGCGTCCCCTCGTCGCCGAGATCGTCGCCCTGCGCGACGAGCTCGCCGCCAAGGGCGTGACGCGCGTCGTGCTCGCCGGCATGGGCGGCTCGTCGCTCGCGCCCGAGGTCATCTCGCAGACCTCCGGTGTGCCGCTCACCATCCTCGACTCGACCGCTCCCGGCCAGGTGCTCGCCGCCCTCGACCAGGGCCTCGCCGACACCGTGCTCGTGGTGTCGTCGAAGTCGGGGTCGACGGTCGAGACCGACTCGCAGCGCCGCACCTTCGAGGCCGCCTTCCGCGACCTCGGCATTGACCCGCTCGAGCGCATCGTCGTCGTGACCGACCCGGGCTCGCCGCTCGACGTGTCGGCCCGGAAGACCGGCTACCGCGTGTTCAACGCCGACCCGAACGTCGGCGGACGCTACTCCGCGCTCACCGCGTTCGGTCTCGTTCCCTCGGGACTGGCGGGCGTCGACATCTCCGAGCTGCTCGACGAGGCCGAGGCCACGCTGCTCGAGGTCGCCATCGACTCCGCCGAGAACCCGGCACTCCGTCTCGCCGCCGCCATCGCGGCCACCAGCCCGCGTCGCGACAAGCTCGGTCTCGTCGAGGACGGCACGCACATCAAGGGCCTGCCCGACTGGATCGAGCAGCTGATCGCCGAATCGACCGGCAAGGACGGCACGGGAATCCTCCCCGTCGTGCTGCTGCCCGTCTCCCCCGAGGTGGAGCAGACGCCGGCCGACCTGCAGATCGTGCGTCTGGTCGACGATGCGAACGAGTTCCACCTGCATGAGCGCCACGCGGGCGAGGTGCTGGTGAGCGGCTCGCTCGGCGCGCAGCTGATCGTCTGGGAGTACGCGACGGCGATCGCCGGTCGCCTGCTCGGGATCAACCCGTTCGACCAGCCCGACGTCGAGTCGGCGAAGGTCGCGGCCCGCGGGCTGCTCGACGCGCGCCCCGAGCCCACCGCTCCCGCGTTCGTCGAGAACGGCGTGGAGGTGCGCGTCTCCGACCCGCAGCTCGCCGCCGCCGGTACCGTCGAGGGCGTCCTCGACGCCCTGTGGGCGCAGCTCCCCGCCGACGGTTACGTGTCGATCCAGGCCTACGTGAATCGCCTCGACATCCCGCAGCTGCAGGGGCTCCGCGAGCTCGTCGCCGCGGATTCCGGTCGACCGACCACCTTCGGCTGGGGCCCCCGCTTCCTGCACTCCACCGGTCAGTACCACAAGGGCGGACCGGCGCAGGGCGTGTTCCTGCAGATCCTGGAGCGCACCGACGTCGACCTCGAGATCCCCGAGCGTCCGTTCACGTTCGGACAGCTCATCGAGGCGCAGGCCGCCGGCGACGCCGGCGTGCTCGCCGAGCACGGGCGTCCCGTCGTGTCGCTGACGATCACCGACTCGTCGGCCGACGTGCTCACCCTGTTCGAAGCAGCGCAGAAGTAGTCAGCAGGAGAGATCCCCACCGATGTCTGTTCCCCTCTCGCGCGGGCACAACCCGCTGCGCGATCCCGATGACCGCCGTCTCAACAGGATCGCCGGGCCCAGCGCCCTGGTGATCTTCGGCGTCACCGGAGATCTGTCCCGCAAGAAGCTCATGCCCGCGGTGTACGACCTCGCCAACCGCGGCCTGCTGCCCCCGGGGTTCGCCCTCGTCGGTTTCGCACGCCGCGACTGGGAGGACCAGGACTTCGCCCAGGTCGTGTACGAGGCCGTCAAGGAGCACGCGCGCACGCCGTTCCGCGAGGAGACGTGGGCGCAGTTGCTGCAGGGCATCCGCTTCGTTCCGGGTGAGTTCGACAACCCCGAGTCGTTCCAGAAGCTGAAGGCCACGGTCGACCAGCTCGACGTCGAGCGCGGCACGATGGGCAACCACGCCTACTACCTGTCGATCCCGCCGAAGGCGTTCCCGCTGGTCGCGAAGCAGCTGAAGGACTCGGGGCTCGTCGGGGAGGATGCGGATGAGGACTCCCGCTGGCGCCGCGTCGTCATCGAGAAGCCGTTCGGGCACGACCTGGAGTCGGCCCGAGCGTTGAACCAGGCCCTCGAGGTCGCCTTCCCCGCCGACTCGATCTTCCGGATCGACCACTACCTCGGCAAGGAGACGGTCCAGAACATCCTGGCCCTGCGCTTCGCGAACGAGCTCTACGAGCCGATCTGGAACCGCAACTACGTCGACCACGTGCAGATCACGATGGCCGAGGACATCGGCGTCGGCGGACGGGCGGGCTACTACGACGGCATCGGCGCGGCGCGCGACGTCATCCAGAACCACCTCCTGCAGCTGCTCGCGCTCACCGCCATGGAAGAGCCGATCAGCCTCTCGGCCGAGCACCTTCGCGCCGAGAAGGAGAAGGTGCTCGCCGCGGTGCACGTTCCGGACGACCTCTCGCAGGCCACCGCGCGCGGGCAGTATGCGGGCGGATGGCAGGGCGGCGAAGAGGTCACCGGCTTCCTCGACGAGGAGGGCATGAACCCCGAGTCGACGACCGAGACGTACGCGGCCATCAAGCTCGAGATCGACACGCGCCGCTGGTCGGGCGTGCCGTTCTACCTGCGCACGGGCAAGCGCCTCGGCCGCCGCGTCACCGAGATCGCCGTGGTGTTCAACCGCGCGCCCCAGCACCTCTTCGGACGGGGCAACGCGTCGGAGCTCGGGCAGAACGCCCTGGTCATCCGGGTGCAGCCCGACGAGGGCGTCACCATCCGCTTCGGCTCGAAGGTGCCGGGCAACGGCACCAACGTGCGCGACGTGACGATGGACTTCGGGTACGGTCACGCCTTCACCGAGGCGAGCCCCGAGGCCTACGAGCGCCTCATCCTCGACGTCCTGCTGGGCGACCCGCCGCTGTTCCCGCGGCACGAGGAGGTCGAGCTCTCGTGGAAGATCCTCGACCCGGTGGAGAAGTACTGGGCGGCCCAGAACAGCCCCCTCGAGCAGTATGCGCCCGGATCGTGGGGCCCGGCATCCGCCGACGACCTGCTGGCCCGCGACGGACGAGTCTGGAGACGACCGTGATCATCGACCTTCCCGACACGACCGTCAGCCAGGTCGCCAAGCAGCTGGTGAAGGTACGCGAGGAGGGTGGCGCCGTCGCTCTCGGGCGCGTGCTCACCCTCGTCATCTCCGCGCGCAACGGCGTGGCGGAGGCCGCGATCGACGCCGCGAACGACGCGTCGCGCGAGCACCCGATGCGGGTGATCGTGCTGACCACCGGCGAGGGCGAGTCGCGCCTCGACGCGCAGATCCGCGTGGGCGGCGACGCCGGCGCGAGCGAGGTCGTCGTGCTGCACGCGTTCGGCGCCGCGGCGAGCAACGAGGAGAGCCTCATCACGGGTCTGCTCCTGCCGGATGCCCCGGTCGTGGCCTGGTGGCCCGAGGAGGCACCCACGGCGCCGTCGTCGTCGCCGCTCGGCCGCATCGCGCAGCGACGCATCACGGATGCCGCAACCGCGCACGACGTGCGCGACCGCCTCGCCCTGCTCGGTCGCACCCATGCGCCCGGCGACACCGATCTCGCGTGGACGCGGCTCACGCACTGGCGCGAGCAGCTCGCCGCCGTGCTCGACCAGCCGCCGTTCGAGCCGATCACCGCGGTCGAGGTGCGCGGTGCCGCGGCGTCGCCGTCGACGGCGCTGCTCGCCGCATGGCTGCAGCTGGCGCTGGACGTCCCCGTGCGGTGGCACTCCGAGAATCCCGAGACGTGGCACGACGGCATCCGCTCCGTGCGCCTCACCCGGGAGTCCGGCGACATCCTGCTCGAGCGCCCCTCGCCCGGAGTCGCGGTGCTCACCCAGCCCGAGCAGCCCAAGCACGACCTGCACCTTCCGCGCCGCACGCTGCGCGAGTGCCTCGCCGAGGAGCTGCGTCGACTGGATCCCGACCTCCTGTACGGTCGAGTGATCACCGAGGGCTGGGAGAAGCTGGGCCCGCCCGAGACAGGAGAGTGACCACCGTGTCGCACACGCAGTCCGCAGAGAAGCGGGTCGTCATCGAGGAGACCGCCGACGACGTCGCGAAGCGGGTGGCCGATCGCTTCCTCACGCGCCTCCGCGCGCGTACGGTCGACGGGCGTCTCGCACACATCGCCCTCACCGGCGGATCGATGGGCGGTGCCGTGCTGTCGGCCACCCGCTCCGACCCTCGTGCGGCCGACATCGACTGGTCGCTCGTGCACTTCTGGTGGGGTGACGAGCGCTTCGTCGCGCACGACGACCCCGACCGCAACGCACGGCAGTCCCGCGAAGCGCTCCTCGACCATGTGCCGGTGCCCGCGGAGAACATCCACGAGGTGGCGGCGTCCGACAGCGGTCTGACGCTCGACGACGCGGCGGCGGCGTACGCCGCCGAGCTCGCGCGCTTCGGCACCGACGAGCACCCCTGGCCGTCGTTCGCGGTGTGCTTCCTGGGCGTCGGACCGGATGGTCACATCGCCTCGCTGTTCCCCGACCGCGAGGAGGTGACGGTGACGGATGCCGCCGCCCTCCCCGTGCGCAACTCCCCCAAGCCTCCGGCGGAGCGCGTGACGCTCACACGCCCGGTGATCAACTCCGCCAAGCGCGTGTGGATGGTGCTCACCGGCGCCGACAAGGCCTCGGCCCTCGGGCTCGCTCTCGCGGGGGCGGCGTATACCAGCGTCCCGGTGGCCGGAGCACGCGGGCGCAAGCGCACGGTCTTCTTCGTCGACGAGGCCGCGGCCTCGGAGGTCTCGCCCGACCTCATCGATCAGGCGTACTGACGCGACCGCCTACGCGCGATACGGACCCTCGGACCCCGGTGCCTCCTCGGCGCCGGGGTTCGTCGTTCCGCCTCCGCTGCCGCGCGGGATGCCGAGGTCCTGGCTGTCGCTGAGCACCTGCGGGTGGTAGCGCGCGAGGCCGATGACACCCCACACCGCAACCGCACCCGCCACCCCGAAGATCACGAGCACCCACGGCGGAGCCGCGGCGGCCTCGCCCAGGATGACCATTCCGATGAGGACGGCGATGAGCGGGTCGACGACCGTGAGCCCGGCGATGACCAGGTCGGGAGGACCGGAGCTGTACGCCGTCTGCACGAAGTAGGCGCCCACCGCCGCGGCGGCGATGAGGGCGATCACGCAGACCGCGGTGATCCACTCGAACTGCCCGGCCTCGATCCGCTTGATGACGGCCTTGGCGAGGGTGGCGACGAAGCCGTAGAGGATGCCGGCGCCGATGACGTAGAACAGCGCGCGCATGCGGTGGCGGAGGATGAGCCAACACGCGCCGAGCACGATGATCACCACCAGCAGGATGACGAGGATCACGAAGAGCTCGCGCTCGGTGATGTCCTGCTCGGTGGCGAAGAGGGCGGCGAAGAAGACGAACAGGAAGATGCCGCCCACGCAGCAGATGATCGCGGTGATCGATTGCCGAGTGGGAGCGTGCCCCGTGATGCGGGCGTTGAGCAGCGTCGTGATGACCAGTGCGATCGCGCCGAGCGGCTGCACCACGATGAGCGGCGCCTGGACCAGCGCCGCCAGCTGGCACACGATCGCGAGGCCCAGCATGAGCGTGCCGATGATCCACGACGGCCGGGTGAGCAGACGCTTGAGCTGATCGACGCTCAGGCCGGACGTGCTCGCGTTGCCGCTGAGGCGCTCGACCTTCTCGACGCCGCGGTGCTGGTACTGCGCACCGAGCGACATGAAGACGGCGCCCGCGAGCGCCAGAGGGATGCCGAGCAGCAGCCCCGGGTTCTGGAACACGCCGACGAGCTGTTCGCCGACGTCCTCGACACCGTTCACGTGCATGCCCCTGCGATCACCCTACGACCCTACCCGCAGGACCGCGCCGAGTAGGGTTGTGACGTGGCCGTACTCCCGATTCGCATCATGGGCGATCCCGTCCTGCACTCCCCCGCCTCCCCCGTCGATGAAATCACCGACGACATCCGCACCCTCGTCTCCGACATGTTCGAGACCATGGACACCGCGCCGGGGGTGGGCCTGGCCGCTCCCCAGGTGGGTGTGCCGCTGCGCATCTACACCTACGCGTACGTCGATGACGACGACCAGCCGTGGCGAGGAGTGCTCATCAACCCCGAGCTCTGGATGACCCCCCTCGAGCCGGGCGCCCCCGACCCCGACCTGGAGGCCGAGGGGTGCCTGTCATTCCCCGGGGAGCGTTTCGCGCTCCGCCGCTCCGAGCAGGTGCGGGTCACGGGCCTCGACCTCGATGGGCAGAGCGTGGAGATCGAGGTCGACGGCTGGCGCGCGCGCATCATGCAGCACGAGTTCGACCACCTCGACGGCATCCTGTACGTCGACCGCCTCGACGACGGCGACTGGAAGACCGTGCAGAAGATCGCTCGGAAGCGCGGCTGGGGCCGGCCGGGCGCGAGCTGGATGCCGGGCGTCGACGACCTCGAGGGCTGACCGCTCTCAGCCGCGCCATAGCCTTCATGGAGTTGCATCACAGGTTGAGGCCCCTATAGCGTTTTGTTAGCCGGTATTCCATTCTCCGGCTCATCGACGACTTCCAGAGGGGACCTCACCATGAAGATGCGCACGCGACGCGCACTGGCCCTGGCCGGCTCGGCCGTGGCTCTGTCCATCGCCCTGACCGGCTGCAGCGCCCTGAGCGGCATCCTGGGCGGCGGTTCGGGCGACGCGAACCGCGACGAGGAGTCCGGGCAGGTCACCGAGAGCGCGAACATCGACATCTTCGCCCTCAAGGTGGGCGACTGCAAGATGGAGAGCCCGAGCGGTCTCATCCAGGACGCCGACGTGGTGCCGTGCGCCGAGCCGCACGACGAAGAGGTCTACCACGAGATCACCATGGACGACGGCGACTACTCCGAAGACGCGATCAACACCGCGAGCGAGGAGTGCATCGGCGACGCCTACACCCAGTTCGTGGGCGTCAGCTACGACCAGTCGACCCTCGAGGTCTACCCGATCACCCCGACCAAGGACACCTGGGAGCAGCTCGACGACCGCCTCGTGCAGTGCGTGATCGTCGACCCCGCCGGTCAGGTCGAGGGATCGCTGAAGGGCGCCGCGCGCTGACCCCTCCCCCGCATGCACGAAGGGCCCCGTCGACGACGGGGCCCTTCGTGCATCTGGGCGCTACCGCCGGGCATCCGCCCGCAGGTCGATCCGCCGCAGCAGCTGTGCGTTGAGCGCGACGATCACGGTCGACAACGACATGAGCACCGCACCGACCGACATGGGCAGCACGAACCCCACCGGTGCCAGCACGCCGGCGGCCAGGGGGACCGAGAGCAGGTTGTACCCGGCGGCCCACCACAGGTTCTGCCGCATTTTGCGATAGGCGGCCCGCGACAGGTCGATGATGGCGATCACGGCACGGGGGTCGGAGCTCGCCAGCACCACCCCCGCCGAGGCGATCGCGACGTCGGTGCCGGCACCGATGGCGATGCCCACGTCGGCCTGCGCCAGCGCGGGGGCGTCGTTGACGCCGTCGCCGACCATCGCGACCCGGCGGCCCTCCTGTTGCAGCGCCGCCACCTGTGCGGCCTTGTGCTCGGGTCGGACGCCGGCGAACACCCGGTCGATGCCGACGTCCTTCGCGACGGCGTGCGCCACCGCCGCGGCATCCCCCGTGATCATGACGACGTCGATGCCGCGTCTGCGCAGTTCGGCGACCGCGGCGCCGGCTTCGGGGCGCGCGGCATCGGCCAGCGCGAGCCCGCCGACCACGCGCCCGTCGACGGCGACATGCAGGATGATCGATCCGCGCTCTCGCCACGCCGCGGCCTCGTCGACCTCGTCGGCGCCGAGCTCGTCGAGCAGGGCCGGCCCGCCGACGCGCACCGAGCGCCCCTCGGCCTGCGCGGTCACACCGACCGCGGGTGCGGAGACGAACCCCGACGACGCTGGCACCGCGACGCCGCGGTCTGCCGCAGCCGTCACGATCGCGCGCGCCAGCGGATGCTCGCTGTCGGCCTCGGCCGCGGCCGCGAGCCGCAGCACGCTCCGCTCGTCGGTGGAGGCCAGTGGCGCGACGGCGACGACGACCGGCTCGCCTGCCGTCAAGGTCCCCGTCTTGTCGAAGAGCACGGTGTCGACGGTGCGCATGCTCTCGAGAGCGAGACGGTCGGTCACGAGGATGCCGGCCCGCGCGGCCCGCTCGGTCGCGATCGAGACCACGAGCGGGATCGCGAGACCCAGCGCATGGGGGCAGGCGATCACCAGCACCGTGATGCTGCGCACGACGGCGGAATCGACGTCGCCGACCGCGGTCCACACGATCGCCGTGACGACGGCCGCGATCAGGGCGAACCAGAACAGCAGCGCGGCGGCCCGGTCGGCGATGCGCTGCGCACGCGACGAGGAGGCCTGCGCATCCGCCACGAGCCGACGGATGCCGGCCAGAGCCGTGTCGTCGCCGACCGCCGTGACCTCGACCCGCAGACCGCTGTCGGTGGCCACGGTCCCCGCGGTCACGACGTCGCCCGCGGTGCGGGTCACGGGGCGCGACTCCCCCGTGATCATCGATTCGTCGATCGCGGCTTCGCCCGCCACGATCCGACCGTCCGCCGGAATGCTCCCGCCCGGTCGCACGATCACGACGTCGCCGATGCGCAGCGCCGAGGGCGCGACGACGACGGTGGCCTCGCCCTCGACGCGTTCGGCCTCATCGGGCAGAAGCACGGCGAGGGAGTCGAGCGCCGAGGTGGTCTGGGCCAGCGACCGCATCTCGATCCAATGCCCCAGCAGCATGATGACGATGAGCAGGGCGAGTTCCCACCAGAACTCCAGCTCGTGGTGGAGGATCCCCAGTGTGGCGCCCCACGAGGCGAGGAAGGCGACGGTGATCGCGAGCCCGATCAGCAGCATCATGCCGGGGCGACGCGAGCGGACCTCCTCGATGGCGCCCTGCAGGAACGGCCACCCGCCCCAGACGTACATGACCGAGCCGAGCACCGGCGCGACGAGCCGCAACCACCCCGCGGGGATCTCGTAGCCGAGGATCATCGCGAACATCGGCGACAGCAGCACCACCGGCACGGCCAGGACGAGGGAGATCCACAAGAGCCGGCGGAACTGACCGACGTGGTCGCCGTGACCGGCGTGCCCGGCATGGGCGGTGTGACCGGCAGGGTCGCCGTTGCCGGCGTGACCGACGTGACCGGCGTGGTCTCCGGGTGCCGCGGGGCCGACGTGTGCGTGACGGTCGTTCATGACCGCTCCTCTCGTGCGACGACGCTGCGGAAGCCGCGCAGGCGCAGACTGTTCCCGACGACGAACACGCTCGACAGAGCCATCGCCGCGCCGGCGAGCATGGGATTCAACAGGCCGACGGCTGCGACGGGGATCGCGGCGACGTTGTAGGCGAAGGCCCAGAAGAGGTTCACGCGGATCGTCCGCAGCGTGCGCCGCGAGAGCCGCACCGCGTCGACGGCGCCGCGCAGATCTCCGCGGACGAGGGTGATGTCGGAGGCCTCGATCGCCGCATCCGTTCCCGTGCCCATCGCGAGGCCGAGATCGGCCTGCGCCAGTGCCGGCGCGTCGTTGACCCCGTCTCCGACCATCGCCACGGTGCGTCCCTGCTGTTGGAGACGGGCGACGACCGCGACCTTCTCGTCGGGGAGCACCTCGGCGATCACCTCGTCGATGCCCACCTGACGGGCGATCTCGGCCGCGACCTGCGCGTTGTCGCCGGTGAGGAGGATCGGGGTGAGGCCTTCCCGGCGCAGTCCGGCCACCGCCTCGGCACTGGTCGCCTTCACTGCGTCTGCCACGGCGAGCAGGCCGCGCACGCGACCGTCCCACGCCACGACGACCACGGTGTGGCCGCGCCCCTCGGCTTCGTGCTGGGCGGCGGTCAGGCCGGGACTCCGGTGCAGCCGACGCTCGTCGAGCAGCGACGCTCGACCGGCGACCGCGGCGCGGTCCTCGACGCGCCCCTGCACGCCCCGCCCGACCAGGGCGACGAAGTCGTGGACGATCGGCAGGGCGCGCCCTTCCGCGCGTGCCGCGTCGGCGATGGCGCGGGCGATGGGATGCTCGGACGCATCCTCCAGGGCACCGGCGACCTCCAGCAGCTCCGAGCGGCTGGTCCCGTCCTCGACGATGACGTCGACGAGCTCCATGCGTCCCGTCGTGACCGTTCCGGTCTTGTCGAGGACGACGGTGTCGATGTGCCGCGCCGATTCGAGGACCTCGGGTCCCTTGATGAGGATGCCGAGCTGGGCGCCGCGGCCGGTACCGACCAGGAGAGCCGTCGGGGTGGCCAGACCGAGCGCGCACGGGCATGCGATGACGAGCACCGCCACGGCGGCCGTGACCGCGCTCACCACCGGCAGCCCCAGGAGCAGCCACGCGGCGAGCACGACGACGGCGACGACCAGCACGATCGGCACGAAGATGGCCGACACCCGGTCGGCGAGCCGCTGCACCTCGGCCTTGCCCGTCTGCGCGTCCTCGACGAGGCGAGCCATGCGCGCCAGTTGGGTGTCGGATCCGACGCGCGTGGCGCGCACCACCAGGCGTCCGCCGGAGTTGAGCGTCGCTCCGGTCACCCCGTCGCCGGGGCGCACATCCACCGGCACCGACTCCCCCGTCATCAGCGACGCGTCGACCGCGGACTCCCCCGATACGACGAGGCCGTCTGTGGCGATCTTCTCGCCCGGCCGCACGACGAACTCGTCCCCGACGCGCAAGCTGCCGACGGGGATGCGGACCTCGGCGCCGTCTCGCAGCACGGCGACGTCCTTCGCCCCGAGTTCGAGCAGCGCGCGCAGTGCTGCGCCGGCCCGGCGCTTGGCGCGCTTCTCGAAGTACCGGCCGGCGAGGAGGAAGGTCGTCACCCCGGCGGCGACCTCGAAGTAGATCGCGGATGCCCCCTCCGACGGCGTCAGAGCCAGCGAGAACTCGTGGCGCATGCCCGGCATGCCCGCCGTGCCGAAGAACAGCGCATACAGCGACCAGAGGAATGCCGCTCCGGTGCCGAGGGAGACGAGCGTGTCCATCGTCGCGGCGCCGTGACGCAGATTGACCCACGCGGCGCGGTGGAAGGGCCATCCGCCCCACAGCACGACCGGCGCCGCGAGCACCAGGGATGCCCACTGCCAGAATGCGAACTGGAGCGCGGGGATCATCGCCATCGCGATCACCGGGATCGTGAGGACGGTCGACACGAGCAGCCGCGTGCGAAGCATCCGCAGCTCGACGCCGTCGGCGCCGGAGCGCTCGTCGTCGAGGCGGGCGGGGGCGGATGCCGTGTATCCCGCTCTCTCGATCGCGGTGACGAGATCCGCCGCGTCGTATCCATGCGGTGCTCGGACGCTGGCCTTCTCGGTCGCGTAGTTCACCGTCGCCGTCACGCCGTCGAGGCGGTTGAGGGTGCGTTCGATGCGGTTCGCGCAGGAGGCGCAGGTCATGCCGCCGATCTCGAGGTCGACGACCTCGGTCACCGCGTCCATCAGGCGCGCGCGGCCGTGTAACCGGCCTCCGAGACCGCGGCGACGACGTGCGCGTCGTCGAGATCCGCCGTCGACGTCACCCGCAGCACTCCGGTCTGCGCGCTGACCTCGACCGCTTCCACGCCGGGCACCTGCTCGACCTCTTCCCGCACCGACGTCTCGCAGTGCGCGCAGGTCATCCCGGTGACGGTGTATTCAGTGGTCTGGATGCTCATGGCTGCTCCTTCGATGAGTTAGATACCCCAGGGGGGTATCAGGTGCAACGCCACTGTACTCCGACTATTCCCGCGGCGCACCTCGATCCGACGAGCGCGACACGACGAGCGGAGCGACGGCATCCGCAGGGGGAAAGGGAAAGGCCCGGACCTTCCCGGAGTCGATTTCTCGACCCCCGGAGGATCCGGGCCTTCTTGGCTCCCCGGCTTGGACTCGAACCAAGAACCTGCCGGTTAACAGCCGGCTGCTCTGCCAATTGAGCTACCGAGGAATGTGCTCCGCTGTGCGGGCAACTCGACAAGCTTAGCAAACTCCGCACCCTGCTCGTGACATCGGGCGCCGGGATCGGAGTCTCGGGCGTGTCGCGATCACGGACGCGCGGGCGTCTCCGCATTGGGAGCCCACAGCAGGTCCTTGCCCACGCCGCGAGCGACGACGTGCCCCTGCCGCAGCATCAGCGTTTCGGCGTTCAACTCGCGGATGAACGCCGCATCATTCGTGACCAGCAGAGCCGCCATCGACTCCTCCTTGCGGCGGCGGGTGATGGCGTCGAACACCACCGGACGCACCTCGAGGTCGAGATTCGCGAGGATCTCGTCGGCAATGAGCACGGTCGGCTCCAGCACGAACGACCGCGCGATGGCGACGCGTTGCCGCATGCCCGCGCTGAGCTCGTACGGGAACCGGTCGGCGGTGCCGAGCGGCAGATGCAGCTCATCGAGCAGCGTGGCGACGCGGATCGACAGCGCGCGCGTGTTCACGCGCCTCTCCCGCTGCAGGATCGGCTCGGCGATCACCTCCGCGACGGTGAGCCGCGGCGGCAGGTCGGCTCCCGCACCCTGCGGCACGAAACCGGTGCGGTAGGTGAGGACACGGTGCTTGCGCCCGGGGCGGCGGATGTCGACACCGCACACCTCTGCACGCCCGCCGACGACCTTGACCGACGGGTCCGTCGAACCCGCCAGGGCGGCGACGAGGCTCGACTTGCCCGATCCGGTCGGCCCCGCCACGCACAACAACTGACCGGGAGCCACCGTGAAGCTCACCCCGTCGACGGCCCGCGTCGGCAGGCCGTGGCCGATCCGATCGATCACCACATCGGAGCAATCGATGGCGAAGGAGGAGGCGTGCCGACGGGACATGACTCCATCCTGCCGTGCGCCGCACCCGGGCGGGCGTTACGACTCGGAGAACCGCTGCCGCTCGATGTCGATGTCGCGCAGTCGAACGCGCAGCGCACGGCCCCCGTCGGAGTCGGCGGGCACACGCTGCACCGCGCCCAGCAGCTCCTGCTTCTCGCGTTCGAGCTGCCGCAGGATCAACCGGCGGGCGAGGTCGGTCGCCGAGACGACCGCTCCCTCTTCGTCGCGCGCCGGGAACGGCATCATCAGCAGCTGCCCGGCCAACGAGCGGTACGGCTCGCGCACACCGTTCACCGCTTCGGTCGCCCACCCGGGGCGCGTGCGGTCCGGCGCGGCGGCGACGGCCTCGCGCACGGCATCGAGACCCGGCGTGCGGAACGCGCCGGACAGCGCCCGCGACAGCAGGTCCTGATCGAGCTGATGCCCGTACTGGAGCACCCCCATCAGGGCATCGCGTTCGACCGCGACGTCCGGGGAGCGCGGCAGGCTCGCGAGAGTGACCGGGGCGATGCCGCCGGGGCCCTCGGGCAACCTGCTCGCCGCATCCTCGTCTCGCGTGCTCGTCGGACGGGACCCGCCGCCGCGCGCCGACCGCTCGACCTCGGTGTGCACCTCGGTCGGGTCCATGCCGAGTCGACGGGCGAGCACCCGCTCGTACCCGGGGCGGAGCAGCCGATCACGGATCTCGGCAACGATCGGAGCCGCCGCCCGGAGCGCCCCCACGCGCCCCTCGACCGTGGAGAGGTCGAAGCCGGCGAGCTTGCGATCGATCGCGAACTCGAACATGGGCAGCTTCGCGTCCATGAGGCCGCGGACCGCCGCATCTCCGCGCTGCAGTCGCAGATCGCAGGGGTCGAGCCCGTCCGGCGCGACGGCGACGAAGGTCTGCGCGTTGAAGCGGTCGTCCTCGGTGAAGGCGCGGAGCGCGGCCTTCTGCCCGGCCTCGTCGCCGTCGAACGTGAAGACGACTTCGCCCGAGGCGTTGTCGTCGCCCATGACCCGGCGCAGCACCTTGATGTGCTCGGCACCGAACGCGGTTCCACAGGTGGCGACGGCGGTGGTGAGCCCTGCGAGATGGCACGCCATGACGTCGGTGTACCCCTCGACCACGACGACCCGCCGCGGGTCGCCGCGCGCGATGTCGCGCTTGGCGAGGTCGAGGCCGTAGAGCACCTGCGCCTTCTTGTAGATCGGCGTCTCCGGAGTGTTGAGGTACTTGGGTCCCTGATCGTCGTCGAAGAGCTTGCGCGCGCCGAAACCGATCGTCTGTCCGGAGACGTCGCGGATCGGCCACACCAGACGACCGCGGAAGCGGTCGTAGACGCCGCGCTGCCCCGTCGAGACCAGCCCGGCCGTGCTCAGCTCGTCGCGGGTGAACCCCTGGGCGCTGAGGGCCTTGAGCATCCCGTCCCATCCGCGCGGCGCGAAACCCACCCCGAAGTGCGCCGCCGCTCCGGCGTCGAAGCCGCGCTCGCCCAGGAAGCGCCGGGCCGCCTCGGCGTCGGGCGACAGCAGTTGCGACCGGAAGAACTCGGCGGCGGCGGTGTTGGCGGCGTAGAGACGACTGCGGCCGCTCGTCTCGGGCGCCGCTCCCCCGTCTTCATAGTGCAGGGAGTACCCGATGCGGCCGGCGAGCCGCTCGACGGCCTCGGTGAAGCTGACGTGGTCCATCTCACGCAGGAATGAGTAGACGTCGCCCGACTCCCCGCAGCCGAAGCAGTGGTAGTACCCCACCTGCGGGCGCACGTGGAAGCTCGGGCTCTTCTCGTCGTGGAACGGGCACAGCCCCTTGAGCGAGCCCACACCGGCGGACTTCAGAGCGACCCGCTCGCCCACGATGTCGGCGATGTTCGTGCGCGCCTTGACCTCGTCGACGTCGGCCTGGCGGATGCGGGGCATCAGCCGACCCCTTCGGCGACGGCCCGTCTCTCGACCGCCGGCCGCGCCCCCGGACGCGCATGGCGGGGGGTCCAGATGCCGACCTCCGCCGGGTCGATCTCGCCCACCAGCCGGTTGTGCCAGTCGATCGCGCTCTGGTCGGTCAGGCTGGCGATCTGGTCGACGATCACCCGCGCTCGGGCCGCATCGCTCTCGGCGGCCATGAAGTCGGCGGCGAAGGCGGGTTCGAGCACGTCAGCGCCGGCCGACCACAGCGTGTCGGTCTGCCACAGGGCGTCGGCGAGGCGGGTCAGCACGCGCCGCTGCTCCTTGTACACGCCCTTCCGTGCATCGATCGTGACGATCGCCTGCCCCATGATGCCCTTGAGCACGGCGATCTCGACCTCGACCACGCGCGGCACGACGACGTGCGCGTTGTACCGCACGAGCGCCTTGCTGCCGTACGCCTCGCGCGTGGCGGACACGGCGGCCCGGGCGAACCGCCCGATCAGATCGCTGGTCAGATTCTTCAGGCGCGCCAGGTCCTGCCGACTGCGATCGAACGACGACAGCCACATCGACTGCGACGAGAGCCGGTAGAGCGCATCGGCCAACTCCTCGCGCGTGAAGTCGTACCCCACCCACTGCTGGATGCGCCCCACGAGCGCATCGTGCTGCGCCGGGTCGGCGAGCTGGGCGACATCGACGTAGCCGTTGACGATCGCGTCCTCGAAGTCGTGCACCGAGTACCCGATGTCGTCGGAGAGGTCCATGATCTCGGCCTCGATGCAGCGCAGGCGCCCCGGGGCGCCCTCGCGCATCCACCGGAACACCGCCTCGTCCTCGGGGTACACGCCGAACTTCAGGCGGCCGCCCGGATCGGGAACCGGACTGTCGACGGTCCACGGGTACTTGCACGTCGCGTCCAGGCTCGCCCGCGTGAGATTGAGCCCCACCGAACCGCCGTCGGCGTCGAGCACCTTCGCCTCGAGCCGGGTGAGGATGCGCAGCGACTGGGCGTTGCCCTCGAAGCCGCCGATATCGGATGCCCACTCGTTGAGCGCGCGTTCGCCGTTGTGACCGAACGGCGGGTGGCCCAGGTCATGGCTCAGGCAGGCCGTGTCGACGACGTCGGCGGAGACGCCGAGGGCCGACGCGAGTTCGCGTCCCACCTGCGCCACCTCGAGCGAGTGGGTGAGGCGGTTGCGCGCGAAGTCGGCCGTGCTCGCGGGACTCAGTACCTGCGTCTTCGCCGCGAGACGCCGCAGCGCTGCGGAGTGCAGCACGCGGGCGCGGTCGCGGGCGAAGTCGTCGCGCTCGGAGCGGTGGGTCTCCGAGAAGAACCGTTCGGCGTCGCGGGGGTCGTAGCCGTCGGACCGGGGGGCGCGCGCGACGCCCGAGGGATCAGCCGCCACTGTTCTCGATCTCCGCTCCGCGCATCATCTCGGACGCCGAGTCGGCGAGCTCGCGCGACTCGAGCCACTTGTCCGGCAGCGCAGGGCGCTTCGGACGCCCCGCGCGGCCGCGCTGACCCTCGGCATCGGCCCCGGGGTACGGCGCGTCGTGGTCGAGCTGACCGAGCAGGTCATCGATCTCGGCCAGACTCGATGCGGTCGCGAGACCGGTGCGGATGTCCCCTCCGACGGGGTAGCCCTTGAAGTACCAGGCCACGTGCTTGCGCACGTCGCGGCAGCCGTGATCCTCGTCTTCGAAGAACTCCACGAGGAGTTCGGCGTGGCGTCGGAAGGCGTTCGCCACGAACCCCAGCGTCGCGTCGACCGCCGGCGCGTCGGCGCCGAATGCGCGCGCCAGGTCGCCAAACAGCCAGGGACGGCCCAGGCATCCGCGCCCGACCACCACGCCGTCGCAGCCGGTCTCGTCCATCATGCGCACGGCGTCGTCGGCCGACCAGATGTCGCCGTTGCCGAGCACCGGCACGCTGGTGACCGCCTGCTTGAGTTCGCCGATCGCGTTCCAATCGGCGTGGCCGGAGTAGAACTCGCTCGCCGTGCGGGCATGCAGCGCGATGGCGGCGACCCCCGCGTCTTCGGCCGCGCGACCGGCATCGAGGAAGGTGAGGTGATCGGGGTCGATGCCCTTGCGCATCTTGATCGTCAGCGGCACGTCACCGGCGGCCTCGACCGCCTGGTTCACGATCTGCGAGAAGAGGGAGGACTTCCACGGGAGCGCCGCTCCCCCGCCCTTGCGCGTGACCTTGGGCACCGGGCATCCGAAGTTCAGATCGATGTGGTCGGCGTGGTCCTCGGCGACGATGATGCGCACGGCCTCGGAGATCGTCTTCGGGTCGACGCCGTAGAGCTGGATCGACCGCGGCGTCTCGCTCTCGTGATGTCGGATCAGGCGCATCGTCGTGTCGTTGCGCTCGACCAGCGCGCGAGAGGTGATCATCTCGCTGACGTAGAGACCCGCGCCGTACTCGCGGCACAGTCGACGGAAGGCGGTGTTGGTGATCCCGGCCATGGGTGCGAGGACCACCGGCACGTCGAGGTCGATCGGACCGATGCGGAGCGTGCGGGCGGAAGCGGGGGCGAGAGTCATGACCTTCCCATTCTCCCAGACGCGGAGCCGGTGGCGCCGCACCGATCTAAGCTGTGGACTATGACCGACCGCGCGCTCCGTTCCATCCCGTTCACCGACGCTCAGGGGCAAGAGAAGACGCTCGACGACCTCGGCGCCGATGTCGTGCTGGTCGTCAACGTCGCATCGAAGTGCGGACTCACGCCGCAGTACGAGCAGCTCGAGGAACTGCAGCGCCTCTACGGGGACCGCGGGTTCAGTGTCGTCGGCTTCCCGAGCAACCAGTTCCTGCAGGAGCCCGGCTCCGTCGAGCAGATCACCGAGTTCTGCTCGACCACCTACGGCGTCACGTTCCCGGTGAACGACAAGGTCAAGGTGAACGGTCGCAATGCCGCCGAGCTCTACAAGGCGCTCAAGGAGACCCCCGACGCGAACGGCAAGGCCGGCCGCGTGGAATGGAACTTCGAGAAGTTCCTCGTGCTGCCGGACGGCGAGGTCCTCCGGTTCCGGCCGAAGCAGAAGCCGGACGACCCCGCGATCGTCGGCGCGATCGAAGCCGCGCTGATCCGTTAGACCTCGGCGGTCTCCGGCTCGACGCCGTCCTCCGACGCGCCGCGCTGCGACCACAGGTCGCGCAGCACGTTCTCGAACGCCTCCGGCGGCTGGGCGCCGCTGATGCCGTACTGCCCGTCGACGACGAAGAACGGCACGCCCTGGATGCCGTAGGCCCGCGCCTGAGCCTGGTCTTGGCGCACGGCGGGCAGGTACCTCTCGCTGACGAGCGCCTCGCGCGCGGCATCCGCATCGAGGCCGACCTCGTCGGCCAGCGCCACCAGGTCGTCGATGCGGCCGACGTGCTTGCCCTCGGTGAAGTACGCCGACATCAGGCGTTCCTCCATCTCGTGCTGGCGGCCCTGCTCCTTGGCGAAGTGCAGCAGCTCGTGCGCCTTCACGGTGTTGGTGTGCTGCAGCAGGTCGAACCGGTACTGCAGTCCCGCGTTCTCGGCGACGCCCGTGACGTGCGACAGCATCTGCTCGACCTGGTCGCGCGGCATGCCCTTGTGACCCGAGAGGAAGTCGATCTCGTCGCCGTCGAAGTCCACGGGGGTGTCGGGTGAGAGCTCGAACGAGTGGAAAGTGATGTTCACCTGCGGCGCGTCGTCATCGCCCGCGACGGCCTCCAGTCCCTTCTCGAGGTTGCGCTTGCCGATGTAGCACCAGGGGCAGGCGATGTCGGACCAGATGTCGATGGAGATGGGTTCGCTCACACCACCATCCAACCGCAGCCGCGGAAGTCGTATTCCGCCGATAGGATTTCCGGATGCTCGGCGCCGACGATCCTCTCCCGCTCGTGCCGCGACGGGTGCTGATCGCAGGCGTCACCGGGTCGGGCAAGACGACGCTCTGCCATCGGATCTCGCGGCTGTGGGGTCTGCGCCGCGTCGAGATGGACGCCCTGTTCCACGGGCCGGACTGGACCCCTCGACCCCGGTTCCTCGACGATGTGCGCGCGTTCGCGGCCGAGGATCGCTGGGTCACCGAGTGGCAGTACACCAGCAAGGGCACTGACCACATCCTCACCCCGCGCACGGAGCTCGTGATCTGGCTCGACTACCCCTACCGGGTTGTCCGCTCGCGCCTGCTGCGCCGGACGATCAGCCGCAGCATCCTGCGCACGAAGATGTGGAACGGCAACGTCGAGAAGCCGATCTGGCGCATGTTCGGGGGCACACCGGAGGAGAACATCCTGGCCTGGCAGACCGCGACGCTCACGAAGTGGGCGGAGCGGATGCCGCTCGCCGCCGCCGAATTCCCGCACCTCGTGATCGTGCGCCTGCGGCATCCGCGGGAGGCGGAGCGCTGGCTCCGCGCTCAGGCCGAGGCGTCGGGGGTGTCGACGGCGCCACCGAAGCGGCGGTCGCGAGACAGGTAGACGCCGATCGCCCGCCACAGCTCCTCGCGCGAGAAGTCGGGCCACAGGGTGTCGAGGAACACCATCTCGGCGTACGCCGACTCCCACAGCAGGAAGTTCGACGTGCGCTGCTCTCCCGAACTGCGCAGGAACAGGTCGACGTCGGGCATGTCCGGCACGTAGAGGTGCCGGCGGATCATCTTCTCGGAGATCGCATTCGGCGTGACGCGGCCCGCGGCCACCTCGGTCGCGATCCGGCGCATCGCGTCGACGAGCTCGATGCGCCCGCCGTAGTTGACGCACATCGTGAGCGTGAGCACGTCATTGTGGCGCGTCAACTGCTCGGCGTACTGCAGTTCCTTGATGACGCTGCCCCAGAGCCGCGGTTTGCGGCCAGCCCACCGCACCCGCACGCCCCACTCGTTGAGCTGGTCGCGGCGACGATGCAGGACGTCGCGGTTGTAGCCCATGAGGAAGCGCACCTCTTCGGGCGAGCGGGCCCAGTTCTCCGTCGAGAACGCGTAGACCGAGAGGTGCTTGACTCCGGCCTGGATGGCGCCGGCGACGACGTCGAGCAGCACCTCCTCCCCCGCCTTGTGCCCCTCGATGCGGTTGAGACCGCGGCGGTTGGCCCAGCGACCGTTGCCGTCCATCACGATCGCGACGTGCTCGGGCACCGCGGGGAACTGCGGCGGATGCACGCCGGTCCAGTCGAGCGGCCGATAGGCGACCGCGTCCTTGTGCGTGTAGGGCTTCGGTGTCACCGGGGTCCTCCGGGGTCGTGCGAGACGTGTGCGAGCGAGCGGATGCCCCGCTCGAGATGCCACTGCGCATAGGCCGACACGAGGCCGGAGGCGGCGGCGCTGTCGGCGTGGGCGGCGGCGTCGACCGCTTCCCAGTCGCCGGCGAGCAGGGAACGCAGCAGCGCGAGGGCCTTCTCCCCCACCCGTGGGCTGCCGACCGGAGCATCGGCCGAACACACCACGCCGCCGAGCTGTGCCACGAACACCGGATGCGGTCCCGGCGCACCGCACCGGGCGCAGTCGGTGAGCGACGGCGCCCAGCCCGACAGCGCCATCACGCGCAACAGGTACGAGTCGAGGATGCTGCGGGGGGCGTGCTCCCCGCGCGACAGCGCCCGCAGTCCACCGACCAGGAGCAGGTACTGCTCGGGGGTGGTCTCGGCGTCGTTCAGGCGGTCGGCCGTCTCGACCATCGCACTCGCGGCCGTGAACCGGTCGTAGTGCGCGACGATGTCGGCGCCGTAAGCCCCGAGCGACTCGGCCTGCTGCACGATGTCGAGCGACCGCCCGGCGTACAGCTGCACGTCCGCCACCATGAACGGCTCCAACCGCGACCCGAACTTCGACGACGTGCGCCGTACTCCCTTGGCCACAGCACGGATCTTGCCGTGGTGGCGCGACAGCATCGTGACGATGCGGTCGGCCTCACCCAACTTGTGGGTGCGGAGGATCACCGCTTCGTCTCGATAGGTGGGCATACGTCGATTATCCTCCGTACGGGAGAATGGACGGGTGACCGAACCGCTCTTCACCATCCCCTTCTGGGCGGATCTGCTCGGCGTCGGCCTCGGCGGCGTGCAGGGGGCGCTCTTCGCCTCCGGGTTCCAGGGGCAGCGCCGGCTCGACTGGCTCGGCGTCGCGATCATCGGGATCATGATCGGGATGGGCGGCGGTCTGATCCGCGACATCCTGCTCGGACAGACCCCCGCGACGCTGCAGAACCAGTGGTACCTGGTGACGGCGGCGGGCGCGGCCCTGTTCGGCATGCTCCTCGCCGGCCTCTTCACGCGCCTCAACACGGTCATCGTGGTGCTCGACGCGGTCGTGATCGGCATGTTCGGGGCCTTCGGCACGAGCAAGGCGCTCGCGTTCGGCGTGCCCGAGGTGCCCGCGGTCTTCATCGGGGTGTGCGCGGCTGTCGGCGGCAGTGTGCTGCGCGACATGCTCATGGGGCTCCCCACGGCGATCATGCACGTCGGCTCGCTCTATGCGGTGGCCGCGGGTGGCGGCTGCGCCTTCATCGTGGTCGCGCACGCCCTCGGCATGCCGATCCCTCTCGCTGCGGTGATCGGCATCGCCGTGACCGCTGTCATCCGCGTGCTGGCGGTGAGCTTCGACGTCTCGCTCCCCGAGCAGCGCCGCCTCTACCGTCGCAAGGTCGCGGCCGAGACCGGCACGATCCCGATCGTCAAGCCCTGAGGCTGCGCGGCCGCCCTTCTGCCGAGCCCCACGACACCATCGCCACGCGAAGGCCCCCTGTGCGCAAGGTCATCGCCGCGCGGACAGGGGGCCGTGGCCGTCGTTGTCAGACGCCGGCGAGCTCCGACTGGCGCGCCCGGATCGAGCGGTTCACGCCCGACACGATGGCCTTGAGCGATGCGGTCGAGATGTCGCCGTCGATGCCGACGCCCCACAGGCGCTGATCGCCGATCTGCAACTCGACGTACGCTGCCGCCTGCGCGTCACCGCCGGCGCTGAGCGCGTGCTCGACGTAGTCGTAGAGGGTGATGTCGAAGCCCTGGGCGCGCAGCACCTCGATGAACGCCGCCACCGGACCGTTGCCGTTACCGACGACGGCGAGCTCCTGCTCGTCGTCGCGCAGGGTGACGTCGAGAACGACATCGCCCGACATGTCGCTGCGGGTCTGCGTCGCCAGCAACTCGAAGCGCCCCCACTTGTCGGCGCTCGCGGCGGCGGGCAGGTACTCGTCGGTGAAGATCGACCAGATCTGCTCGCTCGTGACCTCGCCGCCCTCCGCATCGGTCTTGGCCTGCACGACGCCGGAGAACTCGATCTGCAGCTTGCGCGGAAGATCGATCGCGTGGTCGGCCTTCAGCAGGTACGCGACGCCGCCCTTGCCGGACTGCGAGTTCACGCGGATGACCGCCTCGTACGACCGCCCCAGATCCTTCGGGTCGACCGGCAGGTAGGGAACCGCCCACTCGATGTCGTCGACCGAGACGCCCTGCGCGTCGGCCCGGGTCGCCATCGCCTCGAAGCCCTTCTTGATGGCATCCTGATGCGATCCGCTGAACGCCGTGAACACCAGGTCGCCCGCCCAGGGGCTGCGCTCGGGCACCGGCAGCTGGTTGCAGTACTCGACCGTGCGCTTGACCTGATCGATGTCGCTGAAGTCGATCTGCGGGTCGATGCCCTGGGTGAACATGTTGATGCCCAGCGCGACGAGGTCGACGTTCCCGGTGCGCTCGCCGTTACCGAACAGGCAGCCCTCGATCCGGTCGGCGCCGGCCATGTAGCCGAGCTCGGCCGCGGCGATGGCCGTGCCGCGGTCGTTGTGCGGGTGCAGCGACAGGATGACGTTCTCGCGGTGGGCCAGGTGGCGGCTCATCCACTCGATCGAGTCGGCGTAGACGTTGGGCGTGGCCATCTCGACGGTGGCCGGCAGGTTGACGATCACCTTGCGCTCGGGTGTCGGCTCGAAGACCTCGATCACCTGATTGCAGATGTCGACGGCGAATTCGAGCTCGGTGCCCGTGTAGCTCTCGGGCGAGTACTCGTAGAACACCTGGGTCTCGGGGATGCGCTTCTCGAACTCGCGGCACAGGCGCGCGCCCTCCAGGGCGATGTCGATGATGCCCTGCTTGTCGGTGCGGAACACGACCTCGCGCTGCAGCACGCTGGTCGAGTTGTACAGGTGCACGATCGCCTGCTTGGCGCCCTTGATCGCCTCGTAGGTGCGCTCGATGAGGTGCTCTCTGGCCTGGGTCAGCACCTGGATGGTCACGTCGTCGGGGATCAGGCCGTCGTCGATGAGCTGGCGCACGAAGTCGAAGTCGGTCTGGCTCGCGGACGGGAATCCGACCTCGATCTCCTTGTAGCCCATGCTCACGAGCAGTTCGAACATGACGCGCTTGCGCTCGGGGGACATCGGGTCGATGAGCGCCTGGTTGCCGTCGCGCAAGTCGACGGCGCACCAGCGGGGTGCCTCGGTGATGCGGGCGTCCGGCCAGGTGCGGTCGGGCAGATCGACGCGGATCTGCTCGTGGAACGGGCGGTACTTGTGGATCGGCAGGCCGGAGGGGCGCTGAGTGTTCTGCATGATGGGGCTTCTTCTCTTCGTCGCGTTTATCGGGCCAACACAAGCGCCGCGACGAGGAAGGCCCTAGCTCTCAGGACTCGTCGCGGCAGCTAAGAAGAAGCAGACCGCCGAAAGGCATGTCGTCATGCTAGCAGGACGACCCGCCCCGTCGGGACGCGATCAGAAGACGCAGCGCACAGTGGTCGCCGTTCCGCCCACCGGTACCCATGAGCCGGCGTACGCGGTGGCGAGGACGCCGCCGCTGCTGCTGCGTGCCTGCGCGTAACCGCTGGGCCGGGCGTTCACCAGGGATCGCGGAATGAATCCGGACGGCGCCGGGAGCGTTCCGCAGATGCTCCAGCTGACGGTCAGTCCCGTCAGCTGACCCGTGAAGATGCAGATCCTGCCGGTGGCGCACGGTCCGACGGAGCGTGCGGCGGGGCCGCCGGATCGCGCGACGCTGGCCTCCATGCCGAGCTCCGGCCACACGGCGTGCGTGCCGTCGATCAGGATGCCCCCCGGATTGTCTTCGAGGAGCTGCGCGATCTGCGGATCAACGTCATCGGGCGTCGATGCGGATGCCGCGACCGGCGCACCACCCAGGAGGAGTGCCGTGACCAGGAGGCCGACCACACCGATTCTCGTCATTCTCATCGCAGGATCCCTTCGTCGACGTCCCACAGCTGGTACGAGATCACGGCGCCGGTCGGGAAGACGTCGTCCTCTCCGAGCCACGTGCGCTCGATGCCGATCACGCGCCCGGTATCCGCCGAGATGAGCACGACATCGCTCGCGGAGCCGTCCGGGGTGGGCACGCGCAACGCGGTCGCCGCTCGCCCGAGACGATCGACGGTCGACCCCAGCGCCTCCACGCCGTCGGACTCGGCCAGGATCGCGAGCATCTCCGCTTCCTGCGCGTTGGTCGGCGTCCACTGCCCGAGAACGGAGGAGAGAGCGGTGACGACGTCGGAGGCCGTGTACTCCTGCGGCAGCCAGTAGGCGTGCAACAGGTCGAGCACCTCGGTGCGGCTGGAGCCGACGAGGTCGCGGAGCGGAACCTCGAAGCCGCCGGCGGGCGTGTCGACCTGCCAGGAGACCTCGCCGCTGCTCGACACCTCGGCGCCGATGTTGGCCTCCGCGTCGTCGGGAGCGTACGGAACGCCGTCATAGGCGACTGCCGTCGCCGAGAGGTCGGGTCGCCAGTCGAGTGCGACCAGCTGCGGGACGATCTCGCTCTCCTCTCGACCGAGGTCGACCGAGAAGGACCACGATGCCGACCGCACCGTGCGCTGCGCCTCGACAGGACCGCCGGTCGACAGCGCGGTGCGCGCGTCATCGACGATGTCGGAGACGGAACCGGCCTCGTCGAAGTCGAGGGGCGCGGGCGCACCCGCCACCGCGGCCGTTTGCGGCACGAACACCGCCACCGCGAGGGCAGCCGACGCGGCGACCGCGGTGGCTCCGATGGCCCACCCCGCGATCGAGGATCCGCGCGGGCGAGGGGCACGAGCGCGGGCGCGGCGCAGGATGCGCTCGCGGTCCTGCACGGCACGGGCGTCGGGGGTGGATCCCCGGGGCGTGCGCGCGGGGTCGGCGTCGACCAGCACGCGCTCCAGCGTGGCGCTCTCAGTCATCCACGATCACCCCCTCCGATCTCAGGGCGGCGCGCAGACGGATCTGTGCACGGCCGAGCGTTCTGCGGACGGAGCCCCGCGGCCGCCGCCATAGTTCGGCGATCTCCCCCACCGACAGCCCATCCCAGTACGTGAGCATGATGATACGCCGTTCCTTGGCTTTGAGAACAGCGAGTGCACGGATGACGCGCCCGCGTCGGGTCGAATCGCCCTCGCCAGACTCCGGGTCGGTCCCCTCGCCGAGCACCCCGTGCTCGACCGTGTCCGCCGCAGCGCGCAGAGCCCCCACGTCTTCGGCCCGAGCACCGAGCACGGCGTCGGCGGTGCGCAGCAGCCAGATGCGCCCCGGCGGGGTGCGGGCGTCCAGACGCGTCCACGCGTGCAGGAACACCTCAGACACGATCGCCGACACCTGCGCGTCGTCGAGCACGACGCCCTCGACATGCCGGCGGACGGCAGCCCAGTTCTGGTCGAACAGCTGCCGGAATGCTTCGTCCCGTGGCGGTCTCGGGTTCTCGCCACGGGTGCTCATCCGCGGAGATCCGGGGGCCGGGGCGCCGGAATCCGCACGGACGACGCGGTCATCAGAACCCGAGCCGGCCGAGCTGCTTGGGGTCGCGCTGCCACTCGCGGGCGACCTTCACGTGCAATCCCAGGAAGACCCGGGTGCCGAGGAGCTCCTCGATCCCCCCGCGGGCGCGAGCGCCGACATCCCGCAGGCGTTTGCCCTTGTGCCCGATGATGATGGCCTTCTGGCTGTCGCGCTCCACCACGATCGACGCGTGGACGTCGGTGAGGTCGCTGCCCTCCCGCGCGGCCACCTCGTCGATGACGACGGCGATCGAGTGCGGCAGCTCGTCGCGGACCCCGTCGAGCGCCGACTCGCGGATGATCTCCGCGATGCGGTCCTCGTCGGACTCGTCCGTCGTGATGCCCTCGGGGTAGAGCGCCGGACCGTGCGGCATCAGACCGAGGATCTCATCGGACAGCACGTCGAGCTGATCCCGGGTGAGCGCCGACAGCGGCACCACGGCGGCCCAGTCCTCACGCAGCGCGTCGACCTCGATCAACCGTTCGGTGATGTCGTCGCGGGCCGCGGCATCCGTCTTCGTCACGATCGCGATCTTCTTCGCCCGGGGGTAGCCGTCGAGGGAGGCGGCGATGCGGCGGTCGCCGGGGCCGACCTTCTCGGTCGCCGGCACGCAGAAGCCGATCACGTCGACATCGCCGAGCACCTGCTCCACGAGGTCGTTCAGGCGCTCGCCGAGCAGGGTGCGCGGCTTGTGGATGCCGGGGGTGTCCACAATCACCAGCTGGCCGTCCGGACGATTGACGATGCCCCGGATCGCGCGCCGCGTGGTCTGCGGCTTCTCGCTCGTGATCGCGATCTTCTCGCCCACGAGGGCATTCGTGAGCGTGGACTTGCCCACGTTGGGCCGCCCGACGAACGTCACGAACCCGCTCCGGTTCTGCTCAGTCATCGCGCTGCTCTCCTTCTTCCTGTCCGGCTCCGTCGTGCGACGCCGCCCTCTCCACGAACACCGTCGCGATCCCGCGGCCGCGTCCGCGGGATGCCCCGCCGGTGAGCACGAGACCGTCGACGACCGCCGTGGCCCCGGGCTGCGGCACCTGTCCGAGAGCCTTGCCCAGCAGTCCGCCGATCGAGTCCACGTCCTCGTCCTCGAGCTCCAGCCCGAAGAGATCACCGACGTCTTCGAGCGACAGCCGGGAACTGACGCGGTATCGGCCGTCGCCGAGATCGAAGAACTCCGCCGACACCCGATCGTATTCGTCCGAGATCTCTCCCACGAGCTCCTCGATCAGGTCCTCGAGGGTGACGAGACCGGAGATCCCGCCGTGCTCGTCGATCACGAGGCAGACGTGCACGGCGTCGCGCTTCATCTGCTGGAGCAGCGTCTCGGCACGCATCGACTCGGGTACGAACGTCGCGGGCCGGGCGATCGGGCGGATCGACGCCCCACGCCAGGCGCCCTCGTCGCGATAGGCGAACTGCACGAGGTCCTTGAGGTAGAGCACCCCCACCACGTCGTCGGCCTCGTCGTCGACGACCGGCATGCGCGACACGCCCCGCTGCAGGAACAGCGCCATCGCCTCGCTGGTCGAGGCGGTCGCGTCGACCGTGACCATCTCGGTGCGCGGCACCATGACGGCGCGCACGAACTGGTCGGTGAAGTCGAACACCGAGTGGATGAGGTCGCGGTCGTCGGCCTCGATGAGGTCGTTGGACGCCGCCTCGTCGACCATGCTGAGCAGCTGCTCCTCCGAGGTGAACGAGCTGCGACCGGCGCCGGGGGTAACGCGGTTGCCGAGCACGACGAGACCCTGGGCGATCGGTCCGAGCAGGATGCGGAGGCCGCGCACGATCGGCGCGGTCCCCCGCAGCAGCCCGTCGGCGTGGTGTCGACCGAACGACCGCGGGCTCGCGCCGACCAGCACGAACGTGATGCCCGTCATGAGCACGGCGGCGGCGAGCATGGCCCACCACACGTTGTCGAGCAGCGAGGTGAGGGCGACGGTCACGAGCACGGCGGCGGTGGTCTCGGCGAGCACACGGATGAAGGCGACGGCGTTGACGTGCGCATCCGGGTCGGCCGCGATCCTCGCCAGCTGCGGCGCGTTGCGGCCCTCGGAACCCATCTCCTCGAGGTCGGCGCGCGAGCGCACGCCGAACGCGGCGTCGATCGCCGCCATGAGGCCGCCGAAGGCGACGAGCAGCACGGCGCCGGCGAGGAGGAACGCGACGGCGACGGTCATCGCCGGCGCTCGGCTGCGGCGAAGCCCTGGATGAGCTCCTTCTGCAGCCCGAACATCTCGCGCTCCTCGTCGGGCTCGGCGTGATCGAAGCCGAGCAGGTGCAGCAGACCGTGGGTCGTCAGCAGGATCAGCTCGTCCATGACGGTGTGGCCGGCGGCCTGCGCCTGGGTCTCGGCGACCTGGGGGCACAGCACGATGTCGCCGAGCAGCCCCGGGGGCGTCGGGCGGTCCTCGCTGCCGGGGCGCAGCTCGTCCATCGGGAAGCTGAGCACGTCCGTCGGGCCGGGCTCGTCCATCCACTGCACGTGGAGGGCCTCCATCGCACCCTCGTCGACGAGCACGATCGCCACCTCGGCGTCGGGGCTGACGTGCAGCTGCTCCAGATTGAAGTCGGTGAGCCGTTGCAGCACCGTCTCGTCGACGTCGATCGCCGACTCGTTGTTGATCTCGATCATGAGAGTCCTCGTTTCGGCATGCGGTCGCGCGGGCCCGGTCGCTGCGCACCTCGGCGGTCGGCGCGGTTCGCGAACTCCGCGGCCTGCTCGCGCTCCACGCGCTGGGCCGTGCGGCGCTCGTCGTACTCGCTGTACGCGTCGACGATGCGGCCCACGAGGGAGTGCCGCACGACGTCGTCGCTGGTCAGGCGGGAGAAGTGGATGTCGTCGATGTCGTTCAGCACTCGGGTGACGAGGCGCAGACCGGATGCCCCCTGCGGCAGGTCGACCTGGGTGATATCGCCGGTCACGACCATCCTCGTGCCGAAGCCGAGGCGGGTGAGGAACATCTTCATCTGCTCGGGTGTGGTGTTCTGCGCCTCGTCGAGCACCACGAACGAGTCGTTCAGGGTGCGCCCGCGCATGTAGGCGAGCGGCGCGACCTCGATGGTGCCCGTCGCCATGAGGCGGGGCACGATCTCGGGGTCCATCATCTCGTTGAGCGCGTCGTAGAGCGGACGCAGGTACGGGTCGATCTTGTCGGTGAGGGTTCCCGGCAGGAAGCCGAGCCGCTCCCCCGCCTCGACGGCCGGGCGGGTCAGGATGATGCGGGTGACCTCCTTGCGCTGCAGCGCCTGCACCGCCTTGGCCATCGCGAGGTAGGTCTTGCCGGTTCCGGCCGGACCGATGCCGAACACGATCGTGTTCTCCTCGATCGCGTCGACGTACTCCTTCTGCCCGAGGGTCTTGGGTCGGATCACCTTGCCGCGCGTCGACAGGATCGCCTCCCCCAGCACCTCGCTGGGGCGCGGCCCGCCGTCGCGGAGCATGCGCGCCGAGCTCGCGACGTCGCTCGGGGCGAGGTCGGCCCCTCCGCGGGTCATCTCGAGCAGCTCGTCGACGAGCGTGCGCGCCTTCGCCACCGCATCCGTCTCGCCGCTGAGCGTGATCTCATTGCCCCGCACGAGCACCTGCACGTCGCGGTGCTCGCGCTCGAGCATCCGCAGCAGCCGGTCCTGCGGGCCGAGCAGCTGCACCATCGCGACGCCGTCGGCATAGATCTTCTCGACGGCCTCCGGTGCGGATGCTCCGCTGCGGCGCTCCGGGACCTCGGGTCGTTCGTGGTTGTCAGGCACCGACGCTCTTCTCGGTCAGTCCTCCGGCCAGCACATGCGCGTGGACGTGGAACACGGTCTGCCCGGCGTTCTCGCCGGTGTTGAAGACGAGGCGGAAGTCGCCGTCGTCGGTGTGCGCGCCCGCGAGCCGGGTCGCGAGGGCGACCATCTCGGCGAGCAGCGCGGGATCTCCTGCGGCGAGCTCGGCGACGTCGCGGTACTCCGCGGTCTTCGGGATCACCAGCAGATGCACCGGCGCCTGCGGCGCGATGTCGCGGATCGCGAAGACGCGGTCGGTCTCGCCGACGATCTCGGCCGGAATCTCGCCGTCGAGGATGCGCGTGAAGATCGAGGGCTCGGTCATGCATCCAGTCTAGCGGCGGCCTCTGCGGCCACGGCGGGGACGCGCGCGGTCACCAGCGCCCCAGCGCGGCGGAGAGAACGGCGATCGCCGCCGGCCCCGCAGTCGAGGTGCGGAGCACCGTGTCGCCCAGCAGCACGCGCTCGGCCCCGGCCTCGACGAGCCGGTCGACCTCGTCGTCGGAGACGCCGCCCTCGGGGCCGACCACGAGAACCACGTCGCGGCCGTCCGGCTGCAGCTGGGTCACGCGGGTCTCGGCGCGGGGGTCGAGCACGAGCACCCGCGCGTCGTTCGCGCGCGTCGCGAGCTGCGCCGTCGAGGCGACAGCGGCGACCTCGGGAACCCAGGCGCGGTGCGCCTGCTTGGCGGCCTCGCGCACGATGGTCGCCCACCGCTCGCGACCCTTCACGGCCTTCGGGCCCTCCCAGCGCGAGACGCTGCGAGACGCCTGCCACGGCACGATCTCGTCGACGCCCAGCTCGCAGGCCGCCTGCACCGCGAGCTCGTCGCGGTCGCCTTTCGCGAGGGCCTGCGCGAGGACGATGCGCGGAGTCGCCGCCGCGACCTCGGTGCGGCCGCCGACGCGCACCTCGACCCGCGTCGGAGCCACCGTCTCGGCCGCGCCGGTCAGCCAGACGCCGGCGCCGTCGCCGAGGGTGACGATTTCGCCCACCCGGAGCCGACGCACCACCGCCGCGTGCTTCGCCTCGGCACCGGTGAGCGCGACGAGGTCGCCGACCGTCGCCGCGGCGGCCTCGGGAACGAGGAAGTGCAGCGCCATGGGTCAGTGCGAACGGAAGCGGTCGCGGAGCTTCGAGAACAGCCCCTGCTGGAACTGCGCCAGCTGCGGGCCCGGGCTCTTCGCCTTCTTGGCGAAGTCCTCGATGAGCGCCCGCTGCGAGGAGTCGAGCTTCGTGGGTGTCACCACCTGCACGCCCACGCGCAGGTCGCCGCGCTGCGTGCCACGGAGCGGAGTGATGCCGCGCCCCTTGATGGTCAGCACATCACCGGACTGCACGCCCGCCCGGACCTCGAGGTCGACCTCGCCGTCGAGACCCTGGATGGAGGTCTCGGTGCCGAGGATCGCATCCGTCATCGACACCTCGAGCGTCGCGAGCAGATCGTCGCCGTCACGGCTGAACGCGGGGTGCGGATTGACGGTCACCTCGACGTACAGGTCGCCGTGCGGGCCGCCCGCCTTGCCGACCTCGCCGGAGCCGGGCAGCTGGAGCCGCAGACCGGTCTCGACGCCGGCGGGGATGTCGAGCGAGACGGTGCGACGCGACCGCACGCGCCCCTGGCCGCCGCAGGTGGCGCAGGGGTACGGGATCGTCGTGCCGTAGCCCTCGCAGGTGCCGCAGGGCTGCGAGGTGACGACGTTGCCGAGCAGGCTGCGCACCTGGCGCTGGACGTGCCCCGATCCGCCGCAGATGTCGCAGGTGACGGGGGACGTGCCCTCCTGGCAGCACGACCCCTGGCAGGTCTCGCACAGCACCGCGGTGTCGACCTCGATGTCGCGATGCGCCCCGAAGACGACGTCGCCGAGGTCGAGCGTCACGCGCACCAACGCATCCTGTCCGCGCTCCCGGCGCGACCGCGGACGACCCCGGCCGCCGGCCTGCGCGCCGCCGAAGAACGTCTCGAAGATGTCGCCGAAGCCGCCGAACCCTCCGCCGAATCCGTTCGCCGCGCCGTCGCCGCCGCCCATGTCATAGCGCCGCCGCGAATCGTCGTCGCTCAGCACGTCGTAGGCGTGGGTGACGAGCTTGAACTGCTCGGCGGCGTCCTCACCCGGATTCACATCCGGGTGCAGCTGGCGCGCCAGACGCCGGTACGCCTTCTTGATCTCATCGGTGGAAGCGTCCCGGGACACCCCGAGAACCTCGTAGTGGTCCGCCACAATCGCCTTTCTGCGTGGTCTTCGTCGGCGTCCGCGTCAGCGGCTCGCCTCGTCGTCGTCGAGCATCCGCGACAGGTATCGGGCGACCGCCCGCGCCGCCGCGAGATTGCTCGGGTAGTCCATGCGCGTCGGCCCCATCACGCCGACGCGCGCCGTGCCGCTCGGGGCGGCGTAGTTGCTCGCCACGATCGACGCCTCGCCGAGGCCGAAGGGGGCGTTCTCGGTGCCGATGCTCGCGGCGAGGCCGTGCTCGTCGCTCACCATCTCGCTCATCAGGCGCAGCAGGGTGACCTGTTCCTCGATCGCCTCGAGGAGCGGATGGATGCTGCCGCGGAAGTCCTGCTCGCGCCGGGCGAGCGTGGCTGCCCCGGCCATGACCAGTCGCTCCTGCCGGAACGTGCCGAGCTCGTCGACGATGACCGCCGCCAGCGCACGGAGCACCGTCTCGCCGGGCTTCTCGGGTCCGCCGAGCAGCCCCTGGATGCGCTCGGCGGCGTCGCTCACGGCCTGGCCGGTGAGCAGCGTCGACAGCCGGGCCCGCAGCAGGGCGACCTCGGTCTCGTCGACGTCGAGAGGGAGAGGTGTCACGCGCTGCGACACGCCTCCCGCGTCGGTGACGAGCACCACGAGCATGCGCCGCGGTGCGAGAGCGACGAGCTCGATGTGGGTGAGGTGCGCCCGGGCGAACGACGGGTACTGCGCCAGGGCCACCTGACCGGTGAGCTGGGTGAGCACGCGCACGGTGCGGGCCATCAGGTCGTCGAGGTCGGCCGGGGTCGCGAGGAACGACTCGATCGCCGTGCGCTGCGCCGACGAGAGCGGACGCAGCTGAGCGAGGTGGTTGACGAAGACACGGTAGCCCTTGTCGGTGGGCACCCGCCCCGACGAGGTGTGCGGAGCGGTGATGAGCTCCTCATCCTCGAGGAGGGCCATGTCGTTGCGGATGGTCGCGGCCGACACCCCGAACGCATGGCGGTCGACGATGGCCCTGCTGCCGACGGGTTCGCGGGTCTCGACGTAGTCCTGCACGATCGCGCGGAGGACCTGCAGGCCTCTTTCGCTGACCATCGCCTCTCCTTCCGCTGGCACTCGATGCATCCGAGTGCCAATCCTACCGCGCGGGACGGCGGGGGCGTCGACCCGGACGCGTTGTCAGTCGGTGAGCTCCCGCACCACGGCATCCGCCAGCAGGCGACCCCTCAGCGTGAGGCGTACGCGGCCCCGGATGGCCGCCGCAGGGTCGACGAGCCCGTCGGCGATGAGCCCCGCGACCCTCCCGCGGTTCGCGGCCGGCAGCTCGTCGACCGCGATGCCCTCGGCCAGCCGGCTCCGCAGGAGCACGCGTTCCAGCATCCGCGACGAGGCGTCCGGACGCTCGGTGCCCGCGGCGGGCGACCCCGCCGCCGCCAGGCGCTGCGCGTAGGCGGCCGGATGCTTCACGTTCCACCACCGCAGCCCGGCGACGTGGCTGTGCGCGCCCGGCCCGAAGCCCCACCAGTCGCTCCCCCGCCAGTACGCGAGGTTGTGGCGGGAGCGCTGCGCGTCGCTCCGGGCCCAGTTGCTGACCTCGTACCACTCGAATCCGGCCGCGCCCAGCCGCGCGTCCGCGAGCTCGTACATGTCGGCCTGCAGGTCGTCGTCGGGTGTGGGCACCTCGCCTCGGCGGATCTGCCTGGCCAGCTTCGTACCGTCCTCGATGATGAGCGCGTAGGCGGAGATGTGCTCCGACTCGAGCGCGAGGGCCGCATCGAGCGACGCCTCCCAGTCGGACAGCGTCTCACCCGGGGCGCCGTAGATCAGGTCGACGCTGACCGCCAGCCCGGCGTCCTTCGCCGCGGCGACGGCGGTGCGCACGTTGTCGGGGTCGTGCGTGCGATCCAGGGCGGCGAGCACGTGGGGCACCGCCGACTGCATGCCGATCGACAGGCGCGTCACACCGGCATCGGCGAGGGTGCGCGCGACGTCGGGGGTGACCGTGTCGGGGTTCGCCTCGACGGTCACCTCGGCTCCCTCGGCGAGTCCGAAGGCCGACACCGCGGCACCGAGCATCCGCGCCAGGTCGCCCGCCGGCAGCAGGGTCGGCGTGCCGCCGCCGAAGAAGACGGTGTCCATGGGGCGGAGCGCACCCGCGGCGCCGAGCACCTCCCGTGCGAGGTCGATCTCGGCCAGGAGGGTCGACGCGTAGTCCTCCTGCCGGGCACCCCGCAGCTCACCGGAGGTGTAGGTGTTGAAGTCGCAGTACCCGCAGCGCACTCGGCAGAACGGGATGTGAAGGTACGCGGAGAACGGCGTGGCGGGGTCGATCGGCAGATCGGCGGGCAGGCGGCCGTCGATCGGCGCGGGGTCGCCGAGCGGAAGGGGTCCCGCCATCAGACGGGGGTCGCGTACAGCGGGGAGATCGCGCGGAGGTAGCGGGCGAACAGCTCTTTACGGCGGCGCTTCACGAGCGGCGGCAGCGTGCGGTACAGCAGCGAGTTGGGGCTGTCGAAGGCGCGCACGGTGAACCACACCTCGTCGTTGTCCTCGCGCCAGTCGACGTCGAACGACTCCTCGCCGCTCACCACCGAGCCGCCGACCGTACCGAGGACGAATCCAATGCGGCGGGCCTCCTCGGTGACCGAGATCACCCGCAGCTCGGCATCCGCCCGCATGCCGGAGAGCCGGCCGCGCACGCGCAACGTCATCCCCGGACCGACCAGCGGGGTGCCCTCGCTGTCATAGCGGGGCTCGACCTCGCGCTTGCTCGGTGCGATCGGGTTTCCCTCGGCGTCGAAGCTCACCCCGGCGTAGCCGGCCCCCGACGCGGGGCGCACGTCTTCGATCGACAGACCTGCCGCGCGTTGCGCCGTCCACGACAGGAGGGCTTCACCGGCGGTCTGGAAGCGCTCGGCGCCCGAGCCGATCCGCCACGACTCCTCGGCCGGGATGCTGCGCTCCGGCGGGTACTGCATGAGATCGGGCGCGTGGGAGGCTCCCACGGCCGCATAGTCCACCGTGTCGTCTCGGAAGTTCCCGCGCCGCATGTGTTCCAGCCTACTTCCCGTTGCCTGGGCGAACACTCCACCCGAGCGCGGCGTCCGCCTCCGCCGCGACGACGCGCGTGTAGCGAGCGTGGGTGCGGTTCTGCATCAGCCGCAGCGCGGGTGACAGCAGCCACCACACGAGCGTCGAGGGACGCGAGATCGAACGGGCGGTGAAGACGCCGTGCTCGAGCACGAACGACTCCTCGCCATAGATCGGATGCCCGCGGCGCGTCTCGTAGCCGAAGCCCCGTTCATCCGCCCACACGACCCGGATCGGTTCGGAGAATCGGATGCCGAGCACACGCTTCGCCAGCACGCCCTCGGCGCCCGCGACCGGAACGGCGGTCGGGCCGTCGAAGCCCGCCCGGCGCTTGAACTCCCAGGAGCGGATCAGCGCCCGCACGGCATCCTGCGCCTCCGGCGCGACCGCGATGCTGCGCTCCGACAGCCGCATGCCGGCCGGCACCTCGGTGATCGGATGCCGGGTCATCCCGCGCTCGTAGGGCGGGAGGGCCATCGCTACTTCTTGTCCTTGCCCTCGACGTCGCCCGACAGCGCGGCGATGAACGCCTCCTGGGGGACCTCGACGCGGCCGACCATCTTCATGCGCTTCTTGCCCTCCTTCTGCTTCTCGAGCAGCTTGCGCTTGCGGGTGATGTCACCGCCGTAGCACTTGGCGAGCACGTCCTTGCGGATCGCGCGGATGGTCTCGCGGGCGATGATGCGCGCGCCGATGGCCGCCTGGATCGGCACCTCGAACTGCTGCCGCGGGATGAGCTTGCGCAGCCGCTCGGCCATCATCGTGCCGTAGCTGTAGGCCTTGTCGCGGTGCACGATCGAGCTGAACGCGTCGACCTTCTCGCCCTGCAGCAGGATGTCGACCTTGACGAGGTCGGCCTCCTGCTGACCCGAGGGCTCGTAGTCGAGCGAGGCGTAGCCCTGGGTCTTCGACTTCAGCTGGTCGAAGAAGTCGAACACGATCTCGCCGAGCGGGATGTTGTAGCGCAGCTCGACGCGCTCCTCGGAGAAGTACTCCATGCCGAGCAGCGATCCGCGGCGCGACTGGCAGAGCTCCATGACGGTGCCGACGTAGTCCTTGGGAAGCAGGATCGCGGCCTTCACCATCGGCTCAGACACCGAGCCGATACGGCCATCCGGGTACTCGCTCGGGTTCGTCACCGTGACCGTCTCGCCGGTGTCGGAGGTGAGTACCTCGTAGATCACGCTGGGCGCGGTGGTGATGAGGTCGAGACCGAACTCGCGGGCGAGCCGCTCGGTGATGATCTCGAGGTGGAGCAGGCCGAGGAACCCGCAGCGGAAGCCGAAGCCGAGGGCGACGGAGGTCTCGGGCTCGTACACGAGCGATGCGTCGGAGAGCTTGAGCTTGTCGAGCGCTTCGCGGAGTTCGGCGTAGTCGCTGCCGTCGATGGGATATAGGCCCGAGAAGACCATGGGCTTCGGGTCGGTGTAGCCGGGGAGGGCGTCGGTGGCGGGCTTGCGGGCGCTCGTGACCGTGTCGCCCACCTTCGACAGACGCACGTCCTTCACCCCGGTGATGAGGTAGCCGACCTCGCCCACGCCGAGACCCTTGGTCGGGATGGGCTCGGGGCTCGACACGCCGACCTCGAGAGCCTCGTGGTTCGCGCCGGTCGACATCATCTGGATGCGCTCGCGGGGCGAGAGGCTGCCGTCGATCATGCGCACGTACGTCACCACACCGCGGTAGGCGTCGTAGACCGAGTCGAAGATCATGGCGCGGGCCGGAGCATCCGCATCGCCCTTCGGCTCGGGGATCTCCTTCACCAGCCGGTCGAGGAGCTCCTCGACGCCGGCACCGGTCTTGCCCGAGACGCGCAGCACGTCGGCCGGGTCTCCGCCGATGAGCGACGCGAGCTCTTTCGCGTACTTCTCGGGGTCGGCCGCCGGCAGGTCGATCTTGTTCAGCACCGGGATGATGTGCAGATCGTTCTCGAGTGCGAGGTAGAGGTTGGCGAGCGTCTGGGCCTCGATGCCCTGCGCCGCGTCGACGAGCAGGATCGCCCCCTCGCAGGCGGCCAGCGACCGGGAGACCTCGTACGTGAAGTCGACGTGCCCGGGGGTGTCGATCATGTTGAGGGCGAAGGTCTGGCCGTCGAGTTCCCAGGGCATGCGCACGGCCTGGCTCTTGATCGTGATGCCGCGCTCGCGCTCGATGTCCATGCGGTCCAGGTACTGGGCGCGCATGTCGCGGTCGGCGACCACGCCCGTGATCTGGAGCATGCGGTCGGCGAGCGTCGACTTGCCGTGATCGATGTGGGCGATGATGCAGAAGTTCCGGATCTGCGTCGCCGGGGTCGCGGCGGGCTGAAGCGGGGTGAGAGCGCGTGGGGACATGTTCCCTCGATTCTACGGTGAGGGAGGCCTAATGCCCGATTCCGTCAGCGCGGTGGTAATGTCGCCCAGGTCTTCGGCCTGGCCGATGGCACTCAGTATCACGCGTACTCTGACCCGATTGCACGTACGCTGTTTGGTATACCAATACGTTGATAGGCGCGACGAGGCGCCGGGATGCGTAGAAGCACGATTGATCAGAGCCGCTCCGGCGATCCCGCTGCGGCTGTGAGGAGAGAGACGACCGCCCTTGATCAAGTATCTGCTGCGACGAGGTCTGGGCTGGGTGCTCATGATCGTGGTCGCGACGAACGTCACCTACTTCCTCGCCTGGGCGTTCCTGGATCCGCGGAGCAACTACGTCGGACGCCGCCCGCCGCTCTCCCCCGAGGAGATCACGCGGATGCTCGAGCCGCGCAACCTGAGTGACACCGTTCCGCTGCTGGAGCGCTGGTGGACCTGGTTCAGCAACATCCTGTTCCACTGGGACTGGGGCCAGAGCCCCGTCGGCCAGTCGGTCAACGACCAGATCGCCTACCGTATGTGGATCTCGGGCGAGCTCGTGATCGGTGCGACCATCCTCGGCGCGGTGCTCGGCATCGGCCTCGGCGTGTACACGGCCTCCCGGCAGTACAAGCTCGGCGATCGGATCGGCCAGGCGACCTCCATCGTCACCATGAACGTGCCGATCGTCGTCGCCGCCCTCGGCATCGTGCTGCTCGCGATCGCCTTCAACGAGTGGGTCGGCGTGCGGGTGTTCTACGTCACCGGGGCCGGCGGCAAGGATGTCGACGGCTTCTTCCCCTACATCATCGACAAGTTGCAGCACCTCACGCTGCCGACCATCGCGCTCGTCATCACCGGCTACGCGAACTACCACCTGCTCCAGCGCTCGCTGCTGCTCGACAACATCAAGGCCGACTACGTCCGCACCGCGCGGGCCAAGGGCCTCACGAAGCAGCAGGCGATCCGCAAGCACGCCCTGCGTCCGTCGCTCATCCCGGTGGCGACGCAGCTGGCCTTCACCATCCCCACCGTCTTCACCGGCGCGATCCTCACCGAGACGATCTTCGGCTGGAACGGAATGGGCAAGTACTTCGTCGACACGATCGGCAAGAACGACGTCCACGGTGTCGTGGCGATCGCCGCCTTCGGCGCGGTCCTCACGGCGATCGGCGCGATCCTCGCCGACATCGCCGTCGTCGTGCTGGATCCGCGCGTGAGAGTGAGCTGACATGAGCACCGAAATGATCGATCCCGCCGTTCCGCAGACCGACAGCCCGGCCGCGACCGCTACCGTCCCGCGCAAGCGCCTCTCCGTGTTCTCCCTCTACTACCGCCGGTTCATGCGCAACAAGCCGGCCGTGTTCGGGGTGTTCATCTTCCTCGCGCTCGTGCTCTTCTCGATCGTGGGGCCGCTGATCGCGCGCTGGGACCACATCGAGCTCGACTTCCTCAACCTCGGCACCCCGCCCTCGTCCGAGCACTGGTTCGGGACGACGCCCGCCGGCAACGACCTCTTCGCCCAGGTGTCGATCGGTCTGCAGCGCTCGCTCATGATCGCCCTCACGGTCTCGATCGGCACGACCGTCATCTCGGCGCTCGTCGGTACCGCGGCCGCCTACTTCGGCGGTCTGGTGGAGCGCACGACGCTGCTCATCATCCACTTCCTCATGGTCGTGCCGACGTTCCTCGTGCTCGCGCTTATCTCGAACAGCGCCGGCGGCGACTGGCGCGTGATCTCGCTCGCCCTGATCTTCATCGGCTGGTTCTTCCAGGCGAGGGTGATCTGGACCATGGCTCTCTCGCTCCGGGAGCGGGAGTACGTGCACGCCGCGCGCTACATGGGCGTGCGCGGCATGCGCATCGTCATCCGGCACCTGCTGCCGAACATCGGCTCGCTGCTGGTGATCAACTTCACCCTCGGCGTCGTCGCCGCCGTCATCACCGAGACCGGGCTGTCGTTCATCGGCTTCGGCGTGAAGATCCCCGACGTCTCGCTCGGCTCGCTCATCGGCAGCGGCGCCAACACCATCACGAGCGCACCGTGGGTCTTCTACTTCCCCGCCGCCGCGCTGACGCTGCTCACGGTGTCGATGGCGCTCGTCGCCGACGGCCTGCGCGACGCGCTCGATCCCACCTCGGCGGCAGGAGGCCGCGCATGACCACCACTTCCTCGAACCCCGTCCTCTCCGTCCGCGACCTGCGGGTCAGCTTCCCGTCGGAGGCCGGCCGCGTCGACGCCGTGCGCGGCGTGTCGTTCGACCTCGAGGCCGGGAAGACCCTCGGCATCGTCGGGGAGTCCGGGTCGGGCAAGTCCGTCACGTCGCTCGCGATCATGGGGTTGCTCGACGACAACGCCAAGGTGACCGGCTCGATCGTGTTCGACGGCCAGGAGCTGCTGGGCAAGTCCGACAAGCAGATGTCGATGATCCGCGGCAACGGCATGACGATGGTCTTCCAGGACCCGCTCACGTCGCTCACCCCGGTGTTCACGATCGGCGACCAGCTGATCGAAGCGCTCACGGTGCATCGCAGCCTGTCGAAGAAGGACGCGTGGGACCGCTCGGTCGAGTTGCTGAGCCTCGTCGGCATCCCGGAGCCCGAGAAGCGCATGAAGGCGTTCCCGCACGAGTTCTCCGGCGGCATGAGGCAGCGCGTCGTCATCGCGATCGCCATGGCGAACAACCCGAAGCTCATCATCTGCGACGAGCCGACGACCGCGCTCGACGTGACCATCCAGGCGCAGATCCTCGACCTGATCGAGAAGGCGCAGAACGAGACCGGCGCCGCGGTCATCATGATCACCCACGACATGGGCGTCGTCGCCCGCACGGCCGACGACGTGATCGTGATGTACGCCGGCAAGCCGGTCGAGCACGCCGAGGCCCGAGAGCTCTTCCACCGCACCCGCATGCCGTACTCGATCGGCCTGCTCGGAGCGATCCCCCGCATCGACAAGAGCGAGAAGGAGCCCCTGATCCCGATCAAGGGGAATCCGCCGCTGCTGATCGGCCTGCCGGACGCGTGCCCGTTCGCGGATCGCTGCCCGATCGCGGTCTCGGCCTGCCTCGAGAAGGAGCCCGAGCTGCTCCCCGTCTCGACCGGCGGTGGGCAGTCGCACACCGCGGCATGCATCCGTGCCGACGAGATCGAGGACGGCGGGCTCATCCAGGGCGCCCCGGTGTACCCGGTGCCGATCATCCCCGAGAGCGACCTCACCCGCACTCCGCGGGAGGAGCGCCCGGTCACGCTCGAGGTGCGAAACATGACCAAGACGTTCCCCCTCATGAAGGGGGCCGTCTTCAAGCGCAAGGTCGGCGAGGTGCACGCGGTCAAGGGCATCAGCTTCGACGTGCGCGAGGGCGAGACCATGGCCATCGTCGGCGAGTCGGGCTCGGGCAAGACGACCACGCTGCTGCAGATCATGGACTTCGCCAAGCAGACCGACGGTGACATCGTGATCGCCGGCACCAGCGTGGGCGACATCCGCAACGGCCGCGAGGAGCGCACGCTGCGCCGCGACATCCAGATCGTCTTCCAGGACCCGATGGGTGCGCTCGACCCCCGCATGACGGTGGCTGACATCATCGCCGAACCGATGACCGCGATCGGTGTATCGCGTGCCGACGCGCATCAGCGCGTGCAGGAGCTCATGGATCTGGTGGGCCTCAACCCCGCGCACCTCGACCGCTTCCCCGGCGCGTTCTCGGGCGGCCAGCGGCAGCGCATCGGCATCGCCCGCGCGCTGTCGACGAACCCCAAGATCGTCGTGCTCGACGAGCCGGTCTCGGCGCTCGACGTGTCGATCCAGGCCGGCGTCATCAACCTGCTCGACGAGCTGAAGGTCAAGCTCGGGCTGTCGTTCCTCTTCGTCGCGCACGACCTCTCGGTCGTCCGTCACATCGCCGATCGCGTGGCGGTGATGTACCTCGGCGAGTTCGTCGAGCACGGCGACGTCGACGAGGTGTTCGATGCGCCGAAGCATCCGTACACCCAGGCGCTGCTCTCGGCGATCCCGGTCCCGGACCCCGACATCGAGCGCACCCGACAGCGCGTCGTCTTCGATGCGAAGACGATGACCACGCAGCCGCTGGCGTCCTGACGTTTCACCCCGGTTAAGGTCCGATAACGGTATTCCATTATTCGACCGCATCCGGCGCGTTTGTGACGACCGCGAACTAACCTCCCCTTTATGACACGCCGCAAGGCGAAAGGAGCACCATGAAAGGCACCAGGAAGCTGACGGCAATCGTCGCCCTCAGCGGAGCCCTGGCACTCGCGATCAGCGGGTGCGCGTCGGGCAACGGCGGATCCGATGGTGGCAACGAGCCCCAGGAGACCAAGGCCGCGGACTACAACCCGCAGCCCCGCGAGAACCTCAAGGAAGGGGGCGAGGTCAACTTCGGCATCAACGAGATCACGCCCCAGATGAACGCCTTCAACGGCAACGGCAGCGCCGACACGCAGCGTCTCGCGTCGTGGTACACGCCGCAGGTCTTCCTCATGTCCGCCGAGGGCGAGGTGTCGGCCAACCCCGCCTACCTCGACGAGTGGGAGATCGGCACGAAGGACGGCAAGACCGTCGTCACCATGAAGGTCAACGAGGACGCGACCTGGAACGACGGCACGCCCATCGACTACACCGCCTTCGAGGCGACGTGGAAGGCCAACAGCGGACAGGACGAGGCCTACGAGGCCAACGCCACCGACGGTTACAAGGAGATCGAGTCGGTCACCGCCGGCGAGACCCCGAAGGACGTCATCGTGACGTTCCAGGGCGAGTTCGCCTGGCCGAAGATGCCGTTCCTCACGGGCATCATGCACCCCGCCGTCAACACGCCGGAGATCTTCAACGAGGGCTTCATCGAGAACCCGCACCCCGAGTGGGGCGCCGGTCCCTACAAGCTCACCGACTACGACGTGAACGGCCAGACCGCCACGTTCGAGCCGAACGAGAAGTGGTGGGGCGACAAGCCGCTGCTCGACAAGGTCTCCTTCACGGGTCTCGACGCCTCCGCCTCGATCAACGCCTTCAAGAACGGCGAGATCGACATGGTCGGCACCAACACGAAGGACCGCCTCGCGCAGGTCGCCGACATGGAAGACGTCGTCACCTACCGCTCGCAGCAGACCGCCAAGACGATCGTGATCCTCGACGCCGAGAAGCCGCAGCTGCAGGACCTCGACGTGCGTGAGGCCTTCTTCATGGCGATCGACATCGACCAGCAGAAGCAGATCGCCTGGAACGGCCTCGGTTACGAGGAGCCCACCGCGGGTTCGCTCAACCTGTACGACTTCCAGGACGGCTACAACGACTCGTTCGCCGAGGCCGGCCTGAAGTTCGACGTCGACGGCGCCAAGAAGCTGCTCGACGACGCCGGCTGGACCGAGGGCGAAGACGGCATCCGCGAGAAGGACGGCGTCAAGCTCGAGGTCGTGTACCCGATCCACAGCGACGACCCCACCATCGAGGCGCTCGCCAAGGCCCTGCAGCAGCAGGAGAAGGCGATCGGCATCGACCTGAAGATCGAGAAGCGCGCCGCGGCCGACTTCTCGACCGACTTCAGCACGAAGAACTGGGACGCGTTCTCGCTGCGCTTCACGGACTCCGACCCGTTCGGCCCGCTGTGGTTCTGCCAGCTGTACTGCTCGGACAGCGGCCTGAACCTGTCGGCCACCGGCACCCCGGAGATCGACAAGAAGATCGCTGACGAGGTCGAGTCGCAGACGACGGCCGAGGACTGGACCGCCGCCACGATGAAGCTCGAGCCGGAGATCATCAAGGAGACCTGGGGCGTCATCCCGCTCTACAACGGTCCCTCGATCTACACCGTCAAGGAGGGCCTCGCCAACCTGACGCCGGAGCCCTACGTGGGTCTCGACCTCTTCGGCGTGCAGCCCGTCGAGAACGTCGGCTGGGAGAAGTAACCCGTCGCACGACACAGGGAGCGGGGTCGGTGGTCATTCCACCGGCCCCGCTTCGTCGTCTGCGCGGCGACTCGTAGGGTGGGAGACGTGACCGTCCAGTTCGTCTTCGTGCACGGCATCCGCACGTCCGCGACCATGTGGCGTTCGCAGCTCGCCTGGCTCGACGATCACGGCGTGCCGCACACGGCGGTCGATCTGCCCGCCCACGGCAGCCGCATGGGCGAGGACTTTACGCTGCACGAGGCGCTGAGCACCATCGACGCCGCCGTGCGTGCGGCCGGTGAACGCGGCCCTGTGGTGCTGGTGGGCCACTCCTTGGGAGGCCTGCTGTGCCTGGCGTATGCCGGGGGCGCCGAGCCCGCGCCGCTCGCCGGCGTCGTGGCGGCTGCGTGCACCGCGCTGCCCCTGGGCGCCGGGCTCTTCTGGTACCGCGCGATCACCCGCATGACGAATGCGCTCCCCGATCAGGGGCTGTGGATCTCGCGTCGGATGCTCGCAGCCACGGTGCCGGTCGAGACGCGGTTCGACTTCGGGGCCGGCGGCTACGCACTGGATGCGCAGGATGCCGTGCTGCGCAGTCTGTCTGCGCTCGACCTCGCCACCGCCGTCGCGCGCATCGACGTGCCGCTGTGGTTCGTGAACGGTCAGTGGGACCAGTTGCGCGTGAACGAGCGGCTCTTCCTGCGCCTCGCCCCGCATGCCGAACTGATCGTCGTGCCCCGCACGACTCACCTCGTGACGGCGATGCGCCCCCGAGTTTTCAACGCGGTGCTCGGTGTCGCGATCGCGACCGTGGAGACCGGGCGGGCCGTTTCGCGCGATCGGGTGCACAACTGGTAGACTCGGTTCTTGGCTTGCGTGTGGGTTCTTCCCTCACGACCGCCGTGCAGCAGCCCTCTTCTGCTGCCGGCACTCCCAGAAAACTCCGTACAGAAAGCGTCCACACGTGGCAAACATCAAGTCGCAGATCAAGCGCAACAAGACCAACGAGAAGGCTCACGAGCGCAACAAGGCCGTGAAGAGCGAGCTGAAGACCCTCGTCCGCCAGACCCGCGCCGCCGTCGCGGCCGGCGACAAGAGCGCTGCCGAGGCGACGCTGAAGAAGGCTGCCGCCAAGCTCGACAAGGCCGTCAGCAAGGGTGTCCTGCACAAGAACCAGGCGTCGAACCGCAAGTCGGCCATCGCCAAGCAGGTCTCCGCTCTCTGAGCTACGACTTCCGGAAGGCCCGTCCCGTTCGCGGGGCGGGCCTTCGTCGTTCGCGGGGAGCGCCTCGTCGAGGCGCGTCAGGCCGCCTGGGAGCGCCTCACTCGCCGAAGGGCTGGCGGGTCGCGATGACCGTGACCATGCGCTCCAGGGCGAAGATCGGGTCGCGAGCGGCACCCTTGACCTCGGCATCCGCCCGCGCGGTCGCCTGGATCGCCATGCCGAGCGAGCGCTCGTTCCAGCCGGCGAGGTCGCGACGAGCGCGATCGACCTGCCAGTCCTTCATGCCGAGGCGCTGCGCGAGCTGACGGCTCGGCTCGCGGTTGCCGGCGACCCGCGCCATCGTGCGAAGTTTCATCGCGAAGGCCGCGACCATCGGCACCGGGTCGGCACCCGACGCGAGCGCGTGCCGCAGCGAGACGAGCGCCTCGCCATAGCGGCCCGCGATGGCGGTGTCGGCCACGACGAAGGCCGACACCTCGACCCGCCCGCCGTAGTACTTCGTGACGACGTCGTCGGTGATGTCGCCCTCGACGTCGCCGATCAGCTGCTGGCAGGCCGCCGCGAGTTCGGTGAGGTCGTCGGCGAAGGCCGAGACCAGCGCGCGGAGGGCGGAGGGTTGGATGCGCTTCTTCGCGGCCTTGAACTCTCCGGCCGCGAAGTCGACCCGGTCACCGTCGCGCTTGATCGCCGCGCAGGGGATCTCGATACCGCCGCCGGTACCCGCGCGGAGGGCGTCGAGCAGCTTCTTGCCGCGCACGCTCGCGCCCGTGTGCCGCAGCACGACGGTGGCGCCGTCTTGCGGCTGCTCGATGTACGACACGGCTTCCTGCAGGAACGCGTCGGAGCAGCGCTCGACCCCGGACACCCGCACGAGTCGAGGTTCGCCGAACAGGGAGGGGGACGTGAGCGACAGCAGGGTGCCGGGCGCGTAGTCGTCGGCCCGCACATCGCTGACTTCGAGGGCCGGATCCTCGGCGCGGAGGTACTCGCGCACTCCGGCGATCGCCCGTTCGGCGCAGATCTCCTCGGGTCCCGAGACCAGCACGATCGGGGCGGGGCGAGGCTCTCGCCACGACACCTGGGGGATCTGAGGCTTCGCCGCGGAACGAGACGACGATCGCGGAGCTGCCATCGTCCCAGCCTAGTCGGGGCCGCCGACATCCGACTCGGTCCGGATCGTGATCGCCCCTCCGTCCTGCCCCAGCAGAATGCGCCCCTGACGGTCGGTGCGCACGACGTGCGCGCCCACGGCCGACAGCAGGTCGAGGGTCTCGCGGCGCGGGTGACCGTAGTCGTTGTCGACTCCGCAGCTGACCAGACCGATCGTCGGTCGCAGCGCCTCGTACAACCCCGGGTCCTGATCGGCGCTGCCGTGGTGCGCGACCTTGACGACGGCGAACGGGCCCGCCGGGCGCGCGGCGCGCACGAGCATCCGCTGCGCCTCGGCCCCCAGATCGCCGAGGAAGATCGACCGGGGTACCCCGCCGTGCTCGAACTGCATCACCACGCTGGCGTCGTTGCCCGCCGGGAAGACGCGCGATTCCCTCTGCGGCCAGAGCACGCTCCACTGCGCCTCCCCCAGTTCGCCCCGCAGGCCCGCCACCCCGGAGACCAGCTCGGCACCTCCCCGGCGGAGCGTCTCGAGCATCCGCTCGTCGTCCTCCTCGCCCGGCGGGCCGTGCACGACGCGCGAGACCCGCCCCTGCACGGCGGCGACGCCGCCGACGTGATCGAGATCGAAGTGGGTCAGCACCAGCAGATCGATGTGATCGACGGCGAGCCCGCGGAGGCACTCGGTGAGCGGCTCGGGTTCGGGCCCCGTGTCGACGAGAGCGATCCGATCGCCCGAGCGCACGAGAACCGCATCGCCCTGACCGACGTCGCAGGCCGCGATCGACCAGCCGTCCGGCGCTGCCATCGGAGCCAGGGGCCCGGTGAGCACGAGGTGCGCACCGCCCAGCGACGTCGCGATGATCAGCACCACGACCGAGAGCGGATGCGCGAGTCGTCCGGTCATCGAGGCCAGTCGCGCGACAGCCCCGCCGACCCGCACCGGGTCGCTGTCGCCCGCATGCGGCATCTTCGTGCCGGGCCCGCACATCGGCCCGCAGACCACGACGCCGAGAGCTGCTCCAATGACGGCGACGAGGGTGGCGCTTGCCGGACCGGGGACGAGCACCAACTGGCCGACCGGCAGATCCGCCGCGACTTCGGCCGTCGTCGCGATCCAGGCGGCCGGCAGCCAGGCGCACGCCGCCAACGCGTCCGCGAGGCCGGGCAGCGCACCGGTCAGGCAGGCGAGGAGCCCGATGACCGTGGCGATCGGCGCGGCGGGCGCCGCCACGAGATTCGTCGCGACCCCGACGAGCGACTGCTGCTCGGCGAACAGGGCCACGATCGGGCCGCACACCAGCTGTGCGGAGAGGGGGACGGAGATCATGACGGCGAGGGGGTGCGGCATCCGGCGCCCGAGGCCGGTGGCGAGAGCCGGAGCGAGCAGGATCAGGGCTCCGGACGCCGCGACCGAGAGGGCGAAGCCCGGCGTCGCGGCGAGCCACGGATCGGCGACGAGGATGACGGTCGCGCTGAGGGCCAGCATGCCCGCACCGGCGCTCGGGCGACCGAGCAGGAGGGAGAGCATCGCCGCGCCCGCCATGACCGCAGCGCGGATCACGCTCGGTTCGGGCGTGATCAGCACCACGAACGCGACGAGCGCTGCCCCCGCCACCGCCACGCGGAGACGCCGCCCTCCGCCGCAGAGGGCGACGAGCCAGAACGCCGCACCGACCACGAGGGCGCAGTTGGCCCCACTGACCGCCGTGAGGTGACTCAACCCCGTGACGCGCATGTCGGCACCCAGCGCGTCGGACACCGCACGCGTGTCGCCCACCGCCAGGCCCGGCAGCAGACCCGCCCCCGGTTCCGGCAGCGTGACGGCGCGATCGAGGAACTGCGCACGCATCGACGCCGCGACCCCGAAGAGGCCCGCGGCCGGACGAACGACCTCGCCCTCCTTCGCGAAGAGAAGGAGTGCGGCGCTCTCTCCCGGCGCCGTCGCTCGCGCCTGCCCGCGCACGCGGATCATCGCACCGAGGTCGGTGCCGTCCGTCGGCGCGATTCCCACCCTGATCGGCACAGCCGTCGAGCCGCGACTCGCCCCGTCGTCGATCACGACCGTTCGCGCATCGAACCACCACCGTCCGTCGACCCCGCGCGACGCCGACGAGGTCACCTCCGCCACGACCTCGATCACCCGCCCGTCGTCATCCGCCGCGACGTCCCGCGCCGGGCCGGCGAGGGCGGCGGTCAGCGCCACAGCGGCGCACGCCGCGAGAATCACGGGCACGAGTCCCCCTGCCGCGCGCTGGCGGGTCGTGCCAGCGGGAACGGATCGCGTCCCATCGGCACCCGCCCCAACCGTCGCGCGAATGGACCGCGACCGGACGAGGCCCACCGTCAGCCACGCGACGGCCGCAACGACGCACCCCGCTGCAAGCGGCCAAGCCGAGACCGGGACGTAGATGCTCACGAGCGCCGAGCCCCACGCGGCGCCGGCGAGGGGCAGCAGCCGCAGGTCGCGCGCCCTCACACGCGCACGCCGTCGCGGATGCCCTCGAGCAGCTTCTCGCCGATCCCCGGCACGGCCAGCAGATCGTCGACCGAGCGGAACCGACCGTTCTCGTCCCGCCAGGCGACGATGCGTTCGGCGAGGGCCGGTCCGATCCGCGGCAGGGTCTCGAGTGCCGCCTGGTCGGCGGTGTTGAGGTCGATCACGCCATCGGAAGTCTCACCGCCCGTGCCTCCGCTCCCCGGCGGTTCGACCGCTGGCGCCGCGCCCACCACGGGCACGACGATCTGCTCGCCGTCAGCCACGACGCGCGCGAGGTTGACTGCGGCGAGGTCCGCCTGATCGGTCGAGCCGCCCGCCGCGGCCACCGCATCGACCACGCGGGCATCGAGGTCGAGCACATAGAGTCCGGGCCGCTCGACGGCCCCGAGCACGTGCACGTACAGCTCTCCCCCGGGCGCACCGGCGGGGGCAGCCGTCGGCGGATGCGCGGTCGACGACGTTCCGAGCGCGACGGTGTCGACGGGCGCGGCCTGACCGCGCAGGATGCCGAGGCCGACGGCCCCGGAGAGCACGACCAGGGCGAGGATCACCCCGGCGCCCAGGCTGAGCCGCCGTCGTCGGGAGAAGGATCCGTCGGCAACGGGGGCCTGCGCGTCGGGAGTGACGGATGCTTCCGGCGAGGAGGTCGACGAGTCTGGCTGCGGCATCCGTCCACGCTAGGCACCGCACCGCGCCGCGATGACGAGCAGAGCCGGGCGATGTGCGCAAGGCCCACACCGAACACCCTGTGCAGGACGGACACGACGCACCCCGCGGCCCGGACAGACGAAGAGGCCCAGCCCCGCAGGGGGCCGGGCCTCTTCGTCGGACTCTCAGCCCTTGACGACCAGGCTGACGATCTTGGGAGCCCGGACGATGACCTTGACGATCTCCTTGTCGCCGACCGCGCGGATGACCCGCTCGTCGGAGCGGGCGAGGGCCTCCAACTCGGCCTCGCCGATGCGGGCCGGCACGTCGAGCTGTGCGCGCACCTTGCCGTTGACCTGCACGACGGCGGTGACCGCGTCTTCCACGAGCAGCGCCGGATCGGCCGACCGCCACGTCACGAGGCCCACAGACGGCTCGTGGCCCAGGGTCTCCCACATCTCTTCGGCGGTGTGCGGGGCGACGAGGTCGAGCATCACGGCGACGGTCTCGGCGGCCTCGCGCACGGCGGGATCCGCCGCTCCCGCTCCGCTGTCGATCGTCTTGCGGATGGTGTTGACCAGCTCCATCAGGCGGGCGACGAGCACGTTGAACTTCGTCTGCTCGACGAGGGACGGCGCCTCGGCGAGGAGCTTGTGGGTGGTGCGGCGCAGGGCCGCATCTCCCCCGTCGAACACCACGTCGACCGGGCTCGAGACCTCACGCGCGATCCGCAGCGCGCGGGCCAGGAACTTCTGGGCGCCGGTCGTCGAGACGTCGGCCCAGTCCTTGTCGTCCTCCACCGGGCCCGCGAAAGCGAGACCCACGCGCAGTGCGTCCGCGCCGTGCGCCTGCAGTTCCTGCTCGAAGAGCACCAGGTTGCCCTTGCTCTTCGACATCTTCGCGCCGTTGAGGATGACCATGCCCTGGTTGATCAGGTTGGAGAACGGCTCGGTGAAGTCGATGAGCCCCATGTCGAACAGCACCTTGGTGATGAACCGCGCGTACAGCAGGTGCAGGATGGCGTGCTCGACGCCGCCGATGTACGAGTCGACGGGCGCCCAGCGCGACGCCTGCTTCGGGTCGAAGGCGACCGTGTCGCTGTTCGGCGACAGGAAGCGCAGGAAGTACCACGAGCTGTCGACGAAGGTGTCCATCGTGTCGGGGTCGCGCAGCACCGGGTCGCCCGTCTCGGGGTCGACCGTGCGGACCCAGCCCTCGGCGCCGCCGAGCGGCGACGTGCCCTTCGGCGACAGGTCGAGACCCTCGACGCTGGGGAGCCGAACGGGCAGCTGCTCCTCGGGCACCGGCACGATGCGGCCATCGTCGGTGTGCAGCATCGGGATCGGCGTGCCCCAGAAGCGCTGACGGGAGATGAGCCAGTCGCGCAGACGGTAGTTCTTCGCCGCCCGCCCGGTGCCGGATGCTTCGAGGCGCTCGATCGCCCGAGCGATCGCGTTGCGCTTCGACAGTCCGTTGAGCTCGCCGGAGTTGATCATGCGACCCTCGCCCGTGAGCGCGATGCCCGTCGTAGCGGGGTGCTGCTCGTCGAGGGCGGCGGCGGTGTCGATGGGCACGCCCTCGTCGTCGACCTCGATCACCGGCATCGCTCCGGTGACCGGGGCGCTGGTGTCGACGACGACCTTCACCGGCAGGTCGAACGCGCGCGCGAAATCGAGGTCGCGCTGGTCGTGAGCGGGAACCGCCATGACCGCGCCGTGACCGTAGTCGGCCAGCACGTAGTCGGCCGCCCAGATCGGCAGCTTCTCGCCGTTGACCGGGTTGATCGCGTACTTCTCGAGGAAGATGCCGGTCTTGGGGCGGTCGGTGGCCTGACGGGAGATGTCGGTCTCCTTCTGCACCTGCTCCAGGTACGTCCGGAAGCGCTCCTGCACCCCGGCCGGCGCATCCGCCACCAGCTCGGCCGCGAGGTCGGAGTCGGGCGCCACGACGAAGAACGTCGCACCGTGCAGCGTGTCGGGGCGGGTCGAGAACACGGTGACCGGCTCGTCCCGACCCTCGATGCGGAAGTCGACGTCGGCGCCCACGGAGCGACCGATCCAGTTCCGCTGCATCTGCAGCACCTTGTGCGGCCAGAAGCCCTCGAGCTGGTTCAGGTCGTCGAGCAGGCGATCGGCGTACTCCGTGATGCGGAAGTACCACTGGGTCAGCTTCTTCTTGACGACCTCGTGTCCGCAGCGCTCACAGCGCCCGTCGACGACCTGCTCGTTGGCGAGCACGGTCTGGTCGTTCGGGCACCAGTTCACGGCGCTCTTCTTGCGGTAGGCGAGGCCGCGCTCGTGCAGCTTCAGGAACAGCCACTGGTTCCAGCGGTAGTACTCGGGGTCGGACGTGTGCAGCACCCGCGACCAGTCGAACGAGACGCCGTACTTCTGAAAGGCCGTCTTCTGCTGGGCGATGTTCTGGTAGGTCCATTCGCGGGGGTCGGCGCCGCGGCGGATCGCGGCGTTCTCGGCCGGCAGTCCGAACGAGTCCCATCCGATGGGGTTGAGCACGTTGTGCCCGCGGTGCCGCCAGAAGCGCGCGACGATGTCGGAGTACAGGTAGTTCTCGGCGTGCCCCATGTGCAGGTCGCCCGACGGGTACGGGAACATCGCGAGCACGTAGCGACGGGGACGCGTGTCGTCGTCGCCGCCGGTGAGGAACGTCTCGTTCTCCGCCCAGTACTCCTGCCACTTGGCCTGGATGGCGTGCGCCGACGACGTCTCGTCCTCGGCAGGAACGGTGGACAGGTTCTCAGACAACGAACGCACGACCAATCTGAAAGGAAAATCGGGATCAGTTCAGGATATCCGAACCCCAGCCCGCGGGGAGGACGGCGCCCAGGGCGGCGAGCGGCCCGCGCGCTTTGACCCCGACCTCGTCGACCTCGGCGCGGGCATCCGACCCCCAGGTGATGCCGCCGCCGGCACCGACCACCGCCGTGCCGTCCGGCTCGACCAGGATGCTGCGGATGACCATCGCCAGGTCGAGCTCGCCGTCGTCTCCGACGTACCCGAAACACCCGGCGTAGACCCCGCGGGGCCCACCCTCGAGAGCGTGCAGCCGTGTCATCGCCGACAGCTTGGGGGCGCCGGTCATGCTGCCGGCGGGGAAGGTCGCGGCGAGCAGATCGCCGATCGTCGCGCCGGGCGTGGCCGTGCCACTCACGCTGCTGACGAGCTGATGAACCGCCGGGTAGCTCTCCACCGCCCACAGTCGATCGACGCTGATGCTGCCGGCCACGCTCACGCGCGAGAGGTCGTTGCGCATGAGGTCGACGATCATGACGTTCTCGGCGCGCTCCTTGGGGCTGGCCGCGAGCTCGGCCGCCAACGCCGCGTCCTCGGCCGGCGTCGTACCGCGCGGGCGGGTGCCCTTGATCGGCCGGGTGCGGATGACCCCGCCCTCGACCCGCAGGAACTGCTCGGGACTCGCGCTGAGCAGTGCGCGCCCTCCGATGCGTATGAATCCGCCGTGATGCGCGGGGGTGGCCGCCCGCAGACGCAGATACGCCTCGGCCGCATCGCGGATGCCCGGCACCGTGAAGCGCGTCGTGAGGCACAGCTGGTACGCGACCCCGGCACGGATGAGGGCCCGGCACTGCTCGATGAGGTCGGCGTACGCGGCGGGCTCGTGCCGGCCCTGCGCGACGAGCGGACGCGCAGGGGTGGGAGCGACGGCGCTCGGAGGGGTGCGGGCATCCGCCGCCGATTCTGCGACGGGAGCACGCGCGACCCGAGCATCCGCGGCGCGCACCTCTGCGGTCCAGTCCGCGAGGTCGTCGCCCGTCGCGCACAGCCAGACGCGCTGCCGCGCGTGGTCGTAGGCCGCGATGCGCCGCGCCCGCAGCCACGACCGCGGATCGCCGGGCGCCGCCACCGGCGCTCCGGCCGCCGCTGCGCCGGACTCGTAGTCGAGCCATCCGACCCAGCCCCCGCGGAACGGCGGCAGGTCTCCCTGACGTTCGGCGTCCTCGTCGTCGGCGTCGTCGGGGGCAACGTCGGCCGCGAGCGGAAGCGATGCGGGCAGCGCGTCGATATCTCCCACCCCGACGAAGCTCCATCCGTCGACGGCGCCCGGTCCGGCGTCGAGCCAGAACACGTCGGATGCCTGCGCCTCGAGCGCGCGGAACAGGACGGCGGGGTCGTGCCAGTCGTCCAGCAGGCGGGCGCGCAGACGGTCGGGCACGTTTTCCAGCCTACGACCCGCGCCTCGGCGTATTGTCGAGCTGTGGACGACGTGTTGACCTGGCTGTTCGAGTTCATCCGGTCGATCGATCCCGTCACCCGCACCCTGGTGGCCGGCGTTGCCGTGATGCTCGAGACGAGTGTCCTCATCGGCCTGATCGTCCCGGGTGACACCGTCGTCATCATGGCCTCCATCGGTGTGCAGGGTCCGGTGCAGGCGACCATGATGGTGATCGCCGTGGTCGTGGGCGCCCTGATCGGCGAGAGCATCGGCTTCGCGCTCGGCCGCTGGCTCGGGCCGCGCATCCGCACCTCGTGGCTCGGGCGACGCATCGGCGAGAAGAACTGGCTCCGTGCCGAGCGATACCTGCAACGGCGCGGCGGCATCGCCATCTTCCTGTCGCGCTTCCTGCCCGTGCTGCACTCCCTCGTGCCGCTCACCGTCGGCATGAGCCACTATTCCTACCGACGCTTCCTCGCATGGACCGCACCCGCCTGCGTGATCTGGTCGGTCGCCTACGTGAGCGTCACCTCGCTCGCCGCCCTCACCTTCGACGAGATGGTCGACCGGGTGCACTACGCGGGGTACGTCTTCGTCGGCATCATCGTGCTGTTCCTCGTGCTGGTGTTCATCGGCAAGAAGGTGCTCGAACGCTCCGAAGCTCGGCATCTCGATGCTCAAGAGGCGGAGCCGGGGGCGGACGTGAAAGACTGAGGCAATGGCCTCTGCACCCGCGGCCCCGCGCATCCACTGGTTCGCCCGACTCGAACACCGCTTCCACGTCTGGCGCGAAGGGCGTGCGCGCAAGCGCGGCCGTACCGCGGTCGTCGTGCCGTTCCCCGGCTACGGCGGCCCGGGCTGGGTGCGCGTCGTCGGGCGGGTGCTCATCGTCCCGCCGCAGCGCAAGGGCAAGGACGGCGAGCTCGCCAGCATCCGCGGCTGGCGCAGCTTCGTGGGTATCCCCGTGAGCTTCGCCAAGGTGCGCGTGCAGCTCGGCGACACGGTGCACGAGGTCGTCGCCGACCGCGGAGGCGTCGTGGACGCGGTGCTGCACGCCGACCTCGAGCCGGGGTGGCAGACGTTCCGCATCTCGACCGAAGACCAGGAGCCGGTCGACGGCACGGCGTTCGTCGTCGCCGAGTCGACCACCTTCGGTGTGCTTTCGGATGTCGACGACACGGTCATGGTGACCGCGCTCCCCCGACCGTTCATCGCCTTCTGGAACTCCTTCGTGCTCGACGAGCACGCCCGCATCCCCGTGCCCGGCATGGGGGTGCTGCTCGACCAGCTGCTGCGACAGCATCCGGGCGCCCCGATGATCTACCTGTCGACCGGCGCCTGGAACATCGCGCCGACGCTGCGTCGCTTTCTCGGGCGCCACCTCTTCCCCGCCGGCTCCATGCTCCTGACCGACTGGGGACCCACGCACGACCGGTGGTTCCGCAGCGGCCGCGACCACAAGCTCACGAACCTGCGCCGACTCGCGACCGAGTTCCCGCACGTGAAGTGGCTGCTGATCGGAGACGACGGGCAGCACGACGAGGCCATCTACACGCAGTTCCTCGACGAGCACCCCGACGCGGTCGCGGGTGTGGCGATCCGCCGCCTGCTCCCCGCCGAGGCGGTGCTGGCCGGTGGCCGCGCGGGCGAGCAGCCTCACTCCGACACGGTCGTGCCGTGGGTGAGCGCCGAGGACGGCGCGGGCCTGCGCGACCTGCTCGGCGAGGTCGGCATCCTCGACTGACATGTTCCTCACGCGCGACGACTGGACGGTGCGCGCGGACGCGCATCGCGACCGCGCCGACGCCCTCACCGCCGACCACCGTGCACGCGCGGCGACCGGCGAGAAGCACCCGGTGTGGGACTTCCTCTTCACCTACTACTCGTACAAGCCCGCGCAGCTGCGGCGATGGCACCCGGGTGCCGCTGTCGAGCTGCGCGACGCCCCGGAACGCGCCGACTGGCGCTGGTACGCCGCCGGACGCGAGCCCGGCTCGGTCGTGCCGGATGCCGCGGCCTTCGCTCGCGAGAAGCCGGCGCTCGCACGCCTGATCGAGATCATGCTGCGGCGCACGGCGTCGCGTCCCGGTCAGTTCGGATGCTTCGGGCTGCACGAGTGGGCGATGGTGTACCGGGCCGACGAGCACCGCCACCCCGTCCCGCTCCGCCTCGGACGGGACGGCACGGATGCCGTGGTCCAGGCGCACGAGCTGCGGTGCACGCACTTCGACGCCTTCCGCTTCTTCACGCCGGAAGCAGTGCCGCTCAATCGCTCCCCGCTGACGCGCGACGACCAACCGATGCACGAGCAGCCCGGCTGCCTCCACGCCGGCATGGACGTGTACAAGTGGGCGACGAAACTCGGCCCGCTCGTACCCGGCGAACTGCTGCTCGACGCGTTCGAGCTCGCCCGCGACATCCGGCTGCTCGACATGCAGGCGGCGCCGTACGACCTCGCCGACTGGGGCGTCGAGCCCGTGCGCATCGAGACGCCGGAGGGCAAGGGCGAGTACGTGCGGCGGCAGCGCGCGTTCGCCGATCGGGGGGCGGCGCTGCGCGGCCTGCTGCTCGACGCGTGGCTCGCACCGCAACCCGCGATCGTCGCCGCCTGAGCGGCAGTGCCGGCCGCTTTCTGCGGCCGGCACTCTCCTCAGCTCTGCAGAGCCTCGGCGATGGGGAGCGAGTCGTCGGCCGTGCCGTTGCCGAAGCGGATCGTGCGCCCGATCGTCGACGGCTCGCTGAGAGCCGCGGCGATGACGGCGGCGACGTCGGCGCGCGAGACTTCGCCCCGGTCGTCGGGGTCGAGCCGGATGCGTCCGGTCGGCTCGTCGAGCGTCAGCCCGCCGGGAGCGAGGATCGTGCCGTCGAGCCCGGTTCCGCGCAGGTGCTCGTCGGCCGCCCACTTGGCGTCGGCGTAGGCGAAGAACGGGTCGTCCTGGGGCACGCCATGGTCGGCCTTCGATCCGAGCCACGAGACCAGCACGTACCGCTGCACGCCGGCGGCCTCCGCCGCCTCCATCGAGCGGATCGCGGCATCGCGGTCGACGGCGTAGGTGCGCTCGGCGTCTCCGCCGCCGGCACCGGCCGACCAGACGATCGCATCGTGACCGCGTACGAGGTCGGCGATCTCCTCGGTGCCGAGCTTCTCGACGTCGGCGACCAGGGGGTGGGCGCCGGTCTTCTCGACATCGGCGGCGTGGTCGGGGTTGCGGATGACAGAGGTCACCTCGTCGCCACGCGCGACCAGGAGGGGTGCGAGGAGCAGGGCCACGCGGCCGTGCCCTCCGAGGACGATGATGCGGGACATGCGGTTCTCCTTACTCCGGCAGCTGCGAGCTGTCGATCACGAAGGCCTGCGGATGGCCGGGGAGGTAGCGCACCACGACCGGTTGCCCGGTCAGGAGGTACGCGTCGCGATCAGGGTAGACCGCGGGGCTGAAGAAATCGTTGGACAGCGTGTACTCGGTGCCGTCGGCGACGGAGAACGTCACCCAGTCGCCGTCGACCGTACCGGTCGTGGGTCGGCCGTTGTCGTGGATGTAGGCGCGCGTCACCGGGACACCGGTCAGGCTCAGGATGCCGACGATGAGCGAAGCGAGCATCAGCACCGCGGCGACCCTCGCGACGACGACGCGGATGCCGATGAGCACGGACCCGCGGGCACGGTCGCCGTCGGGCAGGAGACCCTCGCGCTCGCGTACGCGACGCAGCGCTCCCCCGGGCACCGCGGCCTTTGACGAGAGCGCCAGCAGGCCGAAGAGGGAGAACGCCGCGATGAACACGACCGCGTACGCGTGCGAGGCGACGAAGTTCGCGATCCACATGACGGTGTCGAGGGGATTCATCGCACGGCCTCCTTCTCGATGGTGACGGCGATGGTGGCGGGGTCCTCCCGCCGGTAGTACGCCCAGATCGGCGATCCGACCTGCAACCGTCCGACGGCTTCGGGGAAGACGAAGACGGTCGTGTCGGCCTCCCACGTCGATGCGCCCTCCGGCGCGACGAGCACACGCAGGTCGAGCTCGACCTGACCTTCGCGGCGACGCCCGGTGGGCCGCACCGCGAGCACGGATGCCGGCGCCTGGAGGCCCGAGGTCCGGGCCCGCACCTGGGTGGGGTCGATCAGACCGCGGTCGATGCGCCACTGCAGCATCGCCTCGCGGACCGCGGGGTCTTCGAGATCGGCGAGCTCGACGACGTCCGGGTCGCCCGGGCGGTAGCGCACCGGGAGGGCGAGTCCCTCGCGCAGATTGCCGAGTTCCGTCGGCGGCACGAGCATCCGCAGCTGGCCGATGAAGTCGTCGCCCTCCTTCGGTGCCACCCGGATGAAGAGGTCGTACTGCGGGACATCGTTGATCGAGGTGCCCGTCGGCGCGGTCTCGACGATGCGGCCGACGCCGATCTCGGGTGCCCCGGCACCGATGCGGCGCCGGCGCGGTCCGCGCCCCGCTCCCCCGAATGTCAGCAGGATGCCCCAGGCGACGCCGATCATGATCGTCGCGGCGGGCGAGTCGCCGTCGGCGAACGGCAGGATCGAGTCGCGCTGGTCGATACCGAACAGGCCCTCCCCCACCCAGATCCCCAACCAGGCGGTCAGGAGCAGCCAGACGATCAGCAGGATGACGCGGAGCATTACTTCAGCGTATCGAGGGAACCGCGGCCAACGCGTCACGCACGCCCTTCGCCGCCGAGCGGCCGGCGCGATTCGCACCGATCGTGCTCGCGGAGGGGCCGTATCCGACGAGCTGGATGCGGCGATCGGCCACGGCGGTCGTCCCCCGCCCGTCACGGTCGAGCCGGATGCCGCCCTCGGGGCTGCGCAGGCGCAGCGGTGCGAGGTGCGCGATGGCCGGCCGGAACCCCGTCGCCCAGAGGATCACGTCGACCCGCTCGAACGCACCGTCCGCCCACCGCACGCCGTCGGGTTCGATGCGCACGAACATCGGCCGCCGTGCCGCGTAGACGCCCTGGCGCTCCGCTTCGCGCTCCTGCTCGCGCAGCATCAGGCCCGTCACGCTGACGACGCTTTCGGGCGGGAGCCCGCGGGCCACGCGCTGCTCGACGAGCGCCACGGCAGCCGCCCCGGCCTCGGGGGTGAAGTCGTCGGTGCGCCAGACCGGCTCGCGTCGCGTGGCCCAGAGCACCTCGGTGACGGGTGCGAGCGCACCGAGGAACTGCACCGCCGACGCACCACCGCCCACCACGAGGACCCGTCGTCCGCGGAAGTGCTCGGGACCGGGATAGTCGACGGTGTGCAACTGCTCGCCGAGGAACGTCTCCATGCCCGGATAGTGCGGCAGGAAGGGATGCGTCCAGGTGCCCGTCGCATTCACGAGCGTGCGCGTCCGCCACTCGCGCTCGCCCGCGTGCACCCGCAGCACGCCGTCGACGTCGTCGACGCGGTCGACCTTCACGGGGCGCACGATCGGGAGCCCGTGCCTCTGCTCGTAGGCCGCGAAGGACGCGGGCACGACGAGGTTCGCGCGGCGCCCATCGCGGGCCGGGGCGGCGTCGTCGGGCAGCTCGGCGACGCCGTGCACGTCGCGCATCGTCAGAGCATCCCACCGGTGCTGCCACGCGCCGCCCGCCGCCTCGTCGGCATCGAGCACGAGGTGGTCGATGCCGAGCCGCTGCAGGTGGTACGACGCCGAGAGGCCGGCCTGGCCCGCGCCGATCACGATGCTGTCGAGGATGCTCACGCTGACGACAACGCACGCGGCGAATCCGTTGTTCCGCCCGACGCGCCCGGGGTGCGGCCCCGGATTGGTGCTCGCGTCGCCCGGTGTAGTACGCTTTTCGAGTTGCCCCGAGTGATCGGGAGCGATTCTGGGCCTGTGGCGCAGCTGGTAGCGCACCTGCATGGCATGCAGGGGGTCAGGGGTTCGAGTCCCCTCAGGTCCACAACGAAACCCGCGAGAGATCGCGGGTTTTCTTGTTTTCCAACCCTGCGATCGGCGCACCGAAACTCCCGACGCGTCTGATCTACTGACGCGTCGTCTCCGACTGTGCGCTCGTGCGCGCCGCGGCGAGCCTGATGTTGTTGCGCGAGATGGCGCGGATATTCAGCGCGCTCGATATCGCGAGCAAGCCCATCGCTGCGGCCGTCCACCACACGGTTCCACCGACGGCCCCGGTCAGCATGAGGATGACGCAGAGGGTTCCGAAAACGAGGGCGAACGCGAGGCCCCACCAGTTCCATGTCGTGCTTCGCCATTGACCGTTCATCTCGTCCACGTTCGCATCGCTCCAGTGCGGGCGCAACCCCACCTCGGGCACCTCTTCCCGCGTCGGCTCACGCGTCGACGACGAGCTGCGGGCTGAGCGACCGCGACACGCAGGGGTACATCGTCGACGAATCCTGGTCGACGGTGAGGGAATCGCGGTGCTCCGGGTTTCCGTCGAGCACGCTCACCGCACACGAACCGCAGACGCCGCGCAAACAGGAACCGCGCACCTCGACGCCGGCGTCCCGCATGGCGTCGAGCATGGACCGTTGGGCCGGTACCTCCACCGTGATGCCCGACCTGCTGCACACGACCGTGAACGCCTCGTTCGGCCGGCGCTCCCGCGGTACGGGTTGGAAACGCTCGACATGGATGCTGGCACCGCTGGGCAGTTGGCCGTCGAGCGCGCGGAGCGCGTCGATGAAGCCCTGGGGACCGCAGGCGTAGACCGCGGTACCCGGCGCGGTGTCGGAGACGAGGCGGGCGAGGTCGAGCCGTCCGTCCTCGCCGCTGACGTGCACGGTGACCCGGTCGCCGAGCGTGTCGAGATCTGCAGCGAAGGCGACGTCATCGGGGCGTCGTACGAGGTAGACCATCTGCCAGTCGGCACCCTCGGCCGCGAGGTGCCGGGCCATGGCGAGTATGGGCGTGATGCCGATTCCAGCCGCGACGAGCAGGTACGACGGGGCGTCCGCGAGGGCGAACAGGGTGCGAGGTGGTCGCACCCACACCCGGCTCCCCACGCGGAGGAAGGAGTGGATGTAGTGCGAGCCCCCGCGCGACGACGGCTCACGCAGTACGGCGATCCGATAGCCCGTCACATCGGCGGGATCGCCGCACAGCGAGTACTGGCGTTCGTGCCGCGTGATCAGCTGCACGTCGATGTGCGAGCCCGGCACCCACGGCGGCAGCGGGGAACCGTCCGGCGCTGCGAGGCGCACACTCACGATCGAGGGGGTCTCCCGCACGATCTCGGTGACGACGAGCGGCATCATCCCTTCGCGAGAGCGCATTCAGTACAGCACCTTGTACGCACCGGCCATCGCGCCGTCGATCGCATCTCCGACCGAAGCGTCGTAGCCGGACGTGCTCGCCCAGATCTGCCCGGACGTCGGCACCTCCTCGGCGAGGTCCTGCGTCTCGGGATCCCAGAGGCCCGCCCGCAGCAGGGCGCGTCCGCAGTGCAGGTAGACCTGCTCCGTGCGCACGACGATGGCGAGGTCGGGAACCGAGTGGTCCTGCTCGAGCATCGCGAGCAGGGACGGGTCGTCCGTCACGGTGGCGGTGCCGTTGATGCGGAGGGTCTCGGTCATCCCCGGGACGAAGCACAGCAGCCCCACGTGGCCGTTGTCGAGGATGTTCGTCATCGAATCGGCGAGCTTGTTCCCCAGCCGGTCCGGGATCACCAGCGTCCGACGGTCGAGAGCCCGCACGAAGCCGGGATAGTCACCCCGCGGCGAGCAGTCGCAGTTGCCGGCGGCATCCGCCGTCGACAGGCAGCAGAACGGCGAATGCGCAAGGAAAGCCAGGCAGTTGTCATCGAGGTGGTCGATGATCTTCTGCACCGTCGGAGCCTCGACGTCTCCCAGGGCCGCGCGCATGCCGCTGAGGTCGACGGGGCGAAACTCTCGAACGTCCATCTCTCCACGCTAGACGCGGATGCCCGCGACGTCTGCGTCGCATCGACACAGGCAGCGGGTCCCTGACTATGCCGTGAACACAGCCGAGGGCAGACCTTCGGGCCGACGTCCGCACGGTGCGCCCCTTGGAGGTGGGCTACTCTTGAACATCGTTCAGGTGAACGCTGTTCAGGAAGGTCGTCATGTCCGAAGCCGCTCCCCTCGCCCCCGCCCGCCCGCGCTCCGGCGCGGCCGACCTCGCACGCATCGCGATCTTCGCCGCGGTCATCGCCGTGCTGGGGTTGCCCGGGTCGTTCACGATCCTCGGCCCCGTGCCCATCACGGCGCAGACGCTCGGTGTGATGCTCGCCGGAGCGATCCTCGGCCCGTGGCGCGGCGCGGCATCCGTCGGCGTCTTCCTGCTGCTCACCGCGATCGGTGCGCCGCTGCTGGCGGGCGGCCGCGGCGGGATCGGCGTGTTCCTGGCGCCCTCCGCGGGGTACCTCGTCGGATGGCTTCCGGCCGCATTCGTCATCGGCGCTCTCGTGCACGCCGGGCGGCGTCGTCCGACGGTGCTGCGCACCTTCGCCGCGAACGTCGTGGGCGGCATCCTCGTCGTGTACGCGATCGGCATCCCGGTGCAGAGCATTCTGACTCGGATGCCGCTGGGCGAGACGGCGCTCACCAGCCTCATCTACCTGCCGGGCGACCTGACCAAGGCCGTGATCGCCACCACCGTCGTGATGGCCCTGGTCACCGGCTACCGGCGAGCGTTCCCGGTCGAATGGAACGATGCACCGCGGCGAACGCCCCGCGCCGCGAGTGTCGACGGATCATCGCGACGGTGATCTCGCTCGTCGCCGGTGACGCCCCTGACCTGCTCGAGCGGTTGGCGCGCGTGCGTCACTCCGGGAATGCGCCACTCGTCACGGATCCGCGCTGGCCGCGAGCGCAGCTCGACGCAGTCGCGGATGCGGCTCGACGGGCATCGGTCCCCGACGATGTCGGGTGGGCGGCGCTCACCTCCGGTTCCAGCGGCCAGCCGCGCATCGTGCTGCGGTCCGCCGCGTCCTGGGCGGCGTCGTTCCCCGCGGTGGAACAGCTCCTGGGCACCCATGAGGACGACCGCATCCTGCTCCCTGCTCCCGCAAGCTCATCGTTGACGCTCTTCTCGCTCGCGCATGCGCTCGGTGGCGGTCCGCGACCGTGCGTGCCCGGGAGCACCGCCGACCCGGATGCCGTCTGCCTGCACGCCACACCCCAGGGTCTGCGTACCGTGCTCGACCGAGGCCCGGCGGCGACGCCGCGCCTGCGCACCGCACTCGTCGGCGGGTCTGCTCTCGATGCATCGTTGCGGCAGAAGGCGGAGAGTCGGGGCATCCGCGTGGTCTCGTACTACGGCGCCGCGGAGCTCTCGTTCGTCGCGATCGACGACGGAACCGGGTGGCAGCCGTTCCCCGGAGTCGAGATCGACATCGTCGACGACGAGCTGTGGGTGCGCTCACCCTTCCTCTCCGCGGGGTATGCCGACGGAGGTTCCCCGGGGCCGCTGCGGTGGAACGGAGCCTGGGCGACGGTCGGTGACCGAGCACGATGGGTGAACGGATGCCTCGATCTGCTCGGACGTGCCGACGAGGCGATCCTCAGCGCCTCGGCGACGATCCGCCCCGATGAGGCCGAGGCGGTGCTCCGGTCCGTCCCCGGCGTGCGCGACGCCGTGGTGTTCGGCGTTCCCCGGGGCCGGGTGGGATCGCTCGTCGCGGCTCTTCTCGAACCAGACCCGCCGGGATGGGACCGGCCCGTTCTCCGTGCGACGGTGCGGGGGCAGCTCGCCCCGGCGCACCGTCCGCGGCGATGGTTCGCCGGCGCTCTCCCCCGCACGGCATCCGGAAAGCCCGCGCGAGCCGAGGCGCGGCGCCGGGCGCTCGCGGGCGAGCTGGCGCGCTATGCCTGACGCCGTCATCCTCGCGGCGCGCCGCACACCCTTCGCCACGCGCGGCCGGCGTCTGGCCGACGTTCCGGTCGAGCATCTCGCGGCGCCCGTGCTGCGTGCGGTCGTGGCGGATGCCGCGATCGACGTGCCCATCGCCGACGTGACGCTCGGCAACTGCCGGGGGCCCGGTGGCAACCCCGCGCGGGTCGCGACGCTCGCGTCCGGGCTGGATCCGCGGATCCCCGGGGTGACGATCGACCGGCAGTGCGCCAGCGGACTCGCCGCCGTCGTCAGCGCCGTGACGGGCATCCGGGCGGGCGACGACCGGGTGCACCTCGCCGGCGGGGCGGAGAGCGCGTCCACCGCTCCTCTGCGCAGCACCGCGGACAGGGTGCACGACCGGGCGCCGTTCGCGCCGGACGGCTTCGACGACCCCGACATGACCGTCGCGGCCGACGATCTCGCGGCCCGGTTCGGCATCAGCCGCGGTCGCCAGGACGCGCAGGCGGAACGGAGCCATCGCCGAGCCATCGCCGCCCGCGACGCCCGGCGGTTCGACGCCGAGATCGTCGCCATCGGTTCACTGCGCGCCGACGACGCCATCGGCGCCGCCCTTCCCGTGCTCTCCCGGCTGCGCCCGCTGCATCCCGGCGGCACCGTGACGGCGGCCACGGCCACGCGGGTGAGCGATGGTGCTGCAGCCGTGCTCGTGGCCCCCGTCGGAGCGCGCGAAGGCCGCCCCGGACTGCTCGTGCGCGACACCACCGCCGTCGGCTGCGACCCCGCTCTGCCCGGGCTCGGAGCGGCGTTCGCGGTCGATGACCTGCTGCAGCGCCAGGGCGTCGAGCTGGGCGGCATCGGCGCGATCGAGATCGTCGAGGCTTTCGCACCGCAGATGCTCGCGATCTGCGACCACCTCGGGATCGTTGAGCACGGCCCGCGCCTCTGCGCCGACGGCGGTGCTCTCGCCCTCGGCCACCCGTGGGGTGCGAGCGGCGCGGCCGCGGTCGTGCGTCTGTTCTCGCGGCTGATCCGGGGCGGAGCCCCCGCCGGCACGCTCGGTGTCGCGGCGGTCTCCGCCGGCGGAGGAATCGGTGTCGCGATGCTCGTGGAGGTCGTGCGATGAGCGGTGTCCCTACCCTCGATCTCGCCGACGTCGATGTGCTGCGCAGTGGCGTCGCCGTGCTGTCGGGCGTCACGCTGCGCTCCGAGGCCCGCACCATCGCGGTCATCGGGGAGAACGGCTCGGGCAAGTCGACCCTCGCGCGGATGCTGAGCGGGCTCGTCACGCACACCCGCGGTACGGCACGCGTGCTCGGCCTCGACCCGCAGCAGGACGCCTCGGCGCTGCGGCGGCGGGTCGCCACGGTCTTCAGCAATCCCGACACGCAGATCGTCATGCCCACGGTCGCCGAAGACGTCGCCTTCTCACTCCGTGCTCTCCGGCTCCCGCGCGCGGAGGTCAGCACGCGCGTCGATGCCGCTCTCGCCCGCTTCGGACTCTCACCCCTCCGGGATGCCGCCGCCCACGAGCTGTCCAGTGGCCAGAAGCAGCTCCTGGCGGTGGCGGGCGCGTTCGTCCGCGATCCCGACCTGGTGATCGCCGACGAGCCGACGAGCTTCCTCGACGCCCGCCATGCCCGGACGGTCGCCGACCACCTGCTCGCCGACCAGGGGCATCGCACCCTCGTCGTCACGCACGACCTCGCGCTCGCTCAGCGGTGCGAGGCCGCGGTGCTGTGCGAGGGCGGGCGGGTCGTGCAGGTCGGCGATCCCGCCGCAGTCGTGAACGCGTACGAGGCGAGCCTGGGATGCTGAGCGTCTACCGCCCCGGCACGGGGCTGTTGCACCGACTCCCGGTGGGGCCGAAGGTGCTGTTGCTCACTGCGCTGAGCACGGTCGCGCTGCTCGCCCCGAGCACGTGGCGAGGAGCGGCCCTCGCCGGTGCAGTGGCGCTCGCGACCTCGCTCACCGCGGCGATCGGGAGCGGCGGCCTGCGGGATGACATCCCCCGGCAGCTGTGGGCGATGCGGGCGATGATCGTGTTCCTGCTCGTGAGCCAGACGATCTTCTTGGGGCTGGAGGCCGCCTGCGCCACCACGGCGCGGCTGGTGGCGGCCGTGCTGGTGGCGGGACTCCTCGTGCGCACCACCCCGCTCGCGGAGCTGCTCGGCGCCGCCGAGCACGTGCTGCGCCGACTCCCCCTCCGGCGGGGTGCGGCCGAGAGGGTGGCGCTTCTGCTGGTGGTGACGGTGGGAATGGTGCCGACGCTCGTGCGGCTCGGGCACGAGGTGATCGACGCACAGCGGGCGCGCGGAGGGCGCGCGGGGCTGCGCATCTTCGTCGTCCCGTTCCTCGTCTGCGCGCTGAGGAGCGCCGATGAACTGGGAGAGGCGTTGGCGGTCCGCGGAGTCGACTGACCGCGGTGTCAACGGTCTTCTCGCGCTCCCTGATCGCAACTAAGAAGGGGGTTCGTTCCCCAGGATTGGAGCTCCTCATGAGCACGCCCCACGACGACACCACCGAGCCGCGCGACTACGACGGCCCCGACTCCGACATCGCGTCGGGCAACATCACCGACGCCGACTTCGCCGCGCCCCCGACGCGGTCCGACGACGACGAGCCATCGGACCGCACGGCCGACTAACCGCCCGACGGGTTGTCGACGGGGGTGCCGTCGTCGTCGAGAGTGTGCGCCGTCGTGGCTTCGTCGGCCTGCTCGGGCTTGTCGCTGCTGCCGGCATGCTGCTCGTCTGCGGCAGACGTCTCGGCATCGTGCGCGTGATCGCTCATGGTGTCCTCCTCGATCGGAACGGCGACCGTACCCCGGCCCTGGCGACCGGCGGAAGGGGTTGACCTCCTGCCCCTCGCGCCCCAGACTGCGCCGGGTGCCATGGCGATGCCCTCCCGCGCAAGGGGGGAGACGGATGTCGGAGGCCGCCCATAGTCTGCAAGGGTGAACGACCCTGCGCATACCACCCAACCCGAACACTCCTCCGACGTCCTGTGGGCGTGCGTCGAAGACGGCTTCCATGTCGGCAGCCGCGGCGGCGACTTCCTCGGCTACGTCGATCGTCAGCCCGACGGCCGCTTCCGTGCCTTCGATGCGCGCAGCACGGCACTCGGCGACTTCGCCACCCTGAGCGACGCGACGCACGCCGTCAGCACCACGTCCGCCCCGTCCGTCCCCCTCGCCAGCGCCGGCGACTCCCGGATCGGTACGGCCGAATGAGCGGTGGCCTCGTCTCGCTCGTCTATGCCAGCACGGCCTCGCAGCCGTTCCGGGAGACCGCCCTCGAAGAACTCCTCGCGACCTGCCGACGCCTGAACGCCACACGCGATGTCACCGGCATGCTGCTCTACCGGGGTGGACGCTTCATCCAGATCCTCGAGGGCGCCCGCGACACCGTCGACGAGCTGTTCGCCAAGATCAGCCGCGATCCCCGTCACCACGACGTGCGGATGCTGATCGAGGAACCGATCGCCGAGCGCCGCTTCGTCGAATGGACGATGGGCTACCACGCGTTCCGTGCCGACCCCGCGGGGTCGCCGTCGGGCTATCGCGATTCCTTCGCCGACCTCGAATCCGGCGTCGACCGTGAAGCGGCGCGACGCGCGCTGGCCGAACTCACGCTGTGGTTCCGCGTGCGCAGCCCCCGCGCGAGCGACGTCGCGAGCTAGGGCTTGTCGACAGCGGCGAGCATCTCGGTGTAGCCCGACACGTACGTCGGATGCTCGAGGTCGCCGAGCGTGCGCCGCAACAGCGCTCCATCGAGGATGTGCCCCGACGCCTCGTCGACGGGAGCAGCGGGCGGCGCGGGCACGCCGAGCCGTGCGGCGAGGAAATCGACGACCTCGCCGAGCTGCACGGGCTGCTCGTCGGTGGCATGTAGCAACGCGGGCGGCTCCGGCGTGCGCAGGAGCAGGTGAAGCGCACGGACGAGATCGGCCTCGTGGATGCGGTTCGTCCAGCGCCGGCGATCCACCGCGCGCCCCTCGCGCACGGTGCGGAGGAGGAAATCGCGTCCGGGTCCATAGATTCCGGAGGGACGGATGACCGTTGCGCCGAACATCTCGACGGCCGCTCGTTCGCCGTCGCGCAGGGCACGCGAGCGATCGCTCGTGAGCGGCGGCTCGTCGTCCTCGGTGATCGGTGTCTCGGGCCCGACGCCCGCGAAGACCCCGGTCGATGACACGAAGACCGTGCGCTCGGGAGCGTCGGGGAGGGCGCGTTCGAGGTGCTGGAGCATCCGGCGGTAGCCGTCGACCTCCTCCCCCGGCGGCATCGTCACGACCATCGAATCCACCCGGGGCAGTCGCCCGTCGAGCGGCCGGGAGACGTCGGCGACGATCCCCTGCACGCCCTGCGGGAGCGGAGCATCCGTGCGCCGCAGCGCGATCGCGTCGGCGCCCTCAGCCTCGAGCAACGGCGCCAGGGCGGTGCCGAGCTTGCCGTAGCCGACGAGCAGGGTGCGGCCGGCGTCGCGCGGGCCCGAGGATGTGCTCATCCCCTCACCCTGCCACAGCCGACCGACACCGCTCGACGCCCTCTCAGTCGTTCGACGGGGGCAGCGTGACGACCTCGTTCTCGGCGTCGTACTGCTCACCTGTGATCTTCGACTTGACGAAGCTGAACAGCGACGCGATGCGGCCGCCGGGGCTGTCCCAGTACTCCGCCGTCTCGGCCGAGAACTTCAGCAGACCCACATCGGGGTCGTTCGGTCCGTTCGGGAACCAGGCCTCGACCACCGGGTTCCACAGCTCATCGATCTTCGCGCGATCCTCGACCAGCGAGGCGCGACCCGACAGCGAGACCCACGAGTCGTTCGAGCTGAGCGACACGCCGACGCGGTCGTCCGCACGCAGGTCGGTCACGAAGGTAGCGCTCTTCGCGACGAGGAACCACAGGTCGCCGTCGAACTCGGCCTCCTGAACGGTGAGCGGGTGCGCGACGAGGCGGTCCTCGGCGTTGCGGGTGGTGAGCATCGCGAACCGGAAGTCCTTGATGAGCTCGGCGACGCGCTGGGTGGGGGTCTGATCTGTCATGGGTGCGGTCCCTTCCGAGCCGCCGGGAGCGGCGGCCTCGCGACCAGCGTGGGGCGTTCTGGCGATGCGCGCCAGGGGCTTGCGATCATCGGGACGCCCGGATAGAAAGGCCGAGCTGGCGATCTCCACCGGGGCGATCGAGCCGATGGCCGGGAGGCGCACGTGATGGGACTGTTCCGACGACCCGAGTTGCTGATCATGGAGGAGGACGATTCGCGTCTGTGGTCGCGGGGCTGGGGTCTCGTCGCCACGCGGAGCCTGCAGACGCTGGCCGTTCTCGCCGTGGTCGCCGTCGCCGTGCTGGTCATCACGCAACTGTCGCTCGTGTTCATCCCGGTGACGATCGCGCTCATCCTGGCCTGCGCGATCCACCCCCTGGTCGCCCTCATGCGGCGGCACGGCGTGCCGTCGATCCTCGCCACCTGGATCGCCCTGATCGGGATCATCCTGGTGCTCGGGGCGGTCGTCTGGGTGATCGTGCTCACGGTGCGATCGCAGTGGGACGACCTCGTCGACTCCGCCACGGACGGCATCTCCCAGGTGACCGCGTGGCTCGACACCCTCCCCTTCGACATCCAGTCCCTCGACCTCGACGACCTGTGGGCCAGCGCGCAGGAGTTCCTCACGAGCGCATCGTTCGGTCGCGGTGCGCTCGCGGGCGTCTCGGCGACCGCCAGCTTCTTCACGGGGCTCGCCCTGATGATCGTTGTGCTGTTCTTCTTCCTGAAGGACGGTCCGCGCATCTGGGAGTTCCTCCTGCGCCCCTTCTCCGGCCGCAGCTACGAGCGCGCTCGCCGCATCGGTGACAAGACCGTCGCGACGTTCGGCGGGTACGTGCGCGGGACGTCGATCGTCGCCGCGGCCGACGCCCTCGGCATCGGCATCGGTCTGGCGATCCTGCAGATCCCCCTCGCCATCCCGCTCGCCGTCATCGTGTTCCTCACGGCGTTCATCCCCCTCGTGGGGGCGACGGCCGCCGGCATCCTCGCGGCTCTCGTCGCTCTGGTGACCCACGGGCCGGTCGCCGCGCTCATCGTGGTCGGCATCGTCGTGCTCGTCAACCAGCTCGAGGGCAACTTCCTCCAGCCGGTCGTGATGGCGCGCTCGTTGAAGCTGCACGCCCTGGTCATCCTGCTCGCTCTGACCGCGGGCACGATCCTCGGTGGCATCGTCGGGGCGGTGCTCTCGGTTCCGCTGGCCGCCGCCGCCTGGGGTGTCATCACCGTGTGGGACGGCCCGCACACCCCGGCGCGTCCGTTCCGGCAGAAGCGGCCCGAGACGGTCGACGGACCGGAGCACGCCTCCTAGCGGCGCGTCGCGGGCGCGTCAACCGACTCCCCGCTCGTCTCCGACGGTCGTACCGTCGGAGACCTCACCGACGAGAGGAGCATCCGATGACCACCAATCCCCCGCCCCCGATCCCCCCGGTCCCGCCGCTGGGCGGCGACGACGAGGGGACGGACGTCCCCACCCGCGAGGTCGACGGCGAGCGCGAACTCGACGAGGACGCGAACCCCGACCTGATCGACAGCGCCGACGCTGACCGCATCGCCGCGGAAGGCGACTGATCGGCCGCACGAGCGGTCGACGGTACGACGAAGGGGCGGGCCCGGATCTTCCGGGCCCGCCCCTTCTCGGTTCGCGTCGTCAGTTCGCCAGCAGCGGCGGCAGCGACGGGATCGGCACCGGCCGGGTGGCCCGGTTGGTGCGGTTCGGCGCATGCATGCGCTCGACGTCGGCGAGCACCTCGAAGGCGTTCGAGTAGCGCATCGCGAGGGGCAGGTCACGCACCCACACCACCTCGACCTCGGTCTCGGCGAACTCGTACACGCACGCCACGATGTGACGCGGGTCGTTCGCAGGGAAGCGCTGGTCGTTGATCACCCACTCGGTGGGGGTGATGCGACGCAGCACGTAACGCGGCTCTGGATCTCCTGACATGACGGCCCTCCAAGACTCATCCCCCGTACTCGATGAGTCTCCGCGAGGAGCGCCGGGGCGGCCAGGGCCTTGACAGATCTGCAGAAGCATGCCGATCTGGAATATCGGCTTACGCCTCGCTGCCGCCCGCGGAGGCGACCTGCGCTCGCCACCACGGGGTCTCGATGAAGCCGCGTTTCATGAACACGAGTTCCATCGCCGCGGTCCACCCTCGCACTCCTTTGAGGTGCGCGATCGTGCCGGTGAGGAAGTCGTGCAGCGTCTCGGTGCTCGGCAGGATGATCTCGCAGTACAGCGAGTTCTCCTCCAGCGCTGCGGCGAGGAAGCGGACCGACACGTGCTGCGACAGCGTGCGCGCGACCGCCGCAAGACGCGAGGGTTCGACGCGCAGCATCAGCAGCGTCTCGGCGCTCATCCCGAGCGCGGATGCCGGCACCATGGTGACTGTGGTGAGGCATCCGGCGGCCCGCATCCGGTCATAGCGGCGCCGCACGCTGCTCTCGTTCATCTCGAGCTTCGCCGCGATCGACAGGAACGACGCGCGCCCGTTCTCACTCAGCTCGCGCACGATCGCCCGGTCGGCGTCGTCGAAGTGCGTCGGATCGCACGTGTTGGGCGCCGGCATGAAGGCCTGCGGATCGCTCGCCACCTCGGCATGCGTGTCGTAGAGCTGACGGCCCCAGTCGAAGCTGACCTTGTACGTATGCACCACGAGGTCGCTGCGCCAGCGCTCGACCCCGGGGATGCCCTGCAGGTCGGTGAGCACGTGGGCGTAGGTCGCGGAGTCGCCCGGGATGACGACCTCGGCGAACACGTCGAACTTGCCGGTCACCAGCGTCACGAAGCGCACGTACGGCGAGCCGATCAGGGCCTCGGCGACGCCTAGTTGCCGACCGGGAGTGCAGTTGATGCGCACGAAGAACGTCTCGACGTGCCCTTCGCTCCCGAGCGTCGGCACGATTCCCACGCGCACAACGCCTTCGGCGAGCAGCTGCTGGCCGCGCCGGGTGACGGTCGAGACGGATGCCCCGGCGAACTCGGCGATCGACGTCCAGCTCGCCCGTCCGTCCTGCTGGAGTGCGACGACGATGCGCCGATCGAGGTCGCTGACCTCACGTCCCCCCTGGAGCGCGCTCATGCCGTCGGCGGGTACACCCGGTGCAGGAAGCTGCGCACCGTGTCCGTCCACGCCTCTGCCTCCTCGATCTGGGGCGAATGCCCCGACTTCTCGAACACCACCATCTCGGAGTCCGGGATGAGCTCGGCGATGGTCTCGCTACACGATACTGGCGTGATCCAATCGGTCCGCCCCACGGTGATGAGTGTCGGGACCGCGATCTCGTGCAGGCGCGGCTTCAGATCGTAGTTCGGGAGGTTCACCGAGAACGCGTAGTTGTGCGCGCGGTAGCGGTACGGCGTCGCCTGCACCTTCCGTTCGACCGCCTCGGGGTCGTAGGTGAAGTCGTACAGCGGCAGGATCTCCCGCCAGCAGTCCTTCAGGTCCTCGTCGTCCCGCACCTGCCCGACGTCGATGCGGTCGAACTTCTCCATGTCGATGTCGACGCGGTCGGAGGCCAGCGCGTTCTCCCGCGCCAGATGCGCGTTCGAGTTGTCCGGCGACGTGTCGCGCAGCACGAGCGCTGCCACCCGGTCGGGATAACGCAGCGCGTACTCCATGGTCATGAAGCCGCCGTAGGAACCGCCGGCCATCACGATGCGCTCGGCGCCGATCCACTGCCGCAGGCCGTCGATGTCCGCCGCCCACTGCTCGTGGCTGTACTCCCCCTCGCCCTCGCTCTGACCGCTGCCGCGCGCATCGAACACGACGACACGGTATTCGTCGGCCAACCGACCGAAGCTCGCACGCGGCTCTGCCCGGGAGCCCAGCCCCGGCGCGCCGTGATGAGTGATGATCACCGGCGCGCCCTCGGGTCCGAGCACCTCCACCGCCAGGTGGTTGCCGTTGATCTCGACCCACTGATGGTCGCTGGTGGCCGCGGCGAACTCCGGCGAGACCTCGGGGGTGGATGTCATGTCGTCCTCTTTCTGGGTGGTCCTGGATCCGTGGATCAGAGTGCGATGGTGCACGCGTCGAGATCGCGCGGGAAGGTGGTGAGCGCCTCGGCGCCGTCGGCGGTGAGGAGCATGCTGTCGCTGATGCGGTAGCCGGCGTGTCCCGGCACGTAGATGCCCGGCTCGTTCGAGACGACCATGCCGGCCGTGAGCACGGTGTCGTCGCCGTCCTCGAGCCAGGGGGCCTCGTGCATCCCGAGGCCGATGCCATGGCCCTGTCGATGGCGGATGTACTCGCCGAGGCCCGCATCGCGGATCACGTCGAGGCACAGCCTGTTCGCCTCCCGGCATTCGAGACCGGGGCGGAGCGTCTCCCGCCCGACGCGCTGCGCCTCGTGGATGGTGTCGTGGTATCGACGTTGCGCCGCGGTGGGCTCGCCCAGCACGAAGGTGCGCTCGCCCTCGATGAATCGTTCGCCGACCGCGCATCCGAGCGACAGCATGAACGTGTCGCCGGCACGCAGCCGGTTGACCGTCGGCAGGCCGTGGGGGAAGGCGGAGTTCGCCCCCGAGTACACCAAGCCTCCGGCCAGCAGGGAGGCCACGACGATCTCGCGGTGCTCGGCGTACATGATGCGCGTGCCGGTGGCCGTCACGTGACGCTCGAGCTCCGCCTCGGTGGGCAGCTCGCCCCCGGCGGCGATCGCCTCGGTGACGAGTGCGACGCCGGCGTCGAGCATCCGGTCGGTGATGCGTGCCGCCTCGCGGTGCAGCGCGATCTCCTCGTCGAACTTCACGAAGCGCGCGCGGGTGAGCAGGTCGGATGCGCGGAGCTCGGCGCGCGGCATCGCCGCCCGCGCGGCCGTCAGGCGCCGGTACGACATGCCAGGGGCGAAGCCGACGGCGCCCCGCGGCGACACGGCTGCGGCGAGCGCCGAGAACGGCGAGACCACACCGGGGTACTCGAAGAACGTGACCGACTCGGCGCGGGCGCTCTGGGACGCCGCATACTCGCGTTCCAGCTCGGGAAGGAGCAGCACGACGCCCCCGTCGGCGGCGAGCCAGGCGGCGACGGGGCGCTCGGAGGGGTGGTGGAAGAACCCGGTGAGGTAGGCGATGTCCTCGGGGTCGTCGGTGAGGAACCCGTCGAGGTCCTCCTCCGCCATCGCGGCGACGACGCGCTGCTGCACGCGATCGTAGAAGGCGGGGTCGAGCCGTTGCGAGAGACCGGTCACGGTGCTCCTCCTAGCGGGCCAGGTGGCGGGGGTTGCGGGCGTCGTTGTACGCGATCGAGAGCAGCGTCGCGGAGAGCACGAGGATGAGGATCGCGATGGACGGGAACAGAGTCAGCCACCAGGCGCTGACCATCGCCCCGGCCTGCTGCGCCTCGTAGAGGATGCGCCCCCACGACCAGGTGGTCGGGTCGCCGAGGCCGAGGAAGGCGAGTCCGGCGGCGGAGAGCACTGCCCGGGAGGCGGTGACGACCACCGAGACGACGACCACGGGGGTGACGGCGGGGAGCACGTGCCGGGTGATGATCCAGAACGGCGACGTGGTCATGAGCCGCGCGGCGTCGACGTACGGCAGCCCGACGACCGTGAGGGCCTGCGACCGTACGAGGCGGGTGACCTCCGGCCAGGAGAACGCCGCGACGACCAGGATGATCGTGGTCGTGCTCGGCCCGACGAGCGCCGCGATGAGGATCATGAGCGGCAGCACCGGAAGGGAGAGCGTCATGTCGACGATGACGCTGAGGATGCTGTCGAATCGCCGGAAGTACGCGCCGATGACGGCGATGAGGGTGCCGAACACGATGGCGATCACCGAGGCGGCCACGGCGACGAGCACACTCTGCTGCGTTCCCCAGATGACCTCGGAGAACACGTCGCGGCCGAGCGCGTCGGTGCCGAACCAGTGCGCACCTCCCGGCGGCCGGAGCACGTCGGGCCCGTAGCTCGCCGGGTAGGGGGCGATGAGCGGGGCGGCGAGCGCGACGACGACGAGGAGCAGGAGGAGGGCGAGGGAGATCATGCCCAGGGGGTCGCGGCGGAACGCGCGCCAGGTGTGGGCGCTCGCCCGCTCGCTGCCGACGGCGGCCGGTTCGGTGGGCTGCAGGTTCTCGGTCAGCGGCAGCGGAGCGGTCATGACGTCTTCACTCTCGGGTCGAGGTAGCCGTAGATGATGTCGGTGAGTGTGTTGGCCACGACGACCGTGGCGGCGAGGAGGAGGAACGCGCCCTGCAGCACGGGGAAGTCGAGCTGCGTGACGGCCTCGTAGATGCCGCGGCCGATGCCGGGGTAGGCGAACACCGTCTCGGTGAGCACCGCGCCCCCGACGAGGAATCCCAGCTGCAGTCCGATCAGCGTGGTGGTCGGCAGCAGGGCATTGCGCAGGGCGTGCTTCCAGAGGATGCGGCGGCCGCGGAGCCCGTTCGCCCTGGCGAGGAGGATGTAGTCCTCCCCGAGCGTCTCGATCAGCGTGGAGCGCATGGTGAGCACGTAGGAGCCCACCTGGATGAGCATGAGCGACACGGCCGGGAGCACGAGGTGACGGGCGACGCTGAGGTACCAGTCCATCCCGTAGGTGTTCGTCGCGTACGCACCGCCGATCGGGAACCAGCCCAGGTTGAGCCCGAAGACGAACAGCAGCAGGATCGCGACGCTCGGCACGAAGAGGGACTGCCCCGTCACCCCGAGCACCTGCACGGCCCGGTCGACGAATCGGCCCTTGTGCGAGGCGGCGGCGACGCCGAGAGGGATGCCGATGACGATCGTGAGCGCCAGGGCGGTGAGCGTCAGCAGCAGCGTCCACGGCAGTCGCTGCAGCAGCACGTCGAGCACCGGGATGGACTGGGTGAACGAGATCCCCAGATTGCCCTGCACGAGCTGCCACATGTATAGGCCGTACTGGACGATGAGGGGCTGGTCGAGGCCGTACTGCTCGAGGATGGTCGCCCGGATGGCATCCGTCATGTTGGGGCTCGCGAGCGCGAGTGCCGGATCGCCGGGCAGGAGCCGCAGCAGCAGGAACGTCACGGTCACGGCGAACCAGATCGTGAGCAGACCTCGACCTGCGCGACGGAGAATGAACGATGCTCGGGACACCCGGGCGACCTTCCTCGAGAGTGGGGCGGGTTTACTCGGCCGGGTACGCGCTCGCCAGGGAGAGCGGGTTCACGATCGAGAGCAGCTCGCTCGGCTTCGAGATGAAGCCGGCCCATTCGTCGCTGGCGGCGAAGAACAGGTTCTGCGTGTACATGATGTTGTCGTAGACCTGCTCGTGCACGATCTTGTTCGCCTCGCGCATAATGTCGATCTTGTCGTCCTCGTCGAAGGTGACCATGCCCTCCTCGATCAGGGCGTTCAGTTCGGGGTCGTCGACGTGGGTGTAGTTGATCGCCCCTCCGGGGAGGTACGACAGGGCGAAGTTCGTCACCGGGTCGTCCATGATGGCGAAGTTGCCGGCGTAGATGTCGTAATCGCCTTCGCTCGTCATCGACAGGTAGGTGTTGCGCTCGGTGCCCTGAAGCTCGATGGTGATGCCGGCCTCCGCCGCACTGTCCTTCACCATCTGCGCCCACTGGCTCGTCACGCTGTCCTGAAGCGAGTAGATGAGGCGGAACGACACGGGGAACGTTCCGTCGGCATCCGCCGTGTACCCGGCCTCCTCCATGAGCTCGCGCGACTTCTCGGGGTCGAACTCGTATTCGGTGACCGAGTCGTCGTAGTACTTCGCGAGCACGGGCATGAGAGCGCTGGAGCCGGTCGACACGGCCTGCCCCTGCAGCACGACCGTACGGATCGCCTCGTAGTCGACCGCGTGCGCCAGTGCCTGACGCACCTCGGTCTTCGACAGGTCGGGCTTCTCCATGTTGTAGACGAGATGGGCGTAGCCCAACCCGGCTGCTTCGATGACCTGCAGACCGTCGCTGCTGCGCAGCTGCTCGACCTGCGCCGGCGGCAGGGCGTTCGCGATCACGTCGATCTCACCGCTCTGCAGCGCGAGGATCTCGGTGTTCACGTCGGGGTACACGCGGTACACCACCTCGGCGGGCCCGGGTACGCCGCCCTCGACGAGCGGGTAGTCCTCGACGCGGTCGAGCGTGTAGTGCTGGCCGACCTGGAAGTCGCTGAGGATGAAGGGTCCCATCCCCACCCAACCGCCGTCGCTGCCGTCGTTGGCGAACTCGGCGATCGACCCCTGGGGCTCGAACACGTGCTGCGGCACCACCACGCCCCAGAACCCGATCTCCTCGACGATCGACGAGTCGGGCTGCGTCAGCGTGAGTTCGACACGGGTGTCAGAAACGGCGGTGGCGGTGTCGAGGTTGCCCAGCTGCCCGAAGAACGTGCCCGGCGCCTGATCGCGCTTGACGGCATTCAGGGTCCAGGCCACGTCCTCGGCGGTCAGCGGCTCGCCGTCGCTCCAGGTGAGGTCGTCGCGGATCTCGTAGAAGCCGGTGGTGTCGTCGACGTAGCCCCAGTCGGTGGCGACGTGCTCCTCCTTGGTCCCGTCGTCTCCGATGCTGAGCAGGTGCGGGTACATCAGATTCGTGATCCACGAATCGGTGCGGCTGTTGCCCAGCACCGGGTTGAAGTTCACGACGTCGGTCGTCGTGCCGATGCTGAGCGTCTCGTCGCTCGGACCGGCACTTCCACCGGACTCCCCCGGCTCGGGCGCCGTGGGGGCGCACGCGACGAGACCGACCGCCAGTGCGGCGGCGGCGCCGAGTGCGAGATACCTGCTGTTCTTCATCAGACCCAGACCTCCTCGAGGACGCGCATGGTGTTGCCGCCGACGACCGCGCGGATCTCGTCGTCGGAGTAGTCGTGCTTCACGAGCCAGCCGATGATGTTGTAGAACGCCTCGGCGGGGTTCTCGATCCCGTCGACGTACGGCTGCTTCTCGTACTCGACGTTGGCGTGGGCCTGGCCGAGAGACAGGTTCGACGAGAACGCGTCGTGCAGACCGACGTGATCGCCGAACAGGGTGTCGGGGCCGAAGCTCACGTGCTCCAGGCCGACGAGGTCGACGCAGTACTGGAAATGGTCCATGACCGAGTCGAGGGAGTGCTTCGGATGCTGCGGCGAGATGGTCGTGTGCGGCGCGGCCTCGATGCCGATGACGCCCCCGCGCTTCGCGCACTCGATGATGGTCTCGTCGGTCTTCATGCGGTTCGTCGGCCAGAGACCGCGCGCACCGGCATGCGTGATGAACACGGGGACCTTCGAGTGACGGACCACGTCGAGACAGGTCTGGTCGCCGGAGTGCGAGATGTCGATCGCGATGCCGAGCTTGTTCATGCGCTCGACGGCGCGCTCGCCGAAGTACGTCAGCCCGCCGTCGCCGCGCTCCTTGAGCCCGCCGCCGAGCATGTTCGCTTCGGAGTACGCGATGCCCATCTGCCGCACGCCGAACCCGTAGAGCACGTCCAGCCGGTCGACCTCGTTCTCGATCATCGTCGCGGCCTCGAGCGCGAAGATGTGGGCGACGCGGCCCGTCTCGGCGGCGTGACGGATGTCCTTGATCGACTCCGCCTTGATGACGAAGTCCTGGTGTGCGAGGTCGGCCATCCGCACGCCGAGGTCGAACAGCACGTCCTGGTACTTCCATCCCGCGTCGCTCGAGATGCAGCAGGTGCCGTCCATGCCGTTGTCGAAGACCGCGGTCAGGCCCGAGCGCGAGAGCCCCTGGTAGCCGGTGGGTTCGCGACCCTGACGGATGTGGTCGCGCAGCTCGCCCATGTCCTCGGGGAAGACCTGCACGTGCTCGTGGAGCGAGATCACGGTCTCTTCCCGCAGCAGGCGCTCGGTGCGCTCCTTCTGCGCGTCGCTGAGTTCGAGGCCCTGGTAGGCCGGCACGCGACCGATCTGCGCCGCGTAACGGAACTCGCGGTAGTCCTTGCCTGCCTCCAGGTACTCGTAGGCGGTGTACCCGGTGTAACGGTCTGCTGGTTCGAGCACGGATGCGCTCCTTCGTCTCGGTGGTGCGGGTGACTCCGCCGGCAGTCGGCGGGAGATTTCCTCGAATCTCACAGATTTCGGCGCGAACGTCAACTGTTGTGATGATTTTCGGCTGAGATGTTTCTTGTTCGAAACAATTCAGAGGGATTTGCTGGCATGATGGCGTCTATGGACAACACGCCCGTCACCGATCCCGCCACCGTCCTCGACGTCCAGGGCCTCACCGTCACGCTCTCGTCCGACGGTCGACGCAACCGCGTGGTCGACGGCATCGACCTCGCGGTCCGCCGCGGCGAGGTCTTCGCCCTGCTCGGCGAGTCGGGGTCGGGCAAGTCGATGACCGCCCGCGCCGTGATGGGGCTGCTCGCGAAAGACGATGTCGAGGCGACGCGGCTGTCACTCAACGATGTGGATCTGCTCAGCCTCTCCGCCGAGGAGCACCGTCGTCTGCGCGGCGTGCAGGTGAGCCTCGTGATGCAGGACGCGCTCTCCGCCCTGAACCCGGTGCTCAGCATCGGCGACCAGATCGCCGACCTCATCCGCGCGCACCGCCCGACCTCCCGTCGCGCCGCCGAGACGCGAGCCGTCGAGCTGCTGACCCTGGTGGGCATCCCCTCGCCCGAGAAACGCGTGCACGACTACCCGCATCAGTTCTCGGGCGGACAGCGGCAGCGCATCCTCATCGCGATGGCGATCGCGCTCGAACCCGACCTGGTCATCGCGGATGAACCCACCACCGCCCTCGACGTGACCGTGCAGGCGCAGATCCTCGATCTGCTGCTCTCGCTGCGGGACCGCCTCGGCATGGGGGTGCTGCTCATCACGCACGACCTGGGCGTGGTCATGGAGGTCGCCGACCAGGTCGCCGTCATGCGCGCCGGGCGGATCGTCGAGGCGGGAAGCGCCGACGCGGTGCTCACCGACCCTCAGCATCCGTACACCCTGCAGCTGTTGAACTCGCTCCCCCGCGACGTCAGCGCGGCGGTGGACGTCGACGGAGAGGCGCCCATCCTCGAGGGCCGGGGTCTGGAACGCACGTTCCGCTCGGGGTCCGGACGCCGCGCGCATCGCGTCGCCGCCGTGGCCGGCGTCGACCTGGCGCTGCGACGCGGCGAGATCCTCGCCGTCGTCGGCGAGTCGGGCAGCGGCAAATCGACGCTGGCCCGGATGCTCGTCGGACTCGACTCGCCCGATGCCGGCACCCTCACCTACCGGGATCAGGACGTGACGCGCGGGCGACTGAAGGACCGCAGGGTGCTGCGACGCGGCGTGCAGATGGTCTTCCAAGACCCGTACATGTCGCTCAACCCCCGGATGACGGTGCAGCAGATCATCGCCGAGCCGCTCGCCGCCACGCGCTCCGGCACCCCGGCGAGCCGCCGTGCGCGCGTCGCCGAGCTGCTCGACCTGGTCGGCTTGACCCCCGAGATGGGCTCGCGCTTCCCCCACCAGTTCTCCGGCGGGCAACGTCAGCGCATCGGCATCGCGCGTGCGCTCGCGCTCGACCCCGACGTGCTCGTGTGCGACGAGCCGGTCTCGGCGCTCGACGTGTCGATCCGCGCGCAGATCATCGACCTGCTGTGCGACCTGCGCGAGCGTCTGGGCATGTCGATCGTCTTCATCGCGCACGATCTCTCGCTGGTGCGCCACATCGCCGACCGGGTCGCCGTCATGTACCGCGGCGACATGGTCGAAGTCGGCGCGACCGAGGCGGTCTACCGCGACCCCCAGCACGAGTACACCCGGTCGCTGCTGTCCGCGATCCCCCCGCAGACGCGCGCCGAGCGGGGAATGCTGCAGCGGCGCACGCGTCTCAGCGCGTGACCGCTCGGTGATGCGGGGAGCGAGTCGCTCCCGCGCGGCTCACTCCCCCGCGACGGTCTCCGGCAGCTCGATCGGAACGACGGGGCAGTCCTTCCACAGGCGCTCGAGACCGTAGTACACGCGCTCCTCCTGGTGGAAGACATGCACGATCAGGTCACCGAAGTCGAGCAGCACCCAGCGGGCTTCGGCGCGGCCTTCGCGGCGCACGCGCTTGTGCCCGGCCTCGATCAGGCGATCCTCGACCTCGTCGGCGATCGCGGCGACGTTGCGCTCGCTGTTACCGGTGACGAGCAGGAAGATGTCGACGAGCGGCAGCGGCTCCGACACGTTCAGGGCGACGAGGTCTTCGCCGCCCTTGGAGACGGCCGCGGCCGCCGCGATCTGGAGCATGCGGTCGGCGGTTTCAGGTGATTGCATCAGAACACATTCGTGGTGAAGGCCACCCCGAGGGCGACGGCGAGAGCGAGCGCCAGGCCACCGGCGACGATCGCCAGGACCAGCATGAGTCGGTTGCCCTTCTCGGGCGCGGGGGGCCGGATGATCTCTCCGGCGGGCTTGATGGTGCTGACCGCCGAGCTGGCGGCGATCGGCGTGGGCGACGATGCGGGGGGCAGTTCGCCGTCGATGAGCACGGCATCGACCTCTTTGCCGTCGGCGACGCCGTGGGCGTGCCCCTGCGAGCCGAGGCCCCGGGGCAGCTCGTACGACCCCGTCACGAGGATCTCGCCCGTGGACGCCACGGGACCGGAGAGCGACCCCTCGCCGGGCGAGGGGGTGAAGATCAGCGCGCTGGGCGCCGTGTGCGAGCCGTTCGAGTCTCCCGAGGCGATCAGGTCATCGAAAGAGGGCGTGAAGGCCGGGCGCTCCTGCTGGAGCACCGCTTCCCCGAAGGCGGGGTTGACGACCGGCGTCTCACCGTCGGCGAGGGGTTCCTCGTCGTCGTCCGCGTCGACCAGGTCGTCGGTGTCGGTCGCCTCGAGGCCGAGTACCTCGACCACGTCGTCCGTGTCGTCGGCGGTGTCGTCAGGAGCCGCATCCTCGGTGACCGCATCGTCATCGGCGGTCGCGGGCTCATCGACGATGACCGCCTCGACCGGCGTCTCGCGCGACGCCGCAGCCGCGTCCGACGCACTCACGGGGGTCGCGACGAGCTGCTCGTCGTCGTCATCGTCGATGTCGTCGTCGATGTCGTCGCCGCGATCAGTCGTGTCGCCGGAAGCGGTGGGCCCGGTCGTCGCCGGCGCGAACGTCGGCACTTCGGAGACCACCGCGGGCTGCTCCTGCTCGGTCGCATCGATCACCGGCACCGACGCCGTGCGGATGCGCTCCTGCTCGCGCGCCTGGCGCCGGGTCAGCGGTGCGGACGCGGCCGTCGACGACTCCTCGTCACCGGGCGACGCGGCGTCCTCCGTCTCGATCGATTCCGGCTGCGCGTCGGGCTCCTGCGTCGTGCCCGCCGTGTCGGACTCCGGCGTCTCGGCAGCAGTGTCGGACTCCGGCGCCGCGACCGCCGCGTCGGGCTCCTGCGCCGCTGCCCCGTCGGGCTCCTGCGCGGCCGCTGCCATCTCGTCAGTGATCACCGGGGTCGCGCCGGTCTGCCGCGCTTCTCGCAACTGCTTGCGCGTCAGCGGACCGTGCCCCTGCTGATCCGATGTACTCATGCCTTGCTCCGATACAGATGATGCTTCGCGATGTACTGGACGACCCCGTCGGGGACGAGGTACCACACCGGTTGATCCTCTCGGACCCTCTCCCGACAAGCCGTCGACGAGATCGACAGGGCCGGCACCTCGAGCTGACTCACGTTGTCGCTCGGGAGGCCGTCGGTGCTCAGGATGTGTCCTGGGCGCGAGACCGCGACGAAGTGGGCCAACTCCCACAGTTCATCATGGTCTCTCCAACTGAGAATCTGCGCCACGGCGTCGGCACCCGAGATGAAGAACAACTCGGCGTCGGGGCGTTCGCGCTTCAGATCGCGCAGCGTGTCGATCGTGTAGGTGGGTCCGGCCCGATCGACATCGACACGGCTCACGGTGAAGCGGGGGTTGGAGGCTGTCGCGATCACCGTCATCAGGTAGCGATGCTCACTGGGGGTGACGTCGGACTTCTGCCAGGGACGCCCCGTCGGGACGAAGACGACCTCGTCGAGATCGAAGGAATGCGCCACCTCGCTCGCCGCGACCAGGTGCCCGTGGTGGATCGGGTCGAAGGTCCCGCCCATCACGCCGATGCGCGGAGCGCGCGAGGTCGCGGTCTCCATGGTGCCTTAGTGGCCGTGCCCTGCCGCCTCGTGGCCGTCCTTGCCGTGCTTCGCCGCCCAGGCCTCCGCCTTGGCGGAATGACGGTTGGCGACGTGACGGTACGACAGCGTCACGAAACCGAGGAACGCGAAGACGATCGCCGCGATCACGCCGAAGATCAGCGTTTCGAGGGCCACGTTGCCGTGGTGCTCGGTTTCGGCGGCAGCCATCGCGACCTGTGCGATGAGATTCATCGTTTCTCCGTTTCGTGACCTGACTCGGTGCAGCGCGTTCCAGTCTAGCCCTCAGCCGCGCGTCTGCCCCGACCCACGCGCCAGCCACTTCGTGCTCGTGAGCTCGGCCAGCCCCATGGGGCCGCGGGCGTGCAGCTTCTGCGTCGAGATGCCGACCTCGGCGCCGAACCCGAACTCGGCACCGTCGGTGAACCGCGTCGACGCGTTGGCCATCACCACCGCCGAGTCGACCTCGGCGAGGAAGCGCTCGATGCTGCGGGCGTCGGTCGAGACGATCGACTCGGTGTGACCCGTGCTGTAGCGGCGGATGTGGTCGAGGGCCTCGTCGAGCGAGTCGACGACCTTGATCGCGATCTCCAGGCCGAGGTATTCGGTCTTCCAGTCGTCCTCGGTGGCGGGGATCACGCTCGCGACGAGCCCCGCGACGACGTCGTCGCCGTGGATCGCGACGCCCTCGCTCTGCAGCTCGCTCGCCACCAGCGGCACGAGGCGGGGTGCGGCCTGGCGATGCACGAGCACGGTCTCGACCGCGTTGCACACGCTCGGACGCTGCACCTTGGCGTTCATGACGATGTCGGTCGCCCAGTCATCCGGTGCCGATTCGTCGAGGAAGATGTGCACGTTGCCGGCGCCGGTCTCGATCACCGGCACGGTCGACTGCGTCACGACGGTTTCGATCAGGCCGGCGCTCCCCCGCGGCACGAGCACGTCGATGTAGCCGCGCCCCTGCATGAGCGCCGTCGCCCCCTCGCGACCGAAGTCGTCGACGGTCTGGATCGCCTCCGGGGTGACACCCGCTCCGTCGAGGGCCTCGCGCATGACCTCGACCAGCACGGTGTTGGACTCGCGGGCGGCGCTCCCCCCGCGCAGCACGGCGGCGTTACCGGAGCGGAGGGCGAGTGCCGCGATATCGACCGTGACGTTGGGTCGCGCCTCGTAGATCGCGCCGACGACGCCGAAGGGGACCCGGACCTGCTCGAGCACGACGCCGTTGGGCATCCGATGTCCGCCCACCACGCGCCCGACCGGATCGGGAAGCGCAGCCACCTCGCGCACGGCGGCGGCGAGGGCGGCGACGCGCTTCTCGTCGAGACGCAGCCGATCGATCAGCGAATCACCGATCGCGTTCTCCCGACCTCGATCGACATCCCGCGCGTTGGCCGCGATGATGCGTTCGGCATCGCGCTCGAGACCTGCGGCGATCGCCTCGAGAACGCGGGCCTTGTCGGCGCTCGTGAGGGCCGCCGTCACACGGGAGGCGTCCTTCGCGCGCTCCAGGCGCGCCTGCGGGGTCTGGTCGGTCATCCGCCCAGTCTAGAGGCGCGTGCGCACCGTCAGAGTGCGGGCTCGAACCACGTTCCGATGGTCTCTCCCGACAGCGCACGACCCACCAGGTCGGCGCTCGTCACGAGCACTCCGATCCCGGATGCCGCGGCCAGACGCGCGGCCGAGACCTTCGTCGCGGCACCCCCCGTGCCTACGCTGTTCACGACCGTGGCTCCGAACTCCAGGCCGCCGAGATCGGCATCGGCGGCGATCACGTCGAGCGGCTGCGCGGAGGGATCGGACGGCGGCTTCGTGTAGAGTGATTCGATGTCGCTGAGCAGCACGAGGGCGTCGGCCTCGATGAGTTGTGCGACGAGGGCTCCGAGGCGGTCGTTGTCGCCGAAGCGGATCTCCTGCGTCGCGACGGTGTCGTTCTCGTTCACGATCGGCAGCACGCGCAGCCCGAGCAGTCGCTCCATCGCCCGACGCGCGTTGCTGCGCGATGTCGGGTTCTCGAGGTCGCCCGTCGTCAGCAGCACCTGCCCCGCCACGATGTCGAAGGGGCGCAGCGCCTCCTGATACCGGTAGACGAGGATGTTCTGCCCCACCGCGGCCGCCGCCTGCTGCGTGGCGAGGTCGGTCGGACGCTGGTCGAGACGCAGGAACGGGATGCCGGACGCGATCGCACCGGAGGAGACGAGGACGACCTCGGCACCGCGGGCGTGCGCCTGGGCGAGCGCCTCGACGATGACCGGGATGCGCCACGCCGCGTCACCGCTGATCGACGATGACCCGACCTTCACGACGATGCGGGTGGCGGTCGCGAGATCGGCGCGTGAGCGCGCGGTCACTCCTCGTCCTCGCGGGTGGCGAGACGGCGCTCCTCTGCTTCGGCGCGGGCGGCTGCCTTGGCATCCATGCGCTCGTAGTAGTGCTCACGACGCTCCGACGTCGTGCGGCGCGCGTTCGGCGCGAGACGCGGGTCGGTGCCGCGCGGCGCCGTCATGAGTTCGGCGGCGGACGTCATGGTCGGCTCCCAGTCGAAGACGATGCTGTCGCCCTCGCCGATGACGACCGTCGATCCCTGGACCGCGCCCAGGCGGAACAGCTCGTCCTCCACGCCCAGCTTCTCGAGCCGGTCCGCCAGGTATCCGACGGCCTCCTCGTTCTGGAAGTCGGTCTGCTGCACCCAGCGCACGGGCTTCTCGCCGAGGATGCGGTACACGTTGCCGTATGTGCCGCCCTCGACGCGGATCGTGAACTCCTTCTTCGACCCGCGGGGACGGATGACGACGCGTTCGATCGCGGGCTCGGCAGCGGCCTGCTCGGCGCGATGCTTCTCGACGATCTCTCCGAGGGCGAAGGTCAGCGGGCGCAGGCCCTCGTGCGAGACCGTCGAGATCTCGAACACGCGGAAGCCGCGCTCCTCGAGCTCGGGGCGCACGAGGTCGGCGAGGTCGCGCGCCTCGGGCACGTCGACCTTGTTCAGCGCGACGAGTTGCGGGCGCTCCAGCAGGGGCGTCTGGCCCTCCGGCACCTCGTAGGCGGCCAGCTCGGCGAGGATGACGTCGAGGTCGGAGATCGGGTCGCGTCCCGGCTCGAGCGTGGCGCAGTCGAGCACGTGCAGCAGCGCCGAGCAGCGCTCGACGTGACGCAGGAACTCGAGTCCGAGCCCGCGGCCCTCGCTCGCGCCCTCGATGAGGCCGGGCACGTCGGCGACGGTGTACCGCGCATCGCCGGCCTGAACGACGCCGAGGTTGGGGTGCAGGGTGGTGAAGGGGTAGTCGGCGATCTTCGGCCGTGCGGCCGAGATGGCGCCGATGAGGCTCGACTTGCCGGCGGAGGGGTAACCCACGAGCGCGACGTCGGCGACCGTCTTGAGCTCGAGCACCACATCGCCCTCGAAGCCGGGGGTGCCGAGCAGTGCGAAGCCCGGGGCCTTGCGCTTGGGGGTCGCGAGCGCCGCATTGCCGAGACCGCCCTGGCCGCCCTGCGCGACGACGAACCGCTGGCCGGGCTCGATCATGTCGACGAGCACCTCGCCATCGGGCGACTTCACCACCGTGCCCACGGGCACGGGGAGCTCGAGCGTCTCGCCCGCGTACCCCGAGCGGTGGTCGCCCATGCCGAAGCCGCCGTTCGGCGAAGAACGGTGCGGCGAGTGGTGGTACGACAGCAGCGTGCCGGTCTGCGTGTCCGCGACGAGGACGATGTCGCCGCCGTCGCCGCCGTTGCCGCCGTCCGGGCCGCCGAGGGGCTTGAACTTCTCACGGTGCACCGAGACGCATCCGTTGCCGCCCTTGCCTGCACGCAGGTGCAGCGTCACGGTGTCGACGAACGTGACCATGTCTCGGTCTCCTTGATTGAAGCTTCCCGCCCTCCGGTGCCGGAGGGCAGATACACGGACGGGGCGAGCCGAAGCCCGCCCCGTCCGGAAGTCGTGTGCTGTGCGAGTGTTACTCGCCCGCAGCGACGATGTTGACGACCTTGCGGCCGCCCTTCGCACCGAACTGCACGGCGCCGGCAGCGAGGGCGAACAGCGTGTCGTCGCCGCCACGGCCGACGTTCACACCGGGGTGGAAGTGCGTGCCGCGCTGACGGACGATGATCTCGCCGGCGTTGACCTGCTGGCCGCCGAAGCGCTTGACGCCCAGTCGCTGTGCGTTGGAGTCACGACCGTTACGGGTCGAGCTCGCGCCCTTTTTGTGTGCCATGTCCTGGTCTCCTCGGTCTTACTTGATGCCGGTGATCTTGACGCGCGTGAGCTCCTGGCGGTGGCCCTGACGCTTCTTGTAGCCGGTCTTGTTCTTGTACTTCTGGATGACGATCTTCGGGCCGCGGAGGTTGCCGATGACCTCAGCCGTGACCTTGACCTTCGCCAGAGCGTCGGCGTCGGTGGTCACTGAGGCGCCGTCGACGAGCAGCACGGCGGGCAGCTCGATCTTCTCGCCCGAGGCAGCCTGAACACGGTCGAGCTGAACGATCGTGCCGACCTCGACCTTCTCCTGCCGCCCACCGGCGCGCACTACTGCGTAAACCACTTCATACCTGTTTCGTTGGGGAGCTCGCGGCTCCGAGAATCTCACGGGAAGACTGTTGCTTGCATGCACCGCGGGGCGGCGGGTGCGAAGGCAAGACTCTCCGCTTCGGCCGACGAGGTCGACGCGGCTTACGCACCAAGGGACTACTTTACCGGATGCCGCGGCTCCTCGCAAAGCGAGCCGACCGGCGTGCCGCGTTCTAGGCTGGCGGGATGACCGTTCTCGTCGACGACCCCGTCTGGCCCGCCCACGGACGGCTCTGGGCGCATCTGGTGAGCGACGAGAGCCTCGACGAGCTGCACGCCTTCGCGCGTCGCAACGACCTGCCGGCCCGCGCCTTCGACCGCGACCACTATGACGTCCCCGAAGAGAGCATCGAGCGGCTCGTGGCCGGCGGCGCTCGGCGCGTGGGCGGCAAAGAGCTCACGCGCCGGTTGATCGCCTCAGGACTCCGGGTCCGCGGGCGCGACCGGCGCTGACGTCTCGCCGTTCACCGCCACCGGGGTTCCGGTGAGGGCGGCCGTGCTCACCCGTCGCCGTCCGCGGCCCTGACCGGGCGCCTTGGGCTCGGGCAGAGCGTCGAGCACCGAGTCGAGCAGCGCCTCGGCCGGGCTGCGCGGAGCGCCCTTGCGCTCTCCCCCGCGCTTCTTGCGCGGCTTCTTGGCCCGCTCGGGCGCGTCGCCCTGAGCCGCGGACTCGACGACGGGCGCCTCCGCCGGAGCATCCTCCGCCGGAACCCGCGTCGACGCGGCGATCTGCGCGAGCGCGGACTTCGCCCCCTCGGGGATGCTGTGGGTCACGGGCGCCGCCGGGGCGGTGTTCTGGTTCTGGTTCTGGTTCTGGTTGCCGCCGCGCTGGCGGCGACCCCCGTTACCGTTGCCGTTGCCGTTACCGTTGCCGCCCCCGTTGCCGTTGGAGCGGTGCTTGACCACGGGGTCGTGGTGCACGATCACGCCGCGGCCGGCGCAGACCTCGCACGCCTCGCTGAACGTCTCGAGCAGACCGAGGCCGAGCTTCTTACGGGTCATCTGCACGAGCCCGAGCGAAGTGACCTCGGCGACCTGGTGCTTGGTGCGGTCGCGGCTCAGGCACTCGATGAGACGACGAAGCACGAGGTCGCGGTTCGACTCGAGCACCATGTCGATGAAGTCGACCACGATGATGCCGCCGATGTCGCGCAGGCGCAGCTGGCGGACGATCTCTTCCGCGGCCTCGAGGTTGTTCTTCGTGACGGTCTCTTCGAGGTTGCCGCCCGAACCGACGAACTTGCCGGTGTTGACGTCGACGACCGTCATCGCCTCGGTGCGGTCGATGACCAGCGAGCCGCCCGAGGGCAGCCACACCTTGCGGTCGAGAGCCTTCTCGATCTGCTCCGTGATGCGGAAGGCGTCGAAGGGGTCGGTCTCGTCCTCGTAGGCCTCGACGCGCTCCAGCAGGTCGGGCGCGACACCCTCGAGGTACGCGCGGATGGTCCGCTGCGAGTCCTCGCCCTGGATGAGCATCTTCGTGAAGTCCTCGTTGAAGACGTCGCGGACGATCTTGACCAGCAGGTCGGGCTCCGCGTGCAGCAGCGCGGGCGCCTGCTGGGTCTCGACCTGCGTGCGGATGTGCTCCCACTGCGCGGTGAGGCGCTGCACGTCGCGGGTGAGCTGATCCTCGGTGGCGCCTTCTGCGGCCGTGCGCACGATGACGCCGGACGACTCCGGCAGCACCTCCTTGAGGATGCGCTTCAGCCGGGCCCGCTCGTTGTCGGGGAGCTTGCGGCTGATGCCGTTCATCGACCCGCCGGGCACGTACACGAGGTAGCGGCCGGGCAGCGAGATCTGGCTCGTCAGGCGAGCGCCCTTGTGGCCGACCGGGTCTTTCGTGACCTGCACGAGCACGCGGTCGCCGGGCTTGAGCGCCAGCTCGATGCGGCGGGGCTGGTTGCCGGTCTCGACACCGTCCCAGTCGACCTCGCCCGAGTAGAGCACGGCGTTGCGGCCCCGACCGATGTCGACGAAGGCGGCCTCCATGCTGGGCAGCACGTTCTGCACCCGGCCGAGGTACACGTTGCCGATGAGCGACGCGTCCTGATTGCGGGCGACGTAGTGCTCCACGAGCACGCCGTCTTCGAGCACGCCGATCTGCGTGCGGCCGTTCTTCGAGCGCACGACCATCTTGCGGTCGACCGACTCGCGGCGGGCGAGGAACTCGGCCTCCGTGACGACCGGGCGGCGGCGTCCGGCGTCGCGGCCGTCGCGGCGGCGCTGCTTCTTGGCCTCGAGGCGCGTCGACCCCTTGATGGCCTTGGGCTCGGTGATGTACTCGACCACGCGCTGGCGCTGACGGGGCTCGCGCTGCTCGCGCGACTCGCGAGGCTCGTCGGCATCCTGACCGCCGCGGCGACGGCGACCGCGACGGCCACCCTCGCTGTCGTCGAACTCCCGATCCGCCGGTGCGGAGTCCCGCCCCGGTCGCGCCGGCAGCGGCACGATCTCGGGCGCGTAGAAGTGCAGTCGCGTCGACACCTGAGACACGAACACCTCGGGCAGCAGACCTAAAGTCACCGCGGTGACCGGCGCGGGCTTCGCCCGCTCCGGCGACGGGGCGGGCTGCTCGACCTTCGCGGTCTGCTCCTGCGGGGCGGACTCGCCCTGCGGGGCGGGCTTCTCGACCGAAGCAGACTGCTCGACCGGAGCAGACTCCTCGGTGGGCGCTGCGTCCTCGGTGGGGGCTGCGTCCTCGGTGGGGGTTGCGTCCTCGGTGGGAGCGGACTCTTCCGTCGGAGCAGGCTCCTCGGCCGGGGCCGCGTCCTCGGTGGGAGCGGACTCCTCCGCCGGGGCGACGTCCTCGGTGGAGGCGGGCTCCTCCGCCGGAGCGGGCTCCTCGGCCTGCGCGGGCCCTTCCGCCGGAGCAGACTCCTCGGCGGGCGCCGCGCCATCGCTCTGCGCGTCGGCGACCGGCTGCACAGCCTCCTCCTCTGCGGAGGACTCGGCCTCGGGAGCCGTGGGCTCCGTCAGCTCTTCCGCGGCATCCGCCGGGAAGTCGAGAGTAGGGGCGTTGTTGTCATTGTTCTCATCGGCCATCTCTGGCGTACTCCCTGCACGTGCACCCGGGGGTGCTCCGTGAAATCTCGTGCGGCACCCGCGGGTGCCGCGAACTCACTCGAAGTGCGGCCGGCTCGTGGCTCTGGTCGCGAGGGGCATGGGCCCCGAAGTCTGCGTCGATGCGCGTCCCGGCTGGGCCGGACATCGCATCACACGTCATTATCGCACCAAAGGGCCCGGATTGCGGCATCCGTGTGCTCGCATGCTTTTCTCCGGCCCGTTCTCGCCGCATCCATAGCCGTCACTGAGATAATCCCCAGATGAGCGAGCAGCGCCCCCGCCCCGTGTTCTACGCCGTCTGGCTGATCATCGCGAGCGTGATCGGATGGTTCGCCGCCTTCCAGCTCACGGTCGAGAAGTTCGCCCTGCTGAAAGACCCCGACGCGGCGCTCTCGTGCGACCTGAGCGCTTTCATCCAGTGCGGCAAGAACCTCGGGTCGTGGCAGGGCGAGGTCTTCGGGTTCCCGAACCCCCTGCTCGGCCTCACCGGATGGATGGCTCCGCTGGTCGTCGGCGTCGCGCTCCTCGCCGGAGCCCGCTTCGCCCGCTGGTTCTGGGCGCTCTTCGGCGTCGGCGTCACGTTCGCCTTCGGGTTCGTCTGCTGGCTCATCTCGCAGAGCATCTACGACCTCATCGTCCTGTGCCCGTGGTGCATGGTGACGTGGGCGGTGACCATCCCCACGTTCTTCGCCACGATGCTGCACCTCACACGCAACGGCACGTTCACGTCGTCGGAGAAGGCGCAGGAGCGCGCCGACAAGCTCATGGTGTGGGTCCCGCTCGCGACGGTCGTCGCCTACGCGATCATCATCGTCATGGCGCAGGCCAAGGGCATCGACTTCCTGGGCGAGATGGCGCGCATCGTCTTCGGCTGAGCGCCGACACGACGAGAGCCCGCCCCCGAGAGAAGGGGGCGGGCTCTCGTCGTCGCAGCGGGTTCAGCCGAACCAGATGCCGAGCTCGCGTGCGGCCGACTCGGGGCTGTCCGAGCCGTGCACGAGGTTCTGCTGCACCTTGAGGCCCCAGTCGCGTCCGAAGTCGCCGCGGATGGTACCCGGCGCGGCGGTCGTCGGGTCGGTCGTACCGGCGAGCGAGCGGAAGCCCTCGATCACGCGATTGCCGGCCAGACGGATGGCGACGGACGGCCCGGAGAGCATGAACTCGATCAAGGGCTCGTAGAAGGGCTTGCCCGCGTGCTCGGCGTAGTGCGCGGCGAGCAGGTCGCGGTCGGGGTCGACGAGGCGGATGTCGACGAGCGCGTAGCCCTTCGCCTCGATGCGGGCGAGGATCGCGCCGGTGAGGCCGCGTGCCACACCGTCGGGCTTGACGAGGACGAGGGTTTCTTCGGTGGCCATGTCATTCACTCTCTGTCTGAGTCTCGGTCGAGGGTCCGGCCGGGCGTCGTGCGTCCAGTCGGGCCCCCATGATGGTCGCATACGCCCACATGCCGCCGAAAATCAGGGCGACGAGCAGGATGGCCGGAACGAAGAACGCCGAGAGCGCCACGATCGCCTGGATCGCCCACCCGGCGTTGATCGCCCACGGCCGGGTGATCATCCCGGCGACGACGATGCAGGCGAGACCGACGACGCTCCCGCCGACGATGCCCCACCACTGCGGCACCTCCTCGGGAAGCGAGCGCAGTCCGAAGATCGTCAGGCCGGCGAGGAAGACGACGATCGCCTCGAAGCCCAGCACCACCGGCGCGAGCTTCTGCGTCAGGGTGCGAGGGGCACGGGCGCGGCGCGGCGCGCCTCCCGCAGCGCTCACGCGCGCCATCCCGACTTCCAGTCCTCGTCGTTCGCGAGTGCGATCGCCTCGCCGGCGAGCACGACGGAGCCGGCGATCACGACCGCACGGCGGTCGTTCGAGGCCGCCCACTCGCGCGCCGCGTCGGCGGCATCCGCGAGCGACGGATGCACGGTCGCCCGCTGTCCGGTCTGCTCGACGAGGTCGGCGATCGCGTCGGCGTCGCTGGCGCGGTCCGAGTCGGGGGCGGTGGCGAAAACGTGCGCGGCGGCCGGCGCGAGCCGCTCGACGATGCCGGCAGCATCCTTGTCGGCGAGGATGCCGAGCACGAGGCCCCATTCGTCGAAGTCGAAGCTGTCGTCGAGCGCCTGCACGAGGGCGGCGGCGCCGTGCGGGTTGTGCGCGGCATCCACGACGATGGTCGGGGCGATGCCCAGGAGCTGCAGTCGGCCGGGCGAGGTCGCGCCCTGCAGGCCCTCCGACATGATGTCGTCGGCGATGCGCTGACCACCGCCGCCGATGAGCGACTCCACCGCGGCGACGGCGAGGGCGGCGTTGTGCCCCTGGTGCGCCCCGTACAGCGGCAGGTACTCCTCGACGTAGTTCCCCGCGAGTCCGCGGATCGTCAGCAGCTGCCCGCCGACCGCGAGTTTCTGCTCGGCGAGACCGAAGTCCTCGCCGTCGAAGGCGAGCGTGGCGCCGTGCTCGGCGACGGCCGCGCGCAGCACCTCGACCGCCTCGGCCGGCTGCTGGGCCGACACCACGGCCGCGCCGTCTTTGATGATGCCCGCCTTCACGCGCGCGATCTCGGCGATCGTGCTCCCCAGCCGGTCGGCGTGGTCGATGTCGATGGGCGCGAAGACCGCGACGTCACCGTCTGCAGTGTTCGTGGAGTCCCACTCGCCCCCCATGCCCACTTCGAGCACGAGCACGTCGACGGGCGCATCGGCGACCGCCACGAAGGCCAGCACCGTGAGCAGCTCGAAGAACGTGAGCGGCTCCTCCCCCGCGGCCTCCAGCTCGGAGTCGACGATGCCGACGAACGGCTCGATCTCGTCCCAGGCGTCGGCCACGGCCTCGTCGGCGATCGGCTCGCCGTCGATCATGATTCGCTCCGTGAAGCGCTCCAGGTGCGGGCTCGTGAACAGTCCGGTGCGCAGCCCGTGGGCGCGCAGCAGACTCTCGATCATCCGTGCCGTCGACGTCTTGCCGTTCGTGCCGGTGATGTGCACGACGCGGTAGGTGCGCTGCGGGTCGTCGAGGAACGCGAGGATGCGCGCGGTGCGCTCCTTGCGCGGCTGCACCCAGCGCTCCCCCGCCCGGGCGAGCAGGGTCTCGTAGACGGCATCCGCCCTGTCGCGTGCGCTCATTCGGCTCCTCCGATCCGGCTGACCGCGATCGTGAATGCGTCGCGGTTCGCGTACGTGCCCTTCGCGATCTCGGCGGTGAATTCCGCGTCCTGCAGCGCGGCGTCGCCGCGCAGCAGTGCGTGCTCGACGGCGAGGGTCTCCCCCGCGACGTCGGCGGTGTCGAAGGCGGATGCCACGGCGGCCGCATCGTCGACGCTCTCGAACTTGAGCCACAGGCGGATGCGGTCGCTCACGTCGAAGCCGGCGTTCTTGCGCGTCTCCTGCACGGCGCGGATGACGTCGCGGGCCAGGCCCTCGGCCTCCAGCTCCGGCGTCGTCCGGGTGTCGAGCAGCACGAAGCCGCCGGTCGGAACGATCGCGAGCGCCTCGCCCTCGGGGCGACCGGTGGTCTCCAGCACGAGTTCGTACTCGGCCGGCTCGAGCACGATGCCACCTGCGGTCACGACGCCGTCGTGTTCGCTCCAGTCGCCGTTGCGCGCCGCCTGGATGGCCTTCTGCACGTCTTTGCCCAGGCGCGGACCGGCCGCGCGAGCGTTGACGCTCAGCCGGTGGTCGATGCCGTAGTCGGCGGCCGTCGTGTCAGTGACCGGCACGAGCTCGACCGCCTTGACGTTGAGCTCCTCGCGCAGGATGTCCTCGAACTGTCCCAGCGACGCGGCCAGCGGCGAGACGACCGTGAACCGGGCGAGGGGCAGGCGCACGCGCAGCTTCTCCTTCTTGCGCAGCGCGTTGCCCACGCTCGACAGCTCGCGCACCGCGTCCATCGCGTCGCGGATCTCGTCGGCGTGCGGGAAGGCGGCATCGTCCGGCCAGTCCTGCAGGTGCACGCTGCGGCCGCCCGTCAGGCCCTGCCAGACGCGCTCGCTGATGAGCGGCACGAGCGGAGCAGCCACGCGGGTGAGCGTCTCGAGCACCGTGTACAGCGTGTCGAACGCCTCGCGGCTCTTCCGGTCATCCGTGACACCCACCCAGAACCGGTCGCGCGAACGACGGATGTACCAGTTGGTGAGCACCTCGGCGAAGTCGCGCAGACGCGCAGACGCCGTGGTCGAGTCCAAGCCTTCGAGGTCGGCGCGCACCTCGCGCACGAGGTCGCCGAGACGGGCGAGGATGTACCGATCGAGCACGTCGGTCGAGTCGGTGCGCCACGACGCCTCGTACCCGTCCGGCCCGGACGCGTTCGCGTACGTGGCGAAGAAGTACCAGGAGTTCCACAGCGGCAGAAGGAACTCGCGCACGCCGGAGCGGATGCCCTCCTCGGTGACGGCGAGGTTGCCGCCCCGGAGGACCGAGCTCGACATGAGGAACCAGCGCATCGCGTCGGAGCCGTCGCGGTCGAGCACCTCCGAGACGTCGGGGTAGTTGCGCAGCGACTTCGACATCTTGTAGCCGTCGCTGCCGAGCACGATGCCGTGGCAGCTCACACCGGTGAAGGCTGGGCGGTCGAACAGCGCCGTCGACAGCACATGCATGACGTAGAACCAGCCGCGGGTCTGGCCGATGTACTCGACGATGAAGTCTGCGGGCGCGTGCGAGTCGAACCATTCCTGGTTCTCGAACGGGTAGTGCACCTGGGCGTAGGGCATCGACCCCGAGTCGAACCACACATCGAAGACGTCGTCGATGCGGCGCATCGTGCTGCGACCGGTGGGGTCGTCGGGGTTCGGCCGGGTGAGGTCGTCGATGTAGGGGCGGTGCAGGTCGACCTCGCCCTCGGGGTTGCGCGGGAGGGTGCCGAAGTCGCGCTCGAGTTCCTCCAGCGAGCCGTAGGCGTCGACACGCGGGTACTCCGGGTCGTCGCTCTTCCAGATCGGGATGGGCGAACCCCAGTAGCGGTTGCGGCTGATCGACCAGTCGCGCGCCCCCTCGAGCCACTTGCCGAACTGGCCGTGCTTGACGTTCTCGGGGACCCAGGTGATCTGCTCGTTGTTCGCGAGCAGATCGTCCTTGATGTCGGTCACCCGGATGAACCAGCTCGACACCGCCTTGTAGATGAGGGGGTTCCGGCACCGCCAGCAGTGCGGGTAGGAGTGCTCGTAGCTCTGCAGCCGTACGAGGCGTCCCGCGTCGCGGATGATCCGCACGAGCGGGGTGTTCGCCTCCATCCAGAGCTCGCCGGCGACGTCGGTCACAGTGGGGAGGAAGCGTCCGCCGTCGTCGAGAGACAGGATCGTGGGGATCCCCGCGGCGCCGGCGACGCGCTGGTCGTCCTCACCGTAGGCGGGAGCCTGGTGCACGATGCCGGTGCCGTCGCCGACGGTGACGTAGTCGTCGACGAGGATGCGCCAGGCGTTCTCGGTGCCCCAGGTCTCGGCATCCGCGTAGTAGTCGAACAGACGGTCGTAGGTGACGTCCTGCAGTTCGGAGCCGCGCACGGTCGCCTGCACCGCGGCGAGCGCCTCCTCGGCGCTGTCGTAGCCGAGGTCCTTGGCGTAGCCGCCGAGCAGTTCGCGGGCGAGGAGGTAGCGGTGGGCGGATGCCTCGACGGCGGCGTCTGTGGTGCCGGCGGCCTGGTGCACGTCGGCCGCGCCGTTCGGACCCGCGGGCACGACGACGTACTCGATGTCCGGCCCGACGGCGAGCGCGAGGTTGGTCGGAAGGGTCCAGGGCGTCGTGGTCCAGGCGAGGGCGCGCACGGCGGTGAGCCCGAGCGCCTCGGCCTTGGCGCCGGTGAGCGGGAAGGTGACCGTCACCGACGGGTCCTGACGCATCTGGTAGACGTCGTCGTCCATGCGCAGCTCGTGGGCGCTGAGCGGCGTCTCGTCGCGCCAGCAGTACGGCAGCACGCGATAGCCCTCGTAGGCCAGACCCTTGTCGTAGAGCGTCTTGAACGCCCAGAGCACGCTCTCCATGTAGCCGAGGTCGAGCGTCTTGTAGCCGCGCTCGAAGTCGACCCAGCGGGCCTGCCGGGTGACGTAGTCCTCCCACTCCCGGGTGTAGGCGAGCACCGAGCTGCGGGCCTTCGCGTTGAAGACGTCGATGCCCATGGCCTCGATCTCGCTCTTCTCGGTGATCCCGAGCTGCTTCATGGCCTCGAGCTCGGCGGGCAGACCGTGGGTGTCCCACCCGAAGACGCGGTCGACCTTGTGGCCGGTCATGGTCTGGAAGCGCGGGAACACGTCCTTGGCGTACCCGGTCAGCAGGTGACCGTAGTGCGGCAGGCCGTTCGCGAAGGGCGGGCCGTCGTAGAACACCCACTCCGGCGCGCCCTCGCGCTGCTCGACCGAGGCACGGAAGGTGTCGTCGGTCTTCCAGAAGTCGAGGATCTCCTCCTCGATCTGCGGGAAGCGGGGGCTCGGCGCCACAGAGGCGGCCTGATCGGCGGCGGGTCCGAAGGAGGAACGCGGGTAGGTCATCGTGTCTCGCAGTGGTCGTCGTGGGCTGCTGCGAGGACGATCCGTGCGGACCGCGGTACCACCCCGCGTGCGCTTCGACCCGTTCTGGGTCGTCGCGCCACTCTCACTGCGGCTGTGACGGGCCTGCCCCGCTCGGTTCTACTGGGCCCGGGGGCCGTTCTTCCGAGAGCTCCCCGGTGATGGCCGGATCGATGCTCGTGTTCCCAGTGTACGCGCCCGCGGCACGCGCTGGATCTCGCAGTTCTGCACGATCTCGCACCGATTTGCCTCCCGCTCTGCGACATCGTGCTGATCTGCGGGCATGTGCTGGTCATCGGTGCAGCCCCTGGGCGACGGCCCGCATGATGAGGTCCTGCACGACCTCCCAGTGCTCCATGACCTGCCGGTAGCCCACGCGGATCACGTGATAGCCCGAGAGTTTCAGCTGGGCGTCGTGCCTGATGTCCTCCGAGCGCTGCGCGCCGACATGGGTGGCGCCATCGATCTGCAGGACCAGACGCGATCCGATCAGCGCATCCACGCGATGGCCGATGAGCCAGACCTGGAAGAAGAGCGGGAGCCGCAACCATCGCAGCCGCGGACGGAGGTAGGTCTCGAGCCCCGCATCGGCGAACGGCCATGCAGCGTCCAGCACGCGACGCGCCACCGCTGAACGGGAGTCGCGTGAGAGCGGCCCGATCGACCAGGCCCTTGTTCAGCGCGGAATCCCAGGTGGCCAGCGCCTGCTCGTACGGCTCGCAGTCGGCGACGAGAGCGAGCACGTTCTCGATCGGATCGACCAATGCATCCGGATGCCGTGGAAGGAGGGGCTTCGCCCAATGCACGTGCACCCCCGGACGCCTGCGCACCGCGCTTCCCGGAGTGGCGCCCACGTGAGGTGAAGACGCCTCCGCGTGCACCCAGAGCCCCAGCCGACGCGCCTGGGTCACGCACGTGAGCACCACTCCCTGCTCTGCCGCCGCGACCAGCCCGCCCGGGGCTTCGTGCACAGCCACCCAACCGTGCCGCACGCGCCGGATGGTGCCGGCCCGGAGCGCGGAGTCGATCCGGTGCCGACTGACGCCGCGCGCCTGCAGGGTCGTCGTGCGAGCGACGCCGCCGAGCTGGACGATGTGGTCCGCGACGGGGCCCGAATGTCTGGTCATCCCGCCACTGTGCCTCCCCCAGCCTCCGCCCCCTGTTCCCTTCGCTCCCCTGACGCCATCTCCGCCCCATCCGCGTGGCGGTGCAGGACGAGTCCGCGCTCGCAGTTCTGCACAATCCCGCAACCGAACCGTCGAACCCCTGCGAGATCGTGCAGATCTGCGAGATCGTGCGTGGGGAGGGAGGGACGGGGCTAGGGGCGAGAGGCCGCGAGGAGCTCGCGGGTGAACGGATGCTGCGGCGCGGCGAACACGTCGGCCACAGCTCCCTCCTCGACGATCCGACCGTCCTGCAAGACGATGACGTCATCGGCGACGGCGCCCACGACGTCGAGGTCGTGCGAGACGAACAGCATGGTGAGGTCACGGTCGCGTTGGAGGCGCAGCAGCAGGCGGAGGACGCGTTCCCGCACCGACGGGTCGAGGGCCGACACCGGCTCGTCGAGCACGAGCACGTCGGGCTCGGCGGCGAGCGCACGGGCGATCGCCGCCCGCTGCCGCTGTCCGCCGGAGAGTGCGGAGGGGAGGCGGTCGGCGAGTCCGGCGTCGAGGTCGACCTCGGCGAGCAGCTCGCGCACCCGGACGGGGCGGAGGGCACGCGGCACTCCCCCCGCGGCGAGCGCCTCCCGCAGCGAGCGTCCGACGGTCCACCGCGGGTCGAACGCCCCGAGCGGGTTCTGGTGCACGAACTGCACGCGATGGGCGCCGTGCCACCGCACCTCGCCGGCATCCGGCCGTTCCACTCCGAGGATGATGCGGGCGAGCGTCGTCTTGCCCGATCCGGACTCGCCGACGATCCCGAGCGTGCGCCCCGCGCGCACCTCGACGTGCGCATCGACGATCGCGGGCACCCCGTCGAAGGCCTTCGACACTCCCTGCACCGTGAGCACGGGTGCCGAGAGCGCGGGATGCGCGTCGCGCGGCTCATGGAGGGTGGCCGCGATGAGTTGACGGGTGTACGGATGCTGCGGCTCGCCGAGCACCGCGTCGACAGGCCCCTGCTCGACGACCTCGCCCGCGCGCATCACCAGCACCCGGTCGGCGATGCGGCGCACCGCCGCGAAGTCGTGGCTGATGAACAGCACCGCGGTCCTCTGGTCGGCGATGTCGCGGAGCAGGTCGAGGATGCGCGCCTGGACGGTGGCGTCGAGCGCCGTGGTGGGCTCGTCGGCGATGAGGGCGGCGGGGTCAGCGGCGAGCGCGGAGGCGATGAGAGCGCGCTGACGCAGGCCCCCCGAGAGTTCGTGCGGGAACTGCCGTGCACGCCGCTCGGGTTCGGGCATCCATACGCGTCGGAGCAGGTCGCGCACGCGTTCGCGCAACCCCGCACCGCCGCGTCCGTGCAGCCGGAGCGGCTCGGCGACCTCCGATCCGACGCGCTGCAGCGGATCGAGGGCGACGAGCGCGTCCTGCGCGACGAGCGCCACGGTGTCTCCGCGCAGGCGGCGCCACGAACGCTCGGTCGCGCCGCGGACGTCGGCCCCGTCGATGCGCAGCACATCCGCGGAGACCGCCGCGCCCGGTGGATGGAGTCCGAGCAGCGCCCGTGCCGTGAGCGACTTGCCCGCCCCCGACTCCCCGACGATCGCGACGCACTCCCCCGGCGAGACGGTGAGCGAGAGCCCCCGCACCACCTCGGCGCCGCGGATGACGATGCGGAGGTTCTCGACCTCGATGGCGGCGGTCATCGCTCCCTCCCCTCCGCTCGGGCGCGCAGCAGTCGCCCGACGACGGTGGCCGCCACGACGGTGAGTGTGATGGCGATGCCCGGGAACACCGAGATCCACCACGCCTGTCCGAGCACGTTCCGCCCGCCGGCCAGCATCAGGCCCCACTCGGGCGTCGGTTCGCTGGGGCCGAGTCCGAGGAAGCTCAGACCGGACGCCGCGAGGATGCTCGAGCCGATGCCGATGGTCGCGAGCACGCTCAGCGCGCCGACGACGCCGGGCACGACGTGTCGGCGGAAGGCCGCCCCCCGGGGCACGCCGAGGATGCGCGCGGCCTCGACGTGCTCGGCGAGACGCAGGGTGCGCGTCTGCACACGGGCGAGGCGGACGTATACGGGCGCGGCGGCCAGGGTGACGGCGATCGCGACGTTCACGGGCCCGGGGCCGAGCACCGCGATGACCACGAGCGCCACGAGGAACTCGGGGAAGGCCATGAGCACGTCGTTGACCCGCATGAGCGCGACGTCGATCCACCGCGGGGCGATCCCGGCGAGCGCGCCGACGGTCAGCCCGATGAGGAGCGCGATCGCCGTGGCGAGCAGACCGATGCCCACCGAGCGTCCTGCGCCGAACACGACCCGCGAATACACGTCGCGGCCGCTCTGATCGGTGCCGAACCAATGCTCCGTGCTGGGTGGCAGCAACGCACCGCGCACATCGGTGAGCACGGGGTCGTGGGTCGACAGGAGCGCAGGGAACGTCGCCGCCAGCAGCACGAGGCCGAGCACGGCGACGGCGACGCCGAGCAGCGCTCGCCGCCCGGGGGTCACCGCGCCCTCCTCGTCGATGCGGAGCGCAGACGGGGATCGAGAAGCGGATGCACGAGCTCCACCGCTACGTTCACGACCACGAACACGAGGGCGCTGAGCAGGATGATCCCCGTGATGACGGGCAGGTCGCGGTCGCTGATCGCGGCGAGCGTCACCCGGCCGAGACCGGGTCGTGCGAACACCTGCTCGACGAGCACGGCACCGCCGAGCACCGAGCCGGTGAGGTACGCGGTGAGGGTGATGGCGCTCGACGCGCCGTGCCGCAGTCCGTGCCGGAGGGTGAACCAGCCGGGGCCGGCGCCGCGAGCACGGACCGTCTCGGCGAACGGCAGCCGCTCGGCCTGCACGAGGCCGTCGCGCAGCACCTGTCCGAGAAGCGCGGCCACCGGCAGGGCGAGCGTGACCGCCGGGAGCACGAGCGTCGCCGGGTTGCGCGCTCCCGACACGGGGAACCACCCGAGCCCGAACGCGAAGACGCTCAGCAGCACGAGACCGATCCAGAACACGGGTGACGAGAGCACGACGAGTTCGACGCCGGCGGCGACCCACCGCGCGGGGTCGCCGCGCACCAGCAGCGCGACCGTCAGAGCGAGGACGACCGCGATCACGAGGGCGAGGGCCGAGAGCTGCAGGGTCGCGCCGAGCTGTCGCCCGATCACCTCGGCCACCGGCATCCGCAGTTGATACGACTCCCCGAGGTCGCCGCGCAGCAGCCCGCCGAGGTAGTCGAGGTACTGCTGCAGCGGCGGACGATCGAGTCCGAGCTCGGCGCGGATGCCGTCTTTCACGGCGTCGCTCACCTGGGCCTGCGGTCCGAGCATGACCGACACCGGGTCGCCGGGGATCACGCGGAATGCGAGGAATGCCACGGTCGCGGCACCCCACAGCACGGCGACGACCGAGGCGGCGAGACCGGCGATCCGCACGAGCGCAGCCTTCACCGCTCTCCCTCCACGCCGGGTCGGCCTCCGGGTCAGCCGACGGTCACATCGTAGAACAGCGGCCGACCGTAGAGGTCGTACTGCAGTCCTTCGACGCGCTCGCCCACCGCGGTGATCGCCGACGGGCTGTAGAGCGGCACGATCGCGGTGTAGGTCGCGTTCCATTCCTGCAGCTGCGTGTAGATGTCGTCGCGCTGGGTCTGGTCGCTGGTCGCGACCGCGGTCTCGAGCAGGCCGTCGATCGCGGGGTCGGTGACCTGCGAGGCGTTCTGGAATCCGTCGGTGTGCAGGTGCGAGCGCAGGAAGTCGGGGTCGACTCCCGAGAAGCCCCAGTCCGTGAGGTCGAAGGTCTTCGGCTCGTACTGCTCGTTGTAGGCACCGGGCTCGAGGACCTCGCGCTCGACCTCGAAGCCGATCTTCTTCAGGTCGGACTGGATCGCGTTCGCGAGGGCTGCTCGGTCGTCGGGCACGGGAGTCCAGGCGATCCAGCGCACGGAGAGACGCTCACCGTCCTTCATGCGGATGCCGTCGGCGTCGCGCTGGGTCCAGCCGGCCTCGTCGAGCAGGCGGTTCGCCTCGTCGGGGTCGAAGGCCCAGGAGCCCTCCACGTCGGCGTCGTAGCCGGGGGTGGTGGAGCTGAGCACGCTCCACGCGCGGGGGAACTGGCCGAAGAAGATCTCCTCGACGGCGGCGTCGACATCGATGCCGCGCGCGAACGCCTGGCGCACCTTCTCGTCGGCGAACACGCCGTGTTTCTCGTTGAGGTACAGCGAGTACGGAAGCCCCGGGTACTCGATCGAGTCGACCGTGATGCCGTCGCCGAGGTCACCGGCGAGGTTCGGCGGGATGTTGCTCGCGAGGTCTGCTTCGCCGCTCTTCACGACACCGGCGCGCACCGACGCCTCGGGCTGGATCTCGACGCGCAGCGTCTCGACCGAGGGAGCGTCCTCTCCGTGCGGCCCCCACGCGTAGTCGTCGTTGCGCGTGTACACGAGCTCCTGGTCAGGGGTGTACTCGGTCAGCTCGTAGGGACCCGTCCCGACGGTGATCCCGGGGCCGCCGGCCTTGAGCTGGTCGGCCGACTCCTCCAGCACCTTCGGCGAGTAGAAGCCGAGCTGCGGGGTGCTGGCCGCCTGCAGGAACGGGGCGTAAGGCTGGGTGAAGCGCACCGTCACGGTGTGGTCGTCGACGACCTCGGTGCCTGCGTAGAAGTCGGCGCCCATCATGCTGGCCGCCTGCGCCGAGGCGGTCTCGGGGTCGACGATGCGGTCGAAGTTCGCCTTCACGGCGGCGGCGTCGAACGGCTCCCCGTCGGTGAAGGTCACGTCGTCACGGAGCGTGAAGGTGTACGCGGTGCTGTCATCCGACACGGTCCACTCGGTGGCGAGCCAGGGCGAGAACGACCCGTCCTCCTCCTGGAAGACCAGCGAATCGAGCACTGCCCGCTGCACCATGCCCGACACGTCGAGCTGGCTGACCTGCGGATCCATGTGCCCGGCCGAGAGGTTCGCGCCCTCGATCGACCAGACGAGCTCTCCCCCCTCGTCGTCTCCACCGCCGGCGGCGGAGCAGGCGCTGAGCACCAGGGCGGTGGCGGCGAAGAGGGCTGCCGCGGGCAGGAGACGGCGCACGGATGCTGCAGGCATGAGGGTTCCTCGAGACGATCGGGCGGGGTGATCCCAGTCTACGGCGGATTCTTGGACGCAGTCGATCTGCCCGAGCATCCATCGGTCCGACCCGCGCCCGGCCCGCTCGATAGACTGGTCCGCACACCCACACTCAGGCACGCTCACACAGTGCCGTATACATCGCTCGAGGAGACCTCCATGTCCGCGTCAGACACGTCGCAGAACCCGATTCCCGACAAGCCCGCACTCGAAGGCCTCGAAGCGAAGTGGGACGCCGCCTGGGCCGAGCAGGGCACCTACCTGTTCGACCGCCTCCGTGCCGCGCAGGCCGGACGCGAGGGCGTCTACTCGATCGACACCCCGCCGCCCACGGCATCCGGCAGCCTGCACATCGGCCATGTCTTCTCGTACACGCACACCGATGTGAAGGCGCGGTTCGAGCGCATGCGCGGCAAGACCGTCTTCTACCCGATGGGGTGGGACGACAACGGGCTCCCCACCGAACGTCGGGTGCAGAACTACTACGGCGTCCGGTGCGACCCCTCGCTGCCCTACGAGGCCGACTTCACTCCCCCGTTCGAGGGCGGCGACAACAAGTCGAGCCGTGCGGCCGACCAGAAGCCCATCAGCCGCCGCAACTTCATCGAGCTGTGCGAACGCCTCACCATCGAAGACGAGAAGCAGTTCGAGGCGCTGTTCCGCCAGCTCGGACTGAGCGTCGACTGGACCCAGACCTACCGCACGATCTCCGACGACACGATCCGGCAGAGCCAGCTCGCCTTCCTGCGCAACCTCGAGCGCGGCGAGGCCTACCAGGCGCTCGCGCCGACGCTGTGGGACATCGACTTCCGGTCGGCCATCGCGCAGGCCGAGCTCGAGGACCGCGACCAGCAGGCCGCGTACCACACCATCGAGTTCCCCTTCGCCGACGGCTCCGGGTCGATCGCCATCGACACCACCCGTCCCGAACTGCTGCCCGCGTGCATCGCGATCGTCACGCACCCCGAGGGCCCGCACAAGCACCTCATCGGCACCAAGGTGCGCACGCCGTTCTTCGGCGCCGAGATCGAGATCCACGGCCACCACCTCGCGCAGCCCGACAAGGGCACCGGTGCGGCGATGGTCTGCACCTTCGGCGACGTGACCGACATCATCTGGTGGCGCGAGCTGCGCACGGCCGACGGCGAATCGCTGCCGAACATGACGACGATCGGCCTCGACGGCCGCTTCCTGCCGGATGCCCCCGACACGGTCGGCAACGCGGAGGCTCGGGCCTGGTACGCCGAAGAGGTCGCCGGCAAGACCGTGTTCAGCGCTCGCAAGGCGATCGTCGAGAAGCTGCAGGAGACGGGCGACATGACCGCCGTCGGCAAGCCGTTCTCGCACGCCGTGAAGTTCTTCGAGAAGGGCGACCGGCCGCTCGAGATCGTGTCGACGCGGCAGTGGTACATCCGCAACGGCGCCCGCGACGGCGAGCTGCGCGACCAGCTCCTCTCCCACGGCACCGAGCTCAAGTGGCACCCCGACTTCATGCGCGTGCGCTACGAGAACTGGGTCGGCGGCCTCACCGGCGACTGGCTGGTCTCGCGTCAGCGGTTCTTCGGCGTGCCGATCCCGCTCTGGTACGGCCTCGACGAGAACGGCGAGCGCGACTACGACCGCGTCATCGTGCCCGACGCCGCATCGCTGCCGATCGACCCGACGACCGACGTGCCCCCGGGGTACACCGAGGAGCAGCGCGGAGCGGCCGGCGGATTCGACGCGGAGGCGGACATCTTCGACACGTGGGCGACCTCGTCGCTCACCCCGCAGCTCGCGGGCGGTTGGCAGCGCGACGAGGAGCTGTGGAACCTCACGGCCCCGTTCGACCTGCGCCCCCAGGGGCAGGACATCATCCGCACCTGGCTGTTCTCCACCATGCTGCGCTCGGTGCTCGAAGACGGCCGCTCGCCGTGGCGCAACGCCGCGATCAGTGGCTTCATCGTGGATCCCGACCGCAAGAAGATGTCGAAGTCGAAGGGCAACGTCGTCACGCCGGCCGACATCCTCGACACGCACGGGTCGGATGCCGTGCGCTACTGGTCGGCGTCGAGCCGCCTCGGGGCGGACGCCGCGTTCGATCCGCAGAACCCGACCCAGGTCAAGATCGGCCGGCGTCTCGCGATCAAGGTGCTCAATGCCGCGAAGTTCGTGCTGTCGTTCCCCGTGCCCGAGGGCGCAGAGGTGACGCACGCGCTGGACGCGTCCATGCTCACCGCGCTCGACGGCGTCGTGGCCGAGGCCACCCGGGCGTTCGAGAACTACGATCAGGCCCGCGCACTGGAGGTGACCGAGGCGTTCTTCTGGACGTTCTGCGACGACTACCTCGAGCTCGTCAAGGAGCGCGCCTACAACCAGAACGATGTGGGACAGGCATCCGCGGCCCTGGCGCTGCGCCTCGCCCTGTCGACCCTGCTCCGTCTGCTCGCGCCGGTGCTGTCGTTCGCGACCGAGGAGGCGTGGTCGTGGTTCGAGGAGGGCTCGATCCACACGGCCGTCTGGCCGGAGCCGCGCGGCATCGACGGCGACACCGCTGTGCTCGCCGCCGCCAGCGAGGCGCTCATCGGCATCCGCCGCGCGAAGACCGAGGCGAAGGCCTCGCAGAAGACGCCGGTGAGCCGTGCCGAGATCGTGGCGCCCGCGGCGAAGCTCGACGCGTTGCGTGCCGCCGCCGACGATCTGCGCGCTGTCGGTCGCATCGCCGACCTGTCGTTCGTCGAGGGCGAGCAGTTCGCGGTCTCCGCGATCGAGCTCGCTCCGGTGGAGGCATCGTGATGCAGCTGGGCACGCGCTGGGCGACCGGGACCGAGGCTCCGGCGTCGGTCCCCGCCGCCCTCCGCCCGGCGATCGCCGAGGTGGAGGGGCGCGGGCTCAGCGGTCACTGGACCCTCACCTGGCTCGAGGGGCGCGCGATCGCCGAGCTCGACGCCGGGTGGGAGGTCCTTCAGACCCGCACGGGTGAGGTCGTCGCCCGGCCCTTCGAGGACTGACACCGAGAACGCAGGAGGCCCCGGCATCGTCGATGTCGGGGCCTCCTGCGTGTGGGATGACTCAGGCGCTCTTGCGCTTGCGCTCCATGACGATGGTCGGCGGGGCCCCCTCGTCGACGGCGGCGCGGGTGACGATGACCTTCGCGACGTCTTCGGCCGACGGGATCTCGAACATGATCGGGCCGAGCACGTCTTCGAGGATCGCCCGGAGCCCGCGGGCGCCGGTCTTGCGCTCGACCGCGAGGTCGGCGATCGAACGCAGCGCGTCGTCGTCGAACTCCAGTTCCACGCCGTCGAGCTGGAACATGCGCTGATACTGCTTCACCAGGGCGTTGCGCGGCCCGGTGAGGATGTCGATGAGCGCCTCCTGGTCGAGCGGCGACACCGAGGCGATCACGGGCAGACGACCGATGAACTCCGGGATGAGACCGAACTTGTGCAGGTCGTCCGGCAGCACCTCGCTGAAGAGGTCGATGTCCTTGCCCTTGTCGTGCAACGGCGCACCGAACCCGATGCCGTGCTTGCCGACCCGGGCCGACACGATGTCTTCGAGCCCGGCGAACGCGCCGGCCACGATGAACAGCACGTTTGTCGTGTCGATCTGCAGGAACTCCTGGTGCGGATGCTTGCGGCCGCCCTGCGGCGGGACCGAGGCGACCGTGCCCTCGAGGATCTTGAGCAGCGCCTGCTGCACGCCCTCCCCCGACACGTCGCGGGTGATCGACGGGTTCTCGGCCTTGCGAGCGACCTTGTCGATCTCGTCGATGTAGATGATGCCCTGCTCGGCGCGCTTGACGTCGTAGTCGGCGGCCTGGATGAGCTTGAGCAGGATGTTCTCGACGTCTTCGCCCACGTAGCCGGCCTCGGTGAGCGCGGTGGCATCGGCCACGGCGAACGGCACGTTGAGCCGCTTGGCGAGGGTCTGCGCGAGGTAGGTCTTGCCGCAACCGGTCGGACCGATGAGCATGATGTTGCTCTTCGCGATCTCGATCTCGTCCGCCTTCTGCTCGGCGGGCTGCAGCGTGCCGTGGGCGCGGACACGCTTGTAGTGGTTGTAGACCGCGACGGCGAGGGCCTTCTTCGCGGGCTCCTGTCCGACGACGTACTCCTCGAGGAAGGAGAAGATCTCGCGGGGCTTGGGCAGGTGGAACTCCGCGACGCCCTCGGCGGAGGACTCGGCCATCCGCTCCTCGATGATCTCGTTGCAGAGCTCGACGCACTCGTCGCAGATGTATACGCCGGGGCCGGCGATGAGCTGCTGCACCTGCTTCTGGCTCTTTCCGCAGAACGAGCACTTGAACAGGTCAGCGCTTTCACCGATACGGGCCATGCGCGTCCTCCTAGTGGGGGGATCAGAGATCGTCCTCCGAGCCTAACCTCTGCATCCGACAGGGGGACGCATTGGCGGCCGTCCGTGTCACGCCGAACGGCAGAAGGGCCGGCCCGCGCAGGGCGCCGGGCCGGCCCCTCGGGCGGATGCGGAGATCAGACCATGCTCTTGGTGTGCCAGACGGTCTTGACCTCGGTGAACGCCGCGATGCGCTCCGGCGAGGCCACGACGGCCCCGGGGGGCAGCACCCGCTTCAGCGTGTCGGCGGCGGCGATCTGCAGGTCGACCCAGTCGAGCGCACCGGCACCCGCCAGGTCGAGGGCGTTCACGTCCTGGTGTGACGCGAGCCACGGAGCGATCTCGGCCGGCGACCCCGTGAGCACGTTCACCACGCCGCCGGGGACGTCGCTCGTGGCGAGCACCTCGGCGAGACTGATGGCCGACAGCGGGTACCGCTCGCTCGCCACGACCACGACCGCGTTGCCCGCGACGAGCGCGGGGGCGACGACCGAGACCAGCCCCAGCAGCGACGAGTCCTGCGGCGCGATGATCGCGACCACGCCCGTCGGCTCGGGCACCGTGATGTTGAAGTACGGCCCCGCCACGGGGTTGGCGTTGCCGGCGACCTGTGCGTACTTGTCGCACCAGCCCGCGTACCAGACCCACAGGTCGATCGCCTCGTCGACCTGGGCGGCAGCGGCCCGGTCGGAGACGCCCTCCTGCGCCATGATCTCGTCGATGAACTGCGCACGGCGTCCTTCGAGCACCTCCGCGACGCGGTAGAGCACCTGCCCGCGGTTGTACGCGGTCGCACCCGACCACCCCTTCACCGCGGCGCGCGCGGCGACGACGGCATCCCTGGCATCCTTGCGCGACGCCTTCGCGGCGTTCGCGAGGAACCCGCCCTTCGTCGACACCACCTCGTAGGTGCGGCCGGACTCGCTCCGCGGGAACGCTCCGCCGATGGCGAGCTTGTAGGTCTTCGGCACGGTCAGACGCTTGCTCATGCTGACGCTCCCTTCAGGTAGGCGGTGAGACCCTGGCGGCCGCCCTCACGGCCGTATCCGGACTCCTTGTAGCCGCCGAAAGGGCTCGACGGGTCGAAGCGGTTGAAGGTGTTCGCCCACACCACTCCAGCGCGCAGCCGGTCGGCAACGGCGAGGATGCGCGACCCCTTGTCGGACCAGATGCCCGCCGAGAGGCCGTAGGGGGTGTTGTTGGCCTTGGCGATCGCCTCGGCCGGCGTGCGGAAGGTCAGGACCGACAGCACCGGACCGAACACCTCGTCGCGGGCGATCCGGTGCGAGGCCTCGACGCCGGTGAAGATGGTCGGCGCGAACCAGAATCCCTTCTCCGGGATGGCGCACTCCGCGGTCCACCGCTCGGCCCCCTCGGCCTCGCCGATGTCGCTGAGCTCGCGGATGCGGGCCAGCTGCGCCGCCGAGTTGATGGCGCCGATGTCGGTGTTCTTGTCGAGCGGGTCACCGAGGCGGAGCGTCGAGAGCCGCACCTTCAGCCGATCGATGACCTCGTCGTGGATCGACTCCTGCACGAGCAGCCGGCTGCCGGCGCAGCACACGTGCCCCTGGTTGAAGAAGATGCCGTTCACGATGCCCTCGACGGCCTGGTCGATGGGTGCGTCGTCGAACACGATGTTCGCGGCCTTGCCGCCGAGTTCGAGCGTCACCTTCTTGTCGGTCCCGGCGACCGCTCGTGCGATGTCGCGGCCCACGCCGGTCGAGCCGGTGAAGGCCACCTTGTCGACGTCGGGGTGGCGGACGAGCGCGGCGCCGGTCGCGCCGGCACCGGTGACGATGTTGACGACACCCGCCGGCAGATCGGCCTGCTGCAGGATCTCCGCGAAGATCAGCGCCGTGAGCGGCGTCGTCTCGGCAGGCTTCAGCACCACGGTGTTACCCGCGGCGAGGGCCGGGGCGACCTTCCACGCCAGCATGAGCAGCGGGAAGTTCCACGGGATGACCTGACCCGCGACCCCGAGCGACTGCGGGTTCGCGCCGAGGCCCGCGTGGTCGAGCTTGTCGGCCCACCCCGCGTAGTAGAAGAACCAGGCGGCGACCAGCGGCACGTCGACGTCGCGACTCTCCTTGATCGGCTTGCCGTTGTCGAGGCTCTCGGCGACCGCGAGCTCACGGGCGCGCTCCTGCACGAGGCGCGCGATGCGGAAGAGGTACTTCCCGCGGTCGCGGCCGCTCATGCGCGACCAGGTCTTCTCGTAGGCCCGTCGCGCTGCGGCGACGGCACGGTCGACGTCCGCGTCCGAGGCGGTCGCGATCTCGGCGATGCGCTGCTCGGTCGCCGGGGAGATGGTGGTGAAGCCGTCGCCCGAGCCGTCGACGAACTGACCGTCGATGAACAGGCCGTAGCTGTCCTTGAGGTTCAGCAGCGCCGTGGACTCCGGCGCGGGAGCGTATTCCAGAAATGACATGTGCGTTTCCCGTCAGTCGATCGTGACGTAGTCGGAGCCGGAGTAGTGGCCGGTGGTGAGCTTCTGCCGCTGCAGGAGCACGTCGTTGAGCAGGCTCGAGGCGCCGAAGCGGAACAGGTGCGGCTGCAGCCACTCCTCCCCCACGGTCTCGGCGACGGTCACGAGGTACTTGATCGCGTCCTTCGACGAGCGGATGCCGCCGGCGGGCTTCACGCCGATGCGCTGCCCGGTACCGCGGTGCCAGTCCCGGACCGTCTCGAGCATGAGCAGCGTGGTCGGCAGGGTCGCCGCGGGCTGCACCTTCCCGGTCGATGTCTTGATGAAGTCGCCGCCCGCCAGGATGCCGAGCCACGACGCGCGCTTGATGTTGTCGTAGGTGTTGAGTTCGCCGGTCTCGAGGATCACCTTGAGTGAGGCGTACGTCCCGTCTTCGCGGCGGCACGCCTCCTTGACCTGAGCGATCTGATCGAAGACGAGGCCGTACCGTCCGGACAGGAAGGCCCCGCGGTCGATGACCATGTCGATCTCGTCGGCGCCCGCGGCGACCGCCTCCGCCGTGTCGGCGAGCTTGATCGCGAGCGACGAACGACCGCTGGGGAAGGCCGTCGCGACTGCGGCGACCGAGATCAGCCCATCGTCGGGGTCACCGTGCTGGGCGCCCAGCGCGTCGACGGCATCCGCGACCATGTCGCCGTAGACGCAGACGGCGGCGACCTTTGGGGTGCTCGGGTCGGCGGCATCCGGATTCTTCGCCTTCGCGACGAGGGAGCGCACCTTGCCAGGCGTGTCCGCGCCCTCGAGGGTCGTCAGGTCGATGAGGCGGATGATCGTGTCGAGGGCCCATGCCTTCGACGTGGTCTTGATCGAGCGCGTGCCCAGGCCGGCGGCGCGCTGCTCCAGCCCGACGGCATCGACGCCCGGCAGTCCGTGCAGGAAGCGGCGGAGCGTCGCGTCGTCGGGGTCTCCGCCGAGCACGTCCACCGCCGTCCGGCGTGCGAGTTCCTTGGTCGTCATCGTTCCTCCAACAATGCTCGTGCTGTGGTCTCATCGGTCACCACGACCCCGCAGAGGCCGTTGGCCACCACGGTGCGGGCGACGTCGTGCTTGGCGGCGCCGGCGGTGACGAAGATCGCGCGCGGGGCGCCGCGCAGACGGTCGAGGTCGACCCCGACCGTGCGCTCGTCGAGCTGCGCGTCGACGATGTTCCCCTCGGCGTCGACGTAGCGGCCGAGCACATCGCCGACCGCGCCGCGGCGGGCGAGCTCCTCGACGTCGGCGGCGCTCAGATAGCCGTTCTCGACGTGCGCGGACGTGGCGTCGCAGGGGCCGGCGGTGAACAGGAACGCCTGCGCATCGGCCGCCTGCTCCAGGACGGCCGCGACGGTGCGGTCGGCCTCGATGGCACGCTTCGTCTCGACGCGTTCGAGGATCGCGGGGCTCGGCAGGAGAGACACCTGGCCGTTGCCTCGCTGCGCGATGGTCACCGCGAGACCGGCAGCGCCTCCGGAACGCCGGTTCAGGCTCACGCCTCCGTTGAGCTGCACCACCGACACGCCGTGCGCCCAGTCCACGGGGAGGGCCTCGGCGACCGCGCGCAGCGTGCGGCCCCAGCTCACACCGAGGGTTCTCGGCACCGGTCGGAGCGCGGCGAGAAGGTCGGCGGCGGCCTGCGCCACGCGCTCGAGAGTGCCGTCGTCGCCGTCCGGTGAGGGCACCACGACGGCGTCGGAGAGGCCGAAGCGCTCGACGAGCTCTCGCTCGAGCCCGAGGCGTCTGGCGCGCGGGTGAACGATCTCGATGCGCACGATGCCGCGTTCGCGGGCCTGGGTCAGCAGACGACCGACCTTCCAGCGCGAGATCTTGAGGAGGCCGCCGATCTCGTCCTGCGTCTTGTCCTCGTCGTAGTACAGCTCGGCGACCCGGACCATCAACAGTTCGTCTTCCACGGCATCCTCCTCTCCTCCCCCAGGGTACGTCGCCAGCCGCTTCGGTGCACGCGCGTGCTCATATGAGCAGATTCTCGGACGGCCACGCACATCTGGTGGAGACGACGACGGGGCGCCGGTCCGCAGACCGACGCCCCGTTCGTGCCGAAGACTCAGGCGCGCTTGCGCGTGGTGAGCACCTGATCGACAATGCCGTACTCGAGAGCCTGGTTGGCCGAGAGGATGTTGTCGCGATCGATGTCGCGGTTCACCTCTTCGACCGACTTCTTCGTGTGACCGGCGAGGGTCTCCTCGAGCCAGGTGCGCATGCGGAGGATCTCCGCCGCCTGGATCTCGATGTCCGATGCCTGACCGTGGCCGGCCTCGCCCATCGCGGGCTGGTGGATCAGCACGCGGGCGTTCGGCAGCGCCAGGCGCTTTCCGGGTGCACCGGCCGCCAGCAGCACCGCCGCAGCGGAAGCCGCCTGGCCGAGCACGACGGTCTGGATCTGCGGCGCGACGTACTGCATCGTGTCGTAGATCGCCGTCATCGCGGTGAACGATCCACCGGGCGAGTTGATGTACATGGTGATGTCGCGCTCGGAGTCCTGGCTCTCGAGCACCAGCAGCTGCGCCATGACGTCATCGGCCGATGCGTCGTCGACCTGCACGCCGAGGAAGATGACCCGGTCCTCGAAGAGCTTGTTGTACGGGTCCTGGCGCTTGAAGCCGTAGGCCGTGCGCTCTTCGAACTGCGGGAGCACGTAGCGGCTGGAGGGCAGGTTTCCGGCGGACTGGAACGTGGGTGTGTACATGCGTTGTCTCCTCGAATCCGTCACTCGGCGCCCGTGCCGCCGCCACCGGTCACGTCGGTGGCGTGCTCGCGGATGTGGTCGACGAAGCCGTACTCGAGCGCCTCCTCGGCGGTGAACCAGCGGTCGCGGTCGCCGTCGGCGTTGATCTGCTCGACGCTCTTGCCCGTCTGACCGGCGGTGATCTCGGCGAGACGGCTCTTCATCGACAGGATCAGCTGAGCCTGCGTCTGGATGTCGCTCGCGGTTCCGCCGAAGCCGCCGTGCGGCTGGTGGAGCAGCACACGCGCGTTCGGGGTGATGTAGCGCTTGCCCTTGGTGCCGCTCGTGAGGAGCAGCTGACCCATCGAGGCGGCCATGCCGATGCCGACGGTCACGATGTCGTTCGGAACGAACTGCATCGTGTCGTAGATCGCCATGCCCGCGGTGATCGATCCACCGGGCGAGTTGATGTAGAGGTAGATGTCCTTTTCCGAGTCCTCTGCGGCGAGAAGAAGGATCTTCGCGCAGATCTCGTTGGCGTTCTCGTCACGCACCTCCGAGCCCAGCCAGATGATGCGATCTCTGAGCAGCCTGTCGAAGACGCTCGTCGCGACAAGGGGTTCTGCAGCCATGTCAGCTCCTGTTTCCGTGTTTCGGTGATTCGAATCTACCGGCGCGGACGGAGCCCTCCGCCCGTGTTCGCCGTCGGCATATCAGGTGTCGCGGTCGGCGATCTCGAGCGCGTAGGCGGTCATCGAGCGGTGATACCGCGGCAGGTGCGGCACGAGGGCGAGGAGCGCCACCGACAGGCCGGCGGCCGGGCGGCCGGAGCTGGCCAGCACGAGCGCTCGAACGGTGGCCAGCGCATCTCCGTAGCGACCGTCCGGCGCACGGTCCTGCTCGTCGTCCAGCACTTCGAGCGCCGCCGAATACTCTCCGAGGTTGCGGAGCGAGCTCGCCAGCTGCACGACGCACTGCGGACGATGCTCCTCGTCGAGTCCGAGCGCGAGCGCCCGTCGGTACAGTGCGACCGCCTCGGCCGGGAGCCCGGCGGAGTCGCGGGCCCCGGCACGCTCGAACTCCGCCCGCCCGTCGTCCACCCCTCGCTCGGCCGCGAGGGCGTCGATGCGCGCGATGGTCTCGGCACCGACCTCCTCGCCGGACGCCTGCGCCCAGACCTCATCGACCCGTTCGTCCCAGCTCTTCATCCCTCGTCCTCCGGTCGGTACGGAAAGGGGCGGATGCCGTAGCATCCGCCCCTCTCGATCATGCGGTGACCGCGGTGATCACTCGACGCGATCACTCAGCCGTGTCGGCCGCCTTCTTGGCCGGAGCCTTCTTGGCGGCGGGCTTCTTCGCCGCCGGCTTCTTGGCGGCGGGCTTCTCGTCGGCAGCCTTCTCGTCGGCATCCGCCTTCTCGGCGTCGTCCTTCTTGGCCGCAGCCTTCTTGGCGGGAGCCTTCTTCGCCGCCGGCTTCTTGGCGGGCTTCTCCTCGGCGGCAGCCTCGGAGTCCGTGCCCTGCTCGTCCTCGTCGTCGGTCACGACGAAGTCGGACAGATCGACGGCCTTGCCGTTGGTGTCGACGACCTTCACCTTGCCCAGCGCGATCGCGAGCGCCTTGTTGCGCGCGACCTCGCCGACGAGAGCCGGGAGCTGGTTCGACGACTGCAGCGCCTCGACGAACTCCTGCGGAGCCATCCCGTACTGGGCGGCCGACTGGATGAGGTACTGGCTCAGCTCCTCCTGCGACACCTGCACGTCGGCCTGCTCGGCGATCGTATCGAGCAGCACCTGCGTGCGGAACTGCTTCTCGCTCGCCTCGGTCACCTCGGCGCGGTGCACCTCGTCCTCGAGACGGCCCTCGCCCTCGAGGTGGTTGTGCACCTCGTCCTCGATGAGCTGCGGCGGCACGGGGATCTCGATCTGCTCCAGCAGCGTCTCGACCAGCTTGTCGCGCGCGGCGGAACCCTGCGTGAAGACACCCTGCTGGGCGACGCGCTCGGCGAGGCTGGCGCGCAGCTCGGCGATGGTGTCGAACTCGCTGGCGATCTGCGCGAAGTCGTCGTCCGCCTCGGGCAGCTCGCGCTCCTTGACGGCCTTGACCGACACCGAGACCTCGGCCTCGGAACCGGCGTGGTCGCCGCCGACGAGCTTCGAACGGAACGTGGTGTCCTCGCCGGCCGTCAGCGACTCGATGGCGTCGTCGATGCCCTCGAGCAGCTCGCCCGAGCCGACCTCGTAGGAGACGCCCTCGGCGCGGTCGATCTCCGCACCGTCGATCGTGGCGACGAGGTCGAGCTCGACGAAGTCGCCCTTGGCGGCGGGACGGTCGACCGGCACCAGGGTGCCGAAGCGGGCCCGCATGTTCTCGAGCTCGGCGTCGAGCGCCGCGTCGTCGGCCTCGACCGCGTCGACGGTCACGGTGATGCCGTCGTACGAGGGGAGCTCGATCTCGGGGCGCACGTCGACCTCGACGTCGACCAGCAGGTCGCCCGAGAAGTCCTTCTCGTTCGGCCACTGGGTGATCTCGGCCGCCGGACGGCCGACGATGCGCAGCTTGTGCTCGACCGTCGCGTCGCGGAAGAACTTGTCCAGACCCTCATTGACGGCGTGCTCGATGACGGCACCGCGGCCGATGCGCTGGTCGATGATCGGCGCAGGCACCTTGCCCTTGCGGAAGCCGGGGATCTGGACGTCCTGCGCGATGTGCTCGTAGGCGTGCGCGATGCTGGGCTTGAGGTCGTCCGGGGTGACCGTGATGCTGAGCTTGACCCGGGTCGGGGTCAGCTTCTCGACGGTGCTGTTCGCCATGCTGGTGTGTTCTCCTTGTGATCTCCGCGGTGCACCCGCGGCTTCGAGACTTCGGGGGCCGTGTCGGGGCGACAGGAGTTGAACCTGCGACCTCCCGCTCCCAAAGCGGGCGCTCTACCAAACTGAGCTACGCCCCGGGGAATCCGCGCGCAGATTCGGCCCCCACGAGTCTAACGGACAGGAGCACACCCGATCGTCCGCTATGATCGATGAGTCCCCACCGGCGCCGTGCGCCCGGGAATTCGGGGCTGTAGCTTAATGGTAAAGCCTTAGTCTTCCAAACTAATGACGCGGGTTCGATTCCCGTCAGCCCCTCTGGAGAAGGCCCTCGTCGAAAGATGGGGGCCTTCGTCGTCTCCTCTCCTAGACTCGGGGAATATCGCACCGACGGCAGGACGAGGGGGAAGCCCGTGAGCGATGCGTTCCGATCCGAGAGTGGCCCGCCCCATCCCGCCGGCCACGGCATCCATCTCCTCCCGCCGCAGTTCGGCGGGGCGGCGCGCGAGGCCTCGCGGCGGCGGCGCCGAGTACCACGCGGACTGATCATCGGTGCGACCGCCGCCGTTGTCATCGGGGGCGCATTCGCCGCCGTGCAGACGAGTGCGAACCTGCGCTTCGACGACACCGCCGCCGCGTACGCCGCGGCACGCGGGGAGGCGCAGAGCGCCCTCTCCGACCTCGAGGCCGCCGACGCCGAACTCGCCGCCACCGCAGCATCCGCCGACGCGCTCCTCGCGGGGAACACCGGCGCGTTGATGGATGCCGTTCCGCTCGACGCGATCGACGCGGCCGTCGCCGACGCGAGCGAGGTGTCGACCACGACCGACGAGATCCTCGGCACCGAGCTGGAAGCCGAGCCGACCAAGCCCGGATGGTTCTGGGAGCTCTTCGCCGGCGCGGACGAGCTCGAGCAGGCCCAGACCGACGCCGAAGACGTCGAGGACGAGGCCGAGGCGCAGGTCACCGTGGTCGAGACGTCGGACGGTCAGCTCTCGGATGCCGGTGTGGCGATCATCAGCGGTGCGTCCGCGGCGGCGGGTGCCTTCGAGACCGCGCACATCTCCGCCCGCAACGATGACGTGATCGCGCTGCGCAATGCCGCGTCTTCGACCGTCGCCCCGACCGCGCTGGACGACGATGCGGTCACCCGCTTCGCCCAGCTGCAGGCGGCGGCCGCCAAGGTCGTGGAGTCCGAGGCGGCGGAACTGGCCGAGAAGGACGGCCCTCTGCGTGCCGCCCGCCTCGAGATCGAGGCATTCGCCCGCTCGCTCGCGCCCGGGGTGCTGCTGGAGTTCGATTGGGCGCCGATCGTGAACGGCTACGGCGACCAGGGCAGCATGGGCGGCTACACAACGTGGTGGTGGGACGAGCCCGACCGCTCGGTCATGCTCCTGTCGAACTCGGTCGCCGAGCAGTGGCCGGCCGACCGCAGCAAGGCGCTGGTGGCGCACGAGGTCGGTCACGCGATCAGCGTGAAGTGCGAGGACATGTACGACTCGTCCACCCAGGACAGCATCGAGAAGTGGGCCACCGCCTGGGCGATCGGGATGGGGTTCAGCGATGACGCCAACGGCGTCTGGGCGTACGGATACCCGCCGCAGAGCTACATCGATGCGGCGTACGGATGCCGTTGATCCCCGGAGACAGACATGAAGAAGCCCCCGGTCTCCCGGGGGCTTCTTCATGTCTGTCTCCGGCGGGGCTCACTGCCCGCGGCGCTCGCGCAGCTGGTTCAGTGCATCCTCGAGCAGCTGAACCGCCTCTTCGTCCGTACGGCGCTCCTTCACGTAGGCGAGATGCGTCTTGTACGGCTCGGCCTTCGCGACCGCCGGCGGGTTCTCCTTGTCGCGGCCGGCCGGGAGGCCGGACTGCGGGTGGTCGATGATCTCCGGGATCTCCTCTTCGGGCAGTCCTGCCGCGAAGTAGCGCACGGTCTCGTTGCCGAGGCCGTCCCAGTACGACACCGCGATGCGGTCGGCGTGGTAGCCGTGGTCCTGCTCGCCCATCGGGCCGGAGCCGACCCGCGTGCCGCGAATGGCGTTTCCACCGGTGGCCATCAGATCACCTCGAACTTCGTGATGAGGCCCAGCGCGACGATCGCGACGAACCAGGCCAGCGCCAGCACCACCGTGAAGCGGTTGAGGTTGCGCTCGGCGAGGCCGGACGAACCGACCGCCGAGGACATGCCTCCGCCGAACATGTCGGAGAGGCCGCCACCGCGACCCTTGTGCAAGAGGATGAGGAGAGTCAGCAGGACGCTGGTGATACCCAGCACGACCTGCAGGACGAACTCGAGAATTGCCACGAGGAAAGAGCCTTTCGCTGGGGCAGGACAGCCCCGGTAACGGTCAAGTATACGGTGCAGCGGGGCCGCAGCCCCGCCGCACTCACACTCCGACGTGCTTCTCGAAGCGGATGATCGCCGCGAACTCGTCGACGACCAGGCTCGCGCCGCCCACCAGGGCGCCATCGACATCGGGCTCGCGCATGAAGCTGGCGATGTTCGCCGCCTTGACCGAACCGCCGTAGAGGATGCGCGTGCGTGCCGCCGCCTCATCGCCCAGGGCCTTCGCCACCACGCCGCGGAGGGTCGCGCAGACGTCCTGCGCCTGCTGGGGTGTGGCCGCCTGGCCCGAGCCGATCGCCCAGACCGGCTCGTAGGCCACGACGATGTCCGCCGTCGCGGACACGTTCGCGAGCGCCTTCTCGAGCTGCCCCACGGGCACGGCGCTGGCACCGAACTCCTCGAGGTCGGCCGCCGTCTCACCCACGCAGATCACCGGCACGAGGCGGTGCTTCAGCGAGGCCTGCACCTTGGCCGCGACGACGTCGTCGGATTCCGCGTGGTACTCGCGGCGCTCCGAGTGGCCGATGATGACGTACTTCGCGTCGAGCTTCGCGAGGAACGCACCGGAGACCTCGCCGGTGTACGCGCCCGAGTCGTGCGCCGAGACATCCTGCGCGCCGAGGGCGAACGGAATCTTGTCGGCGTCGATCAGCGTCTGCACGCTGCGGATGTCGGTGAAGGGCGGGAACACCGCGACCTCGACCGAGCCCTCCTCGTGCTTCGCATCCTTCAGGGTCCAGTGCAGCTTCTGCACGAAGGCGACTGCCTGCAGGTGGTCGAGGTTCATCTTCCAGTTGCCCGCGATGAGCGGGGTCCGGGTGTTCACTGCCATCCGAGCACCTCCAGGCCGGGTAGTTTCTTGCCCTCGAGGAATTCGAGGCTCGCGCCGCCACCGGTCGAGATGTGCCCGAACCGGTCGTCGGTGAATCCGAGCTGACGAACGGCCGCGGCGGAGTCTCCCCCGCCGACGACGCTGAGTCCGTCGACCTCGGTGAGTGCCTGGGCGACGGCCTTCGTCCCTGCCGCGAACGCCTCGAACTCGAACACGCCCATGGGCCCGTTCCAGAACACGGTGCGCGACGAGCGGATCACGTCGGCGAACCGCGCCGCGGTCTCCGGGCCGATGTCGAGACCGATTCCGGACTCCCCGAACGCCGTCGACCCGATCGCGTCCGCAGCGGCGACCTCATGGTCGGCATCCGCAGAGAACGACGACGCCACGACGACATCGGTCGGCAGCACGAGCTCGACGCCCCGCTCCTCCGCCTCGCGGATGTAACCGCGGACGGTGTCGAGCTGGTCCTCCTCGAGCAGGCTCGCGGCCACGTCGTGCCCCTGCGCCTTGAGGAAGGTGAACAGCATCCCGCCACCGACGAGGATGCGATCCACACGCGGCAGCAGGTGCGAGATCACACCGAGCTTGTCGCTGACCTTCGACCCGCCGAGCACGACCGCGTAGGGCCGCTCGGGGTTCTCCGTCAGGCGGTCGAGCACCTCGAGCTCGGTGGCGATCAGCAGGCCCGCGGCCGACGGCAGCAGCTCGGCGAGGTCGTAGACGCTCGCCTGCTTGCGGTGCACGACGCCGAAGCCGTCCGACACCAGCACGTCGCCCAGCGCGGCGAGCTCGCGGGCGAACGCCGCGCGCGTCTCGTCGTCCTTCGAGGTCTCCCCCGGGTTGAATCGCAGGTTCTCGATCACGACGACGTCGCCGTCGTCGAGGGCGGCGACAGCCTCCTGCGCCGACTCGCCGACGGTGTCGCGCGCGAACGCGACCGGCTTGCCGAGCAGCTCCGACAGCCGCTGAGCGACCGGGGCGAGGCTGTACTGGGGATCGGGCGCGCCGTCGGGGCGGCCGAGGTGGGAGCACACCACCACGCGGGCACCCGCGTTGATGAGTGCGTTGAGGGTCGGCAACGAGGCGCGTACACGACCATCGTCCGTTATGACCCCGTCCCGCAGGGGGACGTTGAGGTCACAACGGACGATGACGCGCTTGCCCTCGAGCGGACCCAAGGAGTCCAGGGTGCGCAGAGTCATGGGCGCGGAGTCAGAGACGCTCGGCGACGTACTCGGTCAGGTCGACGAGACGGTTGGAGTAGCCCCACTCGTTGTCGTACCAGCTGGACAGCTTGACCTGGTTGCCGATGACGCGCAGCAGGCCGGCATCGAAGATCGACGAGTGCGGGTCGGTCGTGATGTCGCTCGAGACGATCTCGTCCTCGGTGTACTTGAGGATGCCCTTGAGCGGGCCCTCGGCTGCAGCCTTGTACGCCGCCTTGATCTCGTCGACGGTCACCGGGTTCTTCGTGGTGATCGTGAGGTCGGTGATCGAGCCGGTGGGCACCGGAACGCGCAGCGCGAAGCCATCGAGCTTGCCCTTGAGCTCGGGCAGGACCAGGCCGATCGCCTTCGCCGCACCGGTGGAGGTGGGGACGATGTTGATCGCGGCGGCACGGGCGCGACGCAGGTCGCTGTGCGGGCCGTCCTGGAGGTTCTGGTCGGCCGTATAGGCGTGCACCGTCGTCATCAGGCCGGTCTCGATGCCGAAGGCGTCGTTGAAGACCTTGGCCAGGGGCGCGAGGCAGTTCGTCGTGCACGAAGCGTTCGAGATGATGTGGTCGGTCTCGGGGTTGTAGGTGTCCTCGTTCACGCCCATCACGATGGTCGCGTCGTCACCCGTGGCGGGAGCCGAGATGAGGACCTTCTTCGCGCCGGCCTCGATGTGCTTCTTGGCGAGCTCGGCCTTGGTGAAGAAGCCGGTCGACTCGATGACGATGTCGACACCCAGCTCGCCCCAGGGGAGGTTCGCGGGGTCGCGCTCGGCGAAGGCCTTGATGACGTTGCCGTTGACGGTGATGCTGTTCTCGTCGTAGGTGACGTCGGCGTCGAGGCGGCCCGTGATCGAGTCGTACTTCAGCAGGTGCGCCAGGGTCTTGTTGTCGGTGAGGTCGTTGACCGCGACGATTTCGATGTCCGCTCCCTGCGCGAGAGCCGCGCGGAAGTAGTTGCGTCCGATACGGCCGAAGCCGTTGATACCGATCTTGACAGACACTCAGGTCTCCTGATTTCTCGTGCGCGTGAGCGCGGTTTCTACTAGAGAAGCATGGACGACGGCGTCCCGACGAGCGTTGCGCCCGTCGGGACGCCCGTCTTGTTTACGACAGTACCAGCAGGCCCGAGGTCTTCTCGCGGGCCACTTCGAAGCGCTGGGCGACGTTCTCCCAGTTCGCGATGTTCCACGCGGCCTTGACGTAGTCGGCCTTCACGTTGAGGTAGTCGAGGTAGAAGGCGTGCTCCCACATGTCGAGCTGGAACAGCGGCACCGTGCCCTGCGCGGTGTTCGACTGCTGGTCGAAGAGCTGCTGGATGATGAGGCGGGCGCCGATCGGGTCCCAGCTCAGCACGGCCCAGCCGGAGCCCTGGATGCCGGTGGCAGCGGCGGTGAAGTGGGCCTGGAACTTCTCGAACGATCCGAAGAACTCGTCGATCGCGGCGCTGAGCTCGCCCTCGGGCTGGCCGCCGCCGTTCGGCGAGAGGTTCGTCCAGAAGATGGAGTGGTTGACGTGGCCGCCGAGGTTGAACGCGAGGTCCTTCTCGAGCTTGTTCACGTTGGCGAGGTTGCCGGTCTCGCGCGCCTCGGCGAGCTGCTCGAGCGCGGTGTTGGCACCGGTGACGTACGCCTGGTGGTGCTTGTCGTGATGCAGTTCCATGATCTTGCCGCTGATGTGCGGCTCGAGGGCTGCGAAGTCGTACGGGAGGTCGGGGAGCGTGTAGGTCGCCATATCGCTTTCATCCAATCCGCGCCGCGCCGCGGCGCTTGCCGATCCTCCGCGCCACCGAAGTGCGGCGTGGAGCGGACGTCTCTCATCCTAGTGATGACAACGCCCGGCGGCCTCCGATCCTTCCGCCGGATGACGAAGAGAGCCGACCCCTTGACAGGGTCGGCTCTCGTGTGGAATCCGTCGGATCAGACGTCCAGCCCCGCGGGGACCGCCGCTTCCGTGCCGGGCACGCCGTCACTCTGGGCCTTCTTGTCGGCCATGGCGAGGAGACGGCGGATGCGCCCGGCGACGGCATCCTTGGTCATGGGCGGCTCCGCGTGGTGACCGAGTTCGTCGAGGCTGGCGTCGCGATGGGCGAGGCGCAGCTCGCCGGCGACCTTCAGGTGCGCCGGAACCTCGTCGCCGAGGATCTCGAGGGCGCGCTCGACACGCGCGCAGGCGGCCACGGCGGCCTGCGCCGAGCGGCGGAGGTTCGCGTCGTCGAAGTTCACCAGGCGGTTCACACCTGCGCGCACCTCGCGGCGCTGGCGCATCTCCTCCCAGGCGACCGCTGTGCGGCGCGCACCCATCTCGTTGAGGATGCCTCGGATGGCCTCACCCTCGCGCACGACGACGCGCGGCATGCCCCGCACCTCGCGGGCCTTCGCGGCAACGCCGAGGCGATGGGCGGCGCCGACGAGTGCCATCGCCGCTTCGGACGTGGGGCAGACCACCTCGAGCATGGCCGAGCGGCCCGGTTCGCTGAGCGTGCCCGCAGCGAGGAAGGCGCCGCGCCAGAGACCGGCGAGCTCCGAGCGGGAACCGGTGGTGAGGCGGTTCGGCAGCCCGCGCACCGGGCGGCGACGCTGGTCGAGCAGTCCGGTCTGGCGGGCGAGGGTCTCGCCGGATTCGATGACGCGCACGGCCCAGCGGGCGCCGTCGTTGGCGGTGCTCGACTGCACCTGGGCGATCTCGGGGCGGACGCCGTAGATCTCGGCGAGATCGCGGGCGACGCGGCGCGCGAGAGTCTCGGCGTCGACCTCGGCCTCGACCGCGACGCGACCGGCGATGGAGTGGAGTCCCCCGGCGAACCGGAGGATGGCGGTCACCTCGGAGACGCGCACCGTCGGAGGTGCGTTCCGAATGCTGACGAGTTCTGCTTTGACGTCGGTGGTGAGTGCCACGAGACTCCTTCTCCGTTCACGCGCCGGGTCGCGACGCAAACGTCCAGCTTACCTTCTGGTCGCTCTCCTACTCGCGCCCGAGGTCGCGGTGACGCACGCTGACAGCCACACCGGGAATCGCCGCCAACCGCCGCCCCAGCTCCTCCGACATCGCCACGGAACGGTGCTTCCCGCCCGTGCATCCGATGGCGATGGTCGAGTGGCTCTTGTTCTCGCGCTGGTAGCCCTCGAGTACGGGGACGAGCGCGGTCGCGTACGCGTCGAGGAACTCCCCGGCTCCCTCTCGCGACAAGACGTAGTCGCGCACGGCCTCGTCCTGACCGGTCAGTCCGCGCAGCTCCTCGTTCCAGAACGGGTTCGGCAGGAACCGCATGTCGGCCACGAGGTCGACGTCGGTCGGCAGACCGTACTTGAAGCCGAAACTGAGCAGCGTGACGCGGTGCCGTGCCTGCCCCTCGGCGGAGAAGAGTTCGGAGACCTGGGTGGCGAGCTGGTGGATGTTCGAGCTGGAGGTGTCGATCACCATGTCGGCGGACTCGTGGATCGGGGCCAGCCGCGCCCGCTCCTTGCGGATGCCGTCGAGCAGAGTGCCGTCGCCCTGCAGCGGGTGAGGACGGCGGACCGCCTCGAACCGGCGGACGAGCACGTCGTCGGACGCCTCGAGGAACAGCACCCGCACCGAGCCGCGCGAACGCAGCAGCCGGGCGACCTCGGGGAAATCGTCGAACAGACTGCCGCCGCGCACGTCGACCACGGCGGCGACCTTCGGCAGCGCGTCGCCACCCATGTCGGTCAGGTCGATCAGCGGTCGAAGGATTTGCGGCGGGAGGTTGTCGACCACGTACCAGCCGAGGTCCTCCAGGGCGTTCGCGACGGTCGTCCGCCCCGCGCCCGACATTCCCGTGACGATGAGGAACTCGCCCTGCTCGGACTCGGTCATCGCAGCATGCTCCTTCTCGCGTGGAACTCCAGCCTATCGACTGAGGAGGTGCGTGTGGATGTTGCGCGCGAGCACCGGTCCGATGCCCGGCACCTCCTCGATCTGCTCCGGGGCGGCCCCGCGGAGGGCCGTGACCGAGCCGAAGTGCTTGAGCAGCACCTTGATGCGCGACGCACCGAGCCCCGGGACCTCGGCGAGGACCGTCGTGATGTCGTTGCGCCGACGTTTGCGCTGGTGCGTGATGGCGAATCGGTGCGCCTCGTCGCGCAGTCGCTGCAGCAGGTAGAGCGCCTCGCTCGTGCGCGGGAGGATCACCGGGAAGTCATCGCCGGGGAGCCACACCTCCTCGAGCCGCTTCGCGATGCCGCACACGGCGATCTCGGGGTGCCCGGCGTCGCGCAGCGCCCGTGCCGCGGCCTCGACCTGCGGCTGCCCGCCGTCGACGAGCAGAAGCTGTGGACGGTACGCGAACCGCGGCTTCTTGCGCACGGGGGTCTCGACGACCTCGTCGGAGACTCCGGCCGCCAGGGCTTCGGCGACGGCGGCGATGCCGGTCGTGGGGTCGGCCAGCGCGCCGTCGACCGCCTCGCCGTGAGTGGGGCGCGCACCGGTGTCGGTGGCGCGCGCACCGGGGTCGGCATCGTCGTCGGCGTCCGGCCGATCGAGGTAGGCGAGGCGACGGCGCAGCACCTGGTACATCGAGTCGGTGTCGTCGGTGGTCTCCGCGATGTTGAACGACCGGTACTGGTCTTTGCGGGGCAGTCCGTCTTCGAAGACGACCATCGAGGCGACGACGTTCGTGCCGCCCAGGTGCGAGATGTCGAAGCACTCGATCCGCAGCGGAGCCTCGTCCATGCCGATCGCCTCCTGCAGGTCGGTGAGGGCCTGCGTGCGGGCGACGTAGTCGCTGGTGCGTCGCGTCTTGTGGCGGATCAGGGCCTGCTGGGCGTTGATGGTGGCCGTGCGCATGAGGTCCGCCCGCTGGCCGCGCTGGGCGACCGCGATCTCGACCTTCCGGCCGCGCCGCTCGCGCAACCACTCCTCGAGCGCCGCAGCGTCTTCGGGCAGCACGGGCACGAGGATGCGGCGTGGGATGTCCGGCGCATCGCCGTAGGCCCGCTGCAGCACCTGGTCGACCAGCTCGGCACCCGAGATGTCGAGTTCCTTCTCGATCATGGTCGCGCGCACCGCGCGCACCCGACCGCCGCGCACGACGAAGTGCTGCACCGAGGCGGCGAGCTCGTCCTCGGCGATTCCGAACAGGTCGGCGTCTTCGTCGGAGGGCAGCACGAGGGCGCTCTTGCCGAGCACGGCGTCGATCGCCCCGAGCTTGTCGCGGTACTTCGCCGCGGCCTCGTAGTCCATGGCCGCAGACGCGTCGAGCATCCGGCGCCGGAGCTCCCTCGTGAAGCGCTCGTCTCCGCCGGCCATGAAAGCGACGAAGTCGTTCACCATCGCCCGGTGCTCCTCGATGGTGACCGTCATCGAGCACGGACCGCCGCACTTGCCGATCTGTCCCGGGAAGCACGGGCGCCCCGTCTGCATCGCACGTTTGTAGCTCGCATCGCTGCACGTGCGGATCGGGAAGGCCTTGATCATCAGGTCGATGGTCTCGTGCACCGCCCACACCTTCGGGTACGGGCCGAAGTAGCGCGCCCCGGGGATCTTCCGGTTGCGGGTGACGATCACGCGTGGCGCCTCGTCGCCCAGCGTCACGGCCATGAAGGGATAGGACTTGTCGTCCTTGTAGCGCACGTTGAAGGGCGGATCGAATTCCTTGATCCACATGTACTCGAGCTGCAGCGAGTCGATGTCGGTCGGCACGACGGTCCACTCGACCGACGCGGCGGTCGTCACCATTCGGCGCGTGCGTTCGTGCAGCGTGCGCAGCGGGGCGAAGTAGTTCGACAGTCGCTGCCGGAGGTTCTTCGCCTTGCCGACGTACAGCACACGCCCGTCCGCGTCGCGGAATCGGTAGACGCCCGGGTCGGTCGGGATCTCCCCCGTCCGCGGCCGGTACGGAAGGACGTCGGCCATCAGCTGGCCTTGCGCGCCGTGCGGCCGTTCCCGAGGATCTCGGCGAGGAACTGCCCGGTGTGGCTCTCCTCGACCTGTGCGATCTGCTCCGGAGTGCCGGTGGCGAGGATCTCGCCGCCGCCGGAGCCCCCCTCGGGGCCGAGGTCGATGACCCAGTCAGCCGACTTGATCACGTCGAGGTTGTGCTCGATGACGATGACGGTGTTGCCCTTGTCGACGAGTCCGTTCAGGACCTCGAGCAGCTTGCGCACGTCTTCGAAGTGCAGACCGGTGGTCGGCTCGTCGAGAACGTAGATGCTGCGGCCGTTGCTGCGGCGCTGGAGTTCGGTCGCGAGCTTCACGCGCTGCGCTTCTCCGCCCGACAGCGTCGTGGCGGACTGGCCGAGCCGCACGTACCCGAGTCCGACGTCGACCAGCGTCTTCATGTAGCGGTGGATCGCCTGGATCGGCTCGAAGAACTCGGCGGCCTCCTCGATCGGCATCTCGAGCACCTCGGCGATGTTCTTGCCCTTGTAGTGCACAGCGAGGGTGTCGCGGTTGTACCGCTTGCCGTGGCACACCTCGCAGTCGACGTAGACGTCGGGGAGGAAGTTCATCTCGATCTTGATCGTGCCGTCACCCGAGCATGCCTCGCAGCGTCCGCCCTTGACGTTGAAGCTGAACCGGCCGGGCTGGTAGCCGCGGACCTTGGCCTCGGGGGTCTCGCTGAAGAGCGTGCGGATGCGGTCGAAGACCCCCGTATAGGTCGCGGGGTTCGATCGCGGCGTGCGCCCGATCGGCGCCTGGTCGACGTGCACCACCTTGTCGAGGTTGTCGAGCCCGGTGACGCGCGTGTGCTTGCCGGGAACCGTTCGAGCGCCGTTGAGTCGTGAGGCGAGCACCTGGTAGAGGATGTCGTTGACGAGCGACGACTTGCCCGATCCGCTCACCCCGGTCACGGCGGTCAGCACCCCGAGCGGGAAGCTCGCGTCGACGTTCTTGAGGTTGTTCTCGCGCGCGCCGATGACGTTGAGCATCCGCTTGCGATCGAGCTTGCGACGCTTCGCGGGGGTGGCGATCTCGCGACGGCCGGAGAGGTACTCCCCTGTCATGGACGAGCGGTCGGCGAGCAGCGACTCGTACGGCCCGGAGTGCACGACCTCGCCGCCGTTCACGCCGGCGCCCGGTCCGATGTCGACGACCCAGTCGGCCGCCTCGATCGTCTCCTCGTCGTGCTCGACGACGATCAGGGTGTTCCCGAGGTCGCGCAGCTTGATGAGGGTGTTGATGAGACGACGGTTGTCGCGCTGGTGCAGACCGATCGACGGCTCGTCGAGCACGTAGAGCACACCGGTCAGCCCGGAGCCGATCTGCGTGGCGAGACGGATGCGCTGCGCCTCGCCTCCGGACAGCGAACCGGCCGACCGGCTCAGGTTGAGGTACGACAGCCCCACCTGCAGCAGGAAATCGAGGCGGAGACGGATCTCTCGGAGCACCTGCGCCGCGATCTTCGCTTCGCGGTCGGTCAGGGTGAGCGTCTCCATGAACGCCCGCGCGTCGGTGAGGCTCAGGTGCGAGACCTCGGCGATCGAGCGTCCGTGCACCTGCACCGCCAACACCTCCGGCTTGAGCCGGTCGCCGTCGCAGACCGGGCACGGCACCTCACGGAGGTACTCGCCCCAGCGCGCCCGCTGCGTGTCGGACTCGGCCTGCAGATACTGACGCTCGATGTAGGGCACGACACCCTCGAAGCCCGATGCGTAGCGCATCTCGCGCCCGTAGCGGTTCTTCCACTTGACGGTGACCTTATAGTTCTCACCGCGGAGCACGGCGTTCTGCACGTCGGAGTGCAGCTTGCGCCACGGGGTGTCGAGCGAGAAGTCGAGGTCGCGCGAGAGCCCTTCGAGAAGGCGCTCGTAGTACTGGAACAGACCCTTGCCCTGCGTGGTCCACGGAATGATGACGCCCTCCCGGATCGAGAGGTCCTCATCGCTCAGCATCAGGTCGACGTCGACCGACATCCGGGTGCCGAGGCCCGAGCACGCCGGGCATGCTCCGAACGGGGCGTTGAACGAGAAGGTGCGCGGCTCGATCTCGGTGAGGGTGAGCGCGTGACCGTTCGGGCAGGCCAGCTTCTCGGAGAACGACTGCCAGGCGGCGTCGCCCTCTTCGTCGACGAAGTTCACCTGCATCACGCCACCGGCGAGCCCGAGGGCCGTCTCGACCGAGTCGGTCACCCGACCGAGGATGTCGCCCGACGCGACGAGACGATCCACCACGACGCTGATGTCGTGCTTGTAGCTCTTCTTGAGCGTGGGCGGCTCGGCGAGCTGGACGAGGTCGCCGTCGACGATGGCACGCGAGTAGCCCTTCGCGCCCAGCTCACGGAAGAGGTCGACGAACTCCCCCTTCTTCTGCGAGACGATCGGCGCGACGATCTGGTAGCGGGTGCGCTCGGGGAGCTCGATCAACTGATCGGCGATCTGCTGCACGGTCTGTCGCTGGATCTTCTCTCCGCACTCGGGACAGTGCGGCACGCCGATGCGCGCCCAGAGCAGGCGCATGTAGTCGTAGATCTCGGTGATCGTACCGACCGTGGAGCGAGGGTTGCGGTTCGTCGACTTCTGGTCGATCGACACCGCGGGGCTGAGCCCCTCGATGAAATCGACGTCGGGGCGGTCGACCTGACCGAGGAACTGGCGTGCGTAGGCGCTCAGCGACTCGACGTAGCGGCGCTGCCCCTCGGCGAAGATCGTGTCGAACGCGAGGCTCGACTTGCCAGACCCCGACAGGCCCGTGAACACGACGAGGGAGTCGCGCGGGATGTCGATGTCGACGTTCTTGAGGTTGTGGACGCGAGAGCCGCGAACACTGAGTTTTCCGGCGGAGGCAACGGGGACGATGGGCACCGGACAAGTCTACGAGGGGCCACGGACATTGGCTCCGAGAGGGCTGGACGCTCAGCCGTCTCCGAGCCGGCGACCCGCGAAGGCGCCGAGCCCGTCGCGCAATGCCGCGACCTCGTCGACCCCCATCCCGACCGCGGCCATGACGCGCGCCGGCACCTCGACCGCGCGTTCCCGCAGCGCCCGCCCTGCATCGGTCAGTGCGATCTCCAGCCGGCGCTCGTCCTCGGGGGCGCGCCGCCGCACGACGAGGCCGTCGGCCTCGAGCCGCTTGACCAGGGGCGAGGCGGTGGCCGGTTCGAGCGCCAGGTCCCCCGCGAGATCGGCCAGGGCACGGGGCGAGCGCTCCCACAGAGCGAGCATGACGAGGTACTGCGGGTGCGTGAGTCCGAGCGGTTCAAGGATCGGCCGGTAGACGGCCACGATGTTGCGCGCCGCCGTCACGACGGCGAAGCAGAGCTGATTCTCGAGGCGGAGCAGGTCGTCGGCGGTGGGCACGCGCCCACTATACACATGCCCTAATAGTTAGTACACTAATGAACATGGCACACGACCAGGACCGACCCCCGCTCCGCACACGCATCCGCGAAGCCGGCGGACTGTACGCCTGGGTCAACACGAACCTCATCCGGTTCGCGGGGCCGGCATCCGTCGGCCCGTACGAGAAGACCCCGCCGCCCACTGCGGCGGAGCGCGCCGAGCGTGCGTGCCCGCTGTGCGGGGCACCCATGACGGCGCACGAGATCGACCGCTCCGGCCCGAAGCCGCTGATCCACTGCCCCTGAAGCCCGCGGGGTGCGGGTGACGCGGCACCGGACCGATGCGACGCCGCCCGGAACCCCGAGAGCGGAACGGTCAGGCGTGACCGGCGCGCTCGATCGCCCGCAACTCCTTCTTGAGATCCTGCACCTCGTCGCGCAGCCGCCCGGCGAGCTCGAACTTCAGCTCCGAGGCGGCGGCGAGCATCTGGTTCGAGAGATCCTCGATCATCGCCTCGAGCTGGTTCGCTCCCTCGGCGGCGATGCCCACGCGGCGCAGGTTCGGCGTCGGCGACTTGCCCTTGCCGGATGCCTTCCCCCGACCCGAGAGCATCTCCGCCGTATCGGCGCCCTCGCGCGCCAGCACCTCGGTGATGTCGGCGATGCGCTTGCGCAGCGGCTGCGGATCGATACCGTGCTCGGTGTTGTAGGCGACCTGCTTCTCGCGGCGCCGATCGGTCTCTTCGATCGCCTTGGCCATCGAGTCCGTGATCTTGTCGGCGTACATGTGCACCTGCCCGGAGACGTTTCGTGCCGCGCGACCGATGGTCTGGATGAGGGAGGTGCCCGAGCGGAGGAAGCCTTCCTTGTCGGCGTCGAGGATCGCCACGAGCGACACCTCGGGCAGGTCGAGGCCCTCGCGCAGCAGGTTGATGCCGACGAGCACGTCGTAGACACCCGATCGCAACTCGCTGAGCAGTTCGACCCGTCGCAGGGTGTCGACGTCGGAGTGCAGGTAGCGCACCCGCACGCCGTGTTCGCCGAGGAAGTCGGTGAGCTCCTCCGCCATCTTCTTCGTCAGCGTCGTCACGAGCACGCGCTCGTCGCGCTCCACGCGCAGGCGGATCTCTTCGAGCAGGTCGTCGATCTGCCCCTTCGAGGGCTTGACGATGATCTCGGGGTCGACGAGGCCGGTCGGCCGGATGATCTGCTCGACCACCCCGTCGGCGATCCCCATCTCGTACTTACCCGGAGTCGCCGAGAGGTAGACGGTCTGCCCGATGCGGTTCTTGAACTCGTCCCACCGCAGCGGCCGGTTGTCCATGGCGCTCGGGAGGCGGAATCCGTGGTCGACGAGCGTGCGCTTGCGCGAGGCGTCACCCTCGTACATCGCCCCGATCTGCGGCACCGTCACGTGCGACTCGTCGATGACGAGGAGGAAATCGTCGGGGAAGAAGTCGAGCAGCGTGTGCGGCGGCTCGCCCGGCATGCGTCCGTCCATGTGCCGCGAGTAGTTCTCGATACCGGAGCAGAAGCCCAGCTGCTGCAGCATCTCGAGGTCGAAGGTCGTGCGCATGCGCAGGCGCTGCGCCTCGAGGAGCTTGCCCTGCCGCTCGAACTCCGCCAGTCGCTCCTCGAGCTCGTGCTCGATCGTGCCGATGGACCGCTGGATCACGTCGGTGCCCGCCACGTAGTGGGAGGCGGGGAAGATCGGCACGGAGTCGAGCTTCTCGATCACCTCTCCCGTGAGCGGGTGCAGCGAGTAGAGCGCCTCGATCTCGTCGCCGAAGAGTTCGATGCGGATCGCGTGCTCCTCGTACACGGGGATGATCTCGATCGTGTCGCCGCGCACCCGGAAGTTGCCCCGCGAGAAGTCGACGTCGTTGCGGTTGTACTGCATCGCGATGAACTGGCGGATGAGGGCGTCGCGGTCGTACCGCTCCCCCACCTGCAGCGCGACCATCGCCCGAAGGTACTCCTCCGGGGCGCCGAGGCCGTAGATGCACGACACGGTGGAGACGACGACGACGTCTCGACGGCTGAGCAGGGAGTTGGTGGTCGAGTGCCGGAGGCGCTCGACCTCGGCGTTGATCGAGGAGTCCTTCTCGATGAACGTATCGGTCTGCGGGACGTACGCCTCGGGCTGGTAATAGTCGTAGTAGGACACGAAGTACTCGACGGCGTTGTTCGGCATGAGCTCACGGAACTCGTTCGCGAGCTGCGCCGCGAGCGTCTTGTTGTGCGCCAGCACCAGCGTCGGGCGCTGCACCTGCTCGACCAGCCAGGCCGTGGTCGCGGACTTTCCCGTTCCGGTGGCACCGAGCAGCACGATGTCGGTCTCGCCGGCATTGATGCGCGATGCGAGATTGGCGATCGCCTGCGGCTGATCGCCGGCGGGCGCGTACTCGCTGATGACCTCGAAAGGACGGACGCTGCGGGTGGTCTGCATACCTCCAGCGTAGGCGGGGTCACCGACATCGGGGTCGGGCTTCCCTGCGAGCGAACGCGCCGCGGATCAGCGCGCGGAGATGCGCTCCCACAGGGCGTCGGTCTGCGCCTCCGTCTCGCCGAGGGAGCCGCCCGTGCGGATCACCTCGTCGGCGATGGCGAGCCGCTGCTCGTCCGACACCTGCGCGTCGATGCGCTCCTGCGCCGCTCGTTCGTCCATCCCGCGCAGCTCGACCAGCCGTCGACGACGCTCGGCGGCGGGAGCATGGGCGACCACGATGAGGTCCCAGGGGTCATCCACCCGCGCCTCGACGAGGAGCGGCACGTCGTAGACCACGACCGCGTCGGCATCCTGCGCGAACGCTTCCGAGAAACGGCGCGCCGACTCGACCCGAACGGCGGGATGCACGATCGCGTTGAGCGCTGCGAGCCGCGCCGGATCGCCGAAGACACGACTCCCGAGCGCCGCCCGGTCGAGCGATCCGTCGGCATTCAGCACCTCGTCGCCGAACGCCCGCGCGATCTTGCTCAACACGGCGGACCCCGGGGCCTGCACATCACGCACGATCTGGTCGGCATCCACGATCACCGCACCGTGGGATGCCAGCCGTCGCGCGATGGTGGACTTCCCGGAGGCGATGCCACCGGTGAGGGCGATGAGGGGCATGCCCCCATCCTTCCACGCCCGCATACGCGGAACGGGCCGCCACCCGGAGGTGACGGCCCGTTCGCTCAGCGTCGGACGCTCAGGCGTTGCCGCCCGAGAGCTTCTCGCGCAGTGCGGCGAGAGCCTCGTCGTCGGCGAGGGTGCCGGCGCCGGCCGACTCGCTCGAGAACGACTGTCCACCGAAGTCGTCGCCGGCCGCAGCCTCGGCCTCGGCAGCCTTCGTGACCTGTGCCTTGTGGGCCTCCCAGCGAGCCTGGGCAGCGGCGTACTCCTGCTCCCATGCCTCGCGCTGGGCGTCGAAGCCCTCCTTCCAGGCACCCGTCTCGGCGTCGAAGCCCTCCGGGTACTTGTACTCGCCGTTCTCGTCGTACTCCGCGACCATGCCGTAGAGGGCCGGGTCGAACTCGGTACCGTTGGGGTCGACCGACTCGTTGGCCTGCTTGAGCGAGAGCGAGATGCGACGACGCTCGAGGTCGATGTCGATGACCTTGACGAAGACCTCTTCGCCGACCGAGACGACCTGCTCGGCCAGCTCGACGTGCTTGCTGGAGAGCTCGGAGATGTGGACGAGGCCCTCGATGCCGTCTGCGACGCGCACGAACGCACCGAACGGAACGAGCTTCGTGACCTTACCCGGCGTGACCTGACCGATCGCGTGGGTGCGGGCGAAGACCTGCCACGGGTCCTCCTGCGTCGCCTTCAGCGACAGCGAGACGCGCTCGCGGTCGAGGTCGACCTCGAGGATCTCGACGGTGACCTCCTGGCCCACCTCGACGACCTCGGAGGCGTGCTCGATGTGCTTCCAGGACAGCTCGGAGACGTGCACGAGGCCGTCCACGCCGCCCAGGTCGACGAACGCGCCGAAGTTGACGATCGAGGAGACGACACCCTTGCGGACCTGACCCTTGTGCAGGTTGTTGAGGAACGTCGTGCGCGACTCCGACTGCGTCTGCTCGAGCAGCGCGCGGCGGCTCAGGACGACGTTGTTGCGGTTCTTGTCGAGTTCGAGGATCTTCGCCTCGATCTCCTGGCCGAGGTACGGCGTGAGGTCGCGGACGCGACGCAGCTCGATGAGCGACGCGGGCAGGAAGCCGCGGAGTCCGATGTCGACGATGAGGCCACCCTTGACGACCTCGATGACGGTACCGGTGACGACGCCGTCGTTCTCCTTGATCTTCTCGACATCGCCCCAGGCGCGCTCGTACTGGGCGCGCTTCTTGGAGAGGATCAGGCGGCCTTCCTTGTCCTCCTTCTGGAGGACCAGGGCCTCGACCTGGTCGCCGACGGCGACGACCTCGTTGGGGTCGACGTCGTGCTTGATGGAGAGCTCGCGCGAGGGGATGACACCCTCGGTCTTGTAGCCCACGTCGAGGAGGACCTCGTCGCGGTCGATCTTGACGATCGTGCCCTCGATGATGTCTCCATCGTTGAAGAACTTCAGGGTCTTCTCGACCGCGGCCAGGAAGTCCTCAGCAGATCCGATGTCGTTGATGGCGACCTGCTTGGTGGCCGGGGCGGTCGTTGCGGTAGTCATGTAGTGGGTTGTCCTTGTGAATGGGAACTCGGGCCGCACGGGCGACCGGCAAGGCCGGCGGATGCTCTGCGGCAAGTGGATTTGAGTGAGATGTCACGAGCGCATGCGGGTGCACGCCACGAGTGACACTTCAGATTATCAGAACGGAGAGTCCAGGGGAACCGCGGCGCAGCGCACCGTCCGAGCCCCGTGCGAGACTGTCCCCCGTGACCGGTCGCCTCATGCTCCTCGACACCGCCAGCCTCTACTTCCGCGCGTTCTACGGAGTCCCCGACAAGGTGACCGCCCCCGACGGCTCGCCGATTAACGCGGCCCGCGGACTCCTCGACATGATCGCGAAGCTCGTCTCCCTCTACGAGCCGAGCCACGTCGTCGCGTGCTGGGACGATGACTGGCGTCCGCAGTGGCGCGTCGACCTCATCCCCAGCTACAAGCAGCATCGCGTCGTCGAGACTGTGGCCGCCGGCCCGGATGTCGAAGAGGTCCCCGACCCGCTCGAGGCGCAGATCCCCCTCATCCGCGAGGAGCTCGCCGCGCTCGGCATCCCGATCATCGGCGTCGCCGAGCACGAGGCCGATGACGTCATCGGCACCCTCGCCACGCGATCGCCCTTGCCCGTCGACATCGTCACGGGCGACCGCGACCTCTTCCAGCTGGTCGACGATGCGCGCGGCGTGCGGGTCGTCTACACCGCTCGCGGCATGAGCAACCTCGAGCTCGTCACGGATGCCACGGTCGTCGCGAAGTACGGCGTGCTCCCGGCCCAGTACGCCGACTTTGCCACTCTTCGCGGAGACGCGTCCGACGGGCTGCCCGGTGTGGCCGGCATCGGCGAGAAGACGGCCGCGACCCTGCTGCAGACGCACAGCGACCTGCAGGGCATCCGCTCCGCTGCCGAAGCCGGCGACGGGATGAGCGCGGGTGTCCGAGCGAAGATCCTGGCCGCCGCCGCCTATCTCGACGTCGCCCCCACCGTCGTCGCCGTCGCCACGGATCTCGACATCCGCGTTCCCGAGACCCCGCTGCAGGCCCTCGATCCGGCCGCGCAGGCCGATGCCACAGCCCTGGCGGAACGCTGGAACCTCGGCTCGTCGATGGAGCGGGCCGTGACCGCCATCGATGCGGCCGCCACCGCGACGCGCTGAGCGGACGATCACTCCGCCCAGGCGCGCAGCCGCTCCAAGCCCCAGGTCGTGACGATCCGCGAGGCCGGCACACCCGCTCGCTCGGCCCGCTCGGCACCGTGGTCGAGCAGTGACAGCTGCCCCGGGGCGTGCGCGTCGGAATCGATGGAGAACAGGCATCCCGCGTCCAGCGCGATCGCGATGAGTTCGTCGGGGGGATCCTGGCGCTCCGGGCGCGAATTGATCTCCACCGCGACGCCGTTCTCGGCGCAGGCGGCGAACACCGCGGCCGCGTCGAACTCCGAGGGCGGACGCGTGCCCCGCTCCCCCTGCACGAGCCGACCGGTGCAGTGGCCGAGCACGTCGACGCGCGGATCGGCCACCGCGCGCAGCATCCGCTTCGTCATGGAGCGGGCGTCCATCCGCAGCTTCGAGTGCACCGAGGCGACGACGATGTCGAGCTCGGCGAGGAGGCCGTCCTCCTGATCGAGGGAACCGTCCTCCAGGATGTCGACCTCGATGCCGGCGAGGAGCGTGAATCCGTCACCGGACTCGGCTCGGACGAGCGGGATCTGCTCGCGCAGACGCTCGGGAGACAGCCCCCGCGCGACGCGCAGTCGCGGCGAGTGATCCGTGATGGCCTGGTATTCGTGCCCCTGGGCACGGGCGGCCGCCGCCATGTCGGCGATCGACGTCGTGCCGTCCGACCACTCGGTGTGTGCGTGCAGGTCGCCGCGCAGACGCTGACGCAGAGCCGAAGCGCGAGGCGGTTCCACCTCACCGCGGAGCTCGACGAGGTACGCCGGGACCTCTCCCTTCTGCGCTTCCCGGATCACCGCGAACGTCGATTCGCCGATGCCGCGGCTCGCGCGCAGGGCCGTCGGATCGGTCCGCACGTCGTCGGGCAACCCCGCGTAGGTCGCCGCCGCCTGGCGGAAGGCCTTGGCGCGGTAACGCGATGCCCGCTCCCGCTCGAGGAGCGAGGCGATCTCGAGGAGTGCGTTGACGGGGTCCATGTCCGCCTCAGGCCTCCGCGAGCTCCCGGCTGGCGCCGATCCAGGCATCCAGCTTGGCGGAGGCGCGCCCGTCGTCCACCGCGGCGGCGGCACGGTCGAAGCCGCTGCGCAGACGCTCGAGTATCGGATACTGCACCTGGGACGCGTCCTGACTGAGCTCGTACGCGACGATGCCCGCGGCGGCGTTGAGAAGCACGATGTCGCGCACCGCCCCCGTGTCGCCGGCCAGCGTGCGACGCAGGATCTCGGCGTTGTGCTCGGGTGAGCCTCCGAGGAGGTCGTCGAGTTCGGCGAGCGGGATTCCCAGGTCGCGCGGATCGAGGTCGTGCTCGTGCACGTCGCCGCGAGTGACCTCCCAGATGCGACTGTGCCCGGTGGTCGTGAGCTCATCGAGGCCGTCGTCGCCCCGGAAGACGAGCGCGGTCGCCCCGCGCGTGCGGAACACGCCCGTGATGAGCGGAACGCGCTCGAGCTGGGCGACCCCGACGGCGTTGGCCTCGGCGCGGGCCGGGTTGCAGAGCGGGCCCAGCATGTTGAAGACGGTCGGCACCCCCAGCTGCGAGCGGACGGCCCCGGCGTGCCGGAACCCCGGGTGGAACGCCCCCGCCCACGCGAACGTGATGCCCGTGCGGTCGAGGATCGATGCGACCGCAGACGGGTCGAGCGACAGCTCCAGCCCCAGAGCACCCAGCACATCGGACGAACCGGAGGCCGAGCTCGCGGCGCGGTTGCCGTGCTTCACCACGGGGATGCCGAGGGAGCCGATGATGACGGCGGCCGTCGTCGAGACGTTCACTGTGCCGACCCGGTCTCCACCGGTGCCGACGATGTCGAGCACGTCGGGCGAGACGGGAAGGGGGACGGCGGCCTCGAGGATCGCGTCGCGGAAGCCGACGATCTCGTCGATGGTCTCGCCCTTGGCGCGGAGGGCGACGAGGAAGCCGGCCAGCTGAGCCTCCGAGACCTCGCCGCGCATGATGCGGCGCATGGCCCAGGTCGACTCCCACACGCTCAGATCCCGCCGCTCGAGAAGAGTGGTGAGCAGATCGGACCAGGTGAGGGTTTCAGCCATGTGTGCGATCCTATCGGCGCGAGAAAACGTGCACCGCAGCGCTGCTCGGGCGCGGAACCCGTTCAAGGTGCGGTTTCCTGCGGATTCACCGTCGATTCGCAGTGTTTTCTTAGGGTCCCCTAAGTGCAACACGAGCGGATCGGACCCCCGCGGTGGGAGAATCACCCCCGCGCATCGGCCATAATGGAAGGGTGACGACCTCAGCGACGTATGCCCCGGCGGCGAGAACCATCAAGCGGCCCAACCCGGTAGCTGTCGGCACCATTGTGTGGCTCGGCAGCGAGGTGATGTTCTTCGCGGGACTCTTCGCGATCTACTTCACGCTCCGCAGCACCTCACCCGAGCTGTGGGCCGACCGCACAGACCTGCTCAACGTCCCGTTCGCAGCGGTCAACACGGCGGTCCTCGTCCTCTCCTCCTTCACGTGCCAGATGGGCGTGTTCGCGGCGGAGGACCTGCAGCCCTACCGCATCGCGAAGGGTCAGAAGAACGCCGCCGGTCGCCGCCGCCTGTTCGGCTGGGGCATGGTCGAGTGGTTCTTCCTCACCTTCGCCCTGGGCGCGGTCTTCGTCTCCGGCCAGGTGTGGGAGTACGCGCAGCTCGTGGCGGAGGGCATGCCCATCCAGGCCGATGCCTACGCCTCCGCCTTCTACCTGACCACGGGCTTCCACGCCCTGCACGTCACCGGCGGACTCATCGCGTTCCTCCTGGTCATCGGCCGTGCGTACGCCGTCAAGAACTTCCGGCACAAGGAGGCGACCTCCTCGATCGTGGTGTCCTACTACTGGCACTTCGTCGACGTCGTCTGGATCGTGCTGTTCTTCGTTATCTACTTCCTGAAATAAGAGCGGAGCTGATCCCCGAGATGGCACGAGAGAAGAAGCGCCGTTCTGGCGGTCGCCGCAGCCCCCTGGCTGCCGCGGCCCTCATCGGAGCAGGACTCATGATCACCGGCGCCGTGTACGCCGGAGCATCCGCGGCCTTCGCCGCGACCGATGCACCCACCGCGTCGACCGAGCTGACGGTCGAGGACGGCGAGAAGCTGTTCCAGGCCAACTGCGCCACGTGCCACGGTCTCGACCTCCAGGGCACCCCGAACGGCCCGAGCCTGTACGGCGTCGGCGAGCTCGCGGTCGAGTTCCAGGTGTCGACCGGACGCATGCCGCTGCAGATGCAGGGTCCCCAGGCTCCGCAGAAGCACCCGCAGTTCACCGAGCCGCAGATCCTCGCGATGGCGAAGTACGTCCAGGCGGAGGCCCCCGGCCCCACGTTCCCGGAAGACGAGATCATCGACGGTGAGGGCGACGTCTCGCACGGCGCCGAGCTGTTCCGCGTCAACTGCGCGATGTGCCACAACGTGGCCGCCGCGGGTGGTGCGCTCACCGAGGGCAAGTACGCCCCGCCGATCACCAGCACCAGCGCGCTCCACATCTACGCCGCAATGGTCACCGGCCCGCAGAACATGCCCGTCTTCGGCGACATGAACCTCTCGGACGAGGACAAGCGCGACATCATCTCCGCACTGCTGTACCAGCAGCAGTCCGTGCAGCCCGGCGGCTTCTCGCTCGGCTCCCTCGGCCCCGTCTCCGAGGGACTGTTCGCCTGGATCTTCGGCATCGGCGCTCTTGTCGCCGTGACCGTGTGGATCACGGCGAAGTCCAACTGACGCTTATTCATCGAAGAGGAACGTACGAGGAGCACCATGGCACACGACGACGACTCGAAGGCTCTGGACAGGGCCTACCAGCCCTCGCCGGGGCTGGGTGTCGCAGTCAGCGACCCCGTGGAGAACCCGGGGCTGCCGCCGCACCGGGAGCGGATGACCGATAAGGACCCGCGCGTCGAGAAGACCGCGGTCCGCACCGTCTACACCCTGTTCTACCTCTCGCTCGCGGGAAGCATCTGGGCCGTCGCGGCCTACATGCTGTTCCCGATCGAGAGCGGCGCGCTCATCGACATCCGACAGAACAACCTGTTCATCGGTCTCGGCATCGGCCTCGCGCTCCTGTCGCTCGGCCTCGGGGCGATCCACTGGGCCAAGGCGCTCATGGCCGACAAGGAGCACATCGAGCTCCGCCACCCCACCCGCGGCAAGGACGCCACCCGCGACGGTGCGATCGCCGCATTCGCGGCGGCGAACGAGGAGTCCGGCTTCGGACGCCGCACGATGATCCGCAATTCGCTCTTCGCCGCGGTCGTCGCCTCGATCATCCCGGGTGTCACGCTCTTCCGCGGCCTGGCGCCGCACGCCACCCCCGAGGACCCGCACGCCGGGGACCCGGTGCACCTGCTCAAGCACACGATGTGGGAAGAGGGCATGCGTCTCGTCCGCGACCCGGACGGCACCCCGATCCGCGCCGCCGAGGTCACCCTCGGCTCCGCGTTCCACGTCATCCCCGCCGACCTCGCCGAGCTCAGCCACCACGACGGCTACCTCGAGGAGAAGGCCAAGGCCATCGTGCTGATGATGCGCCTGCGCCCCGAGCAGCTGAAAGAGGCCGAGGACCGAAAGGACTGGTCGTACGACGGCATCGTCGCGTACTCCAAGGTCTGCACCCACGTGGGATGCCCCGTGGCCCTCTACGAGCAGCAGACGCACCACCTCCTCTGCCCCTGCCACCAGTCGCAGTTCGACGTCACGGATCACGCCAAGGTCATCTTCGGACCGGCCGCCCGTCCGCTGCCGCAGCTGCCCATCACCGTCGACGACGAGGGCTACCTCGTCGCGCGGAGTGACTTCACCGAGCCCGTCGGCCCGAGCTTCTGGGAGCGCCATTGAGCACCGCAACGCTGTCCAAAGAGGACAAGGACACCAAGGCGCCCCTGGGCGGACGATTCGTCGGCGCCGCATCGAACTACCTCGATGAGCGCACGAGCATGTCGGGCATCGTCAAGGAGCTCGGCCGCAAGATCTTCCCCGACCACTGGTCGTTCATGCTCGGCGAGATCGCGCTGTGGAGCTTCGTGGTCGTGTTCCTCTCGGGGACCTTCCTGACGTTCTTCTTCCAGGCATCGATGGTCGAGACGCACTACACGGGCGCCTACGCCCCGATGCGCGGCATCGAGATGTCGGCGGCGCTCGAGTCGACGCTGCACATCTCGTTCGACCTGCGTGGCGGTCTGCTGGTCCGTCAGATCCACCACTGGGCGGCGCTGGTCTTCATCGCCGGCATCGGCGTGCACATGCTCCGCGTGTTCTTCACCGGTGCGTTCCGCAAGCCGCGCGAGCTCAACTGGGTGATCGGCTTCGTCCTCTTCATCCTCGCGATGGCCGAGGGCTTCACTGGCTACTCCCTCCCCGACGACCTGCTCTCGGGCAACGGCCTCCGCATCATCGACGGCATGATCAAGGGTCTCCCCCTGATCGGCACGTGGACCTCGTTCCTCCTCTTCGGCGGCGAGTTCCCCGGCACCGACATCGTGGGGCGCCTGTACACGCTGCACATCCTGCTGCTGCCGATGATGGTGATCGCCTTCATCGCGCTGCACCTGATGCTCATGATCATCAACAAGCACACGCAGTTCGCGGGCCCCGGCCGCACGAACGACAACGTCGTGGGTTACCCGATGATGCCCGTGTACATGTCGAAGATGGGCGGCTACCTGTTCATCGTCTTCGGCACGATCGTGCTGATCGCGACGTTCTTCCAGATCAACCCGATCTGGAACTACGGCCCGTACGACCCCTCCCCCGTCTCGGCCGGAACCCAGCCCGACTGGTACATCGGCTTCGCCGACGGTGCGCTGCGCCTGGCTCCGTCGAACCTCGACATCGTCTTCCTCGACCACACCTGGTCGTTCGGAATCCTGCTGCCGGTCGCCGTGCTCGGACTCTTCATCGTCGTCGTCGCGATCTACCCCTTCCTCGAGGCGTGGATCACGGGCGACAAGCGCGAGCACCACATCGCCCAGCGCCCGCGCAACGCCGCGACGCGCACCGCGATCGGTGTCGCCGGCGTCGTGTTCTACGCCGTGCTGTGGGCGGCCGCATCGTCCGACCTCATCGCGACGCACTTCATGCTGACGATGGAGGGCGTGATCCACACCCTGCAGGCGCTGCTGTTCATCGGACCGATCCTCAGCTACTTCGTCACGAAGCGGATCTGCCTCGCCCTGCAGAAGAAGGACCGCGAGATCGTGCTCCACGGCTTCGAGTCGGGCCGTATCGTGCGCCTTCCCGGCGGCGAGTTCATCGAGGTTCACCAGCCGGTCGACAAGTACGACCGTTGGAAGCTCATCGACGTCGACGGCTACGAGCCGCTCGTCGTGCGCCCCAATGCCAAGGGTCGCATTCCGTGGACCGAGAACTTCCGTTCCTCGCTCTCCCGCTGGTTCTTCGAAGACCGTCTCGCCCCGCTCACGCAGGCCGAGGTCGCCGCGGCGGATGCTCACCAGCATCACGTCATCGAGCAGGAAGCCGCTGCGGAGACCGCCGAGATCCAGGGCGCTCACGAGCGTGCCGGGTTCCCGGATGCCCCGCTCGAGGCGACCGAGGACCACGTCGACGAGACGCCGAACACCCCGAGCACGGTGATCGCCACCGAGCCGGTGAAGAAGCCTCGCAAGAAGAAGACCGAGGACGACGACAAGTAAGTCGTTCACGCGTCAGAGGGGGCCTTGTCCACATCGGACAGGGCCCCCTCTCTGCATGCTCTGCGAGGACGGAGACTATGACATCTGTGGTCCGCTTGCCCTTCTCCCTGCGCGCAGCACGCCCGTCGGACGCCGAGCACATCGAGGCGATCGAGAACGCCGCGGACGTCCTGCTGCGCGACGCGCTCGGCGCCGCCGACTGGCCGCCGGCGGCAGAGGGGTCGGCCCGGCTCTCCGCACCGGGTTTCACGCTCGTCGCCGTGGAGGGAGACGACCACTCCCCCGTCGGGTTCGTCCACGTTCTCGACGCGGACGGACACGCGCACCTCGAGCAGTTGTCGGTGCTGCCGAGCCATGGGCGACGAGGCATCGGACGGGCTCTCGTCGAGGCGGGGATGGAGGAAGCGCGAGCACGCGGCTACTCCCGCATCACGCTCCGCACGTACGCCGAAGTGCCGTGGAACGCGCCTTTCTATTCGAGCTGCGGCTTCTCCGAGAGCATTCCCGAAGGAGCGTTCCTGCGGTCTCTCCTCGATGTCGAGGACGGACTGGGTCTCGACCGCTGGGGACGACGGGTGCAGATGACCGCCCTTCTCTGACTCCCCCGCCGTGGCAGATTTCCGACGGCGGACGACCGGATCGCGAACGCGCACGCGGGTCACGATCTCTAGGCTCGGATCATGATGGAACGTACCGACTATTTCGCGGCCAAGCTCGCGTACGAGACCGACCCGAGCGACCTGTACGACGATCTCGCGGGCGACGGGCGCCCCGTGGTGGTCGACGTGCGCTCGCGCGAGGCGTGGACGCAGGGGCGCCTTCCCGGCGCCTTGTCGATGCACCACAGCGAGATCGCCGACCGCGCACCGGACGAGATCCCGACAGATGCCGACATCGTCGTCTACTGCTGGAGCCCCGGCTGCAACGGCGGAGCACGTGGAGCGCTGGCGTTCGCGCAGCTCGGCTACCGCGTGCGGGAGATGATCGGCGGATTCGAATACTGGGCCCGTGAGGGCTACCCCATCGAAGATGCCGACGGTGTGCACCGCCGGCCCGTCGATCCGCTCACGGGAGTACCGCGCATTCGTACGCGCCCCTGACCCCGTCCACCGACGAAAAGAGGAAGGCCCCGGGATTTCCCGGGGCCTTCCTCTGTGTTCGTACCGGTCAGCGGGCGAAGTTCCCGCGGTAGTACTCGTAGACCCAGCCGACGATCGCGACCACGAAGATGGCGAGACCGATCGGGAGCAGGAACTGACCGACGGCGAGGCCCACGACGAACACCGCCGCGGATGCCGCGAGCACGAGCGGCCACCAGGACCAGGGGCTGAACTCGCCGAGCTCGGGGTCGCCGTCGTCGATGTCGGAGGTCAGGATGTCCTCCGGCAGCTCACCGCCCTGCGCGTTGTGCGTGCGGTCGAGGTAGAACGCGATCATCGCGCCCATCGCGGCCGCGAAGAACAGCGCGACGGTCCCGACCCACTCGATCTGGTTGACGAGCGGCAGGGTGGGGTGGGCGAGGATGTTCCAGCCCGTGTAGACGACTCCGATGAGGGCGAAGAACGCCGTCAGGATCCACCAGAGGATGACATTGTCGCGCATGGATCAGTGGACCTCTCGCTCGCCGGGAGCCGTCGTGGCGAACTCCGCGGCCTCGGGGTGGTTCAGGTCGAAGGCCGGACGCTCGCTGCGGATGCGCGGGATCGACGTGAAGTTGTGACGCGGCGGCGGGCAGGACGTCGCCCACTCGAGCGACGCTCCGTAGCCCCACGGGTCGTTGACGGTGACCTTCGGCGCCTTGCGGGCCGTGATCCAGACGTTCAGGAAGAACGGCAGCATGGAGGCCCCGAGGATGATCGCACCGATCGTGGAGACCTGGTTGCCCCAGGTCCACCCGTCGGCCTCGGAGTAGTCGGCGTAGCGACGCACCATGCCGTCGACACCCAGCCAGTGCTGGATGAGGAAGGTCATGTGGAACCCGATGAACAGGGTCCAGAAGTGCACGTAGCCGAGGCGCTCGTTGAGCATGCGTCCCGTCCACTTCGGCCACCAGAAGTAGAACCCGGCGAACATCGCGAACACGACCGTGCCGAAGACGACGTAGTGGAAGTGGGCGACCACGAAGTACGAGTCGCTGAGGTGGAAGTCCAGCGGCGGGGCCGCGAGGATCACACCGGTCAGACCACCGAAGACGAAGGAGACCAGGAAGCCGAGCGAGAACACCATGGGCGTCTCGAACGTCACGGATCCTCGCCACATCGTGCCGATCCAGTTGAAGATCTTCACACCCGTCGGAACGGCGATCAGCATCGTCATCAGAGCGAAGAACGGCAGGAGCACCGAGCCCGTCACGTACATGTGGTGCGCCCACACAGCCACCGAGAGGGCGGCGATCGCGATGGTCGCGTACACGAGGGTCTTGTACCCGAAGATCGGCTTGCGGCTGAACACCGGGAAGATCTCCGACACGATGCCGAAGAACGGCAGCGCGATGATGTAGACCTCGGGGTGGCCGAAGAACCAGAAGAGGTGCTGCCAGAGGAGCACTCCACCGTTCTGCGGGTCGTAGATGTGGGCGCCGAGCACGCGGTCCGCACCGGCGGCGAAGATCGCTGCGGCGAGAACCGGGAAGGCCATCAGGATGAGGAGGCTCGTGACGAGCGTGTTCCAGGAGAAGATCGGCATGCGCCACATCGTCATGCCCGGGGCGCGCATCGTGATGATCGTGGTGATGAAGTTCACCGCGCCGAGGATCGTGCCGAATCCGGAGATGCCGAGTCCGAGCATCCAGAGGTTTCCACCGGCACCCGGCGAGAACGATGCACTCGCGAGCGGCTGGTAGGCGAACCATCCGAACGATGCCGCACCCTGCGGGGTGAGGAAGCCGGCGACCGCGATGGTCGAGCCGAACAGGAAGAGCCAGAAGGCGAAGGCGTTCAGACGCGGGAACGCCACATCGGGCGCGCCGATCTGCAGCGGCAGAATCGCGTTGGCGAATCCGGCGAACAGCGGCGTCGCGAACATCAGCAGCATGATCGTGCCGTGCATCGTGAACAGCTGGTTGTACTGCTCCTTCGTCGGCACGATCTGCATGCCGGGAGAGAAGAGCTCGGCGCGGATGACCAGCGCCATCACTCCACCCAGGAGGAAGAAGAGCACCGAGGCGATCAGGTACATGTAGCCGATCGTCTTGTGGTCGGTGGAGGTGATCCACTTGACCACGACGTTGCCCTTCTGCTCCACGCGCGTGGTGCTCATCAGAGCGGCCTGGCGCGGGGGCAGAGTGGTGGGGCGGGAGCGGTGCGCCTCGTCGGTGCGGGGTGCTTCAGTTGTCGACATGGCTTACTCCTCTCCTTCCTCGGAGTCGTTGTTTCCGGTGGTGCCGGGAAGGTTGCCCAGACGGTCGTAGGCGTCGGTGATGTCGCCCGTGTTGCCCTGGTCCTTGAGGTCGTTCAGGTAGGCGTCGTACTCGTCCTGCTCGACGACCTTCACATTGAAGAGCATCATCGAGTGGTACTCGCCGCAGAGCTCGGCGCACTTGCCCTTGTACTCGCCCACGCGGGTGGGGATGAAGGACCACGAGTTGTCCTTGCCGATGTACATGTCCTTCTTGTAGAGGAAGTCGATGATCCAGAAGGAGTGGATCACGTCGCGCGACTGCAGGTTGATCGTGACCTTCTGGTCGACGGGGAGAACGAGCGTCGGCAGTTGCTCCTGATCGATGTTGCCGGCGGCGTCGGGCTGCGCCTGGATGCCCATCGTCCACACCGTGTCGTCATCGGACTCGGCGTCGTACTGGAAGTCCCACGCCCACTGCTTGGCGATCGCCGTGATCTCGACGTCGGGGTCGTCCCACTTCGTCTCGATGGCGGCCTGGTCGCGGGCCGTGAAGAAGAACATGCCGAGCACCAGCATGAGCGGCACGATCGTGTAGAAGATCTCGATCGGCATGTTGTAGCGCATCTGCACCGGCAGGCCGGTCTGGCCCTTGCGACGGCGGTAGGCGATAGCCGCCCAGGCCATGAGCGCCCACGTGATGATGCCCACCGCGAGGAGCACGATCCAGGAGTTGACCCACAGCGAGGAGACCCGCTCGGTCTGGTTGGTGGTTGCCTCGGCACCCTCCTCGAAACCCGGGAGGTAGCCGTTCAGCTCGGCGGTGGTACATCCCGCCAGGACGACGGCTGCCACGACTCCCAGAGGGAGTGCGGCCCAACGAAGGCGGCGTTTCGGGGGCACGATGCACCTTTCAGATTGCGGATAGGGCACCCCCAAGTCTAGGGCAACCTCACACCCGATTCATGCCAACCACGCAGGTTGGCGGGGGTGGTACGGGTCAGTGGAAGCTGTCGCCGCAGGCGCAGCTTCCGGCTGCGTTCGGGTTGTCGATCGTGAAGCCCTGCTCCGAGATCGTGTCCTTGAAATCGATCGACGCGCCGTCGAGGTACGGCACGCTCATGTTGTCGACGATGACCTCGACGCCGTCGAAGTCGACGGTCTCGTCACCGTCGAGGTAGCGCTCGTCGAAGTACAGCTGGTAGATGAGTCCGGAGCATCCTCCGGGCTGCACGGCCACGCGCAGACGCAGGTCATCGCGGCCCTCCTGCTCGAGGAGGTTCTTCACCTTGGTGGCAGCGGCCGACGTCAGGGTGATGCCGTGCGCGCGGGTGGTCTCGGTGCTCAGGGTGGTGTCGCTCATGTCGCTCCTTGTGACGGGCCGCCATCGCGGCGTGCATCCCCGATTCTACCGCCGCCCGCACCGCGGGAGGCGGTGCGGGCGGATCGGCGGGGCGCAGCGAGGCGACGGTCAGCGGGGCGAGGTCAGGGCGTTCATCCTCGCCAGCAGCAGCGCCTCGGTCGAGACGGCGTGCCGGAACGTGTCGATGTGCAGCGACTCGTTCGGGCTGTGGGCGCGGGAATGCGGGTCCTCGACCCCGGTCACCAGGATCTGGGCCTGCGGGAACTCGCGCACGAGGTCGGCGATGAAGGGGATCGATCCGCCGACGCCGAGGTCGACCGGCGCGACGCCGTATCCGTCGCGCATCGCGTCGCGGGCGAGCTCTACGGCCCACCCCGACGTGTCGACCAGGAAGCCGTCGCCGAGGTCGACGTCGCTGAACTCTAGCTCGGCGCCATGCGGCGCGTGAGCGCGCAGGTGAGCTTCCAGGGCTGCGTACGCGTCGGCCCCGCTCTGCCCCGGCGCGACACGGGCGCTGATGACGACGGTGACCTCGGGGAGCAGCGTGTTCGACGCCGCGGCGACGCTCGTCGCGTCGATGCCGATCACGGTGACGGCGGGCTTGTTCCAGATCCGGCTGAGGATCGTGCCCCCGCCGATCGGTCGGGTCCCCGGCAGCAGCCCCGCCTCGTCGCGGAGGGTCTCCTCCGAGTACTCGGGCGTTGCGGCATCCCGCTCCGCCATGCCCTCGACGGCGACGGAGCCGTCGTCGTTCCACAGCGTCGCGAGCAGCTGGACGGTGGCCATCATCGCGTCGGGCACCGCTCCCCCGAACATGCCGGAGTGCGACGCGTGGTCGAGCGTGCGGACACGGAGCGTGAAGCGCGCATTGCCGCGGAGTGACACCGTGAGGCCGGGGGTGGTCGAGTCCCAGTTGCCCGAGTCGGCGACGACGATGGCATCGGCGCGGAGAGCCTCTTTGTTGTCGGAGAGGAACTGCGCGAACGAACGCGACCCGTACTCCTCCTCGCCCTCGATGAACAGGGCGATACCGAGATCGAGGTCGTCGCCCAGCACCTCGGACACCGCACGGATCGACGCGATGTGCGCCATGATGCCCGCCTTGTCGTCGGCGGCCCCGCGTCCGTAGAGACGCCCGTCGCGCACCGTCGGTTCGAACGGAGGGGTCTCCCACAGGGCGTCGTCTCCGGGAGGCTGCACATCGTGGTGGGCGTACAGCAGGATGGTCGGTCGGCCGTTGCGTGCGGCACGCGTCGCGAGCACAGCCGGCTGCCCCTGCTCGTCGGTCCCGGGGATCGCCGCCCGCAGCACGCGGACCTCGTCGAAGACCCCGGTTCCCGCGGCGAGCTCGGCCACCGCCTCAGCGCTGCGCTCGAGCTGCGTCTGGTCGAACGCGGGCCACGCCATCCCGGGGATGCGGACGAGGCTTCCGAGGTCGGCGAGAGCGGCGGGGTGTCCGGTCGCGACGGCCTCGAGCAGAGCGGACTCGGGCACAGGGGGGATCGCATCAGAGGTCATGCGAGTAATCTTAAGGCGAACCCCTTCTCCCCGAACCGAGGAACCCCGTGGCCACCACCCCCGCATCCCCTCCCACGAACGACGACGCCTCTGAGACGGCTGTCGGCAAGGGACGCCGCACGCCGACGCGCGCGGAGCAGGAGGCCGCTCGTCGCCGCCCTCTCGTCGCGAACACCAAGGAGGCGCGCGCGGCTGCTCGCGCCGAGATGAACGAGCGGCGTGCGCGGGCCCAGGCGGGCATGGCCGCCGGAGACGAGAAGTACCTGCCGGCGCGCGACAAGGGACCGCAGCGCCGCTGGGTGCGCGACTACGTCGACGCCGGCTGGCACCCTGCCGAGTTCGTCATGGCCATCATGGTGCTCGTCATCATCGCCTCCCTCGTGCCGATCCCGGCCGTGTCGTTCTACGCATACCTCGGCATGATGGCGTACATCGTCATCTCGATCGCGGGCATGGTGATCCTCGGCATCCGGGTCAAGCGCAAGGTCGCCGACCGGTTCGGCGAGGGGCGGCGCGAACGCGGACTCGCCTGGTACGCCGCGATGCGCTCCCTGCAGATGCGGTTCATGCGTCTGCCGAAGCCGCAGGTCAAGCGCGGACAGTACCCCGCCTGATCGATCGACGAATCGTGAGAAGCGCCCGCCTCCTGTCGGAGGCGGGCGCTTTCTCGTCCTGGTCGTCTCGGATCAGCGACGAACGAGACCGCGGTTGATCTGCCGCGCCCAGAGCGGACCCCGGTAGAGGAACGCCGTGTACCCCTGCACGAGAGTCGCACCGGCGGCGAGTCGCTCCTGCACATCGGCAGCGGTCTCCACTCCCCCGACGGCGATGACGCAGAAGTCCTCGGGCACGGCGCCGCGAACGACACGGAGCACCTGCAGGGAACGCTCCTTGAGCGGAGCGCCCGAGAGCCCGCCGGCGCCCGCCGCCTCGACGACCGCGGAGTCGGTGCGCAGCCCATCGCGCGAGATGGTGGTGTTGGTGGCGATGATCCCCGCCAAGCCCTCGGAGACGGCGAGCCGGGCGATGGCGTCGATCTCGGCGTCGGGGAGGTCGGGGGCGATCTTGACCAGCAGCGGCGTGCGACCCGCGGCATCGCGTACGGCGCGCAGCAACGGCGCGAGCGTTTCGACCGCCTGCAGTCCGCGGAGCCCCGGGGTGTTCGGCGACGAGACGTTGACCGCGAGGTAGTCGGCGAGCGGGGCGAGACGTGTCGCGGAGGCGACGTAGTCGGCCGTGGCCTCGTCGACGTCGACGACGCGGCTCTTGCCGATGTTGACGCCCACCACCGTGTCGGGCGTTCCGCGCCGCAACCGGGCCAGGCGTCGCGCCGCGGCATCCGCCCCACGGTTGTTGAAGCCCATGCGGTTGACCACCGCGCGGTCGGGCACGAGCCGGAACAGCCGAGGCCTCGGGTTGCCCTCCTGAGGGACGGCCGTGATCGTACCGACCTCGACGTGACCGAACCCCAGTGCCGCGAGTCCGCGCACCCCGATGGCGTTCTTGTCGAAGCCGGCCGCCATGCCGAACGGTGACGGGAACGTCAGCCCGAGCGCCTCGACGCGCAGGGCGGGGTCGGGCCGCGTGAGCCTGCTCGTGAGCCGGGCGAACGGCGGTGCGCCGAGCACGCGGATCACCGCCATGCCGGCGTGATGGGCGAACTCGGGATCGAAGCGCGAGAGAACGGCGCGGAAGAGCAGCGGATACATCCCTGCCAGGTTACCGGTCGGCGGTCTCGGCTCCTGCGTGATCCGCCCGCAGATCGGAGATCGCCGACTCGAAGTCCTCGAGCGAGTCGAAGGCCTGGTAGACGCTCGCGAACCGGAGGAAGGCCACCTCGTCGAGTTCGCGGAGCGGGCCGAGGATCGCCAGTCCGATCTCGTTCGCGTCGAGCTGCGAGACGCCGGTCTGACGGACCGCCTCCTCGACGCGCTGCGCGAGGATCGCGAGGTCGGCCTCGGTCACCGGCCGTCCCTGACAGGCCTTCCGCACGCCGGAGATGACCTTCTCACGGCTGAACGGCTCCATGACCCCGGAACGCTTGATCACGTTGAGGCTCGCCGTCTCGGTCGTGGTGAAACGCCCGCCGCACTCGGGGCACTGACGCCGTCGGCGGATGGAGAGCCCGTCGTCGCTGGTGCGGGAATCGATCACTCGGGAGTCCGGATGACGGCAGAAGGGGCAATGCATCCGTCAAACCTACCCCGTGAAACGCGCCTCGATCGCCTCGCCGTGGGCGGGCAGCACCTCGCTCTGCGCTAGGGCGACGACTCCCCTCCGCACCTCGGCGAGGGCTGCGCGATCGTACGACACGACCTGCTGCGGACGCAAGAAGGTGTAGGCGCCGAGGCCGGGCGCGTAGCGCGCCTGGCCGCCGGTCGGGAGCACGTGGTTGCTGCCGGCCATGTAGTCTCCGAGGCTCACCGGCGTGTGGTCGCCGACGAAGACGGCGCCTGCGCTGGTGAAGGCGGATGCCGCCTCCTCGGCGTCCACGAGGTGCAACTCGAGGTGCTCCGGCGCATAGGCGTTGCTGAACGCGACGGCCATCGCGCGGTCGTCCACCAGCACGATCGCCGACTGCGGACCGTCGAGGGCGGCCGCAACGCGTTCGCTGTGCCGCGTCTTCCCCTGCAGCTCGCGCACGGCGACCGCCACGCGGTCGGCGAGGTCCGCCGAATCGGTCACCAGCACGGCCGAAGCCTGCTCGTCGTGCTCGGCCTGACTCACCAGGTCGGCCGCCACCAGACGCGCATCGGCGGTGGAATCCGCCACCACGAGGATCTCGGTCGCGCCGGCCTCGGAATCGGTGCCGACCACGCCCGCGACCGCGCGCTTCGCCGAGGCGACGTAGTTGTTGCCGGGGCCCGAGACCACGTCGACCGGGTCGAGTCCGATGCCGTCGACGCCGAACGCGAAGGCCCCGATGGCACCCGCGCCGCCCATGGCGTACACCTCGTCGACCCCGAGAAGCGCGGCGGCAGCGAGGATCGTCGGGTGGATGCGACCGTCCTGGTCGTACTGGGGCGGTGACGCGAGCGCGATCTGCTGCACGCCGGCGACCTGCGCGGGGACGACGTTCATGATCACGCTCGACGGGTAGACGGCCTTGCCGCCCGGGATGTAGACGCCCACCCGGGTGACCGGCTGCCAGCGCTGCAGGATGCGCGCACCGGGGCCGATCTCGGTGAGCCGGTCGGCGGGCACCTGGGCTGCCGACGCCTGGCGCACGCGGCGGATGGCCTCTTCGAGCGCCGCGCGGATCTCGGGCGCGAGGGACTCGAGCGCCTCGCGGAGGTGCGACGCCGGCACCCGCACGTCGTGGCCCGTGACCCGGTCGAATCGCTCGGCCTGGTCACGCAGGGCCGCCTCGCCCTGAGCCCGCACGTCGTCGACGAGACGCGCGGCGGTGTCGAGCGCTTCGGCGCGTGCCTGGGTCGCCCGCGGCACGGCCGCGAGCATGTCTGCGGACGAGAGCTCGCGCCCTCGCAGATCGATCGTTCGCACCATCAGCCCTTCGTGATGTCCGAGATGTCGTGCAGGTAGCCGATGCGACCGTCGTCGTGGCGGACGACGAAGGCTCCCCCGCGGTCCTCGATGACGAGGGACCAGGCGGACGGCCCGATGAGGAACAGCGGCTCCCCGCGCTCGTCGTACACGGCGCGCTCGGTGGGCGCGAGGATCCAGAACGGCTGCGCGGAGGCGTCATCGTCGGGGCTCGAGCGCCGCGCTGCCGGTGCGGGGGCCGCCTCGGTTCCGCCCGCCGACGCGTTCTCGGCGGGAACATCGATCGCGACCTCTTCGAGGAAGGACTCGATCTCGCCCGTCGTCGAGTAGATGTCGTCGTTGCGGGAGCGACGCGAGTACGCCGGGACGTAGCCCTCGTCGATCGTGGCGTCCTGCCCGGGCTCGGGGGTCGTGCCCGTACCGCCTCCCGACGCGTGCGCCGCGAGCGGGACCTGGCCCGGCAGGTCGAGGCGCGCGACCTCGTCGGTCGCGAACCGCGAGGTGACGGCGTCGTCGGTCGGCACGGCGCGCGTGGGGGTGTCCTCGGCGCGCGCGGGGGTTGCCCCGACCGCATCCGGCTCGTCCGCGACCGGCTCGACCGCATCCGGCTCGTCCATCGCGGACGGATCCACGTCGGCGGAATCCATCGCCGGGACGTTCGTGTCCGTCGTGGCGGGAGCGACGTCGCGTTCGGGCCGCGGGCGCGCCACCACCGGGCGCACGGGGTTGGCGTTGCGGTGCGCGAGAGTCACCAGGCGGCCGTGGAAGTCTTCCTTGAGCCCGGGGATCAGCGGCGCGAAGACGGTGAGCACCACCAGGGCGATGCTCGACAGAAGCTGGATGATCCCGACCCAGTTCAACGTCCAGATGTCGAACTCGATCGTGCTGGCCAAGGCTGCCCACAGCGCACTTAGCCAGGTGACCGCCGCGACGGAGAAGGCGACGGAGGCGAACTGGTCGATGCCGAGAGATCCGACCCGCCGGATGCCGTCCGGCGAGAACCGACGGAGCACGAGGAGGAACACCGCGGCCGTCGGCACGCCGATCGGCAGGATCCACTGGATGCCGAGGCCCCAGACGGGCTCGCCGGCGGCGAGCGGGAAGAACGAGATCACGAAGGCGACGAGCCAGACCGAGACGATCAGCAGCTCGCGCAGGGTGAAGCCGAGGATGCCCGGTTCGGGCGTCACCTCGTCGTCGTAGAGGACGCCGTCGTCGTCGAGGAACTCGTCGTTCTCGGTGTCCGTGCTCTCCGGAAAGTCGGTGCTCATGGATGATCCTTTCGTCACGACGCGCAGAGGGGGATGCGCTTCCGACGCGTCCCGATCCTACCCGTTCACCCCAGACAGCTCGGTCCGAGCAGCGACTTCAGGTCGCCGAACAGGTCGGCCGAGACCTTCACCGGCATCGGCACCTCGAAGACCTTCGCGGTACCGCCTCGATGCACCCGCAGCATGACCTCGGTGTCGCCGGCGTGGCGGCGCAGCACCTCGGCCAGGTCGGTCATGACGCGCTCGGTCGCGCGCTGCTCAGGGAGCACGAGCGCCAGCGGCCCTGCCGCGTCGAAAGAGCCGACGTCGGGCGCGAAGGCGGACTGCGCGTGCAGGTTCAGTCCGTCATCACGCCGCGAGACGCGCCCGCGCACGGCCAGGATCGAGTCCTGCTGCAGGATGTGCTGGAACTCGGTGTAGGTCTTGCCCATGAACATGACCGTCACCTCGCCGTTGAAGTCTTCGACGGTGATCATGCCGTACGGATTGCCGCTCGCCTTGGCGACCCGGTGCTGGACGCTCGTCACCAGTCCCGCGACCGTGACCTGATCGCCGTCCTGCAGGTCTTCGGAGTTGTTCAGGTCGTGGATCGAGATCGACGCGTGCTTGGCGAGCGGGACCTCGAGGCCCGCGAGCGGGTGATCCGAGACATAGAGCCCCAGCATCTCGCGCTCGAACGCGAGCTTGTCCTTCTTGATCCACTCGGGACGAGCGGGCACCTTCGCGGGCGCGACCTCTTCCGTGCCGTCGTAGAGGCTGTCGAAGTCGAAGCCGATGGCCCCCTGGGCCTCGTTCCGCTTGCGGTCGACCGCGGCCTCGACCGCGTCTTCGTGGATCTCGACCAGGGCGCGCCGGGTGTCGCCCATCGAGTCGAACGCGCCGGCCTTGATGAGCGACTCGACGGTGCGCTTGTTGGCCACGTGCAGCGGCACCTTGTCGAGGAAGTGGTGGAACGACGTGAAGCGCTCGTCTTTCCGGGCCTGCACGATGCCGTCGACCACGTTGCTGCCGACGTTGCGCACCGCGCCCAGTCCGAAGCGGATGTCGTCGCCGACGGCGGCGAAGAAGTTGATCGATTCGGACACATCGGGCGGGAGGACCTTGATGCCCATGCGACGGCACTCGTTGAGGTACAGCGCCATCTTGTCCTTCGAGTCGCCGACGCTCGTGAGCAGCGCGGCCATGTACTCGGCGGGGTAATGCGCCTTGAGGTACGCCGTCCAGTACGAGACCAGACCGTAGGCGGCAGAGTGCGCTTTGTTGAAGGCGTAGTCGGAGAACGGCAGCAGGATGTCCCAGAGGGCCTTCACGGCTCCCTCGCCGAACCCGCGCTCCTTCATCCCCCCGGCGAAGCCTTCGTACTGCTTGTCGAGCTCGGACTTCTTCTTCTTGCCCATCGCTCGCCGCAGGATGTCGGCCTGGCCGAGGCTGAACCCCGCGACCTTCTGCGCGATCGCCATGACCTGCTCCTGGTAGATGATCAGGCCGTACGTCGTGTCGAGGATGTCGCGCAGCGGCTCTTCGAGCTCGGGATGGATGGGGGTGATCGGCTGCTGCCCGTTCTTGCGCAGCGCGTAGTTGGTGTGCGAGTTCGCTCCCATGGGGCCGGGGCGGTACAGCGCGATGACCGCCGAGATGTCTTCGAAGTTGTCGGGCTTCATCAGGCGCAGCAGCGAGCGCATGGGCCCGCCATCGAGCTGGAAGACGCCGAGGGTGTCTCCGCGCGACAGCAGATCGTAGGCGCCCCGATCGTCGAGCTCGAGGTGCTCGAGATCGAGCTCCTCGCCACGGTTCAGCCGGATGTTGTCGAGCGCATCGGAGATGATCGTGAGGTTGCGCAGCCCCAGGAAGTCCATCTTGATCAGCCCGAGGGTCTCGCACGACGGGTAGTCGAACTGCGTGACGATCTGACCGTCCTGCTCGCGACGCATGATGGGAATGATGTCGAGCAGCGGCTCGGACGACATGATCACACCGGCGGCGTGCACGCCCCACTGACGCTTCAGACCCTCCAGGCCGAGCGCGCGGTCGAAGACGGTCTTGGCCTCGGGGTCGGTCTCGATGAGCGCCCGGAACTCGCTGGCCTCCTTGTACCGCGGATGCGCCGAGTCGAACATGCCGTCGAGCGGCATGTCCTTGCCCATCACGGGCGGCGGCATCGCCTTGGTGAGGCGCTCGCCCATGCTGAAGGGGAAGCCCAGCACGCGCCCGGCGTCTTTCAGCGCCTGCTTCGACTTGATCGTGCCATAGGTGACGATCTGGGCGACACGCTCGGAGCCGTACTTCGCCGTGACGTAGTCGATGACCTCGCCACGACGGCGGTCATCGAAGTCGACGTCGAAGTCGGGCATCGAGACGCGGTCGGGGTTGAGGAAGCGCTCGAAGATCAGGCCGTGCTCGAGCGGGTCGAGGTCGGTGATCTTCATCGCGTACGCGACCATCGAGCCGGCACCGGAACCGCGGCCCGGACCGACGCGGATGCCGTTGTCTTTCGCCCAGTTGATGAAGTCCGCGACGACGAGGAAGTAGCCGGGGAACCCCATCTGGAGGATGATGCCGGTCTCGTACTCGGCCTGCTTGCGCACCTTGTCGGGGATGCCCTGGGGGTAGCGGTAGTGCAGGCCGTTCTCGACCTCTTTGATGAGCCAGCTGTCTTCGGTCTCGCCGTCGGGCACCGGGAAGCGCGGCATGTAGTTCGCGGAGGTGTTGAACTCGACCTCGCACCGCTCGGCGATGAGGAGCGTGTTGTCGCAGGCTTCGGGGTGGTCTCGGAACATCTGCCGCATCTCGGCGGCGGTCTTGATGTAGTACCCGTCGCCGTCGAACTTGAACCGGTTGGGGTCGTCGAGCGTCGAGCCCGACTGCACGCACAGCAGCGCCGCGTGCGCGTCAGCCTCGTGCTGGTGGGTGTAGTGCGAGTCGTTCGTGGCGACGAGCGGGATGTTCAGGTCTTTCGCGAGGCGGAGGAGATCCGTCATGACGCGGCGCTCGATGGAGAGGCCGTGGTCCATGATCTCGGCGAAGTAGTTCTCCTTGCCAAAGATGTCCTGGAACTCGGCCGCGGCCGCGCGCGCCGCCTCGTACTGCCCCAGCCGCAGCCGGGTCTGCACCTCGCCCGAGGGGCAGCCGGTGGTGGCGATGAGCCCCTTGCCATAGGTCTGCAGCAGCTCGCGGTCCATGCGCGGCTTGAAGTAGTAGCCCTCCATGCTCGACCGCGAGCTCAGTCGGAAGAGGTTGTGCATGCCCTCGGTGCTCTGGCTCCACATCGTCATGTGGGTGTAGGCGCCCGAGCCCGAGACGTCGTCGCTCTTCTGATCGGCGGTGCCCCACTGCACGCGCGTCTTGTCGCTGCGGTGCGTGCCGGGCGTGACGTAGGCCTCGAGGCCGACGATCGGCTTGACGCCGGCGTTCTTCGCCGCGTTGTAGAACTCGAAGGCGGCGAAGGTGTTGCCGTGATCGGTCACCGCGATGGCCGGCATGCCGTAGTCGGCGGCCGCCTGGGTCATCGCATTGATCTTCGCCGCACCGTCGAGCATGGAGTACTCGCTGTGCACGTGCAGGTGGACGAAGGAGTCGGAAGCCATGGGTTCGAGTCTACTTTCGGCATCCGACATCCGGGGTTCGACGTCAGCCCAGATCGTGCCTCATCAGCACCCGCGGGAAGCCGTCGAGAACCGACCCCGTCTCCGCGACCTTGCGGAATCCCGCGGCTTCGAAGAGCCTCCGGGTGCCGACGTAGGCCATCGTCTGATTGACCCGCGCTCCGCGATTGTCGACGGGGTACGCCTCGACCGCCGGCGCGCCCCGCTCCCGCGCGTAGTCGACCGCCCCGGCGACGAGGGCGTGCGAGATCCCCTGCTTCCGGTACCCGGGTCGGATGCGGAAGCACCACAGCGACCAGACGTCGAGGTCGTCGACGTGCGGGATCAGGCGATTGCGCGCGAAGCTCGTGTCTCGGCGCGGGTGGAGAGCGGCCCATCCGACCGGCTCGCCGTCGAGGTACGCGATGACCCCCGGGGGCGGATCGTGGCGACACAGCTCGCGCACCCGATCGGCGCGCGCGGGACCGCGGAGCGAGACGTTCTCCTTGTTGCCCACCCGGTAGCTGAGGCAGAAGCACACGTTCGACGTCGGTTTGCGGGGGCCGACCAGCGCGGCGACGTCGTCGAAGACCGTCGCCGGGCGAACCTCGATGTCCATGCGCTCAGTATCGCGCCGGCATCCGACATTCGGGAACGCCGCGGGCCCGACCGGGGCGCGTCGTCGTCACGCGTCGCCGCGGAGCACCGCCAGAGCGTGCTGGAAGTCCGCGGGATAGGGCGACTCGAACTGGACCCACTCCCCCGTGCCCGGGTGCGAGAACGCGAGCTGGTGGGCGTGGAGCCACTGCCGGCCGAGACCGAGTCGAGCCGAGAGGGTCGGGTCGGCGCCGTAGAGCGGGTCACCGACGCACGGATGCCGGTGGGCCGCCATGTGCACGCGGATCTGATGCGTCCGCCCCGTCTCGAGATGGATCTCGAGCAGCGACGCCCCGGGGAACGCCTCCAGCGTCTCGTAGTGCGTCACAGACGGTTTGCCGTCCGGGGTCACCGCGAACTTCCACGAGTGATTCGGGTGACGCCCGATCGGCGCGTCGATCGTCCCTGCGAGCGGATCGGGATGCCCCTGCACCACCGCATGGTAGATCTTCTCGACCGTGCGCTCCTTGAACGCCCGCTTCAGGGCCGTGTACGCCGTCTCGCTCTTGGCGACCACCATGAGCCCGCTGGTCCCCACGTCGAGGCGGTGCACCACGCCCTGACGCTCCGGCGCCCCGCTCGTGGCGATGCGGAATCCACCTGCCGCAAGGGCACCCACGACGGTCGGCCCCTCCCACCCCAACGAGGGATGAGCGGCCACGCCGGTCGGTTTGTCGACGACGACGATGTCGTCGTCGTCGTGCACGATCCCCAGCTCCGGCACCGCGAGCGGGATGATCCGCGGCCCCTCCTTGGGCTGCCATTCGACCTCGAGCCAGCCTCCGCCGCGCAGACGGTCGGACTTGTCGAGCACGACGCCGTCGAGTCGGACTCCGCCCGCGGCGGCGACGTCGGCCGCGAACGTGCGGGAGAAGCCGAGCATCTTCGCGAGGGCAGCGTCGACGCGTGCGCCGTCGAGCCCGTCAGGAACCGGGAGGGAACGCGACTCCACCTCAGCGCTCGCCGTCCGCGGTCGCGCGCTCGGCGGCGAGAGCGTCGGCCTCGGCATCGGACTCGACCGCCTCGTGGTCGCGTTCGCGGGAGCCGTCGAAGCGCAGGCCGAAGACGACGAGGAGGGCGACCGAAATCATCCCGGTCACGATGAAGATGTCGGCGACGTTGAAGATCGCCGGCATCATCCACGGCATGGAGATCATGTCGACGACGTGGCCGACCGGGAAGCCCGGCTCGCGGAAGAGACGGTCACCGAGGTTTCCGAGGACACCGCCGAGCAGGCAGCCGAGGACGACGGCCCAGAGACGCGACCGCAGGCCGAACGCCTTCCAGACGATCACACCGGCCACGACGGCCAGCGCGATGGTGAAGAGCCAGGTGACGTCGGACCCGAGGGAGAACGCCGCTCCGGGGTTGCGCACGTAGTAGAGCTGGAGGAAGTCGCCGAGCACGGGGACCGGTTTCTGCTCCGGGAGGTTCTGCACCGTGAGGTGCTTCACAAACTGATCGGCGGCCAGCACGATCGCTGCGAGAATCGCAACGATCGCACCGGCCGCCGACCGACGAATCGGGAGACGTCGGTTCAAGACCTACGACCTACAGTCCGATCGCGGAGACGGGCGTGGAGTCCGTGGATGCCGACTTCTCGTCGAGGTCGCGGAGCTGACCCTCGATGTACCCGCGGAGCTGCGAACGGTAGTCGCGCTCGAAGTTGCGAAGCTCGGTGATGCGGGCCTCGAGGGCGTTGCGCTCGCGCTCGAGACGCGAGGTCTCCTCGCGCTGCTTCGCCTCGGCCTCGGTGCGGATGCGCGTGACCTCGGCCTCGGCATCCTGGATCAGCTGGTCGCGCTTCGCCTCACCCTCGGCGACGTGCTCGTCGTGCAGGCGCTGGGCCAGCTCGATGATGCCGGCGGTCGCCGTGGCGGAGCCGGACGCGGACTCGGCCGGCGCAGCCGGAGCGGCGGGCGCCGGTGCCGGCGTCTCGGCCACGGGGGCGGGAGCCGCGGTCTCGGCGGCCGGAGTCGCACCCGACTCGTACGCGGCCAGCTTGGCCTTCAGCTCGACGTTCTCCTCGAGGGCCTTGCGCCACTCGATGACGATCTCGTCGAGGAAGTCGTCGACCTCGTCCGGGTCGAAGCCGTCCTTGAATCGGACGTGCTGGAACTGCTTGGTGACGACGTCATCCGGGGTAAGTGCCATGATGGCTCCTCTTTCGATGAGTTCGGTTGCCAGTTTCGATATGGCGCGGTCGTGATGTGGCGCGAACCCGGGGCGCGCACCTGGGAGCCAGCATAGCCCCCGCGCCTTGGAGCCGCGATGTCACGACACTCGGACAGCGGCCATCGCGGGGCGTCAGGTGAAGAGACGGACGATGTTCATCAGGATCAGAACGATGATCATCGTCAGCGCGAAGCCGAAGTCGAGCGACAGCCCGCCGAGACGGAGCGGAGGGATGATCCTGCGGAAGAACCGGATGGGCGGATCCGTCACGGTGTAGACCGCTTCGGCCAGCACCAATCCGAAGCCCTTCGGCCGCCATTCCCGGTTGAACAGCGGGATGTAGTCGAGGATCAGACGCGCGAAGAGCACGAAGATGTACAACAGGAGCACCAGGTGGACGATGCTCGCGAGGATCTGGACCAGCTGCACGGCTTCCTACTGATCGAAGCCCGCGGACTCCGCGTCCGCGTGCGCGATACCGCCCTGCCCCGAGACGTTGATGTTCTCGGGCGAGAGCAGGAAGACCTTCGAGGTCACGCGCTCGATGCGGCCGTACAGGCCGAGCGACAGTCCGCTCGCGAAGTCGATGAGGCGTCGCGCGTCGGCGTCGCTCATCTGCGAGAGGTTGATGATCACGGGGACGCCCTCGCGGAAGCTCTCGGCGATGAGCTGGGCGTCGCGGTACTGCTTGGGGTGCACCGTCAGGATCTCGTTCACGACACCCACCGAGGGCTGACGGACGGCGACGGGGCGGCGCAGCGGCGTGACGGGGGCCGGAGCCGGCTCCTCGCGCTCACGGTCTCGCTCGCGCTCGCGCTGTGCGCGTGCGGGAGCCTGCTGCTCTTCTTCATAGGCTTCTTCCTCGTCGGCGAGTCCGAGGTACACCATGGTCTTCTTGAGCGGGTTACCCATCGTGTCCTCCGGTTCGAACGATACGGGCTGGTCTGTGTAGAGGTTATCCCCGGTCGGGGCGCGGGCCGGTGATTGCCGAGCCGATCCGCAGGTGTGTCGCACCCGCCGCGATCGCCTCGACGAAGTCACCCGTCATCCCCGCGGACATCCAGTCCGCGCCGGGGGCGACCGACCGGATCCGGTCGGCGGTGTCGCGCAGGCGCGCGAAGGCGGATGCCGGCTCCTCATCGAGAGGAGCGACGGCCATCACGCCGCGCAGCCGCAGCGTCGGCAGACCGAGCACGTGCTCGGCCACGCCCAGAGCATCCTCGGGCACGACGCCGCCGCGGCCGGGGTCTTCGGTGAGGTTGACCTGCACGAGAACGTCGAGGACGTCGTCGCCCTCGGCGGCTCGGTGCAGGGCGTCGGCGAGGCGGGAGCGGTCGACCGAGTGAACGGCATCCGCGTCGCGACGGATGGCGCCCGCCTTGTTGGTCTGCGCCTGTCCGATGAAGTGCCACCGCAGGTCGAGGTCGGCGAGCTCGGAGTGTTTCGCCGACAGCTCCTGCTGGCGATTCTCTCCGACGTCGCGCACGCCGAGGGCGTGCAGCTCGCGCACGAGGGACGCCGGGTGGAACTTGGTCACGACGATGCGCGTGATCTCGTCCGGCCGGCGACCGGCTCGGCGGGCGGCGTCGGCGATGCGCTCGTCGACCGCCGACAGCCGCGCGCCCAGCTCGGTCACTTCAGGAATTCGGGGATGTCGATGTCGTCGTCGGCGAAGGCCGGCTCGATGCTCGTGGTCTGCACGCGCGTCGCGGGCTTCTCCTCGCGCACCGGCTCCTCGGCCTGCGGCGCCTTCTCGGCGTCGTCGGACAACGCCACCTCGGGCAGCGCGGTAGCCGCGGCGGGGCGCGATACGACCATCGGGTCGAGGCGCAGCGACGGCTCGCCGCCGTCGAACCCTGCCGCGATGACGGTCACGCGCACCTCGTCGCCGAGCGTGTCGTCGATGACCGTACCGAAGATGATGTTGGCCTCAGGGTGCGCGGCCTCCTTGACCAGATCGGCGGCGTCATGGATCTCGAAGATGCCGAGGTTCGACCCACCCTGGATCGAGAGCAGCACACCGTGCGCCCCCTCGATCGAGGCTTCGAGCAGCGGCGACTCGACGGCCAGTTCTGCAGCCTTGATCGCGCGGTCGGCTCCGCGCGCGGATCCGATACCCATGAGCGCGGAACCCGCGCCCTGCATGACCGACTTGACGTCGGCGAAGTCGAGGTTGATCAGACCGGGGGTCGTGATGAGGTCGGTGATGCCCTGCACACCGGCGAGGAGCACCTGGTCGGCGGTGGCGAACGCCTCGATCATCGAGATGCCGCGGTCGCTGATCTCGAGCAGACGGTCGTTGGGGACGACGATGAGGGTGTCGACCTCTTCCTTCAGCTTCGCGACGCCTGCCTCGGCCTGGCTCTGGCGACGACGGCCCTCGAAGGAGAACGGCTTGGTGACGACACCGATGGTCAGCGCACCGATCGACTTCGCGATGCGAGCCACCACGGGAGCACCGCCGGTGCCGGTTCCGCCGCCCTCGCCGGCGGTGACGAAGACCATGTCGGCCCCGGTCAGCGCCTGCTCGATCTCTTCGGCGTGATCCTCGGCGGCGCGACGACCGACCTCCGGGTCGGCGCCCGCGCCGAGGCCGCGGGTGAGCTCGCGCCCGACGTCGAGCTTGACGTCGGCGTCGCTCATCAGCAGCGCCTGCGCGTCGGTGTTGACGGCGATGAACTCGACTCCGCGGAGGCCGAGCTCGATCATGCGGTTGACGGCGTTGACGCCGCCACCGCCGACGCCGACGACCTTGATCACGGCGAGGTAGTTCTGGTTCTGGCTCATGGCCGGCCTCCGAATTGTTCGAGCCTGAAGGGGAACCTTAAACCTCAACTAGAGGTATAAAGTATTTCCCGGTATTGCGTTCTCTTGTTCGAAGGTATGCGGCACACAGGCGCCGGGCCGCAGCGACACGGGCGTGTCGGCCGTTTCGGCGACGAATCGATCAGCCGACGACCGCGGTACGGGGCGACGAGACGTCGATGGTCGACGCGTCGGGGTTGGCGGCGAGCACGCGCGAGAGCAGAACGCCCTTCTTCGCCGACTCCTCTTCGCTCCCCCACACCACCGTCAGGCCGGAGCCGAGGGTGAGGGTGACGTCGTCGGCCGTCGTCGCCCGCACGGAGGCGAGCTGCTGCCGCACATCGTCAGGCAGCGACCGGACGACGAGTCCGGCGCTCTCGAACGCCGACGAGCCAGGGCCGCCGTCGATCTCGAGCAGCGGCTGCCCCGCCGGCTGCTCGGCCGTGGTCGACAGTGCCACGCCGGCCGCGTCGACGAGCGTGAACCCGGCATCCGATGCGATCACGCCGACCGGGGTGCGTTCGACGATGCGCACGGCCAGCTCGTGCGGCGGCCGCGCCTCGACCGAGTACGTCTCGATGAGCGGGAACGCCAGCAGGGCGGCCTTCACCTCGCTGCTGTCGACGAGCGCGAGCGGCGTGCCGATCTGCCCGGCGAGGGCGGTCTCGAGCGTGGCAGGGTCGAGCGTCGACGCGCCCACCACCGTGATGCGCTCGACCGCGAACAGCGGACTGTACGCCGCCGCGATGCTCCCTCCGACGAGAGCCACGGCGACTCCCACCGCGCTCCACCCGATGATGCGACGGCGACGGGAACGCTGCGTGAATCGGCGGATCTCGGCACGCAGTGCCTTGCGCCGCGCGCGTGCCGCTCGCCACACGTCGCGCGTGGACGTGGGGACGCTCTGCTCCGGATCGGAGGTCGCCGCGACGACGGCCTCGTCATCGGCCTCCGCAGGCGGGGCGTGGTCGACGCTCCGCGCGCGACCACCCCGGAGCACGCGCTCCTCGCCGCGCGGAACCACAGGCGTCAGGGTCGGCGGTGCAGGACGACGCACGGATTACGCTCCGTCGGTCCGGCGCAGCGCCTCCAGCACCTGCGGGATCATCTGATAGACGTTGCCGCAGCCGAGCGTCACGACGAAGTCGCCCTCGCGCGCAATGCGCGCGGTGTATTCGCTCGCCTCCTGCCAGTCCGGCACGTAATGCACCTTGGCGGGATCGCGGAACGCGCCGCTCACCAGCTCGCCCGTGACACCCGGAACAGGGTCCTCCCGGGCGCCGTACACGTCGAGCATGACCGTGTGATCGGCCAGCTCCTCGAGCACGTCGGCGAACTCCTGGTACATGTGCTGAGTGCGCGAGTAGGTATGCGGCTGCTGGATCGCGATCACACGCCCACCGCCCGCGATGCTGCGCATGGCTTCGAGCGCCGCACGCACCTCCGTCGGATGGTGGGAGTAGTCGTCGTACACGCTGACCCCGGCGGCCACGCCGTGCTGCTCCAGCCGACGGACGGTTCCGGCGAAACCCTCCACCGCACGTACGGCATCGTCGAAGGGGCGCCCCAGGGCGTGCAGCACCGCGACCGCACCCGCGGCGTTGATCGCGTTGTGCGCGCCGGGGACGGCCAACTGCATCCGCACGCTCCGCCCCCCGAGGGTGAGGGTCGCAGCGACCGGACCATCGGTGACGATGTCCGAGACGCGCAGGTCCGCCCCCTCCGCCTGACCGAACGTGAGCACGTTCGAGTGGGAGAGCCCGGCGCCGACGCGGAGAGCGCCGGGGTCGTCGCTCGAGATCACGACCGCCTCGCTCGCGGCATCCGCGAACCGCACGAACGCGTCGTGGAACGCCTCGTCCGACCCGTAGTGATCGAGGTGATCGGGGTCGACGTTGGTGATGAGGGCGACAGCCGTGTCGTAGAGCAGGAACGTGCCGTCCGACTCGTCGGCCTCGATGACGAAGAGGTCGTCGGAGCCGGTCGCGCTCGACGTGCCGAGCTGCTCGATGACCCCGCCGTTGACGAAATGCGGGTCGTCGCCGAGCGCCCGCAGCGCGGTGACGATCATGCCGGTCGAGGTCGTCTTGCCGTGCGCACCCGCCACCGACACGAGACGACGGGAGCCGACCAGCCAGTGCAGCGCCTGAGAACGGTGGATGACGTGCAGCCCGCGCTCCTTGGCCGTCACGAACTCGGGATTCTCCGGCCAGATCGCACCGGTGTGCACGACCGTGTCGGCATCGCCGAGATGGGCGGCGTCGTGCCCGACGTGAACGGTCGCCCCGGCAGCCGCGAGGGCGCGGAGATTCTCGCTGTCAGCGCGGTCGGAACCCGAGACGCGGATGCCGGCGTCGAGGAACATGCGAGCGAGCCCGCTCATGCCGGAACCGCCGATACCGATGAAGTGCGCGGAGGTGATCGTCTCGGGGATCGGGAGGGAGAGGTCGGGTCTGATCATGTCCTGCTCAGTCTAGTTCCGGGCGCGGATCGCGCGATCGACGAGGGCGATGAGGTCCTCGGTGCCGGTGCGGCTGCCGGCGCCCTGTGCGGCCGCGGCCATCGCGGCGATCCGATCGCGGTCCGCAAGCAGCGGCACCACCTCACGACGCACGGCGTCGCCGTCGAACGACGCGTCGTCGAGGAGGCGGGCAGCGCCGTCCGCGACGGCGGAGGCCGCGTTGAGGCGCTGCTCCCCGTTGCCGACCGAATAGGGCACGTACAGGGCGGGGATGCCGAGCGCGCTCACCTCGCTGACCGTCGCCGCCCCCGAGCGCGAGAGCACCAGGTCGGCAAGAGCGAACGCGAGGTCCATGCGGTCGACGTAGCGGCGCATCGCGTACCCCTCGACGCCGGGGTCGGCGAGCTCACTGCGCTCCCCCGTGACGTGCAGAAGCTGCCAACCGGCGGCGAGCACGTCCCCCCAGGAGTCGGCGAGGGCATCGTTCAACCGCTGGGCACCGAGCGAACCGCCGAAGGCCAGCAGCACGGGCCGGTCGGAGTCGAGACCGAAATGAGCGGCGGCCTCGTCGTGCAGGGCGGCCCGGTCGAGCTCGACGATCTCGCGGCGCAACGGCATTCCGACGACTTCTCCCCGCCGCAGCGGAGTGCCTCGGAATGCAATGCCGACTGCGGTGGCCCCGCGGGCACCGAGCACGTTTGCCAAGCCCGGCTTGGCGTTCGCCTCGTGCACGACGAACGGGATGCCCTCGCGCCGAGCCGCGACATAGGCCGGGGCGGACGCGTATCCGCCGAATCCCACCACCACGTCGACCGCATGGGCGCGGATGTGCCCGCGCACCTGGGCAATCGCCCGGCGGAAGCGCTGAGGGAATCCGATGGCCTGGCGATCGGGGCGCCGGGGGAACGGCACCTTGTCGACGATGAGGAGCTCGTAACCGCGTTCCGGCACCAGCCGGGATTCCAACCCCTCGGCCGTGCCGAGCACGCGCACCTGCGCGGCGGGGTCGCGAGCGATCAGGCCGTCGGCGACGGCGAGCAGGGGGTTCACATGACCGGCGGTGCCACCGCCGGCGAGAAGGTACGAGGTCACCGGGAGACCCTACCCCGACCCGGCCGAGAGCCCGCCCGAGCAGCCGCAGGTGACTTCTCCACCGCCGGGATGGTTCGGGCGAACGCGAGCAGCACGCCGCACGCGAGCAGCACCGCGAGCAGCGCCGTTCCCCCCTGCGACATGAACGGCAGCGGCACGCCCATCACGGGGAACAGACCGACGACGACGCCGACGTTGAGCACGGCCTGGCCCGTGATCCAGACCGTGATGCCGCCGGCCGCGACCCGGATGAAGGGGTCATCGGTCTTGCGGATGATGTGGAAGGCGCCCACCGTGAAGAAGGTGAACAGGGCGAGCACCACGACGCAGCCGATCAGCCCGAGCTCCTCCCCCACGATCGCGAAGATGAAGTCGTTGCCCGGCGCGGGGAGCCACCCGTACTTCTCCTGGGAGTTGCCGAGGCCGAGCCCGAAGATGCCGCCGTTCGCCATGCCCCAGATGCCGTGGATCGATTGGTAGCAGTCGGTGTGGTACAGCGCCATGTCGTCGCAGTTGGCGGTGATGCGGCGCATCCGGTCGGCACTGGAGAGCGCGTACGCGAGCACGGCGACGACTCCGAGCACCACGGGGATGATGAACAGCCGGAGCTTCACGCCGGAGAAGAACAGGCATCCGAGCAGGATCAGCACGAGCACCATCGCCGTGCCCAGGTCCTTGCCGCCGAGCACCGTCCCGATGGCGAGAGCGCCTACCGGCACCACGGGGATGAAGACGTGATGCCACGTTCCGAGCATCGCCTGCTTGCGCAGCAGCACGAAGCCGATCCAGAGGGCGAGCGCGAGCTTGAGGAACTCGGAGGGCTGCATCTGGAACCCGAGCACCTTGATCCAGTTCCGGTTTCCACCGTCGGCGATTCCGAGAGGGGTGAAGACGAGCAGCTGCAGGGCGACCGCACCGAAGAGCGCGGGCCACGCCATGCGCTTCAGGAAGCGGATCGGGAGCCGACTGATGAGGAACATCAGCGGGATGCCGAGCACCGCGAAAATGCCCTGCCGAAGAGCGTCGGTCATCGGGTTCGACCCGCTCGCGACAGCCGTGGCGCTGGTCGCGGAGAGCACCATGACGAGTCCGAAGATCGTGAGCAACAGAGCGGTCGAGGCGATCAGGAGGAACTCGGTCGACACGGGTGTGAACCGGCGTCCGAGCGAGACCCTCGCCGCCAGACCGCCCGACTCAGAGCCCGGAGGGCGAGCCACCTGCGTCATCGGCACTCCCCCGCTCGATCCACTCGCGCACCGCCTCGGCGAAGCGGTTGCCGCGATCCGCGTAGCTGGAGAACTGATCGAAGGATGCCGCCGCAGGAGCGAGAAGTACGGTGCCCCCGTCGTCGACGATCCCCGCCGCGATCTCCACGACGCGATTCATGACCTGTCCAGTGTCGCCAGCATCCACCTCGAACACGGGGACCGTGGAGGCGTGTCGTTCGAATGCGGTGACGACTCCCACCCGGTCGACACCGATGACGACGGCTGCTCGGGCCGTTCCGCCGACCTCGGCGACCAGGTCGGCGATGTCGACGCCCTTGAGGTCGCCTCCGACCACCCAGACCGCGCCGGGGTAGGCGCGCAACGACGACGCCGCGGCGTGGGGATTGGTCGCCTTCGAGTCGTCGATCCACGTGATGCCCGCGTGCCGCGCGACGACCTGGATGCGATGCGCGTCGAGACGGAAGGACTGAAGCGCCGCGTGGATCGCCTCCGGCTCGACGCCGAGGGAGCGCGCCAGCGCGGCGGCCGCGAGGATGTTCTGCACGATGTGCGGTGCCGCGAGGCCGACGCGGTCGAGGTCGGCGACCGTGGTCAGCTCGAGCGCACTGCGCGCGCGGTCGTCGAGGAACGCCCGGTCGACGAGCAGCCCCTCCACGACGCCCAGGTCGCTGGGGCCGGGCGTGCCCAGGTCGAACCCGATCGCGCGGGCGCCTTCGATGACGTCGGCGTCCTCGACCATGCGACGGGTCGCCTCGTCGGCCTTGTTGTAGACGCACGCGACGCGCGTGTTCCGGTAGACGATCGCCTTCGCGTCGCGGTACGCGTCCGCCCCGCCATGCCACACGAGGTGGTCGTCGGCCAGGTTGAGGCAGACCGCGGAATAGGGGAAGGGCTGGCCCTCCGGCTGAGAGAGGCCGAGATACCAGAGCTGGTGGCTGGAGAGCTCGACGACGAACACGTCGAAACCCTCCGGGTCGCGGACGGCATCGAGCACCGGCACGCCGATGTTGCCGCACGGAGCGGCCCGCAGACCACCCTCGGTCAGGAGCGTCGCGGTCAGCTGCGTGGTGGTCGTTTTGCCGTTGGTTCCGGTGATGAGCACCCAGTCGGCGGGCGAGCCGTCGGCCCGACGCACCTTGTCGCGCACCCGCCACGCGAGTTCGACGTCGCCCCACAGCGCGATCCCCGACTCCTGCACCCAGCGGATCACGGGATGCGCTGGAGGGAAGCCGGGCGAGGCGATCACGACCTCGGGGGCGAACTCGCGAAGGACCGCGGGCACGTCGTCGAGAGCACCGAGTTCCAGCCGCGCGCCGATGACCGGCACGAGGCGTTCGTACTCGTCTGTGGCCGACTCCGACAGCACCAGCACGTCTGCACCGAGTTCGGTGAGCGTATCGGCGACCGAGAAACCCGTCATCGACAGCCCGAGCACCGCGACGCGGAGGCCCTTCCAGTCGGCGTACCAGCTGGTGAGCCCGGCCAGCCGCAGGTCAGCCGACACGGGTCAGCCACTCCACGTAGAACAGGCCGACCGCCGACACGGCGAGCAGCCCCGCGATGATCCACAGTCGGACGACGATCGTCACCTCGGCCCAGCCCCGCATCTCGAGGTGATGGTGGAACGGGCTCATGAGGAACAGCCGCTTGCCGCGCGTGAGCTTGAAGTAGGCGCGCTGCAGGATGACCGAGCCCGACGAGAGAACGAAGATGCCGGCGATGACGAGCAGCAGCAGCTCGGTGCGCGTGAGGATCGCGAGCGCGGTGATGACGCCACCGATGGCCATCGACCCCACGTCGCCCATGAACACCTTCGCCTTGGGGGCGTTCCACCACAGGAAGCCCACCAGTGCCCCGGTGAACGAGGCGGCGATGATCGCGAGGTTGAACGGGTCTCGCACCTCGTAGCATCCGGCGATCGCGTCGAGCTCGACGTCGATGCAGGACTGCTTCGACTGCCAGAAGGCGATGAGGCTGTAGGCGCCCACGACCATCAGGCCGGCACCGGCGGCGAGGCCGTCGAGGCCGTCGGTGAGGTTGACGCTGTTGGAGGTCGCGACCCCGATGATCGAGATCCAGAGCAGGTACAGCACCCAGCCGGCGATGACGCCGAAGGCGAAGAGGTTGAGCCAGGTGATGTCGCGGAACAGCGAGATCGAACCGCTGGCGGGGGTCTGGTCGAAGCTGTTCGGGAAGTTCAGCGCGACGATCCCGAACGGGATGACCACGATGAGCTGTCCGACGATCTTGCGCCAGCCCGAGAGTCCGAGGCTGCGCTGGCTGCGCACCTTCATGTAGTCGTCGATGAACCCGACGGCCCCGAAGCCGACCATCAGCCAGATCACCAGGAGCGCCGACGGTTCGACGACGCTGCCCCCGACCCACATGCCGGTGAAATACCCCACGATCGAGCCGACGATGAAGATGACGCCGCCCATGGTGGGGGTTCCGCGCTTCGCCTCGTGGCTGGGGTTCTCCATCGCCTCGGGGGTGCGGATGACCTGCCCCCAGCCCCACTTGCGGAACAGCCGCAGGAAGACCGGGGTCAGGAAGAGGGTGAAGGCGAGCGAGATGGCCGCCGCCATGATGAGGGACCTCACGAGAACAATTCTCCCAGACGATCGCCGAGATGCCGGAGGCCCACGGAATTGGATGACTTCACGAGGACGCGGTCGCCGTCGCGCAGCTCGGTGCGCAGGTACTCGAACGCGGCATCCTGATCGGGGAGATGCACCGCCTCGCTGTCCCACGACCCCTCGCCGACGGCGGAGAGATACAGACGACGGGCCTCGGGCCCGACCACGACGATACGGCGGATGTTCAGTCGCACCGCGAGCAGACCGATGCGGTCGTGCTCCTCTCCCGCGCTCTCGCCGAGCTCGCTCATCGCGCCGAGAACCGCGACCGTGCGCTCCTCCGGCCCGGTGATCTGCGCGAGGGTGCGCAGTGCCGCGGCCATCGAGTCGGGGCTGGCGTTGTACGCATCGTTGATGATGCGCACGCGGTCGTTGCCGAGGGGCTGCATGCGCCACCGCTCGGCGATCTCGACGGTCTCGAGGCGCGCCGCGGCATCCGCGGCCGGCACGCCGAGCACGCGGGCAGCCGTGATGGCGGCGAGGGCGTTCGTGATGTGGTGCGCACCCAGCACGCGCAGGCGGAGCGGGATGCTCTCCCCGTCGCTCTCGATCACGCAGGAGGTACCGGACGCCGACACCTCGATGTCGCGCGCGCGCACGTCGGCCGTAGCGGTCTGCCCGAAACCGACGACGGTCATCCCGCGCGACTCCGCGAGCTCCGCCATGGCGGCGACCCGGGCGTCGTCGAGGTTGAGCACCGCGGTGCCCGTCGCGGTGGCGGCGGTGATGAGCTCGGCCTTCGCCTTGGCCGTCGCCTCGATACCGCCGAATCCGCCGGCATGGGCGAGACCGACCATGAGCTCGACCACGACGTCGGGCTCGACGAGACCGGCGAGGCGAGCGATGCTGCCGGGGCCCGCGGCGCCGAACTCGCTCACCAGGTACTTCGTGCTCTCCGTCACGCGCAGCATGGTGACGGGTGCGCCGACCTCGTTGTTGAACGACTTGATGGGCGCGACCGTCTCACCCTCGTCTGAGAGGATGCGGGCGAGGAAGTTCTTGGTCGTCGTCTTGCCGTTCGACCCGGTGATGCCCACGATGCGCAGCTCGCCGAGCGCGCGGACCCGCCGCACCACCTCGCGCGCCAGCGCCCCGAGAGCCACCACGGCATCGTCGACGACGATCTGGCTCACGGGTTCGTCGACGGCGTGCTCGACGATCGCGAGGGTCGCGCCCGCCGCCCGCGCGGCACCGACGAACCGGTGGCCGTCGGTCTCGGCGCCGGGCTTCGCGACGAACACCGAGCGCTCCCCCAGGGTGCGCGAATCCGTGTCGACGGTCCCGTCGACGACGGTCTCGGCCGTGTCCGTTCCGGACAGGCGCAGCTCACCGCCGACGGCTTCGGCGACTTCAGCGAGCGACAGGGCGATCATGACATCTCCAGGCGCGGCTCACGCCGACTACTCGAACTTGGGCAGCAACTCGTCCATCGGGGTGGAGGACGGCATCACGCGATAGGTCTTCATGACCTGCGTCATCGCCTTCTGGAAGGCGGATGCGGTCGCTGCGGACGATACAACCTTAGTCGGCTCGTCGAGGGTGACCATGACGACGTACTTCGGGTCGTCGACGGGGGCGAAGCCCACCATGCTCGTGAAGTACACGCCCTGCTTGTAGCCGCCGTTGCCGTCGGGCACCTGCGCGGTACCGGTCTTGCTGGTGACCCGGTAGCCCGGCACCTGGATGCGCTCGGCGTTACCGCCCTGCACGGCGACGTTCTCGAGCATCCGCGTCAGGTCGGCGGCGGTCTGCTCGGTGATGATCTGCTCGTGGTCGGGTGCGGCGACGTCGACCACCGTGCCGTCGGTCTGCGTGCAGGACTCGACGAGCGACAGGTCGATCTTCTCCCCGCCGTTGGCGATGGCCTGGTAGGCGCCGGCGACCTGCGCCGCCGTCACCGTGAAGTACTGCCCGAACGTCGTGGTGTAGAGCGACTGGCTGTCCCACTCGCTGACGGGATGCAGGGTGCCGGCGACCTCGCTCGGGAAGCCGACCGTGTCTTCGCCGACGCCGAAGCGCTTCAGGTAGTCGTATCGCACGTCCGGGCTCACCATCGTGCCGAACTTCGACAGCGCCACGTTGGAGGAGTCGATCAGGCCGCCCGCGAGGGTGTAGTTGTACGCCGGGTGGCTGAACGCATCGTTGATGACCGCGCCGTTGGGGAACTTCTCCCGCGAGGCCGCGTTCACGGTGCTCAGGGGCGTGACACCCGCGCCCTCCATCACGGCGGCTGCGGTGATGGCCTTGAACGTCGACCCCGGCTCGAAGTCGCGGTGGAAGATCTGGCTACTCCACGCCGAGGCGGGTGCGTTCGCGAGATCGTTGGGGTCGACGGCGGGCCACTCGGCCGCCGCCCGGATCTTGCCGGTCTCGACCTCGACGACCGTGACCGTGCCGCCCTTGGCGCCCTGCTTCTGGGCCTCCTCGGCGATCATCTGCTGCATGTACCAGTTGAGGTCGCTGTTGAGCGTGAGCTGGACGGTGCCGCCGTTGACGGCATCCACCACGTGCTCGCTTCCGGGGATGACGACGCCGTCCTTGCCCTTGCGGTACGAGATCTCTCCGTCGGTGGGCGCGAGGCACTGCTGGTCGAGCTTCTCGATGCCGGCCTGCGCCTCGCCGCTGCCGTTGAGGAAGCCGACGATGTTGCCGGCGACCGCGCCGTTCGGGTAGACCCGCGTCTCACGCCCATCCATGTGCAGGTAGGCGAGCTTGAGGTCGCGCAACTCGATGTACTGCTCGGTCGTGAGCGAAGTCTTCAACTCGACGTACTGGCTGGTCGGGTCGACCGCGAGCTTGTCGGCGACGAGCGCGCGCACCTCGTCGCCGGTCTGACCGGTGATCGCGGCGATCTTCTCAGATGCCTCGGCCCACGGCAGCTCGGGGTCCTTCTCCTCGAGCTGCGTGATCACCAGCGGGCTCAGCTGCGCGTCGTAGACCAGCACGCTCGAGGCGAGAACCGTTCCCTCGGTGTCGACGATCTCGCCCCGCTGCCCCGAGATCGTGTCTCCCTGCCCGATGACGCCCTCGGAGTCGGCGATGTGCTCGTTCGCGCTGACGACCTGGATGTCGACGAGGCGGATCACGAACGTCACCAGCACGCAGAGGATGACCGCGAGGGCCACGACCGTACGTCGTCGCGGACCGCGTGTGGCGCGTGTCGTCATGTCTTCTCTCCGTCCGTGGTGAGCGAGCGTGGGTCAGCGGGTGGTGGGGCTGGGCAGGCCGTCGGCGATCGACAGCGGGAGGTCGTCGGCGGGACCGCCGCCCGTCTCGGCGTCCTCGGCAGCGGCGTCCGGCGCGGCGGGGGGCGCGATTAGGGAGTTTGCCACGGCACCGGCACCCGCCGGGTCGACCGTGGACGTCCAGTCGGCGCCGGCGCCGGTGCCGAACACCGCCCCGTCGCTCAGACGGAGGTACGAGGGCGACCCCGCGACGACCATGCCGAGACCGGAGGCGCTGGTGGCCAGCACCTGGGGCGAGCTCAGGCCGGTGAGCTCCTCCTGCAGCGCTTCGGCCCGCAGGTCGAGCTCGCGCTGCTGAGAGGTGAGGCCGGCGAGGGCGAACGAGTCCTGCGTGATCGCGAGCGAGAGCGCGACCTGCACTCCCCCGATCACCATGGCGCCGAGGAAGGCGACGAGGGCGTAGACGAGCTTCGGACGGCGGCGGACCGCGGGCTGCGTCACCGGCTGCAGGCGGCGCTGCGGAGTGGCGCGGGGCGCGCTCGGCTGCGCCGGACGACGGACGACGGCGGGTGCGCTCATGCGGACTCTCGGATCTTCTCGGCCGCTCGCAGACGAACGGGGATGGCACGGGGGTTGCGGGCGCGCTCCGCCTCGTCGGCGAGTTCGGCGCCCTTGGTCAGCACGCGGAATCGCGGGGCGTGCTCCGGCAGCTCCACCGGCAGCCCGGCGGGGGCGGTCGAGGCGGATGCCGCGGCGAACGCCTGCTTGACGAGACGGTCCTCGAGCGACTGGTACGACATGACGACGATGCGTCCGCCGATGTTCAGCGCGTCCATCGCCGGCGGGATCGCGTCGGCGAGCACGGTCAGTTCGGAGTTCACCTCGATGCGCAGCGCCTGGAAGACGCGCTTCGCTGGGTGTCCGGCGCGCTGCGCGGCCGCGGGAGTCGCGGCGATGAGGATCTCGACGAGTTCGGCGGAGCGGGTGATGGGCTTCTTCTGGCGCGCCTCGATGATGAAGCGGGCGTAGCGGCCGGCCAGCTTCTCCTCGCCGTAGCGCTCGAGGATGCGGCGGAGGTTGCCCTCGCTGTACGTGGCCACGACCTCGGCCGCCGTCAGACCCTTGGTCTGGTCCATGCGCATGTCGAGGGGGGCGTCCTTCGAGTAGGCGAAGCCGCGCTCCGCTTCGTCGAGCTGCAGGGAGGAGACACCCAGGTCGAACAGGATGCCCGACGCACCCTGGGCGTGCAGGCCGATCTCGTCGTAGACGGTGTGCACGAGCGTGACGCGATCGGCGAACCGTTCCAGGCGCTGCCCCGCGATGCGCAGCGCGTCGGTGTCGCGGTCGAGGCCGATGAGGCGGATGTTGTCGAAGCGCTCGAGGAAGGCCTCGGCGTGTCCGCCCATGCCGAGCGTGGCGTCGACCAGCACCGCCCCGTCGCCCTGGAGGGCGGGGGCGAGCAGCTCGACGCAGCGCTCGAGCAGGACGGGGGTGTGGATGTCTCGGAGGTTCATGATCTCTTTCGGGTGACCTTCGGCTCTGATCCCCCTCCGCTTCGCGACCCGGCACCGGGGAAGTGTGTCGGGGCGGGAGCGGCGGGGCATCACAGCCGTGGTCAGAACAGGCCCGGAATCACCTCCTGCTCCAGATCGGCGTAGGTCTCCTCGCCCGCGGCGAGGTAGGCGTTCCAGCTTTCGGCGTCCCAGATCTCGGCGTGCGCGCCGACACCGGTGACGATGAGCTCCTTCTGCAGTCCTGCGTACTGACGCAGGTGCACGGGGATGGTGATGCGGTTCTGGCTGTCGGGCATCTCCGCGCTCGCGCCGGAGAGGAACAGACGCATGAAGTCACGCGCTTGCTTGTTGGCGAGAGGGGCCTGACGGATCCGCTCGTGCATCGCCTCGAACTCGGCCGTGCTGAAGACGTAGAGGCAGCGTTCCTGGCCTCGGGTGACGACGATGCCGCCACCGAGGTCTTCGCGGAACTTCGCGGGGAGAATGACCCGCCCTTTGTCGTCCAGCTTCGGAGAATGCGTCCCCAGCAACATCAGCCATCACCCCCTCTCCGTCCGGCCAAACTCGAGGTGTGCCCCACTTTACTCCACTTCCCTCCACTTTCCTACGGTGGAGTTGCGTCAGATCGACCGCGATGGAGGCAGCGATTGCACGGAGGCCTGTAATTCCGCGGGAGTTCGGCGGTGGAGGACGGTGGAGGGACGGTGGAGGACGGTGGGGGCCCGGACACGGGGTCGGCACGTCGACGACGCCGAACGCGCACGAAAAAGGCCCGGATGCTCGAAGCATCCGGGCCTTCTCAGAAGACGGGGTGGAGGGGTCTACTGCCCCTCGTGACGACGATCCCATCGATCGTTCATGCGATCCATGAACGACGCGGATCCCTTCGTCGGCGCGGCAGCGCGAGGAGTACGCGCGGGAGCGGCCGTCGACGCCCGGCGAACCGGGGTGACCGCCAGCATGACACCGGCGAGCATGGCGGCGAATCCGACCACGCCGACGACGATGCCCCACACGTCGCCGAGGATCACGCCGACCACGAGGCCGCCGATACCGGCCAGGACGAGCAGTGCACCGTAGACGAGGTTGCGGTAGCTCAGCGCTCGATCGCCCGAAGGCGCACTGACAACATCGGCGTCGTTGTGCAGGAGATGGCGTTCCATCTCGTCGAGCAGACGCTGCTCCTGTTCGGAGAGTGGCATTTCGTCCCCCTCGGGTGTCGTGCATTCCATTCTACGCGCGCGCATGCGTCGGAGGCTAGCGATTGGGGCTCACCTTCCTATACGTATGCTGGGAGTCGTGCTCTCCCCTGCCGCCGTCCCCGATGCCGTCGCCGCTCGCCTGCAGGAGTTCCTGCGCCGGATGCGTGCGGAGTCGTCGGAGTACGGCCCGGATGCCTTGGCGCTGGTGGATGCCGCGGCAGACACCCTCATCGGCGGGAAGCGACTGCGCGCCCGCTTCTGCCACGCGGGGTGGGCATCGGTCGCGAGGATGACGGATCCGTATGCCACGGAGGACGTCGCCCTGTGGGACCTGTGCGCCGCCCTCGAGATCTTCCAGTCCGCGGCTCTCGTGCACGACGACCTCATCGACAACTCCGACACGCGTCGCGGCCGCCCCGCCGCGCACCGCGCGCTGGAGGCGTCGCACCGGGAGTCGGGGTGGAGCGGCGACCCCGAAGGATTCGGACGATCCGCCGCCATCCTGCTCGGAGACCTGCTGGTGGCCTGGAGCGACGATCTGCTCGAGTCCGCTCTGGCCGCGCACCCCCATGCCGCTGGCGTGCGCGCCGAGTACGCGCGGATGCGCCGCGACGTCACCGTCGGGCAGTTCCTCGACATCGCCGAGGAGTCCGCGTGGAGCGTGGCCGACGACGCCACGCACGCCGAGCGCGCTCTTCGGGTGGCGTCACTCAAGTCCGCGCGCTACAGCATCATGCAACCGCTCGTTCTGGGCGCGGCCCTCGCCGGTGGCGATGACGACCAGCTCGACGCGTTGCGTCGCTTCGGGCATCCGATCGGTATGGCGTTCCAGCTGCGAGACGACGTCCTCGGCGTCTTCGGAGACGAGGCCGAGACCGGTAAGCCCGCCGGCGACGATCTGCGCGAGGGGAAGCGCACGGTGCTCGTCGCCTTCACCCGCGAGCGCCTGGCGGCGGACGAGCGACGCGCACTCGACGCCCTGCTCGGAGATCCGCTGCTCGACGAGTCGCGCGTGACGTCGGTCCGCACCACGATGCACGAGACAGGCGCGCTCGCGCGGGTCGAGGAGTTGATCGCCTCCTACGCCGACGAGGCCGAGAGCGCCCTCGCGGGCACACGCCTCGACGGCACCGCGATGCAGGGGCTGCGCGACCTGGCCCGTGCCGCGACGGTGCGAACGGCCTGAGCCCGCTGGCCCGACCTCAACGGGCCTGGCGCGACTCGATGGGCGCTCAGGCGAGCGTGCGGGCGATTCGACGGACCTCGCTCTTGTGCCCCTCTCGGAGGGCGGTGATCGGCGCGCGACCCATCGTCTCCTCCTCTTCGAGCAGCCAGTCGATGAGCTCGTCGTCGCTGAAGCCGGCGTCCTGCAGCACGATGATCGTGCCGCGCAACGAGCTGAGCGGGCGGCCGTCGACGAGGAAGACGGACGGCACGGCGAAGACGCCGGTTCGACGCGACCCGACCAGGTAGTGCTCGTCGATGAGGCGGCGGACGCGACTCAGCGGCTCGCCGAGCGCCTCGACGAGGTCGGGCATGGTCAGCCAGTCGGCGGAGGGGGTTGCGGCAACGTTCTCAGACACCTAGCCACTATCCCACGCCGCTCGGGCGGCGGGCGAGCCGAGCGGCGTGTGACACATCGTCACACCCGTCACATGCGTCACTCCTGTTGACTTCTCCCCCATGCCGTGTCAGCGTGGCAGAACTCGAAAGGGGCCCCCTCCATGACGACGAGAACATCCGAGCGCCGACGCCGCCTCGCGCCGCTGGCCTTGCCGGCTGCAGTCCTGGGCGCCCTCGCGGGCGCTCTCGCGACGCCCGCAGCCCCGGCGGTCGCGTCGACGACCGCGCCGCTGCACGACCGCGCCGCCTCGGGCTTCCGGGTGGTTCCCGCCCAGGCCCCCGTCCCGCCCGACAGCTACACCGTGGTCGAGGGCGACACGGTGTACGACGTCGCGCGCCGGTTCGGACTGCGCACCGCCGACGTGCTCGCATGGAGCGGGCTGACTCCCGCTTCGGTCATCCGCCCCGGAGACACCCTGCGCCTCGCCGGTGCGACCCCCGCGCCCGCCCCGGCGGCACCGGCGGCCCCGGCTCCCGCGCCGACGTCCGTCCACACCGTCGCTCCCGGCGACACCCTCTTCGCGATCGCCGCCGCTCACGGAACGTCCCTCGACGCCCTGCTGGCCGCGAACGGACTGAACCGCTCGTCGATCATCTACCCGGGTCAGACGCTCGCGCTCTCCCCCGCGTCCACCCCTGCCGCAGCTGCGGCGCCCGCCGCCCCCGCGCCGCCCGCGCCCGCCCCCGCACCGGCCGCCGGCATGCACACCGTCGCCGCGGGCGACACCCTGTTCGCCATCGCCCGCGCCCACGGCACCAGCCTCGACGCCCTGCTCGCGGCGAACGGCCTCGACCGCGCATCGATCATCTACCCCGGCCAGACGCTGCAGCTGCCCGGCCCACCCGCGGCGCCCGCCGCCTCCGCGCCCGCCGCACCCGCCCCAGCCCCGGCCGGCCCGAACGCTCAGCTCTCGGCCGACCTGTCGGCGGAGCAGGCCGCGAACGCCGCTCTCATCATCCGCGTCGGCACCGAACTCGGGGTACCGGACCGCGGGATCGCGATCGCCCTCGCCACCGCCATGGTCGAATCGGGCCTGCGCAATGTGACCTGGGGCGACCGCGACTCCCTCGGGCTCTTCCAGCAGCGGCCCAGCACCGGGTGGGGCACCGCCGAACAGGTGCAGGACGCGGATCGCGCGGCTCGGGCCTTCTACGGCGGCCCGAACGACCCCAACGGCGCGACGACACGCGGACTGCTCGACATCCCCGGGTGGCAGGAGATGCCGTTCACCCAGGCCGCGCAGGCCGTGCAGATCTCGGCCTTCCCCGACCGTTACGGGCAGTGGGAGACCGCCGCCCACCGGTGGCTCGAGCTGCACCGATGAGGCGAGCCGTCCGAATCGACTTCTCCGCAGGGGTGAGGCGCTCCCGGGCCTCCCAGGCAGTTCTCTCTAGAATTCTGTCGTGACGTCCCACCAGCAAGCCGACCCGCTCATCGGGCGGCTTGTCGACGGCCGGTACCGGGTGCGTGCCCGCATCGCCCGCGGCGGCATGGCCACCGTCTACGTCGCCACCGACCTCCGCCTCGAGCGCCGCATCGCGCTCAAGGTCATGCACGCGCACCTCAGCGACGACTCGGCCTTCCAGAGCCGCTTCATCCAGGAGGCGCGATCGGCGGCCCGACTCGCCGACCCGCACGTCGTCAATGTGTTCGACCAGGGGCAGGACGGCGAGCTCGCCTACCTGGTGATGGAGTACCTCCCGGGTATCACCCTGCGCGAGCTGCTCCGCGAGCAGAAGCGGCTCACCATCACGCAGACGATCACCATCATGGACGCGATCCTCGCCGGACTCGCGGCCGCGCATCGCGCCGGGATCGTGCACCGGGACGTGAAGCCCGAGAACGTGCTGCTCGCCGAGGACGGACGCATCAAGATCGGCGATTTCGGCCTCGCGCGCGCCACCACGGCGAACACCGCCACCGGGCAGCAGCTGCTCGGCACGATCGCCTACCTCGCCCCGGAACTCGTCACCCGCGGCACCGCCGACGCGCGGAGCGACATCTACGCCCTCGGCATCATGCTGTACGAGATGCTCGTCGGCGAGCAGCCCTACAAGGGCGAGCAGCCAATGCAGATCGCCTTCCAGCACGCGACCGAGTCCGTGCCGCGGCCGAGCATCCGCAATCCCGCGATCCCCGAGCAGCTCGACGAACTGGTGCTCTGGGCGACGGAGAAGTCTCCGGACGAACGGCCGGACGACGCGCAGCAGATGCTCGAGCGGCTGCGCGCCATCGAGCGCGAGATCGACGTCGCCCCGGCTGCGGCGACCGCCGCGCACACTCGCGTGCTCGCGGAGTCCGGTGAGCTCACCAAGGTGCTCCCGATGCCGTCGACCATGCCGTCCCCCGAGGTCACCGACCCGGGCGCGGCCGTCACGCTCGACAACGCCACACTTTTGCGGCGCCGCGCCGCCCGCCGTCGCGCGCGCGGCGCTCTCCTGCTGACCATCGTGCTGCTGCTCGCGACCGTCGCCGGCGGCGTCGGCTGGTGGTTCGGGTCCGGGCCCGGGTCGCTCGTCGCCGTCCCCGGCGTCCAGGGCCTGACCTACGAGGAGGCCGCAGCAGCCCTCACCGAGGACGGCTTCCAACCCTCGCAGCAGGAGCGGTTCGCGATCGACATCCCCGCCGGCACGGTCATCGAGACCGATCCGCGGGAGGGAGCGCGCCTCGAGCAGGGCGCCGCCGTGACCGTGATCGTCTCGGCCGGCCCGGCTCCGCACACCGTCGAGGCGTTGAACGGGAAGACCGAGGACGAGGCCCGTGAGTACCTCTCCGCGATCTCAGTCAACGTGGGCGACGAACCCCTGTTGCTCTTCTCCGACGCCGCCGAAGGCGTCGTCATCAACGCCTTCGTCACCCCGCGCAGCGGCGCGGAGTCGTATGCCTGCGCCGAGGGGTGCGATCTCTTCGAAGACGACACGGTCGGCCTCTACGTCTCGGCGGGCGAGTTCCCCGACGTCTCGGGTCTGTCGGTCGGTCAGGCCACCGACACGCTCGCAGCCAAGGGGCTCGGTGTCACCGATGAGCCGCAGTACGTCTTCAGCACCGAGGTCGAGAAGGACCGCGTGATCGGTGTCGCCGACCGTGCGGAAGAGGGCAACTGGCGCCCGGGCGACAGCGTGCAGCTGATCGTGTCGAAGGGTCCGGAACTCTTCCCCGTGCCCGACGTCACGGGACTCACTCGTGACGAGGCCGCGAAGAAGATGCGCGACGCCGGGTTCGAGCCCGTGTGGAACGCGATCTGGAACGCCTTCCCCAACGACTTCACCGAGGTGTCCGGCACCGACCCCGGCCCCGGTTCCCAACGGCAGCGCGGCGTGCAGGTGACCGTGCAGATCAAGAGCAGCGCCTTCTAGCGCGGCTGCGCGGCGTGGGCATCCATGGCGCGCGGCGGCACCGTCGGCGGACGACGAAGGCCGCACCGGGGATCCCGGATGCGGCCTTCGCGGATGCTTCGGAACGTCAGCGCTTCTCGAGCTCCTCGGCCACGAGGAACGCCAGCTCGAGCGACTGCATGTGGTTCAGACGCGGATCGCACAGGCTCTCGTAACGCGTCGCGAGCGCCGCCTCGTCGATCTGCTCCGATCCCCCCAGGCACTCCGTGACGTCGTCGCCGGTGAGCTCGACATGGATGCCGCCGGGGAACGTGCCGACCGCCCGGTGGGCCTCGAAGAAGCCGCGCACCTCGTCGACGACGTCGTCGAAACGACGGGTCTTGTAGCCGGTCGGCGTGGTGATGCCGTTGCCGTGCATCGGATCCGTCACCCACAGCGGGGTGGCGCCGGAGTCGCGCACCGCCTCGAGCAGGGGCGGCAGGGCATCGCGGATCTTGCCGGCGCCCATGCGGGTGATGAACGTCAGGCGGCCCGGCTCGCGGTTCGGGTCGAGCTTGTCGATCAGCTCGAGCGCGGTCTCCGGCGTGGTGGTCGGGCCGAGCTTGACCCCGATGGGGTTGCGGATGCGCGAGAAGTAGTCGGCGTGGGCGCCATCGAGCTCGCGCGTGCGCTCACCGATCCACAGGAAGTGCGCGGACGTGTTGTACGGGGTGTCGGTGCGCGAGTCGATGCGCGTCATAGGCCGCTCGTAGTCCATGAGCAGACCCTCATGCCCCGTGAAGAACTCCACACGCTTCAGTTCGTCGAAGTCGGCGCCCGCCGCCTCCATGAACTTGATCGCCCGGTCGATCTCGGCCGCCATACGCTCGTAACGCTGGTTGGCGGGGTTCTGTGCGAAGCCCTTGTTCCAGGAGTGCACCTCGCGCAGATCGGCGAACCCGCCCTGCGTGAACGCACGGATGAGGTTCAGCGTCGACGCGGCGGTGTGGTACCCCTGCAGCAGGCGACCGGGGTCGGCCTGGCGCGAACCCTCGGTGAAGTCGTAGCCGTTGACGATGTCGCCGCGGTAGGCCGGCAGCGTGACGTCGCCGCGGGTCTCGCTGTCGCTCGATCGCGGCTTCGCGAACTGACCCGCCATGCGCCCCATCTTGACCACGGGCATCGATGCGCCGTACGTGAGCACGACGGCCATCTGCAGCACGGTCTTGATCCGGTTGCGGATCTGCTCGGCCGTGGCTCCGGCGAAGGTCTCGGCGCAGTCGCCGCCCTGCAGCAGGAAGGCCTGACCGGACGCGGCGCGGGCCAGACGGTCGCGCAGGTTGTCGACCTCGCCGGCGAACACCAGCGGAGGAAGCGCGGCGATCTGACGCGAGACCTCGGCGACGCGCTCGGCGTCGGGCCACTGCGGCTGCTGCTTGATGGGGAGGGAACGCCAGGCATCCAGGGCGTCGATGTCGTGCGGGAGCATGCCCCCAGCCTAGTGGTCGCGCGCTGCGCGGCCGGCCTCAGCGGCGTCGTGTGACGCGGGCCGGGAGGCGGTCCTTCACGGACGACGCGTAGACGTCTTCGTACTCCTGCGCACCGAGTCGCTGCAGCGCGACCATGATCTCGTCGGTGACCGAGCGGAGGATGTACCGATCGTTCTCCATGCCCGCGTACCGGGAGAAGTCGAGCGGCTCGCCGATCACGATTCCGACGCGCGCCACCCGCGGGATGCGCTGGCCGATCGGCATCGCGGTGTCGGTGTCGACCATCACCACGGGGATGACCGGCACCTTCGCCTCGAGCGCCATGCGGGCGATGCCGGTGCGACCGCGGTAGAGCTTGCCGTCGGGGCTGCGCGTGCCCTCGGGGTAGATGCCCAGGAGGTCTCCCCCGCCCAGCACCTGCAGACCGGTGTTGAGCGACGCTTCCGAGGCCTTGCCGCCGGATCGGTCGATCGGCAGCTGGCCCGTGGCCTTCATGAAGAACTTGGTCGACCAGCCCTTGAGCCCGCGGCCGGTGAAGTAGTCGCTCTTGGCGAGGAACGACATCGACCGGTCGATCATCAGCGGCAGGAAGATGGAGTCGGCGAACGAGAGATGGTTGCTGGCGAGGATGGCGGCCCCGGTCCGGGGCACGTTCGCGCGCCCCACGATCCAGGGGCGGAAGACCGCCTTGACCACGGGGCCGATCACCACGTACTTCATCAGCCAGTAGAACATCGAGGTGAGTCTATCGCCGCGACGCCGCCCCTTCGGGAACATCCGACGATCACCACGGTCCGCGCGACTCAGTTTCATTCCTCATGCGACCCGGTGCCATGCCCTAGACTCGGGGGCAACCCGTGCCCGACCGGTACCGAAGGAGCTGCCGTGGTCCAGTTTGAAGTTCCCGCCGTCGTCCCCGCCGACCCTGACGCGAACGTCTCCGACCTCCTGGTCGAGCGCGTGCGCGCGACCCCCGATCGCCCCCTGTTCTCGGTCCCCGAACGCGGCGGCTGGCGCGACATCTCGGCCGCCGACTTCGAGAAGGCCGTCGTCGCGCTCGCGAAGGGCTTCGTCGCCGCCGGTATCCAGCCCGGCGAGAAGGTCGGCTTCCTCGCCCGCACGACCTACGACTGGACGCTCGTCGACTTCGCCCTGTTCTACGCCGGCGCCGTGATGGTGCCGATCTACGAGACGAGTTCGCCGTCGCAGATCCAGTGGATCATGGAGGACTCCGGCGCCAGCGCCCTGCTCGTCGAGTCGCCCGACCATTTCGCGCGGGTCGACGAGATCCGCGGCGACCTGCCGCTCGTGCGCGAGGTGTGGCAGCTCCACCTCGACGCGATCGGCACGCTCTCGGCGAAGGGCGTCTCGGTCGACGACGCCGAGATCGAGCGCCGCCGCGGCCTGGCCGTGGGTTCCGACATCGCGACCCTCATCTACACCTCCGGTTCCACGGGGCGACCGAAGGGATGCGTGCTCACCCACAGCAACTTCGTCGAACTCTCCCGCAACTCGGCGAAGGCTCTCGACGCGGTCGTGCAGACACCCGGCGCGTCGACGCTCCTCTTCATTACCACCGCGCACGTCTTCGCTCGGTTCATCTCGATCCTCAACATCCACGCGGGCGTCCGCACGGGACACCAGCCCGACACCCGCCAGCTGCTCCCCGCGCTCGGCTCCTTCCAGCCCACGTTCCTCCTCGCGGTCCCCCGCGTGTTCGAGAAGGTGTACAACTCCGCCGAGCAGAAGGCCGAGGCCGGCGGCAAGGGCAAGATCTTCCGCGCCGCCGCCGACGTGGCCATCGAGCACTCGAAGCGCCTCGAGGCCGGCGAGAAGATCCCGTTCGGCATGAAGCTGAAGTTCGCGCTGTTCAACAAGCTCGTCTACAGCAAGCTGCGCGAGGCGATGGGCGGGAAGGTCGCGCACGCGGTGTCGGGCTCGGCGCCGCTCGGTTCCCGGCTCGGGCACTTCTTCCACAGTCTCGGCGTCGTCATCCTCGAGGGTTACGGCCTGACGGAGACCACCGCCCCCGCGACCGTCAACCTCGCCGACAAGTCGAAGATCGGCACCGTGGGTCCGGCCCTGCCGGGCGTCGGCGTGCGTCTGGCCGACGACGGCGAGATCGAGGTCCGCGGCATCAACGTCTTCCGCGAGTACTGGAACAACCCCGAGGCGACCGCGGCCGCATTCAGCGACGGCGGGTGGTTCCGCACCGGCGACATCGGCAGCTTCGACAGCGAGGGCTTCCTCACCATCACCGGACGCAAGAAGGAGATCATCGTCACTGCGGGCGGCAAGAACGTCGCCCCCGCGGCGCTCGAGGATCCCATCCGGGCGAACCCGATCGTCGGGCAGGTGGTGGTGGTCGGAGACCAGAAGCCGTTCATCTCTGCCCTCGTCACCCTCGATTCCGAGATGCTGCCGACGTGGCTCGCGAACAACGGGCTCTCGGCCGACATGCCGCTTCGCGAGGCCGCGACCAACGACGCCGTCCGCGCCGAGGTGCAGCGCGCGGTCGATGCCGCCAACACGCGCGTGTCCCGGGCCGAGTCGATCCGCAAGTTCACGATCCTCGACACGGAGTGGACCGAGGCATCCGGTCATCTGACGCCGAAGCTGTCGATCAAGCGCAACGTCATCATGACCGACTTCGCCGACGAGATCGCCGCCATCTACGACGAGCCGGTCGCCACCACCAACGTGTCGATCACCGGCTGACCCGACGACGCAGCCCCCGCCCCGTGCAGCATCGACGGGACGGGGCTGCGGTGTGGATGCCGTCAGAACCAGCTGCTCTCACGCACCTCGCGCATCGCCACGCGGCGGGTCTCGGGGTCGAGGCGCGACAGGTACAGCATGCCGTCGAGGTGGTCGGTCTCGTGCTGCAACGCCTGGGCGAGCAGTCCTTCCCCTTCAAGCACCACCGGCTCGCCGTCGAGGTCGATGCCCTCCACGCGCGCCCACGGGTGGCGCAGCGCGTCGTGCCAGAGCCCCGGCACCGAGAGGCAGCCCTCCCCCGTCGGCACGGGGTCGCCCCGCACCTCGGTCAGCACGGGGTTCAGCACGTAGCCGATCTCGCCGTCGATGTTGTAGCTAAAAGCCCGCACGGCGACGCCGATCTGGGGCGCCGCGACGCCGGCGCGCCCAGGGACCTCGACGGTGTCGACGAGGTCGGCGACCAGGGCGCGGACGCCGTCGTCGATGTGCTCGATCGGCGTGCACGCGGTGCGCAGCACAGGATCGCCGAAGACGCGGATCTCGCGGACGGTCATGCGGATGCCTCCGTACGCAGTCCCTCGACGACGAGCGCGGCGAGTTCGCGCGCGGCGGCGCGGGTCGTCGGCTGCAGCTGGGCGAACACGATGGGCCCTCCGGCCGCGATCTGCGCGTCGTACGGCATGCGCAACACCGAGCGCACCCGTGTGGCGAAGTGGGTCTGCAGCTCGTCGACGCGCACCAGCGGGGTTCCGGGCGCGGACTGATTGAGCACGACGATGGCCTCCCGCACTTGCCGCGCGTGACCGTTGGTCTCGAGCCAGGTCAGCGTCTCACTGGCCAGACGTGCCTCGTCGACGCTCAGACCGGACACGATCACGAGGCGATCGGCCAGGTCGAGGGTGGCGGACATCACGTCGTGCACGATGCCCGTGCCGGTGTCCGTGAGCACGAGGGAGTAGAAGTGCGCGGCGACATCGGCGACCTCGCGGTACGCGGGGTCGCCGAAGGCCTCGGCCACCCGCGGGTCGTCATCGGAGGCGAGCACGTCGAGCCTCGTGCTGTCGCGGGCGACGAGGGCGGAGACATCGTGGTACCCGCTGATGCGGTCGCGCGCCTTCACGAGGTCGCGCACCGAGCTCGTGCGCCCGGTGTGCGCGATGCGGTCGGCGAGGGTGCCGCGGTCGGGGTTGGCGTCGATCGCGATGACGCGGTCGTCCCGGGCATCCGCGAGGGCCATCCCCAGCAGAGCGGTGATGGTCGTCTTGCCGACGCCGCCCTTGCGCGAGAGCACCGGCACGAAGCGCGCGCCGCCGGTCAGGGGCGCGGCGATGCGGGCACTCAGCGCCTTGCGCTCGCGCGCGCGGCGGCCGTCACCGAGGTTGATCCGGCCTCCCGTGAGGCTGTAGACCAGGTGCGACCAGCCACCCTCGGGTTCGGGGCGTGCGGCACGGCTCGGGACGAGCAGGCGGTCGGAGGTGAGCAGGTCGGCGGACTCGCGCGAGGACTCGGACAGGTCGCCCACGCGCTTCGCGGCCGGTGTCGGGTTCGGCTCCGTCGACCGCGCTGCGTGGCGGGTGACGGCTCGCTTCGGCTCTTCCATGCGGGAGGCCTCCTTCGCTTCGGGGTGCGCGGCGGCGCGCCGCGTGGTCGGGCGGACGAGGGACGGTGCGGGCGCCTCGACGCCGGGCTCCTCCACGTTGTCGGCGGGCGGATCGGCCACGCCCACCGGCTCGGATTCGTCGTCCGTCGCGCTCAGGGTCTGGGGATGCGCGGACTCGACATCGACCGGAGCGCCATCGGTCGACTCGGCGTCCAGCGCATGGAGGTCCGCAGACTCGACATCCGTCGAAGGGACATCTGCGGGCTCGACATCGACCGGCTCGGCATCCACGGGCTCGGCATCCACCGGCTCGGCATCCACGAGCTCAGCATCCGCGGGCTCAGCATCCGCGAGCTCAGCATCCGCGGGCTCAGCATCCGCGAGCTCAGCATCCACGGGCTCGACATCCACGAGCTCAGCATCGACGAGCTCAGCATCCAGCGCATCGACATGCGCGGGCTCGGCATCCGAAGGTTCGGCATCCGCCGGCTCGGCATCCGCGTGCTCCGCATCCATCAGCTCGGCATCCGGTTCTACAGCTTCCGGGAGTTCCGTATCCGTCAGCGCAGCATCCGGGAGTTCAGCATCCGCCGGCTCCGGATCCGCGGGCTCAGTATCCATGAGCTCAGCATCCGCCGGCGCAGCATCCGCCGGCGCAGCATCCGCCGGCTCAGCATCCGTGAGCGCAGGGTCCACCGGCTCCGCATCCGTCAGCTCCTCGTCCGCCGGTTGCTCCTCGCCGCGCGCGGGCGCCGCGGGGAGCGAGGAGATGGTGATCGCGCCCGTGGTCGGGGGTTCCTCATCGGGGCGCGTGCCCGCGGTCGCTTCCGCGGGCGACGCGATGCCGCGGGTACCGGAATCGGTGAGATCGGCGACGACCGACTCATCGACCTCTCCGTCGATCACCTCGTCGTCGGCGAGGTCGTCGTCGACCGACATGGGCAGGACGACGCTCACCTGCGCGGTGGCGGGACTCCCGATGATGCCGATCGCCGTCGTGTCGATGGCGATCGCCTCGTCGAGAACCCCGGTCGAGTCGTCGTCGACGGGATCGGTGGTGTTGTTCGTGTTCACGGTCGTGCTCCCAGCTCGCGCGGGCGGAGGTGCAGGCGATCGCCCGCGCCCCCGCACCGCACAAGGTTAGTGCGCCGGGCGGACCACGACCAAAAGATCACCGGCGTCGACCTGCTGGGTCGTGGAGATCGCCAGGCGCTCGACCACCCCGTCGATCGGCGTCGTGATCGCCGCCTCCATCTTCATGGCCTCGATCGAGGCGACCGGCTCGCCTGCCCTCACAGAGGTCCCCGGCTCGACCTTGACGGTGACCACGCCCGAGAACGGCGCCGCGATCTGCCCCGGCACCGAGGTGTCGGCCTTCTCGACCTCGTGAGCATCGACCGTGATCGACCGATCGCGCACGAACACCGGGCGCAGCTGCCCGTTGAGCGTCGTCATCACGGTGCGCATGCCCTTGTCGTCGGCGTCGCCCACGGCTTCCAGCCCGACGTACAGCTGCACGCCGCGGTCGATCTCGACCAGATGCTCCTGACCCGCGACCAGGCCGTAGAGGTAGTCGCTCGTGTCGAGCACCGAGAGGTCGCCGAACAGCTCCCGCATCTGCGTGAACTCGCGCATCGGGGCGGGGAACAGCAGCGTGTTCAGCCGCGCACGCCGGGTCGCGCTGTCGCCGCCGAGTGCGGCGCGGTCATCGGCCGTGATCTCGGTCACGCCGGTGCGCACCGAACGGCCGGCCAGCACCTTCGTGCGGAACGGCTCCGGCCACCCTCCGGGCAGGTCGCCCAGCTCGCCCGCCATGAAACCGACGACCGAGTCGGGCACGTCGTACTTCTCGGGGTTCGCCTCGAAGTCGGCGGGATCGGCCTTCACCGCCGCGAGGTGCAGGGCGAGATCACCGACCACCTTCGATGAGGGGGTGACCTTCGGCACGCGCCCGAGGATGCGGTCGGCGGCGGCGTACATGTCTTCGATGAGCTCGAAGTCGTCGGCGAGGCCCAGCGCCTTCGCCTGCTGGCGCAGGTTCGACAGCTGACCGCCCGGGATCTCGTGGTGGTACACGCGGCCCGTGGGTCCCGGAAGGCCCGACTCGAACGGCGCGTACTGGTGCCGCACCGCCTCCCAGTAGGGCTCGAGATCCGACACACCCGCGAGATCGATGCCGCTGTCCCGATCGGTGTGGGCGAGCGCGGCGACCAGCGCCGACAACGACGGCTGACTCGTCGTGCCCGACAGAGGGGCGGAGGCGGCGTCGACCGCATCCACGCCGGCCGCACTCGCGGCGAGCAGGGTCGCGAGCTGGCCGCCGGGGGTGTCGTGCGTGTGCAGGTGCACCGGAAGGTCGAACCGCTCGCGCAGCGCCGAGACGAGCTTCGCCGCGGCTGCGGGACGCAGCAGTCCGGCCATGTCCTTGATGGCGAGGATGTGCGCGCCCGCGTCGACGATCTGCTCGGCGAGGCCCAGGTAGTAGTCGAGGGTGTACAGGTCTTCGGCGGGGTTGAGCAGGTCTCCGGTGTAGCAGAGCGCGACCTCGGCCACGGCCGTGCCGGTGCGGCGGACCGCGTCGATCGCCGGACGCATCTGCTCGATGTCGTTGAGAGCGTCGAAGATGCGGAAGATGTCGACACCGCTGGCCGCGGCCTCGGCGACGAACGCCTCGGTGACCTCGGTCGGGTACGGCGTGTAGCCCACGGTGTTGCGGCCGCGGAGCAGCATCTGGATGGCGACGTTCGGCAGCGCGGACCGCAGCTTGTCGAGGCGCTCCCAGGGGTCCTCGCCGAGGAAGCGCAGCGCCACGTCGTACGTCGCCCCGCCCCACGCTTCGACCGACAGCAGACCGGGGGTGAGACGAGCCAGGTACGGCGCGACGGCGACGAGATCGCGGGTGCGCACCCGGGTCGCGAGGAGTGACTGGTGGGCGTCGCGCATCGTCGTGTCGGTGATCGCGAGTGCGGTCTGCGCCCGCAGCTCCGCGGCGAAGCGCTCCGGGCCGAGGTCGAGGAGGCGCTGCCGCGAACCCGGCGCGGGCTCGATGGCCAGGTCGATCCGCGGCAGCTTGGTGCGCGGGTCGACGACGCCGGGGTGCGCGCCGTGCGGCTTGTTGACGGTGACGTCGACGAGCCAGTTCAGGATCTTCGTGCCGCGGTCTTTCGAGAGGCGACCGCGCAGCAGGTCCGGGCGCTCGTCGATGAAGGACGTGCTGAGGTCACCGGAGACGAAGGCCTCGTCGTCGAGGAGGGCTTGGAGGAAGGGGATGTTCGTCGAGACGCCGCGGATGCGGAACTCGGCGAGAGCACGCCGGGCTCGGGCGACCGCGGCAGGGAAGTCGCGCCCTCGACAGGTCAGCTTCGACAGCATCGAGTCGAAGTGCGGGCTGATCTGCGCCCCCTGGTGCACGGTTCCGCCGTCGAGGCGCACACCCGCGCCGCCCGGGGAGCGGTACGTGGTGATCTTGCCCGTGTCGGGGCGGAACCCCTGCGTGGGGTCCTCGGTGGTGATCCGGCACTGCAGCGCCGCACCGCGCAGGTGCAGATCCTTCTGCTGCAGACCGAGCTCGGCGAGAGTCTGCCCCGCCGCGATCCGCATCTGGCTCTGCACGAGGTCGACGTCGGTGACCTCCTCGGTCACCGTGTGCTCGACCTGGATGCGCGGGTTCATCTCGATGAACACGACCTCGCCCGCGCGCTCCCCCGCCGTCTCGAGGAGGAACTCGACCGTGCCGGCGTTCTCGTAGCCGATCGAGCGGGCGAACGCCGTGGCGTACCCGTGGAGGGCGGTGCGGATGCTGTCGTCGAGGTTCGGCGCGGGGGCGATCTCGACCACCTTCTGGTGGCGTCGCTGCACCGAGCAGTCGCGCTCGAACAGGTGGACCGTCTCTCCGGTCTTGTCGGCGAGCACCTGCACCTCGATGTGGCGAGGGCGGACCACGGCCTGCTCGAGGAACATGCGCGGGTCGCCGAACGCGCTCCCGGCCTCGCGCATCGCCTCGGCGAGAGCCGGCGCGAGTTCGTCGGCGTTCTCGACGCGGCGCATTCCGCGCCCGCCGCCGCCGGCGACCGCCTTGGCGAACAGCGGGAATCCGATGTCCGCCGCCTGGGCGACGAGGGCGTCGACGTCGTCGGATGCCTCGGTCGACCGCAGCACGGGGACGCCCGCCTCGACGGCGTGCCGCTTGGCCTCGACCTTGTTGCCGGCCATCTCGAGCACGGCCGCCGGCGGACCGATGAACACGATCCCGTTCTCGGCCGCCTTCGCTGCGAGCTCCGGGTTCTCGGAGAGAAACCCGTAGCCCGGGTAGATCGCGTCGGCGCCCGACTCGACCGCCACGCGGATGATCTCGTCGACGTCGAGGTACGCCCGCACCGGGTGTCCGCGCTCGCCGATCTCGTACGCCTCGTCCGCTTTCAGCCGGTGCACGGAGCCCCGGTCCTCGTGCGGGAAGACCGCCACGGTCCTGGCGCCGACCTCGTAGGCGGCTCGGAAGGCGCGGATCGCGATCTCGCCGCGATTGGCCACAAGGATCTTCTGGAACATGCACACCTCTGGGAGCTCGATGCACGCGGGGGACGCACATGGGGCGGGGCTGAGTGTCTCCCCAGACTAGGGCAAGGTAACGTGGAGGTCGTGCACGTACTCAGCGTCAGCTCTCTCAAGGGAGGCGTCGGCAAGACGACGGTGACCCTCGGCCTGGCCTCCGCGGCCTTCGCCCGGGGCATCCGGACTCTCGTCGTCGACCTCGACCCGCAGTCGGATGTCTCCACCGGAATGGACATCCAGGTCGCCGGGCGACTCAACATCGCCGACGTCCTCGCGAACCCGAAGGAGAAGGTCGTCCGTCAGGCGATCACCTCCAGCGGGTGGGCGAAGGTGCACCCCGGCACGATCGACGTGCTGATCGGCAGCCCGTCGGCGATCAACTTCGACGGCCCCCACCCGAGCGTGCGCGACGTCTGGAAGCTCGAAGAGGCCCTCGCCGCCGTCGAGTCGGAGTACGACCTCGTGCTCATCGACTGCGCGCCGTCGTTGAACGCGCTCACCCGCACCGCGTGGGCCGCCAGCGACCGCGTCATGGTCGTGACCGAGCCCGGCCTGTTCTCGGTTGCCGCCGCCGACCGCGCGCTGCGCGCCATCGAGGAGATTCGCCGCGGCCTCTCCCCCCGCCTCCAGCCGCTCGGCATCGTCGTGAACCGCGTGCGTCCCCAGTCGATCGAGCACCAGTTCCGCATCAAGGAGCTGCGCGACATGTTCGGCCCGCTCGTTCTCTCGCCCCAGCTGCCCGAGCGCACGTCGCTGCAGCAGGCACAGGGCGCCGCGAAGCCTCTGCACATCTGGCCCGGCGACTCGGCGCAGGAGCTCGCGGCCGACTTCGACCAGCTGCTCGACCGCATCATCCGCACCGGCCGCATCGCGGTGCCGGAGAACGGCTCGCCGGCGTGAGGTCTTCCCGCCGCTGACGTCCGCACACAGCAGAAACGGCCATCCTCCTCGGAGGGTGGCCGTTCTCGTTCGTCGGGGTGGTCAGGCGGAGCGCTTGGCCCGTCGGGTCGCCAGCTCGTCGACGGGGTCGGGAGCGGTCGGGTCGAACTCGACCAGAGTGGACTCGACCTCGCGCAGAACCTTGCCGACGGCGATGCCGAACACGCCCTGGCCGCGGCTGACGAGGTCGATCACCTCGTCGTTCGAGGTGCAGAGGTAGACCGAGGCGCCGTCGCTCATGAGGGTCGTGCCGGCGAGATCGCGGATGCCCGCGCGTCGCAGTTCGTCGACCGCCGTGCGGATCTGCTGCAGCGAGATGCCGGTGTCGAGCAGGCTCTTCACGAGCTTGAGAACGAGGATGTCACGGAAGCCGTAGAGGCGCTGCGAGCCGGAACCGCTGGCTCCGCGGACCGTCGGCACCACGAGCTCGGTGCGCGCCCAGTAGTCGAGCTGGCGGTAGGTGATCCCGGCCGCGCGGGCGGCGACCGCTCCGCGGTAGCCGACCTCGTCGTCCATGGCGGGCAGACCGTCGGTGAAGAGGAGTTCGGTCACGAACCGCGGGTCTCCTGCGAGCTCATCCGCATTCATTTCTTATCCTCCCTGGAACGGTTATCTCCACGGTAGAGCAGCACCCCGACACCGGCAACGACATCACGCGCGCACCGAAGGTGTGTCGCAATCAGTTCGTTACGAAAGCAGTCGCGCGATCGCATCCTTCACGAACAGCCCGCGCACTTCGTCGATCTTCCCCGCCAGCTCCGGAGCCAGTTCGCTGGCGCGCGCGCGGGATGCGGCATCGGTGCGCCGCAGCATCGGGCTGAGCGCCGATTCGATGAGAGCGACCTCGCGCTCGGCACCCTGACGGAGCGAGCGGAGGTGCCGCGGCTCGATGCCGTGCCGATCGAGGGCGACGAGACCGCGCAGCAGCACCACCGTCGCCTCGGGGTAGGTCTCCTGGGCCGTGATCACACCGGTGCTGATCGCGTCGTTCAGGATCTGCGGCCCGGCGCCCGCTGCCGCGAGCAGCTCATCGCGGCGGTACCGTCGCGGTGCCGGGGCGATCGACGGCGGCGCGACGATCGACGACGCTTCGGAACCGGCGGCGTCGAGCTGTTCGCGGATGACGCTGAGCGGCAGGTAGTGGTCGCGCTGCAGCGTGAGCCCCACGCGGAGCCGCTCGATGTCGGATGCCGAGAACTTACGGTAGCCCGACTCGGTGCGCGAGGGCGTGACGATGCCCTGCACCTCGAGGAAGCGGAGCTTGCTGGAGGTGAGATCCGGGAACTCGGGCGTGAGCCGCGCGAGCACCTGGCCGATGCTCAGCAGCCCCGCGGACGAGGATCGTTCGCGGGCGGCGGATGCCGCCATCAGGCGGTCGCCGAGGAACGGTCGACCGGAGAGGCGAAGAAGTTGAGGCGGAACTTGCCGACACGCACCTCGGCGCCGTCGACGAGCGGGCTGCGGTCGAACCGCTCGCCGTTCACGTAGGTGCCGTTGAGGGAGCGCTGATCGATGATCTCGAACGACGTGCCGGAGCGGGTGATCTCGGCATGGCGGCGCGAGACCGTCACGTCGTCGAAGAAGATGTCGGCCTCGGGGTGGCGTCCTACCGTCGTCACGTCGGTGTCGAGCAGGTAGCGTGCGCCGGCCAGTGCGCCGGAGCGCACGAGCAGCAGCGCCGACCCCGAAGGCAGCGCGGCGATGGCGGACTGCTCGACCTCGGTCAACTCCACGCCGAAGGGCACGAAGGAGAGGTCGGAGTCGTGTCCGAACGTCTGTGTCACGTCGTGCCTGGGCTCGCCCGAGCGGTGGATCGCCGCGTCTGCGGCCGGTCGGCTCTCGCTGTCTGTCACTTTGCCCTCCTGGCTCACCAGACTAACGGATCGAGAGGGTCCGACGGGAGCCGCGAGTCGTACTCAGCGCGTGCACACCGGATATTCCTAGGCTGATCCCGTGAACACCACCGCTCTGCGCCGCCCCCTCGCGCCCGCCGCCCTCGCCGCGGCGCTGCTGGCCGCCTTCCTCGTCCTGTTCTCCCCGATGTCGGCATCCGCGCACGACGCGCTCGTGTCGTCGAGCCCCGAGGCGGACTCGACCGTCGAGACGCTTCCCGCCGAGATCGTCCTCACCTTCAGCGCCGACCTCATCACCGGCGAGGGCGCGACCGAGGTGCAGGTGACCGACGCGGGCGGAACGCTCGTCACCGACGGAGCCGCCGTCACCGAGGGCACCACGGTCACCCAGCCGCTCGCCGAGGGCGGCGAGGCGGGCACCTACCGTGTCGTGTGGAAGGTCGTGTCGAGCGACGGTCACCCGACCTCCGGCGAGTTCTCGTTCACGACGACCACCGGCGCACCGTCCGCTGCACCGAGCCCTGAGGTCACGACGACCGCGACCCCCGAGACGACAGCCGCCCCCGCCCCGTCGACAACGGCGACCACGGCTCCTGCCGCCGACGACGAGAACCCGGCATCCGCCGCGCTCATCTGGGTGCTCGCGATCATCGGCCTGCTCGTGCTGGCCGCCGCCGTCACCGCCGCTGTGGTGCTCTCGAAGCGGCGCCGCGGCACCGCTCCCTCCCCCGATTCCGACGCCTCCGCAGCGCGATAGGCTGGACGCATGCCTCATTACGACGTCGTCATCCTCGGTGCAGGTCCTGGTGGGTACGTCGCTGCGGTTCGCAGCGCGCAGCTCGGCCTGTCCACCGCCATCATCGAGGAGAAGTACTGGGGTGGTGTCTGCCTCAACGTCGGCTGCATCCCCTCCAAGGCTCTCCTCAAGAACGCCGAGCTCGCCCACACCCTGAAGCACAAGGCCGACTTCTTCGGCATCTCGGGTGACTTCACCATCGACTTCGGCAAGGCGTTCGACCGCAGCCGCGTCGTGGCCGAGGGCCGGGTCAAGGGCATCCACTTCCTGATGAAGAAGAACAAGGTCACGGAATACGACGGCCGCGGCACGTTCACCGGCCCGAAGGCCATCTCGGTCGCCAAGTCCGACGGCTCGACCGAGGAGGTCACGTTCGACAACGTGATCATCGCGACCGGCTCGACCGTGCGCCTCCTGCCGGGTGTGACCCTCAGCGAGAACGTCGTCACCTACGAAGAGCAGATCATGACCCGCGATCTGCCCGAGTCGATCGTCATCGTCGGCGCCGGCGCCATCGGCATGGAGTTCGCCTACGTGATGACGAACTACGGCGTGAAGGTCACGATCATCGAGTTCCTCGACCGTGCGCTCCCCAACGAGGACGCCGACGTGTCGAAGGAGATCGCCAAGCAGTACAAGAACTACGGCGTCGACATCCTCACCTCCACCAAGGTCGAGACGGTCGTCGACAACGGCTCGTCTGTCACCGTCACCTACACCGGCAAGGACGGCCAGCCGGGTTCGATCGAGGCCTCGAAGGTGCTGATGTCGATCGGCTTCGCGCCGAATGTCACGGGCTTCGGTCTCGAGAACACGGGTGTCAAGCTCACCGAGCGCGGCGCGATCGACATCGACGACCACATGCGCACGAACGTCGAGGGCATCTACGCGATCGGCGACGTCACCGCGAAGCTGCAGCTCGCCCACGTGGCCGAGGCGCAGGGCGTCGTCGCGGCCGAGACGATCGGCAAGGCCGAGACCATGCCGCTCGGCGACTACCGCATGATGCCGCGAGCCACTTTCTGCTCGCCCCAGGTCGCCTCGTTCGGCCTCACCGAGCAGCAGGCGAAGGACGAGGGGCGCGACATCAAGGTCGCCACCTTCCCGTTCATGGCCAACGGCAAGGCGCACGGCCTGGGCGAGCCGGTCGGCTTCGTCAAGCTGATCGCCGATGCCGAGCACCTCGAGCTCATCGGCGCGCACATGATCGGCCCGGACGTGTCGGAGCTCCTGCCGGAGCTGACCCTCGCGCAGAAGTGGGACCTGACCGCGCTCGAGCTGGCGCGCAACGTGCACACCCACCCGACGCTGTCGGAGGCTCTCCAGGAGGGCTTCCACGGTCTCGCGGGGCACATGATCAACTTCTGATCGCCGTCTCGAAGGCCCGGTCCGCGCTCGCGCGACCGGGCCTTCGTGCGTCACAGACCGTTCATGGTGACGAGGTCGGCCGAGTGCCGGCGCATCGACCCCGCACCCAGCACCCGGATGACCGCCTCGCGCCCGTGCGCTGCGACCGCGGGCAAGGGCATCCCCATCGCCATGTAGAAGCGGGACCGATCCTGGGCGCGCCGTGACGCACGGCGGGCCCCGTCCTCCCACGCGGTCAGATCGGGCGCCGCCTGGCCGCTCAGCGCCGGCAGCGCATCCGCGAACCGCACCGCGTTCGTCCAGCCGATGTTCATGCCCTGCCCGCCGATCGGGCTCAGCTCGTGCGCGGCGTCGCCCATCAGCGCGATCCTGCCGCGCACGAAACGGTCGGCGAGGTGCTGCGTAGCACGGAAGGTCGACGGCCGCGCCCCGCAGGGCACCTCCGGCCGGATGCCGACCCGCCGCTCGACCGTGGCGGCGAACCCCTCGGCGGTCTCGACCTCGTCTCCGACGCGGCGCCGCACGACCCAGCGCCGGCGACCGTTCGGGAGCGGGAACGACTCGACCAGCCCCGCGGGCTCGCAGAACAGGGTCGCCCGGTCTCCGGCATCCGCATCGTCGATGTCGATCATCGAATAGTCGCCCTGTCCCGGGCGACGGCGCCATCGCATTCCGAGGGCGCTGCGCAGAGCACTGTGCACACCGTCCGCGACCACGACGAATCGCGCCGTGCTCTCGCCCTCCCCGCGTCCGTCGTCGGTCAGCACGCGCACGCGCGGTCCCTCGTCGACGAGCGCGCGGACCGCGCTTCCCCACCGCACGACGTCGGCATCCTGCGCCTGCAGGCGTGCGCGCAGCAACGCATCCATGCGCTGCTGCGCGAGCGTCAGCACCGGGCGATCCGACGGGAAGTCGATCGCCGCGAGCGTCCTGCCCCGACTCACCACGTCGCCGCCCTGCAGGCCCAGCGCCTCGCGTCGAACCGCGTCGCCGACACCGGCCGCATCGAGGGCGTCGAGTCCCGGAGGGTGGATGCCGATCGCGCGGCTGCGCGGGTCGGGGTCGACGCGTCGCTCGTGCACCACCGCGTCCACTCCGCGTTGCCGCAGCACGGAACCGAGGAGCAGCCCGACCGATCCGCCGCCCACGATCACCACGTCATGATCGGGCATGCGGAGCCTCCCAACGCAGCTCGAGTCTGGCGGGCAGGTGGGTGCGCACCCGCCAGGGCGCGGGGACGGCCGCGGAGAGTTCCTGCGCGGTGTACGACCGACGGATGCTCCGCAGCCCGTCGACGCGGATGAACGAGTCGGCCAACAGTGTGGTCGACAGCAGGCCGGTCCCCATGGCGAACGCCGCGTAGGCGGTGCGACTGCGGGCGATGTCGTGGTGCGCCGCCACCCCGCCGTCGCCGACCAGGTGCTCGCTGTCGGAGAGCAATGCCCCCAGCTCCTCGCCGGTCAGATGGTGCAGGAGGTGATTCGAGAGCACGACGTCGAAGCGTTCCCCCTCGGCGACGAGGTGCGAGCTGTGCGCCGCGCGGTAGTGGATGCCCGCGCCCTCGTCATGCTCCTCCGCCCAGGCGATGGCCCGCTCGTCGGGGTCGAGCGCGGTGATCTCTGCCCGCAGACCGTCTCGACGCAGGTGCGCGGCGAGGGAGCGGCACAGGTCGCCGCCGCCGGATCCGATGTCGAGGATGCGGATCGGGCCGCGTCGTGCGCGCGGCCGCACGTCGCGCCGGTAAACCAGGCCCGGCCGCGACACGACCGCGTTGACGTACGAGAAGCGGTCGTAGGTGCGCTCGAGCAGGCGCAGGTCGGCGCGCGGGTCGTCCATGAGCTCGCGCAGCTCGGTGGCCCGCTCGCGCAGGTCAGGCATCGAGGGGCCGGGGCGTCTCGATCGTCATCAGTGCGCTCTCGGCGGTGAGCCCAGGGCCGAAGGCCATCGCAGCCACCCGGTCTCCGCGCTCCGCACCCTCCTGCTCGAGGATGTGCTTGAGCACGAACAGGATCGTGGCGCTCGACATGTTGCCGTTGCGCCGCAGCACCTCGCGAGCCGGGCGCATCTGGTCGTCGCTGAGGTGCAGGCGCTCCTGCACCCGGTCGACGATGCTGCGTCCGCCGGGGTGCACGGCCCAGTGGACGACGCGCTCCCCGATCGTGCCCTCCTCGAAGGCCAGCGACATGTCGTGCTCGCCCACGTAGAGCGGGCGGAGGGCGCCGAGGATGGTCTCGCCGATGATCTGCGGCACGGCGGTCGAGAGGATCATCTCGAAGCCGGAGTCGCCGATCGTCCACGCCATGTCCTTCTCGCCCTCGGGCACGATCGCGGTGTGGAAGCGGTCGAGGCTCAGCGACGGCACCGGGGAGGGCAGCTGGCGCGCCGTGACGATCCCGGCCGCCGCGCCGTCGGCGAAGAGAGAGGTGGCGACGATCGTGTCCGGGTCCTCCGAGGTGCGCAGGTGCAGCGTGCACAGCTCGACGCTCACGACGAGCACCACGGCGTCGGGATCGGCGGCGCAGAACTGGCTCGCGGCCCGCAGCGCCGGCATCGAGGCGTAGCAGCCCATGAATCCGAGATGGAAGCGCTGCACGCTGTCGGACAGGCCGAGCGCACGGACGATCTCGTACTCGGGCCCCGGCGCGTGGAATCCTGTGCACGACACGGTGATCACGTGCGTGATGTCGGAGGCCTGCAGATCGGGGTCGGCATCGAGGGCCTGCTGCGCGACAGCCGTGAAGAGGGTGGTCGCCTCGCGCACGTACACGTCGTTGCGGGTACCGGTGGTCGGCGAGAGCAGCAGGTTCGACTCCCGGTCGTAGAACACCGGCTCGTCGACCTCCGCGAACGGCGAGAGCTCCTCGATGACGGTGTGGCGCGTGTCGATGCCCGAGCCGTCGAAGGATGCCGTCACGATGCGCTGCGCCAGACGGCCGAGTCCGGGCTGGCGGGCGAAGACGTCGCGGACGGCGTCCTGCGCCAGCACGGTGTCGGGCACGATGGTCTGCAGCGATCGCAGGATGGCGGGTCGGGTCATGCTGCCACTCAATCACCGCACGCGGAGCGCGGGTAGGGGGTTGCGGCGGGTCGCGGTGCTCTGCGACGCGTCAGAAGCCCAGTGCGCGAGCGAGCTTGGAATCGGAGGAGGCATCACGGCCGCCCGCTGCACGCACGGCCTCGTCGACCGCGGCGAAGAACGCGGCGCGCCCCTCGGCGTCGGCGGGAGCCGCCGGTCCGAGCTCGACCTCCCATTCGCGCCACTCGCGCTCGATCCCCTGACGGATGTCGGTCGCGCGTACGCGGTCGTCGACGAACTCCGCGACGACACCCCCCGGACCTTCCAGCAGGTACGCCGTACGGTCATTGCGGATGCGCGCGAGCGGCATCAGCGGATCGGTCGTCCACCGCGCGAGCGTCGAGGCGACGGCATCCGGCACCCGATCGTCGTCGCCCAGCGGCCACCCGAGCTCGACACGTCCGTCGCCTTCGCGCGGGCCCTTGATGTGCCATCCCGCGTCCGGCCCGCCGGTGCGGCGGCGCAGCGCGACACCAGCGCGGGCGAGCGCCGCGTCGGCGGTGTCGAGGTACTGCGCGTCGAGTTCGCGCAGTTCTCCCTCGGTCACGCCACCGACACCGGGGACCGCGGTCCACTCGGGCAGGGGCGTCGCGGGGTCGACGTCGTACTTGCGCTCGACCTCGACGCTCCGCGACGGTTCAGTCATCGCTGGTGGTGAGGTTCTCGAGGGACTCGTCGTACCAGTAGTCGACCTCGGTGGGTCCGTCGTCGGAGCCGGTGTGCTGCGGCTCGCCTCGGCGTTCGTACACCACCTGGGTCTCGCTGTAGGGGACGATCAGCTTGTCGTCCGCGTCGCCGAGGGGGATGATCTGCCCGTCGAGCGGGCCTCCGTGGAGTCGTGCGAGTGCCATGTGCTCACCCTATCCCCGCGTCGGCGGGGATGCGCGGGTCGGCGGGTCAGGCGACGAGGATGCCCAGGACGGCGCCCGCGATCATCCACGGGCCGAAGGCGATGCGGGTGCGGCGATCGACGCGTCGGAGTGCGAGGAGCACGAGCACGTAGAGCGCGCCGAGGACGAAGGCTGATGCCGCACCCACGGCGAACGGCGTCCACCCGTGCCAGGCCAGCACCAGGCCGATCACCGCGGCGAGTTTGACGTCTCCTCCGCCCATACCCGCACGGCTCATCAGGCGCAGGAGGGCGTAGAAGCCGCCCAGGGCGATCATGCCCAGCAGCGCGCGGATCGACGGGGCGCGATCGCCGGTGGCCAGGGCGTCGAGGACGGCGAGCATGAGGAGCGCCGCGAGGGTGGGCAGCACGATGCGGTCGGGCAGGCGGTGGGTGCGCGCGTCGATGGCGATCAGCCATCCGCCGATGCCGACCAGGGCGAGGTGGACGAGCACGACGAGGCTGAGACGCGGATCCATGCCGGAAGGCTAGGAGATCGCGGGGGCGGCCGGGAGGGGCGTGTGGATAAGTCGCGGCGGCGGGAAACGTGATGTCCGATGTACGAAGTATCGTCGTACCTGCACTTGATATATTCGAATATCTCTTCGAGGATGGATGTATGGGGATCGGGCTCGATGCGGTGACCGCGCTCTCTCCGACCAGCGACACACGCGCCGGAGAGGTGCTGCGGCTGCGTCGCGAGATCAGTCGCATGCAGCGGCGGCGCAGCGACCAGACGCTGCTGCCGCTCGACCCCGCCCTCGCCCCCCTCCTCCCCGACGAGGGGCTGCTGACCGGCACGTCGTACTCGCTCTCCCCTTCTCCCAGTCTCGTACTCGCCCTGATGGGGGCGGCGTCGCAGAAGGGGCTGTGGTGCGCCGTGATCGGCATGCCCACCCTCGGGGTCGAGGCCGCAGAGGGGTTCGGCATCGACCTGAACCGCCTCATCCTCGTACCGGACCCGGGCGATCGCTGGTTCGCCGCCACCTCCGCCCTGGCCGAGGTCGTCCCGCTCATCGCCGTGCACCCCGGCGGCCGCCTGCGCGACGCCGACGTCTCCCGCCTGAGCGCACGGCTGCGCGACCGCGGCACCACACTGCTCGTCACCGGCGTCTGGCCGCAGAGCGAAGGATCGATCCGCGTGCACGACCCGGAGTGGAACGGCCTCGGCGCCGGCTGGGGACTGCTCTCCGACCGCACCGTCACGGTGACCGCCCGCACCCGGCGCAGCCCCCTGCCCGCCAGCGTCCGCGTGCGTCTGCCCGGGCGGGACGGCGCCCTCGAGCCGGTGACCCCCGAGCTCGCCGCGCTCCCCTCTCTCCCGCAGCGCACTCCCGCCGCGGACCCCGCGCCCGAGCTCCTCCGGTGGGCGGAGGCGGGATGAACGAGCCCCTCCGCGTGCTGGTGCTGTGGTTCCCGGACTGGCCCCTGCGCGCCGCTCTGGGCGGGACGCTCCCGCATCCGCCGACGGCCCTGCTGCACGCGAACACGGTGGTCGCCTGCAGCGCGTCGGCCCGCGAGCACGGCGTGCGGGCGGGGCAGCGGCGTCGCGAGGCCCAGGGGCGGCTCTCGTCGCTGCAGGTGCTCCCCCACGACCCCGCCACGGACGAGCGCGCCTTCGTGCCGGTGCTGCAGCTCATCGAGGAGCACGCGCCCGGCGTCGCCCCGCTGCGTCCGGGGCTCGCCGTGCTCCGCTCGCGCGGCATCGCCCGGTACCACGGCGGCGAGGCCGAAGCGGCGGAGGCACTCGTCTCCGTGCTGGCCGACGCGGGCTTCCCCGAGGTGCGCATCGGCGTCGCCGACGGCCCCTTCACCGCCGAGATCGCCGCCCGGGGTCCGCAGCGGTGCACGGTCGTTCCGGCGGGCGGCGCCCGCGAGTTCCTGGCTCCGTATCCCGTGCAGGTGCTGCGCGACGAACAACTCACCGCTCTCCTGATGCGCCTCGGCATCCGCACGCTGGGCGAGTTCACCGCCCTGCCGGTGGCCGACGTGCGCGACCGCTTCGGCGAGCGCGGCACCCGGTTGCAGGCGCTGGCCGCCGGCGCCGATTCCCGCCCCCTCACCCCGCGTCCTCCCGACCCCGAGCTGGTGCGCACGGTGGAGTTCGAGACGCCGCTGAGCGGGGCCGACCAGGTGGCGTTCGCCGTGCGGCAGACCGCGGATGCCGTGATGCTGGCCCTGGGCGAGGCATCCGTCGTGTGCACCGAGGTGCGCATCGACCTCACCGACGACGACGGAGAGGTGTTCAGCCGCCCGTGGCTGCATCCGTCGTGCTTCGACGCCGCCGACCTCGTCGACCGGGTGCGCTGGCAGCTGGAGGCGCTCGCGGCGCAGAACGCGAAGGAGCCCGTCGACGAGGCGCGGGCGTTCGGGGGCATCATCGCGGTGCGGATCGTGCCCGTCGCGGTCGACGACGCGGCCCACCATCAGCCGGGGCTGTTCGGCTCGGGGACCGACGAGCGCCTGCACCACGCGGTGTCACGGGTGCAGACGATGCTCGGGCACGAGGGGGTCGTCACGGCAGCGGTCGCCGGAGGGCGGTGGCTCGCCGACCGCCAGGTGCTCACCCCCTGGGGCGAGCGTCCCGTCGCCCCGCGCGATCCGTCGTCTCCCTGGCCGGGCAGTCTGCCCGACCCACTGCCGGCCGAGGTCTTCCGCCCGCCGCGGCCCCTGGGGGTCACCGACGGGGCGGGCGAGGCGGTGCGCATCGACGACCGGGGGCTGCTCTCGGCCGATCCCGCCTTCGTCGACGGCGCCGCGGTGCACGCCTGGGCCGGACCCTGGCCGGTGAACGAACGCCGATGGGCGGCGGGCGGCGGCAAACGCGGGCACCGCTTCCAGGTGGTCGATGAGAAGGACCGCGCCTGGCTGATGTTCTGCGCCGGCGGGCGCTGGTGGGCCGAGGGACGGTACCGCTGATGGGATGGCACAACCCTCCCCAGACCTGGGCGGAGCTGCAGCGCACCCTCGCGGGCGAGCCGCCGAGCGCGGAGCCCCTCGGCGTGCGGGCCGACCCCGGGCCGGTGAGCCGACGGCGCAAGTCGCTCCCTCCGACCTCCACCCCGCGCCCCGACGACGCGGTCCCGTACGCCGAGCTCCACGCGCACTCGTCGTATTCGTTCCTCGACGGCGCCTCCTCCCCCGAGGCGCTGCTGATCGAGGCCGAGCGCCTGGGGCTCAGCGCGCTCGCGCTCACCGACCATGACGGCTTCTACGGCGCGGCGCGTTTCGCCGAGGTGGCGGAGCTCATGGACGTGCAACTGCAGACCGTGTTCGGAGCGGAGCTGTCGTTGGGCCTCGCGGCACCCCAACGCGGTGCGGCAGACCCCGAGGGCGAGCATCTGCTCGTGCTCGCCCGGGGCATGGAGGGCTATCACCGCCTCTCGGGCGCGATCACCCGGGCGCAGCTGCGGGGCGGCGAGAAGGGGCGCCCCGTCTACGACATCGACGATCTCGTCGAGAGTGCGGGCGGTCACTGGACGATCCTCAGCGGCTGCCGGAAGGGCGCGGTGCGCCGAGGACTCGAGGCGGGCGACGCCGCCTCGCCCCTGCGCCGCCTGACCGGGATGTTCGGGGCCGAGAACGTGGCGGTGGAACTCTTCGACCACGGTGATCCGCTCGATTCCCGACGCAACGACGAGTTGGCGGAGCTGGCACGACGGATGCGCCTCCCCGTCGTCGCGACGAACAACGTGCACTACGCCACCCCGCAGAAGGCGTCGCTGGCCGAGGCGATCGCCGCGGTGCGCGCGGTGCGCAGCATGGACGAGCTCGACGGATGGATGCCCGCGCACGGCGGTGCCCACCTCCGCAGCGGCGCCGAGATGACGGCGCGGTTCCGCCGGTATCCGGGCGCCATCTCCGCCGGGCTCGAACTGGCGGGAGCATCCGCCTTCCCCCTGCGGCTGGCGCGCCCCGCTCTGCCGAAGCAGGACGTGCCGGATGGTCACACGCCGATGAGCTGGCTGCGCACACTGGTGTGGGAGGCGGTGCCGACCCGCTACCCCCGCCTGGGCGAGGACGGTCGGCGGCGCATCGCCCGCGAGCTCGACGTCATCGAGGAGAAGGACTTCCCCGGGTACTTCCTCATCGTGCACGGCATCGTCGCGGAAGCCCGCCGCCGCGGCATCCTCTGCCAGGGTCGGGGATCGGCCGCGGCGAGCGCCGTCTGCTACCTGCTGGGCATCACCGCCGTCGACCCCATCCTCTACGGGCTGCCCTTCGAACGGTTCCTCGCCACCACCCGGCAGGAGGAGCCGGACATCGACGTCGACTTCGACTCGCGGCGCCGCGAGGAGATCATCCAGTGGGTCTACCGCGAGTACGGCAGGGAGCGCGCCGCGCAGGTGGCGAACGTGATCCAGTACCGCCCCAAGAATGCGGTGCGCGACATGGCCAGGGCGCTCGGTCATTCCGTGGGTCAGCAGGACTCCTGGTCGCGGCAGGTCGACGGCTGGAGCACCGGTCTGGAGCCGGCCGAGGGGCATGACATCCCCGAGAACGTGCTCGCCTACGCGGGCGAGCTGATGAAGGCGCCCCGGCACCTCGGCATCCACTCCGGCGGGATGGTGCTCACGGCGCGTCCGGTGGGCGAGGTCGTGCCGGTGGAGCATGCGCGCATGGAGGACCGCACCGTCATCCAGTGGGACAAGGACGACGCGGCCTTCATGGGTCTGGTCAAGTTCGACCTGCTGGGCCTCGGGATGCTCGCGGCCCTGCAGCACTGCTTCGATCTGATCCACGAGGCCACGGGAGAGCTGTGGACGCTGGAGGACATCCCCAAGGAGGAGCCGGGGGTGTACGACATGCTGTGCCGCGCCGACTCGATCGGGGTGTTCCAAGTGGAGTCCCGGGCGCAGATCGGGCTTCTCCCCCGCCTGCAGCCACGGCGCTTCTACGACCTGGCGATCCAGATCGCCCTCATCCGGCCCGGGCCCATCCAGGGCGGGGCGGTGCATCCGTTCGTGCGTCGCAAGATGGAGAAGGACAGGGTCGACGAGGAGAACCGCGCCCGGGTGGCCAGGGGCGAGGCACCGGTGGAGTTCCCGATCCCGTACCCGCATTCGGATCTGGAGCCGATCCTCGAACGCACGCTGGGCATCCCCATCTTCCAGGAGCAGCTGATCCAGATGGCGACGGCGGTCGGCGACTGCACGGCCGACGAGGCCGACCTGCTGCGGCGGGCCATGGGGTCGAAGCGCGGACTCGAGAAGATCGAGAAGGTGCGCGAGAAGCTCTATGCGGGCATGGAGCGGCGCGGACTCGACCAGGAGGCATCCGACCGCATCTACGCGCAGATCCAGGCCTTCGCGAACTTCGGGTTCGCGGAGTCGCACTCGCTGTCGTTCGCACTGCTCGTGTACGCCAGCTCGTGGCTCAAGCTGCACTACCCCGCTGCATTCCTGGCCGGCCTGCTGCGTTCCCAGCCCATGGGGTTCTACTCGGCCGCCACGCTCACCGCCGACGCGCGACGACACGGGGTGGAGGTGCGGCGCCCCGATCTGCAGCTGTCCGGGGCGACCGAGACCCTCGAACCCCTGACCGGCGCGACGCCGGCCGGTCCGACGGGGCGCGAGTCGTGCCGCGCGGTTCCCCAGCCTCCGACGCTGCGGTTCGATCGGAACGCTCCCGATGAGGCGGAGGCCCATCGTCGCGATGGCGGCTACGCCGTGCGGATGGGCTTGAGCGGCGTACGCGGGATCGGCGTGCCGATGGCCGAACGGATCGTCGCCGAGCGTGAGGCCCACGGCCCGTACCACGACCTGCACGACCTCGTACGGCGGACGGATGCCACCGCCGCACAGCTGGAGGCGCTCGCGACCGCCGGGGCCTTCGCCTGCCTCGGGCTGGACCGGCGCGAGGCCATCTGGATGGCGGGTGCCGCCGCCGAAGACCGCTCGCGGTACCTCCCCGGCACCGCGGTGGCGGTGCAGCCGCCCCTCTTCGCCGACCAGACCAGCTACGAGCGCCTCTCCGCCGACCTGTGGGCCACGGGGGTCTCGACCGACGACCATCCGATGCTGCATTTCCGCGCGGCCCTGCGGGACCGGGGGGTGCTCGCATCGACCGACCTGCGCACGCACGAGACCGGGCGCCGGGTCGAGGTCGCGGGTCTCGTCACGCACCGTCAGCGACCCGCGACGGCAGCGGGAGTGACCTTCCTCAACCTGGAGGACGAAGGAGGGCTGATGAACGTCATCTGCTCGGTCGGCGTCTGGAACCGCTACCGCCGTGTCGCCCGCGACTCCTCGGCGCTCATCATCCGCGGCATCCTGGAACGGTCGGAGGAGGGCGTCATCAACGTGCTGGCGGATGCTTTCGAAGACCTCCGCACCGGGGTGGCGCACCGGTCGCGGGACTTCCGCTGACCCGGCCGCTCATTCGGCGGCGGTGCTCACCAGAAGCGCTCGGTCTGCTCCGGCTCCGGCACCGCACTCCCCCACCGGTCGGCTTCCGCCTTCGCGGCCTCGGCGGCGGCATCCGCCTCGTCGAGCGCGACCGTCGCCCCGATCGCTCCGGGGCCCGTCGCGTCGAGACGCAGTTCGGTGCGCGAACCCGTGGCCGAGAGCACGACCGTGCAGTCGAGCACACGGCCGAGCCAGCGCACCGGGTCTCCGCTCGTCTCCTCGATCAGGCGGTAGCGCACGTTGGTTTCGAGGTCGCGGAGCGCGGCGATCACCGCTTCGCCCGTCACCCCGTCGAGGCGCTCGACGACTTCGAGCCGGTGCCCCTGAGCGATGGCGACCTGTCCGGGCACAACGATCGTCCTGTCCATGTGACCACTCTAGGAAGCATCCGCGCACCGCGATAGAGAACCGGCGGGGAGGTCTCGCGAAAATTACCGTGTCCCCCATATGGCGGACACGAGGATTTGGGCGTACCCTGCATCTCATAGCGGGGGCGACGGCCGAGGACTGGGGAATCGGTCGACGAGCGCAGCGATCATTCGCGGCCTCCCGCCCGGGGAAGGGCGGTGAGCCCTCTCGACGACACCCGTGTCTGGGGCGGGCCGATCGGGAGGGCGATATCCGTTCAGTCCTCCCGCATAGTCCGTTCGCATAGTCCTCCCACTCCGACCGGTCAAGACGCTCGGAACCCTGCCCGACCCCGTCTACCGTCGCCGCATGGCCGAGACACCGGAACCCACCCGCGGGCGCGCCTACATCGGCGTGTCGGGATGGCGCTACCCCCGTTGGCGCGGCGACTTCTACCCGAAGGGACTCGTGCAGCGCCGGGAACTCGCCTACATCGGCGAGCAGATGACCAGCGTCGAGATCAACGGGTCGTTCTACTCGCTGCAGCGACCCGAGAGCTATCGGCGGTGGCGGGCCGAGGTGCCGCCGGACTTCCCCTTCGCCGTGAAGGGGTCGCGGTACATCTCGCACATGCTGCGGCTGCGCGACGTCGAGCAGGCGCTGGCGAACTTCTTCGCGTCGGGGGTGCTCGCGCTCGGCTCACAACTGGGGCCGATCCTCTGGCAGCTCCCCGCCCGCCAACGGTTCGAGCCCGAGGTCGTCGCGGCCTTCCTCGGTGCCCTGCCGACCACGACCGGGGAGGCTCTTGCCCTGGCGCGGCGTCATGACGAGCGCCTCGACGGGCGCGCCTGGCTCGAGATCGAATCGGATGTTCCAATCCGGTACGCGCTCGAGCCCCGCTCGGCGGACTTCGCGGATGCTGCGGCTCTCGACCTGCTCTCGCAGCATGGCGTCTCGCTCGTCATCGCCGACACGGCGGGCACCTGGCCGCGCTTCGATGCGCTCACCGCCGACTTCGTCTACGTGCGGCTGCACGGTGCGCAGGCGCTCTACGCGAGCGGATACACGGGCGCGGAGCTACGCGCCTGGGCCGACTCGGTGCAGGGGTGGGTCGAGGGAACGGCCACCGGCGACGGGCGCCCCCGCGACGTGTACGTCTACTTCGACAACGACGCCCGCGGCTTCGCGCCGCACGACGCGAGGACGCTGGTCGGGATGCTCGGAGACCACGAACGGGACCGCGGATAGGATCGCGGCATGTCGTTCGCCCTGTTCCAGGCCGGCCAGCGCCGTGCCCCGCGCACCGCCGCGCGGCGCATCGTGTGGGGTGTCGTCATGCTTCTGCCGCTCGGAGCGATCGCCGCGTGCTTCACCGTCGGCGCGGTGCTCGGATGGACCGGCGACGAGGCGGTGGGCGATGCCGAGCGGGCATGGCTCACGGGGTTCGCGATCTGGTTCGACCTGCTGTTCGTGGTGACGCTCGTGGGCGGGGTGATCGCGGTGCGGCGGCAGCTCGCGGAGGAGCGGGCGGCGCGAGCCGAGATGTGATCGTCCGCCCTCTGACGAGGCGGCTGCCGGACACGACGAAGGCCCGGAGACTCTTGCGAGTTCCGGGCCTTTCTGGTCGGGCTGACAGGATTTGAACCTGCGACCCCTTGACCCCCAGTCAAGTGCGCTACCAAGCTGCGCCACAGCCCGTTGTTCTGCACTCTCGCGCAGGCAACTCATCCATCTTAGCCTGAGGTTCGGGCGTCCGCGAACCAGCGCCCGTTGCGTGTGTCGGAGCCCCGGCGTAGCGTGCGGCCATGACCACGATCACGACCGCACCCGCGACGATCGCGCGGTGGGACGATGTGCAGCACGCGCTCACCGGCGGGGGCGACGGCGCCAGCTGCCAGTGCGTCTGGCCAGTGCTCCGCAACAAGGACTGGAACGCCACGACCCTCGACGATCGGGCGCGGCTCTTCCGAGACGAGATCGAGTCGGGCCCTCCTCCGGGACTGATCGCGTACATCGACGGCGAGGCAGCAGGGTGGATCCGCGTCGGCCCGCGTGTGCGACAGGAGCGCATCGGTCATACGCGCGCGATCGTCGCCGCGACCGCCGAGCCGCTCGACGCCGGCGATATCTGGGCGGTGACCTGCTTCGTCGTGCGTCGGGAGCATCGGGGACAGGGACTGACTGATCGGCTGCTGCAGGAGGCCGTCGCCTTCGCGCGGGCGAGCGGCGCTCGCGTGATCGAGGGGTATCCGGTCGATACGCGGGGCGAGAGGCAATCGTCGAACGAGCTGTTCCACGGCACGCTGGGCACGTTCGTGCGCGCGGGTTTCGTCCGACGCGGCGACCTCACCCGCGGGCGAACGCTCGTGACGCTCGACCTCGGCGATAGCGTGGAGGCATGAGCGACGAGCATCCCTCCATCGACGATTCCGTTCTCGGCGCCTTCGAGCGCGCGACCGGCGCGGCGGACGACGGGTCGGTGCTCACCTACGACTGGTACACCGGGTCAGCCGACGTCGACGGCGAGACGGTCGAGCTGATGCTCGAAGGCGCCGACCCGGACGAGGCGCAGAAGCGACTCCCCCGCCTGCGCGCCGTGATGGCCGACCTGGATCGCGTGCAGCGCGCCGCGTCGGATGCCGTCGTCGCCGCCTTCAGTCAGGGCGACCCCTCGCCGCACGACCTCGAGGAGGGAGCGTCCGATCTGCTTCTCGAAGCGGTCGAGGCCGGAGCCGACGGATCGATCGTGCTGCACTTCACCGATGCGTGCGGCGAGCACTTCCCCGAGGGGTACTGGCCCGCGGCGCACCTCGCCGACGACGACACGGTGGCGACGGTCACCGTCGAGTCGTGAGGCCCACCGCATGAGCGCGACGGTACGGGTCGACAGCTGGCTCTGGGCGGTGCGCGTGTTCAAGACGCGCTCGGCAGCCACGACGGCATGCCGGGCGGGTCACGTGCGGGTCAACAGTGACAAGGCGAAGGCCGCCCAGGCGCTCAAGATCGGAGACGAGGTGCGTATCCGCATCTCCGGATTCGATCGCATCCTCGTCGTGCGGCAGCTGCTCGTGAAGCGTGTGGGCGCACCGCTCGCGGCCGTCGCCGCCGAAGACCGCACACCGGTGCGTGAGCCTCAAGCGGTCATCGCGGTGCGCGACCGCGGAGCAGGCCGGCCCACCAAGCGGGAGCGGCGCGAGATCGATCGCCTGCAGGGGCGCAACTCACGGGACCCCTTCGCCGAGTAGCTCTTCCATTATTCGAACATATGTTCTAAACTATTCGTATGTCCGGTGCCCCGACTCCTCCCCTCGACCTCGACGAGCGTCGACGGCTGGTGGACGCGTGGGTCGACGTGCGGCGGCAGATCGCTCGGCTCGAAGCGGAGGCGTCTGCGCTCCTCGGCGAACGACTGCGGGCGCACGACGAAGACATCGCCGAGCATCCGCATCATCGCGACGCCATCCATCGATCCATGGTCGCGGAGTACGCAGCGGCTGGCCGACTGTCGCAGGGCGCGATCGAGTTCGCGTTCGCGGACGCCATGGTGGTCGGGCGCGATCTTCCTGCGGTCAGCCAGGCGTTCCAGCGGGGCGACATCACGGCTGCGCATGTGCACGAAATCGCGCGATGCGCAGCGGTGGTCGTCGAAGCCATCCGCAACGCGAGGGCGGATGCTTCCACCCTCGGCCTGTACGAGAACGCGGTGCTCGTCGTAGCCGAGAGCGAGACCGCCACCCGCACGCGCATGCACGCGCGTCGCCTGGCGGCGGCTCTCGTCGGAGAGAGCGTGAGCGAGCGCCACCGGCGCGCGGCGGATGAACGAGGTGTGAGCGTGAAATCGCTCGACGATGGTCTCGCCCTGCTCACCGCGGTGCTTCCCGAGGCGCTCGCCTTCGCGGTACGCGACCGCTTGACCACGATGGCCAGAGAAATCATCGCCACGCGAGACGACCGCGAGCCGGCGTGGATGCCGCACCCGCTGCTCGACCGCGCCGACACCTCCCCCGACCAGTGGATCCTCCCCGAGCACGTCCCGTGGGACGATGCCGCGGCTGCCGGTCTCGACGACGCGATCTTCGGCGGCTCTACGTTCACGACCGACCCGCTCCGGGCGGCAGACACCGTCACGGCATCCGGTCCCGTCACAGCATCTGCCCCATTCACGCCGACCCAGATCGACGCGGTAGCCGTCGACGACGTCGAGCACCGCGCGGGTGACACGCGCACACTCGATCAGGTGCGCGCCGACCTCCTCGCCGACATGCTGCTCGCCGGTGCCCCGAGCGCTTGCCACGGCACGGGCCTCGACAGCATCCAGGCACGCGTGCAGGTGACGGTCGCGGCCACCACGCTCGCCGGCCTCGACGACCGGCTCGCCGAACTCGACGGACACGGCCCGATCGACGCCGACACCGCCCGCGCTCTCGCGGCCGGGGCGACGGGCTGGAGCCGCCTCTTCCTCGACGCGGACGGCATGGTCACCGAAACCGATGCGTACACGCCGACCGAGAACATGCGACGGTTCCTGCGCGCCCGCGACCAGCACTGCCGCTTCCCCGGTTGTCGGACCCCCGTGCACCGCTGCGACGTCGACCATACGCACGAGCACTCCCGAGGCGGTCGAACGCGGCTCGACAACCTGAGCCACCTCTGTCGCGCGCATCATGCACTCAAGCACCCGGATGTGCACGGGGCGCACCGGTGGTCGGCGAGGTCGCTCCCCGACGGCACCATCGAATGGACCAGCCCGCTCGGACGCACGTACTCCGATCGCGCCTCGAGACGCGTGATGTTCGTGTGAACCCCACGAACGGATCTCTCCGGGCGACTACACCAGGTCGAGCAGCCATCCCGCGGAGCGCACGGCGGAGACGTCCGCCCGTTCCAGGCGTCCCACCAACTCCCGGTCGCTCGTCACAGCCACCACCCGCTCCCCCGCGGCGACACGACGCTCGGCCTCCGCGACGATCGCATCGTCGCCCGCGGCATCCGCCCGAACGATCGCGACGGCCGCGTCATCCGCCTCGACGGCCCGTGCCTGCCCCTCGACCACCATCGCGACAGTCGGGAACCAGGTCGCCCCACCGAGCCCGACGGCCTCGGCGGGTACGCCGACACCCGACAGGCGCGAGATGAGGCGCGAGGTCGCCCCCGCCCGGTCTTTCCACCACCCGTCCGGCACCGATCCGACGACGTTCGCCGCGTCGACCACGAGAGTCACGCGCTCGGCGAGCAGTCGACGCAGCATCGGCCACGACGACGCGAAGCCCGGATGCAGCGGAAGGCTCTCGACCTCGTCGAGCGGCACCCATTCGAGCGCGACGCTCTCGGGATCGCTGATCACCGGGTCGAACGGCACCTCGACTGCGGCGACGACCGTGGTGTACGCCCAGACATCGAGATCCAGCACACTCGTGAAGATCGGCCGCACGGCGCCGTCGGGCACGCCGGCCTCTTCCTGCGCCTCGCGCAGCGCACCGACGATCGGCGCCTCCCCCTGGTGCAGCGCACCACCGGGCAGGCCCCACGTCCCACCGAAGTGGCTCCATGCCACCCGGTGCTGCAGCAGAACACCCCGGTCGGGGTCGACGGCCAACAGGCCCGCCGCTCCGAACCGACCCCAGTAGCGCTGACCGCCGGGCGCCTCGACCCAGGCGTCACCCGGGTCGCGCGGCCCCTGGGGGCGACGCGGCTCACCGTCGGCAGGAGGAACGATCGTCACCCCTCCACCCTGTCACAGCCGCACACCACCGGCGTCACCGCAGACACACGACGAAAAAAGAGTCTCCCCGGCGCTCAGGCCGAAGACCTGCCCGCACCGACGCGAACGGCGGGCGGCTCGATCGAGCACACCCGCCGTCCCCCGTCGATCCGACTCAGCGCTGGCGACGCTCGCGCACGCGCATGTTGATGACGATCGGCGTTCCCTCGAACGGGTAAAGCTCGCGCAGACGACGCTGGATGAAGCGCCGGTACCCCGGGTCGAGGAACCCGGTCGTGAACAGCACGAACGTCGGCGGCCGCGTCGAGGCCTGCGTGCCGAACAGGATGCGCGGCTGCTTCCCGCCCCGCAGCGGGTGCGGGTGCTCGGCGACGAGCTCGGCGAGGAACGCGTTGAACTTGCCCGTGGGAATGCGGCGGTCCCAGTTCTCGAGAGCGGTCTCGAGCGCGGGCACGAGCTTGTCGAGGTGGCGGCCGGTCTTCGCCGAGATGTTCACCCGCGGCGCCCACGCCACGTGAGCGAGGTCCTGCTCGATCTCGCGCTCCAAGTAGCGGCGGCGATCGGCGTTCTCGAGGTCGTCGTCGTTCAGACGATCCCATTTGTTGAACGCCAGCACGAGCGAACGGCCCGACTCGAGCACCAGGTCGATGATGCGCACGTCCTGCTCGCTGATCGTCTCGGAGACGTCGAGCACGACGACCGCGACCTCCGCCTTCTCCAGCGCGGCCGAGGTGCGCAGCGACGCGTAGAAGTCCGCCCCCTGCGCCATGTGCACGCGGCGGCGGATGCCGGCGGTGTCGACGAGCGTCCACAGCTTGCCGCCGAGCTCGACCACCTCGTCGACCGGGTCGCGGGTGGTGCCCGCGAGGTCGTTCACGACGACGCGCTCCTCGCCGGCGGCCTTGTTGAGCAGCGACGACTTGCCGACGTTCGGGCGGCCGAGGATCGCGACCCGGCGCGGCCCGCCGATCTCGGCCTTCGCGACGGCCGAGACCTCGGGGAGCTTCTTCAGCACCTCGTCGAGGAGGTCGGCGACACCGCGACCGTGGATCGCCGACACGGGGTGCGGCTCGCCCAGGCCCAGGTTCCACAGCGCAGCGGCCTCCGGCTCCTGGCGGGCATCGTCGATCTTGTTGGCGACGAGGAAGACGGGCTTGCCGCTCTTGCGCAGCAGCTTCACGACGTGCTCGTCGGTCGACGTCGCGCCCACCATCGCATCGACGACGAAGAGCACGATGTCGGAGAGGTCGATCGCGACCTCGGCCTGCGCGGCGACGGAGCGGTCGATGCCGCGGGCATCCGGCTCCCATCCGCCGGTGTCGACGAGCGTGAACCGGCGGTCCGACCACTCGGCCTTGTAGGTGACGCGGTCGCGCGTGACACCGGGGGTGTCCTCCACGACGGCCTCGCGGCGGCCGAGGATGCGGTTCACGAGCGCCGACTTGCCGACGTTCGGCCGCCCGACGATCGCGACGACGGGCAGCGCGGGAAGGAACTGGATGCCGTCCTCGCCGAGCTCGATGCCCGCGAGCAGGGCAGCATCCTCGTCGTCCAGCTCGTAGTCGGCGAGACCCTGGCGCAGGGTCTCCGCGCGCTGCTCGGCGAGCTGCTCGTCGAGGTTCTCCATCTTCTCGGCGAGCTGATCGGGCGCGCCTTCGTATTCGTCATCGGCCATGGTGTGCTCCTCGGAGTCGCTCGATCACCGCGAGAACGGCATCGATGGTCTGGGAAAAATCGAGCGCGGTCGAGTCGACGACTTCCACGCCCTCGGCGGCGTTCAGGAAGTCGACGACCGCGCTGTCCGAGGCATCCCGCTGGTGCAGGGCCTCGGCGACGGCGGCGGCGTTCTCGCCGGCGAGCTCGCCGGCCCGGCGCGCGGCGCGCACCTCGGGTGCGGCCGTGAGCAGGATGCGCACGGGGGCGTCGGGGGCGACGACCGTCGTGATGTCGCGGCCTTCGACGACGACGGCCGGGTAGGGCGCCTCGGCCACGAGCGAACGGAAGAGGTCGTTGACCTGTGCTCGCACCTCCGGCACGCGTGCGACGCCGCTCACCGCGCCCGAGACGCGGGTCTCGCGGATCGCGTCTGTGACGTCAGCCTCGCCCACCTGCACGGTGCGGTCGTCGGGGTCGAGTCCGAGCCGCACGGGGAAGTCGGATGCCGCGGCGCGGACCGCGTCGGCGTCGTCAGTGTCGGCCCCTCGAGCGAGCACGTGCCAGGCGAGCGCCCGGTACGCGGAACCGGTGTCGAGATAGCCGAAGCCGAGTCGCCGGGCGACTGCCTTCGAGACGCTCGACTTGCCCGACCCTGCGGGGCCGTCGATGGCGATGAAGTCGACCATGACGGTCTCCCCTCGGGTGCTGGTGTCAGTCATTGGTGCTCCCCGCGATCCGCCAGCCGCGCTCCTGCAGACCGGCGATGGCGCCCTGCAATGCCGCCGGGTCGACGCTGATCTCGGCGAGACCGAACTGCGCTCCCGGCGAATGCTCGAGCCGCAGGTCTTCGACGTTGACGCCGAGTTCGCCCAGTTCGCCGAACAGTCGGCCGAGCTGCCCGGCAGTGTCGTCGACCATGACGACGAGCGTCTCGAAGCGGCGGTTCTGGCCGTGCTTGCCGGGGAGGCGTTCGACCCCGTCGTTACCGTGGCGGATGGCCTCGGCGACGACCTTCCTCGCGCCGGCGACGCCGGGGGCGCGCAGGGCGTCGGACACCTCGCGCAGGTCGGCGGCGAGCGCGTCGAGGATCTCGACCACGGGCTGCGCGTTGGCCCCGAGGATCTGCACCCACAGCTCGGGGGCGGATGCCGCGATGCGGGTCGTGTCGCGAACGCCCTGGCCGGCGAGGCGCAGCGCCCCGTCGTCGGCATCGGCGAGCCGCGCGGCGAGCAGGCTAGCGACGACCTGCGGCACGTGCGAGGTGAGGGCGACGGATCGGTCGTGCTCCTCGGGCGTCATCTCCAGCGGCATGGCGCCCACATCGAGCGCGAGCGCCTCGACCAGGGCGAGGTCGGCAGCGCTGGTCTGCTCGTCGCGGCAGACCACCCAGGGGCGTCCGATGAAGAGGTCGGCGCGCGCGGAGATTGCTCCCCCTCGCTCCCGTCCCGCGAGGGGATGCGAGCCGATGTAACGCGCGAGGTCGAGCCCGCGCTCCTGCAGGGCACGGAACGGTTCGAGCTTCACGCTGGCGACGTCCGTGACGACGGCGCGCGGGTACCGCTCGAGCTCGGCGGCGATGACGTCGGCGGTGACGTCGGGCGGAACGGCGACCACGACGAGCACCGGATCGTCGGCGTCGTCAGCGAAGCGGCCGGCGCCGTAGTCCACGGCGAGGCGCAGTTGAGCGGGCGAAGCATCCGTCAGTGCGACGTCGACGCCCTTCGCGCGCAGCGCGTGGCCGACGCTGGCACCGAGCAGCCCGGCCCCGACGACGCGCACGGTGCCGGACAGACGCGGCGCGACGCCGGTCGTCTGGCGCACCCGGGGCGCACTCGTGGTGTCGGTCACTGATTCTCCTGTTGCTCGCCTGGCGCCGCGGCGACACCGGAATCCCGGCGCGACAGGGTGAGCAGCGCGCCGAGTTCGATTTTACTCAGGTCCCGGGTCTTCCCCGCCGGGAGCGTCCCCAGGTGCAGGGGGCCGAACTGGCGGCGCACGAGCTCGGTCACCGGATGCCCCACCGCGGCGAGCATCCGTCGCACGATGCGGTTGCGACCGGAGTGCAGCGTCAGCTCCACCAGGCTCGACCCGCGGGAGGTGTCGAGGAGGCGCGCCTTGTCGGCGGCGATGAAGCCGTCGTCGAGCTCGATGCCCTTCGTGAGCTTCGCGATGGTCTGCGCCGTGACCGCGCCCTCGACCTTCGCGATGTAGACCTTCGTCACTCCGAACGAGGGGTGCGCGAGCACGTGGGCGAGCTCCCCGTCATTCGTGAGGATCAGCAGACCGCTCGTCTCGGCGTCGAGGCGGCCGACGTTGTACAGCCGTTCCTCGTAGTCGTCGGTGAAGCGTCGAAGGTCGGGCCGCCCGTTCTCGTCGCGCATGCTGCTCACCACACCCGTCGGCTTGTTGAGCATGACGTAGCGCTTCGACACGTCGAGCTGAATCGCGGTGCCGTCGACGTCGACCAGGTCGGTCTCGGGATCGATGCGGCGGCCCAGTTCGCTGACCACGACACCGTTCACGCGGATGCGCCCCTCGACGATGTACTGCTCGACCACGCGGCGCGACGCCACGCCCGCGGCCGCCAGCACCTTCTGCAGCCGTACTCCCTCGGGTCCCGTGCTCTCGGTCATCCCGTTTCCTTCCTGCTCGGAGCGCTCGGCGTTCATCGCAGCGCTCCCTCGTCGAATCCGTCTGCGCCGTCGTCGAGCAGCGGAGAGATGGGCGGCAGCTCGTCGATGGAGTTGATGCCCAGGTGCTGCAGCAGCGCGTCGGTGGTGCCGTAGTTGATCGCCCCGGTCTCGGAGTCGGCGAAGAGCTCGGTGATCAGACCGCGGGCGAGAAGCGTGCGCACGACGGAGTCGACGTTCACCGCACGGATCGACGCGACCTGGCTGCGCGTCACCGGCTGCTTGTACGCGATCACGGCGAGCGTCTCGAGCGCGGCCTGAGACAGCCGCGCCGGCGCCTGCCCTCCGACGAAATCGGCGATGAGGTCGTCGTGGTCCTCGCGCACGTAGAGCCGCCACCCGCCGCCGACCTCGCGCAGCTCGAAGCCCCGTCGCGGTCCCGCGCCGCGTCCGTCGTAGTCGTCGACGAGCGAGGCGATGGTCTGGCGCACCGCGGGCACGGGGGCGCCGACCGCGGCGGCGAGCGCCACGAGGCCGATCGGCTCGTCGATGATGAGGAGGATGGCCTCGATCCGTTCGGCGAGCGGCGTCTCGACACCAGCGGTGTCGGTCTCGGGCGTGCCGTCCACGGAGGTCTGGATGCGGTCATCGATGCGGTCATCGGTGCGGTCATCGGTCATAGTCGGCCCCCAGGGTCGCGAGTGTCTCGTCCGACCAGGAGTCGGCGGCCCAGCGCAGCGTCAGCTCGCCGAGCGGTTCCAGCTGTTCGAACGACAGGGCGGCGTGCCGGTACAGCTCCAGCACGGAGATGAAGCGGGCGACCACGATGCCGGGTTCCGTCACCCCGGCGACCAGTTCGCGGAAGCTCACCGCCTCGGTGCCGCGCAGGATCGTCACGACGATCGCCGCCTGCTCGCGGATGCTGACGAGCGGCGCGTGCAGATGATCGAGCCCGACGTGCGGCATCTCCTTGGGCGCGAAGGCCAGCAGTGCCAGCGCGGCGAAGTCGTCGACGCTGAGCGACCATGCGAGCTCGGGCGTTTTGCGGCGGTGCTTCTCGTCGAGACGCACCGCGCGGGCATGCCGACGATCCTCGCGCTGCAGGCAGCGGGAGAACCAGGCCGAGACCTCCTTGAACGCCCGGTACTGCAGCAGGCGGGCGAAGAGCAGGTCTCGGGCCTCCAGGAGCGCCACCGCCTCGGCATCCACCAGTTCGCCCTGCGGCAGCAGCCCGGCGACCTTCATGTCGAGCAGGGTCGCCGCCACCACGAGGAACTCGGACGCCTGGTCGAGCTCCTCGTCTCCGTCGAGCGCCGCGAGGTACGCGATGAATTCATTGGTCACGGCGCTGAGCGAGACCTCGGTGATGTCCATCTCGTGCTTCGAGATGAGCGTAAGGAGCAGGTCGAAGGGACCGTCGAAGTTCGACAGCGACACCCGGAAGCCGGGGTCGGATGCCTCGACCGAGGCGTCGTCGGGTGAGGCGTCGTCGGAGGAGACCCGGGGGTCAGGCGACGGCGCCACGTGCGACCAGCTCCCGCGCCAGGCGCAGGTAGGCCTGCGCCGCGGCGTGCTCCGGCGCGAACTCGGTGATCGGCACGCCGGAGACCGAGGCGTCGGGGAACTTCACGGTACGGCCGATGACCGTCTCGAGAACATCGTCGCCGAACGCTTCGACCACGCGCTCGAGCACCTCGCGCGAGTGCAGGGTGCGCGGGTCGTACATGGTGGCGAGCAGCCCGTCCATCTCGATCGACGGGTTGAGCCGGTCGCGCACCTTGTCGATCGTCTCGATCAGCAGAGCCACACCGCGCAGCGCGAAGAACTCGCACTCGAGCGGGATGATCACGCCGTGGGCGGCGGTGAGCGCGTTGACGGTGAGAAGACCGAGGGACGGCTGGCAGTCGATGAGGATGACGTCGTAGTCGCCCGTGACCTGCCGCAGCACGCGGGCGAGGATCGTCTCACGGGCCACCTCGTTGACGAGGTGCACCTCGGCGGCCGAGAGGTCGATGTTCGCGGGGATGACGTCGAGGCCGTCGACACCGGAATGCACGATCGCCTCGCGGGCGTCGCGCTTGGTGTCGAGCAGCAGGTCGTAGATCGTGGGCACGTCGTGCGTCTGGATGCCGAGGCCGGCCGACAGCGCACCCTGCGGGTCGAAGTCGACCGCGAGCACCTTCCGGCCGTACTCGGCGAGCGACGCGGCGAGGTTGATCGTCGTCGTGGTCTTACCCACGCCGCCCTTCTGGTTGCACAGTGCGATGATGCGCGCCGGGCCGTGTGAGGCCAGCGGCTTCGGCGTCGGGAAACCGCGGTACGGACGACCGGTGGGTCCGATGGGTGCGTCGTCGACCTTCTTCGCCGCCGCCCTGGACTTTCCCGCGTTCTCAGCCACCGATTCTCCTGCTCGCTCGTGCTCGGTCGAGTCTAGCGGTTGGGTCCTCTCAGACGCCGCGCAACGCGGCGACGGGCTCGATGCGCGCCGCTCGACGCGCACTTCAGCGCGCGCGAGGGTGCGATGTCGCGTAGATGTCCCGCAGCGTGTCGACGGAGACGTGCGTGTAGATCTGGGTCGTCGCGACCGAGGAATGCCCCAGCAGCTCCTGCACCACACGTACATCTGCGCCACCCTGCAGCAGGTGGGTCGCGAAAGAATGCCGCAGGGTGTGCGGCGAGACCTCGCTCGTGATGTGAGCGCGCTCGGCGGCCGATCGGATCACCAGCCAGGCGCTCTGCCGCGACAGCGGAGCCCCGCGGAGCCCGAGGAACAGCCGCGACGACGCTCTGCCCTTCGCCGCCAGCGACGGTCGCACACGCGTCAGGTAGGCGTCGACGGCGGCGCGGGCGAACGAACCGATCGGCACGATGCGTTCCTTCGAGCCCTTGCCGCGCAGCCGCAGCACGTCGCCGTGGGCGAGGTCGTCGACATCGAGCCCCACCGCCTCGGAGACACGGGCACCGGTGGCGTACATCAGCTCGAGCAGCGCACGATCGCGGATCCCCACGGGTTCCTCCGCCGACGGCGCCGCCAGCAGGCGCTCGACCTGGTCGATGGTGAGGGCCTTGGGCAGCCGGCGGGGGGCCTTCGGCGGTCGCAGCCGGCCGCTCGGGTCGTCGACCTCGACGCCCTCCCTCGCCAGGAACCGGTGCCAGCCGCGCACCGACGACTGCAGTCTCGCCAGCGAGGTCGCCGCGGGCGGGGGTTCGGCTGCCGCCCGCTCGGCGACGAAACGGCCGATGACCGCCGCCGTCACCTCCGCGGTGTCTGCGATCCCCTGCCCGTCGAGCCACGACATGTAGCCCTCGAGGTCGCGGCGGTACGCGGCGACGGTGTGCTCGCTGAGACCGCGCTCGATCGTGACGTGGCGCAGGTAGACGTCGAGAGCACGCGCGAGCTGCATCGCGTCAGCCTTCGCGTCGGGTCCTCAGCGTCGCCGCCATCACCCCGAGGCCCAGGATGCCGTTGCGCATGCGCCCGGTCAGCACGGCGTCGACGGCATCCGCCAGCGGCATCCACTCGACGCGGATGTCGGCTTCCTCGTCGACGCGCGCGTGCGCCGTCTCGGCCGGACGAAGCCCCGTTGCGAGAAAGACGTGGATGATCTCGTCGTTGCCGCCCGGCGTCGTCCACGACGACACCAGGGGGTTCCAGTGGTCCGCGACGAGGTCAGCCTCCTCGGCCAGCTCACGCTGAGCCGCGGCGAGAGGCTCCTCCCCGGCGACGTCGAGCAGCCCGGCGGGCAGCTCCCAATCGCGGTGGCGGATCGGATGCCGGTACTGCTGGATCAGCAGCACCCGACCGTCATCGTCGAGGGCGACGATCGCGACCGCCCCGGTGTGGGCCACGTACTGGCGACGGATCTCGCCGTCGCCGTAGCGCACGCGATCATCGCGCACGTCCCAGACGGCCCCCTCGAACACGAGGTCGCTCTGCAGCACCTCGGGTTCGAAGGGCTCGTCTCGGAGGGCGGACGCCGACTCAGGCATCCGCGTCGACCTCGAAGAGCTCCGCTGCGTGCGAGCGCTCGATGGCGGCTCCCACGAGACCACGGAACAGCGGGTGCGGGTCGGTCGGACGCGAGCGCAGCTCGGGGTGGGCCTGGGTCGCGACGTAGTACGGATGCACGTCGCGCGGCAGCTCGACGAACTCGACGAGGTCGAGCTCGGGGTTGAGACCCGAGAACCACAGTCCCGCCTCGGAGAGACGGTCGCGGTAGGCATTGTTGACCTCGTAGCGGTGGCGGTGACGCTCCGAGACCTCGGCCGCACCATAGACCTCGCGGGCCAGCGACCCCTCGGCGAGGGCGGCCTGGTAGAGGCCCAGACGCATCGTGCCGCCCAGGTCTCCGCCGTCGAGGATCTCGATCTGCTCGGCCATGGTCGCGATGACCGGCTCGGAGGTCTCCGGGTCGAACTCGCTCGACGAGGCATCCGCGATGCCTGCCACGTGGCGGGCGTACTCGATCACCATGCACTGCAGGCCGAGGCAGAGGCCCAGCGTGGGGATGCCCTGCTCGCGCGCGAAGCGCAGAGCACCGAGCTTGCCCTCGATGCCGCGGATGCCGAAGCCGCCGGGCACACAGATGCCGTCGAGCGCCGCGAGCTGTTCGCGCGCGCCCTCGGGCGTCTCGCAGAGGTCGGAGGGGATCCAGCGGATGTTGACCTTGGTCTCCTGTGCGAATCCACCGGCCTTGAGGGCCTCGGTCACCGACAGGTAAGCGTCGGGCAGGTCGATGTACTTGCCGACGAGACCGATCGTGACCTCGTGCTTCGGGTTGTGCACGGCGTGGAGGACCTTGCTCCAGCGCGTCCAGTCGACGTCGGCCGCCTTCTGGTCGAGTCCGAGGCGGCGCACGATGTACGAATCGAGACCCTGCTCGTTGAGCGTCGACGGGATGTCATAGATGCTCGGCAGGTCGACGGTGTTGATGACGCCCTCGGCGTCGACGTCGCACATCAGCGCGATCTTGTTGCGGTTGCTCTCGCTCACCGGGCGGTCGCTGCGCAGCACCAGCGCGTCGGGCTGGATGCCGACCTGGCGCAGTGCGGCCACCGAGTGCTGGGTCGGCTTGGTCTTCTGCTCGCCCGAGGCGCCCATGAACGGCACCAGGGAGACGTGCACGAAGAACACGCTGTCGCGACCGAGCTCGTGGCGCAGCTGACGCGCCGCCTCGAGGAAGGGCTGCGACTCGATGTCGCCGACCGTGCCGCCGACCTCGGTGATGATGACGTCGGGACGCGGGTCCTCGGTCGCCTGCAGGCGCATACGGCGCTTGATCTCGTCGGTGATGTGCGGAATGACCTGCACGGTGTCGCCCAGGTACTCTCCGCGGCGCTCGCGCGCGATGACCTGCGAGTAGATCTGACCGGTCGTGACGTTGGCCGCCTGCGACAGGTTGATGTCGAGGAACCGCTCGTAGTGGCCGATGTCGAGATCGGTCTCGGCGCCGTCATCGGTGACGAAGACCTCACCGTGCTGGAACGGGTTCATCGTGCCGGGGTCGACGTTCAGATACGGGTCGAGCTTCTGCATCACGACGCGGAGTCCGCGGGCGGTCAGCAGGTTGCCGAGGCTCGCCGCCGTCAGGCCCTTACCGAGAGACGAAACGACACCGCCTGTCACGAAAACGTGCTTGGTGGTGTCGTTGCTGGTTCCCGCAGAAGAAGAGTTCATCACGGGCTTCTATCCTAACAGTTCGTTCAGCGGCCGAGGCCGAGGAGTTCACGGGCGTGGGTGAGTGCGGCATCCGAATCCGCGAGTCCGGAGAGAAGGCGGGCCATCTCGGCCTCGCGTTCCTCGCCCTCGAGCCGCCGAACGCTCGACGCCGTGACGGCGCCGTCGTTGGATTTGACGACCGACAGATGGTTGGTGGCGAAGGCCGCCACCTGCGCGAGGTGGGTGACCGCGATGACCTGCGAGGACTCGGCCAGCCGGGCGAGTCGTCGCCCGACCTCGATCGCCGCGGCCCCGCCGATGCCGGCATCCACCTCGTCGAAGACGAAGGTCGGCACGGGGTCGGTGCCGGCGATCACGACCTCGATCGCGAGCATGACCCGCGACAGCTCTCCCCCGGAGGCGCCCTTCGCGACGGATCGGGGTTCCGCGCCCGGATGCGGGGCGAGCAGGATGGCGACGTCATCGCGGCCGTGGGTGGACTCATTGCCCGGCGACACCGCCACCTCGAGCCGCGCGTCGGGCATGGCCAACGCGTGCAGCTCTTCGGTCACGGCCGCTCCGAGGCGCCGCGCCGCGTCGATGCGCACCGTGGTGAGCGCGTCGGCGGCCGCGTCGAGTTCCTGCCGAGCCGCGTCGCGCTCCGCCGAGAGGCGTTCGAGTCGGTCGTCATCGTCGTCGAGTTCGGCCAGACGCTCCGACCCGGTGCGCCAGAGATCGATCGCGGCCTCGACCGAACCATGCGCGCGGACGAGCACGCCCAGTGCTGCGCGACGCTCCTCGACGGCGGCGAGTTCATGCGGCCCCGACTCGTCGAGGTCGGCGAGATATGCCGACAGAGACCCGGCGAGATCGGCGAGCCGGTACCCGATATCGGCGAGCCCGTCGGCGACGACGGTGAGCGTGGGATCCGACGCGCGCTCGAGAATGCGGCGCGCCTCCGCCACCATCGCCGACGCATCCGGCTCGCCCTCCTCGTTGGAGAGCACGCCGTGCGCCTGCGAGGCCGCCAGACGCAGCTCTTCGGCGTTCGCCAGACGCTCGGCGCGCGCGGCGAGCTGCTCCTCCTCGCCCGCCTCGGGCGCCGTCGCCTCGATCAGGGCCAGAGCCTCGCGCAGGCGCGCGGCCTCGTCACTTCGTCGATCACGGTTGGCGGAGATGTCGGCGATCTCGGTATCCAGCGCACGCCAGCGTTCGAAGGATGCCGCGTACGTCTGGAGAGCCGACGCCACGGGAGCACCCCCGAAGCGGTCGAGAGCGTCACGCTGCGCCGCGGCCGACCGCAGCCGCAACTGCTCGGACTGCCCGTGCACGACAACCAGCTCATCGGCGAGAGCCGACAGGACCCCGGCGGGAGCCGCCCGTCCACCCACGCTCGCGCGGCTGCGCCCCTCGGCGCTCAGGGTGCGCGAGACGTAGAGCTCGGCCCTCGCATCGTCGATCGGCTCCAGCTCTCCCCCGGCATCCGCGACGATCTCGGCCACGGCGCCCTCCTCGGGTACCACCCACACACCGGCGACGGAGGCCTGGGAGGCACCGGCCCGCACCGCCCCGGAGTCTGCCCGCTGTCCGAGCAGCAGACCGAGACCCGTCACGACCATCGTCTTTCCGGCACCCGTCTCGCCCGTGATCGCGGTGAACCCGGCGCCGAGCGGCAGCACCGCGTCGTCGATGACGCCGAGCCCGCGCATCCGCATCTCCTCGATCACGCGACGCCCCCGGGCTCCTGCCCGCGCCACCCGGCGACGGGCAACTGGAACTTGCGCACCAGGCGGTTCGTGAACGCGGTCGGATGCAGGCGCGCGAGGCGCACCGGACGCGATGACCGCCGGGCCACCACTCTCGCCCCCGGCGGGAGCTCGTGGGAGCGCCGACCGTCGCACCAGAGGATGCCGGACCCGTCCGTGCGCTCCAGCATCTCGATCGCCACCGCGGCGTCGGGGCTCACGACCAGCGGCTTCGCGAACAGGGCATGGGCCGAGAGCGGGACCACGGCGATCGCCTCGACACTGGGCCAGATCACCGGTCCCCCTGCGGAGAAGTTGTACGCGGTCGACCCGGTCGGGGTCGAGATCACCATGCCGTCGCATCCGAAGCTCGAGAGCGGTCGCCCGTCGATCTCGATCACGACCTCGATCATGCGCTCGCGACTGGCCTTCTCGACCGTCGCCTCGTTCAGCGCCCACGTCTCGTAGACGACGACGCCCTGGGCGTCTTTCACCCGTACCGAGAGCGCCAGCCGCTCCTCGACGTCGTAGTCGCGTTCGATGACGCGGCGCACCGCGTCGTCCATGTCATCGGGGTCGATCTCAGCCAGGAAGCCGACGTGGCCCATGTTGATGCCCAGGACCGGAGCACCGGTGTCGCGCACCAGCTCGGCCGCGCGCAGGATCGTGCCGTCTCCCCCGAGGACGATCGCCAGCTCGAGCGTGGCGGGATCGACGGTGTCGCCGAGCACGTCGACGTCGGCGAACGAGGCGTCGACGGCGCTGAGCTCCGCACGGTCGACCTGCGCGAGCACCGGGCGGGCACCCGCCCCGCGCAGCGCATCGACCACCCGCCGCGCCGCCGCGACCGTCGCGTCACGACCGGCGTGGGCGACGACCAGGATGTTGCGCTCGTTCATCGTCCTCCAGCCACTGCGTTGATGCGGTCCAACCATTCTGTCGGATTGCTTCCCCGCCCCGGCGCGAGGTGCACGAGGAATTCCGAATTGCCGTGCGTGCCGGGCAGCGGAGACCGGACGATTCCGAGCATGCCGAGTCCCGCATCCCACGCGCTCCACACGACGCGCGCGACGGCATCGGCTCGCGTCGCGGGGTCGGTGACGAGACCACCGCGCACGGCGGTGCGGCCGACTTCGAACTGCGGTTTCACGAGCAGGACGACATCGGCTTCGGATGCAGCGACCGCGACAACCGCCGGGAGGACGAGCTCGAGCGAGATGAACGACAGGTCGCCGACCACGAGTTCCGGCGCGGCACTCTCCCCCGTGGCCTCGGCGAGGTTCTGCGGAGTCATGTGCCGGACGTTGAAACCCTCCACCGCGACGACGCCGGCGTCGGCGGCGATCGTCGGCGCGAGCTGTCCGTGGCCGACGTCGACGGCGAGCACCCGTCGAGCGCCGCGCTCTCGGAGCACCTGCGTGAATCCCCCCGTGGACGCACCCATGTCGAGCGCCAGGCGACCCGCGACCGGCACCTCGAACGCGTCGAGCGCGGCGAGGAGCTTGTGTGCGGCGCGACCGACGTAGTGGTCGTCCCCCGCCACCGCGATCTCGGCGCCGTCGTCGACCGCGGTGGAGGCCTTCACGACCGGTCGGCCGTCGACCGTCACGAGCCCCTCGGAGATGAGAGCGGCGGCATGCGTGCGCGACCGGGCGAGTCCTCGCGCGGCGAGGGCGGCGTCGAGGCGGGTCATCGAGGGGCCGGGGTGTCGCGCTGATCGAGACGGCCGCCGCCGTCGAGCCGGCGCGCCAGATCGTCGTGCAGCGCCGAGTACGCCTCCGCGCGCGCGGCCAAAGGCTGGCCCTCGATCAGGCGGAGACGGCTCCAGAGGCCGTCGGTCGGCGCGCTGTCTCTCGTCTGATCGCTCACGTCTCTACTGTACGGGGAGCATCCGACGTCGCTGCGGCGACGCAGCGCGGATGCTCAGGGTCGGTGGAACGGGTCGGCGTAGAGCTTCTCCGGCACACGCAGCACGAACACCGGCGTTCCCGAGGCCCAGATGGCCGCCGCGCCCGCCCGGAGCAGGTCGATCTGCGACCCGGAGTCCGCCACGATCTCGACGTCGGCACCGCTCACCCGCACGGCAGCGTCGTTCACGTGCCACGCGCCGTCGCGGGCGACGGCCTCGGGATAGGGCTGGTGGAGTTCCCGCAGGTCGCTGAGCACGAACGTGGGCCGCGACCCCTCGGGGGCGGCGAGCACGTGCTTCGGCCGATCGATACCCGTGAGAACTAGAGCGGAATCGATGCCGGCGCGACTCGCTCCGAGGATGTCGGTGTCGAGGCGGTCGCCGATGAACAGCGCCTTCTTCGCCTCGAACCGCGCGAGGGCCTCCTCGAAGATCGGCGTCTCGGGTTTGCCTGCGACGGTCGCCAGACGCCCGACGGCGGTGTGCACGGCCGAGACGAGCGTGCCGTTGCCCGGGGCGACTCCGCGTTCGCGGGGAATCGTCCAGTCGGTGTTGGTGGCGATCCACGGGATGCCACCCTCGTCCTCCGGCAGCTGCAGAGCGAACGACGCCTCGGCGAGGTCGGTCCACGCCACCTCGGGCGCGAATCCCTGCACCACCGCACTCGGCTCGTCCTGAGCGCTGCGTGTCACCGAGTAGCCCGCCTTCCCCAGTTCGTCGACGAGCCCGTCGCCGCCGACCACGAGGATCGTCGCCGGCGGAGGGACGATCCCCGCCAGCAGCCGCATGGCCGCCTGGGGACTGGTCACCACGTCCTGCGGTTCGACGTCGAGACCGAGGCCGGAGAGATGCTCGGCCACGGATGCATCGGTGCGGGAGGCATTGTTCGTGATGTAGCCCAGACGACGGGTCCTGCCCGCCTCGTTCAGGCTCTGCACCGCGTGCGGCAGTGCGCCCGGGCCGGCGTAGACGACCCCGTCGAGGTCCGCGAGCACGGTGTCGACCCCGTCGAGCGGGGTGGACACCGTGCGTCGGCGGGAGAAGAGCGCCATCAGCGAGCGTCGACCACGTCGTCGTCCGGGCCGGACGCGTCGTCGGTGTCGTTGGTGTCGTCGGCGTTGTCGGCGTTTTCGGAATCGACCGTGTCGTCGGTCTCGCCGAGCAGCTCGCGCACCTCGTCCTCCACCGTCGGTTCTGGCGCCGAATCCTCAGTCGGGTGCGATGCGTCGGAGGCGTGCGTGTCGGCTTCGCCCTCGGCATCGGCATCCGCACCGGCGTCGAGTTCGGTGTTGGGTGCCGTCTCGCTGTCGTCGTCGGAGAACTCGTCCTCCATCAGGCTGTCCTCGACGTAGATCTCTTCGTCGCCGGCGCCATCGAGCCCCAGGGCTTCGGCGGCCACGTCGGCGCGGCGGGCCCAGAACTCCGCTTCCTCGGTACGGCCGAGGTCCTCGAGCACGGCAGCGCGTGCGGCGAACAGTGCCGGGCTGTACTCGAAGGCGCGGTCGGGGTCGAGTTCGGGGATCTCCAGCTCGCCGAGCGCGAGCTCCAGGTCGCCCTGGTCGAGGCGCGCACCCGACATCGCGATGGCGAGGGCCACTCGTACCGGCGTAGTCAACGTCGAGCGGTCGACGGCACGCCCGGTCTCGAGCGCGCGGTCGGGACGACCGATTCCACGCTCACTGTCGACCATGAGTGCGATCTGGTCGTCGTTGCCGGAGATCCGCCGATAGGTGCGCAGCTCGCGCAGAGCGAGAGCGAAGTCACCCGTCGCGTACGCCGTGATTCCGAGCGTCTCGCGCACGATCGCGATGCGCCCCGCACGCCGCGAGGCGGCGAGAGCATGACGGTGTGCGAGTTCAGGGTCTTCGTCGATCAGGCGGGATGCCATCGCGAGGTGTCGAGCCACGTGCTCGGCGTTCTCCTTGCTGAGGGTCTTCAGCTCGTTGCGAGCGGCGCCGTGCAGATCTCGCGCCGTGACCTCTTCCGGAATGCGGGGCTCGTCGACGCGCTCGCGCTCGTTCGACGCCTGAACCGGGCGTTCGCGGCCCGCTCCCCCACGCTGGGGGAACGAACGTCCGCGCGAATCGCCATCGCGGGAGTCGCGACGCGGAGCGCCACTGTCACGGTTGTCCCGGTTGTACCCGCCCTCGCGGCGCGGGGCACCGCCGTCGCGGTTGTAGCCGCCTTCGCGGCGCGGAGCACCGCCGTCGCGGT
>NZ_CAURWX010000002.1:0-595738 GCF_963528945.1 uncultured Microbacterium sp.
GTCGGCGGCAACGCCATCTCCCTCACCGGAGACAGCGAGACCACCGGCACCACCACCACCCCCGCCACCGGCGGCTCGACCGGCACCGGTAGCACCACCACCGGTGACGACAGCACCCTCGGCGGCACCCAGGTGACCGCCCCCATCACCGCCCCGGTCACCGTCGGCGGCAACGCCATCTCCCTCCTGGGGGACAGCGAGTCCACCGGCACCACCACGGGCACCCCCGCCACGGGCGGCACCGGCACCGGCAGCACCACCACCGGTGACGACAGCACCCTCGGCGGCACCCAGGTGACCGCACCCATCACCCTTCCGATCACGATCGGCGGCAACGCCATCTCGGTCACGGGTGACAGCACGGTGACCGACCCCACCGGAACCGACCCCGGAACCGACCCGGGAACCGACCCCGGCACGGACCCGGGCACTGACCCGGGCACGGACCCCGGAACCGACCCCGGCACGACGCCCGGCACGACGCCCGGCACCACCCCTGCAACCGGCTCGAGCTCCGGCGCCGCCATGGCTGCGGCCGCGACGACGAACGTCTCGGCCTCGGCACAGGCGGGTTCGGCGCAGGCCGGAGAGGCGCTGGCGACGACCGGCGGCAGCTCGCAGATCAGCTTCGCGCTGGTTGCGGTCCTGCTGCTGATCACCGGCCTGGGCCTGCTGCGTCGCCGCACGGCGTAGCGCACACCCCGGTGGTGCGGTGCCCTGGAGGGAGGAGGCATCGCATCACCGGAGCGCCGTCGCCTACCCGGCGCGGAGTCCCCACTCCCCGTCGAGCTGACGAGCGCTGAAGGCGGATGCCCCGTGTCCCCAGCACGGGGCATCCGTTGCGCCCACCGGCCACCGGCCACCGGCCACCGGCCACCGGCCACCGGCGGAATCCGGGCATCCGTCCACCCCGCACCGTCCACCACCTGCACGGACGTCCCACGGATGCACGGACGATTTGACCGAAACCCCGTGCAGACGTGCGAACTCCGCGCAGACGGCCGCACCCACACCCCCCCCCGCGACCCTCACACCCCCGGATACGCCGAACGCCCCCCGTCCCGAAGGACAGGGGGCGTTCGAAGCGTTGTCGCTGCTTACTTGGCGGCGACGACCTGCAGGGTGATGACCGCGGTCACGTCGTCGTGCAGACGAACCGTGGCCTCGTGCTCACCGGTAGCCTTGATCGGCGAGGTGATGTGCACCTTGCGCTTGTCGATCTTGCCGAGACCGGCGGCCTCGACGGCGTCTGCGACGTGCTCGGTCTTGACCGAGCCGAAGAGACGACCGGCAGCGCCGGCCTTGACGGCGAGACGCACCTTGGTGCCCTCGAGGGCATCCTTCAGCGCGACGGCCTCGTCACGGTCGTGGATCGCACGCGCCTGGCGTGCGGCCTGGATCGACGCGACCTGCTTTTCGCCACCACGGGTCCACGCCGTAGCGAAGCCCTGGGGGATGAGGTAGTTACGAGCGAACCCGTTCTTGACCTCGACCACGTCACCGGCGCTACCCAGCCCGGCGACCTCGTTCGTGAGAATCAGCTTTGCCATCTCGATACCCCTTACCGGCCGGCGCCAGCGTAGGGCAGGAGCGCCATCTCGCGGGCGTTCTTGATCGCCGTGGCGATCAGACGCTGCTCCTGCACCGAGACACCGGTGATACGACGGGCACGGATCTTGCCGCGCTCCGAAACGAACTTGCGAAGGGTGGCGACATCCTTGTAGTCGATGACACCCACCCGGATGGACTTCGCGGGAGCGGTGGGCTTGCCACCCTTCCGCGGCTTGCGGCGGTCGCCGCTCGACTTTCCAGCCATGGTTCTTCCTTAATGATGAGCGGATGCCCGCCGGTGAAGGCGGGCTCCAGAAGTGTTGATCAGAACGGGGTGTCGTCGCCGAAGCTGCCCGGAGTGCTCCAGGCGTCGGCGCTGGTCGACGAGCCGGGAGTGGACCACGGCTCCTCCGACACCTGCTGCTGCTGCTGGGCGGGGCGAGACTGTCCGCCGCCACCGTTCGAGGCCGCCCGGGTGACCTGCGCGGTCGCGTACCGGAGCGAGGGGCCGATCTCGTCGACCTCCAGCTCGATCGCGGTGCGCTGGTTGCCCTCGCGGTCCTGGTAGGAGCGCTGACGCAGACGGCCCTGCGCGATGACGCGCATGCCCTTCGTCAGCGAGCCCGCCACGTGCTCGGCGAACTCCCGCCACACCGACGCGCGGAGGAACAGCGCTTCGCCGTCCTTCCACTCGTTCGCGGCGCGGTCGAAGTTGCGAGGCGTCGATGCGATGGTGAAGTTCGCCACCGGCAGCCCGTTCTGCGTGTAACGCAGCTCGGGGTCGGCCGTGAGGTTGCCCACCACGGTGATGACGGTTTCGCCTGCCATGGACTCAGGCCTTCGCAGCCTTGGCGGACTTGCGGGCGGCCTTCTCCTCGGAGCGCTTCGCCTCAGCAGCCACCATCGCCTGCGCCTCTTCGGCACGGAGGACCTTGGTGCGCATGATCTGCTCGTTGAGCTTCAGCTGACGGTCGAGCTCCTGGGTGGCCTCGCTCGTCGCGGTGAAGTTGACGACGGCGTAGATGCCTTCGGTCTTCTTCTGGATTTCGTAGGCCAGACGGCGCTTGCCCCAGATGTCGACCTTGTCGATCGAGCCGCCATCGTTGGTGATGACCTTGAGGAACTTGTCGAGCGTAGGTGCGACCTGGCGCTCGTCGACCTCGGGGGTCAAGATGACCATGAGTTCGTACTGGTGCGTCACTTACCCACCTCCTTCGGACTAGAACGGCTTCCGAGGATTTCCCGGAAGCAGGAGGGTGTGTGGCACGTGCCTACCCGAAGGCAGACAACCTGCACAGTCTAGCGGACGCAACCCGGAGTCCGCACCACGCGCCCGGCCCCATCCTTTGACATGCTGGTGCGGTGGTCGATGACAGCCATCGGCCGATGTGAAAGGGGGGACGCGATGCGCGTCAACACATGGAAGGCCGGAGTCGTCATCGCGGCGGCGATCCTGCTCACCGGATGCTCGGGCCAGGGCCCGGCCGAGAAGCCGTCCGACAGCAAGCCCAGCAGCTCGAGCTCGAGCTCCGCTGAAGAGACCACGGCGCCGTCGTCGGACTGCCCGAAGCTCGAAGAGGGCGCGACCGTCGACATCTCGGCGCTGGCCACCTGCTCCACCGAGCGCATGGCCGAGTCGAAGGGCTACGCGGCCACGTCGACCACGATGGGCATGGAGTCGACCGCCCGCTACAACCCTGCTGACGACGCCACCGCCATCGACTCGTCGATCGGTTCGATGGTCGTCATCGGCGACCAGGCCTGGGTGAAGAGCCCGTCGAGCGAGTGGCAGGTCGCCGACCCGAACTCGAGCGACCCGATCATCGCCGGCCTCAGCGCCGGTGCGACCACCGCCACCTCGACCGACCCGGCACAGGCCGCCGCCGCCCTCAACGGCGAGTTCACGGTCACCGGCACGAGCGAGCGCCTCGGCCAGAAGGTCTACCTCGTCAGCGGCACGACCGATTCCCAGGGCGTCGCGGTCGACGCGACCTTCGAGGTCACCGAGGACTACATCATCCTCGCCACGACCACGAAGACCGAGGTGCAGGGTCAGCCGATCGAGGCTGCGCTCGAGATCACCGAGTGGGATGTGCCGCAGGAGGTCACCGCCCCCATGTGATCCTCGCGGATCCTCGCATGAGCGAAGGCCCGGCATCCTCCACGGATGCCGGGCCTTTCTGCGTGCGGGGCTCGCCGTGATCAAAACGCAGACGAACGAGTGCGCGGTCGGCATGTCGCGCGGCGACACGCCCTGCGGTCGGCAGATGATCTGCATTTTCGCGGCGGCGGACGCGCTCAGCGCAGGACGGGCGGGACCTCCGACCAGACCTCGCGGTCGGCGGTGCCGGGTGCCTCGGGGATGCGTCCGGCACCGTCGGGTTCGGGAATCGCGGCGAGCAGCGCCTGCGTGTACGGATGCTGGGGCGCGGCCCACAGCTCGGCGGTCGGCCCGGACTCGAGCACGCGGCCCGAGTACATGACGAACGTGCGGTCGGCGATGCGGCGCACCACGGCGAGGTCGTGCGAGATGAAGAGCATGCCCGCCCCCGACTCCGCCACCAGGTCGCGCATGAGACCCGCGACGCTGGTCTGGGTCGACGCGTCGAGCGCCGAGATCGGTTCGTCGGCGACGAGCAGCGAGGGGCGTGCGGCGAGCGCCCGGGCGATCGCGATGCGCTGCTTCTGCCCGCCCGAGAACTGGTGCGGGAAGCGCGAGGCGACCTCGGTGGGCAGCCCGACGCGTTCGAGCCACTCGTCGACGGTGGATCCGGCGGCACCGCGCGCTCGGGCGGTGGCGATGCCGTCGGAGATCTGGTCGCCCACCCGGCGGCGCGGGTTGAGCGAGGTGGAGGGGTCTTGGAAGACCATCTGGATGCCGGTCATCGCCACGGAACGGCGGCGGATGCCGAGCGGGGCGACGGGGGCGCCGTCGAACAGCACCGTGCCGCCCGCGGTCTTCTCGATCCCGACGACGGCGCGAGCGAAGCTCGACTTGCCGCTGCCGGACTCGCCGACCAGCGCCACGGTCTCCCCCGGGGCCACGGTCATCGAGACGCCGTTCACGGCGACCACCGGAGGGTGGCCCGGGTAGCGCACGACGACGTCCGTCGCATCGAGCACGATCTCACTCATCGGCGTCCTCCTCGATGCGGGAACCGGGCAGTGCAGCGAGCAGCATCCGCGTGTAGTCGTGCTGCGGGTCGTGGAACAGCGTCTCGCGGTCGGCGCGCTCGACGATCAGACCGTCCTTCATGACGGCGACCTCGTCGGCGATGGCGCTCATGACGCCGAGGTCGTGCGTGACGAGCAGCACGGCCAGCTGACGCTCGGTGGCGAGATCGCGCAGCAGACGAAGGATGCCGGCCTGCACGGTCACGTCGAGTGCGGTGGTCGGCTCGTCGGCCAGCAGAACCTCGGGGTCGCAGGCGAGAGCGCAGGCGATCGCGATGCGCTGGCGCTGTCCACCCGAGAACTGGTGCGGGTACCGCTTCAGGGCTTCGGCCGGATTCGGCACCTGCACGGTCGTGAGCAGCTCGACGGCCTTGTCGCGGGCGGCGGCCCCACGAAGGCCCAGGTGCACGCGCATGTGGTCGGTGAGCTGACGACCGACCGGCAGCTGCGGGTGCAGCGACGCCGACGGGTCCTGGAACACCATCGCGATGCGCTTCCCGCGCACGCGGTTCATGCCGCGGCGCTTCAACCCGACGAGCTCGTCGCCCGCGAGCCGGATCGAGCCGCCGACCTTCGCCTGACGCGGCAGCAGGCCGAGCACGGCGAGCGAGGTGAGCGTCTTGCCCGAGCCCGATTCGCCGGCGAGGCCGTGGATGCGACCCGCCTCGAGTTCGAGCGAGACGCCCTTCACGAGCGGGCGTCCGATATCGATCGTCAGGTCGCGGATGCTGAGTGCGCTCATGCCGTCACCCCCGCGGAGTCCTTCTTCTCGGCCTGCTTCTCGTGCGCGACCTCGGCCGTCGGGTCGAGGATGTCGCGCATCGCGTCGCCGAGGAAGTTGAAGGCGAGCACGACCGTGAGGATCGCGAGCCCCGGGAAGACCCCGAGCCACCACGCGTCGAAGTTCTGCATCGCGGCCGAGATCATCGACCCCCACTCCGCCGTCGGCGGCTGTGCGCCGAGACCGAGGAACGACAGGCCCGAGAGCAGCAGGATGGCCGCACCGATGTCGAGGGTGGCGAGCACCATGACCGGCCCGGCGATGTTGGGGAGGATGTCGACGAACAGCGTGCGCAGCGGCGAGTGGCCGAGCAGTCGTCCGGCGATGACGTAGTTCTGTCCACGCAGACCGAGCACGATGCTGCGGGTGACGCGGGAGTACTGGGGCCACGACACGACGATCGCGGCGATCACCGCGTTGAACAGCGAGGGGCCGAGCGACGCGGCGACGACCATCGCGAGGATCACGGTGGGGAACGCCATGAACAGGTCGGTGATGCGCATGAGGGTCTCGTCGACCCAGCCGCCGAAGTACCCGGCGAGCGCACCGATCGTCGTGCCGATGATCATCGCGGCGATGACGAGCATGAGCGCGAGCGGCAGGCTGACGGTGGCGCCGGTCATGAGGCGCGAGAAGATGTCGCGGCCGTTGCCGTCGGTGCCGAGCAGGGTCTCGACCCCGGGCTCCTGCAGACGGGGGAACACCTGCGCGTTGGGTCCGTACGGCACCCACCACTGGGCGGTGAACGCGACGATCACCCAGGCGAGGGCGATCACCGAGCCGATGATGCCGAGGGGCGTGCGCCAGGCGCGCGGCCAGCGGAACCGGAAGCGCCAGGGCCCGGATGCGGCGTCGATGCGGCTCATGCGATCCTCACTCTCGGGTCGAGCACGCCGTAGAGGAGATCGACGATGAAGTTGATGAGCAGGTAGATGACGCCCACCACGAGGCCGACGCCCATGATGCCGGGCAGGTCGAGGTTGGCGGCCGAGTTGTAGGCGTAGGTGCCGAGCCCCGGCCAGGCGAAGACCGACTCGACGAGCACGGTGCCCGACAGCAGCGATCCGAACGCGACGCCCACGACGGTGAGGATCGGGAGGGATGCGCCGCGCAGCACGTACCCGATGATGACGGTCATCGCGGGCAGGCCCTTGGCGCGGGCCGCTCGCACGTAGTCGCTGCCGAGCACCTCCAGCACCGAGGTGCGGATGAAGCGGGTGAGCAGGCCGATCGTGACGAGCGACAGCACGAGCACCGGAAGAGCCAGGTGCGCGAGGGCGTCGAAGAAGCCGACGCCGTCGCCGTTCAGCAGGTAGTCGACCGTGTAGAGGCCGGTCACCCGTGGGGGCGGGGTGATCGACGGCGAGATGCGACCCGACCCGGGGGCGATGCGCAGCTCGAGGAAGAAGACGTAGAAGCTCACGAGCGCGAGCCAGAACGTCGGCACGCTGAGACCGACGAGGGTGACGACGCGCACGACCTGATCGGTGACCAGACCGCGGCGGTACGCGGCGAGCGTGCCGAGCACGGTGCTGACGACGAGACTGAGGATGATCGCGCCGATGGCGATCTCGATCGTCGCCGGCACCGCGGTGGCGAGGTCGCTGGTGACCGGGCGACCGGTCACCAGCGACGTACCGAGGTCTCCGCGGAGCAGATTCCCCATGTAGATGAAGTACTGCACGATCAACGGCTGGTCGAGTCCCTGGGCCTTGATGAAGGCCTCGCGCGTCTCGGGGTTCTGCGACGCGCCCTCGCCGAGGGCCGCCGAGACCGGGTCTCCCGGCACCAGGTTGGTGAGCAGGAACGTGACGATCGTCACGCCCACCAGCAGGAGCAGGGAGGTGCCGGCCCGCCGCAGCAGGTATCCGATCAGGGGAGACCTGCGCCTGCGCGCCTGCCTCTGCACCGCCACCGTCGTCATGCGTTATCCGTTCAGCCGGCCGGGGTGATCTCGGCGATGTCCATCTCCCAGACGGAGTTGTACACGGCGCCGGAGACCTTGTCGGTGCTCGAGATGTTGCGACCCGGCACGATCATCGGCACGAAGGGGCCCTCGGCCTGCATCGCCTCCGCGAAGTCGGTGAACAGGCTCGTGCGCTCGTCGGCATCCGTGGCGGCTGCGGCGTTCGCGGCGATCTCGGCGATGGCCGGGTTCGCCTCGGCGGCCCAGCCGGCACGCAGGCCGACCTTGAGGCCGGGACCGAAGGGGAGGAAGTTCGCCGAGTCGGCGTAGTCCGGACCCCAGAACCACAGGCCGAAGCCCTCGGTGCCGTTGACGTAGGCGTCGAGCTCGGTGGCGAACGGCGCCGGCGCGAGCTCCACGGCGATTCCGGCATCCTCGAGCTGCGCCTGGATGCGCTCGGCGAGCGGGGTGAACTCGACGCCGCCGACCGGGTAGTCGTTCGGGAACTGCAGCTTCAGGGTCTGGCCGGTGTAGCCGGCCTCGGCGAGCGCGGCCTTCGACTTCTCGAGGTCCTGCTCGACGCCGGTGTCGAGGGCACCCTCGAATCCGGGCGGGATGACGCCGGTGGCCTGCTCGGCACCGGCACCCGCGAGCTCGAGCAGCGCGTCGTAGTCGAGGGCGTAGCGGATCGCCTCGGCGATCTTGACGTTCGCGAGGTCACCGCCCGCCGTGCCCTGGTTGAGCAGCAGGAAGATCGTCTGGCCCGAGGGCACGGAGTCGACGGTGAGGCCGTCGCCGAGGCCCGAGACCTGGTCGCCGTTGAGGTCCATGGCGACCATCGAGTCGCCGCCCTTGAGGTTGGCGAGCTGCGTGGCGCTCTCCGAGACGTTGCGCACGACGACGCGCGAGAACTCCGACTCCTCGTCGCCGTTGTACTCGTCGTTCTTGGTGAGCACGACCTGCGACGACAGGTCGAGCGTGTCGAGCACGAACGGGCCCGAACCGGCCGACTCGCCGTCGAGGAAGCCCTGGGCGCTGTCGGTGCCGTCGGTCGCTCCGCCGTTCTCCATGACGACGTCGGAGTTGACGATGCCGAGAGCCGGGTTGGCGAGGATCGCGGGCAGCTGCAGCAGCGGGGTCTCGGTGGTGAACGAGATGGTCTTCTCGTCGACCTCGGCGATGGTCACACCGCTGAGCAGGAAGTTCGGCTTGGCGTCGGCCATGCCCTGGATGCGCTGCAGCGAGAAGACGACGTCCTTCGCCTCGATCGGCGAGCCGTCGGAGAAGACGCGGTCGCCCTCGAGCGTGAACGTGAACTCGGTGGCCGTGTCGTTCTGCTCCCAGGAGGCGAGTCCGGGGACCGGGGTCGAGACGTCGGAGCCCTCGAAGTCGACCAGCGTCTCGTAGAGCGCCTTGGCGATCATGTTGCCGGTCGGGTCGTAGGTGTGGCCGGGGTCGGCGGTCTCGATCGAGAACGCGGTGTCGATGACCAGCGAGTCGGAACCCGAGGACTGCTCGCCGTTGTTCGCCGAGTTCCCTCCCGAGCAACCAGCGAGCGCGAGGAGCGCGACGGCTCCGATCGCGATGACGGACGTGCTGCGACGTGACGACATGAGGGCCTCCAAGGGCGAGGAGTACATTCGGGTGTCGATCGCCACCGATGTGGACGACCGGGGATCAGATTCGCATCATATGCGACGATGTGTCCAGCAACTGCGCGTCACACCGACACGCTCTGTCCGTAATGCCGAACGTCAGGAGCAATATGTCCAGCAAGGATGCCGAACAGGCGAAGCATTCTGGACGAAGTGCCACCCCTTTGGACGAGACCGCGTACAGAATTCTCGATGTGCTCCGTGATAACGGTCGCATCTCGATCGCCGCTCTCGCCGATCGGGTCGGCATCTCCCGCGCGAGCGCTTATTCGCGCGTCGAATCATTGGTGAGCGACGGCGTGATCACCGGCTTCGGCGCACGGGTCGACCACGCCAAGGCCGGCCTCTCGATCGGGGCGCTCGTCTTCGTCACCGTGCTGCCCCAGGCCTGGGCATCCTTCCGCGACCGGATCGTCGACATGCCCGACGTGGAGTGGTGCGCGATCACGACCGGCGAGCACGACGCGATGCTGCTGATCCGCGCGACCGACGTCAGCGGTGTACACGAGTTCTCGACCGGGGTCATCGCGCAGTTGCCGGAGGTGCGCACGGTCGTGAGCGTCGTCGTGCTCGACGAGGTGGTGCGCCGGCCGTTCCTGCTGCCGACCGACATCCCCGAGCGCGAGACCGAGGTGCCGCTCGGCATGACCCGCTGGACCCCCGCCTCTCCGGGCCGCGACGCGCTTCCGCCCCGCTGACCCGCTTATCGCGAGGGGTCAGCGGGGGTGGGGGTCAGGAAGCGGGGAGTTCTTCGCAGACGCTGAGCTGCGGAAGGCCGAACATCTCGTAGTGCTCGACGAGGCGGATACGGCCGTCGTCGGTGAGCTCGAGCTCGCTCTCTCCGTCGCCGGTCACCACCGAGCCGTCCTTCACGAGCACGTGCACGAACGAGACCCAGATGGTGTCGCCGGTGCGCGTGCCCACGAACTTGCCGAAGGTGACCGTGTCACCCGTGTACCCGCCCCAGATCGCGCCGTCGCGCTCGAAGTATTCGAAGATGCTCGGCGCCTGGTCGTCGACCGCTGAGGTCGTCGACGAGATCATCCGGAAGCGGCGGCCATCGAGGGAGGGGATTGTCGCAGTCGCAGTCACACCTCCGATTATGGCGGGCGCGTCGGGGCCTCCGGGTACCGTGGTCGCATGGAGTGGATCGCGAACCCGAGCGTCGGCGACTGGATCGGGCAGCGGCTCGATCCGGGCTACGCGACCATGCACGGCGTCGTCCCCCGCGGATTCGCGGCCTACGCGCGCATCTTCCACCGCCCGAGCGTGCGCTCGTTGCCCGACCGCGCCATGCCGTCGGCCGACGAGTGGGAGCGGATGCCCGAGGGCGAGCAGCACCGCATGATCGACGCCTTCGTCGACGCCGAGTCGACCTGGGCCGAGGCGGCCGCGGCCTTCGGCACCACGCTGCATCCGCTCGCCCAGTGGCAACGGATCGTGCGCACCCCCGAGGGTGAGGACTGGCGCTCGCGCCTCTCGCCCGACGGGCGCGAGTTCACCGCGCCGCTCGAGGGCGAACTCGACCGCGCTCTGCTGTCGCGCGTGGCGGGCGTGCTCGCCGCGCACACGACCACCCCCGACTCCGGCGTCGCCGCGATCTGGGAGGGCTACGGCGGCCTGCTCGGCTTCTTCGGCGACGGCCCCTCCCGGGCGTTCGTCACGTTCGACGACGACCCGCAGCACCGTGCAATGCTCGACCGCAGCACGCACGATCCGTTCAACAACGTCTTCCGCAAGCCGACGTGGCAGGAGGGCATCCTCTCGCGCGAGATCTCCGAGGGCTCGCGCCTGCAGCTGCCCGGCCGCGGATACGTGCTGTTCTCGGCGGCGTCGCGCGCGTTCGCCGATCCCGACTGGATCCTCGACGCGGCATGGCGCGACCGTGTGGCCGAGCAGCACGGTTTCGCGCCGTCGGCGCAGGCACCGAACATCCTCTGGCCCGACGATCGCGCCTGGATCATGGCGAGCGAGATCGACTTCGACTCGACGATCGTCGGCGGATCGGTCGCGCTCGTCGAGGCCCTGTGCGCGACCGAGGGAGTCGAGGCGCTGACCGTTCCCGAGGGCGCCGACCTCACCTGGGATGCCGACGAGGTGAACCGATGAGCTCTCCGCATCCGACCTCGTCGTTCGACGCGACGCCGTTGACCGCACCCGTCGACCCGGTCGCCGTCGCCGCCTTCGCCGCCGAGCTCAAGGCGGGACGCACCTCGTCCGGTGCGTCGGCGGGAACGGTGGTCGGAGCGATCATCGCGGCGTTCGCGCTCGTCTTCGCCTGCCTCGTCGGCGTGTTCGTGGTCGGCGGACTCGTCCGCAGCTTCTCGAGCTCGGGCGACGGTTCGGGTGTCGCCTTCGTGATCGGCATCCTCGTGATCGCCGTCGCCGGTGGTCTGACGATCGGGCTGTTCGTGAGGCGGGCGAACCGCATCCGCCGCTATCGTCTCGGCATGTTCGCACGTGCGAACGGCATGGAGTACGTCGACCGCATCGCGAGCCCGGGGCTGCCCGGCATGATCTTCAGCCTCGGCTCCGGGCGCGTGGCGACCGACCTCGTGCGCGGCACCCGGCCGCGGTTCGTCGAGTTCGGCAACTACCAGTACACCGTCAAGCACGGGAAGAGCTCGACGACCTACCGGTGGGGGTACGTGGCGGTGAAGCTCGACGTGCCGCTGCCGAACATCGTGCTCGACGCGCTCGGCAACAACGGATTCGGATCGAACCTGCCGACGTCGTTCCAGCGCGCGCAGCGGCTCTCGCTGGAGGGCGACTTCGATCAGCACTTCACGCTCTACTGCCCCGAGGGCTACGAGCAGGATGCGCTCTACCTTTTCACGCCCGACATCATGGCGCGCTTCATCGATCACGCCGCCGAGCTCGACGTCGAGATCGTCGACGACTGGATGTTCCTCTACACGAAGCGCGAGGCATCGACGCTCGACCCGGCCACGTGGGCCTGGCTCTTCGGCGTCGTCGGTGCGCTGATCACCAAGCTCGACCAGTGGGCGCGCTGGAGGGACGAGCGGTTGAGCCTCCGGTCCGCCGCGCGCGCCGCCGCGCCGGGTTCCTCCGTGCCGACCGCGCTGCCCTTCGCCCCGCCGGTCGGGCTGCTCACGCCGCCGGCCGGCGTCGCACCGCAGGGTCGCCGACTCAAGAAGCGCACGACCTGGATCCCGCTGGTGGTCATGGTCGGGGCGATCGTGGCGTGGACGATCATCCGATCGCTCTGAGCGCACGGCGAGAACACCGCGGCGCGACCGAGAGACGGGCTCCCGGGTGAGGGTGGGCGTCGACTGGGGACCGACGGCCCACCCCATCCCCCCTCGGGATCAGAAGGAAATCCACTCTCCCTCCGCAGACGGCCGAGCCGTCGCGCCGACGCCGGCTGGGGACCGGCGATGTCGGCTGTACGGAAATGCTAAGTCGCTGAGGGTTGCAGACGGTTGCAGGACCGTTCAGGCGCCCGGCGACGGCGAAAGACGCATCGGCGCAGACAGTCCGAAGTGGTCGAGCTCGGCGGGGTCGAGCATGCGCGACCGGATGAGGAAGCGCATTCCCGTCGGCCCTTCCACGCTGAATCCCGCACCGCGCCCCGGCACCACGTCAATCGTCAGGTGCGTGTACTTCCAGTACTCGAACTGCGACGCCGACATGTACACCTCGACGGGGTCGTCGAGGCCGACGTCGAGGGTGCCGAGCAGCACGTCCGCCGGCCCGGTGAGGAACATCCCCACCGGGTAGCACATCGGTGACGAGCCGTCGCAGCATCCGCCCGACTGGTGGAACATGAGCGGTCCGTGCTGCCCGGTGAGGTCGCGGATGAGGGATGCCGCGGCATCCGTCACCGCGACCCGCTGCGAGGCTCCGATCATCAGAAGAAGCCCATCGGACCCTCGGCATACGAGACGAGGAGGTTCTTGGTCTGCTGGTAGTGGTCGAGCATCATCTTGTGGTTCTCGCGACCCACGCCCGACTGCTTGTATCCGCCGAACGCGGCGTGCGCCGGGTACTGGTGGTACGTGTTCGTCCACACGCGCCCGGCCTCGATCGCGCGGCCCGCGCGATAGGCGGTGTCGCCGCTCCGGCTCCACACGCCGGCTCCGAGTCCGTAGAGGGTGTCGTTGGCGATCGTGATCGCGTCGGCGTAGTCGTCGAACGAGGTGACCGAGAGCACCGGCCCGAAGATCTCCTCCTGGAAGATGCGCATGTCGTTCGTGCCCTCGAACACGGTCGGGGCGACGTAGAACCCCTCGCTCAGATCGCCGCCGAGGTCGACGCGCTCGCCTCCCGTGAGCAGTCGCGCCCCGCCCTGCTTCCCGATGTCGATGTAGCTGAGGATCTTCTCGAGCTGGTCGTTGGATGCCTGGGCGCCGATCATCGTCGCCGGGTCGAGCGGATTGCCCTGCACGACCTTGCCGACGCGCTCCAGCCCGTCGGCGAGGAAGCCGTCGTAGATCGACCGCTGGATGAGGGCGCGCGACGGGCAGGTGCACACCTCGCCCTGGTTGAGCGCGAACATGGTGAAGCCCTCGAGCGCCTTGTCGTAGAACGGGTCGCTGGTCGACCGGGCGACGTCTTCGAAGAACACGTTGGGACTCTTGCCCCCGAGCTCGAGCGTGACGGGGATGAGGTTCTGCGACGCGTACTGCATGATGAGGCGGCCGGTCGTCGTCTCGCCCGTGAAGGCGACCTTGCGGATGCGCTTGTGCTGGGCGAGCGGGGCGCCCGCCTCGATGCCGAAGCCGTTGACGATGTTCACCACCCCGGCAGGCAGCAGGTCGCCGATGATCTCGAAGAGGAACAGGATCGACGCAGGGGTCTGCTCGGCGGGTTTGATGACGACGCAGTTGCCCGCGGCGAGCGCGGGCGCCAGCTTCCACACCGCCATGAGGATGGGGAAGTTCCACGGGATGATCTGCCCGACCACGCCGAGCGGCTCGTGGAAGTGGTAAGCGACGGTGTTCTCGTCGAGCTGGCTGATGCCGCCCTCCTGCGCGCGCAGCACGCCGGCGAAGTAGCGGAAGTGGTCGACCGCGAGGGGGATGTCGGCGGCGAGCGTCTCGCGCACGGGCTTGCCGTTCTCCCACGTCTCGGCGACGGCGATGCGCTCGAGGTGCTGCTCCATGCGGTCGGCGATGCGGTTGAGCACCACGGCACGCTCGGCCGGGCTCGTCTTGCCCCAGCCGGCGAACGCCTTCCAGGCGACGTCGACCGCGCGGTCGATGTCTTCGCTCGTGCCCCGGGCGACCTCGGTGAACGGCTTGCCGTTGACGGGGCTCACGTTCTCGAAGTACTGACCCTTGGCCGGTTCGACGAACTCGCCGCCGATGTAGTGGCCGTAGCGCGGGCGGTAGTCGGCGATCGAGCCGTGCTGCCCCGGGGCGGCGTAGGCGGCGGATGCCGGAGCGGTGGAGACGTCTGCTTCGACGATGGTCATGTGGTGACTCCCTCGGACTGCGGCCGCGCCTCGGTGCGCGGCTGTTGCGACGACGGTAGGCCGCGGGAGGTTGCAGCCCGGTGCGCAACGTTGCGTCAGGTTGCGCGGCCGCCGGCTCAGGACCGGTCGAGACGTTCGATGCGCGACACGAGACCCGTGCGCTTCGGCGAGCGCGCGGGCAGCATCTCCAGGGCGAGGCGCAGCACCTCGGCATCCGCCTGCCCCTCGGGGATCTCGGCGTACGCGAGCAGCACGTCGAGGCTGGCCTCCGAGAGCATCGCCTCGCGCAGCGCACCCCGCACCGTCTCGCGGAACTCCTCGACCCCCGGCGACGTCGATTCCGGGAGCACCGGTCCGCGGTAGGCGGTGAGCGCGACGCGGTGGGCGCCGCGGTCGAGCAGCGACAGTACGTCGTGGGCGTCGGTGTCGAGCGCGGCCGGCAGGCGGTACGGTCTCGACTCGGGCACCAGCCCGGGCATCCGACCCTCGAGCGCCTTGCGCAAGCGCACCATCTCGGGGCGCAGCGTGTCGGGCGAGACGCCCGGTCCGTAGACCAGTTCGGTGAGCCGTTCGGCCGAGAGGCCCTGCCGGTGCACGGCCAGCATGAGCAGGATGGCCGCGTGCCGGGCGCTGAGTTCGACGACCGATTCCTCGTGCTCGGATGCCGTCTCGAGCCGTGCCCTGTCTCGACCGAGCACGTGCAGGGTGGCGCGGGTCGCCGGTCGTGTGCGCGTCGGCGCCGAAGGTACGCGAGGGGCGTGCTCGGCCCGGGCGCGCAGGCGGGTGACGAGCATCTCGGACTCGACCGCCCGCACCGTCGCGTCGACGAGCAGGCGGGCCTGGGGCGTGACGACGTCGGGTCCACCGGTGACGTCGATCACGCCGAGCACGCGCCGGGTCTCCGGATCGCGTACGGGCGCCGCGGTGCACGACCACGGATGCACGAGCCGGTTGTAGTGCTCCGCTCCGCGGATGTGCACGGGGTGGCCGAGTTCGAGCGCCGTCCCCGGGGCGGATGTGCCGACGGCATCCTCCGCCCAGTTCGCTCCGGCGACGAATCCCATGCCGTCGGTGAGGTTCTGCACCTGGCGGTCGCCCTCGATCCACAGCAGTCGCCCGGCCTGATCGCCGATCGCGACGAGCACGCCGGAGTCCTCGGGGCTCCCCGGCAGCAGCAGGCCGCGGATCGTGTCCATCGCCGCGGCGAGCGGGTGCGCGGCACGGTAGGCCAGCAGCTCGTCCCGCGCGAGGGCGAGGTCGGGTGGCGTCTCGGGTCCGACGCGTCCGCGCCACGACCGCTCCCACGATGCACGCACGAGCGGGCGCACCTGCTGCAGCCGCCGATCGTCGAGGTTCCCGGCGATGAGCTCTTCGTGTGCACGCTCGATGATGAGGCGCGAGGCCTCGGGAAAGGCCTCCCGGGAGATCTGCCACTGCGCCGTCACAGGACTTCCGTTCCTCGGAGGGGGAGCCTCGTCCCAGTGTAAGAGCGCGGGCCCCGCGGCGATACCCACCCCGTGCTGCGGCGGGGGCCGTGTTGCGTCTTGCGGACTACTGCGTACTGCGTGGTAGTGTGCATCGCAGTGAAGGAGGGTGCATGGACACCACGCAACTGCTCAAGGGCGTTCTCGACGTCGCCGTGCTGGCCGTGCTGCGCACGGAAGATGGGTACGGCTACGACATCGTCCGACGACTGCGGGATGCCGGGCTCGGCGACGTCGGCGACGCCTCGGTCTACGGCACCCTGCGGCGGCTCTACGCCGCGGGCAGCCTCTCGAGCTACGTCGTCCCCTCCGACGGCGGCCCGCACCGCAAGTACTACGCCATCACCACGCAGGGACGCACCGCATTGCAAGCGCAGTCCCTCACCTGGCGGGGCTTCGCCGGCGCCATGTCGACCCTGCTCACCGACGCCAGCGCCGGGGCATCCTCGAACGGAGAGAACTCATGAACGACACCCGCGTCTCGCTCGACGAGCAGATCCGCTCGTTCGCCGCCGCCGTGCGCACGCACCTCGACGACCTGCCCGAAGACGAGCTCGACGAGATCATGACCGGCCTCGGCGCCGACCTCGCCGAACAGGCCGCCGACAACGACGGGGTGCTCGATCTCGGCGACCCCGGCGCCTACGCCGAAGAGCTGCGATCGGCCGCCGGGCTCCCCCCGCGCGGCGCCCCCGACCACGAGCTGCCCGTCGCCGAGCGCTTCGCCGCCTGGCGCCGACGCACGACCGACAGCATGCGTCGCAGTGTCTTCGGGGCCTGGCTGCTCGACCTCGCCGTGACCCTCCGGCCCGTGTGGTGGGTGCTGCGCGGCTACGGGTTCTTCGTGGTGCTGCGGTTCTTCATCGCCCCGGGCGCGAACTCGGCGCACTGGATGGTGCCCGACTCGGCGCTGGAGTGGCTCGTCATCCTCGTGCTCGCGCTGGTGAGCGTGCAGTGGGGCCGCGGACTCTGGCTGCCGCGCAACCCGCTGCGGCACATCCGCACCGTGTTCAGCGTCGTGGCGGGACTCGCGCTGCTCATGGCCATCCCGTCGCTGCTGTCGCCGCGTGTGGAGTACGTCTACGACGAGTACCCGAACGACTCCGGCCTGCTGCTCGACGGTGTGCAGGTGGGCAACATCTTCGCCTACGACGCCGACGGCCAGCCCCTCGAACAGGTGCAGTTGTACACCGACAAGGGCACTCCGCTGAATCTCTACGGCGAGAACGGGTGGTACAGCGCCACCGCCGGCGACGCCGCCGCCCCCTACGGACTCAAGCCCGACGGCACGATGGTCACGATCCCCGGCGAGGACTTCCGTGGGCGTCCGCTGTGGAACGTGTACCCGCTCGACGAGGCCGAGGCCGACGAGATGACCCTCCAACCCCGGCGGTCGACGGCCGAGCGACCGCTCCCGCCGTTCCTCCGCGCTCCCGGTGTCGGCGAGGCCACCCCGACTCCGACTCCGGAGGCGCCGGCGCCGGGCGCGACGCCCGACGCACCCGCTCCGGTCGAGACCCCGGTGCCGTGATGCACGGGCACGAGCGGATCGTCTCGATCGATCTCACCCATCTGGTGCGCGCCGCCCTCGCCGGTACGGCAGTGACCGACGGGGGCGCAGCGGCGGCGGCGGCCACGACGCCCGAGTCGCGCGAGAACTCGGGTTCCGCGCGCGACGCCGGGTAGTCCCTCAGCTGCGCGCGGCCCACCAGTCGCGCAGGCGCTGCTCGGCGACCTCGGGGCCGAGCACGCCCTCGTCGAGACGCAGGTCGAGCAGGAACCGGTAGGCCTCGCCGACCTCGCGGCCGGGGCGGATGCCGAGCACCTCCTGGATGCGGTTGCCGTCGAGTTCCGGGCGCATCGCGTCGAGCTCCTCCTGCTCGGCGAGAGCCGCGATGCGCGCCTCGATGTCGTCGTACGCGGAGGCCAGGCGCGAGGCCTTGCGCTTGTTGCGCGTGGTGACGTCGGCGCGGGTGAGGATGTGCAGGCGCTCGAGCAGGTCGCCCGCGTCGCGCACATACCGGCGCACCGCAGCGTCGGTCCACGCACCCTCGGCGTAGCCGAAGAACCGCAGGTGCAGCTCGACCAGGGTGACGACGGCATCCGTCGTGGCCGTGTCGAACCGCAGCGCCTGCAGCCGCTTGCGGGCCATGCGCCCGCCGACGACGTCGTGGTGATGGAACGTGACCGCTCCCCCGGCTTCGAGCTTGCGGGTGCGGGGCTTGCCGATGTCGTGCAGCAGTGCCGCGATGCGGAGCGGCACATCGGGGGCGGCGCCCGGATGGCGGGCGTGTTCGAGGGCGATCGCCTGACGCAGCACCGTAAGCGAGTGCTCGTACACGTCCTTGTGGTGATGGTGCTCGTCGACCTCGAGCTTGAGGGCGCTGACCTCGGGCAGGAACTCGTCGATCAGACCCGTCTCGACGAGGGCGCGGATGCCGCGCACGGGGTCGTCGGTCTGCAGCAGGCGCACGAGCTCCGACTGGATGCGCTCGGGGCTGACGATGCTCAGCGTGCCGCGCAGCCGCGCGACGGCGTCGAGGGTCTCCGGTTCGATGTCGAAGCCGAGCTGCGCGCTGAACCGGGCAGCGCGCAGCATGCGCAGCGGGTCGTCGCCGAACGAGACATCGGGATCGGTGGGGGTGCGCAGCACCCCGGCGACCAGGTCTTCGACGCCGCCGGTCGGGTCGACGAGAGTGACCGACGGCACCTTCAGCGCCATCGCGTTGACCGTGAAGTCGCGCCGAACGAGGTCGGCGTCGATGGTGTCGCCGAACTCGACGGTCGGCTTGCGGGTGACGCCGTCGTAGCTGTCGGCGCGATAGGTCGTGATCTCGACCTGCTCCTTCTGCACGCGCGCCCCGATGGTGCCGAAGGCGCGCCCGATGTCCCACTGGGCGGTCGAGATCGGCCGCACGATGCGCAGGATGTCGTCGGGCAGCGCGTTCGTCGTGAAGTCGAGGTCGTGGGTGTCGCGCCCGAGCAGCGCGTCGCGCACCGGACCGCCCACGACGGCGAGGTCGAAGCCCGCGGCGGCGAAGGCATCCGCGAGGGTACGGACCACCGGATTCTCGGCGAGCGCGCCGAGACGGGCGAGGCCGTCGGCCATGTTGAGCATGGTTTCCAGCGTACCCGGCGGGTGTCACCGCCCCCTGGTTCTCCCCCGTCCCGCCTCGCCTGGTGAAAACGGAGAGCGTCCGCGTCACTGTCGGCGAGTCATGCCACGACATGCCGGGTCGAAAGCATCCGGTCTGGGTTTTCGCGCCGGCGAGGCGGCACACGGGTATTCCGCCCACGATCCCACCCCCATAGGATCGGCGGATGGCAGAGGATGCGACCCCCACTCCGCGGGAATCATCGCGACGCGGATTTCTGAAGCTCGGCGGCGCGGCCCTCGCCGGCGCGGCGATCGGAGGCGTCGCGGGGGCGGCGATCGGAGCATCCGTCACCGCGAACGGCCGCGACGGCTTCGCCAGCGGCCCCGACCCCTTCGCCGGCCTCACGCCCCGCAGCGAGCCCGGATTCGATCACGTGGTCGTGGTGATGGGCGAGAACCGCTCGTTCGACAACCTGCTCGGCTACCTCTACTCGTCGTCGACACTGCCCGACGGCGAACGATTCGAGGGCCTGGCGTTCGGCTCGCACAGCAACACGGCATCCGACGGCACCGTCGTCGACGCCCACGTGTACACGGGCGACACCGACCGCATCATGAGCCTCCCCGACCCCGATCCGGGCGAGGAGTACCCGCACGTCAACACCCAGATCTTCGGCACCGTCGACCCGAAGGGCAATGCCGACCTGTTCGTCGACGAGATGACCGCGCCCTTCAACGCCCCGTCGCACGGCGAGAAGGCGACGATGTCGGGGTTCCTCGACGACTACATCATCAACTTCCGACGTTTGCGTGGAGGCACCGAGCCGAAGCCGGAGGAGGCCGCGCACATCATGGGCTCGTTCTCGCCCGAGATGCTGCCGGTGCTCTCGACGCTCGCGAGCGAGTTCGCGGTCTTCGACCACTGGTTCGCCGGTGTGCCGTCGCAGACGTTCTGCAACCGCTCGTTCTTCCACGCGTCGACGTCGCACGGGTTCGTCACGAACCAGGGCGGCGGCGGCTATCGGAAGTGGCTGGATGCCCCGGCCGCCCCCACCGTCTTCAACCGGCTCGAAGACGAGAAGGTCAGCTGGAAGATCTACATCGACGAACTGCAGCTCGTGTCGTTCACCGGCATGCTGCACGCCGCGGTGCTCGAGAAGTACTGGCGCACCGAGCACTTCGGCACGATGAAGGACTTCTACGCCGAGGCCGCCGCAGGCACGCTCCCCGCCTACGCGTTCATCGAGCCGCGCATGGTCTACGACCACAACGACTTCCACCCGCCGTTCGGGTCTCCGCGCGAAAGCGAGGTCGACGGCGAGCCGGTCTACGATAGCGCGATCTCCGACGTGCGGGCCGGAGACCGGCTCATCCACGACATCTACGAGGCGGTGCGCACGAGCGCCTCACCCACGGGTTCGAACGCCGTCAACACCCTGCTGCTCATCACGTTCGACGAGCATGGCGGATGCTACGACCACGTGCCGCCGCCCTCGGCCACGAAGCCCACCCCCGAGACGGGCGCGGGCGAGATGGGGTTCACGTTCGACCGCCTCGGATGCCGCGTACCGGCGATCGCGGTGTCGGCGTACACGCGCCGCGGCACGATCATCCACGACGAGATGCACCACGGCTCGGTCACCGCGACCCTCTCCCGGCTGCACGGCCTTCGGCCGCTGAACGACCGCGACCAGTCGGCCAACACGCTGTACTCGGTCGTCAACCTGTCGCAGCCGCGGCATCCCGCCGACTGGCCCGTCACCACCCCCGCCTATACGCCGCCCAACCCCGAGGCCACCGAGCCGAAGCCCGGCCACCCCGCCGAGACGAAGCCCCTCACCCCGCCCGCGCGGGGGCTGCTCGGACTCCTCATCGCGAAGTACGGAAAGCCAGACGAGCCCGAACCGCAGACCTTCGCCGACGCCTACCGACTGCTGCACGAGCACGGCGAAGAACTGTTCGGCCCGGCGACGACGGCGTGAGCTTCTAGGCTGAGGGGATGATCACCGCCGACCCCGCCACGCTCGCCTCGTTCTGGCAGGAGGTGCGGGCGCAGCATCCGGAGCTTCCCGAGGCCGTGCCGGGCGCGTGGGCGTTCGGTGCGACGCCGGCGCACGCCGACGGGCTGCTCGAGCTGGTGCTGGCGGGCATCAAGACCGGCACCGCCTCGTCGCTCTGGGACTACGAGGCGACCGGCGACCCCGAGCCGTACGTCGGCGAATTCAGCATCATCCTCGACGGCACGGGTACGCCGCGCGCGGTGCTCGAGACCACCGACCTGCAGACGGTCCCGTTCGACGAGGTCACCGCCGAGCACGCGTACTCCGAGGGGGAAGACGATCGCACGCTGGCGTCGTGGCGCGAGATCCACGAGCGGTACTGGCGCAACCATTCGGAGAATCCCCGGGGCTTCGAGCCCGACATGCCCGTGATCTGCGAGCGCTTCCGCCTGGTCCACCCGGCTGCGCGACCCTAACTCAGGACACAGCCGCCACCGAGCCCCCGAATCGGCCGGATCCGGGGTGCGGGCGGGGCTGTGTCCTGAGTCGTTGTCGACGGTGCGGCGAGACGGCCGCGGCCAGATCAGACGATCGGGTCGCCCTGAACCGGTCCCTCGGTGTTCGGCTTCCACCCGAGAGCGGGGGCGACATGCTCGGCGAACGCCTCGAGCACGTGCAGGTTGTACTCCGGTCCGAGCTGGTTCGGGATCGTCAGCAGCAGGGTGTCGGCGGCCATGACGGCCGAGTCCTGCTTCAGCTGCGCGATCAGCACGTCGGGCTCGGCGGCATACGTCTTGCCGAACGTCGAGCGGTAGCCGTCGATGATGCCGATCTGGTCGCCGTTCTCCTCGCTGCGCAGCCCGAAGTAGGCGCGGTCACGGTCGTCGATCAGCGGGAAGACGCTGCGGCTCACCGAGACGCGGGGCGGGCGCGTGTGTCCGGCCTCCTTGTACGCGGCGCGGTACAGCTCGATCTGCTCGCGCTGCAGCTCGTGGAAGGGCACGCCGGTGGCCTCGGTCAGCAGCGTCGAGCTCATCATGTTGAGCCCCTGGCGACCGGTGTCCTCGGCCGTGGCGCGCGAACCCGAGCCCCACCAGATGCGGTCGCGCAGCCCCGGCGACTGCGGTTCGACCTGCAGGTACCGTCCGGCGCCGACCATGCGCGGGTCGCCGGGGGCGAGCGGCTCGCCGTCGATCGCACGCAGGAAGATCTCGAACTTCTCCCGCGCGAGCACGCTGCCCCGCTCGGGGTCTTCGGTGTCGCGGAAACCGAAGGTCTCGTAGCCGCGCAGCGCGGTCTCGGGTGACCCACGGCTCACGCCGAGCGCGATACGGCCGTCGGAGATGAGGTCGAGGGCGGCGGCCTCCTCGGCGAACTGGAACGGGTTCTCGTACCGCATGTCGATCACGCCGGTGCCGACCTCGATGCGCTCGGTGCGCGCGGCCATCGCCGACAGCAGCGGCATGGGAGAGGCGGCCTGACGCGCCCAGTGGTGCACGCGCACGTAGGCGCCGTTAACGCCGAGCTCGTCGGCACCCTCGGCGATCTCGATCGTCTGCTTCAGCATGTCGCCCGCGGTGCGCGTCGCCGACCCGGGAACGTCGGCGTAGTGGCCGAAAGAGAGGAATCCGAAAGCCTTCATGTTCTATTCGAACGCATGGATGCGGCGGACTATTCCGCGGCGGCCCGCCGCATCTCCACATGCCCCGCGGCGACGGCCGACGTCGCGTCGAACCCCAGCCGCGTGTACCAGTGGTGCGCCGGTGATCCCGGCCACACCGACAGCTCCACCGCGACCCCGTCGGCATCCGCCGCGGCGAGCACCCGGTCCATGAGCATCCGCCCGTTGCCGCGACCGCGCGCCTCGAGAACCACCGCGATGTCGCACAGGCGCACCGCCTCGGCCCCCGCGTCGACCACGGCATAGCCCACGGGCGCCCCATCGATCGAGAGCAGCTCCACGACGGCATCCGGATGCTGCGCCCGCAGGGTGCCGATCTTCGAGTCGAGCTGCATGGCGACGAGCGGCTCGATGACCCCGGCCCCCGCATCGGGCAGTCGGCTGCGCACTTCATCCGCCGCGACCTCGCGTACACGCGGGTCGTCGAGACGGACGCGCTCGATCCGCGCGGCCTGCTCAGCCACGCGGCGGGTAGATACCCGTGAGTGCGATCACGAAGTACATGCCGAGGTACGGCGGCATGTTGTCGTGGGCCTGCGAACCCCCCGCCGAGGCGAGCGCGTCGGGCGCCATCGCGGCGTCGCCGTCGGCAGCGTAGGCGTCGCGCGCGGCGCGTCCGTACCGGGGCTGTGCCCAGGTGCGCCCTGCGGGGTCGCCGCTGGTGCCGGTCGCCGCGACGGCGTTCGGCCGGTGGGTGTGCACGGGGATCTCGGTCGGTGTCAGCGTGACCGCCGAGACGCCGCCGAAGCCGCCGACCGTGCGCGGGGTGAGCCCGGGGCCCGCTCCCTGACCGATCGCGAAGGCGCCGTTGAGGTTGGGCAGGGCGAAGGTCGTCCTGCCGTCCCCGCCGTATTGGATGCCGAGGATGCTGTACAGCGCCGAGTTCTGCGCGATGGGCAGCAGTTGTCCGCTGCACATCGCCCACCCGCGGGGTGCGTAGGTGAAGCCGATGGTGCGGATCTCTCCGAGGAAGGGGTCCATGTGCGCTCCGGTTCCGCTTCAGTCCCGCGACGGGAAGATGCCCGTCACGGCGATGATGTGATTCACGGCCAGGTAGGGCGACATGTTGTCGTGCGGCTGGCTGCCACCGGCGGCGCTGAGGGCCGTCGGCGACATGGTGCCCGTGGCCTGACCGCCGTAACCGGGCTGGGCGGTCACGGCCCAGTAGGCGTCCTGCGGCGACGTCTGGTCGGCGGCATCGGATGCGGCGACCACCGCATGCGTGTGCGCGGGCAGTTGCGCGGCCTGCAGCGTCACGCTCGCCGCACCGGCCGCCATGCCCTGCACGATCCCCTGACCGGGCTGGATCGGCGCTCGCCCCCGCAGGTCGGGAAGGGCGAAGGTCGTGACACCGTTCCCGCCGTAGACCGTGCCCAGCAGGGCGAAGAGCGCCGTGTTCTGGTTGATCGCGAGCATCTGCCCGTTGCAGAGCGCCCACCCGCGCGGGGCGAAGTCGAAGGCGACGCGGCGGATCTCTCCGATGTACGGTTCACTCATTCGTCAGCCCTCTCTCGACGGGAAGATGCCGTACAGCGAGATGATGTACGACACGACCAGGTAGGGCGGCATGTTCTCGTGCGGCTGCGACCCGCCGGCCGGTTGCACGGCGCCCGCGGCCAACTGCGCGTTCGGCTGCACGTCGGAATAGGCGTTCGCCGTCTGCGCCGCCCACCGCGTGCCCGCAGGCGACGCCGACGTCGCCGCACCCGCCGTGGTCGGGAGGTGCGTGTGCGCCGGCATCTGTGCGGGGGTGAGCGTCACCTGCTCCACTCCCCCGGAGGAACCGAGGTCGTACCGCTCCCCGGTACGGGCCGTTCCCGCATGCACCGCCGAGCGCCCGCGCAGGTCGGGCAGCCCGAAGGTGTTGATGCCGTCGCCGCCGTACGTGGTGCCGATCAGCGCGAACAGGGTGTCGTATTCGGAGATGGGCAGCATGCTGCCGTCGCAGAGGGCCCACCCCACAGGGGGGAAGTTGCCCGCGAAGATGCGGATCTCGCCGATGAACGCATCGCTCATGCGCCGATGCCCCGATCGATGACGGCCTCGAATCGCGCGGATTGCGTGACTCGGCCGAGGTAGAGGCGGGCGACGACGGCGCCGTCCTGCTCGAGGCGGTAGATGTCGTCGCGGGTGGCGTCGTCGGCGGTGAACTCGAGGCGGAAGCGATGCGCGGGGTCGCCCTCCGTTCCGATGTCGCCGACGCCGACGAGCGTCATGCGGTGCACCGATCGCGTCGAGACGGCCCGGTAGACCGTGCCCTCTCGCCCGACGAACAGTCCGCGTTGCGGGCGGTCCGGGTCGGTCTGCAGGGGGAGCGCCGCGGTGGCGCGAGCATCCGAGGTGGCCGGTCCGGCGGGCCGGGGCGCGAGGGCGGCGGCGGATGCGGAGGCGGATGCTCCACCCACGCCCGCGCCGACACCGACGACGGCGCCGACTGCGAGCAGGCCTCGTCGCGTGAACAGAGCAGTCATTCCACTCCAGCGGTCAGTGCACGCGGGGATCTGCCCGAGCGGGCGCGGTGCGGATCTGACGCTATCAGCAGCGGCCTCCTGCCGATAGCATTCGAATATTCCAACTGGCACACGGCGCCTTCGCGCCCGAGCGAAGGACCTCGATGTCTGCTGACCGGGCGCTGCCTGCTCTTCCGCGCGGCCTCGCCGCGACCGCCGCGATCCTCGCACTCGTGGGCTCCGGCCTCCTGGTCGCGCCGCCCGCCTCCGCCGCGACCTCGCTCACCGTCACCACGACGGCCGACGGCGACGCCAACGGTGCCTGCACGACGCCGAGCGTCACGACGACCGCCACCCCCGTCACCCTGCGCAACGCCCTCTGCGTCGCCAACAACACCGGCGGTGTCTCGACCGTGTCCGTGCCGGGCGGCACCTACACCCTGACCGACGGTGCCCTGGTGCTGGGCACCCGCGCCGGCACCGACGTGACCCTCGAATCGATCGGCAGCCGGGCCGAGATCGTCGGTGACGGCAGCTCGCAGATCCTCACTCTCGACCCCGACATCGTCGGCGGTATCGCCGTCGAGATCAACGGCTTCACCTTCCGCGGCGGCCGAGACGACGTCTTCGGCGGCGGTGCGATCATCGGCGGCAGCATCGATGCCCCGAGCGACACCCTGCTCGTGCGCGACTCCACGTTCATCGACAACGCCGCGTCCGGCGGCGCCGCCAACCCCGGCGGTGCGATCCAGTTCATCGGCGGCGACCTGACGATCGTGCGCTCCCGCTTCGAGCGCAACAGCAGCGCGTCCGCATCGGGCGGCGCCGTCTACTACGAGGCCGCGGCCCCCGGCGACTACCTCGACGTGAGCGGGAGCACGTTCACACAGAACACCCTCACCGCGGCCGGCACCGTCTCGGCGGGCGGCGGCGCGATCGCGGTCGACGGCGGCGGCTCGGTCGCGATCTCGGGCAATGTGTTCGACCGCAACACCGCAGCCGGTCCCACCGCCCGCGGCGGCGCGATCCAGCGGCTCGGCGGTCCCTCCACGATCTCGAAGAACGTCTTCACCCAGAACACCGCGGTCGTCGGCGGCGCAGCGATCGATGCGACCGGCGGTGCGCTCACCGCCCGCGGCAACTCCTTCACGGGCAACACGGGCACGGCAGCCGTGAGCGCCAGCGCCTCGGCCCCGGTCACCGCCCCGAACAACTGGTGGGGCTGCAACGGCGGCGCGAACGCCGCGGGGTGCGACACCGCCGCCATCACGACGGGAACGACCGAGCCGCACCTCGTCCTCTCCGCGACCGCGGGAGCGGCGACCGTCGACTCCGGCGCCAGCACGGCGATCACCGCCTCGCTGCGCACCAACTCCGCGGGCACGACGCTCACCCCCGTCGATCTCAGCGCGTTCGACGGCCGGTCCGTGACCTGGACCGACGTGCAGCCCGCGGGCGCCACGACCGCAGCCCCGAGCAGCGTCTTCAGCGGCGGCACGGCGCTCACGACCTTCGTCGCCGGCCCCACGTCGGGACAGGGCGGAGTCACCGCCAACCTCGACGCCGCTGCCGTCCGGGTGGCGGTCGCCGTTCGCCAGCAGACCGCTTTCACCAGCGCGGATGCCGTCGCCGCGACGCTCGGTCAGCCGTTCTCGTTCTCGGTGACGGCATCCGGCTTCCCCGCCCCCACGGTGACCCGCACCACGGGTGACCTGCCGCCCGGCGTCACGCTCTCGGGATCGGGGGCGACGCTCGTGCTCTCGGGCGCGCCCACCGGCGTCGGCACGTTCCCGTTGACCTTCTCGGCGAGCAACGGAGACACCTCCGCCACCCAGGTGCTGACGATCACCGTCGGCCAGGCGCCGACGTTCGCCGGTCCGCTGGCGACCTCGGTCGCGGCCGGCGACCCGGTCGACGTCACCCTCTCGACCGTGGGTACGCCTCCCGCGGTCATCGCGGCGACCGGCCTTCCCGCCGGCCTCGCGCTCGACGCCGCCGCCGACGGCACGGCGCGCCTGCACGGCACGCCCACGGTCGCCCCGGGCGAATACCGCATCCCCCTCACCGCGACCAACGATCGGGGACAGGCCACCGCGGAGTTCGTGCTGACGATCACCGCTCCTCCGTCGTTCACGAACCCGGCGACCGGCATCGCCACGGTCGGCACCCCCCTCGACTTCCCGATCGTCGTCGACCCCGGGTACCCGGCGCGCAACACGGTGGAACTGATCGGCTGGCCGGCGTGGATCAGCCTCACGGGCGCTCCCGGTAGTCAGCGGCTCGTGGGCACCCCGCCCGCCCAGGCCGGCGGCACCGCCACCGTGTCCCTCCGCATCGTCGGCACCACCGTCACGCAAGGCATCGAATTCACGATCAACGAGGCACCGGCGATCACCGCCCAGCCGGCCTCCGTCACGGCGAACGCGGGGCGCGACGCCGTCTTCTCGGCCTCCGCGACCGGCTACCCCGCACCCACCGTGCAGTGGCAGCGCAACGACGGCGACGGCTGGGTCGACATCGCGGGGGCCACGTCGACGACGTTCACCGTCACGACGACGATCGCCGACGACGGAGCGCGTCTGCGCGCCGTGTTCACCAACACCGTGGCGAGCGCGACGAGCGGCGAGGCCGTGCTGACCGTCGGCGAGCGTCCCACCCTCACCACGATCGACCCGGTGACGGTGCTCGCCGGCGGGAGGCTCATGATCGACGTGCGCAGCAGCGGATTCCCCTCCGGGGCGCTCACCGCCGCGCCGCTGCCCGCCTGGCTGACGTTCACCGACGACGGTGACGGCACGGGATCCCTCACGGGCACCCCCGCGCTCGACGACGCCGGGCGCATCGAGGTGGTCGTCACCGTCGACAACGGCTTCGGCACCGACTCGACGACCGCGACGATCCGCGTCGCCGACACCGTGCCGCCGCCCTTCGCCGCACCGGAGATCACCGACGGAGCGCTCACCGGCGTCCCGCCCGAGGTCACCCGGGGTCAGCAACTCACGATCGGCGGCGGCGGCTACCTGCCCGGCGCTACCGTGCAGCTCACCATGTACTCGTCTCCGGCGCCGCTCGGGGCGGCCGTCGCCGACGCCCAGGGAGAGTTCCGCATCGTCGTGACCGTGCCGGCCGACCAGGTCGAGGGTGCGCACACGATCGTCTCCTCCGGCATCGGCGCGGAGGGCACGGCCCGTTTCCTCGCGGCCGACACCGAGCTGATCGTGCCCGCCGCACCCGGCCAGCCCGGCGGCGGCACTCCGGGAACACCGGGCACCGGCGCACCCGGCGGAAGCGGAAGCCCCGCCACGGGTGGTGACCCCACGGGCGACGGCCTGGCGACCACGGGCTCCGACGCGTCGGCATCCGCTCTGCTCGCGCTTCTCGCCGCGCTCGCGGTGATCGGCGGCGCGGTCGTCTTCCGGTCCGCCCGGCGCCGCGCGGCCTGACGCGCGCGCCCGGCGCGGCGAGACACCACCCTCGCCGTGACACACCACGCCTCTCGTGGGGTGTCACGGCGGGAATGGTGTCTCGGCGCGCGCCCGGCGCGGCCGGAGCACTACTCCGCGGCGAGGAACCCGTCGACGAGGAGGGCGCGGATGCGCGGTTCGAGCTCGGCCCACAGGTCGGCGAGCGGCACATCGAAGAGGTCGGCGAGCGCCGCAGCGATCTGACCGACCGTCAGTTCGCCGTCGCACGCCCCGACGAATGCGGCGAGCGCGGGGTCGACGTTGACCGTGCGGGCGAACCCGCCGCCCTGGCGCAGCTCGATCACGCTGGGGTCGTCGGCACCGGGCAGCAGATGCCGCGCCTCGGTGATGTCGGCGGCGGTGATCAGGGTCGACGGGATGCCGTCGGCGAGCACGTCGTGCGCGGCGAGGCCGTGGGCGAGGGCCTGGCCGACACCTGACACCTGCTGACCGACCCGCTCGGTGCGGCGCAGCGCCTCGCCCTCTCCGCGGCGCATCAGCACGTAGCCGAAGCCGACGGCGTCGACCTCCCGTGCCGCGAAGTCGTCGAGCCATGCGGTGAGCAGCGGCGTGAACTCCGCGTCGCGCGGAGTCGTGCCGCCGTCGCGGATCCAGAGTTCCGCGTAAGCCAGGGGCGAGAGCTCCTCGCGCTCGACGACCCACAGGTCGAGGTCGCGCGGCACCCAGGCATCGAGACGGGCGAGTCCCTTCACCCCGTCGCGCGACTCCCAGTTGCCGAGCAGCTGGGCGATGCCGCCGGGGGTGAGGTAGTCGGGCACGGTGCGCACGAACTGCTCGACGAGCGCGTCGCCGACGAGGCCGCCGTCGCGGTACTCGTAGGCCGGCACGCCCTCGGTGCGCGGGGTGATGACGAACGGCGGGTTCGAGACGACGAGGTCGAAAGCCTCGCCCGCGACGGGGTCGAACATGCTGCCGAGCCGGAAGTCGATGTTCCCCACGCCGTTCAGCATGGCGTTGAGCTCGGCGTACGCGAGGGCCCGGGCGGAGATGTCGGTGGCCACCACGGTTCCCGCACGGCGGGCGACGAGGAGCGCCTGGATGCCGCATCCCGTGCCGAGGTCGAGCGCACGCTGCACCTCGATCGGCACGACGATCTCGGCGAGGGTGCGCGAGGCTCCCCCGACCCCGAGCACGTGGTCGGCGGGAAGCGCCGTTCCGAGCGCCACCTCGTCGAGGTCGCTCGCGATCCACCACTCGCCCACCCCGTCGGCGTCGACGAACGACTGCGGCCGGATCAGGGCCGCAGGGGTGACGGTCTCGTCGCCGTCGGATGCGAGGCCGAGGGCCACGAGTCCGTCGACACCCAGACGCGGCAGCGCCTCGGCGACCGCGTCGTGCGGCTGAGGCATCCCGAGCACGAACAGGCGGCCGAGGGTGGCCAGCGCCCCGTCGTCGCCGCGGATCGCCCGCAGGATCGGCTCGCGCATCCCCCGCGCCAGCGCGTCGTCGGCCTCGTCGCCCCACAGCCGGCGGAGCGGCTCGGAGCGCAGGTCGGCGGTGTCGAGATCGGCAGCGAGAGCGGCGCACCGCAGGGCATCGGGAAGAGGCGAGAGCGGGGCGGACACGGGCGTCACTCTACGCGCCTTCAGGGTTCGGCTCGTCGCGCCTCCTAGAATCACAGGGTCAGTACTCACGATCCCGCCCGATCCGGGCGTCCGAGGAAGACCTTCATGACCGCGACCACCCCCGCCGGACTCCGTGCGCGCGTTCGGCGACTCACGAGCGCGGTCGCGGTCGGTGCGCTCGCGCTGGGGTTCGGCTCGATCGCGACGCCCGCCCTCGCGGCCGACGGCGACGGTGACGAGGCGGATGCCGCGGGCGTCGAGCTGTCGCTCTCGATCGGCGTGCACGGCCGCGTCGTGCCCGGGAGCGGGGCATCGGCGACGGTGACGGTCGCGAACGAGACGGATGCCCAGATCTCCGCCGGCGACGTGGTGATCGAACTGAACCGCACCCCCCTCGCCGACGACGCCTCGGTCACCACGTGGCTGGACGACGCCCAGGCCCCCGGCACGTTCTCCGCGCTGGGATCCGAGCGTTCCGAGGTGCTGGCCGCGGGCGACTCGGAGCGCGTGGCGCTCGCGGTCGACCCGACGGCCCTCGCCGACCTCGCACCCGGCGTCTATCCGGTGCGCGCGTCGCTCGCGGGGGCCTCCGCGGCGTCGGGTGACGACGTCGAGGCACGCGACACGACCACCGAGAGCGTGCTGGTGATCACCCCCACGACCGCGCAGGTCGGCGTCATCGTCCCGGTCACCGCCACGCCCGCCGACGGTGTGCTGCTGTCGGCCGACGAGCTCGCCGACCTCACCGCGCCCGACGGTGCCCTCACCGCCGTGCTCGACGGCGTCACCGGAACCGCCGCCGTGCTCGCGGTCGACCCGGCCATCCCCGCCGCCATCCGGGCGCGCGGCACCGCGGCTCCCGATACTGCGACCGAGTGGCTGACCCGCCTCGACGAGCTGCCCAACGAGCGCTTCGCCCTGCAGTTCGGCGATGCTGACGCGACCGTGCAGTCGCAGGCCCAGCTGCCCGAACTCCTGAGGCCCGCGACGCTGTCGCCGTTCCTCGCCCCCCAGGACTTCCCGAGCGTACGGGCGACCGAGACTCCCGACCCCACCGCGTCACCGTCACCGTCGCCGCTCGATCAGCCGGGGACCGACCTCCCCGATGACGCCACCCTCACCGCGCTCGACGGCTCTCTCGACGGCATCCTGTGGCCGCGCGCCGGCGTCCGCGCAGAAGATCTCGCGACCTTCGAGACCTACGTCGGTGCGGGCACGACGACCATCGTGTCGTCCGCGACGACGGGTGGCTCGGCCGCCGCGCACGCCCAGGCCGCAGAGCACGACCTGCTCGTCATCGACGACACGGTGTCGTCCGCGATCTCCGACGCCGCAGACGAGCCAAACGACGAGGCGCGGCAGCAGCTGCTGGCGGCGGCGAGCGCACGCATCTACCTGGCGGCCGCAGCCGCCCCCGACGCACCGCTGCTCGTCGGCCTCGAGCGCGACGAGAGCCGCGACGCCGACGCCCTGCGCGAAGCCATCGCGGCCGTCGACACGGTCGGCCTCGACCTCACGGCCATCCGCGCCACCCCCGCGACGGCGGTCACCCTCGCCGCGGCCGAGATCGACACCGCGCGGGTCGAGGCCCTGGGTCAGCTGCTCGCCGACGAGGGCTCCATCGCCCAGTTCGCCACCGTGCTCGATGACCCGCAGGTGCTCATCCAGCGCGAGCGCATCCGCCTCCTCCGCACGATCGCGGTCGGTGTGCCCGCCGACGAGTTCGAGCGCACGGTCGACGCGCGCCGCGACGGCACCCGTTCGACGCTGGGCGCCGTCAGCATCCCCCCGTCGAGCACCATTCAACTGCTCAGCGCCGCGGCCGACTTGCCCTTCAGTGTGCGCAACGACCTCCCCTGGCCGGTCACGGTGCGCCTCACCGTCGCGTCGACCGATCCCCGACTCGATGTCGAGACCGATATCGACGTCGTGGTGCCCGCGAACACGAGCGCCCGCGTCAAGGTGCCCGTGTCGGCCCGCGTGGGCAGCGGCGAGGTCGCGTTGCGTCTCAGTCTGTACAGTCCCGCCGGGGTTCTCGTCGACGGCCCGCAGATCGCGCGCGTCGCCGTGCGTGCCGAGTGGGAGACCATCGGCCTGATCCTGTTCGGATCGCTCGCCGGACTGCTCATCGTGGGTGGGGTGGTGCGCACCGTGCTGCGCAAGCGCCGCGAGCACGCCGACGCGGATGCCGACACGGATGCCGACACGGATGCCGACGCTGAATCAGGAGTCCGGAATGAGTAGCCTCGGGCGCGCGAGCGCGATCATCGGCGCGGGCACGCTCGTCTCGCGCATCACGGGACTCCTGCGCAGCATCGTGCTCGTGGGCGTGCTGGGGTCTGTCGGCTCCGAAGTGGCCGACGCGTTCACGGCGGCGAATCAGCTGCCGAACAGCGTCTTCTCGCTCATCTCGGTCGGCATCCTCACCGCGGTGATCGTGCCGCAGATCGTGAAGGCCACGGCGGATGCCGACGGCGGGAACGCCTTCATCTCGAAGCTGTTCACCCTCGGTACCGTGGTGCTCGTGGTCGTCACGGCCATCGCCACCGCCGCGGCCCCCTGGCTCGTCCATCTCGTCGCGGGGAAGGCGAACGGCGAGATGCAGGCCCTCGCCACAGCGCTCGCGTACTGGTGCCTGCCGCAGATCCTCCTCTACGGCCTGTACGCCATGCTCGGCGAAGCCCTCAATGCGCGGAAGATCTTCGGCCCGTTCACCTGGGCGCCGGTCATCAACAACATCGTCTCGATCGCCGGCTTCCTCGCCCTCGGAGCCGTCTTCGGTCCGATCTCGCGCGATGCGGTCGACTGGTCGCCGGCGATGATCGCCGTGCTGGGCGGCACCGCCACCGTCGGCATCGCGCTGCAGGCGGCCGTGCTGCTGGTGTTCTGGCGCCGCACCGGGCTCGCACTGAAGCCCGACTTCCGCTGGCGGGGAGTGGGCCTCGGCAATGTCGGCCGCCTCGCCGGCTGGACGTTCCTCATGGCTTTCGCCAGCCTCGCGGCCGGCATGTACCAGGGCTACCTCGTGAGCGAGGCTTCCGGCCTCGGCTCCTCGGCCACGGTCGTCGCCAACGCCTGGCTCATCTTCATGCTGCCGTACTCGGTGATCGTGCTGTCCATCGGCACCCCCTACTTCACCCAGATCAGCGCGCACGCCGCGGCGGGCAACGACGACGAGGTCCGCAGCGACATCGCCACGAGCATCCGCACCCTGCTGTTCTTCATCGTCGCCGCCACCGCCGCGGTGGCCGCAGCTGCGATCCCCGCATCGCGGGTGTTCACCGACTCTGCGCCCGACGCGCAGTCCGCCTCTTTCGTGCTGCTGGCCTACCTCGTCGGACTCATCCCTCTGACGATCCTGTTCATCGTGCAGCGCACGTTCTACGCGTACGACGACACCCGCACCCCGTTCTGGTTCACGATCTTCCAGTGCGTGCTCATCGTCGTCACCGCGCTCGGCGCACTCGGTCTCCGCGAGGCCGGAGTCATCCCCCTCACCTCGCTCGCCGCCGCCGTCGCCCTCGGCCAGTCGATCGCCAGCATCGTGCAGACGATCGTCGCCACCTGGCTGCTGCACCGCAAGATCGGCGGCCTGAAGATCCGGTCCTGGATGTCCGCGATCGGCCGCTTCGCCCTTGCCGGCATCCCGGCCGGATTCGCCGGATGGGGAGCCTTCGTGCTCCTGGGCGGCGTCGAGGGGTGGACGATGGCCGACAAGATCCAGGGCGCCCTCGGCACCGCGATCATCGGACTCGTCGTCGTGGTCGTCTACCTCGGCATCCTGGCCCTGCTTCGCGCCCCCGAGCTGAAGGCCGCCGGCAGTCTCGTGCGACGCTTCCTCCCCGGGCGCTGACCCGGCGACGCCGAGCCGCGCGCCCCCGCTCGCGGGAATGCCCCGCGGCTACCATGGGTTGAAGCAGTCGAACATCATTCGATGGCATTGCAGTCCTTTGGAGAGCACCATGCGTCAGGTCATCATCATCGGCTCCGGCCCCGCCGGTTTCACCGCCGCCATCTACGCGGCGCGGGCGAGCCTTCAGCCGCTGCTCATCGCGAGCTCCGTCGAGGTCGGCGGCGAGCTGATGAACACCACCGAGGTCGAGAACTACCCCGGCTTCCCCGAGGGCATCCAGGGCCCCGAGCTGATGGCGAAGCTGCAGGAGCAGGCTGAGAAGTTCGGTACCGAGGTCGTCTACGACGACGTCACCGACCTCGACCTCGCCGGCACCGTCAAGAAGGTCACCCTCGGCAGCGGCGCGGTGCACGAGGCGCAGACCCTCATCTACGCGACCGGCTCGGCCTACCGCAAGCTCGGCGTCGAGGGCGAGGAGCGCCTCTCCGGTTACGGTGTCTCGTGGTGCGCGACCTGCGACGGGTTCTTCTTCCGCGAAAAGACCATCGCCGTGGTCGGCGGCGGCGACTCGGCGATGGAGGAGGCCACCTTCCTCACGCGTTTCGCCGACAAGGTGTACGTGATCCACCGCAAGGACACCCTCCGTGCGTCGAAGATCATGCAGGAGCGCGCGTTCGCGAACGAGAAGATCGAGTTCGTCTGGAACAGCGAGGTCGCCGAGATCATCGGTGAGACCGCCGTGACCGGCGTGAAGCTGCGGTCGACCGAAGACGGCACGCTGCGCGACCTGCCCCTCGACGGCCTCTTCGTCGCGATCGGCAACGACCCGCGCACGCACCTCGTGCACGAGAAGCTCGATCTCACCGCCGAGGGCACCATCTGGGTCGACGGCCGCTCGTCGAAGACCTCGGTGCCCGGTGTGTTCGCCGCGGGCGACGTGATCGACCCCACCTACCGTCAGGCGATCACCGCCGCCGGTTCGGGAACGGTCGCCGCGCTCGACGCGGAGCACTTCCTCGCCGACCTCGAAGACGCCTCGGTCGAGGTGCCCGCGGCCGAGGCCGCCGAGGTCCTCACCGCCTGATCCGGCCCGGGAACACTTTCCCGGCGTCGGCTGTTGTATTCGACGTACCTCGAACAAGGAGAAACTCTGATGAGTGCAAAGGCTACGAGCCAGGCGACCTGGGAGCAGGACGTTCTGCAGGCCGACGGTCCCGTTCTCGTGGACTTCTGGGCCGAGTGGTGCGGACCGTGTCGCATGGTCGCTCCCGTGCTGGACGAGATCCAGTCGGCGAACCCCGACAAGATCACCATCCTCAAGCTCAACGTGGACGAGAACCCCGAGCTGGCGATGAAGTACCAGATCACCTCGATCCCCGCGATGAAGGTGTTCCAGGGCGGTGAGGTCAAGACGACCATCATCGGCGCCAAGCCGAAGCCCGCTCTCGAGAAGGACCTCGCCGCGTTCCTCGGCTGAGTCCCCCGCAGGCTGTCAGGGCCGTCGCCTCTTCGGAGGCGGCGGCCCTTTTGCGTGCCCTCCCCCTGCATTCCCCGCCCCTCACGACGTGGTCAGGTGGCTCACTTGTCGGAGGCATCCACCGGCGGCAGCCCGCGCGCGCGACGGGCGCGATCGACGATCTCCTGGATCGCGGGGCCTTTGGCCGCGTTGTACGTCGCCTCGCCCCGCGCCGACGCAGCGACGGCGGCGCACTTGGCGCGGGAGTACCGCTGCGCGTCGTCCGGATGCTCGCGCAGCCAGTCCCGTAGAAGGCGCTGATTCACCGCATCCCAGTCGGCCGCCGCAAAGAAGTGCGCGATGTGGGTCCGCTCTCCGCCGCTCTCGCTCAGCAGGACGGGATGACTGCGCACGCCGCTCCCCCGCACCCACCCCGCGGCGTCGAGGGCGGGCCGATGGAGCTCGACGTCGGCCAGGTCCGGCACCCGCACCGCGAGGTCGATGACCGGCTTCGCCCGCATTCCGGGGATGGCGGTCGAGCCGATGTGCTCGATGACCCACTCCGGGCCACCGATCGCGGCGAGCTGCGCGGCGGCGGCCGCGAAACGGTCCGGCCAGGACGGGTCGTAGGGCACGAGCATCCGCGGCATGGTGGACGACGAGTCAGGCGACCGTCGGATCCCAACGACGGTACCGCTGCTTCTCGTCGAGCAGCCCCCAGACCGCCGGGGTCAGTTCGGGATACTCGAGGGCGATCTGCCGCAGCACCCGATAGTGACGCGCCTCACTCGGACGCACCCCGTCGTTCGCGGCGATGTTGTCGGCCCGCAGCAGGTAGACGACGAGTTCGTCGATGCTCGGCAGCTCCTCCATGAACTCCCAGGGGTCCTCACCCCCGAGCAGGCGCTCCTGCACGATGACGGCGAGCTCGTCCGACGCTTCGGCGCGCAGCACTTCGAGGCTGGCGCGGCGCGGAACGGACTCGGTCATTCCTCCAGCCTACGCGCGTGCGCGGCGGGGTCGGCGCTCCACCTTCACGTCTTCGCTCATGTCCTCGAGCTCCTTGCCCTTGGTCTCGGCGACCTTGAACCACACGAAGAAGAACGACAGCAGCGCGAAGAACGCGTAGAACCCGTAGGCGAACGGCAGGCCGATGTTCGAGAACCACGGGAAGGTCGTCGAGATGAAGAAGTTCGCGGCCCACTGGGCGGCGGCGGCCACCGCGAGCGCTCCGGCGCGGATGGAGTTGGGGAACATCTCGCCCAGCAGCACCCACACCAGCGGACCCCACGTGGCACCGAAGAACACGACGAAGGCGTTGGCGCAGATCAGGGCGACCGTCGACCACGGCTCGGGAAGGGTGACGGCTCCGGCCGCGTCGAGCGTGCCGAACGAGAACGCCACCGCCATCGTGCCGAGCGACAGCGTCATGCCGACCGATCCCACGAGCAGCATGATGCGCCGGCCGACCTTGTCGACGAGCAGGATCGCCACGATGGTCACCACGATGTTGGTGACCGAGGTGATGACGGTGATGAGCAGCGCCTCGGATTCGCCGAAGCCCACCGACTGCCAGAGCGTCGTGGAGTAGTAGAAGATCACGTTGATGCCCACGAACTGCTGGAACACCGACAGCAGGATGCCCACCCAGACGATCGGCTTGAGGCCGAGGCGGTTGCCGCGCAGGTCGCGCAGCGACTCCTTCTTCTCGGTGTCGATCGTGCCGGTGATCTCGTCGATCTTGGCCTTCACGTCGACGGTTCCGGTGACGGTGGAAAGAACCTCGGATGCCCGGTCGATCTCTCCCTTGCGCACGAGATACCGCGGAGACTCGGGGAGTTTGAGGGCCATGATGCCGTAGATGATCGCCGGGATCGCCTCGGCGATGAACATCCACCGCCAGGCGTACAGGCCCCACAGCGACTCGGCCGCTCCCCCGGCGACCTGCGCGAGCATCGCGTCGGAGAGCAGGGCGACGAAGATACCCATGACGATGGCGAGCTGCTGGAGCGATCCCAGGCGTCCGCGCATCGTCGCCGGCGACACCTCGGCGATGTAGGCCGGCGCGATGACGGATGCCGCGCCGACGCCGAATCCGCCCACGATGCGCCAGATGATGAGGTCGACCACACCGAAGGCGAGGCCCGAACCGACCGACGAGAGCAGGAAGAGCACAGCGGCGGCGACCATGATCGGGATGCGGCCGTACTTGTTGGCGAGCGGACCCGCGAACCACGCGCCGATCGCGCAGCCGATCAGCGCCGACGAGACGGCGAAGCCCTTGAGGCCGGCACCGAGGTCGAACCCGGACTGCGTTCCGGCGAGAGCATCCACCGCGCCGTTGATGACGGCGGTGTCGAAGCCGAAGAGGAAGCCTCCGAGGGCCGCGGCGATACTGATGCCGATGACCTTGCCCTTGATCCCGGATCCGGATGCTGTCGCAGACATGATGCCCTCCCGTGGGTTCGTACCCAGAGAGTCTAGGACGGGCCGCGATTTCGCGCCGGTGCTTGACTTTCGTGCACGGCGGGACGAGAGCGCCCGGGCGTCCCGTTGTGGGACGCCCGGGCGGTGTGGCTCCGAGGAGGGGGCCGGCGTCAGCGGCCGTAGCTCTCTTCGCCGAGTTCTTCGAGGATGCGGTTGAGATCCTGGATCGATGCGAAATCGATCGTGACCTGGCCTTTACGTGCACCCAGTGAGATCTTGACCCGGGTGTTGAGGCGGTCGCCGAGCTTGCCGGCGACCTCGTCGAGGTACGCGCGGCGCGCGCCGGGAGTCGCCTTCGATGCGCTCGACCCGCCGCTCCACTGGTTCTTCGCCGCTTCTTCCGTCGCGCGCACCGACAGGTCTTCGTTCACGACCTTGTCGGCGAGCCGCTGCATGGCCTCGGGGCTCTCGAGGCTGAGGATCGCGCGCGCGTGGCCGGCGGTCAGCACGCCCGCGGCCACCCGCTGCTGCACGGGCACGGGGAGCTTGAGCAGGCGGATCGTGTTGCTGATCTGCGGGCGCGAGCGCCCGATGCGGGTCGCCAGCTCTTCCTGCGTGATGCCGAAGTCGTCGAGCAGCTGCTGGTAGGCGGATGCCTCTTCGAGGGGGTTCAGCTCGGAGCGGTGCAGGTTCTCGAGCAGCGCATCGCGCAGCAGGTCCTCATCGGCCGTCTCGCGGACGATGGCGGGGATCGACGTGAGTCCGGCCTCACGAGCGGCCCGAGTGCGCCGCTCGCCCATGATGAGCTCGTAGTCGCCGTCGGCGTTCGTGCGCACGATGACGGGCTGCAGAACGCCGAACTCCCCCACGCTGTGCACCAGCTCGGCCAGCGCTTCGGGGTCGAAGTGCGTGCGGGGCTGCCGCGGGTTGGCGACGATCTTCTGGGGGTCGACCTGCACGAGGCGGATGCCCGGAACCGCGGTGAGCACGGCATCGTCGGGTGCTTCGGTCGTCGGTGCCTCGGCCGTGGTGGTCGCCTCGGAGGGACGGAGGCTGCCGCCAGGGAAGAACACGTCGACCGGACGCTCGGTCTGGTCCGCCGTGGGGATGAGGGCCCCGATACCCCGACCCAAGCCAGTGCGCTTCGCCATCATTTCTCCTTGCTCTGCGCCACGCGAGACGCGATCTCTACTGCTGCCTCGCGGTACGCGATCGCGCCGGCCGACTGGCCGTCGTACGAGATCACCGTCTGGCCGAAACTGGGGGCTTCCGACACGCGCACCGAGCGCGGGATCATGGTCGTCAGAACCTGGTCGGGGAAGTGTCCGCGCACCTCCTCCGCCACCTGCTGAGCCAGGCGTGTGCGCCCGTCGTACATGGTGAGCAGGATGGTCGAGAGGTGAAGCGCGGGATTGAGGTGCTTCTGGATCATCTGGATGCTGCCGAGCAGCTGACTCAGTCCTTCCAGCGCGTAGTACTCGCACTGGATCGGGATGAAGACTTCGGATGCTGCCGTGAAGGCGTTGATCGTCAGCAGCCCGAGCGATGGCGGACAGTCGATGATGACGAAGTCGACGGGGTTCGAGGTGAGGTACTCGTCGAGCGCGGTCCGCAGCCGGTGCTCGCGCGCGACCTGCGCGACGAGCTCGATTTCCGCCCCGGCGAGGTGGATCGTGCTGGGGGCGCAGAAGAGGTTGTCGCTCTCGGGGCTCTTCTGGACGATGTCAGCGAGGGAGGTGCCGTCGATGAGGACGTCGTAGATGCTGGCGGTGTCACCGTTGTGCGGCACTCCCAGCGCCGTGGATGCGTTGCCTTGGGGGTCGAGGTCGATGACCAGCACCTTGGCGCCAAGGCCGGCCAGCGCCGAGGCGATGTTCACCGCCGTCGTCGTCTTGCCGACGCCGCCCTTCTGGTTCGAGACCGTCATCACGCGGGTCTCCCCCGTGAACGTCACACTCACCGATTCCAGCGCACGTCGACGAGCAGAGAGGTCGGCCAGCTCCCGCGCGAGCGGTGTGTCCATTCCGAACGATGCGTTCGAGGATGTCTTTTCGGACTGTTTCACGTGAAACATCCACTCCTTCCGGGGCCGCTCTCCACTCTAATCGCTCCGGCCGACATCGCCTCTGCCGAGCGTCGGATCGGCGCGATCCCGCAGCGGTTCCGGGGCGGCGCCAGGTCCCGGATCGGCGCGGTCTGATGCGGCGGGCGGCGCCGAGGCCGAAAGCGTGCCTGGCGACCGGCGTGCTGTCGCGGTTCTCACCATTGATGACAAGGGGTGCCTGGGAATCACCCGGAACAGGACATGCAGGTGGGGTCTGGCTGTTTCACGTGAAACAGTGTTCGTGATACCGTGCGCAGCATGCGGTGCTGGGCACTGGGCGATGCGTCCTTCCGTGTCACTCGCACTACCGGCGCTTCGGTGGAGAACCAGCCCCAACGCACCGTGTTCGCGGACCGGCCGTGACGTTTCACGTGAAACATCTCGGGCGCGCGGCTGCGCATGACGCACCTCCTCGAGGTGACGTTCCGCATACACCCGCCGTCGCGCGCGCCTAGCGTGGCGGGAGACAACAGCGGCGATGGTGACCGCACGGTTACGAACACCCGCAGGAAACAGGCGGCCCGCGTCCGAGACTGCGCCGTCGCTTGCGACGCCGCGAACTGGTACCGTCAACCCGCCCAACCGGGCCGCAGTCCTCCCCCCCTGCCGAGGATCAGCGCGGGCGTCCATTCCGGGGCTGCGCACGAAAGCCCGTTCGTCTCCCCCGCGAAGGGATTGTGCGCCACCCGCAGAGGTAGCGAACGGTGCCGGGGCAGCCGTTTCACGTGAAACGTGCTGGCACATCGTGTGCGACGGGACGATCGACGGTGTATTTCCTCTATGCGGAACCACATCACCGTGGCGAGCGATAGCGCAGCGACTCGCGACCGCCGCGGCGACCTCGCACAAGACGAGCTCGCCGCGTTCAGCCGGACGTCGGGTCCCCTCCCTTGAGCGCCACCAGGTACCGTCTCGCATTCACTTGTCACCCACCTCGTAGCGGCCCTCCGGCCCCCGTCCCTCTCGAGACCCCGGGGCACTCTCGCCCCACTACCACGGCCCGATCAGTGAACGACAGGCTGCCGACCCCTACACGCACGGGCCACTGAGGCGTTGTTGGCTGCGATGTTTCACGTGGAACGCCCGATAGATGAGACACTTCGGCTCGGTAGCCTCGGGGTTGGGCGGGGTTTAGGCGGGGGTGGCCCACCGACGGAGGGTACGTTTCACGTGAAACGTTTGCGCATGCGCGATCAACCGTGCATCGGCCCCTCACCACGACCCACCGGACGTCGGTGCGCTACACATCGCTCAATCGGTTCTTCCACCTCTTGTTACCTCGCCGCCCGGGTGGTCGCGCGTCCGCTCCGCTACACCTGAGCTGCAGCAGATTCTGCGCCTGCCAACCGCGAGCAAGAGACTGGGCGCCGAGCTCCGGTAACGGACGTGATATCCGCAGCAGCGTTACCGCCCATAACCTGTCCGTCGATCTGACTCTCGTTCTCGCTACCCGCGAGTAGGGCGCGGAGAGACGTGCGTGGGCCCGGCAACTCACGTTCCGCGAGGCGTGGGTCACCAGGTGCTTCTCGCCCTGCCCCATGTTTCACGTGAAACATGGGGCATTTGCGGCCGCGAGACCGCGCGAATGATGTACTCGTCAGCTATCGCCCGTAACGACGCCCGCCCCTCCCGGCACCGCAGTCCCCACGGTCGGTCCACGAAGGGTCGAGCGGTCGGCTCAGCACCCACCAATCCTGAACCACCAGCCAAGCTGGGTACGGTGGGTACCGGGGCTCGTGCTCACCAATCGGTCAGCACCTCGATGAACCTCTCGTACACAGCCCGCCCCTCCTCCGCACCGATCGGCCCAGCACTCATGCGGGGCCAATACCCCCGTAGACGTCACTTCTCCCCTACAGCGATCGCTACCCGGAAACGATCAACAAGTCGAACGGACCCCGCCACCCATTGATGGCCTCACTCGTAGTCACGGCTTGCCCCCGGCCGCCGCGACCGGAGCCGCTCAGGTGCTCCCGTACCCCGCGACCCGCACGTCGCACCTCGCACCTCGCGATTGCACGCCATACCCAGCACCTGACGGCCGGACTCCCCCACAAGCCAGGCAGCCGGCGAGTTGCACACGGACGTCGCCCGTCACGCACTTCGCTTCGCGTTTCACGTGAAACATGACCCCGGAGGGCGCGCCACGCCCGGATTCCGCACGCTACTTCCAGGGAACGGGCCACACCACAGTCCCACCCTGGCGATCACCCCACCCGAGCCTGTCGCATCATGAACACGTCCACGTCGTCTTCGTCATACGCCACGAAACCGAACCGCTCGTAGAGTCGGCGGGCCGGGCTGCCCTGCAGAACGTTCAGGCGGTACGGCCGCTCATCCCGCGGCTCGAGCAGCGCTTCGAGCACCGCGTGCCCCACCCCTCGGCCCTGCAGGGCGGGGTCGAGGTAGAAGTGCTCGAGCCACCATCCGTCCTCGGCATCGCGGAGAGCGACGAGACCACAGTCGCGGCCATCCACCGTGATGACCCGGGTGTCGTCCGGCCGGTACGCATCGAGGAAGCGTTGTCTCACCCGCTGCGGATCGAAAACGCCCAGGCGCTCGAGGTCGGGGCGCATGACCACGGCACGGAGCTCGACCATCCATGAGGCGTCAGAGGCGACAGCGTCACGGAAAACCCAGTTCAGCGGGCTATTCATCGTGTGTCGGCCGGGATGACTCTCACGCAGCGCGAACGAAGGCCCGCACCACGCGGGTCGTCTCTGCGAGCACGCCCTCTCCCAGCACGTCGACGCGCACGTCCGACAGCCGGTACTTCTTGATCTGCTTCTGAGCCGCCTCGATCTCCTTGTCGGCGTTCATCCCCTTGAAGAGGGTGAGCTCTCCCCCGTCCCGGACGAGGGGTGCCGTCAGGGGCAGCAGGGTCCGCAGCGCGCTCACCGCGCGAGCGGTCACCACGTCGAACGCGCCGGGACGCCGCACGTCTTCCGACCGCGCGCGCAGGATCTCGACGTTGCTCAGACCCAGCGCATCCCTCTGCTCCGTGAGCCACGCCACCCGGCGTTCCATCGGCTCGACCAGCGTGAACTGCACCTCGGGCCGTGCGATCGCGAGCACCAGTCCAGGCAGCCCCGCTCCCGAACCGATGTCGGCGACGTGCCCGTGCACGAGCGGTGCGGCGATCGCACTGTTCAGCACATGCCGGGTCCATAGCCGCGGCAGCTCGAGCGGGCCGATCAGGCCACGCTCCTCGCCCTCGCGGGCGAGCGCCGCGGTGAACGCGCGTGCGAGATCGATGCGATCCCCGAAGATGCCGGCCGCCGCCTGCGGCTCGACCTCGAGCTCAGCGCCCATCGTCGTCCCGACCCGAACTCAGCGGCGACGCAGAACGGTGTGACGGTCGGCGCCCTCGCCGTACGACTCGGAGACGAGCCCCCGCTCGGCCGCGACGTCGTGCACGAGCTTGCGCTCGTAGCTCGACATCGCCGGCAGGGATGCCTGCGAGGCGCCTTCGTCGAGCTTCTCCGCCGCGGCGTCGACCAGGGTCTCGAGCTGGCGACGACGCGCGTCACGCGATCCACCGATGTCGAGGATGAGTCGCGAGAACGCCCCCGTCTTGTTCTGCACGGCGAGGCGCGTCAGCTCCTGCAGGGCCTGCACCGTGTCGGGCGCGGAGAGCAGGCTCAGCGAACCACTGTCGGCCTCGACCGACACGTACGCGCGGCCCTGTCGCACATCGAGGTTCAGATCGCCGTCGATGTCGGCGATGTCGAGGAGCTCCTCGAGGTAGTCCGCGGCGATGTCGCCCTCGTTCTCGAGCTCGGCCACGGTGGGCTCGACGCGCTCGGTGATGCTCTCGCTCATCAGGCGCTCCCCTTCTTCTTCGCACGCTTCTTACCGACCGGCTGCTGACGCTTGGGCGCCTCGGCCTTGGCCTTCTCGGCCGCGTCGAGCAGACGCTGCTGCTCCGCCTCGTACGCCGCCATCGGCACGACCTTGCCCGACGAGTCGATCGCCTTGCCCTTGCGCGCCAGACGCTCTTCGCGCGCCTTCGCCGCCTCGGACCCGGGGGTCGGCATCTCGCGGATCACGAGGAACTGCTGGCCCATCGTCCACAGGTTCGAGACGAACCAGTACATGACCACACCGAGCGGGAAGAACACGCCCGAGAAGATGAAGCCCAGCGGCAGCACGTAGAGCATGATCTTCTGCATCTGGTACGCCTGGCCGGTCTTGGCTTCGGGCGACAGGTTCTTGGAGATGATCTGCAGCTGCGTGAAGAACTGCGACGCGATCATGAGCACGACGAGCGTGACGAGGATGATGATCGCCGTGGTGTTGCCGGCATCCACCGCATTGCCGAGCGTCTCGTGCAGGGAGGCGATGCCGAACAGCTTGGCGTCGTAGAACTGCTCCGTGAGCTCCTGGTTGAGCAGGCCCACGCCGCCGACGCCCTGGGCGTGGTGCTTCGTGACGTCGCTCAGCACGCTGAACAGCGAGAAGAAGATCGGCATCTGCACGAGAAGCGGGAGGCAGCTCGACATCGGTGTCGTGCCGTGCTTCTTGTACAGCGCCATGGTCTCGCGGCTCATGGCCTCGCGGCTGAGCTGGTCGCGCTTGCCCTTGTACTTCTCCTGCACCTTGCGCAGTTCAGGAGCGATCTCCATCATCTTGCGCTGGCTCTTGATCTGCTTGACGAACAGCGGGATCAGCGCGGCGCGCACGACGACCACGAGTCCGACGATCGAGAGCACCCAGGTGAGGCCCGAATCGGCGGCCATGCCGACCGCGGTGAGCAGCCAGTGCCATGCCACGAGGACCAGCTCCACCAGCCACTTCAGCGGCCAGAGGATGGTTCCGATCAGGTCGAAGCCTCCGGAGGAGGGGGCCGGCGACGGTGTGGCGCTGGCGAGCAGAAGGTCGAGACCCACCGGTCAGTCCTTTCGAGCGGGAACGACGAAACCATGAGCGGTCAGGTCGTAACGGAAGTGTGCGTGCGGTTTCACGTCGTCGACGCCCCCGCGGGACCAGGGATTGCAGCGGAGGATGCGCCAGGCCGAGAGCGCTGCTCCCCGCACGGCGCCGTGCTGCTGCACCGCCCCTACAGCGTAAGCCGAACACGAGGGGTAGTACGCGCACACGTCGCCATACATGGGCGAGATCACCTTGCGGTACCCCGTCAGGAAGCCGAGCACCAGATTGCGCGGGACCAGAGGGATGCTCTGCACGACGTCTCGCGCGTGCATCCGGGCCGAACCGATCGACGACGCGGGTAGCGCGGTCATGAGGCGTCCGCCGGCGACAACCGCCGTAAGCACCGGTGCACATCCGACCTCAGCTCGTCGTACGTCGCCGACGCGGATGCAGGAAGGGCACGGATGACGACATCCGTGCCCTCGGGTACGCGGTCGAGCGCCTCGGCGCAGACGGCCTTGAGGCGACGACGAACCGTGTTGCGCACGACCGCGCCGCCGACCTGCTTGCTGATGATGAAGCCGAACCGCGGAACGCGTCGCTCATCCGAGGTCATCACCGACGTGATCACCGTCGCCCCTCCACACCGCGAGCCGCGACGGACCACCATGCGGTAGTCGATGCCGCGGGTCAGACGGTACGGACGGGCGAGCACAGCGGGTTACGCGGAGAGCTCGGTGCGGCCCTTCGCACGGCGTGCCGACAGGATGGCGCGGCCGGCGCGGGTGCGCATGCGGGCGCGGAAGCCGTGCTTCTTGGCGCGACGACGGTTGTTGGGCTGGAAGGTGCGCTTGCTCATGGAATCACTCCGGGGGTGCTGTCACCGGATTCACTGCGACCGGAGACATCTGTAGGGAACTGCCGAAAAGGCATAAGTCAACCGACTAAGGGTACGTCGCTGCGGCGCGCAGAGCAAATCTGCGCGCTGCGACCCTTGTCATCCGGTGCGTACCGCACAGCCATTATCCACAACCTCCGTCGCCACCTCGCACACAACACGCGCGTTGATATCCCGCGGCAGGTTGCCGTTCCCAGCCTCGGTGACTAGCGTGGGCATCCGTAGTTATCCACAGGCGGAGGACGGAACCCGCGCCGCCTCGCCCGATCACAGTCTCCGGAGCGTCATGTCCTCACCTGCCCAGCCCGACGTCCCGATCTGGACCACGGTGCAGGAGCTGCTCGTCGACGACGACCGGGTGACACCGCAGCTGCAGGGCTTCCTCAGCCTCGCCGTGCCGGCCGGCGTGATGTCGGCGACCCTCTATCTCGAGGTGCCGAACGATCTCACCGCCGCGCAGATCAACAAGCGGCTGCGCCTGCCGATCATGGAGGCGCTCGCGCACGTCGGCGAAGAGGTCACCTCGTTCCGCGTGGTCGTGAACCCCGAGCTCGTCGAGCAGCCGACCGCACCGATCGCCGTCTCGGACTTCGGTCGCCAGGAGAGCGCGGTGCGCGTCGAGTCTCCGATGGAGCAGCCGACGCCGCTGCGGCACGAATCGCGTCTCAACCCGAAGTACACCTTCGACAACTTCGTCATCGGCCAGTCCAACCGATTCGCCCACGCCGCCGCCGTCGCGGTCGCCGAGGCGCCGGCCAAGGCCTACAACCCGCTCTTCATCTACGGCGACTCCGGGCTCGGTAAGACGCACCTCCTGCACGCGATCGGCGACTACGCCCAGTCGCTCTACGCCGGGGTGAAGGTGCGGTACGTGTCGAGCGAGGAATTCACGAACGACTTCATCAACTCGATCGCGAACAACCGCGGTGCCGCATTCCAGGCCCGGTACCGCGAGGTCGACATCCTCCTCATCGACGACATCCAGTTCCTGCAGGGTCGCGCCGAGACGCAGGAGGCGTTCTTCCACACCTTCAACACGCTGCACGACCACAACAAGCAGGTGGTCATCACCAGCGACGTCGCACCGAAGCACCTGACCGGCTTCGAAGACCGCATGCGCAGCCGGTTCGAGTGGGGCCTCATCACCGACGTGCAGGCTCCCGACCTCGAGACGCGTATCGCCATCCTCCGCAAGAAGGCGCAGAGCGAGGCGCTCCACATCCCCGACGAGGTGCTCGAGTACATCGCCACGGTGGTGTCGTCGAACATCCGCGAGCTCGAGGGCGCTCTCATCCGCGTGTCGGCGTTCGCGAGCCTGAACCGCTCGGCTCTCGACATCTCGCTGGCCCAGACCGTGCTGCGCGACATCGTCGACACGGCCGAGGACAACATCATCTCGCCGACCGACATCATCACGGCGACCGCGCAGTACTTCAAGCTCACCGTCGACGACCTGTACGGGTCGAGCCGGTCGCAGCAGATCGCCACGGCACGGCAGATCGCGATGTATCTGTGCCGCGAGCGCACGAGCCTCTCCCTGCCGAAGATCGGGCAGCTGTTCGGCAACCGCGACCACACCACGGTCATGTACGCCTATAAGAAGATCAGCGACCTCATGAAAGAGCGTCGCTCCATCTACAACCAGGTGACCGAGATCACCACCCAGCTCGGTCGCCGCTGACCCGGCTCTCGACGTGAGGGGCACGGCATCCGATCGCGGATCCGTGCCCTTCGTCGTACGCCCGACCGTCCGACGCGCCGCACCGCCCATTTCTCCGCGCAGGAAAGATGCCTCTATGCACATGTGGATAACTTGTGGATTATCGGGTTCCGCATCGGGACGAATGTGGGGCGATCGCCCATTCCTGTGGATAACTCCGGGAGAGCGAATCGGGCGTCGGATGCTCTCCACCCGCGGATTCCTCAGGAATTCCACAACTGACAAACGTGTAGTTCCCTACGGCCGACTGCTATCCACCGAGTTATCCACAGTATCCACAGCTGTTAACACCGTTAAGGAGTTAATCCGGTTATGGCGCGATCCGATCACCAGACGGGTGGGGAGAACGCCGAGGCATGACAGGAAACCTCGTCGTAGGGATCGGGCGGATCGTGGGGCTAGCATGGGAAGCCCTGCAGTCGGCCATGCCCTGCAGCCCACCGACGACACCCGTCTCAGATCGACGACAAGGGAGCACCCGTGAGGTTTCAGGTCAATCGCGACGTCTTCAGCGAGGCCGTCTCGTTCGTCGTCAAGCTCCTGCCGCAGCGCAACCCGCAGCCGATCCTGGCCGGTGTGCTGATCGAGGCGGACGGGTCGGGGCTCACCCTCTCGGCGTTCGACTACGAGGCATCCGCCCGTACGACCATCGAAGCCACGGTCGACGACCCGGGCACGATCCTCGTGCACGGTCGACTGCTCTCCGACATCGCGAGCCGGCTGCCGAACGCGCCGATCGACATCGCCGTCGAGGACGACGGCAGCATCACCGTCACCTGCGGCTCTGCACGCTTCACCCTCGCGGCCATGCCGGTCGAGGAATACCCGTCGATCCCCGAGGTGTCCGGCCCGTCGGGTGTCGTCCCGGCCGACGAATTCGGCACCGCGATCGCGCAGGTCGGCTTCGCCGCGTCGCGCGACGACGTCACCCCCGTGCTCACCGGTGTGCAGCTCGAGGTCTCCGGGCACAACCTCAGCCTCGTGGCGACCGACCGCTACCGGGTGTCGCTGCGCGACGTGCCGTGGGACGGCGAGGCCGCGGGCGATCAGACCGCTCTGGTCCCCGCACGCACCCTGCTCGAGGTCGGCAAGACCTTCGGCCACGCCGGCACGATCCAGATCGCGTTCTCGGGTGCCGGTGACCGCGAGATCATCGCCTTCACCGCCGGCAACAAGACCGTCACGTCGCTGCTCATCAAGGGCAACTTCCCGCCCGTGCGCCGGCTCTTCCCCGAGCAGACCGACCACTACGCGGTCGTCAACACCGCCGATCTCGTCGAGGCCGTTCGCCGTGTCGCCCTCGTCCTCGACCGTGCCGCTCCGCTGCGGTTCACGTTCTCGGCCGACGGTGTGACGATGGATGCCTCGGGCAGCGAGCACGCGCGCGCCTCCGAGTCGGTCGACGCCATCCTCACCGGGGGCGACGAGGTGGTGCTCGGCCTCAACCCGCAGTACCTCATCGAGGCGCTCGGTGCGGTGAAAAGCGAGTTCGTGCGCGTGACCTTCACGTCGAGCGACAACGCCAACAAGCTCAGCCCGGTGCTCATCACGAGCCAGACCTCGGTCGACCAGGCCGGTCTCGACTCGTTCAAGTACCTGCTCCAGCCCAACCTGCTCCTCCGCTGATCCCGATCGGGCCGGAGCGAGCACTGTCCGACCCCGAAGGTAGTGTGAACGCGTGATCGTGGAGCACTTGAGCCTGGTGGACTTCCGCAATTACGCGACCGCCGAACTGGCTCTGCACCGCGGGCCGAACGTGCTCGTCGGCCGCAACGGTCAGGGCAAGACGAACCTCGCCGAGGCGGTCGTGTTCCTCGCCACGCTGGGTTCGCATCGCGTCTCGGCCGATGCGCCGATGGTGCGCGACGGGCAGGAGTTCGCGATCATCCGGGCTCGCCTCTCGCACGGGGAGCGCAAGGTGCTCGCCGAGGTGCAGCTCAACCGCCAGGGCTCGAACAAAGCGCGCATCAACGGGTCGCCGTCGAAGACGAACGAGCTCCCCCGTTACGCCCACGTGGTGCTCTTCGCTCCCGAAGACCTGCAGATCGTGCGGGGCGACCCGTCGGCACGACGCCGGTTCGTCGATCAGCTGCTCATCCAGCGCACCCCGCGTCTCGCCGCCGTTCTCGCCGACTACGACCGTGTGCTCAAGCAGCGCAACGCCCTGCTCAAGTCGGCTCGCGCCCGGGGCATCCGCGGCGAGGCGTTGAGCACGCTCGACGTGTGGGACGACAAGCTCGTCGCCCTCGGCACCGAGATCATCGTCGCCCGTCAGCGCCTAGCCGCCGATCTGCAGCAGCCCGTCGCCGACGCGTACGCCGCCATCGCGGGTGAGGATCACCGCCCCGAACTGGAGTGGGCCCTGTCGATCCGCGGCGGCGACCCGGAAGACGGCGAGGACTCGTCCGACGACGCCGAGACGGATGCCCCGGTTCCGGCATCCGTCGCCGAGATGTTCCGATCGTCGCTCGCATCGAAGCGCGCCAGCGAGCTCGACCGCGGTCTCACCCTCACCGGGCCGCATCGCGACGACCTCGTGCTGCGGGTGCGGGGTCTTCCCGTGAAGGGCTACGCGTCGCACGGCGAGTCGTGGTCGGTCGCGCTCGCGCTGCGCCTCGCGTCCGCCGAACTGCTGCGCAGCGAATCACCGGCCGGCGACCCGGTGCTGATCCTCGACGACGTGTTCGCCGAACTCGACGCCGACCGACGCCAGCGCCTCGCGGCGCTGACCGCGGGGTACGAGCAGGTGGTGGTGACCGCCGCCGTCGAGGAGGACATCCCCGAGGTGCTCCACGCGCACGTCGTTCGCATCACCGCCGGCACGATCAGCGATGAGCGCGAGGGGGGAGCCGCATGAACGACACCCTCCAGCCGCGGCCGGCATCCGGTCCCGGCGCGGCATCCGCTTCACGCGCGGCCATGCCTGCGGCATCCGACGCGGCGGGATCCGCCCGGGCATCCGCAGACGCCGGCGCCTCGGCACCCCCGCCCCCCGAGACGGTCGCGACCTACCTGCGCCTGCGCGGGCTGAAGCCGAGCAGCAAGAACTGGCGCCGCAAGAAGCGCCTCACCGTCGACGACGAGAACGTACCGTTCGCTCCGGGCCGCGACCCCGGCGCACTCGGCGACGTGCTCGACAAGCTCAGCCGCGACTCGGGGTGGCAGGTCGCTCTCGCGCGCGAAGACCTGGTGCGACAGTGGGCCGACCTCGCCGGCGCCGACACCGCCCAGCACTCCGAACCGGTGTCGCTCGAGCGCGGGCTGCTCACCGTCAAGTGCGACTCGACGGCCTGGGCGAAGAACCTCCAGTACATGCGCGGCACCATCCTCACCGAGATCGGTCGGCGTTATCCCGACGCCGGCGTCGAGAACCTGCGCTTCATCGGACCGGACGTCCCCTCCTGGAAATGGGGTCCCAGAGTCGTCCCAGGGCGGGGTCCGCGCGATACCTACGGGTAGGGCACCATCTGAGGGGGTCGGACGCCTCAGAGGGCCACACGCGGCCGTTGAGCGATATTTCCACTCGAAACCCGGCTAGACTGGGAGTTCGAACTATCGATGTGGAGAATGTCTTCTGATGACACCTGAATCCCCCGCTGACGAGTCCGAATCGACGACCGGGGGAACCCCCGACCCTTCGACGGGCTCCGCGAACGGAAACACATCGACACCCCCGGACCTCCCCGAGTACGGTGCGGACTCGATCCAGATCCTCGAGGGCCTCGAGGCCGTGCGCAAGCGGCCCGGTATGTACATCGGGTCGACCGGACCCCGGGGTCTGCACCACCTCGTCTACGAGATCGTCGACAACTCCGTCGATGAGGCGCTGGCCGGCTACGCCGACACCATCCTCGTCACGCTGCTCGAAGACGGCGGCGTGCGCGTCGTCGACAACGGCCGCGGCATCCCCGTCGACCCGCACTCCTCCGACCCGACCAAGTCGACCGTCGAGGTCGTGCTGACGATCCTGCACGCGGGCGGCAAATTCGGCGGCGGCGCCTACGCCGTCTCCGGCGGTCTGCACGGCGTCGGTTCGTCGGTGGTGAACGCGCTGTCGACCCGATTCGAGGTCGAGGTCAAGCAGAAGGGCCACGTCTGGCGTCACAGCTTCGCCGACGGCGGCAAGCCGCAGCAGGCGCTCGAGAAGGGTGAGACCACCGACGAGACCGGCACGGCGATCACGTTCTGGGCCGACGGCGAGATCTTCACCGAGACGACCGAGTACGACTACGACACGCTGCGCACCCGGTTCCAGCAGATGGCGTTCCTCAACAAGGGCCTCCGCATCGAGCTGCGCGACGAGCGCCCCTCGTCGGTGTACGAGATCGAGGAGGAGGGGCAGCCGATCGCGAAGCAGCCCCACGACGTCTTCTTCTACGAGCGGGGTCTCGTCGACTACGTCGAGTACCTGAACAAGGTGCGGCACGCCGAGGTCGTCACCGAGGAGATCATCGCGTTCGAGTCGGAGGACACGTCGCGCAAGATCTCGCTCGAGGTCGCGATGCAGTGGACCACCTCGTACACCGAGAACGTCTTCACCTACGCGAACACGATCAACACGCACGAAGGCGGCACGCACGAGGAGGGTTTCCGTGCGGCGCTGACCACGCTCGTCAACCGGTACGCCCGCGCGAACAACCTGCTCAAGGAGAAGGACGACAACCTCTCGGGCGACGACGTGCGCGAGGGGCTGACCGCGGTCATCTCGATCAAGCTCGGCGAGCCGCAGTTCGAAGGCCAGACGAAGACCAAGCTCGGTAACACCGAGGCGAAGGCGTTCGTGCAGAAGGTCGTCGGCGACCAGCTCGGCGACTGGTTCGAGCGCAACCCCGGCCAGGCCAAGAACGTGATCCGCAAGGCCATCGACGCCGCGACCGCCCGCATGGCGGCGCGCAAGGCGCGTGAGACGGCGCGTCGCAAGAGCGTCTTCGAGTCGGCGGCCATGCCCGACAAGCTCAAGGACTGCACCAGCAAGGACCCGTCGATCAGCGAGATCTTCCTCGTCGAGGGCGACTCGGCCGGCGGCTCGGCGGTGCAGGGTCGCGACCCGCACACGCAGGCGATCCTGGCGCTCCGCGGCAAGATCCTCAACGTCGAGCGCGCGCGTCTCGACAAGGCCCTCGGCAACAAAGAGGTCCAGGCGATGATCCAGGCCTTCGGCACGGGCATCGGCGAGGACTTCGACATCGAGAAGGCGCGGTACCACAAGATCGTGCTGATGGCGGATGCCGACGTCGACGGCCAGCACATCACGACGCTGCTGCTCACGCTGCTGTTCCGCTACATGCGCGGGCTCATCGAGGCCGGCTTCGTGTACCTCGCGATGCCGCCGCTCTACCGCCTGAAGTGGTCGAACTCGCCGCACGAGTACGTGTTCAGCGACGACGAGCGCGACGCGCTGCTGAAGTACGGACTCGACAACGGCAAGCGCATCCCGAAGGACGCCGGCATCCAGCGCTACAAGGGTCTCGGCGAGATGAACGCCAAGGAGCTGTGGGAGACCACGATGGACCACTCGACGCGCACGCTGCGTCAGGTGACCATCGAGGATGCCGCGGCCGCCGACGAGATCTTCAGCGTGCTGATGGGTGAAGACGTCGAGTCGCGACGCACGTTCATCCAGCGCAACGCCAAGGACGTCCGGTTCCTCGACATCTAGCCATGCCGTGGGTCCCCCGGTACGCCGCGGGGTCCCGGATGCTTCGACACGCTCAGCAACCCAGGAAATGACACATGACTGACGAAGAACGCCCCGTCCCCGAGCACGATCACGGCCGGATCGACCAGGTCGACCTGCAGTCGGAGATGCAGCGCAGCTATCTCGACTACGCCATGGCGGTCATCGTCGGACGCGCGCTGCCCGACGTGCGCGACGGGCTGAAGCCCGTGCACCGCCGGGTGATCTACGGCATGTACGACGGCGGCTTCCGTCCAGACAAGTCGTTCTCGAAGTGCGCCCGCGTCGTCGGCGAGGTCATGGGTCAGTACCACCCGCACGGCGACTCGGCGATCTACGACGCCCTCGTGCGTCTCGTGCAGCCGTGGTCTCTGCGGTACCCGCTGGCCCTCGGCCAGGGCAACTTCGGGTCGCCGGGCAACATGGGTGCCGCTGCGCCGCGATACACCGAGACCAAGATGGCCCCGCTCGCGCTCGAGATGGTGCGCGACATCGAAGAGGACACGGTCGACTTCACCGACAACTACGACGGTCAGACGCAGGAGCCCACGGTCCTCCCGGCCCGGTTCCCGAACCTGCTCGTCAACGGTTCGGTGGGTATCGCGGTCGGCATGGCCACGAACATCCCCCCGCACAACCTGCGCGAGGTGTCGGAGGCCGCACTCTGGGCCCTCGACAACCCCGAGGTCAGCCGCGAGGAGCTGCTCGACGGGCTCATCCAGCGCATCCCCGGTCCGGACTTCCCGACCGGCGCGCAGATCCTCGGCACCAAGGGCATCCACGAGGCGTATCGCACCGGGCGCGGCTCGATCACGATGCGCGCGGTCGTGAACGTCGAGGAGATCCAGGGCCGCACCTGCCTCGTCATCACGGAGCTGCCGTACCAGGTGAACCCCGACAACGTCGCCGTGAAGATCGGCGACCTCGCCCGTGACGGCAAGATCACCGGCATCGCCGACATCCGCGACGAGTCGTCCGACCGCACCGGTCAGCGTCTCGTGGTGGTGCTCAAGCGCGATGCCGTCGCGAAGGTCGTGCTCAACAACCTGTACAAGCACACCTCGCTGCAGGAGAACTTCGGCGCGAACATGCTCGCGATCGTCGACGGTGTGCCCCGCACCCTCGCGATCGACGGCTTCATCACGAACTGGATCTCGCACCAGATCGACGTGATCGTGCGCCGCACGCAGTTCCGCCTCACCGAGGCCGAGAAGCGCATGCACATCCTGCGCGGTTACCTCAAGGCTCTCGATGCGCTCGACGACGTCATCGCGCTCATCCGCCGGTCGCAGACCACGCAGGAGGCGAACGAGGGGCTGCAGAAGCTGCTCGACATCGACGAGATCCAGGCCGAGGCCATCCTGCAGATGCAGCTGCGCCGCCTCGCCGCCCTCGAGCGCCAGAAGATCATCGATCAGGCCAACGAGCTCGAGGCGCTCATCGCCGACTACAAGGCGATCCTCGCCGACCAGGGTCGCCAGCGCACGATCATCCGCGAGGAGCTGACGGCGATCGTCGACCGCTTCGGCGACGAGCGCCGCACCCACATCCTGCACGGGTACGACGGCGACGTCTCGATGGAAGACCTCATCGCCGAGGAGGAGATGGTCGTCACCGTCACGCGCGAGGGTTACATCAAGCGCACGCGCAGCGACAACTACCGTTCGCAGCACCGCGGCGGCAAGGGCATCAAGGGCGCCCAGCTGCGCGCCGACGACATCGTCGAGCACTTCTTCGTCACGACGACGCACCATTGGCTGCTGTTCTTCACCGACAAGGGACGCGTCTATCGGGCGAAGACCTACGAGGTGCCGGAGGCCGGTCGCGACGCGAAGGGCACGCACGTCGCCAACCTCCTCGCGATGCAGCCCGATGAGAGCATCGCGCAGGTGCTCGACATCCGCGACTACGGCGTGGCCGACTACCTCGTGCTCGCGACGCGCGACGGTCTCGTCAAGAAGACGCGGCTCGAGGCGTACGACACGAACCGTCAGGGCGGCGTCATCGCCATTCGTCTGAACGACGACGACGCTCTCGTCGGGGCTCTGCTCGTCGACGCATCCGACGACATCCTGCTCATCAGCCGCAAGGGCATGTCGGTGCGCTTCCAGGCGACCGACGACGCGCTGCGGCCGATGGGCCGGGCGACCGCCGGTGTGAAGGGAATGAAGTTCCGCGACGGCGACAGCCTGCTCTCGGCGTCGGTCGCCGACCCCGGCTGCTTCGTGTTCGTCGTCACCGACGGCGGGTATGCGAAGCGCACCGCGGTGCAGGAATACCGGGTCCAGGGACGCGGTGGATACGGCATCAAGGTGGCCAAGCTGAACGACGATCGAGGCACTCTCGCGGGTGGTCTGATCGTCGCCGAGGACGACGAGGTCTTGGTGGTTCTCTCCAGCGGCAAGGTGGTACGCTCTGCCGTGGCCGAGGTGCCCGCCAAAGGCCGAGACACCATGGGAGTGGTGTTCGCCCGGACGACGGAAGCCGACCGGATCCTCGCGATCGCCCGTAACAGTGAGCGCGGCCTGTCCGACGAGGAGTCGGAGGAGGCGGATGCCGCTTCCGACGTCACCGAGACGACGAACACCCCCGAGGAGAGCACGGACGCATGAGCACGGTAGCCGACAAGCTCGCGAAGAAATCCACCCGCAAGACCAGCGGCAAGCAGGTGCGCCTGCGCCTGGTCTACGTCGACTTCTGGTCTGCGATCAAGCTGTCGTTCCTGGGCGCCGTGGCGCTCGCGATCGTGACGATGGTCTCGTTCTTCCTGATCTACCTCGTGCTCGACGCGACCGGTGTGATGCTCAAGGCCGAAGAGTTCCTCCGCAGCTTCAGCAACAACGAGATCGTGCTGACCGAGATCGCCGGCCTGCCCCAGGTGATGGCGTTCGCCGCGGTGGTCGCGATCCTCAACCTCATCGTCTTCACGGTTCTCGGTGCGGTCGTCGCCGGTATCTACAACTTCGCGGTGAAGGTCACGGGCGGTCTGCTCGTCGGGTTCACCTCGAACTGACGGTTCTCACGAAGGGGCGGATGCTGCGGCATCCGCCTTTCGTTGTTCCCGCGGGTCTTCCTCCACCACACGGTAGGGAAAACCCGAATCGAGGTGTCCGGTTGACTCGGTGTCGGGGCCCCGACCCCCGGCTCTACCGTGGAACCATGACCACACAGACAGCGATCCCGCAGCGGACCAGGGCCGATCGGCCGCCGTTGCGCTTCTTCCTCACGGTGCTGCATCTCGCCGGCGTCGGACTGATCGGCGGCGTGATCTTCACGGTGCTCACCGGCGTGCTCAGCACCGGTCTGGGTCTTCTGCTCGTCGCCGGCATCGGCCTCATCTTCCTGGTGGGTCTCGTCTACGCGCTGTTCGGCGTCGGCTGGTTCGAAATCGCCCGGGTCGGCTCGCTGTACCGCGTTCCGGTGACCCCGCTGCGCTGGCGACCGCGTGACCGCCCCGGGTTCGTCGGATGGCTCCGCTCGCTCGGACGCCAGGCCGTCGACGGACGCATGTGGCGTGCCCTCGCGAACTTCGCGATCACCGCGATCCTCGGCTTCATCGTCCTCCGACTGTTCGCCGCTCTCGTCGGCTCGGTAGTGCTGCTCTTCGCCCCGCTGACCCCGGCCGAGAGCGTCTTCGGTCCGTTCGGCGGCGGAGGCATCCCGGTCATGTGGGCGCCGCTGGTCGGCATTCTCGGGATGGCGGCTGCGGTGGGCGGCACGATCGGTCTCGCCTTCCTGCACCGCACCCTGTCGCTCGCCATCGTGGTGCGCAGCCGCGAGGCCGAGCTCACCGAGCAGGTGCGTACGAGCACCGCGCAGCGCGAGGGAGCGGTGCGGGCGGCCGATGTCGAGCGCACCCGCATCGAGCGCGATCTGCATGACGGCGTGCAGCCCCGCCTGGTGTCGGTCGGTATGACCCTGGGCCTCGCCCAGCAGAAGATCGACGACGACCCGGGAGCCGCGAAAGAACTCATCGCCGAGGCCCACACCTCGACGAAGGCCGCGATCACCGAGCTGCGGCAGCTCGCCCGCGGCATCCACGCCTCGGTGCTCGACGACCGCGGACTCGACGCCGCCCTGTCGGCGCTCGCCGGCCGATCGCACATCCCCGTGCACCTCGACGTGCGCATGGAGGGGCGGTGCAGCCGCGAGGCCGAGGCAGCCGTGTACTTCTCGATCGCCGAGTCGCTCACGAACGCGGCCAAGCACTCCCGGGCCAGCGAGGCGCGCGTCGTCGTTCGGCTCCGCGACGGCGGGACGCTGTGGGCCCGCGTCGAGGACAACGGAATGGGAGGCGCGCAGGTGCAGCCCGGCGGAGGACTCGACGGCATCGCGAACCGCATCCTCGCCGCGGGAGGGACGTTCCGTCTCGACAGCCCCGTCGGCGGACCCACGAGCCTGGAGGTGAACGTGCCATGCGCATCCTGATCTGCGAAGACAGCGTGCTGCTGCGCGAAGGACTCGTGCGACTGCTGGAAGATGCTGGACACGAGGTCGTCGCGGCCCTGCCCGACACCGACGGTCTCACCGAGGCGGTCGCCTCGGAGTCGCCCGAGCTGTGCATCCTCGACGTGCGGCTTCCCCCGACGTTCACCGACGAGGGCATCCGCGCGGCGCTCGGCCTGCGCGCGACGCATCCTTCGCTCGCCATCCTCGTGCTGTCGCAGTACGTCGAGGAGCGTTACGCCTCCGACCTCATCGCGGCGCAGGGCGGACCCCTCGGCTACCTGCTGAAAGACCGGGTTGCCGACGTGTCCGAGTTCCTCGAATCGGTGAATCGCATCTCCGAAGGGGCGACGGTGCTCGACCCGGAGGTCGTGGCGCAGCTGCTCACGCGGCGCAACCGCGACGACCGGATGCTCCGCCTCACCGAGCGGGAACGCACGGTCCTCGCACTGATCGCCGAGGGCAAATCGAATCAGGCGATCGCCGGCCTGCTCTTCGTCTCGGAGGCGAGCGTCGAGAAGTACATCACCTCCATCTTCCAGAAGCTGGGCCTCGAGCAGGACGAATCGGGAAACCGACGTGTGCTCGCCGCCCTCGCCCACATCGAGAACCTCGGCGGCCCCGCGTCGCCGCACCAGACGGGAACGACACGATGACCACGAGCAACGACGACCGCACGCCGCTCACTCCCCCGCCGGCGCCGGGGTCTGGTCAGCCGGCACCGGGCTTTGCTCAGCCGGCGCCGCCGACGGCCCCCGCACCCGCGGCGGGCGGTGCGCCCACCGCGTCGAGGACCGCCGGGTTCACCGCGATCGGGATCGTCACCGCGATCGCCGGTGGACTGGCCCTGGTGGGAACGGGCGGCACCGCCGCCTTCGCCACCGCCGGAGCGATGTTCGCCTCGACCGACGGATCCACCGCCGTGCAGACGGTCGACGTCGACGGCCTCGAGAGCATCCGCGTGGATGCCGACACGAGCAGCGTGCGCGTCGAGTTCGCCGACGTCGACGAGGCCGAGCTGAAGGTGACGAACCCGCGCGGACCGGCATGGACGTTCGAGCGCGAGTCGGACGAGCTCGTCGTGCACAGCGCCAACCGCGGATGGGGCTGGTGGTTCGGCAGCTGGTTCGGTGAGGGCGAGGTGGCGGTCATCACCCTGCCGGAGTCGCTGCGCGATGCCGCGATCGACGCCGACCTGTCGCTCGATGCGGGCAGCCTCGACGTGGTGGGCGACTTCGGTTCGCTCGCGGTCGACGTGAACGCCGGAGCGCTCGACATCGAGGGGTCGGCGCTCAGCGTCGACGTCGACATGAGCGCCGGTCGAGCCGACCTGCAGCTCGACGACGTCGAAGAGGCGACCCTCTCGGTGTCGGCCGGCGACCTGGCAGTCGAGTTGACCGGCGGGGCACCCGCACGCACCGGTATCGACGTGAGTGCCGGCTCGCTCGACCTCACGCTGCCCGACGCCGAGTACCGCATCGATCAGAGCATCGACGCCGGGTCGCTCGACGCGACCGTGAAGCAGTCGTCGAGTTCGCGCAACGTTATCGACGTCTCGCTCTCGGCCGGCAGCGCCACCATCCGACCCGGCCGCTGAGGGGCGCGGGGGCGGGACTCACCCGGGTCTCGCCCCCGATTGGGACTTTCCACGAATCTCCGGTAAAGTTTCGGAGGTTGACGGGGCTATAGCTCAGGCGGTTAGAGCGCTTCACTGATAATGAAGAGGTCCCAGGTTCAAGTCCTGGTAGCCCCACTCCGAAACTCAAAATCCCCGCACGGGGCCTTAGCTCAGTTGGTAGAGCGCCTGCTTTGCAAGCAGGATGTCAGGAGTTCGAATCTCCTAGGCTCCACACTGTGTTGAGACAGTTCGAGAAGGCCCCGCCGAGTGCGGGGCCTTCTCGTTTTCCCCGTCGTTCCGGCGTTCGCGCGCGAAAAGCGAAGTCGGTGAGGGTTGTACACAGGTGTTAACAACCCTGTTAACAACTCCCGATCCGAAGTACTTCGGTATGCCTTCTGAAAACGCGTGAATCCCGGAGCGGCTTCGTGCGAAACTTCCGGCGTCGCTGCCGCCGCTCCGGACGCATCGTCGTCCTCGCGCGCGGAACTACCGAAGGAGAACACGTGGATCAGCCTGCGCAGACGGTGCCCGCTCGACCGACCGGCGCCTTCGTGGGAGCATCCTGGGTCGCCCTGGGGCTCGGAACCTCGCTGTTCTTCATCGGCCTGTACAACGCCTCGATGAGCCTCGCCGAGAAGGGCTTCTACCTCTCGGTGTTCCTGCTCGGCATCTTCGCCGCGGTGTCGGTGCAGAAGGCGGTGCGCGATCGCGCCGAAGACGTGCCCATCACCGGCGTCTACCTCGGCGTGGCGTGGAGCATGCTGCTCGCCGCGCTGGTGCTCCTGACCGTCGGGTTGTGGAACGCCGACCTGCTGCTGTCCGAGAAGGGCTTCTACGGGATCGGGTTCGCCATGAGCCTGTTCGCGGTGGTCGCGGTGCAGAAGAACGTGCGCGATCTGGCGGCGGTCCGAGAAGCGGCGCCCCCCGCGGCACGCCCGCGGCCGCCGCTGCTCCCGCCGCCCGCGGCCTGATCGCCACCCGCGACCCCGCCCCCGAATCCCGAACTCGAAGAAGACCGACATCACTGTCAGCGGTTCGATCACGTTCGAAGACGGCAAGCCCGTGATCGCCGACGTCTCGATGAGCGTCTCCTGGTGAGCGGCGCCGTCCATCGCCGGGCGCGGGGACTGCTAACGTAAGCCGGAGATGGCGGACCGGTGGGGTCGTGCCCGATTCCCCCGAAATCAGGTTCCCGTGACCACGCCGTCGAGCGCGCGCTACCCGTCCCCTCTCGCCTCTTCCCCGGTCGCTCGCCCGTCGCGCATCGCCGCCGCCCTCATCGCGATCGGCGTCGCCCTCGCCGCGAGCATCGCTGCGGTCTCGCCCGCATCGGCCGCTGTGGCCGAACGCACGTGCACGCAGACCGCGGCGCAGGTGCTCTGCACCCAGACCTTCTCGTTCACCGGCGCCGAGCAGGAGTACGTGGTGCCCGCGGGCATCACCTCGATCTCCGCAGAAGTGGTCGGGGCGGCCGGTGGCACGCGATCCGACACCAACCGGCCCGCCGGTCGGGGTGCAGTGGTGACCGGGCAGTTCGCGGTCACGCCCGGCGACACCCTGTTCATCGAGGTCGGCGGTGTCGGCGGTTCCTGGACCGCGGGCGGAACCCCGACCCCCGGGGGCTTCAACGGCGGAGGTGCCGCTCCGACCTACTTCGAGCCCAATTGGTACGACCTCGGGGGCGCGGGCGGGGGCGGCGCCTCGGATGTCCGAACGGTGTCGTCCGCCGTCGAGGGAACGCTGACGTCCCGCCTCGTGGTCGCGGGTGGCGGCGGCGGCGCGGCACTCGATGGCGCCGGCGGCAACGCGGGGAGCCCGGGCGGACCCACGATGTACAACAGCTTCGGTGGGGCCGGCACGGCGAGTGCGGGCGGGGCCGGTGGCGTGAGCACCAACGGTCCGGCGGGCCTGCCGGGAACCCTCGGTAGAGGTGGCGATGGCAGCTCGTCCGGCGGTGGTGCCGGCGGCGGCGGTGGTCTGTACGGCGGCGGCGGCGCGTCGACCTATGGCGGCGGCGGGGGCGGTTCTTCGCTGGGCACGGTCACCGGTCTCGCCTCAGGTCCGGCCTCGGTGACGCTCAGCTATGTGTCGCGAACCTCGACGCTCGACGTCAGCACCCCGATGACCACGGTCACGGCCGGCGGGTCGGTACCTTTCTCCGTCGCGGCCGGCGACGTGCGCGGCGACACCTGGAACGGCACTGCTGCGACGACCTTCTCCAGCTCCGACGCGTCCGACGTCGTCACCGGCAACAGCATCCGTTTCGCGAAGGCCGGCGTGCGCACGATCACGGCGACCAACCAGGGCGTGACCGACACCATCCAGATCACAGTGGAGGTCGGCCCGGCGGTCGGGCTCACCGTGACCCCCTCAGCATCCACTGTGGTCGCCGATGGGGCCGCGACCTTCTCATCCCGCGCCTTCGACGTCGCGGGCAATGACCTCGGCGACGTGACCGCCCGGACGACGCTACGCAGCTCGGTCGCCTCCGACGTGGTCATCGGCGACAGCATCCGCTTCGGTGCTGCCGGCGAACGGACCATCGTCGCACAGGACGGGACGGTCACCGGGTCCGCACCGATCACGGTCACGGCGGGCCCTCTGGTGGCGCTGACCGCGTCGGCGGCGTCGACATCGGTCACCGCCGGCGACACTGTCGCGTTCACGGTCTCCGGGCGTGACGCGGGCGGCACCGACCTAGGGGACGTCACCGCGACGACCACCTTCTCGAGCTCCAACCCCGCCGACACCGTCGTCGGGAACACGGTCACCTTCGGTCCCGCCGGCACGCGCACCGTGTCGGCGCGCAACGGCCTGGTCACCGACGGAGTCGTCGTGGATGTCGCGCCCGGACCGGCGGCGGGGATCGTCGTGACCGGTCCGACCGCACCGGTCACCGCTGGCGGTACCGCATCGTTCGCCGTCACAGCGATGGATGCCGGTGGCACTGTCCTCGGCGACGTCACCGCCGACACCACATTCGCGAGCTCGGTCGAGTCGGACGAGGTGGAGGGAGACGCGATCACCGTCCACGCCGCCGGGCCGCGCACGATCTCCGCCTCGTACGGCACGCTGACGGCTTCCACCGCCCTCGTGGTGACGGCCGGTCCGATCGCCGCCATCACGGTCGCGATCCCTTCGGCGTCCGTCGTCGCCGGCGACACGCTCGACATCACCGCAACCGCCACGGATGCGGAGGGCAACGATCTGGGAGACGTCACCGAGTCGCTGACCTTCGCGAGCTCGGCCAGCGGCGACACCGTGTCGGGTTCACGCATCCGCGTGAGCGAAGCGGGGACGCGAACGATCACCGCTACCGACGGTACGACGACGGGCGCCCTGGTGGTCGACGTGATGGCGGGTCCGATCGCGTCGATCACACTGACGGCGGCTGCGGAGAAGCCCGTGGTCGGCGACACGGTGGGCTTCACCGTGGCCGGCTTCGATTCCGAGGGGAACGGGCTCGGTGATGTCACCTCTCTGGCGACGCTCGCCAGTTCGGTCGAGGGGGACCAGGTCACCGGGTCGACGGTCACCGTCGTCTCGGCCGGGCCGCGCTTCGTCACGGCCACGGTCGACTCGATCACCACCGGCCTCACCGTCACGGTCGAAGCCGCCCCGGCCGTCGAGGTGGGGGCGCCGCCCGCTCCGTCCGCGTCGGCGGCCGTCGCCGCTGATCCGGCCGATCCCGCGCTCGCCGCGACCGGGGCCGCATCGGGGCTGCCGCTCGTCGGAGGCGCCGCCGCACTCGTGTTCGGTGCGCTGCTGATGATGGCCGTCGGGTCTCGCCGCCGCTCGGCAGACTGACGTTCCCCCGCGCTCGAGCTGAACCTCCGTACCTCCTCCGAGTCGCGGGGGATCCCTCGCCCCGGGCGCAGCGCGTCCGTAGCGTGGCAGCCATGGATACCAGACGAGGTCTCATCATGGGCGCGCTCCTGACGGTCGGCGTCGCGCTCGCCGGATGCACGGGCGAGGCGACGGATGCCGAGCCGCAACCGTCGCCGTCATCGACGCCCTCGGCGACCTCGACCCCGACGGCGGATGCCGAGACCGACGAGGCCATGCTGCCCCTCCCGGTCGACGAGATCGGCGACTGGGCCGCCACCGCCGTGCCGGTGTCGGACACGGGTACCGGAGCGGGTCCGTTCTCGGGCTGGATGAGCGCGCACACCTCCGCGCATCACCGCACCGACTTCCGGTCGCTCGAGCCGGGCATGTTCCAGGGCCAGATCGCGTGCCGCGGTGAGGGAACGATCACGCTCTCCGCCGGACAGGTCGATGCCGAGGCATCCACCGGGCCGATCGCGTGCACGAACGAGACCGTCGCGTTCGACGTCGTCACCACCGAGACCGGGGCGAGCATCCTCCTCGACCTCGAGGGCGACCCCACGGTCTACGCGGTGTCGCTGCTGCGGGTCGAGTGAGCGGCCGCGCCCATCGCAGTCACGGGCGGTGCGCCGGTCAGAGGCCGGGGCCTCGGATGATCCGCACGGGGCCGCGCGCCTGATCGATGCGCACCGGCTCACCCTTCTGGGTCACGACGATGTCGCCGCGGGCGGCGAGCCCGTGCGCGACCCGGCGCACGTCGTCCATGTGATCGCGCCACGACTCCCCGCCGACGGTGCGTGCGACGTCGCTCGGGCAGATCGACGACCCGTCGCGCTTTCGCACCAAAGCGCGCAGCGTCGAGGCGATCCGATCGTCGAACGCATCGCCGGCGCGGTCCTCCCACCACGGATGTCCGCGCTCACCGAGAGCGACCTTCGCATCCTGCACGCGTGCCCGGGCATCCTTCTCGGCGTTCTTCTCGGCACCCTTCACCGCTCGGCGGGCCGACATCAACTCATCCACCAATTCTTGGCGGAACGAGTCGGGGATCGTCGGATCGGTGGCCCGCCAGCGTCGCCCGTCGATCACGAAGTGGTGCCCGTCGGGCGTGCGCTCGGGCTCGGTTCGGTGCTCGGTGGCAGTGGACATGCTCCCACCCTCCGCCATCCTCCAGGCGCGGTGAAGGGTCTTGACGCCGGCATCCGCCCGGTGCACGACGCCCGGCCAGCAGACGCGCAGGGGGCTTCGCTACCGTGGCGGCATGACCGAGCATGAAGATCTGACCGATTCGAGTACGTTCGACCTCGCTGAGCTGTCGATCGGATTCCTCGCTCCGCCCGAGGTCTTCGACGAGCTGCATCGCCGCGTGCAGGAGATGCTCGAGACGGACTTCGAGAACGTGGTGTGGGAGATGCGCCTCAGCCAGAACCTCGCCGACGACCCCGACCAGCGCGAGGGCTACGCGGGTCTGTACGAGCAGGTCGAGATCGAGTCGGCGCACGGCCTCCTGGGCAAGCCGATCATGCCTCCCGCTCCCTGATCCGCTCCCCCTTCACCGCGCTCTCTTCCCCGCCCCCGACCCGGTGAGGGGTCGGAAAACGACGCGAACGGATGCCCCGATACGGCGTGTCGTGACCCCTCACGAGGTCACGCGCGTCACGACGCGCGCGCGACCTCACTCGCCGCGGCGGAAGAAGCGGGCGCGGGCCGCGGCATCCGCGGGGGTGTAGACGACGAGTTGGATCTCGGTCTGGTCCGACGGGCGCAACTGGTGGTGCTCGAACACCAGCCGTCCGAGTCGCGGATGCCGGAACACGCGCTCGCGCGACTCGAACCCGCGCACGTCGTGGCTCTCCCACCGCTCCCGGAACTCCGGGCTCGCCTCCCTCAACCGGCCCACGAGGTCGCGGTAGCGCGGGTCGCCGAGCCGTGGGCCCGCCTCGGCGCGGAATTCGGCGAGGAACCGGCGACTGGTGTCGTCCCAGTCGTCGAGCAGGTCGCGCACCGCGGGGTCGGTGAAGATGAGCCACAGCAGGTTGCGCTTCTCGGGCGGGGTGGTGCCGATGTTCGGGTACAGCGCCTCGTACGCCTGGTTCCAGCCCGCGACGCCCCAGTCGGGGGCGAGGGCGTACGCCGGATGCTCGTCGAGCGCGTCGAGGAAGCGCTGCACGTGCGCGGGCGCGGTCTCCACCGCAGCCCCGACCCCCGGCCGCGCGGGTGAGAACCCGGCGAGGCGCAGCACGTAGTCATGTTCGGCGACAGTGAGGTGCAGCGCGGTGGCGACGGCATCCAGCACCTGTCGCGAGGCGTTGATGTCTCGACCCTGTTCGAGCCAGGTGTACCAGGTGACGCTCACGCCGGAGAGGAAGGAGACCTCTTCGCGGCGGAGGCCGATCGTGCGACCGCGGCCCGCGGGCGGAAGGCCGAACGAACCCCGGTCGAGCTGCTCCCGTCGCGCGCGCAGGAAGGCGCCGAGCTCCTTGCGCTGCTCCTCGTCGACGGCCATACCCACAAACCTAGTGCTTCCACTACTAGTGTCAGCGCCGTCTTCCGGCATCCGCTCCGCCCAGTCAGGGTGGAATCATGCCGACCCCTCTTCGCTCCCGCACCGTCACCCACGGCCGCAATGCGGCCGGAGCCCGCGCGCTGTTCCGCGCCGCCGGCGTCAACGCCGCCGACTTCGGCAAGCCGATGATCGCGGTCGCGAACAGCTTCACCGAGTTCGTTCCCGGCCACACGCACCTGCAGCCGGTCGGACGCATCGTCTCGGAGGCGATCTCGGCCGCGGGCGGCATCCCCCGCGAGTTCAACACGATCGCGGTCGACGACGGCATCGCGATGGGACACGGCGGCATGCTGTACTCGCTGCCGTCGCGCGACCTCATCGCCGACTCGGTCGAGTACATGGTGAACGCGCACCAGGCCGACGCGCTCGTATGCATCTCGAACTGCGACAAGATCACCCCCGGCATGCTCATGGCCGCGCTGCGGCTGAACATCCCGACGGTCTTCGTCTCGGGCGGGCCGATGGAGTCGGGCCGCGCCACCCTCGTCGACGGCTCGGTGCGCACGCTCGACCTCGTCGACGCGATCTCCGAAGCGGCGAATGACACCGTGTCGGATGCCGACATCCAGCGCATCGAAGAGAACGCGTGCCCCACGTGCGGCTCGTGCTCGGGCATGTTCACCGCCAACTCGATGAACTGCCTCGTCGAGGCGCTCGGCCTCGCCCTTCCCGGCAACGGCTCGGTGCTCGCCACCCACACCGCCCGCCGCGCCCTGTACGAGAAGGCCGGCGAGGTGGCCGTGCAGATCACCCGCCGCTTCTACGACGAGGACGACCGATCGGTGCTCCCCCGCGAGGTCGCCAGTTTCTCGGCGTTCGAGAACGCCATGGCGCTCGACATCGCGATGGGCGGATCGACGAACACGATCCTGCACCTGCTCGCCGCCGCGCACGAGGCGGGCATCGACTTCGGGCTGAACGAGATCGACGAGATCTCCCGTCGTGTGCCGTGCCTGGCGAAGATCGCCCCGAACCCGGCCTACGGCCGCATGTACTACATGGAAGACGTGCACCGCGCCGGCGGGATCCCCGCCGTGCTCGGTGAGCTGCGACGCGGCGGTCTGCTGAAGGACGATGTGAGCAGCATCCACTCGCCGTCGCTCGCCGCCTGGCTCGACGACTGGGACATCCGCGGCGGCCGCGCGACCGACACGGCGAAGGACCTCTGGTTCGCCGCCCCCGGCGGGGTGCGTTCGTCGAGCGCGTTCTCGCAGTCGGAGCGATGGACGGCGCTCGATGAGGATGCCGAGAACGGATGCATCCGCGACGTCGCGCACGCCTACTCGGTCGACGGCGGGTTGGCGGTGCTGAGGGGCAACCTCGCCGTTGACGGCGCCGTGGTGAAGACGGCAGGTGTCGACCCGTCGATCCTCGTGTTCTCTGGCCCTGCGGTGGTGTGTGAGTCGCAGGAGGAGGCGGTCGCGAAGATCCTCGGCAAGAAGGTGCAGCCGGGCGACGTGGTCGTGATTCGCTACGAGGGCCCGAAGGGCGGTCCGGGTATGCAGGAGATGCTGCATCCGACGTCGTTCCTCAAGGGGCGCGGACTCGGCAAGGTGTGCGCGCTCGTGACCGACGGCCGCTTCTCGGGCGGCACGTCGGGGCTGTCGATCGGCCATGTCTCGCCGGAGGCGGCATCGGGCGGCGTGATCGCGCTCGTCGAGGACGGCGACATCATCTCGATCGACATCCCCACCCGTGGCATGACTCTCGAGGTGAGCGAGGCCGAGCTCGAGCAGCGTCGCGCCCGCCTGCTGGATGCCGGCGGGTACCGGCCCGTCGACCGTCAGCGCCCCGTGTCGCTGGCGCTGCGGGCGTATGCGGCGATGGCGACCTCGGCCGACCGCGGCGCGGTGCGCGATGTGGAGGCTGTTGAGAACGCGCTGCGCGAGCAGGAGGTTCGCCGGGCCGCCTCGCTCGTCTGACCCGGGTCAGCGGGCGGTCGAGCGGCGTTCGAGGAGGCGCATGGGAACCGTGACCGCCTCGGGTTCTCTCGTGCGGTCGCCGAGGCGCGCGAGGGCGAGGCGGGCGGCGCAGCGGCCCAGTTCCTCGACGTCTCCGGCGACGACGCTGATGCCGAGAACGCGGGCCCATTCCGGGTCGTCGAAGCCGATCACGGCGGGTGCGGCAGCCGATTCGGCGATCTCCTCCATCGCCCCGAGCAGGATGCGGTTGTTGCCCGCGACGATCGCGGTCGGTGGCTCGGCGAGCTCGAGGAGCTCGCGCACGCAGGCGCGTGACGAGGCGACATCGTGCGCGTCGGTGCGCAGCAGGTCGCGCCACTGAACCCCGGAGGCGTCGAGCACATCGCCCATGCCGGCCAGGCGCTGACGGTAGGTGGGCAGCCACGCGTAGTCGCCGATGAACGCGATGCGGCGGTGTCCGCGCTCGATGAGGTGCCGGGCGACGAGACGACCCCCGTCGCGGTTGTCGAACACGACCGAGTCGGCCGCGAGCCCCTCGGCCGGGCGGTCGACGAACACGACGGGGATTCCGCGGGCCTGCAACTGGGCGTAGTCGGAGTGGTCGGTCATGGCCGAGACGGTGATGACGGCCTTGGTCTGCCGGTCGGCGAGGTCGTGGGCCACCCGCTGCTCCTGCTCGGCCGACTCGCGGGAGTTCGCGACCGAGAGGTGCATGCCGCGCGGGCGGATCTCGTCTTCGACGGCCTGGGCGAGCGCCGAGTAGAAGGGGTTCGTGAAGTCGCCGGTGATGAGGCCGATCGAGTCGGCGAGGCGTCCGCTCGCGAGGAGGCTGGCCGCGGTGTTGCGCTGGTAGTCGAGCTCGGCGGCGGCGGCGAGCACGCTCGTCAGCGTCTTCTCGCTGACGTACGACTCCCCGCCGAGGGCGCGCGAGGCGGTCTTCAGGCTGACGCCGGCGCGCGCGGCGACCTGCGCCAGGGTGGCGCGGGGGGCGACCCCGTCTTCGTGTGATGTCATCGTGCTCCTGCTGCTCCGAGCGATCTGCTCATTATGACGGGTGATCCGATGCCTCCCTCTCCTTCCCCACGGGGCATCCGCTGTGATAGCGTCTCGACGTATGACAGCGATGTCATAAAACCATGCCGGCCGTGGCCCTACCCGGGCTGCGGTCGGCGAACGACACACTGCAGTGGAGTTTGAGGAGCAACCATGACGGTTCCCCATTCGAGGAACGCACGGCCCGCGGGTCGTATCTGGGCGGCCGCCGGTGCCGCGATCACCGTGACCGCGGCCATGCTGACGCCGCTGTCTGCGGCAGCCGCACCGGGGGGCACGTTCTCGTCGTCCTTCGAAGCCGCGGATGCCGCGCCGCTGCTGACCGGCACGGGACAGCCGGTCAACGTCACCGGCGACCGGTTCGCGCCCGGCAGCATGCTGCCCGGCGTGAAGAACGTCACCGCGTCGGCGCAGAACACCCCCAACGAGGCCGCCGCATTCGCCGCCGACGGCAACGCGTCGACCAAGTGGCTCGCCTTCGTGAACAAGGGCTGGCTGCAGTACGAGCTCACCGCGGCGCAGCCCCTCGCCCGCTACACCCTCACCTCGGGCAACGACGCGCAGGAGCGCGACCCCAAGAACTTCCGCGTGCTCGGCTCGAACGACGGCACGAACTGGACTCCCGTCGACGAGCGCACCGGCGAGCTGTTCACCGGCCGCGGCCAGACCCGCACGTTCGAGCTCGCGCAGCCGAGCGCGGCGTTCCTCTACTACCGCCTCGACGTGCTCGAGAACCGCACCCCCACCACCAACCTCATCCAGCTCGCCGACTTCGAGCCCATCGCCGCCGGCGACGGCGCCGCGACCCCGAGCGACCTGCGGCTGACCGTCGGCAATGGGCCCACGGCATCCGACACCGCCAAGACCGGCGTCGGCTTCACCGGCACGAAGGCCGTGCAGTACTCCGGCCGCCACCTGGGTGCGGGCCCCGCCTCGTCGTCGACCACCCTGTACGACAACGTCGGCACGGCGATCGGCGACGACACCCAGCTGTCGTACACCGTCTTCCCGATCCTCGACGGCGAGCAGACCTACGCGGCCACGTTCGTGGGCGTCGACATCACCTTCACCGACGGCGGACGCCTCTCGACCTCCGGCGCGACCGACACCTACGGCTACCTCGCGAACGCGCAGGAGCAGGGTCGGTCGAACCGCCTGTGGCCCAACCAGTGGAACAAGGTGACCGTCGACCTCGGCCAGTTCGAGGGACGCACGATCGACGACATCGTGTTCACCTACGACCACCCCGGCTCCGACGTGAAGAACATCGAGGTGCCGACGGCCGCGACCTCGTTCAGCGGATGGCTCGACGACGTGTCGATCGAGGCGGCCACGCCCATCGACACCAGCGACGGCCTCGTCTCGTACGTCGACACCCGTCGCGGCACGAACTCCACCGGCGGATTCTCGCGCGGCAACAACTTCCCCGCGACCGCGTGGCCGAACGGCTTCAACTTCATCACCCCGATGACGAACGCCGACAACACCGGCACGATCTACCAGTACCAGCGGGCCAACGACGCACAGAACCGCCCGGGCCTCAACGGCATCGGGTTCTCGCACCAGCCGAGCATCTGGATGGGCGACCGCAACCAGCTCGCGGTGATGCCCGCCGCCAACGGCTCCCCCACGTCGAGCCTCTCCGGGCGCAAGCTCACGTTCACGCACGAGAACGAGACCGCGCGCCCCGACATCTACGACGTCACCTTCGACAACGGCATCCGCACCGAGGTCACCGCCACCGACCACGGCGCGATCTACCGCTTCACCTTCACCGGCGACACCAGCTCGGTGCTCGTCGACCAGCTCGTCAACAACTCGAAGCTCACCATCTCGGGCAGCACGGTCAGCGGATGGGTCGACGGTGGATCGGGATGGCCGGGCCGCACGCGCATGTTCGTCTACGGCACGTTCGACCAGGCCCCGACGACGGCCGGCGCCACCACGGCCGGCGACCGCAACGGCACCGCCCGGTACGCGGCCTTCGACACGACCGGCGACAAGACGGTCGAGCTGCGCATCGCCTCGTCGTTCATCTCGCAGGACCAGGCGAAGAAGAACCACGGCTTCGAGGTCGAGGGCGTCTCGTTCGACGCGGCGCACGCCGCCGTGAAGGATGCCTGGAACGACCGCCTCAGCGTCGTGCACGACGTGAAGGGCGCCACCGACACCCAGCTCGTCACGCTCTACTCGAGCCTGTACCGACTGAACCTGTACCCGAACTCGCAGTTCGAGAACACCGGCAGCGCAGACGCACCCGTCTACAAGTACGCGAGCCCCGTCGCCGGCACCACCGGGTCGGCGAGCGACACCCAGACGAACGCAAAGATCGTCGACGGTGAGATCTACGTCAACAACGGCTTCTGGGACACGTACCGCACCGCCTGGCCGCTCTACTCCCTGCTCTACCCGGACGTGACGGAGAACCTCGTCGACGGCTTCGTGCAGCAGTACCGCGACAGCGGCTGGATCGCGCGCTGGTCGTCGCCGGGTTACGCCGACCTCATGACCGGCACCAGCTCCGACGTCGCGTTCGCCGAGGCCTACCTCGCCGGCGCCCTGAGCACCGAGACGGCGCTCGAGGCGTACGACGCGGCCGTGAAGAACGCCACCGTGCTGCCGGCATCCAACGCCGTCGGCCGCAAGGGACTCGGGCAGTCGATCTTCCTCGGCTACACCGAGGCGTCGACGCACGAGAGCGCGTCGTGGGGCCTGGAGGGCTACATCAACGACTTCGGCATCGCCGAGATGGCGAAGAAGCTCGCCGAAGACCCGAACACCCCGGCCGACCGCGTCGCGCAGCTGCAGGAGGAGGCCACCTACTTCGAGGCCCGCGCCGAGCACTACGTCGAGATGTTCAACCCCGAGGCGGGCACGTTCACCTCGCGCAACGCCGACGGCTCGTGGACCACGGGTGCCGACTTCGACAAGAAGGCCTGGGGCGGGGCGTTCACCGAGGCGAGCGCGTGGACCTTCGGGTTCCACGCCCCGCACGACGTCGACGGTCTGGCCGCGCTCTACGGCGGCCGGCAGGGTCTGCTCGACGTGATGCACGCGTTCCTCACCGAGCGCGAGAAGGCCGACTACTCCGGCATCCACGAGGCCCGCGAGGCGCGCGACGTGCGCCTGGGCATGCTCGGCATGTCGAACCAGATCGCCCACCACATCCCCTACGTGCTGGCCGAGGCCGGCGACCCGTCGGGGGCGCAGGAGCTGATCCGCGACATCCAGGATCGTCTGTTCATCGGCGACGACATCGGCCAGGGCTACCCCGGCGATGAGGACAACGGCGAGTTCTCGGCCTGGTACGTCTTCTCGGCGCTCGGGTTCTACCCGCTCGAGGTCGGCTCCGGCGACTACACCGTCGGTACGCCGCTCTTCGACAGCGCGACGCTGTCGATCGGCGACACCGAGCTCGTGATCAACGCCCCCGGAGCATCCGCGGGCAAGGACTACGTGGCGGGCGTGAGCCTCAACGGCACCGCCGTGACCGAGACGACCTTCGACGGCGACCTGCTGCGCGAGGGCGGACGGCTCGACTTCACCATGAGCGACAGCCCGTCGGCGTGGGGTGCGAAGGATCTCGGCGAGGAGCTCGAGACCCCGAAGACCCTGGTCGACGCCACCAAGCCGGGCCGTGGAGTTCTCGCGGCGGCCGACGGCACCCCCGTCGGGTCGCTCGTCGACGACAACATGAACTCGAAGGTGACGTTCGCCGGCAAGACCGCCGAGCTCACGTGGACCTCGCAGTCGGGTCCCGTCTCGATCGGGCAGTACACGCTCACCAGCGGCACGAAGGCGAACGCGCCGTCGAGCTGGACGCTGGAGGGCTCGCTCGACGGCACGACGTGGACCGAGATCGACTCGCGGAAGGGTCAGTCGTTCCAGTGGGACACGCAGACCCGTCCGTTCACGGCGGCGAACCCCGCCGGGTTCACGAGCGTTCGACTGACGATGACGACGGATGCCGACGCGCTCGCACTGTCGGAGGTCGAGCTGTTCGCCTCCGCCGCGGCCGCCGACGGCCTCTCGATCTCTGCCGGCGCTCCGCAACGCGTGGCCGTCGACACGGAGTTCACCGGCTCGCTGGCGACCATCGTGGGCACCGAGACGCAGGCCTCGGGCTACGACGTCACGGTCGACTACGGTGACGGCACGAAGGTCGACGACGTCACCCTCACCCGTGACGAGCTGGGCGGCTGGAAGGTCAGCGCCCCGCACACCTTCACCACCCCCGGCACCTACTCCGCCGCGATCACGGTGCGCGACTCGAACGGAGCGGTCGCCCAGACGACCGCCACGGTCGAGGTGTTCCGCGACGAGTCGTTCACCGGCGCCTTCAACAACGTGTGCATCGGCGACCTCGGGGTCACGGCCGCGAACTGCGACTCGCAGGGTCACGGCTACTTCCGCGACAAGCTGGCGGCCGACGGTTTCGTGCAGGGGCAGACCCTGACCGTGCCGAACACGACGCTCACGTACGACCTGCCGGCGATCCCCGCCGGTCAGCCCGACAACATCACGGGCGAGGGTCAGACCGTGAAGGTGTCGCTGGGCGCCGGTGCGACGCAGCTCGCGTTCATCGGGACGGCGACCGAGAGCAACCGCGACTCGCAGGCCACGCTGCACTTCACCGACGGCACCACGCAGACGGTGACGATCAGCCTGGGCGACTGGGTCGGAGCATCCGGCAACCCCTACAAGGGCAACACCGTGCTCACCATCTCGGAGGGTCGCCTGTCGGGCACCGGCGCCGAGTCGGGCGGTGCCAAGAACACGGCCATCTACGCCACCGCCCCGATCGCCCTCGCGGTCGACGGCAACGGTGCGCCGAAGGTCGTCGAGTCGCTCACGATGCCCGATGAGCCGGGCGAACTGAACGACGGCCGCGTGCACATCTTCGCGATCGCCTCCGACGGCGACCGCGCCGCCGCCGCACCGCTCGCGGTCACGGCCGGCACGGTCGACGGGCAGGTCACCGGTGAGGAGTTCGCCGCGACGCTCGCGACGATCACCGGCGGTCAGGGCGAGACGTCGGCGAACGTCAACTGGGGAGACGGCTCGCCCGTCTCCACGGCGGAGGTCGTCGACGGCACCGTCACGGGCACCCACACGTACGCTGCGGCGGGCACCTACACGGTGACGGTCACGGCCGACGACGGGGTCACCTCGGCGGATGCTCAGCTGCAGGTCACGGTGGTCGACCCCGAGCCCGTGTACACCCCGGAGATCCAGGCGCCGACCGGCACGGTCGCACCCGGAGACACCGCGGTCATCACCGGCACCGGCTTCGCTCCCGGCGAGAACGTGTCGGTGCGCATCGACGACGAGGCGCCGGTGGTCGTGAAGGCCGACGGCGACGGCGGCATCCGTGCCGAGGTGGTCGTGCCGGTCGATGCGATCGACGGGGCCCACCCGGTGGTCGCTTTCGGCGACGTGTCGAAGGTCGAGGCGCGGGCATCCGTGCAGGTCGCGGTCGACCCGACCGCTCCGCGCAACACCTCGGTCGCGCTCGCCGCAGGGACCGACGACCCGGTCGCCGGCGAGTCGGTGGCGCTGATCGCGACGGTCAAGCCCGCGGGCGCGGCCGGCAAGGTCGAGTTCCTCGAGGGCGAGCAGATCGTCGGATCCGCCGAGGTCACGGGCGGCACGGCCACGGCCGACGTCGTCATCGCGACCTCGGGGACGCACACCTACGTCGCCCGGTTCGTGCCGGCCGATGAGGACGCGTTCCGCGGATCGGAGTCGTCGCCCCTGACGCTCGACGTGCGGAGTGCTCCGGTGCTCGAGGCCGAGATCACCGTCAGCGTGAAGAGCGTGGTGCAGGGCGGCACGGTCGAGGTCATCGGGCGGGGCTTCGCGCCGGGCGAGAAGGTCTCGCTCACGCTGAACTCCGAGCCGATCCTGCTCGACACCGTGACCGCGGGTGACACCGGTGCCTTCCGCGCCGTGGTCACGATCCCCGCGAACGCCCCGGTCGGCGACCACACGCTGGTCGCTCTCGGAGCGGGCTCTGGCCTGTCGGCCGAGGCGGCCCTCGCGGTCACCGCGGCCCCGGGCGCCGGCGGTGGCGGACTCCCCGCCACCGGTGGAACGGTTCCCGCCGCAGCCCTCGTGGCGCTGCTCCTGCTCCTCACCGCGGGAGGCGTGCTCGTCGCACGTCGCCGCCGCGTGGAGTCCTGACCCCTCCCCATCCCCAGAAATGAAGAGGCCACCTTCCCGCCCCAGGGGAAGGTGGCCTCTTCGCCTGTGGCGCGGTGCGCGGAGCGGTCGTCCTGCGCGCGAACTGCAGGCTCCGGCGGCGGATGCAGGCGATTCGTGCAACATCCGGCCTGCGCTTCGCGTGGGTGCCTGCAGTTCGCCGACCGAGCGCTGAGGCAGAGAACCGACCCCCGAGGCGGCGGGGTCAGACCGCGCGCAGGGCGTGCGGGGCGGTGTTCAGGCGCTCGCAACCGTCGGCGGTGAGCACGACGATGTCCTCGATGCGCGCACCCCACTCGCCCGCGAAGTAGATGCCCGGTTCGATGCTGAAGGCCATGCCCTCGCGCAGCACGAGGTCGTTGCCGGGGGCGATGTACGGCTCCTCGTGCACCGATACGCCGATGCCGTGCCCGGTGCGGTGGAGGAAGGCATCCCCCAGGCCGGCATCCGCGAGCACCTGACGGGCCGCGGCATCGACCTCGGATGCCCTCACCCCCGGACGCGCGGCGTCGACCGCGGTCTGCTGCGCCCGCACCAGCACGGCAATACGCTCGGCAGCCTCAGGCGACGGCTCGCCCACCACGTAGGTGCGGGTGCTGTCGGAGTTGTACCCGCTCGGCACCGCTCCCCCGATGTCGACCACGACCACGTCGCCGTCTTCGATCACCCGGTCCGACACCTCGTGGTGGGGGTCGGCCCCGTTGGGACCCGACCCGACGATCACGAACTCGACCGTCTCGTGGCCCTCGGCGACGATGGCGGCGGCGATGTCGGCAGCGACCTCGCGCTCGGTGCGTCCCGCGCGCAACCACTCCGGCACCCGACGGTGCACGGCGTCGATCGCGTCTCCGGCCCGCCGCAGCTCCGCGATCTCGGCGGCATCCTTGATCATGCGCCCCTCGCGCAGCACGGGCGTCGCGAGCTCCAGGCGCACGCCGAGACGCTCACCGATCGGCACGACGTGCAGGGCGGGAAGGGCATCCGATACGCCCACCCGCGCGGCCGAGCCGATGGCGGCCGCGACGAGATCGTACGGGTTCTCGCCGTCGACCCAGTCGGCGACCGCGAGCCCGAGCGACCCGACCGCCGTGCTGCGCACCTTGGCGAGCTCCATGCGCGGCACCACGACGGTCGAAGCGAGCCCGGGGCCGAGCACGAGGGCCGTCAGACGCTCGATCGTGTCGCCCTCCACACCCACGAGGTACTGCAGGTCGGGTCCGGGGCCGACGATCACGGCGTCGAGTCCGGCGTCGGCGGCGAGGGTGGATGCTCGCTCGAGACGGGAGGCGTACACGGCAGGGGCGAAGGGCGGGGTGCTCACCCGCTCCACGCTACTCCGGCGGATGCCTTCGCCGACGGGCCACCTGTGTTGCCGCGGCCTCAGTAGCTGAGGCTCGGCTGCAGGATGCCGCCGACCAGCACCGTGAAGATCAGACCGGCGAAAGCCACGGCGAGCACGAGCGACACCACGACCGCCCCCCACCGCCGGCGCCGCAGTCGGAAGGCCAGCACCGTGCGCCAGACCGCGGGCACGATGCCCAGCGCCGCGATGACGAGCAGAACCTGTCCGGTACGGATGATGAGGGCATCCGGCGCGGGGCCGTCGGTCAGCAGCGCATTCGCCACGACCGACCAGGGCACGACCGACAGGGCCAGGCTCGCGGTGGCCGCCCACACGAACCATCCGAGTCGCCGCCACGCACGCGGCCGGTCATCGGGCCGCGCCCGCACGCGGCGCACGAGGGCGGCGAGGGGGAAAGCGATCAGCTGCGCGACCAGCACGACGATCGAGCCCGCGGCGACGAGCGGCATGAGGGCCCGCTCGGTCGGCATCGGCTGCAGCGTGAACGCGGGATCGAAGCCGATCGCGATCACGTCGCCGTCGTTCTGGTCGACGGCGATGGTGCGGTCGCCGCCGACCTCGGTCCATATCCACGGCTCCGTCTCGACGAACGGCACCGGCTGCCCCGAGGGGTCGACGATGGCGGAGATCGTCACCTCGCCCTCGCCGTCGGTGGCGACATCGACGCTCGAGAGGATGAAGAAGGCGCGGATGAAGGTCGTCTCACCGCGCCGCGAGAGCTGATAGGTGCCGGCGATCTGCTCGGCATGCGCGGCGGCGGTGTCGGTGGCGACACGCTCCGGTCGGTCGTCGGCGAAATAGCGATCGGCGAAGCCCGCCATCAGTTCGTCGCGGATCACGGTGGACGAATCGGGGTGGATGCCCGAACTGTTGAGGGAGACGAAGATGCCGGCACCGTCATCGGGGTAGATCTCCACCTGTGCGTGGAACGCCGTGAGGTCACCGGCGTGGCTGAGCACCCGATGCCCGTTGCGGTCGCGCTCGAAGAAGCCGAGCGTCATCACCGGTCCCGCCGCGAGACCGCCGAGGTCGGCCTCGGTCAGCGCCGGCTGGTGCATGAGAGCGAGCGTTTCGGGCTGCATCAGCGGCGTCTCGGATGCGCCGAGCTGACCGAGCATGAACCGGCCCATGTCGACGGCGGTGGCCGAGATCGCTCCCGCGGGTGCGGGCGAGACGACCTCGAACGGCACCTCGTCCGACCCGTCGTAGCGGTAGCCCTTCGACATGTCGCCCTGCCGTTCGGCGGGAAGGGGTTGCGCCGTCGTCGCCGTCGTCATGCCGAGCGGGTCGAGGATCCGCTGCTGCACGAGGTCCTCGAACGGGACGCCGGCGGCCCGCTCGGCGACGTACGCGGCGAGCCCGTTCGAGTAGTTCGAGTAGGCCGGCGTCGACCCCGGCATGAAGATCTGCGCGGGCGGGTCGGTCGACAGGGCGTCGCGCAGCGAGACGACCTCGCCACCGGGAGCGGTGATGAGGCCGGCGATCTCGTCTTCGAATCCCGCCGTGTGGCTGAGCAGATTCCGCAGCGTGACGGGCTCGTCGAACGTCGTCGACAGCGGGAAGTCGACGAGCTCCTGCACGGGGGCGTCCAGGTCGAGCCGGCCCTCTTCGACGAGCTGCATGACGACGGTCGCCGTGAACAGCTTCGACACCGACCCGATACGGAACAGCGACGACTCGGCATCCACCGTATGCGCGTCGGTGCCGGTGTCGGCGCTCGCGTCGGTGCTCGTCGCGGTACGTCCGTAGCCCTCCGCGGCGATGATCTCGCCGTCGGCGACGACCGAGACGGTGGCGCCCACGATGCCTTCGCTCCGCAGAGCATCCGGAAGAGTCTCGTCCAACCACTCCTGCACGTCGGCGGCAGACAGTTCGGCCGTGGGGGTGTCGGCCGCCGGGGGCTCGGGCGCCCGGCCCTGTGGGGCGCACGCGGTCAGACAGAACAGGACTCCGGCCAACGCCGAGAGCGCCACGGACAGGGAGCGACGGGATCTCACAGTTCATCCTGGCAGTCCCGCCGCCCTCGCCCCTGCGGGGGTGGCCGTCGATAAGGGGGCAGGCCGAACGGCCCTCCCCCGGCGACGAGCGGCGCGCGCTCAGCCGACGGCGAGCCGGATGCGTTCGGTCAGGGTCTTCCGGTTCGCCGCCGTCAGCTCGAGCAGGGCGTACGCGGTCGGCCACATCGTGCCGTCGTCGAGCTGGGCGATCGGCTCGAACCCGAAGGTGCCGTACCGCACTTTGAACTTGCTCGCGGGCTGGAAGAAGCACAGCACCTTGCCGTCCTTCCCCCACGCGGGCATGCCGTAGTACGTGCGCGGCACGAGCTCGGGCGCGACCTCGCTCACCAGGTCGTGCAGGGCGAGGGCGAGCTTCTTGTCGTTCTCGTCCGCCAGCTTGTCGACGGCCTCGCGCAGGTCGGCCTCGCCGGCGGCACGCTGCTCTTCGGGAGACTTCTTCGCGCGCGAGCGCTTCGCCTTCGCCTCTTTCGCCGCGGCCTGCATGGCCTCGCGCTCTTCGGCGGTGAAGTTCTTGGTGTCTTCGGCCACGGCCGGCTCCTTCGCTGCGGGTGGATGGTGGCGCACCGGAGAGACGTCGCGCCTTCTCTCATGATGACGCCAGTGGTGCGCCGTCGTCCAGGCCTCCCGCTCCCGCGCCGGGGGAGACGTCACATGCGCGTTTCCCCGGGTGAGCGGGGGATAGTGTGAGCGCATGGACCTGCGTGTCGCGGCGTACGCGGTCGTCACCGATGACGACGACCGGCTGCTGCTCGCGCGATGGATCGAGGGCCGCCGCGTCGCGTGGACGATGCCGGGCGGTGGTCTCGAAGACGGGGAGTCGCCGGAGGATGCGGTGCGCCGCGAGCTGCGCGAGGAGACCGGCTACAGCGTCGAGGTCGGCGAGTTGCTCGGCATCCACTCCCGCGTGATCCCCGCCGGACGCCGCGTGCACAAGGCCGACGCCCCGCTGCACACCCTCCGCATCGTCTACCGCGCTCGCGTGCGCGGTGGCCGCCTGCGCTTCGAGACCGACGGATCGACCGACATGGCGGGCTGGTTCACCCGCGCCCAGGTCGCGCAGCTGCAGCGCGTGAAGCTGGTCGACATCGCGCTGCGCATGGCCGGCATCTTCTGATCCCGGCCGGGCCGCCCGCGTTGAGGAAGATCGGAATCGCGATCGCGGCGAGAACGCCGAGGATCACGACCACGATGATGAGCTCGATGAGCGAGAAGCCGGCTTCGCCGTTCTCTTCGCGCTGTGCCTTGTGCGCCTCGACGGCGCGGCGGATGGTTGCACGCATAAGGGGGTTCCTTCATCTCCGGTTGTGGGGACGGGCGCGGAGATGTTTCGCGCACGCCGGAGCGTGACGAACGAAGGGCCTCCCCTGCCCGGCGAGGTCGTCACATGTGGGGGACGACGGCCTCGCAGGACTATATGTATGCCCTCGCATGATGCGCTGTCAAGAGACCCGCCGAAGCGTTTTCCAGCCGTAATGAGAGCGGTCTCGGTACACCGCTTTTCCTCGTATTCGAGCGAGTTTCGCAGCTAAACGCTATAGCGCTCTCGCAGCTCGCGGAGCGCGACCAGGAGCGGTCAGGCGCGGGGCTTCTCGGGCTCGGAGATGTCGGCGACGGTGGCGCCGTAGGCGGCGATCAGAGCATCCGCGTCGACGAACAGGCTGTGTCCGTGCGCGCCCGCTCCCATGGCGATGCGGCGTCCGACGATCGTCTCGTCGGCGTAGACCGGCCAGTCGTTCGTGCTGCCGATGGGCACGATCGTGCCGCGCTCATAGCCGGTGGCGGCGAGGGCGAGCTCTGGCTCGGGGAGGCGCAGCTTGTTCACGCCGACGACGGCGCGCAGCTTGGGCCATGAGATCGACCGCCCACCCGGCACGAGAGCGAACAGGTAGGTGTCGTCGGAGCGCTTGACCACGAGGGTCTTGACGATGTCGGAGGGCTGGAGGCCGAGCAACTCGGCGGCCTCGAACAGGCTCCCCGCCTCCGGCCGCGCGCGGATCTCGATGTCGAGACCGCGAGCGGCGGCGGCGGTGGTGACCCGCGCGTGCGGGTCGAGTGGTGCGTCGGCGCTCACGCGTCGGGCGCGGAGAGCGGGTCGTCCGCGACCCAGAGCTCGTCGTCGGCGCGCAGAGCGGTCCAGGCGGCGTAGAGAACGCCGACCGCCGCGGCGGCACCGAGAACGATGGCGATGATCGAACCGACCCCGCCGCCCTTCTTCGCGGCCTTCTTGCTCTTCTTGTGCGACGACGGCGACGGCAGGCCATGACGCTTGGCGTTCGCGACATCCCACGCGGTGAGGGCGCTGCCCACGACACCGCCGATGACGGGAACGACCTTGTCGTCGACGACGTGCTTGCCCACCTTGACGACGGGGTTCACGACGGGTGCGAGGCGCCGGTTGTAGGTGTCCTGCACGACCGGCACGACCTGCTCGCGATTGAAGTTGCCGAGCTGGCGACCCGCTTCACGGGCGACGCCGGCAGCATGCCCGACGAGCTCCTGCTGGGCCTCCCAGAGCTGGTTCGCGTCCTTCTGCAGACGACGCAGTTGCTTCTTCCGCTTACGGCTGAGGCTCACGTTGCTCTCCTGTCCATGGTGGAGTACGGGTTCCCCATACTGCCAGAACAGGCTGGATGCGAGGAGGGAATCGTCGCCCCTTGACATCCGACCCTCCGACCCGCAATCCCCGGCTCCCTCCCCGCACACTCTGCGAGAATGAGGGCATGCCTCACGCTTCTCACGTCGCAACCCTGCACACCAACCACGGTGACATCGTCATCAACCTCTTCGGCGACCAGGCCCCGAAGACGGTCAAGAACTTCGTCGGCCTCGCCGACGGCACCCAGGAATGGACGCACCCCGCCACCGGCAAGCCGGGCGAGGGTCCCCTCTACAAGGACGTCGTGTTCCACCGCATCATCCCCAACTTCATGATCCAGGGCGGCGACCCGCTCGGTCAGGGCGTCGGCGGTCCCGGCTACAACTTCAACGACGAGATCAGCCCCGAGCTGAACTTCAACGAGCCCTACATCCTCGCCATGGCGAACGCGGGCCTGCGTCGCAACGCCATCACCGGCCAGGCCGAGGGCACCAACGGCTCGCAGTTCTTCATCACCACCGACCCGACGCCGTGGCTGCAGGGCAAGCACACCATCTTCGGCGAGGTCGCCGACGACGCCTCCAAGGCCGTCGTCGACAAGATCTCGGCCGTTCCGACCGCGGCGGGCGACCGTCCGATCGAGCCGGTCGTGCTGCACTCGATCGACGTCGTCGCCGCCTGACGACAGCTTCGGCCGATCCGGATGACCACGCCTGAGTTCTCCCGCAACCGCGACAACTTCTGCTACCGGCATCCGGATCGGCAGAGCTTCGTGCTCTGCCAGCGCTGCCTGCGTACGATCTGCCCCGAGTGCCAGACGCAGGCCCCGGTCGGGGTCATCTGCCCCGAGTGCATGGCCGCCGAGCGCAAGAACCGCACGCCCGCCCAGAAGCGCGCCGAGCGCCGCTGGCGCGGTGGCGGGGCCGCGGTCATGGGCACCACCCGCCCCGGCCGACCGATGGTCACCTATGTCCTGCTCGCGGTCACTTCGTTCATCGGCCTGCTGCAGCTGATCCCCGGCCTCGGCGACGCGATCACCTCGCAGCTGGTCTTCGCCGCGGCCTACCTCTACCCCGACCTCACGGGCGCGCCCTTCGAGCCGTGGCGCCTGCTGACCGCGGTCTTCGCGCACGGCGGGTTCATCCACCTCGCGCTGAACATGCTCGCGCTGTGGCTCATCGGCCAGGGTCTCGAGCCGATGCTCGGTCGCGCCCGGTTCCTCGCGCTCTATCTGATCAGCGGGCTCGGCGGATCGGTGATGGTGGCGGTCCTCGATCCGGGGCAGCCCACCGTCGGAGCATCCGGCGCCATCTTCGGCCTCATGGCGGCGCTGTTCATCGTGGGTCGTCACCTCGGTGCGAATGTCACCGGCATCCTCGTAATCCTCGCGATCAACTTCGTCTACGGACTGGTGTTCGGCGGCGGACGCATCTCGTGGCAGGCGCACCTCGGCGGACTGCTGATCGGGGCGCTGGTCGCGTTCATCATCGTCAAGACGAAGCGCCGCGACCAGAGGATCTGGCAGATCGTCGCGCTCTCGGCCCTTGTCGTCGCCCTTCTCGCGATCGTCTTCGTGGTGCCGCCGCTGCTGCTCCTGGCCTGATCAGAGGTTGTTAACAACTCTGTTAACACCTGTGAATAACACCCGTGTAATTCTCCCCAGGTGTGGATAGACCTGTGGATAACTCTGTGGGCGGCTTGTGAGTTCTTGAGGATGCCACGACGAAGGCCCCCCGCCGGAGCGAGGGGCCTTCGGAAGACGAGACGGATGCGGTCAGCGCCAGCGTGTGGTCATCAGGAAGCCGATCAGCGCGATGCCGAGGCCGATGGCGAGGTTCCAGCTGCCCAGACCGGGGATCGGGAACTGCTGACCGGAGATGTAGAACACGAGGATCCAGATCAGGCCCAGCAGCATGAAGCCGACCATCACGGGCTTGAACCAGACGGCGTTGGGGGCGACATCCCCTTCGGAGCGCTCGATCACGGGTTCTTCGGGCTTGCGGTCTCGTGCCATTCCGCCAGTGTACCGAAAGCGCATGGCCGTACCCACAGCGGATGCTCCGCCGTCAGCCCGACGGGATAAGATCGCGCCATGAGTGCATCCGTCGTTCCTGGGGGGCGGCGCGCACGGGGGTCCCGTCCGCGTTCGCGCGCGACCTTCGCGAGCGTCCTCGGCGAGCTCCTGCTCACCGCCGGCGTGCTGGTGCTCCTGTTCGTGGCATGGCAGATGTGGATCGGCGACATCATCATCAACGCCCAGAAGAACGACGAGGGCGCGGCCATCGTCGCGGAGTACGCTGCGGGGCCCGTGCCCGAGGCCCCTCCCGCCGTGGTAACCGATGACGGCACGACCGTGTATGAGCCGGTCATCCCCGCGCATCCGGCCGAGACCGAGCAACTCGGGGTGATGCACATCCCGCGCTTCGGCACCGACTACGTGAAGGGCATCTACGGCGGCACCACGCGCGCGCGCACGCTCGACCACCTCGGCATCGGCGTCTACACCAACTCCAAGATGCCCGGCGAGGTGGGCAACTTCGCCATGGCCGGTCACCGCACCACCTGGGGCAAGCCGTTCAACCAGCTCGACAAGCTGCAGATCGGCGACGCGATCGTCGTCGAGACGCCCGACGGCTGGTACACGTACCGCTTCCGCACGCTCGAATACGTCAAGCCCACGCAGACCGACGTCCTCGCCGACGTGCCGCAGATGCCCGAGGTGGCGACGGGGGAGCGGTACATCACGCTCACGGCATGTTCACCGCTGTACTCGCTCGCCGAGCGCATCGTGGCGTACGGCGTCTTCGAGAGCTTCCAGCCCCGTGCCGAGGGTCCGCCCGCGGCGCTCACCGATCCGCCGCCCCCGCCGGCCGCGCCATCTCTCTGAGCGACGAGGAGAATCCATGTACTCCGCATTCTGGCGCCTGCTGCCCGGACCCTGGTTCGTGCGCCTGCTCATCGTCCTCGTGCTCGTCGCCGCCATCCTCTACGGCCTCTTCTGGTACGTGTTCCCGTGGATCAGCCCCATCGTGAACCCGGGCGAGGTCGACCTCGAATGACCCGGGTGCTCGTGGTCGACAACCACGACAGCTTCGTGCACACCCTGATCGGCTACCTGCACGAACTGGGTGCCGAGACCCAAATGGTCGAGGCGGATGCCGTCGATGTACATGCCGTAGAAGGCATGATCGACGGATTCGACGGGCTCCTGCTCTCGCCGGGCCCCGGAGCGCCGCGCGATGCGGGTGTCTCGATCGATGCCGTGCACCTCGCGGCCCGGCGTCGGATGCCGCTCCTGGGCGTCTGCCTCGGGCATCAGGTCATCGCCGAGGCCCTTGGCGCTCCGGTCTCCGAAGCACCCGAACTCATGCACGGCATGGTGTCGTCGGTCACCCACGACGCATCGAGCCTCTTCGACGGCATCCCGTCGCCGTTCGCCGCCGGGCGGTACCACTCGCTGGGGGTGGGGGAGTCCGACCTACCCGCCGAACTGGCGGTGACCGCTCGCGCCGACACGGGCGCGGTGATGGCGATCGCGCATCGCGACCTGCCGATCGTCGGGGTGCAGTTCCACCCCGAGAGCGTGCTCACCGAGGGTGGCTACCGGTTGTTGGCGAACTGGCTCGCCGCGTGCGGTGACCCCGACGCGGCCGCCCGTTCGGCGAAGCTGCACCCGCTCGTCGGCTGACGACTCGCGCCGGCTGACGACTCGAGCGGCAGCTCAGCCGGCAGCACCGGTGCAGTACCGCAGTTCGACGGTCGATCCCACCGCCACGTCGCCGGGAGGCGCCGACATCGAGACGACCGTGGGCGGCGTCGTCGCGACGCAGTCGGCCTGCTCGATCGGCGCGGCCACGAGTCCCAGGTTCTCGAGATTCGCGGTGGCGGCGTCGACGGTCCAGCCCGCCATGTCGTTCAGCGTGACCTTGCCGCTGGCGACCACGAGGTTCACGACCGTGCCGGGCGCGACCTCGGCATCGGCCGGCTGGCTGGCCGAGATGACGGTGTCGGTCGCGAGGCCCTTGTCGTTGCGCTGGATGACGGTGCCGACGGAGAGCCCCGCGTCGGTCAGGGCCTTCTTGGCGGCGTCGAGCTTCATGCCCTCCACCGACGGCACGACGACCATCTCCTGACCGGTCGACACGTACAGGGTCACGAGGTCGCCCTCGTCGACGGCGGTACCAGCGGCCGGATCGGTGCGGATGACGTTGCCCTCGCCCACCTCGGCACTCGACTCGAGCACGATCTTGGCTTCGAGATCGAGTCCCGCCAGATCGTCTTGCGCGCGCTCGGAGGCGACGTCGACGAGATCGGGCACGACGCGGGCCGAGTCGGGCACATCGGGAGTGCGCACGGTCACGACCCAGAAGAGCACGGAGGCGATCAGCACGGCGAGCAGGGCGACACCCGCCCAGATCCACGCGACCGGAGGACCCGACTGCGTGCGGGCCATCGTGGTGTCGGTGCTGAGCTGTCGCAGCGACCGAGCGGTCTCCTGCGCCTGCCGGGGATTCGGCCCGTAGAGCTCGCTGGTCAGGGCACCGAGCTGCTTACGGGTCGGTGCGGCGCCCGTGACGGCCCCGTCGAGAGCCGCGCGGAAGTGCGCGGCATCGGGGTACCGCTGGTACGGGTCCTTCGCGAGCGCACGCAGCACGATCGGGTCGAGCGCCCCGGGTACCTGCTCGTTGAGCTCGGTCGGCGGGATGGGCGTCTCGCTGACGTGCTGGTAGGCGACGGCGACGGGGGAGTCTCCCCGGAACGGCTGACGGCCCGTGAGCAGCTCGTAGAGAACGACGCCCGTGGAGTACAGGTCGGCGCGGGCGTCGACCGGCTCGCCCTTGGCCTGCTCGGGTGAGAAGTACGCGGCGGTGCCGATGATCTGCGTGGTCTGCGCGACGGTCGACGACGAGTCGGAGACGGCGCGGGCGATGCCGAAGTCCATCACCTTCACCTTGCCGCTCGGCAGCACCATCACGTTGCCCGGCTTGATGTCGCGATGCACGACGCCGGCGCGGTGCGAGTAGTCGAGCGCCTCGAGGATGCCGTCGACGTAGCGCACGGCATCGTCGAGCGGCACGGGGCCCTCGGCGATGATCTGCTTGAGCAGGCGGCCCTGCACGAGTTCCATGACGATGTACGGCGGATCGTCGGACGACGGGTCGCTCGCCGAGTCGCCGGCGTCGTATACCCGCACGATCGAGGGGTGCGACATGCGCGATGCGGCCTGCGCCTCCAGGCGGAAGCGCGTACGGAACGCGGTGTCGCGGGCGAGGTCGGCGTCGAGGATCTTGATCGCGACGTCGCGTCCGAGGGTCAGGTCGTAGCCGCGGTAGACCTTGGCCATGCCGCCCTGGCCGATGAGCTCATCGACGCGGTAACGACCCGCGAGAACGCGTGGCTCTGTGGACACGGCTGGACCCCCTGGAACACGAACGGTGGAATGACTCGACGGGCAACCCTACCCCGGCTGACCCCCGCCGCCCGGAGTGGTGCCCGTGCCGTTGCCGTTGCCGTTCCCGTTGCCGTCACCGTTCCCGTTGCCGGGGGGCGTCGACGCGGCCGTGATCGGGCCGGACTGGCCCTGCGGCGAGACCTCGGAGGGGCGGTCGCCGCAGAAGGCACGGTACGTCGCCGTGACGACCTGGCCGGCCTTGCCTGCGTCGACCGTGATCTGGCTGGAGCGCTGGCTCGGGTCGAAGTTGAACAGCGTCTGCCCGTTGTCGAACGTCGCGTTCGTGAGCGTGACCTCGTAAGCCGTGAGGTTGCCGGTGCCGGACGGGCACGAGTAGGCCGTCCAGTTGACGGTGGCCTTGCCGCCCTCGATGAACGTGCCCGAGAACGTCGGAGCGTTCTGCGGCTTGCCCACCGAGACCTGGTCGGCGTAGAGGTACAGGGTGATCGCCGACCCCGGCTGCACCGAGCCGCGCGGCTCGACGCGCTCGACGGTGCCGACGAGGTCGCCCGACGGTGCCGTCGTCGAACCCGTGACGCAGCTGGGCTCGAGCCCCGCGTCGCGTGCGGCGGCGAGGGCCGCGTCGCAGCTCTGACCGACCAGCCCGAGCGCGTCGACGTCGACCGCCTCCGGCTCGGGAGTCTCGGTCTCGGTCTCGGTCGGCGTGGGCCGCGGCGTCGCCGGGGCGCTCGTCGACGGGGTGGGATCGGCATCCGCATCGCCCTGGTTCATGAGCGAGAACACCGTTCCGGCGATCGCGATCACGAGGAGAGCGATGAGGGCGACGAGCGGCCACGTCCAGCGGCTGCGCTTCTTCTTGACGACCTCGTCGGTCGGCTCGGCGGCGGCCGCCGGTACCTGTGCGGTGGTCGGCAGGATGCGCGTCGTGCCGTCGTCGCCGGTCGAGAGCATGCGGGTCGCGTCGTCGTCGGCCGCGACCCCACCGGTGGCGATGGCGGGAACGGCGATGGCGGCGGAGTTCAGGTCGCCGCGGCGCAGCGCCTGCGCGGCACGCGCCACACTGGCCGACGACGATGGACGGTCGGCCGGCTTCTTGGCGATCATCGCCATGACGAGGTTCTGCACCGGGATGGGCACGGTGGGCGGCAGCGGCGGCGGCTGCTCATTGATCTGCGCCATCGCGATCGCGACCTGCGACTCGCCGGTGAAGGGACGCTTGCCGGCGAGGCACTCGTACGCGACGATGCCCAGCGAGTACGTGTCGGTGGCCGGCGACGCCGGGTGGCCGGATGCCTGCTCGGGGGAGAGGTACTGCACGGTCCCCATCACCTGGCCGGTCGCGGTGAGAGGCACCTGGTCGGCGATGCGCGCGATACCGAAGTCGGTGATTTTCACCCGGCCGTCGGGGGTGATCAGCAGGTTGCCGGGTTTGATGTCGCGGTGCACGAGGCCCGCGGCGTGCGCGGCCTGCAGCGCCGACGCCGTCTGCGCGACGATGTCGAGCGTCTTGTCGGCGTTCAGCGCCCCGTCGCGTTCGAGGATCGTCGAGAGCGCCTCGCCGGGCACGAGCTCCATGACGAGGTAGGCGCTACCGTTCTCCTCGCCGTAGTCGAACACGCTCGCGATGCCCTCGTGGTTGACGAGTGCGGCGTGACGGGCCTCGGCGCGGAAGCGCTCGAGGAACCCGGGGTCACCCATGTACTCGTCTTTGAGGATCTTGATCGCGACGGTACGCCCGATGACGTGATCCGTCGCCTCCCAGACCTCGCCCATACCGCCGATCGCGATACGCGACTGCAGCTCGTAACGACCACCGAACGACACACCCTGCGTCGGCCTCATCTGCCCAGCACCGCCTCTATGACCTTCTTCGCAATCGGAGCGGCGATCGTGTCGCCGGATCCGGACTGACCCTGTCCTCCGCCGTCTTCGACGACGACCGCTACTGCCACCGCCGGGTCGTCCGCCGGCGCGAAGCCGGTGAACCACAACGTGTGCGGCTTGTTTCCGTTCTCAGCGGTTCCGGTCTTACCGGCCACGTCGATCCCGTCTATTCTTGCACCCTGCGCAGCGCCGGTTGAGACGCTGGCGACCATGGCATCCGTCACCTCGCCGGCGACGTCGGATTCGAGCGCTCGCCCGAACTCGCTGTCCTCGCCCGACCGTACGACCGAGAGGTCGTCGCCGATGACCTGGTCGACCATCCGCGGATTCATCACGACGCCGTCGTTCGCGATCCCGGCCGAGATCATGGCGATCTGCAGCGGCGTCGCGGTGACCTGCCCCTGACCGAAGCCGCTCAGCGCGGTCTGCGCGTCGTCGAGGGCCCGCGGGTAGCTCGACGGCGTCGAGGTGAGCGGGATGTCGAAGCTGCGGTTGTAGCCGAACTTCTCGGCCATCTCGCGGATGGCGTCGTCGCCCAGCTCGACCGCCAGCTCGGCCATCGGGATGTTGCAGCTCAGGCGGATCGCCTCGGCGATCGACACCGTCTCGCCGGGTCCGCAGGTGCCGCCCCAGGCGTTCGAGACGCGGCTGCTCGAGCCGGGGAGCGTGTACGACACGGGGTTCGGCAGCGCGGAGTCCGGCGAGTACTCGCCGCTGGCATACGCCGCCGCCGCGACGACGAGCTTGAACGTCGACCCGGGAGGGTTGAGGTCGCCGGCGATCGCACGGTTCGACAGCGGCTTGAGCGGGTCGTCGGAGAGCTGGTCGTACGTGGCGTTCGCGGCATCCGCATCGTGGGTCGCCAGCAGGTTCGTGTCGAAACCGGGGGTCGACACCAGGGCCAGGATGCGCCCGGTCGAGGGCTCGATCGCGACCACGGCGCCCTTCATCGAGCCGAGGGCGTCGTACGCGGCCTTCTGCGCTGCCGCGTCGAGCGAGAGTTCGACGTTGTACCCCTGCTGCGGCTGACCCGACAGGATGCGGTCGATCTCCGAGAGGAACGCGCTCGAGCCCGTTCCCGACAGGTCGGCGTTCAGTGCCTGCTCGATGCCGGTACGCGAGTCGAGGGCGGCGTTGAAGTAGCCGGTCACGGGCGCCCACATCGGAGCATCCGCATAGACCCGCTGGTACTGGTAGCGATCGTCGCTCGGCACCGATGAGGCGATCGTGACGCCGTCGACGATGATCGCGCCGCGCTGGATCTCGTAGCTGTCGAGCTGCGTGCGCTTGTTGTTGCCGTTCTGCGCGAGGGCGTCGGCCTGCACGACCTGGATGACGCTGGTCGACGCGAAGAGCGCGATGAACATGAAGAGCATGACGATGCTGAGGCGTCGCAGTTCCTTGGTCATGCGGCACCTCCCGTCGTGGTCGTGGTCGTCGTGGTCCGGATCATCCGATCACCACTCTCGGTTGGCGGCGCACGCCGTCGGAGATGCGGAGCAGGATCGCGATGATGAGCCAGTTGGCGATCAGCGACGACCCGCCCGCCGCGAGGAACGGCGTCGTGAGTCCGGTGAGCGGGATGAGCCGCGTCACTCCGCCGACCATGATGAACACCTGCAGCGCGATCGTGAACGACAGGCCGGTGGCGAGCAGCTTTCCGAAGTCGTCCTGCCCGGCGAGACCGATGCGGATGCCGCGGCTGACGAACACCATGTATAGGCAGAGAATGGCGAACAGGCCGATGAGTCCGAGTTCCTCGCCGAGGCTGGTGATGATGTAGTCGCTGTGCGCGAGCGGGGTGACCTCGGGGCGGCCCTGTCCCCAGCCGGTGCCCATGAGACCGCCGCGGGCGAGGCCGAAGAGGCCCTGCATCGGCTGGTAGCCGGGGCCGTCGGGGTCGACCTGCTCGGGGTCGAACAGGAACAGCCAGTTGATGAAGCGTCCGCGCACGTAGCTGAGGATCTGCGTGGCGACGGCCACACCGGCGGCGACGAGCCCGAGGCCGATCACCACCCAGCTCGTCTTGCCCGTGGCGACGTACAGCATCGCGATGAACAGGCCGAAGATCAGCGTTCCGGTGCCGAGGTCGCGCTGGATCACGATGATGCCGAGCGAGATCGCCCACACCACCAGCACCGGCCCGAGCTCGCGCATGCGCGGCCAAGTGATGCCGAGGAACCGCGTACCGACCGACGTCAGGCTCTCGCGGGTGCGCACGAGGTAGCCCGCGAAGAAGATGGCGAGGCAGATCTTCGCGATCTCTCCGGGCTGGAAGGCGAACAGGCCGCCGAGCGACACCCACACCTGAGCATTCGCATCGGGGATGCGCAGACCAGGCACGAAGGGGAGCAGCAGCAGCAGGATGCCCGCGAAGCCGAAGATGTAGGTGTAGCGGAACAGCACCCGGTAGTTCCGCAGCATGATGACGACCGTGATCGCGCCGGCGAGCGAGATCGCCGTCCAGGCGAGCTGCTTCGTCGAGTAGGCATCCCACCCGGTGAGCCGCTTGGCGATGTCGATGCGGTAGATCATCGCGATGCCCAACCCTGTGAGCAGGGTGCCGATCGGCAGGACGAAGGGATCGGCATCCGACGCGACGAACCGCAGCGTGAAGTGCAGGGCGAACGCGAGCACGGCGAGGCCGCCGCCGATCGCGAGGATCATCGGGTCGATCGTGCCCAGCGCGCCGAGCTGCACCAGGGTGAGCGACGACGCGGCGACGACCACGGCGAACAGCAGCAGCCAGAACTCGCGATTGCGCTGGGTCTGCGGCATGCGCAGACGCTTCAGCGCCTTGAGGACGGCGGTGTCGGTCGACACGTCGGTGCTCATCCCTCACCCCCGTCGGTCGTCTCCTCGGGAGCCGGCGTGGGCAGCGGGGTCTCGGTGGGGAGCGGGGTCGGCAGCACGTTGGCCTCGGCGGCCGCGCGCAGACGGTCGACGATCGCCATGGCATCCGACAGCGAACGGGCCGAGATGGTGCGCTCGACGGTCGTGCGTTGGAACTGCGGGAGGTCGGCGAGCAGGATGTCGGTGTCTTCGGCGACGGTCGACAGGGTGATCGGGCCGATGTTCTGCTGCACGCCCTGGAAGATCACGACGCTGTCGTCGTCGGCGCCGATGAAGTAGCGCGTCTGCGTCCAGCTGTAGGCCGCGAAGGCCGCGAACGCGAGCATGCCGATGACGAGCAGCATCGCGGCGATCCACCCGACGCGCCGGCGCGTGGCCCGGCGGCGGTCCTCCTCGATGAGCTCTTCGAGATACTCGGCGGCGGGCTCGAAGTGCGTCGGCTCGTTCGCGGCCTGGCGCACCGGGTGCAGCCAGCTGCTGCGCGGTGCCCGCACCGGCGGCACGATGACGCCCGACGGGTTCGACGCCGAGCCGACGATCGTCGGGGTGCCGGAGGAGAGCGGATGCTGGCCGCCGACGTCGACGAGCACGATCGTGACGTTGTCGGGTGCGCCGCCGTCGAGCGCCTGCTTGAGCAGGTTGTCGGCCGTGCGGCCCGGAGGCTGGTCGAGGCGCAGCGCCTTGAGCACGCGGGTCTCGTCGACGACGCCCGAGAGACCGTCGGAGCAGAGCAGCCAGCGGTCACCGGGCTGCGTCGGCATGACGAACATGTCGAGCTCGGGGTCGGAGTCCATGTCGCTGAGCACGCGCATCAGCACCGAGCGGCGAGGGTGGTACCGCGCCTCTTCGGGCGTGATGCGGCCGGAGTCGACGAGGCGCTGCACGAAGGTGTGGTCGGCGGTGATCTGGGTGAGCGCGTCGTCGCGGTACAGATAGATGCGCGAGTCGCCGATGTGGCCGATCACCGCGTAGTCGTCGACCATGATGATCGCGCTGACGGTGGTGCCGAGGCCGGCGAGCTCGGGGCGGTCCTTCGCAGCGCGGATCAGGTCGCCGGCTGCGGTCGTCGCCGCCGCCTGCAGCGACGCCTGAGCGTCGTCGGTCGACTCGTACGCCTGGTCGAGCGGTTCGAGGCGCTGGATCGCGATGCTCGACGCGACATCGCCACCCGCGTGCCCGCCCATGCCGTCGGCGACGGCGAACAGGTTGGCCCCGGCGTAGCCGGAGTCCTGGTTGTTGGAGCGGACCTTCCCGGTGTGGGAGATCGCGGCGCTCGAACCCTCGAAGACCATGCCGGAGTCAGGCCCGCAGCTCGAACGTCGTGGCCCCGACCTTGACGGGCGTGCCGAGCGACAGGGAGACCGGCGAGCCGCTGACCCGCTGACCGGCGACGAACGTGCCGTTGGTGGAGTCGAGGTCCTGCACCGCCCACGCATCGCCGCGGAGAACCAGGCGTGCGTGATGGCTGGAGGTGTAGTCGTCGCGGATCACGAGGGCAGACTCGCTCGACCGTCCGATCGTGAGGGTGTCGTTGCCGAGCGGCAGTTCGAGACCGGCCTTCGGGCCGGAGGTGATCACGAGGCGCTTGGCCGTCGCGATGGTCGCGGGGCCCGTCTGGGCCCGTGCGGAGGCGGGCTTGGCCGCGGGCTTTGGGGCGGCGCCGCCGGGGGACGCGGCGGCGCCCGCGGCGGCCTCGGCGGGGAGCTTGCGCGCCTTCACACCGAACAGGTCGGCGCGCAGCGAGTACACGACGCCGAACACGAAGAACCACAGCAGCACCAGGAACCCGATGCGCAGCAGCAGGAGGACGAGCTCGCTCACGACAGACCCCCGAACATGCGGGTCGCCGCGTCGCCGCCGGAGCCGCGCGACGGAGTCGACTGCGGCACGACACGGAAGACGAGGTCGGTGCGGCCGATCGTGATGGTCGTGTCGGACGGCAGGGATGCCTCGCGCAGCTTCTGGCCGTTGACCTTCGTGCCGTTCGTCGACCCGAGGTCGCGCATCATGGCGCGCTCGCCGTCCCACAAGATCTCGGCGTGCTTGCGGCTCGAACCGGCATCCGCGATCGTGATGTCGGCATCCGACCCGCGGCCGATCACGGTGCGCGCCTGCGTGACGACGTGGCGGCGGCCGTCGACGTCGACGACGGCCTGCCAGCTGACACGGCTCTCGACCGAACCCGAACTGACCCGCACCGTGCCGGTGGCGACCTTCTCGTCGCTCTCCAGCGAGATGGTGAGGGGGCCGGCGAAGCTGTAGCCCTGCGACGACGCGTGCTTCGTGAGCAGCGCGTGCAGCTCGTCGGTCAGCGCACTGCCGAGGCCGCGCATGCGGTCGGCGTCGTCGGCGCTGAGGCGCACGACGAAGTTGTTGGGCGTGATGATGCGGTCGCGGCTGACGACCGCGGCCTTCGTGTCGGCCTCGCGGCGCAGGGCCGAGGCGATCTCGACCGGCTGGATGCCGCTGCGAAAGGTCTTCGCGAACGCGCCATTGACCGCGCGCTCGAGACCTTTCTCGAAGCTGTCAAGTAGTCCCACGGGGCTCCTCTGGCATGCCGACTGGTACGGCCATCGTAGCCAGGTGTCCTGGAAATCCCCCGCGCAGACGGTTGTGGCGCGGGTTTCCGGGGGGTTCGAGTGGGGGAGTGGGCGCGAGTTTTCGGTGCGGCGGACTGCGTGATAGCCTTGCGAAGTTGAGTTCTTCGGAACGAGATGACTCGCGCGAGTGGCGGAATGGTAGACGCGCTGGCTTCAGGTGCCAGTGTCCTTATGGACGTGGGGGTTCAAGTCCCCCCTCGCGCACAGCGAGTGAAAGGCCCGGTTCTGATGAGCCGGGCCTTTCGCGTTGCCCCAGCAGGACTAGACCCGTTCGCTCGCTGCGATGATGTCGATCTCCCATGCGAGGAGGCCGGCCTGCGTTTCATGAGACGCCTCGTCGGCGCCACGAATCGCGTCCTCGATGCCTTTCATCGCTCGCTCGAACTGGTCTTCCGTCAGCAGGATCCTGTGTCGCGCGAACGCGCCGTTGAGGTCGGTCGTGCGACCGCTCGCATACTCCTCCAACCAACTCAGTGAACGAGCGAGAAGTTCCTGATGCTCGGAGGCGAGCGCGTGCAGAACGGCGGAGCCCAACTCGGCATCCGCTACCGGTGCCGTGGGTACACCCACGTTGTAGGTTCCGGGGACGAGAACCCAGACCTTGTCGCGTCTGTCACGGGCGAGTTCGGGCGCCTCAGCCAGGAACCCCGCACGTGCCAGCGTGCGTATGTGGAAGCTGATCGAGTTGGATGGCACGCCCAACTCCTCCACGAAATCGGCACCTCGCGCGGACTTGCGGTGGCTGAGCATGCGGAGCATCCGGCGACGCAGCGGATGAGCCAGAGCGGCGAGCATCGCGGACGTCATCGTCCCCGCTTCGTTCTCTTCCGGACCAGACATGGATCAACTCTAAGCCTGCCCCACCGACCATGCCCGCGCATGGTTGCCCAATTGCAGTTGGCCACTTATGGTTGGGGAACTGACCTCAGAGAGGAGGTGACACATGGACATGCAGCAGACCGCCCAGGACCTTCTTGCGAAGAGCCCCGCCCCGGAGGCGAAGGACTTCTTCGACGAGTACAGCGTCGCGGCAGACGTTCGTTGGGAGAAGAAGGACTTCTGATCCGACGCGGTCGTTCCGTGGTCCGAGAAGAGGTCTCGGGCCCTCGGGCCGCGGAACGACCCAGACCATTGGAGTCGACATGTCGTCGATCATGTTGAGCAATACCCATCGCCAGATCCTCGACGGACGTTCGCTGGATTTCCAGGAACGCATGGCTGACCTCGGCGTCATGACGCCCGCGCAGGAAGACGCCACACCCTGCGTCGTCGTCGCGACCATCCGCGACGATATGGAGATCTCCGCGCTCTCCCTCAGGCTCGCCGCGCAAAACGTTCGGCTCCTCCGGCTGAACGTGGACGAGCTTCCGGACGTGGACATCGTCAGCTACCTCGACACCCTCGAACTCGTCCACGGAGCGGAGGTGCTGCGGCCCGTCCTCTTCTGGTCTCGGTATCTTCTCCATCACCCGCAGCGCGCCGCTTCGGAACCCCGTTCGCTCCGTGGAGAGATCCTCGGAACCTACGTCAGCCAACACAACTCCGCGTTCATTCGAACAATCGAGGAGCTGTGTCCGCGCCGAATGAACGACGGGGCCGCCGCGACGGGACGGCTGGCTCAGCAGCGCGTCGCTGCCCGCAGCGGAATACGAGTGCCGGGCACGACCGTGACGCGCGACGTCGCGCGGGGCTCGCGGCGGGTGCACACGCACGATGAGGCGAAACTCATTGGGAAAGTCGTCGGAGAACACTGGGTCGAGCAGCCCCCGGGCGTCTTGAACGGCACGTTCCCCCGGGTGCTCGAGCCATCGATCATCCGCAACCTCGACGTCGAACCAGCGCCCCTCATCATCCAGGAGTTCGTGCCGCACGTCTTCGAACTGCGCGTCTACGCCGTCGGTGACGACACCCTCGCGTACCGCGTCGAGGGAAAGTCATCTGCCGAAGCGCTCTGGACGGACATCGACGACGTGCAGGTCAGCGCCACGACTCTCTCCTCCGCTCACGCCGCCGCCATCGGTCGACTGATCCGCGAATTGAACATCGACTTCGGCGCCCTCGACCTCCTGGTGACGGAGTCCGATGAGCTCGTCTTCCTCGAGGTGAATCTCGTCGGTGACTGGCGCTACTTCGAGAAGGCCGCAGGCGACACGCGCGTCAGCGATTCTGTCCTCCATCACATCGCCATGAAGGTGCACACATGAACTTCTCCGAATACGGTCTCATGTACTTCCGAGACCAAGAGCTGATCTGGGACGACGTCATCGAGCACAAGCAGGCGCGCGTCACCCCGATGCAGCTACGCGCACTGGCCGATGCGCTCGAGGATGGTGACACCACTGTCGCGTTGGTGCAGGAAGCTCCTGGACTCGTCGACGACGCCCGCGCAGACCTCGAGAAGACGTTGAACGACGGCTGGGACGGCTGGAACCGGATGGCGCGGTTGTACAGCTTCGCGTCCCGCATGCGCCACAACGACCCCGTCGTCACGCACGACCAATCGCGTGAGCGAGTCATCGTGAAAGAGATCGCGTTCCCCGTTCCGGGGCGGTTCGCCTCGACCACGGACTCGACACCCATCGCTCTGCCCGACCCCGAGCGCCTGCCGGCGAAGGACTTCCAGGAAGTGCTGTGGTCCCGCCGCACGTCTCGGAAGTTCTCGAACGACTCCATCACTCTCGAGCAACTCGGGCTCCTGCTCTACAACGTCGCAAGCACCCGTCGCCGAGCGCGGACTCCCGAAGACGTTCAGTACGGGAACTACTATCGCAATTCTCCGTCGGGCGGTGCCCGGGCCAGCACCGATCTCTACCTGCAGGTGCGAAACGTCGAAGGACTGAGGCGCGGAAACTACCGATACCTCGCGGATGCTCATTCCCTCGACTGGCTCGGAGACATGTCGTCCGACGATGACATGCTCCATGCGCTGTCCGGTCAGCAGTGGTTCCTCGAGTGCGCCGTGCTGGTCGTCCTCACCGCCGACCTGCAGTCCACGGCATGGAAGTACACGGATAAGCGGTCATATCGTTCTGTCATCCTGGATGCCGGGCATCTCAACCAGAACATCTACCTGGTTGGCACTTCTCTGGGCCTGGCGGTCGGCACGACCGCCGTGCAACGTGATGAGAGTTTCGAGCAGGAGTTCGGGCTCTCCCCTGCACTCAAGGTTCCCCTGATGCTCACGGGGCTGGGGCAGCACCGAGACCCGGACGCGCTCACGGCTCGTGTCCCCACCCCGCTGGAACAGTGATGTCGCGCACCGAATCGACCGCTGTGCAGAATTGGCCGGGCAGGACGCGTCGCGACTTCCGGCTGCTCTGGGCAGGAGGTGCCGTCGTGGAGTTCGCCTCGGCAGCGGTCGTCTTCGCCGAACCGCTCATCGTGCTTCGCGTTTCCAACGATCTGGTGCTCACCGGTGTCGTCATGGCGACCATCGCGATCGTGTCGACAGGTGTGGGCGTGATCGCGGGAACCTTTGCGGACAGACATAACCGACGCCGCACCATGCTCCTCTGTAACGCTCTGCAGATCCCCCTCGCTCTCGGCATCGGGTTCATGCTGCTGATGGGAAACCTCAACATGACGGTCTTCGCCGTCGCGTCCATCGGCATGGCGATCCTCGGCGGATTCGTCACCGCTCCGGAGTTGGCGGCGATCACTCAGCTCGTGCCGAAGGAGCACCTCACGGAGGCGAGCGGGCTGTACCAGGGGCGGATGCACGCCGCGAACCTCCTCGGACCACCCCTCGGCGGAGTGCTCCTCGGGTTCTTCCCGCCTCTGCTCTACGCGTTGGCCGCGCTGAGCTGCCTCCTCGCGGCCGTGACCGTGGCGCTCATTCGGTCGCCTGTGGGAGAAGGAAACGGCGGCGAGACGACCTTCGTCCGCGACCTCGCAGAAGGGTGGAAGACGCTCTTCACACATCGGCAGATTCGCAATCTCGTGCTCATGCAGTTCTGGGCCAACACGGCGGTGACCGGTGCCCTGTTCGTCACCGTGCTGTCGCTCGAACAAGCAGGCCACTCCGCCACTGTCATCGGCATGGCTCAAACCGCCATCGGCGTTGCCGGACTGATCGGAGCGAGTCTTGTCGGAGTCATCACGAAACGCATCCCGTTCACCGTGTTGCTCACGATCGCGATGATGGCCGTCGTCGCCGGTGCGCTCACTTCGGCGGCGCTCGTGGGGTCATTGTGGATGGTTGTTCCGCTGGCGTTCTGCCTGCTTCTCGCGCCGAGCGCGAGCGCACTCGTGTTCGCGCGAATCACCGTTCTCACCACGGAGCGCACACGCGGACGAGTGCTCAGCTTCCAGTCCATCGCCTCGTCCATCGGCGGATCTTTCGTCAAAGCGCCCGTCGCGGCGATCGGCGCAGTGTCACTGTCGGTTGCCCTTGCTGCGTGTGCGGCTACGGCTCTGCCCGGTGTCTTCCACGCGTTCCGGAGCCGCAAGCTGGAGGTGCTCTGAGGGGGGTAGCGGAGCAGGAACAGCAACGGAGGGCGTCTTTGCGTGAGCGGGTGATTCCTGACAGATCGGTTCGCGCCGCGCGTTCCCATTACCGTGGAGCGCGGACAGGGGAGGGCGACGATGACGGATGCCTCGACGGCGGCGCAGCGCGCGGAAGCACTGCTGCGCGGGCCTCGCGGGCGGCGGATGCTGCTCGACTTCGCGCGCGCCTCCGAGGTGCCGGCGGCGGACGGTCGGCTCGGCGGATTCGGGTTGGCGGTGAACCATGCCGCGCATCACCTGGACCCGGATCGAGGGTCGAGCACACTGATCGCGATCGGCGGCGACCCGAGCGCGGTCCCGGATGTTCCCTACGTGTCGCCGCGCGAGGTCGCCGACGCGCTCGCTGCCCTCGACCTCGCTGCGCCCACGCTGCCGCGGCTGCGGCAGTCGCTGCAGGCTGCGGCCGACGCGGCCCGCTACTGGCAGGAACCCGACGGCGACGACGTTCTCGCCGCGACCCCCGAAATGCGTGACTCGCTCGCCCGGGTCGCCGCGCACATCGCGCAGGCGCCGGAGAGCGCGTGGTGGTGGTCGCCGATCGCCGCCGACCAGTGGGCGGTCGAGTGGGTCGACGATATGCCGCGCGAGCCGCTGCAGGACGATCCCCGCGAGCGCCTGCGCGAACGGCGGGAGCAGGAGCTCGAAGAGGAGGCGCAGGCGCAGCGCGAGCGGCCCTCCGACCCGACGGCGCGGTGGAGCGGCAACTGGTGGTCGACCCCGAACTGGGGCATCCCCACGTCGACGCGCGCCTACGCCGACGGGGCGCCGGTGTCGGTCTGGGCCTGGGAAGACGCGATGGGCTGGGAGGCGGCGCACGCCTACCGGGTGCAGACCCCCGCCGACGCGCGCGTCTTCGAGATCGAATCGACGGATGCCTGGGCCGAGCTGTGCGCGCGATTCCCCTTCGAGGCGACCGGCCAGAAGCGTCACGACTGGTTCCGCGCGACCGGGCGCGACGGTGCCTGGGTGGTGCCCGACTGGGTGCGGGTGGCCGAGCACTACGACGCGGTGCATCTTCCCGTCGCGACCTATCTCGCGGCGGCGGGCACGGCGATCGCCATCGACGCGACGCGGGCGTCGGTGATCGCGGGGTGGCACCCCGACGAGACGTGCTGGTTCGCGCCCGGCGTGCGGCGGGTCGGCGACCCGGTCGGGTGGGTCCTGCGGGAGCGCGAGCAGGAATACGTGTGGGAGCAGGACGCATCGGTCGAACGACCCTGAACGCCGACGACGCGGGCAGACTGGAGGCATCCGACCCGCGAACCCAGGAGATCGAATGACGGAACCGCGTCGCACCCCCGCCCAGGCCGTCCTCACGGTGGAGGACGTCGAGGAGATCAGTCCCGACCTGATCCGGGTCACGGCGGGCGGCGAGGGCTACGACGACTTCACCGACAACCCGTTCACCGACAAGTACGTCAAGGTCCTGTTCGCCGACCCGGCGCACGGACTCACCCCTCCGTACGACCTCGCGCGCCTGCGCGACGAGAGCCCCGAGAAGCTGCCCACGCGTCGCACCTACACGATCCGCGCGTCCGACCCCGACCGTCGCCGCGTGGTCATCGACTTCGTCGTGCACGGCGACGAAGGGGTCGCCGGCCCCTGGGCGCGGCAGGCGCAGCCGGGCGACACGATGGTCATCAGCGGTGCGGGCGGCGGGTACCGCCCCGACCCTGCGAGCCCGTGGCATCTGCTGATCGGCGACCACACGGCACTGCCCGCGATCTCCTCCGCCGTCGAGGCGATGGGGCCGGATGCCGTCGGGCACCTCCTGCTCAGCATCCCCGACCCCGCCGACCGGCTGCTGCCCGATGCGCCGGCGGGTCTCAGCATCCACTGGGTCGCCGACGACGACGCGCTGCTCACCGAGCTCGCCGCGCTGCCGTGGCGCGAGGGCCACCCGGGTGTCTTCGCTCACGGGGAGCGCGGCACGATCAAGGCCGTGCGGGCTTTGCTGAAGGAGCACGAGGTGCCCCGCGAGGCACTGTCGATCTCGGCGTACTGGGCGCGAGGGCGGGCCGAAGACCAGTTCCAGGCCGAGAAGCGCGAGCCGATCGGTCAGATCGAGTAGTACGGCGTGGTGCAGGAGGAGTCCATGGACGAGGCGGACGAACTGCGCCGACTGCAGGCGCGTGCGTACGGCCGGGATGCCGACATCGCCGACGACCCCGCCGCCCAGGCGCGTCTCGCCGAGCTCGAGCGCGCCCGCGCCCCGCGCCCCTCCGTGCCCGCGTCCCCTCGTTCGGGGCGTGAGGGGTCGGAAGTGGCCGGGTTCCGCACCCCGCACGCGGCGTTTGCTGACCCCTCACGTGAGGTGGGGAATCCCGCGCGCGAGCTGGGGGCGGGGCGCGAGGGGTCGGAAGTGGCCGGGTTCGCCGCCCCTGATGCGGCGTTTGCTGACCCCTCACGTGAGGTGGGGAATCCCGCGCGCGAGCTGGGGGCGGGGCGCGAGGGGTCGGAAGTGGCCGGGTTCCGCGCCCCGGATGCGGCATTTGCTGACCCCTCAGGCGAGGACGGCGGACCCTCGCGGACGGAGCGGGAAGGGGATGCGCCCGAGCGAGGGTGGGTGGGGGGCATCCGACGGATGCTCGAACCGCTGAGCCCGTCCGGCCGGGCGTGGCTCGGCGCGGCGTGCATCGCGCTCGCCGCGGTGGCGGTGACGGCGGTGGTGACCACCCTTCCGTGGCCCGACCCGCGGCAGGTCGCGACCATCGCCGTCGATGCGGATGCCCCCTGGCCCGAGCTGCTCGGCGAGCAGACCCCCGACGCCGCGCTGTTCGAGGACTTCCATGGGCTCACCGTCATCCGCGACATCGGGTGGTTCTCGCCCGAGGAGGAACGGGACACCTGTCTCGTGATCGTGCGCAGCGAGCTGCTGCGTGAGGAGGTCGGCGCGCTGCAGCCGGTCACCTGGGCGTGCGGCGCGGGTGACTTCCCGCCGACCCTGCACATGACCGTGAACCCGGGTCAGCCCGAGGCGCTGCGCGAACGGTTCGCCGACGGCACGGGGCTCGAGTTCGTCTTGGACGGCGACGTCATCTCGGTGCGCGCCGACGACTGAGGCTCCTCTACTCCACGTCCCAGAGCGTGTATCCGATCACCCCGGCGGGAATGAAGTCCTGCGCCTCCCGCAGCTCCACCTCCTCGCCGACGATGCGCCCCGTCTCGACCGACACCAGCAGCGTCACGTCGTGCAGGTCACTGCCGCCCGACACCCGCAGCCCCACGACGTCGCGTCCGAGGCGGTCCTCCGTTCGGCCGAGAACCGTGACGCCCCCGGCATCCGCGAGCATCCCGAGCAGGGTGGCGTGCTGTGCGTCGGTGAGCGTCCACCAGCCCTGCAGCGACACGATGCCCGTCGCGAGCTCGCCCGAGGTCGTCGCGTCGCCGGCCTCGTAGCCGTCCATCGCCGAGCGCAGGTCCTGTTCGCTCGAGCCGTCGAGGTCGCCCAGCAGCCCGGGAAGGTCGAACTCCGATGCCGACTGGGTGACGACCGCGATCACCTCGCCCGGGTGGTAGGGGCTGTCGGCGACGCCGTCCGGCCGATCGTCGTTCGGCCAGTACGACTCTCCGGCGACGATCGTCGTGACCGATCCCGTCTCGTACGACCAGTCGGTGGTGACCTCCTGCGGCACGATCTCGATGTGCTCGCCGCTCATGTCGATGCTCCAGGCCCAGCCGATCGATTCCACGTGCGGCGCCTGCGCCGGCCCGTCGCCGTCGGCGAGGGCGGTCTGCGCGTCTCGGATCACGTCGTCGAGCGGCTCGGGGTCGACGTAGGTGAGCGGGGGAGGGGCGAGGGCGCTCGCCGGTTGCCCCGGCGCCAACACGTCGACTGCAACGATCGTCACGACCGCCGCGGCGGCGACGGCGATCGACGCCCCCGCGACCCACGCTCCGCGACGTGCCGCTCGGGCCGGGCGGCGGGACGGACGGCGCTCGCCGCGGATGATGCGTTCCCGCAGCGCGATGTCGGCGGCGCGCTGGTCGGCGCGCTCGCTGGTGGGGGCCGGGTTCGCAGCGGCGAAGAGACGGTCGATCCGGTCGTCGGTGAGGGTCACGACCCCTCCTTCGTCTCGAGCTGCATGCGCAGTTTGGCGCGTGCACGGGTGAGCGTGGTCCACACCGAGGCGGGGCTGCAGCGCAGCACGGCCGCGGTCTCGCCCGCGCTCAGTTCGTCCCAGTAGGTGAGCACCACGACCTGCCGCTCCCGTGCCGTCAGGGCCGTCATCGCCTCGCGCAGGGCCAGCGCCTCGAGCGGATGCAGGTCGCCAGTGTCTTCACGCATGCCACGGGTCAGGGCGACGAGGGCCTGCTCGCGCGAGCGGTGACGCCGCGCGGCGTCCTTGAGCTTGTTGTCGGCGGTGCGCAGCAGCCAGGCGAGGCCCATGGGGCTGTGCGGGCGCAGCTTGCGCCACGCGATCGTGAAGACGTCGGCCGCGATCTCGTCGACCTCGTCGGGGTCGTCGACGTAGCACGCGAGGTGGCGCCGCACGCGGGGCAGGTGCTCGTCGAAGAGGATGCGGAACACCACCGCCTTGTTCGGCGACGCCCCGGGCGTCGGTGCCGCGGTGGTCGACGATGCGGTCGTCGATGTCGCCCGGGCCGACGACGTCCGGGTCGACGATCCGCGGGCCGACGACGCGCGGGCCGACGACGCGCGGGCCGACGACGCGCGGGCCGACGATGCCGACGACCGGCCCTGGGCACGACGCGAGGTCGGTGCGGCCCCCACGAGCACCGTGCGGAACGGAGCGAACAGAGCTGTCCCCCGCAGCATCGCCACCCCGCTCCGTGTCGTCGTCGTCATGCCCACGCTAGCGCCGGCACTCGTGCGCCCCTCCCCGGGGGCGCACGAGCCGGCCCCCCGGCTTTCAGTATGGGTCGGCCGAGCGACCGCCTGCGGCAGCGCTCTTTGCCGCTCCCGCCGATTCCTTACAGACCTTCGCCGAGATGCACGCGGGGCTCGATCGCCGTCAGGGCGACGTTGCCGACGATCGCCGTCACCACGAGCATCCCGCCCAGCACGAAGACCGCGACGCGCGCCGCCGACGGGACGTCTGCGGCGAGGGCGCCGTGCGGCGCGCTCGACATCGCTGCGACGGCCACGGCCGCGACCCCGACGACGAACGCCGCCACCCAGAACACTCGCCACATCTCTCCCCCTTTCGAGCGACGGTAGGCGAGCGCGGCCGATCACGCCGGGGCGCTCTTGGCGCGAGCGGCGAATTCCTGACCGACTTCCTCGCGGCCCTCGACGGGTGCGATGGCACCCATACTGGAGACGACGGAAGGACACCCATGGCAACCACAGCCCTCAGCAGTGCGGACTTCGCCCAGACGGTCGCCGACGACGGCATCGTGCTCGTCGACTTCTGGGCGGAATGGTGCGGTCCCTGCCGCATGTTCGGCCCCATCTTCGAGAAGGCGTCGGAGCAGCACTCCGACATCACCTTCGCCAAGGTCGACACCGAGGCCAATCAGGATCTCGCGCGTGCGGCCGGCATCGTCTCGATCCCGACGCTCATGGCGTTCCGCGACAACGTGCTCGTCTTCTCGCAGGCCGGGGCCCTTCCCGCGCCCGCGCTGGAGGACCTGATCGGTCAGGTGCGCGCGCTCGACATGGACGCCGTGCGGGCGTCGATCGCCGAGGCGCAGACCGCGAAGGACCCGGCTGCGGAGTAGCCCGGTCGCGGGGAGCGACGACGGGCGCTCAGCGCGCGATCGGATGCTCCGCCACGATGACCTCGCTCGACATCGGCAGTTCGCCGAGGATGCGGGGCGCTCCGTCGACCCATTCGACGTCGACCCCGGCGCTCCGCAGGTGCTCGACGTCGATCGTGATGTCGAGCAAAGGCAGCGCGAGGTCGCCGTAGCGCTGGGCGACCACCTGCGGCACGCGGTCGGCGGTCGTGGCGTGGATGAATCCCTCGTCGTCGAGGTGGGTGCCGCGGGTCGCGACAGCGTACTCGCCGAAGCCGCGACTCATCTCCCAGTCGTCCTGGATCGCGATGTGGTGGATGTGCGTGCTCACGGGGCCTCCTCAATGAAACGGTTTCGTAGCATTAACGCTAGGCTACTCCCATGACGGGAAAGCGCGGACGACCCTCCGCCGGCGAGAAGGCGCAACGCCACGAGCGCGTGGTCGACGTGGTCGTCGCACTGCTCGCCGCGGAGGGGTACGGTGCGGTCGGCTTCGATCGCGTGTCGACCGAGGCGCAGGTCGCCAAGCGCACGCTGTACGCGGACTACGGCGACCGCCTCGGCCTCGTGCGCGCCGCCGTACGACGGCAGCACGCCTATGCCGACGAGGCGTGGACGGCTGAGGCCGACCTGCGCGCCGCATCCGTCTCGGTCGTCGCGCACCTGCTCGATGACGACGCGATCGCCGTGCACCGCGCGCTCGTCGGCGCGGCCGGAGCGGATGCCTCGCTCGCGGCCGAGTTCTACGAGCAGGGGCCGGGTCGGGCGCAGCGGTTCCTCGTCGCGCACCTTCCGCCGGACGCCGCAGACCGCGGCGACCTGCTGTTCGCGGCACTGCTCGGCGAACCGCATCGCCGTCGGCTGCTCGGCCTCGCCCCCGCGCCGACCCCGGCCGAGGTCGAGGCGCACGTCGACCGCGTGCTCACCGCGCTGGCGCTCGGCGGCGCCGGTGAGACACCACCTCGCGCGTGAGACACCACGGGAGGCCTGGTGTCTCCTGGCGCAACGGATGTCTCGGCGCGCGGACGGGGCGCACGACGGAGGTGGAGGCTCAGGGCGGCTCGGTAGGCTGATGGGCATGACCCTGCTCTCCGCCGGCGCGACGCGCGCCCCGCGTCGCCTCGCCTCGGCGACGCCGATAAGCGAGTGGATGCGCGTGGTCATGCACCCCGGCACCAACGGGTGGACGAGCGTCTGGGGCACGATCTCGCACGGTGAGATCGCCGGCTGCCCGCCGCCTCGCCGCGCCTAGGTCGCCCCTCCGGGATCCGGGGGCGGCCAGACGCGCCACCCCTTCTTCTCACCCCGAGGTGCCTCCATGTCTTCGACCACCCCTTCCCGCCCGCGTCGTGCGCCCCACGAACTGTGGCGGGGCATCCGTCAGAACCTCCGCAGCGACGTCCTCGGCGGCGCCCTGCTGCTGGCGGCGACCGTCGCCGCCCTCGTGCTCGCCAACTCGCCGCTCGCGCCCTGGTACGAGCAGGTGCGCGACTTCCGCTTCGGCATCCCCGAGGTGCACCTCGAGCTGAGCGTGGGCGCGTGGGCGGCCGACGGCCTGCTCGCGATCTTCTTCTTCGTCGTCGGACTGGAGCTGAAGGAGGAGTTCGTCACCGGGCGCCTGCGCGACCCCCGGCGCGCCGCTCTGCCGATCGCTGCAGCCGTGGGCGGCGTGGTCGTTCCGGCCGCCATCTTCCTGCTCATCGCCGCGGGCAGCGGCCCCGATGCGCTGCGCGGCTGGGCGATCCCCACGGCCACCGACATCGCGTTCGCCGTCGCGGTGCTCGCCGTGGTCGGCCGGTTCCTGCCGCCCGCGCTGCGCGTGTTCCTGCTGACGCTCGCGATCGTCGACGACCTCATCGCGATCACGATCATCGCCACGTTCTACACCGAGTCGATCAGCGTGCCCTGGCTGGTGCTGGCGCTGCTGCCCCTCGCCGGGTTCGCGCTCGCGGTGCGCACCGGCATCCGTGCCTGGTGGATCCTGCTGCCGCTGGCGATCGCCGTATGGGTGTGCGTGCACGCGGCCGGTGTGCACGCGACCGTCGCGGGCGTGCTCCTCGGTTTCGTCGTGCCCGTGCTGCCCACCGCCCGCGCGCGGGTGGCGACGCGCGTCGGGCCCGACGGCGAGCCCGAATACGACGGCATGGCGCCGCACCTCGCCGACCGCTGGGGTGTCGTCGCCACGCTGTTCGCGGTGCCCGTCTTCGCGTTCTTCGCGGCCGGCGTCACGATCGGCGGCATCGACGGGCTGGTCTCGGCTCTGCGGGATCCGATCACGCTCGGCATCATCGCGGGTCTCGTGCTGGGCAAGCCCCTCGGCATCCTGGCGACGACGTTCGCGCTCAGTCGGGTGCCCGCGCTGCGTCTCGACGACGGTCTGCGCTGGCCCGACCTCGCGGGCATGTCGCTGCTCGCCGGCATCGGCTTCACGGTGTCGCTGCTCGTGGGCGAACTCGCCTACGGCGCGAGCTCGGTGGCCGATGAGCACGTCAAGATCGGCGTGCTGCTCGGGTCGTTCGTCGCGGCGGTGCTGGGCGGGGCGGTGCTGGGCGTGCGCAGCAGGCGGGCGCGTCAGTACTCGTAGTCGAAGAAGCCGCCGTACGGGTGCTCGCGGTCGCCGGTGTCGCGGGCGTCGTGGCGCACGGTCTCGATGCTGAAAACGACGCGCGTGCGCCGCGACACGAAGACGCTGACGAGGCGGTTGCCGACGACCACGAACTCGAGGAAGTCTCCGCCCGACGCGACGCACGCGCGGACCTGGTCTTTGAGCTCTTCGACGTCAGTGCCCTGCGACAGGGCATACGTGTCGCCATCGATCTTGAGGTGCGTACGGATCATCACCCTCGTCATATCGGCCACGCTGAAATGGTAGTCACATCTTCGCGCGGATGCGCGCGGCGATCTCGATCGTACGGCCGCGGTCATCGTCGAGGGCCGCGGCCGCCTCGTCGAGACGCGATCGCTCGGACGCGTCGGCGCCGTGCTTCGTCGCGAGGGCGAGGTCGGCGCGCAGGTTGATCGCGGCACCCGAGATGCCGACCGCGAGCGTCTCGGCGGCGATGGCGAGATCGGCGCGCACCGCGGGGTTGCCGATCTCGGCGAGCAGGGCGAGGTCGGGCACGAGACCCCGACCGATCGCGCCGACCTCGATCGACGATCGCGAGGCCGACAGGGCGGCGTCGCGCACGCGCGCATCGCGCTCGGGGTCGTCGGACGGCAGCGCGAGCGCGGCGCCGAAGTCGGCCGAGCGGATGCCGTCGGCCTCGGCGGCATCGAGCGCCGCACGTCGAGCGTGTGCGACGCGGTCGGCGCACTCCTCGGCCCGGGGATCGTCGGTGTAGCCGGCGACCATGTGCAGCAGCCCGGCCGAGACGGCGAGCACCACACCGCACGCGGCACCGCCGCCCGGCGCTCCCGCCGGCTTCGCGAGGGCGGCGAGCCAGGCATCCATCGGCAGGGAGGTGGGCACGTGCGCGTTATCCGACATGCGTGCCACCCTACGACCCTCCACTGTTCCTGCACCCGGAGGGGGTATGCTCTCCTGCGTCTACAGTTCTCCGGGCGAGGTAGACGGGGGGAATGCCCGGCATCCGAACGGCTTTTACCCGAAGCCACCAAGGAGATCGTCCCTGATGGGGAGCACCCGCGTTCGCGCGCGCCTCCAGCGCGCCCTTCTCGCCTCGACGGCCAGTGCCCTGCTGGTCGGAGGCGCCGTCCTCGCGGCGGAACCCGCCGCCGCGTCACCCGTTGCCGTCCCGTTCTCGGCGACCGCCGACGTCACCGCGGCCGGTGCCGTCTCGCCGCCGACGGGCTCGTCGCACGCGCCGGTGCCCGCGAGGGACGCCGACGACGAGCGCGCCGTCGACACCCGCGGCGCTCTGCCCATCGCGGCGGCGAGCGGTGCCCTGCTGCTCGTGGCGCTGGGCGGCCTCGCGGTCGAGGTGCACCGCCGCCGCGCGCCGCAGACGGCCGGCTGACCCGCCCGCACTGCGCCCTCGGCACGCCCCGCACCGGTAGTCAAGCCCCTCCGTCGCCGCGCGCGCGTCGCCATAGCGTCGACGCACGGCGAGCGGAGGGGGAACGATGGACAGCGTCTCGGCGCACGTGCATCACCACGGCGCAGGCCTCGCCACGGTGGGCATCGGCGACGCCGCGCTCGCCGCGCCGTTCGTCGCCGCCGCGATCGTGTACACCTGCGCAGCGCTCGGGGCGCAGCGCGGACGCGGCCCGTGGCCCGGTGTGCGCATCGCCGCCTGGACGGCCGGTGTCGCAGCGGTCTGGCTCGGCACCGTCGGACCCCTCGCCGCGGCGGCGCACGACTCGTTCGTCGCGCACATGGCCGCGCACCTGCTCGTCGGCATGATCGCCCCCCTGCTGCTCGTGCTCGCGGCGCCGGTCACCCTCGCCCTCCGATCGTTCAGCATCGAACCGGCGCGGCGGGTGAGCGCGGTGCTGCGCAGTCCGATCGCTCGTGTGCTGACGCATCCGATCGTCGCCGCGGTGCTCTCCCTCGGCGGGCTGGCCGTGCTGTACCTGACCCCGGTGTTCGAGGTCGTTCACCGCAATCCGCTGCTGCACATCGTGGTGATGGCGCACGTGCTCCTCGCCGGAGTGCTGTTCACGGCATCCGTCATCGCGGTCGACCCGAATCCACACCGCAGTCCGTTCCGTCTGCGCGTCGGCGTGCTCGTCGTCGCGCTCGCCGTGCACGCCATCATCGCGAAGGCCCTGTACGCGAACCCGCCCGCCGGGCTTCCGGTGGCCGACGTCGAGGCGGGCGCGCAGCTGATGATCTACGGTGGCGATCTCGTCGACGCGGCGCTGCTCGTGCTTCTCGGACTCGAGTGGTTCCGCGCGACCGGGCGCCGCGACGGCGTCGGACGTGGCGCGGGGCGCGCGACGCCGGTGCCGGTGTCGTCGATCGCGTCGGAGGCGGCCACGGGGAACGCCCCGGCGTCTGCGGGAGCACGGTCATGAGGCGGATGCTGCGCACGCGCGCCTGGATCGCCGGTCCGCTGCTCGGGGTCGCCGTCATGGCCGCCGTCGACGAGATCGTCTTCCACCAGATCCTGGCCTGGCACCACTTCTACGACCGCGGCACCCCGGCGATCGGGCTGCTGTCGGACGGGCTGCTGCACGCGGGCGAGCTCGCTGTCGCGGTGGCCGGGGTGTTCCTGCTGCTCGACGCGAGGCGGCGCGCGGGCTTCCGTGGCATCGACGTCGTCGCGGGGCTTCTCGTCGGCGCCGGGCTGTTCCAGGTCTTCGACGGGGTCGTGCATCACAAACTGCTGCGGGTGCATCAGGTGCGATACGGCGTCGACCTGCTTCCCTACGACATCGCCTGGGTCGGCGCGGGCGCGGTGCTGCTCGTCGCCGGGATCGCCGTGACGGTGCTCGTCTCGCGCCACCGCCCCGCCGTACCGCACGACGCCTGACGCGTCTGCGCAGCGCGGGGGTGAGTCCGTGGCCCGACGAACTTCACCCTCGGTTCACCCGCAACTTCGCGTCATGAAACGGCGCATCCGTGTTCTCTTCATTGGTGGGCCATCCCGGGCCCCCTGATCGCACGGTTGACATCCGTGCGGTCACGCGTACCGCAACCCGGTACCGACGCAGAGGCGTGCACCCCATTCGGCGCGCCTCCTGAACCGTTCTGGAGTATCCGATGTCTCAGTACACGGTGCGGCGATCCCGCGCGCGCACTCTCATCCACTGGCTGGCGGGCATCCTCGCCGCCCTCCTCGCCGTCGGCGGCCTCAGCGCCCCGGCGTTCGCCGCGGGCGGGGGTGTGACCGTCTTCCCCGTCGACTCCGGCAGCGTGCACGACGGCACCCCCGTTCTCACCGAGGGCGGGACCTACGCGTTCCAGCTCGGCTACGGCAGCATGGACGACGGAGCCGTGGTCGCGATCGACCTGCCCGAGGGAATCACCATCCCCGAGAAGGCACTCGTCGTGCCGACCGGCAACACCGCCGTGCGATCGCTCGCGATGGATGCCGACGGTCGACTCGTCGTCGCTTTCGCCGACCCCTTCCCCGGCGACGTCAATCAGGGCGTGCTCGACCTCTCGTTCACCGTCGAGACGATCGAGAAGAGCGAGGTGCGGGAACTCGTCTGGAACATCGGCGGCACCCCGACCACGCAGAAGGTCATCGTCGTGAAGCCGGGCGAGTCCCCGCAGGCCACCGCCACCGGGTCGAACAAGACCGTCGGCACCGTCGCGATCCCGCACTCGGTGGTCGACGGCCGTGTCGTGATCCCCGACAGCGCGCTCGACGCCACCCTTCCGTACACCGTGACCGTGTCGAGCGCCGAGGCCCGCGACATCGTTCTCACCGACACGCTGGGCGCGCACCTCGCCTTCGTCGAGGGCTCGCTCGCGGGCACCAAGACCGTGCGTGACGCCGACGACCTCAACCCGGTGACCTCGCCGGTCTCCGGTCTGCCGTCGATCGGCGGCGCGACCTTCACCCACTCCTTCCGCGCCGAGGCGAACTCCGTCTACACCTTCACCTACCGGGCACGCATCGCCGACGCCGCCGCGCTCGCCGCGATCCGCGACGACCTGCAGAAGGCCTACGACGCGGTCGACCGCGTGAACGGCGGATCGTACGCCGTGTCGCTCACCAACGAGGTCGACGTCTCGGGTCAGAAGCACCGCACGAGCACCGCCATCCGCGGCAGCGTGAAGGGTCAGGATCGCCCCGGCACGGGTTCGGCCTTCGGCAAGGCCGTCGATCCCACCGCCGTGCGCCTCGACGAGCAGTTGCCTGCGGGCGCTGCGCTCGATCAGCCCCTCGCCGTCACCTACTCCCTGCGGGCCGACCTCACCGTCTTCGCCCCGTTCGCCGACGGCCCCTTCGCGCTGACGCGCAACGTCGTCGTGCGCGACACGCTGCCCGAGGAGGCGGTGTGGCGCGCGGATGCGGAGGGGTTCCTGACGATGACCGACCAGACCGGAGCGACGATCGCGCTCACGCCCGCACGGGGCATCGAGGGCGGGTACGAGCAGGCCATCGCCGCCGACGAGTACCGCTTCACCTATGCGATCGACGGTCGGAACCTGTACGTGAACCTCGGCGCCGACGTATCGAAGAGCTACCAGCTGCGCGCGGCCGCGTCGATCACGGCCCTGCCGAAGAACGCCAGCGGCGGCGACCAGTACTCCACGAACTACCGCGTGCAGAACGACGCGTACTTCGTGTACGCCGACGGCACGTGGGAGACGAAGTCGGCGACGACGACCGTCACCGTGCCGAAGGACACGAGCGGCGGGGTCGACGACCCGAGTCGATTCTCGAAGACCACCCAGGGCGGCACCGTCTCGGTGACCCCCGGCACGGCGACGACCATCCCATACACCTTCACGATCGGTGCGAACGTCGGCGACGCCTCGACCGCGCGCATCGTCGATGAGATCGACCACGAGGTGTTCGACGTCACCCCGGCGACGCTGCCCGCCATCGCGGACTCGATCACCGGTGCGTACGACAGCAACTTCCCGCTCGACGCCGACACCTTCGACGTCTCGCTCGACGACGACGGCCGACTCGTGATCGCGCCGAACGCCGAGTTCCCGAAGGACGCGGCGTGGGGAGCATCCGCAGCGGCGCCCTTCACCAAGCGCTGGTCGATCACCGTCGACCTTCCGCTGCAGGCGCTGCAGGGCAAGCAGACGCTCGACGTGCAGAACTCCGCCCGCTACGAGGGGGCAGACGAGGAGATCGTGTACACGTCGACGTCGCGCTCGACCGCGACGAGCTTCGGCAACGAGATGGAGGTGCGCAAGCGCGTCTACGACGCCGCGAACGACGCGTTCACCGGCAGCCTGCGGGTCGAGACGGATGCCGAGGGCGCGCTCGTGCGCGATGAGTTCGTCTACCGCGTCGAGCTGATGCCGCACGGCACGTTCACGAACATGGTCGAAGACGTCGTCGACGTGCTGCCGACCGGCGTGGAGTTCGTCGGCTGGGTCGACCCCGCAGACGTCGCCACGGGGCGCACGATCGACGGCACCCGCTACGCCGTGCCCGGGTCGGGTCTCACCGCGTCGTACGACGCGGCCGACGACACCGTGACGCTCGAGCGCGGACGCCTCGTGAGCGGACAGACCGTGACGCTGTACTTCGCGGTGCGCGTCGTCGACTTCGAGCCGAACGTCGGCATCACCAACATGATCGGAGCGAGCGGGGCGACCGTCACCCCGACCAACGATCTGCCGTTGAACCTGCTCAAGCGCGACAGCACCGACGCCGCGAAGCTCATCACCGACGCCGGAGCGCGCTTCTCGGTGCTCGCCGACGACCAGGCCACCGTCGTGCTCGGCGACCTGCGCGTCGTCGACGGCTCAATCCTCACCGCCGACGGGGCCACCCCGACGGTGGCGGCGGCCGGCACGTACTGGCTGCGCGAGGACGTCGCCCCCTCGGGGTACCAGAAGGCGACGCAACTCACCCGGATCACCGTGGCCGAGAGCGGGGCATCCGACGATGTCGTGCTCTTCAACACGCCGGGCGTGACCGTCGAGCCTGAGAAGACGTACGCGATCGGCGACGTCACCTGGATCGACGCGAACAGCGACGGTCGACAGGACGACGACGAGCAGGTGCTGCCCGGCGTCACGGTCGAGCTGCTGCGCGGTGACGAGGTCATCGCGACCACGGCCACCGACGCACGCGGTCGGTACCTGTTCGACGAGCTGCCCGCGGGCGAGTACCGCGTGCGCTTCACGCTGACCGACGAGCAGAAGAAGACGTACGTGTTCACGCAGGCGGATGCCGGTGCCGACGACGTCGCGGACTCGGATGCCGACCGGCAGACGGGCCTGACGCAGACGATCGTGCTCGGACCCGACAACGTGCACCTGACCCGCGACTACCCGTGGGCCGACGTGCGTGCGACCGAGGGCATCGACCCGACGTGGGATGCCGGCGTGATCGTGCGGCTTCCGGCCGCCGAGCTGCCCGGCACCCCCGGTGGCGGAGAGACGCCCGTCGACCCGGCCCGCCCCGGCACCCCCGGGGTGAACGAGCTCGCGACCACCGGGGCCGAGGGGCCGATGGGCCTCGCCGCCCTGGCCGCGCTGCTCGCGCTCGCCGGTGGTGCGGTGGCCGTGATCACCCGCCGGCGTCGCGCGTGACGGGCTCGAGCATCCGCTCGTAGCACCCGCCTGCGCCGTTGAACCCGCTCCGGCGCGGGGTGCCATCTTTCGGTGGTGCCTCGCGCCGGCACGGGTGAAATGGGGGTGAGTTTTCTCGTTTCCGTGCATTTGCTGAATCCGTGGACCCTAGGTTCGTGCTCGGAGAGGGAGTCCCCATGTCACAGAGAACCCGTCGTCGCGCGCGCCTCGGAACCGGTCGCCTACGCCCCCTGATCGCCGCCGTGCTCGGGGTCGTCACCGCGATCGGAGGCATCCTGGTCGCTCCGGTCGCTGCGACCGCCGCCCCGGGCGACCTCGTCGTGCAGGTCGAATACCTCGACGGCATCACGAACCAGCCGATCACCGACCTGCAGGCGCAGATCGCCGACCGGTCCAACGGCGACGAGTGGTTCTACAAGCTCAACGTCTCGTACAGCTGCGGCCCGGTGCAGTGCGCGTCGGCCGTCGTGCGGGTGGCCCCGCAGATCGTCGACCCGTATTACGGCACCCAGCGCTTCTCGGCGTACGCGAGCACCTCGCTGCCGGGCAACGTCGTCACGAGCAGCGCCGCGGCGGGCCAGACCGTGCAGCTCGGCACCCTCGCGCCCGGCACGAGCGGCTCGTTTCAGATGACCTACCGCTTCCAGAGCCGCGGTGTGGGTGTGGACCCGGCGTCGTTCTTCCCCGAGGGGCAGGTCGTGCCGGCATCCGTCACGCTCTCGGCCACCGGGCTCGACCCCGTCACCGCGACCGATCAGATCACCTGGCACATCGCCACGCCCGACCCCCGCGTCTCGGTCGCGTCGCCCGACCTCGCGCGCACCGAGAGCGACTACACGTACACGCTCTACATGTCGGCGAGCTGCCAGTGGGAGCGCAGCACCGCCGGGCACGGCGAGCCCGCATACGAGTGCGCGCGCGACTACACCGTCACCGACCACCTCGACGAGGACGCGATCTTCGTCTCGGCGAGCAACGGCGGCGTGCACGATCCCGCCACGAACACCGTCACCTGGACCGCCTCGGGTCAGGGCGCCGCGCCCGGGTGGGGCCCGCTGAACAACCTCGGCCAGCCGCGCACCGTCACGGTGCGGTACCCCGACTCGATCGTCGACGGCGAGAGCTGCGTGGTCGACATGACCAACCGCCTCGACGTGTCGATGACCTACCTCAGTGGCACGGTGAAGACCGCGACCGCCAGCCGCTCGCACCGGGTCAACGCCTGCGAGCCGTTCGCCAGTGCCATCCTCGACGGCAAGAGCTCGACCCGCGACGCGGGCACCGCGACCGACCCCCTGGTGTGGGAGCGCCAGTCGGGTCACTACTGGTACGTGCGCCTCGCCAACCGCGCCAACGTGCCCGGTGTCGCGACCGTGGTCGACGACGAACTCGGCCAGGCCGGCCTTCCGGTGTACGGGGTCGCCCTCGTCGGCACGCGCGGCTCGGTGCGGTTCACGCTCGACGACGGGACCACGGGTACCGTCTCCGACGTCGCGAACTACAACGCCCCCGCCGGCCGGTTCCTCACCGCCGCGACGGTCGTGACGGCGCCGCTGAACGGCCCGAACCTCGAGGAGTCGAGCCAGACGGCGCGCACCGAGGCGCAGGTGCGGTACTACTACAGCGTCGGCGATGACGTGCCGAACGAAGGGTGGGAGCGCACCAACACGGCGTCGGCCACCATGAGCTACCCGGGCACCGACCTCGCCGACCTCGACCTGGGCGACGCGTCGTACACCGTCACCGCGGTTCCCCGTCCGGTCTACTTCCGCCCGACCCTCGGCGTCTCGGTCGCGGGTGGCGGTCAGCCCGTCGTGGGCACACCGGTCACCTACTCGCTGAACGCGTCGACGGCCGACGTCGAACCGGGCACACCGTTCGAGGGGCAGTACGTGTACGTCGCCCCGGTGGGCTGGGACATCATCCCGAACTCCGCCGCCATCGCCGCGGCCTCCGGGTTCTCATTCGAGTACAAGACCGTGACCATCAGCGGCCAGCAGCGTCAGGCCGTATACGCGTCGCGTGCGGCCGGCACCGTGTGGGGTGCCAACGAGACGTGGCCGACCATGACCGTGCAGGCGACGCCCACCACGGCGGTCGCGGGCGGCAGCACCGGCAACGCGATCTTTTACATGGGTGACGCGGGGCACAACTACGGCCCCAACACCGCGATCTGGGGCAACAACGGCAACTTCCGCTTCGTCGACGCCCCCGACCTCGACGGCGACGGTGACGTGACCGAGAGCTGGGCCTATGTCGGCGCGAACGTGACGGTCGGGGCGACCACGGCCCTCAACGTGCTCAAGGAGATCTGCTACCCGGTGGCCTCGGCACCCGGCGGCTGCGAGTGGCGCTCGAATCCGGACGTTCCCGTGCCGGTCTCGCCCACCACGAACGACATCACCTACCGCGTGACCATCACGAACAACGGCTCGACGGCGCAGACCGGGGTCATCGCCTACGACGTGCTGCCCCACCCCGGCGACACGGGGCTCACGGCGACCACCGCGGGCGTCTCGCGCGGTTCGACCTTCGCCGAGAGCCTCGCCTCGGCCACGGCAGGCGCCGGCGTGACCCTCAGCTACTCGGACGCCGTGAACCCCTGCCGTCCCGAGGTCTTCGCGGGCGGTCCGACGGGCTGCGCGAACACGTGGAACGCCGACGCCGACGGCGCCATGGCGATCCGCGCGGTCGTGGGCGGCACGCTCGCCGCCGGTCAGTCGCGCTCGTTCACCTACGTCGCCGCGGTCGTCGGAGACCCGGTGAACGGCGACATCGCCTGCAACTCGGTGGCGATCGACAGCGCGACGACGTCGCCCACCGAACCCCGGGCCGTGTGCGCGCGGGTGGTCGAGTCCGATCTCTCGGCCGCGGCGCCCGCGCGATTGCCCCTGCAGGTCGACCGCCCCGGCGTCGTGCCGTTCCTGGTGACGAACAACAGCGGTGCGACGGATGCCCCGGCCCGGGTCGTCGTCGACGTGCCCGCGGCGCTCACGGTCACCGCGCTGGAGTTCGACGGCTGGGTCTGCACCTCGCCCGACGGGCCCGCTCCCGTCGCCGGGGGAACGACCCTGACATGCGAGCCGACCGGTGGAGTGGTTGCGCAGGGCGAGCCGGTCGCACTGAACCTGCCGGTGACCGCGGTCGAGGGTGCGGATGCCGTGTGCGTCGACGCCACCGTCGACGGCGAGTACTACGACGGCGTCCCCGCGAACGACACGACGCAGGCGTGCATGCAGGTCATCGCCGGCGAGCCCGCGCTCACGCTGGCGAAGGACGACGGCCGCGACCGCATCTCCATCGGCGACGAGTACACCTACACGATCACCGTCGCGAACCGGCTCGTCGGTGAGAGCGTCGAGGGCGCCGTCGTGACCGACGTGCTCCCCGCCCACCTGCAGTTCGTGTCGGCCTCGGCCGGCGGCACCCTCTCCGGCGCGTCCGACGACGGTGCGGGCGGCACGGTGACCTGGCCGCTGGCCGCGCTCGCCCCGGCCGCCGCCCCGAACGACGAGGGTGCGATCGGCGAGGCTCCGGATGCGTCGTCGACCCAGGTGTCGGTGACGGTGCGGGTGCGGCAGAGTGCCGAGGCGATCGACGTGCTCACCAACGCGGCCTCGGTCGCGGCATCCGATCCCGCCGACGCGCAGGCGTCGCTCACGGCATCCGACGACGACACCGATCAGGTGGTGCGCACGGCGGCGCTGTCGCTCACCAAGTCGGTCACCCCCGATGCGGTGATCGCCGCCGGCACTCCGGTCGCCTACGCGTTCCGGGTGGTGAACGAGGGCGACGTCACGCTCACCGATGTGCGCGTCGACGAGCGCGCGTTCACGGGCTCGGGCGTGAGCGCGCCGGTCGTCACCTGCCCGACGGGTCCGCTCGCCCCGCAGGCCGTGCTGACCTGTACGGCGACCTACACCCTCACGCAGGACGACATCGCCGCGGGTCGCGTGAGCAACACCGCCGTGGCGACGGCATCCGCTCCCGCCGGCGTCGACGCACCCGTGTCGAACGCATCGACGGCCGTCGTCGCGGTCACACCCGCCCCGGCGATCACGCTCACCAAGTCGGTGTCGACCGATGCGCTGGTGGCGGGCGACGAGGTCGTCTACTCCTTCGTGGTGACGAACGCCGGCAACGTGCCGCTGCGCGACGTCGCGATCGACGAGACCGCGTTCACCGGCACGGGCGACCTGTCTCCGGTGGTGTGCGCCGACGGGGCCGACGAGCTCGCGATCGATGACCAGGTGGTCTGCGAGGCGACATACACGGTGACCCAGGCCGATGTGGATGCCGGTGGCCTGTCGAACACGGCCGTCGCCACGGCGACGGGGGCCGGTGGACCGGTGCGCTCGCCGGCCTCGCGTGCCGACCTGCCCTTCACCCCCGCGCCCGCCGTCTCGATCGTCAAGAGCGCCGACGTCGCGGGGATCGAGGAGGCGGGACAGGAGGTCGAGTACCGCTTCCGCGTGACGAACACCGGAAACGTGACGATGACCGACGTCGCCGTCGCGGAGGAGGAGTTCACCGGAACCGGGGAGCTGTCCGACATCGTCTGCGACGCCGACGGTCTGCTGCCCGGTCAGTGGGTCGACTGCACCGCGTCGTACGAGGTGACGCAGGCCGACATCGACGCGGGCGGGCTCACGAATACCGCCTCGGCGTCGGCGCTCGCCCCGCGCTCCGAGGTGCCCGTGCTCGCGGGTCCGTCGACGAGCACCCTCCCCTTCGTGGGAGCGGTGTCGCTCGCGCTGACCAAGACCGGCACGGCGATCGACGCCGACGGCGACGGACGAACGACGGTGCGCGACAGCATCCAATGGACGTTCACGGTCACGAACGACGGCGCCGCCACCCTGCGCGACCTCGCCGTGTCCGACCCGATGGCCGGAGCCGTGGACTGCGCGGCCGCGGAGATCGCGCCCGGGGCATCCGTGGAATGCGCAGCGGTCGACGACTACCGCATCACCGCCGAACAGGCCGCGGCCGGCGAGGTCGTGAACCTGGCAACGGCGTCGGCCTCGGGTGTCGGTGACGCGACGGCTGCTGCCGAGGCGTCGGCCGTGGTCGAGGTGGAGGCCGTGACGGTCGCTGCACCGGGAGCGAGCGACCCGCTCGCCACCACGGGTGCGGAGTCGCGGGCGGTGCTCGCCCTCGCGATCGTCCTTCTGCTCGCCGGGGTCGGGGGACTCCTGGTGGGACGGCGGCGACGCGCCGCCTGAGGTCTCGGCGGAGCGCTCCGGATGCTCCGCCGAGACACCGCATCCGCCGTGAGACCGCGCCCCACGCGTGTCGTCTCACGGCGGATGTGAGGTCTCACCCGGCGGATGCGGTGTCTCACCGCGCCGCGCTCACTCCGCTTCGACGCTGCTCGTGTGGTGCGGGGTGCCCACCGGCTTCGACTCGCTCGACCCGCGCTGGCGCAGGTAGATCGAGAACGCGACCATCGCGCCCACGGCCAAGAACTCCGACTGCCAGTTCTGCAGCGTGCGGTTCCAGAACTCGGGCGAGAGCACGTAGTCCAGCCACGTGTCGGGCGGGAGGCCGTGCTGCGCGTTCTGCTCGTTCGCCACGGTGGTGCCGGCCAGCGACTGGGCGAACCACGACAGGAGGAAGATCGCGCCCATGACCACCAGCAGCGAGTTCGAGTAGATCCACCGACGGATGCCCGTGACCTTCGCCCACCGCGGCGAATCGGGCCGGGCGTACCGGCCGACGTACTGGTCGGCATCGGTGCCGACCCCCTCGTCGCCGGGCTTCTTCGACTCGGGCGACCCGCGCTGGATGAACCAGATCGTCGCGAGGATGAAGAGGAAGAACTGGAGGAACTCCGACTGCCAGTTCTCGGCGACATCGACGAGGAAGTCCGACGAGGTGACGAACTCGAGATAGCCGACGGGCGGCTGGCCGTGCTGGGCCAGCTCCTCGTTCGTGTAGGCCAGACCGGCGAACGACTGGCCGACGAGCGTCAGCGCGAAGATGGTGAGGAACGCGAGGCTGAGGCCGCAGTCGCGCACGAATCGACGCATGGGTCACCTCCCCGCCAGGGGGAGCACGATCATCACCGCGAGGCCGACGACGATGATGCCCATCCACGACCAGAAGGCCATCCGCATCGCGCCGACCGGGGGCGTCTCATCCGACATGGTTCTCTCCTCTCTCCACCGCCAGCGTCTCGGCTCGGCCGGGGCGTGGCTGTCCTGGCTGCACCATAGACACGTGGTCGTCGGGCGCGCAGAGGGTTGCACGCGTCGGACGGTTCGGATATCCCGCATCGCATTGGCTCACCGATATTCTCGGAGGGAGACCCCGAGGAACGACGATCATGACGAGCGACCCCCACGGAACCGCGCCGGCAACAGGGCGCGACGACATCGCCACCGCTTCCCTCGACGACGACGCCGACGTGGCCGACGTCGAACGCGACGTGCGCCGCGCACTCGACTCGCGCGACTGGGCACGCGCGGTGCGGCTCGTCGGCGCGCACTGGTCGGCTCTGCTCGACGAACCCGGCCAGTTGCTCGACGAGGCTCTGCGCCTCATCCCCCTCGACGCGTTCGAGCTCGACGCCCGCGCGGCGGCCGTGCGCGACATCCGCCTGCACTCCTCGGCCGACGCGGTCGACCGCATGCTGGGAAGCGCCGCTCTGCCCGATGCCGACGACCTCGACGAGCTCGAGGCGCTGGCACGCTCCGACCGGGCCCTCAGCCTGCTGAGCGTCGCCGCCTCCCGCATGATCGCGCTGCGGGTGCGGGGGCGATTCCCCCGCGCCATCCGGCTGGCGTCGCTGGTCGAGCGCTTCAGCCGCATCGCGGCCGTCCACCGACCGGGGCTGGTCGCATCGCGCGTACCCGCGGCGTTGCTGCAGGCGGGGATCACGCGCGGGCTCGCCGATGATCTCGCCGGTGCCGTGCTCAGCCTGCGCGATGCGTACGAACGCAGCGGCGACTCCCGCGTCGATTACGTGCAGCGCGACGCGGCCGGCAAGGCCGCCCTGTTCCTCGCGCTCGACGGCGACATTGAGCAGGCGTCGGCCTGGGTGGCCCGGCACGATGCCGCGCCAGACGTCGAGGGGTGGTTCTCCTCGCGCATCGCGCTCACCGCCGACACGGCACGCGCGATCATCGGTATCGAGTCGTTGCGTCGCGACGACGCCGAGGCAGCCCTGCGGATGCTCGACCAGCCGGTCAACGCCGAGCAGGGATGGGGGCCCGCCGTGACTTACGCCCGGGCGCGACACGCGCTGGTGTGGGGCGACCGTCTGGGCACGCTGCAGTCGGTGCGCGACGACAAGATGCGTTTCGAGTCCTGGCTCGGGGAGGGCAGCACGCTCGGCCCGTTACTCACCCACGCCGAGGTCGAACTGCTGCTGTCGCTACGGCAGGATGCCCAGGCGCAGCGAGCCGCCGCCGACCACGCCGACCACCACATCGCCCGTCTCACCCGCGCACGGCTGGCGCTCGCCGCGGGCGACGCACCGCTCGCCGCCCGACGTGCCGTGGAGGCGCTCGGCGCGAGTCGCACGACCCGCGAACGGCTCGGGGCGCTGGCCACGCATGCGGCCGCACGCGCCGCCCGTCCGGTCGAGGGGGAGTACAGCGACCTGGCGGCATCGGTGCGCGAGCGGGGATTGCTCAGCACCTGGCTCGCCGTGCCGGCCGCTGCGCGCTCGGCTCTCGGCGCCGACCTCGCCGACACGCAGGGGGCCCGCGAGGTCGCCGCGCTCGACGACGATCGCGTGCGCATCACCCCGCAGCAGCGTCGGGTGCTGGAAGGCCTCGATCGGGGGATGAGTCTGCAGGCCATCGCCTCGGGCTCGCACCTGTCGATCAACACGGTGAAGTCGCACGCACGAGCGCTGTACCAGCGTCTTGGCGTCGCGACGCGGGACGAGGCCGTCGCCGCCGCCTATGACCTCGGTCTGCTCTGAGCCGGGACCGGGCGTGATGAGAGTCGTCGGACGTCGGCCGCGCCCATAGCCCGGTCACGGCCGGGCTGGTAGAATCGATGCCGCAAGGCCCTATACATCCCCTGAGGTTGTCCACGGGGTCTTGCAACCCAAGAACCCCCGGCCCGCCGGGGGTTCTTGCGTTAATCGTCCAACCAGATCACGCCATCGTCCGCAGCCTCGGGCCAGTGCCTTCGTATTCGCATGTAAGCGACGATCGCTTCCCGCACCACCGGCGACTGGGTGCCCCAGATTTCCGGATGGTTCTGTTTGTGGAGGTGGAAGGCCCCATAGGCGATCAAGTCGACAGCCTGGATGAGCTGGCTGTACCTACTGTCTTGCATGATCGGATCCTCGATGATGCGACGGTCGGCGATGTCGAGGTCGCGGTGCACGGCTCGGTAGGGTTTCGCGTCTCTGACCGCCCGCTCCCATAGCTCGCGCCGGTGTTCGGCAGTCACCTCCTGCTCCGGCGCGGTCATGCCCTGTTGTCCGTCGTAGAAGATCAACAGGTACGTGTCTTGCTCGGCTGCCCAATCCTCGAGCGCCGCGATGGCGCGAGCATACGCTCCGGGCTTCGAGACCTCGCTGGTGCCGAAGGTGACGGCAATGAAGGACGCGCGCGCCAACCAACTCAGGAGGACCCGGCCCGCAGCCGCCCTCTTGGCGGTACCGAAGCGCGCGTTCTCCTGCGGTGTCGCGCAATAGTTCTTGCGCCCTTTGTAGAGATGGTTCGCGTGAATCTCCCGGTTCTTGAGTACACCGAACTCCTTGAAGATCTCTCGGCGCCCCCGCAGCCAGAACGCCAGTACCGACGACCAGTCCTTTTCCGCGATCAGCAGTGCAGTCAGGGTCACGCCGTGTTTCGAGTCCCCGGAATCGTCGATGTAGCAGAGATGCATCCCGATATCATGGCCGAGCGCGGCGCCTCCGCAGGTTCCCTGTGGACGCAGCCGGTCGGCCTCCGGCCGAGCGCTGGCGCGGCGTTACTCGTCGTCCTTCTTGCCGGGGCCCTTATTGCCGCTCCACGACGGCGGGCCCTGCTGCTGGCTCGCCTCTTTCGCCTTCTCGGAGCCCTTGCTCGAGTTGTCGGGGGCGCTGTCCTGAGGGGTTGCCGGCTCGACGACGGCTTCCTGGGCGGGCTGCGGCGCGACGGCCTGCTGCGTCGCCTGCTCCTGCGTCGCCTGCTGCTGCGTCGCCTGCTCGACGGTCGCCTGCTCGACGCCGTCGGCCGGCGCCTCGGCCGGCGTGCGCACGGCCGTGACGGCGGCGATGCGCGGCGAGGTCGGGGCGCCCGCGCCGAGCAGGGCGGCCGTACCGGCGCCGCCTGCCCCGAGCAGCAGTACCCCGGCGAGCACGGCCGACGCCGTGCGGGCGACCGGGCGACGACGGGGCTGCGGTCGGTGCTGACGGTTGCGACGAAGGGGCACCACGTCCATCACGGCGGTCGGATGCTCGGCCGCGGCCCGGCGCTCGGCCGGGGTGTGCGCGGCGATGCCGGGGCCGGAGGGCGATCCGGACGTACCGAGAGCCATCGTGGCCGGTGCGTCGGAGGCTGACGTCGCGCCTGTTGCGGGGTGTGCGGACTCCGCCGCCCCTGCGCCGGCTACTGCCCCCGCGCCGACGGAGGCGGCTGCGCCGACCCCCGCCACTCCCGCGCCGACCGAGGCGGCTGCGCCTCCCCCCGCCGCCCCCGCGCCGACCGCGGCCGCTTTCCGTGCTGCTGCACGGGAGGCGGCTCCCGCTACGGGTGCCGCCGCGGGCGAGCCGGTGGTCGTTCTCGGTGCGAGCATGTGGGCGGCCGCGGCGACCTCGTCGGCGGTCGGCCGCTCCGACGGTTCGGTGCGCGTCATCCGATCGAGCAGGTCGCGCCAGCCGGGGTCGATGTCCTCCGGGATCTCGGGCGGCCCGCTGACCCGCGCGACGGCGGCGGCGATGCCGACGGCGGCGGGGTAGCCGCGCTCCCCGGTGAGGGCTTCGAGCAGCACCAGTCCGAGCGAGAACACGTCGCCGGCCGGGGTCACGCGCTGACCGCGCACCTGCTCGGGTGCCATGTACGCCAGCGTCCCCATCACCACACCGGGGGAGGTCATCGCGGGCGCGTCGATCTCGCAGGCGATGCCGAAGTCGGCGAGCTTCGCGGTCGTGCGTCCGGCTTTGCGCGGGGCGAGCAGCACGTTCGACGGCTTGACGTCGCGGTGCACGATGCCCGCGGCGTGCACCGCGCTCAGCGCCTCGGCGAGATCCTGCGCCAGCGCGGCGACCTGCTCGGCCGGCAGAGGTCCGGCGAACATCCGGTCGGCGAGCGTCGGCCCGTCGATGAACTCCATCACGAGGTAGCGCGGGCCGGTGCGCTCGAGGCGCGCGTCGAACAGCGTCACGAGCGACGGATGGCTGAGCGAGGCCTGCAGTGCCTTCTCGGTGTGCATGCGGTCGGAGAATCCGACGAGCTGGTCGTCGTCGCGGAGGATCTTGATCGCCACGGTGCGCTCGAGATACGTGTCTTCGGCGCGGTAGACCGTCGACATGCCCCCTCGACCGAGGCTCTCACCGACCTGGTAGCGCCCGTCGAGCAGGGCAGCCGTCGGCGTCGTCCCCTCGGGCATGTGGTCTCCTCGCCGCTGCGCTCCTACGTCTGATGACGTTAGTGCCGCAGAATCAGCGGAAAACCCCCCTTGACGTGGGGCGCGATACCTGTTTCGCCGTCACTCGACGGGGGTGCGGACGTCGTTCCGCCGGTCGCGGCGCACGCGCAGCAGGCCGAGCAGCGGGATGAGGATCAGCACGAACAGCAGCCGGGTGACCCACAGCCATCCCTCGCTCTCGATCGAGTACCGACCGCCGACCCCGAGCAGACCCGCGATGATCCCGTAACCGGCGAAGGGGAAAGGGGGCAGATCGTCGAGGGCCAGCGCCCCGGCGACGCCGAATGCGGGCACGAGCAGGATGTAGATGCCGCCGATCACCAGGGGCACGGCCTGGGCGAAGCGACCGCGGATCGCGTGGATGAGACCGCGGCCGACGAGCTCGAGGGGGAAGAGCAGGAACGCGGCCACCAGGATCGACAGCAGCATCGCCGCGTACGAGATGATCAGCCACAGCAGCAGGGCCATCGCCGGGGGCGTGTCGTCGGCCTGCAGCCCGGGCATGATCCACCAGAAGCCGAGGACGGTGGTGACGAGGGGGACCAGCAACAGGAAGGCCGGGAACGCGGCATCCGGGTCGGGTTGCGATCGCCTGCGCGCGCCACGGGCATCGGGGGCCGGCCGCGTCGCCCGCTGGAAGCCGAATCGCACGTCGAGGGCCCCGAGCAGCACCTGCGCCGCGAGCACCGCGAACGCGAAGTCGGTCGACGACACGAGCACGCCCACGCCGAGCACGAGCGTGAGGAGCACGGTCGCCACCGAGATCCAGAGATCGGTCGGGTTCCTGCGGGCCGACTGCGCGTAGAACTGCCACACCTTCGTCATGTCTCCCCCTCGCGACCAGCCTGGCATATCGCGGTCGGATGCTCCGAACGGCCCTGCTACGCCGTGGAGGGGAGCGTGTCAACGGGCCTGTCGCAGACCGGCCCGAGCGGCAGTCTGGATGCACCACCCCCGACGAGAGGAGCAGCATGTCGAACCCCGAGGGACTCATCAACTCCATCAGCTCGCAGGAACCCACGGTCCTGCCCGAAGAGGAGGACCTGGTCGAGAACGACGACTCGACGCTGCCCGACGACGACGTGTCGGCCGAGGCGCGCATCGCCGGTCAGGATGCCATCGGCGGCGGTGTCAACACCGACCCCGACCTGGGCATAGCCGACTCGCCCGACGAGGTCGAGGAGCGCGACGAATGAGCGGCATCGAGAACCAGGGCGCCGGCGTCGACGCCGCGAACCCGCAGATGCCCGGCGGCGCCGAGGCGCAGGAGCGCTTCACCGAACTGCTCGAAGAGCGCACGCGTGACGGTGCGGGTGCGGGCGAGGTGCCCGCGGGCGGAGGAGGCGCCGACTCCGGTGCGGCCGCCGCTGTGGGTGTCGACGAGTTCACCGACGGCACCGCCGCGGCGGAGGCCGACTCCTACAACTCCGAGCACAACGACGAGCCGGGTATCGGCAACCGCCGCCCCGACTGATCGCCGCCACACGGTCCCGTGCGGGATCGATATGTCACCCCGGATGCCTTCCGGAGCCGACATATCGATCCCGCATGTCGTGTGTCAGGAGCCGGGGTGGAGGACCACCTTGATGCAGCCGTCCTCCTTCTTCTGGAACGTGCTGTAGAGACCCGGGGCGTCTTCGAGCGGCGCGTGATGTGTGGTGAGGTCCATCACGCCGAGCGGGTCGGCGGAATCCTCGACGAGCGGAAGCAGATCGTCGATCCACCGCTTCACGTTGCACTGGCCCATCCGCAGGCTGATCTGCTTGTCGAACAGGGTCTTCATCGGCATGATGTCGGCGTCGCCCGCGTAGACGCCGCTCAGCGAGACCGTGCCGCCGCGGCGCACCGTGTCGATCGACGCGTAGACCGCCGCGAGGCGGTCGACCCCGGCCTTGTCGAGCATCTGGCGCGCTGCCGCATCGGGCAGCAGGCCCACGGCCTTCTGCATGAGCTCGACGCCGGAGTTTCCGTGCGCCTCCAGGCCGACCGCATCCACCACGCCGTCGGCTCCGCGCCCCTCGGTCAGGTCGCGCAGCTCGTCGACGACGGTGTCGGTGAGGTCGAATGTCTCGATGCCGTGCCGTTCGGCCATCGCACGGCGCTCGGCGACGGGCTCCACGGCCAGCACCCGGTACCCGCGGTGTCGGCCGATGCGCGCCACGAACTGGCCCACGGGGCCGAGTCCCATGACGGCGAGCGTGCCGCCCTCGGGCACCTGCGCGTACTCGACGCCCTGCCAGGCCGTCGGCAGGATGTCGCTGAGGAAGAGGTAGCGCTCGTCGGGAAGCTCGTGCCCGACGAGGACGTGGTTGTAGTCGGCGAGCGGCACGCGCAGGAACTCGGCCTGACCGCCGGGTACCTGCCCGTACAGCTTCGTGTAGCCGAACAGCGCGGCGCCGCTGCCGTACTCGCGCACCTGCGTGGTCTCGCACTGCGACTGGAAGCCGTGCCTGCACATGAAGCACTCGCCGCACGAGATGTTGAAGGGGATGACGACGCGGTCGCCGGGCTTGAGCGTGGTCACGCCCGACCCGACCTCGACGACGACGCCCATCGGCTCGTGGCCGAGGATGTCTCCGCGGTCGATGAACGGGCCGAGCAGCTCGTACAGGTGCAGGTCGGAGCCGCAGATCGCCGAAGAGGTGATGCGGACGATCGCATCCGTCGGCTCCTGGATGACCGGGTCCGGCACCTCCTCGACCGTCACGTCGCGGGTGCCCTGCCAGGTGAGTGCCTTCATCGTGTGCTCCGTTCGCGTGGGGGGTGGACGGGCTCCACGCTCGTCGTCATCCGACCGGACGCCTACCCGGTTGACAGACCGACGATGAGACGAAAGAGGTCAGGCGCCGGGGAAGCCACGCCGCGCCTCAGTCGGCGAGTGCGGCGTCGACGGCCGCCTCGACGTGCAGCGCGGTGGTGGGGAACACCGGCACCACGACATCGTCGGCCGAGAGGAGCAGCTCGATCTCGGTGCATCCGAGGATCACGCCCTGCGCGCCGCGGGCGATCAGACGGTCGACGACCTCGACGTAGCTCCGCCGCGACTCGTCGCGCACCACGCCGTGCACCAGTTCGCCGTAGATGACGTCGTGTACCGTGCGTCGGTCGTCGGCCTCGGGCACGATCGTGCGGATGCCCTGCGCCGCGAGCCTCTCGGCGTAGAACGGCTTCTCCATGGTGAAGGCCGTGCCGAGCAGACCGACGGTCTCGACGCCCGCGGCCGAAACGGCGGCGCCGGCCGCGTCGGCGATGTGCAGGAAGGGGATGCCCACGGCATCCGTGATCCGGTCGGCGACGAGATGCATGGTGTTCGTCGCGAGCACCAGCAGGTCGGCACCGGCGGTCTCGAGCGCACGGGCCCGGTCGGCGAGCAGCGCACCCGCGGCGTCCCAGTCGTCGCGGGCCTGCATCGCCTCGATCTCGGCGAAGTCGAGCGAGTCGAGGATCACGCGAGCGGAGTGGTAGCCGCCGAGTCGCGCCGCGACGCGCTCGTTCGCCAGCCGGTACCACTCGAGGGAGGACTCCCAGCTCATCCCGCCGAGAACACCGATCGTCTTCATGGCCCCAGGGTAGCGGCCGGCGCCCTCAGGTCAGCGGTCAGGCGAGCGCCGCGGTCTGCTGCAGCGCGTGCACGACGGGGGCGAGCTCGGGTCGGTCGACGGCGTCGTCGAGGGCGCGCTCCAGCGTTTCGTCATGGATCGGATGCGCACGGTCGTAGAGGGCGCGGCCCGCAGGGGTGAGCTCGGTGTAGATGCCGCGGCGGTCGTCGGCGCACAGTACTCGCGTGAGCAGTCCGCGGTCTTCGAGGCGCGTGACGAGACGCGTGGTCGCGCTCGGGCTGAGCGCGGCGGCGCGAGCGAGTTGCTGCATGCGCATGTGCCATCCGTCTTGGCGGTTGAGGGCGTCGAGCACCGTGTACTCGACCACCGACAGGCCGACGGAGGCGGCGAGGGCGCGTTCCAGTTCGGCTTCGATGAGCCCGTGCAGGGCGGCGAGCGTGCGCCATCCGTGTGCGCGGATCTCGACGGCGTCGTCGGAGATGCCCATGGCGGATCCTCTCGGGGTCGTTGCTTGCGCAAAATACTTGCGCGTGCAATCATTGCTTCTCGGACGCAATATCCCGCGTCTGCAAATACCTTATCAGAGCACCAGGAGCACCACCATGCCACTCGGACTCATCGCGCTGGCCCTCGGCGCGTTCGGGATCGGACTCACTGAATTTGTCATCATGGGCCTGCTGCCCGACGTGGCGCACGACTTCGGTGTCACCGAAGCGACCGCCGGATGGCTGATCACGGGCTACGCGCTCGCCGTGGTGGTCGGGGCGCTGGGCCTCACGGCCGCGACGACGCGACTGCCGCGCAAGCCCGTGCTGGTCGGACTCCTGGTGCTGTTCATCGTCGGCAATGCCCTGACCGCCATCGCCGCTGACTACGGCGTCGCGATGGCCGGCCGCGTGGTCGCCGCCCTCTGCCACGGAGCGTTCTTCGGCATCGGCTCGGTCGTCGCGGCGCAACTCGTCGTGCCCGCGAAGAAGGCGCGTGCGATCTCCATCATGTTCACCGGTCTCACGGCGGCGAACGTGCTGGGCGTGCCGTTCGGCACCTTCATCGGTCAGCAGTTCGGATGGCGCTCGACGTTCGCCGTGATCTCGCTCGTCGGCGTGGTCGCGCTGGTCGGCGTCTCCCTGCTCGTGCGGGTGCCCCGTGCCGAGGCGCAGCACGTGAGCCTGCGGAGCGAGCTCGGCGCGTTCCGGTCGACGCAGGTGTGGCTCTCGCTGGTCGTGACGGTGCTCGCCTTCGGCGGCATGTTCGGCGCCTTCACCTACATCGCGTACACCCTCACCGGCGTCGGTGGCTTCGCCGAGACCGCGGTGCCCTGGCTGCTCGTGCTGTTCGGAGTCGGCCTCGTCGCCGGCAACACCGTCGGCGGGCGTCTCGCAGACCGCGCCATCGATCGCACCCTGCTCGCCTTCATCGCCGTGCTGGTGGTGGTGCTCGTCGCCTTCGCCGCGCTCGCATGGTCGCAGGTCGCCACCATGGTGCTGCTCGTGCTCATGGGCGGGTTCGGGTTCGGCACCGTCCCCGCCCTGCAGAGCCGCATCATGCATTTCGCCGGCGGGGCTCCGACCCTGGCCTCCGGGGCGAACATCGGCGCGTTCAACCTCGGCAACGCCCTCGGCGCGTGGGCCGGCGGTGCGGGCATCGCGGCGGGGCTCGGCTACACGTCGCCCATCTGGATCGGAGCCGCGATCACGGCCGTCGCCCTCGTCGTCATGGTCGTCGCCGCGCGCGGGGCACGTCGCGGGCAGAATGCGCCCGTCGAAGCGGCCGTGGTCGTCGTGCCGTCGCGCGTCTGACCCCGCCGTCGATCACTGCGCGCGCACGAACTCCTCGGCGGCGCGCACCTGCTCGTCGGAGGGGCGGATGCCGGTGTAGAGCACGAACTGCTCCAACGCCTGACGTGTCGCGACCTCGGCGCCGCTGATCACGGTCTTGCCCGCCGCGCGCCCGGCGCGGATGAGCGGCGTCTCGGCGGGCATCGCGACCACGTCGAACACGACGGATGCCGCCGTGATCTGCATGTCGGTGAACGCGAGTTCGTGCTCGTCGGGGCCACCCGCCATGCCGATGGGGGTGATGTTCACGATGATGTCGGCGGTCGTGGTGCCCTCGGCATCCGACTGCCAGGTGAAGGCGTAGAGGTCGGCGATCATCCGCCCCGCGTCCTCATTGCGGGCGGCGACCGTGACCTGCGTGAAACCGGCGTCGCGGAACGCCGCGGCGGTGGCCTTCGCCATGCCGCCCGAGCCGCGCAGCAGCACCGACGATCGGGGATCGAGGGCGTTCTCGGCGATCAATTGCGCGATCGCCGAGTAATCGGTGTTGTACGCCGTGAGCACCCCGTCGTCATTGACGATCGTGTTTACAGAGTCGATCGCTGCGGCCGACGGCTCCATGCGGTCGACGAACGCGATGACGTCTTCCTTGTACGGCATCGAGACCGCGCAGCCGCGGATGCCGAGGCCGCGCACCCCGGCGATCGCCTGCTCGAGATCGGTCGGAGCGAACGCCTTGTAGATCCAGTTGAGCCCCAGCTCCTCGTAGAGGAAGTTGTGGAAGCGCGTGCCGTTGTTGCTCGGGCGTCCCGAGAGCGAGATGCACAGCGTCATGTCCTTGTTCAGCAGGGTCACGCGTCAAGGCTACCGATCATGGCGCCGGCTGTGGGGCCGCGGATCCGGGAGGCGGGGCGACGGACCTGGTCCGTGCTGTGCGCCCCGCCCTCCGGAACCTGCGATCCTCCCCGGATCATTCCCCTGCTGCTTCACCTCACCGCCACGGGAAGGGCCGTGGCGGGATCGTGCTACCTCCCCTATGGTGAAGATGCATGCACAAGGGGATCGATCGTCCCCGTCTTTCCCCAGAAGACGGGCCGCCTTCCCCAGAGGCCAGACGATCCGTGCATGCGATTGGGCCCTCTCGAGTAGTTCAGTCCCCAATGGGCTACTCGAGGGGGCCGCTGTCTCATGGTTGCACCTTTTTCGAGATTTGTCCCCCAAATGGGGGACACAGATCCGAAAAACGTTGTACAGTGGACTCTGACGCACCCTCCGGTCGTCTTCGGCCCTCATCGCTCCCCCCGCGGTGAGGGCCACACCATTTTTCAGGGAGGGTCCGTCTCGGCGGCCCCGAAGTCGTCAGGGAACGCATCGGATGCCGGATGCTCCGCGCGAGCCGTCCGCATCCGATGCGGCGCCGCTGCACCGCCCCAGGCCGCCTCATCGCCCGTGCAACATTTGGATTACCTTCTGATTGCGTCTGTTGCCCTCGGCACCTCACCCGCTAGCGTTAGCGGTGTCGGTGCATCCTGCGTCGGCTTCTTTTCCAGCAGAACAGGCAGTACATGAGCACCCAGGGCACTGTTAAGTGGTTCAACGCGGAGAAGGGCTTCGGCTTCATCTCCCCCGATGACGGAGGCGCCGACGTCTTCGCGCACTATTCCGCGATCGAATCGTCCGGCTACCGCAGCCTCGAAGAGAACCAGCGGGTCGAGTTCGACGTCGCGCAGGGCCCCAAGGGCCTGCAGGCCGAGAACATCCGCGCTCTCTGAGTCGCACGGTATCTCTCTGAGCTCCCCGACCGGAGCCGCTTGTGCGGTGTCCGGCGGGGAGTTCTGTGCTTTCCGGCCTTCGGGCGCGCTGAGCGCGTCGGTGGTCGATCGCGGGGTCAGTGCAGCAGCAGCGCGCGCAGCTCGTCGACCGACGCCGCGCGGAACGCCGCCTCGTCGCCCTCGTGCGCGTCGCTGAAGCCCCACTCGACGAAGATCACCGGCACGCCGTTCGCGTTGCCGCCCTCGACGTCGTGGTGACGGTCGCCGATGAGCACGGGTCGCGAGACGTCGGCGCCGAGCGCGGTCAGCCGGCGCAGAGCTTCGGCGACGATGTCGGTCTTCGACGCGAGGGTCGACTCATCAGGGGTGGCGCCGACGGTGGTGAGGAAGTCGGCCCGCAGCTCGAAGTGGTCGATCAGGGCATCGACCTGGTTCTCGGGCTTGGAGCTCGCCGTGGCCTGCGGGATGCCGGCGGCGTGCACCTCGCGGATCAGATCGGCGACCCCCGGGTAGGTGGTCACGTCGGTGGTGTAGCCGTCGGCCTTGCCGAGCGTGCGGTAGAACGACACCGCTTCGGCGGACTGCTCGGGCGTCATGCCCGCCTGGTCCTGGAACGACTGGAACATGGGCGGGCCGATCCAGTGCACCAGCTCCTCGCGCGTGGGCGCCGGGCGTCCGAAGTGCGTCAGCGCGACGTTCAGACGACGGAGGATGCCGACGGATGCGTCGACGATGGTGCCGTCGACGTCCCACAGCACGCAGGAGTAGGGGGAAGAGGCCATACCCTCCAGCCTATGGCCCGGCACCGCGCGCCCGCGTTGCGGTGCACGGACGTGCAGCGCCGTGGGGTGCGGCCCGCGCCCCCCGCCGGCAAAACGGAGACGAACCACGCGATCGTCGGCGCGTCGGCATCCGACACGCGCTTCGCGCCGCGGATGATCTGGGTTTTCGTGGGTCCGGACGGCCGCAGCGACGGGGTGGGCGTCAGAAGAGGCGGGGGATGCCCGACTCGATGCCCTTCATGTCTTCGTAGTCGAGCACGAGGCAGCGGATGCCGCGGTCCTCGGCGAGCACGCGGGCCTGGGGTTTGATCTCCTGCGCCGCGAACACGCCCTGCACCGGTGCGAGGTGCGGGTCGCGACCGAGCAGTTCGAGGTAGCGGGTGAGCTGCTCGACGCCATCGATGTCGCCGCGGCGCTTGATCTCGACCGCGATGGCCGCGCCCCCGGCATCCCGCACCAGCAGGTCGACCGGACCGATCGCCGTCGGGTACTCGCGGCGCACGAGCGTCGCGCCCTCCGAGATGCGCTCGACCTGCTCGGCGAGCAGCCGCTGCAGGTCGGCCTCCACGCCGTCCTTCTGCAGACCGGGGTCGACGCCCAGCTCGTGGGACGTGTCGTGGATGATCTCGTAGATCTGCACCCGCAGAGCATCGCCGGTCTTCTTGTGGGTCACGCGCCACACGTCGATGACGCCGGCGGTCGCCTCCTCCTCGCCGGGCTCCTCGGTGGTGAGGGTGCACGGCGGGCTCATCCAGTTGAGCGGCTTGTAGCTGCCGCCGTCGGAGTGCACGAGCAGACTCCCGTCACCCTTGTGCACGAGCAGGCGGGTGGCGAGCGGCAGATGGGCGTTGAGCCGACCGGTGTAGTCGACGGAGCAGCGGGCGATGACGAGACGCACCCGACGAGCCTACTTCGTCGCGTCGGTGTCGCACGACGCGGTCGGTGGCGGGCGGGCGTTCGGCGACGGCAGCGCGCTCGGCGCCGGCATCGCGTTGCGAAGGAGATCTCAGGATGGGAAGGAGCGGATGCGGCGTCCACTCCTTCTTTGCGTGAGATCTCCTGCCCACCGGGCGGACACCCGCGCGTCGCGATCAGCGCGCGGCGGGGGTCTTCTCGTCGGCGGGGAGGGGGCGGACGGCGCCGGAGAAGAGGCCCGAGGCCACGATGAGACCCATGAGGATGTACAGCGTGTTCAGCAGCCCGATGTGCTCGCTGATGAAGCCGAGCACCGGGGGCCCGCCGAGGAACGCGACGTAGCCGATCGTCGCCGCGGCGCTGACCCGCGCCGCGGCCTTGGCGGGATCGTCGGCTGCGGCGGACATGCCGATGGGGAATCCGAGCGAGGCGCCGACGCCCCACAGGGCCGCGCCCACCAGCATGAGCGGCAGGTTCGGGGCGAGGATGAACAGCAGCACCCCGGCGGCGGCCGAGAGCGCGAGCACTCGCAGCACGACCACGCGTCCGAAGCGGTCGACCAGCGGACCGCCGAACAGGCGCACCACGGTCATCCCCACCGAGAACACTGCGAGGGCGACGGCGCCGCTGCCGGCTCCGAAGCCGTGGCCCTGCTCGGTTCCGAGGGCGATCCAGTCGTTCGCTCCGCCCTCGGCGAAGGCCATGCCCAGCATGACCACGCCGATGAGGTACGTGCGGGGTTCGCGCCAGGCCTCGAGCGCGACGTGCATCCGCTCCCGCCATCCCGGTTTCTCGACCGGTGCGGGGTCGAGGGCTTCGGCGCGCACCGGCACCTGGGTGAAGCAGAACGCCGCGATCGCCGCGAGCAGCAGCCCCATGATGCCGGCGTGCACGGCCACCGTCAGCTGCAGCCACGCGGCCAGCGCACCGACACCCGCACCGATCACGGTGCCGAAGCTGAAGAAAGCGTGGAACACGGGCAGCACCGTGCGACCCATCTGCTGCTCGATCGCGGTCGCCTCGACGTTCATCATGACGTCGAGGCATCCGTTGCCGAATCCGAAGAGCACCATGCCGACGAGCACAACGGGCACCGACGCCAGCACAGTCGAGCCCACGCCGATCAGGGCGATGCCGACCGAGAACATGAGCATCGTGAGGAGCATGCCGCGCCGGGCGCCGGTCCGCGCCATGACGGCAGGGCTCGTCGAGATGCCGATGATCGACGAGACGCCCATGCCCAGCAGGATGAGTCCGACCTGCGCGTTGTCGAGCCCGAGATCGCTCTTGATGCCCGGCACCCGTGACGCCCAGGTCGCGACCGAGAGACCGCTCGCCGCGAAGATGGCGAAGATCGCGGCGCGCCACCGCACGAACTGCGGGCGCGAGAGAGCGGTGTTCATGACGCTCATCCTATTCGAATCGATTCGAGCACCCGGGGTCGCGGGCTATCCTCAAACCATGAGCAGTCAGGAGCCGCCTCGGCGCGCGACCATCTCTGATGTCGCCCGCGAGGCGGGGGTCTCCGCGTCGACCGCGTCGATCGTCTTCAGTGGCAAGGCGAACGTCTCCGACGGCACCCGCGATCGGGTTCTCGCCGCCGCCGCACAACTCGGGTATGCCGGGCCCGACCCGCGGGCGGCCTCGCTCCGACGGGGCCGGAGCGGCATCGTCGCCGTCGTGTTCGAGGGGCATCTGCGCCATGCGTTCCTCGATCCGGTGACGACGGCGATGATGGACGGCCTCGCCGACGGGCTGGCCGAGCTCAGCTCCGGCATCCTTCTCATGCGCGACGACGGCGGCGAGGGTCTGGCGCTCGCCAGCGCCCCGGTCGATGCGTACGTGCTCATCGGCTGGTCGGGCCGCACCCGCGAATCGGTGCGCGTCGTGCGCGGCCGCGGGCTCCCGGTCGTGGTCATCGAGGGAGACCCGGGCGATCCCGGCATCCCTCGCGTCACGCTCGACAATGCGGATGCGTCGGCGGCCCTCGCGCGACATCTGCACGATCTCGGCCATCGCGACGTCGCGATCGTCACGTTGTCGCTCGGATCGGAGCGGCGGCGCGGACCGGTGACCCCCGAGCGCATCGCCGAAGCGACGATCGGCGTGACCGTCGACCGGCTCGAGGGCACGCGGCGCGTGTTCCCCGACGCCCCGGCGGTCTCGGCCGCGGGCAGTCTGATCGACGAGGGGCTCGTTGTCGGCCGCGAGCTGCTGGCCGACCCCCGCACCCGGCCCACCGCCGTCCTGGCCCAGAGCGACCTGCTCGCCGTCGGCGTGATCCGCGCCGCCGAGGAGCTGGGGCTGCGCGTGCCGGAGGACGTCTCGGTGGCGGGCTTCGATGGCATCGCCGTCGACGGTCTCGGGGATCGTGCGCTGACGACGGTCGTGCAGCCCGCGGTCGAGAAGGGCCGCGTGGCGGGCGAGCAGATCGCGCGCATGCTCGGGGGAGAGCCCGGCGAGACGCAGGACCTCACCTGCGTGGTGCGCATCGGCGCGACGACGGGTCCGCCCGCGCTCTGACCGAGCTTTTCGCCCGCGCGCTGACACCCGGCCCGGTCTAGCTGTGGGCGGGGCCGAGAGGCAGCAGCGCGTCGCCGAAGTCGAGGATGCGGTAGCGCCCGCAGTCGACCACATCGTCCGGGATCGCCGACACGGGCAGCTGCCATTGCACGGTCTGCGCGTCTTCGATGAGGAACGAGACCTCGGCCGCCGACAGGTCGGCGCGGTTCACCAGCCAGGCGTATCCGTTCAGACGGTGGTCGACCTGGACGAGGCGCGAGGGGTCGGCGAGGTGCAGTTTCGGTAGCCGCACCGTCCAGAACTGTCCCGCCCCGGTGTGACCGGATGCCTCGACCCAGTCGGTCACGCAGGCGAGGTCGGCGTCGGGTCGAGAGGCGGCAGCGATCGCACGGGGCATGCTCAGGCCCGCGCCGAGCACCAGCACGACGGCGATCGCCGCGATGGCCTGCCGGCGCAGATTCGGTGCGAGGCGCAGCACACGAGGGTGGGCGACGAGCGCGAGCACCGGGGCGAAGGCGAGCGGCTGCAGGTAGCGGGCCGCGTGGGTGCCGAGCGCGATCGCGCCGACGACCACGAGAAGAGGTGCGAGCCAGGCGGCTCCCGCGACGAAGCGTGCCGCCGCGTCGTGCGATCGGATGCTGCGCACGACAGCCCACCCCAGGAGCGCGGCGATGATCGCCGCGGCGAGAACGCCGAGCGGGGAGCCGAGACGGTCACCGAGCAGTCCGCCGTAGTACACGAGCGACTCCCGCCAGCGCTCCGGCTGCGCGTATCCCGCACCCGTGTTGGCGATCCATGCCGAGAACGGAATGCGCGACGCGAAGCCGATCGCCGTGCCCGCCGCCAGGGCGGCGAGAGCGGCCCCGGCCGTCGACCGAGCGACCGGGGCCGCGCCTCTCCGCCGAACAGCGCTCACGACGAGAAGAACGCCGATCGGCACCACGGCCCAGGCGACGAAGAGGGGATTCGAGAGGGTCGAGACGCCCGTGACCACGAGCAGTCCGGCGAGGAGCATCGGTCTCGGGCGGCCGTGGTCGAGCATCCGCCGGACGATCCCGACGGCCAACACCGTGCCGATCACCGTCGCCGAGTAGTACGTGGTGGTCAGGGGGAGGGAGGCGAGTTCGAGGGCATCGCGCGAGGCCGAGGTCTCGGTCATCGCGAGCACCCCGACGACGCAGAGCGCGGCCACTGCCCACCCGACGGGAGCCGCGCCCGCGCGGCGTCGACCGGCGACCAGCCGCAGCGCGCCGTAGAGGGCGACCATGTTGAGCACGCCGCTGAGCGCCAGCAGCCCGTCCACGTCGAGCGGCAGCAGCGCGTCGAGGGTGGTGAACACGGCCGTCTCGGGCAGGAACAGCACGCTCGACATCGCCCAGTCCTGATGCCCGCCGTCGAGCAGCGAGCGGGAGAGCAGCGCGACGATGAGGGAATCGCCGTCGCGGAACAGCAGTTCGGCGCGGGCGGACGACGCCACAGCGCCGACCGTGATGACGGCCACGGCGAGGGCGAGCATCCACCCCGCCAGCTCTCGCACCCACGTCCGCTGCACGGAGCCACTCTGCCACGGTCGGCCACCGGCCGTCCGCCCTGGTCTGCACGCCCACCGGAGCGTCCCTGACGCGCCGCCTGCGCGGTGGATGTCGCCCTCGCGGCCTAACGGTTCCCTAACGCCCGGTAGACTGGGATCACACCCGCCCGCCTGAGCCGTGACCGGCCGACGAGCCCCGAGGAGCCGCGTATATGCTGATGCTCCTCGCAGTGTTCCTCCTCGGGTCTCTCCTGATGCCCGTTCTGGTGCGCTGGCTGGGAGCTCAGGCGTTCGCGATCGCCGCTCTCATTCCCGCAGCGGCATTCGTCCACGCGCTCACCCTGACGCCGCGCGTCATCGAGGGCGATTCCCCCTTCGAGTCGATCCCGTGGATCCCGCAGCTCGGGCTGAACCTGTCGATGAGCATGGACGTGCTCGGCTGGGTGCTCACCCTCATCGTCACCGGCGTCGGCGCGCTCGTGCTGTTCTACTGCCGCTGGTACTTCCACGACGACTCCGCGGGGATCGGGCAGTTCGCCGCAGTGCTGCTCGGATTCGCCGGAGCGATGTACGGCCTCGTGCTGACCGACGACCTCGTCATGCTCGTCATGTTCTGGGAGGTGACGAGCATCCTCTCGTACCTCCTGATCGGCCACTATCGACGCCGCGCCGCCAGCCGTCGAGCGGCGCTGCAGGCGCTCCTCGTCACGACGCTCGGCGGACTGGTCATGTTCGTCGGCGTGGTGCTGCTGGTGGTGGATGCAGGCACGTCGAGCATCCGCGAGATCCTCGCCGCGCCGCCCACGGGCCCGATCGTCGAAGCGGCGATCGTCATGCTCCTCGTCGGCGCCATCAGCAAATCGGCGCTGTTCCCCTTCCACTTCTGGCTTCCGGGCGCGATGGCCGCGCCGACACCCGTCAGCGCGTACCTCCATGCGGCGGCCATGGTCAAGGCCGGCATCTACCTCATCGCGCGGTTCGCGCCGATCTTCGCGCTGAGCGCGACGTGGCGTCCGATCGTGATCAGCCTCGGCATCCTCACCATGCTCATCGGTGGCATGCAGGCGCTCCGCGAGACCGACCTCAAGCGGGTGCTCGCGTTCGGCACCGTCAGCCAGCTCGGTTTCTTCGCGGTCGTCGTCGGCTACGGCACGCAGGCGGCGGCTCTCGCCGGGCTCGCGCTCGTCATCGGGCATGCGCTGTTCAAGTCGGCGCTGTTCCTCATCGTCGGGGTCATCGACCGGCAGCTCTCGACACGAGACCTCCGCGAGCTGTCGGGTGTCGCCCGCCAGGCGCCGGTCATGACGACCGCGGCGGTCATCTCGATCGCGTCGATGGTGGGCATCGCCCCGACCATCGGCTTCGTCGCGAAGGAGTCGACGCTCACCGCGCTCCTCGACGACGCGATCGGCGGCTCGCCCTGGGGTCTCGTGGCCCTGATCGGCGTGGCGCTCGGATCCATGCTCACCGCGGCATACGGCGCGCGCTTCATCTGGGGAGCGTTCTGGACCAAGCGCGACGAGAACGGCGACCGGATGCCCGACACGGAGTGGCCCGACCCTCCCGTCGGCTTCCTCTCGGCCCCGATCATCCTCGCCGGTGTGACGCTCGCCGCCGGCATCGGCGCCCCCGCCCTCGACATCGCCCTGCAGGGCTATGCGAAGACCGCGACGCCGGGGCTCGACCATGAGGGAGTCGCCGCCGAGGGACCAGGGCACCTGGCGCTGTGGCACGGACTCGAGCCGGCCCTCGGCATCTCGATCGCCACGATCCTGCTCGGCGTCGGCCTGTTCCTGCTCACGCGACGCACCGGGTGGGACCGCAAGGCGCGGCTGCTGCCGTTCACCGCCGCTGACGCCTACTACCTCGTGATGCGCGGCATCGACCGACTGTCGGTGCTCAGCACCACGCTCACCCAGCGCGGTTCACTGCCGGTCTATGTCGGCACGATCTTCGTCGTGTTCGTCGCCGCCGAGGTGACGGCGCTCGTCGCCACCGACATCGAGCGCTTCCAGCTCTCGGCCTGGCACACCCCGGTGCAGATCGTGGTGGCGCCGATCATGGCGGCGGCCGGCGTCTTCGCCGTACGTGCGCAGAAGCGCTACACCGGCGTGGTGCTGGTGTCGGTCACGGGCCTCGGCATGGTCGTGCTCTTTGCCACCAGCGGTGCGCCCGACCTCGCCCTCACGCAGATCCTCGTCGAGACCGTCACCCTCGTGACCTTCGCGCTCGTGCTGCGCCGCCTGCCGTCGAAGATGGGCGAGCACAACGCCTCGGTGAGCAGGCTCCCGCGCGCGCTGCTCGCGATCGGCGCCGGTCTCACAATGGCCCTCGTCGCGGTCGTGGCGACCCAGTCGCGCATCCACGAACCGATCTCGACCTCGTTCGCCCGTCTCGCCTACGAGATCGGCCACGGCAAGAACGTCGTCAACGTCGCCCTCGTCGACCTCCGCGGGTGGGACACGATGGGCGAGCTGTCGGTGCTCGTGCTCGCCGCGACGGGTGTCGCCTCGCTCGTGTTCGTCACCCACCGCGCCGATCTGCTCTCGGCGACCAAGACCCTTCCGCGCACCAAGCGTCGTGCCGCTCGCCGCATGCCGCTCGTCGAGACGACCGACGGCATCCGCTTCCAGACCTCCGAGAACGAGAGCAGCCCGCGCGCCTGGCTCGTCGGCGGCACCAAGATGAAGCCCGAGAACCGGTCGATCCTGCTCGAGGTGATCGTGCGGGTGCTGTTCCACACGATCATCGTCGTGTCGATCTTCCTGCTCTTCTCGGGGCACAACCTCCCGGGTGGCGGGTTCGCCGGCGGCCTCGTCGCGGGCATGGCCCTCGTCATGCGCTACGTCGCGGGTGGCCGCTGGGAGCTGGGTGCCGCGGCGCCGACCGATGCCGGTCGACTGCTCGGCGCCGGTCTCATCCTCGCGGTGGGGGCCGCTCTCATCCCCCTCTTCTTCGGCCAGGCGCCGCTCACGAGCACGTTCTGGGAGTGGGAGATCCCCGGGTTCGGCCACATGGAGTTCGTCACCTCGACGATCTTCGACGTGGGCGTCTACCTCGTGGTGATCGGACTCGTGCTCGACGTGCTGCGCAGCCTCGGCGCCGAGGTCGACCGGCAGACCCAGGCGCTGCGTGAGGCACCGTCGGGTGCGGCGTCGAGCTCGGGTTCGGCGCGTTCGACCGAGGGGCGGGTGAGCCGTTGATGGACACCTCGCTCACCCTCATCGTCATCATGGCCGTGCTCTTCGCCTGCGGCGTCTACGCCATGCTCGAGCGCAGCCTGACCCGCGTTCTCATCGGCTTCCTGCTCTTGGGCAACGCCGTGAACCTGCTGCTGCTGATCGTGATGGGCGTGCCGAGCAAGGCGCCGTTCTACGGCGTCGACGGCGACATCAGCGACCCGCTGCCGCAGGCCCTGACGCTCACGGCCATCGTCATCACGTTCGCCGTATCCGCGTTCCTGCTCGCGCTCATCTATCGCTCGTGGCAGCTGGGCCAGGCCGACACCGTGGCCGACGACGAGGCCGACATCGCGCTGCGCGAGCGCTCCGACGCCGACGAGGACCTCATGGACGACGAGTCCGAGAGCGACGACGAGGCGACGACCGACTTCGTGGGGGTGCAGACGGCTCCGATCACGGTGCTGCACATGCGCGATCATCCCGCCATCGTCGACGACGCCCCGGTCGACCGGGCATACCCCGCGAGCGGTGCGGATGCGGGTGGCGTGGACTCGGACGCCGACGCGGGGGACGAGAGCGATGGCGACGCGGATGCTCTCGCCGACGGTGATGCGGATGCCGACGTGGTGGCCGACGCCGGTGCGCGGGGGCGTGAAAGTGCCGGTGGGCGGGAGAGCGAAGCGGATGCCGACGTGGTCGCCGCGCCTGCGTACGGAGACACCGACGCGGAGGCCCGCGCCGACGGCACGTTCGGAGGCCGGGCCGCCGAACGGCGGGCCGATGCCGGCGGCGATGCGGATGCCGCGGCCGAAGAAGAGGAGCGGGAGGAGACCGTCGACGGCGGATCGCCCGTGCTCAGCGCCGAGTCGGCCCCGCCCGACGACGAGGACGACGTCCACGAGGTGGACGACACCGACGACGATCCAGTGCGACGGGATGCCGACAACCCGGGCGTGCTGCGCACCGCCGCTGACACGCACGCCGACGACGTCGACGACACCGACGCGGCCGAGGCCCACGCAGACGTACCCGGGGAGACGGAGAAGCCCGCGGGTGCGGACGGATCCTCCGACACCGGAGCATCCACCGCCGGGGCATCCGACACCGCAGCATCCGATGCCGACGACGATCCGCGGGCGGAACATCGCCCCGCCGAGCCTCGCCCCACCGACCGACCCGCTGAGACCGACGAGGAGGAGAGCCGATGACGACGCTCGTCCCCCTCCTGGTCGGCCTTCCGCTGCTGGGTGCGGCCATCACGCTCGTCTTCGGGCGCAACGCTCGCCTGCAGGTGCTCGTCACCGTCGTGACGCTCGCCGCCGTATCGGTGATCGCCGCGGTGCTGCTCATCGCGGTCGACGCCGCCGACACCCCCATGGCGGTCTCGGTCGGAGGATGGCCGGTACCCTTCGGCATCGTGCTCTACGTCGACCGGCTGGCGGCGCTGCTCGTGCTGGTGTCGAGCATCGTGCTGCTCGCGGTGCTGCTCTTCTCCATCGGTCAGGGCGCCGCCGATGGGACGGACGAGACCCCGATCTCGATCTTCAACCCGTCGTACCTCATCCTCGCCGCCGGCATCTTCAACGCATTCATCGCCGGCGACCTGTTCAACCTCTACGTCGGATTCGAGATCCTGCTCGTCGCGTCGTACGTGCTCATCACCCTGGGCAGCACCGAGTCGCGCATCCGCACCGGCGCGGTGTACATCGTCGTGTCGCTGGTGTCGTCGATCCTGTTCCTCGCGTCGATCGCGATGATCTACGGCGCGGTCGGCACGGTGAACATGGCGCAGATCGCCGAGCGCATGTCCGATCTGCCGCAGGAGACCCAGCTCGTCCTGCACCTCATGCTCGTCGTGGCCTTCGGCATCAAGGCCGCGATCTTCCCGGTCTCGTTCTGGCTGCCGGACTCCTACCCGACGGCGCCCGCACCGGTCACCGCCGTCTTCGCGGGGTTGCTGACGAAGGTCGGCGTCTACGCGCTCATCCGCACCGAGACGCAGCTCTTCGCCTCGAACAGCATCGACACCGTGCTGCTCATCATCGCGCTCGCCACCATGATCGTCGGCGTGCTGGGCGCCGTCGCGCAGGCCGAACTCAAACGCATCCTGTCGTTCACGCTCGTCAGCCACGTCGGGTACATGATCTTCGGCCTCGCGATCGCGACGCCCGCGGCGATCGGCGCAACGGTGTACTACATCGTGCACCACATCGTCGTGCAGACCACCCTGTTCCTCGCGGTGGGCCTGATCGAACGCCGGGCGGGCAGTACGTCGATCCTGCGGGTGAAGGGGCTGCTCAAGATCGCGCCCGTGATCGCCGTGCTCTACTTCATCCCCGCCATCAACCTCGGCGGGCTCCCACCCTTCTCGGGGTTCATCGGCAAGTTTGCGCTGTTCGAGGCCGCGGCCTCGGTCGGCACCCCGCTCATGCTCGTGCTGATCGGTGGCGGCATCGTCACGTCGCTCCTCACGCTCTATGCGCTCATGCGCGCCTGGAACCTCGCGTTCTGGCGCGAGGAGGAGGACTCCAGCGAGACCGAGGGGCGCATCTCGTACCTCGGCAACGCACCCGCCGCCGACGAGCAGCAGGAGCGCCGCCGCATCCCCCGGATCATGACCCTCGCCACCGCGGGCATGGTCGCCGTGACCGTCGCCCTGACGGTGTTCGCCGGTCCGCTCTACGAACTGTGCGACCGCATCGGCGAAACGCTGCTCGAACCGGTCAACCTCGTGCAGCTCGAAGACGAGGTGGTCGGATGAGCCGCGACAACGCGCGCCACTTCTGGCGCGACCTTCGAGTGCAGCTGCCATTCCTGGCCTGGCTCGTGGTGCTGTGGATGCTCCTGTGGAGCCAGTTCACGCTGCTCGCCTTCGTCTCGGGACTCGTCGTCGCCGTCTTCGTGACCCGGGTGTTCCGTCTGCCGACGGTCGAGCTCTCCGGGCGCCTCAACGTCTTCTACGCGGCGCTCTTCGTGGTGCAGTTCCTCTGGGCGCTGCTCAAGGGCGCGCTGTCGGTCACCGTGCAGGTGTTCGACTTCCGCCACCAGCCGGGCACGGCCATCGTCGCGGTGCCGCTGCGCTACGCCGACGACCTCGTGATGACGCACGTCGCCGTGGTGTCGTCGCTCGTTCCCGGATCGCTCGTCGTCGAGGCCGATCGCGACCGCCGGGTGCTCTACATGCACGTCATCGGCGTGAAGGACCGCGCGGGAGTCGAGCGACAGCGCCAGATCGTGCTGCGCTGGGAGAAGCGGGTCGTCCGTGCGCTCGGCGACCCCGCGCAGTACCGCGCCCTCAAGGCCGACGAGCGGGCGGAACGTGCGGCCGGCTCTGCATCGACGAAGGGAGGGGTGCGGTGAACATCCTCCTGCTGATCATCATGATCGTGTTCGGTATCGCGGCGATCCTCACGGTGGTGCGCATCTTCCGCGGACCGACGATCCTCGACCGCGCCGTCGCGTCCGACGTGCTGCTGACCGAGGTGATGTGCGTGCTCGGGGCTGAGATGGCGATCAACGGCCACACCCGCAGCATCCCCGTGCTGCTCATCATCGCGGCGGTCGGCGTGTTCGGATCGATCTCGGTCGCCCGATTCGTCGCCAGAAGGGACAACACGACACCATGAACGTCTTCGGTCTCGTCATTCCCGACGCCGTGATCGACACGGCGGTGCTGGTGCTCATCCTCCTCGGCGCGCTGCTGTGCCTCTCGGCCGCGGTCGGGCTGCTGCACTTTCGCGACGTGCCGTCGCGACTGCACGCCGCCACGAAGCCGCAGGTGCTCGGGCTGGTGTTTATCTGCATCGCGATCGCCTTGGCGCAGCGCAGTGTGGGCGGGTTCCTGCTCGGTCTCGCCCTGGTCGCGCCGATCGTGCTCATGCAGTTCGCGACCGCGCCGCTGTCGGCGCACATCGTCGGGCGGCAGGCCTACCGCAACGGCTCGGCCGACCAGCGCCACCTCGTCGTCGACGAGCTCGCCGAGTCGAAGCAGACCCCGCCGGCCGCCGGGTAGGGCTGGCCGTCGGGTAGGGCCGCCGCCGGGTAGGGCCGGCCGTAGGGCGAGGGCTGGCCGTCGGGCGAGGGGGCGTCTAGCATTCCGATATGGATGCCGCCTTCGCCCTTTACGGTCTGGCCGCCCTGGGGGCGGTCGTCATGCTGGCCTTCGCCGGACGCCGATCGCGTGACGCGAGCGACGAGGGGCCGCGCCCGGATCCGTCGCTCGGTGTGGCCCTCGACGCACACCAGCCCGGAATCAACAACCAGGGGATGCTCTGAACTCGGTGCCCCTCTGGGTGACGCGGGTCACAGGCCTGCGGCGAAGTCCTCGATGAGGCGCGCTGCCGGCTCGGAGTCGCTGATGAGCGTGCCGTGCCCGTGGTCGGGGATGATCTCGAGCCGCGCCCCGGGGATCTGGTCGATGATCTGACGGCACCAGCTCATGGGCGCGAGCGGGTCGTCCTCGCCGCGCAGCACCAGCACCGGCTGCTCGATGCGCGCATAGGCCCGCTCGGGTTGATGCCGCACGGTCGCCTCGATCTTGCGCAGCAGGTGCGGGCCGCCGCGCAGGTACTCGCGGGCGCCGCGCCAGATCACCAGCGGCCGTTCGCCCAGCAGGTCGCGCAGCAGGTAGGTGGCCTGCGCACGGATGTTGCGCGCGCGCTTGTCGACGGTCGGCCCGGCGAGCACGACGCCCGACACGAGGAGCGGATGCCGCGCCGCCAACTCCGCCCCGATCTGACTGCCCATCGAATGGCCGATCACCACGACGGGCCCCTCGCCGGTGTGACGGAGGTAGGCGGCGACGAGGTCGGCGTGCCGTTCCATCGTGAGCGTGCGGTCGGGCTCGGGTGCCTCGCCGAAGCCGGGCAGATCGAGGGCGATGAGTCGGCCGTCGAGCCGCTGGGCGAGGTCGAGGTACACGCTCCGCCCCATGCCGATGCCGTGCAGCAGCAGGAAGGTCGGACCCTCGTCGCCGAATGTCTCGGCGATCAGCGTCGCGCCCGCGTGCTCGAATTCGAGAAGGGTGACCGGGGTGCCCTTCGGGGCGAGATAGCTGGTGGGCACCGCTCCACGTTACCGGCAGGCGGATGGGAGGACCCCGCGAGCGGGGCCCTCCGCGCGGGCGACGTCAGCCGATCAGGCTCGGCTGCAGGTCGCGCAGCGTGCGCCGGTGCGTCATCCGCGTGACCCCGATCATCGCCAGCAGCAGCGCACCGGCGAGCCAGGCGCCGAGCACGAGCAGGTCGCTCCCGGCGCGACTGAGATCGCCGCCGTACATGAGCTGCCGCATCGCGTCCACGACGTACCCCATGGGCAGCACGTGGTGCAGCGCGGCCAACGGCGTCGGAAGGGTCTGCCACGGGAACGTGCCGCCCGCGGTCACGAGCTGCAGCACCATGAGGACGAGGCCGAGGAACTGTCCGACCGATCCGAGCCACACGTTCAGCGCGAGGATGATCGCCGCGAACGTCGCCGACGCGATCACGAGCACGCCGAGCGTGCCGACGGGATGGTTGAACGTGAACCCGAGCGTGAGGGCGAGGATGCCCATCAGCCCCACCATCTGCACGGCACCGAGCATGGCGGGCGTGAGCCAGCCCGCGAGGGTCACGCGCACCGGGGAGTGCAGCGCCGTAATCGCCCGTCGCGAGATCGGCTTGACGATCAGGAACAGGGCGTAGATGCCGATCCAGGCCGACAGCGCGGCGAAGAAGGGCGCGAGTCCGGCGCCGTAGTCCTCGGCGGAGGCGACCTTGTCGCTCGACACGTCGACGGGGTCGGCGATCGTGTCGGCCTGCTGCGTGCGCAGGTCGGGGGTGGATGCCGGGATCTGCTCGACGCCCGACGCGAGTCCGTCGCGCAGCTCGGCCGCGCCGCTCGCGAGAGTGCCGAGTCCGTCGCGCAGCTGCACCGCGCCGTCGTTGACGGCCGATGCGCCCTCGGCGGCCGTGCTCGCTCCCGAGGCGAGAGTGGACGCACCAGAGGCGACCTGCGCCGCACCGTCGGCGAGCTGGTCGATCTTCGCCACGTCGGCCTGCACCTTGGTGTTGCCCTCCTGCAGGCGCGTCGCGACCGGGTCGAGTGTCGCGAGCACCCGGTCGATCTCCTCCTGCGTGAGGCCCTGGTCGGTGAGCAGCGTGGTGATGTCGGTGTGCACCTGGGGCAGGGCATCCGACGCCTCCTGCACGACGGAACCCGCGCGATCGGCGACATCGGCGAGCTGCCGGTTTCCGTCGGCCACCCGCTGCGCCCCCGTGGCGAGGGTCTGCGCGCCGGTGGCGAGCTGCGACGTGCCGTCGGCGAGCTGCGCGGTGCCGTCGGCGAGCGTGGTGCTGCCGGAGGCGGCGGTGTTCGCACCGTCGGTGAGCTGCGTGGCGCCGTCGGTCGCCGACACCAGGCTGTCGCGGATGTCGCTGAGGCCCGTGAGCAGCCGCTCCGCCGCCTCGCTGCCGACCATCTCGGCGACCGAGCTGCGGATCTTCTCGACCGCCTGCGACCCCATCGACGACGCGAGGTAGTTGTTCGCGTCGTTGGTCTCGAGGTCGATGCGCGCCTGGTGCGGGTCGTCGCCGGAGGCCGACGTGAGGGCCGACGAGAAGTCGGCGGGGATGGTGACGGTGAAGTCGACGGAGCCGGTGCGCAGGGCATCCGCCGCCTCGTCCGACGTCATGCGCTGCCAGTCGAACGCGTTGCCCTCGATCAGGTTGTCGGCGACGTCCTCGCCGTAGTTGACCGTGTCGCCCGGACCGGCATCGGATGCCGTCGACGGCGCGCCCTCGTCGTCGACCACGAGGGCGACGGGAACCTCGGAGAACTTGCCGTACGGGTCCTGGTTGGCCCACAGGTAGAGGCCGCCGTAGAGGATCGGCACGCACACCAGCGCGATCAGGGCGATCACGCTCATCCGGCTCGCGGTCAGCCGTCGCAGTTCGGCGGCGATCATCGCGGGGACCTTCACGATGCTGCTCCGTTCCGGGGGTCGTCGGGAGTGGGGGTGGTGTCGAGGGATTCGCCGACGGGTGGGCGTGCGACGGCGTCGGGAGACGGGTCGGGGGCAGGCGGGTCGGCAGGAGCGGCGGGGTCGGATGCCGAGGTGGCGGGCGCGGGGTCGGACGCCTCGGCGGCGGGTGCGCCGGGCGCCTCGGCCTCCACGACGGTCGCGGTTCCGGACTCGGTCTCCGTGACGGTCTCGGTTCCGGACTCGGCCTCCGTGACGGTTTCGGTTCGGGTCTCCGCCTCGTCCGCGGCTCCGCCCCGTTCCCCGTTCCCGTCGGCCTGTACCTCGGCATCCGCCTCGGCGCCGGCGTCCGTATCTGCGTCGCCCTCGTCGTCGAGCACAAGCGGCTCGACCGGGCCGGAGGCGTTCACGGCGCCGAGTTCCTCCATGCGCTCCAGGGCCACCGCGGCGGCGCCGCCGACGATCACGAGCATCGCGTAGCCCCGCTCGGCGAACTCGCGGGCGATACGCCACCAGCCGTCGGGCGAGCCGCCGTGGCGGTCGGGCGAGACGAGCACGACGGCATCCGTCCCGTCGCGCAGCACGGCCAGCTCGCAGAGGATGCGCACGCGCGCCGCCGGATCGATGCTGCCGATCGGTACCGAGGCGAGCTCGGCGTATCCGAGCATCGAGAGCCAGCGCCGGGCGTGCAGGGGTGTCGCGCCGAGTCCGGCGAACATGAGTTCCTCGCCGACCACGCCGGCGAGCGAGATGTCGGGGTGCGGGTCGCTGACGTCCGGGGCGTCGACCAGGGCGACGCGGCGGCGCAGCTCCTTGGCGTTGCGGTCGCCGTCGAGCGTCACGTAGCCGGAGTCGGGGCGCATCCGTCCGCTCGCGATGAGACCGAGCACTGTCGGGCGCTGCTCGGTCTCGGCGAGGGCGAACCGCACCTCGCCGGTGTGGAACTCGAGGGAGATGGTCGGCAGCGCCTGCCCGCCGCGGCCCTTGCTGACCTCGTGCAGTGCGATCCTCATTCGGTGGCCTCCCGCCCGGTCGAGGGGGTGGTCGCGCAGTCTGTGGCGGTCGTGCCTTCCGCAGCGGTCGTGACGATGTCGGGGTGCGCGACGAGCAGCGCATCGGCCTCGCGCCACGAGAGCCCGGCGATGCTCAGCACCGTGCGCACGGCGAGGTCGGCCGCGCCCGCGCTTGACGCGTCGGTGCGCGAGATGACGGTGCGGGCGATCTCTTCGATGAGGCGCGCGAGCGTGGGGGCGGCGAGATCGGTGCGGAACACCTCCTCGTCCTGCCCGCGGCGGGCGAGGGCGGCGACGGCGCGGCGGAGGGGAGCGAGAGCATCCGCCGTGTGCTGCACGTGCGCCTCGTCGAGGGCCAGCGCGGCGGCGACCTGCACGTGCGCGGCCTCGTGCCACAGGCGGGCGGCGAGTCGCGCCAGGGCGACGCGGGCGTCGGGGTCGGCGACCTCGGCGGCGATCGCATTGAATCGCTGGGCGCCCGACGAGATGAGTTCGCGGATGAGCGCCTCGCGGTCGTCGAAGTGGCCGTAGAGGGTGCGGCGCGAGAGGCCGGCGCTGCGGGCGATGACGTCGACCGAGGCATAGGGGTCGGCGGAGAGTGCGGAGCGGGCGGCGGCGAGGATTCCGGCGCGGTTCTCGAGCGCGTCGCGGCGGGGTGCGCGAGTGGTCATGCGTCGATTCTAGCTAACGTGCACAGAGGTGTGCAAGATAACCCAGCACCTTCACAGGGGGCGCGGGGGCACGAAAAAGGGGCGGATGCCGCAGCATCCGCCCCTCCTCGAATCCGTGTCAGTCGGTGCCGGAATCGAAGGCCGCGCCCTCGGACGCCACGTCGACGCGGTCGGCGAGGTTCGCGTCGACCTCCTCGACCGAGCCGGTGATCTCGCCGGCCTCACCCGCGGTCACGCGGCCGACCAGCTCGCCCGTGGCCCCGCCCACCAGGCCGAGACCGGCGTACTGCTCGAGGCGGGCACGCGAGTCGGCGATGTCGAGGTTGCGCATCGTCAGCTGTCCGATGCGGTCGACCGGGCCGAAGGCCGCGTCGCCGACGCGCTCCATCGACAGCTTCTCCGGACCGTACGACAGGTTGGGCGAGACGGTGTCGAGAATGGTCCAGTCGTCGCCGCGACGCAGACGGATGGTCACCGAGCCCGAGATCGTCGATCCGACCCAGCGCTGGATCGACTCGCGCAGCATGAGTGACTGCGGCTCGAGCCACCGTCCCTCGTACATGAGGCGGCCGAGGCGGCGACCCTGCTCGTGGTACGTCGCGAGCGTGTCTTCGTTGAGGATGCCGTTGACCAGGCGCTCGTAGGCGATGAACAGCAACGCCATGGCGGGGGCCTCGTAGATGCCGCGCGACTTCGCCTCGATGATGCGGTTCTCGATCTGGTCGCTCATGCCCAGGCCGTGGCGACCGCCGATCGTGTTCGCCTCCTGCACGAGCGCCACCGGGTCGGAGAACTCGACGCCGTTGATGGCGACCGGGCGTCCCGACTCGAAGGTCACGGTGACGTCTTCGGAGTCGATCGCGACCGAGGGGTCCCAGAACTTGACGCCCATGATCGGGTCGACGGTCTCGAGCGAGACGTCGAGGTGCTCGAGGGTCTTCGCCTCGTGCGTGGCGCCCCAGATGTTGGCGTCGGTCGAGTACGCCTTCTCGGCCGAGTCGCGGTAGGGGAAGTCGTGGGCGACGAGCCAGTCGCTCATCTCCTTGCGTCCGCCGAGCTCGGTGACGAAGTCGGCGTCGAGCCACGGCTTGTAGATGCGCAGGCGGGGGTTGGCGAGCAGGCCGTAGCGGTAGAACCGCTCGATGTCGTTGCCCTTGTAGGTGGAGCCGTCGCCCCAGATGTCGACGCCGTCCTCCTTCATGGCGCGCACGAGCAGCGTGCCCGTGACGGCGCGACCGAGCGGCGTGGTGTTGAAGTAGGTCTTGCCGCCGGAGCGGATGTGGAAGGCGCCGCACGCGAGGGCGACGAACCCCTCTTCGACGAGGGCCGTCTTGCAGTCGATGAGCCGCGAGGCCTCCGCGCCGTACTCGAGCGCACGACCCGGGATCGACTCGATGTCGTCTTCGTCGTACTGCCCCAGGTCGCCGGTGTACGTGAACGGCACCGCGCCCTTGTCGCGCATCCACGCGACGGCGACGGAGGTGTCGAGTCCTCCGGAGAAGGCGATGCCGACGCGCTCGCCGACGGGCAGGGACTGGAGGACCTTGGACATGCCCTCCAGTCTACGGCGGGCGGCGTGTCGCTCTGGAATGCGTGACGCGGACGGTGCGGTCAGCTCTCGTGCGCCCACCCCTGGCGGCAAGGGGTGGAGGGGGATGCCTCGCGGCGAGGCGCCGGCGTGCCAGAGTGGGCGTATGGGTCAGGCAGTGCTGTGGGGTGTGGTCGCGGCGGCGCCGCTGTTCGTCGGCGCGGTGCTCGCGCTGCTGCGCGCGTGGCCGCCGCGGTGGCTCGGCATCGTGCTGGGCTTCGGTGCGGGTGCGCTCATGGCGTCGATCGCGTTCGAGCTGTGGGAGGAGGGCCTCGATGTCGCGGGCCCTGTGCCCCTCGTCGCGGGTGTGGCGCTCGGCGCGCTCGCCTACTTCATCGCCGCGCGCATCCTCGACGCCCGCGCGGCGAAGAAGAAGGGGTCGGAGGGCGGAGGGCAGCTCGCCGTCGGAGCGCTGCTCGACGGCATCCCCGAGCAGCTCGTGCTCGGTATCGGACTCGCCTCCGGCGAGCCGGTGAGCATCGCCCTCGTCGTCGCCATCCTCGTCTCGAACCTCCCCGAATCGATCGGCTCGGCGGCCGATCTGCTCGACGGAGGCATGGCGAAGAAGCGGGTGCTGCTGCTGTGGGGTGGCGTCGCGGTGGTGTGCGCCCTGGCGACCGTCGCCGGGTTCGCTCTCGCCAGCCTCACGGGTGACGCGTTCCGGGCGGGCGCCAGCGGATTCGCCGCCGGAGCGCTGCTGGTCATGCTCGTCGACTCGATGGTGCCCGAGGCCCAGTCGAAGGCGAAGGAGGCCACGGGCCTCGCCACCGTGCTCGGCTTCGCGCTCGCCGCGGGCCTCGCCCTGGCATCCTGACCCCGTCGCCCTATCCCCCCCGCGCGCCTCCCCCTGCGTTTCGCCGCCTGCCTCTCGCCCAGTTGGCCGACGCCGCCCCACCCGCGTGCGAAAACGGAGATCATCCGAGCGGAATGCGGCGCGTCGCGGCCCGACACACCGAGCGATGGCCCGATGCTCTGTGTTTTTGCCGTCCGACCGGGCGCGCTTCGCGCCGGCGCCCTACCAGGCGCGGAGTTCGGCGGTGAGCTGGGCGAGGTACTCCGGAGGGCCGGCCTGACGGAACCACAGCCACAGCTCCGCGGCGTGGATCGGGTACCAGGCGGCGACGTCCGAGGCATCCGCCCCGTACGCGTCGATGAGCACCTGCGCCGAACGCGGATCCTTGCGCGCGGCGCCGTACGCCGCCCGAGCCACCTCGCGGATCGGATCGCCGAGGTGCGCCGCCTCCCAGTCGACGACGCCGGTGACGCGGCCGTCGATGCCGAGCAGATTGCCGTCGCCCCAGTCGCCGTGGCAGAACACCCGCCCCGCCGAGGGAGGGATGCTCAGGGGCAGGCGCGGTCCGTCGGCGGCGCGGTAGCGCGCCACGATCTCGGCGTCGTTCGGTGTGGAGGAGAGGCCCGCCGGAGCCTCGAGCGCGTGCAGTCGGCGGAGGAGAGACGCCGAGTCGCGCAGCCCCGCGAGCCGACTCTCGGGGTCGACGTCGTCGAGTCGCGTGCCCGGGAGTTCGGTCATGACGATCATCCCGGGGTGGGCGTCGACCACTCGCGGAACGGGGAGGCTCGAGCCCTCCAATGCGCGGAGTGCCCGCAGCTCGGTGTCGTGCCGCGTCGGATCGCGCAGGCGCTTCTCGACGAGCCGCCGCCCTTCACGCACCACGAGTCGCACCTCGCCGACCGCTCCCTGACGCATCCCGTCATCCTCGCACGCGCCGCCCCGCGCCCCCGCCCCACGCACGCGCGCCCGCCCACCTCGTGAGGGGTCAAGACACGCCGCATCGAGGCATCCGGAAGCGGCGTTTGCTGGCCCCTCACGCCCGCACGCGCGTCAGAACCCGGGGTACTCCTTCAGCTTCTCCTCGAAGGTGGCCCGGTCGTCGTCGCTGAGCACGGCGCTCGCGAGCACGAAGAGCTGCATGCCCTCCAGCGGCTCGCCGGTCCGTGCGCTCTGCGCCTCGCGTTCCAGCTGGAAATCGCCGGTCGGGTCGTTCGAGAGGTCGAAGATGTTCGCGTAGAACCGCAGCGGCTCCGGGACGTTCTCGGTGTACGACTCCCAGGTGTGCTGCGTGCGCGGGTCGTCGGAGCCGTACATCTTGGTGAGCACGCCCGTGTCGAGGCCCGACTGCACGGGGTCGTTGAAGGCGTAGAGATCCCACAGTCCGTGCTCGCGCACCACGTCGTTGGCGACCTCCATCACCTCGAGTTTGCGGTCGTAGTCCTGGATGGGCTCGACGGTCGCCCAGCCCACCGACGTGTATTCGTAGAGCATCGACTCGCCGCCGTAGCCGTTGCGCTCCGGCCGCAGGTCTTCGTCGGACACCTGCACCCACGTGTAGCCGAACCGCTCGGTGAGTCGTGTCCGGATGTCGGCGAACAGGCTCTCGGACTCGGCCCGGATGTCTTCGAGCGAGTCCTGGTTCAGCACGTCCTGCGAATTCGTGCCCTTGATGCCGGGGTACGCCTCGGCATGCCGCTGCTCGTCGCTCTTCGTGCCGTCGTAACTGCCGCTCGCCGAGGTCTGGAGGGCGCTCAGACCGCCGACCGTCGCGACGTTGAACAGCACGGCGACGACGAGCGCGATCGCTCCGAGGGTGCGGCCGCGCTTCGTGACGATCGCTCCGATCACGACGGCGACGACGACGAGCTGCACCGCGAGCATCGTCACGCCGTAGAGCACGTCGGTGCCGCCGGCGAGAAGGGTGCCCAGCAGAACGAGCGCGAACAGGATGCTCAGGCAGAGGGCGATCCAGCCGAGGGCGTTCGCCGAACGTCCCTCGTCGTCGCTGTCGACCGAGACGAAGGTGGGGAACTGCGGCGGCGGTGCCGGCTCGTTGCCGCGCCGCGCCCCCCGGTAACCCCCGGGCGGCGGCACGGGCGGGGCGCCCTCGGATCCGGCGACATAGCGTGCGCGCTGACGCTCGTGGTCACTCACCATGGCTTGTCCGTTCCGCCGGAGGTCCCGCCCTCGTCGTCCTGCTGCTGATCGCGCTCCTGGGTGCCCTGCTCCAGCTTGTCCTTCAGGTCGTCGAGCTTCTGCTCGTCGGGCTGCGTCGGCTGCTCCTGCTCCTCCTGCGGCTGCTCTTCGCCGTCCTGCGGCTGCTCCTGCTGCTCCTGTTGCTGCTGCTTCTCCTTCAGGCGTTCCTCCGAATCGTCGAGGCTCTCGCCCGGGTCGCGATTCGGGTCGGACGACTGGTTCTGCGCGTCCTCGCTGCGGCACTCCTCCGGCGTCTCGACGGTGATCGTCAACGCCTCGGCGTACAGTTCGGCCGCTCCCGCCCCGTCACCGTCCTGTCGGGCGGCGTCCCCCATGCGCTCGATCACGAGCGAGAGGTTGATGCGCACGTCGCACACCTCGAGACCCGTCGCCAGATCGAGCGCCTCTTCGAGTTTCGCGCGCGCCTCGGGCAGCTCCTCCGCTCCCGCCAGCGCCGTGCCGACGTTGAAGGGAGCCTTGTACGGCTCGAACCAGTTGAGGAACTCCTGTCCGTGCGCGGCCGACTCGCTTCCTGCGTAGTCGTCGACCACGTAGGCGCTGATCGACTGGTGGGCGAAGGCGTACATGCTCAGCAGTTTGCCGACGAACAGCAGGCCGACGAGCACGAACGGCAGGCCGGCGATCGCCATCCACTTCCGGATGCTCCGACGGCGGCGGTTCGAGGCGAGCAGCGCCGCGGCGGCGCTCTGGGCGTCGCTCATGAGGCGCCTCCCTCTTTCACGGGCGCGGCGCGAAGACCACGCAGCCGGGCGACGAGCATGGTCGCGCGTGCGAGCTCGATGCCGAGCAGTGCGACGAGGAGCAGAGCGGCGACCCAGTACAGCTCGGTGACGTTGCCCACCTCGCCCGATTCGGCGAAGTTCGTCGTGGTGGTCGGGGCCTCCGGCAGCACCGGCTCGCTGTCGGGGGTGCGGTGCTCGTACTCCACGCCCAGCTCGCCCGCGATCGCCTCGAGGTTCTTCTCGTCGATGACCGACAGGGCCTCCGACCCCTGGTACTCGATGTACCCGGCGTCTTCCCCGTCGACGCCACCGCTGGTGATCCGCATGGGACCGCCCTCGGCGGTGCCGTATCCGAGCACCGCGCCGCCGTCGGTGTACTCCGTGCTCGCCGCGAACGACTCGGGGTCGGACGACACCGTCTGCTCGCCGTCGCCGAGATAGAAGACCATGCGCGAACGGTCGGGTGAAGCATCCGCCGCCGACGCCAGCGTCTCGGCCAGGAGGTTCGCGGCGATCCCGATCGAGCTGCCGCGCGACTGCGACGTGACCTCGGGTCGCAGCACGTCGACCGAACCGATCAGAGCCGTGGTGTCGGTGGTCAGCGGCATCCGCAGCTGCGCGGACGCGTCGGAGGTGATGAGGGCGAACCGCGCACCGGGGTACTCGGCGACGATCGTGCGCACGTCTGCCCGTACCCCGTCGAGCCGCGGCTGGCCCTCGGCCCAGTCCTCGGCGACGATGCTGGCGGTCGTGTCGACCACGAGCACCACGTCGGTGTCGGTCGCGAGCGTCTGGGTGGCGCCGCCGGGGATGCCGGGGCGCAGCAGCATCACGAAGCAGGCGAGCACCATGGCCAGGCGCAGTCCCCACAGCAGCCGGTGCGTGCGGGCGGGGCGTGCGGCGAGGCGGGGGTCGACTGCCGCGGTCGCGGGGGCGGGCTTTGGGGCGCGCACCAGGATCCACACCACCAGCGCCACGATCGGCGCGAAAAGCAGCAGCAGAAGGAAGCCGTTGATGACGGGCTGGAGGATCACCGTCGCACCCTCCACAGCAGCACGATGAACGAGAGCAGGGCGACCGCCACGACGACGATCCACAGGTCGGGCGAGTCGGTCCACACGACCTGCGCCTCGCCGCGCAGCTCGGTGGCGTCCTGTTCGCGCACCTGGTCGACGATGTCGCCCACGGTCGTCGTCTCGCGCAGCCCGTACGCCTGGCCGCCGGTGGCTTCCGCCGCAGCGGTGAGCTCGGCGCTCACGTCGGTGTCTTTGCCCTCGACGGGGTTCAGCGCGAACACCCGCACCCCGTTCGAGGCGGCGTAGTTCGCGGCCTCCTCGAGGGTCACGATCGAGGCGCCGTTGATCTCGTTGTCGGTGGCGAAGATGATCGACCGGGAGCGTTCGTCGTCGGGGTGGTCGAAACCCATCGCGCACGCCGCGAGGCCGTCTCCGATGAGCGACGCCCCGTTGCCGTTGAGCGTGCCGACCCAGTGCTCGGGCACCTCGTCGAGGTAGTCGAAGCTCCCCCGCATGCTCTCGAGATGACCGCGGATGAACTCGTAATCGTCGGTGAGGGGGAAGATCTGCACGGGCGAGCTGTTGAAGATCGTCAGACCGATGCGCTCGCCCTCGAAGCCCTCCAGCAGCTCCTCGAACACCGTGAGCACCTCGACATCGACCTCCGACATCGACCCCGACACGTCGAGGCACAGCATGATGTCGCGGCTGGTGTTCACCGGCTGGATGGTCTCCGACGACATCGGCCGCGCGGCGACGACGCCGGCGGTCACCACCGTCAGCGCCCCCAGCAGCAGCACGCCGGACAGGGCGAGCATCCGCCGCGACAGCGCCTCGCGGAAGGCCGGCAGGGCGCGCAGACGCTCGGCTCGCGCCACACGGGCCCGGTCGACGGATGCCGTCTGCGCGCGGCGGCGGAGGCCGAGGAAGAGCCCGACGCCCGCCGCAATGACGACCACGCCGACCGCGACGAGGATCACCCACCCATTCGCTAGTGCCATGCGCGCACCACCGTTCGCGCCGCCTCGGCTCCGGCGATCGGATCGATCGGCGGGCCCTGACGGAAGATGCTCGGGTAGTAGTGGCGGCGCAGCGCGTCGACGAGGGCGGGGTGCACGCCGCGTGCGATGAGGTCGTCGAGCGCGAGCACGGGAGCTTCGAGGCCGCTGTACTCGTTGACGAACGTGCGCACGACGCGACTGAGCTCGAGGTTCGCGTTGCGCGGCGACAGACGGCGTTCGCGGTAGTCGGTCTCGATCTGCTGCACGCGTTCCAGGTACTCGATGCGCAGCTGGCTGAGCACGTCGCCCGTCGGCAGCGGCTGCTGCTCTCCGCGCACGGCGGTCTCGCGGCGCGGACGGGTCAGCGCGATCACGATCCACACCGCGGCCACCATCAGCGCCAGAATGCCGAAGGCGAGCAGCACCCAGCCCCAGCCGTACTGGGCCGGGGGGTAGAGCTCATCAGAGACGGGCATGCGACCTCCCGTTCCCTCGGCTGAGCACGCTGTGCAGCAGACGCAGCAGCTGCGGCACCGCCTGCTCCTGGCTCTCGAGCACGCCGTGGGCGATCTCCAGCCGCTGCAGCGTGTCGGCGAGCTGCGCGGCCTCGGCCTGCGACTGCGCGGCGAGCTCGCGGACGATCGCGGCGTCGCCCTGCACGAAATCGGGCACGTCCCACAGGCTGTCCACGTCGCTGCGGATGCGGCCCGTCGCGTGATCGAGCACGGGGTCGGCGTCGCGCACGGTGAGCCACAGCACGTCGTGCTGCACGCGCAGGCGGCGGAGCATCCGCTCGGTCTGATCGGTGACCGGCGCCGCGTCGGTGACGATCACGACGACCATGCGCCGCGACACGGTGCGGGTCACGGCGGCGAGCAGCGCATCGCGGTCGTTCGGGGCCGTGCTGCGATCGGTCGCGGTGCTGATCGTGCGGAGGGCGTGCTCGAGCGCGCCCTCGCTGCGGCCGGGCGCGAGCCGGCGGGTGCCGTCGGCGTCGCCGTAGATCGCGGTGAAATCGTCGCCGTGCCGCAGGGTCAGGATGCCCAGCGCGCCCGTCGCCATGATCGCGAGGTCGCGCTTCGGCCGCTCGTCGGCGGCGAGGGCGGTCATCGAGCGCCCCGTGTCGACGACGAACAGCACCGTCTGCATCTTCGTCGCACGCGAGCGTTTGACGAGGGGAGTGCCCAGCCGCGCGGTCGCGCGCCAGTCGATGTCGCGCACCTGATCGCCGTACTCGTACTTGCGCAGGTCTTCGAAGTCGAGGCTCCGCCCCCGCAGCAACGACGCGTGCGCGCCGTCGAGGGCGTGCATCGACTTGCGCGTCGAGTGGATGAAGAGCTTGCTCTTCACCTGCGTGATCAGACTGGGCATCGGGTTCCTGCGGTGGCGGGCTGGTTCGGTTCTCTGCGGTGGTGTGCGGTGTGCGGTGTGCGGTCGGTTCCGGGTCGACGTCGCCCGAGCGGCCGGGGCCGGGGCCCGGACGTCAGGGCGTGGGGACCGCGGCGAAGATCTGGTCGATGATCTCCTCGCTGCGGATGCCCTCGGCATCGGCCTCGAACGTGAGCAGCACGCGGTGGCGCAGCACCAGGTGGCGCAGCTCGCGCACGTCTTCGGGCAGCACGTGCGAGCGCCCCTTGAGCAGGGCGAGCGCGCGCGTGGCCTGGAGGAACGCGATGCTCGCGCGCGGGCTCGCACCGTACTTGATGAAGCGGGCGCGGTCGTCACCGATGTACGGAGCGGGGTTACGCGTGACGTACGCGATCGACACGATGTAGTTGCGGATCGCGGGGTCGACGTAGATGCGGCTCGCCACGTCCTGCAGCATGTGCACGTCGTCGAGGGTGATGGCGCTCGACACGTGCCGGTCGGGGTCGAGTACACCCGAGTCGATGCGCCCGAGGATCTCGAACTCCTCGGCGGGACTCGGGTACTCCACGATCTCCTTGAGCAGGAAGCGGTCCATCTGCGCCTCGGGCAGCTCGTACGTGCCCTCCTGCTCGATGGGGTTCTGCGTGGCGATCACGAGGAACGGCTTGGGTAGGTGGTGCACCTCGCCGCCGATGGTGGTCTGGTGCTCCTGCATCGCCTCGAGCATCGCGCTCTGCGTCTTCGCGCTGGAGCGGTTGATCTCGTCGAGCAGCACGAAGTTCGCGTGCACCGGGCCGAGCACCGTGCGGAACGAGCCGGTCGCGGCGTCGTAGATCTGGTTGCCCGTGATGTCGCTGGGGAGAAGGTCCGGGGTGCACTGGATGCGCTTGAACTGCGCCTTCACGGTGTCGGCGAGGGTGCTCGCGGCGGTCGTCTTCGCGAGCCCCGGCACGCTCTCGAGCAGGATGTGGCCGCCGGCGATGAGGGCGATGAGCAGGCTCATGCGCAGCCGTTCCTGGCCGACCATCTTCGCCGAGTACGCGTCGGAGACGACCTTCAGCACCGCGCCGGCACGGGCGAGCTCGGCGTCGGTCGGAGCGCTCTTGGGCGAGGCATCCGTCGTCTGCCGGGCCGCGGGCTGCGGGGGCCGCGAGGCCGGAGCGGGCTGAGCCGGGGCAGTGGCGGGGGTCTGCGGGGCGGGCGCGGGGGGTGCCGACGGTGCGGCCGCGCGCTGCTCGCTGCGCAGGGAGGGAGCGGGCGGCGGCGGCGTCGAGCTCGCGGACGGCTCGGGCGCGTATGGCTCGTTCATGGGAAGTCTCCTCGATCGCTCGGGGAGACGCCTCCGGCCTTCCCCCGCACCAGGGTAGCGGCCCCATCCGACGTTCCGTCCCGCTCCGGCGGGGTACTTCTCCCCACGGGCATCCGTCTCGTGGGTCTCCGCTGGGCGCGGCGCCGTCGGTTGCAGGCAGTGGTGCGGGATGCAGGCGGATCAACCGCTTTCCTCGCCTGCACGTTGCCGTGGTGCCTGCAGACGGCACCTATGCGGCGGAGGGGGCCGCGGTCCTTCCGTTGGAAACGTGGATGCCGCGGCGCCGACCGACCCACACCACCGCAGCCGCGAAGCCCACGATGACCACGGCGATTCCGACGATGTACGCGACGACCGATGGCCAGCCACCCGGACCGTTCGGGTCGAGGAACGGGTACGGGTACCACCAGGCGTTGCCGGTGGCGGGAGCCGTGATGAAGTTCGCGCGCACCATCGTGTAGATCGCCCAAACGATCGGGAAGATCGCCGCGCCGAGGGCGGCGCTCCACGGCAGCGCCCGGCGCCGCGGCGCCACCAGCACGTCGACGAGCATCACCAGCGGCATGACCACGTGGAGCGTCTCGTTCGTCCACGGCTCCGAGAGTCCGACGAGAGCGATGTTGCGCAGCAGCACGTTGTAGACGACCCCGGTGACGATCATGTACGTGCTCGAGAATGCGAGGAGCGTCGCGAGCCAGCGGGGCTCGGGGGTGTTCTCGCGGCGGGTGCGGAGCATCCACACCGCCCCGAGGGTGAGCGCGACCACCGCGCTGAGGTTCGACAGGATCGTGAAGTAGCTGAAGAAGTTGGCGACCACCGTGGGCACGTGCGAGCCCCATTCGGTGGTCGCGGAGAGGGCGTTGCCGACGGTCTGCACGAACTGGCGCACCAGCGCCGCCGTGCCGAGCAGGGCTGCCGCGATGCGGAAGTAGGGCCACCAGGTCGTCATGATGCCAATGTATCGGCGGGCGCATCGGCGGCAGACTCCGGTCTGGTGATTCGGAGAGGCGTGGAGGCCGCCACAACTCAGGACACCGTCGTGTTCCTCGGTGTCTCCGACGGCTCCGTACCGGAATCGCGGGGTTCCTGCGGCGCCGGGGCCGGCGGTGTCCTGAGTTGGTGCGGGTGCGGGTGCGGGTGCGGGTGCGGGTGCGGGTGCGGGTGCGGGTGTGGCTGCGGGTGCGGCTGCGGGTTCCGCTGCGGCTGCGGCTGCGGCTGCGGCTGCGGGTGCGGGTGCGGGTTCGGGTTCGGATCGGTGGCGGCTGCGGTGGCGGCTGCGGCGTCGACCGTCGTCGACGGCGATCCGGTGCTCGGCCGATGGTCGTGCGGTGCTCCGCGGCGGCGCCCGACGGCGACGACCAGTACCGCGATGAGGAGGATCCCCGCGGCGATGACGGCGATGTAGGTGAGGACGGACGGCCAGCCACCCCCGCTGTGCGGATCGAGGAACGGATACGGGTACCAATACGGCGCACCCGTGAACGGGTCGGTGATGAACGGCGCACGGACGAGCGTGTACGCGCCCCAGGTGAGCGGGAAGATCACGGCGACGAGCGCGGTCCGCCACCCCAACGCGCGGCGGCGGGGAGCGAACAGCACGTCGGCCAGCATCACCACCGGCAGCACGACGTGCATGACCTCGCCCGTCCAGGCCTCGGTGGCGCTGTGCGAGGGGATGCCGCGGAGGAGGAGGTTGTAGACGATGCCCGTCGTGATCATGTAGGTGCTGGCATCGGCGAGCAGCACGGCGAGCCACCGCGGTTCGGCGTGGTTCTCACGACGAGTGCGCAGCATCCATCCGGCGCCGACGAGGAGAGCGACGGCGGCGATGAGACCCGAGAGCACCGTGAAGAAGCTGACGTAGTTGGACACCGCCGTGGGGATGTCGGAACCCCAGTCGGTCGTGGCCGAGCGGGCGGTGACGATCTCGAGCGAGAGCTGCCGCGTGAGAGCGGTGAGCGCGAGGAGCGCGGCGGCGATCCGCAGGTACGGCCACAGTCGGTTCACGGTTCCTCCATCGCTCCAGGGCCGACGCGGATGCGGTCGGGCCGCGGGACAACGTAGCGCGTCCCCGAAGCGATGGCGGGCGCCTCTCGACGGGTTCCGCGCCTTCATTCCGGCTCAGTGGGATATCGCGAAGAAGCGCTGGCGATCGGTGAGAATTACGACCGGCGATCGGTATATCGATGTGTTCGAGCGAGCGCAGAGGGAACAGGCCCGGCGTCGGTAGTTTGCGCGCGAATCAGCGTTTCGAACCCCAGCGCAGACGGGTCACGAGCACGCCCAGCAGGCACAGCGCGCCGCCGAGGAGCATGAGGGGCGTCGGAACCTCGCCGAGGATGGCCCAGGACATGAGGATGGCGAGCGCCGGCACCACGTAGGTGGTGGCCGAGGTCTGACCGGCGGTGCTGCGTTGCAGCACGTAGGCCCAGGTGGTGAAGGCGATCGCGGTGGGGAAGACGCCCAGGTAGACGACCCACAGCGTCGACGACAGCGGAGCGGTCTGCACCGCGGCGACCAGGCTCCCCGCCCAGGGCAGCAGGGCGATGGTGCCGGCGAGTGCGCCGAGCCACGTGAGCGTCGTCGAGTCGGCCCCGCCCGTCAGCAGGTGCTTCTGCAGCAGCGTGCATCCCGCATACATGACCGCCGCGAGGAGCGCGAGGAGCAGGCCGGTGATGTCGGGCCCCTCGCCCGCCGGGGTGGAGGAGTTCATCCCGATGAGCACCACCCCCAGGAAGGCGATCGGTGCGCCGATGACCAGCGGTTTCGGGAATCCTTCGCGGAGGAAGAGTCCGCTGAAGACCACCACCATGAGGGGAGCGAGGTTCACGACCATCGCCGCCGTTCCCGCATCGAGCGTGCGCTCGGCGGCGTTCAACGCCAGGTTGTACACGCAGAACCAGCCGACGCCCCACACCGCGATCAGCCACCACTGACGGCGAGCGGGGAGTCGGATGCCGTGGCGCACCGCGATGATCGCGAGCACCGCGGTGCCGACCGCCATGCGCAGCAGAGCGAGGGCGCCGGGGTCGTAGTGCGGCCCCGCCCCGCGGATGCCGATGAACGCCGACGCCCACAGCGCCACGGTCACGAGGGCGGCGATGAGCACCAGCGGTCCCTGTCGCGACGCGGTGCGCGGGAGGCCGCCGGAGACGGGAGCGGTCTTCGACATGTTCCGATGGTGGCAGGGGTCACCGACATCGGCGAGGCGGGCGGCGGACAGCCGTCGGCGGATTCCTGCCTGAGTGCGGGCGTCGCACGGTGCGAGGCGCGGGCGTCGCAGGTCGGCCGAGGTGTGCAGACAGGTCGCAGACTCGACAGAGGGGAGTGTCGGAGGGGCTTCGCTAGGATGGGAGCGCCCGATCGGGCCAGCTCATCCGCCGGTGGAATCCCGGCGAGAGGCATCATCCAGGGGGTTACCCATGCCAGGAATCGTGATCGTCGGCGTGCAGTGGGGCGACGAAGGAAAAGGCAAGGCCACCGATCTCCTCGGTGAGCGCACCGACTGGGTGGTGAAGTTCAACGGCGGCAACAACGCCGGGCACACCGTGGTGGTCGGCAACGAGAAGTACGCGCTGCACCTCCTGCCCTCCGGCATCCTCTCCCCCGGCGTCACCCCCGTGATCGGCAACGGCGTGGTCATCGACCTCGAGGTGCTGTTCAGCGAGCTCGAGGCGCTCGGCGCCCGCGGCATCGACATCTCGCGCCTCAAGGTCAGCGCGAACGCGCACATCATCACGCAGTACCACCGCACGCTCGACAAGGTCACCGAGCGCTTCCTGGGCAAGCGCATGATCGGCACGACCGGCCGCGGCATCGGTCCGGCGTACGCCGACAAGATCAACCGGGTCGGCATCCGCGTGCAGGACCTGTTCGACGAGAACATCCTGCGCCAGAAGGTCGAGGGCGCCCTCGACCAGAAGAACCACCTGCTCGTGAAGGTCTTCAACCGCCGTTCGATCACCGTCGATGAGATCGTCGACGACCTGCTGTCGTACGCCGAGCGCCTGCGCCCCATGGTCGCCGACACCGGGCACCTCCTCGACGAGGCGCTGCACCGCGGCGAGGTCGTCGTGTTCGAGGGCGGTCAGGCGACCATGCTCGACGTCGACCACGGCACCTACCCGTTCGTGACCTCGTCGTCGGCGACGGCCGGCGGCGCCTCGACCGGCTCGGGTGTCGGCCCGGGCGCGCTCGACCGCATCGTCGGCATCGTCAAGGCGTACACGACCCGGGTCGGGTCGGGTCCGTTCCCGACCGAGCTGTTCGACGAGCAGGGCGACTGGCTGCGTTCGCGCGGCTTCGAGTTCGGCACCACCACGGGGCGTCCGCGTCGCGTCGGCTGGTACGACGCCCCGATCACCCGCTACGCCACGCGCGTCAACGGCATCACCGACCTGGTGCTCACGAAGCTCGACATCCTCACCGGCCTCGAGCAGATCCCGGTGTGCGTGGCGTACGACGTCGACGGCGAGCGGTTCGACGAGGTGCCCGTCAACCAGACCGACTTCCACCACGCGACCCCGATCCTCGAGTATTTCCCGGGCTGGAGCGAAGACATCTCCGTCGCGCGCAGCTTCGACGACCTCCCCAAGAACGCCCAGGACTACGTGCTCGCCCTCGAGAAGATGAGCAACACGCGCATCTCGGTGATCGGCGTCGGCCCCGAGCGCGACCAGGTCGTGGTGCGCCACGACCTTCTTGACTGACCCGTGACGCGCTTCTGGCTCGGCGGCTACGGGCCCGAGTTGGGCGGCTCGGCCGAGGGCGTCGGCTTCCTCGCCGGTGACGAGGGGCGCGAGGCGACGACCCTCGCGTACCGCGACCTCGCGGCGCCCGTCTCGTCGCCGTCGTGGTTGGCGCAGCATCCGACCCTCGACGTCGTCTACGCGGCGCTCGAGCACGCGGGAACGGTGCAGGCGTTCGTCCGCTCCGGCGAGGGGTCGCTCGCACCCCTCGGAGCTGCCGTGCCGGCCGGTGAGGCGGTGTGCCACCTCGCCGTCGCGCCGAACGGTCAGACGCTCATCGCCAGCTGCTACGGAGACGGCCGCGTCGTGCGCTTCGGCCTCGCGCCCGACGGTCGGCTCGTGCCGGCGAAGGCGGATGCCGCGGCGGCGCTGCGCGCGGCCCTGTTCGGCGCCGACGACGACACCGACGCGGTGCGCGACGAACCGGGCGTGGGTGCCGCGGCATCCGACCCGTACTCCGCGCCGGAGCGCTCGTCGCACGCGCATGCTGCCGCCTTCCTTCCGGACGGGCGGATCGCGACCACCGATCTGGGATTCGACCTCGTGCGGTTCTGGCGGATCACCGGGTCGGGCCTGGCGCTCGATCATCAGGTGGTGCTGCCGCAGGGCGTGGGGCCGCGCCACATGGTCGTGCATCCGAGCGGTCACCTGCATGTCGTGACCGAGTACTCGTGCGAGGTGTTCACCCTCGCGTCAGCGCCCGATGGCACCTGGAGCGTCGCGTCTGTCACCCCGACCAGCCCCGTGGCGCAGGTCGGCACCGATTTCCCCGCCGAGCTCGCCCGCACCCGTGACGGCGCCTTCCTGTACACCGCGCTCCGCGGCAGCAACACGATCGCCGCCCTGCGCGTGCTCGACGGGGGCGCGCGCCTCGAGTCGGTCGCCCTCGCCGACTCCGGCGTCGACTGGCCCCGCCACCACCGGGTGTTCGAGGGCAAGCTCGTCGTCGCGGGGCAGCGGTCGGACTCGATCTCGCTGATCGACCTCGACGACCGCACGGGAGCGCCCCGGGGCATCCGTCATCAGGCGCCGGCGGCGACGCCCACGCACATCCTCCCCGTCCGCTGAGGCCGTCGCCGGACGCGTCCGGACACGCCCGCCGCCCACCCGCGGGAACAACGAACCCGTGACACGACGTTGCTGGTGAGCGAGACTGTTCGGCGGAGAGGCGTGCGATGACTGCAGACAAGACCGGTGAGTACGATCTGATCGTCCTGGGCGGAGGTCCGGTCGGCGAGAACGTCGCCGACCGCGCCGTGCAGGGTGGTCTCACGGCGATCATCGTCGAGAGCGAGCTGGTCGGCGGCGAGTGCTCGTACTGGGCGTGCATGCCGTCGAAGGCTCTGTTGCGTTCGGCTCAGGCGCTGCGCGCGGCGCAGCACGTCGCGGGTGCGAAGGAGGCCGTGACCGGCGCGCTCGACGTCTCGGCGGTGTTCGCGCGGCGCGACTCGTTCACCAGCAACTGGTCGGACGACGGTCAGGTGAAGTGGCTCGAGTCGGCGCACATCGACCTCGCTCGCGGCCACGGTCGGATCACGGGCGAGCGCGAGGTGACCGTCACCGACGCCGACGGCGGCACACGTGTGCTGCGCGCCCGCCATGCGGTCGCGATCAGCACCGGATCGGATGCCGTCGTGCCGCCGATCCCCGGACTGCGCGAGGCCTCCCCGTGGACGAGCCGCGAGGCGACGAGCGCCGAGCAGCTGCCCGACTCCCTCGCCGTGATCGGCGGCGGCGTGGTCGCGGTCGAGATGGCGACGGCGTACGCCGCGCTGGGCTCCCGCGTGACGCTGCTCGCCCGCAGCGGTCTGCTCGGCGGCATGGAGACCTTCGCCGGCGAACGGGTCACCGCGGGCCTGCGCGAGCTCGGCGTCGAGGTGCGGCTGAACACCGGCACCACCGCGGTGCGCCGTGGCGATGACGGCGTCACGATCACCCTCGACGATGACAGCGAGATCACGGCATCCGAGGTGCTGGTCGCGACCGGACGTTCGCCGCGCAGCGATGACATCGGTCTCGACGTCGTGGGCCTCGAGCCCGGCCGCTGGATCACGGTCGACGACACGATGCGCGTGCCGGGGTCGGAGTGGCTCTACGCGGTCGGCGACGTCAACGGGCGCGTGCTGCTGACCCACCAGGGCAAGTACCAGGCCCGGGCGGCCGGCGACGTGATCGCCGCTCGTGCGAAGGGCGACGACGTGGACGCCGGCGACTGGGGTCGTCATGCCGCGACGGCCGATCACGCTGCGGTGCCGCAGGTGACGTTCTCGATCCCGGAGGTGGGATCGGTCGGGTTGACCGCGGATGCCGCGGCGGAGGCGGGTCTCGAGATCCGTGCCGTCGACTACGACCTGGGCGGGGTCGCCGGCGCGAGCCTGTACGAGGACGGGTTCGAGGGGCAGGCGCGTCTCGTCGTCGACACGGCACGCGAGGTCGTCGTGGGTGCGACGTTCGTCGGACCGGAGGTCGCCGAGCTCGTGCAGGCGGCGACGATCGCCATCGTGGGCGAGGTGCCGATCGCGCGGCTCTGGCACGCGGTGCCCTCCTACCCGACGGTCAGCGAGGTCTGGCTGCGGCTGCTCGAGACCTACGGCAGGGATTCGGCATGACTTCGTCGGCCGGGGCGACGGCGTCGTCCCGGCATCCGATCCGTTCCGTCTCCCGCTCCGAAGAGAGGGGGGCGGGGCCGACCGAGCCTGCCCGAATGTTTCGCACATTGACACGGCGAGGCGCAAGCCTCGGCGCGATGTCGGCACCCTCTTATACGCTCTAACCCACATCCCAGGAGGCACGTCATGAAGGCTGTATTCGCAGGAACCGTGCTCGCCGAGGCCGACGAGAGCGACCTCTACCGCATCGAGGGCAACTGGTACTTCCCGCCGGCGTCGATTTCGTCCGACGTCCTCGTCGAGAGCCCGACGCCCTATACATGCCCGTGGAAGGGCGTGTGCCAGTACTACTCCGTGCAGGCAGGCGGAGAGCTGCACAAGGACCTGGCGTGGTCGTACCCGCAGCCGTACCCGTCGGCCTTCGACCGCGTCGGCGGCGACTTCTCGGGCTACGTCGCCTTCGCGCCCGGGGTCGAGGTCTCGGCCTGACCCTCGCGGGTCGAGCCGCCGCCGCACACCACCCCCCCGACGGGAGAACAGCCATGATCGAGTTCCGCAACGTCACCAAGCAGTTCCCCGACGGCACGGTCGCCGTGAACGATTTCAGCCTGGTGCTGCCGTCGCGCAAGACGACGGTCTTCGTGGGGTCGTCCGGCTGCGGCAAGACCACCCTGCTGCGCATGATCAACCGCATGGTCGAGCCGACCTCCGGCGACGTCGAGATCGACGGCGAGAGCGTGCTCGGCGGCGACCCGGTGCAGCTGCGCCGACGCATCGGGTACGTCATGCAGAACTCGGGGCTCATGCCGCACTTCACGGTGATCGACAACGTCTCGACCGTGCTGCGGCTGAACGGCGTCAAGAAGGGCGACGCGCACCGCCGGTCCCGCGAGCTGCTCGACACGGTGGGTCTCGACCAGAAGCTGGCCGAGCGCTACCCCAGCCAGCTCTCCGGCGGGCAGCAGCAGCGGGTGGGCGTGGCCCGCGGTCTCGCCGCCGACCCGAACATCCTGCTCATGGACGAGCCCTTCGGGGCGGTCGACCCGATCGTGCGCGCCGACCTGCAGCAGGAGACCCTGCGCCTGCAGCGCGAGCTCGACAAGACCGTGGTGTTCGTCACGCACGACATCGACGAGGCCTTCCTGCTGGGAGACCAGGTCGTCATCCTCGACAAGGGTGCACGTGTGGTGCAGGTGGGCACACCCAGCGAGATCATCGAGAACCCGGCCGACGACTTCGTCGCCTCGTTCATCGGCGCCGACCGCGGCCGCCGTGCGCTGCACCTCAAGCAGACGCCGCACGGCACGGTCGTGGTCGACTCCGAAGGCCGCACGCAGGGAGCCATCGTCGGCGACACCGAGCACTCCGACGGGCCGCTCGCGGGCCCGGATGCCGCGGCCCTCGACTCGGTACAGGGCGGTCACCCGTGAACTGGGTCGTCAACAACCTCGGGCTGATCCTCGAACTCACCGCGGTGCACCTGCGGCAGAGCATCATCCCGATCGTGATCGGCTTCGTGCTCTCGCTGCCGCTCGGGTGGGTCGCCTGGCGGTACCGCCTGGTGCGCGGCCCGATCATCGTGCTCACGGGTCTGCTGTACACGATCCCCTCTCTGGCACTGCTGATCCTTTTGCCCGCGACCCTCGGCTACTCCGCGATCAGTGAGACGAACCTGGTGATCGCCCTCACCATCTACGCGATCGCGATCCTCGTGCGCGCCGTCTCCGACGGCCTCGACTCGGTCGACGACGACGTGCGACAGGCGGCCACCGCCACCGGCTTCGCGCCGTTCCGGCGGTTCTGGGCGGTGGAGTTCCCGCTCGCAGGCCCCGTGATCCTCGCCGGCCTGCGGGTCACGGCGGTCAGCACGATCTCGCTCGCCACCGTCGGCATCCTCATCGGGGTCACCAACCTCGGCTACCTCTTCACCAACGGCCTCGAGCGGCGCATCATCGCCGAGGTGTTCGCCGGAGTCGTCGCGGTCGTCATCATCGCCCTCGTGATCGACCTGATCCTGCTGCTCGTCGGGCGCGCGCTCATGCCGTGGACGCGCGCCGCCTCGAAGAAGATCCCGACCCGGGCCATCGCGGTGGGAGCCCCCGCATGAACCTCTTCCTCGAGGCGTTCGCCTGGATCTTCGCCCCCGCCCAGTGGACCGGTACCTACGCGCTGCCGAAGCTGCTGGGCGAGCACCTCGCCCTCACGGCGATCTCGGTTCTCATCGCCGCGGCCATCGCGATCCCGATCGGCTGGCTGATCGGCCACACGGGCCGTGGTCGCGAGCTGGCGGTCGCCGTGTCGGGTGCGGCACGCGCGATCCCGTCGTTCGGCCTCATGGTGCTGCTGGTGCTGCTGCTCGGCGTGCTCCGCATCCCCGAGGCGGCGATCATCACGTTCGTGCTCCTCGCGATCCCGTCGCTCCTCGCCGGTGCCTACACGGGGCTCGAGGCGATCGACCGCCGCACGCTCGACGCCGCGAAGGCGATGGGCATGACCGGATGGCAGGTGTTCTGGAAGGTCGAGGTACCGCTGGGGCTGCCGCTGCTGGTCGGCGGCATCCGGTCGGCTCTCCTGCAGGTGATCGCCACCGTCACCATCGCCGCGTACGTCAACCTCGGCGGACTGGGGTGGCCGATCATTCAGGGCATCCCCCTGCGGCGGTTCGATCAGGTGCTCGCCGGCGCGATCATCGTCGCCGTGCTCGCGCTCATCGTTGACCTGCTCCTCGCCGCCGCTCAGCGCGCCGCCGTGCCGGCGGGTCTCCGCGGCGGCCCGCGCGGGGGCGCCCAGCGCACGTCGCGCAATGCCGACAGTGCGTCGACCACCGGTTCCGCCGCCACCACCGGGGCGGCCTCCACCCCGGCATCTGCCGCCGGCGGCTCGGCCGGCGCCCCGGCATCCGCCACCGCCTGACCGCTTGCCCGCGGCACCCTTAGACCCGACTCCACAGTCCACACAGCCCACACAGCCCACACAGCACACGCAGTTCCCAGAGAAGAGGAAGTCCATGTTCACAGCACGAGGCAAGCGCACCGCTTTCGCCGTCGGTCTTGTCGCCGCCGCGGCACTCACCCTGACGGCGTGCGGCGGTAGCAGCAACCCGCTCGACGAGCCGTCGGAAGACAGCTCCGGCTCGGGCAGCAGCGACACGATCGTCGTCGGCTCGCAGGCGTACTACTCGAACGAGATCATCGCCGAGATCTACGCCCAGGCGCTCGAGAACGCCGGCTACGACGTCGAGACCAAGCTCAACATCGGGCAGCGCGACGCGTACATGCCCGAGGTCGAGTCGGGCGCGATCGACGTCTTCCCCGAGTACACGGGCAGCCTGCTCGAGTACCTCTCGAAGGACGGCGTCGACGTCACCAGCCCCGACGACGTCTACGCCGCGCTGCAGGATGCTCTGCCCGACAGTCTGACCGCCCTCGACTACGCCGAGGCGTCCGACCAGGACACCTACACGGTGCTCAAGAGCTTCGCCGAGGAGAACGGCATCACCTCGATCGCCGACCTGTCGAAGGCACCCGCGCCGGTCACCATCGGTGCGGCACCCGAGTTCGAGCAGCGTCCGTACAGCCCGGCCGCCGCCAAGGAGGTCTACGGCGTCGACCTGCAGTTCTCGGCCACCGGCCCGAGCACGCTCGAGTCGCTGCTCGCCGGTGAGATCCAGGTCGCCGACATCTACACCGCCGACCCGGCCTTCGAGACCGAGGACATCGTCGCGCTCGAAGACCCCGAGAACCTGATCATCTCGTCGAACGTCGTGCCGATCGTGTCGAGCGACATCGCCGACGAGATCAGCGAGGTGCTCAACGAGGTCAACGCGAAGCTCACGGCCGAGGAGCTCGTCTCGCTCAACGTGAAGAGCACCGTCGACCAGCAGTCGTCGAAGGACATCGCGAAGAAGTGGCTCGAAGACCAGGGTCTCATCTGATCCCCTGATCGTGTCGCACCGCAGTGCCCGGGGCCGATGGTCCCGGGCACTGCTGCGTGTCAGACCCGGGCGTCCTGTCGCGGCACCCACACCTGCTTGACGATGATGAGGATCGACGCCGTCACGGGCACGGCCACGAGCGCGCCGAGCAGACCGAGCAGCGTGCCGCCTGCCAGGGCGCCGATCACGACGAGCGACCCGGGGACCGACACCGCCTTGTTCATGACGCGCGGGGTGAGCACGTACGCCTCGACCTGCATGTACACGAGGTAGACCGCCGCGAAGATCAGCGCGCTGATCGGGTCGGTGAACAGCGCGAGGGTCGTGGCGATCGCCCAGAACAGCACCGATCCCACGAGCGGGATGAGCGTGATGCAGAACGCGACCGTCGCCATGAGGGGCGGGAACGGCAGTCCCAGGAAGAAGTACAGCAGGAAGGCGAGCACCGCGTTGCAGAACGCGAGCACGACCATCCCCATCACGTAGCCTCCGACGGATTCGGTGATCTGGTCGGCGATGTCGCCGGTGCGCTCGCGGTCGCGCGCCGGCACCAGGCGCAGCAGCGCCTTCTTCATCGTCGGCAGCGTGGCCACGAAGTAGAGGGTGAGCACGAGCACCACGATCACGCCCGAGATGCCCGTGGCGATGGATGCTCCGACCTGCAGCGCCCCTCCGCCGATGCTGGCGATGTTGCCCGGGTCGGTGAGGAAGGTCTGCACGTCGGAGACGAGACCCTGGAACTGATCGCCGAACTGGTCGTCGAGCGTGCGGTAGAGGTCGCTGCGCTGGAAGTCGTCGATCATGCCCGGCACCGATCGCACAAAGCTCGCGATCTGCTCGATCACGACGGGGAGGATCATCCAGAGCACCAGCGCGACCACCACGATGAGCGAGACGATCACCACGACGACCGACAACGCGCGCGACAGGCCGCGCCGCTCGAGGAACCGCACCGACGGGTCGAGGCCCAGCGCCGCGAACAGCGCGAGGGCGATGTAGATGAGCACGGTCGACAGGCTGGTGATCGCGAGACCGAGCACGATCGCCGCGAGTCCGCCGAGGGTCAGCAGGAAACCGAAGACGAACGGACGGTCGATGCGCGCCCAGAACGAGCGGCTCGGCGGCGCCGTCTCGACGACGACATCGCGGGTCGCGTCGCCGGTGGGCACGTCGCCCTGCTCGGCCGCCGAGCCGTACGACTCGCCGGCAGCAGCGGAGTCGGGCCGGTCGGAGGGCGAGGCGGGCCGGTCGGATGCCGGGGAATCGCCGGCGCCGTCGGCGGCTGCGGCGCCCGTCGGGGAGGTCGTGGGGTCGTCGGATGCCCGGGACGCGCTGTCGTCGCTCATCAGCACACGATATCGGCCGTCGCCCGCCGGTCCCTGCACCCGCACCGCTCTAGAGTGGGAGCATGAGCGCCCCCGACGACCCGAGAGCCGAACTGCTGCGCCTCCGCGCGAGCATCGACAACATCGACGCCGCGCTGATCTTCCTGCTCGCCGAGCGGTTCCGGGCGACGCAGCAGGTGGGCACGCTCAAGGCCGAGCACGAGATGCCCGCCTCCGACCCGGGCCGCGAGGAGCAGCAGGTCGCACGCCTGCGCGCGCTCGCGGAAGATGCGCACCTCGACCCGGAGTTCGCCGAGAAGTGGTTCAACTTCGTCGTCGCCGAGGTCATCCGCCATCACACCGAGGCGGCGGAGGGGCGCTGACCCGCCGCATCCCGCCTCCCGTGGTCCGCGGATAGCGGGGGGCGGTCAGACGACGATCGTCGTCCCGTTCACCAGCCCCTCGACGGCGAGCGTGTAGGCGCGTCCGATCTCGGCATCCGATACGGGCCGGTGTCCGGCGAACAGGTCGTGGTAGCCGGGCGAGTTCTCGAGCACGTCGGGCGACACGGCGTTGATGCGAATGCCGCGGGGCGCCTCGGCAGCGGCCGTGATCACGAATGACTCCAGGGCGCCGTTCGCCATGGCGGCCGCCGCTCCGGTGGGGATCGGGGAGCGCGACAGCACCCCGCTGGTGAGAGTCACCGATCCTCCGTCGTTCAGGTGGGTGAGGGCGAGGCGCACGACGTCGAGCTGGGGCAGGACCTTGCCCAGGAACGCGGCGGTGTGGTCGTCGCGGTCGAGGTCGGCCAGGGGGCGGAACGGCACCGCGCCGGCCGTCACGACCACGGCGTCGATGCCGGTGACCTCGTCGAACAGGGCGGCCAGTGAGGCGGCATCCGTCAGGTCGACGCGTACATCGCCGGTGCGCGAGGCGCGCACGACCTCGTGCCCGCGGGCGTCGAGGGTGTCGGCGACGACGGTGCCGATGCTGCCGGATGCTCCGATGACGACGATCTTCATGCCCTCCAGTCTTCCACCGGTGCGCGCGCGAGGGCCCGGCGTCCCCATCGCCGGGCCCTCTGAGCAGTCGGTGCCGATGTCGAGTCCGCCATCCCCAGTGCGGGCTCCCCCGCCGACAGCGCCCTCCCACCCCAGGTGACCCGGAGCCGCTCTGTCGACACCTTCCGAAGATCAGGAGCACGACGTCACGCTCCTGATACATCGCGTCGAGAAGAAAATCGTCGACGAGCACGTCGCGGGAGAAGGCGTCAGAGACCGCTGCCGTGGCACTGGAACGGGGCGCGGTGCCCGGTCGAGATGGCGGCGCGTGCGAGCGCGACGGCCGGTACGGCGCCGCCCGCCAGCTCGACGTGCAGCGCCCCGAGCAACTCGCAGGCCACGTCGTCTGGCACGGTCACCGGGGCGGCGATCACGCTGCGTGTTCCGGCGTGCAACCACACCCGCGTCATGCCCAGCGCCTCCTCTCCCCAGCGCACGGCTGAGCGGCCGAGTTCGCACGCCGACAGCACCACCGTCTCGGGTGTGCGGGCGATGAGGTCGACGTCGTAGCCGAACAGGGTGCCGTCGGCCAGGTCGAAGCCCGCGAACAGCGGGTTGTCGGCGGAGTGCCGGCCGTGCGCGGCGATGTGCAGCAGATCGGATGCCCCGGCGAGACGTGTCACGCCCGTCACCGACGCCTCGTCGCCGAGCAGGGTCGTCGAGGAGGTCCACGCGGTCGCGGCCTCGTGCACCTCCTCGGCTCCGCGCGGAACCCGCGGCCCCACCGCGAAGCCGACGCGAGGCGCGCGAGTGGCGGTGGGCACGGCAGAAGCCCGGGTGTCTGCGGGGTGCAGCGGGACGGCGTCGCGCCGGTGGCGGGCACCCGCACCCTGGGTGGGGCGATGGTCGTCGACCCACCGCGACGCCGACGGAGCGACGGTGAAAGGCACACCGTGCATGTCGGGGAGCATCGCCCAGGGCACCCCCGCGAGCACCCCCGGCAGCGTGATCACGAGGTGCCGCGCCGTGGTCACCGCTCGAACGGGCGCGAGGAGCGCGTCGCCCAGGTCGCGCAGCCGCGCGTCGAGGGAGCGCTCGATCACGCCCGACATCGCCCCGCCGCGGGTGAGCGCCGCGACGTCGAGGTCGGCGCGCAGGCCGTCCATCGCGGTGCGAGTACGCCCCCATTCGAGGCGGACGACCGTGGCGCCCCGATGATCCACCACGACGCACAGCAGCTCGACGCCCGTGTAGAGGTAGGCGAGCAGCGCGGTGTCCGGATCGAGGTGCGCGCGGACGGTCTCCAGGTCGACCCGCTGCCGAGTGCCCTGCACGCCCGTCGACGCCCACTGCCGTTCGCGGATGCGCCCGCGCAGCACGCGCACCCGGGCGTCGGCGGTCCAGTCGGTGCCGGCGAGGTCGGCGCGGAGCATCCGCAGTTCGGCCAGGTCAGCGGCCTGTTCGTCATCGACCGGTGGGCGCACCGACGCCACCTGCTGGCTGAGGTGTCGCGCCCGCTCCGCCCACTCGAACAGGACGGCGGGGTCGCCGGTCGCGGCGGCGGCGCGGAGACCGGCGAACATCAGGTCGGTCCCGTGCATCGCCACCGAGGCCTGCAGGTCGAGGGCCCCGAACGACTGCTGCCAGTTCGTGAGCAGATCGAGCCCGGCGGCGGCGGCGCGGCGGGCCTCCGTCGTGCGCCCCGCGGCCTCGGCCCGCGCGGCCCGCACCTCGTGGGCGCGCAGGCGGAGCGGAGTCGCGGCGCCGGGGGCGAGCCGGGGCATCCGACCGGTTCCGTCGCGCCGGGCGTCGAGCCGAAGGGCGGTCGCCTCGGTGCGGAAGCCGCCGCGGGTGAGGGCATCGATCGTGCCGTCGATCTCGTCGCGCGGGGGAGTGCGACCGGCGCGGCGCGCGGCCTCGTGTCGTACTGCCTCGGCGCGGGCCGCCCAGCCCTCGCTGCCCAGGGTGGTGAAGCGCCGTGCGGCGCGACGCGCGGTGCGCTCGGCCGCGGCGGGATCGTGCCGCAGCAGAGAACGGGCGAGATGCAGCTCGGCCTCACCGCGGGCCTGCGGCATGCGCTGCGCGCCGAACTGCTCGGCGACGCGGGCGAGCAGGGTCTCGGCCTCGGTGGTGAGACCGGCGTCGCGCAGCACCTCGGCGCGGTCGAGGTCGCTGATCGCCGCGGCGAGGTCGCTCGTCGCCGCGAGCACGGGGCGCGAGCGCATCATCAGGCTCAGCGCCGCCACCAGGTCGCCGGCGAGCAGTGCGGCGTAGCCGAGGTTGTGTCGCGCCTCGGCGAGCGGCTCATCGTCTCCGTTGCGCTCGTACAGGGCGACGGCGCGATGCAGGTCGGCGGTGCAGGCCGCGAGCTCGTGTCGCTGCATCCGCACCATCGACCGGTTCATGAGCAGGTTCGCGAGCTCCGTAGAGGACGACTCGCTCATCGCGTCGATCGCGCGCGTGAGCATCGTCTCGGCGGCGTCGAGCGTGCCGGAGTGCAGGAGGAGTGTGCCGAGTTGCCCGCTCAGCAGTGCGACCGTGTCGGGCCGCAGCCCCCGCCGGGCGAGGGCGTCGCGGCAGAGTTGCTCGGCGTCGGCCGGATGCCCGGTCTGCGCGAGCACGTACGACCGGGTGCCGTCGATGCGCGCGCGCAGATCGGCGTCGTGCACGCGATCCGCCGCGGCATCGAGGGCACGTCGTGCGGCGGCGAACCGGCGCGCGTTCGCCGCGTCGACGCCGCGCCGATGCAGCTCGGCAGCGGTCAGGGGCATGTCCCCAGGATGCCCGGTGCATCGGCATCCGGGGAAGGGGCGGGGCCTGGGGTGGGCGGTGCGGTCTGGGGTGTGCGGTCTGGGGTGGTGCGGGAAGGGCCACGCGGCCGGGTGCGGCGGTGGGCGGGGGTGCCGGCGGTGGGCGGGGTTGCGCCGGTGGGCGGGGATGCCTCGGTGGGTGGGGCGCGTCAATGGGTGGGCGGGGGCGGACGCCGGTCGGCGGGGTGGGTCCGCAGTTGCACGGACGACGCACATCTGCACGGCGGAATGGGCGGATGCTCCGTGCAGGCGTGCGGAGTCCGTGCAGGTGGCGCGGCGGGCGCTACGCCGGCGACGGAAGAGCCCCGGCGACGGTCTTCACGGCGGCGGCGACGGCATCCGTTCCCGCGCCGTCGACCGGCACCGGGCCCAGCTCGGCGGCGATGCGTGCGGCGACGAACGGCGCCGCGAACGACGTGCCGCTCCACACGGCGAACCCACCGCGGTAGTCGTCGGGGTCGATGGTCTCGCGGCGCAGGTCGTGGGCGTCGGCGCGGGTGAGGGCCTGCGTGCCGCCGACGAACGCGGGAGAGCAGCTCACCACCGCCGCGCCGGGCGCGTACACCTTCACCCACGGGCCGACGTTCGAGAACAGCGCCACCGAATGACCCGAGGGGTTCAACGCGCCGACCGACACGTGCGGGGCCCCCTCATCGACCGGCAGCCCGTTGTCGGCGCCCGGCCACGCCCACAGCGACGCGGGGAACGACGGGCGGTCGACGGCGTCGTTGCCCGCCGAGCACACCACCACGCATCCCAGTTCGCGGGCCTTCGCGAGGAGGTCGAAGAGGGTGCGGCTGTACAGACCGTCCTGCGGGGTCTCGTGGTAGTAGCCGAGCGACAGGTTGAGCACGTCGATCGGATGCCCCGTCGCCGGGTCTTCCCGGTAGCGCCGCAGCAGCTCCACCACCTGGGCGAGTGTGCGCAGCAGGCTGCTCTCGTCGACCACGCCGAGCGCGCCCGCGACGCGCACCGACAGGATGTCGGCGTCGGGCGCCAGTTGCCGCACGATGCCCGCGATGAAGGTGCCGTGCCCGGCGACGGCGTCGAGTTCGCCGTCGAGCTGGCCGTAAAGGTCGGGGTAGCGCTCCGGGTCGGCGGCATCGGTGAGGCCCACCGGGATGCCGTCGAGCTCGAGGTGCCGCGTGACGATGTCGTCGGGCAACCAGTCGTGCACCCCGCAGCCCGTGTCGAGCACCGCGACCACCGCACGCCGTCTGCCCCGCGGCGGGCGAGGGCCGCGCTGCGGTGCCGGACCCACCCAGCTCACCGGCTGCCGCGCCCCGCGCCCCGGCTCGAGGTAGTCGTCGCTGCCGCCCCGCTCACCCGCCGCCGGGTTCGTGCGGCTGAACGGGTTGGTGCGGCTGAAGGGATTCGTGCGGCTGAACGGGTTCAGGCCGACCGGGTCGATCGACACCACGTGCTCGAGGCTCGTGCGCGGCATCGTCGACCGCGACATTCTCCGTGCCCGCTGCAGCACGCGCCAGGCATCCGGAGCCACCGGCGACTCCCCGCGCTGCGGCTCGTCCGGCGTCGTCAGCCGGGCCCGGAGGAACCCCGCGACGCCCGGCACCAGCTCGCCCGCGTCTTCGCGGTCGGAGACGTCGAGTTCGAGCATCCACCCGAATGAGTCGGCCGCATCTCGCAGCGTGCGCAGCTCCCGATCGAACTCCTCCTGCTCGTCGAGGTCGTTCGTGATCAGCAGGCGCTCGGGCAGGTACGCGGTCGGGAAGGCGCGGATGCCGTCGACCGGCTCGAGGCCCGGATCCAGAGCGGATCCTCGACGGATCGACCCTTCCGCGCGATCCTGCCAGCTCCATCCTTCGGGCTGCTCCATGCGTCATCCTCTCGATACGGCGATACGGCGGGCGTGCGATACGGCGATACGGCGGGCGTGCGATACGGCGATGGTGCTCAGAGTTCGAAGCGGGGCGTCGACAGCGTGCGCGTCTCGCCGCTCACGACGGTGGTCAGTCGCACCGAGGTCAGCCCCGGTGGCACGTCGTCGAAGGCGAAGCGTCCCGTCTCGGCGGGGGTCGTTGATCGTGACCGGTCACCCTGCGTGAGCACGATCTCGCCCGCCGCGGTGTCGACCCAGCCGTCGACCCGACGGCGCCCGTTCTCGCTGGTGGTGATGTGCAGCAGGATGCTCGTGCTGCCGTCGCTGAACTGCAGGGTGAGGGCATCCGCGTCGCCGCGCACCGCACCGAGTTGGTCGTCGATGAGGGTGAGCAGCGCGTACTCCTGCGTGAGGCCGTCGGAGGCGACGGCCGCGATCATGCGGTCGACGAGGGTGTCGGGTACGGGGTCCGCTTCGCGCCACATCGCCCGCAGCTCGGCGAACAGCGCGTCGTCGCTCATGTCGCGCCCTCCGCTCGGGGGGCCGCGTCGAGTGCCACGCGCAGCTTCGCGAGGCAGCGTTGACGGGTCGGACCGATGCTCCCCACGGGCATCGACAGGTCGGCGGCGAGCCGGGCGTAGTCGGGGCGGTCTTCGAAGGCGATCACGCGCAGCAGTCGCTGGCAGCGCTCCGCCAGCCGTCTCACGGCGACCCAGAGCCGACGCCGCTCATCGGAGACCGTCGCCTGGTCTTCGGGAGACGGCTGCTCCGGCAGGAGGGCGTCGAGGTCGTCGGCATCCGTCGTGTCGACCCGGCCGTGCGCTTTCGCGACCTTCCACGCCTCGCGACGCGCGGTGGTGGTGAGCCAGGCAGACACGGCCTGCGGGTCGGCGATGGAGTCGTGCCCGCGCACGAGTCGCAGCCACGTGGTCTGCACCACGTCTTCCGCGAGGGAGCGCTCCAGCCCGTACGCGCGCACGACATGCCAGAGCACGGGCGTCATCAAGCGGACGAGCCCGTCCATCGCGCGACTGTCGCCCCCATGCCATGCGCCGAAGAGCTCGGCCGCCCGTTGCCAACGCCGGGGGCCGTCGTCCGATGCAGGATCGAGGGCGGTGCCGGGAGCACCGTCGATCATGAGGAACATTGTGCGCACATCTACCAGGAGCGCGGCAAGAGGTCGGTGATACATGACCTCGGTGCAGGAGGGGTGGTGCGGGGTGCGGTGCCGGGTGCGGGGTGCGGGGCGGGGTGCGGTGTGCGGGTGGGTGGCCGGTTGCACGGAGTGTGCACGTCTGCACGGAGAGGCGACGGGATTCTCCGTGCAGGTGTGCAAGGTCCGTGCATCCGACGGGTGGGGGAGTTGCCCGGGGGCGGCGAGCGGAAAGCTGCCCGGGGGTCGGGGAGGGCGGATGCTCCGCAGCGGCGGATACGGTGGACGGGTGACCCTCCTCGCCGTGATCCTGTTCCTCAACGCCGTCTTCAACGCGGTGGTGTGGCCGCAGTTCCTGCGCCGCGTCGCGAAGGACCCGCGGGCGCGCGACACGAACGGCAAGCCGACCCCGTTCCTAACGGTGCACATCGTGCTGATCTCGATCGCGCTCGTGCTCGCTCTGCTGTCGCTGATCGCCGGCATCGCCGCGCTCGCCGGCGCCCTCTGATCCCACCCTCGTCCGGCCCCCGCCTGCGAGCCGTAGCCGGTCGCTGGCCTGGCTCGCCCCACCTCCGCCCGCCCCGCCCTGCACAACTTCGGAGTGCCCGGGAGGCGCGCCGGCCAGATGCATCCGCCGACGGCGTGTCGGCCGGGAACTCCGAAGTTGTGCGGCGGGCGGATGCGGGGCCCGTGGGTCAGGACCGCGGATGCGGGGACTACTGCTCGTACTGGCGGGCGTGCGCGGCCCACCGGGCCTCGACGGGCAGGGCCCGCAGAGCCCGGTTGGCGACGGCCAGCACCGCGGCGATCGCGCAGAGCGCGGCGCACACCAGGATGGTGCCCTGGCGTCCGGCCCACGCGAGGCCGAACCCGGCGATCAGCGGACCGAGCGGCATCGCCCCCATGCCCAGCACGCCCGCCGCGCTGTTGGCGCGCCCGAGCAGATGACTGGGCGTCGCGACCATGAAGTAGCCCATCATTCCGGCGTTCAGAGCGGGCAGCAGCAGGACCGCTGAACCCAGCACCGCCACGATCGCCCACAGGTCGGTGACGAACGACAGCCCCACGGCGGCGGCCGCGACGACGGTGAGCGTGGCGATGGTCAGCGCGCCCGTGCCTACCCGCGACACGAGCAGCGGCGCGATCACAGCGCCCACGAGCATGACGACGCCGACGCCCGCGCTGAGGGTGCCGATGAGCAGCTCGGAGTATCCGGCCTGCTGCAGCGCGTAGATCACGGTCGTGATCGCGGCGTTGAACCCGAGGTTGATGATCGTGATGATCGCGAGCACGCCGCCCAGGTCGGGGCGCGAGAACAACCAGGCGAACCCTTCGCGCAGCTCGGTCAGAGCGCGGCGGCGCGCGGGCCGGGCGCCGCCGGCGGTGTGAAAACCCAGATCGGATGCGGCATCCGCGGTGTGTCGTGCGGCGCCGCGCCGAGCATCCGCCGTCTCGTCCGGGTTTTCGCCACCGAGCGATGTCGCGACGGGGGTGGGGACCACAGAACGGGTGAGCAGCCAGGCGGTCGCGGCGGCGAGGGCGTGGCAGAGGGCCATGACGAGACCGACGAGCCACCCACCGACGCCGAGCAGGAGGCCGCCGAGGGGTCCGCCGGCGAGCTGCAGCGCGGCATCCCTTCCCTGATTCGCCGCCTGTGCGCGCCCCATCGCCTCGTCGGGCACGATCTCCTTGATGGCGCTCTCGCCGGCGACGTCGAAGAGTCCGTTGCGGGCGGCGAGCAGCACGTCGATCACGAGCAGCACCGAGAACGTCAGGGCATCGGTCCATGCGAGCACCGTGAAGGCGACCGAAAGGCCCACTCCCAGCAGCGACCCGACGAGCATCAGCACGATGCGGCGGTGACGATCGGCCAGGATGCCGCCGATCAGCGTCGCGAGCAGGCGCGCGACGAGCCCCGCCCCGGCGATGATGCCCGCGAGCGCCGGGTCGTCGGTGACGATGAGCGCCAGCAGGGGGATCGCGAAGCCGAACAGCGCCGCGGCGAGACCCTTGCTGGTGTCGCTCACGAGCCAGAGGAGGTAGCGCGGGTTGCGCCAGAGGCGGTGCGGGGCGGTCACGGTGGTCATGGCTCGATGGTAGATGCGCAAGAGCAGTTGCGCAACTGTCCTTGCGCAAGTCTTCTGGCGGATACACTCGGGGCATGGCGGGCGACGAGAGCGGCACAGACGCGGAATTCATGACGTCGGCGATGCTCAAGGCCTACGCGCATCCGCTGCGTCGCCGCATCATCCGGCTCTTCTCGCGCCACGAGCACCTGCGCGCCGCCGACATCGCCGCCGAACTCGACGTGCCCGCGAACAGCGTGAGTTTCCACCTGCGCGCGCTCGCCGACGCCGGTCTGATCTCCGAAGCGCCGGAACACGCCCGCGACCGGCGCGACCGGGTGTGGACGAGCATCAAGGGGCCGCTCAGTGTCGGCGGACCCGAGCGCCCCGTGGCCGATGAGGCCCTGGGCGGGGCGGTGCTCGCGGGCATCGTCGACGAGCACCGCGCCCTGCTCGAACGCGTCGCCGCCTGGGCCCCCGAGTATCTGACCGGGCGCACGGCCGAGGTGCACGGCAGTTTCACGCAGCGCACCATCCGCCTGACCGAAGCCGAGTTCGAGGTCGCGATGGAGAAGGTGAACGACGTGCTCGACGCCGCGCAGAAGGCCCACGACGACCAGGATCCCGCCGGTCGCCACTGGCAGATCGACCTGCTCGCGGCCGACGACACCATCTAGCCCTCGGCCCCTGTTCCCCCATTCCTCCCTCCCGCCCTCCCTCCATCCCGCCGTTCCCGTCGCACTTTCTGTCGCTTCGGACGCCGCCGGGCGACAGAAAATGCGACGGGAGCAGAAGGTTCCGGGGGCGGAGCCTGCCGGGACAGGCCGACGGGTAGATTGGCAGGGCACTGTACAAAACCGGAGGGCGACGGATGACACGGCTGGACGACGGATGGGGCGCCGAGCGCCTCACGGCGCGCGACAAGGGCATCCCCGAACGGGCGATCGGTCTGACGGTCGACGAGTTCCTCGCCACCGAGCCCCGGCTGTCGGAGTTCTGGACCCCCGTCATCGCGCTCGACGACACCGCTATGCGCAACAACCTCGCCGTCATGGCGGCGTGGACCGAGGCCCGCGGCCTGCAGCTCATGCCGCACGGCAAGACGACCATGGCCCCCGCGCTGTGGCAGCGTCAGCTCGACGCCGGATGCCCCGGCATCACCCTCGCGACCATGGGGCAGGTGCGCACCGCCCGCACGTTCGGTCTCGACAGCGTCATGCTCGCGAACGCGGTGGTCGACGCCCGCTCGCTGCGCTGGCTCGCCGGCGAGCTCGCCGACCCCGGCTTCCGTTTCGTGAGCTGGGCCGACTCCCTCGACACGGTCGATGCGATGGAGCGCGCGCTCCGTGAGGTCGGCACGCCGCGCCGCGTCGACGTCTGCGTCGAACTCGGCGCCGAGGGCGGACGCACCGGCGCCCGCACCGTCGACACCGCGATCGAGATCGGACGCCGGATCGCGGCATCCGACGTGCTGCGCCTCGCCGGCGTGGGCGGGTACGAAGGGGCGCTGGGCCACGACCGATCGGATGCCGCGCTCACCGCCGTGCGCCGGTACCTCGCCGACCAGCTCGTCGTGCACGAGGCGCTCGGCGACCTGTACGACGAGGGCGACGTGTTCGTGACCGCGGGCGGCAGCGCGTACTTCGATCTCGTCGCCGAGGTCTACGCCCCGGCCATCGCGCGCGACGATCGAACGCGGTTCACCCTGCGCTCGGGCGCGTACATCGTGCACGACGACGGCTTCTACCGCGGCATCTCGCCGCTCGACGCGACGCGAACCGGGATCGACGAGGGGATGCTCCGCTCCGCGATGCGGGGCTACGCGCGGGTCGTCTCGCACCCCGAGCCGGCCCTCGCTCTGCTCGACGGCGGCAAGCGCGACTTCCCGTTCGACGAGGGACTCCCCGTCGTGCACGGCGTCGCCCCCGACCTCGGAAGGGCGATCGCGCCGGCAGCCGGAGCATCCGTCACCGCCATGAACGACCAGCACACGTTCCTGCGCGACGCGGATGCCTCGATCGGTGACGTCGTGGCGCTCGGCCTGTCGCACCCGTGCACGGCGTTCGACAAGTGGCACTTCCTGCCGGTGGTGGAGTCGGCCGAGTCCGACCGCGTCGTCGAGCTCGTCCGCACCTTCTTCTGAGGGGCCGTCACCGCGGAGTGCGCAGGGCCACGACCGCGGAGATGAGTGTCGTGGCGAGGAGGCCGGCGGAGAGCGCGACCGTCGCCCAGGCGAGCGGGAATCCGTCCACGGCGATGAACACGCTGACGAGGCCACCGACAGCGGTGAGTGCGAACGAGAGCGCGAACGACAGGCGCGTCAGTCGCGGCTGCGCCGTGGCGCCCAGCCATTCGTCGCGGCGCCGCTCGGGAGTGCGCAGCCGCCACAGGGTGACCAGGGGCAGCGCGACGGCGATCGTGACGGCGAGCGCGACGACGATCCACTGCCACGGGCTCATGGCACGAACCTAGCGCGGTCGTGGGTCGCCCGCCCCGTACAGTGGGCAGGTGCCGGAGTTCCCCTACAGCCGCCTGCGCCGGTGGCCCGACGTCGAGGCCGAGAACCTGCAGGCGCACGATGCGACCGACCGGCTGCTCGTCGACCGAGCCGTCGCGCTCGCCGCAGAGCGGAAAATCGACGGCGCGCAGATCGCGGTGATCGGCGACGAGTACGGCGCGATCACGCTGGCGTTGACGGATGCCGGATTCCCAGGCATCCGCGTGCATCAGGACCTCGCGACCGGACGCCGCGCCCTCGCCCGGAACGCCGAGGAGCTGGGTGTCGAGGGGTTCGTGTCGCACGAGCTCGACGGCGGGCTGCTCGCGGATGCTCGTCTGGTGCTGCTGCAGCTGCCGAAGGCGCTCGCCGAACTCGAGGAGATCGCGGATGCGGTGGCCCGGTGCGCAGCGCCCGATGCGGTGCTCGTCGCGGGCGGTCGCGTGAAGCACATGACGCTCGCGCAGAACGAGGTGATCGGGCGGAGCTTCGCCGTCGTGCAGCCGCAGCGCGCGGAGCGGAAGTCCCGACTGATCGTCGCGAGCGAGCCGCGGGAGGCGCCCGAACGGCCGCCGTTCCCGGTCACGGCGATGCACGATGGGCTCACGATCGTCGCGCACGGTGGTGCGTTCGCCGGACCGCGCCTAGACATCGGCACGCGGGTGCTGCTCGAGGTGTTGGGGCTGGGTGGGGATGCGGGTTCGTCTTCGCCGAGGGCGGAGAACGGGACGGCCCCCCGTGGCCCCGTTGCCGCCGACGGAGGATCTCGCACGGTGCTCGATCTCGGTTGCGGCACCGGCGCGCTCGCCGTCTCATACGCGCGCGCCCATTCCGACGCACGCGTGATCGCGACCGACCGCTCGGCCGCGGCCGTCGCCTCCGCCCGGGCCACGGTCGAGGCGAACGGGGTGGCCGATCGCGTCGAGGTCACACACGACGATGCCGCGTCGGAGGTCGCGGATGCCTCGGTCGACGTCGTGTTGCTCAACCCGCCCTTCCACCTCGGCACGAGCGTGCACACCGGTGCCGCGACGCGGCTGTTCGAGGCATCCGCCCGCGTGCTGAGGCCGGGCGGCGAGCTGTTCACGGTGTTCAACTCGTCGCTCGGCTACCGCGCCGAGCTCGGACGCCTCGTCGGCCCAACCGAGCAGCTGCACCGCACCCCGAAGTTCACGGTGACGCGCAGCATCCGTCGCCCCTGACGCGCGCCCGCTCGCGCGTCCTCGCGCGTGCCTCATGAGGGGTCAAGACACGCCGTATGGGGATGCCGGGAGGCGGCATTTCGTGGCCCCTCGCGCACGAGTGCGTTCCCCTTCCGGGGCAACTCGCGTGAGGGGTCAAGACACGCCGTATGGGGATGCCGGGAGGCGGCATTTCGTGACCCCTCGCGCACCGTGAAAGTATGCGCGTGAATTCGGAAACGCCCCGTGCAATCACCCGGTCAGACCGCGATTCGCGCGGCATACCGGGAGGCCGGATTTGGCGCTGACCGGCCATTTCGCTACGTTGGTCTGTGGGCCTGACGGTCCGAAGACCAGTCCGCGAACGCGTCCTTCTTTCGATCTGCTGTGCTGCGAAGAGGCGTGTCCGTACGGTCGATGTCCTATCGCGGTGGATCCGAAATCCGCCGCCCGCGCCGCCACAGCAGCCCTGTCGAAACGGCCTCGAGGACATCACCCGGGCGTAACCGAAGCAGGCTCGCCGACCCGAGGCGAGCCGCGGGGGAAACGTGTCCGAAACCGCACTCGAAGCGCGCCATCTGTTCAAGGTGTTCGGGAAGAATCCGAACGCCGCCGTCCGCCGGTTGAAAGCCGGCGAGACCCGCTCCGCCGTCACCGACGCAGGAACCGCTGCCGTCATCGACGCGAGCTTCACCGTGAACCGCGGTGAGATCTTCGTCATCATGGGGCTCTCCGGCTCCGGCAAGTCCACCATCATCCGCATGCTCAACGGGCTGCACCCCGCCACCGACGGTTCCGTCACGGTGAGCGGCGACGCCATCACCGGCATCCCGGCGTCGCGCCTGCGCGAGATCCGCCGCGACCGCGTGTCGATGGTCTTCCAGCACTTCGCACTGCTGCCGCACCGCACGGTCGCCGCGAACGTCGCCTACCCCCTCGAGCTCAAGGGCGTCGGCAAGGCCGAGCGCCTGGCGAAGGCGAACGAGATCCTCGGCCTCGTGGGCCTCGACGGCCAGGGCGACAAGCTCCCCTCCGAGCTCTCCGGCGGAATGCAGCAGCGCGTTGGCATCGCCCGCGCCCTCGCCGCCGACACCGACATCCTGCTCATGGACGAAGCGTTCAGCGCCCTCGACCCGCTCATCCGCCGCGAGATGCAGGAGCAGCTGCTCGAACTGCAGCAGAAGTTCCAGAAGACGATCGTGTTCATCACGCACGACTTGAACGAGGCCATGTTCCTCGGTGACCGCATCGCCGTGATGCGCGACGGCCGCATCGTGCAGATCGGCACGCCGGAGGACATCCTCACCGACCCGGCGAACGACTACGTCGAGCAGTTCGTGCAAGACGTCGACCGCGCCCGGGTGCTCACCGCCGGCAACGTGATGGAGCGCCCGCGCCCCGTCGTCGCCGAGACTGCCGGCCCCCGCACGGCGCTGCGTCAGATGCGCGACGCCTACATGTCGGCGACGTACGTCGTCGGCCGCGACCGTCAGCTCGTCGGCATCGTCACCGACCGCGATGCCGTGAAGCTGGTGCGCAAGGGCACGGCGACCCTGCGCGACATCATCAAGCCCGTGCCGCAGAGCGTGAGCGAGGACGAGGTGCTGATGAACCTGTTCGTGCCGGCCGTCGAGTCGCCGCTGCCGCTCGCGGTGACGGATGCCGCCGGCCGACTCGTCGGTGTCATCCCGCGCGTGACCCTGCTCGCCGCACTGGGCCCCGGCCCCGGGGCCACGGGTGAGCTGACCCTGCCGCTGCTGCCGATGCCGCAGGCGGAGATCGACGCCGTGCTCGACGACGGCTGGACGGCCGAGCCGACAGACGGGGGCACCACCGCCCCCGGATCGGATGCATCGATCGCCGGGGAGGTGCGCTGATGGACGGGTTCCGCATTCCCCTCGGCTCGTGGGTCGCGACCGGTGTCGACTGGATCAAGACCAACCTCGACGGCTTCCTCGATGCCGTCTCGTTCGTCGTGACGTTCTTCGTCGACGGCCTGACGTCGCTCCTCCTGCTGCCGTACTTCTTCGTGCTCATCGCGGCCGCTGCACTCATCGCCTGGATCGTGCGCTCGTGGCAGCTCGCCATCGGCACGATCATCTCGTTCGCCCTCATCGTCGCGATGGGGCTGTGGGTGCCCGCGATGCAGACGCTCGCGCTGGTGCTCGTCGCCGCGATCGTGGCCGTGCTCATCGCCGTGCCCCTGGGCATCTGGTCGGCGCGCAACGCCACGGTGCGGGCGGTGCTGAAGCCGATCCTCGACTTCATGCAGACGATGCCCGCGTTCGTCTACCTCATCCCCGCGATCGTGTTCTTCAGCATCGGCGTCGTGCCGGGACTCGTCGCCACGGTGATCTTCGCGCTCCCTCCGGGCGTGCGACTGACCGAGCTGGGCATCCGGGGCGTCGACTCCGAGACCGTCGAAGCCGGACAGGCGTTCGGCGCGAAGCCGGGGCAGATCCTCCGCGGCATCCAGCTGCCCCTCGCCATGCCGACCATCCTCGCCGGCATCAACCAGGTCATCATGCTCGCCCTCTCCATGGCGGTCATCGCCGGTATGGCGGGCGCCGACGGCCTCGGGAAGATGGTCGTCGAGGCCATCTCGACCGTGAACATCGCGAAGGGCGTCGAGGCCGGGCTCGGTGTCGTGCTCATCGCCGTGTTCCTCGACCGCGTCACCGCGGCCCTCGGAACGCTCGGCCAGAACCCCTCGTCGCTGCTGGCGATGCTGCGGTCGCGGCGTGCCCGCCGTCGATCGGCAGCTGTGGCGGAGGCATCCGATTCCGGCGATGTCGACCGTACGCCCGTCGCAGAGAAGGAGCTCCAGAATGCGTAAGAGCAGGATCACCACCCTCGCGGCCCTCGGCGCCGCGACCGCCCTCGCCCTGTCGGGCTGCGCCTCGGACGGCGCCGGCGGAACCATCGAACTCGGCGGCGGAGGCGGCAATGCCGGCGGCGGCACGGGGGACAAGGGCACGATCACCCTCGGCTTCCTGCCCTCGTGGACGGATGGTCTGAGCACCGCGTACCTGCTGCAGGACCAGCTCGAGAAGATCGGCTACACCGTCGAGATGAAGACGCTGACCGAGGCGGGGCCGCTGTACACGGGTCTCGCGCAGGGCGACGTCGACGTGTTCCCGTCGGCCTGGCCCGAGGTCACGCACGCCGAGTACATGAAGACGTACGGTGAGCAGATCGAAGACCTCGGCACCTACTACGACAACGCACGGCTGACGATCGCGGTGCCGGAGTACTCCGAGCTCGAGACCATCGACGACCTCGTCGGCAAGAGCGGCGACCTCGGCGGGAAGATCTACGGCATCGAACCCGGCGCGGGCCTCACCGCCCAGACGCAGAAAATGATGCCCGAGTACGGTCTCGACGGCGAGTACGAGCTCGTCACCTCGTCGACCGCGGCGATGCTCACCGAGCTGCAGTCGGCGACCGACAAGGAGCAGGACATCGTCGTCACCCTGTGGCGTCCGTTCTGGGCCAACGATGCCTTCCCCGTCAAGGACCTCGAAGACCCGAAGGGCGCGATGGGCGACGCCGAGGGGCTGCACTTCCTGGGCACGAAGGGCTTCGCCGAGGAGTTCCCCGAGGCGGCCGAGCTGATCGAGAAGATCCAGCTCGACGACGCCCAGTACGGCTCGCTCGAAGACCTCGTGGTGAACGAGTACGGCGAGGGTCGCGAGGCCGAGGCGGTCGACGCCTGGCTCGAGGAGAACGGCGCCGACTTCGACTGGGTGGTCAGCTGACCCCTCCTTCCCTTTCCCCCTTCCCCCTTCTGCTCCCGTCGCATTTTCTGTCGCTCCGGCCCGCCGGTTCCGACAGAAAGTGCGACGGGAGCGTCGGTTTGGGGGGAGCGCAAGGGGGGCGGCGGTGGGGTCTGCCCCGGGCGTAGCCTGACCGGGTGGACGGGTTCGCGGCGGTCGACTTCGGGTTCGCCCGCGAGGTCCTGCAGCGGGGCATCGCGGCGCTGTACCTCGTCGCGTTCGTGTCGACGCTGAACCAGTTCCGGCCGCTGCTCGGCGAACGCGGACTCCTTCCCGCACCGGCACTGCTCGACTGGGTCGCCCAGAAGAAGGAGCGACGGCGGATGCTGCATCCGACGCTCTTCTCGCGCATCCGCTACACCGACCGGCGTCTCGTCGTCCTCTGCGTCGCGGGCATCGTCGTCGCCGCGACGCTCGTCGCCGGCATCCCGCAGCTCGGGCCGCCCTGGGTGCCGATGCTCTGCTTCCTCGCGCTGTGGCTCGGCTACATGTCGGTCGTCAGCATCGGGCAGACGTTCTACTCGTTCGGGTGGGAGATGCTGCTGCTCGAGGCCGGGTTCCTCGCGGCGTTCCTCGGTTCGAACGAGCAGCCGCCGCCCACGGTGGTGATCGTGCTGTTCTGGTGGCTGCTGTTCCGGTTGGAGTTCGGCGCCGGCATGATCAAGATCCGCGGCGGGCGCGAGTGGCGCGACCTCACCGCCCTGATGTACCACCACGAGACGCAGCCGATGCCCGGTCCGCTCAGTCGTCAGGCGCATCTGCTGCCCGCGTGGTTCCACAAGGGGGAGGTGGTCGGCAACCATGTCGCGCAGCTCCTCGTGCCGTTCTTCCTGTTCGCGCCGCTGCTGTCGATCTGGTTCGACGGACCCGTGCCGCAGATCATCGGCACCGTGGCGGCGCTCATCCTGATCGGAACGCAGGCGTGGCTCGTCATCACGGGCAACTTCGCCTGGCTGAATTGGGCGACGATCGTGATCGGGTTCTCGGCGATCGGGCTGCCGGGTGTCGGGCATCCGTCGGTCGAGGCGGGTCCGTGGCCGGGCATGCCCTTGTGGTGGTTCGTCGTGACGTCGGCCGTTGCCGCGCTGTACGTCGTGCTGAGCTGGTCAGCGCTGCGCAACCTTTTCGCCCGCCGTCAGCTGATGAACGCGAGCTTCAACCGCTGGCAGCTCGCCAACGCCTACGGCGCCTTCGGCACGGTGACGAAGGAACGCGTCGAGATCGTCGTCGAGGGCACGACGGATGCCGACGGCGAGAGCGACTGGCGTGAGTACGAGTTCCGAGGCAAACCGGGCGATGTGCGGCGCGTGCCGCGGCAGTTCGCCCCGTACCACCTGCGGCTCGACTGGTTGATGTGGTTCCTGCCGCTCGGTCGCTCGCTCGACGACTGGTTCACGGTGTTCCTCCTCCGCCTGCTCGAGGCGGATGCCCCGACGCTCGCGCTGCTGCGGGTCGATCCGTTCGACGGGGAGCCGCCGCGGTGGGTGCGGGCCGTGTCGTACCGCTACCGATTCGCCACCCGGGCGGAGCGGCGGGAACTCGGGGTGCACTGGGTGCGCGACCGCCGGCGCCTCGTGCTCGGACCGGTCGCGCTGCGCTGAGCGATGCTCGGCCTCGGTTTCTCGGCGTGGGGTTCACGGGTTTCGAGCCATGGCTTGCCCGGCGGCCGACCGTAACTCAGGACCGACCCGCGAGGAACCGCCCCAGAAGCGGATTCCGGGGCGGTTCGTCGCGCGTCGTCCTGAGTTATGGCGGCACGGCGCGGGGAAGAAAGGCGAATCGGGCGCCGTCAGCGCACCTTCCGGCGGTAGGTCAGCATCGCGAACGCGTAGGCGACGACGAGGATGCCGACGCACCAGGCGAGGGCGACCCCGATCTCCGCCCCGACGGGCTCGCCGGCGAACAGCGCCTGGATCGTGTTCACGATCGACGTGACCGGCTGATTCTCGGCGAACCACCGCACGGGGCCCGGCATGGTGTCGGTCGGCACGAACGCCGAGCTGATGAACGGCAGGAAGATCAGCGGGTACGAGAACGCGCTCGCTCCGTCGACCGTCGTGGCGCTGAGACCCGCGATGACCGCCAGCCACGTCAGCGCCAGGGTGAACAGCAGCAGGATGCCGATCACGGCGAGCCACGCCCCGATGCTCGCACCGGTGCGGAACCCCATCGCGAACCCGACGCCGATGATGATCGCCACCGTGACGCCGTTCGCGACGAGCGAGGTGAGCACGTGGGCCCACAGCACGCTCGACCGCGCGATCGGCATGGAGTGGAAGCGGTCGAAGATGCCGCTCTGCAGATCGGTGAAGAGGCGGAACGCCGTGTAGGCGATGCCGGACGCGATGGCGATGAGCAGGATGCCGGGAAGCAGGTAGTTCACGTAGTTCTGCTGCCCGGTGCTCTGCCGCAGGGCGCCGCCGAAAACGTAGACGAACAGAAGCAGGAGGGCGATCGGTGTGACCGCGGTGGTGATGATGGTGTCGGCGCTGCGGAAGATGTGGCGCAGGGACCGGCCCGTGAGGGTCGCCGTGTCGGCGACGACGTGCGTGCTCATACGGCGTCCTCCTTCGGCGCGCGCGGGGTGTGCGGGGTGTTCGGGGTGTTTGGAGCGCTCGTGGCGTCAGGCCCGACGAGCGAGAGGAAGATCTCCTCCAGCGTGGGCTGCTTCTCGACGTACTCGACCTTGGCTGGCGGCAGCGGTGCCTTCAGCTCGGCGAGTGTGCCGTTCGCGATGATGCGACCCTCATGCAGGATCGCGATGCGGTCGGCCAGGTGCTCGGCCTCGTCGAGGTACTGGGTGGTGAGCAGCACGGTGGTGCCGGCATCCGCCAGTTCTTTCACGACCTGCCACACCTCGATCCGAGCCTCGGGGTCGAGCCCAGTGGTGGGTTCGTCGAGGTAGATGACGGCGGGGTTCCCGACGAGGCTCATGGCGATGTCGAGGCGCCGCCGCATACCGCCGGAGTAGGTGCCGACCCGGCGGCCGCCGGCATCCGTCAACCGGAACCGGCTGAGGAGATCGTCGGCGATCCGCCCGGCGTCGGGGAGGTGCCGCAGCTTCGCCACCAGCACGAGGTTCTCGCGCCCGGTGAGGATCTCGTCAACGGCGGCGAACTGCCCTGTCAGGCTGATCGCCTCGCGTACGGCACGGGGTTCGCGCGACACGTCGGCTCCGTGCACCGTGGCCGTTCCGGCATCCGCCGACAGCAGCGTCGAGAGGATGCGCACCATGGTCGTCTTGCCGGCGCCGTTCGAGCCGAGCAGGGCGAAGATCGAGCCTTCATCGACGTCGAGGTCGACGCCCCGCAGCACCCGCAGGTCGCCGTAGGACTTCTCGATACCCCGGGCGCTGATCGCGGCGCTCATGATTCCTTCGCCTTCCCCGTCGCCTCGTCGACCGCCTGCACCAGCCGGGCGCGCTCCTTGTCGATCCACTGCTTGCCGCTGTAGGCGCTGGCGAAGTTCTCGGCGAACTCCACCGGGTCGTCGCCGATGAGTGCATCGATCGGCGTGCCGTCGAGGGCTGCCCGCTCCCACAGGTCGGCGAAGTCGGCGATCATCTGCACGAGGGTGTCGCCCTCGCTGATGCCCCCGAAGTACAGGAAGTACCGGTGGAAGGCGTCGGCCGTGGCGGCGTAGGGCTGGGGCAGGGCGTCGAGCCGCGCCTTCGCCTGCTTGTACTGCTTCTTCTGCTCGAGCGAGCCGGTGAGGGCTTCGATCCATTTGGCGGCCATGTCAGTTCTCCTTGCTCGGGGTGTTCGCGGGGGTGGTTCGTACTTCTTCGATGCGCTGCGAGAGGAAGCTCCAGGTCTTCCAGAACTCGGCCAGCTCGGCGGTGCCCTGCGTGTTGAGGGAGTACACCTTGCGGGGCGGCCCCTTCTCGCTCGGCACCTTCTCGACGTCGACGAGACCGCGCTGCTCGATGCGCACCAGGAGGGCGTAGATCGTGCCCTCGGCGATGTCGGTGAACCCGTGGTCGCGCAGGCGCGCGGTGATGTCGTAGCCGTAGGCCGGCTGCTCGCCGAGGAGGGCCAGCACGATGCCCTCCAGGGTGCCCTTCAGCATCTCGGTCATCTGCTTGCCCATCCGATGCTCCTTCTCTTGCCGCATCCGCTACTCAGTGATGCTGGGTACCGCTACAAAGTAACACTAAGTACCGGTACCTAGCAAGACCGACTACGGACTCCGTTCCCCAGCTCCCGTCGCACTTTCTGTCGCTCACTGGGCGGAGAGGCGACAGAAAGTGCGACGGGAACCGTGAAGAGCCGGGCGGATTCGGGGAGGATGGAGGGATGACCTCTGCGCTCGACGACCTCCTGAACCGCGTGACCGAGAGCGGACTGCTCGACGACGCCGCCCCCGGCGACGGCCTCCTGCACGGACGCACCGAGCTCGAAGCGGCCGGCGTGGTCGTCGCCGTCGATCTCGACCCCGAGGGCGACGACGGAGACGCCGACCCGGCAGAGATCATCGACGGGCTGCGCCGCATCCTCGCCGTGTCGGAGCGCCGCTGGCGCGCGATCGTCGACGAAGCGGCCACCGACATCGAGGATGCCGTCGGCGAGGCCGAGGTCACCGAGCAGCGCGACCTGCGCGACGACATGGAGGCGACGGCGATCGTCGTCTTCGCCGACGCCGTGCACGTGTCGTTCGCGGCGCCGAAGCAGTTCCCCGACTCGCGCATCCTCGTGCAGCTCGACGACGAGCTGGAGGTCACCGGGGTCGAGGTCGTCGACGCCTGAGCGCGTCGCGGAACGGGTCGAGGTCGCCGGACGCGGAGTGCGCCGCGGCGTCAGCTGTAGATGCGCGCGGCGCCGACCTTCGCCTCGAGCAGCGGCAGGGTGCGGGAGCGCTCCGCGGACGGGCGGATGCCGAGCACCCTCGCGAGTTCGAGGGCCAGCGCCGCATGCCCCGCCGCGTTCGGGTGGAACGGGTCGCCCATCAGACCCCACGGCACGCCCCCGGCCCCGAGGGCGACGAGGTGCGCGTACTGGTCGACGAAGATGACGTCGTCGCTCGCGGCGACGGTGCGCACGGCATCCGCGAACTCCGCCACCCGCGCGCGCTCCGGCGCATTCGCGATGTCGATCGGCGGAGGCGTCTGCAGCACCGGCACGGCGCCGAGCTCGCGGACCCGCGCGACGAAGGTGCGCAGCGACGCCGCGTAGTCCTCGGGCGAGATGACCGGCTGCGGCCCGCCCGTCGACAAGTCGTTCGTGCCGATCATGAGCGTCACCACGTCGGGTCGCCACGACGACACCCGCCGGTCGAAGTCGCCGAGGATGTCGACGATGCGATGCCCGCTGATCGCCGAGTTGATGACGATGTCGCGCACGCGCTCCAGCTCGCCGCGGATCAGCTCGTGCAGGTGCTCGGCGTAGCTGCGGCCGCCCTGGGTGAACACCAGCCCGTGCGTGATCGAGTCGCCCGTGATGACCCAGGTCAGCGGGTCGGCGCCGGCGAGGCCGTCGGCGATGCGGGCGAGGTCGGATGCGGCGGTGGGGGCGGCGGTGTCTGACACGTCTCCGACCCTACCGGGGCCGCCGCCGTCGCCCACTCCCCCCTGCCTCAGAGCCAGCGCTTGTACCGGAAGATGCCGTACAGCGTCACCGCGAACGCACCCATCGCCCCGAGCGCCAGCGGATAGCCGAGGGCCCAGTGCAGCTCGGGCATGTGGTCGAAGTTCATGCCGTACACGGTGCCGACGAGGGTGGGGGCGAAGATGATCGCCGCCCACGAGGAGATCTTCTTGATCTCGTCGTTCTGGGCGAGCCCCGCCTCGGAGTGCCGTCGTGCCACGAGCGCCGACTGCACGGTCAGCGCGTTCTCGAGGATCGAGCGGAACGAGTCGACCCGCTCGTTCACGCGGATCACGTGGTCGAGCACATCGCGCAGCGACCGCTGCAGCTCTTCGTCGACGCGGTACTTGTCGCTTCCGCGGCGCAGCCATTCGAGCATCCCGCTGAGGGGATGCACCGCCCGCTGGAAGTTGATCACCTCGCGCGAGAGCTCGTAGATGCGACGGGAGAGCGCGTCGTCGTCGCTGTCGCCGAAGAGCTGGTCCTCGATCTCGTCGATGTCGTTCTCGAGTCCCGCGACGATCGGCTCGTACTCGTCGACGACCTCGTCGAGGATCGCGTAGAGCACCGCCTCCGGGCCCTTCGCGAGCAGGTCGGGGTTCGCCTCCATGCGGCGGCGGACCGCCGAGAGGTTCGGCGACTCGGCGTGCCGGATGGTGACCACGAAGTCGGGGCCGATGAAGAGGTGCAGCTCGCCGAACACGATCGACTCCTGCTCGTCGCGATACCGCGCGGGCCGCAGCACGGCGAAGAGCGTGTCGCCGTAGCGCTCGACCTTCGACCACTGGTGCCCCGACAGGGCGTCTTCGACGGCGAGCGGATGCAGGTCGAACTCCCGAGCGACCGATTCGACCTCTTCGCGCTGCGGTCGGTAGAGACCGATCCAGGCGATCCCGCCGGTCGCGCCGAGGGTGCGGAAGGTGTCGTCGAGGTTCTTGAGCGTCTCGACGCGACGTCCGTGGACGTACACGCCATTGTCGATGAGGGCCATGGGGGTGCTTCTTCTCTCGCAGGCGCACACGGGCGGTCGGCTGGTGCGCGGATTCGTCAGGATGCGGAGGACGCCACCGACGGCTGCGGAGATCGACGTGCGGACGCGGAGCGGATGCTCAACGCGCGAGCGCAGGGAGTCGCGACGCAGCGGAGGCGGCGTCGTAACTATCGTCGGACATCGCCCTCACCGCCTTCCGTGACTCCTCGGGCCGATCGACCCGAAGGGAGAGCTTACTCCCCCGTCCTCCCCGGAGTCTCCACCCGCGATACCGCGGGCGCCGCTACAGCGCGACGACCTCGCCCCCGCGGGCGGCGGAGAGCTGCGCGGCTTTCACGATCTCGACGGTGCGGATGCCGACACCCGCGTCGGGCTGGGGGTGCCGTCGCGTGCGCACGGCGTCGACGAACTCGGCGAGCAGCAGGGCGTCGAGGTCGGCGCCGATCGGGTCCCACGTCTCGCCCGCGGCGTCGTGCCCCGCGACGCCCTTCGCGAAGGGGCTCACCGTGACGGTGCCGCGCTCGGCGACCACCTGCAGCGTCAGACCGCCCCAGGTCGCGGAGCTCATCGGCCAGCTCCACGAGCAGTCGATCGTGGCGATCACGCCGCTCGGGTACTGCAGCGTCACGAGTCCGCCGGTCTCGACGGCGAGGTCGCGCTGGCCGTGCAGGATGCCGTTGGACACCGCCCGCACCGAGACGGCGCGTTCGCCGAGCAGGTCGTCGAGCAGGTCGGCGCAGTGCACCACGTGGTCGACCAGGGCGCCGCCGCCGGCGAGCTCCGGATCGGTGAACCAGGCGCGCTCAGCGGGGAGCTTGCCGTTGTTGATGCCGGTGACCCCGAGCACGCGCCCGAGGCGGCCGCTTCGCAGTTCGGCGATCGCGTCGCGCACCGCCGGGGCGAACCGTACGGGGTACGCGACCATGAGGATGACTCCGGCGGCCTCGCACGCGTCGCGCATGGCGACCGCGTCGTCGACCGAGGTCGCGAGCGGCTTCTCGCACAGCACGTGCACCCCGGCGACCGCGGCGCGCTCGACGAGGGCGCGATGGCGGGAGTTCTCGGCCGCGATCACCACGGCGTCGGGCTGCCAGGCGAACGCCTCGTCGTAGGTGTCGACGTACGCGACGCCCAGCTCGGCGGCGAGGTCGGCGCCGCGCGGCGCATCGTCGGATGCGGTCGCTCCGTCGGGATCGGCGGCGATCAGCTCGACGCCCGGCATCGCTTTCAGGGCGTGCACGTAGCTGAGGGCGTGCGTGTGGGCGAACGACAGCACGGCGATGCGCAGGGGCGCGGTCATCGGGAGACCTCCTCGGCGGGCGAAACAGGAGAAGGGGCGAGTGCGACCGGTGCCCCGGCGGCGATCGACGCGTACGCCGCCTCGGCCACGGCGACGGCGCGGATGCCGTCGGCGGGCGCCACCCGGGCGTCGCGGCGCTCGCCGATCGCGGCGACGAAATCGGCGATCTCGGCGTAGTACGGGCTGTCCTGCGGCGACATCGGCGGCAGATAGTCGGTGGTGCCGGGGTCGACCACGGCATCCGTGCGGAGGGTGCGGTCCTCTGCGCTGTCGTAGCGCAGACGCCCCTCCGACCCCGCGACCTCGACGCTGGTGCGGAACGGGATGCCCGGCAGGCCCCAGCTGGCGTGGATGTGGCTGACCACGCCGTTCACGTGGGTCAGCACGATGTGCGCGGTGACGGGGGCGGGCACACGGTCGTCGACCGTCGGCGGGTTCTGCACCGCGAACACCTGGGTCACGTCGCCGGCGAACCACATCGCCTGGTCGATGTCGTGGATCGCGAGGTCGCGGATCACGCCTCCGCCCGCGCGCTCCGAGAAGAACCACGGCGTCTGCGGCGCGGAGCCCGCACGGCTGAAGCGCTGCACGGCGAGGGTGCCGATGCGGCCGGCGTCGATGCCCTGCTTGATGCGCTCGTACTCGCCCATGTAGCGCACGACGTGGGCGGGGAAGAGGCGCACCCCGGCGGCCTCGGCGGCGCGCGCGACCTCGGCCGCGGCATCCGCCGTCGCCGCCAGCGGCTTCTCGCAGATGACGTCGCGGCCGCGGGCGATGGCCCGCAAGGCGAAGTCGGCGTGCGTGCTGCTGGGGGTGACGATGTCGACGAGGTCGACGTGTTCGATGAGGGTGTCGACGTCGGCGACCTGCACGAAGCCGTACTCCGCGGCGATCTCGTCCGCCCCGTCGAGTGAGGTGACGTAGCCCTCGACGCCGAGGGCGCGCCAGGCGTCGGCGTGCACGCGGGAGATGCCGCCCGCGCCGATGAGTCCGACCTTCAGGGTGCTCACTTCTCCTCCAGAGATGCGGATGCGGGGGCCGACGCGGCGACCGCCGACAGCGGGGTGATGGGCGGCACGGGCATGTCGTCGATGCCGTACACATCGGAGGCGTGCCGCTGGAAGGCGTGCACGACGGCGCCGTGCGCGGCGGCCTCCGCCCCGAGGCGCGCCTCGGCGATCGGCACCTGGAACGGCAGGCCGAGGTGGCGGGGGAGTGCCGCGCGCAGGGGGTCGAGCAGCTGCTCGTGCGCGGCCGAGAGACCCCCGCCGACGACGATCATGGCCGGGTCGACGGTCATGGTGAGGGTGGCGATGCCGTGCGCGAGCTCGTCGATGAACGCGTCGAGCTCGTCGCGCGCCGCGGCGTCGCCGGCGCGGGCCGCGGCGAACACCTCGGCGGCGGTCGGCGCGGTGCGCCACGAGATCTGACCGGTGCCGGTGTCGAGGCCGCGGAAGGCCAGGCGTCCGATGTCGCCGGCGGCGTTGTGGATGCCGCGACGCGGGCGTCCGCCGAGGATGAGGCCCATCGAGATGCGGTTGCCGACCGAGAGGTAGATGACGTCGTCGACGAGCTGGGCGACTCCGAGGTGATGCTCGGCGACTGCGGCGAGGCGCACGCCGTTGTCGACCGCGACCGGGCATCCGAAGGCCTGGCGCAGCTGCGCTCCGATGTCGACGCCCGACCACTCGGGGATGACGACCGAGAGCGTGACCCGACCGCTGTCGTCGATGAGCCCCGGGAGCGAGACGCCCACGGCGCGGAGCCGCGACGCCGGGAGGTCGGCATCGGCGAGGGTGCGGCGCACATGGTCGATGACGGCCTGCAGTTTGGCGGCCCCGTCGGCCTGCGCCTCGACGCCGGGGAAGGAGCGTTGGGCGACGACGCGGCCCGCGAGGTCGGCGAGGATCACGCGCACGCTGGCGACGCCGATGTCGAGACCGACGACGGTGCCGGCGCCCGCGTGGAAGGCGTAGTGGCGGGCGGGGCGCCCGGCCCCGGACGCGCCGGGTGCGGGGGCGTCGACGAGAAGTCCCGACTCGCTCAGCACCGCGACCGCGTTCTCGACCGATGTGCGCGAGATCTCGAGCGAGCGGGCGAGTGCGGCGACCGTCGCCGGTCCGCCGTCACGCAGTTGCAGGGCCGATCGCGCGACGATCGACAGGTGGCCCGGCACTCCCATGTGCAGTCCTCTCCTTGCTGACGTCGGCAGGTGCGATCAAATTAGCACACCGGATTCTCAGATCAAGGTCAACCATTTTCCCGCCGGAAACACCGGTGAAACAAATGGCTGAGAAGTTGTCCTTGACGAATTATCCCACCCTACTGTCATAATGAACCGTACTCAGCACGGTATGAGCAAAGGAGCACCATGCGCGTCAGCAAGACCACCGGCGTCGTCGCGGGATTCGCGACCGTCGCCCTCTTGGCCGGTTGTTCGGCCGGCGGCGGAGGCACCGCCGACGGCGAGCAGGACATCACCGTCTGGCTCTACCCCGTCATCGCCGACGAAGCGGCGCACAAGGAGTTCTGGGACTCGACGATCGAGGAGTTCGAGAAGGAGAACGACGGGATCAACGTCGACTACGAGATCTTCCCCTGGGCGAACCGCGACGAGGCGCTGCAGACCGCGATCGCCGCCGGCAAGGGCCCGGACGTCGTCTACCTCATCCCCGACCAGCTCGCCGCCTACCAGAAGTCGATCGCGCCGCTGAACGACCTGCTCAGCTCGGAGCGGCAGGACGACCTGCTGCCGAACGTCAAGGAGTCGGTCACCATCGACGGCGACATCCTCGGCTCCCCGCTGCTCACAAGCGCCCAGCCCCTCATCTGCAACGCCGCCGCGTTCGAGGCCGCCGGCGTCACCGAGTACCCCGAGACGTGGGACGACATCGCCGAGATCGCGCCGTCGTTCACCGCCGCCGACATGTACGTGCTCAACTACCCGGCCTCGGCCGAGAACACGCTCAACCTCACCTTCTACCCCCTGCTGTGGCAGGCCGGCGGTCAGGTGTACGACGACGGCGCGGTCGGCTTCGACAGCAAGGCCGGCGAAGAGGCCCTGACGTTCATCAGCGACCTCGCCGCCGACGGAGCGCTCGACCCCGAGGCGCTCACCACGAACGTGCCGCTCGAGCAGACCGCGATCGCCCAGGGCAAGGTCGCCTGCACCTGGAACAACGCCGTGACCGAGGTCGCGCCGTTCTGGGGCGAGGAGAACGTCAAGGTGCTCGCGCCGCTCACCGACAAGGAGTCGGTCGCCTACGGCACCGTCGGATCGCTGTCGGTCATGAAGGGATCGAAGGCGCAGGATGCTGCGGCGAAGTTCGCCGAGTACGCCACGAGCGCCGACGTCATCGAGCCCTACCTGAAGGCCGCGGGCTACTTCTCGGCGCTCAGCACCACCGAGCCGCTGTACGCCGACGACCCGCTGCTCGGCGAGGTCGAGAAGTACGTGCCCGACACGACCGTCGGCGAGCTCGACGGCAGCTCCCGCGCCCTCATGGGCGTGCTCGCCCCCGAGATCCAGGCGGCGCTGCTCGGCCAGAAGTCGCCGGCCGATGCGCTGAAGGATGCCGCGGCCGCCGCGGCTCCGCTGATCAAGTAGTCGTGCCGAGCGGGGGCGCACGCCCGTGCGCCCCCGCTCCCTTCCGTGAGGACCCCTGATGACGACGGCATCCACCGCTGAACGGCCCACGGGGCGCGTGGCGCGCGTGCTCGCCCGCCGGGAGGCGCGCGTCGCGTTCCTCTTCGTGCTCCCCGCCTTCCTGCTCTTCATCGCGTTCCGTTTCGGCCCGAGCATCGCCGGCGTCGCGCTGAGCTTCTTCGACTACGACATCTCGGGCGAGATCGCGTGGCGCGGACTCGACCACTTCCAGCGTCTCGTCGCCGACCCGCTGTTCTGGCGGGCGCTCGGCACCACGGTGACGTTCACGATCTTCGCCGTGCCGATCTCGCTGGTGCTCTCGACCGTCATGGCGCTCGGGGTGCGGCGGGCGTTCCGCGGCTCGCGGTTCTTCCGGTCGATCTTCTTCCTGCCGGTCATCACGTCGCTCGTGCTCGCGGGCAGCATCTTCGTCTGGATCTTCTCGAGCAACGGCCCGTGGTCGGCGATCATGAGCCCGCTCGGGCTCGGCGGGTCGTGGCTGGGCAGCACGATCCTCGTCATCCCCGCGATCGTCGTCGTCGGTGTGTGGTCGCGGTTCGGCTACGGAATGATGATCCTCATCGCCGCGCTGCAGGACGTGCCGCGCGAGCTGGAGGAAGCGGCCCTCGTCGACGGGGCGAACGCCTGGAACCGATTCCGGTACATCATCCTCCCGTACCTGCGGCCGACCTTCTTCTTCCTCGCGGTCATCGAGACGACCGCCGCGTTCCAGGTGTTCGACGTCATCTACGTCATGACCCAGGGCGGGCCGGCCAACGCCAGCTACTCGCTCGTCTACATGCTCTACGACCAGGGCTTCCGCTACTTCGACTACGGCTATGCCGCCGCCGTAGGTGTGGCCCTGTTCCTCATGACCCTCGTGGTCGCCCTCATCCAGCGCCTCGTGATCGGAAAGCAGAAATGACCGCCCTGATCCAGCCGCCCACCCAGACGCCGCCGGCGACGACCCCGAAGCCCGCCGCCCCCCGCGGCCGCAACCGCTCGTTCCGCGCCCTGGAGCCGACGCGTCTCGGCGTCGTCGTGCGCTGGGTGTGGCTGAGCATCGCCGGCATCCTCAGCTTCTTCCCGTTCTACGCGATGGTCGTGCTCAGCCTGAAGCCCGGCATGGTCGTCGAGCTTCCAGGTTCGCTGTCGCCCTTCAGCGACATCTCATTCGACTCGTACGCGCAGGTGCTCGGCGGCCAGAACATCCTCGTCTGGCTGTTCAACACCCTCGTCTACTCGCTGGTGTCGGTCGTCGCCGTGCTGTTCCTCTCGGCGCTCGCGGGCTACGCCTTCGCGAAGAAACGGTTCCGCGGCAAAGAGGTGATGTTCTGGTCGTTCCTCGCGATGGTGATGGTGCCGTTCCACGTCACGCTCATCCCGACGTTCATCCTCATGGCGAACCTCGGCGGCATCGACACCTACTGGGGCCTCATCCTGCCGACGCTCGCGAACGCGCAGGCGGTGTTCCTCATGCGCCAGTTCATCCAGGGGCTGCCCGACGAGCTGTTCGAGGCGGCGCGCATCGACGGTGCGGGCGAGTTCCGCATCTTCCTGCGCATCGTGCTGCCGCTGTGCAAGCCGATCCTCGCGACCCTCGGCATCTTCGTCTTCCTGTGGCACTGGAACGACTTCCTGTGGCCGCTCATCATCGCCAAGTCCAACTCGATGTTCACGCTCACCGTGGGCATCTCGTCGCTGCAGCAGCAGGACGTGCCGTTGAGCACCATGCTCGCGGGTTCGGTCGTCGCCCTCCTGCCCATCTTCCTCGCGTACCTGATCGCTCAGCGCTACGTGCAAGAGGGAGTCACGGGCACCGGGATCAAGGGCTGACAAGAAGGGAATGCACCACATGACATCGCACCGCTTCACCTCCGAGGCCGAGCTCGAGGAGGCCCTCGCGACGCCGAGCGCCGCGCTCGTCGACGACCTCGCCGCAGGTTCCGGCGACCTCGTGATCCTCGGGGCGGGCGGCAAGATGGGCCCGACCCTCGCGATGCTCGCCCGTCGCGGCCTCGACGCGGCCGGCCGCCAGGGCGACGCCGTCATCGCCGTCTCGCGGTTCGGCGACGCGGCGATCCGCGAGCGCCTCGAGAGCGCGGGGGTGCAGGTGGTGCCGTTCGACCTCATCGAGAACGACGACCTCGCAGGGCTCCCGGATGCTCCGAACGTCGTGTTCATGGTGGGCGCGAAGTTCGGCGCCGCGACCAACGCGTCGTGGGCGTGGGAGGTCAACGCGGCGCTCCCAGACCGGGTCGCCCGCCGCTACCGCGACAGCGCCATCTCTGTGCTGTCGACCGGCAACGTGTACCCGTTCGTGCCCGCCGCATCGGGCGGGGCATCCGAAGAGGTCGCCCCCGCCCCGATCGGCGAATACGCGCAGTCGTGCCTCGGCCGCGAGCGGGTGTTCGAGTTCGGGGCGCAGGAGCGCGGCACGAAGGTCGCCATCATCCGCCTCAACTACGCGATCGACCTGCGCTACGGCGTGCTCGCCGACATCGGCAGCGCCGTGCACGCCGGCGAGCCCGTGTCGGTGGCGACGGCCAACGTCAACGTCATCTGGCAGGGGTACGCGAACGAGGTGGTGCTTCGGAGCCTGCGCCACGCCTCGACCGACCCGTTCACGATCAACCTCACCGGCCCGGAGCTGCTGAGCGTCGAGTCGATCGCCCGCCGCTTCGGCACGCTGCTCGGCCGCGAGGTCACGTTGGTCGACGACCCGCAGCCGACGGCACTGCTCAGCGACGCCCGCCGGTGCATGGCGCTGTTCGGCTACCCCGAGGTGTCGGCCGAGACGCTCATCGAGCGGCAGGCCGAGTGGATCACGGCGGGATTGCCGATGATCGCCAAGCCCACCAAGTGGGCCGTGCGGGACGGCAAGTTCTGATGGCCGCATCCGCCGCCCGCACCGCGACCGTTCCCACCCTGCGCCCCGAGGCGGCGGCGACGCTCGCCCGCGGTGCCGTCATCCCCGCGCATCCGCTCGCCCTGACCGCCGACCGCCGGCTCGACGAACGCCGTCAGCGTGCGCTGAGCCGCTACTACCTCGACGCGGGCGCCGGCGGCCTCGCCGTCGGGGTGCACACGACCCAGTTCGAGATCCGCGACCCGGAGCACGCGCTGTTCGAGCCGGTGCTCGCGCTCGCGGCCGAGGAGATGGATGCCCGCGACGACGCGAGCCTCGTGCGCATCGCCGGGGTCGCAGGAGACCTGACGCAGGCGGTGGCCGAGGCCGAGCTCGCCCGGTCGCTCGGCTACGACGCCGTGCTCGTGAGCCCTCGCGTCGCCGGGGCTGATGAGCAGGCGCTGCTCGACCGCGCCCGTGCGGTCGGCGAGGTGCTGCCCGTGGTGGGGTTCTACCTGCAGACCGCGATCGGCGGCCCCGTGCTCGACCGCGACTTCTGGCGCGAGTTCGCCGCGATCCCCGCGGTGGTCGCGGTCAAGGCGGCGCCGTTCGACCGCTACCGCACGCTCGAGCTCGTGCGCGGCGTCGCCGCGTCGGGTCGCGCCGACGAGATCGCGCTGTACACGGGCAACGACGACGCGATCGTCGCCGACCTGCTCTCGGAGTTCCACGTCGATGCGCCCGACGGCCCCCGCACGCTGCGATTCGTCGGCGGTCTGCTCGGGCAGTGGGCCGTGGGCACCCGGGCGGCGGTCGCGCTGCTCGAGAAGGCGCAGCGGGCGATGGCGGGGGATGCCGCGGCGTACCGCGAGCTCGGCCTCATCGCCTCGGACATGGTCGACGTGAACCAGGCGGTGTTCGACCCGGGCAACGACTTCCACGGCGTGATCGCGGGCGTGCACGAGATGCTGCGCCAGCAGGGTCTGCTCGACGGCATCTGGTGCCTCGATCCCGCCGAGGGGCTGTCGCCGGGGCAGGCCGACGAGATCGCCCGCGTGCGCCGGGCCTATCCGGCGCTCAACGACGACGCGTTCATCGCGGCGCACCGCGAGGCCTGGCTGGCATGAGCGCATCGCCGGGAGGGCCTTCGATCGTCGCCGTCGTGCCGGAGGCGCTGTTCGCCGAGTTCTTCTCGCCGGCCGACGCCGACCGTCTCGCCGCGGTTGCGGAACAGCTCGGGGGAGCGTTCGCGCGCGTCGACCGGCTGACGGATGCCCGTCTCGACCAGGCCCGCGTCGTCATCACGAGCTGGGGTGTCGGTCCGTTCGACGCGCCGACGCTCGACGCCCTCCCGCAGCTCGCACTCGTGGCGCACACCGGCGCCTCGATCAAGGCGTTCGCGACCGACGACCTGTTCGACCGCGGCATCCGCGTGACGCAGGCGGGCGCCGGCATGGCGCGCTCGGTCGCCGAGGTGTCGCTCGCCTTCACCCTGGCGCTGCTGCACCGGGTGCCCGAGCTGCACAACGGGCTGCGCGACGGCGGCTGGTACGAGGGCGTCGGTGCGCAGCACGAGATCCTCGACGCCCCGATCGCCGTGATCGGCGCCTCACGCACCGGGCGCGCCTACCTCGACCTCGTCCGCGCCCTCGGCGCCCGCCTGCTGCTCGTCGATCCGACGCTCGACGAGGCCGGGGCATCCGCCCTGGGTGCCGAGCTGCTGCCGCTCGACGACGCCCTCGCCCAGGCGCGCATCGTGGCCGTGCACGCGCCCACGCTGCCCGAGACGCACCATCTGATCGGACGCCGCGAACTCGCCCTCATGCCCGACGGCGCGGGACTCGTGAACACCGCCCGCTCGTGGCTCGTCGACGAGGCCGCGCTCATCGACGAGGTGCGCTCGGGGCGGCTCAGCGCCGCCGTCGACGTGTTCGACGAAGAGCCGTTCGGCCCCGAGCATCCGCTGCGCGCACTCCGCGGCGCGCTGCTCACCCCGCACCGCGCGGCCGGCACGACCGAAGGGCGCCTGCGGCAGGGACGCATCGTCGCCGACGAGATCGACGCGTTCGCCGCCGGGCACGCCCTGACGCACCTCGTCGACCGCGCACAGCTCGCGTCGATGGCATGAACGGCCCCACAGCGGGAGACCGCACGAACTGACCCACGCTGCGTGACGACCATCCGGCCGCACGCCCGACCGCGGCACGGCTGCCGCACGGAGGTAGAGATGACGATCACGCACGACGACAGCACGACCCCGGCCGGACTCCGCAGCAGGCGCATGCTGCTCGCGGGCTTCGGCGCGGCAGCGGCGGGAGGCCTGGCCGCCGTCGCGATGCAGTCTCCCGCTCAGGCATCCGGTCCGGTGGCGCCGACGGCGGCGGCCGGTTCGAAAGACGTCGGCAACGCCGGTCTCGCGACCGACCTCGCGTCGATCAAGGGCAAGGCCGGCGACCTGATGCGCACCTCCGGCTACGCCGCGCCGGGCGACGGGGGAGACGGGCTCTACCGATTCGTGAAAGACGCGGCTCCGGCCGTGAACGGGGGCACCGTGCTCGCCGCCCGCAAGGAGGGCGTCTGGATGCTCGTGCACCAGGGCGTCGTCGACTTCCGCGCCTTCGGCATCTTCGGGGCGAACGTCAACGCCGACGATGCCCTCGACGCGATGGTGAACGACCCGACGATCCACCGGATCGAGGCGCACACCGACCTCAACTTCGTGCGTCGTCATAAGTTCTCGCGCTCGAACATCGCGTTCGACTTCGGCGGGCACCTCATGACGACCGAGGGCATCGAGAACGCCGGCAAGGACGACCCGTTCGCCGCGGTCATGTTCTTCCGCGGCGAGGTGACCGAGGCCGTGCAGCAGGCGCGGCTCGGCGAGGACGTGCCCGACCTGCGCGACGTGTTCCCCGTGGCCGATTCGTCGTTCTTCACGGTCGGCGACTGGTACGCGGCCGAGGTCAACGCGCTCAGCGGCCGGTGGGAGCGCGAACTGCAGCGGCTCGTGCAGGTGACGCAGATCGTCGACGGCACGCACATCCGCGTGAACTACAAGAACGGGTGGCCGCTGGGCAAGGACCGCACCATGACGTGGCGACGCGTGGTGCCCGTGCAGGACGTGTCGGTGTCGAACCTGAAGTTCCTCGGGAAGGGCACCGACGAGTACACCGGGTCGCACCCCCTCGCCTTCGAGTACGCGGTGCGCTGCGACGTCGACCACATCGACGGCACCGGCACCTTCTGGCCGCTCATCCAGCGCCGCTGGAACACCTACTTCTCGACCACCGACTGCACGCTCAAGAACCCCACCTCGGTCACCTGGGGCGGAGCCGGGTACCTCACGCAGCAGATCTACTGCCTGTACGGCTACGTCGCCAACTGCCACACCGCCAACGCGCGGCACCTCAACGACTTCACCGCGAGCGCCTACTGCCTGGTCGAGAACTGCCACGGCGACGGCGACGACCAGGGGCCCTTCGTCACGCACGGCCAGTACGAGCACGACCTCACCTACACCGGCAACTCCGGGCTCATGACGTTCGCGAACTCGGGTGCCGCGTGGGGTTCGGCGGCCAAGCGCATCACCGTGCGCAAGCACGTGTGCTCGTGGTTCGTGGCGCGCGTGCGCATCACCGACCTCACCCTCGAAGACGTACAGGTGATCGGCAAGCCGACTCTCGCGGGCTCGGGCATGCTGTGGATCAACGCCGACGGGGCGCAGCTGCGCGGGTGCACCGCATCCGACACGCTCATCATCACCCAGCAGTCGGATGCCTCGTCCCGCCCGAACATCATCGAGGGGTCGCACTTCACGTTCGTCGCCGCGGGCGGCGAACTCACCGCCGCGAACGTCACCACCCCGGTGACCTTCGTCGACACCGTGCTGAGCGGCGTGGGCGGGCTGAAGATCACCGGGCCGGGCGCGGTCACCTTCCGCGGGTCGACCCTCACCGGCCCCGACGACGCGGCCCCGATGCCGGTGTCGTCTGCGCGGCTGCGCATCGAGGGGTCGACCCTGCGCAATGCGCGCATCGCCGCCGCGCGCGGTGAGCGCCAGGCCGTCGAGATCGCCGGGTCGGAGGTCGTGAACGTCGGCGGCACGGGCCTCGCCCGCACCGGATCGGGCGAGCTGCACGTGGCGTTGTCGGACAGCACGTTCCGCGCCGAGGGGGCGGCGACGCACGTGTCGATCAAGACGGGTGCGACGCACTACCGCGCGGTCGGTAACCGCTTCGAGGGCGGGGCGATCGAACTCGCCGACGGGGCGTTCGGATCGTCGTCGACCCTCGTGCACACGGCCAACGTCGAGTCGGGCGTCACCCGCACCGCGTTCCCCGCCGAGGGCGACCGCGTGGTCGACACGGCGAACATCGCGGTCTGAGTCGGCGGCGGGCGCGCGGTGCGGAGGAGATCTCACGCTATGGAGGAGCGGACGCGGCATCCGCTCCTCCATTCCGCGTGTCCTCCTTCGCAGCGGGTGCAGGTGCGGGTGCGGGTGCGGGGCGGTCGCCCGGGGGGCGAACGATCAGTAGCGGGCCGAGAACCCACCGTCGGTGTGCAGGAGCTGGCCGGTGATCCATCGGCCCTCGGGCGAGAGAAGGAACGACGTGACCCCGGCGATGTCGCGGGGCGTGCCGGCGCGACCGAGCGGATGCAGGGGTGTCAGCGCATCACGGATCTCGTCGTTCATCCATCCGGTGTCGATGGGGCCCGGGTTGACGACGTTCGCCGAGATGCCCCGGGGCCCGAGTTCGCGCGCCGCCGAGATCACGATGCGGTCGAGCGCTCCCTTCGAGGCGCCGTAGGGCAGATTGCCCGTGGTGTGGTCGCTGGTGAAGGCGACGATCGCGCCGCCGTCCGTGCCGACCTGCCGCGCGAACGCCGCGATCAGCAGCAGGCTGGCGCGCGCGTTCACCGCGACGTGACGATCGAAGCTCTCGGCGGTGGTGTCGAGGATGCCCGACTCGACGCCGTGAGCGTGGCTCAGGACCAGCGCCGAGACCTCGCCGTGCTCGCGGCGCACGCGCTCGACGAGTGCAGCGGGGGCGTCGGGGTCGGAGAGATCGGCCGGATGGTCTCCGGCATCGAGGTCGCTGGTGACGACGGACCAGCCGTCGGCCCGCAGTCGCGGCACGATACCCGCGGCGATGCTGTTCGGGCGCGCGGCTCCGGTGACGAGTGCGAGGGGCATGCGGGAAGGGTACCGAAGTCTCGGCGCCCGGTGCGGAGGAGATCTCACGCTATGGAGGAGCGGACGCGGCATCCGCTCCTGCGTTCCGCGTGTTCTCCTTCGCAGCGGGTGCGGGTGGGGGTGCAGGTGCGGGTGCGGGAGCGAGGTGGGCGCCGCCTACAGGCGCACGAGCTCGGCGCTGCGCTGCCAGAGGGCCTCGGCGAGCGCGGGGTCGTCGGCCTGCGGATTGACCTTCGACGAGAGGGCGCGCTCGTCGTAGTAGGCGCCCGAGAACCACGTGTCGCCGGGCGTGCCCTCGATGAAGAAGCGCAGGATCGCACCGCCCTCGTCGGTGCTCGTCAGCAGCAGCTTGCCGAGGAAGCTGCGGTACACGAGCCGCATGATGCTCGACGAGTCGGAGGCGAAGTTCGTCTGCACCGTGCCGGGGTGGAAGGCGACGGCGCTGAGCCCGTCGTCGTGGAACTTCTCGTGCAGGCTGCGGGTGAACAGCACGTTCGCGAGCTTGGCGTCGCCGTAGGCCTTGTTCGCGCTGAACTTCTTCGCGTTGTCGAGGTCGTCGATGTCGATGTGCCCGAACAGGCGATGACCCACGCTCGACGTGTTGATGACGGATGCCCGCGACGAGAGCAGCTTCGGCAGCAACAGGTTCGTGAGCAGGAACGGGGCGAGGTGGTTGACCTGGATCGTCTTCTCGTAGCCGTCGACGGTCGGGGTGCGGTCGCCGAAGATACCGCCGGCGTTGTTCGCCAGCACGTCGAGCGTGCCGTCGCCGACGGCGTCGGTGAGCTGCTGCGCGAGAGCGCGCACGTCGTCCAGGCGCGCGAAGTCGGCGGTGAAGTGCTCGGCACCCGCCGCCTCGGCGACGGCGCGGGTCTTCTCGGGCGAGCGTCCGACGAGGATCAGGCGGGCGCCGGATCCCGCGAGTTGGCGGGCCGCGGCGGCGCCGATCCCGTCGGATGCTCCGGTGATCACGATGGTGCGGTCGGTCATGCGGATGCTCCTGCCGGGGTGATGCGCGCGGCCGCGCGGGTGATGTGCGCGGCGACGACGGCGCGGGCACGCTCGGGGTCGCCGCTCGCGAGGGCGTCGACGATGTCCTGGTGGCTCTGCACGTGGTGCTCCTGCTCTGCGGGGTCGAGAGCGGCGTTCGCGGCGCGGAGGAACCCGGCGATGCGCCCGCGCAACTGCGAGCTCACCTCGTCGAGGAACCGGTGCTCGGCCAGGTCGGCGAGCGCCTCGTGGAACAGCCGGTCCTGCTGCAGCACCTCGTCGATGTCGCCCGGGGCGGCGGCGCCCATCGCGGTGACGATCGACTCGAGGCGCGCCGCGGCATCCGCGTTCCACCGTTCCTGCACACGCACGGCCATGAACTGTTCGAGCACGATGCGCAGGCTCGAGACCTCGTCGAGGTCCTGCGCCGTGAGCTCGGCCACGCGCGCCCCGCGGCGCGGTTCCCGCACGATCAGCCGCTCCTCGGCGAGCCGTGTGAGCGCCTCCCGCACGGGGATGTGGCTCACACCGAGCCGATCGGCGAGCGTGCGTTCAACCAGGCGCTCGCCGGGGGCGAGCTCACCCGACTGGATCGCGGCGCGCAGCTCGTCGGCGACCTGTTCGGCGATGTTGCGATCCGACACGGTGCGCATGGGTGGGCCCTCTCCGAGTGCGTCGCGGCCGGCGGGGATCGGGATGCCGGTCATGCGCGCTCGCACCGATGCTATGGCATCCCCCGCCCGCTCCGGAGATGCCACCTCCCACCACTCCCACATCGCCTCCGAGGAGCGCCCATGACGTCGGCCACCCGCATCGGCGACCGCATCCGTGTGCCGCGCAGCGCCGTGTCGGTCGGCGTCGCACGCCGCGACATCACGCCGCCCACCGGCATCCGTGCGAAGAACTGGGGGCCGGCCGACTGGGAGCGCTCCGAGGGCGCGCACCGGCCGTTCACCCTCACCGCCTTCGCGCTCATCGGCGACGACGACCGCCCGCGCGTGCTGCTCGCCGCCGACGGCACCTGGTGGCGGCGGGTCGCCGACGAGCGCGGCGTGCGCACCGCCATCCTCGACGGGCTCGCGCTCGACGCCGACCAATTGCTCGTGTCGCTCTCCCACACCCACGCGGGAGCGGTGCTGTGCGCGGCCGACGCGCACCTGCCCGGCGGCGAACTGATCCCCGGGTACCTCGATGCTCTCACGGCCGCCGGTGTCGCCGCCGGCCGTGAGGCGCTGGCCGCGGCCCGCCCCGGCCTCGTCGAATGGACGACCGGACGGTGCGCCCTCGCCGCCGAACGCGAACTCGACCTCGACGGCCGCGCGCTCGTCGGCTTCAACCCCGCAGGCGCCGCCGACGACACGGTGACGATCGGACGCATCAGCGTCGACGGCGTCGTGTGCGCGACGCTCGTGAACTACGCGTGCCACCCGACGACCCTCGCGTGGCAGAACCGGGAGGTGTCGCCCGACTACGTGGGCGCGATGCGCGAGGTGGTCGAGGGTGCCACCGGAGCACCGTGCCTGTTCGTGCAGGGGGCCTCGGGCGAACTCGCGCCGCGCGAGCAGTACACGGGCGAGGTCGCGGTCGCCGATCGGCACGGCCGCTCGCTCGGGCACGCGGTGCTTGCCGCGATCGATGCGATGCCCGCCCCGGGCGAGGAACTCACCCTCGACGGCGTGGTCGAATCGGGTGCGCCGCTCGCGGTCTGGGCGGGGCGGCCGGTCGCGGGGTCCTCCGTGACGGCCTCCTCCGGGGTGGCCTCTTCCCCCGCGGCCCCTCCCGCGGTGTCAGCGACCGCCGCCGCGATCCTGTCGGGGGTCGAGCTGCCGCTGCGCGATCTGCCCACCCTCGACGAGCTGGCCGAGGAGTGGGCCGACATCGATCCGCGCTCTCGCGACGAGCGCCTCGGCCGGGCACGGAACCTGCGCGAGGACTACATCGACGGCCCCACCGTCGCGCATCCCGTGTGGGTGTGGCGATTCGGCGACGCCGTGTTCGTCGCTCATCCCGGCGAGGCGTACTCGAGGCTGCAGACCGCTCTGCGCGAGCGCTTCCCCGGCATCCCGATCGTGGTCATGAACCTGACGAACGGTCCGGGGTTCGTGTACCTGCCCACCACCGAGGCGTATGCGCGCGGGGCGTACCAGGCGTGGCAGACGCCGCTCGCGCCCGGTGCCCTCGATCTCCTCATCGACCACGCCGCCGAGAGGGTGGCGGCCGTGCTCGCCGCCCCGCCCGCCTCCTCCCCGGCATCCACCCCCACCCCCACCCCTACCAACACGCAAGGAGAAGCATGACCCGCCTCGTCGCCATCGTCACCGGAGGATCCGCCGGCATCGGCTGGGAGATCGGGCAGCGCCTCGCCGCCGACGGCTACCTCGTCGTCGCAGCCGATCGTGTTCCTGGCCTGACGGCGGGAGAGAACCCGGCGGGCATCCTGTGGCGCGAGCTCGACGTGACCGATCACGCCGCCGTCGACCGCGTGTTCGGGGAGATCGAAGACGACCTCGGGCCCATCGAGGTGCTCGTGAACAACGCCGGTATCCAGCGGCATCGCGGCCTCGAAGACCTCACGTTCGACGAGTGGTCGACGGTCGTCGACGTCAACCTGCACGGCGTGTTCTCGGCACTGCAGGCTGCAGGGCGACGGATGCTCACGCGCGGCGAGGGCCGCATCGTGAACATCTCGTCGATCTCGTCGCGGGGCTCGGCCGGCCGGGCGCCGTACGCCACGACGAAGGCGGCCGTGATCGGTCTCACATCGACCGCGGGTGCCGAATGGGCGGCGCGCGGCGTGCGGGTCAACGCGGTGGCGCCGGGCTACGTCGACACCGGGGTGTTCCGTCAGGGCGTGGAGCAGGGCACGCTCAGCCTCGACACGATCCTGTCGCGCATCCCGGCGCAGCGCCTGGCCGAGGCGAGCGAGATCGCCGCCGCGGTCAGCTTCCTCGTCTCCGAGGAGTCGCGGTACATGAACGGCCAGACCCTCTACGTCGACGGCGGATTCATGGTCGACTACGGCGTGCCGCTCGCGAAGAGGCCCGCATGACCGGCGCATCGGGGGGCGTGATCGCCACGGTCGAGACGGCGACGGCGGTGCTGCCGCTGCCCGCGCCGCTGCACCTCGGGGCGATGACGGTGACCCGGCGCGAGTACAGCGCGGTGCAGGTGACCGACGCCGACGGCATCCGGGGCGTGGCGTACTGCCTCTCGCGGGAGGCGCCGATGGCCGAGATCGTCGACCGTCTCGTCGCTCCGCACGCCCACGGAGCCGACGCCGACGACCCGGCGACGACGTGGGAGCGGATGCTGCGCGGCAGCGCGATCGTCGGACGGGTCGGTCTCGTGCGCCGGGCGATCGGCCTGGTCGACGTCGCCCTGTGGGATGTCGCCGCCCGGCGCGCCGGGGTGCCGCTGTGGCGGATGCTCGGCACCGGCGACGCGCCCCGCGAGGCCATGCTCGTGGCGGCGTACCCGTCGGCCACGCGCACGCCGAGGGAGGTCGCCGTCGAGGTGCTCGCGCAGGCCGCGGGGTGGGCGCAGGTGAAGATCTCGCGCCTGCCTGACCCGTCGTACATGCGCGAGCTGCTGACGATCCTGGGCGCGGAGCTGCCGTCGTCGACCGGTCTCGTGGTCGACGTCGGGTTCGGCTGGCGCGACGCCGACGAGGCGCTCACCGAGATCGCGCAGTGGGGCTCGCCGCGGCTCGCGTGGCTCGAAGATCCGCTGCTGCCCGAAGATGCGGAGGGGTGTGCGCGCATCCGCCGCGAGAGCGGGCTGAGGGTCTCGGTCGGCGACGAGGTGACCGACCCCGCGGTGCTGCGGGCGCTCGTCGAGGTCGGGGGCGTCGACGTGCTGCGGCTCGACGTCGTCGCGATCGGCGGGGTGACGCCCGCGCGCGAGGTGATCGCCTGGGCGGCGGAGCGGGGTGTGCCCGTGTCGGGTCACGTCTACCCCGAGGTCACGACGCATCTCGGCATCGGCGTCGAGACCTTCGCGCGCGGGGGGAACCCGTACGACCCGGCGCCGTCATTCATCGTCGGTGGGCCGTCGTTCGCGGGCGAGGTGCGGCCGACGGATGCTCCGGGGCTGGGGTTCACGCTCGACCCGAGTGTGTTCGGGTTCGCGTCTCCGGGAGGGAACTGAGATGGATGGAGCAGTACGCAGCGTCGTCGTGACGGGCAGCGGCAAGGGCATCGGACGGGCGATCGCGGAGCGGCTGACGGCCGACGGGTGGATCGTCGTCGGGCTCGAGCGCTCGCCGGGGTCGGGCACGGTGGAGGACGGGGTGGTCGCCGAGGTCGTGCTCGGCGACGCCGCCGACCGCGCCACGCACGAGCGGGCTGCCGCGGCGGCGCGCGCCCGGGCGCCCCTGGCCGGCTGGGTCAACAACGCCGGCATCACGAAGCGCACCCCGCTGCACGACCTCGACGAGGCGGTGGTGCGCGAGGTGCTCGACATCAACGGCTTCGGTTACCTGTGGGGGTGTTCGGTCGCGGTGTCGGCGTTCGTCGAACAGGGCGTCGCGGGCGCGATCGTGAACATCGGGTCGATCCACGGGCGGGCGTCGTTCGTCGACCACGCGGCGTACGAGTTCACCAAGGGCGGCATCGACGCGCTGAGTCGCAGTGTCGCCGTGACCTACGGCGGGCTCGGCATCCGCGCGAACACGGTCGCGCCGGGAGGGGTGCGCACGCCGCACCTCGAGGCGCAGATCGCCGCATCCGACGACCCCGCCGCGGCGGAGCGCGCGCTCGCCGAGGGGCCGCCGATGGGGCGCATCGCCCGCGCCGAGGAGGTGGCTGCGGTCGCGGCGTTCCTGCTGTCCGACGAGGCGCCGTACTTGTCAGGGCAGTCGATCGCCGTCGACGGTGCCTGGACCGCGTCGTTCGGAGAGGTCGCTCTCGACCCCGCACTTCGCGCCCGCTTCGGTGCCTCCCCGTATTCGCCGCACCGCCCTTCGTCCCACCCCTCGTCCCACCCCGCGTGAGGAGTCAAGACACGCCGCATCCACCCCCGCGCACGCGGCCCTTTGTGACCCCTCAAGCGGGAAACGGGGGGGCGAGGGGCCTAGGCCTTGAGCATGGAGGCGCGCGCGATCAGGCCGTCCACCACGTCGAAGGTCGCGATGGTCTCGGTCGCCACGCCGGCGTTGATCACCTGTTCCTGCGCGACGACCCAGCGGTCGCCGAACAGCACGATCCGATCGATCACGCACGAGAGCTCGGGATTCTGCAGCCGCGGCTCGTAGAACGCGCGGATCGCCTCCGACCCCACGAGAGGTTCGGGCGAGACGCCGGTGATCACGGCATCCGGTGCGTACGTCGCGACGAAGGCGTCGAGGTCGTGCGCGTTGAACGCGTCGAGCTGCTCCTGCACGGTCTGCTCGGCGGTGCGGATGCTGTCAGTCAATGCGAACTCCTCCGTTGACGTCGTACGTGGCGCCGGTGATGAACCCGGCCCGCGGCGAGGCGAGCGAGGAGATGATCCAGGCGACATCGGCAGGCTGCCCGAAGGCGCCGAGCGGGATCGATGCTTCGAGCTTCGCGCGCCCCTCGCCCTGCAACTGATCGGTGATGGCGCTCGCGACCGGACCGGGCGTCACGGCGTTCACACGGATGCCCTCGGGCGCGAGGTGCCGGGCGAAACTGCGGGTCAGCGCGAGGATCGCGCCCTTGCTCGCGGCGTAGTGCAGACCGGTCTGCAGCGCACCGACCTGCCCCGCGATCGATGAGAGGTTGATGATGCTGCGGTCGCCCGAGGCGGCGCGCAGCAGCGGCAGGGAGCCACGCGTCAGCAGGAACGTGCCGCGCACGTTCGTCTCGAGCACCCCGTCCCACTCCTCGATGTCGATCTCGTCGAAGGGAGTGTACGGGCACACGCCGCCGTTGTTGACGAGCACGTGCAGCTCGCCCCAGGCATCCGTCATCTCGGCCACGAGGGCATCGATCGAGGCCGGGTCGCGCAGGTCGAGGCGCGAGACCCGCACGTCGGATGCCCCGGCCCGCCGGCATTCCTCGGCGACACGGGCCGCTTCGGCCTCACGTCCGGCGTAAGTGAGCCAGACGTCGAGTCCTTCGCGGGCGAGTTCGAGGGCGGCGGCGGTGCCGATTCCGGAGCTGGCTCCCGTGACGAGTGCGCGGCGGTGGGTCATCCCTAAACGCTATAGCAAACCTCCACCCGCCGCATCCGCCCCAGCCCGCCCCGCCCCCGCCGGCCCACCTCGCACCCCACCCTCTGTTCCCGTCGCACTTTCTGTCGCCTGAGGGCGGCCGAAGCGACAGAAAATGCGACGAGAGCGCCCGACCCGGAGAGGGGGAGGGGGGAGGGGGAGGGGGAGAGGAGGGGGAGGGGGAGAGGAGAGGGAGCCTCAGCCCCCGAACACCACCTCGCCGCCGACGACCGTCGTCGTCACGTGCTGTTCGGCGATGCGCTCGGGGGCGATCTCGTAGAGGTCGTCGCTCAGGGCGATGAAGTCGGCCAGCATCCCGACCTTCAGTGTTCCCTTGTCGTGCTCCTGCCCGACCGCGTAGGCCGAGCCGTGCGTGTAGGCGCGCACGGCCTCGTCGACCGAGACGCGCTCGCGCGCCCCGAGCACCTCGCCGCCGCTCGTGCGCCGCAGCACCATGTCGCGCAGCGAGACGAGGGGGTTCGCGTCGGAGATGGGGGAGTCGGTCGAGCCGTTCAGCACGATCCCGGCATCCGCCAATGACTTCACGCGGTAGATGTCGTCGCGGCGGTCGGCGGCGACCGCGGCGGCCATGCCGTCGCCGAAGTCCGAGACGAACACGCCCTGCGGCACCGGGATCACCCCGAGGCGTGCGGCGCGGGCGATGTCGTCGTCGCTCGCGAGCGCGAAGTGCTCGATGCGGTGGCGCACCGCCGGCCGTGGGGCGATGCTCTGCGCGTGCTCGATCGCGTCGAGCACGTGGGTGATCGCGCGGTCGCCGATCGCGTGCGTCGCCACGGTCCACCCCGAGCGGTGCGCGCCGACGATGTAATCGCGCAGCGCCTCCGGTTCGTGCAGCAGCACGCCGAAGTTGTCGGCCTCGCCGTGGAAGCACGCGTGCATGGCCGCCGAGCGACCGATGAACGACCCGTCGGCGACGATCTTGACCGGTCCGACGCGCAGCATGTCGTCGCCGAGACCGGTGCGGATGCCGAGGTCGAGGCCCAGCATCTCCTTGTCCGGCAGGTCGGTGAACGGGTGCAGCACGGTGATGTACGGCATGAGGGTGGTGCGCACCCGCAGCAGCCGCCGCTCGACCGCCGTCTGGTACGCGTGATAGTCGAGGGGGCTGTTGCCGACCATGCGGATCTCGCCGATGCCCGGCTCGGTCACCGACGTCAGGCCGTAGCTCAGCGCCTGGTCGCTCGCGAGGCCGAGGTTGCGCTGCACCTCGTCGAGATCCATGGGTCGCACGAGGGCGAGGATCGGGGCCATCGCCGATTCCTGCAGCAACCCCTCCGGACGCCCGGAGCCGTCGCGGGGAATGCCGCCGCCGGCGATGTCGGGGAACCCGTCGCGCCCGCTGTACCCGGCGAGCTCGAACGCGCGGGTGTTGGCGACCATCATGTGCCCCGACACGTGCTCGAGGATCACCGGGCGCCCGCCCGCGACCCGATCGAGGCCCTCGGCGGTCGGATGCCCCTCGAGGAAGTTCTGGTCGTAGCCGGAGCCCCGCACCCAGGCATCCGGAGCCAGGCCCTCGGCGTGCTTCCGCACCGCCGCGTACAACTCGTCGAGGGAGTTCACCGCGCCGGGCCGCAGGTTCAGCGAGGCGAGGCGGAAGCCGGTGAGCGACAGGTGGTGGTGGGCGTCGTGGAACCCGGGCAGCACCGGCTGGCCACCCAGGTCGACCACCCGGTCGGCGTCGACACCGTGCAGGTCGTCGTCGAAGCCGACGATGCGACCGTGCAGCGTGCCGATGCGCTGGGCGGTGGGGCGCTCGGGGTCGAGGGTGCGGATGCGGGCGTTGGTGAAGATGGTGTCGACGCGCATGGTCTCTCCAGGGGGTGGGTGCGTGCGGGGGCCGGATGCTCGGCGAGGGGTGCCGGGCCAGGCCACGGCACCCCTCGCGCTCGAGCGTCAGGCGGTGGCGGGGGCGGTCGCCGTGACCTCGGCCTCGACCGAGCGGGCGATGCGGCGCTGGAGGCCCCACACGCCGGCGATCGTGACGAGGATCATCACGGCGTAGAACACCGCCACGCCCCACACGCTGCCGCCGGTGGAGTTGAGGATCCACTGCGCGACGAGCGGGGTCGATCCGCCGAACACCGTGGCGCACAGCTGGTAGGCGAGCGAGACACCGGAGTAGCGGATGCGCGCCGGGAACGCCGAGGCCAGCAGAGTCGCGAGCAGCGCGTAGTAGGCCGTGCTGCCGATGATCGTGGCGTACAGGGTGACGGTGATCCACAGTGGGGAGGCGGCCTGGATCGCGAGGAAGTACGGCACGGTCAGCACGACGCTGAGCACGAGTCCGGCGAGCATCACGCGGGCGATGCCGAAGCGCTCGGCGATCTTGGCGGCGATCGGCTGCCACACGAACTGCAGGATGGCCATGCCGAGCAGGATGTTCAGCATGAGCTGACGGTCGATGCCGAGCGAGCCCGTGGTCCAGGCGAGCAGGAACGTGTTCGAGAAGTAAGCGTTCGAGATGCCCATGACCGACGCGAGCACGCCGAGGCTGATGAGCAGCGGGGCGGTGCGGATGGCGACGAGCACCGGGGCGCTCACGACCTCCTGCGACTTCTTGGCGGCCTCGAAGTCGGGCGACTCCTCGACCTTCACGCGGATGACGAGGCCGATGATCACGAGCACGGCCGACAGCAGGAACGGCACGCGCCATCCCCACGAGATGAACGCGTCGTCGGGAAGCAGCCCCACCAGCAGGAACATCACGGTCGCGAGGATCGAACCCGCGGGCGAGCCCTGCTGCACCCAGGCGCCGGCGAGGCCCTTCTTCTCGGCGCGGGCGTTCTCGGTCGACAGCAGCACCGCGCCGCCCCATTCGCCGCCGACCGCGAAGCCCTGCAGGCCGCGCAGCACGACGAGCAGGATCGGAGCGAAGATGCCGATCTGCGCGTAGGTCGGGAGGAGGCCGATCATCGTGGTCGCGAGACCCATGAGGATGAGCGTGAGGACGAGCACGTTCTTGCGCCCGAACTTGTCGCCGAAGTGGCCGAACACGAGCCCGCCGATGGGGCGCATGAGGAAGCCGACCCAGAACGTGGCGAAGGAGGCGAGGAGGGCGGCGCCGGGCGCGACCTCGGGGTAGAAGACGCGGCCGAACACGAGGGCGGCGGCCGTGCCGAAGATGTAGAAGTCGTACCATTCGATCGCGGTGCCGACGAAGGCGCCGACCATCGAACGTCGTTGCCGGGCAGAACTGATCTCGCTGTGCGAAGGGGCCATCGGGAAGGCTCTCTGTCTCGGGGGAGTCGGGTTCTGCCATCCTGATCGTCCCACGCCATGCCCGTCCAATGAAGAATCCGAGGATAGACATACGATTTGTGTATGTACGGAGAGCGGGAACTCGAAGCATTCGTCGCGGTGCTCGACCACGGATCGGTGAGCCTGGCCGCCGAGCGGCTGATCCGAACCCAGCCGACGGTGTCGCGGCAGATCGCGTCGCTGGAGCGTCAGGTGGGAGCATCCCTCTTCCGCCGGATGCCGCAGGGCATGGTCACCACGTACGCCGGCGAGCGGCTCGAACCCATGGCCCGCGACCTCGTGCGCCGCGGGCGGCGAGCACGCGAGGTCATGGCGGGGATCGTGCAGAAGGAGCGTTCGTTCGTCGCCGCCGCGCCCGAGATGACGAGCGTGCTGGTGCTGGCGCCGTTCATCGCGGGCGGCGGGCCGATCTCCGACGTCGTGGTCGCCACCCCGGCCGAGACCTACGATCGGCTGCGCTCCGGGGCCGACCTCGCGGTCACCACCGCCCCACCGGATGCCCGGCTGAGCAGCATCCGCATCCTCACCCTGCCCCTGTACTGCCAGCTGCCCGCCTCGCACCCGCTCGCCGTGCGGGAGCGACTCGAACTCGAAGACCTACTCGCCGGCCCGTTCCTCACGTCGGGCGCGGGTTCCGCGGCGTGGACGCAGATCCAGCGGGCAGCCGAGAGCGAGGCCTGGTCGGTCGAGATGGCGAGCTTCGGAGCGGATGCGCCGATCATCCAAGCGCGGTCGGCCGCCGGGCACGGGCCCTGCGTCGTCGTCGAGCCGCCGCGGTTCGGGCTGCTGTCGCGCCCCCTGCACCACCGCGGGCTGCCCATGCAGTGCGCGCTCTACGCCAGTTGGGAGCGCACGCACTACGCGCGGGAGGACATCCGCCGGGTCGCCGAGCAGCTCACCGCGTTCGCCGCCGACCACGTGCTGAGCCTCTACGACCCCACCCCCTGACCCCCCGCCCCTTCTTCCCCTCCCTCCCTCCCCCGTCCCTTCCTTCCCCCCCCGTCCCTCCTTCCCCCTCTTCTTCTGCTCCCGTCGCAATTTCTGTCGCTTCTTGTCGGCCGGAGCGACAGAAAATGCGACGGGAGCACCCGGGTCGGGGCAGGGGCCGGGGGGCGGCGGGTGTCCGGGAGTGCTAGATGCTATAGCATCGGGGGCATGACAGCGCCGTTCATCCTCGTGACCGACTGCGACCTCCCGGGAACCGTCATCGAAGACACCCTGCGGAGTTCCGGCCTGCGGGCCGATCGCGCTCCGGCATCCGATCCGGAGGCGCTCGCCGCCGCGGGTTCCGACGCGACCGGGCTCGTCGTGCAGTGGGCATCCGTCGGCGCAGAGGTCATGGATCGCATGCCGAACCTCCGCATCATCAGCCGCGTGGGCATCGGCTACGACATGGTCGACGTCGAGGCGGCCACCGCCCGCGGCATCGCCGTCGCCAACACCCCGAGCTACTGCATCGAAGAGGTCGCCGCCCACACGATCGCGATGATCATGACCCAGGCCCGCGGGCTTCCGGCGTACGACCGCGCGGTGCGTGCGGGAACGTGGAAGGCGGTGGATGCCCGGCCGCTCGCCGTGCGTCCCTCGACGACGACCGTGTCGGTGCTGGGCTTCGGCCGAATCGGGTCGATGGTGGCGCGCGGATGCCGGGCGCTGGGCTTCCGCGTGCTGGTCGCCGATCCGTTCGCCGCCGCCGAGGCCGTTCGCGATGCCGGATGCGAGCCGGTCGAGATCGCGGATGCGGTGGCACGAGCCGACATCCTCACGCTGCACGTGCCGCTGACCCCGGAGACCCACCACCTGATCGACGCCGCCGCGCTCCGGACGATGAAGCGCGGGGCCGTCGTGGTGAACACGTGCCGCGGGCCGCTCGTCGACGAGCACGCACTGGCGGAGGCGCTGCGGTCGGGGCGGCTGGGCGCGGCGGCGCTCGACGTGTTCGACGGTGAACCTCTGGCCGATGACTCCCCGCTGCGCGACCTCGACCAGGTGCTGCTGTCGCCGCACGCCGCGTGGTACTCGCCCGAGGCTCTCGCCGACCTTCCCGTGCACGCCGCCCGCAACATCGTCGACTTCCTCGCCGGCGCGCCCGTGCCCGTGGTCAACCCCGGCTACGCCGCCGCCCGCTGACCGCGTCCCCGTTCCCCTCACCCCACGTGAGGGGCCAGGAATGGTCGCGTTCGGGGCCCGGGACACGGCGTGTCTTGACCCCTCACGCCCACGCGCCCGCGCCCCACGCGCGACCCCGCCCGCGGCACTCAGCCCGCGAACGCCGCCGCGGGCATGCCGGTCACCCCGGGGCGTACCGCGAACAGCGAACCCGCCTCGGTGCCGTGGTCGGGGTCGAGGCCCTGCGCCGAGGTCGTGATGTAGAGCGTGCCGAGGTCGTCGCCGCCGAACGTGCAGGCGCTCACCCGCGGCACGGGCAGCTCGATCCGCTCGATCAGCGACCCGTCGGGCGCGTAGCCGTGCACGGCCGATCCGCCCCACAGCGCCACCCACACCGAACCGTCAGCCGCGACGGTGAGGCCGTCGGGCGACCCGTGCTCCTCGTCGATCGTGACGAAGCCGCGGCGCCCGCGCAGCTCGCCCTCGCTCACGTCGAACACGTCGACGCGCTGCGTCTCGGTGTCGACGTAATACGCCCGACCGCCGCCCGGCGCGAAGGCCACGCCGTTCGACACCGTCACGCGCGACAGCACCTGCGTCGCAGACAGGTCCGCGCCGATCCGCAGCACGCGGCCTGCCGGCCCGTCGCCGGTCGCCATCGACCCGGCCAGCAGCCGCCCCCGCGGGTCGACCGTGCCGTCGTTGAACTGCGCCTCGCCGAGGTCGAAGGTCGCCACCACCTGGGCGGGCCCGTCGGCCGAGTCGGACAGGTGCATCGACCGCGCGCCGAACGCCACGAAACCACCCCCGACCCGGGGACGGCAGAACGCCGCATAGGTGTCGTCGAGGTGCAGCCGGTGGATGCCGTCGTCGCGCAGGGTCACGAGGTCGGCGGCCTCGGCATCCACCCATCGGATGCCGCCCCACGACGTCGACCACACGGGAGTCTCGGCGTGCACGCAGATCGGTCCGGTCAGGTTCTCGACGTTCACGAGGGGTCCTCCGTCCCGCGCGTCAGCTCGCGCGCGACCTTCTTCTCGAGCACTTCGACGGCCTCGTCCGACAGCAGGATCAGCCCGTCGAGTTCTTCGCGCACCCGCTTGTAGGCGAGGTTGCGCTCGGCCTGCGTTGCCGACTCGTCGACCGCGACGGTGAGCAGTTTCTGCGCACGGTCGAGGCGTTTGCGCTCGGTCTCGGTGAAGGTCGAGTCGCGCAGGCGCCGGGCATCCTTCTCGGCCACCTCGAACGCCACCGCGTAGGCTCCGACGGCATCGAGGTATTCCGCCACCTGCTGTTCGGTGACCTTCGCCTCGGCCGACGTGGGCCGCAGGGCATCCGCGGTGCGCTTCGCGCGCAGGAACGCCGCGGTCAACGGCTGTCGACCGTCGCTCATCGCGGGGAACGCGATCAGCTTCGACACGTCGAGCTCGTAGTCGAGCCAGCGCGCGGTGATCTCGTCGTGCTCGGCGAACAGGCGCACCAGAAGGTCGTTGGGAGCGACGGACGGCGCCGAGTCGACGACGGTGGCGCGCGTCCGCCCGCCCGACCGCGCGTCGATCTGAGCCTGCTTCAGCTGCGCCTTGACCTTGAGCGTCTCGATGCGCCGTTCGTGCCGCCGCTTCGACGCGCGTTCCCACGACGTGGCAGCGCCGCCGGCGGCGGCCATCAGGGGGAAGATGAGCCACCAGAAGTCGCCCGCGAAGTCCAGCAACGGTTGCATGATGTGCTCAGCCTACTGGCGGGGCACGACGCGCGACGGGGGTGTCCGCGAGGATGGAGGCATGCATCCTGTGCGCGTCGGCCTCGTCGGTATCGAGAACAGTCATGCCGAGCACATCCTGCGTCACCTCGGCCTCGACGAGGCGCCGGCGCTGCGGGCGACGGCGATCGTGGCGGGCGATCCCGAACGCACCGCGCGCCTCGCCGAGCTCGGCAGGGTCGAGCGCGTGGTCGACGACGTGCGCGCTCTCGTCGGCGAGGTGGATGCGTTCATCATCACGACCCGCGACGGCGCCACGCACCGCGACCTCGCGGTGCCGTTCCTCGAGGCGGGCGTGCCGGTGTGGGTCGACAAGCCGTTCGCCGAGACCCGGGCGGATGCCGAGGCCATGGTCGTGGCGGCCGGGCGCGGAGGAGCGCTCCTCACTTCGTCGTCGACGTTGCGGTGGCTGTCCGACACGGATGCCGTCGCCGCCGCCCTCCCCGGCATCGGACCCGTGCGCCGCCTCACCGTGTCGGGGCCCGCCGACCCGGACGGCCCGTTCGGCGGCCTCTTCTTCTACGGCATCCACCATGCCGACCTCGCTCAGCGACTCGCACCCGGCGAGCCGGGCGATCTGCGGGTCTCGGCGCACGACCGAGGACTGATCGCGCGCTACCGGTCGGGCGAGGTCGAGGTCGCGCTCGACTTTGTTCGGCCTGACCTCGAGGTCCCGTTCCGCGTGACGGCGGAGGGTGCGCAGGGGAGCGTCGACCGGGAGATCGTGGTGGGCGGCGACTACGTGCAGCCGGCGCTGCAGGCTTTCGGGCGGATGCTCGTGACCCGGCAGGTTGCGGTGCCGTCGGCCGAGATGCTCGCCGCTGTCACGGTCATCGAGGAGACGGTCGCGACTGCGGGCGAGTGAGCGCGCGTCGTGTCGCGCGCGACCGTTGTGAAATCGATGACAGGACGCGAACGGCATCGGCGCGTTCTGCGCCGCCGGAACCTAGAATGTGCCCATGACAGCTCGGGGGAGATACGCGAAGGGGATCGCGAAGCGGGAGGAGATCCTGCAGGTCGCTCTCGATGTCGTTGCCGAGGTCGGATACCGGAAGGCCTCCAATCGCGAGATCGCCGAGCGGGTCGGGCTCACCCAGCCCGGGCTCATGCACTACTTCTCCTCGCGTGAGGAGCTGTACATGGAGGTGCTGCGCGCCAAGGACAACCGCGACCTCGATCGGTTCCTCGCCCCCGACCTGACGTTCGACGGGTGGCTCGCGGTGATCGACCACAACGTGTCGGTGCCGGGACTCGTGCGCCTCTTCGTCGAGTTCTCGGCCGAGGCGACCATCCCCGGTCACCCCGCCAACGAGTACTTCGTCGAGCACTACGCCGGTGCGCGGCGACTGCTGACCGATGTGATCGAGCGGGCGCAGGCATCCGGAGACGTCGGACCGACCATCGACGTGCCCATCACCGTCGACATCATCATCGCCGTCTCGGACGGGCTGCAGATGCAGTGGCTGCTCGACTCGTCGGTCGACATGGTCGAGCGCCTGACCCGCCTCTGGAACGGCGTGCTGCTCGCCTCGCACCGCCCCGCCGCCTGACCGCGCGCGCGTCCCTCGCCGCCCGCCCCCGCGCCGTCTGCACAACTTCGGATTTCTGCGCAGACGCGCCGTCGCCGACGGCCGCGGGTCGGCGTGTCGGGACGCAACTCCGAAGTTGTGCGGGTGGGACGGCGCGTCCGCAAGGATTCAGCAGCCCGCCGAGGGGGATCGGATCAGCGACCGAGGGCGGTCGCGCAGGCGACGCAGTACTCGGCAAAGGGGCGGATCTCGAGGCGCGCGGCGGGGATCGGTCGACCGCAGTGCAGGCACACGCCGTAGGTGCCGGCATCCATGCGGGCGAGCGCGTCATCGACCTGCCGCAGTTCGGATGCCGCGGCCTCGGCGAGACCCGTCAGGCGCGACCACTCCGACGAAAGGGTGACGCCCTCAGGGTCGTGCTCATCGTCGTCGTTCGAGCCCTCGCGGTCGTGCGTGAGCTCGTCGAGGATCGCCGCGGTCGCGCGGACCCGAGCATCCGCCTGGGTGCGCATCGCGGTGAGCAGCGCCCGTAGGCGTCCCTCGTCCTCCTCCATGCCGGCCACCCTACCCGCGTCGCCCTTCGTGCCCGCTCCCGCGCCCAGGCCCCTACCCACCCGCGTCCAAGGGTGAGGGGTCAAGACACGCCGTGCGGGAACGCCCGGACGCGGCACTTTCTGACCCCTCGCGCAGGAATTTCGCCCCCCACCACCCGCATCCAACGTGAGGGGTCATTCTGCACGTGAGGGGTCAAGACACGCCGTGCGGGAGCCCCCGGACGCGGCACTTTTTGACCCCTCGCGCGAGAGGCATGGAACTCAGCCGCGCTCGCGCCGCTTGCGCTCGGCCCGGGTGCGCGGCACGGAACCCTCGGCCCGCGCGGCCTTGCGCTCATCCCGCGTGCGCGGAACCGCACCGTCGCGCGACCCCCGTGTGCGGGTCGGAGCGGCGTCGGCCATGGCGGGCGCGGCGTCGACGTGCACCGAGGGGTGGTCGCGCTCGAGCGCGGCGCCCTCCATGTCGACGTTCGGCAGCGCACGGTCGAGCCAGCGCGGCAACCACCACGCCGACTTCCCGAGCAGGTGCATGAGCGCCGGCATGAGCAGCATCCGCACCACGAACGCGTCGAGCAGCACGCCGAACGCCAGGCCGAACCCGATCGAGCGGATGATCGTCGACTCCGAGAACACGAATCCACCGAACACCGAGACCATGATCAGCGCGGCGGCGATCACGACCGAGCGGCCCGCCCGGAACCCCTGCGCCACGGCATCCCGTGCCGATGCGCCGTGCACGTACGCCTCGCGCATGCCGGAGGCGAGGAACAGCTGATAGTCCATCGCCAGGCCGAACAGGATGCCGACGAGGATCACCGGCAGGAAGCTGAGGATCGGGCCGGTGCTGTGCAGGCCGATGAGGTCGGCGCCCCAGCCGAACTGGAACACCGAGACGATGAGTCCGTATGTCGCGAACAGCGACAGCACGAACCCTCCCGTCGCGATGATCGGCACGAGCAGCGAGCGGAACACGACGATCATGATGAGCAGCGACAGACCGACGACCACCACGAGGTACAGCGGCAGCACGCTCGCGAGCGCCTCGGAGATGTCGATGTTCACCGCCGCCTGGCCTGCGACGCCGAGCGTGATGCCGCCGTCGAGGTCGGGCAGGGCGCGGATGCTCTGCACGAGCTTCTCGGTCGACGGGCTGTTCGGCCCCTCCGCGGGCAGCACCTGGAACGCGAGCAGGGCGTTGTCGTCGGATGCGGCGACGGGGGCCACGGCGACGACGTCGTCCTGGTCGGCGAGCTTCTGCGCGACCTCGACCTGCGTCGCGACGAGATCGTCGTCGCTCACGCCCTCGTCGAGCGTGGCGGTGACGAGCAGCGGGCCGTTGGCTCCGGCGCCGAACTGGTCTTCGACCGCGTGGAAGGCGCGGTAGCTGGTGGAATCGTCGGGCTCGCTGCCGCCGTCGGGCAGCCCCAGCCGCATCGACATGGCCGGGATCGCGATGATGAGCAGGGCCGCGACGCTGACGAGCGCCGTGACGATCGCGCGCAGCGTCGACATGCGCTTCACGGGCTTGCCGACGGCGTGCGGCTGTCCGACGGCGGCGCGCGCCTTGCGGCTGAGCAGGCGCTCGCCCAGCAGGCCGAGGATGGCCGGGGCGAGCGTGACCGCGACGAGCACGGCGATCGCGACGCACACTGCGCCGACGGTGCCCATGAGGCCGAGGAACGGCACGCCGGTCACGTTGAGCGCGAGCAGCGCGACGATCACCGTCGCGCCCGCGAAGACGACCGCGGTGCCCGAGGTGCCGGTCGCCAGGCCGATCGACTCGCGCAGCGGAGAGCCGGCGAGCACCTGCTTGCGGTGCCGGTTGACGATGAAGAGCGAGTAGTCGATGCCGACGGCGAGACCGAGCATCACACCCAGGACGGGGGTGACGGATGCCATGTCGACGACGCCCGAGAAGGCGAGGGATGCCGTCACACCGACGCCCACGCCGACCACCGCCGTGACGATGGGGAGGGCCGCGCCGAGCAGGGTGCCGAGCATGACGATGAGCACGACGGCCGCGAATGCCAGGCCGACGGCCTCGCCGATTCCGAAGATCTCGGGCACGCCCTGCGCGATGTCGGTGCCGAAGTCGACCGTGACGCCGTCGATCGGCTCATCGCGGAAGTGGTCGATGGCGCTCTGCTTGACCTCTTCGGAGAGCTCGAGGCGGGGGTCGACGAACGACACGTTGACGATCGCGGTCGACCCGTCTTCCGAGACCACGCCGATGCCGTTCGCGAGGTCGAGCAGCGTGCGGCCGAGCTCGGCCTGCTCCGCGTTCGCCTTGAGTTCGTCGCGGCCGCTGTTCAGGGTCTGCTGCTGCGTCTCGAGCTCGGTGAGCTGAGCGGTCAGCTGCAGCTTCTGCGCGTCGATGCCGGCGAGCTGCGCGGCGGGAGCGCCGGCGGCCTCGGCCTGGGCGCGGGCCGCGTCGATCTGCGCGATGCCGGCCTCGAGCTGGGTGCGTCCCGAATCGATCTGAGCCTGCCCCGCGTCGAGCTGGGTGCGGCCGTCGGCGATCTGCTGCTCACCGTCGGCGAGCTGCTGCGCCTGCTCGGCCTGCTGCTGCTGGGTGGCGAACGGGTCGATGACCGCGGCGACCCCGTCGAGATCTTCGGCGCTGGTCGCGAGGTCGGAGATCGCGGCCTTCTGCTCGTCGGTGAAGGGCTCGCCGTCGTCGGTTTGATAGACGACGGTGCCGGTGCCGCCGGCGGTGTCGGGCAGTTCGTCGGCGAGCTCGTCGATGACCTTGCCCGAGGCGGTCCCCGGGATGTCGAAGCTGTTGCTGAGCGTGCCGCCGAACGTGAGGAAAGCGCCGACGCCGAGGCCGAGCAGCACGATCCAGGTGATGATCACGGTCCACGCCTTGCGGGCAGCGAAAGTACCGAGACGGAAGAGCAGTGAAGCCAAGGTGATCTCCTTCAGACCTTCAGATCATACGGTACGTCTCGTCTAGCCTTCTGTGGCTATCCTGAACGGATGACGAACGAGCACCGGAGCGGACCCGTCCGCAGCACCGCTGCGCGCGAGGCCATCCTGGATGCCACATCCCGTCTCTTCCACAATCAAGGCTATGACCGCCTCACGATCGAGGGCATTGCCAAAGAGGCCGGCGTCGGCAAGCAGACGATCTACCGGTGGTGGCCCTCCCGCGGCGCGCTGATCGGCGAGTGCCTCGCCGAGGGCCGGTTGGTGCCGGTCGACTTCGAGGTTCCAGACACCGGCGAACTGCTCTCCGATGTCGAGTCGTGGCTGCGGAGCGTGCTGTCGATCCTCGACGCCCCCGAGGGAGGGGTGCTGCTGCGGTCGCTCGTCGCCGCCGCGACCGAGGATGCCGGGGTGGGTCAGCACCTCGGCCAGAGCCTGGGTGTCGAGGAGCATCTCGGCTCGCGGCTGCGCGCGGGCATCCGTGCCGGTCAGCTGCCCGAGACGGCTCCCGTGCAGGAGATCGGACGCGCCATCCTCGGCGCGATCATCGTTGAGGCGCTCGGCCGGGAGGCCCGCGATCCCGAGTCGGTCGTGCGCCTCGCCCGCTTCCTCTTCTCCCGCTGACCGGGCTCCCCGCTGGGTGCTTCGGTCAGAAGCCGGGGAGGAGGGTGAACAGCGTCGCGCCACCGCCGCCGAGCAGCAGCGCGATGATGACGACCCACGACACGACGCGGATGCGGCGGTTACGGCGCTCGCCGAGATCGCCGTAGTCCTCGCTGAGGTCGTCGCCGCTCATCAGGCCACCGGCTCGGTGACGGTCGGACCGAAGTACGACGGCAGCGTCGCGGTCGAGCGCTCGCGCAGCTCGTCGGCCGAGACGGTGAACACGTCTTGCACCTCGAGCTGCGGCTCGCTGTCGGTGACACCGATGCGCATGACCGGGTAGCCGCGGCCCTCGCAGAGTCCGCGGAACTTCACGTCGTCTTCTCGCGGCACCGTCACGATGACGCGACCGGTCGACTCCGAGAACAGGGCGGATGCCGCATCCACACCGTCGCGCTCCATGATCTCGGTCAGCCACACGCGGGCCCCGACGCCGAAGCGCATGACACCCTCGGCGAGCGCCTGCGCGAGGCCGCCCTCCGACAGGTCGTGCGCCGACGAGATCAGCCACTCGTCGCGCGCGGCGGCGAGGAGGCCGGCGAGGCGCTTCTCACCCGCGAGGTCGACCTTCGGGGGGAGTCCGCCGAGGTGCTGGTGCACGACCTCGGCCCACGCCGAACCCGAGAGCTCGGTCGAGGTGGTGCCGAGCAGGTAGATGTTCTGACCCTCGTCCTGCCACCCCGACGGAATGCGGCGCGAGACGTCGTCGATGATGCCGAGCACGCCCACGAGCGGGGTGGGGTGGATCGGCACGTCGCCGGTCTGGTTGTAGAACGAGACGTTGCCGCCGGTGACCGGGGTGCCCAGTTCGTAGCATCCGTCGGCCAGACCGTCGACGGTCTGCCCGAACTGCCACATGACCTCGGGGTTCTCGGGCGAGCCGAAGTTGAGGCAGTCGGTGATGGCGGTGGGCACCGCGCCGGTGACGGCGACGTTGCGGTACGCCTCGGCCAGCGCGAGCTGGGCACCCGCGTACGGGTCGAGCTGGCAGTAGCGGCCGTTCGCGTCGGTCGCGATCGAGAAGCCGAGGCCCGACTCCTCGTCGACGCGGATCATGCCGGCGTCGTCGGGGAAGCTGAGGGCCGTGTTGCCGAGCACGTAGTAGTCGTACTGGTTCGTGATCCACGAGGTGTCGGCGAGGTTCGGCGAGGCGACGAGCGCGAGGAACTGCTCGCGCAGCGTCTGGGGGTCGGTCGCACGGGGCAGGTTCTCGGCGGCATCCGCCTGGAGCGCGTCGATCCACGTCGGGTACGCGACCGGGCGGTCGTAGACCGGGCCGTCGACCGCAACCGTCGACGGGTCGACGTCGACGATGCGCTCGCCCTGCCAGTCGATGACGAGGCGTCCGTCGCCGGTGACCTCGCCGAGCACCGAGGTCTCGACCTCCCACTTGCCGACGACGGCGAGGAAAGCGTCGAGCTTCTCGGGCGCGACGACCGCCATCATGCGCTCCTGCGACTCCGACATGAGGATCTCTTCGGCCGTCAGCGAGGGGTCGCGCAGCAGAACGTTGTCGAGCGACACGTGCATACCGCTGTTGCCGTTCGCGGCGAGCTCGCTGGTCGCGCACGAGATGCCGGCGGCACCGAGGTCTTGGATGGCCTCGACCAGCTCGTCGCGGTACAGCTCGAGGCAGCACTCGATGAGCACCTTTTCGGCGAAGGGGTCGCCGACCTGCACCGCGGGGCGCTTGGTCGGGCCGCCGTCGGCGAACGTGTCGGAGGCGAGAATGCTCGCGCCGCCGATGCCGTCGCCACCCGTGCGGGCGCCGAACAGCACGACCTTGTTGCCGACACCGGTCGCGTTCGCGAGCTTGAGGTCTTCGTGGCGCAGCACGCCCACGGCGAGCGCGTTCACGAGCGGGTTGGCCTGGTAGACGGAGTCGAAGACGGTCTCGCCGCCGATGTTCGGCAGCCCGAGGCAGTTGCCGTAGAAGCTGATGCCGCTCGTCACGCCGTGCACCACGCGGGCGGTGTCGGGGTGGTCGATCGCGCCGAAGCGCAGGGCATCCATCACGGCGACCGGGCGCGCGCCCATCGAGATGATGTCGCGCACGATGCCGCCGACGCCGGTCGCGGCGCCCTGGAACGGCTCGATGAAGCTGGGGTGGTTGTGGCTCTCTGCCTTGAAGGTGACGGCCCAGCCCTCGCCGACGTCGACGACGCCCGCGTTCTGCCCCATGCCGACCATGAGGCGTTCCTTCATCTCGTCGGAGACCTTCTGGCCGAAGCGGCGCAGGTAGTTCTTGCTGCTCTTGTACGAGCAGTGCTCCGACCACATGACGGAGTACATCGCCAGCTCGCCGGACGTGGGGCGGCGCCCGAGGATCTCGCGGATCTTCGCGTACTCGTCGTCCTTCAGGCCGAGCGCCGCGTAGGGCTGCTCCTTCTCGGGCGTCTCGATCGCGTTCGAGACGGAGTCGGGGACGTGCTTGCGGGCGGGTGCAGGGGCGGTGGTCACGCACACTCCAAGGGAAGGGGCCGGCGGGGCAGGTTCAGTCTACCGGCGAGGTCCGACACTCCCGCCCCCCACCGCCCCCACCCCGCCCCACCGCCCGCGCCCCCCGCCCCCCACCGCCGCTGCGGGATCAATATGTCGGGTTCCCGGCCCTCTGGAGCTGACATATCGATCCCGCATGCGGTGGAGGGGGGTGGGTTAAGGGGCGGAAGCGGCGGCGAGGCGGGCGGCGAGAACCGCGGATGCCTCGGCCAGCGCCGAAGGGCCGTCGATCGTGAACGGGGCGTCGAAGCGCGCGAGCCAGGCGAGCAGGCCCGTCCACGACCAGGACCCCGCGGTCACCCGGCACGACTCGGCATCCACCTCCGCGGCCGTGGCGTCGTCGAGGAACGGGGTCACGTCCCGAAGAGGCAGCGCGAGCACCACCGTGCCGACGCACGGCCAGCGGTCACCGGCATCCGATCCCTTCGCGCGGGCGGCGACGAACGTCTGCGCGTCCATGTCATCGGGCAGCGCGCGCTGCGCGAACGACGGACCGGTCGGGATGCGCGGATGCACCCGGTCGAGGCGGAAGATGCGCCAGTCCTCGCGCTCCAGGTCCCACGCGACGAGGTACCACCGGCCGCCGCGCGACACGACCTCGTGCGGTTCGACGCGCCGGCGCGGGGCATCCGCCGCGTCCCGGGCCGCGTAGTCGAACCGCAGCACGTGGCGGTCGCGTACCGCGCCCGTGACCGCGTCGAGCGTGGCGGGGTCGACTCGATCGGCGCTCGGGGAACCGGCGAAGCGGATGCCGTCGACCCGATGTCGCAGGCGCGACGGCATGACCTGCCGGATGGTGGCGAGGGCCCGTTCGGCACCGTCGTCGATGTCGATCCCGCTCGACGGCATGCTCTGCAGGGCGACCGCCACAGCGAGGGCCTGCTCGTCGTCGAACAGCAGTGGCGGAAGCTCCGACCCTGCGGCGAGCCGGTATCCGCCGTCGGGTCCTTTCATCGCGCCGATGCGGTAGCCGAGGTCGCGCAGCCGGTCGACGTCGCGGCGCACCGTGCGGGGACTCACGCCCAGGCGATCGGCGAGCACCGCGCCCGGCCAGTCGCGCTGCGTCTGCAGCAGGGAGAGCAGCGCGAGCATGCGAGACGAGCTTCCGGTCATGCCCTCATTCTGCGTGAAGTAGCGGACCGAAACTGACCGCTTCTGTTGCGAGTCTTCTCGTACGGGCATCCGCTCGACCACCAACCAGGAGGCATCATGACCGTCACCACCACCACCCACCTCAACTTCGCCGGCACCGCACGCGCCGCGCTCGACTTCTACGCAGACGTCTTCGGCGGCACCGTCATGGCCGCGACCTACGCCGACTTCGGCATGCCGGCCGAGGCTCCCGGCGCCGACGGCGTCGTGTTCGGACAGGTCACAGGGGGCGCGATCGCCCTCATGGCCTACGACATCCCGGGGGCGACCGAGGCGCCGATCGCGGCCGGCCGCACCCGCCGCGAGAACGGCGTGACGATCACCGACCGCCCGTTCTTCCAGTCGCTGCGGGCCACCTCGCTCGACGAGCTCACCGGGTACTGGCAGGCGCTCGCCGACGGTGCGACGGTCATCGAACCGCTCGCCGCGTCGGCCTGGTCGGCCGGTTTCGGCATGCTCACCGACCGGTTCGGTGTGACCTGGGTGCTCGACGTCGCCTGACGCCGGGCTCGCCCCACACCAACTCAGGACCGCCGCGACGGAATCGGGCCTCCGGGGAGATCTCGGCCCGATTCCCGACCGTCGGTCCTGAGTTGGTGCGCGCACGCGCACGGCACCATCCGCCGGCGCCGCCCGTCGGCTCATGAACAGCGTTCGGTAGAGTCGCGGTATGACTCCGGCATCCGACGACGCGGCCTCGGCCCGCCGCGGCAAGGTCGATGTGGTCGACGCGGCGATGGCGGTGCTCGACGAGCACGGCATTGCGGGGCTCTCGATGCGGCGCATCGCCGACGCCCTCGACCTGCAGGTCAGCGCCCTCTACTGGCACTTCCCGAACAAGCAGGCGCTGCTCGCCGCGGTCAGCGCACGGATCGTCGGCGGGGCGGATGCCGTGCGCTCCGACGACCTCGCCGACATCGCCGCGGCCCTCCGCGACCGCCTGCTCGCCCACCGCGACGGCGCCGAGATCGTGTCGAGCTCTCTCGCGCTCGGTCTGCTCGACCTTCCCGCCCGCACCCGCCTCGTCGACGCCGCCCGCGGCGCAGGACTGGCGGATGCCGCGGCCCGCGTCGCCGCCGACACCCTGGTGCACTTCGTGATCGGGTTCACCTTCCACGAGCAGCAGCGCCTGCACGCCGCCGTCGTCGGCGCGGCGGCCCCGGTGGCCGACCTCTCGCCGGAGGCGGTTGGTGACTCTCCGGCGCACGACTTCGCCGCGGGCCTGGAACTGATCGTCTCGGGCATCCGCACCGCCGCGCGCGCCTAGGCCGCACGGGCCGTTCACGGCCTGCCGCACCGCCGCACGGGCCGAGCCGCACACGCGAGAGCGCCCGCCCCACGAGGGGACGGGCGCTCCGGTCATGCAACGAGGCTCAGACCTCCAGGCGGCTGCGGCGTCGTGCGACGGCGACGATTCCTCCGCCGACGAGCATCACAAGGGCCAGCAGACCGGCCGCGATCGGCAGTTCTCCCCCCGTGGCGCTCAACTGGCCGTCCGGGTCGGCCGCACCGGCGCCGGGCGTGCCCGCACCTCCGCCGACTCCGCCGCCCCCACCGGGAGCTGCGGCAGCGACGACGACCGCGGTCGGGGCGCTCGTCGCCGAGCCGTCGCGGAAGCCCGGGAGCGTGCCCGTGACGGTGACCGTGATGCGGGTGCCGAGGGCCTCGGCCGGGATCACGAACTGGTTCGCCGCGACGTCGGCCGCGGCGAGCAGCAGCACCGGCTCGGCATCCGCGTCGGCATCCGCCGGGTCGGCCGGGGCCGGGGCGTACGGCTTGCCGTCGATGTTCCACTGGTAGCTGAGCACGGTGCCCTCGGGCCAGCCGTTCGAGGTGGCGGTGAGCGTCTGTCCGACCACGGCCTCCCCGGCGATGGTCGGGGCCTGCGTCGGCGCCAGAACCTCTTCGACGGCGAACTCGGCCGTGCAGTTCTCGCAGGTCGTGCCGAGGCTCGCCGACGAGGCGGCGACCACGACGCTGCCACCGGGGGCGTCATCGTCGATCGTCGCGGTGAACGACAGCTCGGCGATGTCCCCCGGCGGAATCGCGGGAACGGTCCAGGTGAGGGTCGTGCCCGAGACGGATGCCTCGGCGGGAAGTGCCCCGAGCGTCGCGTTCGCCAGCACGCCGGAGAGGTCGACGGAGACGGTCGTCGCAGCCAGCGGCACGAAGCCCGTGTTCGCGGCGGTGACGGTGAGGAGCGTCTTGTCGCCGGGTTCGAGCGGGGCGACGGCATCCGTCGTCAGCTCGATCGTCGACTTGTCGGGCCAGGCGGGCTTGCCGGGCTCGAGGATCCAGTCGCTCCAGAACGCGTCGAGGTCGCGACCCGACAGCGTCTCGGCGAGGGCGAGCAGTTCCGCGCCGGTGCGGCTCGTGCCGCTGTTGTCGGTCTGCCACTTCGAGATCAGCGCGAAGAAGGGCTCGTCGCCGATCGCGACCCGCAGTGCCGCCCAGAACTGCGCGCTGCGCGTGTAGGTCTGGTAGCTGTACAGCTCTGCCGAATCGGTCTGCACGCCGGGGGCGATGTTCCAGTCCGCGCTCGAGGCGGCCTTGTTGTTCCACGAGGTGAAGTAGGTCTGTTCCGAGCGCGCGGTGGTGGCTCCGAAGCCCTCGGTGGTGTTGTAGTAGGTCGGCGCCCAGGTCGCCATGCCCTCGCCCATCCAGATGTCGGTCCAGGTGGTGGGGGCGACGTTGTTGCCGTACCACTGGTGCACCAGCTCGTGGATGAGGGTGTTGCCGTTCACCGACCCGACGCTCGGGAAGAACGAGCGGTCCTGCGTCTCGAGCGCGTAGTTGATGGCGACCGGCACGGACTTCACGATCACGCCGGTGCTGTTGCCCGGGTACGGGCCGAACATCTTCTCGAGGTTCTGCGTGATGGGCTGCAGCTGGGCGATGCGGTTGCGCACCGTCGTCTTCTGAGCGTCGGTGTAACCGAAGTCGATGTACGACAGCGACGGGATGGCACGGCCGTCCGACAGCGTCACCGTACCCTGGACCAGCTCGTAGCGGCCGATGCCGATGACGACGAGCTCCGAGGCCATCTGCTCCTGCTGGTACCAGACCCAGGTGGTGCGCGAGCCGTCGGTGCGCGGGATCTTCGCCACGAGCTCGCCGTTGCTGGCGACCTCGGTGGGGGCCGAGACGCCGTTCGCGTCGGTGCTCGTCGACGGAGCGTCGACCTCGATGCGGTAGGTCGCCTTGTCGCTCGGGGTGTTGTTGTGCGGGAAGGCGGTCATCATGCCGATGGGCTGACCCAGCAGCATCGCACCGTCGTTCGTGCCGCTCCAGCCTTCCTGGCTGCCGTCGGCGTCGGTGTGGTACTGCGGCACGCCGTGATACTTCACCTCGACGGCGAAGTCGCCCTCCACCGGCGTTGCGGGGGTGACGACGAGCTTGTACTTGATGGCGGCGGCGTCGATGTCGCGCGTCCAGGTGGCGGGCTGGCCGTTCACCTCGACGCTGTCGACGGTCAGGCCCTCGAAGTCCATCGAGAACGACTTCAGCGGCACGAGCGCGCGGGCGGTCATCACGGTGGATGCCTCGTCGAACACACCGGTGGCCACGCCGTTCGCGAAGCCCGTGGGGCTCCACGCGATGGTGACCTCGTAGTCGAGGGCGTCGTAGCCGCCGTTGCCGACGTTCGGGAACATCGGATCGCCGGAGGTGTGGGCGCCGTCGATCGGTTCGGCCGCGGATGCCGGGGCGGCTGCCGCGAGGAGGGAGGCGGCGAGGAGCGCCGCGACCGTGGTGGTCGCGAGCATCCGTCGCCGCAGGGGTGAGGTGCGTCGGGTCATGAGTGCTTTCGGGTAGGCATGGTCGAGGAGCGACCTGTCACGTCGTCGTGGTGCGGGGTGGCTTGTGGCCGGTGCGGCGCGAGCGGGATGCTCGCACCCTAGGGAAGTCCGATGTCTGGAATATATCGGTGTTGTGTCCGCGATGTTGCGGAACTTTTCCCGTTCCGCGCCCCCGTTCCGCGTCCCCCGCCCCCGTTCCGCCGGTGCGGGATCAAAATCGCACGCTCGCGGGCCCTGGGGCGTGCGATTTCGATCCCGCCACCCCCGCAGCGCGGAGGGTGGGGCGGGATACCCGTCGGTACGGGATACGGCAAGGGGGTTCAGGGTGTCGGAGGCGTCGCGTAGAAAGAGGGGAAGTTCGAAGGAGTGAGGGCATGGCCGCCGGAGATATCGAGACGTTCCACCGCAATGGCATCTGGTTCAACCGCATCGAGGGTGAGGGCGGTGTGATCGGATCGGGCTACGACTCGAAAGACGACGCCGTGATCGCCGGTCGCGGGTCGGCGTCGGCCCGCCAGGTGAAGCACATCATCCGCGACGAGGAGGGTCCCTCCGACGACGTCTCGTCGGTCGAGCGGCACCCCCGCGACCGCGTCGGCGTGCCGATGGGCGACGAGCCGCCCGCCCTTTGACGAGACCGTAGCCTGGCTGAATGATCTCGGACTACGTCCGCGCGCTGCGGAGCAAGGTCGGGCATGACCTTCTGATGCTGTCGGCCGTGACCGCAGTGATCCGCGATGGCGAACGGATGCTGCTGGCGAGGAGCGCGGGCGCAACGCGGTGGAGCTTCATCGGTGGCGGCGTCGAGCCCGGCGAGCACCCGGCGGATGCTCTGCGGCGATCTCCGGCCTCGATCGGGAGCCGTGGATCGACACCGTTCTCGCCGACGCGCTGGGCTGACCGTCAGCGGCCCGGGCGCCGCCAGCCGACCCAGTTGGGCCGGTCGACGACGCAGAATCGGTTGCCTTCGGGGTCTTCCATCGTGACGTAGTCGGCATCGGCGGGGCGGTCGGGCCAGGGGATCTCGCGCGCGCCCAGCTCGGTGAGTCGGAGGATCTCGGCGGCGGGCTCGTCGGTGTAGATGTCCAGATGGATGCGCGGGGGCAGCACGCGTTCGGAACGGTGCGCGTCGAGCGCGACGCAGGGCGCGTCGGCGTCACGCGGCTGGAGCACGACCCAGTCGTCGGTCGCCGGATCGCGCTCGACGTAATCGAGTGCCGCCTTCCAGAAGCGCATCTGCGCCGGGAGGTCGCTGACCCGGATGACGATCGACACGATGGCGAGCATGCCGTTCACGCTAGACCCCCGCGCCCCGCGGGTGAAGGGGAGCATGAGGGGTCGCAGAACGCCGCCCCCGGGCATCCGCGAGCGGCGTTTTCCGACTCCTCGCGCGGATGAACGCGGCCACAAGGGCGGTTTTGCCCGGTGCGGGATGAGAATCGCACGCTCCTGGCGCCGGGAACATGCGATTCTGATCCCGCACCAGGCGGGGGACAGGCACGGAGGCGGGGGTGGGACGGGACGGGGCGCGGGGCGCGGGGCCGGCGGGCGGGGCGGGACCCGGGCTACTGCACCGACCAGCCGCCGTCAGAGGCGAGGACGGCGCCGTTGATGTTCACGCCGTCGTCGGAGAGCAGGAAGGTGATCGACGCGGCGAGCTGCTCGGCCGTCGCGACGGTCGGGATCGCCTGCTGGAACGGCGCGAGGCGGGCCGAACCGTACTCCGACATGTGCGGGGGCATCGGGATGCCGGTGGCCACCCCGCCGGGTGCGACCGAGTTCACGCGGATGCCCTTCGGCCCGTACATGAACGCCGCCGACTTCGTCACGCCGATGATGCCGTGCTTGCTCGCGGTGTACGCGTTGCCCGAGGCGTTGCCGCGCAGGCCCGCCTCGCTCGACACGTTGAGCACCGAGCCGCGGCCGGCCTTCTCCATGATCGGCAGCACGGCGCGCATGAGCTTGAAGGGCGCGGTGAGGTTGATGGCGATGACGCGATCCCACACGGCATCCGTCGTCTCACCGGCGGGCGAGAAGTCGTCGTTGATGCCGGCGACGTTCGCGAGCCCGTCGATCGTGTCGCCCGCGGCGGCGATGACGGCGTCGATCGCCTCCTGCGTGGTGAGGTCTCCGGCGACGGTGACGATGTCAGCATCCGGATTGTCGGCCTTCAGCGCGTCGAGCTTCTCGGCGGCGATGTCGTTCGCGATCACCCGGCCGCCCTCGCGCGCGATGCGCTCCGCGGTGGCGCGACCGATGCCCGACGCGGCGCCGGTCACGATCACGGTCTTCCCGGCGAAGCGCGCGCTCGCCGGAACCTCGGCCGGGGCCTCCTCTGCCGGAAGCTCACCGCCGTTCGCGGCCCGCACGAGGTCGTCGACGACCGACTGCGGCATGGCGCCCTGGCTCATGGCGACGAGCTGCTGCAGCGGGAGGCCGAGCACCGGGGTGAGGAGGGCGGGGTCGGCGCCGGTCTGCTCGAAGAGTCCGCGGATGAGGGGTCCGCCGGTCGGGTGGTCGAGCCATTCGCCGATGGTGGAGTGGGCGGTCAGGGCCATGAGATTCTCCTTGCTCGGGCGCTGCGCGAGTTTCGCAACGGTGCGTCTACTTATGATCCATCGTACGCCCGAGTAGCCTCGGATGGTGCCTCGTCCTCGCAGTGAGAAAGCCCGCCAGTCGGTGCTCGATGCGATGCGCGCCGCCCTGTACGCCGGGCGCTACGAGGCGGTGACGATCGAGGGGTTGGCGGATGCCGCGGGCGTCTCGAAGCAGACGATCTACCGGTGGTGGGGCTCGAAGCAGGCGATCCTCGGCGAGGCGCTGCTCGAGGGATCCGTGCCCGGTGCCGACGTGGCCGTGCCGTTCACCGACGACCTCGGCGCCGACCTCCGGGCATGGTTCTCGGCGATGAGCGTGTCGCTCGGCGACGCCGAGGGCGTGGCGGTCGCGCGGGCGTTGATCGCGGTGACGGCGGCGGATGCCGAGCTCGGCCTCGCTCTGAACGAACGCCTCGCCGCGCCGATCCGCGAGTGGGTGGCGTCGCGTCTGGCGGTGGCGGTCGAGGCGGGACAGGTGCGGGCGGATGCCGACGCCGGCGTCATCGCCGACCAGTTCGTCGCGATGTCGAGCTACGCGGCGCTGCTCGGGCGCCCGCTGTCGACCGAGCAGGTCGACGCGACCGTGCGGGTGCTGCTGCGGGGGATCGCGGCGGGCTGAGGCTCCCGCCGTGTGACTACCGGCGCGTGTAGACGATCGTGCCGTCGTCGTTCTGAGTGACGTCGCCGACGTACACGACGGTTTCGGGGAAGACCTCGCCGTGGGCCCGCACGGTGAACCCCATCGAGTAGGTCACGCGCCCCTCGGCGATCTCGAGGCCGTAGTCCGGGGAACGGAACCACTCGACGCTCGACGGATCGACCGGCGGCGCACCGTACTCGCGCAGCTCGGGCGGGCACGACGGCCCGGTCATGCCCTCCGCGGCGCATGCGGCGGTGAGCTCGTCGATCTGAGCCTCCACGGCGTCGATCGTCTCGGGCGGCACCGATGTGCTCACCGAGATGTTGCCCGATGTGGCCGAGATGCCGCTGGGCAGGTTCGGCACCTCGCCGTCGCCGGTCACCGGCATCGGCAGCGCGAACTCGGTCGTGCCGTCGTCGTCGAGGTGCGTGGTGTCGGTCTCGTCGACGTACGCGACGTCGTAGAGACCCGGCAGCAGCACCAGTCGGTGCGCCTCGGTGCTCGGCGAGAACTCGAGTTCGTCGTTCACGACGATCCGGCCCGGAGAGCCGACGAGGATCAGCGGGTAGCCGCCGTCCTGCCCCCACCCGACCGTGCGCTCGCCGTCGTCGCTGTTCGTGATCGTGAACGTCGCCGTCACGGGAGCGTCGGGGTCGTCGAGCACGTACTCCACGGTCGCCTTCACGGCATACGCGTCGTCGCCCGATGTCGAGACGACCTTCGCCTCCGATGGGGTGACGCCGGACGCGGTGTAGAAGTCTTCGTCGAGCGCCTCCGCGGGGAAGTCGATGGTGGTGAGAGCGGCGGCCTCTGCGGCTTCGCCGGCTTCGAGGTGGGCGAAGAACTCGTCGATCACGGCGACGCTGGCCGAGACTTCGCTCTCCTCATCCAGAGGGCCGGGGCTGCATCCGACCAGGGTCGCCAGCGCGACGAGTCCGATGCTCGCGGCGAGGGTCGTCGTGCGGGCGGTGGCGCGAGCGTGCGGGCGCGAAGGGGACATGGATGCTCCGGTCGTCACCTCGCACAGCTCCCCCGTGCGAGTACGTCCCACGCTATCGTCCGGCCCCCACGCCGCTCGGTCGATATCCGTGACCGGCGTCAGTCAGGTCTTCCCAGGTTCCAGATGCACGGAGACCACACGCCTGCACGGAGCATCCGCCGTTTTCTCCGTGCAGGTGTGCTGCGGTCGTGCAGGTGTCAGGCTGCCGGGGCGGCGCCCGACCCCGAAACCGCCCTCGACGTCCCGCCCGCCACCGTCCGCCCGTCGGCGAAGCGCGCAGGGGCGCCGTCGTGGCGGCGTCCGACGGGCACGATCTCCGTCGCCTTCGGCAGGCCCATGGGCTTCGTCGAGACGTAGATGCTCTCGGCGCGCTCGACGAGGAAGGTTTCGTGCCAGATGCCCACGGCATCCACTGCTTTGCGCGCCCGACGGTTGAAGCGCGTCCAGGCGGGGCGGTGCTCCTGCGAGGGATTCGCGGCGTAGGCGTAGAGCTTGTCGACCGACGACCAGTACTGCACCAGGTACGGTCCGCGCGATCCGATCAACATCTCGAAGCCCATCAGGCCGGAGTCGGGGTCGGTGAGCAGCTCGCGCAGCATCTTGGGCATGTCGCTCATGAGGGGCATCCACTGATCGAACCGCCACCAGCGGTTGATCTGCATGCCGATGTGGAAGACGACGAGCTCGCCCTCGTAGCGGTGGGTCATACGGCCCGGGACGACCTTGCTTATGGCGACTCCTTCAATTGGATAGTCCTGCTATCCATATTGGATAGCGCTACTATCGAAGTCAAGGGGTGGCGATGAAGATCTCGGAACTGTCGGCGCGCACCGGGGTCACGGTGCCGACCATCAAGTACTACCTGCGCGAGGGGCTGCTGCCCGAGGGTGAGCGCACCTCGCCGACGCAGGCGACCTACAGCGACGCGCACGCCCGGCGGCTGCGCGTCATCCGCGCGCTGCTCGACACGGGAGTCAGCGTCGCCGAGACCCGCCGGGTGGTGGATGCCCTCGACCACCCGCCGGCGAACCCGAACGAGCTGCTCGGCACCGCCCACGCCGCCATCACCCCGGTCGGCGACGACGTGCTCGACCTCACCGACGCCGAAGCCCTCGTCGAGCGGTTCGGATGGAAGCCCGGACTCTGCAGCTCCGATGTTCTGCGGGCCGTCGCTCGCGCCCTGAACACCCTCGCGCACGCCGGTTTCACGGTGCCCACCACGGTGATGCCCGTGTATCTCGACAGCATCCGGAAGATGGCGGATGCCGAGATCGACGCCGTTCCCACCGACTCGATCGACGCCGCCGTCGAGTACGTCGTGCTCGGCTCCGTGCTCGTCGAACCGCTGCTGCTCGCCCTGAGACGCGTCGCCCAGGAGGTCTCGAGCGGCGAGAAGTTCGGGATGGCGGGCTAGCGCGGCGGTCAGCCGACGAGGCGCCAGCCGCGTCCGTTCGCCTCGGTGAGCGCGAGGTAGAGGAACGCGGGGATGCCGAGCAGGAACGCGAAGGTCCAGAGGAGCAGCGCGACGAAGATCTTGGCGCCCCAGAGGATGAGGACCAGCACGCCGCCGAGGAGCAGGAAGCCCACCCCCTCGCGCATCGGCTGCGTCATGCGGAAGTACACCTCGCGGACGAGCGGATAGAAGAACGCGTTGAGGCCGCCGATGACCGCGAGCGTCACGAGTCCGGCCGTGGCCGACATCGGGCCGTTCGGCGTGGTGCTCGCGGCGACGATCGCCGGGGTGACGAAGACGGCGAGAAACAGGATGCTCAGCACGATGCTCGAGCTCAGTCGTGTGTAGCGACGGTTGCGGAATGCTCCGCCGACGAAGCTGCTCGCTCGTTCGATCGGGGACGTATCGAGGTTGAGGGGTTCCGTCACGCGAGGACCTTTCTGGCACCATCGACCGGGGCCCGCGCGGGGGCGCGGTGGTCGGTGCCGAGTGGGGGATCGCCCTCGATTCTGGACGACGGATGCCCGCCAAAACCGAGGTATATCGATGTACTTTTTCGAGGCCGCGTGAGGCGCACGCGAGATGCGCGAGGAGGCGGAAGGATGGCTGCCGTGTCGCCCCGTAGACCCAACCGATATGCCATATTCGCCGTCGGAATCGTTGCGCAGATCGTGTTCAGCGCAGCATTCCTGGGGCTCCCGGCCGCGTCGCTGCTCCTCGGGTCATCGCTGCAGTTGAGCGCGGGCGAGTTGGCGCTGCTGCTCGGTGCGGCGAGCATCGCCGTGGTCTTCGTCGAGACGCCGTGGGGCATTGCGGCGGACCGGTTCGGGGAGCGGCGGGTGCTGCTCGTCGGGATCAGCGGAACGGTCGTCGCGCTGCTGTCGCTCGCGCTCGCCGTGGCGACCGGGGCGCCGTTGTGGCTGTGGGCGGTTCTGTTGTTCGTCGCGGCGGCCGCGGGCGGGGCGGTGACGGGTCCGAGCGGAAGCGCCATTCTTGGGTGGTTCGGAGAACGACGACACGGCACGCTGCTGTCGCTCCGTGTGGCGGCGGTACCTGTCGGGGGCGCAGTCGGAACCGTGGTCTACGCCGCACTGTTCGGTGCTGCGCCGCCGTTCGTCGCGTTCGCGACGTTCGCCGCGCTGTGCGCGGGATGCGCGGCGCTCGTCTGGTTCTTCGTCTTCGACCCGGCCCGTGGTTCTGCCGTCGCTGGGAGCGGAGCATCCGCTTTTCGTTCGTCGGGTGTCTGGCGCGTGGCGTCGAGCGGGTTTTTGCTCGACGTGACGCAGTTCCTGGTGCTGACGTTCTCGGTCGTCATGCTCGTCGAGCTGCACGGCTTGTCGGCCGCCGCGGGGGTGGCGATCGTGACCGCCATGCAGTTGGGCGGCGGACTGCTGCGCGTCGTCATCGGAGTGGCGACCGACGTGGTGCCCCGGTTCTCGCGGTCTCTCGCGGTGCGGATGCTCGCGGTGCTGCAGGCCCTCGGATTGCTCGCGTTCTTCCTGCTGCCCGAGTCCTCGCCGGTGTTCGCGTCGGTGCTGCTGCTCGTCGTCGGGGTCGCGAGCTGCGCGTGGCAAGGCGCGCACTTCACTCAGATCGCGGCGCTCGCCGGACCCCGCGCCGCCGGGTCGGCGCTCGGGCTGAACAATGCCGCGACGTCGCTGGGGGCATTCGTGCCGCAGGTGCTGACCGGTCTGATCGTGCAGCTCGGCGGGTGGGGCGTGGCGCTGCTCGGCCTCGGGGTGGTGCCGGCGGTTGTCGCCGCGTTCCTGTTCCCGGCGGTTCGCAGGGTCGGGGCATCCGATGGTCCTCTGGTGGCCGAGGCAGTGGACCAGGGCTGAGGGAGCGGTGCCAGCGAGCATCCGCAGGCATCGCGGCCATCCGCAGGCGACGGATGCTCGTTTCTGCCTGCATCCGGCCACTTCGCCTGCATTCCGCCGCCCACCGCAACGCACAGCCACGAGAGACCCTCGATGCAACGCCCTTGAGCCCGCCCACCGACCGTGCCAAGATCGCGGGCGTCTCCCACAGTCGACGGAAGGACTCCTCATGCAGCTCGCGATGGTCGGACTCGGACGGATGGGCGCGAACATCGTGCGCCGCCTCATGCGTGACGGGCACGAGTGCGTGGTCTACGACGTGAATGCGGATGCCGTGCAGGCGCTCGTCGCGGAGGGTGCCGTCGGGGCCGAGAGCATGGCCGATCTGGCGTCGAAGCTGGAGGCTCCGCGTGCGGTGTGGATGATGGTGCCCGCCGGGCTGACCGGTCGCGTCGCCGAGGAGGCGGCTGCGGCACTCGAGGAGGGCGACATCCTCATCGACGGCGGCAACTCGAACTATCGCGACGACGTGCGGCGGGCGGCGGCGCTACGCGAGCGCGGCATCCACTACGTCGACGTCGGCACGAGCGGCGGTGTCTTCGGACTCGACCGCGGCTACTGCCTCATGGTCGGCGGACCCGATGAGGCCGTCGAGCGCATCGAGCCGATCCTGAAGACCATCTCTCCCGGTGCCGGCGAGATCGAGCGAACCCCGGGTCGCACCGGCGACCTCACGCCCGAGGAGCAGGGGTACCTGCACTGCGGTCCGTCGGGGGCCGGGCACTTCGTGAAGATGGTGCACAACGGTATCGAGTACGGCATCATGGCGTCGATCGCCGAGGGGCTGAACCTGCTGCAGAACGCGGATGCCGGGGTGCGCGAGGCCGAGCATTCCGCCGAGGTCGCCCCGCTCGAAGAGCCCGAGTTCTACCAGTTCCCCATCGACACCTCGAAGGTCGCCGAGCTGTGGCGCCGCGGATCGGTGATCTCGTCGTGGCTGCTCGACCTCACCGCCGCCGCGCTCGCCGACAACCCCACTCTCGACGGTCTCGCCGGCCGCGTCTCGGACTCGGGCGAGGGCCGCTGGACGGTCAAGGCCGCAGTCGACGTGGGCGTGCCGGTGCCGGTGCTGTCGTCGGCGCTGTTCGAGCGCTTCGCGTCGCGCGGCGAAGACCACTTCGCGAACCAGGTGCTGTCGGCCATGCGCCTGCAGTTCGGCGGGCACCAGGAGCTGCCGGCCGGCGACGTGCTGGAGGCCGGCGGGAAAAAGGCGGACTCGGCGGAGAAGTAGGGCCGCGGCGGGAGCTCAGAAATCGCCCTCGGCGACCTGGAAGCAGACCAGCCCGCGCGAGCGCCACATCTTCACCACGCTGCGACGGTCGTCGACCACGCCGATGACGTCGTAGTGCGGCGCGATGAACGAGTCGTAGATCTCGGCCTTCACGATGTTGTCGGCTCGGCGGTCGCCGGTGCGGCGGAGGAGGAGACGGTCGAACGGGATGCCGTGGAACGCCAACCACGCCTCGGTCGCCCGGCGTGCGGTCTCATCACGCCCGGAGACCACGAGGAGCGCGTCGACCTCGGGATGCGCCGCAAGGGCCTGCGCGGCCATCACGACCGGGTGATGCGGGGTGTCGATCGAGACCTCCCGCATGTCGTAGGGAGAGCGGTCGCCCATGAGGGCGAGGGTGCCGTCGACGTCGAACATCCAGATGCGGGGGCGAGGAGCCGACCGCTCAGGGTGTTCGCTAGCGGTCAACCTACCGCTAGCCGTCGCGTCGTCCTTTCCTCGATGTACCCGAGCTGAGTCATTAGAGCTCGGACAACTGCCTTCCCTAGCTCAAGAGGCACAGCATTGCCGAGCTGACGCTGGACGTCGGCCCGGTTGCCAGCGATCTTGAAGTCGTCGGGGAAAGACATCAGCCGCAACATCTCAGCAACGCGCAGCCGTCGTGCTCGTTCGAGACCATCAGGGGTTTGAACGTTCTCCCAATGGAACGGCCCAACCCATGGGCCCGGCTGCGCTTGCAGCGTAGTTGACGGGCGATTCGGATCGAGCCTCAGCAGGAAGGTCCAGTAGCGGCTCCGCCACTCGAAGTGATCGCGTCCCTCATACCGATCCGTGTGCCACAGGTAGTTCTGCCCCGGAGGGACTTCGGCGGCCAGTTCTCCATACTGGCCCGCTACGATCTCGTCGCTCGCGACCCTCAAGACGGGAGGAAGACCGGCGAACGCTTGGCCGGCGGTCACGTGTGGAATCTTCGTGGAGTCGACCTTGCGATCCCGCTCGCTCCATCCGGAGTGAGTGGGTTCCGGGAACTCAAACTTTTTGCCGTCGCGCCGCCCGACAACGAAGACGCGGCGGCGGAGCTGCGGCACTCCGTAGTCGGCAGCCAGAAGCACCCTCCACTGCGGGTTATAGCCGAGTTCGGCCAACGCCTTAAGAAGACGCTCGAACTGGGCTTTATGGGTGCTATAGGTCAGGCCTTGAACATTCTCCAGTACGAACGCTTCGGGACGGGAGTCTCTGACCACGCGAACGTACTCGTCGAGGAGGGAGGCGTTTGGGTCACGGCTCTCGCGCTTCTGCTCAAGCCAAAAACCGGACTTGCTGAAGGGTGTGCATGGCGGGCCGCCCACCACCAGAACAGGCTCGGACGGGCGAAGACCGGCCGTTGCGAGGATCTGGTCAGTGGGCACCTCGCGAATATCTCCTGAGACCGTCGCCGCTCCGTCGAAGTTAGCTCGAAGGGTGTCGAGTGCCGGCTCGTTGTAGTCAGTCGCGACAGATACCTTCAAGAGGCCGCTGCCGTGGTCGCCTGAGACGAGCGGATCAGCATCGGCGCGCTCGACTGCGAGGTCCAGCCCCCCCGCACCAGAGAACAAGCTCACAACAGGGAGCTGCTCGCCCATCTGACACCTCAGTTTCGTGGTCGTGCGTGCGGCCACCAAGATAGCTACACGTCTCAACAAGTATCGTCGAGAGCAGTCTGTCTCAGGCCACCGACATGCGAGGGAGCCAGGCGACAGTCGATCAGGCGAGCGACGGGAGTGGCAGTGGGGGATGACACGATTGCGGGGCGCTCGTTCGGCGAGGTGTATCGGGTTCAGAACCGCTTTGACCTTCACGATTTCCTCCTCAACGCGGTGGAGGCCTCTGGTGGTCGGGTCATCTACGCGAGCGAACCGACGCGGGCTCCCGTCTATCTCGGCGTGCAGCTCCCGTCCGACGAACGCATCGGCCTTCTGGTGTATCCGTTTCGGATCACAAACAATCAGATCCCGAACCGGCCGCCCGACGAGGTGCGGGGTCAGCTGCGCTACGGCTCGGAAGCGAGCTGGAGGCGTGAACATCCCGTCGGTCGCGACATCGGCGGCATCGACGTAACGATGATTCTCGGAATTGACCCCATCGCCGAGGTCGCTGTCGGCCTCGACGCAACTCTGTGGGACCCCCTCCCCATGGGGATATCGTTCTACCTCAAACAGGCCGACGTAGATGCTGCGATCGCATCGGGTTGGCATGTGTGGGAGAAGAAGAACAAGCCCGGTAGGAAGCGAGAGAACGCCCGATCACCGCTCAACCTCGAGACTGTCGTCGCGTTCACTCCTCAACACTTCATCGATTACGCGCGACTGGAACGGCGGGCGACATCGTTGCGTCTAGATCCGCCTTTGCGATTCGCCGCGGCGGAAGCCATCGTGCGCGAGCGAAGTCAGCGGGAGACGCAGGGCAGACACGTCCTGGAGGAGCAGTTCGCCCTCTCGAGTGAGCAGATCCTCGACATCATCGGAGGTCGAAATCGACTCGCGGTGGCTGTCCGCGGAGGCGTTGCGGAGCACCATCTGGAGCAACAGCTAGAAGCTTCGGCGCAGGTTCTTCGCTCTCAACGCCTGGACGCTGATGCCCTTCACGACTTCGATGTCGATCTCACCGATGGTCGAGTGCTTCGTGTCGAGTGCAAGAACGCGAGTCCCAAGACCTTCGCTGATGGGTCATATCGAGTCGAGGTTCAGAAAACCCGTGCGTCGAAGGGTGATCCTGCGTCGCGCTTCTACCCCGTCGATGGGTTCGACGTTGTCGCTGCATGTCTGTTTTCCGCAACCGGTGAGTGGCAGTTCCGCTTCGCGCGTACCCTCGATCTCAAGCGCCACGAGGTGTTCCCGGACAGGCTCGCACCGATTCAGCGGATCACCGATCTATGGGTCACAGAGATTGGCGACCTCGCGACTGATTGAATAGCTGTCCCGTCACGACGTGTAATGGCACACTATCCCCGCTAGGCGCGCCCGGATAGCTCCAGCGCGAGCTTGCGTGCTTCGTCCTCCGCCTCTCCAAGCTCGCCCGATACTCTGCCTTCGTCGATTCCGGCTTGCGCACCGCAGCTCGACCCTAGGTGCGACGGCCGAGGTTCGGCGGTCAGTCAGCCGTGCCCGAAACGCGCGCTGGCCATGGGCCAGAGTTCGCGACGACGATGATCGATAGATACCGAGCGAAATCGGGACCACCAGCGCTCCGCCGTGTATCCAGTTGCATGCTTCCGCTATCGTCAGCATGAATGCGTGTTCAGCGTCGATCGGAGTAACGGTGGAGTTTTCGGAGCGTCTTGATTCCCTGGCGACCAAGGTGAAGAACCAGGCGACAGCGATCGGCACGGAGGAGGCCACGAAGAACGCATTCGTCATGCCGTTCATCTCGACGATTCTCGGATATGACGTCTTCGACCCGCTCGAGGTCGTGCCCGAGTTCACTGCCGACGTGGGCACGAAGAAGGGCGAGAAAGTCGATTACGCCATCATGCGCGATGGTGAGGTGCAGATTCTGATCGAGTGCAAGCCTTCGATGGGTTCACTGAAGATCGAGCACGCGTCCCAGCTTTTCCGTTATTTCGCGGTCACAAACGCGCGCATTGCGGTGTTGACGAACGGCGTCGTGTGGCACTTCTACACCGATCTGGACGCCCCAAACCGTATGGACTCGAAACCGTTCCTCGTCCTCGACCTTCTCGATATTGACGAGACACTCATCCCCGAGATCCAGAAGCTGAGCAAGGAGAGCTTCGACCTCGATTCGATCATCAGCGCCGCCGAAGAGCTCAAGTACATCGGCGCTCTGAAGCGCGAGATCGCCGCGCAGTTCCGCGAACCCTCCGACGAATGGGTCAAGTTCTTCACGGCGCGCGTCTATGAGGGCGCGTTCACCCAGAAGGTGCGCCAGCAGTTCACCAACCTGGTCGCCAAGGCAGCGCAGCAGTTCCTGAACGAACGAGTGAATGACCGGCTGAAGACCGCTCTCGGGGTGAGCGGGATCACACCGGTGTCCGACGTGCCGCCGACCACCAGCGCACCGGTCGTGGAGGCGGACCTCGACCGCGATACGGAGATCGAGACCACTCTCGAAGAGCTCGAGGGGTATCAGATCGTCAAGGCGATCGCGTGTGGCGAGGTGAAGCCGCAGCGTGTGACGCAGCGTGATGCGAAGAGCTACTTCGCGGTGCTCCTCGACGACAACAACCGGAAACCAATTGCGCGCCTGCACTTCAATGGCAAGCAGAAGTACTTGGGTCTTCTCGATGGGGACAAGCAGGAGACGCGTCACCCCATCACCGACCTCGACGAGATCTATGCCTTCGCGGATGGAATTCGCGAGGCCGTTCAGCGGTATAAGGACTGAAGGACGCCTGCCGCAAGCTGAAGGGCGCTGGCGACTGTTGCGGGGGGTGGCGAGCACGAGACTCTGCCGCTGAGTCTCAGATGGCGCCTAGCAGAAGGGCCTTCCGGTCGGAGCGGGCGGCAACACCTGCACGCTACCGAACAGTCTTCGTCAGTCGGTGGGTTCGGCCAGCCGATACGCAGCGCGGAACGGGCGCAGCAGCGCGGCGAGCACGCGAACAGCGCGGGGTGGTGGTACCCGCTCGGCTTCCCACCTCATTCGCGCCGCCGCCGCATGACCCGCGAGCTTCCCGAGCCGCTTCTGCGTACAGAGGCGTTCCACCCGGCGTCGTGCACGGGCCAATCCGGGAACGATGGGGGTCCACAGGCAGAGAGCGACGACCGCGGCATCCCCGAGGATGACCCAGCCCACCCACGCCCATGCCGGTCCTGACGAGAGGAAGAGGCTCGCGATTGGAAGGGTGCCAAGGGCACTGAGAAAGACCAGGAACGCCGTGCGCCAGCCTCGCGAACGGCGCGATTCGCTCTTGTCGGCGGAAGAGAGCCACGAGAAGACCAGCATGGCGGGCCCGACCATCAAGATCACGCTCATGAGCACGAAGTTGACGGTGACGGCGTCATCGATCCCCCAGATCGCAGACGCGGTCGTGACGATCACCGCCGCGGGCAGCACGACCGAGATGCCCAGCAGGAGCAACAGGGTCGGTATGACCCGTCGCGCGGTCCCCTCGGCGCGCCACGCCGCTCCGAGCGAGCTCACTGCCGATCGCTCGGCCGAACGCTGCCTGTCGCGCGCAAGCCGGAAGAGCGCGGCGGGGTCTTCCCGGCGCGGTGGGGCCATGACCTCAGCGCGGATGATCGACACGAAACCCACCAGTGCGGCGAACAGCACCAGCGCCAGATCCGTAGGGCGAGCGAGGGCGACGAGGACGGCGAAGCTCAGCACCACCATGAGTGCGAACCGGATGCTGTGGGCGATCAACCTGTCGGCGTGAACTTCGTCGGCGGTGGCCGTCGCGCGGGACTGACCGCTTCGCTCGAGGACGGTGAGGATCACGGTGAAGAACAGGAACGCCGGAGAGTATGCGGGGAAGGCGAAGGCCAGCATCGCGTCGGAGACCGCCTCGGCGGCCGGTTCGAGTCCCGCCATCCGGAGCGTGAAAGGAACGCACAGCACCACGACGTTTCCGACGGCGGCCAAGATGACCCACGCGACGCATCTCAGGGCGAATGCGCGAAGTTCGGTGTACGGAGGGGCGGAGGAACGCGCAGACATCATGCGTCTTCCTTACCGGTGGCCGCCGACGTTCGACAACGGTAGACCGCGAGGCACATCGATGTTCCATAACGGGCACGTCCCGTCAGGCAACTCCGAGATCAGGCCGAGCCACCCCCAGCTCCCGAGTAACAACCTCGCAAACTCCCTCACGCGCTTCACAGCGTTCTGCCAGGATTGACGCATGACTACACCGAACAGCACTCCCGCGGGCTGGTACGACGACGGCTCCGGGCGCCAGCGCTGGTGGGATGGTCAGCAGTGGGGGATCTTCGCCGACGAGTTCGACGCGCAGGCTTCCACGACTGACGATTCCGCCTCCGTCGACGCGTCTTCCACCGAAGGCGCGGATGCCTCAGCCGCGAACACCTCGGCCGCGAACGACGCGCCCGCGTCCGACACGTCGGCCTGGGCCGCTCCGTCGGATGCCTCCGCCACGACGCCCGCGAACAACGCCGCGCCCTCGCACGACGCGCCGAACGACGCCCCGGCCGCGGACTCCTCCGCCACCCCGTCGTACGAGGCTCCCGGCACCGCGACCCCGGCGTACGAGCCGCAGGCGACCGAGACCCCGTCATACGAGTCGCCCGTCGCCCCGGCCCCGCCGGCGTACGAGGCCACCCAGCCTCCCGCCTACGATGCGCCGTCGGCTCCGTCGTTCACGGCTCCCGGAGCATCCGCATCCGACGCCCCCGCCTACGCCGGCGCACCCGCGTACCAGGCGCCCGGCACCGCGAACCCGTACGGCACCCCGGGAACCCCCGGCACCCCGAACCAGGCGTACCCGGGCGCGGCCCCGTCGTACCCCGGCTCCGGCGCCCCGGCCTACCCCGGCGCATACGGCGCAGCGCCCGCGGGACCGAAGAAGCTCAACATCGTGGCCCTGATCTCGGCGATCGTCGCCGCGGTCGGCTTCATCTTCGCGTGCATCCCCGGCGCCCTGTTCATCGGCTGGATCCTGCTGCCGATCGCGTTCGTGCTCAGCATCGTGTCGCTCTTCCTCAAGGGCGACAAGAAGTGGCTCGGATTCGTCGGCCTCGGCCTGTCGATCCTCGGCACCATCGCCGGATTCATCGTGTTCTTCGCGGTGCTCGCCAACTCGTTCGACCAGGCGTTCGGCGGCAACGACGACACCACGGTCACGCAGCCGTCCGACGAGCCCGACGATGAGGGCTCCACCGACGAGGGCACCACCGAGGAAGACCCGAGCGCAGCCCAGGGCTCGCGCGAGAACCCGTACCCCCTGGGCTCCGAGATCAGCAACAGCGACTGGACCGTCGTCGTCAACTCGGTCAACCCCGACGGCAACGCGGTCGTCTCGGCGGCGAACCAGTTCAACGAGCCCGCCCCGGCCGGCTCGCACTACGAGATCGTCAACCTCACCGTCACCTACAAGGGTGCCGACTCGAGCTACGCGGCCGAGGTCATGGTCGACGCCGTGCTCTCGTCGGGTTCGGTCGTCAGCTCGTACGACGCGCTCGTCGTGCTCGAAGACGACCTCGGCTACGACGAGCTCTACGCCGGCGGCACCGTCACCGGCTCGATCGCGTTCCTCGTGCCCGACGGCGACACCTACCTGCTGCGCGTCGCCCCCGGCATCCTCGCCGACGACGTCTTCATCAAGCCGTAACCCGCTTCATCGACGAAGCCCCGGCGCGCACGGCGTCGGGGCTTCGTTGCGTCTCGGGGCGGCGGGCGCTCGCTCGGTCGGGCTCGCGGCATGCTGGAGAACAGGCGCGAGAGGGGCACGATGTCGACAACCAGCGGATGCCCGTGCGACCAGTACCCCGGCAGCGATCGCACCGACCCGAACGACGAGGAGCGCGCCGGCCGCGTGCGCATCGTCTCGACGAGCGAACCCGGGTGGTCGATGACGTACGAGGTCGAGTGCGTCGCGTGCGCACGCCGCTTCCGCGTGACGCAGGTCGACGGCCCCGCGCTGCACTGGCGGTGGGTGCCGCGCGCCGAGAAGCGGAAGCGGGGCGCGCGCACGACGCCGTAGGGTGTCCGCCATGGGTTCTCGCTACGACGTTGCTCTGTTCACGGGTGTCACGATCGACGCCTTCGCTGCGGCCATCTCTGACAGATATGCGGTGACGGATCGGGTCGAGGGTCCATGGCGGTCGCACGACGTGACCGTCGCCGCGATCAATGTGAAGGGTCGTCCGGCCGTCGTGGTCGCCAGCGCCCCGATGAAGACGCCGCGGGGAATCGACACGCGTCTCGCCCGGCGTCTCGGCGCGACGGAATGCGCCTTCGCCACGGTCTGGGACAGCGTCTCGACCTACGAGCTCACGGTCGTCGGCGACGGCGTTGACCGGACCCTCACGGTCGAATCCGACCTCGACGATGAAGCGCAGGAGCCGGTGCGGACCGCCTCGGGCGACCCACTCCCCGAGGAACCCGCGGGCACCGATCTCGACGAGTCCTTCATCCAGACGGTCTTCACCGGCCGCTACGGGGTCGACCCGGGCAGCCTCGCCGGTGTGGGGGAGTGGTACGCGATCGAGAAGAACGCAGCGGGCTGACGTCGGGAGCTGGAGCATCCTGACGGCCCGAGGGCGCAGTGTGGCTCGAAAATGAGCAGTGGCTTCGGTTAAGACTTGGCATATTGATCTCCGCGTTGGACACGGATGCCCTCACCGTCGGATACTCGACGCACCGTGCCGCCGTCCCCGGCGCGGCCTCCTCATGACCCAGACCTCCCCTCCCACGCCTCCCGCGCGCGTGCTCGTCATCGGTGCGGGCCGGCTCGGAACGGTGCTCGCCCGAGCGCTCGCCGCGGCATCCGTCGTCGCCCTCGGACCCGTCGGTCGCGACGACATCTTTCCCCAGGCCGACATCGCCCTGCTCGCGGTGCCCGATGCGCAGATCGCGGATGCCGCGCGGCGGGCCCGCGCGCACGCGCCGCTCGTCGGACACGTGTCGGGGGCGACGCCGCTGACCGACGTCGACTTCGGGCTGCATCCGCTGCAGACGTTCACCGGGGATGAGGCACCCGACGTGTTCCACGGGCTCGGCGTCGCGGTGAGCGGACGCACCCCGTACGCCCTCGCGATCGCGATTGGACTCGCGCGCACCCTGGGCGCTGAGCCGTTCGAGATCGACGACGCCCACCGCGCCGAGTATCACGCGGCCGCATCGTTCGCCTCGAACTTCGTGCTCACCGTGCTCGACTCCGCCGAGCGCCTGGCCCGTGACGCGGGCCTCGACCGCGAACACCTTGCCCCGCTCGTGCGCCGCACGGTCGACAACTGGGTTGCCGATGGCGCGGCCTCCACTCTCACCGGACCCATCGCCCGCGGCGACACCGACACCGTCGAGCGACAGCGCGCCGCCGCATCCGCCGCCGGTCTCGGCCCGCTGTTCGACGCCCTCGCCGCCGCGACCAGAGACCTCGCCGCCGCGAGCCGCGACCTCGCCTCCGCGAGCCGCGACCTCGCCGCCGCGACCCGCGACCTCGCCGCTGCGAGCCGCGACCTTTCCGACGAAGCACACGCCCTCGCTGCCGCGACCCGAGACCTCGCCGCCACCCCCACCCTGCACCAGGAAGGCCGCGCATGAGAATCGCCCGCACGATCGCCGAGGTGCGCGCCGCCGTCGACGACGCGAAGCAGCGCGGCCACCGCGTCGGCCTCGTGCCCACGATGGGCGCGTTCCACGAGGGTCACCTCTCTCTCATGCGCCGGGCCCGCGCCGAGAACGGACTCGTCGTCGTGTCGCTGTTCGTCAATCCGACCCAGTTCGCGGCGAACGAAGACCTCCGCACCTATCCCCGCGACGAGCGGCGCGACGCGGCGCTCGCCGCAGCCGAAGGCGTCGACGTGCTGTTCGCCCCCGACCCCGCGGAGATCTACCCCGACGGTTTCGCGACGACCATCCACGTCGCAGGGCTCACCGAGGTGCTCGACGGCGCGAGCCGCCCCGGCCACTTCGATGGCGTTGCGACGGTGGTGACGAAGCTGTTCGGCATCGTGCGCCCCGACGTCGCCTACTTCGGCCGCAAAGACGCGCAGCAGGTGCTCGTCGTGCAGCGCGTCGTGCGCGACCTGAACCTCGACGTGCGCATCGAACCGTGCCCGATCGTGCGCGAACCCGACGGCCTCGCCATGAGCTCGCGCAACATCTACCTCGACGCGCATGCCCGTGTCCGCGCGACCGCCCTGCACCGAGCCCTCGACGCGGCCGCGGCGGTGCATCGCGACGGGGTGCGGGATGCCGAGGGCATCCGTTCGTCGGCCCTGTCGGTGCTGGCGGATGCCGGAATCGACCCCGAATACCTCGAACTGCGCGACGCCGACTCCCTCGCCGCCGTCGACCGGGTCGAGCGCGATGCGCTGCTGCTCGTCGCGGCCCGTGTCGGCGCCGCCCGGCTCATCGACAACCTCCTGTTGAAAGGCGACGTCTGATGCGACGCACCATGCTGAAGTCCAAGATCCACCGGGCGACCGTCACCGGCAGCGACCTGTCGTACGTCGGCTCGATCACGATCGACCCCGACCTGCTCGAGGCCGCCGACATCCTGCCGCACGAGCAGGTGCACGTCGTCGATGTCGACAACGGTCAGCGCTTCGTCACGTACACGCTGCTCGGCGAGCGCGGATCGCGCGTCATGCAGGTCAACGGCGCGGCGGCGCGGCTGGTGCAGCCGGGCGACACGATCATCGTCATCTCGTATGCCGAGTACTCCGCGGCCGACCTCGCCGACTACGCGCCGACCGTCGTGCACGTCGACCGGGCCAACGAGATCGTGCGCGTCGACGACGCGGTCGGCGAGCTGGTCGCGCGATGAGCGCGCACCCCGCGGCGCGCCCGCGCGTGACCCTGGGCGACCTGGCGGCGAAGAAGCGCGCCGGCGAACCGCTGGTGATGGTCACCGCCTACGACCACCCGGGCGCGCGCATCGCCGAAGAGGCCGGCGTCGACCTGGTGCTCGTCGGCGATTCGGCGGCGATGACGGTGCTCGGATACGACAGCACCGTGCCGATCACGGTCGACGAGATGCTGATGCTGACGCGAGCAGTGCGCCGCGGACTCGACGGTCCGCTGCTCGTCGGTGACCTGCCGTTCGGCTCGTACGAGGCATCCGACGCGCTCGCGCTCGCCACCGCCCAGCGCTTCGTGAAAGAGGCGGGCGTCGATCTGGTGAAGATCGAGCGCGGCGGCACGACCGTCGACCGGGCGCGGGCTCTCGTCGCGGCCGGCATCCCCGTCGTCGGGCATGTCGGACTCACCCCGCAGACCGCGACGGCCCTCGGCGGCTACCGCGCGCAGGGACGATCGGCCGAGGCGGCGATCGCGCTGATCGACGACGCGATCGCCCTGCAAGAAGCGGGGGTGTCGTTGCTGGTGGTCGAGGCGGTGCCGGCCGAGGTCACCGCGGCGGTGCGAGCACGGATCGACGTGCCGGTCATCGGCATCGGTGCGGGATCGGATGCCGACGGCCAAGTGCTCGTCTTCCACGACCTGCTCGGACTCACCGAGGGCCCGGCCGCGCGGTTCGTGAAGCGCTACGCCGACCTGCGCGCGGCGGCTGTGGCGGGTGTCGCGGCGTATGCGGGCGAGGTGCGGTCGGGCGCATACCCCGCGCCGGAGCACACCTACGGGATGCCCGCTGCCGAAGCCGCGCGCCTCACGGAGCTGCTCGCCGCCCGCTGACGCGTGGCTCGCGCGGTCGCTCGCCGTTCTGGGCCATTCGGTCGCGCGTGTGGCTGCTTCGCGCGCTCGCGGGCCGTTCCCGTCGCGCGAGTGGTCGTTCTGGGGGCTGAGAGCAGCCGTTCGTGCGACGGGAACGCACGCCGAGCGGGGCGACGATGCTCCAGTCGCGCGAGTGGTCGTTACGGGTATGCGTAGGATGCTCCGGTCGCGTGAGTGGCTGCTGCGCGCGATCGCGGGCCGTTTCGGTCGCGCGAGTGGTCGTTCTGGGGGCTGAGAGCAGCCGTTCGTGCGACCGGAGCGTTGCCCGGCGAGGGTGGGCTGTTCCGGTCGCGTGAGTGGTCGTGCCAGGCGCTCGCGGGCCGTTCCGGTCGCGCGAGTGGTTGCTCTGGGGGCTGAGAGCAGCCGTTCGTGCGACTGGAGCATCCGGTGCAACTCCGGGGCGGAGCATCCGCTACCGGTATACCGGCGAGAGCGCTTTCGCTAGTCTGGGGGCGACCACGATCAGGGGAGGGACCGCGATGTCATCCGAAGCCACCACCACTTTCCACTCGAGGGCGGATGCGCCGACCACCGCGGGCGTGATCCAGCGCGTGCTCGCCGACAACAAGGCCACGGTGCTCGGTCAGAGCCCCGATGGCGCGGTGATCGACTTCCAGACCCGCAAGACGATGCGGAACTGGGAGCTCCTCGGGCGCGCGACGGTCACCCCCGCAGCCGCCGGGTCCGAGGTGCACCTGTCGCTGAACGTGCACCACAACCGTCCGCCGGCTCTCATGGACGGCGCGAAGAACCGCAAGGCCCTCGAGAAGCTGGTCGGCCAGATCCAGTCCGCCCTGCCCTGACTCGCGCACACCGCCCGCGCACTACCCCCGCTCGCGCCAGCCGATCCCGACGCCGGCGATGCGGCGGGCGGCGTCGTCGGGGGCCACGGGCTCGCCGACGGTCGCACCACGCTCGAGCGAGACGACAGAGTGCACGATCGAGTCGGCGTACACGTGCACGAGGTTGTAGCCCTGCGCGGCGTCCTGCCCGCGGGTCGCACCGACGGGCTGTGCGAGGTCTTGCCCGTAGGCGCTCGACGACGCCACGGCCACCGGAATGCCGACGAACGTGCCGAACGACGGGTGGTGCACGTGTCCCGACAGGATGCCCCGCACGTCCGACCCGCGCAGCACCGCGGCCAGCGCGGGCTGATCGCGCAGCTCGACCGTCACCGCGAGGTCGAGCACGGTCGGCAGCGGCGGATGGTGCATGAGCAGCAGCGTTCCGTCGGGCGCAGGGGTCGCGAGTTCGTCGGCGAGCCACGACAACTGCGCGGCGGTCATCTCCCCCCAGTGCGACCCCGGCACGTTCGAGTCGGCCACGATCACGCGCAGCCCACCGAACCAGCGCACCTCGGTGATCGGGGCATCCGCGGCATCGACATCGTCGGTCGAACCGGCGGCGGCGGCTCCCAGAGTCAACTCGGTCCGCATCGCGGCCCGCGAGTCGTGGTTGCCCGCAGCCCACACGACCTCGCAGCCCAGGGCCTCTGCCGCCGGCTCGACGAGCGCGCGCAGACGCCGGTACGACGACGCGTCGCCCCGATCGGCCATGTCGCCCGTCATCAGCAGCGCGTCCGGCCGCAGACCCGACTCGACGAGACGGGCGAGCATGAGCGACAGGTTGGCGTCAGCATCCGTCCCGCTGCCGTACAACGGAGCGGGTTCACCAGGCAGGTGCGTGTCGGAGATGTGCACGAAGGTGTGCGACGGGCGGGGGTGTTCGGTGAGGATCATGTCTCTTCCTGGTCAGCGAACGGGCACAACGGAAAAACGGAGAACGTCAGACGGCGGCGGCGGTGGCCCCTTCCACCAGCGATCCGGAGAAACCTCGACGCACGGGTTCGCCGTCGACGTCGCCGGACAGCAACCGCTGCATGGTCTCGACGGCGGCCTCGGCGACCTTCTCGACCGGAATGCGCACGGTGGTGAGGCCGAGCAGATCGGCACCGGGCAGGATGCCGTCGCAGCCCGTGACACTCACATCGCCGGGCACGCTCAGCCCCGCCGCTCGGGCAGCCCGCATCACGGCGAGCTGACGGTAGTCGGAGGCGCACAGCACGGCGGTGGCCCCGGCATGCACCGCCTTCAGGGCCTCGTCGACCCCGTCGGACGGCGCGGCGCCGACCGACAGCATGGTCACGGCGACCCCCGCCGACACCAGCGTCTCGCGCATCGCGAGGGCACGGAGGTGCTCGGTGTACGAGGCGTCGGCGCTGCCGGCCAGCACCACGACGCGCGTGTGGCCGAGTGCGGCGACGTGCGCGGCGAGCATCCGCCCATGCGCCGGGTCGTCGTAGTGCGCGGAATGGATGCGCCCCGACTCCTCGATGCGCCCGGCGCGGAGGATCGGCACCTGGTCGGCGAAGCGCTCCAGCTGCGCCGATCCGATGCCGCCGGTCGCGACGATGAGCCCGGCGACGCGCATGCCGAGCAGGCGGTCGAGCGCGCCGACCTGCTTCGCGCCCTGCTCGTCGGCGCCGATCGTGACCGTCACCAGGTCGAGCCCGCGGCGGTGCGCTTCGTCCTGCAGACGGGAGAAGAGCAGACCGTACGCGGGGTTGCTCGCATCGCGCAGCATGAGGCCGACGGTGTCGGTGCGCCCGGCGGCGAGCTCGGCCGCCATCGTGTTGCGCACGTAGCCCAGCCGCTCTGCCGCGTCGAGGATCTTCGTCTGCGTCTCGGGGGCGAACCGCCCCTCGCCCTTCAGCGCGCGCGTCGCCGTCGCGCGGGAGACACCGGCCGCAGCCGCGACGTCACTGATCGTGACGCGCAGCGCCGGGGTCGCCGCGTCGCGGGTCGCGCCCGCACCCCCCGCGGCTGTCCCGGAGCGGCCGGCGTCGGCGCGGCGTGCACCCTCCTGCGCCGCGTCCGTCGTCCGCGGCTCCCCAGCCGCGGCATCCGTCCCGTCCCCCTCCGCGACCGTCTCCGGCGCGGTGTCTTCCGCCCCCGTCATGCGCGATTCCTCCGCTTGCGGGGCCCTCCGGCGCGCGATCCTCGTCCGTACACGAGATACATGGTGACACCCATGATGATCATGAGCAGCACGGTGTAGACGAACGTGATCGGCATCGCGTCGAGGTTGTTCTCGCCGCGGGTGCTCTCCTGAATCGCGACACCCAGCGGCTTGTACAGCGGGTGGTACAGGAAGATCGCCGCGTCGTAGTCGTCGAGCAGGCTGTTGAAGTTGAGTGCCGTGATCGCCGCGGCCGTGGGCAGCACCAGCGGGATGAGCACCCGGCGGAACGTGGTGAGCGACTTCGCCCCGAGGATGCGCGAGGCGTCTTCGAGCGAGTCCGGCACCGACGCGAACCCGGCCTTGAGCAGACGCAGCGTGAACGGGATCTTCACGCTGATGTACGCGATCAGCAGCAGCACGGGGGTGCCGGTCAGCACGATGCCGCCGACGATGCCCTGCGGGCGGTCGAACGCCATGACGAGCGCGAGGGCGATGAGCACGATCGGCAGGATCCACGGGATGTGCAGCACGTACTCGATCGCCGTGGTGAGCACGTTGCGGTGCTGCTGCAGCATGCGCGCCACGAACAGCAGCCCGCCGACGACGATGATCGACGCGAGCGCGCTGTAGACGACGCTCACGATGAACGGCCGCAGCGCCTCGGCGCTCGAGAACACGGTCACGTAGTTGTCGAGCGTGAAGCTGTCGAACGTGATCGACCCCGCCAGGATGCTGCGCGCATCGACGAACGAGAAGATCACGATGAGCACCACGGGGATGAGGTAGATCACCCACAGCAGGTACGCGACCACGTGCACCGCGAGGTTCGCGAACGGGTTGCGGATCTGCTGCTTCTGGATGGGCGTCGCGACCTTCGCGACCGAGAAGTACACGCCCGACTTCTCAGCGCGGTTCATGATCGCGAGCAGGATGATCGTCGCGACACCGAGCACGATGGCGAGCAGGGCGGCGATGTCGCGCGTGATGGGGCTGCGCGACAGGTCGATGATGAGCGGGGCCACGGTCTGGAAGTCGGGACCGCCGAGCACGAGCGGAGCGGTCAGCGCACCGAGTCCGATGAGGAACGTGAGCACTGTGACGGCGAACAGCATGGGCTTCATGACCGGCAGCACGATGCGCCGCAGGATGGTCCAGGTGGATGCCCCCATGAGCTTCGCCGCCTCGATCGACGCGTAGTCGACCTTCGCGAGAGACGAGGAGAGGAAGAGCATGTGGTTCGTGGTCGTCGCGAACGTCATCACGAACACGACCGCGAAGTAGCCCGAGAACCAGTCGCGGTCCATGTCGGGATTGATGTTCACGAGCAGGTTCGTGACGAAACCGAACTTGCCGTAGATGAAGTTGTAGCCCGCGGCGAGCACGATGCCGCCGTAGATGAGCGTCGTGGCGTAGCCCAGCCACAGCAGCTTCGCCCCTCGCACCTTGAAGTACTGGGTGACGAGCACGATGAACACGCCCACCACGTTGACCGTGATCGACAGGGTGATCGCCAGCAGGAAGCTGTTGCCCAGCGTCTTCAGGGCGCGCTCGCTGCCGAGCAGCTTCTCGATCGCCCGCAGGCTGAACTGCCCGTCGGGGAAGAACGTCGTGCCCAGCAGCGCCGTGTTGGGCAGCACGAGGAACGCGGCGGCGAACCAGATGACGACGACGCCGGTCACCCAGGCGAGCGGCGAACGGAGCATCGAGCGGATGCTGCCGCGACGGCCGCGCTTCGACGAGGGGCGTCCCTCGGCGGCCTCTTCGACGTCGACCGCGGTGGCGGTGAGAGCGCCGGGGGTGTCGGTCATCGCCGCGGACGGCGGCGGGACGGGGCGGCCGGAGCGGGTCGCGTCGGCGTCGCGGCCGCCGACCGGGCGCCCGGCTGTCGTGTCGCGGTCGGCATCCGACGCGTGCGGACGGTTCTGGTCGTCGCTCATGTCACGCCGCCGGGTACTGGAGGATCCACCGCGGGTCGACGCCGACCTGCACCGCGTCGCCGGGCTCCCAGGCCCGGGCGCTCGCGGCGGCCGGCACGCTCACGCGCAGCGGGGCATCCGCCGCGGTCACCGTGTAGACGCTGTGGCTGCCGTGGTAGGTGCGCTCCGTCACGCGGCCCTCGAGCGTCGCCGGGGCGGTGGTCGGGGCATCCGCCGAGGCGAGGGCCAGCTTCTCGGGCCGCACGTAGCTCTCGGCCGTCGTGTCGAGCCCGGCTCCGAGGCCCGTGAGCTGCGCCGGGGTGAGGCGGTTGTTCTCGCCGATGAACCGGCACACGAACGGGGTCGCGCTGCGGTCGTAGATGTCTTCGGGGGTGCCCACCTGCTGCAGCGTTCCCGCGTCGAGCACCGCGATGCGGTCGCTGAGGGTGAGCGCCTCCTCCTGGTCGTGCGTGACGTAGACGGTGGTCACGCCGACCTCGTGCTGCAGCTCCTTGAGCTGCTCGCGCAGCTGCACCCGCAGCTTGGCGTCGAGGTTCGACAGCGGCTCGTCGAGCAGCAGGATGCTCGGCGTGAGCGCGAGCGCGCGGGCGATGGCGACGCGCTGCTGCTGCCCGCCCGACAGTTCCGAAACGTTCTTGTCGAGCTGCGACGAGGCGAGGCCCGTGCGGTCGGCGACCTCGTCGACGCGGCGGCGCTGCTCGGCCTTCGAGACCTTCTGCGCGCCCTTCTGCACCGTGAGGCCGAAGGCGATGTTGTCGCGCACGTCCATGCTGGGGAACAGCGCGTAGTTCTGGAAGACCATGCCCACGCCGCGCTTCTCGCTCGGCACGCGCGTGACATCGCGCCCGTCGATGAAGATGCGCCCGCCGGTGGGCTCGATGAATCCTGCGAGGGACCGCAGGGCGGTGGTCTTGCCGCACCCGGAGGGACCCAGGAGGGTGAAGAACTCACCCTCCCGGATCTCCAGGTTCAGGTGCGAGACCGCACGGTGATCGCCGAAGGCGACCTCGACGTCGTCGAAACGGATCATGGCGTTTTTCCTTCTGCCGTGGTTCTTGTGCGGTCTCGCCGGCGGATCAGCCGATGTACTCGAGGGTGACCTTCTCGACCCACGAGCCGAGGTTCTCACTCACGAAGCCGAAGTCGATCTCCTGCCGGGGCAGGGTCTCCATGAGCTCGACGACCTCGGGGTTGGCCTTCTCGACCGCGTTCTCGTTCACCGGCATGGCGTTGAACTCGGCGGCGAACTCGCCCTGCACCTCGGCGCTGCCGAACCAGTCGATGAACTCCTGCGCCTTCTCCTCGTTGCCGGTGCCGTTGATCTGGGCGATCTGCTCGGTCACGTAGGGCACGCCGTACTCCGGAACGATCATGCCGGTGGTGGTGCCGTACTCCGCGTCGCGCGCCTCGATGCCGCTCGACGGGATGACGCCGTAGTCGACCTCGTCGCGCGAGATGCGGGCGTACAGGTCGGTGCCCTCGACGGCGGGGGAGCCGTTGGCGTAGTACGCCTCGACCTTCTCCCAGCCCTCGTCGCTCACGCCCAGGTCGCCGTCCTCGTCGAGGTAGCGGGTGAGGATGCTCGCGAGCACGAGCTGCGGGGTCGCCTGGCCCAGTGCGGGGTTGACCTCGTAGCGGCCCGCGTACTCCTCCGTCCAGAGGTCTTCCTCGTCGGACGGAGCATCCGTAATGCGGGTCTCGTCGTAGACCGTGACGATGGCCTGCTCGACGAGCGGCCAGAACGCGCCGTCGGCCGGGTCGCCGGCGTCGGCCGGGACCTCGCCCGCCCACTCGGGCTCGTAGGCCGTGATGGCCTCTTCGCTCTTGAGCTGCTCGAAGAACATGTTGTTGAGGCCGAAGACCACGTCGCCGACGGGGTTGTTCTTCTCGGCGATGATGCGGTTGGTGAGGTCGGCGCCGCCCAGGCCCACGATCTCGATGTCGATGCCGGCTTCCTTGGCCTTCTCGGTGATCCACTCGCCGCGGCCGTCGCTGTTGGAGTTCGTGTAGACGATCAGGGTGTCGCCCGAGCCGCCGCCTTCGCCTCCGCCCGCGGTGTCTTCCCCGCCGCCGGTGCATCCCGTGAGAGCGATCGCCGCTGCCGCCGTGATCCCGATGAGAGACCAGCGCCTCTTCCGCATGTCGACCATGTCCGTGTCCCTTTCTCGCCTTCGAGCTGTGTCGGGTCTGACTCTACCCGGCTTTTGTGATGAAGGCACAAAGATTGTTCTGTTTCATGAGCGCGGTCGCGCGTCCGCACTCAAGGTAAGGGTCGGGGGTGAACGGACGGGGGCAGCGGGGTGAACGTCTTGCTCAGGGGGAGGCGAGCGCGTCGCGTGCGGCGGCAAGTTCGTGGCGGAGGGCATCCACGCGGTCCGGACCGAGGGTGCCGGCCACGCCGTCGACCACCGCGGCGACCGCGCTCCGCGCATCACGCACGAGCGAGGTCGCGGCGCGGGTGAGCGCGGTGTCGCGCTCCCGCCGAGGCCCCGGCGCATCGGAACGCTCCACCAGCCCGCGCCGCTCGAGTCCCTGCACGAGCACGTTCATCGACTGCCGCGAGACGAAGGTGCGGCGGGCCAGCTCCGATCCCGTGATGCCCGGGCTGTCGAAGAGGGTCTGCAGGCACACGTACTGGGGCACGGTGAGGCCGAGCGGGCGCAGCGCCTCGTCCATGCGCTGGTGCAGCAGGGCTTGCGTCTGCTTGATCAGGATGCCCAGGTCTTCGGCGGGCGTGCGTGGTGCCGGATCCGTCATGTCAAGAGTTTGACACACGGTCCCTTGCCGTGTCAGTGTGTTGACACGCAAACGATCCCGAGGAGCATCCATGACCACGTCCGGCCCCGACTTCATCTCCTTCCAGGTGCGCGATCTCGACGCATCCGCCGCCTTCTACGAACAGGTCGTCGGCCTCACCCGCGTACCGGGCAACCCGGCCGCCGCCGTGTTCTCCACCGGCTCGGGTGCGGCCTTCGCCGTGCGCGGACCCCTCCCCGGCGTCGACCTCGACGCGATCGCGCAGCTCGGCGCCGGGGTCGGGGTCTGGTTCCACGACGAGAACGCCGCCGAACGGCACGCCCGTCTCGTCGAGGCCGGAGCGCGCATCGTGCAGGAGCCGACCGAGGGGCCGTTCGGGCTCCAGTTCACGTTCCTCGACCTCGACGGCTACGCCGTCACCATCCACTCCCGCGCCTGACGCCTCCCCGCCCGCCCGGCTTCGGGTGGGCGGGGTCAGGGCTCCCAGCGCAGGATGTCTCCGGGCTGGCAGTCGAGGGCGGTGCAGAGTGCGTCGAGCGTGGTGAAGCGCACGGCCTTCGCTCGCCCGTTCTTGAGTACCGCGAGGTTGGTGGGGGTGATGCCGATGCGTTCGGCGAGCTCGCCCACGCCGATCTTGCGGCGGGCCATCATCACGTCGATGTCGACGACGACGGGCATCAGATCACCTCGTCGTCGAGTTCGGACCGCAGCGCCGTCGCCTCGGCGTCTCGGGCGATCGCCTGCCGAAGCAACGCCTTCATCACGACGACCAGCAGCGCCATGCCGGCGAGCACGACGCCGACCCCGCCGATGAGCGCCACCACGCCCGGGGCGATATCGCCGGGGGCGAGTGCCACGCCGAGGGCGAGCATGAGGACGGATGCTGCGGCGATCGCGCCGATGATCACATTCACCCAGCGGAAAGACGTGGCCGAGAACAGCGAGCCGCGCCGCACCTTCGTCGGCAGCATCCACACGCCGACCGCGACGACCTGCAGGGTCGCCACGCCCGCGATCAGGAACGCCGCCAGTGCGAGGCGGCCGGGGGGCGGGGTGGTGTCGAGGTCGTTCCATACGACGGATGCCCCCGCCACCTGCACCACGACCGACCCCGCGAGGGCGAGCGCGATGACGACGCGGAGCACGGTGATCGTGGGGGTGTTCACGGCGGATCCTCTCATCGAGCAACGACCGTAATCTATCGGTAATCGTTCGATCTGTCGACGTGTTCGGGCGTGAAGGGTCAGAACGCCGCGTGCGGGGGTGTGGATACGGCGTGTGGTGACCCCTCACGTAAGGGCGGGCGCGGTGCGCGAGGGCGAGACCTGGGTGCGCGCGGGGTCAGGAGGCGCGGGAGGCGGGGGCGGAAGGCGAGACCGCGTCGACCTCGGACCATAGAGCGTCGAGCGAGAGGTGGAGCACGCCGCAGATCGCCGCGATGGTCGAGAACGCCGGGGTCGCCACGCGGCCCGTCTCGATCTTGCGCAGGGTCTCGGGCGAGACGCCGGCGTCGAGGGCGACCGTGAGCATCGACCGCTCCCCACGCGCTCGGCGCAGCACAGCACCGAGGCGCTCGCCGCGGGCGACCTCGGCGGGCGTGAGAGGCATCCGAACCATCATGCGCCCATTCTAATCCCGGGATAGTATTACCGGGATAACAATCGGAGACGAACGCGAGACCCCCATGATCGAGATCCTCACACCCGCCCAGCTCGACCGCGCCCGCGCGACCGGCGCCCTCGTCGGCAGCATCCTGCAGTCCCTGCGCGGACGGGTGTCGGTCGGCACGAACCTGCTCGACATCGACCGATGGGCGCAGGCGATGATCGTCGATGCCGGGGCCGAGTCCTGCTACGTCGACTACGCCCCGTCGTTCGGACGAGGACCCTTCGGTCACTACATCTGCACCGCCGTGAACGACGCGGTTCTGCACGGGCTGCCGCACGACTACACGCTCCGCGACGGCGACCTCCTCACCCTCGACCTCGCCGTCTCGCTGCAGGGCATCGCGGCCGATGCGGCCATCAGTTTCGTCGTGGGCGAGGCGCAGGCATCCGATCTCGCGCTCATCGACGCGACCGAGCGCGCCCTCGCCGCCGGCATCGCCGCCGCACGACCGGGCGGGAGGATCGGCGACATCTCGCGCGCAATCGGCACCGTGCTGAAGTCGTTCGGCTATCCCGTCAACCTCGAGTTCGGCGGCCACGGGATCGGGTCGACCATGCATCAGGATCCGCACGTCGCGAACGACGGCCGCCCCGGCCGCGGCTACATCCTGCGTCCCGGCCTGCTGCTCGCGCTCGAGCCCTGGGTCATGGCCGACACGGATCGTCTCGTGACGGATGCCGACGGCTGGACGCTCCGCAGCGCCACCGGGGCCCGCACCGCCCACACCGAGCACACGGTCGCGATCACCGAGTCGGGGGCCGAGATCCTCACCCTCCCGCCCGTGTCGGACTGACCGCGGGCGATCAGCGCGGCGGAGTACCCGGGGCGCCGGTGCCGTCGCTTCCGCCACTCGACCGCGCGTCCGCACGCCGCCGGAGCGTCGCGTCGAATGCGGCGCCGAGGCCCACGCCCGCCAAGCCTCCGAAGACCATCCCTGCAGCGAGGTTGTCGAACAGCATCCCTGCCGTCATGCCGAGGAATGTGCCCACCGCATAACCGACGGCCAACCCTCTACGATTCCTGCGCTCTCGGGGGCTCTGAATGCGATCCGTCATGCCGGGCGATGTTACGCACGGCGCATCCCGAGGACAAGCCTCGCTTCGCGCCTCGGCGAGGCGGGTCTGGGGGTGCGGGGCTATCGCGGATCCGGCGAGGGGGACCGGTCGGGGCCGTCGTCGCTCTCGTCGTCGCCCGACGGGTCGTCCGCCTCGTCCTCGCCCGACCCCTTCGCGTCGAACGCGACGCCCAGAGCGATGCCGATCGAGATGCCGAACCCCATGCCCAGGGCGAGGTTGTCGAAGAACAGCATCCCGGCCATCGCGCCGAAGGCGATGCCGAGGCCGATACCGATGGCCAAGCCGTTCTGCGATTTCTTCGGGGACTTCTCCGGCTGATCCGTCATGTCCTCGACGCTACGCAGCCGTTTCCGCCGGCCGCATCCCCCGCGCGACGGACCCTGCCGGATTCACACCCCGCACCCAGGTGAACGATATATCGTTGACTATCGTTCACCACCCTCGAGGAGGCATCATGAGCAACGCATTCCCCTTCGGCCCCGGCGGCTTCGGCGGCTTCGGACCCAACGGCAACGGCAACGGCAACGCCGGCGACGGTCGCAACGACCGCACCGACAACCCGTTCGGCTCCCTCTTCGGACCCAACGGCCTGGGCGGAGCGAACGGCCCCGCCGGTGCCCTCTTCGACGCGTTCGACCAGCTCCGCAAGTCGTTCGAGCAGCGTCCGTCCGGCGGCTCCCGCATGGCCCGCGGCGATGTGCGTCAGGCCGTGCTCTCGCTCCTCGCCGAGCGTCCGATGCACGGCTACCAGATCATCAACGAGATCGCCGAGCGTTCGGGCGGCACCTGGAAGCCGAGCGCCGGGTCGGTGTACCCCACCCTCCAGCTGCTCGCCGACGAGGGCCTGATCGAGGCCGAGGAGCAGAACGGCCGCAAGACCTACTCGCTCACCGAGGCGGGTCGCGCCATCGTCGCCGAGACCACGGGCACCCCTGCGCCGTGGGTCGCGAGCGACGGTGACGGCAAGCGCAACGACCCCCGGTTCCACGCGCTGCCGAAGGCGGGTCTCGACCTCGCCGCGGCCGCCGCGCAGGTGGGTCGCAGCGGCTCGCCCGAGCAGGTGCAGGCCGCCATCGACATCCTCGACGACGCCCGCCGTAGGCTGTACAAGATCCTCGCGCAGGACTGACGCGCCGAGGATGCCGCGCCCCGTGACGCCCGTCCCGCGGGCGAGTGCTCCCGACGACGGCGGAGGATTCACACGATGACGGATGCCCCGGCGCTGAGCGCCCATCGCGCCCGGTACCGACGCATCCTGTCGTTCGCCTCGCGGGAGTTCGCGAAGATCTGGTGGTTCGAGCTGGTGCTGCCGCGGTTCGGACTGCGCGGCATCGCCGACCGCACCCGCACCGCGCGCATGCAGCGCTTCGCCCGCCGGTTCCACGTGCTGGCGGTCGAGCTCGGCGGACTCATGATCAAGGTCGGCCAGTTCATGTCGTCGCGCCTCGACGTGCTGCCGCCCGAGGTCACCGACGAGCTGGCCGGTCTGCAAGACGAGGTTCCCCCCGTCGCGTTCCCCGAGATCCGAGCCCTCGCCGAGACCGAACTCGGCGTGCCGCTGTCGGAGGCTTTCGCGTGGGTCGACGAGACACCGCTCGCCGCGGCATCCCTCGGGCAGGCGCATCGCGCCCGGCTCTCGCCGCAGGATTCCGAGACGACCGGGCTCGACACCGTCGTGCTCAAAGTGCAGCGGCCGGGTATCGACGGCATCGTCGCAACCGACCTCGCCGCCCTGCGCCGGGTCGGCCGCTGGCTGACCCGCGTGCGCATCGTCGCGGATCGAGTGGATGCCCCGGCCCTCGTCGAGGAGTTCGCGGTCACGAGCCTCGAAGAGATCGACTACCTGCACGAAGCAGCATCCGCCGAGCGATTCCGCGATGCGTTCGCCGACGACCCGCGCGTCGACGCCCCCGAGATCATGTGGGAGCGTTCGACGCGCCGGGTGCTCACCCTCTCGGACGTCACGGCGATCAAGATCAGCGACACCGATGCCTTGCGCGCCGCGGGCATCGACCCGGGCCGGGTCGCCGACCTGTTCGCCGAGACGATGTTCGATCAGGTGTTCACGCACGGTTTCGTGCACGCCGACCCGCACCCGGGCAACATGTTCGTCACCCCGCGAGCCGACGGGGCGGATGCCGGTGACCCGCCGTGGCGCCTGACCTTCATCGACTTCGGCATGATGACCGAGGTGCCCGCCAACCTTCGGGCGGGTCTGCGCACGCTGCTCATCGCGGTGACCGCCCGCGACAGCCGCGGCCTCGTCGCCGCGGCGAAGGAGATCGGCGTGCTGCTGCCGTCGGCCGACACCGCCGAGCTGGAGCGGGCGCTGTCGAGCCTGTTCGGGCGGTTCGGGGGCATGGGGTTCGCCGAACTCGCGAAGGTCGACCCGCGCGAGTTCGAGGACTTCGCGAAGGAGTTCGGCGACATGGTGCGGCGGCTGCCGTTGCAGCTCCCCGAGCACCTGCTGCTGCTCATCCGGGCGGTGTCGCTGACCTCGGGCATGTGCAGCGCCCTCGACCCCGACTTCAACGTGTGGGATGCCGCTGAACCCTATGCGCAGCGGCTGATCCGCGAGGAGGGCGGCAACCTCGCCCAGGACTTCGCGCAGCAGGCGATGGGCAACATGCAGGTCGCGTGGCGCCTGCCGGCCCGCATCGACCACATCATCACGCGCGTCGACGACGGCAACGTCTCGTTCGACACCTCGCGCCTCGAGCGCCGCATCGATCGGCTCGAAGGACTCGCGCGTCGCATCGGCTCCGGTGTGCTCTTCGCCGCGATGCTCGTCGGCGGCGCGCTGCTCGTCGAACCCGTTCCCGGTCTCGGGTTCACCCTGCTGTGGGTGTCGGTGCTGCCCCTCCTGCACGCGGTGTTCGGCGGTCTGTTCCGGCGGTAGCCGTCGGGCTGCCTGCGTGCTCGCGTGCGAACTGCAGGCGCCGCGGCCGTGTGCGGGCGGGATCGGGCGACGGATGCCTGCACGTCACCGTGGTGCCTGCATCCGACACGTCGTTCTCGCACTGTGCCGACGGGGGACCCGGGCTGAGGCCGCCGGGGCCAGGTACCCCCCGATATGCCGGAGAACCGGTCGTGGGAGAATCGATTCCCATGGAGACACCCGAGCAGAAGCCTCCCCGTCGCGTCGAGGGAGCCGCACCGCGGCCCACCGATCACCCCGTGGCACCCGTCGATGGGCGCGTCGCGACCGGAACGACCCCCACCCGCGCCACCGGAACGACTCCCACCCGCGGCACCGGAACCACCCCGACCGCAGGCACCGGCACGACGCGCACGTCCGACACGGGGCGCATCCCGACGAAGGCCGGCGAGACGGCGCGCAAGCTCGTGCGCGACATGTCCGCCGTGCCGCCCCGCAGCGTGCATCCGGCCCTCGTGCCCGGTGTCGCTGTCGAAGAAACCGGCCGCACCTACCGCACCGATCCCCTCGTGTTCGGCGTCGCCGTCGCGGCCACCATCGCCTTCATCGCCTGGGGTGTGTTCGCCGGCGACAACCTCGCGGGCACGGCCGAGACGGTGCTCGCCTGGGTCGTCGAGTACTTCGGCTTCTTCTTCACGACGATCGCCACGGTCATCCTCGTCTTCATGCTGTTCGTCGGCTTCAGCCGGTACGGGCGCATCCCGCTCGGCCGCGACGACGAAGAACCCGAGTTCTCGATGTTCTCGTGGATCTCGATGCTGTTCGCGGCGGGAATGGGCATCGGCCTGGTGTTCTGGGGCGCCGCCGAGCCGCTCACGTTCTTCGAGAACCCGCCGCCCGGCACCGTCGAGGCGAACACCCTCGAGGCGATGCACACCGCGCAGGCGCAGGTGCTCTACCACTGGGGTCCGCAGGCGTGGGCCTTCTACGCCCTGGTCGGCGGGGCGATCGCATACGGCGCCTACCGCCGTGGCCGCACCCCGCTGATCTCGTCGATCTTCGCCCCGCTGCTCGGCGAGGGTCGCACGACCGGACCCCTCGGCCGCACGATCGACATCTTCTCGATCATCGTGACCCTGTTCGGCACGGCCGCGTCGCTGGGTCTCGGCGCCCTGCAGATCGGACACGGCGTCGAGATCGTCACGGGCGCGGGCCCTCTCGGCAACGGCGTGCTCATCGGCGTCATCGCGGTGCTCACCGCCTGCTTCATCGCGTCGGCGGTCTCTGGAGTCTCGAAGGGGATCCAGGCGCTCTCGAACATCAACGCGGTCGCCGCCCTCGTGCTCGCGTTCTTCGTGTTCTTCGTCGGTCCGACGCTGCTGATCCTCAACGTCATCCCCTCGGTGGCCGTGCAGTTCCTCGGCGACCTGCCGACGATGATCGGTCGCTCGGCGTCGCAGGGCGACGAGGCGCAGCTCTTCCTCTCCGGGTGGACGATCTTCTACTGGGCGTGGTGGATCTCGTGGTCGCCCTTCGTCGGCATGTTCATCGCGAAGATCTCGCGCGGACGCACGCTGCGCCAGTTCGTCTCGGTCGTCATCGTGGTGCCCGCCGCGATCTCGCTCGTGTGGTTCGCGATCTTCGGCACCACCGCCATCAGCCAGCAGATGGACGGAGCGGGCCTCGCGGTCGATCCGCCCGAGGAGGTGCTGTTCGGCGTGCTCGGCAACCTGCCGCTGCCCCTCGTCACGAGCATCCTTCTCGTCCTGCTCATCGCGATCTTCTTCATCACCGGGGCCGACTCGGCGTCGCTGGTCATGGGTACGCTGTCGCAGCAGGGCCGCCCAGACCCCTCGCGCTGGGTGTCGATCGTGTGGGGCGCGCTGGTGGGTGTCATCGCCGCGGTGCTGCTGGTCAGCGGTGCGGAGGGCAGTGGCCTGCAGTCGCTGCAGAACGTGACGATCATCGCCGCGCTGCCGTTCGCGGTGATCATGGCGTTCATGATGATCGCGTTCATGATCGATCTGCGCCGCGACCCGCTGATCCTGCGGGAGCGCTACGCGCGGGCGGCGGTGCGGCACAGCGTCATGGCGGGTCTCGAGGAGTACGGCGACGACTTCGCGCTCGTGCCCGTCGAGTACGACCATTCGGGCGACGACCTCGCGTGGATCGATGAGGAGACCGTCGACGACACTCTCGCCGAGGTCTACGTCTCGGCGACCGAGGCGATCGACATCATCCCGCCCGCTGAGGTGGACGCCGCGGTGGACGCCGCACCCGACACGTCGGCGGGTGCACGCGCGGATGCTGCGACGGATGCTCCGGAGCGCCCGCGCACCGACTGATCGGCGCCTCCCGCCCCGGGCGATCGCGCACAAGTCAGGACGCGGTGGCCCGTCCGGCGGTTCGGGGCGGGCCGTCTTCGGACTTAACTCAGGACGTTGAAGCTCCCCCTGCGGGGTGGGCCGCGGTTCTTCGGGGGTGCGCGCGGACTCGTCGCTGTTTGTCCTGAGTTGGGGACATGCGGCGAGGGGGTCGCGAGGCGCGGGTCCTGAGTTGTGGTGAGGCGCGAGCGGGCGAGCCGGGCGGAACTACTCGCCGGCGCTCTCCGCCGCGCCGGTGATGCGTGCGGCCATGCCCGCGAAGATCGCGCCGTGGAACGGCAGCACCGCGAACCAGTACAGGCGTCCGCTGAGTCCCCGAGGGAAGAACACCGCCCGCTGCTCGTAGAGCGCGCCGTCGCCGCGGGGCAGGGCGCGCAGTTCGAGCCATGCCGAGCCGGGCACCTTCATCTCGGCGCGCAGTCGCAGCAGCCCGCCGCTCGCGGGCGACGACTCGGTCTCGCGGCCCGGCTCCTCGACGGCCTCGACGCGCCAGAAGTCGATCGCGTCGCCGACCCGCGCCTCGGTGCGGCTGCGTCGACCGCGCCGAAGTCCGACGCCGCCGACGAGGCGGTCCATCCATCCGCGCACGGCCCAGAGGAAGGGGGAGGAGTACCAGCCGTTGCTGCCCCCGATGCCCTCGATCACCTGCCACAGCCGGTCGACGGATGCCTTCGTCTCGAGTGTGCGCGCATCGGTGAACACGGTCTTGCCGGTCCAGTCGGGGTCGCTGGGCAGCGGGTCGCTGGGCGCTCCGGAGACCTCGGCATCCTGCCAGCTCGTCTCGATCGTGTCGGCGTTCGACCGGCCGATCGCGAGGGCGACGGCCTGGCGGTACGGCATGAGACCGCCCTCGGGCCGGGGGATGAGGTCGTCGATGTCGCGGTTCTTGACGATGCATTCGTTCTGCAGCGAGGCGACGAGGGGTCGGGCGATCGACCGCGGCACCGGGGTGACGAGGTTGACCCAGTGTGAGGCGAGTCCCGGTGTGAGCACGGGCAGTGAGGCGATGGCGCGTTGCGGGAGGCCCGCTTCGAGCGCGTAGCCGTTCATCATCTGCCCGTAGCGGAGCACGTCGGGGCCACCGATGTCGACGGCCCGGTTGACGCTCGGGTCGAGTCGGGCGGCGCCGAGCAGATAGTGCAGCACGTCGCGGATCGCGATGGGCTGGATGCGGTTGCGCACCCACTTCGGAGCGGGCATGTACGGCAGCACCTCGGTGAGGTGGCGGATCATCTCGAACGACGCCGACCCGGAGCCGATCACGACACCCGCCTGCAGCACGAGCGTGGGCACGCCGGATTCGAGGAACACCTCGCCGACCCGCACGCGCGAGCGCAGGTGCGGCGAGAGCTGCACGTCGTCGGGGTGCAGGCCGCCGAGGTAGACGATGCGGTGCACACCGGCGGCGGCCGCGGCATCGGCCACGGTCTGTGCCGCGCGTTCGTCGGCTTCCTCGAAGCCCTTGCCGGCCGACATCGAGTGGATCAGGTAGTAGACGACGTCGACGTCGCGCACGGCCTCGGCCACGGCATCCGCGTCATCGGCCGATCCCTCGACGATCTCGCAGTCGGGACCCCAGGGGAAGGATGCCGCGCGTGCCGCGTCGCGGGCGAGCACACGCACCCGGTAGCCGGCGTTGAGCAGGCGCGGGGTCAGGCGTCCGCCGATGTACCCGGTCGCGCCGAGGACGAGGGCGACGGGAGCGGATCCGTCTGCGCGGGGGTCGGCGCGGAGCTCGTTTTCGCGGCCGGTCGGTTGGGTCAGCTCGGTCATGGGACGAGAGTATGCCGAAGTGCTCGGTCTCTCACTAGGCTGGCTTTTCACTAGTCAACCTAGTAATCTTTCTCGCAAGGAGAGTGATCGACATGAGCTGGACCGCGGAGCCATCCCGCACCGCCCCCGTTCGCGCTGCGATCCGCCCGTCGATCGCCGATCGCGCGGAGACCGCCGCCCCGATCGACCTGACCCCGGTCTCGGCGCGCGCCGCCGTCGGAAGGTATACCGGTCTCTCGCGAAGCCGCCCGGCAGCCCCGGCTCCCCTCTGGCGCAGCGCCGGCATCGTCGGCCTCATCGCGCTCGTCGCGGCGGCCGCGACCCCGATCATCACCGAGATCCTCACCGTCTCGGGATGACGCCGCGACCGTCGCGAACGCACTGACCACCGATAAGAAAGGAGACCCCCATGGGACTCGACGACAAGATCAAGAACGCTGCCGAAGACATCGCCGGCAAGGCGAAGGAGGCCACCGGCAAGGTGACCGGCAATGAGCGCCTCGAGGCCGAGGGCAAGGCCGATCAGGCCAAGTCCGACGTCAAGCAGGCCGGCGAGAACGTGAAGGACGCCTTCAAGAACTGAGGCACCGCAACGGGTTCGGGGAGACGGTGGGAACACCGTCTCCCCGACGTCTGTCCGGGTGTATACCGGGAGACACGGCGCCGCGAGGCGCGGGAAGTGAGAACACCATGTCCGACCCCACCCCGATCGAGTCGTTCTGGCAGCGGCTGCTGCGGCGCTTCCGTCCGGCATCCACCGAGCCCCGCCGGCTCACCGTCGACGACGTCACGATCGTCGACCGCCCGATGCTGCGGCGTGCGGTCGCCGGCACCGTCGTCGGCAACCTCATGGAGTGGTACGACATCGGCGTCTACGGCTACCTCGCCGTCATCATCGGGCGGGCCTTCCTTCCCGACGCCGAGGCCGGGGCGCAGTCGCTCTTCTCGCTCGGCGTGTTCGCCGTGACCTTCGTCGCCCGCCCGCTGGGCGGCATCGTGCTCGGCCAGCTCGGCGACCGTCTGGGCCGTCAGCGCGTGCTGGCGTTCACGCTCATCATGATGGCGGCCGCGACCTTCCTCATCGGCGTGCTGCCCGACTACTCGGTGATCGGCGTCTGGGCTCCCATCCTGCTCATCGTGCTCAAGCTGGCCCAGGGCTTCTCCACCGGCGGCGAGTACGCCGGTGCCACCACCTTCATCACCGAGTACGCCCCCGACCGGCGCCGCGGGTTCTACGCCTCGCTCCTCGACCTCGGCTCGTACATGGGTTTCGCGATCGGCGCCGCGTTCGTGTCGATCCTGCAGCTCACCCTCTCGGCCGAGGTCATGCAGGGCTTCGCGTGGCGCATCCCGTTCCTGGTCGCGCTGCCGCTGGGGCTGATCGCCATCTACTTCCGGCTCAAGATCGAAGACACCCCCGCGTTCCAGGAGGCGCAGGACGCGGCGGCGCGCGCCGCCGACGAGGCGCAGGAGGCGGCGGATGCCCCGAAGGGCGTGATCGCGCTCATCCGCGCGTACTGGCGTGAGCTGCTCACCGCCTTCGTCCTCGTCGCCGCCGCGAACACGGTCGGCTACGCCCTCACGTCGTACATGCCCACCTATCTCACCGGAACGCTCGGGTACGACGAGGTGCACGGCACGCTGCTCACCCTGCCGGTGCTGGTCGCGATGGCGTTGTGCATCCCCCTGACCGGTCGTCTCTCCGACCGCATCGGGCGCAGGAAGGTGCTCTTCATCGGTTCGGTCTCGGCGATCGTGCTGTCGGTGCCCGCGTTCCTCTTCATGATGCACGGGGCGATCTGGTCGACCCTGCTCGGCCTGGTGCTGCTCGCGTTCCCGGTGACGTTCTACGTCGCGAACCTTGCGTCGTCGCTGCCGGCGCTCTTCCCCACCTCGTCGCGGTACGGCGGCATGGGCATCTCGTACAACCTCGCAGTCGCGCTGTTCGCCGGCACCGCGCCGTTCGTGATGGAGGCGCTCGTGCAGCTCACGGGCTCCTCGCTCGCGCCGGCGTTCTACGTGATCGGCACCTCGATCGCCGGCTTCGTGGCGATCATCGTGCTGAAGGAGTCGGCCCGCCGGCCGCTGCCGGGGGCGATGCCCAGCGTGCAGACCGAGGAGGAGGCGATCCTGCTCGTGGAGACGCAGGACGAGAACCCCGACCTCGATCTCGACGAGCTCTTCCCGGAGCGGATCGATCAGGCGGCGGACGGCGCGGAGGGCGAGGCGGCCGCAACCGATCGGGCGTGACGCGCGGCGTCAGTCGTTCGTCGCGCTGTCGTCTTTCGCGCGCTCGCCGTCGGTCGAGTCCTCGAGCGATGAGGCAGCATCCGCGCGCGCCTGCTCGGCGTCCTTCGCGTCTTCGACGGCCTGCTCGTGGTCGCGGATGACCGCGCGCAGCTCCTGGTCGAGGTCGGCGGCCTCTTCGACCGCCGAGGTCATGCCGGCGAGGAAGCGGGTCACGATGGCGCGTTCCTTGTCGGTCATCTCGTCGACGAGTGCGAGCATGCGTCGGTGCATGGCACCGAGCGTCTCGCGCACCTCGTCGTCGCTGCTCACGGTCGGCACGACGATGCCGGCGCGGCGATCGGTCGGGTGGGCCTCGCGGCGCACGTGCCCGCCCTTCTCGAGGCGGTCGATCAAAGTCGTGGTCGACGCCGTCGAGATGTTCAGCGTGCGGGCGATGTCGATCGAGCGCACGATGCGCCCGGCTTTCTGCTCGCGCAGCAGGAAGCGCAGTGCGAGCAGGTCGGTCTCGTTCATGCCCATCGACGAGCGGGTGCGGGCGCGCATCGCGGTCTCGGCCGACCGGTACCGCCGCAGCAGGTTGAGCACGTCGACCGTGCTCGCCGAGTCGGAGTCGGGGTACCAGTACCCGGAACGGTTGAATTCCTCGGAGTCGCTCATCAGGCCACCTCGTCGTCGTCGGCGTCGGATGCTTCGCGGGCGGGCGCCTCCGGCGCCTCGCGTTCGAGCATCTCGATCGTGCCGTCTTCGACCTCGACGGGCACGATACGGAGGAGTCCTCCGGTGATCGCGTCGTTCTCGGCGGCGACGACCTGCTCGAGGCGCCAGTGCGGCACGCGCGGGAAGCGCGTGCGCAGACGATCGATGAGGTCGGAGTACAGGATGTACCCACCCTCGTCGAGGGAGCGTCGGTCCGCCATGAGATCCCTTCCGGCTGCGGAATTCCATCTTCTCACTTCGGACGGATTGTCAAGGTCATCGCGAGATGACTAGTCAGCCTGTTTACATGGTCATCTTGTAAGATGGATCCGTCAGGGGGTGACAAGTAATGGTGAAAGAGATGACGGCGACCATATCGGTGCTTGTCGCCTGCGTCGACGATCTGCGACGAGTGGACGCTCAGCTCGCGCGTCGGCAGGCGGCCAAGCGGGCGCCCAACGATACCGACCGCGTGGCGATGCGGTTCATCGCCGACGCGCCGTCCGACGAGCCGGTCACGCCCGGCGACCTCGCCACTCACCTCGGAGTGAGCACGGCCGCCGTGACGAGCATCATCCGCCGCTTGGGTGATCGAGGTCAGATCGTGGTCGCGCCGCATCCGCAGGATGCCCGGTCGAAGGTGCTCCGGCCGTCGCTGCGCGACCTGCAGGCGCCGACAGACGAGCTCACCCGTCGCGTGGAGGCGCTGGCCGCGGAGTTCACTCCGGAGCAGACGGACGCCGTCGCCCGCTTCCTCCGCCGTCTGACCGAAGAGATCGCCGAACTCTCCTAGCCGCGGTCTTCGCGCCCCTCTTCGGGAGGGGTGTTCGCGTTGTTCACCGTCCGTTCTGGACTCGGTTGAAATATCGGAATGGCATTTAGCTAGGTAACCTAGTAAAGTAAATCCCAGACGACATCTCGACCTTGAGGAGAGATCATGGGACACCTGACATACGGCAACACCGACGCTCCGATCGAAGTGGACGACGCCCTGCTCGTCCACCTGCGAGCCGTCACCGTGACGAAACTGCGGAGGAACGAATCCTTCGCGCTGACCATCCCCACATGCGACGGCTCCGTCCAGACGCTGTGGATCCACGCCTCCATCCCGCTGCGCTTCGCCTTCGACGACGAGCAGCACCTGCACCGCCCGCTGCTGGCGAAGATGATGGAGTCGGCGAACTCGGCCAACGGCCTCGACCTGACCCGCGAGGACTTCGCGGCGTCGCTGGAGGGCGCCCGCAACCTGCAGGCGGTGCCGGCGTGACGGTCGCCCCGCGGCGCTCCCGCGTCTCCTCCTCGCGAGTATTCGCGGGACCCCGGCCGCTCTGGGCCGAGGTCGACCCCGGGTTCCACGTCGGCAACGACCGGCGTCAGTTCCTCGGGTCCGTGAAGGGGACCGCTGCGGAGGGCTTCACGGCCTTCGGCCCGGCATCCGACTTCCTCGGCCGCTTCGACGACCTCGACGCCGCCAAGACCGCTGTCGTGGTGGCGGCTCGCGCCGGAGCCGCTTCGGCGTCGCGCACCCTCGCACACTGATCTCCACGCGCTCGTCCCGGCGCGTACGACGAAGGCCCCGCAGGCGAACCTGCGGGGCCTTCGTCGTATCTCAGGCGATCAGCTCTGCACCGGACGACGGCGGATCACGAGACCCGCTCCGGCGAGCAGCGCCAGGATGCCGAGCATCCAGAGCAGCGTCGCCTCGCCCCCGGTGGCCGGGAGGGTCTCGTCGCCGGCATCCGCCGCGCCGTCGCCACCGCCGACCGCACCGCCACCGGTGCCGCCGTCACCACCTCCGGTGCCGCCGTCACCGCCGCCCGTTCCCGGGTCGGTGGGGTCGGCCTGCGCCACCACGGTGACCGCGCTCTCCGCGACGGCCGTCGTGCCGTAGTCGTCGGTCACCGTGTACACCAGCGTGTACGCGCCGGCCGACGGGCCGACCATCCGCGCCGTGCCGGTCGCGCGCACCAGCTCGACCTCGATGCGGTCGGTGAGGTCGAGGCCGTTCGCATCCGTCGCCGTGATGCCGGCGAGCTCGTCGAACTCCTCGCCCTCGACGACCGTACGGGTCGGCGGCACGCCGCCGAACGTCGGCTCGACCGCGGTGACCGTGACCGTGCGCTCGACCACCGTCTCGTTTCCGGCCAGGTCGACCGCCCGGTAGACGAGCGTGGTCACGCCCGGCTTCGTCGTGTCGACCGTGCCGTCGACGGTGATCGCCGCGGTCACGTCGCCGTCGACCTCGTCTGTCGCGGTGACGCCGGCGAGCGGCTCGAACGGCTGCCCCTGCGCGACCTCGGTCTCGGTGGGCAGACCCGCGAACTGCGGTCCCTTCTCGTCGTTCACCGTGCGGGTGAGCGTGACCTCGTCGACGACCGTCCGATCCATCGTCTGGTAGGTCGTGAGGGTGAGGGCCTCGGGCGTCACGTCCACGTCGGTGTACTGCGGCTGGTTCGACTGCGCCTTGATCGCCGCCTCGGGGGAGGAGGCGTCGAGACCGTAGAACTTGCTGCCGCTCGACGAGTTGCCGGTGACGTACAGCACCTGCCCCTCTTCGGCCGCGAGCGTCACGCCCGACTGCTCCTGCGCGTCGAGGTCACCGACGGGCGTCGTGCCGTCCATGAGGTAGCTGCGCGTGTAGATGTGGTCGTGACCGGCCAGCACCAGGTCGACGCCCAGCTCGCTGAACACCGGCGCCAGGGCGGCCCGGCGCTCCTTGACGTCCTGCTCGACCGAGTGGAACGCGGCCGAGTACAGCGAGTGGTGCATGATCACGACCACCCAGTTCGCCTCGGCGCCCTGCTCCTCGACCACCTGGCGGAGGAAGGCCGCGTGGTCCTCCTCGTTCACGCTGCGCGCGTTGGTGTTGATGTTGAGGTAGAGCACGCCGTTGTAGGTGTACCAGTAGTCGCCGCCCGCACGCCCCGCCGTGCTCTCGTACCCGTGGGTGGCGGAGCGGTTCGGCGTGAAGAAGTGCGAGTTGAACTGGTCGGACTGGTTGTCGTGGTTGCCGATCGTGGCCTGGAACGGCAGCTGCTTCAGCAGCTCCGGGGCGATCAGCGAGGCGTACTCGTCTTCGGAACGGTGCGTCTCGACCTGGTCACCGCCGCTCACGATCATCGAGGCGTCCTTCTCGAACTGGTCGATCTGGCCGAGCGATGCGGCCCAGCGGTCGCGGTCGTTCTGCCAGCTCCCCGAGGCGCCGAGCTGGGCATCCGTCAGGTAGACGAAGCTGTACGACTCGTCGAACGTGCCGGTCCACAGCTCGTACGAGCGCGACCAGCCCATCTCGGCGTTGCCGACCCGGTACAGGTACGACGTCTCCTCGGCCAGGGCGTCGATGACGACCTGGTTCGAGAAGCGGCCGTCGCGGGCCTGCGTGGTGACGGCGTCGATCGTGCGCGCCTCGGCGACCGGGAACCCGGCGCCGGTGCGGGCGGATGCCGGAACGACCTGCACCTGCGCGGGCACCTGACGGTCGGTGTAGAACGTCAGGTTGCGCTGCGTCTCGTCGGATCCCACGTGCAGCAGCACGTCGGAGATCGCGGCCGGGGCGCCCTTCGCGGCGAGGGTCAGGCTCTTCAGCTGCACGAACACGTCGGAGCTCGTCGCGTTGGTGTTGTGCACCTGGATCGCGATCGTGTTCGTGCCCGCCTGCAGCGCCGATGCCGGCACCGTGAAGGCCCCGGTGAGCGGCGCCGAGCCGTTGCCGCCCGCGTAGACCATGTTGCCCGTCGCCTCGTCGACCCGCTCGTCGGCGAAGCCCGCGACCTTCGTGCCGTTGACGAACACGCGTGCGGCGTCGTCGTAGGCGAGCTCGCCGTTCAGTTGCGTGATCTGCGCGAGGTCCGCGGCATCCAGGTCGAACGTCGTGCGGAAGAAGAACGTCTCGACGTTCGTCGTGCCGCCCGGCTTGTACTGACTGACGAGGGTCGTGGGGGTGTAGCCGCCGCCGAGGTCGGCGAGGGCGCCGCCCTTCGCGCCGAAGCTGCCCGTGCCGGTCTTCCACGACGAGTCGTCGAAGTCGGCCGCGGTCCATGCGGTCTTCGTGGCGAGCCCCGCGGCGGGGTCGTCGGCCGTGTCGTGGAAGCGCCACGGGGTCGTGGCGGTGACCACCGGAGTGCCGTCGATGTCGGACGGCGCCGGGATGGTCGGTGCCGTCGGCGCCTGGGCATCCGGTCGCGTCGGCAGAGCGGGCTGCTCGGGGTCGATCGTGTCGACGGGGCGCAGGGCCACGTCGAAGATGTGCATGATGCCCTTCGTCACGTCGTTGGGCAGGGTGACGCTGCGCACCGTCTTCGTCGCGTCGAGCGGCACGACCGCCGTCGCGAAGAGGTTCGGCTTCGCCGTGTCGGAACCGCCGTTGAGCGTGTTGCGCTTCGTGAGCGGCACGAGGCGGATGTTGCCCGGCTCGGCGCCCGTGTTCGTCCAGTCGGTCAGGCGCACGTCGACCTTCTTCGTCGACCCGTCGGAGTAGGTGACGAGAGCGGTGCCGCGCGACGGTCCGTTGGTCGCGAGACCGAGGAACGAGACGCCGGATGCCGCGACATCGCCGAACTCGAGCACCTGGCCGTTCGGGATCCAGTGGTCGGCCTCACCGGCCACCGTGTCGGGCCACGTGAACTCGACCCCCGTCTTGCCGAGGGGGAGCTTCGCGCCGCCCGTGACGCCGGCCTTGGCGAGATCCTCGCGCGACAGACCGATGCCACCGGCATCCAGTCCGCCCATGTTGACCGCGCCGTCCGACGTGATGCCCACCGAGTTGCGGGCGTCGCTGCCGTCACGGAACGACGGGGGCACGTCGCCGGTACCCGTGCCCCACGTGCCGGGCGTCGCGCCCATCGTGAAGTCGAGCGTTCCGCCCGCGCGGGCGAAGTCGGCGGGCAGCCACGATGCGGTCTGGGACTGACCGTTCACCGACAGCCCGGTCGTGTAGCGGCGATCGTCGCCGGCGCCGGGGGCGTCGATCGTGATCGTGCGGTCGGACCCGATCGACGTGATCTCGATGTGCTCGAACATGGGCGCAGAGACCAGCAGGTCGGCGGTGCCCCAGATCGCGGGCATGAGCCCGATGTTCGCCCACACGTACCAGGCGCTGAACGATCCGAGGTCGTCGTTGCCGGCCAGGCCGTCTGGCGCCGTCGTGAACAGCTCGTCGGCCGCGCGATACAGCGTCTCGGTCGTCTTGTGCGGTGCCTGCAGCCAGTTGTAGACCCACGGCAGGCCGAAGCTCGGCTGGTTGGCGATGTACGCCGCGTCGCTGAAGGCACCCGCGTCGAGGTCGCGCAGGATGCTGTCGAGCTGGGCGGTTGCGGCATCCTTCCCGCCGCGCAGCGCGATGAGGTCGGCCATGTTGTGCGCCACGTTGAAGCCGTACTGGTAGCCCGTCGACTGCTCGAACTGCGCGCCCTGCGTGGTGAGCGACGTGTTCATGAAGCCGTTGCGGTTGCGCGCGTCGATGTGCCCGCGCGCGGTGTTGAAGACGTTCTTCCAGTTCTGCGAACGGGTCGAGAAGTGCTCGTACGCATCCTGGTTCCCCAGGCGCTGCGCGAGCTGCGCGATGGCGAAGTCGTTCGTCGTGTACTCGATCGTGCGCGAGGTCGCCGCGCCGCCCTTGTCACCGTCGACCCAGCCGTGGATGCCGTACATCACGGCATCCGACCGCCCGGTGTTCGTCGTCGGCAGGGTCTGTGTCGCGACCATGCTCTCGAGCGCCTTCGCGCGGTCGTAGTCGGTCGACCCGAAGTCGTCGGTCGCGGCGACGATGTTCTGCAGCGAGTCGCCGCTCATCTTCGTCTGGATCTGGTTGTACGTCGGCCAGCTCGTCCACTTGCCCGACTGCGACACCATGTCGACGATCGACTGGTTGATGTCGCTCGCGCGCTGCGGGAAGAGCAGGGCGATCAGCTGCGACTGACCGCGGTAGGTGTCCCACCCCGAGAAGTTCACGTAGAAGTCGCGGCCCTCCTCGACGGTGCGGATCTGCCCGTCGTAGCCGGTGTAGCGCCCATCGACGTCCTGGAACGTGTTCGGGTGCAGCAGGGCGTGGTAGAGCGAGGTGTAGAAGGTGATGCGGTCGCGGTCGGTGCCGCCGGTCGCGTCGATCGTGCCGAGGGCCTCCTCCCACGTCGCGCGGGCCTGGGCCCGGGTCTGGTCGAAGCCGAGGGCCGTGGTCTCGGCCTCGGCGTTCGCGCGGGCGCCGTCGACCGACACGTAGCTCAGACCGATCTTCGCCGTGACGTCGGCGCCGTCGGCGAACGTGAGGTACGCGCCGGCGCCGTGCTTGGCCGCCGCGCTCGCCGCGGTGCCGCCGGCCTGCACGCCCGCGGGGGTCCACGTGCCGAACGCCCCGACGGGCTGGTCGAACGTCGCCGAGAAGTAGGCGGTGTACTGCGAGCCGCCGTTGCAGACGATGTTGGCCTTCACCGAGCCGGAGAGCTCGCCGGTGGCGGGGTTGAAGGCGATATCGGACGCGTGCACCTGGTTGTTCGACCCGCCCGCCTCGAAGAGCAGGGTCGAGGTCTCGGCCGTCGCGTCGAACGAGTAGCGGCTGACCGCGGTGCGGGTGGTGCTCGTGAGCTCGGCCTGCACGTTCTCGAGGTCGACCGAGTAGTACCCGGGCTCTGAGGTCTCGTTCTCGTGCGAGAAGTCGAGGAAGTAGTCGCCGATCGCGCTCGCCGGGTTCGACGGCAGCGCGCCGTCGGTCAGCGCGCCGGTGAAGGGGAGGACCGGGAAGTCGAAGCCGCCGAAGTTCGACCGGCATCCGGTGCCCGAGAGGCGGGTCATGCCGAAGCCGCGCAGCTGGTCGGCGTTGTACTCGTAGCCGCCGTACTGCTGGCCGTTGCCGGTCTCGAACGTCGTGGGGCTCGACTGCACCATGCCGAACGGCACGGTGGCGCCGGGGAAGGTGTTGCCGTAGTGGTCGTTGCCGCGGGCGTTGTTCGCGTCGTTCATCTCGGTGCCGATGAACGGGTCGACGGCGTCGAACGGGGTGAGAGTCGACACCTCCTCGGCGTGGGCGGCGGGCGTCACGAGAACGGACGACGCCGTGAGGGCGGTGATGACTCCGGCGGCCAGGGCCGCGCGTCGTCTTCTCATGTGTCGGCTGGGGGCAGCCGAACGCATGGGGGGCATGCGATACCTCCGTGTGGTGGGGTGGGGGATGCGCCGCCCGATTCTGACAACGCTGTCAGGAACACTATGGAGGTTTATGGACGCGGTGTCCAACAACGGGTGAACAGCCGGTGTCGGAGGTCGCGCCGCGCCCCCGCCGGCGAGGAGATCTCGCGCTGCGAAGGAGTGGATCGCCGAAGCAGTCCTTCGCAGCAGGAGATCTCCTGCGCGTCGGGGCGGGCGCGCGAGGAGCTCCCGCCTACTGGGCGGTGTAGCCGCCGTCGACGAGGTGGTAGCTGCCGGTGATGAAGCTCGCGGCGTCGCTGGCGAGGAAGACGATGAGGTTCGCGACCTCGTCGGCCTGACCCAGACGGCCGATCGGATGCTTGCTCACGAGGTACTGCTTGGCCTCGTCGCCCATGGTGGCGAGCAGCGGGGTGTCGATGAAGCCGGGGCCGACCGAGTTCACGCGAACGCCCTGCGCCGAGTACTCCAGCGCCGCGCTCTTGGTCATGCCGACGACGCCGTGCTTCGCGGTGACGTAGGCGGGGGAGTTCGCGAAGCCGACGCTGCCGAGGATCGATGCGACGTTGACGACGGCGCCGCCGCCGTTCTCGAGGATCGAGGGCAGCTGCGCCTTCATGTTGCGGAACACGGCGTTGAGGTTGATCGAGATGACCTTGTCCCAGGCGTCGTCGTCGTACTCGGCGGTGGGGGCGGATGCTCCGCCGATGCCCGCGTTGTTGATGCCGATGCGCAGCGGGGCGAGCGTGTTGGCCAGCTCGACCGAGGACGCGATCCACGCGGCGTCGGTCGCGTCGCCCACGGAGGCCTCGGCGGTGCCGCCAGCCGCGCGGATCTCCTCGACGACCGCGTTCGCGTTGTCGGCGTTCAGGTCGTTGACGACCACCGCGGCACCGTTCCGAGCGAGCAGGAGGGCGACCGCGCGCCCGATTCCGCTGCCGGCTCCGGTGACGATCGCGGAGCGGTCGGAGACGTCGTACTGGGCCATGGGTGGGCTCTTTCCCGGGCGGGCACGGTGCCGGGAGATCTTCTCGGACGGTCCGTCCTTCTCTTCCACCCTACGCCCGCTGGAGGGAACTGGATTCAGGTGCATGGATCTCCTTCGCAGGGGAACCGTGAACGCCCGGCGCCTCGTGCGCGGGAAGGCTGGGTCTGGTTCGTCGGCACACCCCGGGGACTGTGTTTAGTGGCGTTTAGTGCCACGGCGACCCTGCGCGGCAGCGTCATAGAGTTGCTGCGCTGCGCCATGCCGCGACCACGCTTGGCACCCTTGACACGACTCAACAAAACCGGTTTACTACCTCTCAGGCGGTTCGGTCGTTCGAGCCCGCTCACCACAGCAGGAAGCCGTCCCGAGGCATCCGAACGAAGGAGTTTCTCGCAATGAAGCGTTATGCAGGTGTCCTGGCCCTCGCCGCCCTCGCCCTTCCCCTCGCCGCGTGCGGCTCGTCCGGTGGCGCACCGGGTGCCGACTCCGGCGAGTTGACGTCCGGCCCGATCACGATCTGGTACTCCACGAACGAGCAGGAGATCGCCTGGGCCGAGGCCGTCGTCGAGGCGTGGAACGCCGAGCACCCCGACGAGCAGGTCAAGGCCGCCGCCATCCCGTCCGGCAAGTCGTCGGAAGACGCGATCGGCGCGGCCATCACCGCCGGCAACACCCCGTGCCTCGTCTACAACACCGCCCCGGCGGCTGTGCCCGCCTTCCAGAAGCAGGGCGGCCTGGTCAACATCTCGAAGACGTTCGACGACGGCGAGTCGTTCATCACGGAGCGCTCGGGCGACGCGGCCGACGGCTTCCGTTCGCCCGACGGCGACCTGTACCAGGTGCCGTGGAAGGCCAACCCCTTCATGCTCTACTACAACAAGGACGCCTTCACCGCGGCCGGCCTCGACGCCGAGAACCCGCAGCTCGCGACCTACGACGACGTGCTCGCCGCAGCCAAGGCCATCAAGGACGCGGGCGCCGCCGACTTCGCGCTCTACCCGCCGGCATCCGGCGACTACACGAACGCGCTGTTCGACTTCTACCCGTTCTTCCTCGCCAACTCGGGCGGCACCCAGCTGGTGAGCGACGGCAAGGCCGCCTTCACGAGCGACGAGGGCATGGAGACGCTCGAGTTCTGGAAGACGCTCTACGCCGAGGGCTACTCGTCGGCCGAGGCCTACAGCGGTGACGCATGGGCCGGACCCTTCGCCGACGGCGTCGCGGCCATGGGCATCGCCGGACCGTGGGGTGCGGCGGCCTTCGACGGCAAGGTCGACTACGGCATCGTGCCGCTGCCGACCGCCGAGGGCACCGCCGCCGAGGAGACCTACACGTTCGGCGACTCGAAGAACGTGGGCCTCTACACCTCGTGCGAGAACAAGCAGACCGCGTGGGACTTCGCGAAGTTCTCGATGAACGCCGAGAACGACCTCGCGCTGCTCGAGACCACGGGGCAGTTCCCGACCCGCAGCGACGTCGACGCGGTCGCCGGCGACTACCTCGCCACGAACCCGGTGCTGTCGACCTTCGCCGCCTCGGTGCCGCTGACGGTCGACGTGCCGAACGTCGCAGACGCGACCGAGATGTGGCAGACCTTCCGCGACGCGTGGGGTCAGGCCGTGCAGGCGGGCGAGGGTGACCTCGGTGAGACCTTCGGCACCGCCGCCGACAAGATTGACGCTCTGCTCGACGCGCAGGGCTGATCGACCGATCGGTCGCCCAGGCCGATCCACCCCGGGGTGCGCGTGTCATGGCGCGCACCCCGGATCCCCTCCGACGCCCGAACGCGGAGGCCTCACGCAGCAGTCCGGCAAAGGAGCCACGCCATGAAGCGCATCGCCGCGTTCATCGCCTTCACGATCGCCCTCGTCCTCGGGTCGTCCGCGATCGTCGCGGCCCCGGCATCCGCCGCCCCCGAAGACGACGTGGCGACGGTCATCGACCGCCTCGAGGAGTACTACCTCGGGCAGGGCGACGAGATCATCATCGCCAACGGCATCTACCTGGCCCGCACCTCCGAGGCGCTCGACTACGTCGCGTCGCAGAACGCCGACGGCTCGTGGTCCGACGTGAACTACGCCGACCGCACGAGCTCGGCGAACGGCAGCGTGTGGTCGGCGTACACCGCGCTCTACCGGATGCTCGCGATGACGCAGGCCTACAACGACCCGAAGGCCGCGGGCTTCGGCGACCCCCGTCTGGTCGACGCCGTCGGTCGAGCGCTGCTGCACTGGGACAAGGTCGACCCGGGCAACACCAACTGGTGGGAGACCGAGATCGGCGAGTCGATCGCCATGGGCCGCATCTCGATGTTCCTGGGCGGGGAGTTGAGCCCCGAGGCGCTCGCCGTGGCGCTGAAGCACAACACCGGCAAGCTCGACCCCGTGGGTGCCAACGGCGCGTGGCGCACCTCGAACTACATCTTCGAGGCCCTCTCGACCCGCGACATCGCGAAGGTCAGGGAGGGTTTCGCGACGATCGTGGCGACCATCGCCGTCGACCACTCCGGCACCGTGCAGGAGGCCGTGCAGCCCGACGGCAGCTTCTGGGCGCACGGCGCGCAGCTGTACAGCGAGGGCTACGGCATGGTGCTTTTCACGTACGCCGCCCTCTGGTCGGACGTCGCGCGCGGCACCGGCCTCGCGTTCACGCGCGACCAGCTCGACTCGATCGCCTTCTACTTCGTGAACGGCACCCGCTGGCTCATCCGCGGCGAGATCGGGATGCTGTACCTCAACTACCGTCCGCCGAAGACGATTGGCGGCATCACGAGCCACGCGTCGGAGTTCATCGAGCCGCTGCAGCGCATGGTGCGGACGGATGCCCTCTACGCGACCGCGTACCAGGCGGTGCTCGACGGGGTGCTCGGTGACACCGAGACGAACGGCGTCACCGGCAACAAGTACTTCTGGCGGTCGGAGTTCTCGTCGCACCTGCGCGGCGACTACGGGATCTTCACGCGCCTGAACTCGTCGCGCACGTTCGGTGCGGAGCTGCGCACGTCGTACCGCGATGAGATCGGCAACCCCGTCTACTGGAACGCGATGGGTTCGACGGCCATCCAGGTCGACAACCGCGAGTACCTTGACCTGGGCCCGGCGTTCGACTGGTTCCACTACCCGGGCGTCACGGCGCCCGACGAGAAGCGCACCGAGCGCGGCTTCGAGAATCGGGGCCGCAACGGCGACGGCGGCTCGTTCACGGGTGGTGCCTCGAACGGCGAGTTTGGCGTGAGCGTGCTGACCCTCGACACCGCGGGCACGACGGCGCGCAAGGCCTACTTCTCGTTCGACCAGGGGATGGTCGCGCTCGGCGCCGGTATCGCCTCGACGAGCAACGCCGCCGTGCACACGACGATCAACCAGGCCGTCGCGAAGCCGAACGCGTCGGTCGGCGGCGCCCCCATCGCCGCCGGGACCGACCGGCAGGGTGCAAGCGATGCGACCTGGGCGTACAACGACCAGATCGGCTACGTCTTCGGCGCGGACCAGAACGTGAAGGTCTCGAACAAGACGCAGTCGGGCAGCTGGGAGGGCCAGGAGGCGCAGAGCCACGACGCCTTCTCGCTGTTCGTTGACCACGGCGCGAAGCCGACGGCCGGCACCTACGACTACACCGTGCTGCCCGCGGCCACCCCGGCCGAGGTCGAGGCGTACGCGAAGGCGCCGACCGCCCGCACGCTGCGCAACGACACCGAGGTGCAGGCGGTGCGCGATGCCGGGGCCGGCGTCACCATGGCGGCGTTCGCCGCCGCCGGCTCGCTCGACCTGGGCGACGGTCGCACCCTCGCGGTCGACCAGCCCGCGCTCGTCGTGCTCGACGAACGGGGCGAGGCGCCGGTGGTGAGCCTGTCGAACCCCGATCGCGCCGGCCTGCGCGTCGGCGTGACCCTCACCGGCGGCGGGCAGGCGCGGCACGGTGTCTTCGCGCTCGGCTCGGGCGAGGATCTCGGCAAGACGGTCACCGCGGCCCTGGCCGACGGCCCTCTTCCGACGGTCCAGACGTTCACCGCGAGCAGCACGGCCTCCGGATCGTCGGTCGCCGCGCTCGGCGACCACGACCCCGCGACGGTGTGGCGCTCCGAGGGCACCGGCACGCAGTGGGTGGCTCAGACGCTTCCCCGCGGATCGTGGGTCACGAAGGTCGCGATCGATTGGGCGGCGGATGCCCCCGCCACCGACTTCGTCGTCCAGACGTCGCCGAACGGCCTCGACTGGACCGACCGGGCGAGCGTCAGGGGTGCGACCGGCGGGGTCAGCGAGATTCCGATCACCCCCACCGCCGCGGAGCATGTGCGCGTGGTGCTGCTCGACGCGGACGCGGCGGCGTACGGCATCCGTGAGCTGTCGGTGTCGTCGAGCGTGAACCTCGCGATCGACGCCGGTACCCGGGCCTCCGGCTACGCGGGCTACAACCTCGTGTTCTCCCTCGCCGACGGCGACCCGAACACGCGCTGGCGCGGCAACAACGCCGACAGCGCCTGGGCGCAGGTCGACCTCGGGGCGTCGAAGCCGGTCTCAACCGTGCGGTTGTCGTGGGAGGCCGCGTTCGCGAAGGCCTACCGCATCCAGCTCTCCGACGACGGCCGAACCTGGCGCGACGCGTACACGACCCCCGCCGCGGGCAGCGACGGCGGTGTCGACGTGATCACCCTCGACGGGCAGACCGCCCGGTACGTGCGGATGCAGACCGTCACCCGCGCGCTGAACTACGGCCCCTCGCTGTGGGAGTTCGAGGTCTTCTCCGACCGGCTGGTGGCCGACGCTCCGGTCATCCCCGCGGCCAACTCCAACCTCGCGCTCGGTCGACCGACGACCGCCGACAGCGTGCACCAGAACAACGCCACCATCACCGGTCCGAAGGCCACGGACGGCTCGAAGTCGACCAAGTGGTCGTCGGCCCGCCCGGTCGCCGAGCACTGGCTGCAGGTCGACCTGCAGAGCGTGAAGTCGGTGTCGCGCGCCGTCGTCGCGTGGGAGTCCGGCACCTCGAACGACTACCGCATCGAGGGCTCCGTCGACGGGTCGACGTGGCAGCCGCTGGCTCGCGTGCAGGCCGCGCAGCCCACGCTCACCCACACGCACGACTTCGCTCCGGCGGAGGTGCGGTACGTGCGCCTGACCGGGGTGCCGGCGACGCAGTACGGACTCAACATCTGGGAGTTCGAGCTGTACGGCGGCTACACCTTCGAGTGCGCGGCGCCCGTCTCGGCCGTGCGCGACGGGTCGGCCGTGGCCGCCGCCACCGTCACGCCGCTGCAGCCCGGAGACACGTTCAGCGCGGTGTCGATGGACGAGTCGGTCGTCACGGTCGCGGGCGCCGCCCGGGTGTCGGGAGACGGACGCGTCGAGGTCGACCTCGCGCCGCATCAGCCGGGGCGCACGAGCGTCGGCATCCGCCACGCGGGCGGCAGCGAGATCGCCTGGTGCACCGTGACGGTCTCGGCCGACACCGCGCGCCTGCAGGCGCAGATCGACGCCGCGAACGCGCTCGACAGCACCGCCTACACCGCCGACAGCTGGGCGCCGCTGCTGCCCGCGCTCGAGGCCGCGAAGGACGTGCTCGGCCGCCCCGGCGCCCCGCAGGACGAGGTGGATGCCGCGACCGCCGCGCTGCAGGCCGCGCTCGCCGGACTCGTGCGCAACGACGCCGCGCCCAGTGTTCCGCGGGATGTACGGGCGATCGCCTCGGCCCGGGTCGTCGAGGTGCAGTGGTCCGCTCCCGAGAGCGTCGGCGGCTCGCCCGTCTCGGCGTACGAGGTCACCGTGGGGGGCATCGTCGTGCAGACCGGGGGCGATGTGCTCACGGCATCCGTTCCCGACGTCGCCCCGGGCGATCATGCCGTGACGGTGCGTGCGCAGAACGCCGGCGGATGGTCGGAGCCGTCCGCACCGATCGCCGTCACCGTCGACCCCGACGTGATCGTGCCGGTGGTGCGGGTCGACGGCTCGCCGAAGGTCGGCGGCGCTCTTGTCGCCACGGGCACCGGGTTCGAGGCCGGGGTCGAGTATCGCATCCAGCTGCGATCGACCCCCGTCGACCTGGGAACCGTGATCGCCGAGGATGACGGCACGATCGCCTTCCGCGGCACGGTGCCGGTCGATGTCGAGGCGGGCGCCCACACGCTCGTTGTGATGCAGGCGGATGTCGACATCGCATCGACGCCGGTGCTGATCGCCGCCGCCGACCCCGCCTCGCCGGGCGGACCGGGTGCGCCCGGGGCGGGCGGTGCTCCCGGCGGTTCGGATGGGGGCGCGGATGGCGACGGCGACCTGCCGGCCACCGGTGGCGACCTGACCTGGCTGCCCTGGACGCTCGGAATCGCGCTGCTGCTCATCGCGTCGGGCATCGCCGTGAAGGTGCGCCGCGGTCGCGTCGACTGAGGTGCGAGAAGGGGGTCGGTCCACGGACCGGCCCCCTTCCGCGTGCCCGCCGCGGCTCGCGACGCGGCCCGCCGCCGCGAAAACCCGGACCGACCGAGCGCACGACGGCGTGTCGCGGGGCGGCGCGCCGCAGCATCCGCCCTTCGTCTCCGTTTTCGTGAGGGCAGGAGGTGCGGAAAGGGTGCAGGGCGCGGGGGACTGGGGTCGGTGGGAGTGAGTGGGAGCATTGAAAAGGGCCGCCTCGGGAGGAGGCGGCCCTTTCGGATGCTCAGACGCGGGTGAGTTCGGCGACGCCGATCGACGAGTCGGCCATGCCGTAGAACACGAAGGTGCGGGCACCGATCTGCTCGACCGCCGTGGGGAACACGACGTTCGCGAGGGTGCCCTGGGTCTCCTCCGCCGTCTCGGGCGCGAGCAGCGGTTCGGCCGAGCGTGCGATCACGCGGCGCGGGTCGTCGGCGTCGAGCAGGATCGCGCCCGCGGAGTACACCGAGCCGTGGGCGAGCTCGAAGCCCTTGGGCGTGGCGCCCGAGACGCCGTGGTGCAGCAGCAGCCACCCCTCCGGCACGCGCACGGGCGAGGGGCCCGCACCGATCTTGGCGCTCTCGTACGCCATCTCGGGGCCGACGATCATGGCCGAATCGCGCACGTCGGTGAGGGCCGAGACATCGCGGGTGACGGCCTCGACGTCGATGTAGCCGATCCAGATCGAGGGGCGTTCCTCGGCGATACCGACGGGCGGGCGGGATCCCTCGCCGGGGCGCAGCCAGTCGAGGTCCCACATCGGGCGGTGCAGCAGCGCGATGCGCGGGGTGCCGTCGGGGCCGGGCACCAGTTCGGGGAAGAACACGATGTCCTTGTTCGCGAACAGGTTGAGGTCGGTGCCGAGCTCGGGCTGATACGCGAACCGGATCGGCCCGAGGCGCTCCCAGGTGACGGTGTCGCGTGAGACGGCGAGAGCCGGCTTCGGGCCGAGCGGACCGTACGCGATGTACGTCATGACGTGCAGGCCGAGCGGCTCGAGGAACGTGATGCGGGGGTCCTCGACGCCGCCGTTCTGTCGCCCGTGCTCCCACTGCTCATCGGGCGACAGCACCACGCCGAGGCGCTCCACACCGACCGGCACCCCGTTCTCGACGACCACGCGGGCACGGGCGATGCGTGACACGTTGCCCGCCGCGACGACGCGCGGGTACAGGTACAGCTCGCCGTCGGGGCCCCAGGCGGTGCCCGGGTTGAGCACGCCCTCGGCCTCGAGGGGGTCGTCGGTGCGCGCGGTCATGATGGTGCCGACGCGGCTCAGGGCATAGGGCACCGAGGCGGTGCTTTCGGCGGTGCTTTCGGCGGTGCGCTGTGCGGCGGGGGAGGGAGACGATGTCATCGCTGTGCCTTCGGGTCTTTCGGTATCGGGTGCTCAGCCCTTGATGGCGGAGCCGAGGTTGGCGGAGGTGAAGTGCCGCTGGAAGAGGAGGAACAGCACGACCACCGGCACCGCGAGCACGCAGGCGCCCGCGAGCACGGCGCCCATCGGGTTCTCCAGGAACGAGCCGTTGGTCTGCGAGAAGTTCGCCAGGCTCACCGCGAGGGTCTGCTTCGTGGCGTCTTTGGTGACGAGGAACGGCCAGAGGAACTCGTTCCACGGTCCGATGAAGGTCACGAGCATCGCGGTCAGCACGGCCGGGCGCACGAGCGGCACCGCGATGAACAACAGGATGCGCAGCTCGCTCGCGCCGTCGATGCGGGCGGCGTCGAACACGTCGCGCGGGATCTGCAGGAAGTACTGCCGGAAGATCAGCACGGCGACGGAGTTGATCGCGAACGGCAGGATCATGCCGATGAAGTTGTCGGCGAGGCCGAAGTACCGCACGACCATGACGTACAGCGGGATCATGAGCAGCTGGAACGGGATCGCCTGCACGAGCAGCACGAGCGCGAACACGAGGCCGCGACCGCGGAACGACAGCACCGCGAGCGCGTAGCCGACCAGCAGCCCGAACACGAGCGTGCAGGCGACAACGCCCGCCGTGAAGATCAGCGAGTTGAGGAGCGAGCCGAGCAGGTTGACCGACTCGTTGATCTCGACGAAGTTGTTGAAGCTCAGGTTCTCGGGCAGCGGCAGCAGGCCGAAGAGGCTGGTGTCCCGCTTGCGCTGCAGGGCGCCGATCACCATGTAGTAGAACGGCACGAGCGCGGCGAGGGCGCCGACGAAGAGCAGGGCGAAGCGCAGGGTCGGGAGCACCCGGCCGGTGCGGGGCGGGCGGGTCGTGCGGACCGTGCGGGTCGTGCGCGCGTCGGCGTCGGGGGCGGTCATCGGTTCTTGCCTTCCGTGATGCGGCGCGACACGAGCGAGACGATCATCACCGCGATGACGAGGATCATGCCGATCGCGGCGGCGATGTCGGGCTTCCCCTGCTGGATGCCCTGCTGGTACATGAGCAGCGCCGGAGTCATCGAGGCGTTGTTGGGTCCACCGCCGGTGAGCAGGTACGGCTCGGTGAAGATCTGGCCGGTGGTGATGATCGACAGCAGCACCACGAGCGAGGTGACCGGGCGGACGGCGGGGAGGGTGACCGAGCGGAATCGCTGCCAGCGTCCTGCACCGTCGAGCTGAGCGGCCTCGTGCAGCTCCTTGGGTACGTTCTGCAGCGCGGCGAGGTAGAGCAGGATGTAGAACCCGAGGTTCTTCCACGTGACGTAGACGGCGATCAGCGGCATGATCAGGCCCGAGTTCGCGAGCCACGACGGGTCGGGGGCGAGCGAGCCGAGCATCGAGTTGACGACGCCGTTGCCGTTGAAGAGGAAGATCCACACCGCGAGGGTCGCGACGGATGCCGTCACGTAGGGGATGTAGTACGAGATGCGGAAGAAGCCCTTCCAGTGCACCACGGCGTCGAGTCCCGACGAGAGCAGCAGGCCGAGCACGACCGTCAGCGGCACGTTGATGACGAGGAAGATCAGCAGGTTGCCGAAGGCCTGGCGCACGATGGGGTCGGCGAGCACGGCGGCGAAGTTGTCGAAGCCGACGAACGGATGCTCCACCGCCACACCGGGGGCCGTGAAGTAGAAGTCGTGCACCGACATCCAGATGCCGAACCCGAACGGGATGAGGAAGACGACGATGACGAAGAGCGTGTACGGGGCGCTCAGCAGCAGGCCGAGCGGGTTCTCGCCCAGCCAGCGCTGCACGGCGCCGGAGCGTCGTCGGGGTCGCGTGGTGTTCTGCTGCGCTGGTGCCGCACTGCCCATGGCGATTGTTCCTCACTGATACGACCGTCCGCCGGCCCGCGAGGGGTGCGAGACCCGAAGGTGGGCGGCGCTGACTCGTCTTAGTAAACCGGTTTTGGTGAGAGGCTGCAACCTCATCGCTACGCGGGCTCACATCGCCGCCACTTCGGCAGCTCGGCGCGGAAGAGATCGAGCTAAATCGGGCTAAACGGTCGGTTACACTACAGACCATGAACGCCTCGATCCCCGAGAGCGCGGGCGCCGGGCGCCCCGCCTCCTCCCCCCACGGCGTCGCCAGGGAACGCAAGATCACGATCGGCGATGTCGCGGCGCGGGCCGGGGTGTCGAAGAGCGCGGTGTCGTTCGTGTTCAACGGTCGCTCCGGGGTGGGCGAAGAGGCGCGCGAGCGCATCCTCGAGGCGGCGCGCGAGCTGGAATGGCGTCCGGATGCCCGGGCCCGCGCCCTCTCGCGCAGCCGGGCGCAGGCGCTGGGGCTGGTGATCCGGCGCGACCCGGAGCTGCTCAGCACCGACCCGTTCTTCCCGCAGTTCGTCGCGGGTGTCGAGAGCTTCCTCTCGACCGTCGGCTACGCCCTCGTGCTGCAGGTCGTCGACGGCGAGCAGGCCGAGCGCGAGGCGTACTCGCGCTTCGCGCACGAGGCCCGCGTCGACGGCGTCTTCCTCACCGACCTGCGCGTCGAAGACGAGCGGCCCGCCGAGCTCGCGGGCCTCGGTCTGCCGTGCGTGCTGCTCGGCACGGGTGCAGGCGAGGGCACCGAGCCCATCGGACTCGACGACGCCGCGGGCATCCGTCGTGCCGTCCGTCACCTGCACGCTCTCGGGCACGAGCGCATCGCGCACGTCTCGGGGTCCGACCGGTATGTGCACTCGCGGGTGCGTCGCGACGCCTGGGCGGGCGAGCTCGCGCAGCTCGGCCTGCGCCCCGGAGCGGTCGTCGAGGCCGACTTCACGGGGGCCGCCGGCGCGCGCGCCACCCACGAGCTGCTCGACGACCCCGAACCGCCCACCGCGATCATCTTCGCGAACGACATCATGGCGATCGCCGGCATCTCGGCGGCGATCGACCGGGGCATCCGTGTGCCGCACGACCTGTCGGTCATCGGCTTCGACGACATCCCCCTCGCGCCCTACGTCATCCCTCCGCTCACCACCGTGCGGCAGGACGTGTTCCAGTGGGGCAACGCCTGTGCGCGTGCCCTCGTCTCGATCGTCGAGGGGCGCGAGCCCGGTCCGATCGACCTCCCGCCCGTGGAGTTCGTCGTGCGCGGCAGCACCGGCCCGGCGCGCGGGCATGCGGATGCCCTCGCCGAGGCATCCGCATGACGCCGCTGCCCCGCCTCGTGGCGTTCGACCTCGACGACACCCTCGCCCCGTCGAAGAGCGCCATCGATCCGCGCATGGGGGCGCTGCTCGTCGCGCTCGCCGCGCGCGTCGAGGTGGCGATCATCTCGGGCGGACAGCTCGGTCAGTTCACGGCGCAGGTGATCGACCGCCTGCCCGAGCCGAGTGCCGCCGTGCTCGCGCGCTTCCACCTGCTGCCCGCCTGCGGCACGCAGTACTACCGCATCGGGGCCGACGGCATCGAGACCGTGTACGCCCTCTCGCTCACCGCCGCCCAGCGCGCCCAGGCCGCAGCCGCGCTCGAAGACGAGGCCCGCCGACTCGGGTTCTGGGAGTCACAGACCTGGGGCGACATCATCGAGGACCGCGGGTCGCAGGTGACGTTCTCGGCCCTCGGGCAGCACGCCCCGGTCGACGCCAAAGCCGCATGGGACCCGACCGGCGCCAAGCGCAACGCCCTCAGTGCGGCCGTCGCCGCCCGGCTCCCCGACCTCGAGGTGCGCTCCGGCGGCTCCACCTCGATCGACATCACCGACCGCGGCATCGACAAGGCCTACGGCATGCGCAAGCTCGTCGAGCAGACCGGCATCCCCCTCGACGACATGCTCTTCGTCGGCGACCGCCTCGATCCCGCCGGCAACGACTACCCCGTGCTCGCGATGGGCGCCCGCTGCCACGCGGTGACCGGGTGGGAGTCGACGGCGGAGTTCCTCGAGGAGCTGATCCCGCAGCTCGGGTAGGGGCCCCGGGCATCTGCTGCTCCTCGATCGTTCAGGCCTCGGAGGTCGGGGCTTCAGAGCCGGGGCTGCGCTCGCCGAGAGGGAAGACCTCGCTGTGTTCCTCACCGTCGAGGTACGAGACGAGTTCCACCTCGTCGATCGTCTCGGCGATCGGATGCTCGAACTCCCGCATGCGTGCGGAGGCGATCGACGCCCAGTCCGCAGGTGACAGCGTCTTGCCGTAGACGATCGACATGTGGAAGGTCCAGTCGTCGAGGGGCAGCTCGCCGAGTCGACGCATGTCTGTCGCATCGAGCAGCTCGGTCAATGAGGCGTATGCGTCGAGGAGGGAGGGAGTGCGGGCGAGCCGGAGGATGAGGATCTGCCACGGTTCCGGGAACGCATCCACGGCTTCGCCGATGATCTCGACCGGTTGACGCGCGGAAGCCCAGCGGCGGATGAGGGCGCTCAACTCCTTGCGACGCTCCGGCTCGTAGAACGCTCGGAGCGTCACGTGACCGGTGTGCGGGTGCGGAAGCGGCGCTTGAGTCAGCGCCTCGTCCTGCTCCCCGGCGTACGAATTGGCCACTCCCACCCTCGGACGGAGCACCAGGTACTGCTGCCCCTCGAGGGATTCGAGTTGTTCCGGCGTGTTCATGAACGGTCGGCGCATGCGTCGACGCTACCCGCCCCGGCCTGGCCGCGTCCCGCTCGCACGGACTTTCCACGTGTGCACGGAGTTCTCCGGCGATCCTCCGTGCAGGTGTGCATGTTCCGTGCAGGTCGCGCGACGGCCGCGAGACACCTCTTGACACCGCATCCGTCCGGGCCTAACGTACAACCAAATGGTTGCACAACGAGAACTCAGCGAAGCGGAGGTGGACCGTGTCTTCCACGCACTGGCCACGTCGACGCGGCGTGACATCCTGCGCCGCACGATCGAGGGCGAGCAATCGGTGTCGACCCTCGCCGGCGCCTACGACATGTCGTTCGCCGCGGTGCAGAAGCACGTCGCGGTGCTCGAAGCGGCCGAACTCATCGTCAAGCGCGCCGAAGGACGCGAGCGGCTGGTCCGCGCGAACCCCGAGATGATCGCCCGCGCCCGGGCGCTGCTCGCCCGCTACGAAGAACTGTGGCGATCGCGTATCGCCCGCCTCGACGACCTGCTCGCCGAGCCGGCCACGTCCGCGCCGCCGCCCGCACCGACGAACGCGCCACCGGCCACCCCTCCCACGAAGACCACCGACAGCACCACCCCGACCGCACGAACCGAAGAAGGAGAATGATCATGCCCGTCACCGACGTCGTCACCGATGCCGAGAACCTCACCATGACGGTCGTCGCCGATCTGGCGGCCCCCGTCGAGCGGGTCTGGGACGCGTACAGCGACCCGCGCCAGCTCGAGCGTTTCTGGGGCCCTCCCGGATGGCCGGCGACCTTCACCCACTGGGATCACACGGTGGGCGGCAAAGCCAACTACACGATGACCGGTCCGCGCGGCGAGAGCGCGTCGGGCACGTGGGAGTTCGTCGAGATCGACGCCCCGCGCAGCTTCACGGTGCTCGATTCGTTCGCCGACGAGAACGGCACGCCCGACCCCGACCTGCCGTCGATGCGCATGACGTTCACGTTCGAGGCGACAGCCGACGGCACCCGCATGGTCAACACGAGCTACTTCACCTCGGCCGAGGCGCTCGAGCAGGTCGTCGCGATGGGCGCGATCGAGGGCACGAAGCTCGCGATGAGCCAGCTCGACGCGGTGCTGCAGGACCTGCGCGACTACGCCCAGGGCAAGGGCACGCAGGTCGAGCTGCTCGACGACACGCACGTTCGCATCACCCGCCTCATCGAGGGACCGCGCGAGTTGGTCTGGCGCGCGCACCACGACCCCGAGCTCATGAAGAAGTGGATGCTCGGTCCGGACGGCTGGGAGATGACGGAGTGCGTCGTCGCCACCGAGGTCGGTCAGCGCTACCGCACCTCGTGGGCACCGGTCGGCGACACCGAGGGCGAGCCGTTCGGGTTCGAGGGTGAGGCGCTGCTGATGGATGCTCCGCGCCGCTCGGTCGACACCGAGAAGATGCAGGGCACGCCGGGGCCTGAGACGCTCAACGACCTCAACCTCTATGAAGAGGACGGGGCGACGCTCCTCACCCTCTACATCGAGTACCCCGACAAGGAGACGCGCGACATGATCCTCGCGACGGGCATGGCCGACGGCATGGAGGCCTCTTACCGTCGCCTCGAGAGCGAGCTGCTCGCGGTCTGACCCGGGGGCGGCTCTCCGCACCGAGCCCCCGGCGGTCTCAACTCAGGACCGCCGGGGGCTCACCGCTGTCACGGCCGCGGTGCTGCCGTCGGCGGCGGACAGGAGCGCGCCATCGGTCCTGAGTTGTGGCGGGCGACCCGGGGTCTGAGGCGCCACGGACGAGGCGGATCTCCGCCCGCCGGGATAAAGTGGCGACACGATGAGGATCACGCGCCGCACTCTGCTGCTCGGCGCCGGGGCCGGTGTCGTCTCGGTGCTTCTGGCATCGTGCACGCCCGAACCGGAGCCGACGCCTACGCGAACCCCGACCCGCACCCCCGAGCCGGGGCCGTCGAACGGGGTGCCGCGTCCGGCGGGCAGCATCCGCTCCACCTGGACCACCGATCAGTACGCCTTCGGTGCCGTCAGCTTCGTGCCGGTGGGAGTCGGGGCCGACACCCGCAGCGCTCTGGCGCGTCCGGTCGACGACCGTTTGTTCTTCGCGGGAGAGGCCACCGACGAGGACGCTCCGGGCACCATGCGCGGTGCCATCGCCTCGGGTGGGCGCGTGGCCGGGGAGGTCCGGGATGCCGGAGATACCGGTGAGCGCATCGCGGTGATCGGAGCCGGGCTGGCCGGCGCCACGGCCGCCGCGCGGCTCGCCGCCGCCGACTACCAGGTCACCGTGATCGAGGCCCGCGACCGCGTGGGCGGGCGGTTGCACTCGCGCGTCGACGACTCGTGGCCGGTTCCCGTGCAGCTGGGCGCGTGGCTCTTCGGCACCGACGACGCCGACCTCGTCGACACCCTCGAGTCCGAAGACGTGGGCATCGTCGACCTCGCCGGCGTGCGCTGGCGCGGACCCGATGGAGACGTCGAGCCGCTTACCTCCGAGCCTGTGACCGCGGCGATCGCGACCGCCCGAGACGCGGCGGACGACACCTCCGTCAAGGATGCCCTCACCACCGCCGGCATCGACCCCGATGACCCCTCCGCCGCCGCTCTGCTCGCCATCTTTGCGACCGCGGCCGGGGCGGATGCGGGGCAGCTGTCGAGCTGGTTCGCCCCGCCGTTCCCCGCCGACGAGCCGCGTGCTGCCCGCGACAGCCTGCAGCCGTTCATCGAGCACACGCTCGACGGGGTGCAAGTCGGTCTCAATCAGCCGGTGACCCGCCTCGCCTACGACGACACCGGGGTGAGCGTGCGCATGGGCACCGGCGAGGCGCTGTCGTTCGACCGGGTCGTCGTGACCGTGCCGCTCGGGGTGCTGCAGGAGCAGGGCATCGAGTTCGACCCCCCGTTGCCGTTCGCGAACCGTGGAGCGATCTCTTCCCTGGGCATGGGGTCGGTGGAGACCGTGTGGCTGCGGTGGGACGAGCCGTTCTGGGACGCCGAGGAGGCGATCTGGCACACGGTCGGCGGCGACGCGGGCATCCGCACCTGGATCAACCTGCGTCCCGCGACGGGCGAGAACGTGCTCGTGGGCATCGTCGGCGGTGACGCCGCCGCCGAGTTCGCCGAGCTGGACGACGACGAGGCGTTCGCCCAGGCGATCGAGGCGCTCGGTCCCTATCTCGCCTGAGCGGCCGATTCGACGAGCTCGTCGACCGGCGCATCCTCACGGTCGGGGCCATCACCCGGACCGTCGGGGGTGTCGTCGCCCGGGTCGTCACGCAGCCGTCGAGGCAACGGCATCCGACTGATGAGCACGAGCGCGGTCGCGACGACCGCGAAGGTCGCGAGCGCGATGCCCGATGACACCAAGAACTCCGCGGGCCCGCTCACCTGGCGCGGGTCGAGGAAGTAGTAGGGGTACCAACCGATCAGCGGTCCACGCAGCATCGTGAACCCGCCCCACACCAGGGGATAGATCAGGGTCGACGGCACGACCCGCCACGGCACGATGCGATGGCCGGGGGCGAGTGCCCAGGCGGCGGCCGCGCAGGCGGGCAGGTAGAAGTGCAGCACCTGGTCGGACCACGGCACGTCGATGCGGATGCCGCGCAGCCCCGCCTGCCACACGAGGATCGCGAACACGATGCCGGCCGTGATGGTCCAGGTGAGTACGAGGGCGAGGACGATCGTGAGCCAGCGCGGATCGCGGACGCGGCGGAGCGCGAGGATGCCGGCGATGGTGAGAACCACCACGAACGCGACGTTCGACTGGTTGGTCAGGTACGCGAAGAAGTTCTGGCTCGCGATCGTGTGCGAGGCGAGCCCCCACGCCAGACGGTGGATGAGGGCCACGAGGCAGAGGGCAGCGGCGCCGAGACGGAGCAGACCGAAGACCGTACGCGTCTTCACTGCTGCGTCACCGGCCGATCTCCCATCCGCCGAGTCTACTTTTCGCCGGACGGGAGTCCTCCGGGCGCGCGGGGTCAGCGAGCGCGGCGGGTCGACCAGACGGCGAGGGCGACGAGCACCGGCTGGAAGAACAGCCGAACGAAACGCTTCATGTCGGTGTCGAGGCCGAACCCGTTGCGCTGGTGCATCCACTGCGACACGTTGCCCGGGAACACCGCGACGAAGAACAGGCCCGCGATCGTGCCGACGAGGCTGCGCCGGCGACGCGCGAAGAGCAGGGCCGAACCGAGGGCCACCTCGACGACCCCTGACGCCACGACGGTCGTGTCGGGGTCGAGCGGAAGCGACTCGGGAACCTGCGCCTGGAACTCGTCGCGCGCGACGGTGAGGTGCGAGACCCCGGCGAACACGAGGGATGCTCCGAGAAAGATGCGGCCGATGGTGCGGGCGGTCGTCGACATGAGCCGAGTGTACGCCGGGGTGTGTGGAGTGGATGCTCAGATGAGGCGGCGCAGGGCGGCTTCGAGCGAGATGCCCTGCGCGTCGGCGCGGTCGCGGAGGCGGGCGTGCTCATCGCCGGTCAGGGCGATGCGCAGCTCGATCGGCTCGGCGGTCGGGCCGTCGAAGTCGTCGAACAGCGACGAGGTCTCGGCCCAGAGCGGAGCATCCGCCGGCTCGTCGCGCGCCGCGCGAGTGGAGACGGGTGTCGTGGTGGCCGAGCGACCGGCGCTCGCTGCGGCGGCGAGCGGGGCGGATGCGGCCACGGCGGCTCCAGCATCCGTCGCACGGGTGAAACCGGGGCCGCGTCGTGGTTCCTGCTTCTGCTGATAGGCCTTCGCGGCGGAGTTGGCGCGTTCGTCGGCGGCCTCGTTCATGCGGTCGCCGGCATGGCCCTTGACCCAGGAGAACTCGATGTCTCGGCCGCGCATGGCTTCGTCGATGCCTTCGAGCAGGTCGCGATTGAGCACCGGACCGCCGTCGGACTTGCGCCATCCCTTGCGCTTCCACCCGGGCATCCACTTCGTCACCGAGTCGATCACGTAGCGGCTGTCGCAGCGGATGAGGAGCTTCTCGTCGGTGCCGGCGGTCGCGCGCAGCAGTTCGAGCACCGCCTGCAGCTCGCCCTGGTTGTTGGTGCCGTGGGGCGAGCCGCCCGCCGCCCAGTTGTCGTCGTCGATGTACCAGGCCCACCCGTTGGGGCCGGGGTTGCCCAGGGCGGAGCCGTCTGCGGCGGCGATGATCGTCATCCCTCCACCGTAGCCGGGGCCACCCCCACTGCCCGGCGCTCCTCGCTCTGCGCTGCCTCGTCCCGCCCGCTTCGCTGTCTTCTCCCCGTCTTCTCCCCGTGAGGGGTCAAGACACGCCGCATGAGCGGGCGCGCAGGCGGCCCTTTCTGACCCTCAGGCCTCTCGATCCGGAAGGAAGCGGCGCGCTGGCGACGACTCAGTCATCGGCGTCCGGTTCGTCGTCGTCGCCGTGCGATCCGTTCGTGTCATCCGAGTCGTCGGGCTCACGGTTCTCGACCGCGAACGCGGCCGGCGGCGGTGGCGCGACGGGGAAGACGATCGACGTGGTGTCGCCGCCGAGCCCCAGCCCGATCGACAGCGGGTCGACGGCGGGCGGGGCGTCGAGAGCATCCGCGGCTCCGCGCTCGAGCGGCTCGGAGGGCAGGCCGGCCCACTGGTTTTCTTCGTCCTCCCGGCGCTGCTGGAACATTCCCATGCGCTCATTCTCCCTCCACGATCCCTCGCTGCGCGGGCTTTTCCGTCGATCGCATGCCGTCCAGGCCGCGGCCAGGCGCCTTCTCCTACGGTGGGACGATGCCCGCATTCACCTGGGAATCCTGGATCGGAACCGTCGCGGCCATCGGCATCGCGCTGGTGGTGGCGGCGAGCGTGCTCGCGCTGCTCGCGCTCGTGGTCGCCCTGGTCAGTCGCAAGCTGGAATGGTTGCGTGAGGTCTCTCGCCGCGCGCGCAACGCGCTCTTCACGACCGCGGCGATCGTGGCGCTGTGGGTCGCGTGCGCCGTCACGCAGCCGGCATCGATCGACGAATGGCCGGCGATCTCGCGCATCTTCCTGATCGCCACGATCCTCTCCGGTTCGTGGCTGCTCGGCGCCCTGGTGTCGTTCGGTTTCGAGCAGCTCATGTCGCGCGAAGAGGCGCAGCTCATCGGCCCGCACGCGCGACGCCGTCGCACGCAGCTGCTCGTCATCCACCGGCTCGTGCTGGTGACGATCGCGATCCTCGCTCTGGGCACGGTGCTCTTCACGTTCCCCGAGATGCGCGCGATCGGCACGAGCCTGCTCGCGTCCGCCGGAATCGTCAGCATCATCGCCGGTCTTGCCGCGCAGTCGATCCTCGGCAACCTCATCGCCGGGGTGCAGGTCGCCTTCACCGATGCGATCCGCGTGGGCGATGTGGTCGTGGTCGAGGGGGAATGGGGCCGCATCGGAGAGATCAACCTCTCGTACGTCGTGGTCTACATCTGGGACGAGCGCCGGCTGGTCGTGCCGTGCAACTACTTCACGACGAACCCGATCGAGACGTGGACGCGACGGTCCGATGCGATTCTCGGTGTCGTCCTCATGGACCTCGACTGGCGGGTGCCGATGGACGAGGTGCGCGCGGAGTTCATGCGCATCGTCCAGGCGTCGCCCTTCTGGGACGGCCGTTCGTCGAGCGCGCTCGTGACCGATTCGCAGGGCGGCTTCGTGACGGTGCGGTTCGTGATGTCGGCGAAGGACTCGTCCGACCAGTGGGACATTCGCTGCGAGGTGCGGGAGAAGATGATGACCTGGCTGCAGCAGAACCACTCCGAGGCGCTGCCCCGCACTCGCGTCGCACTCGAGCCCTCGCCTTCCGCCTGACCCTCGCGCGGCGCGCTCGTGCGAGCCGCGCGTGAGGGGTCCCGCGTCAGGGCTCCGCGTGAGAGGTCAAGACACGCTGTGTCGGATGCCCGGATGGCGGCCACTCGTGACTCCTCGCGAGCTGGGGGAGCGCGCAGGTCCCGCACCAAAGGGGTGAGTGAGGGATCCGTGGGAGGGTCCCGAGTGAAAGCCCCGCGTGAGGGGTCAAGACACGCCGTGTCGGATGCCCGAATGACGGCCGTTCGTGACCCCTCACGATGCGGCGACGGGCGACCGTCGCTCAGGTGGGTCCGGGCCCCGGGCCTGCGAGCCCCGGGCCTGCGAGCCCCGGGCCCCGGGGCGGGAATGAGGCGCTACGACCGCGCTAGGACCGCGCGGCGGCGCGGACGGCTTCGACGAGTTCGAGCCACGGGCCGTCGAGGGCGCCGTCGGGGATCTCGCGCTCGCGCTGCTCGGAGGGGGTGCGTGCGCGGATCGTCCAGACGAAGCGGTCGGCGCCGCGGTCGGTGTCGAGGTCCGCATCCCACGGGCAGCGCTCGATCCGGGCGATCCACGCGGCGGCTTCGTCGTTCTCCGCCGCGGTCTCGATGAGCCAGCGTCGACGGAGTCCCGCGATGCCGCCCGACCGGATCACCGCGACGACGACGCGGTCATTCGGCCGAGGGGACTCGCTCATCTCCATAGACTCCCACGGTCGTCCAGGCGCGTCGAGCCGCCGTCGCCGTGGCCTCGTCGATCGTCTGGGCGGCGGCGACCGTCGCGTCGGCGAACTGCGTGAAGGTCGCGGTGCTCGAGAGGCCGCCGGTCAGCGCCCGGTACCAGACCGTGCCCGCCGTCTCCCAGGCATTCCCGCCGAGATCGATCGCGAAGAGGGCGAACGCCCGGTTCGGGATGCCCGAGTTGATGTGCACCCCGCCGTTGTCTTCCGTCGTCCGCACGAATCCGCTCATGTGGTCGGGCTGAGGATCGCGCCCGAGCTCGTCGTCGTCGTACGCCGTGCCGGGGTGGATCATCGACCGCAGCGCCACGCCTTCGACGGCATCCGTGAAGATCTCGGCGCCGATCAGCCACGACGCGTCGCCGGCGGTCTGGCCGAGAGCGTACTGCTCCGTCAGCGCACCGAAGACGTCGGCGATCGACTCGTTCAACGCTCCGGGCTGCCCCTGGTACTCGAGATCGGCGGTGTGCTGCACGACGCCGTGCGCGAGCTCGTGCCCGATGACCGTGAGCGACCCGGTGAAGCCGCGGAACACCTCGCCGTCGCCGTCGCCGAACACCATGCGCTCACCGTCCCAGAAGGCGTTGTCGTAGTCGACGCCGTAGTGCACCGTCGCATCGAGTGGTGCCCCGGCGTCGTCGAGCGAATTGCGCCGGAACGCCGACAGGAGCATCTCGAACGTGGCCCCGAGCCCGTCGAACGCCTCGTTCGCCGCGGCATCGTCGACGGGGTCGTCGTCTTCGGTGCGCACCACGGCGCCGGGCAGCTGCTGCGTGTTACCCGCATCGCTGATCGTGCGGTTCGGAGCATCGGAGAGCTGCGCGACCAGGTCGCCGTTCTCGTCGATCGAGAGATCGATGCGCGCGCGGAACGGCGGACGTCCGGCGGTCAGAGTCTGGCGTGCCGCGGCGGCGGCGCGGGGGAAGCGCCCCGACTCCGCGAGACGCGCGAGCAGATAGGACGGGACCACTCCGTGACGTTCGATCGGTGCGCTCATGCAGCGACCCTACGCCCGGTCACCGACATCGGTGTCGCCGCTCCCGGCATCCGCTGGATCGTCGTCGCGGCGGATGCTCCGCACGGTCGTCCGCAGGATCCCGCCGTCGAGCGGCACCTCGTATCGCACCGGCATCCCGGGGTGCTCGAGCGAGAACCAGTACGTCTCGACCGGAGCATCCGGGGCATCCGCGATCTCGTACCGCCGACAGGGCACACGGCCGAACGGCAGCGCGAGCTCTTCGTCGGTCACCGTCGTGTGCGCACGAGGGAAGGACGCGTGCTCCTGCAGCTCCCGCCAGGTCAGCCGGCTGATCACCGCATCATCGGGGGCATCGGTGAACCACGCCCGCAACGTGGCGCCCTCGGCATCCGTCTGCTCGAAACGGTTGACGCGCTCGTGCCGCGACCCGTCGGGCGACTCGACGAACAGCACGATCGTGAGTCCGTCGCCGGCTGCCCGACGGATCTCCGCGGCCGTGAACGGAGTGGGCAGCAGGCCGTCACCCAGCACGTGCGGATCATCGGTGACCATGCCCCATTGTCCCTCCGCGAGGGTCGCGGGTCGAGGGTGCACAACTCAGGACGGATCCCCCGCCGGCCGCCTTGTTCGTGCCGCCGGTGCCGGCCCGGGGCGGGTGCGTCCTGACTTGTTGTCGCCGCCCTGTCGAGCCGCCCGGACGCCCCAGCCCGCGGCCGAGCCCGCCGGCCCCGCACCCGCCCGCGCAGCGCCGCCCACTCGAGCCCCCGCCCCGCGCGGCGTTCCCAGCGTGCTCGCGTAGAATCGGCCCAATGACCGACGCCCCTTCCGACGAGCTCAGCGACCGAGCCGACTTCGGCGCCGGTATCGACCCGGACGACCTCGCCACCACCCTCCGCGTGCTGTCCCAGCTGCACACGATCGACAACGAGCACCCCGACTTCGTGGCCGTGCGCCACGCGACCGCCGCGATGTTCAAAGCGGTGAAGCGGGTGCGTCGCAAGGAGATCCGCGACGCGATCGCCGAGGCCGACAAGGCCGTCGTGGCGCGCACCGCGACCGGCGCGCCCGACCGCATCGACGACGAGACGCGCGGCCACGACCTCGCGTCGAGCGTCGTCGACGCCCCCATCGCGGGCGAGCTGCTCAAGCCGCGCAACTGCTACATCTGCAAGCAGCCGTACACCCTGGTCGACGCGTTCTACCACCAGCTCTGCCCCGACTGCGCTCGCTTCAGCCACGGCAAGCGCAACGCCCGCACCGACCTCACGGGCAAGCGGGCGCTGCTCACCGGCGGGCGCGCGAAGATCGGCATGCACATCGCCCTGCGGCTGTTGCGTGACGGGGCGCACACCACCATCACCACGCGATTCCCGCGCGACGCGGTGCGGCGCTTCAGTGCGCTCCCCGACTCGGGCGACTGGCTGCACCGGCTGCGGGTCGTCGGCATCGATCTGCGCGACCCCGCGCAGGTGATCGGTCTCGCCGACTCGGTCGCCGCGCAGGGACCCCTCGACATCCTCATCAACAACGCCGCCCAGACCGTGCGGCGCTCGCCGGGTGCGTACTCCCTGCTCGCGGATGCCGAACTGCAGCCGCTCCCCGATGGACCGCTGCCCGAGATGGAGACGTTCGGTCACACCGCCGACCCGCACCCGCAGGCGTTGCAGGCCTCCGTCGACGCGCATCCGCTGCTGTCTGTCGCGGCCCTCGGTGGGACCGTCGCCGAGCAGGGCGGTCAGGCGCTCACCGCCGAAGACCTCGCACGGCTCGCAATGGCTCCCGGATCGTCGTCGCTCGAGAAGCATGCCGACGGCACCGCGATCGATGCGGGCGGGCTCGTGCCCGACGTCAACCGCGTGAACAGTTGGGTGCAGTCGATCGATCAGGTCGACCCGCTCGAGATGCTCGAGGTGCAGCTGGCCAACACGACCGCGCCGTTCCTGCTGATCAGCCGGCTGCGCGCGTCGATGGCGGCGTCGTCGGCCCACCGCAAGTACGTCGTGAACGTGTCGGCGATGGAGGGGCAGTTCTCGCGCCGGTACAAGGGGCCGGGGCATCCGCACACCAACATGGCGAAGGCCGCGCTCAACATGCTCACGCGCACCAGTGCGGGCGAGATGCTCGAGACCGACGGCATCCTCATGACGGCCGTCGACACCGGCTGGATCACCGACGAGCGTCCGCACTACACGAAGGTGCGTCTCGCGGAGGAGGGGTTCCACGCCCCGCTCGACCTCGTCGACGGTGCCGCCCGCGTGTACGACCCGATCGTGCGCGGTGAGGCCGGTGAGGACATCCACGGTGTGTTCCTGAAGGACTACGAGCCCAGCCCCTGGTGAGGTAGCCGTCGCCCCGCCGCCCGTCGCCTCATCACTGCCCCGTTCCGGTCGCATTTTCTGTCGCCTGGCGTGGCCCGAGGCGACAGAAATTGCGACGGGAGTGGCGGTGTGCGGGCCGCGCCGCCTGCACGGCGAATACACGGATGCACGGGAAAGTGTGGGGTTGAGCCGTGCATCTGTGCGGAGTCCGTGCAACCGGCCAGGAGTCGGGGCGGGCCGATGCCGCGGATCGGTGCGCGGTGCAGGAAGGGTCAGCGGCGCGCGAGGGTGGCGGATGCCCAGACGCCGAGCTGATCGAGGATCGGGAGCAGTCCTTCGCCGCCGGGGGTGAGCGCGTACGACACCGTGACCGGCGGTCCAGGGTCGACGGTGCGTGCCACCAGGCCGGCGTCGGCGAGTTCGGCGAGGCGGTCGGAGAGCACGGTGTCGCTGATGCCCACCACTGCGCGGCGCAGGGCGACGAAGGTCGACGGGCCACCGCCGAGCGACGACACGATCATGCCGTTCCACCTCTTGCCGAGCACGCTGAACGCCAGTGTGACGGCCGCGTCACACCGGGTGATGTCGTGCTCGGCCTCGGGCATGCCTCCATTCTACGCGTGCTACGTTAACCCTTGTCGCTAAGAAAAACCGAGCGACTCCGAAATGAGAGGTAGGTCCATGTCCCTGTTCCGTCTGGATGCGAGCATCCTTCCCGGGTCGTCCGCCAGCCGTGCGCTCGCCGATCTCGTCGAGTCCGAGTGGACGTCGTCGCACCCCGACTCCGTCGTCACCCGTCGCGACCTCGCCGCCGACCCGGTGCCGGCCACGGCGTGGGCCGATGCGGTCACCGGCGGCTTCGTCGATGAGGCGCAGCGCACTCCCGCGCAGGTCGACGCGCGTGCGCTCGCGACCCGCTTCGCCGACGAGCTGATCGGTGCCGATGCGCTGCTGTTCGCGGTGCCGCTGTACAACTACGGCGTCTCGCAGCACTTCAAGACCTGGTTCGACCTGGCCTACACCGACCCGCGCATCGACCCGTCCGGAACCGCGCTGCGGGGCAAACCGGCCACGCTGGTGACGGTGCTCGGCGGCAACTACGCGCCGGGGACCCCGAAGGAAGGGTGGGACCACTCGACCGGTTGGCTCCGCCGCGTGCTCGAGGATGTCTGGGGCCTCGACCTGCGCGTCGTGGAGCGTCCGTTCACCCTCGTCGGCGTGAACCCGGCGCTCGACGCCTTCGCCGACGTCGCGCGCGAACTCAAGGAGTCCGCCGAATCGGATGCCCGCACCTACGGTCAGGAGATCGCGGCGCTGCGCGGCTCCGCAGCCTGATCGCCTGCTGCAGCGGCTGCTGCTCCGGTCGCATTCTCTGTCGCCCAGGCAGGCCAGCGTCCCGCCACCCGGCTGAGGCCCCTCCGCTCCGGTCGCACTTTCTGTCGCCAAGCCTGAAGTGGGGCGACAGAAAGTGCGACGGGAACGGATGCGGTTGGCAACGGCTGGTTGGGCCGCCTCTCACTCACCCGACAAGCTGCTCCGGTCGCATTTTCTGTCGCCCAGCACGGTGACGGGCGACAGAAAGTGCGACGGGAGGGGTGCGTGCAGGGGGTGCCGGGGAGGAGCGGGGGCTGACCGGTCAGCAGCCGGGGGCACCGGGGTCTTCGATGCAGGTGTGGTGCACGAGGGCGGTGTGCGCTTCGTAGATGCGGACAGGTTGCGTGGGGCTTGTGACGGGGAGGGATCCGTCGAGGGGAATCCAGCCGGTGCCGAGGTCGATGTCGGCGGAATAGTGGACCGTGACGGTGGTGTCGTAGGTGCCGCGCTCGTCGTACACGTGGCTGGTGGCGGTCGGGGTGAAGGGGGCCTGGCCGAGGGCTGTCCAGGATGCTCCGCCGGTCGGGCGAGTGGTCGTCGTGCCGTCGCCGTAGGCGAAGGTGTAGCTGGCGGGCGTGAAGCGGACGGTCACCGGGGTGCCGAGCACGCTGCCCTCGCGAGTGTGGGCGGATGCGGTGGCGACGAAGTTCGCCGGTCGCCCCGCGACACCGAGGTTCGAGGGTTCGGCGACGGCGCTCGGGGGCGCGGGCGCGAAGCTCGCGACGTCGGAGATGGTGATCGCGGGGGTCCCGGGTGATGAAGGAGCGGACGGGCTGGGCGGTTCGGCCTCTGCGACCCGTGAGCATCGCAGGTCGGAGACGCCGCGGCAGTCGTCGACCGTGTAGTTCCGGTCCGGGCGGGAGTAGTGCGGACCATCCGGGACGGAAGAAGTGGGGCGGCGAGGGTTCGTTGAGCTGCCGGGCGAGGCGGGATTACCGCGGCCGCCGGTGATAATGACGGACGACCCGTCATTCGAACCGCACAATCCGGACTTGATGTCGGCGGCATTGCAGGCATTCGACGGTGCGCGGAAGCCGAGCGGGGAGAGCGAGAGCGCAAGGACAGCCACTAGCGCGGCCGCCCGCGTCAGCATGCGCTTTCCTCAGTCGTTTGCGAGCGCGAGATAGCGAAGGCCTCGACATCCCAAGAAAAACTGACGTTCAGGGCGACACGAGCGGCACGATCCGGGGGAGTGACGTCGGCCCCCGCGTCATCGATCACCCTGGTTGCCGAAGCATCCAAGCAAACGAGTGCATTGACGGTGGGGGTGAGCGACCTGAGCTTCGCGCGCGTCCCTTTGAACGAGGCGACAAGTGTTTCTCCGGTGAAGGAGAGCCCCCTCTCGTCCAGATAGCGAGCGGTCTCGAGTTCATCCTCTAATGCGGACCCGACGAGATATGCGGATGTGTCCTTCCCCTGATCGCCCGCCCGGATGTACTCCCGGTACACCTCCTCAGCCGCCACGAATGCCTCCTCGTCCGTCGCGAAGAGCGGTGTGGGGGTGGGTTCGGGCTCGGGTGGGGCGGTGCATCCGCTGGTCGAGGCGAGCATGACGGAGGCCGCGAGGGCGAGCGGTACGAGGAGGGCGGAGCGGGGGGAGGGCAGGATCACGGGCACACGGTAGCTCGGATCCGAGCGCATCCGCCGGAGTTGTCCACAGGCCGATCGGTCCGGGGAACCAGGTGAGCGAGGCGGGTCACGGCTGAGTCGTGGGGAACGCGTCAGGTGCACGGACACCGCACGGATGCACGGAGCATCCGGCGATTCCGCCGTGCAAACGTCGCAATTCCGTGCATCCGGCCCGACCCCCGCGCCGCCCCCGCCACCCCCGCCCCCAACTGCAGGCGCAGAACACACGTGCAGGCGGGATCGACTCGATCCCGCCTGCACGCACCGCTCGCGCCTGCATTCCGCACGGCGCGCCCCGCGAAACCACCTACACGGGCGCCACCGGCGACCACGCGTCGGTGCCGACGGAGCCCGGCAGCTCCTGCTCGGCGAACCGCTCGATGCGGAACGACTGCAGCACCGGCGACGGCTGCCCCGACAGAACCTCGTCGGCGGCGAGCTCTCCGAGGATCAGCCCGAGCGTCGCCCCGGAGTGCGTGAACAGGGCGTAGAGCCCCTCGATGCCGGGCACGGGGCCGGCGACCGGTTCGCCGTCGCCCGGAATCGGCTTCCACCCGGCGCCGACGCGCGACGCGGTGAGCGCGGGTGCACCGGCTAGCACCTTCGACGCCTCGTCGAGCAGTCCCTGAACTGAGGCATCCGGCACCGTGATCGAGCCGTCGTCGCCGACGACGATCGACTCCTCGGCCCAGCCGGCGTCGAGCACGAGGCGTCCGTCGGGGGTGGGCCGCACGGCCACGCGGGGCGTGTTCAGCACCGTGCGCACCGGAACGTCGACGGGGTCGGTGAACAGCACGAAGGCGGCGGGCGAGGCATCCGGGATCGTGACGCCGAGGTCGGCGAGCTGCGCCGGCACGCCGGGTCCGGTCGCGAGCACCACGCGGTCGGCGGCCACCCGCGACCCGTCGCCCAGCACGACGCCGACCACGGCGCCATCGGCGACGTCGACCCGGGCGTTACCGGCGTTCTCGATCACGTCGGCCCCGGCCGTGCGCGCCTGAGCGGCGAGCACACCGATGAGGTGCGGCATGTTCACCCAGCCCTCGCCGGGGTTGAAGATGGCCCCCTCGTCGGCGACCGCGTCGAGGTTCACGTCGGGCGCGACGCGGCCGACATCGGCCTTCTCGACCCAGAGCGAGTCGTAGCCGACCGACCGCTCGAACTCGAACGTCGGACGGAAGCTCTCGTCCGGACCCGCCCACTTCAGCGCCCCGTCGAAGCGCAGGTACTCGGCGCTCTCGGGGTGCCGTGCGCCCCAGCTGCGATACCGGTCGAGGGCCAGCAGGCGCAGGTAGTGGTAGGCCGACGAGCGGTCGCCCGACGAGTTCAGCCACGCGATCGATCGCCCGGAGGCGCCGTCGGCGAGCGGCCCGGCGGTGACCAGGGTCACGTCGGCGCCCGCACGGGCGAGGTGGGCGGCGGTGGATACGCCGAGGATGCCGCCGCCGATGACGACGACCTTCTCGGATGCTGCTGCAGACATGCGTTTTTCCTTACTCGTTGCGCGCGGTACTCGGCGCGCTCAGTCGGTGGTCTCGGTGGCGGATGCCGCGCCTGCGGCGAGGGCGTGGGCCTGCGCGATGAGGCGCAGCCCGGCGACGGCATCCGCGGGGTCGACCGGGGCGGGGGCGCCGTTCTCGATCGCGTCGGCGACGCCCGCGTAGAACAGGCCATAATCGCCCTTCTCGGTCGGCACGGGCTCGACGTCGTCGCCCAGCCCGACCGTGCCCCACTGCTCGGGCGGCGTCTCACCGAAACCCGGGTCGCCGGGACGGGCGCCCGCGACGAGCGCAGGTTCCTGGCCGTCGAGACCCCAGGTCGTGTACGCCGCTTCGGTTCCGAGCACCCGGAACCGCGGCCCGGGAGTGGCGGTGACCGCGCTCATCCACAGGTGCGACCGCACGCCCGACTCGTGCTCGAGCGCGACGAACACATCATCGTCCGCGGCGACACCGGGCCGCACGCGGTCGATCTCCGCGTGCACGACGCGGGCGGGGCCGAACAGCTGCACCGCCTGGTCGATGAGGTGGGGGCCGAGGTCGAACAGGATGCCGCCGGCATCCGCCACCGTCGCGCGCGCCTTCCAGTCCTTGCTGATCGTGGGCTTCCACCAGGTGAAGCGCGATTCGAACCGCCGCACCCGTCCCAGGCGTCCGTCGTCGATCAGGTGCCGCACCGTGCGGAAGTCGCCGTCCCATCGACGGTTCTGGAACACCGTCAGCATCCGCCCCTCCTCGCGCGCGAGGGCGATCAGCGCCTCGCCGTCCGCGGCATCCGCGACGAACGGCTTGTCGACGACGACATGGCATCCGGCGCGCAGGGCGGCCTCGACATGCGAGCGGTGGGAGCCGCTCGGCGATGCGACGACCACCAGATCGACGGCATCCGCCTGCGCCCAGAGGGCGTCGACGTCGGGGAGGACGCGGGCCTGCGGATGCTCCTGCCCCGCCTGCCGCATCCGATCCGGGTCGGACGTGACGATGGCTTCGACGCGGAATGCGGGGTCGGCCGCGAGGAACGGCGCGTGGAACAGGCGTCCCGCGGTGCCGAAGCCGATGATCGCGGTACGGACCATCACAGCACCTCCGACAGGAACAGCTTCAACCGGTCGCTCTTCGGGGCATCGAAGATCTCGTCGGGAGTGCCGGCCTCGAGGATGCGGCCCTCGTCCATGAACACGACCTGATCGGCGACCTTGCGGGCGAAGCCCATCTCGTGCGTGACGACGAGCATGGTCATGCCGCGCTGCGCGAGCTCGGCCATGAGGTTGAGCACACCCTTCACGAGCTCCGGGTCGAGCGCACTGGTGGCCTCGTCGAACAGCATCACCTCGGGCTCCATCGCGAGGGCGCGGGCGATCGCGACGCGCTGCTGCTGCCCCCCGGACAGGTCACGGGGCCGGTGGTCAGCGCGTTCCGCGAGGCCCACCTCGGTCAGACGGGCCAGGGCGATGCGCTGCGCCTCGCCCCGCGACATCCGCTTCACGTTGCGCAGCGCGAGCGCCACGTTGTCGAGCGCTGTGTGGTCGGGGAAGAGGTTGAAGTGCTGGAAGACGAGTCCCACGCGGCGGCGCAGCACATCGGGCTTCAGGCGCAGGGCGTCGTCGTCGGCCAGGGTCACCCGGCCGGCCTTCGGCTCGTGCAGCCGGTTGACGCCGCGCAGCAGCGTCGACTTGCCCGAACCCGAGGGGCCGATGATGCAGGTGGTGGTGCCGGGCTCGACGGTGAGCGACACGTCGCGGATGACGTCGACGTCGCCGTATGCCATCACGAGGTTGTCGATCCGCAGCTCGGATCCCTCGTAGAAGCGGCCGTCGGTGACGGGGAGCGGGGAGGTGTAGGTCATGTGTTCTCTCCATGGACGAGGGCCGGGCTGAGGGACTGCTCGCGCACCTCTTCGAGTCCGCTCTTCGGCGGGGTGGCCTTGCGGCGGCCGGTGCGGAAGCGGTTGTCGAAGTAGTTCACGAGGTGCGTGAGCGGCACGGTGATGACGAGGTAGAAGACTCCGGCGAGCACCAGCGGCGACAGGTTGCCGGTGAGCACCGCGGCATCCTGACCGACGCGGAACAGCTCGCGCTCGCTCACCAGCAGCCCCAGGAAGTACACCAGGCTGGAGTCCTTCACGATGGCGATGAACTGGTTGACGAGGGCGGGCAGCACCCGGCGGATGCCCTGGGGCACCACGACGAGCCGCATCGCGCTGCCGTAGGTCATGCCGAGGGCACGGCAGGCCTCGAGCTGTCCGCGTTCGACGCTCTGGATGCCGGCGCGGAAGATCTCGCCGATGTAGGCGCCGGCGATGAGGCTGAGCGCGAGGATGCCGAGCGGGTACGGCGAGGGTCCGAACAGCTGCTGGCTGATGCGGGCGAAGCCCTGCCCGATGAGCAGGATCGTGAGGATCGCGGGCAGGCCGCGGAAGACGTCGGTGTAGATGCGTGCGGGCACGCGCAGCCAGGCGGTGCGGGAGACCCCCATGATCGCGAGGACCATGCCGATGACGATGCCGAGCACGGTCGAGGCGACCGAGATGATGAGCGTGTTGACGAGCCCCGTGCCGAGCAGCTGCGGAAGCACCTGCAGCATCGCGTCGAAGTCGAGGAACGTGCGGATGATGTTGTCGAACCAGTCCATGGGATCTCCTTCGGGTGGGCGGGTGCGGAGGAGGATGCTCCGCACCCGCCGCGGCGATTACTCGCTGTCGCCGTCGCCCTGCTCGTCGCTGGGCAGGTACTGGTCGGGCATCGGGGAGCCCGGGAACCACTTCTCGTAGAGCTCCTTCCAGGTGCCGTCCTCCATCGCCTCGTGCAGGGCGTCGTTCAGGGCCTTCTTGAACTCGTCCTTGCCCTTGGCGATCGCGAAGCCGGCGGGGGCGTCGAACGAGGGGATGTCGATCGCGTTCTCGAGCCCGTACTGGTCGGCGTACTCCTTGGCCGCCTCGTAGTCGAGGAAGTGCGCGTCGATCGATCCGCTGACCACGGCCGAGATGGCCGAGTTGTTGTCGGGGAAGCGCACGAGCTCGGTGTCGGTGAAGTTCTTCACGGCGTACGCCTCCTGCAGGGTGCCCTGCACGACGCCGAGGCGCTTGCCGGCGAGGCTGTCCTCGTCGGTGATGTCGCTGTCGGGCGACGCCATGACGGTGAGGTACCCGGCGAGGTAGCCGTCGGAGAAGTCGACCGTCTTCTCGCGCTCCTCGGTGATGCCGATGGCGGCGACGCCCACGTCGAACTGTCCGTTCGAGACGGCGGCGAGCAGGCCGGAGAAGTCCTGGCCGGTGAAGACGACGTCGTCGATGCCGATGCGTCCGGCCACGTCGGTGAAGAGCTCGACGTCGAAGCCGGTGAACGTGCCGCTCTCGTCGGTGAACGTGTAGGGCTTCGAGTCGCCGAGGCTGGCGACGCGGATCTGGCCGGGGGTGATGAGGCCGTAGGGGTTGTCGTCGGCGTCGCTGCCGGACGATGCGGTGCCGCCCTGGGCGCAGGCGGTGAGGGCGAGGACTCCGGCGATCGCGGCGGCGATCGCGGTGCGGCCCGCGGTGCGGCGGAAGGACTTTCTAGCCACGATGTGGCTCCTCTCGTAGGGACTGCTGTGTCGGTCGGCGTGGAGCCGGTGCCGGATCTCGGGTAGATTGAGACCGGTCTCAATTGGGTGTTTCCAGGAGAGTACACGCGCGGTGCGGGGGCGTCAATATGCTGAGAAGCCGCAAGGGAGAGGGAGAGTGCGACGGGTGAGTGCGCAGAACGAGGGACGCCGCGGGGCGACGGTCGCCGATGTCGCGACATTGGCGGGAGTGGCGAAGGCCACCGCGGCACGGGCCCTCGGCGACTACGGCGCCGTCAGCGCGAAGGTGCGCGAGAAGGTGCGCGCGGCGGCTGCCGAGCTCGGCTACCGGCCGAACGAGGTCGCCCGCAGCATGAGCACCGGACGCTCGAACTCGATCGGCATCATCGTCGGCGACATCGAGAACCCCGCCTTCGCGCAGGCCACCCGCGGAGCATCCGACGTCGCCGAAGCCGCCGGATACGACCTCATCCTGTCGAACTCGAGTGAGCAGCCCGACGCCGAGGAGAGCGCGATCGAGGTGCAGCTGTCGAAGCGCGTCGACGGGCTGCTCATCGCACCGGCATCCTCGCTGCGCGCCGCGAGCTACGCGTCGATCGCCGATGCGGCCCGGCCCGTGGTGTTCTTCGACCGCGTGGTCTACGGCTTCGACGCCGAGGCCGTCATCGCCGACAACCGCGACGGCGCTCAGCGGCTCGCGCAGGTGCTGCTGGATGCCGGACACCGCCGCATCGCCTACGTCTCGACGCTCGAAGACCCCGCGCCCATCGAACCCCGGGCGGTCTGGGACGACGACGGCACCCTGCGCTTCTCGCCGGGCCTCGCGTCGTCGGTGATCGACGATCGTGTGAGCGGCATCGGCACGGCCCTGCGGCGGGCGGGCATCGACGACCCGCTGGCGTTCGTGCGCCTCGGAGCGAACGTCGAGGGGATCGGACGCATGGTCACCGAGCTCATCACCGGCGACGCCGCCGTGACCGCGATCATCGCGTCGGACAGCGTCATCGCGATCCAGGCGTTCCGCGCGATCCGCGACCTCGGCCTGCGCATCCCCGATGACATCTCGCTGGTCGGATTCGACAACGCCCCGTGGACGTCGGTGACCGAGCCCGGAATCACCGTCGTGTCGCAGCCGGAACGCGAACTCGGCGCCATGGCCGCCCGACTGCTCATCGCCCGGATCGAGGGCGAATCGGGCCCGGCGACCGTGCACACCCTGCCACAGGAGCTCGTCGAGCGCGGGTCGGTGGGGCCGCCGCGGTAGGGGGTGGTCGGCGCGCCCGGGCGTGCCGCCCTGGGTGCCCGGGTGCCCGGGGTGCGGGGTGCTGCGTGACAAGGCGCGGGGCGTCAGTTGCACGGAGCGGCCACGGATGCACGGAGGATCGGGCGGTTCGGTCGTGCAACTGTGCCCATTCCGTGCAAGTGCGGGCGAGGCACACGCGGCAAGGGCGGGGTCGAGGCAGGGCGCTGAGGTGCGGGGTGCCGGGCGTCAGTTGCACGGAGCCGGCACGGATGCACGGAGGATCGGGCGGTTCGGTCGTGCAAGTGTGCCCATTCCGTGCAGGCGGGGGGCGCGCGGGGCCGCGGCGTGTGGTTATGAGCGGCTCCGGAGGACGTGACGACCGCAGCAGCCGCTCCGGTCGCAATTTCTGTCGCTTGCGCGTCGCCGAGGCGACAGAAAACGCGACGGGAGCGGGGAGTGGTGGGGGCTGTGGGTCGCAGGGGCGGCGGGGGGCGGGGAATCGGCGGGGATCAGCAGCCGGGAGCGTCGGGGTCTTCGATGCAGGTGTGGTGGACGAGGCCGGTGTGGGCCTCGAAGATGCGGATCGTCTGGGGAGGGCTGGCGACGGGGAGGGTGCCGTCGAGAGGGATCCATCCGGCGCCGAGATCGACATCGGCCGTGTAGTGGACGGTGACGGTCGCGGTGTACTCCCCGCGGCGCTCGTAGACGTGGCTGGTGTCGGTCGGGGTGAAGGCCGCCTGACCGAGCGCCGACCACGTCGCACCGCCGGTGGTTCGGGTGGCGGCGGTGCCGTCGCCGTAGTCGAAGGTGTAGGCCGACGGGGTGAAGCGAACAGTGACGGGCGCGCCGAGAATCGTGCCCTCCCGGGTGTGGGCGGATGCCGTCGCGACGAAGTTCGCCGGACGCCCGGCGACACCGAGGCTCGAAGGCTCGGCCAGAGTGGTCGGGGGTGCGGGGGCGAAGCTCGCGACGTCGGAGATGGTGACCTCCGGAGCGCCGGATGCCGGGGAGGGCACGGCGTCGATGCGAATGAGGCCCTTACGGCAGTCCTCGCGGATCACGTTCGTGCAGATCGGGCGGGTGTCTTCGGGAGCGGCGGAACCCGACGGACGCGAGCTGCCACCGGGGTTCGAAGGGCCGCCCGGCGACCGGGGGCCCTTCTGATCGCCGGTGATGGTGACCGAAGATCCATCGTTCGAGCCGCACAAACTGACCTTTGCGCGAGCCTCAGTGCAGTTCTCCATCGGAACGCTGGGGCCACCGGACAACAACGAGAGGAGCAGGACTCCCGCCACCGCGCGACTCAGCATGACAGCTCCTCGCTGGTCTCAGATGACGAGATGAGGAAAGCCTTCCCATGCGGGACGAACGACACCGTCAACGAAACCGAATCTGCCCGCTCAGGCGGTGTGATGTCGTCCCCGTTTTGGTCGAGGACGGCGACGGACGAAAGGTCGAGGCACACGCGAGCGTCGAGGTCGTAGGAACCACCTGACGGCGACGCGTTCACTGCTTCGAAACCGGTGAGCACGCTGGCTCCTTCGAGAACGAGTGAGTTCTCTTCGAGGTAGCGCAGCGTCTCGAGCTCGCTCTCGAGTGCAGTACCCGTGAGGAACTTAGTGGTGTCGTCGCCTCTGCTGCCTGCCTCGTTGTATTCCCGGTACACCTCCTCCGCGGCGGCGAAGGCCTCTTCTTCTGATGCGAAAAGCGGAGTCGGTGTGGGTTTCGGCGCTGGTGAGGCGGAGCATCCGCCTGTCGCTGCGAGCGTTGTGAGCGTGATGAGCGCGACGGAGGCGAGCACAGTGCGGCGAGGGGATGGCGGGATCACGGGCACACGGTAGCTCGAATCCGAGCGCATCCGCCGGAGTTATCCACAGGGCCAGGCCGCCTCCGGCCATCCCGCCGACGGCCCCTTGTGAGTTGCCGGCACCGCGGGCATCTGCAGGCGATCTCGGCGCGTGCGCGCCTGCAAATGGCCGCGGTGCCTGCAGTTCACCCGGGCAGGCCGTTGGTCAGGCGCGGGGGAGCCACACCGTGACGATCAGTCCGCCGTCGGGACGCGCGGTGAGGATGAGCGAGCCGTCGTGGGCCTGGGTGATCCGCTCGGCGATGGCGAGACCGAGGCCCGCTCCGGCATGGTCGTCGGAGCGCGTGCGCTCGGCGCCGCGGTGGAACGGCTCGACCAGGCTGTCGAGGCGCTCGGGAGCCACCGACGGCCCCGTGTTCTCCACGACCAGTGCGACCGCATCGTGCAGCTCGTGCACCCGCACCGCCACTCGTCCGCCGGCAGGGAGGTTGTGCACGATCGCGTTGTGCACGAGGTTCGCGACGAGCTGCTGCAGCAGCGCGCCCGATCCGAGCACGACACCCGCGGCCGACGCCTGGTCCCCTCCGGGCCCGACCACCGTCTCGCCGACTTCGACCGCGACGCCTCGGCGGTCGGCGAGCGGCAGGAGCGTCTCGACGGCGTCTTCCGCGATGAGTGACACGTCGACCGTCTCCCGCGTGAAGGAGCGGCGTTCGGCGCGGCTCAACAGCAACAGCGCCTCGGTCAACTCGATCGCCCGCGCGTTCACCTCGTACAGCCGTGCGATCAGCGCGTCGGCGTCGCGGTCGGGGTCGTTCCGTGCCACTTCGAGCAGCGTTTGCGAGATCGCGAGCGGCGTGCGCAGCTCGTGCGAGGCGTTCGCGGCGAACCGTCGTTGCTCGTCGACGTGGGCCTCGAGCTGCGCGAGCATCCCGTCGAACACGTCGGCGAGGTCGCGGAACTCGTCGCGCGCACCGGGCAGCGCCACCCGGTGCGACAAGGACCCTCGGGCAGCGAGCTGCGCGGCGGCACCGATGCGCGACAGCGGCGAGAGCATCCGTCCAGCGAGCAGCCACCCGCCGACCAGTCCGACGACGAGCAGGCCGATCATGGCCCAGGTCGCGACGGGGGCGAAGGCACGCAGCAGGTCGCGACGGTTCGGCACGCGCACATCGGCGACGATCTGCACGTCGGGCACGTAGCGCAGCAGGAACAGACCGACCACGGTCAGAAGCACCGCTCCGGTGCCCGCGACCACTGCGGCGTAGCTGAGCGCGAGCTTGAGGCGCGCGCTCAGGCCTCGGCGCCTATCCACCGAGCGCATCCGCCCCAGCCGCGACTCCCGCGCCACTCCGCGCATCCGCCCCAGCACCCGCCCCGGGTGCCGCCCGCCCGTCAGCAGGCCCCCCGACGTCGATCCGATACCCGACCCCGGGCACGGTCGCGATCACCCACGGCTCGCCCAGCCGCTTGCGCAGCGACGACACGGTGATGCGCACGGCGTTCGTGAAGGGGTCGGCGTTCTCGTCCCAGGCGCGTTCGAGGAGCTCCTCGGCGCTCACCACCCCGCCCTCGGCGTCGACGAGCACTTCGAGCACCGCGAACTGCTTGCGCGTCAGGGCGATGTAGTGCCCGTCGCGGTAGACCTCCCGCCGGAACGGGTCGAGACGCAGCCCCGCGACCTCGAGAACGGGCGGACGCACGCGCTCGCGACGACGGGCCAGCGCGCGCAGCCGCAGCACGAGTTCTCGCAGCTCGAACGGCTTGGTGAGGTAGTCGTCGGCACCGAGTTCGAACCCCGACGCCTTGTCGTCGAGCCGGTCGGCGGCGGTGAGCATGATGATCGGGATGCCGCTGCCCGACGCGACGATCGCTCGGGCGATGTCGTCGCCCGACGGACCGGGGATGTCACGGTCGAGCACCGCGATGTCGTACTCGTTGATGTCGAGCATCTCGAGTGCGACGTGGCCGTCGCCGGCGATGTCGGCCGCGATCGCTTCGAGCCGGAGCCCGTCGCGTACGGCCTCGGCGAGATAGGGCTCGTCCTCGACGATCAGTACACGCATGGCAGCGATCCTACGCAGGGCCGTATATCGCGAACGTATGCGAAACCGCATACGCCGTGGCAACAGCGCCCCGGCTGGAGTGGAGGCATGAACAGCACCACCTCCCCCCACCGCCGTGCCTCACGCCTCGTCTGGTTGCTGAGCGCCCTGCTCGTCGCCTTGCTCGGCGCGTTCGCGGTGCAGCAGTCGCTCGCCGCCGCCGACTCCCTGTTCTCGCCGCACTCGGCGAGTGGCGGATCCTCTCCGGGCACGAACGCGCCCCACGCCCCCGTGCCGAACGGCTCGCCGGCCGGTGGCTCGACGGTCGCGCCGAGCGAGGCCGACGGCGTGATCCGCGACGGCGACCAGCCCACGGTCTTCGACACCGATCGGGTGGCGGTGGGCAATCTCGACCCGGCGCTGCTCGATGCGCTGCAGCGCGCGGCATCCGACGCCGATGTGCCATTCCTCGTGAACAGCGGGTGGCGCTCGGCGGCCCTCCAGCAGCACATGCTCGACGAGGCCGTCGTCAGCTACGGGTCGGCCGAAGAGGCGGCGCGCTGGGTCGCCACCCCCGAGACATCGCTGCACGTGTCGGGCGACGCGGTCGACCTCGGCGGGCTTCCCACGCTCGACTGGCTGGTGCGGCACGGAGCCGACTACGGCCTCTGCCAGATCTACGGCAACGAGTCGTGGCACTACGAGCTGCGGCCCGAGGCGGTCGACGACGGGTGCCCCGAGATGTACACCGATCCCACCGAAGACCCGAGGATGCGACGATGACCGCCGTGCTCGACAGGTCGACGCGCGCGCTGTCGCGCCTCGCCCCGCCCACCCTCACCACGCTGCCGCACGCGGTCGCGGCGAACGTCGCCGAGGTGCGTCGACGTACCGCCGCCACGGTGATGGCCGTCGTCAAGGCCGACGGGTACGGCCTCGGCGCCGTACCGGTCGCCCGCGCGGCGGTCGACGCGGGAGCGGGCTGGCTGGGGCTGACCGACATCGCCGACGCCGCCGCGCTGCGCGATGCCGGCCTGCGCGTGCCGATGCTCGCCTGGCTGCATCCGGCGGGCATCGATGTGCGGGCGGCGCGCCGGTCCGCGGTCGACGTGGCGGTGGGGTCGGTCGACGAACTCCGTCGGCTCATCGCCGACGTGGAGGCCGACGTGGAGGCCGACGTGGAGGCCGACGACGTCGACGGTGCTCCGGTGCGCGTGCACCTCAACCTCGACACGGGCATGGCGCGCGGCGGATGCCCGATCGACGAGTGGAGCGCCCTGCTGCGCGTCGCCCGCGGTGCGCGGGACACGGTCGAGGTCCGCGGGATCATGGGGCACCTTCCGCGAGCGGAGGAGGGAACGCCGGAGGCGAATGCCGCAGCGGTGCAGCGTCTGCGACGAGGGCGGGACGCCGCTCTGCGGGACGGCCTCGGGCCGGTGATCGTGCACCTCGCGGCGACCGCGGGGACCCTCGCCGACCCCGCCACGCACTTCGACCTGGTGCGGATCGGCGCAGGCCTCGTCGGCATCGACCCGTCGGAGACCGTCGCCCTCGCCGGCGCCGCCCGACTCACCGCCGCCGTCGTCCACACGGCGCGGGTCCGCGCGGGCACCCCCGTCGGCTACGGGGGAGGGCACGTCATGGAGCGGACGACGCACCTCAGCGTGCTCGGCCTGGGGTACGCCGACGGCATCCCCCGAGAACTCTCGCCCGCGGCATCCGTCGAGATCGGGGGCAGACGGCATCCGATCGTCGGTCGCGTGTCGATGGACCAGATCGTCGTCGACACCGGCGACGAGGTCGTGCCGCGCGGAACCATCGCGACGGTGTTCGGACCGGATGGCGGCGGGGTGCCGTCGGTGCAGGAATGGGCGCGGTGGGCGGGCACCATCCCGCACACCATCCTCACCGGCATCGGTCCGCGCGTGCGGAGGAGCGTCGCATGACCACGAAGGTTCTGGTGATCGGGGGCGGTCAGAACGTCGAGCACGAGGTCTCGCTCGCCTCGGCCGCGGCGGTCGCCGCCGCCCTGCGCATGAGCGACCACGTCGTGACGTGCGTGACCATCGACCGCGACGGCATCTGGCGGACCGACGGCGGGCCCTCGGCCGCGACGCCCGCCGAGTCGATCGCGCGAGCCCTGCCGCTGCTGGCCGATGCCGACGTGGTCTTCCCCGCGGTGCACGGCGCGCTGGGCGAGGACGGCGCGCTCGCGGCCCTCTGCGCTCTCGCCGGCGTGCGGGTCGTCGGATCGGGCCTGCGCGCCGGCGCGATCGGCATGGACAAGTGGGCGACCAAGCTCGTGGCGGATGCCGTGGGCCTGCGCACCGCGAAGGGTCGGGTGGTCGCGGCGGACGAGATCGGCGACGTCGAGTTCGACAGCCCGGTGGTCGTCAAGCCGGTGTCGTCGGGGTCGAGTCACGGTGTCGCCCTCGTGCGCACGGAGGCGGATCTGCTCCCCGCTCTGCGCGCTGCCGCGCGGCTCGATCAGCGCATCCTCGTAGAGGAAGTCGTGCGGGGTCGGGAGATCGACGTGGCGGTGCTGCGCGAGAGCGGGGGGATCCGGTGGGCGGCCCCGCCGCTCGAGATCCACACGGCGGGGCCTTTCGACACGGCGACCAAATACGACGGCACGGCGCGCTTCACAGTGCCCGCCGCGCTGTCGTCCGATGAGCAGGCGGGCCTTCGGCGTTCAGCTCTGGCGATGTTCGACGCCCTCGGATGCGCCGGACTCGCCCGCATGGACTTCTTCCTCACCGCGGACGGGCCGGTGCTGAACGAGGTGAACACGATGCCCGGGTTGACCGCGGCCTCGCAGGCTCCGCGGATGTTCGCGGCGGCCGGAGTGTCGTACCCCGACCTCATCGCCCGGATGGTGCGCGGGGCGGGACGGGGGTGACGGTCACAGCCGGTCGACCGCCGTGACCTCGACGACGGCGGTGCCCGCCTCATCGGATGCCGCGAGGTCGACGGTCGCCGAGATGCCCCAGTCGTGGTCGCCTGCGGGGTCGTCGAGGATCTGCCGCACGGTCCACGCGTCGGCGCCCTCGGTGATCATCAGCAGCGCCGAGCTGCGGGCGTCGGGCCCCGTGAGGATCTCGTCGTGGTCGGCGAAGTAGCCGTCGAGCGCGGTGTTCCAGGCATCCGCCCCGAACGCCGGGTCCAGGTCGGCGAGGGTCTCCACGTCTTCGCGTGCGGCCAGCGCCACACGGCGGAACATCTCGTTGCGCACGAGGATGCGGAACGCGCGCACGTTGCTCGTGAGCCGCTTCGGCGCCGGCGGCACGACGTCGTCGACGCCGTCGACCCGGCCGTTGTCGATGCCGGCGCGCAGCTCCTCCCACTCGTCGAGCAGGCTCGAGTCGACCTGTCGCACGAGTTCGCCGAGCCACTCGATGAGGTCGCGCAGGTCCTCCGACTTCAGGTCTTCGGGGATGGTCTGCGAAGCCGCGCGGTAGGCGTCGGAGAGGTACCGGAGCACCACGCCCTCCGACCGGGCGATCTTGTAGTACGCGACGTATTCCCCGAACGACATGGCTCGCTCGTACATGTCGCGTACCACCGATTTCGGGTGCAGCTCGAAGTCGCGGATCCACGGCTGCGCCGCGCTGAACGTCTCGAACGCGGCACCCAGCAGCTCGTCGAGCGGCTTCGGATACGTGACCTGCTCGAGCAGCTCCATGCGCTCGTCGTACTCGATGCCCTCCGACTTCATCGCGGCGACGGCTTCGCCGCGAGCGAGGAACTCCTGCTGGCTGAGCACCGCCCGCGGGTCGTCGAGCGTCGACTCGACGACCGAGATCATGTCGAGCGCATACGACGGCTGATCCGGGTCGAGCAGCTCGAACGCGGCGAGGGCGAACGGCGACAACGGCTGGTTGAGCGCGAAGTTCGGCTGCAGGTCGACCGTGAGGCGGATGCCGTCGTCGGTCTGCTCGACCACCCCCGATTCGAGCAGCGTGCGGTAGATGCCGATGGCGCGGAGTGCGAGCTCTCGCTGCCGAGGGCGGGGCTCGTGATTGTCGTATACGAGCGAGCGCATATTCGCGAACACGTCGCCGCCGCGGCCGATCACGTTCAGCATCATCGCGCTCGTGATCTGCATGTGCGAGGTGAGCTTCTCGGGCTCGGCGTCGATCAGCTTGCGGAACGACGGCTCGCCCCACGACACGAAGCCGTCCGGGGCCTTCTTGCGGATGATCTTGCGCTTCTTCTTCGGGTCGTCGCCCGCCTTGCGGATCGCGGCCAGGTTCTCGGTCTCGTGCTCCGGCGCCTGGGCGACGACGGTGCCGGCGGTGTCGTAGCCGGCACGGCCCGCCCGCCCCGCGATCTGATGGAACTCGCGGGCGTTCAGCTGGCGCATCCGCGTGCCGTCGAACTTGGTGAGAGCCGTGAGCAGCACGGTGCGGATGGGCACGTTGATGCCCACGCCGAGCGTGTCGGTGCCGCAGATCACCCGCAGCAGACCGCGTTGGGCGAGCTGCTCGACGAGGCGACGGTACTTCGGCAGCATGCCGGCGTGGTGCACACCGATCCCGGCCCGCAGGAACCGGGAGAGCGTCTTGCCGAACGCGGTCGTGAACCGGAAGGCGCCGATGAGATCGGCGATCGCATCGCGCTGCTCCCGCGTGGCCACCTTCGTGCTCGACAGCGCCTGGGCGCGCTCCATCGCGGCCGCCTGCGAGAAGTGCACGACGTAGATCGGCGCCTGGCCGGTGTTGAGCAGGTCGTCGATCGTCTCGTGGATCGGCGTCTGCTCGTAGAAGAAGTGCAGCGGCACCGGGCGCTCGACACCCGTCACGGTCGCGGTGTCGCGGCCGGTGCGACGAGTCAGGTCGGCGGCGAGGTCGGTCACGTCGCCGAGCGTCGCCGACATGAGCACGAACTGCGCCTGCGGCAGCTCGAGCAGCGGCACCTGCCACGCCCACCCGCGGTCGGGGTCGCCGTAGAAGTGGAACTCGTCCATCACGACCTGGCCGACCTCGGCATCCGAACCCTGACGCAGTGACAGGTTCGCCAGGATCTCGGCTGTGCAGCAGATGATCGGCGCGTCGGCGTTCACCGCGGAGTCGCCGGTGACCATGCCCACGTTCTCGGCGCCGAAGACATCGACGAGGGCGAAGAACTTCTCGCTCACCAGCGCCTTGATCGGCGCGGTGTAGTAGCTGCGTCGCCCGGCGAGCAGGGCGGCGAAGTGGGCGCCGACGGCGACCAGCGATTTCCCCGTGCCGGTCGGGGTCGAGAGGATCAGATTGTTGCCCGAGACGATCTCGATCAGGGCCTCGTCCTGCGCCGGATACAGGGTGAGACCGGTGGACTCCGCCCATTCAACGAACGCCGTGTAGACGGCATCCGCATCGGATCCGTCGGGCAGGGTGGTCGGGTCGAGGAGCGATGCCATGGTGCTTCGATCATCCCACCCCGGTGCGGGGTCGCGACGCCGGGAGGCGCCGCAGAGGGTCAGACCGCGGTGGCGGCGCGCAGCGCGATGCGGATCATGTCGCCGAACGTCTGCTCGCGCTCCTGCGCGGTGGTCTCCTCGCCCGTGACGATGTGGTCGCTCACGGTGCAGATGGCGAGGGCGCGGCGGCCGTGGAATGCGGCGAGCGTGTACAGGCCGGCGGCCTCCATCTCGACGCCCAGGATGCCGTGCTGCACGAACGCCTGGGTGAGCTCGGGGCGCGTGCTGTAGAACTGGTCGCTCGAGAACAGCTGCCCGACATGCACGGTCGAGTCGAGCTGCTCGCTCTCGGACGCCTCGACCGCGGCGCGCAGCAGCGCGAAGTCAGCGACCGGGGCGTAGTCGAGGCCGTGGAATCGCACGCGGTTGATGCCCGAATCGGTGCTGGCGGCGTTCGCGATGACGATGTCGCGCACCGTCAGCTTCTCGGTCAGGGCGCCGCACGACCCCACGCGCACGATGGTCTGCACGTCGTAGTCGGCGAAGAGCTCGTGGGCGTAGATCGCCATCGACGGCTGCCCCATGCCCGACCCCTGCACCGAGACGCGGTGGCCGTTCCAGGTGCCGGTGTAGCCCAGCATCCCGCGGGTCTCGCTGTAGAGCTCCGCGCCCTCGAGGAACGTCTCGGCGATCCACTTCGCCCGCAGCGGGTCTCCGGGGAACAGGACGATGGGGGCGATCTGGCCGGGCTCGGCCGCGATGTGCGTGCTCACCATGCCAATGTACCGACACGCGCTTCGCGGAGCCGCGCCCGCGCACGGTCACCGAGACCCCCTGACCATGGCGGCCCATGGCGGTGGCAGCGCCGTGGGCTCGCCGTAACTCAGGACGGCCGCGCGTCGAGAGCACGCCATGAGGCGGCGGAGCCGGTCGGGGCCGGTGCTGTCCTGAGTTGTTGTCGGGTCGGTGGCGGATGCTCGACGGGCTACTCCTCGACGAGCTCACCGCGGATGCGGCGGAGGTCCTCCATGAGCGAGCCGATGAGGATCCAGTGCTGCGACGACGGCGGTCGGATCACGAGGGGCGACGTCAGCGCCGGGATGGCCGACGTCAGCGCGTCGGGTTCGGGCGCGACGTCGGCGATCTGCACCGCGAGGCGCACGTCATGGCCGGCCCTCCGCAGCTGCTCGGCGATGGCGATGACCGCCGGCTCCTCGCCGATCGAATCGTCGTAGTGGTCGGCGTACGCCCGGGTCATGCCGATCACCTGCGTGACGATCGGTGACAGGCGCTCCATCAGGGCCCGCATCTCGCGCAGATCGGAGCGGTGGGTCGACCGGCGCGGGTTGAGGGTCAGCGACTCCTCTCCCGCGGCGATCGCCGCATCGGCGGCATCCTTCATCGGCCGCAGCAGCCGCGCTTCGAGCATCAGCTCCTGCAGCCGGGCCGGCTGCTGTGGCCGGGGCAGGGCATCGGCCAGCCTGTCGAGGCTCGCTGCGAGCTCGGCGCCGAGCAGGCCGAGCTGACGTCGCGCCGGGCCGACGAGCACGGGCGGCACGATGAGGGCGTTCACCACGATGCCGATGACGACGCCGATCAGCGTCTCGACGATGCGGGCCAGCGCGTACTCGGGGCTCGATGAGCCGAGAGCCAGCACGAGCATGGCCGAGATGGCGACCTGATTGCCGGTGCCGGGTGAGGCGCGGAAGACCCAGGCGACGAGCATCGCCACGACGATCGCGAGCAGCACGATCCAGCTCGGGGAACCGAGCAGCAGTCCGAGCCCGACCGCGATGATCACGCCCGCGATCACGCCGATGCTGCGCTCCAGCGCCTTCGACAGCGACTGGTTCACGCTGGGTTGCACGACGAGGAGGGCGGCGATCGCCGCGAACACCGGCAGCTGCGACGGGAACACCCACCCCGCGATGAGCCACGCCGCGATCGTCGCGGCGGCCGACTTCACGACCTGGAGCAGCGGCGAGCGCTGGGCGACGCGGATCGCGGCGGGTATGCGCATCCCTCCACGGTAGCCGGGCGGATGCGCGTGGCCCTGCCCCTTGCGCTCGGCCGCTCCCGTCGGTTCGGAGGCCGGAGGCCGGAGGCCGGGTGCCGGGTGCCGGATGCCGGAGGCCGGATGCCGGATGCCGGATGCCCCGGTCTTGCGCGGCATCTCGCAGATCTGCAGAATCTCGCACGCATCCGCCGCCGGGGGTGCGAGATCGTGCCGATCTGCGGCGCTTCGGCGGCGCTCCGGCGGCGCTTCGGCCGCGCAAGGTTCCGGCCTGGGATGCCGCGGCCACCGTGCGGGCCGGAAATCGACGGAAATCGCGGTACACCGGCGTAACACAGTCGTGATTCGATGTACCCATGGATCAGAGCGACCGTCTCCGCGGTGAGACGGTCGCCGTCTGGGTCACGGTCGCCTGCTTCCTCCTCGGCGCGGTCGCGGCGCTCGCCGTGCTCGGCCCGGACCCCCGTCCGCTCATCGGTTCCGGCGCGCTCGCGCTCCCCGCCGCGACCATCGCCGGAGTGATCGCGGGCGGCGCGTTCGTGGTCAGCACGCTCCGCCACCGCCGGGGCGAGACCCGGCCGATGCCCCGCTGGCAGAAGGTCGTGACGGATGTCTCGGCGATCGCTCTCACGGTCGCCTTCGTCGGGGTCACCGGCCTGGGGGTGCTGCTGGGCATGCAGGTGCTCGCCATCGGACTCCAGGGGCTCGAGCTCACCACCGTCGGCGGCGCTCTCGTCACCGGTTTCGCGGCCGCGGTGGGCGGTCGGTTCGCATTCGCGGCGGGCATCGGCCTGCGCACCGCCGATCTGTCGAGCATCCTGTTCGGGTACCTGGTGATCGGCACGCTGTTCGCCATGGTCACGGCCGCGGACCCGCGCTGGTGGGAGGTCAACTTCTCGCAACTCGGCATGGGTGACGACGCGTGGGCCTTCAACGGCACGCTCATCGTGGCGGGGGTGCTGGTCGGCACCGTCGGCGCGTACATCGGACGCGACCTGCACCGCGTGCTCGGCGATCCCGCGCTGGGGCGCATCGCGATCACGTCCGGGTTGTGGATCGTCACGGGTGTCGGGCTCGCCGGCGTCGGTCTGCTACCCCTGCACCGCTTCCCCGAGGCGCACAACGTGGTGGCGCCGGTCACACTGCTGCTGTTCGCGGCGTCGATGACGATGACCGCGGTGATCGTTCCCGGCGCGCCGCGCGCCCTCACCATCACCACGATCGGGGTCGGCGCGCTCGTGACTGTCGCGTTCGTGCTGTTCGCCGTATTCGGGCTCATCACGATGACCGCGCTCGAGGCGATGGCGGTGGGGCTCGGACTGCTGTGGATGACGACGCTCGTGCGGGTGCTCGCGATCCTCTCGCCCGATGTGCCGCGGGCGTCGCGTCGCGCACATCTCCTGCACGGGTGACGGAGGCGCGAGCATCCGCTTTCCCGCCGTCGGTGTCAACCCCTTCGCACGGATCGAGTCGCCGGGTTCGAATGGGTATCCGATCTACAAGGAGGAGAACACCATGGCGCAGATCATCGAAACCATCGACGTGGACGTCCCCGTCAACACGGCTTACAACCAGTGGACGCAGTTCGAGAGCTTCCCGCAGTTCCTCGACGAGGTCGAGTCGATCACGCAGATCGACGACACCCACAACCGCTGGAAGGTGAAGGTCGGCGGAGTCGAGCGCGAGTTCGACGCCGAGATCACCGAGCAGCACCCCGACGAGCGCGTCGCCTGGAACAGCATCGGCGGAGACACCGAGCACGCCGGCGTCGTCACCTTCCACAAGCTCTCCGACATCGAGACCCGCGTGACGGTGCAGATCGATTGGGAGCCCGAGGGCATGCTCGAGAAGGTCGGCTCCCTGGTGGGTGCCGGATCGCACGCGGTCAAGAAGGACCTCAAGAACTTCAAGGAGTTCATCGAGAGCCGCGGCGCCGAGACCGGTGCCTGGCGCGGCGACGTCGAGGCCTGACCTCTCGGCCCCCGCGGGCCATCCTCAGCTGTTCGAGCCACCCCCTCCCGCCCCGTGCCGGAGGGGGTGGCTCGCGTATAAGGGGGTGCGTGGACGGAAGATAGGGAATCCGTCGGATGCCCGGGCGGGGCCTCAGAGCGTTGGGTAGGGCGTACAGACAGAGGAGATATCATGTACGAGACCCTTCACGCCACTCAGGTCGTCGCCGAGATGGAGCGGGCGCAGCTCGACCGGGTGGTCGAGCGACGGCGGTTCCTGCACGAGCACGCGGATCGGATCGTCCCTGCGACCCCCGGCTTCTGGGGGCGGATGCTGCGGCCCCTGCGCCGCGCCCGCCGCCGGCCGCGCGAGGGCGCGGCGGTGGGGGTGCGGCACTCGCGCGAGCCGGTCGCGGCACGGTGAATCCGGTCGTCGCCCTGCGGTCGTCCGGCACCGCGCGCGGGGCTGTGGAAGGCCCTGCCAACGTCGGCGGCACCTGGCACGATGAGAGCATGGCCCCCTTCGCGTCGAGCACCGCGATGGTCGGGCGCGACGCCGAACTGGCGTTCGTGCACCGGCTGTTCGACGGTGCGTCCGACGGCGCTGCGGTGGGGGTGCTCGTTGACGGTGAAGCCGGCATCGGCAAGTCGCGGTTGCTCCGCGAGTTCGCAGCGGGTGTGACCGGGCGGGCCGATGTGCACGTGGGCTGGTGCCTCGACCTGGGGCCGGCGCGCACGGCGTACGGACCGCTGACCGCGATCCTCCGATCGATCGTCGCGTCGCTGGGCGTCGACCGCGTGCGCGAGGGTGTGGGGATCGGCGTCGAGGCGCTCGCGATGCTGCTGCCCGAACTCGCCGACGAGCCGGTCGATCGTTCGCTCTCGAGCCCCGACCGGCTGCGTGACGCGATCGCCACGCTGGTCGAGACGGCGGCCGAGTCGGCGCCCCAGGTGCTCGTGATCGAAGACCTGCACTGGGCCGACGAGTCGACGCTGGCGCTGCTGTCGTTCCTGCTGCGCACCCTGGCGCGGGGGCGCATCCTGCTGCTGCTGAGCTGCCGGAGCGACGACGTGCGTCGTGGCGATGCGGTGAGCCGCTTCCTCGTCGAGGCCACCCGGGCACGCCTGCTCGAGCGCGTCACCCTCGACCGCCTCGACGTCGGGGCCGTGCGCGAACTCGCCGAGCAGCTCACCGGCGAACCGCTCTCCGACAGCGCGCTCGCTCGCATGCAGACGCGGGCCGAGGGCGTGCCGTTCTTCGTCGAAGAGCTCGCCGACTGCTCGACGGGCCCCCTGCCCGACGGGCTGCGCGACGTGCTGCTCACGCGCTTCGACCGACTCGGCGACGATGCGCGCCACGTCGTGCAGGTCGCCTCGGGCGCCGAGCGCCCGCTCGCGCATCCGCTGCTCGCCGACCTCGCCGCCCTTCCCGAGATGCGCCTCGACGCCGCCCTGCGCGAGGCAGCGCGCAGCGGCATCCTCGTGGTCGAGAACGACCTGTACCGCTTCCGCCATGCGCTGTTGCGCGAGGCCGTGCACGACGATCTGCTCCCGGGCGAGCGGGCGCGACTGCACCGCGCCTACGCCGAGGCGCTGGAGGCGCGACGCGACGGCGTCGAGGAGGTCGACACGGCGTCGCTCGCCCACCACTGGCAGCTCGCGCAAGACGAGAGGCGCGCGCTCATCGCCGCGATCGATGCCATGCGCGATGCGAAGACGCGCTTCGCCTTCGCCACGGCCGCCCGATTCGGGGAGCTGGCGCTCGCACTGTGGCCGCATGTGCCCGACGCCGACGAGGCCGTCGGCATTCCTCACGTCGACCTGTTGCAACTGCTCGGCTCCGTGCTGCGAAACGCGGGAGACGGCGAGAGGGCCCTCGCGGTCGTCGGTGCGGCGCTCGCCGAGATCGAGCCCGACTCCGTTCCCCCGCGGCTGCACGCCCGATTGCTGCGCGACAAGGCGCAGTACCTCGCCAACCTCGGCCGCCCCGGGGCGATCCCCCTCACGGAGCAGGCGCTCGAGATCGTCGATGACGGGGTCGACGACGAGGCGTTGCGTGCCGTCGTGCTCAACCAGCTCGCCAGCCGGTACATGGTGGCCGGTCGCCTGCACGACGCCCTCCGCACCGCCGACGAGGCGCACCGGGCCGCCGAGCGCGCCGGTGATCCCGACCAGCTGTCGATCGCAGCGAATGTGCGCGGTGTCTCCTACTCGCACCTCGGAGACCTCGAGCGGGGCATCGCCGAGTTCGACCGGGCCCGGGAGCTGGCCCGCAGTTCGAACGCCGAGCTGCGCTATCGCGTCAACTACTCCGACGCGCTCACGCTGCTCGGCCGCTACGACGAGGCCATCCGCATCGCCGAGCAGGGTCTCGAGCGCGCCCGCTCGCTGGGCGTGGGGCGCAGTTCGGGGTCGATCATGATGCAGAACATGTCGGTCGCGCTGTTCGAGCGCGGCGAGATCACCCGCGTCGACGAGATGATGTCGCGTGATCACCGGCAGGGGGCGTTGCGGGTCTTCCGCATGTACTCGAGCATGACCAGGGTGCGGGCTCTCGCGTGGCAGGGGCAGTCGGACGAGGCCGCAGACATGCTCCGGGAATGGACGCCGGCGTTCCGTGAAACCGGAGAGACCGAGCGGCAGATCTGGTACGACCGCATCACGATGTCGGTCGCGGTCGCCGAGAGTGCCGGCGACCCTGCGGCGGCGCTCGCCGAAATCGTCGGGATGCTCGACGACCCCGGGCCCGTGCTGCTGCACCAGCGGCGTCTGCTGCTGCAAGCCGGGGCGATCATCGCGGAGCTGCGGGCACGCGGCGACGATACGGGCGCCGTCGCTCGGCGGGTGGCGGCTGTCTGGGCCGCGCAACCACCGCAGCTGCGCGAGGAGAACGACGCGTGGTCGGTCATCCTCCACGCCCTCCTCGACCCGGGTGAAACGTCGCTTCGGCAGGCCACCTCGGCGGCCGACGGCGAGAACGTGCCCGTCACCTTCCGGGTGGTCGTGCGCCTCGAACACGCGCGGCTGCTCGTGCACCTCGGCGACCGTTCCGCGGCCGTCCCGGTGCTCGCCGAGGCGCGACGCATCGCCGAGGCGCTCGGGCACGCACGGCTGTATGAAGCAGTGGCGACGTTCGCCGCGGCAGCGGGCATCCGCGACGCGGCGCCCGCCGCATCCGCTCTGCCACGCCCGGGAGGCGACGTCGTCGCGCTCACTGCGCGCGAGCAGCAGGTGCTCGACCTCGTCGTCGAGGGCCTGAGCAACCGGCAGATCGGAGAGCGGTTGTTCATCAGCGTCAAGACGGTCAGCGTGCACGTGTCGGCGGTGCTGCGCAAGCTGGGCGTCAGCACGCGCACCGAGGCGGCCGCAGCCGCGCGACGGCGCGGTCTCGTCGCCATTGCCGGGTGATCCGACGTTGCCCGTCGCACTGTCAGCCGAACGTGATACCGTGACCTCAGCCCCGCTCTGGGGATCCCGACGTGCAATCTGCATCGAGGGCAGTCCACTCCCGCGTCGATCGACGCCCCAATTCGTGCTCACCGGACGATTCGGTGCAGCGCCTCGGCCGTGTAGATGCGGCCAGCTCAACAGAAAGAAGAAACACATGGCCACCGGCACTGTGAAATGGTTCAACTCGGAGAAGGGCTTCGGCTTCATCGCTCCCGATGACGGCACGGACGACCTCTTCGCCCACTACTCGGCGATCACCGGCAACGGCTTCAAGGAGCTGCGCGAGAACCAGAAGGTCGAATTCGACGCCGAGCGTGGCCCCAAGGGCATGCAGGCTGCGAACATTCGCCCCCTCTGATCCTTCGTGATCGAACAGCCGGTCGGCCCCTTCGGGGGCCGGCCGGTTTTTTCGTCCCCTCCGCCCGTCCCCTCCGCCCGTCCCCTCCCACCCGTCCCTTCCCACCCCTCCCCTCTGCTCCCGTCGCACTTTCTGTCGCCCGAGCTCCGGCCAGGCGACAGAAAATGCGACGGGAGCTGCGAGGGAGTGAGGGGAGTGGGAGAGGGAGAGGGGGAGGGAGAGGAGGGGGAGAGGGAAGGGGGGAGGGGGCGGGGGCGAATTGAGGATTGCCTTACTTCGGGTTACATTAGGTGAGCCTTACCGAAGCCGACGCCCTCGCGTCGCAGCCCTCCACCCGAACAGATGGGACCACCCGTGCGCTCTTCTCGTCTCCTCGCTCTCGGTGCCGCCGCGGCCCTTGCGCTGAGCCTCTCGGCCTGCGCCTCCGCCGCGCCCGAGAGCGACGCCGCCCCCGACGCCAACCCCGCTTCCGACGACGCGTTCCCCGTCACGATCGAGCACGCGTTCGGCGAAACCACGATCACCGAGAAGCCCGAGCGCGTCGCCTCGATCGCGTGGGCGAACCACGAGGTGCCCCTCGCGCTCGGCATCGTGCCGGTGGGTATGAGCAAGGTCACCTGGGGCGACGACGACGACAACGGCATCCTGCCCTGGGTCGAGGAGAAGATCGACGAGCTCGGCGGCGAGACCCCGGTGCTCTTCGACGAGACCGACGGCATCGACTACGAGGCCGTCGCCGACACGCAGCCCGATGTGATCCTCGCCTCGTACTCCGGCCTGACCGAGGAGGAGTACGACACCCTCTCGAAGATCGCCCCGGTCGTCGCCTACCCCGAGGTCGCCTGGGGCACCCCGGTCGACGAGATGATCGAGATGAACTCGAAGGCCCTCGGGCTCGAGGAGGAGGGCCAGGCCCTCATCGAGAAGATCGACGCCGAGGGCAAGGCCGCACTCGAGGCCACCCCCGCGTTGCAGGGCAAGAAGGTGCTCTTCGCCTACCTCGACCCGTCCGACCTCAGCCAGGTCGGCTACTACACCGCGACCGACACGCGCCCCGGCTACCTGCACGACAACCTCGGCCTGCCCTACCCGGCACTCGTCGAGGAGAGCGTGGGCAGCACCAAGTTCGACCTGACGGTCAGCGCCGAGGACGCGGCGAAGTTCGACGACGTCGACCTGTTCGTCGCCTACGGCGACGACTCGCTCCTCGCGACGCTCCAGGCCGACCCGCTGCTCTCGAAGATCCCGGCCATCGCCGAGGGCCACGTCGCGATCCTTCCGAACTCCACCCCGATCGCGGCATCCGCCAACCCGTCGCCGCTGTCGATCTCGTGGGGCATCGACGACTACCTCGCGATGCTCGCCGAGCCGCTCGCCGGCTGATCGGCTCGTCCGCATCAGCGGAGTGAACAGCACGTGACCTCAGTAACAGCCCTCGCGCCGGCCGCCGCAGATCTGCGGCGGCCGGCGCTGGCGCGCATCACCTGGCTCCTCGTGGGCCTCGGGGTGCTCGTCGTGTTGAGCATCCTGTCGATCTCGTTCGGCGTGCGAGCCGTGTCGTTCGACGACATCGTCGCGGCGCTCGGCGGCCAGACCGACACGATCGAGCAGGCGGCCATCGTCAAGCGCATCCCGCGCACGGTGCTGGCGCTGCTGGTGGGCGCCGCGCTCGCCCTCTCGGGGGCGACGATGCAGGCGGTCACGCGCAACCCGATCGCCGAACCGGGCATCCTCGGCATCTCGAACGGCGCCTCGCTCGCCGTCGTGCTCGGCATCGCGTTCTTCGCGGTGCACGACCCGGTCGGGCAGATGTCCTTCGCGATCGTCGGTGCGGCGGCCGCGGCGGTCTTCGTCTACACGGTCGGATCGCTCGGTCGAGGCGGGGCGACCCCGCTCAAGCTCGCTCTCGCCGGCGCGGCGACCTCGGCCGCCTTCGCCTCGCTCATCAGCGCGGTCATGCTGCCGCGGGTCGATCTGCTGCAGAACTTCCAGTCGTGGCAGGTCGGTGGGGTCGGCGGCGCCGAGTGGTCGCGTATCGCCCTGACCGCCCCGGTGCTCGCGGTCGGCGCGCTCATCTGCCTGCTCAGCGCCCGCGGCATGAACTCCCTCGCCCTCGGCGACGACATGGCGAAGGGCCTCGGCGAGAACGTCGGCCGCACGCGCATGATCTCGGCCCTCGGCTCGGTGGTGCTCGCCGGTGCCGCCACTGCGATCGCCGGTCCGATCGGCTTCGTCGGCCTGATCATCCCCCACGTGTGCCGCATGCTCGTGGGCACCGACCACCGCTGGCTGCTGCCGTTCTCGGCCCTCGCCGGCGCCGCGCTCCTCACCGCGAGCGACATCGTCGGCCGGGTGATTTCGCCGTCGTCGGAGGAGATCCAGGTCGGCATCATCACCGCGATCATCGGAGCCCCGTTCTTCATCTGGATCGTTCGCCGTCAGAAGGTGCGTGAGCTGTGAGCACGACCGAGCACCCCGTGTCCGCCGAGCACACTCTCGATCGTGGCGACGAGACGGTCGCGCACCGCGTCGCGCGCATCATCGCCGGCCGTCGGGCGCGTCACCGCCGTCACGCCGTCGCGACGATCGTCCTCGCCGTTCTCGTCTTCGCGCTGTTCGCCGTGGCCCTCATGTTCGGCAACACGTTCTACACCCCCGACCAGATCATCCGCGTCATGCTGGGCGAGACCGTGCCGGGGGCATCCTTCACCGTCGGCGACCTGCGCCTGCCGCGCGCGCTGCTCGCGATCCTGGTGGGCCTCGGTTTCGGCATGGCCGGTGTCTCGTTCCAGACCCTGTTGCGCAACCCGCTCGCCTCGCCCGACATCATCGGCGTGTCCAGCGGGGCCGGGGCGGCGGCGGTGTTCGGCATCGTCGTGCTCTCGCTCAACGGCCCGCTCGTGTCGCTGTTCGCCCTGGGCGGCGCGGTCGTGACGGCCCTCGTCATCTACCTGCTGTCGATCAAGGGCGGCTTCGCCGGCACCCGGCTGATCCTCATCGGCATCGGCATCGCGGCGATGCTGCAGAGCCTCATCTCGTACATGCTCTCGCGGGCGGCCAACTGGGACATCCAGGTCGCCATGCAATGGCTCACCGGAAGCCTCAACAACGCCTCCTGGGAGCGTGTGCTGCCGATGCTGATCGCGGCCGCCGTGCTGGTGCCGCTGATGCTCTCGCAGGGGCGTGCGCTCGGAGCGCTGCAGCTCGGCGACGACTCGGCCTCCGGGCTCGGGGTGCGGGTGACGCTCACCCGACTGCTCTTCATCCTCGGTGCGGTCGGACTCCTGGCGTTCGCGACCGCGGCCGCCGGTCCGGTCGCCTTCGTGGCCTTCATGGCCGGCCCCATCGCCGCACGCCTCACCGGCCCCGGCGCGAACCTGCTGCTGCCCAGCGCATTGGTGGGCGCGGCGCTCGTGCTCGGCAGCGACCTCATCGCGCAGTTCCTGCTCGGCACCCGCTACCCGGTCGGCGTGGTGACCGGCGTGCTCGGCGCCCCGTACCTGATCTATCTGCTCATCCGCACCAACCGCTCGGGAGGATCGCTGTGACCGTCTCGCACAGCCTGTCGGCCGAGGGCGTCACCCTCGCGTACGGCGACCGCACCATCATCGACGGCCTCGATCTGTCGATCGCTCCCGGCAAGATCACGACGATCGTCGGCGCGAACGGATGCGGCAAGTCGACGCTGCTCCGGTCGCTCGCCCGCCTGCTCTCGCCGAACGCGGGGCAGGTCGTGCTCGACGGGAAGTCGGTGCACTCGCGGCCGACGAAGGAGGTCGCCCGCATCCTCGGCCTGCTCCCGCAGTCGCCGGTCGCGCCCGAGGGCATCGCCGTCGCCGACCTCGTCGGTCGTGGACGGCATCCGCACCAGAAGGCGCTCGCCCGCTGGACCGCCCACGACTACGAGGTCGTCGCCGACGCCCTCGACGCCACCGGTATCGCCGACCTCGCGGACCGCAGCGTCGACGAGCTGTCGGGCGGACAGCGGCAGCGCGTGTGGATCGCGATGGCGCTGGCGCAGGAGACCGACATTCTGCTGCTCGACGAGCCGACGACCTTCCTCGATGTCGCGCACCAGGTCGAGGTGCTCGACCTGCTCACCGACCTGAGCGTCGCCCGCGGCACCACCATCGTGATGGTGCTGCACGACCTCAATCTGGCGGCGCGCTACGCCGACGAGCTCGTGGCGATGAAACAGGGCCGCGTGCATGCGATCGGCGCCCCGGCCGACGTCGTCACCGCCGAGCTCGTCGAAGAGGTCTTCGGCCTCGCCAATCAGATCACCATCGATCCCGTCTCGGGCAAGCCGATGGTCACACCCATCGGGAGGCACCATGTCCGCTGAGACCGCGACCACCGAGAAGCCGGCCTACGTGCTCGCCCGCGCCGCGGTGCGGGGCGTCGAGCGGGTGTCGCCGAACTTCGTGCGAGTCACGTTCGGCGGCGACGAGCTCGACGAGTTCGCCACCCCGGGGAGCGTCTTCGACGTGCGCATCAAGCTCATCTTCCCGCCCGCCTCCGGCATCCTCCCGCCGCTCGATCGAGACACCGACGACTGGTGGGGTTCGTACCTCGCGGTGCCGGAGGACGAGCGCGGTTCGATGCGCACCTACTCGGTGCGCGATCTGCGGGTGACGGATGCCGGCACCGAGGTCGACGTCGACTTCGTGCTGCACCTCGCGCCCGGTCTCTCGGGCCCCGCATCGCGCTGGGCCAGCACCGCATCGGTCGGCCAGGAGCTGTTCCTCATCGGTCCGCGCCGCGGACGAGTGGGCCTCGGTGGCGTCGAGTACGCGCCGGGTGGGGCATCCTCGGTGCTGCTCGTCGGTGACGAGACGGCGGCGCCGGCCATCGCGCGCATCCTCGAAGACGCCCCGCGCGACCTCCGCGGATGCGCGTTCATCGAGGTGCCGGAGCCGGCCGACGCCCTGCCCATCGATGCCCCCGCCGGGGTCGAGGTGCGGTGGCTGCCGCGTGCCCAGGGCGAGCCGCACGGATTCGAGCTCATCCCCGCGGTGCTCGCCCACCTGGGTGACGACGACGCGGGCGACGAGATCCGGGTGAAGGACATCGAGGGCGACGACCTGCTGTGGGAGACGCCGGCGTATTCGGCGTCGGGTGAGGAGATCGCGGCGGCGGATGCTCCGGGCGACCGGTACTTCTGGATCGCGGGCGAGAGCGGCGTCGTGACCACGCTGCGGCGGCACCTCGTGAAGGACCTCGGCATCGACCGGGGGCAGGTGGCCTTCATGGGCTACTGGCGCCGCGGCGTCGCGATGCGCGGCTGACGCGCATCCACCCCGTCCCCGTCGGCCGGGCGAAAACGGAGACGACCTCCGCCTGCACCGGGGTGTCGGGCCCCGACGCGCCGACCGCGGCGCGAACGGTCTGCGTTTCGGGCTCGACCGATACGACGAAGGGCCCGGCAGGACGCCGGGCCCTTCGCGTGCGGGGTTACTGGGCGAGGAAGCTCTTCAGTGCGGCGTTGACCTCGTCGGCGTGCGTCCAGAGCAGACCGTGCGGGGCACCCTCGACCTCGACGTACTCGGCCGCGGGAACCGCCTGGTGGAACCGGCGCGCGGTGGCGTCGATGGGAAGGATGTTGTCCTTCGTGCCGTGCAGGATGAGCGTGGGCTTGGCGGCGGCGGCCACGGCCTCCACGTCGGCGCGGAAGTCTTCGATCCAGGCGGGCACCACGGCGTAGGCGGCGACGGGTGCGCTGCCGACCGCGACGTTCCAGCTGCCGGTGACGGCCTCCTGGCTGATGCGCGAGCCGAGGTTCTCGTCGAGGTTGTAGAAGTCGTTGTAGAACTGCGTGAACCAGGCGAAGCGGTCGCCCTTCGCGGCGGCGGCGATGCCGTCGAACACGTCCTGCGGCACGCCCTCGGGGTTGTCGTCGCGCTGCACGAGGAACGGCTCGAGCGAGGCGAGGAAGGCGAGCTTCGCGACGCGCTCGTGGCCGTAGCGGCTGACGTAGCGGGCGAGTTCGCCGGTGCCCATTGAGAAGCCGACGAGCACGACGTCGCGCAGGTCGAGGGTCTCGAGCACGGTGTTCAGGTCGGCGGCGAAGGTGTCGTAGTCGTAGCCGGCGTTGACCTTCGACGAGCCACCGAAGCCGCGGCGGTCGTAGGTGATGACGCGGTAGCCCTGGTCGAGCAGTTCGCGGGTCTGGCGCTCCCAGCTGTGGCCGTCGAGCGGGTAGCCGTGGATCAGGACGACGGGCTGCCCCGAACCCTGGTCTTCGTAGTAGAGCTCGATCGGGGTGCTGTTCTCGTTTCCGACGGTGATGTAACCCATGATCCTGGTCCTTTCGGTTCCGGTGAGAACGATCGTTCTCGCTCGATGTGTCCAACATAGAGAACGTTCGTTCTCGTGTCAAGTAAACTTCTGGGCATGACCGAAGACGACGCTCGCGAGCGCATCCTCGCCGCCGCCGAGGAGCTCTACTACCGCAAGGGATTCGCGGCTGTCGGCATGGACGAACTCCGGCAGGCCGCCGGGGTGTCGCTGCGTCGCCTGTACGGACTGTTCCCCGCCAAGACCGACATCGTCGCCGCCGTACTGGCTCGCCGGCACGGCGAATGGGAGAGCGGACTGCAGGCGGCCGTCGCGGATGCCGGAGACGACGCGCGGGCTCGGTTGCTCGCGGTCTACGGGTACCTCGAGGACTGGTTCTGCTCCGACGGGTTCCGCGGGTGCGCCTTCATCAACGCATTCGGGGAGCTCGGCGGCACGAACCCCGAGGTGGCCGAGATCGTGCGGGCGCACAAGGCCTCGTTCCAGCGGTACATGTCCGAGCTCGTCGCGCGCAGCGGCGGGTCGAGCGCGCTGGCCGCGCAGTTGTCGATCCTCGCCGAGGGCGCGCAGAGCACGGCAGCGATATCGGGCGACTCGTCCGCCGCTGCTCAAGCGCGCGCGGCGGCCGAGGTTCTGGTGGATGCGGCGACGGCCGCCTGAGGCATCCGCCTGTCGGGGGCATTCGCTAGCCAAGCTAGAGGATAGCCTGGCGAGAGTCAAGGGGATGGGTCGCCACGCGAGCGGCGCGTAGCGTGCCCGCATGGAGACGCAGACGAAGACCCCCACGGCGGGCATCGCCCGTCAGAGCCTCATCATCGCCGCGGCCGTGTTCATGCTGATCGCGGCAGCCGTCGGCGCCGGCGCCTTCGGCGGAGCATCCGTCGACGACCTGCAGGACGGAGCCCTCTCGGCCCAGGGCTCGTACCTGGCACCGGCGGGCCCCGCGTTCTCGATCTGGTCGCTGATCTACGTCGGGCTGTTGGCGTACACGGTCTGGCAGGCGCTGCCCGCGCAACGGACGGATGCCCGGCAGCAGGCCGTCGGCGGATGGATCGCCCTGTCGATGGTGCTCAACGGACTCTGGCTGGTCACCGCCCGCTTCCTCACCCTGTGGCTCACCGTGCTCGTGATCGCCCTGCTGCTCGCGACGCTCGCTCGTGTGATCGTGCTGCTCGGGCGCTTCCCCGCGCGGAACCTCGCCGACCGCATCCTCACCGACGGCGCCAACGGCCTGCACTTCGGCTGGGTGACGATCGCGACCGTCGCGAACACGGCCGCGTGGCTCACCCAGATCGCTCCCGCCAGCTGGGCCGATGCGGCGGATGCCTGGGCGATCGGCGTTCTCATCGTCGTGCTCGTCATCGGAGCGGCGGCCGCCTGGGCGACGAAGCGCCTCGCGCCGGCTCTCGCGACGTCGTGGGGCCTCGTGTGGCTCGCCGTCGGGCGCCTTACCGGCGCGCCCGAGAGCACGCCGACCGCCGTCGCGGCGTTCATCGTCGCCGCCCTGCTCGTGCTCACTGCCGTCGTTGCCGTGATTCGGGGCCGGGGCGCGCGTCGCTGAGACGCCACCCGTCGCCGAGACACCATTCCTCGCGTGAGAAGCCACGGGGCACGTGGTGTCTCACGACGGATGTGGTGTTTCGGCGCGGCCCCCGCCGGCGTCAGACGACGAGGCGGTAGCCCATGCCCGACTCCGTCAGCAGGTGCACGGGCGCGCTGGGCTCGCGCTCCAACTTCTTGCGCAGCTGCGACATGTACAGGCGCAGATAGCCCGAGTCCGAGACCTGCTCGCTGCCCCAGATCTCCTTCAACAGGTCCTGCCGGGTCACGAGGGCGCCCGGATGCCGGGACAGATGCTCGAGCATCCGCCACTCGGTCGGGGTCAGGTGCACCCGCAAGCCGCCCCGCGTGACCGTCTTCGTGGCCAGGTCGACCACGACATCGCCGAACGCGACGGTCGACTCCCCGCCGGCCGGCACCGCGCGACGCGAGAGGGCGCGGAGGCGCGCGAGCAGCTCGTCGACCTGGAACGGCTTGGTGACGAAGTCGTCGGCCCCGGCATCCAGCGCCTCGACCTTGTCGGCCGACCCCGTGCGGCCGGAGACGACGATGATCGGCACGTTTGTCCAGCCGCGCAGGGCCTGGATCACCTCGATGCCGTCGAGTCGCGGCATGCCGAGGTCGAGCATGATGAGGTCGGGGTGGGCCTGTGCGGCCGCGGCGATCGCGGCGGCGCCGTCGGCCGCCACCACCACCTCGTACCCGTGCGCGGCGAGCGTGATGCGCAGCGCCCGCACCATCTGCGGATCGTCGTCGGCGATGAGGAGCTTCACTCCGTGCCCTCCGTGTCGGCGCCGGCGAGCGGCAGCGAGATGACCATGGTGAGTCCCCCGCCCGGGGTGTCCTCGGGTGTCAGGCTACCGCCCATCCCCTCGGTGAATCCGCGCGAGAGCGCGAGCCCCAGGCCCAGGCCCGTGGTGTTGTCGGTGTCGCCGAACCGCTGGAACGGCTGGAACATGCTGTCGCGGCGGTCGGCCGGAACGCCCTCGCCGCGGTCGACGATGCGGATCTCGGCATGGTCGGCCACCGCGCTCGTCGACACCAGCACGCGGGTGCCGTCGGGGGAGTGCCGATGCGCATTGGCGAGCACGTTCACCAGCACCCGCTGCAGCAGCACCGGGTCCGCGCGCAGTGCGGGCAGCGAGGGGTCGAGCGCGAGGTCGACGTCGGCCGGCCCGAGACCCAGCTCGTCGACCGCGGCGAGCACCGGACCCGTCGCGTCGAGGCGCGTCGCCGACACGGCCAAAACCCCGGCCTGCACGCGGCTGACGTCGAGCAGGTCGGTGACGAGCGTCGACAGGGTCGCCAGGCTCTCGTCGGCGGTGGCGAGCAGTTCGGCGCGGTCGTCGGGCGACAGGTCGTGAGCGGCCCGCAGGCCGCCGATCGCCGCGACCGCCGACGCCAGCGGACGGCGCAGGTCGTGGCTGAGTGCCGAGAGCAGCGCGCTGCGCACCTGATCGGTCTCGGCGAGGGCCTCGGCCTCGGCGGCGGTGGCGCGCAGGTCGGTGTGCTCGAGAGCGGCGACGAGCTGCGCGACGATCGCGTCGAGAAGGCGGCGGGCCGGGGCGTCCAGGGCGTCGCCGCTCAGTTCGAGCACGCTGCCGGTCGACCCCACCGGCAGGCGGGTGGCGCGACCGTCGGCCAACGGTTCCCCGTCGGAGGCGAGCACCTCGCCGTCGGCCCCGAGCAGTCGCACCCCGCTCAAACCGAACGCCTCACGGGCGCGGCTGACGAGGGCGAGCACGGCGTTGTCGCCGCGCAGCACGTTGCCCGCGACCGCGGCCAGCAGCTCGGCCTCGGCGGTCGCGCGGGTCGCCGTGCGGGCGCGGCGCGCCGCCTGGTCGACGATGATGCTGACGAGCACCGCGATCACCACGTACAGGGCGAGGGCGAGCACGTGCAGCGGATGCGCGACGGTGATCGTGAACTGCGGCGCCACGAAGAGGAAGTCGAGGGTGACCCCCGAGAGCACGGCGGCGAAGACGGCGGGACGCACACCGCCGATCAGCGCCACCACCACGACGAGCAGCTGGTACGCCAGCACCTCGGACGTGATCGACTCGGGGCTTCGGAAGGCGAACATCAGCCACGACAGCAGCGGGCCGAACACGAGGGCCACGGCGAACCCGAGCGCCTGGCGCCGCCACCCCAGCGCGCCGCCCGAGATGCGGGGGAGCGCGAGCCGGCCGCCCGCCGCAGCATGGGTGACGATGTGCACATCGATGTCGCCGGAGCGGCGGATGACCTCCGACCCAATCCCCGGGCCGGTGAGTGCGGCGGCGAGGCGTCCGCGGCGGCTCACGCCGATCACGAGCTGCGTCGCGTCGGCGCCCTGCGCGAACTCGACGAGCGCCGCGGGGATGTCGTCGCCGATGATCTGGTGGAAGCTGCCGCCGAGCGACTCGACGAGCGCCCGCTGGGCCGCGAGAGCCCCCGGGGCCTCGTCGCGCAGGCCGTCCTGGCTCGACACGTGCACCGCGAGCAGCTCGCCCCCGGCGGCGCGGGCGGCGATGCGGGCGCCGCGGCGCAGCAGCGTCTCGCCCTCCGGGCCCCCGGTGAGGGCCACGACCACGCGCTCCCGCGCCTGCCAGGTGCTGTCGATGCCGTGATCCGCGCGGTAACTGCGCAGAGCGCTGTCGACCTCGTCGGCGAGCCACAGCAGCGCGAGTTCGCGCAGCGCCGTGAGGTTGCCGAGGCGGAAGTAGTTCGACAGCGCCGCGTCGATGCGCTCGGCCGGGTACACGAGTCCGGCCGACAGGCGGTCGCGCAGCGTCTGCGGCGCGAGGTCGACGACCTCGATCTCGTCGGCCGCCCGCACCACGGCATCCGGGATCGTCTCCTGCTGCGCGATGCCCGTGATCTTCTCGACCACCGCGTTCAGCGATTCGATGTGCTGCACGTTCACGGTCGTGACGACGTCGATCCCAGCATCCCGCAGCGCCTCGACGTCCTGCCAGCGCTTGGCACGCGTCGAACCGGGGATGTTCGTGTGCGCGAGTTCGTCGACCAGCGCGATCTCGGGCCGCCGGGCGATCACGGCGTCGAGGTCGAGCTCGGTGAGCAGAACCCCGCGGTGCTCGTCGGTGCGCCGCGGCACCTCGGGGAGGCCGATGGTCTGGGCGAGGGTCGCGGCGCGGCCGTGGGTCTCGACGACGGCGATCACCACGTCGTGCCCGTCGTCGAGCAGCCGGCGCCCCTCGACGAGCATCTCGTAGGTCTTGCCGACGCCGGGTGCGGCACCGAGGAGAACGCGGAGCTTGCCCCGCCGCTCTCGTGTCATTCGCCCTCCTGCGCGTCGAGAGCGAGATTGAGCTCGGCGGCGTTGATGCGCTCCTCGCCGAGGAATCCCAGATCCCGCCCTTGAATCCTAGACTCCACGAGCGAGCGCACCGCGTCTTCGTCGAGGCCGCGCGCCGCCGCCACCCGCGGCACCTGCAGCAGCGCGTAGGCGACGCTGATGTGCGGGTCGAGTCCCGAGGCGGACGCGGTGACCGCGTCCGCCGGCACGTCGGCGGGGGAGACCCCCTCGCGTTCGGCGATCGCGGTGCGCCGTTCGTCGATCGCCGCGATGAGGTCGGCGTTCTCGGGGCCGAGGTTGCTGCCGCTCGATGCGGCGCCGTCGTAGCCGTCGCCCGCGGCGGACGGGCGCGACTGGAAGTACTCGGGTAGCGCCTCGCCGTCGGCATCGGTGAACGACTGCCCGATGAGTGCGCTGCCCCGGTCGTCGGGGAGCGGTGAGCCGTTCGCCTGCCAGGGGAGCAGCAGCTGGCCGATGCCGGTCACGACGAGCGTGTACGCGACGCCGAGCACGAGCGTGAGCACGAGCATGGTGCGGATCGCGACGCCGGTCGTGCGCAGGGTGGTGCGGGTGGAGGACATGGGATGCCTTTCGTGCGAGCCGAGTGGGCTCAGAAACCGGGGAGGAGGCTCACGGCGAGGTCGATGAGCTTGATGCCGATGAACGGCGCGATCACGCCGCCGAGGCCGTAGACGAGGAGGTTGCGCTGCAGGATCTGCGAGGCGCTCACCGGACGGTACTTCACGCCGCGGAGGGCCAGCGGGATGAGGAAGACGATCACGATCGCGTTGAAGATGATCGCGCTCGTCACCGCGGACGCCGGGGAGTGCAGCTGCATGATGTTGAGCACCGCCAACCCCGGGAACACGCCCATGAACATCGCCGGGATGATGGCGAAGTACTTCGCGATGTCGTTCGCGAGCGAGAACGTGGTGAGCGCGCCGCGGGTGATGAGCAGCTGCTTGCCGATGCGCACGATGTCGATGAGCTTGGTCGGGTCGGAGTCGAGGTCGACCATGTTGCCCGCCTCCTTCGCCGCCGACGTGCCCGTGTTCATCGCGACGCCCACGTCGGCCTGCGCGAGCGCCGGGGCGTCGTTCGTCCCGTCGCCGGTCATCGCGACGAGACGGCCGCCCTCCTGCTCGCGGCGGATGAGTTCGAGCTTGTCCTCGGGGGTCGCCTCGGCGAGGAAGTCGTCGACCCCGGCCTCGGCGGCGATCGCCTTCGCGGTGAGGGGGTTGTCGCCCGTGATCATGACCGTGCGGATGCCCATGCTGCGCAGCTCGTCGAATCGTTCGCGCAGCCCCTCCTTGACGATGTCCTTGAGGTGCACGATGCCCAGGAGGCGCTCGCCGGAGCGGTCCTTCACCGCGACCACGAGCGGGGTGCCGCCGCTCTCCGACACCATCGCGGTACGGCTGGCCACCTCGGCGTCGGTCTGCGTCGAGGCCGTCGACAGCCACGCGCGCACCGCGGAACCGGCGCCCTTGCGGATCTGCGCGCCGTCGGCGAGGTCGAGTCCGCTCATGCGGGTCTGCGCGGTGAACGGCACGATCACGGCGTCCGCCGGCTCGTCGACGCGGATGCCGCGGGAGGCGGCCAACTCGACGATCGACGCACCCTCGGGGGTGGGGTCGGCGAGCGACGACAGCGCAGCCAGCCGCAGCAGCTCGTCGGCGTCGACACCGGGCAGCGGAAGCACCTCGTGGGCACGGCGGTTGCCGTAGGTGATCGTGCCGGTCTTGTCGAGCAGGAGCGTGGTGACGTCGCCCGCGGCCTCGACCGCGCGCCCCGACATCGCGAGCACGTTGCGCTGCACGAGACGGTCCATGCCGGCGATGCCGATGGCCGACAGCAGCGCGCCGATCGTGGTGGGGATGAGGCACACGAGCAGCGCGATGAGGACGGGGATGCTCACCGGCGACGCCGCGTACGAGGCGATCGGGTTGAGTGCGAGCACCACGATCACGAACACGATCGACAGGCTCGCGAGCAGGATGTTCAGCGCGATCTCGTTGGGCGTGCGCTGACGGCTCGCGCCCTCGACGAGCGCGATCATGCGGTCGACGAACGTCTCGCCCGGCTTCGACGTGATGCGCACGACGATGCGGTCGGACAGCACCCGGGTTCCGCCGGTGACGGCGCTCCGATCGCCGCCCGACTCGCGGATCACCGGGGCGCTCTCGCCCGTGATCGCCGACTCGTCCACCGTCGCGATGCCGGCGAGCACGCCGCCATCGCCCGGGATCAGCTCGCCCGCCTCCACGACCACGACATCGTCGCGCTGCAGCTCGGCCGACGACACCTCGGCGGTCGCCGCGCGGTGGGCACCGGCATCCGTCGTCGCGTCGTAGGCCACGACTCGGCGTGCCATCGTGCTCGTGCGGGTCTTGCGCAGGCTCGCCGCCTGGGCCTTGCCGCGGCCCTCGGCGACCGACTCGGCCACGTTCGCGAACAGCACGGTGAGCCACAGCCACACCGCGATGCCCGCCGTGAACGGGGCCGGCACGGGCGTGCCGCCCGACTCACCCGGCCCGCCGAGGAAGGGCTCGGCGATCGCGAGCAGCGTGGTGAACGCGGCGCCGACCCACACGAGCAGCATCACGGGATTGCGCACGAGCGCGGCCGGGTTGAGCTTGCGCAGCGCCCCGGGCAGGGCCGCCGCGAGCTGCGGCCACCCGAACGTGCGGGTCTTCGGGGCGTCGACGGGGGCGGATGCCGGGGCATCCGTCTCGGGGGTGGTGATGAGGGTCATGGTCAGACGAGTCCTTCGGCGAGGGGTCCCAGCGTGAGCACCGGGAAGTAGGTGAGGGCGGTGACGATCACCGTCACGGCGAGGAGCAGGCCGACGAACTGCGGCCGGTGGGTGGGCAGCGTGCCGACGGTCTCGGGCACCTTCTCCTGCGCGGCGAACGAGCCGGCGAGCGCCAGCACGAGCACGATCGGCAGGAAGCGCCCCAGCAGCATCGCCACACCGAGCGCGGTGTTGAACCACGGGGTGTTCGCGGTCAGCCCGGCGAACGCGGAGCCGTTGTTGTTCGCCGCCGACGTGAAGGCGTAGAGCACCTCGCCCATGCCGTGCACCCCGGGGTTCAGGATGCTCGTCGCCTCGACATCCGCCCGGATGCCCGGGATCGCGAAGCTGAGGGCCGTGCCGCCCAGCACGAGCGCGGGCACGACGAGGATGTACAGGCTCGCGAGCTTGATCTCCTTCGGGCCGATCCGCTTGCCGAGATACTCGGGTGTGCGGCCCACGAGCAGCCCGCCGACGAACACCGCGATGATCGCGAGCACGAGCATCCCGTACAGCCCCGAGCCGACGCCGCCGGGGGCGACCTCGCCGAGCATCATGTTGAGCATCGGCATCATGCCGCCGAGGGCCGTGTACGAGTCGTGCATCGAGTTGACGGCGCCGGTCGAGGTGAGGGTGCTCGCGCTGCCGAACAGGGTGGACCCGAGGATGCCGAAGCGCACCTCCTTGCCCTCCATGGCGGCTCCGGCCAGTTCGGGGGCGGTGCCGCGGCCGGCGAGCTCGAGGGCCGAGAGCGCGAACGTCGAGAGCAGGAAGATCGTGCCCATGACGGCCGCGATCGCGTAGCCCTGACGGTGGTCGCCCACGAGGCGCCCGAAGGTGCGGGGGAGGGCGAACGGGATGGCGAGGATGAGGAGGATCTCGAGCAGGTTCGTCCACCCCGCGGGGTTCTCGAACGGGTGGGCCGAGTTGGCGTTGAAGAAGCCGCCGCCGTTCGTGCCGAGCAGCTTGATGGCCTCCTGCGAGGCGACCGGGCCGCCCGGGATCGTCTGGGGGGTGCCGGCGACGGTCGTCACCTCGGTGAACCCCGCGACGTTCTGGATCACGCCGCCCGCGATGAGGGCGAGCGCGCCGAGGACCGCGAGAGGCAGCAGCAGGCGGCCGAGTCCCCGCACGAGGTCGACCCAGAAGTTGCCGATCGTGGTCGAGCCGCGGCGGGCGATGCCGCGGATGAGCGCCACCGCCACCGCGAGCCCGACCGCCGCCGAGACGAAGTTCTGCACCGTCAGGCCGGCGAGCTGCACGGTGTAGCCCATGGTCTGCTCGGGCGAGTACGACTGCCAGTTGGTGTTGGCGACGAACGACGCGGCGGTATTGAAGGCCAGACCCTCCGGCACCGCGGGCAGGCCGAGCGAGGCGGGCAGGAAGGCCTGGAGCCGCTGCAGGGCGTAGACGAGCACGAGGCCGACGACCGAGAACACGAGCACGCTGCGGGCGTACGCGCGCCACGTCTGCTCGGATGCCGGGTCGACACCGATCACCCGGTACACGCCGCGCTCGACGCGGGCATCGCGAGCGGTGGAGTAGACGTGGGCGATGTAGTCGCCGAGGGGGCGGTAGAGCAGCACGAGGGCGATGACGACCGCGGCGGCCTGCAGGATTCCGAACCAGATGACCTCGCCCATCACATGCGCTCCGCCGCGACGAGGGCGATCACGAGGTAGACGATGGCCGCGGCCGCGAGGGTCGCGGCGACGATCTCGAACACGATCACAGCTTCTCCACCCCCTTCGCGGCGAACGAGACGAGGGCGAACAGCGCGAGAGTCAGCGCGAGGTAGAGGAAGTCGAGCACGACGTCGATACAACCCGCCCGCAGCCCCCGTTCCCCGGTTCCTCACGCTTCCCCTACGCCCCCGCCCCCAACGCATGCGCCTTCCTGACACCGGCATCCGTTCCCGCCGCCCCGGTCCCCTTCCCCCCGCCCTGGTTCCCGCCGCTCCCGTTCCTTCCGCTCCCGTCGCATTTTCTGTCGCCTGCGGCGGGGCCGGGCGACAGAAAGTGCGACGGGAAGCGAGGGGAGAGGGGCGGGTCTAGGGTTGCGAGGTGGGAATCAAGAGCGTCCGGGTGGGCGTGGGCACGTGGATCGTCATCGGGCTGGTCGTCGTCGCGGGCATCTGCGTGGTGACCGGGCTGCTTCCGCAGGCGGATGCCGGAGCGCTCGGCGCACGCATCGCCCCGGTGCTCGGGTTCGTCGTCGCCATCACGATCGTCGCCGAGCTCGCCCGCGACGCCGCCGTGTTCGACGTCGTGTCGCAGCGGCTCGCGCGATGGGGTCGCGGGCGTGTGATCGTGCTGTGGATGCTCGTGGTCGCGCTCGCCGTGGTGAGCACCGTGTTCCTCTCGCTCGACACGACCGCGGTGATCGTGACGCCCGTGGTGGTCGTGCTCGCCCAGAGCATCGGGCTGCCTCCGCTGCCGTTCGCCCTCGCCACCGTGTGGCTCGCGAACACGGCATCCATGGCACTCCCGGTCTCGAACCTCACGAACCTGCTGGCCGCCTCGCGCATCGGCGAGTCTCCCGCGGCGTTCTTCGCGCTGAGCTGGGCTCCGACCCTCGTCGGCATCCTCGTGCCCGTCGCCATCCTCACGATCGCGCACCGGCGCACCGTGTTCGCCGGCTACGAGATGCCGCCCGCGCGACGACCCGCCGACCCGGTGCTGTTCTGGACGGCCACCGGCATCCTGCTCGCGCTCATGCCGCTGCTCGCCGTCTCGCACGACGTGTGGATCCCGGCATCCGTCGCTGCTCTGGCGCTCGTCGTGCTGTTCGTCGTGCGGCGCCCACGTGCGCTGCGCATCGGCCTGGTGCCCTGGCAGGCGCTCGCGCTCGCGACGGCACTGTTCGCGATCGTCGAGACCCTGCACGCGCAGGGGCTGCTCGACTTCCTCACCGCGCCGGGCGCCGGCGGCCTGGGCGAGCTGCTGCGCCTCGCCGGCCTCGGGGCGCTGAGTGCCAACGCGATCAACAACCTCCCCGCCTACCTCGTGCTCGAGCCCGCCGCGGGCGATCCGGTGGCGCTCATGGCGCTGCTCATCGGGGTGAACCTGGGGCCGCTCGTGACCCCGTGGGCGTCGCTCGCGACGCTGCTCTGGCACCACCGCGTCACGTCGCTCGGGGTCGAGGTGCGCTGGGGTCGCTTCATGCTCTGGGGCCTGATCGCCGCCGTGCCGACGGTGCTCCTCGCCACCCTCGCCCTGTCTCTGATCGCCTGACCCGCCGACTCCTCCCTCCCCTTCCCTTCCTTCCCTCCCTTCCCCTCACCCCTCCCTTCCTTCCCCCTCTTCTTCCGCTCCGGTCGCATTTTCTGTCGCCCAGAGTGCGTCGGAGCGACAGAAAATGCGACGGGAGTGGCCGAGCGCGGGGCGCGGAGGGGGGCAGGGCGGGACGGCCGAACGCGGGGCGGGAGGGGGCGGGAGGGGGCGGGGCGCACCCCCGCGTCAGGCGGCGGGGGGACCCTCGGGGCGGTGGGCGCGGCGGCCCGAGACGACGACCGGCGCGACGGGGCGGCCGGCGCGCTCCTGGCCGGGCAGGGGGCGGGAGCGGCGACCGTAGATGAGCTCGGACGAGTCGAGCAGCCACGGCACGAGAGTGATCGAGACACCGTGCACGAGCATGAGCTTGTTGGCGAGTCGGCGGGCGCGGCGGTTGTGCAGGAAGGTCTCCCACCAGTGGCCGACGATGTACTGCGGCAGATAGACGGTCACCACCGACGAGCCGTGCTTCTCCCGGTACTGCGCGATGAACTGGCTGATCGGCTGCGCGAACGACCGGTAAGGCGAGTCGAGGATCACGAGCGGGATCGGCACGAGGTGGTCGGCCCAGTCCTTCTGCACCGCGGCCGCAGCCTCGGCCGACACGGCCACGTGCACCGCGAGCGTCTTGTCGTGCTTGGCGGCGATCGCGTAGTCGATGGCCTTCATCACCGGCTTCTGCAGGTGGCTCACGAGCACGATCGCGACGTCGCCGGATGCCCCGAACCGCGTCGTGTCGTCGATCGCGATCTCGTGCTCGACGTCGCGGTAGTACCGCTTCACCCCGAGCATGAGGAACGCGAGGATCGGGATCGCGAAGAAGACGAGGTAGGCGCCGTGCGTGAACTTCGTGATCGTGACGATCAGGAGCACGAGCACCGTGAGCGTGGCCCCGGCCGAGTTGATCGCGAGACCCACCCGGGCCGAGCGTCGGTCGGTCGCCGCGGCCCCGTCGCGTTCGCCGTTCTGCGGAGCATCCTGCGGGGCGCGCAGCACCCGACGCCAGTGTCGCACCATGCCGAGCTGCCCGAGCGAGAACGACACGAAGACGCCGATGATGTAGAGCTGGATCAGCGTCGTCAGCCGCGCCTGGAACACGACCAGCACGATCATCGCGCCGATTCCGAGCAGGATCATGCCGTTCGAGAACACGAGGCGGTCGCCGCGCGTGTTCAGCGACTTCGGGGCATAGCCGTCGCGGGCGAGCACCGAGCCGAGCAGCGGAAAGCCGTTGAACGCGGTGTTCGCCGCGAGCAGCAGCACGCAGGCGGTCGCGGCCTGCACGACGAAGAACAGGATGCTTCCGCCGCCGAACGTCGCTGCGGCGATCTGCGCCATGAGGCTGGGCTGCGGGTTGGCGCAGTCGAAGCCGATGAGGTCGCAGGGGTTCTCGGCGTAGTGCACGCCGGTGATGAGGGCGAGAGCCGTGAGGCCGGAGAACAGGCACACCGCGATCGTGCCCATGAGCACGAGGGTCGACTGCGCGTTGCGCACCTTCGGGGTGCGGAACGCCGGCACCCCGTTCGACACGGCCTCGACGCCGGTGAGGGCGGAGCATCCGCTCGAGAACGCCCGCAGGATCAGCAGGATCACCGCGGCCTGGCTGAGGCTCTCGGCCTGCACCGAGAACGCGGCGCTCGACGCGACCGGGGCATCGCCGAGGAACGTGCGCACGAGGCCGGTGACGATCATGAGGCCGACCGACCCGATGAACACGTAGGTCGGGATCGCGAAGACCAGCGACGCCTCCCGCACGCCGCGGAGGTTGACGATGATGATGAGCACCACGAAGCCCACGGCGAGCTCGACGCGGAACGGATCGAGACCCGGCACCGCCGAGATGATGTTGTCGACGCCCGACGCGACCGAGACCGCGACCGTCAGCACGTAGTCGACGAGCAGCGCCGCCGCCACGACGACGCCCGGCACCTCCCCGAGGTTCTTCGACGCCACCTCGTAGTCGCCGCCTCCCGAGGGGTAGGCCTTGATGAGCTGGCGGTAGCTGAGCACCACCACCGCCAGCAGCACGACCACGGCGACCGCGACGAGCGGGGTGAACGACAGGAACGCGAGTCCGCCGATGAGCAGGATCATCACGAGCTCCTGCGGCGCGTAGGCGACCGAGCTCAGAGCATCCGACGCGAAGATCGGCAGGGCCATCTTCTTCGGCAGCAGCTGGTCGTCGACCTGGGCGCTCGTGAGCGGGTCGCCGATGAGGATGCGTTTGACGGTCTGCGGCGCATCCGTGCTGTCTCTGGTTTGCTCTGACACGTCGGGCGACACTACTCCTGCGCCACGACGTCCTGACGGCATCCTCACGGAATCCCTACGGCCGCCGGGTGCGCCCTCACGGAATCCTTACGAGCCGGCGAACGGATGCTCAGCCCATTCCGATCACGGATCGATAACGTCGAGGACATGAGCACGGTTTCCGTCGACGAGCAGGCCTTCCACGAAGCGAAGGAGCTGCGCGACCGGTTCCAGCGGTTCCTGCGCGAGTACGAGTTCGGCATGCGCGAGGTCGAGACGAAGATCTCGATCCTGCGCGACGAGTTCACGCACCACCACGCGTACAACCCGATCGAGCACGTGAAGAGCCGGGTGAAGTCGCCCGACAGCATCGTCGAGAAGCTCGCGCGCAAGGGCATCGACGAGCCCGACTTCGACCTGATCCGGCGCGAGATCACCGACATCGCCGGGGTGCGGGTCACCTGCAGCTTCGTCGCCGACGTCTACCGGCTGTTCGACCTGCTCACCGCGCAGGATGACGTTACGGTGCGCGTCGTGAAGGACTACATCGCCACCCCCAAGGACAACGGGTACAAGAGCCTGCACGCGATCATCGAGGTGCCGGTCTTCCTGTCGACCGGCGCGCTGTCGATCCCGGTCGAGGTGCAGTTCCGCACCATCGCGATGGACTTCTGGGCGAGCCTCGAGCACAAGATCTACTACAAGTTCTCGAACCAGGTGCCCGCGCATCTCGTCGAGAGCCTCACCTCCGCCGCCGAGGCGGCGTCGGAACTCGACGCCCGCATGGAGCGCCTGCATCGTGAGGCGCACGGGGTGCCGCAGCGACGACTCGCACCGGCTCCGCCTCTGGCGCCCGCTGCCCCTCTCGCGCCGCCGCCCCCGCCCGGCATCGTCGCCGTGTAGCCTCGACGCCATCCGTTCCGCCATCCGTTCCGGCATCCGCTCCGAACAACCGGCGACCAATCAACGGGCGGACCAGGAGGACACCATGGCCGAGCGCCGAACGGGAAAGCGATTCTTCTTCTGGGCGGCCGTCGCCGGCCTCGTCAGCGGGGCCGTGTTCCTCGCCGTGGCCGAGCTGTTCGCGCTCCTGCTCGCACGCACCGCGAGCCCGATCCTCGCGGTCGGCGGCTTCGTCATCGACATCGTGCCGCAGCCGTTCAAGGAGTTCGCGATCGCGACCTTCGGCGAGTACGACAAGATCGCGCTGCTCGCGGGGCTCGGCCTCGCCGTCGTGATCGCCTCGGCGATCGGCGGCATCCTGCAGCTGGTGCGCGCGCCGCTGGGCGTGGTCGTGCTCGTCATCGCGGGGGCGCTCTCGACCGCCGCGATCGTGACCCGCGCCGGGGTGAGCCCGCTCGCGTTCATGCCGCCCGTGCTCGGCACTGTCGCGGGCGCCGTCATCCTCGTGCTGCTCACTCGGCGCCTGCGGCGCTGGCGGTCGGCGGCGACGGCATCCGTCCCGGCGAAGAGCACGCCCGAGCCGACGACGCCGCCCATCACCAAGCCGTCGCCCACCGACATGCCGAAGAAGTCGGTGGCAGACGCGCAGATGGGGCGCCGCGGGTTCTTCGCCCTCGCCGCCATCGCCGGCATCTCGGCCGTCGTCGTCGGCGTCGCATCGCGCGCGGTGAGCATGACGGTGAGCTCGGTCGAGTCGATCCGCAAGGCCCTCAACCTCCCCTCGCCCCGCAGCACCGTGACGGTGCCCGATGGTGCCGAGCTCGACGTGCCGGGCCTCAGCCCGCTCTACACCCCCAACAAGGACTTCTACCGGGTCGACACCGCGCTCACCGTGCCGACGATCGACCCCGACACCTGGCGGCTCGTGATCGACGGCATGGTCGACCAGCGGGTCGAGATGAGCTTCCAGGACATCCTCGACATGGGGCTCGACGAGTACTCCATCACGCTGACCTGCGTGTCGAACGAGGTCGGCGGCGAGCTGGTCGGCAGCGCGAAGTGGCTCGGCGTGCCGATCCGCGACGTGCTGAAGAAGGCCGGGGTGAAGTCGGATGCCGACATGGTGCTGTCGCGCAGCGTCGACGGGTACACCGCGAGCACGCCGCTCTCGTCGCTCACCGACGAGAACCTCGACGCCATCCTCGCGGTCGCGATGAACGGCGAACCGCTGCCGCTCGAGCACGGGTTCCCGGTGCGCATGGTCGTGCCCGGCCTCTACGGCTACGTGTCGGCCACCAAGTGGCTCACCGAGCTGAAGGTCACCACGTTCGACAAGGACGAGGCGTACTGGACCCCGCGCGGTTACAGCGCCGAAGCCCCGATCAAGTTCTCGTCGCGCGTCGACACCCCCAAGCTCGGGTCGGCCATCGAAGCCGGACGCACGCCCATCGCGGGTGTCGCCTGGGCGCAGTCGGTCGGGATCGAGCGGGTCGAGGTCAGCATCGACGACGGCGAGTGGATGCCCGCGACGCTGTCGACCCCCGTCAACGACGACACGTGGGTGCAGTGGTTCGTCGACTGGGATGCCACCCCCGGCACCCACTACGTGGCCGTGCGCGCCGTCAACAAGAACGGCGACCTGCAGATCGAGGAGCGTGCGCCGATCGCACCCGACGGGTCGTCGGGGTGGCAGCGCTCGCTGATCCGGGTGAACTGACGGCGTCCCGCCTCTAGGGTGGACCCATGACCTCGACCCCCGCATGCGTGATCACCGTCTCCGATCGATCGGCCGCGGGGGAGCGTGAGGACCGCGGCGGCCCCATCGCGGTCGCGCTGCTGCGCGAGGCGGGGTGGCACTGCCCCGACGCGGAGGTCATCGCCGACGGCGCCGAATCGGTGGCGGATGCCCTGCGCCGCGCGGCCGCCCGCGGCATCAAGCTCATCGTGACCACGGGCGGCACGGGCGTCGCGCCGCGCGACGAGACCCCCGAGGGCACCCGTCGGGTGATCACGCGGGAGGTGCCGGGCATCGCCGAGGAGCTGCGGCGCCAGGGACTCGCCGACACCCCGAAGTCGGTGCTGTCGCGCGGACTCGCCGGAATCATCGACCCGTACGGCGCGCTCGTCGTCAACCTGCCCGGCTCGACGAACGCCGTGTCGTCTGGCGTGCCGATCGTGCTCACGGTCGCCGCGCACATCGTCGATCAGCTCGCCGGTGGGGACCACTGATGAACGACGTACGCATCGCCGCGATCGTCGAGCACGCCCTCGACCTCGACGCGCATCTAGCGGCCGTCGACGACCCCCGGCTCGGTGCGGTCACGACGTTCGTGGGGCGCGTGCGCAACAACGATCCGGATGCCGGTTCGCCGGTCGTCGGGCTGGAATACAGCGCGCATCCGGATGCCACCGCGACCCTCCGCCGTATCGCGGCCGAAGCCGAGGGCGGCGGGGATGAGGGCGGCGGGGATGAGGGCGACGCGGGCGGGGCGGCCGTCGGGCGGGACGCCGGTACTCTCGTCGCGGTGAGCCACCGGGTCGGGCAGTTGGCCGTCGGAGACGCCGCAGTGGTGATCGCGGTCGCCTCGGCGCACCGGGCGGAGGCCTTCGCGGTGTGCCGGGAGATCATCGAGGCGATCAAGCGCGACCTCCCGGTGTGGAAGCGTCAGCACGAGTCGGACGGGTCATCGTCGTGGAAGGGTATCGGCGGCTGACCCCACCCACCCCACGCCCGGGCGGGATGGTCTCACCCGCTAGCGGTTCGTCAGCCGCGCGGTATGCACCGTCCGCTCGCGGTGGGCCGGCCGCCAGCCGCGCGGTATGCAGGCGAACTCGCCTTCGGCAGGCGGGATCCGGCGGAAGCATCCTGCAGATCGTGTGATCGCCTGCATTTGCGCGCGCCGCCGCTGGGTTGTGTGCCGCCGGTGGGTGGGTGGCGAGGACCGCGCACTGCGCCGCTGTCGGGTGGCGGTTCTCAGCCGCGCGGTATGCAGGCGAATTTCCGGTCTGCAGGCGGGATTCGGCGAAAGCAGCCTGCCGATCGTGTGATCGCCTGCATTTGCATGTGGTGGGTAGCGCGCGGCGGGCTGCCGTGCCGCGGGCGGCTAGAGAAGGGGCCCGAGGGTGGGGTGTTCAGCCGCCGGCGAAGGGCGGGAGGACGTCGATCAGCTCGGCGTCGGTGAGGGGGCGGTCGTCGTCGGAGCGCACGCCGTCGACCATGACGGCGCAGCGGGGCAGGATGTCGGCGAGGGCGGGATGCTCGCGTACCACCGATTCCCGCAGCGCACTCAGGGTCGCCTCGTCACGGTCCTCGGCGTCGGTGCCCGCGGCCTCCGCGGCGGCGGCGAAGTAGCGCACGCGCGTCATGCGGATGCTCCGCTGGGAAGGTCTGACGCGGATGCTCCGGCGGCGTCTTCGTCGGGCCGGACCCAGTCGCCCGACCGTCCGCCGGACTTCGCCGTGATGCGCACGTTCTCGATCACGACCGCGCGGTCGACGCCCTTGATCATGTCCACCACGGCGAGAGCGGTGACGGAGACGGCGGTGAGGGCCTCCATCTCGACGCCGGTGCGGTCGGCGGTGCCGACGGTCGCCTCGATGCGCACGCCCTCGTCGACGATCTCGAGGTCGACGCTGGCCCGGTGAACCCCGATCACGTGCGCGAGGGGGAGCAGCGCCGGGGTCGACTTGGCGGCCTGGATGCCGGCGATACGGGCCACGGCGAGCACGTCGCCCTTCGGCATGCTGCCGTCGCGCAGCGCCGCGACCACCTCGGTGCTGCACCGCACGAAGCCGCGGGCGGTGGCGGTGCGCACGGTCGGCTGCTTGAGGGTGACGTCGACCATGTGCGCGTGGCCGGCGGCGTCGAGGTGCGGGAAGCTCATCCGACCAGCATGACATCGATCCGATCGCCCACGGCGACCGCGTCGACCTCGGCCGGCACGATTGCGAAGGCCTCGGCGCGAGCCAGCCCGCCGGCGAGGTGCGAGCCCGATCCGCCGGCCGTGGCGGGGCGCACCGTGCCCGCAGCGAGGTCGACGACGGCAGGCAGGTACTGACGCCGCCCCGGCGGCGTCGTCCACGCGGCGTCGGCGGCGAGCCGCACGAGCGGACGGTGCAGCTGCGCCCGGCCCTGCAGGGCGAGAAGAGCGGGGCGCACGAACACCTCGAACGACACCGCGACGCTCACGGGGTTTCCCGGCAGTCCGAACACGAGCGCACCCGACGGAAGCATCCCGAACGCCTGCGGCTTGCCCGGCTGCATCGCCACGGGCGTGAACTCGACCTCTCCGCCGCCGTCGAAGGCACCGCGCACCGGCTCGTAGGCCCCCGCACTCACGCCCCCGGTGAACACGATCACGTCGGCTCCGAGCGCGTCGGCCTCGGCCGTCACTCGGCGCACGGCGTCGGCCTCATCCGCCACCCTCGCGACCTGCACCACGTCGGCGTCGGCGTCGGCGACGAGCCGCGCCAGCAGCGGGCCGTTCGAGTCGGGGATGCGCCCGCGCGCGGCGGGCTCTCCGGCGCCGAGCAGTTCGCTGCCGGTCGAGACGACGACGACGCGAGGCGCACGCGTGACTTGCACCTCGGTGATGCCGGCGGCCACCGCGGCCGCGACCTGGAAGGCGCCCAGTCGTTCGCCCGCGCGCACCACCTCATCTCCCCGTCGCAGATCGGACCCGCGGCGCCGCACGAACGCCCCGGGCTTCGCGGGTGCGCGGAGCACCCGCACGTCACCGAGCGAGTCGGCGAGGCCTCCCTCAGTGTCTTCGAAGGGGACGATCACGTCGGCGTCGGTCGGTGTCGGCGATCCCGTCATGATGCGGGCCGCCTCGCCGCTTGCGAGGGCGGGGTCGTCGGCGCCGCCGGCGGGCAGGTCGGCCACGACACGCAGGGTCACCGGATGCTCGGCGCTGGCATGCGCGACGTCGGCGCCGCGCACCGCGAACCCGTCCATGGCCGAGTTGTCGAAGAGGGGGATGTCGTGCGCCGCGGTCGCCGACCGCGCGAGGGTGCGTCCGGCCGCGACCTCCACGGGATGCGTCTCGGACTCGACGACGCGCACCGCGTCGAGCACGCGGCTCAGCTGCTCCTCGACCGTGCGGGGCGTCGCGGCGGTCATGCCTGCACCTCCCGCGGTCCGACGGAGGCCGGGCGGAGGGCGATCTCGTGCTGCCGGCCGCCGAGCGCGTCGATCACGGCGAGGCGGCCGAGCAGGGGCTCGCCGGCGCCGGTGATGAGTTTCACGACCTCGGCCGCGAGCATCCCGCCCACCTGCACGCAGAGTGCGCCGAGTACGCCGACCTGTGCGCAGCTCGGCGGCTCGCCCTCGGTGCCCGGGGGGAACAGGTCGGCGAGCACGACGGGCTCGCCCTCGGGCGGTGCCGACCAGAACACGGTCGCCTGGGCATGCCATTCCTGCACGGCCCCCCACACCAGCGGGAGACCCAGGTTCTCGGCGGCCGCGGCGACCGCCCGCCGCGTCGCGAACGAGTCGCTCGTGTCGACGACGATGTCGGCGCGGGCGAGCAGGCCCTCCGCGTTCGCCTGGTCGAGGCGTTCGGCGGCCTCGACCACGACGGTGTGCGGAGCGAGTGCGATGATCGCGCGCGCGGCCGAGGCGGTCTTGGCGACGCCGATGTCGTCGACGCGGTGCGCGAGTTGGCGCTGCAGGTTCGTCAGCTCCACGATGTCGTCGTCGATGACCGTGAGGGTGCCCACGCCCGCCGCCGCGAGAGCGAGGAGTACGGGCGACCCCAGCCCGCCCGCACCGACGACGGCGACGTGCGCCGCGCTCAGTCGGCGTTGTCCTTCCTCGCCGATGCCGGCGAGGACCGCGTGCCGCGCCGTGCGCACGAGCTCGGTGGGAGCGAGGGCGGATGCGGGGGCGACGAGGGGCTGCATGAACTCAGGCTATGCCGTGGGCCGACGGGTTGCGCAGCACGCAGAAGGAGAACGACGGCTCGGCGATCAACGCGCATTACCCGCGAGATGTGGAGGACGAGTCGACCTCGCAGGTATTCCGCATCCGCGGAAGAAACAAGGGAAGCAACCCGCACCTGCGGTACTCTCGCCTCATGCACACGTATCGCGTCTCCCGCGCTGCCCAGCTCCTCGGGGTCAGCGACGACACCGTGCGGCGGTGGATCGAGCAGGGCCTGCTGCCGACGACCGACTCGTCGCCCGCCGAGATCCCCGGCGACGCCCTCGCCGCCCACACCCTCGCGATGGCGGCCGCAGCCGAGGCGTCGGGCGAGGCGCGCACGAGCGCGCGCAACCGCTTCACGGGCCTCGTCACGCGGGTGCAGATCGACGGTCTCATGGCGCAGGTCGACATCCAGGCGGGCCCGCACCGCGTGGTCTCGCTGATGTCCGCCGAGGCAGCGCGCGAGCTGCAGCTCGAGGTCGGCGCTCTCGCCACCGCGTCCGTCAAAGCGACCCAGGTCGTCGTCGAGATCCCGAAGGGCTGACATGCGCACCGTCGCGCGCCGCGCCCGCATCCTCGTCATCGCCGCCGCGCTGCTCGCCCTCAGCGGATGCGCGGCCCCGGCATCCGGCCCGTCGTCGGCGAACGAGACCGAGGGCGACGTCAGCGGCGAGCTCACGGTGTACGCCGCGGCCTCGCTGCAGGGGGCGTTCGATGCGATCGCGGATGCCTTCGCCGCCGAGCATCCCGACCTGACCGTCGTACCGGTCTACGACGGGTCGTCGACGCTCGTCACCCAGCTGCTCGCGGGCGCGCCCGCCGACGTGTTCGCGTCGGCCGACGAGGCCACCATGCAGAAGGCGTCCGAACTGACCGGCGACCCCGATCTGTTCGCCACGAACACGCCCGTGATCGCGGTGCCCGCCGACAACCCGGCGGGTGTCGCGACCCTCGACGACCTCGCCGACGCGGTCACCGTGCTGTGCGCGCCCGAGGTTCCGTGCGGTGCGGCATCCACGGCTCTCCTCGACGAGGCGGGCGTCGTCGTCGACCCGGCGAGCGTCGAGCAGAACGTCACCGCCGTGCTCACCAAGGTGGCGGCGGGCGAAGCCGATGCGGGGCTCGTCTACGCGACCGACGTGGTCGGCCGCGCCGACGTCGAGGCGATCGTGCCCGACCAGGCGGCCGACGTCATCAACCGCTATCCCATCGCTGCGCTTCGCGATGCCGAGAATCCCGACGCGGCGGCCGCGTTCGTCGCCTTCGTGCTGTCGGATGCGGGACAGACGATCCTCGCCGACTTCGGGTTCGGGGCGCCGTGACCCCCGCGCGGCTCACCGGCTACGTGCCGCGCGCCCTCGCGATCCCCGCGTCGATCGGGCTCGCCTTCCTCCTGGTTCCGCTCGCCGCGCTCATCGCCCGGGTGCAGTGGGCGACGTTCGTCGCCGACGTGACGTCCGACGCCGCACGCACCGCGCTCGGCCTCTCGCTCGGCACCGGACTGGCCGCCACCCTGCTGTGCATCGTGGGGGGCGTGCCGCTCGCGCTCCTCATCGCCCGCTCGGGACCCCGGCTCGCCGCGGTGCTGCGCGCGGCGGTCACCGTGCCGCTCGTGCTCCCCCCGATGGTGGGTGGCGTCGCGCTGCTGTACCTCTTCGGGCGCGCGGGGTGGCTCGGTGGGCTCGGCCTCTCGTTCAGCACGCCCGCGGTCGTGCTCGCGCAGACGTTCGTCGCGCTGCCGTTCCTCGTTCTCGCCGTCGAAGGCGCCGTGCGCGCCGCGGGCGTCGATCACGAACGCACCGCAGCGGCCCTCGGCGCCGGGCGCTGGACCATCCTGCGGCGCATCACCCTGCCCCTCGCCGCGCCGGGGATCGTCGCCGGAGTGGTGTTGTGCTTCGCGCGGGCGATCGGCGAGTTCGGGGCGACCGCGCTGTTCGCCGGCAACCGCCCCGGCGTCACGCAGACCATGCCGCTGGCGATCTACACCGCGTTCAACGGCGCCGGGGTGTCGCAGGGGGCGGCCGTGGCCCTCGCCCTGCTGCTGCTCGCCACCGCCGTCGCGGTACTGCTGCTCGTCCGCGGATGGCGCCCCGGAGCGGCACGATGACCGGTCTGCGCGCCCGTGTCGTCGTGCCGCGCGAGCACTTCGTCGTCGACGTCTCGCTCGAGGTGGGGGCGGGTGAGACGGTCGCGGTGATGGGTCCGAGCGGGGCGGGCAAGTCGACGCTGCTGCAGGCCCTCGCCGGTCTGGTGCCCGTGTCGGACGGGGAGATCTCGGTGGGCGGAAAGGTGGTCGACCGGGTCGGGTCGTCGCCGGTGCGCACCGCTCCGATGCGCCGCGGCATCGTGCTGCTCGGCCAGGACGCCCGCCTGTTCCCGCACCTCTCGGTGCGCGAGAACGTCGCGTTCGGTCCACGGGCCGCCGGGGTCGCGGCACGCGAGGCGCGAGACGCAGCCGATGCTCTCCTCGCCCGCGTCGGCCTGCCCGGATCCGGCGACCGCGCGCCCCGCGAGCTCTCCGGCGGCGAAGCGCAGCGCGTGGCGGTCGCCCGTGCGCTCGCCGCGGCGCCCCGCGCCGTGCTCCTCGATGAGCCGCTCGTCGCTCTCGACCCGTCGACGGCATCCGATATCCGGCGGATGCTGCGCGAACAGCTCGCCGGCACGACCACCGTCGCCGTGACCCACGACGCCGCCGACGCCGTCGCCCTCGCCGATCGACTCGTGGTGGTCGAAGCGGGGCGCGTGACGCAGACCGGGTCCGTGCGCGAGGTGCTCGCCGCACCGGCATCCGCCTTCGTCGCGGCGATCGCCGGTGTGAATCGGATCGAGGGAATGGCGGATGCCGGGGGCTGGCGTCGCGGCGACCTGCGGCTGACGAGCACGGATGCCGCGTCGCGGGCGTTCGCCGCGGTCGATGGGCAACCGATCGCTGCGGTATTCCGGCCGGCGGACGCGCGCATCGTCGGCGAGGGTGAGGGAGATGCGGACGGATGGCGCATCGCGGTCGTCCACGTCGAACCGACGCTCGACGGGATGCGGGTGCACACCGAGCTGTGCGCAGTCGATGTTCCCCTCGCCGACGGCCGCCGCTTCGCGGTCGGCGATACGGTGCGTCTGCGCATCGACCCGGGCGGCGTGCGGTTCGTGCCGGCGAGGTAGCGGATGCCCGCGAACCCGCCCCCGGCCGGCGCGCCGCGGGTTAGTCTCGGAAGATGATGGGGATCGAGGGGACGCGATGACGGCCGTGCCGGTCGTGATCGGCCGTCGCCCCGCGACCGCAGCCGCTGGCGACACGGCGCGGATGGTGACCGATCCGTCGGTCCGCGGGCTCGTCGACACGCACGGCCGCGTGCACCGCGACCTCCGCATCTCGCTGACCGACCGCTGCTCGCTGCGCTGCACCTACTGCATGCCGGAGCAGGGCAACGAGTGGCTCGCCCGCACGAGCATCCTCTCCACCGACGAGATCGTCGAGGTCGCGCGCGTCGCGGCGTCGCTCGGCATCCGCACGTTCCGACTCACCGGGGGTGAGCCGCTGCTGCGCCCCGACATCGTCGACGTCGTGCGGCGCATCGCCCTCATCGAGGGTGACGACGGGCCCGTCGAGGTCGCCATGACGACGAACGGCATCTCGCTCGCGCAGAAACTCCCCGCGCTCATCGATGCGGGGCTGACCCGCCTCAACATCAGCATCGACACGATCGACCGGCAGAAGTTCGCCGACCTCACCCGCCGTGACCGGCTCGACGACGTGTTCGAGGGCATCGCGGCCGCCGCGGCATCCGCCCTGCGCCCGCTCAAGCTCAACGCCGTCGCCATGCGCGGCGTCAACGACGACGAACTCGCCGACCTCGTGGCCTTCGCGATGGAGTCCGGCGCGCAGCTGCGCTTCATCGAGCAGATGCCCCTCGACGCCGGCCACACGTGGGACCGCGAGACCATGGTCACGCGGGAGGAGATCCTCGCCGCACTGAGCGAGCGATGGACGCTCGACCCGGTTCCCGGCCGTGGCGGCGCACCGGCGGAGAAGTGGCGCATCGACGGCGGCCCGCACGAGGTCGGCGTGATCGCCTCGGTCACCGCCCCCTTCTGCGGCGCCTGCGACCGGTTGCGGCTGACCGCAGACGGACAGCTGCGCAACTGCCTCTTCTCGAACGACGAGTACGACCTCACCGGGCTGCTGCGGGGCGAGGCATCCGTTCCGGGTCAGCGCGACGACGCGATCGCCGACCTGCTGCGGTCCTGCATCCTCGGCAAGCTGCCGGGACACGCGATCGACGACCCGTCCTTCCTGCAGCCGGCCCGCGGAATGAACGCTATCGGCGGCTGACCGGGCGCCCGACCGGCGATCTAGGCGGCGCTGCGGCTCAGGCGAGGAACTCGCGCGCGGCGGCCGACATCGCGGTGACGCCGACCTCGATGGTCGGGTGGACCACCGGGGCGAAGTAGGGGGAGTGGTTCGTCGGCACGTCGCGGTCGATCGTGCCGGCCTCGAGTGCGGCGGCGAACGCGGCCGGGTCGACGCCGCCCCAGAACCAGAACACGAGCGGGGCGCCGGTGTCGCGGGCGAACCACGACACGTCCTCGCTGCCCGTGAACATGCCGGGGTCGACGACCGAACCCTCGCCAACGGCCGCCTGGATGGCGCGCGTCACGCGGGCCGTCGCCTCGACGTCGTTGATGGTGGGCGGCAGGGTGTGCACGGTGTGGAACTCGGGCTCGCGCTCGGCACCGGATGCCGCGGCCTCCGCCCGCACGATCCGCTCGACGCTCGCCAGCACCCGGGCGCGCATCTCGTCGTTCGGGTACCGCAGGCTGAGTTCGAGCTTCGCCTCGGCCGGGATGATGTTGTTCTTCAAACCGGCGTGGATCGATCCGACGGTGACGACGGCGACGTCGCGCGGGTCGACCTCGCGCGACGCGATCGTCTGCAGGCGCATCACGGTCGCCGCCGCCATCACGATTGGGTCGACGGTCGAGTGCGGGCGCGAACCGTGGCCGCCGCGTCCGTGCAGGGTGACGGTGATGCCGTCGGAGGCGGCCATCTGCGTTCCGGAGCGCACGCCGATCGTCCCAGCGGGCAGGGGAGTGACGTGCTGGCCGAGCACGATGTCGGGCTTCGGCGCGAGGTCGAGCAGACCGCCGTCGAGCATGGCCCGCGAGCCGGCTCCGTACTCCTCGGCGGGCTGGATGAGGACGACGAGGGTGCCCGCCCAGTCGGCGCGCTCGGACACGAGCTTCTCGACGGCGCCGATCATCGCGGTCACGTGCATGTCATGACCGCACGCGTGCATGACCGGCACGGTGTTCCCCGCCGGGTCGACCCCGGTGGCGGTGCTGGCGTACGGCAGACCGGTCAGCTCGCCCACGGGCAGAGCATCCATGTCGGCCCGCACCCACACCACCGGGCCGTCACCGTTGCGCAGGATGCCGACGACCCCGGTGACACCGATGCCCTCGTGCACGTCGAGTCCGAGGTCGCGCAGGTGGCCGGCGGCGATGCCGGCCGTGCGGGTCTCCTGGAAGGAGAGCTCGGGGTGCTGGTGCAGGTCGACGTAGAGCGCTTCGAGATCGATCGTCATGGCCCGAGCCTATCCGGCGGGCCGTGGGGGCGGCCTTCGCGGTGAGCGTTCGCGGCGGGTGGGGTGCGGAATGCAGGCGCGGGGGTGGGATGCGGGCGGCATCCGCTGAATCGTGCCTGCACGTCGCCGCGGTGCCTGCAGATCGCCGTGGTTCGACGCTCCCGCCGTGATGACCACACCCGAATGACCACGCCGCGGCGGCGAACGTTCGCGCGCCGAGCGCCCTCCCCTCCCGCACGTCTGCGACACTGGACGCGTCGACGCTCGAGGGAGAGGGAGGCGGCGATGTCAGAGGCGAGCCTGCGCGACCTCATCGGGCTGTTCGGCGATGCCCGCGACGACGGCGACTGGCCGCGGTTCCTCGATCTGCTGCGGGTGCAGTGGAGCGAGTTGTTCCAGGTGCATCCGGATGACCTCCTCGATCTGCTCGTGTCGATCCCGCCGGACGTGGTCGAGGCGAACTCCCGCCTCCGGTTCGCGGAGGAGTACCTGCGGCGCATCCTGCATCGCGAGGCTGCCGATCGCCTCGACGACGTCGGCGACACGCCCGCGCAGGATGCCCTCGACCTGCTCGCCGAGATCACGAACGAGGTGCGGGTCGCGCGGGTGGAGGGCCGGTACCTCGAGGCGGTCGCCGCCGCCGAGAGGGCCGTGGCGCTGCTGACCGACACCCCCGCGCACATCGTGCCGACCCTCGATACCGCGCTGCCCGAGTTCCACTATCACTGGGCGCTGGCCTTCCAGCTGGTCAACCGCTTCGACACGGCCGCCGAGCAGTTCGCGCTGAGCTACGACTGGGCGGGCACCGTGGGCAACCACATGGCAGCCGCACGGGCGGCAGGTGGGGTCGCGCTCATCCACGCCCTGCACGGGCGGGGGCGCGAGGCCACGGCGTGGCTGCTCAAACGTCCCCGCATCCCGGACGATGCGTGGTGGGCCGCCACCGCACGCACCCCCGGCACTCTGGCCGAGGCGATCCTGTACGTCGAGCGCCTCGAGGTCGACGCGGCGCGGGTCGTGCTGCTCGGCGTCGACATCCGCGAAGGGCTCGACTATTGGGCCCCGTATTTCGCGGTGCGCGCCTACATCACCCCCGACGACGAGGCATCGGCGCGTGCGCTGCTCGCCGAGTTCGACGCGTTCGTCGGCACGCTCACCGATGAGCACGCCTACAACCCTCTCGGCTCGGAGTTCGCGGTGGTCATCCGCTCGCTGCTGCTGCGCCTCATGGGCCGGGCCGATGAGGCGGAGCGGATGCTCGGCGAGGAACCGGTCGATGCCGGTTCGAGTCTCGTGCGGCAGATGCAGGCCGTGCTGCACGCGCGCATGCTGGCCCGACGCGGACGGGCGGCTGACGCGGCCCGGGCCATCGCCCCGCTGCTGCACGTGTCGAGTGCCCGCCCGCGCATCCTCGTCGCTGCTCTGCTGATCGCCGCCGACGGCGTCGAGGGGGAGGAGCGCGACGAGCTGATCCGCCGGGTCGGCGATCTGTCGGCGTGGAACCTCTGCCACCAGTCCTGGGCGTTCGCGTCGGCGGAGGTGCGCGCGGTGCTCGCGACGGATGCCCGCGAACGCGGCGACGGCGAGGTGGCCGATCGTCTGGAGGCGTTGGCGGGCGGGGCGACGATCGCCGGGAGCGACGCCCTCACCCATCGGGAGGCCGCCGTCGTGCAGGCCGCGCTCGCGGGCCTCTCGAACTCCGAGATCTCGGACGCGCATCACGTGAGCATCAACACCGTCAAGACCCACATGCGCCACGCGTACACCAAGCTCGGGGTCACGAGTCGGGACGAGCTGCAGCGGCTCTTCCAGATCGATCGGCTGCGGCGCTGAGAGGGCTGCAGCGCTGGGACGGCTGCGGCGCTGAGACGGCTGCGGCGCGCGACGGATGCTCCGCATTACGCCGCATCTCAGCGGACGCCCGTGCGTCGGCACGCTGTTCTAGCGTGAGGGGATGACTGCCGAACCCCGCGTGTACGTGATCCACGAGAACGCCGAATGGTTCCCGCCGTTCGCCGCCGCCTTCGAGGCCGAGGGGGTGCCGGCGCAGGAGTGGCTGCTCACGGAGGGGTCGATCGACCTCACGTCCGAGCCCCCGCAGGGCGTGTTCTGGTCGCGGCTCAGCGCGTCGGCGCACACGCGCGACCACGCCCACTCGAAGGAGTACGGGCGTGCGGTGCTGCGGTGGCTCGAAGCCGCCGGACGGACGGTCGTGAACGGGAGCGGGGTGCTCGAGCTCGAGGTCAGCAAGGCGGCCCAGCACGCCGCGCTGCAGCGCGCCGGCATCGACGTTCCGCGCACGGTCGCCGTGTTCGGCACTGCGGCGTTGACGGAGCGCGCCCGGGAGTTCACGGCCCCCTTCATCAGCAAGCACAACCAGGGCGGCAAGGGGCTCGGGGTGCGTCGCCACGAGAGCCACGAGGAGTTCGACGCCTGGGTCGCCGGCCCGGAGTTCGAGCCCTCGCCCGACGGCATCACACTGCTGCAGGAGAACCTGTTCGCCGCGGCGCCCTTCGTCACACGGGTCGAGTTCGCCGGTGGTGAGTTCGTCTATGCGGTGCGGGTCGACACGAGCGCGGGCAGCTTCGAGCTGTGCCCGGCCGAGGCCTGCGCGCTGCCCGGCGCCGACGGCGTCGAGCCCGAGCCGCTGTTCCGTGTGCGCGAGGAGGTCGTGGCGCAGCATCCGCTGGTGCAGAAGTACCGGACGTTCCTCGCCGACGCCGGCATCGCCATCGCCGGGATCGAGTTCATCGAGACGGTCGACGGGCGTCTGGTGACGTACGACGTCAACACGAACACGAACTACAACCCGGATGTCGAGGCGGGTGCCGCGGTCTCGGGTCCGCGCCAGATCGCGCGGCACCTCGGCGGTCTGCTCGCCCGCGCGACGGAGCCCGCGAGGGTCTGAGTCCGTCGCGGGCGCGGCCGTCGGCGAGGTGCCGTCGGCGGGCCGAGGCGCGCTCGAGAGAGCCGCCGTCGCCGTAGGATCGAGCCATGTCCGGCGGCCCCACCTCTCCCCACGGTGCGCGCCGGTCGACCACCCGCGCTCTGCTCCAGGTCGCCGCGTTCGCCGCGCTGCAGGTCATCGTCATCGTCGTGCTCATGCCCGTACTCGGACGTCTCGCGGCCTGGTTCCCCCCGGTCTACGCGCTCGTCGCCTGCACCCAGACGTTCCTCCTCTTCGCGGCGCGCCGGTTCACGGGCCTGGCGTGGGGAGCGACGCTGGCGGCAGGCATCACGGCACTGGTCTGTGCGCCGTTCACCCCGCTCGGCTGGCTGCTCGCGGTGCCCCTGATGACCGCTGGAGTGCTGTTCGACCTCGTGCTTCGCGCGGCGCAGCGCCGACGCTGGACGGAGCGCCGCGACAGCCTGGTGAGCGGTGTCGTCGTGGGGGCGGCCCTCTTCGCGGTCTCGCTGCCCGTGATGTCGGCGGAGCACCTCGGCCCGGTGATCCTCGGGCTCACGCTGCTCGCCCGGGTGGTCGCGACGGCGGCCGGAGCGCTGTTGTCCGCCCGGCTCGTGCGTCAGCTGGAGCGCGTCGGGGTGAGCCGGGCGGTCTCGCCCCGCTAGGGCGGAGGTGTGCCCCGCCGCCGACTGTGACCTCTCGTGACGGGCGACCGCGCGCCCGAGCGGAGCAGTCTCTACCGTCGGGAGCATGAGCGAAGGCATCCGTCCCGAATCCGTGCCGCACGACGTGCTCCCGCCCGTGTACGACTGGACCGGGTTCGGGTTCGACACGCGGCAGGTGCACGCCGGGGAGGTCGAGGAGCCCGCCTACGGCTCCCGCGTCGCCCCCATCCACCTGAGCGCGGCCTTCCGGTTCGACTCGTTCGACGAGAGCACGCGCCGGTTCGGGGGCGAGGACGGTCAGATCTACTCGCGCAACCTCAATCCGACGAACGGCGTCGCCGAGCGGCGCATCGCCGCGCTCGAGGGCGGAGTGGGGGCGATCGTCGTGGCCTCCGGGCAGGCGGCGATCAGTGCGGCCCTCCTCTCGATCGTCGGCAACGGCGACCGGTTCGTCTCGACCGCCAGCATCTACAGCGGCACGCGCATCCTGTTCGGGCGCTCGTTCGCCCGCTTCGGCGTCGGCGTCGACTACGTCTTCGACCCCAGCGACGAGGCCCAGTGGGAGGCGGCCATCGGCCCCGACACGAAGGCGATCTTCACCGAGACGATCCCCAACCCCAAGAACGACGTCGTCGACATCGCCGCGGTGGCCCGCATTGCCGAGCGCCACGGCCTGCCACTCATCGTCGACAACACGATCGGCACCCCGTACCTCGTGCGTCCGATCGAGCAGGGTGCGCACATCGTCGTGCACTCGGGAACCAAGTTCCTCACCGGGCACGGCGCGGCGATCTCGGGGGTCATCGTCGACGGCGGGACGTTCGACTGGGCCGGCAGCCCCCGCTCCTACGCGGGCATCACCGAGTCGCCGGCGCCCGGCGTGCCCAGCGCGCTCGCGACGCACGGACGTCGCGCCTACGAGCAGTTCGTGCGCGGCGGCATCGTCAACGACCTCGGGCCGGCCCTCTCACCGCTGCACGCGTTCCTGCTGCAGCAGGGCATCGAGACGCTGTCGCTGCGCATGGAACGGCACGTGTCGAACTCGCAGGCCATCGCCGAGTTCCTCGCGGGGCATGCGGCGGTCGAGTACGTCGACTACGCCGGCCTGCCGGGGCATCCGCAGCACGAGATCGCTCAGCGTGCGCTCGGGGGCCGCAGCGGGTCGGTCTTCGCGGTGACGGTGCGCGGCGGGCGGGCGGGGGCGGAGGTCTTCATCGACAGCCTGCGGGTGTTCAGCCGCATGACGAACATCGGAGACGTGCGGTCGATGGTGCTGCATCCCGCGACGACCACCCACCTGTCGTTCACGCCGGAGCTGCGGGCGCAGTTGGGGATCGACGACGGACTCGTGCGACTGTCGGTGGGTATCGAGACGGTCGACGACCTGATCGCCGACCTCGACTCCGCGCTCGCCGCGGTGCTCCGTCACCTGGAGTCGGTGCCCGCCTGACCCCGCCGCACCCCCTCGATTCCGGTCGCATTTTCTGTCGCTCGGCGCGCGGCTAGGCGACAGAAAATGCGACGGGAGCGGGAGTAAGGGAGGGGAGCGGGAGGTGGGTGAGGGGCTAGCGGGCCTCGAGGGCGTGGAGGCGGGTCCAGAAGTGGTGCAGGCCGTGCTCCGTCAGCGTCGCCGAGGCACCGAGCGTCTCGAAGAGGGAGCGCACAGCCTCCGACGCCAGCGGGGCGAGACCCGCGGCGAGCAGTTCGGCCTCGTCGACGGATGCCGTGCCCTCCGCCACGCGCCGCAACAGCGAATCGGCGACCGCGGTCGCGACGGCCGAACGGGCCGCAGCGTCGGCAAGAACGCGCAGGAACTGGGGGTCGTCGGCCGCCTGCTCGGTGTTGCCGTGCTGCTGCCGTCGGGTGCGCGCGGCGGTCTGCGCGGCGCCCGTCTCGGTCACTTCGGCGATCAGGGCGGCCCGGTCGATGACGAGCGCCAGTGCCCGGGCCCCGGCGCCGTCGGTCCACGGCGCGCTCAGGTCGGCGGTGCGGGAGCGATCGGTCGGAGCGGCGGCGGGCATGGTCCTCCTCGGCGGATGCGCGGGGCGGCCCCGCGGGATTCCGACTGTAGCGAACGGCGTCCGCCCCGACGTCATGCGCGTTAACAGGAGCATGCCGGGGTGCCGCCGCTGGATACGCTGACCCCATGACCTCCCGTCCGTTCGGCTCCCTGGATTGGGCGCGGAGGACTCCCGGTGTTCCGGGGCTCCTCGATGAGATCCGCCAGTCGAGCATCTCCGACGCCCCCGAGCTTCCGCAGAGTTTCTTCGCCCGTCTCGCCGCCGCCGGTTTCGGCCGCATCCGCGTACCCGCCGCCGAAGGCGGTCTGGGCGGCGACGTCCTCGACCTGATCGACGCGCTCACCGCCGTCGCCGCCGCCGACTCGAACCTCGCCCAGGCCTGGCGCACCCACGTGCTCGCGACCGAACGGCACGTCAAGACCCCCGCGGGCCCGCTCCGCGACCGGTGGATCGCGCGCATCGCGGCGGGGGCGATCATCGGCGGCGGATGGACCGAGGCCGACGGTTCGGGCCCCCGCGTGTTCACCACCCGCCTCTCGACCGAGACGGGCATCCCGCGTCTCACCGGCCGCAAGTTCTACTCGACGGGGAGCCGATACGCCGACTGGCTCGAATACAGCGCGGTCGACGACGCGGACGAGCTCGTCATCGCGGCGCTCCCGAAGGACTCGCCGGGCGTCACGCTGCTCGACGACTGGACCGGCTTCGGCCAGCGCGCCACCGCGAGCGGCACCACTGTGCTCGACGGAGCCCCGGTCGACCCCGACGACGTCGCCCCGTGGCAGACGCAGCACCTCGGCACGCCGGGGTGGCAGCAGATGATCCTGCTCGCCGTGCTGGTCGGCATCGGCGAGGGTGCGCGCGCCGCGGCCGCCGACCTCATCGACCGGGTCGACCGCTCCCACGGGGGTTCGCCGATCCTCGTGCTCGAGGGGTACGGCCGCATCAGCGCGCTCGTCGCCTCGGCGCGCGCCTCGCTCGGCGAGATCGGCCGCCTCAGCGAGATCGCGCACCAGGCCATCATCGGTCAGCAGCAGCATGCCGAGACCCTCGCCGACGACGCCGTGAACGCGGTGTTCCAGGCGCAGGCGACCATCGTTCCGCAGGTGATCGAAGCGGCCGACCGGCTGATGACCCTGCCGGCGCTGCTCGACGAGCCGGCCGAGGCGCAGAACCTGCGCAGCACGCTGCGGCTCGACCGGTTCTGGCGCAACGCGCAGACGCTCTCGACCCACAACCCGGTGCTGCACCGCCTCCGCGCGATCGCCGACCGTGAGATCTACGCGATCGACCGCATCGCCGAGCCGGCCGAACGCGAAGTCGCCGTGTCGCGCGCGATCGCCGAGGGCATCCGTCCGCTGACCGTCGTGCGCATCGATGCCGCGCTCGCCGGCCGCCTCACCGCCGACCCGCGGTCGCTCGACACCGTGGCCGACGCATTCGCGGGGCGCGAGCCGGTGCTGCTCCAATTCGACGAGCGCCCGGGGGCGCACTTCGACCCCGCGGTCGCGATCGCCACGCTGCTGCACCGCCTGCCCTCGGCCTGGTTCGCGGTCGGCACCGGCGACCTCGACGACACCGGGCACCCCTACAACCTCGCCCGCCGCATCGCCTCACTCGAGCAGCTCTCCGGTGGACGCACCGCCTGGGTGCTCGACGACGGCGACGACGAGAGCGAGGCCGAGCGCGACCGCATCCGCGTGGTGCAGCAGCTGCTGAGCAGCTGGCCCCGCGAGTCGATCGCCGCGGATGCCGACGCCCCGCACTTCGCGCAGACCGAGCAGATCCGTCGCATCAACGCGGCCGGTGCCTACCCGACGGCGGGCCCGCTGAACGTGCCCAGCAGCCCGCAGCAGCTGCCGGTGTTCGTGTCGTCGCGTCGGTTCGACGACGTGCACCGATATGTCGACCTCCTGGTGCGCGACGGTGCGTGGGTGCTGCCGTATGCGGATGCCTCGGGGCACCCGCTCGCGACCACCTACGCGGCGCGCGACCTCGACGGGGTGCTCGCGATCGCCGGTTCCCTGCCGGTCGTCGCGGATGCCGACGCCGGTGCATCCCCGCAGACCCTGCGCGCCCGGCTGCGGCTACCCGCGCCGGCCCTGTACGAGCTCCCCGGAGCATCCGCCCGCTTCGAGCGCGGCAGCGAGACGGAGGCGTCATGAGCGACGAGAACCGCCTGCTCACGGTCAACATCAACGTGCTCGGAGTCGGCCAGCGGCCGGCGGCCTGGCGCTCGCCCGACATCCGCCCCGACGCGATCGTCGACCTCGCCCACTGGCAGAATGTGGCCCGCATCGCCGAGCGCGGGCTGGTCGATGCGATCTTCCTCGCCGACCGCCCCGCGATCACCGACCCGCGCAGCCGCCCGGTGCAGTACCTCGACCCCGGGGTGCTCGTGCCCGCGATGGCCGCGGCGACCGAGCACCTGGGCTTCGTCGCGACGGCATCCACCACGCTCAACGAACCGGTCGAACTCGCGCGCCGCCTGTGGGCTCTGCACACCGCCACGCAGGGGCGCTTCGCGTGGAACGCCGTCACCAGCTGGGACGTCGAGGCCATGCGCAACTTCGGTCTCACCGAGGTTCCCGAACGCGAGGTGCGGTACGCCCGCGCCGAGGAATTCGTCTCGGTCGTGAAGCGGCTGTGGGCGACCGCCGGAACGTCGGAGGTCGTGGAGCACGACGGTTCATTCGTGGTGCGCGCCGGGCTCGAGATGGAGGCGCTCGTTCCGGACCGCCCGGCGATCGTGCAGGCCGGCGGATCGGAGCCGGGGTGGCGCCTGGCCGGCCTCGTCGCCGACGGCGTGTACTCGGTCGACCACGATCCGGTCTCAGCGGCCGAGCACCGGCAGAAGATCCGCTCGTACGCGGTGGAGGCGGGGCGGTCGGCCGACGACGTGCGCGTGTTCCCCGGGCTCGCCGTGGTGATCGGCAGCACCGAGCAGGAGGCGTGGGACCGGTTCGACCACTGGGAGCACCTCGCCCCCGCCACCTACAGCCTCAACGAGCTGTCGAAGGCGCTCGGCGCCGACTTCTCGGGGCTCGACCTCGATGCGCCGGTGCCCGAGAGCGTGCTGGCCGATGCGGAGGCGCAGGATGCCGGGTGGTCGGCGGCGTACCGTCGGGTGCTGATCGCCCGGATTCGCGCCGAGCAGCCCACGATCCGCCGCCTGCTGCGCGACTTCGGCGGTTACGGGCAGCGGTTCCTCGCCGGGACGCCCGAGCAGATCGCCGACACGATGGAGGAGTGGTTCCGGGCAGGATCGGCCGACGGCTTCAACATCATGCTCGACCTCTTCCCCTCCGGCTTGGAGGACTTCGTCGATCAGGTCGTGCCCGAGCTGCAGCGCCGCGGCATCTTCCGCCGCGAGTACGGCCAGGGCGGGGTGCTGGAGCGCTTCCGGAGGCCGTAGCGGCTCGCGCGGGCTCGCAGATCTGCACGATCTCGCAGACCCTGGGGGCGGAGCATCCGAGATTCTGCAGATCTGCGAGATGGTGCAGCGGCGTCAGACCTGGGTGAGGCGCCCTGGGCCGGCGAACGCGGGCGTGCCGGTGGCGAAGGCGACGGATGCTCCGACACCGAACACCGCTCGTGCGCCTCCCGCCGCGGATTCGCCCGCATCGTCCGAGGCCTCGAGGCGCGTTCCCGCGACCCACACGGGGAGAGAGGCGGCATCGAGCACGATGTCCACTCCCGGGCCCACCGACCCCGTCGATGACAGCAGCACCGTCACCGGCTTGTCCAACACGTCGACGGGCACGGTCAGCGGCCCGCCGATCGACGGGAACTCCGGGTCGTCGATCCGCACGATGCGTGAATCGTCGACGAACACCTCGGCGCCGGTGTCGCGGGCCACCGCATCCAGCGGCCACGTCTCGAAGAGTCGCGAGATGAGCGCCAGCACCGCAGCCGATGTCGCGGCCAGGCCGACCCGCCGCTCGTGCAGGTTCGAGAGGGTGGCGATCGTGCGGGCCAGGTTGATCGGATGCTGTCGCGCACCGACGATCGGCACCACCACGACCCGCCGGGTGATGGCGAGCAGCGCGGCCGCCGCGGCCGTGCGATCGGGCCCCGGCCCGTCGAGGTCGCCCAACAGCAGCACGTCGGTCGCTGCATCGAGTTCGGCGCCGAGCGCGGCACGGGCATCGCGCCCCGAACCTGCGCGTACAGCGAAGCCAGCAAGGGTCGCGTCATCGACGCGCAGCAGACGGGTCATCGGCGCAGTCCTCTCAGCCAGGCGGTGAACGGTTCGTCGCCGGGGCGGGTGAGCAGCCCGCGCTGGCGCAGCACCGGCGTGACGTGCTCGGCGAACTCCCGCAGTCCCCACGGATTGGTGTCGAAGAGCAGGTTGAATCCGTCGGCGGCGCCGGCATCCACCCAGTCGGTCATGATGTCGACCAGCCGCTCGGGCGAGCCGACGAAGAGCTGATGCCCGAACCCCGCGAAGTACCGCAGCAGCTCGCGCACCGTGAGATCGCCCGCCGCGCCGTACGCCGCGATCGCCTTCCGGAACCCGATCGGCGCCGCGGAGGGATCGCCCGACAGGCGCCGGATCTCGCCCTCGGCGGGGGCGTCGAGGTCGAGCCGCGAGCCGTCGATGCCGAACATCGCCGTGAACCGTTTGAGGACGTATCCGTCGGGGCCGCGTTCGTGGATGAGCGCGAACCGTCGCTCCGCCTCCTCCTCGGTCGAGCCGACGACGAGGTGGATGCCGGGCAGCACGAGCGGCGCGGGGCGCCCGAGCGCTGCCGCGCGTCGGCGCAGGTCGAGACGGTTCTCCACCGCCGTCTCCTTCACGGTCTCGGCGGCGAACACCGCCTCGGCGCTCGCCGCAGCGAGCTGGCGACCGCGGGGCGAACCGCCCGCCTGCACCACGAGCGGCGCGACGTCGGGCAGCAGGGCGCGGATCGCCGGGTCGACGCCCAGGTCGTCACGACGGATGCTGTCGCCGAAGTACTCGCCCTCGTGCACGTAGTCGGTGTCTCCCTGCACCGCGGCGAGGAACGCGGTGTAGGCGGCGACGAACTCCTCGGCCCGGGCGTAGCGCTCCTCGCGGCCGGGGTCGGCGTCGTAGCCGAAGTCGGTGATCGCGGGGCCGGTGACCCCGGTCACCACGTTCCAGCCGAACCGCGAACCGCTGAAGGCGCTGACGCTCAGCAGGCGTCGAGCGAGTTCGACGGGGTCGTTCGTGCTCGATGAGACGGTCGCGATGACGCCGAGGTGTTCCGTCTCCGCGGCGACGGTCGCGAGTGCGGCGAGCGGTTCCAGCAACCGGCTCGGACGGATCGCCGGGTTCGACGCCAGGCCCGGGGTGTCGGCGAGGAAGATGGCGTGCAGCCCGGCATCCTCCGCGGTGCGCGCGGCGTCGCGCCAGAAGTCGGCACCGAACACGCGCCGCGGATCTTCGCCCGGCGCGCGCCATGCGCCTGCATCCGTCCCGTAGTCGTACACGTTGGCGCCGAGCACCACAGGCCGGGTCATCGGAGGACCTCCTCGGAATCTCGCAGATCTGCAGAATCTCGCAGCTGTTGGGGGCGAACCGTCTGAGATTCTGCAGAACTGCGAAGTTCTGCCGCCCCCGTAGCCGGCGCGCCCGCGCTGCCGACGTACCAGATGGCGGGCAGGTCGCCGCCCCCCAGTGCACGCTCGCCGAGCGCCCGCGCCTTGAGATGCACGGGGTTGTGATTGCTGAGCGTGCGGGCGTTGCGCCAGTGCCGGTCGAGGCCGAGGCGCGCGTCGACGAGCGATCCGCCGCCGAGGTCGAACACGCTCTGCGCGGCCTGCAGCACGAGCGCGGGCACGGTGACCTGTGCGCGGGTGACGGCGAGGTGCCCGTCGCCCGTCTGCGCGTCGCGAGGTCGGTCGAGGTCGGTGCCGAGCACCGCAGCCGCGGCGCGCACGGAGGCGACGACCGCCTGCGCGAGGCCCTCGAGCGTGCCGATGCGTTCCTGCAGCTGCGGGTCGTCGGCGGGCACTGCGTGCGATGCGTGGCTGAACGTGCGGGTGCGACCGCGCAGCCAGGCGACGGCGTCGTCTCGCACGCGCAGCGCGATCCCCGCGAGGGTCGCGAGATGGGTGAGTTGCAGCACGGCGTCGAGCGACCCCGGCCGATCGGCCCCCGGTGCTTCGCCGGCGCGCACGCGCGCGGGGTCGACGGCGACGTCGGTGAACTCGACCGTGCCGGAGGTGGTGAGGCGCTGGCCGACCCCGTGCCAGTCGTCGTGCCGGGTGATGCCGTCGGCATCCGCCCGCACCACGGCCACCAGATGCCGACCGTCGTCGTCGGACGCGAGCACCTGGATCCAGTCGGCGTAGCCGGTGCCGGTCGCGTAGGCCTTGCGGCCGTTCAGACGCAGGATGCCGTCGCGATCGGCCCGCAGGGTCGTGCCCACGATTCCGACCTCCCCGGTGCCTTCGGTGGTGGCCCCCGCGAAGAGGCGGCCGGCGCCGATCTCGGCGGCGAGCTCGTCGGTCGCGGCATCCGCCTCGCGGCGGGCGATCGCCCGGGCGGCGCGGTCGCTCGCGGTGAAGTGCGTGCGCATGCTCTGGGTCACGTTCGCGTCGGCGCGCGCAAGGAGGATCTGCAGATCGACGAGCTGCGGGTAGCTCAGCCCCGCTCCGCCCGCCTCCACCGGAAGACGGGCGGCGGTGAGGCCCAGCGACGCGAGCGCGCGCACATTGGCGCGCAGGCCCCGCTCGGGGTCGCCGTCGCGGTCGCGGGCAGCGGATGCGGTGGCGATCCGGGCGATGACGTCATCGATGGCGGCGACGTTCCGGCCGCCGATGCCGACGTCGGCGACGGACGTGAGCGCGAGCAGGTCGTCGGACATGCGCGTCGGATCAGTGCTGGTGGTCGTGCGCGGGGTCGGCGAGCTTGAACGCGAGACGCCCGTGCGCGAAGCCGCCCCCGGCGCGGATGGCCGTCGCGACCCACGCGGCCTCGGCCAACTCGGCCTCGTCGGCGCCGGCGGCGACGGCCTTCTGGGAGTGCGCGTCGATGCAGTAGACGCACTGCGTGGTGATGCCGACCGCCAGCGCGATGAGCTCGCGGTACTTGAGCGGGATCGCCCGCGACTCGTCGGGAGCGAACACCGCACTGTCGAACGCCGCGAACGCCGCGAGGATGTCGGGGGTGTGCTCCTTGTAGACCTTCGTGTAGGTCTTGTCGGCTTCGCTGTCGAAGTAGGCGCTCATGCTCTGCTCTCTGCTCGCGGATGTCTCTCGACCCGGCCGCGACGGCGCCCGGGGCTCTTCCGCGACGCTATGGCCCCGGGCATCCGCCCTGCACGTCGGACTGCAACACGGGGTCATGCGGGCTCGCCCGCAGGCGTCACTCGGCGAGCGGGTCGCCCTGCAGTCGCTGCGGACCCGCGCCCTTGCTGCCCAGCGCGTCGTCGGGGTTGAGCAGACTGCACGCCTTCATCGACAGGCAGCCGCAACCGATGCATCCGGTCAGCTCGCGCTCCAGACGCTCGATGCCCTCGCGGCGCTTCTCGAGCTCGCGCTTCCACCGCCGCGAGGCGCGCTGCCACTCGTCGTGGGTGGGGGTCTCGGTGAGGGGCACGTCGGCGAAGGCGCTCTGCACGTCGGACAGCGGGATACCGAGGCGCTTCGCCACGGAGATCAGCGATACCCGCCGGATCATGTGCCGCGGGTACCGCCGCTGGTTGCCCGAGGTGCGGGTCGAGGCGATGAGTCCGAGCGACTCGTAGAAATGCAGGGCGGATGCCGCCACCCCCGTGCGGCGCGTCATCTCGCCGATCGTGAGCGGTTCGTCGGGGCTCGCGGCGTCGGGTGCGTCGGGTGAGTCGGCGTGCGAGGTCATCGGCGCCCTCCCCGTTCGCTGCGGATGCTCGGACCGCAAGCCCCCGCCTGCGGATTTGACCTAAAGTGTACTTGAGGTTTTAGCGTGAGACGCTGACCCGGAGGATTCCCCCATGACCTATGTGATCGCTCTGCCCTGTGTCGATGTGAAGGATCGTGCGTGCATCGACGAGTGTCCTGTCGACTGCATCTACGAGGGGGAGCGGTCGCTGTACATCCACCCCGACGAGTGCGTGGATTGCGGGGCGTGCGAGCCGGTGTGCCCGGTCGAGGCGATCTACTACGAGGATGATCTGCCCGATGAGTGGCAGGACTACTACAAGGCGAATGTGGAGTTCTTCGACGAGATCGGCTCTCCCGGTGGTGCGGCGAAGGTGGGCGTGATCGCTCACGATCATCCGATCATCGCCGCCCTCCCGCCCCAGGCCGAGGGTGCAGAGTGACCGCCGACACCTCCCGCGCCGCATCCGATGCACCGACCGTCCCGACGTCCGCCGCGGGCGCATCGGGCGATGCGGTGCCCCCCGCATCCGGAGCTCCGGTGCCGAGCGCGGTCGGCGAGGGTCTCAAGGCGGCCTTCCGCACCCATCCCGCCGGGGTGGCCATCATCACGGCCTCGACCTCCGAGGGGCCGGTGGGGCTGACCGCGTCGAGCGTCGCATCCGTCGCCGTCGACCCCGCCGCGATCGTCTTCTCCGTCACTCGCGCGACCGGCAGTGCCGGGGGGCTCCTCTCGGCCGACTCGTTCGTCGTGCACCTCATCGACGACGACCACTCCGAACTCGCCCAGCGGTTCGCGGTCAGCGGGTCGGAGCGCTTCACCCCCGAGCAGGGCTGGAGCACGCTGCCCACCGGCGAGCCCTACCTGCCCGCCGCCCGGTTCGCCCTGCGCAGCCGCGCCCTGCAAGTCGTGCCCGTCGGCACGTCGAGCGTCGTCATCGCCGAGGTGCTCGACGTCCTCGCGGGCCCGCAGGGACGCCCGCTCGTCTACGTCGACCGCCGCTTCCACTCCCTCCCGCCCCAGCCCTGACGGTCCCGTCGGCACCGTTCCGGTCGCGCGAACGGCTGCTCTGAGGGCTCAGACGAGCCACTCGTGCGACGGGAAACCCCAGAAGCGCTCAGGAACCGGCGGTCGAGCCGCGCTCGGTGAGCACGAAGGGCGACGCGGCGGCGGGCGGCTCCGCCTCGCCCAGGCGCGCGAGCACGGCGGCGGCGGCGCGCTCGCCCTGCTGCAAGGGGAACTGGTCGACCGTGGTGAGGTCGAAGATCGCGCCCAGCTCATGCCCGTCGATGCCGATGACCGCGAGGTCCTCGGGCACGCGGATGCCCAGCTCCCGCGCGGCGAGAATCGCCCCGATGGCCATCTCATCGGATGCCGCGAAGATCGCCGTCGGCCGCGGCCCCTCGGCGCTCAGCAGTGCGGTCGCCGCCCGGTGCCCGCCCTGGATCGTGAAGTCGGCGACGAGCACCCGCGCCGGATCGAGGGGGATGCCGGCGGCCGCGAGCACCTGCTCGAACCCGCGGCGCCGGTTGGTGGGCACGTGGAAGTCGGTGTCGAACTCGGCTCCGGCGCCGATGTACGCGATGTCGCGGTGCCCGCGGGAGACGAGATGCTCGGTCGCGAGACGGGCGATGCCGATCTCGTCGACGGTGAGGGTGTCGAGGCCGGGATGCGGACCGCCGATCGCGATGACCGGCAGACCGAGATCGAGCAGCCGCCGCGTCTCGTCGTCGTCGAGCTCGATCGACACGGCGATCACGGCATCCACCCCCTGTCGGCGCAGGAACGTGTCGAACACGTGCCGCCGCACCTCGCGGTCGGGGGTGATGTTGTAGAGGCTGATGTCGTAGCCGGCGCGCATGAGGGCCGTCGAGACGCCCGACAGCACGGTGCTGAAGAACCACCGGTCGAGGTAGGGCACGATCACCCCGACCGTGCGCGTGCGCCCGGAGGCGAGGCTGGATGCCCGCGACGACACCACGTAGCCCAGAGCGTCAGCCGCCTCGATCACCCGCGCGCGGGTGGCGGGAGACACCGCGGCCCCTCCGCTCAGCGTGCGCGACACGGTCGCCGTCGAGACGCCCGCGCGGCGGGCCACGTCGTCGATGCTCGTCATGTCGTGCCTCTCCGGACGTCGGATGCGGGTGGCGGGTGGCGGATGCCGGGACGACGCGCGCCGCCCCGGCATCGGCCTCAGCCCCGGGTGTACCAGACGGCGGTGTCGACCGGCAGCTCCGACCCCTCGACCGGCTGGCTGGCCAGCACGATCGTCGCGTCAGCAGGCAGGGGGAGCGGCGCGGAACCCAGGTTCACGAGCACGTGCACGTCACCGCGGCGGAAGGCGACCGCATCCGCTCCGGCGTCCTCCCAGACGAGCGATCCCGTCGCGAAACCGAACTCGCGGCGCTTCACCAGCAGCTCCTTGTAGAGCGCGAGCGTCGAGGTCGGGTCGGCCTCTTCCGTCGAGCGGGCGAACTGCGCCCACTCCGACGGCTGCGGCAGCCACGACCGGCCGGTCTCGTTGAAACCGTAGGCGGGGGCATCCGCGTCCCAGGGCAGGGGCACGCGGCATCCGTCGCGTCCGTACCGCTCGCCGTTCGTGCGGAACCAGGTGGGGTCCTGACGGAACTCGTCGGGGATCTCCATCGCCTCGGGCAGACCCAGTTCCTCGCCCTGGTAGATGTACGCCGATCCGGGGAGAGCGAGCATGAGCGCCGTCGCGGCGCGACCGCGGGCGCGGCCGACGACCGGGTCGGGCTTGCCCGGGGTGTTCGGTCCGATGCCCTCACCCTGCGGGTTGTCGACGGTGAGCGCCAGGCGCGTCGCGTGACGCACGACATCGTGGTTCGACAGCACCCAGGTGCTGGGGGCGCCGACGTTGCCGAACGCGTCGAGCGACTCGCGGATGACCGAGCGCAGCTTCTCGGCGTCCCACGGGGTCATGAGGTACGGGAAGTTGAAGGTCTGGTGCATCTCGTCCGGACGCACCCACTCGGCGGTGCGCTCGAGGGTGGGCAGCCAGGCCTCGCCGCAGAGGGCGCGGTCGCCGTCGTACTCGGCGAGCACCTTGTGCCAGTCGCGGTAGATCTCGTGCACGCCGTCCTGGCCCCAGTACGGCACGTCGGCCTGTCCGCCGCCCATCGAGTCGGCATCCGCCGGCGGCACGTAGTCGGGAAGGCCCTCGGTCTTGATCATGCCGTGCGCCACGTCGACGCGGAATCCGTCGACGCCGCGGTCGAGCCAGAAGCGCAGGATCGAGCGGAACTCTTCCTGCACCTCCTCGTTGTTCCAGTCGAAGTCGGGCTGGGTCACGTCGAAGATGTGCAGGTACCACTGGCCGGGGGTGCCGTCCGACTCGGTCACGCGCTGCCACATGCCGCCGCCGAACACCGACTCCCAGTTGTTGGGGGGCAGTTCGCCGTTCTCGCCGCGGCCGTCGCGGAAGATGTAGCGGGCGCGCTCGGGGCTGCCGGGGCCGGCCTTCAGCGCCTGCTGGAACCACTCGTGCTGGTCGGAGGAGTGGTTCGGCACCAGGTCGACGATCACGCGGATGCCCCGGGCATGCGCCTCGGCGAGCATGGTGTCGAAGTCGGCGAGGGTGCCGAACAGGGGATCGACGTCGCGGTAGTCGGCGACGTCGTAGCCCGCGTCGCGCTGCGGGCTGGTCATGAACGGGCTCAGCCAGATCGCGTCGACGCCGAGGTCCTTCAGCGAGTCGAGGCGGGCCGTGATCCCGGGGAGGTCGCCGATGCCGTCGCCCGAGGCGTCGGCGAAGGAGCGCGGGTAGATCTGGTAGATGACGGCGCTGCGCCACCACTCGGAACCGGGCGCGGCGAACTGTTCGAGCTGAGTCATGCCCCCACCCTAATGCAAACGCTTACATCGTTCCCGCCCTCCGCGGGTGCGGGATCAAAATTCCACCTCCGAGGGCCGTTCTGCGTGCGAAAGTGATCCCGCAGCACGAACGACTCGTAAACGAGAGGAAATATCCCTCCCAAACCCCTTCCACTGAGCGGGTTAGAGATGCGAAGATCGTGGCACGACCGGGGGGCGGCGCTGTCTTGCCGACCTCCCACATCTCCTGCGAGGTTGCCATGTCCCGTTCTCCGCGCCGTGCCGCCGGATGGGTTGTCGCTGCCGTTCTCGTGGCCTCAGCCGTGTTCGCCGGCAGTGCGGCGACGGCCTCGATCAGCGCCGAGGCCGCCGACGACCCGGTTCCGCCGACCGGGGCCCCCGACCGCACGGTCTCGATCGCGCGCGCCTACGAGTTCCTCGACGCGCGCATCGACCAGTTCTGCGACGACGACGGCATGTGCCTGCCGCGCAGCTACGAGGGCGGCTTCTTCACCACCCCCACGTGGGACTTCACTCCGTCGTTCGTCTACGACGACGCGCTCGTCGTCATCGCCTACACGGCGCGCGGCCTGCCCGACGACATCCGCCGCGCCGAGTCGATCGGCGAGGCGTTGCTGTTCGTGCAGGCCAACGACCCGATCGGCGACGGGCGCGTGCGCACCCACTACGAGCCGCACGGCATCCGCGAGGGGCGCATGGTCATCACCGGGCCCGGCACCTTCACCGGCAACCAGGCCTGGGCCGGCCTCGCCCTGACCCGGCTCTTCCACGCCACCGGCGACCAGCGCTATCTCGACGGCGCGCTGCGCATCGCGAACTGGATTCAGACGAACACGGCCGACATGGTGCGGGCTCCTTACGGGTATACCGGCGGACAGACGGATGCCGGTGTCTCGCTCGAGTGGAAGTCCACCGAGCACAACAGCGACATCGCCGGCTTCTTCACGCAGCTCGCCCAGCTCACCGGCGACCAGGTGTGGGCGGAGCGGGCCACGGTCGCGGCCGACTTCGTCACCGCGATGCAGAGCGCCGACGGACACGTCGACACCGGCACCCTGAACGACGGCAGCACGGTGAACACCCGCCCCATCCCGCTCGATGCGCAGACCTGGAGCGCGCTCGCCATGGGCGACCCGCGGTACTCCACGGCACTCGACTGGACCCTCGCGCACCTCATCGCCACCGACGGCCCGTACCTCGGCCCCGGCATCAGCGACGTCGACGTGTCGAAGGTCTGGTTCGAGGGTGCAGGGCACCTCGCCCTCGCCCTCAAGCTGCGCGCCCAGCCCGGCGATGCCGATGAGGCCGAGTCGCTGCTGGCGAGCATCCGTCTCGGTCAGCGCGACGAGCCGAACGGCGACGGCAAGGGCATCACCGCCACCTCGACCGACGGCCTCGACTCGGGGTTCGGCGACCTCTACTACGCCAGCCTGCACACCGGCGCGACCGCCTGGTTCCTGCTCGCCGAGGCCGGCGACAACCCCTTCACCCTCCCCGCCGACTGACCGCGACCCCATCGATCTCGCAGATCTGCACGATCTCGCAGGGAACGGGCCTCTTCCCTGCGAGATGCGGCAGATCTGCGAGATCCCGCGCGCCCGCTCGCGTCTAGCTGATGTTCGCGGTGATCCGGGCGAGGTGCGCCGCAGCCTCCTCCACCGATCGGGTGCGTCCGCTGACGCCCGGGCGTTCCTGCCACGGACGGGGCCCATCGGCCCGCCGGTACTCGACCCCGGCGGCGTCGAGGCGGGCGAGGTGCTCGGTCAGACGGGGCGCGAACTCGGCGAAGTCGCGCTCCCCCCGCGTCCACAGGGCTTCGGCGACCGCAGCCAGACGGGGGAACGCGCGATAGTCGAGCACCCGCATCGAGTCGATGTGCTCGGTCCAGAGATTGGCCTGGCCGCCGAGCACGTGCCGCGCTTCGTCGGCGTCGAGCTCGGCCGGAACGGGGTCGAACGAGTATGCCTTCTCGAGCGTCGTCACCGTGCCGGTCGGGATCGGCTCCGACGCGAGGTCTGACTCGCGGTAGTCGAGGTAGACCGTGTCTTCGGGGCAGGCCACGACGTCGTGTCCGGCGCGGGCGGCCCCGAGCGCTCCCACCCGGCCGCGCCAGGAGAGCACCGACGCCCCGTCGGCCAGACCTCCCTCGAGGATCTCGTCCCAGCCGAGCAGCTTGCGCCCGCGCGAGGCGAGATGCTGGCCGATGCGACCGACGAACCAGCTCTGCAGCTCTTCCTCGTCGTGCACGCCCAGTTCGCGCATGCGCTCCTGGGTGCGCGCGTCTTCGACCCACTGCACCTTCGGGCATTCATCGCCGCCGATGCAGATGTACTCGGAGGGGAACAGCTCGATCACCTCGTCGAGCACCCCGCAGAGGAAGTCGATGGTCGACTCCTCGACGTTGAAGATGACGGGGTTCACACCCCACAGGGTCCACGGCGTCGTGGGGGCGGCGTCGCCCACGCCGAGTTCGGGATACGCGGCGACGGCCGCCTGCGCATGGCCGGGCAACTCGATCTCGGGCACGACCGTGATGCCCCGGGCGGCGGCGTACGCGACGATCTCGCGGATGTCGTCCTGCGTGTAAAAGCCGCCGTGCGGTCGGCCGTCGGCGGCGGAGCCGTGGGCGGCGCCCAGCTGGGTCTCGGGTCGCCAGCCGCCGACCTCGGTCAGCCGCGGGTACCGGGCGATCTCGACGCGCCACCCCTGGTCGTCGGTGAGGTGCAGGTGCAGCGTGTTGAGGCGATGCATGGCCAGCAGGTCGATGAAGCGCAGCACGTCGCGCGTCGGGGCGAAGTGCCGGACCACGTCGAGCATCGCGCCGCGCCACGGGAACTTGGGTTCGTCGTCGAGCTGCACGAGCGGCGCCGTCCAGCGTGTGTCGCTCGCGGGGGAGCGACGGTAAACCGCGGCGGGGAGGAGTTGCAGCAGGGCCTGGACCGACCAGTGCCCGCCGCGGGGCGTGGATGCCGCCAGTACCGCGGAGTGCGGGGTCGTCTCGAGCGTGAACCCTTCGGGCGCGAGCGTCGGGTCGACGTCGAGGCGGATGCACGGGGCGTCGCCTTCGGAGTCGGGTGCGTCCGCCCCGCCGATCGTGATCGGCAGGACGAAGCCCGTCGCGGCGCGCAGCCTCTCCTGGAGCCGGAGCGCCGGTTCGAGCAGGTCGGGGTGGGTCGAGAGACGGGTATCGCTGGCCAGCGCGAATTCCCCGGGTGTGGTTTTCGAGGTCTGAGGTCGGGGTAGAAGCGTGGGCATTTTCGTGTGTTCTCCTGGGCTATTCGAAAGGTCGCGAATTAGTTGGTTTCATGACCTAATAGTTAGTAAACAAAGTGACCTAATTTCCCGCCTCCAGGTGCGGTACACCCGGCAACAGAGCCGTCATCACGCGGAAATATAACAGTTGTACATTTGCCAACATAATCATTGACAAGCGATATGCAACAGATGTGTACTAACTTCGGCGTACGACACATCGACGTATCGTTCGCGGTAATCCCACCTACCAAGGAGAGTTAAGTGGCAATCAGGAAAATGACGGCGATCGGGGCGATGGGTATCGCCACGGCTCTCGCACTGACCGCGTGCTCGGGATCGGCCGGCGGCAACGCGGCAGCGCCCAGCGACGGCAAGGTGCCCGAGGTCGACGGGGCGGGTGAGAAGATCACCGTCTGGGTGATGCAGAACGACTACAGCGCCGAGACCCTCGACGCGATCAACGCCAAGTTCACCGAGCTCACCGGGGCCGAGGTCAGCGTGCAGTCGCAGACGTGGGACGGCATCACCACCAAGATCACCACGGCGCTCGCCACCGACACCCCTCCGGACGTGCTCGACGTCGGCAACACCCAGATCGCCAGCTACGCGGCGAACGGCGGGCTGCTCGACCTCACGCCGTACCAGGACGATCTCGCCCAGGACCAGACCTGGCTCGACGGCCTGGTCGACCCCGCCACGGTCGACGGCAGCCTCTACGGAGTGCCCGGCTTCGCCGGCGCCAGGGCGGTCATCTACAACAAGAAGATGTGGGCGGATGCCGGCGTCACCGAGGCCCCGAAGACCTACGACGAGCTGACGGCTGCACTCGACAAGGTCAAGGCCGCCAACGCGCAGACTCCCGACTTCTCGGCGTTCTACCTGCCCGGCCAGTATTTCTACGCCGGCATGCAGTTCGTCTGGGACGCGGGCGGCGACATCGCCTCCCAGAAGGACGGGGAGTGGGCGTCCGGCTTCTCCTCCGACGAGGCGCAGGAGGGGCTCGAGGCGTTCCAGACCTTCCAGAACTCGTACTCGACCTCGGCCTCGGCGACCCTCGATGTCTTCGAGCCGAACCAGAGCCAGCTCTTCGCCGACGGCAAGACGTCCGCGATCCTGAACACCAACACCGCCGCGATCCTGAAGATCAACCCGGCGCTCGAGGCGGATCTCGGCACCTTCCCCTTCCCCGGCATCTCCGGCGACCTGCAGCCGGTCATGCTTGGCGGATCCGACTGGGCGGTGCCCGCCAAGTCGAAGCACGCCGACCTGGCCCTGAACTGGGTGAAGATCGCGGCGAGCCCCGAGATCCAGCGCGAGTTCGTCGTCGGCGTCGACAAGTGGATCCCGAACAGCGTCGAGGGGATCGAGTTCGCGCAGGAGACCCTCGACGAGGTGCGGTCGAGCTTCTTCACCGCCGCTCTCACGTCGAAGGCCACACCCGCCAACGCCAACTGGACCACGATCGAGAGCAACAAGGACATCAACAGCCTGTTCTCGGCCGTGGCCTCCGGGTCGAAGAGCATCGAAGACGCGGCCGCCGACTACGACGCCGCCGCCGACAAGACGCTCAACACCCCGTGACACCGGGGGATGCCGCGCGGACGACCCGCGCGGCATCCCCTCCTCCGACCCCGACTGCCGCCGTGCGGCACGCCGCCGACCCGACGAAAGGCGAGTCCTTGGTCACCACCTCCGTGGAGTCCCCGCCGACGCCTCCCACCCGCACCGCCCGCCCCGCGCGCCCCGCGCCGCGGCCCCGCTCCCGCAGCCTCACCCGCTCGTCCGCGCCCTTCTGGCTGCTGACGCCCGCCGGCCTGATGATCGTGTTCGTCACGCTGCTGCCGATCGGGTTCCTCGTCTTCACGTCGTTCACGAACTACAACCAGCGCACGCTCTTCACGGGCGCCTTCGACGTCGTGGGCTTCGACCAGTACGCCGCCGTGCTGACCGATCGGGAGTTCTGGCTCTCGCTCCTGCGCACGCTCGTGTTCACCGCCGCCCTCGTGATCGGCAGCGTCGCCATCGGCGCCGGCATGTCGCACCTCATGACACGGCTGCCCTCCGCCCTGCGCCACGTGACCACCGTGGTGCTCATCCTCGCGTGGGCCATGCCGAACGTCGCCTCGTCGATCGTATGGTCGTGGCTGTTCCAGCCCCAGTACGGGGTGATCAACTGGATGCTGACGCAGCTCGGCATCTTCGGAGACATGACCAGTCGCGACTGGGCCTCCGACCCCGTCCTCGCCTGGGTGTGCATCTGGTTGCTCGTCGTGTGGGGTGCGGTGCCGTTCATCGCCCTGACGTTGTACGCGGCCGAGACGCAGGTCGCGGTCGAGTTGAAGGAGGCGGCACGTCTCGACGGAGCATCCGAATGGCGCATCTACCGCGTCGTCGTGCTGCCGTCGATCGCCCCCACGATCCTGCTCGTCACCATGCTGTCGATCATCTGGGACTTCAACGTCTTCAACCAGATCTGGCTCATCTCCGAGGGCGGCCCCGACGGGGCGACGTCGACCCTCGGCGTGTTCACCTACACGACGGCGTTCTCGGGAAACCTGCAGATCGGGGCCGGGTCGGCCATCGCCGTCGCATCGACCGTCATCCTCGCGGTGCTCAGCGCCGTGTACATCCGTCAGCTCGTGCGCACGGGAGAGGACCTCTGACATGACCACCCGAACCCGTCGCCTGCGGCGCCTCCCCTGGATCAGCAGCAGCATCGCGATCGTCTTCTGCATCGTGTGGGCGTTCCCCGTCTACTGGATGGTCAACACGGCGTTCAAGCCCCGCTCGGAGATGCTCAGCAGCACCCCGCACTTCTTCCCCGAGGCCCCCACGTTCGACAACTTCGTCACCGCGGTCGGCAGCGGTCAGTTCCTCGTGTACCTGCAGAACTCGGTGATCGTCGTCGCCGGCGCCGTGATCTTCGCGATCGTGCTCGGCATCTTCGCCGCGGCGGCCCTGTCGCGCTTCCGGTTCCGCGGACGCCGGGCCATCCTCGTGCTCATCCTCATCGTGCAGATGCTGCCCGGCACCGCCCTGCTCATTCCGCAGTTCCTCATCTTCAACTCGATGGGTCTGCTCGGCACGTACTGGGGTCTGATCTTCGCGTACGTCGCCAGCGTGCTGCCGTTCTCGATCTGGGTGATGCGCGGCTTCTTCCTCGCCATCCCGATCGAGATCGACGAGGCGGCGCGCATCGACGGAGCCTCCACCTGGCAGGTGCTCACGAAGGTGCTGTTCCCGCTCGTCATGCCGGGCATCGTATCGAGCAGCGTCTTCGCGTTCATCGCCGCGTGGAACGACTACATCGTCGCGTTCACCTTCATGAAGGACCAGGCGAACTACACCCTCCCCGTCTGGCTGAACTCGTTCACCGTGTCGGTGGGCGGCGAACTCGGCACCGACTACGGCGGACAGATGGCCGCAGCGACGCTGTTCTCGCTGCCGGTGGTGGTGTTCTTCATGATCATCCAGCGCAACCTCGTCACCGGCATGTCGGCCGGCGCCGTCAAGGGCTGAGCGCGCCCGATGACCCAGGCACCCCCCGGTGAGGAACCGGGCTCGACGCCGGAGCCCGCCGGGGGACAATGGGCTGTGGCCGATCTCCGCATCACGACCAAGGCGCTCCCCGAGCACAATCGCGTGCGCAACAGGGCGATGCTGCTGCAGACGCTCTTCCACGAAGGGCCGCGCAGCCGCGCCGACATCGCACGGGGGTCCGGGCTCAACAAGGTCACGGTCTCGACGATCGTGGGCGACCTCATCGAGCAGGGCATCCTGATCGAGGCCGGGCAGTCTGCCGACGTGCGCGTCGGGAAGCCCGCGACTCTCGTCGCGATCGACGACGACTCCCGATCGGTGATCAGCCTCGACCTCAGCGACGCCCTGTCGTTCCGCGGCGCGGTGATGAACCTGCGCGGCCAGGTGTCGCACCAGCGCGACGTCGCCATGGACACCGAACGGGGCGATGCCGCGGTCGCACGGGTCGTGGAACTGGCCGGCGAGCTCCTCGCCGGAGCGCACGCCCCCGTTCTCGGGATCGGCGTCGGCAGCCCGGGCATGGTCGACCGTGCGGGCGTGGTGCGCTTCGCGCCGCACCTCGGGTGGTTCGACACCGACCTGCGCGGGGCGCTGGCCGACCGCTTCGGCGTTCCCGTGCACGTCGTCAACGACGCGAACGGCATGGCGCTCGCGGTGCACACCTTCCGCGACAACGACGGGCGGAGCATCCTGGTCGTCACGATCCAGCGCGGTGCGGGCGCCGGGCTCATCGTCGGCGAGACGCTGGTCGACGGAGTCGATTTCGCGGCCGGGGAGATCGGCCATGTCGTCGTTGATCCGCGCCGTGAGACGACCTGCCTGTGCGGCCGGTCCGGATGCCTCGACTCCATCGTCGCGGTGCCGCAGATGCGCCGTCGTCTCGACGCGGGGGAGGATCGCGACGTCGTCATCGCGGACGCCGCGGAGGCGCTCGGCGCCGCCCTGGCGCCGATCATCTCGGTGCTCGGCGCGACGCACGTCGTGCTCGTCGGGCCGGAGGACATCCTCGACGAGGGGTTCGCGGCGGGCACCCGCGCGCACCTCACCGAGCGCACCCTGCCCACTACGACCAGCACCATCAGCGTCGACATCGGATCGGACGGCGGACTGCTCGCCCTGCAGGGCCCCCTCGTTGCCGTGCTCTCGGCAGAGTTGGGCATCTCGTGAGCGAGAAGGCGCTGCCCGAGCACGCACGGCAGGTCAACCGGTCGCTGATCCTCCGCACGCTGTTCCGCTGCGAGGCGATGAGCCGCGCAGACCTCGCGCGCGCCACCGGACTCACCCGTGTGAGCGTGTCGCGCATCGTCGACGACCTGGGCGCCGAGGGACTCGTGCGCGAGACGGGGCCGAGTCCCGAGGGCAGGGTGGGCAAGCCAAGCACGCTCATCGCGCTCAACCCGGACGCCTACCACGTCGTCAGCCTCGACCTCTCGGCCTACGCCGAGCTGACCGGCGCCATCATGAACCTCGACGGCGAGGTCGTGCACACGAGGACGGTGCCCACCCGTGGAGCGCGGGGCACCGCTCTGCTCGAGAAGGTGTGCGATCTCGCGGCGGCGCTCGTGAAGCGTTCGACCGTGCGCGTGCTCGGGGTGGGGATCGGCTCGCCCGGCGTCGTCGGAGCCGATGGCGTGGTGCGCGAGGCCGTCGCCTTCCATTGGCACGACCTCGATGTCACCGCGGCCGTGTCGGCGGTGGTCCCGGTGCCCGTGCATATCGCCAACGACGCCAACGCCGCCGCACTCGCCGCCCGCACGTACGGGCAGCCCAGCGCCGAAGATCTCGCGCTCGTGCGCATCGGGCAGGGCATCGGCAGTGGGGTGATCGTCGGCGGGATGCTGGTCACCGGCCCCCGGTACACGGCCGGGGAGATCGGCCATGTGCTCGTCGACCCCGGAGGCGAGGTGTGCCGCTGCGGACGGCGCGGATGTCTCGAGGTCGTCGCGGCCGTGCCCTACCTGCGGCAGCGTCTGGCCGATGACCCGGCCTCGACGTCGGACGTGCTCTCGCGGGCCGGGCGCGCGCTCGGTGGGGTGATGAGCCCGGTGGTCGCCGCGCTGGGCCTCGAACAGGTCGTGGTGTCGGGGCCGCTCGACATCGTGGGCGGCGTGTTCCTCGACGAGATGCGGGCTGCCGTCGAACTGCACTCCCTCGCGATCGTCACCGACGACCTCGAGATCCGGGTCGCCGTGCGCGGTGACGACATCGTGCTGCTCGGCGGCACGGCTCTGGTGATCGCCGAGGAGCTCGGCATCCGCTGATCCGGCTGCCGCAGCGGCCGCTCATGATCTCGCAGATCTGCACGATCACGCACGACCCGGGCGGTATCGCTGTGGGAATCTGCAGATCTGCGAGAAGGTGCGGGGCTCCGCGGGATCAGGCGGCGACGCGGGCGACCGCGGCGACCGCGCTCGCGAAGAAGCCGACGCCGTCGATGCCCGAGCGCATCGCTGCGGAGGTGTTCGGGCCGAAGCCGGCCTCGGTGGCGTGCTCGGGGTGCGGCATGAGCCCCACGACGTTGCCGGCCTCGTTCGTGATGCCGGCGATGTCGCGCAGCGAGCCGTTCGGGTTCACGCCCGCGTAGCGGAAAGCCACGAGCCCTTCGCCCTCGATGCGGTCCAGGGTCTGCTCGTCGGCGATGTACCCGCCGTCGGCGTTCTTCAGCGGGATAACGATCTCCTGCCCGCGGCGGAACTCGTTCGTCCAGGCCGTGTCGGAGTTCTCGACGATCAGGCGCTGGTCGCGCCGGATGAAGTGCTGGTGGCTGTTGCGGATCAGGCCGCCGGGCAGCAGGTGCGACTCGACGAGCATCTGGAAGCCGTTGCAGATGCCGAGCACGGGCATGCCCTTCGCAGCGGCATCCTTGACCTCGGCCATAATCGGCGAGAGCGCCGCGATGGCACCCGCGCGCAGGTAGTCGCCGTAGCTGAAGCCGCCGGGCAGCACGAGGGCGTCGACACCCTCGAGGTCGTGCGAGCCGTGCCACAGGGCGACGGGCTCGGCGCCGGCGATGCGCACGGCGCGCTGCGCGTCGCGATCGTCGAGCGAACCCGGGAAGGTGACGACGCCGATGCGGACGGTCACTCGACGACCTCGATGCCCACGACGTCTTCGATCACCTGGTTCGAGAGCACCTCGTCGGCGATGCGGCGGGTCTCGGCGAGCAGCTCGTCGGTGACCTCGCCCTCGACCGTGAGCTCGAAGCGCTTGCCGATGCGCACATCGGTAAAGCCCTCGACGCCGAGCCGGGCGAATGCGCCGGTGACGGCCTTCCCCTGAGGGTCGAGCAGTTCGGACTTGGGCATGACGTCGACGACGATGGTGGGCATGAACGGCTCCAGAAGTCGCGGGAGGGCTGGCGCGATCAGTCTACCGTCCCGGGCGGGTCGTCCCGCCGCGGGCGGCGGTGCCGGCGGCCGGTTCAGGCGTGGAAGACGGTGTGCAGGTCGCCGATCAGGTCGCGGCCGCCGAGGCCGTCGATCTCGAACAGCACCGAGATGCCGGTGACGTGGCTGCCGAGGCGCTCGACCAGCTGCCGCCCCGCGGCCAGGGTTCCCCCGGTCGCGAGCACGTCGTCGATCAGCAGCACGCGCGATCCGGCGGGCAGGTCGTCGTGCATCTCGATCGTCGCAGTGCCGTACTCGAGCGCGTAGTCGACGGATGCCGCGGGCCGGGGGAGCTTGCCGGCCTTGCGGATCGGGATGAGGCCCGTACCGGCGGCGATCGCCGCGGCGCTGGCGAGGATGAAGCCACGCGCCTCGATGCCCGCGATCACGTCGAACTGCCCCGCGAACGGTTCGATGATCGCCTCGGTGGTGACGCGCAATGCCTCGGCGTCGGCGAGCAGGGGTGTGATGTCGCGGAAGACGATGCCGGGCTCGGGGTAGTCCGGAACGCTGCGGATCAGGGCTTCGGCGCGGCGGAGGGCGGGGGAGAGTTCGGCTTCGGGCACCGAGCAAGGGTACCCCTCGGCGCGGTGTCGACCCGAACTCAGGACGCAGGCAGCCGTCGGGTCACCGCGGGGCGATGGGACGGCCGATCCGGGGCCGCGCGTCCTGAGTTGATGTCGGCGGGCGACGGATGCGCCGGGCGGAGACCTGCTCTTGACACCTTTGGGAGCGCTCCCATACAGTGGCCGGAACGTCGTGGGAGCGCTCCCATCGTGAGCCGTCCCGACGTCGTTGATCAGCGCCGCACCATCAGCGCCGCACCTCCCGCACCATCACCTCGCACCACCACCTCGCACCACCCACCTCGCACCACCTCACAAAGGAGTGAACCGTGAACCCACGCGCCCGCCACCGGGTACTCATCACCGCCGCCGTGGCATCCGCCTCGGCCCTCGCCCTCGCCGGCTGCGCCGGAGGCACGACCGACGGCCAGGCCGGAGCCGACGAGAAGATCACGCTGACCGTCACCACGTTCGGCACGTTCGGCTACGACGATCTGTACGACGAGTACGAGGAAGCGCACCCGAACATCACCATCGAGGCGACCAACATCGACACGGGCGGCAACGCCCGCACCGACGCCTTCACCAAGATCGCCGCCGGTTCGGGGCTCAGCGACATCGTCGCGATCGAGGAGGGGTGGCTCGGTGCCGTCATGGACGTCTCCGACACCTTCGTCGACCTGCGCGACTACGGCATCGAGGACCGCAAGGGCGACTGGGTCGACTGGAAGTACGGCCAGGCGACGGATGCCGAGGGCCGGGTCATCGGCTACGGCACCGACATCGGCCCCTCGGGCATCTGCTACAACGGCGCCGCGTTCGAGGCGGCGGGTCTGCCGAGCGACCGCGAGTCGGTCGCGGCGCTGCTCGAGGGCGACTGGGAGAACTACTTCCAGGTCGGTGCCGACTACACAGCCAAGACGGGCAAGGCCTGGTACGACCACTCGGGCTTCGTCTGGAACGCCATGGTCAACCAGCTCGACGAGGGCTACTACACCTCCGACGGCGAACTGAACGTCGAGGGCAACGCCGAGCTGCAGGAGCGCTTCGAGATGCTCGGTGCCGCGACCGAGGGTGGCCAGTCGGCCGCGCAGACCGCGTGGGACTGGAACGGCGGCAAGTCGTTCGTCGACGGCACCTTCGCCACGTTCGTGTGCCCGGGGTGGATGCTCGGCGTCGTGCAGGGTCAGGTCGAGGCCGGCGGCGGCGACGCGTCGACGGGCTGGGACTTCGCGGACGTCTTCCCGGGCGGCGCGGTCAACTGGGGTGGCGCGTTCCTCTCGATCCCCGAGAGCTCGCAGCACAAGGAGGCAGCGGCCGAGCTCGCCGACTGGCTGACGCAGCCCGAGCAGCAGGTGAAGCAGTCGGCCGCGGCCGGCAACTTCCCCTCGACGGTCGAGGCCCAGGAGTCGCTGGCCTCGGATGCCACGCCGAACGCCTTCTTCAACGACGCCCCGACCGGCGCCATCCTCGCCGAGCGGGCGAAGGGAGTGGTCGCGCAGTTCAAGGGTGCGGACGACTCGGTCATCCAGGAGAACGTCTTCGGCCCGGCGCTCACCGCGCTCGACCGCGGCGACACCGACACGCAGGGCGCCTGGAAGCAGGCCCTGTCCCTCCTCGACGAGCTGGTCGGCTGACCCCGGCCCCCTTCCCGTCGCAGTTTCTGTCGGTCGCGCCCGCGCGAGCCGACAGAAACTGCGACGGGAGCACCGGATCCTGGATGAGGACAGCACCATGACTCTCACTGCACCGCCTGCGCAGGCGCAGTCGGCGACGGCATCCGAGACGACCCCGGATGCCCGCCCCCGGCGCTCCTGGCGCCACCGGGTCTCGCGGTTCGACCAGCGGGCCTCGCCGTACCTCTACATCTCGCCGTTCTTCCTGCTGTTCGGCCTCGTCGGCCTGTTCCCGCTGCTGTACACGGTCTACGTCGCCGTGCACGAATGGGACCTGCTGAAGGGCGAGGGCGGCTTCGTCGGTCTCGGCAACTTCGTCGAGATCCTCGGCGACGGCATGTTCTGGAACTCGATCCGCAACACGCTGAGCATCTTCCTGCTCTCCGCGATCCCGCAGCTCTGCATCGCTCTCGTGATCGCCGCTCTGCTCGACCGCGGCCTGCGGGCTCCGACGTTCTGGCGCATGAGTGTGCTCATCCCGTTCGTGGTGACACCGGTGGCGGTCGCGATCATCTTCTCGAGCATCTTCAACGAGGCCGACGGGCTGGCCAACAATCTCCTCAACCTCGTCGGCATCGCCGATCAGCAGTGGAAGCACGATCCGCTGCTGTCGCACCTCGCGATCGCGATCATGGTGAACTTCCGCTGGACCGGGTACAACGCGCTCATCCTGCTCGCGGCGATGCAGTCCGTGCCGCGCGACCTCTACGAGTCGGCGGCTCTCGACGGGGCGGGCGCCGTGCGCCGCTTCTTCTCGATCACCATCCCGACGATCCGCCCCACGCTCATCTTCGTCGTCATCACGGCGACGATCGGCGGGCTGCAGATCTTCGCCGAGCCTCGGCTGTTCGACGTGTCGACGGCCGGCGGCATCGGCGGCAGCGATCGGCAGTTCCAGACGACGGTGCTGTTCCTGTGGGAGCTCGCCTTCTTCCGTCGAGACCTGGGCGAAGCATCCGCCGTCGCGATTCTGCTGTTCCTGCTGATCGTCGGCATCGGCGTGATCAACTTCCTCATCTCGCGGCGCATCGCCACCGGGGATGCCGCCACCAGCCGTCGCGCGCGCCGCCGCGCCGCACGCACCCGCGTCGAGGAGGACGCCCGATGACCGCGACCATGGCGCTCAGCGTCCCCGAGAAGATCCGTCGCCGCCGCGCGGCATCCGGAGGCGCCGCCGGCATCGGCAGCCGGCCCGGATTCGTCACCTACGGCCTGCTGACCGCGTTCGTGCTCGGCAGCGCCTACCCGCTGTGGTGGTCGTTCGTCGTCGCGAGCGGCACGAACGCGACCCGCGGCGAGACGGTACCGCTGATCCCCGGCGGCAACTTCCTCGCCAACGCGGCGAAGGTGCTCGACGCCATCCCCTTCTGGCTGGCCCTGGGCAACTCGTTCCTCATCTCGGGCATCATCACGCTGTCGGTGGTGACGTTCTCGACGCTCGCGGGGTACGCGTTCGCGAAGCTGAGGTTCCGCGGGCGCGACGGCCTCATGGTGTTCGTGATCGCCACGATGGCGATCCCCACGCAGCTCGGCATCATCCCGTTGTTCATGCTCATGCGCGAGCTGGGCTGGACCGGGTCGATCGGTGCCGTGATCGTGCCGACGCTCGTGACCGCGTTCGGGGTGTTCTTCATGCGCCAGTACCTCGTCGACGTCATCCCCGACGAGCTCATCGAGGCGGCGCGCATGGACGGCGCGAACCAGTTCCGCACCTTCCTGACCGTCGGGCTCCCCGCCGCCCGCCCGGCGATGGCCATCCTCGGCCTGTTCACGTTCATGACCGCGTGGACCGACTACCTGTGGCCCCTCATCGTGCTCTCCCCGCAGAACCCGACCCTCCAGACCGCACTCAGCCAGCTGCAGTCCGGTTACTACATCGACTACTCGATCGTGCTCGCCGGTGCGGTGCTCGCGACCCTCCCCCTGCTCGTGCTCTTCGTGGCCGCGGGCAGGCAGCTGGTCAGTGGCATCATGGCGGGCGCGGTGAAAGGATGACCTCTATGACCCGTGCTTTCCCCCGGAATTTCCTGTTCGGAGCCGCCACGGCGGCCTATCAGATCGAGGGGGCGGCGTTCGACGACGGGCGCACGGCGTCGATCTGGGATGCCTTCTCGCGGGTGCCCGGAGCGGTGATCAACGGCGACAACGGCGATGTGGCGTGCGACCACTACCACCGCTACCGCGACGATGTCGCGCTCATGAAGGACCTCGGGCTGCAGACGTACCGCTTCTCGACGTCGTGGTCGCGCGTGCGGCCGGACGGCGGCGCCGTGAACCCCGCGGGCGTCGACTTTTACAGCCGCCTCGTCGACGAACTGCTCGCCGCCGACATCCTGCCGTGGCTCACCCTGTACCACTGGGACATGCCGCAGGCGCTGCAGGACAAGGGCGGATGGACGAACCGCGAGGTCGTCGACCGGTTCCTCGAGTACGCCGGCACCATGCACGACGCGCTCGGCGACCGGGTGAACGTGTGGACGACGCTCAACGAGCCGTGGTGCTCGTCGTTCCTCTCGTACACGAGCGGGGAGCACGCGCCCGGTCACACGAGCATCGCCGAGGGGCTGCTCGCCTCGCACCACCTGCTGCTCGCCCACGGCGAGACGGTGCGCGAGCTGCGCGGCCGCGATGCGTCGCTGAATCTCGGCATCACGCTCAACCACACCGTGGCCGACCCGGCGAATCCCGACGACCCGGCCGACGTCGACGCCGCGCGTCGCGTCGACGGCCAGTTCAACCGCTGGTTCCTCGACCCCATTTACCGCGGCGAGTACCCCGCCGACATCGTCGAGGACATCCGCGCGGTGGATGCCGAGGCCGTCGCCGCCTTCGAGGCGGCGATCCACGACGGCGACCTCGCGACCATCGCGCAGCCGATCGACACGCAGGGCGTGAACTACTACCACGGCGACCTGCTGTCGGGAACGGCTCCGGCCGAGGCGGCGGTCGACTTCGTGCCGGACACGGAACGCAAGACCCGCAGCCCCTACCCGTCGCACGAGAACATCTTCAACGTGGAGCGCGGCCTGCCCCGCACCGCGCAGAACTGGGAGGTGCAGCCCGAGGGTCTCACGCGCCTGCTGCAGCGGGTGTGGGCCGAGTACGCGCAGCCGGCCGGCACCGTGCTCTACATGACCGAGAACGGCGCGGCGTACGACGACGAGGCCGTGGTCGAAGACGGGGAGACGCGCGTGCACGACGCCGATCGCACCGAGTTCCTCCGCCTGCACCTGGGTGCGGTGCTCGACGCCGCCGAGGCGGGGGTCGACGTGCGCGGCTACTTCTACTGGTCGCTGTTCGACAACTACGAATGGGCGTGGGGCTACGACAAGCGCTTCGGCATCGTGCGCGTCGACTACGACACCCAGGAGCGGAGTCTGAAGGACTCGGCACGGGAGTACGCTCGCATCATCGCCGCTCGTTCCCTCTGAGCCCGCGGGCTCGTCCTTCGAGCACGGGCGGCGACGGCGGGTCGGGCATCCGATCCGCCGTCCGCCCGGAAGGAGAGCCGTGTCGTCGCGAGCCACGATCGAAGAGGTCGCGTCTGCCGCAGGAGTGTCGCGGTCGACCGTGTCGCGCGTGGTGAACGGGTCGACGGCGGTGAGTCCGGAGGCGCTCGCCGCGGTGCGCATGGCCATCGAGCAGCTCAGCTACGTGCCCAACCGGGCGGCCCGCTCGCTGGCGTCTCGGCAGACCCGCGCGATCGCCCTGATCGTGCCCGAAGACACGTCGCGCTTCTTCGGCGACCCGTTCTTCGCGGCGATCGTCGCGGGCATCACGGGGGCCCTCCACAGTTCCGACTATCTGCTGAATCTGCTCATCGCGAGCGACGACCCGGGTGACAAGATGACCGGCTTCGTGCGCAACGGCGGCGTCGATGGGGCGCTGCTGGTGTCGCATCACACGAGCGACGCGTTCGTCGAGCGCGTCGCCGACGCCGTGCCGGTGGTCTACGGCGGTCGCCCGGTGACCTCGCGCCCCAGCGACTACGTGGTCGACGTCGACAACGTCGCGGGGGCGCGGGTGGCCACCCAGCGCCTGCTCGACATCGGCCGCACTCGCATCGCCACCATCACCGGGCCGCTCACGATGGAGTCGGCGATCGACCGCGTGCAGGGCTACCGCGATGCGCTGGCGGATGCCGGGCTCGCACCGTTCGTCGAGGAGTCGGGTGATTACAGCGAGGCCAGCGGAGCGGAGGCCGCGCGGCGGATCCTCGCGGCCGGGCGACCCGACGCGCTGTTCGTCGCGAGCGACCTGATGGCGCGCGGGGCGCTCACCGCACTGCGCGCGGCCGGGGTGCGCGTGCCCGACGACATCGCCGTCGTGGGATACGACGACTCGTCGGTGGCGCTGAGCTGCGATCCGCCCCTCACGACGATTCGCCAACCCATGTACGCGCAGGGCGAGGCGATGGCGCAGGTGCTGCTCTCGCGGCTGGCGGGGGAGGAACCGCCCCGCACGACGATCCTGCCGACGGAGCTCGTCGTGCGGGCATCCGCCTGACCTGATTCTCCGGAACGGGTGCGGCCCTGTCGCCCCCTCGTGGACAGGGACGCACCCGTGGGCGGAGACGCCCGAACGTGTCGCTGCGACGTACCCTCCGGGGAAACTCGTAGCTTGAATGTACGTTCAGTGTTTACTCTATACCCCGGGGGGTGTGTTCCGACACACGCATCGGGGAATGGGAAGTGAACAGCACATGGCCCGATCAGAGGATCAGAATCGCCTGGCTCGACAGCGCGCCAAAGAGGTGATCGTGCAGGCCGCGATCGAGGTGTTCGAGGAGCGCGGCGTCTCGGGCGCCAGCATCGCCGAGATCACCAAGCGGGCGGGCGTCGCGCAGGGGCTGGTCAGCTACCACTTCGGCGGCAAGGACCAGCTCATCTCCGCGGTGATCGACCGCTGGTTCGAGACGCTGCTCGGCCTCCCCAGCGTCGAGGGCACCCCCGATGAGGTGCTGGCGTCGATCATCGACGCGGTCTTCATGGCCACGGCCTACGCGGTGCCTCTGCAGCGCGTGGTGATCGCGATGCAGCAGCAGCCGGCCACACGGCGGCTCTTCGCCGAGTCCGAGGAGCGGCACGACGACGCGGTCACGGTGGCCGAAGACGCGGTGCGCGAGCTCTTCCGCGCCCGCGGTGCCGCCGATCCGGCGCTCGAAGAGGTGATGCTGCGCAGTGTGCTCGAGGGCATCTTCGTGAAGTACTCGGTGTACGGCGACACCTACCCGCTCGAGGACTCCCGCATGTGGGTGCATGACCTGTACCGGTTGCCGGCGCCGACCGAGCCGCTGCCCCTCTCGGTTCCACGGCATACCGGCGAGCCGCGGCCCCGCGCCCGCGGCGCCGTCCGCGACGACACCGCCGGGTGATGCGGTTGGGTGACGCCGTCGGGTGATGCCACGGGGCGACGCCGTCGGGTGACGCCGCCGAGCGACGCAGAAGGCCCCGGATGCTCGAGCGGAGCATCCGGGGCCTTTCTCGTCTCTCATGCCTGCGGTCAGGCCGGGTCGCCGCCCAGCGGGCCCACCGGCTCGAGCGGCTTCGGGTCGTCGGCGCCCGTCTTGCGCGCGCGGGCGATGAGGTTGCCCACGTGGTAGATCAGCAGCGCCGCGACGGTGCCGAGCACGATGCCGCCGAACGCGAAGTCGCCCAGGTTCATCGAGAACCCGGCGATGCCGATCACGAGCGACACCGCCGCCGTGTACTGGTTCACCGGGCGCGAGAAGTCGACCCGGCTGTCGACCCAGATCTTGATGCCGATGATGCCGATGAGTCCGTACAGCGCGGTGGTCGCGCCGCCGAGCACGCCCGCGGGGATCGAGTTGAACACCTCGCCGACCTTCGGCGAGAACGCCAGCAGGATCGCGAAGAGCCCCGCGACCCAGTAGACCGCCGTCGAGTAGACGCGCGTCGCCGCCATCACGCCGATGTTCTCGCCGTACGTCGTCGTGCCCGAGCCACCGAAACCGCCGGCGATCGTCGTCGCCACACCGTCGGCGATGAGCGCACGACCGGTCTGCTTGTTGATCGCCGGATCCTCGGTCATGGTCGCGACACCGCGCACGTGCCCGATGTTCTCGGCGACCAGCACGAGAACCACCGGCAGGAACATGGCGATCGTCGACCACGTGCCCGGGTCGACGAAGTCGGGGAAGTGGAAGTCGGGCAGGCCCACCCACGGCGCCTCGCCGATGAGTTCGGCGGGGGTCTTGCCGCCGCGCAGGGCGTTCGGCACCTCGAACGAGCCGTTGAACGCGGCCCAGACGAAGCCGACGGCCACGCCGAGGAAGATCGAGATGCGCCCCAGGAAGCCCTTGAACAGCACCGCGAACAAGATGATCGCCACGAGGGTGATCGTGGCGGTCAGCGGATCGAGCGCGAAGTTGCTCCAGGCGGTCGGGGCGAGGTTGAAGCCGATGAGCGCGACGATCGCACCGGCGACCACCGGCGGCATGAGCGCGTCGACCCAGCGCAGGCCGGCGAACTGCACCACGAGGCCGACGATCGCGAGCAGGATGCCGACGGCCACCACGCCCGCGAGCGCCGAACCGAAGTTGCCCGAGGCGGTCGCCGCGGTGATCGGGGCGATGAACGCGAACGACGAGCCCAGGTAGCTGGGCAGGCGGTTCTTCGTGATGAGCAGGAAGAGCAGCGTGCCGATGCCGCTGAAGAGCAGCGTGGTTGAGACGGGGAAGCCCGTCAGTGTCGGCACGAGGAAGGTCGCGCCGAACATCGCGACGACGTGCTGGGCGCCGATCGCGATCGTGGCCGGCCAGTTCAGGCGTTCGGTCGGGCCGACGACGGCACCGGGCGCGACCGTACGGCCGTTTCCGTGGATGTTCCACAGGGGCATGCGGGCTCCTCAAGAATCGGGGTGGGGGAGTGCTGGAGCCACACTACCGATTCCTGAGTGTTCCCTGGGTGCGCGGGAACCGTCGCGGTCAGGCGCCGAGGCGCTCGATGAGCTCGCGGTAGCGGTCGGCCGTGCGGTCGACGACATCGTCGGGCAGCACGGGCGGCTCGCCCTGCTTGTCCCAGTTCGCGGCGAGCCAGTCGCGCACGATTTGCTTGTCGAAGCTCGCCATGCGCTCGGCGGGGGTCGCGCCGGTGCGCCACGCCTCGGCATCCCAGTAGCGCGACGAGTCGCTCGTGAGCACCTCGTCGGCCAGGCGCAGCGTGCCCTCGGCATCCGTTCCGAACTCGAACTTCGTGTCGGCGAGGATCAGGCCCTTCTCCTCGGCGATCGCCGCCGCGCGCGTGTAGATCGCCAACGAGGCGTCGCGCAGCTCGACCGCGCGCTCGGCGCCGACCAGCTCGACCGTCTTCTCGAAGGTGATGTTCTCGTCGTGCTCGCCCAGCGGTGCCTTGTAGGCGGGGGTGAAGAGCGGCTCGGGCAGGCGGTCGCCGTTCTGCAGACCGGCGGGCAGGGCGATGCCGCACACGGTGCCGCTCTGCTGGTACTCGACCCATCCCGAGCCCGTGATGTAGCCGCGCACGACGCACTCAATCGGCAGCATCTCGAGCGACTGCGCGAGCATGGCGCGGTCTGCCACCGCATCCGGGATCTCGCCGTCGGCGAGGTGGTTCGGGGCGTCGAGCTCCGCGAACCACCAGCGACTGAGGCGGGTCAGCAGTGCACCCTTCTGCGGGATGCCGGGCTCGAGCACGACGTCGAAAGCGCTCACCCGGTCGCTCGCGACGACGAGGATGCGGGTGTCGGCGGGGTCCTCCGAGGCGTACAGGTCGCGGACCTTGCCCGAATAGAGGTGACGCCAACCGGGGATGCTCTGTGCCGTGCCTTCTGCAGGAGTGCTCACCCGCCCCATTATCCCGGTCGCGCGCCCGCGGCGGTGTCAACCCCTGGTGCGCGGGGTGGAGGGTGGGCGACCCTCGGAGCAACGAGCGGAGGAATCATGGCGAAGGAACTGTCGAAGGGCGACCGGGTGAGCTGGAGCACCTCGCAGGGGCGCACGCAGGGCACGGTCGAGGAGAAGCGGGTGAAGGACTTCGAGTTCGCGGGGCAGAAGTTCACGGCATCCGATGACGAGCCGGCCTACATCGTGAAGTCGGAGAAGAGTGGCGACAAGGCCGCCCACAAGGGCTCTGCGCTGCGCAAGCTGAAGAGCTGACCCCGCGCTGCGGCGCGAACTGCAGGTTCCGCGGCGGGATGCAGGCGGAAGCCGCCGGATGCTGCCTGCATCCCGTCTTCGTGCCTGCAGGTTGCGCCGCGCCGACGCGCCGCGCCGACCCGCCGCGCCGACGCGCCGGAGTCCGGCTGTCTTGCAGACCACGGACCCGCAGGCGTATAGTCCACGTGGACTAATCGAGGTGGAGCAGGTGGCGAAAGAACCGATCGACACGCTCACCCCCATGGGGGTGATGGTGCTCGCGCTGCTGCGCGAGTCCGACATGCACCCCTACGAGATGGTGCGACTGCTGCGCGTGCGGCAGGACGATCGGCTGGTCACGATCACCAACGGCACGCTGTATCACACGGTCGCCCGCCTGCAGCGGGCTGGCCTCATCGACGAGGTGGGCATCGACCGCGAGGGCAACCGCCCCGAGCGCACCACCTACACGTTGACGGATGCCGGTCGCGACACGGTCGTCGCCTGGGTGCGGCGCGAACTGCCGCGGATCGACCGCGAGACCGACTTCCGCATCGCGCTCGCTGAGGCGCACAACCTCGAACGCGACGACACCGCGGCCCTGCTGCGGGAACGCCGCGATGCGCTCGCCGCCGCGCACACCGTCCTCCGCGACGGGCTGCACGAGGCGCACGCGAAGGGCGTGCCGCCGCAGGTGCTCGTCGAGATCGAGCGCGAAGAGGCGCTCCTCGACGCCGAGCTGCGATGGCTCGACGCGTTCCTCCTCCGCCTCGACGGCGACGACCTCCCCTGGGGTCCCGACGCCTTCGACGACTCCGACCGCTATCTCGCTCAGCGAAAGGCTGCCCAGCAATGACCGAAACCCGTCAGACCGCGAATCCCGAGACCGGGCCGTTCGCGGCCGGGAACGAACCGAAGAGCCCCTGGCCCGCCCTCTGGGCGCTCGTCATCGGCTTCTTCATGATCCTCGTCGACACGACGATCGTCTCGGTCGCGAACCCCGCGATCAAGGCCGCCCTCGACCCGAACACCAACAACCTCGACAACGTCGTGTGGGTGACCAGCGCCTACCTGCTCACCTACGCCGTGCCGCTGCTCATCACCGGGCGCCTCGGTGACCGCTTCGGCCCGAAGAACATCTATCTCATCGGCCTCGCGATCTTCACCGCGGCCTCGCTCTGGTGCGGTTTGTCGACCTCGCTCGAGGGACTCATCGCGGCCCGCGCCGTGCAGGGACTCGGGGCGGCGTTCATGACGCCGCAGACCATGGCGGTCATCACCCGCACCTTCCCGCCCGAGCGCCGAGGGGCGGCCATGGGGCTGTGGGGCGCGACGGCGGGTGTGGCGACGCTCGTCGGCCCGCTGCTCGGCGGCGTGCTCGTCGACGGGCTCGGCTGGGAGTGGATCTTCTTCGTGAACCTGCCCGTCGGCGTGATCGCATTCGTCGCCGCGTGGATCCTCGTGCCGCGTCTGAAGACGCACCCCCACCGCTTCGACATCCTCGGCGTGGTGCTGAGCGCCGTCGCGATCTTCCTCGTGGTCTTCGGGCTGCAGGAGGGCGAGAAGTACGACTGGGGCGTCATCTGGGGCCCGATCTCGGTGTGGGGCATGATCATCGCGGGCATCGTGGTGCTGGCGATCTTCGTGCTGCAGCAGTGGAAGACGAAGAGCGAGGCGCTCGTGCCGCTGGAGCTCTTCCGCGACCGCAACTTCTCGGGCGCGAACATCGCGATCGCCGCCGTCGGCTTCACGGTGACGAGCATGTCGCTGCCGCTCATGTTCTTCCTGCAGACCGCCCGTGGCCTGACCCCGACGCAGTCGGCCCTGCTGATGATCCCGACCGCTGTGCTCTCGGGCGTACTCGCTCCGGTCGCCGGCAAGATCCTCGACCGCACCGATCCGCGCCTCATCCTCATCCCGGGTCTGCTTGCGGTCTCCGGCGGTCTGTTCTGGTACTCGTCGCTGGTGAACATGGACACCCCGGTGTGGATGTTCCTGCTCCCCTCCGCCCTCATGGGCATCGGCAACGCCGGCATGTGGGGTCCGCTCGCGACGACCGCCACCCGTCGCCTGCCGATGCGTCAGGCCGGTGCCGGAGCGGGCATCTACAACACCACCCGCACCATCGGTTCGGTGGTCGGGTCGGCGGCGATCGCGACCTTCATGCAGGCGCGCCTCGAGGCGAACCTACCCGGTATGGACGACGCGTCCGGCGCGATCGGCGCCGGTGGGGGCACGCTGCCGGATGCCGTGGCCGAGGGCTTCTCGGCGGGAATGTCGCAGGCGATCCTGCTGCCGGCCTGCGCGATCCTCGTGGCGCTCGTGGCGTCGTTCTTCCTGCGCGGCGCGGACAAGCATCCGGCGTCCTGACCTCGTGCCCGCTCCCGCCGTCTCGCGGGAGCGGGGCGGGGCTGCCCTCGAGCGGCGACTAAGGTAGACGGCGGCGATCGACCGGTCGCCGTCCCGATTCGAGGAGCACCCGTCGTGATGCGAACCCCCTCTTCCCTGCGCGAGCGGCTTCGGCACCTCGGCCGCACGACGAGCGCGATCGCGCTCACGGCGCTCGTGGCGGGCGCTTCGCTGTTCGGAGCCGCCGCTCCTGCGAACGCCGCGGGCGACGGCGAGACCTACGTGATCGGCACCGACACGACGTTCGCGCCGTTCGAGTTCACGAACGCCGACGGCGAGCTGGTCGGCATCGACATGGACCTGTTGCGCGCGATCGCCGAAGACCAGGGCTTCGAGGTCGAGATCCGTCAGCTCGGGTTCGACGCCGCCGTGCAGGCGCTACAGGCCAACCAGGTGGATGCCGTCATGGCGGGCATGTCGATCACCGACGAGCGCAAGCAGGCGTTCGACTTCAGCGACCCGTACTTCACCTCGGGCATTCAGCTCGGCGTGCTCGAAGCGAGCGACGTGGAGTCGCTCGACGACCTCGACGGCAAGACGGTCGCGGTGAAGACCGGCACGCAGGGCCAGACCTTCGCCGAGGAGAACCAGGAGGAGTTCGGCTTCGACATCGCGCCGTACTCCGACACGACCGACATGGTCGACGCCGTGAAGGCCGGTCAGGCCGTCGGGTACTTCGAGGACTTCCCGGTGCTCGCCTACGGCATCCAGCAGGGCTCCGGCTTCCGACTCGTGGGCGACCCCGAGCTCGGCGGCGAGTACGGCTTCGCGGTCAACAAGGGGCTCAACCCCGAGCTGCTCGAGATGTTCAACGCGGGCCTGGCGAACCTGCAGGAGTCGGGCGAATACGACGAGATCGTCGACACGTACCTCAGCGGCGAGGCATCCGAGCAGCCCACCGACATCGTCTCGGTCGCGGTGAAGTACTGGCCCCAGCTCATGCAGGGCCTGTGGCTCACCATCCTGTCGACGCTGGTCGCGCTCGTGGCCGCGTTCATCCTGGGCATCGTGTTCGGGTTCGGACGCCTCTCGCGGTTCCTGCCGTTCCGGTGGCTCGCGACCGCGTACGTGTTCGTCTTCCGCGGCACGCCGATCCTGGTGCAGGCCTTCTTCGTCTTCTTCGCCATCCCGCAGCTGTTCCCCGGGCTCACGTTCAACCCGTTCGTGGCGGGCGCGATCACCCTCTCGCTCAACACCGGCGCGTACATGACCGAGATCATCCGCGGCGGTATTCAGGCGGTCGACCCGGGCCAGAACGAGGCGTCGCGCTCGCTCGGCCTCGGCCACTGGAAGACCATGCAGAAGGTCGTGCTGCCGCAGGCGTTCCGAATCATGATCCCGTCGTTCGTGAACCAGGGCATCATCACCCTGAAGGACACGTCGCTGATCAGCGTCATCGGCCTCGCCGAGCTGACGTTCCAGTCGCGGCAGATCATCGCCTCGACGTATCTGTCGGCCCAGGTGCTGACGATCGTCGCCATCATCTACTTCGTCGTGATCACGCTTCTGACGCTGCTCGCGAACCGCCTGGAGAGGACGTTCAACGCATGAGCAAGATCGCCGTGCAGGACCTGCACAAGTCGTTCGGCAGCAACGAGGTGCTCCAGGGCATCGACCTGACCGTCGACGACGGCGAGGTCGTCGCCGTGATCGGTCCCTCGGGGTCGGGCAAGTCGACGCTGCTGCGCTGCCTCAACAAGCTCGAGGAGCCCACGTCGGGACACGTCGTCATCGACGGCGTCGACCTGACCGACAAGAGCGTCAAGCTCGACGAGGTGCGCCAGCGCATCGGCATGGTCTTCCAGCACTTCAACCTGTTCCCGCACATGACCGTGCTCGAGAACATCACCCTCGCCCCCATCGAGCTGGGTCGTCTGTCGAAGTCGAAGGCGCGCGAGCGCGCCCTGGCTCTGCTCGACCGGGTGGGGCTGTCGGAGAAGGCGGATGCCAAGCCCGCCTCGCTGTCCGGCGGGCAGAAGCAGCGCGTCGCGATCGCGCGTGCGCTCGCGATGGACCCCGAGATCATGCTGTTCGACGAGGCCACGAGCGCCCTCGACCCCGAGATGGTCGGGGAGGTGCTGCAGGTCATCCGCGACCTCGCCGAGGGCGGCATGACCATGGTGCTCGTCACGCACGAGATGGGCTTCGCCCGCGAGGTCTCCGACCGCACCGTGTTCATGGACGGTGGCGTAGTGGTCGAGGAGGCCGTTCCCGCCGAGCTGTTCGGTGCCCCGAAGAACGAGCGTCTGCGGGAGTTCCTCTCGAAGGTGCTGTAACCGCGCCGGCATCCGCCCTGCGGGCATCCGCCCGCCGTCTTCCGAGGCACAACTTCGGAGTTCGCGGGCGACACGCCGGGACGGATGCCCGCGATGCGGCGTGTCGCGTCGGCTCCCCGAAGTTGTGCAGGCCCCGAGGCGGCTCCGAAGTTGTGTCGGCGGGCGGGACCTGATGGGGTGGGTCGATGACCGTTCGTCTCGTTCGTCCGACCGCCGACCTCTTCGACTCGTGGGCCTCGGCCGTCGGCGAGTTCGGTGACGGGCACGTCGACGGATCGGGTCTCACGGCGCCGGTCACGCCCGACCGCGCCACGCTCGCGGCGTTGATCTCGGATGCCCGGCGTCTGGCCGACACCTCCATCGCGCCGCCCGAGGATCGGGTGCACAACGACCTGTACTGGGTCGTCGACGGTGACGAGGTGGTGGGGTTCCTGTCGTTCCGCCACGCGCTCAACGAGTGGCTCGCCGAGGCCGGCGGGCACATCGGCTACGCCGTGCGTCCCTCACGGCGCCGGGAGGGCATCGCATCGGCGGCGCTGCGACGGGGGTTGGAGCGTGCCCGCGAGCTCGGCCTCGACCGGGTGCTGCTTACGTGCGCCGTCGACAACGAGGGGTCGTACCGCACGATCGAGGGTGCGGGCGGCGTGCTCCAGGACGTCAGCGACCAGTCGGCGCGCGGCATGGGGATGCTCCGCCGCTACTGGATCGCGCTCTAGGCCGCCGCCTTCCCGCGCCGCCGCACGCTCCACCGTCCGGACACGTTCGGACGGTGTCCGGGATCGTCCGGAATACCGCGGACGCGTCATCCGCGCCCCCGCGCGCTCCTTAGCGTGATTCCCGGTGCGGTCGTCTCAGCCGGGACTCCGCGCCGCAGGAGCAGCGGCCGTGCCGCGGACGGAAGGGGCGACGGTGGGACGAGCTGTCGGCATTGATCTCGGGACGACGTACTCGGCGGTGGCCATCGTCGACGAGTCGGGGGTGCCCGTGATCCTGAGGGATGCCGAGGGCCGGGGGACGACGCCCTCCGTCGTGCTCTTCGAGACCGCGGGCGGCGCGGATGCGCCGATCGTGGGGCACGAGGCGAAGCATCAGGCCGGGGTGCGTCCGGACGACGTGGTGCAGCACGTCAAACGACACATGGGGGACCCCAGCTGGCGGTACGACTCCCCGGGGGACGAGCAGTACCGGGCGGAGGAGATCTCGGCGATCATCCTGCGCGCACTCGTGCGGCAGGCCGAGGCGGCCCTGGGGGAGCCGATCGAAGACGTGGTCATCACGGTGCCGGCGTACTTCGACGACTCGCGGCGCACGGCCACGAAGCAGGCGGGAGAGATCGCCGGGCTCAACGTGCTGCGGGTGCTGAACGAGCCGACGGCCGCCGCACTCTCCTACGGCGTCGCTGCGCAGACCGATGAGATCACGCTGGTGTACGACCTGGGCGGCGGCACCTTCGACGTGAGCATCCTGGGCATCGAGGGGAACGAGTTCGTCGTGCTGGCCACCGAGGGCGACCGCAACCTCGGCGGGTTCGACTGGGACAACGCGCTGATGTCGCTCGTCGTGACGGAGCTGGAGGAACGTCATGGCGCGAGCGACTTCTACGACGACCTCGATGCGGTGGCCGCTCTGCGCGAGGCCGCCGAGCAGGCGAAGCGTGCGCTCTCGACGCAGGAGTCGACGGAGATCGCCGTCGTGCACGGCGGCGTCGAGCGTCGCGTCGCGGTGACGCGGGAGCAGTTCGAGACCGCGACGCGATCGCTGGTGCGGCGGACGCAGGAGCTCGTCGAGGACACGCTCGACGAGGCCGGGATCGGCTGGGGGGACATCTCGAACGTGGTGCTCGTGGGCGGGTCGACGCGGATGCCGGCGATCCGTTCGCTCATCGAGCGGCTGGCCGGGCGCACGCCGGTCGAGGGCGTCGATCCCGATCTCTCGGTGGCGCTCGGGGCAGCGATCCAGGCGGCCCTGGTGGGTGGGCCGCCGCCGGCGGCGCTGGCCGACGTGCGCATCGCCGACGTCACCTCGCACGCTCTCGGCACGCTCGCGCTCGACGAGGACGAGAACGAGCGCAACTGGGTGCTCATCGAGAAGAACACCAAGGTGCCCGCGCAGGGCGTGAACGTGCTCTCGACGCGCGGCCCGCGCACGCGGCTCGTCGTCACCGTGACCCAGGGCGACGACCCCGACCCCGACTTCACGACCGTGATCGGCGAGGGCATCGTCGAGCTCGAGGAAGAATGGCCGGCCGGGGTCGACTTCGCCGTGGTCTACCGCTACGACGTCGACCAGACGGTGACGGTCGAGATCTACCGCCTCCCCGACGACCTCTACGTGGGCGCCTTCTCGATCGAGCGCGTCGCGAACCTGACCGCCGAGAAGGTGGAGGAGGCGGTCGACCGCATCGACCGCCTCGCCGAGCCGGCACCCGTCGTGGCGGCCGCGCCCACGGCCCCCGCCGTGGCGTTGAAGCCGGCGGCCCTCCCGCGCACCATCCCGACACCGCATACGACCGCATCCGCGACGTCCGCCACGCCCGCCCCCGCGCCGTCCGCGCGCTAGGGCCGTTACCCACCCGAACTGAGAGAAGAAGCGCATGAGTGTGACTGCTCCTGTGGTCGACGACTACTACACGCTGTTCGACATCGATGCGGCCGCCGATGCCGACACGATCCGCGCCGGCCTGAAGGCCGCCCGCCGCAAGTGGCGGCAGATGACCGGCTCGCCCGACAAGAACCGCGCGCGCACCGCCGAGCAGCGCATGGAGCAGATCGAGGCGGCCGAGACCACGCTGCTCGACGAATCCTCCCGAGCCGCATACGACCGCGAGCTGACGTCGACCCGTAGCGCGCCCGCGGCCGCGGCGCCGACGGCCCCCGAGCCCGTCGCGAGCGGCTGGGGGGAGCGCGCCAAGGCCTATTACGACGCCGGTGACGTGCGGAACGCCTTCCTCGCGGCGAAGAAGGGGACCGACGCCGACCCGGCGGGGCTGCTCGCCTGGTTCGTCTACGTCTGGGCGGCCACCGACCTAAAGCGTCACGAGGACGCCGACTTCGCGTCGGCCGAGCTGGTGCATCGGATGCCCGGTGACCCCGTGCCGCTGGAGATGCGCGCCGGGGTGCTCGACGGCATGGGCCGGTACGCCGAGGCCGAACGCGCCTTCCGCGAGGCCGTGGCACTCGCCCCCGGCGAACCCGTACTATCAGGGTCGCGTCGCCTGGGCGATGCTCGACCAGGGCCGCGTCGACGAGGCCGTGCGCGAGGCGTGGACCCTCGTCGACCGGTTCCCCGACGACACCTTCGCGCTCAAGGTGCTGCGTGCGGCCGCGGAGTACCTGCGCGACCGCAAGCGGCCGAAGGATGCGCTCGCCCTCGCGGGGTCGATCCTCGGCCGGTTCCCCGGCGACAGTGACGCCGTGCTGCTCGTGGTGCTGGCCGTGCAGGACATCGAGGCCGCGGGCGACATCCAGACGGCGGTCGCCGAGGCGTGGCGTCTGCATGACTCCTACCCCGACGACGAGCGCGCGCAGCGACTCATGCGCTATGTGATCGCCGGGCTGCGTCAGCGTGGGCTGGCCCGCGAGGCGCTGGCCGAATCGCGCCGTCTGCTCGCCGCGCACCCCGGCGACGAGGAGGTGCGGGCGGCGTTCGCCCTGTCGCGCATCGCCGAGGCGGAGACGCGCCTCAGCCCGGCGGGACCCCGCAGTCACATCATCCTCAACAAGGCGCAGGCGACGTACTACGACGAGGCGATCCGCGAGATCGAGGTCATGGCGCCGCAGGATGCCGACGTTCGTCGGGCGGTCGCCGGGATGCGCGAGTACCACACGGCCCAGACCAAGACGAAGGTGCAGCTGGGTCTCGGCAAGATCATCCTGGCGATCGTCGCGGTCATCCTCATCCTCGTCGGACTCGCGAACATCGCCAGCGGCGGCTTCATCTGGCTGCTCTTCGGCGCCCTGCTCGGCTGGGCGTTCTGGGGTCTCGCGTTCCGCAAGCAGTACCAGCTGAACTACAAGGCCGCCGACCCCGCGAACCGCACGAAGGGCCTGCGATGATCGAGCTGCTGCAGATCCTCGGGTCGGTGTTCGCGCTGATCGGCGGGTTCTTCCTGTTCCGCGCGCTCATCACGCCGCGTCGCTTCCGGGCGAAGCGTCCGTGGCTGTTCACCGCGGGCTGGGGCACTATGGCCATCGCCGCTCTGTGCTTCTCGCTCGCGGGCGGCTGGATCCCCGACCTGTTCGTGCCCGCCGAGGGGATGACGCCCCCGGTGGCGCCCTGAACGGCGGTCGGGTCGGAGGCGCCGGGGGTGCCGACGCCCGGTGGCGGCGCGCGCAGTCGTGGGGAACGCTGCGCGCAGGCGACCTGATCCTCGCGCTGCAGAAGCTCTCACCGGCCCGGTCCGACGACGCGTCGTCACCGCGGAGCGGCACCATGCTGCACGCCTCCCCCGACGGCCTGGTGGCCTGGGCCGCGACCGACGCCGGACTCGCAGTGATGACGGTGCCGGCGCAGATCGCGCCCGGAACGTCCGGGGCGGCGGTCGTACCCGAGGGGTGTGCAGCCGCCCTCCGCGAGGAGTTCGACCGCTCCGAGACCGTCGAGGTGGCGCGGGCCGACGGCGAACTCCTGGTGCGCCGCCCGAACGGCCCGCGCGTGCTGGTGCTGCCGCTCTGGGACGAGCGGTCGGCGATCGACGCCTACAACGCTCTCGCGATCGTGGGGGCGGCGACGGGGGCGTTGAGTCTTCGCGGCGACGAGCTGCGTGCCGCGCTCCGCGAGATGCCGCCGACGGGGCGCGTCGCCCTCCGCATCCGCCACGACTCCCTCGAGGTCGTGGGAGCGGACGGACGGGCCGTCACGGTCGAGGTCCACTCCTCGGCCGTGGCCGAGGTCACGTGCGAGACGCGCGCGCTCGACGCCGCGATCTCGACGGTCACCGACGTGAAGTTCCCCCGGGTGCAGCTCGAGTTCGGTGCACCCGACGCTGCCGTTCGCCTCTACGGGGCGAGCCGCAGCGAGCCGCCGACGTTCGGCGCCGTCGAGTTCCTGCTGCCTACGCGGCCGGGGTTCCGGCTGCCGAGCGGTTCCGGCATCCGCCCCGCGGCGCCTCCCGCCGCGGCATTCGTCGACGAGCCGGATCCGGTCGAGCCGATCGACGTCATCCTCTCCGAGCTCGACGCCATCGTCGGTCAGGCGCAGCTCAAACGCGAGGTGCGCGGCATCGTGCACCAGGTTGAGATCAACAAGCTGCGCGAGGCGCAGCGTCTCAAGCCCAGCCGCGTCGGCAGTCACCTGGTCTTCGCGGGTCCCCCGGGAACCGGCAAGACCACGGTCGCCCGTCTGGTCGCGCGGCTCTTCCACGCGCTCGGCGTTCTCGAGGCGCCGGTCGTGCACGAGGTGTCGCGGCCCGACCTCGTCTCGTCGAACGTCGGCGGCACCGACGAGAAGACCAGCCAGGTCATCGCTGACGCGATGGGCGGAGTGCTCTTCATCGACGAGGCGTACACGCTCGCCGAGGGAGGCGACAACGACTTCGGCACCCAGGCGATCGCCGTGCTCATGAAGGAGCTCGAAGACAAGCGCTCCGAGTTCGTCTGCATCATCGCGGGCTACGGCGACCGCATGTCGGCCTTCATGAAGGCGAACCCGGGGCTGGCGTCGCGCTTCCGCCCGCCCGTCACCTTCACCTCGTACGCACCCGACGAGCTGCTGCGCATCGCGGTGCACATGGCCGCCGGGATGGACAACGAACTCACCGACGACGCCCGCACACGACTCACCGCTCGGCTCGCCGACGAGGAGCGGCGCGGCGGGCTGGAACGGGCCGACTGGGGCAACGCCCGAGCGATGCGCAACGTCGTGGAAGCGGCGATCACCCACCGCGACCTGCGCATCAGCATGTCGGGCGCGCGCGATCGCGCCTCGCTCGTCGAGATCGGCGCGGGCGACGTCGATGCGGCCTGCGACGACCTCGCGATCGGGCGCGTGTCCGGCGTGGAGGAGTCGGTCGACGACGTGCTCGCCGAGCTCGACGCGCAGGTCGGGCAGCCGGCCCTCAAGCGACAGGTGCGAGCGATCCTCGCCCAGGCGCGGGTGCAGCAGCGGAAAATGGCGCACGGGGGAGGGGGAGGAGCCTTCCCGCTCGACCACATGCTGTTCGTCGGCCCGCCGGGAACCGGCAAGACCACGGTCGCGCGACTGATCGCCCGCCTGTATCGGGCGATGGGCATCCTGCCGCGCAGCGAGATCGTCGAGGTCGACCGGCAGGCGCTGGTCTCGGGTTTCGTCGGACAGACCGCGTCGAAGACCACCGCCGTGATCGACGACGCGATGGGCGGGGTGCTGTTCATCGACGAGGCGTACACCCTGGCCGAGGGCGGCGACAACGACTTCGGACGCGAGGCCATCGCGACGCTGCTGCCGCGGCTCGACAACGACCGCGGCAAGTTCGTCGCGATCGCCGCGGGCTACCCCGACGACATGGACGCGCTGCTCGCGACGAACGTCGGGCTCGCCTCGCGCTTCGTCACCCGCATCGAGTTCACGGCGTACACCGCTCCAGAGCTCGTGCGCATCGCCGAGGGGATGGCCCAGGCGCGGGGGGAGCAGCTGACGGCGGATGCCCGCGCGCTGCTGCTCGATCGCCTGACCGCCGCCGAGGCCGTCGGCGCCTTCGCGTCGAAGGAGTGGGGCAACGGGCGGTCAGTGCGCAATGTGCTCGACCGTGCCGTGCAGCAGCGCGACCTGCGGGTGTCCGATCAGGGCGGTCCCGACGACGCGCTCACGGCGATCGACGCGCTGTTCACGATCGAGGTCGACGACATGCGCGCCGCCTGCGATATCGAACGCATCGCCGTCGTCGCCGCCGCCGAGTCGGTCGACGACGTGCTGGCCGAGCTCGATTCGCAGATCGGACAGCCGGCGCTGAAGACGAAGATCCGCGAGCTGCTCGCCCAGGCGCGGTTCGACCTGCGTCGCCGCGAGGCGGGCATCACCGCCGGCCCCGTCCCCCTCGAGCACCTGCTGTTCGTCGGGCCGCCGGGCACCGGCAAGACCACGGTCGCGCGCCTGCTCGGACGCCTCTACCGCGCCCTCGGTCTGCTCCCTACCGGGGCGATCGTCGAGGTGGCCCGGGGCGACCTGGTCGGCGCGCACATCGGCAGCACCGCGCCGAAGACGAACGAGCGCATCGATGCGGCGATGGGCGGCGTGCTGTTCATCGACGAGGCGTACACGCTCGTCGGCGGTGGACCGCAGGACTTCGGCCAGGAGGCGATCGAGACGCTGATGCCGCGCATGGAGAACGAGCGCGGATCGTTCCTCGTGATCGCCGCCGGGTACCCCGCCGACATGGACCGCTTCGTCGCGTCGAACTCGGGGCTGGCGTCGCGGTTCACCGACCGCATCGAGTTCCTGCCGTACACGGTCGACGAGCTGGTGCAGATCGCCGAGAGCATGGGGCGTCGCGCCGGCCAGCAGATCGACGACGACGCCCGAGCGGTGCTGCGGGAGCGGTTCGCCGCGGCCGAGCGCGCCGGAGCGTTCGCCACCGAGGGGTGGGGGAACGCGCGGCAGGCGCGCATCGTGATCGAGGCGGCGATGAAAGCTCGCGACCTGCGGTTGAGCGTGGGCGAGGAGGCCGGCGCGGGCGACCTCGTCGCCTTGCGCGCGGAAGACCTGCGTGCCGCCTTCGACCGCCACGGAATCGGCTGACGGGCGGTGCCGGTGGGTAACGAGGGTCAGCGGATGCCGGGGTCGGACGCGTGCTCGCCGCGGCGACGCAGCAGGACCGGAGGCATCCGCTCGGTCCCCAGGCCCCACCGCACGAACAGGCCGGCGATGAGCAGCCCGACCGCTCCCGAGATCGTCTTGTCGATGATCGAGACACCGATGTTCACCCCGAAGGTGCCCGCCCACGGATCGCCGATCGCATGGGCGAGCGACGCGAGGAGGAACCCGGAGTGCAGCGACGGCCCGCCGTACATCAGCACGTTCAGCGGGGCGCCGATGATCGAGCAGGCGAGGGCGACCGCCACCGTCAGCAGGATGAACCGGGGGAAGGTGTGCGCGAAGCGACGGATGCCGATCCCCCACACGAGCGCGCCCGTGATGTTCACGAGCGCGAAGACGATCGTCTCGGGGGTGGCGACGAGCGAGCCCAGCAGATTCGTGATGAGGGCGACCAGGGCGCCGAACCACGGTCCGAACGCGAACGACGCCGCGGCCGTGCCGATCATGTCGAGGTACAGCGGCACCTCGTGGCGGATGATGAGGGTGCCGAGGTACACGTTCAGCCCCACGCACGCGAGGAGCGCCCCGACGAGCGCACCGGGATGCGCTCCGAAGCGGGACGAGCGCGGCGGGGTGGCGGGCGCAGGGGCAGTGCCGTTTGTGGCGTCTCGCTCGGCGTCGGTGACGGCATCCGTCGGCCGCTCGGGGCGCCGGGCGTCGAGGTACCGCATCCGCCACCGCTCCGCCTCGTCGGCGTCGTAGCCGAGGGCGAGCACGATCTCCTGCACCAACGCCGGATTGATGCGGCGGCGACCGGTCTGGAACGCGTCGAACACCGTCGACCGGGCGATGCGCGCGGCGCCGGGATCGCGCCCCTCCGACACCCGGCGGGCGGCGATGCGCGACGCGATCTCGGCGTACGAGACGTCGCCCGCGTCGAGGCGCAACCGGCGGAGATCCTCGGCGAGGGCGTCGAGGCGCGCCGTCGCCGCCGCCTCGCCCGTCGGGGGCGCAGCGCGTGCGGACGCGCCGATCGGGTCTGCGTCGGTCATCCCGCGACGCGCGCCGCGATGTCGCTGCGGTAGTGCGCGCCCTCGAGCGAGATGCGTGCGATGGCGTCGTAGGCGCGGGCGCGGGCCGTGGCGAAGTCGGATGCCGTCGCCACCACGTTCAGCACGCGGCCGCCCGTCGCGATGAGGTCGCCGCCGGGCGCATCCGGACCCGCGGTCGCGGCATGCACGATGCGCACGCCCTCCACGGCCGCGGCGTCGGCGAGGTGCTCGATCGGGCGACCGGTCTGCGGCGCCTCGGGGTAGCCCTCGCTCGCGAGCACGACGGTGATCGCGACGTCATCCGAGAACTCGGGCTCGGGCTGGTCTTCGAGGGTGCCGGATGCCGCGGCGAACAGCAGCTCCGAGAGGGGGGTGCGCAGGCGCGGCAGCACCACCTGGGTCTCGGGATCGCCGAAGCGCGCGTTGAACTCGATCACCCGCACGCCGGCCGGGGTGAGGATGAGCCCGGCGTACAGCAGGCCGATGAAGGGGGTGCCCTCGGCGTCGAGCTGACGCACGACCGGCAGGGCCACGTCGCGGGTGACCTCGGCGACGAAGTCGTGCTCGCTGCCGAACTGCTCGGCGAGCCAGGGCAGCGGCGAATACGCGCCCATGCCGCCCGTGTTGGGCCCGGCGTCGCCGTCGAGCGCGCGCTTGAAGTCCTGCGCGGGGCTGAGTGCACGCACCGTGTCGCCGTCGCTGAGGAAGAACAGCGACACCTCGGGGCCGGTCAGGAACTCCTCGACGAGCACGGGCCCGGCCGGCAGGTACTGCTCGGCGTGCGCGAGGGCCTCGGCGCGGTCGGAGGTGACGATGACCCCCTTGCCCGCCGCGAGCCCGTCGGCCTTCACGACGTGCGGGGCGCCCAGGTCGTCGAAGGCGGCCTCGACCTCGGCGACCGTCGCCGCGCGCACCGCGCGGCCGGTCGGAACGCCGGCGGAGTCCATGATGCGCTTGGCGAACGCCTTCGAGCCCTCCAGCTGCGCGGCGGCCTTGCCCGGGCCGAACACGGGGATGCCGCGCTCACGCAGCGCGTCGGCGACACCCGCGACGAGCGGCGCCTCGGGGCCGACGACCACGAGGTCGATCGCGTGCTCGTTGGCGAACGCGGTGACCGCGCCGCCGTCGAGCATGTCGACCGACACGGTCGTCGCATCGGCAGCGATGCCGGCGTTGCCGGGGGAGACGAAGATCTCGTGCTCCGTCTGCTCTGCTCGCAGGGCGAGGATGATCGCGTGCTCACGGGCACCGGAACCGAGGACGAGGATCTTCACCCGCCCAGCCTATCGAGCGGGCCCGCCGGGTTTCGGGTCGATGCGGCGGGGGCTTCGCGGCGCGCGGCTCAGACGGGGCGCTCGTCCGCTGTGTTCCAGGGCACCGTCCAGCCCGCGGCGTCGAAGATGCCGCTCAGCACCATCGCGGTGAACCCCCACACGATCGTCCCGTCGACGTCGAACGCCGGCGCGCGGAACGTGCGGTCGCCGAAGGTGCGCACCGAGGTGTACCGTGTGGCGGGGTCGAGCAGCGTCGCGACCGGCACCCGGAACACCTCCACCGTCTCGGCATGGTCGACGGCGGCGACCTGCGACGGCATCCGCCACCATCCGAGCACCGGGGTCACGCGATGATTGCTGGCGGCGAGCGGCAGGGCGGGCAGCGAGGCGAGCACATCGACTCCCGCCGGGTCGAGGCCCGTCTCCTCCTGGGCCTCGCGCAACGCGGTGGCGACGGCATCCGCGTCGTCGGGCTCGGCGCGCCCACCGGGGAACGACACCTGACCGGGGTGCGACGACAGCGTCGAGGCGCGGCGCTGCAGCAGCACGTCGAGATCACGGGCGACCGCCGCGTCGGAGACGACCGCCGGTTCGCGGTCGAGCACCCCGAACAGCACCAGCACCGCGGCGTCGTGCGCCGTCTCGGGCTCGAGCAGGGCCGGGAACGGTCCGCCCCAGGAGTGCGCGCTCGCCGCGGCGAGCAGCTCGGCGCGCGCGCCGGCCGGATGCATGCTCATGCTGCGAGCCTACGCGGGCCGTAGGGTGGGGAGATGGCCAGGAGGATCGACATCGTCGACGGTCGCGCCGCCCTCGACACGGTGCGACGAGCGGATGCCGCGGGCGAGAAGCCGCCCCGCACGGCGCTCGCGACGGCCGTGCGGTACCTGTTGCAGCTGCTCGACGAGAAGGCGCCGGGCAACAGCGTCGAGGTGCGCGTGCCGCCCTTCGGCGCGGTACAGGTCATCCAGGGTCCTCGGCATACCCGGGGGACCCCGCCCAACGTGGTCGAGATGGACGCGGCGACGTGGATCGCCGTCGCGCTCGGTGAGGAGGCCTGGGCGGATGCCGCGGCATCCGGTCGCATCGCCGCCTCTGGCACCCGTGCCGACCTCGTCGGCGTGCTGCCCCTGCGGCCCTGACGCCCTCCCCGCCCCGCCTTGCCGCGAAATGCAGGCTCGGCGGCGATCTGCAGGCCGAACGCGCCGAGTCCTTCCTGCATCTCGCCGCGACGCCTGCATCTCGCCGACCCCGCAGGTGCCACCCACCCGCGGCCACGGGATCAGCGCCGCGCCACCACCAACGGAACCCCCGAGACGGGATGGGGGAAGACGTCCACCGGTTGTCCGTAGACCTCTTCGATCCGCTCGGTCGTCAGCACATCGGAGGGGATGCCCGAGTCCACGACCCGCCCGCCCGAGAGCAGCGTCACGCGGTCGGCGTGGGCGAGGGCGGCGTTGAGGTCGTGCAGCACGATCGCGACGGCGGCCCCGCGCCTGGTCTGCGCGGCGATGAGGCGCATGACGTCTTCGTGGTGCTTGAGGTCGAGAGCGGCCGTCGGTTCGTCGAGCAGCAGGATGCCGGTGCGCTGCGCCAGCACTCGGGCCAGCGCGACCCGTGCCCGCTCTCCGCCCGACAGCGAGGTCACCGCGCGCGCGGAGAGCGGCGCCACCTCGGTCGCGGCGAGCGATTCGGCGACGATCTCGTCGTCATCGTCTGCCTCCGCCGACCGTGCCCAGGGTGCACGGCCCATGCGCACGACCTGTTCGACGGTGAACGGGAAGGTCACCGTGTTCTCCTGCAGCAGCACCGCGCGCTGCCGCGCGAGCGCACGGGAGCGGATGCCCGTGACCGCCGCCCCGTCGAGATGCACCCTGCCCGACTGCGGGGTGATGTCGCCCGCGAGCACGCCGAACAACGTCGACTTGCCCGCGCCGTTCGGCCCGACGAGCGCGTGCACCTCTCCCGCGCGGATCTCGATCGCCGCGTCGTCGAGGATCGCCCGGCCCTCGCCGACGCGCACGGTGAGACGGGCGCCCCGCAGTCGCACGGTCATGCCCAGCCCCCCGCGCGGCGGCGCGTGCGCACCAGCAGCCAGAGGAAGAACGGGCCGCCCACGAGCGACGTGATCATGCCGATGGGCAGGTCGGCCAACGGCACGGCGGTGCGGGCGACGAGGTCGGCCACGGCGATGAGCAGGGCGCCGCCGAGAGCGGAGGCGATCACGAGGGGAAGGTGCGCCGGGCCGATGATCATGCGCATGAGGTGCGGCACGACGAGGCCCGCGAAGCCGATGATGCCGGCGAACGCGACCGCCGCGCACACGAGGAGCGCGACCGTGACGATCACGACGATGCGCAGCAGCTCGACGTTCAGGCCCAGGTGGCGGGCGGTGCGCTCGCCGAGGGCGAAGAGGTCGAGCTGCGGGGCGACGATGAGACCGATGAGGATGCCGACCGCGACGAGCGGGGCGACCAGGCCGACGTTCGACCACAGCGCGCCGTTGAGCGAGCCGAGCTGCCAGAACACGATCTGCTCACGGGTCGAGGTGGTGCCGATGAAGGTGAGGAAGGCCATGCCGGCGCCGGCGATCGCGTTGATGGCGATGCCGGTCAGCAGCAGTGTGACGACCTCGGTGCGCCCATTCGACCGGCTGATGAAGTAGACCGAGAGCACGGCGATGAGCCCGCCGATGAACGCGAACGCGGGTGTGGTCCACATGCCGAACGTGGCGAGACCGAGCGTGATGCTCGCTGCCGCGCCGAGTGCCGCGCCGGACGAGACCCCCACCACGCCGGCGTCGGCCAGAGGGTTGCCGAAGATCGCCTGCATGAGCACGCCGGACACCGCGAGCGCCGCCCCGACGAGCAGGCCGAGCACCAGCCTCGGAAGGCGCAGGTTGTAGATGACGCCGTAGTCGGTGGTGCCGGTGGGTGCCCACGCCGTGTCGATGCCGATGCCGCGCAGCAGCACGCCGAGGAGGTCGGTGGGTGACAACTGGTACTGGCCGCTCGTGATCGACGCGACGCACGTGGTCGCGAGGGCGACGACGAGGGCGACTACGACCACGGCGAACCGCAGACCACGCCGGGTGGCCGGCGTGGGGGTGACGACCTCCGAGGTCATCCGACGGGCTCGGGGGCGTACAGGGCGCGGGCGAGGGCGCGGATGATCTCGGCGGAGCGCGGTCCGAAGCTGAGGATCTCGCTGTCGGCCATGTCGATGACGCGTCGGTTCGCGCCGGCCGGCGTCTCGGCGAGCGCCGGGATGCGTTCGATGAGCCCGTCGATGCCGTCGACGGATTCCAGGCCGTCGGTCATCATCACGAGCACGTCGGGCTGGGCGGCGACGAGGGCCTCGGCGGTCATCGGCTTCATGCCCTCCCAGCCGATCTCCTCGGCGACGTCGACGCCGCCGACCGCGTCGATGAGCGAGTCGGCCCCGGAGTCCTCGCCGAAGATGTAGTACACGTTGGCGCTGCCGCGCACGTAGAGGAAGAGCATCCGCGCGCGGTCGGATGCCTCGGCGGGGGTCACCTCCGCGATCTCGGCGAGCGCGTCGTCGAGTTCGCCATCGAGTCTCTCGATGAGCGCGGCACCACGGGTCGGCACGCCGAGGGCGTCGGCGATCTCGGTGACGAGGGCGTCGGTGGTGTCGAGGCGGCGGTCGCTCGAGATGACGACGACGTCGATGCCCGCGTCGCGCAGCTGCTGCCGCACCTCTTTCGGGCCGATGGTCGTGTCGGTGAGGACGACGGTCGGAGCGAGCTCGAGGATGGCCTCGGCGTTGAGCGTGTGCCCGCTCTGCGTGACGACGGGAAGGTCGTGCGTGCCGGCGAACTGCGTCGACGCGTCGCGCCCGACCACCTGATCGCCCAGACCCAGGGCGAAGACGGTCGCGGCGATGGTGCCGGAGATGTCGATGGGGAGGATGCGGTCGGTCGAGTCCACGGTGACCGCGCGGCCCTCGCTGTCGGTCACCTCGCGGGCAGGGTGGGGGCGGTCTCGTCCGCAACGGGTTCGATGGCGTCGCTCGAGAGGCATGCGGTCGAGCCGCCCTCGACCGTGCGCACGTCGTCGACGAGGGGCAGATCGGCCAGGGCGACGGATGCCTGAGGGCAGTCGCCGTCGACGGATGCCGGGGCGGAGGCTCCGGCCGGTGGCTGTGTGCACCCGGCGAGGCCGGCGGCCAGGACGGCGGCGAGAAGGACGGCGGAGACGCGACGCATAAGGCAAGGCTAACCTAAAACTTGACGCCCGCATCGCGCACAGCCTACGCTCAGGGAGGGCCGTTGCTTAGTGCAGCCTAACCTAAATACTCCCGCCCGATCGCACAGTGGCTCCGCCGGCGCGCGTGCCTTTCGCGTGCCCGGGGTCCGGAGAGAAAACGTGAACGCCACAGCATCCCGAAGCTCAGCGAACAGACGCGTCCGCGCGTCGTTCGCCGCTCTCCTCTCGCTCTTCCTCGTCGTCACCGGCCTGACCGTCGCGCAACCCGCGCTCGCCGCGAGCGCCGCCGTCTCGACCACGGTCACCGCGGCGGGCGCCTCGGGGCTCACCGTGCAGACCACGGCATCCGGATTGCCCGACGGCACCACGGGCGCGTACGCGGCGGTGATCGTGAAGGGGTCGGAGGGTGCGGTCTCGGCGGGCGGCGGTTTCGCCGCCATGCAGTTCGTGCGCACGGTCACCGACGGCGGCTTCGCGATCGACCTCGTCGCCGCCGCCGGCGGACTCGACCGCACGAAGTCGTACGAGGTGATCGTGTGGCAGCAGCACACCAACCCGAGCGAGGCGACCATCTACGCCCGCGGCGACGTGGTGGTCTCGGCCGCGCAGTGGGACGCCGTGTTCCCGCCGCAGACCGAGGAGCCGGGCACCGACCCCGGCACCGACCCCGGCACCGACCCGGGCACCGACCCCGGTACCGACCCCGGTACCGACCCGGGTACGGACCCCGGTACGGACCCCGGTACCGATCCCGGTACCGATCCCGGCACCCCTGTTCCGGCCACGCCGGCGCTGGCGGTCTTCCTCGCCGACGGCACCACGCCCGTCGGCTCGTCGGCCCTGACGGCCGGCGACACCATCGTCGTGCGGGGCAGCGGATACGACCCGACGGCGAACGTGGGCGGGCGCGGCGTGCCGATCCCGGCCGATCTGCCGCAGGGCACGTACGTCGTGTTCGGCAACTTCGCCGCCACGTGGCAGCCGTCCGCCGGCGCCGCCGGTTCCGCGCGTTCCGTGGGCACGCAGGCCTGGGCGCTCGCGGAGAGCGTGCTCGAGAAGGTCCCGGCCCAGTACCAGAGCGCCATTCGCGCCCAGTGGGTTCCGATCGCGGCCGACGGATCGTTCACCGCGACCCTCACGCTGAAGGACACCCCGGCCACGCCCGGGCAGTACGGCGTGTACACCTACGGGGCCGGCGGGGTCGTGAACCCCGCACAGGAGAAGAGCGTCCCTCTCGCCTACGCCGTGAAGCCCACCCTCACCGGCACCGTGAAGACCGCGACGGCCGACGGCCTCACGATCACGGCCGCCGGCTCGAAGCTGGGCGCGGCCACCGGGGCATACGTCGCCCTGATCGAGAAGGGCACGGAGGCCGAGGTCACCGCCGGCGGCGGATTCGTCGCGATGCAGTACGTGCGCGGCATCGCCGGGGGTGCGTTCAGCGTCGACCTCTCGGCGGCGGCCGCGAAGCTCGATCGCGGCACGACGTACGAGGTGATCGTCTGGCAGCAGCACACGCTCCCGAACGCCGCCACGATCTACGCCCGCAGCACCGTCGCGGTCTCGGACGTGCAGTGGGATGCGGTGTTCCCGCCGGCATCCGGCCCGACGGCGACGACCACCGTCGCGTCGGCGTCGGCGACGGCGGGCCTGACCGTCACGGCGCGCGCCACCGGGCTCGACGCCGCCTCGACGGGCGCCTACGTCGCCCTGATCGAGAAGGGCACCGAGGGCGACATCACGGCCGGGGGCGGGTTCCTCGCCATGCAGCACGTCCGCAACGTGTCGCTCGGCGCGCTCTCGGTCGACCTGACTGCGGCGGCGAACACCCTCGACCGCACCAAAACGTACGAGGTGATCGTCTGGAAGCAGCACACGCTGCCGTCACCGTCGACCATCTACGCGCGCTCGACGGTGACGATCACCGAAGAGCAGTGGAACGCCCTGCTCGGTGAGCCGGGCACCCCGCCCACGACCCCGCCGACGACGCCCCCCACGACGCCCCCGACCGACCCCGGGACGACGCCGACGGCCCCGGTCGCCACGGTGCCGGGCGGTTCGCTCCGCTGGGCGATCTCGACCTCCTTCCAGCGGTACATCATCAGCCCCATCGCGAAGGGCGGCATCGAGGTCGGCAGCGGCGCCACCCGCTCCGGCGAACAGTTCCAGTTCGGACAGGCCGCCGGGAGTACCTACGACCCCGCGACCGGCCTCGGCGCCGTGTCGTACGTCGGATCGGTGCGCTTCACCGGCCACAACGGCGTGCTCGACGTCACCATCGCCGACCCGCAGATCCGCATGACCTCGGCGGCGTCGGCCACCCTCTTCGTCACCAGTGGCGGAGCGCAGGTGCCCTTCGCCACGCTCGACCTGTCGCGAGCGGCGAAGACCACGGCGAACGGGGCGGTCACCTACACCTCGGCGCCGGCATCGATCACCGCGGCCGGCGTCGACCGGGTGTTCCAGGGGTACTCCACGACCCTCGACCCCGTGTCGTTCACGGTGGGTTCCGCGGCGGCGGCTCCGGCCGGCGCCTCGGGCACCGTGGCCACGGCCGCCGCGGTGAAGAAGCAGACGCCTCTGCCGGCGACACCGCCCGCGTCGCGCGGCATCGAGATCGACGACGAGAACCTCGCCGCCCTGCAGGCCGGGAAGCAGGCGACGATCACCGCATCCGGATTCCAGCCCGGTGAGAAGGGCATCCGGGTGGTCGTCTACTCGACGCCCGTGCTGCTCGGCATGGTCGACGCCGATGCCTCCGGCGCCGCCACCTGGACCGGGACGTTGCCGGCGACGCTCGAGGACGGCGCGCACACCCTCACGCTGCAGGGGTCGGTCACTCGCGGCCTCGAGTTCACGCTCGCCCGTGAAGCGGTCGCGATCGGGCAGTGCGTCGTCGAGGGGGCCTCGTTGAAGTGGGGGTTCAAGGAGTCGTTCCGCACGTACATCGAGGGCATCGCGCAGGGCGGCTGGACGCTCACCGACGTCGCCTACCAGTACCCCGACTTCGTGTGGGAGAACGGCTCCGGCTCGTTCGACGACGAGACGGCCGCGGGGCTGGTGGCCTTCGGCGGCACGATCGAGTTCACCGGGCACGACGGGGCGCTCGACACGACCCTGTCCGACTTCCGCGTCGAGCTCGTCGGAGCGACCGGCTACATCGTCGTCGACGTCGCCGGAACGACCCAGACGGGCGACGCGATCGACCTGCAGGACGTGCGGTTCGCGGAGTTCCCCCTCGGCGACTCGGCACCGGTCGACGGTGTTCTGACGCTCGACGGCGTCTCGGCGACGCTGACCGAGGCGGGCGCGACCGCGTTCGGCACCTACGGCGCGGGGGAGAAGCTCGATCCGGTCTCGGCCGTCATCCCGGTCGGGGCGGACTGCGGCGTGGCCGCGCCCGTCGAGGACGAGCCGGCGACCGACGGGGCGGATGCCGCGGCCTCCGTCACCGCCGCCGAGGCGCCGGTCGCGGAGCAGGGCGTGCCCGTGTGGGTGTGGATCGTCGGCGGCCTCGTGATCGTCGCGCTGGCCGGGGCGGGGGGCGTGCTCGTCGGCCGCCGCACGCGCACCGCGTCGGACGCGCCCGCGACCACGGAGGTCTGACCCCGCGACGGAACCGCCCTCCCGCGACGGGTGGGCGGTTTCGTCGTCCTCGCCTCCGGGAACGGTGGGAGAATGGAGGCATGTCCTCCTCCGAGACCCCGCAGACCGTCGAAGCGACCGTGCGCCACGTGCCGCGGTACGGCGTGTTCATGGGCCTCGGTGTGGTGCTCGGCATCATCGTCGCCGCCATCCTGACCTTCGCCGGCAGCTTCGAGGAGTCCGACGCCCTCGACGTCGTCTACCCGCCCAGCCAGGTGTTCGGGTTCCTGCTGCTCTGGACCGTGCCGATCGGCCTCGCCCTCGGTGGCGTGGTCGCCCTGGTGCTGGAGCGCACCGGGCGCCGCCACGACCGGGTGGTGCGCGTCGACCGCGAGACGATCATCGCCGTCGACGAACCGGGCGACGAAGCTCCGCAGACGACGCTGCCCGACGCCGTGGCGCCCTCGGCCCCTGCGTCGACCCCGGCGCACGATGTCGATTCGCGCACCGACCCGAACCGCGGCTCCACCCCGCGGGGCTGACACCGCCCGCCGTCACGCCAGCTCGGCGATCACCGGCCGTATCGCGGCATCGAAGGCCACGATGTCCCGCCGCAGCCCGTCGGTGACGGCGACCGTCAGATCGCCGATCCACCACACGCCCCGCTGCGTGAGGGGCAGCACCTGCACATTCAACTCGAACGAGTGCGCTCGCCGACCGATGTCGCGCTCGAACTCGGCGATCGCGCTGGCATAGGCGCGGTAGGCGTCGCCGCCGGTGTGGCTCTTCATCGACGAGAGGTAGCGATCGTGCGCGGCGCGCGCGTAGCGCAGGGCGGATGCCGCGAACGGGCCGACCGCCGTGGCCAGCTCCTCGGCGCCGGAGGCGGGCAGGGCGACGAGGGTGTCGAACCCCTCGATCAGCTCGAGCGGAACCTCCGACCGATGCGCTCGGGGCTCGACCGTCATGTCCCAGTAGTCGCGCCACTGCCCCTCGAGCGCGGGGGCGGCGTCGGGGGCATCCGCCGCACGCAGCGGCAGATCGCGCAGACCCGGCAGATCGAGCGGGGAACGGATGCCGAGAGCCTGCCGCAGCACGAGCGCGACGAGCACCGGGATGCTCGCGTCTTCGCGGATCAGCCACTGCGGCTTGTCGGCCATGGCCCCATCGTAGGGCGGCCACCGGCCGTCGTGTCGTGCCCGATGACAATCCGCGAACCGCGTGATATCGGCCTCCGCGGGGATCGAACACCCCCGCCTCACGCGGGCGACACGGTAGCCCCCGGGGAGAGCCGCGTCAACCCTGGCGAATCCTCCGGAGTCGAGGCGTAGACCTTCCTTCACGCCGACGAACCGTCGGTCGCAGTCGAGAGGAAGCACGATGTCGCACAGTCAGGAAGAGGGCTCCGTGAACAGCGGTTCGGCCGGGCCGTCGGGCACCGTCCAGACCGCCGCGCACGAGGCCGCAGGTGTCGCGAGCACCGCGAAGGACGAGGCCGTCGGAGTCGTCGAGACGGCGAAGGCCGAAGCCGGCGCGGTGGCCCACGAGGCCAAGGATCAGATCCGCGATCTGTACCACCAGAGCACCGCTCAGCTGAAGGACCAGGCCGCGCAGCAGCAGCGTCGCGTCGCCGACGGTCTCCGTTCGGTGGGCGGCGAGCTCGAGAGCATGTCCCAGAATTCCGCGGGTGGGGTGGCCGCCGACCTGGTGCGCCAGGCATCCACCCGCATCCAGGGCATCGCCGGCTGGATCGGCGACCGCGACCCGGGCTCGCTGCTCGGCGAGGTCAAGTCGTACGCCCGTCGCAAGCCGGGCACGTTCATCGCCGTGGCGGCGCTCGCCGGCCTCGTGGCCGGACGTCTCACCCGCGCCCTCACCGAGGGCGCCTCGGGGTCGAGCGGCACGTCGGGCTCGGTGCAGAACACCACCACCGGTCCGGAGTACGGCACGGGTGTTCCCGTCACCGGCGGCCCCGTCACGGGCGGATACGCCGGCACGGCCGCAGGCGCGGGCATCTCCGGTCAGGCCACCGCGGTCGGAGCGGATGCCGCACTCGGCTCCAGCGCCGACGGTGGAGCGGGCACGCTCGGCGCCGCCGACACGTCGGTCGGAGCATCCGCCGCCACCGAGGCCCACCGTCAGCCGCCGCTGCCCACCGACGGGAGCATCCCCGGTGCGCACGACGGCATGAGCGGCATCGACACCGGTACGGCGCCCTGGGGCGTCGATGGTGAGGGAGACGCGCGCGACGGCGAAGCCGCCGACACCGACACCCCGCTGTTCGACCGCACCGACGCCGCGCGCGGTTCGCAGGAAGAGGGACGACCATGACCGATGCCGGTGCCACACCCAGCGAGCAGAAGGCCGAGTCCACGTCGCTCGGCGAGCTGCTCAGCGAGGTGACGTCCGACCTGTCGACCCTGATGCGGCAGGAACTGGAACTGGCGAAGGCCGAGCTGAAGCAGTCGGCCACGCGCGCCGGCCGCGGTGCCGGGATGCTCGGCGGTGCCGGGTACGCCGCACTGATGGCGGTGTTCTTCCTGTCCGTCGCCCTCTGGTGGGCGCTCGGATACCTGACCGGCCTCGGCTGGTCGGCCGTCATCGTCGCCGTGATCTGGGCGATCATCGCCGCCGTCCTGTTCGTGACGGGTCGTAAGCAGTTGAAGAGCGTGGAAGGGGCGCCGCGCACGGTCGATTCGATCAAGCGCATCCCCGACGCCGTGAAGAGGAATGAGGAGAACCGATGAGCGATTCACCCGACGCGATCCGCGCCGACATCGAGAGGACCCGGGCGGAGTTCGGCAGGGACGTCGATGCCCTGGCCGACAAGGTCACGCCCTCGAAGGTCGTGCACCGTCAGACGCAGAAGATGAAGGGCGCCGTGCGCGGGGTCGTCGACCGCGTGATGGGCGCTGCCGAGGATGCGGGTGACGCCGTGTCGCACGCCGGTTCGTCGGTCGCCGACGCCGTCGGCGGCGCGGGCGGCCGCACCGTGTCGAAGGCGCAGGGCAACCCGCTCGCGGTGGGCCTGATGGCCTTCGCCGCCGGCCTCGTCATCGCTGCCGTCATCCCCGCCTCCGAGAAGGAGAAGGAGCTGGCGGCCGAGGTCAAGGACAAGGCGCAGCCCCTGGTCGATGAGGCGACGTCGGTCGCGAAGTCGCTCGGCGAGGACCTCAAGGAGCCCGCGCAGCAGGCCTTCGCCGCCGTCAAGGACGAGGCGACCGGCGCGGCCGAGCACGTCCGTGACGAGGCGACCCAGGCCGCCGGATCCGTGAAGGACAGCGCCGACGAGGCCCGGACCAACGTCACCGGTTCCTGACCTCGCGGCATCCGCAGCTCCCGTCGCACTTTCTGTCGGCATCCGACCCCCCGGGCCGACAGGAAGTGCGACGGGAGCGGATGCGTTCGGGCGGCGTCTCGACGCGTCCGACGGGCGGTAGGCTGATGGCGTGGCTGCCTCCCCCACCGATCCCTATTCCGCTGCCGGCGTCGACACCGCTGCGGGTGACCTCGCCGTCGAACTGATGAAGTCGTCCGTCAAGGCGACGCACGGCCCCGAGGTCCTCGGAGGCGTCGGCGGTTTCGCCGGCCTCTTCGACGCCGCGGCGCTGCGCGACTACCGACGCCCGCTGCTCGCGACGAGCACCGACGGCGTCGGCACCAAGGTCGCGATCGCCCAGGCGATCGACAAGCACGACACGATCGGGCAGGACCTGGTCGGCATGGTCGTCGACGACATCGTCGTGGTGGGCGCGAAGCCGCTCTTCATGACCGACTACATCGCGTGCGGCAAGGTGGTGCCCCAGCGCATCGCCGACATCGTCCGCGGAATCGCCGAGGCGTGCGCCGCGACCGGCACCGCCCTCGTGGGCGGCGAGACCGCCGAGCACCCCGGACTGCTGGGTCCGCGCGACTACGACGTCGCCGGTGCGGCGACCGGCGTGGTCGAGGCCGACGCGATCCTCGGGGCCGAGCGGGTGGCCGACGGTGACGCCGTCATCGCGATCGCGTCGAGCGGTCTGCACTCGAACGGCTTCTCGCTCGTGCGCCACATCGTGACCGGCGCCGGCATCTCCTACGGCGACAACGCCGCAGACCTCGGCACCACGTGGGGCGAGGCGCTCCTCGAGCCGACCCGCCTGTACACCCTTCCGCTGCTGCGCCTGATCGACGCGATCCCCGGCGCCGTGCACGCCCTGAGCCACGTCACCGGGGGCGGCATCGCTGCGAACCTCGCCCGCGTGCTGCCGCAGGGCAGCTGGGCCGAGGTCGACCGCAGCACCTGGTCGCCGAGCCCGGTCTTCCGCGTGCTCAGCGACATCGCCGGCTCGACGCTCGAATCGGCCGAGGGCACCTGGAACCTCGGCATCGGGTTCCTCGCCGTCGTGTCGGAGACGGCGAAGGATGCCGCGCTCGCCGCGCTGACGGCCGAAGGCATGCCCGCGTGGCAGGTCGGCACGGTGCACGTGGGCGGTCGCCCGGCAGGAGAATTCGAACAGGGCGCCAAGGGCGTCGACGGCGGAGCGGTGCGCCTCGTGGGCGCCTACGCGGACGGAGCGAAGTAACCCCCTATGTGCGGCATCGTCGGAATGGTCGGGACGGCCCCGGTCAATCAAGACATCTACGACGCTCTCCTCCTGCTGCAGCACCGCGGGCAGGACGCCACGGGCATCGCGACGGCAGAGGCGAACGGCGTGATGCACAACGCCAAGGCCCAGGGCATGGTGCGCGAGGCGTTCCGCACCCGCGACATGCGCGCGCTGCTCGGCAACGTCGGGCTCGGTCACGTGCGCTACGCCACCAAGGGCACCGCGTCGAGCGAGGAGGAGATGCAGCCGTTCTACGTGAACGCGCCATACGGCATCATCCTCATCCACAACGGCAACCTCACCAACACGCGTGAGCTGACCGCCGACATGGCGAAGCGCGACCGTCGTCACCTCAACTCCTCCAGCGACACCGAGCTCTTGCTCAACGTGCTCGCCGGCGAGCTGCAGAACACCACCTCGACGGTCGACCTCGACCCCGATCGCGTGTTCGAGGCGGTCGCCCGCACGCACGAGCGCATCGAGGGCGCCTACGCCGTGATCGCCGTCATCGCGGGGTACGGGCTGCTCGCGTTCCGCGACCCGTTCGGCATCCGCCCCCTCATCCTCGGCCGTCGTCCGTCGACCGTCGCCGGGTCGGAGGGCAAGGACGAATGGGTCGTCGCGAGCGAGTCGCTCGTGCTCGAGAACGGCGACTACGAGGTCGTGCGCGAGGTCGAGCCCGGCGAAGCCGTGTTCATCACCACCGAGGGCGAGCTGCACACCCAGCAGTGCGCCGCCGAGGTGCAGCTCTCGCCGTGCGCCTTCGAGTACGTCTACCTCGCGCGCCCCGACTCGGTCATGAACGGCATCTCGGTCTACGAGTCGCGCCTGCGCATGGGTGAGCGCCTCGCCGCCACCATCGCGAAGCACGTGCCGATGGACAAGATCGACGTCGTCATGCCGATCCCCGACTCCGCCCGCCCCGCGGCGATGGAGGTCGCCCGCAAGCTCGGCATCGAGTACCGCGAGGGCTTCTACAAGAACCGCTACGTGGGCCGCACCTTCATCATGCCGGGGCAGGCGGTGCGCAAGAAGAGCGTGCGCCAGAAGCTCAACGCGATGTCGACCGAGTTCCAGGGCAAGAACGTGCTGCTCATCGACGACTCGATCGTGCGCGGCACGACCTCGAAGCAGATCATCCAGATGGCACGCGATGCCGGGGCCACCTCGGTGACGTTCGCCTCGGCGGCCCCGCCGGTGCGGCACCCGCACGTGTACGGCATCAACATGCCGTCGCGTCAGGAGCTCATCGCCCACGGCCGCACGATCCCGCAGATCGCCGAGGAGCTCGGCTGCGACCACCTGGTCTACCAGGAGGTCGACGACCTCAAGGCCGCGATCACCGATGGCTCCTCCATCGACGACCTCGACATGAGCTGCTTCGACGGGCGCTACGTCACCGGCACCGTCTCCGACGAGTACCTCGCCTGGGTCGAGGGCTCGCAGACCTCCTGATGGGGGTTCCTCTGCGCGTCGACCCGCAGCGCTCGTCGTGGGGCCGGCGATGAACGCGCCCCGTCCGTTGTGGCAGGGGAGGGCGCTCGCGCTCCTCGGGATCGTCCTCGTGGCGTTCTCGCTGCGCTCGGCGGTCGCCTCCCTCTCGCCGGTCATCGATCACATCGCGCGGGACTTCGCCGTGTCGTCGGTCGTCGTCGGGCTCATCGGCGCCGCGCCTCCGGTGTGCTTCGCGGTGTTCGGACTCGTGACCCCGCTCGTCGAGCGGCGTCTCGGCCTCGAGCGGGTCGCCGTCATCGCACTCGCCCTGGTCTCGCTGGGTCTGCTGCTGCGAGGCTTCGCGGGGGACTCGACCGCGCTGCTGGCCGCGACCGTCGTCGTCTTCGCCGGGGTCGGCGCCGGGAACGTGCTGCTCCCGCCGCTCGTGAAGAAGTACTTCCCCGACCGTCTCGGCGTCATGATGACGCTCTACTCGACGATGATGGCGGTGTCGACGTTCGTGCCCCCGCTCGTGGCCGTGCCGATCGCCGACTCGCTCGGCTGGCGGGTCTCGTTGGGGGTGTGGGGCGTGTTCGCGGTGCTCGCGCTGCTGCCCTGGATCGCGCTGCTCGTCGCCGAACGCGGCCGAGGAGCGGCATCCGCTCCCGCCTCCGGGGGGACCGCGCCGGCCGACGATCCCACAGACGGGGTCCACGACCTGACGGATGCCGTCGCCGCCGCGACCGGTCCGATCGCGGTCGCGTCGCCCAGCCCGAAGGTGTTCGGCCGACTGTGGCGGCTGCCGCTCGCCTGGGCTCTCGCGCTCGTCTTCGGCACGTCGTCGACCATGGCCTACGTGGCGTTCGCCTGGCTGCCGAGCGTGCTCGTCGACACGGCCGGCGTGAGCCCGGCGACCGCCGGTTTCCTGCTCTCGCTGTTCGCCCTCGCCGGGCTGCCCTGCGGGCTGCTCGTGCCCATCCTCGTGGTGCGATTCCAGGCGACGCGTCCGTTGTTCCTGTTCTCGATCGTCTGCGGTCTCCTCGGCCTCGGGGGACTGCTGGTCGTGCCGACTGTCGCGCCCGCACTCTGGGCGATCGTCTACGGCTTCTCGGCCGCACTGTTCCCGCTGAGCCTCGTGCTGCTGAGCATCCGCGCGCGCACGCCCGAGAGCGCCGTCGCGCTGAGCGGGTTCGTGCAGAGCATCGGTTACGCGATCGCCGCCGTGTTCCCGCTCCTCGTCGGGCTGCTGCACGACACGACGGGCGGGTGGCAGGTGCCGCTCATCGTCGTCATGGGCGTGCTCGTCGTGTCGATCCCCGCCGGACTCGTCGCGGGGCGCCGACGCACCATCGAAGACGAATGGGAGGCGCGGCACGGCCACTGGTGATCCCCGGTGGGTGCTGGTGTCGCGGGCAGGTGCCGGCACCCGGGTGGGTGATGCGCATCCCCGGCAGGTGCTGCGCGGAGACGACGAAACCCCCGCGGGTTGCGCGGGGGAGAAGTCGATCAGGAGGAGGCGGTCAGGCCTTCTCTAGTTCGTCCTCGTCTTCGTCGGCGTAGTCATCCGCCCACTTGTCGACGTACTCGTCTTCGGAGTCGCCCGACGTCGCGAGCTCGCGTTCCAGCGCCGAATAGTTCACCGACGGACTGTACGCCTTGAGTTCGCGGGCGATCTTTGTGTGCTTCGCCTTTTGACGGCCACGGCCCATGCGCGAGACCCCCTCACGAGTCAGCTACGGGCAAACGATGGCCCGAGTCATTCACGACACCGGCTCGCGGCCGGTAAGAGTAGCATTCAGAATAGCACGCGGGTAAGACCCTCTGGCCGCCGCCAGACCGGTGAAGGGAGCGATCTCATGTCCGACAGCACCTCCACTCCGTCCGATGAAGCCGCACAGAACGCGGCGCTGCAGAAAGCAGTGATCGTCGGCGTGCAGCCCTCGCAGGATCGTCGCGTCGTCGACGAGGCCGTGCGCTACGCGCGATTGCTCGGCTCGCCGCTCGTCGTGGCGCACGTCGACGTGACGCGATTCGTCACCTACGAGGACCCAGACGGCTACGTGCACTCGGCGCCCATCGACATCAACTTCGACGCGGGCATCGCCGAGTTCGAGGCGGTCCAGCAGGCGGTGGCGCCCATCCTCGACGCCTCGGGCCTCACCTGGACCGCGCGGCAGCTGGTCGGCGACCCGGCGCTCGCGATCAAGCAGCTGGCGCACAAGCTCGACGCCCAGCTCATCGTGGTCGGCACCCGCAAGCGGGGGTTGGGCGAGAGCATCCGGGAGTTCTTCACCGGCTCGGTCGCGGCGCGCCTCGCCCACCGGCAGCACCGGTCGATCCTCGTCGTCCCGCTCGGCGACCTGGTGCCCGACTCGCAGAAGGAGATCTGGCCCGAATCGGCCGAGTGACCCGCGCCCCTTTTCGACCACTCCCGTCGCAAAATCTGTCGGCTGCGAGGCCGCGGGGCGACAGATATTGCGACGGGAGCAATCGATGGACGGATCGTTCAGAGGTCGAGGAAGTCGCCGAGCCAGGTGCGCACGCGCGACAGGCAGCCCGGGTTAACGGTGCCCGCGACACCGGTGAGGCGGTCGCGCGTCAGAGTGCGCGGCTGCTCGGTCATGATCCAGGAGTCTCGATCGAGACCGCTGGGCCCTTCGACGCGGATGTGGTTCGGCCACCCGCGATCGGTCGTCGTGATGGGCAACACGATGGCGAGGGTCGTGACCGCGTCGAGATAGCCGGCTGAGGCGACGATGAGGACGGGGCGGTGGCCACCCTGCTCCCGGCCGCGGACGGGCTCCAGCGAGGCCCAGGCGATGGTGCCCGGAGCGAGGTCGGGCGTACTCACGACCGGGGGGCGAGCTCGGTGCGCTCCCACGCCGAGGCCTCATCCGCGTGACCCTTGCGCACCGACGAAGGCGTCGCGGCAATCACGGCGCGGAGGTGTGCGAGTCGCCGACGACGGTCTTCGGCGTCGGCGAGGTGGGTCAGATGCGCCCCGAGCGTGAGGCCGTCTCGGGATGCTTGCTCCTTGAGCCGATCCCGGAGCTCATCGCTCACCTTGATCGTCGTGGTCATACTAGAAGTATACCGTCGCGCGCCCCCTTCTCGCCGGTGCTCCCGTCGCAAAATCTGTCGCCCCGCGGGCTCGCAGCCGACAGATATTGCGACGGGAACAGGCGGCGGAGGGGTCAGAGGTCGGAGAAGTCGTTTGCGCCGCTCAGGATGGCGGTGACGACGTCGTCGGTGATCGTCAACGAGACGTACTCCACACCGACCTGACCGGTGACGAGCGAGGTCGTGCCGGGCACCTCGCGCATTCCGACCTTGAGGTAGTCGGCGACGCCGTCGCCGTCCTCGTCCCATTCGTCTTCGGCCCCGGCCGCCATCGCCTCAGTCCTGGTCGATCCGATGCCCACGCCCTCGACGGCGATGAACGAGGCCGTGGCCTGGTTCGCGGTCGCGCGCAGGTCGATGCGCGACTCCCGAGCCGTGGCGCGAAGACCCTCCCAGTCGTAGGCCGGGTACGACCCGCCATACGGTGCATCGACCGTCGTCTCGGTGGGCGCGCCCAGTGCGTCGGTGAGCGCCTGCACCACGGCATCGGCGTCGTCGTACGGGGCGACTGCGCCGCCGTCGACCGAGACGCCGTCGACGGAGATCTCGATTGTGTGGTTCGCGGGCGTCGGGCTCGGCGAGGGCGACGAAGCGGGAGCGGAAGCCGACGGCGTCGAGGGGGCCGAGCTCGAAGCGGCGTCGGGGGATCCCGGGGTGGAGCATCCGGCGAGGAGCAGGGCGAAGCCCGTGAGAGACGCGAGCGCGAAGCGCGAGGAGCGGTGCATGGCTCGACCGTATCGCCCCCGGGGTGCCGCCCGATGTCCAGGTCCTGAATCGTTATTCAAGACCGCCGCTCCCGTCGCAAAAAGTGTCGGCCGCCGGGGTGGCAGCCGACACTTTTTGCGACGGGAGCAGTGAGAGGAGAGGGGTCAGGGCTGGGGGCGGGAGAGAGCCGCGGTCACGGCGCGGGCGGCGGCGTCGAGCGCGTTCTCGAGATCCGTCACGACCGCGGCGGGGAGTGCCCCGCCCTTCGCGACATGCGTGCGGAGATCGGTGCGGATGCGGGCGCGGAACGCGTTCACGACGGCATCCGCCCGGTGCAGTTCCTCGCGACTCGTCGAGCGTGTGTCGTCGGATGCTCCGCGCGGCCGGCTCTGCGCCGCCGTGCGCTCGTCGTGCGCTGCGCTGGCGAGGTCGGCACGCAGGCTCTTCATGGCCTCCTGCACGCTCTGTCGCACCTCGTTCGCGATCAGCCGCACCGAGTCGGCGAGTCCCGACTCGATGCCGGCGAGGTCGCTCTCGCGTGCGGCGAGCTCGGCACGTCCGGCGTCGGTGATCGCGTAGATCGTGGTGCGGCCGTCGACGGTCTTGGTGACGAGACCCTCTTCCTCGAGCTTGCCGAGGCGCGGGTAGATGGTTCCGGCGCTCGGCGTGTAGGTGCCGCCCGTGCGGTCGGTGAGCGCCTGGATGATGCCGTACCCGTGCTGCGGGGACTCGGCCAGCAGCGACAGCAGATACAGCCGCAGGTCTCCGTGGGAGAAGACGGCGGGACTCATGCGTCCTCCCATTCGGGGTCGTCGGCGGTCGAGGTGGGGGTGCGTCGCAGCACCGTCACTCCGCCGGAGACGGAGTTCACGCGGAGGTCGACGAAGCGACCGGCCAACTCGCCGGTGGTGCCGGTGTAGTTGCTGGGTCCGGAGGTGTTGCGCTCGACGCCGTCGATGAGCAGACGGCCGCTGAGCGAACGGATGACGTAGTTCGCGGCGAGCGACTCGTCGAGGCGGACGGTGGTGCCGCCCGAGACCGAGTTGACGGTGATCGTGTTGACGTCTCCCGCCGCGTCGACCGTGGTGGTGCCCGAGACGATGTCGACGGTGGCCTTGCGGACGACTCCGGTGACCGCCACGTCGCCCGAGACGCTGTTGGCGTTGATCGAGCCGTTCAGACCGCGCACCTGCACGTCGCCCGAGACGGTGTTGACGGTGAGGTCGCCGAGGAGGGTGTCGACGATGAGGTCGCCCGAGACGGTGCTGAGACGCGCATCGTTGCGGATGCCCGAGACCAGGGCGCCGGCGCTGACCACCCCCAGGTTGAGGGCGATGCCGCGGGGAACGGCGACGCTCACCTCGGCGCGCGGGCCGCCCGAACCGAAGTTGCGGAAGACCTCAAGGAAGTTGTCCCATCCGAGCTGCGGGTGGTCGATCTCGATCTCACCGCCGTGCGATTCGATGCGGAGGTCTTTGACGGTCACGCCGTGCACCTCGATGCGGATGCCCGGCTCGTCGTGGGCGATGACGTCGACCTGCCCGCCGACGAGCCCGATCTTCAGGCGGGACGCGGACTCGATGTCGATGACGCGTTCCTCGCCGGGGGCGATGAGCCACTTCTCGGTCATGTCTTGTTCTCCTCGTTCGGACGATCGAGATATATCGTGTCCGCACACCGTAACACGATATATCTCGATGCTGTCAAGGGTGCCGGCGAAACTCGTTCGCGCATCGCTTGACCTTGACGCGACGTCAACTTCTACGGTGGAAACATCACCCGGAGGGCGAGGAGAGGAGAGAGCATGCTCGCACGCGACTGGTCGATCCAGGAGATCGCGCGGCTCGCCGGCACCACGAGCCGCACCCTGCGGCACTACGACGACATCGGCCTGCTTCCCCCGACGCGGATCGCCGCCAACGGCTACCGGCACTACGACGCTCGCGCGCTGGTCCGGTTGCAGCGCATCCTGCTGCTGCGGGAGCTCGGGCTCGGGCTCCCGCAGATCGCCGACCTGCTCGCGGGATCGAGCGGTGACGGCGCAGACGACCGCGAGCGCGAAGCATCCGCGCTCGCCACCCACCTGACTCTGCTCCGCGACGAGCAGAGCAGACTCGCCCGACGCATCTCGTCGGTCGAATCCACCATCGCCGCCCTGAGAGGAGGTGAAGAACTCATGGCAGAGAACATGTTCGACGGCTTCGACCACACCGTGCACCAGCACGAGGTCGAACAGCGCTGGGGTGCGAAGGCCTACGCCGACGGCGACCGCTGGTGGCGGGGGATGACGGATGCCGAGCGCGCCGAGTGGCAGCGCACGGCCTCCGACCTCGCCCGCGACTGGGCCGCCGTCGCCGACGAGGGCATCGACCCCGCATCCGACGCCGCCCAGGAGCTCGCCGGCCGCCACGTCGCGTGGCTGCGGAGCATCCCGGGCACGCCGGCCTCGGCACCGAACGGCGACGTGCAGGCGTACGTCATCGGTCTCGGCGAGATGTACGTCGCCGACCCGCGCCTCGGCGCGAACTACGCGACATCGCGCGGCGGTACCGAAGGCGCGGAGTTCGTACGAGACGCGCTGCGCGTGTACGCCGACGCGTACCTGTGAGTGCCGAGCCGGCAACGGACCCGTTACCCCGGGGCCGTTGCCGGCTGCTTCGCGTTCGTCGCCGGATGCGCGGACCGGCCGACCCTCACCGTCCGAACCCCGTGGCACCCGGCTCGGACGCACCGGCGGATGCCGTGCCCGTTGGTGCCCGTACCCGCTGGCCCGTACCCGCTGACGCGGCCACCGGCAAGGGGCCGACCCGCCGCGCGACCGCGGGCGTAGAGTCGGGACATGAGGTGGAGGGCACGACGTCGCACGAACGCGGCGCCGCTGTTCCTCGCCGCGACCATCGCGTACGGCGCCAACGTCGCACTCGGCAGTGCGGTCGCCGCCCGAGTCATCGACACCCGCGACTTCCGCTGGCTGCACCACGCCCTCTACATCGCGACGTGCGCCACCACCGCATCCGCGCTCGCCGCGGGGTTCCTCGGGGCCCACCCTCGACGAGCCAGCCGACGCGCAGCCCTGGTGCTGCTGCCCGCCGCCGCCCCGCTCGCGGCCATCCCGTACCTCGGCTCCCGCAGCATCCGGCATCCGCTCGTCGCCCTCACCGCCGCCCCCTTCATCGTCGCGGGCCTCGTGCGCGCGAACCGTCCCGACCGGAAGTGACCGCATGGAACTGCTCGACGCCATCCGCCGCCGCAAGACGACCAACGGCGGGTTCCTTCCCGACGCGGTCTCGGAGGAGCATCAGCGCATCCTGCTCGAAGCCGCCGGCCGTGCGCCCTCGCAGCTGAACAGCCAGCCGTGGCGTTTCGTCGTGATCGAGAACCGCGACACGATCGAGCAGATCTCGCGCATCTCGGGCGAGAGCATGACCGAGGCGATGTCGAACGGCACGTTCTTCGAGCGTTACAAGCCGTACTTCCGGTTCAGTCAGGCCGAGATGGACGAGAAGCGCAGCGGCATGCTGTTCGACAAGCTTCCCGCCGCGCTGCGGCCGTTCACGAGTCAGGTGTTCACCAAGCGCGGGCAGAAGCTGATGAACACGTTCGGTGTGCCCAAGACCCTCGGCGACGAGAACCGCAAGCTGGTCGCCGGCTCTCCGCTGCTGCTGGGCGTGATGCTCGACCGCAGCGAGTACCGCCCGGGGCAGCTCTCGTCGTTCTACTCGGTGTTCAGCATGGGGGCCGCGATGGAGAACATCTGGCTCACGACGGTCGAGCTGGGTATGGGCATCCAGTTCATCTCGTTCCCCATGGAGGTGCCGGGCAAGTGGGACGAGATCGTCGACCTGCTGCGCGTGCCCGACGACCTCGAGCTCATGGCCGTCTACCGCCTCGGCTACCTACCGCCCGAGCAGCGCCGGCCGGCCATCGACTGGTCGAGCAGCCAGCGCAAGCTGGTGTCGCAGTACGTGTTCCGCGAGGACTGCGAGAACCCGCAGCAGGGGTGGGATGCTCCGCCCCCGCACGCCGATTGACGCGGGCCCCCTCCGCCCGCCCCCGTGAGGGGTCGAGACACGCCGCGAGTCGCGGAGGAGATACGGCGTGTCTTGACCCCTCGCGCGGGGTGGGCGCGCGCGGGGTGGGTGCGCGCGGGGAGCGCGGAGCGCGGGTCAGCGGGAGCGCTCGCGGGGGAGCGGCTTCAGGTCGCTGAGCGCCGGGCCCTCGATGCGCGTGCCGTCGGGGGCGAACCGGGAGGCGTGCAGCGGGCAGTCCCAGCTGCACTCGGCGTCGTTCCAGGTCAGCACACCGCCGAGGTGCGGGCACACCGCGTCGACCGCGCGCGTCACGCCGCCCACCGTCGAGACGCCGACCGGCAGGCCGGCGCGGTTCGCGACGACGCCCTCGCCCTCGGCCGGGCGCGGCACGGGCACCGCGGTGCGCTCGGCCTCGACCCAGCCCTTGGCCGCCGCTGCTCCGACCTTCAGCCCCTCCTGCGCGCCCTGGGCGAGATCGGCGGGCTGCGTCAGGCGGGTTCCAATGCGCGTCATCCACCGCGGCCGCTCGCTCCACTTCTCGCCGAGGATCTCGGACGTCAGCCGCAGGGCGGCGGCGGGGGCGTTCGACAACCCCCACTTCGCGTAGCCCGTGGCGACGCGGATGCGTCCGAGCCCACGGGGCAGCGACCCGACGAACGGGATCTGGTTGTGCGACTGATAGTCCTGCGCCGACCAGCGGTGGGTCTCGACGGCGCCGGGGAAGTGCTCCTGCGTCCACGCCACGAGGTCGTCGATCGCCGCGGTCTCGCCGTCGGAGCGGCCGACGGGATGCCCGTTGCCGCCGACGATCAGCTGGGCCACGTCGGCCGGCCCGTCGCCGACCGAGACCGGACGGATCGAGCGCGTCGGACCGTCGACCGACAGGAACGTCTCGGTCGGGACCTCGCCGGGCACGCGGAACGAGACGCAGTACGACCGCATGCCGCTGGTCTTCGAGAAGTAGAGGCCGCGGTCGAGGATGGCGCTGCCGGTCGCGAGCACGATGTGCTCGGCGAACACGGGACCGTGGGCCGTGCGCACGTGCGGGTCGCCCAGCACGCGCGCACCGGTCACGCGGATGCCCGTGTGCAGGGTGCCGCCCCCGGCGAGGAACTCCGCGGCGAGTGCCTGCGTGATCAGCTCCGGGTCGATCGTCACCTGGTGGTCGAGTGCGACGGCGGCGCTCATCGGAACGGGCATCCGTCGGCGCTCGTCGAGGTCGAGCAGTCGCGTCGACAGTCCCGCCTCGCGTGCCGCCCGGTGCTGCGCGTTCACCGACTCGATGCCGTCGGGGCCCTGGGCGTACGAGTGATCGGTACGCAGGAGATAGGGCACGCTCGCTCCGTCGGCGAACGCGGTGAGCCAGTCCATGCCGGCGCGGTTCGAGTCGACGTAGGCCTGCACGAGCGACGCGGGGTGGTGGCGGCGGATCTCGGCGAGACGCTGGCCCTGCAGCAGGGACAGCTTGCCGGTGTTGCCGCCCGAGGCGAGCTGGGCGATCTCGCCGGCCTCGAGCACCACCACGTCGAGGCCTGCCCGGGTGAGCATGACCGCGGTCGAGAGCCCGGTGAGTCCGGCGCCGACGACCACCACGTCGTGACGGGAGCCGGGTTCGAAGGCCGTGCCGGTCGGAGCGGGAGGGGCGGTCTTCCACAGCGGCTTCATGCTGCTCAGTCAACGCCCGTCGGCGCCCGCGCCCCAGCGCCTTGACATCGGCGCGGCACCCTGGCAGGCGAGGGTAGCGTGGTGCCATGACCCTCCGCCGCCTGCTGCTCGTGATGGCGGGCGGAACGATCGGCACGGCGGCGCGACTGGGGCTCGGCCTCGTGCTGCCGGACCGCGGATTCCCGTGGGCGATCTTCGCGGCGAACGTCGTCGGTGCGCTGCTGATCGGGATCGTGGCCGCCCGGTTTCCGTCCACCGCCGACGTGCGCCTGTTCCTGGCGACCGGCGTGCTGGGCGGCTTCACCACCTACAGCGCGTTCATGACGGGCACGCTCGAGCTCTGGACGGAGGCCCCACCCGTCGCCTTCGCCTATGCGGCGGCGTCGCTCGTGCTCGGTCTCGCGGCGGCGGTGCTCGGACTGCGGATCGGGCGACCGCATCGGGCGACGGGGACCGGGGCATGACCCCGCTGCTGTTCGTGGGGGCCGCGCTCGCCGGAGGTGTCGGCAGCGTTGTGCGCTACGTGGTGGACCGCAGAGTGGGGCGGATGCTCGAGCGTCGGTATCCGTGGGGCATCCTCGTCATCAACCTCACCGGGTCGTTCGCGCTCGGCATCGTCACCGCGGCGCTGCCCTCCCAGCTCACCCTGCTGGGTGCCGGTCTGCTGGGCGGCTACACGACGTTCAGCACGGCGATGCTCGATGCCGTGGCTCTGTGGCGCGACGGTGCCCGCCGGGCATCCGCCTTCCATGCCGTCGGCATGCTGGTGCTGGGACTCGGGGCCGCCGGAGCCGGGCTCGCGCTGGGGACGCTGGCGCGGTGAGCGCCGGCGCTCTCAGGCTCCTCCCATCGGGGGAATGTACAAATGTACATGTACGGATGTCCCGGGAGGATCGATGACCGAGAAGCGCCGCCGCCGCGACCCCGAGGCGCGCCGCCGCGAGATCACACGCGCGGCAGCCGAGTTGATCGTCGAGGCCGGCGTGGAGGCGCTCACCCACCGCAAGGTGGCCGCACGCGCCGGGGTGCCGCTCGGATCGACGACGCAGTACTTCGCCACGCTCGACGACCTGCGCGACGAGGCGCTGCGCGAACTCGTGCGTGAGATCGAGGAGCACGTCGAGAAGACGCGCGCCGCCGTCGAGGCCGCCGGTGCCACGCCCGAGGCGATCGCGCGCCTGCTGCACGCGAGCCTCGCCGATGCGCGCGCCATCGAGACCGAGCGCGCCGTCGTCACCGCCGCCGTGCACGACCCGCGGGTGCGCGACCTGGCCCGCCGCTGGTCCGACGAGGTCGTCGGCTTCCTCACCCCCGTGCACGGCGAAGCCCGCGCCCGAGCCGCCGCCGTCTTCATCGACGGCCTCGTCTGGCACGCCCAGATCCACGACGAACCCCTCGACGAGCAGGTCATCCGCGACGCGCTCACCGGGATCCTCGCCCCCGTCCCCGCTGCATCCGTCCCCTCCGCACCCTGAGGAACAGCCTTGTCGAAACTCGCCGTCCTGAGCCTGAAGAACCGCGCGCTCATCGCTCTCATCACGATCGTCGCCGCGGTGTTCGGCGGACTCGCGCTGACCAACCTCAAGCAGGAGCTCATCCCGTCGCTCGAGCTCCCCGCGCTCGTCGTCATGACCACCTACCCCGGTGCCTCGCCCGAGGTCGTCGAGAACGACGTGTCGACCCCGATCGAGTCGGCGATCCAGGGCGTGCCCGACCTCGACGCCACCACTGCCACGAGCACGACGAACGCGTCGATCGTGCAGGCGTCGTTCGCGTACGGTACGAACCTCGCCACCGCTGAGCAGAAGATCCAGCAGGCGATCAACCGCATCTCGTCGACGCTCCCGGCCGACGTCACCCCGCAGGTGCTCGCCATCTCGATCAACGATCTGCCGGTCATCCAGGTCGCCGTCTCGGGCTTCGACGACGCCGACAACGCGCAGGCCGAGCTCGAGAACGTCGCCATCCCCGAACTCGAAGACGTCGACGGGGTGAACGCGGCCGAGATCGTCGGCGGGGTCGGTCAGCGCGTCACCATCACGCCCGACGTCGCGAAGCTCGCCGCGGCAGGGGAGAGCACGCAGGCGATCAGCGACGCACTGGAGCAGAACGGCACGCTCTTCCCGGGCGGTGACATCACCGAAGACGGACGCACCCTCACGGTGCAGACCGGCGCGAAGATCACCTCGGTCGACGAGATCGCCGCACTGCCGCTCGTCGGCACCGACGTGACGATCGGCGAGGTCGCGACCGTCGTGCAGGAGTCCGACCCGGTCAGCTCGCTCTCGCGCGTCGACGGAAAGGATGCCCTGTCGATCTCGATCACCAAGCTGCCCGCCGCCAACACCGTCGAGGTGTCGAACGGCGTGATCGCCGCCCTCGACACGATCGGCGACGCCTTCCCCGACGCCACGTTCACCGTCATCTTCGACCAGGCGCCGTTCATCGTGCAGTCGATCGAGACGCTCGCGACTGAGGGCCTGCTCGGCCTCGTCATGGCCGTGCTGGTCATCCTCGTCTTCTTGCTGTCGGTGCGCTCGACCCTGGTCACGGCGATCTCGATCCCCACCTCGGTACTCATCACCTTCATCGGGCTGCAGGCCTTCGGGTACTCCCTCAACATCCTCACGCTCGGTGCGCTCACGATCGCCATCGGTCGCGTCGTCGACGACTCGATCGTGGTGATCGAGAACATCAAGAGGCACTACGTCGGCGATGCCGACAAGGGCGACGCCATCCGCCTCGCGGTGCGCGAGGTGGCGATGGCCGTCACGGCATCGACCATCACCACCGTCGCCGTGTTCCTGCCGATCGTCTTCGTCGGCGACATGGTGGGAGAGCTGTTCCGGCCCTTCGCGATGACGGTGTCGATCGCGATGATCGCCTCGCTGCTCGTGTCGCTCACGATCGTGCCGGTGCTCGCGTACTGGTTCCTCAAGCCCGGCAAGCCGCTGCTCGACGCCGACGGCTGGGCCATCGACCCCGAGTCGCCCGAAGCGCCGCCCACGCGCCTGCAGAAGGCGTATCGTCCGGTGCTCGGCTGGACGTTGAAGCACTCCGGGGTCACCGTCATCCTCGCGGTGGTGGTGCTGGGAGCGACGCTCGCGGCCTACCCGCTGATGAAGCAGAACTTCCTCGGAGACTCCGGTCAGAACACCATGACCGTCTCGCAGGACCTCGGGCCCACCGCCAGCCTCGAGACCAAGTCGGAGGCCGCGCTCCAGGTCGAGGACGCACTCGACGGCATCGACGGCATCGAGCACGTGCAGGCCTCGATCGGGTCGAGCGGATCTGCCGTGCGCGACGCCTTCTCGGGCGGCGGGGCAGGGGTGACGTACTCGATCCTCACTGACGAGAACGCCGACCAGGAGAAGCTCCGCGCCGAGGTGCAGGACGCGGTCGACGGCCTCGACGACGCCGGCGAGATCACGGTCGGATCGTCGGCGGGCTTCGGATCGAGCGACATCGAGATCACGGTCGCCGCCTCGAACGCCGACGACCTCTCCACCGCGACGGATGCCGTGGTCGCCGAGCTCGACGGTCGTGAGGGCATCGGTCAGGTCACCGACAACCTCGCCGCCTCGTTGCCGTACATCGCCGTGGTGGTCGATCGCGACGCGGCCGCCGCCCGCGGACTCTCCGAGGTCGCCGTCGGAGCGCTCGTGTCGAACACCATGCGCCCGCAGGAGCTCGGCACCGTCGAGATCGACGACACCTCGCTCACCGTCTACATGGCGACGTCCGAACCGCCGGCGACGCTCGACGCGCTCCGCGCCCTCACGATCCCCAGCGCCCGCGGGCCCGTCGCGCTGAGCGACATCGCGACCGTCGAGGAGCGCAACGGCCCCACGTCGATCACCACCGAGCGCGGACAGCGCACCTCGACGGTCACGGTGCCGCCCGCATCCGACGACCTGACCGTCGCCACCGTGTCGGTCGCCGCCGCCCTCGACGCGGTCGACCTTCCCGCCGGCGCGACCGCCGAGGTGGGCGGCGTCGCCTCGCAGCAGGCCGATTCGTTCTCGCAGCTGGGCCTGGCGATGCTCGCCGCGATCCTCATCGTGTACGTGGTCATGGTCGCGACCTTCAAGTCGCTGCGTCAGCCGCTGCTGCTGCTCGTGTCGGTGCCGTTCGCGGCGACTGGGGCGATCCTGCTGCAGATCGTCACAGGGGTGCCGCTCGGCGTCGCCTCGCTCATCGGCGTGCTGATGCTCATCGGCATCGTCGTGACGAACGCGATCGTGCTCGTCGACCTCGTCAACCAGTACCGCGAGAAGGGACTGTCGACGGCCGAGGCGGTGATGGCCGGTGGCGAGAAGCGTCTGCGCCCCATCCTCATGACGGCGCTCGCGACGATCCTCGCCCTCACACCGATGGCGCTGGGCATCACCGGCCACGGCGGATTCATTTCGCAGCCGCTCGCCATCGTCGTGATCGGCGGACTGGTCTCGTCGACGGTGCTGACGCTCATCGTGCTGCCGACGCTGTACAACCTCGTCGAGGGCGCCAGGGAGCGACGGCAGGCCCGGAAGTCCGGCGGCGCGGGTGACGCCGAGGCGCCGAGCGACGCCGACGACCCCCGGGGACCGGGCGCGACGGACGGGGCCGCGGAGTCGGTCGGAGTGACGGCACCCGGTGGTGCGGCCGCCGATGCCGAGGAGCACCACCTGACTCGGCGCGAGCTGCGCGACCGCGGGGTGCTCTAGGTCGACTGGACCGGTGGCTTGCGAGCCGGCCCGGACAACAACTCAGGACGAGAGGCCCCGGAGACGTCGAATCCGACGCTTCGGGGCCTCTCGACGTCCGGCGGTCCTGAGGTGGTGCGGCGGCTCAGTCGAGCGTGATGCCCCAATGCAGGATCCACGTCTCGTCCGGGGCGAGTCGGCGTAGCCCGTCGCCACTGTTGAAGGCGTTGGCGGGAGCCGTCATCGGCTCGATCGCGACCGCCAGATCGAGACCGGGGAACTTGGTCGTGGTCGTGAACACCTGCGCGTAGTCGAAGCCGGGGCCCTGCCAGACCGTGACGCGCCGCCCGTCGGGCGCGGTCAGAGACACCCGCACCCGGCCGTCGTCATCGCGATCGAGATCGGTGAACGCGGTGTCGAGTTCGACGTCGCCCAGGCGCACCCCGGAGCGGAAGGCGGGGTCGGCGGGTTCGCTGCCGGTCGGGATCTTGCGGTCGTCGGCGACGAGCGTGGTCGTCGCGGGAACGCGCAGCACCAGATCGTGCGGGTCGACGCCGCCGATCGTCGGGAACGGGTGGATGCCCAGCGCCACGGGTGCTGGGGTGGCCGACAGGTTCGTCAGCGCATGCGTCACCTCGATGCCCTGGTCGGTGAGCATGTAGGTGACGGATGTCTCGACGAGATAGGGATACCCGGTCTGCGGCACGATGTGGGCGCGCAGGATGGCGGCGTCGTCGGTCTGCTCGACGTCGTACGCGGTGAAGCGCAGGAGGCCGTGGCTGGCGTTGCTGAGCTTCGGCTCGGTGATCGCGAGCTGGCGTTCGGTGCCCTCGTCGATCCACAGGCCGTCGCGGATGCGATTGGGCCACGGCGCGAGCACGACGCCCGCGCACACCGGGGTGGGCTGGTCGAGCGGATAGGTCGAGATGAGATCGACCCCACCGACCGTGAGTTCGCGCAGGGAGGCGCCGACCTGGGCGATCTGCGCGGTGACGTCGCCGCGACGCAGCGCGACCTGGATGCCGGTGGGGGTCGGGAGGCTCATCCCGCCATCGTAGGGCGATGGAGGTGTTTCTCAGGGGCGGCCGGTAGGCTATTGCGGTCGGCTTCGGACACCCGCGCAGGGCGCGGACGTTTTATGTGTGTGAAGTGTGAGTCCAGGGGCCGATGGTGAGCACCCATCGGTGCGCATGAACCATCACATGAATGGCCCCGGCCCTCGAGCGTCCGGCACCCGTCTTCCCGGGTGCCTCCGCATGCGCCGTGCTGTTCTCGTGCGAGAACGAAAGACACACCATGCCCAAGAACAAGAAGCCCCAGGGCGGCCGCGCCGCCCGCAACTTCGAGCCGCGCTTCGGCGCCAAGAAGACCTCTTTCCACGACCGCCACCACGGTGCCGGTCCGCGCGACGAGCGCGCCGGTCGCGACGAGCGCGGTGCGCGATCGGATGCCGCAGACCGGCGTTCCTCGGCCGGCGGCTACGACCGTCGCCCGGGCAGCCGCAGCCCGAACCACCGCGGCTACCGCCCCGAGGAGGCCGAGTCCGGCGCTCCGAAGCAGCGGTGGGGTGCGCCGCAGCGCGCCGGCCGCGACGAGGCGCGCGGCATCCGCAACCGCGCCGAGTCGGGTCGCCGGGACGCGCCGCACCACCGCGACGAGCGTCCTCGTTTCGACGGCGGTTCCGACCGCGGTCGGTTCTCGGAGCGCCCCTCGGGTGCACGCCGGTTCGATGACGGTCCCCGTCGTGACGAGCGCGGCGGCGAGCGTCCGCGTTTCGAGCGTGACGGTGAGCGTCCGCGTTTCGAGCGTGACGACCGTCCGCGTCGCGACGAGCGCGGCGGCGACCGTCCGCGCTTCGACCGCGGCGGCGACCGTCCGCGCTTCGACCGAGGTGGCGAGCGTCCGCGTTTCGAGCGTGACGACCGTCCCCGTCGCGACGAGCGTCCGCGCTTCGACCGCGACGACCGTCCGCGTCGCGACGACCGTGGCGGTGAGCGTCCCCGGTTCGACCGTGGGGGCGAGCGTCCGCGCTTCGAGCGTGACGACCGTCCCCGTCGTGACGACCGCGGCGCCGACCGCGGCCGCTCGAGCGACCGCGCCGAGCGCCCCGAGCGCTCCTACGACGCCGACCGTGCGCGCCGTGCGTTCGGTCGCGACCGCGAGCAGCGCTCGTACGACGCGCCGGGCGAGCGCAGCCGCCCCTCGACGGGCGGCGCGTACCGCACCGAGCGTCCTCGCCGTGCCGACCAGCCCCGTCGCGACGAGCGACCCAACCGCAGCGACTGGAACGCCCAGCCAAAGGCCGCCTTCGAGCCGACCGATGACGTCGTGCACGAGCGCCTCGAAGCGAAGTCGGTCGCCGCGGTCGAGGTCGACGGTGTGACCTTCGCCGACCTCGGCCTCGGATCGAACATCGTCGAGACCCTGGCGAACATGGGCGCGGCGACGCCGTTCCCGATCCAGGCGGCGAGCATCCCCGCCGTGCTCGAGGGGCGCGATGTGCTCGCCCGCGGGCGCACCGGCTCGGGCAAGACCATCGCCTTCGGTGCGCCGCTCGTCGAGCGTGTGCTGCAGTCGCAGGCCGGCAAGCGTCGCGAGTTCGGTCGGTCGCCGCGCGCGATCATCCTCGCTCCGACCCGCGAGCTCGCTCTGCAGATCGATCGCACCATCCAGCCGATCGCGCGCAGCGTGGGTCTGTTCACCACCCAGATCTACGGCGGTGTGCCCCAGGGGCGTCAGGTCGGAGCTCTCAAGAAGGGCGTCGACATCGTCATCGGCACCCCGGGGCGCGTCGAGGACCTGGTCAACCAGGGCAAGCTCGACCTCTCGGACTGCCGCATCGCCGTGCTCGACGAGGCCGACCACATGTGCGAGCTCGGGTTCGTCGAGCCGGTGCAGCGCATCCTGCGCCACACCGCCGACGGCAGCCAGAAGCTGCTCTTCTCGGCGACGCTCGACCGTGAGGTCGCGGCGCTCGTCGATGAGTTCCTCGTCGACCCGGCCGTCTACGAGGTGGCCGGTGAGGACCAGGAGTCGAGCACGATCGAGCACCGCGTGCTCGTGATCGAGCACCGCGACAAGGCCGAGATCCTCACGTCGCTCGTCGACCGCGAGGGCAAGACGCTCGTCTTCGCCCGCACCCGTGCGTACGCCGAGATGCTGGCCGAGCAGTTCGACGACGCCGGCATCCCCGCCGTGTCGCTGCACGGCGATCTCAACCAGGCCAAGCGCACGCGCAACCTGGAGCGCCTCACCTCGGGTCGGGTCAACGTGCTGGTCGCGACGGATGTCGCCGCCCGCGGCATCCACGTCGACGACATCGACCTGGTCGTGCAGGCCGACGCTCCCGACGAGTACAAGACGTACCTGCACCGTTCGGGCCGCACCGGTCGTGCCGGTCGCTCCGGCCGCGTCGTCACGCTGATCACGCGTCAGCGTCAGCGTCGTATGACCGAGCTGCTCGACCGGGCCGAGATCGACGCACCTTTCGAGAACGCGCGTCTCGACGATGACCTGATCGAGGAGATCGCCGGTCGCGTTCCGACCGCCGCCGACCTCACGAACTGAGCGTCGACCGCGCGCACTCCGTGCCGCGGGCGGTGAAGGGTCAAGAAAGGCCGGGTCGGATGCCTCCGACCCGGCCTTTCTTGACCCCGCTTCGCCTGAGCCGGCGCACACCTTCGGAGTTCTGAGGCGACGCGCCGGAGTGCAGGGCAGTCGGCGCGGCGTGTCGCGCGCGATCTCCGAAGTTGTGCGAGCGGGTGCGGGGTGCGGGTGAGGGGGTCAGGCGATCGAGTGCTCGTGGATCGAGCTCGTGAGGCTGGTGCCGTTGAGGTCGAGGTAGAGCACCCGCTCGGTGACGGTGAGCGTCAAGGTGTTGCGGCGCTCGAGGTGAGGAACGGCCTGTTCGATGAAGCCGGGGTCGAAGCTGAACACGCGCAGGTGCTCGGCGCGGTGGATGCGCTTGCCGGTCCACGGCAGCATGACCTTCTCGGCGTCTCGATGCGTATAGACGACGCATCGCTCGGCCAGACGGCTGCCGTAGTGCAGGCGCTCCGCGTCGGGCGCACCGACCTCGATCCAGGCCGTGATCGCACCGGTGAGGTCGCGCACCAGCACGGCCGGCTCATCGGTCTTCGAGATGCCCTCGCTGAACGCGATGCCCTCGACGTACTCGAGACCGTAGGCGAGCACCCGCGTGAGCATGTAGGCGTCGGTCTCGGACGGATGCCGTGCGACGCGCAGCGCGTAGTCCTCGTAGACGCCCCGGTCGGTATCTGCGAGCTGCACGTCGAACGTGTGGATGGTGGAGCCGATCGCCATAGTCCTCGAGCCTACGCGGCGGGATGCACTGCGCCCGACGCCCCGGGCAGCCCGGCACGCGGTGTCCTCCGCGGCGCGTGCCGCTCGTCGTGGCTGCGCCCGACGCCGCGACTCAGAACAGGCGCGGCTGCGCGGGCGGGGTCGACCGTGTCGGCAGGAACGAGACCGTCGCCGCGCGTCCGGGAGTCAGGCGCCGCGTCGTGCGCACCGGGCCGGGGCCGGGGTCGGATTCCCGCGCCCCGCCCTGGTCGTCGTTCTGCCGCCAGATGGACTGCACGTGCCCTTCCCCGGCGCGCGATCCGCGGCGGGGGTAGTCGTCTTCATGCCGACCGTCGAGCCCGTGCAGTCGGATCAGCGGCTTCGCGCGTCGCGCCAGCCACTGCCGGTAGGGCTTCGGGGCCTCGACGGAGGCACCGGGGTAGAGCCCGCGGTACGACGACACCAGGTCGGGGCGGTGCTCGCCGAGCCACTGGAAGAACCACGGCTTCACGCCCGGGCGCAGGTGGAGGGCGCCGTAGATGACCGAGCGCGCTCCGACCGCCTTGATGCGAGCGAGTGCATGATCGATCGCCTCGACCGAGTCGGTCATGTGGGGGAGGATCGGCATGAGGAACACGGTGACCGGGAACCCCGCCTCCGACAGAGCCTTCACCGTGTCGAGCCGCGCCTGCGTGGTCGGGGTGCCCGGCTCGATCGCCTTCTGCAGGTCGTCGTCGTACATCGCGATCGACATCTGCACGTCGACCGGCACACGCTTCGCCGCCTCGACGAGCAGGGGGATGTCGCGCCGGATCAGCGTGCCCTTCGTGAGGATCGAGATCGGTGTGCCCGAGGCCGCGAGCGCCTCGATGATGCCGGGCATGAGCTTGTATCGCCCCTCGGCCCGCTGATACGGGTCGGTGTTCGTGCCCAACGCGACGGTCTCGTGCTGCCAGTTGCCGCGGCGCAGTTCGCGTTCGAGCACCTCGACGACGTTCACCTTGACCACGATCTGCGAGTCGAAATCCGACCCTCCGTCGAGATCGAGATACTCGTGCGTGCCGCGCGCGAAGCAGTACACGCACGCGTGGGAACAGCCGCGGTACGGATTGATCGTCCAGGCGAAAGGCATCCGCGACGCCCCCGGCACATGATTGAGAGCCGACTTCGACAGCACCTCGTGGAACGTCATCCCGGCGAACTCCGGCGTCGTGACCGATCGCAGAACGCTCGACCGGTTCTCGAGTCCGGGCAGAGCCGCGGCATCCGTGTCTTCGAGCTTCTGACCCTGCCAACGCATGCTTCATTCGAACATAGGAACGGTTCGTCCGCAAGCCGATATCGAAGAAATCTACGACGGGCGCCCGCCCTGTGGACGGTTCCCCGCACGCACCCGACGATCGGGGCACAATGGAAGGCATGCCCGAAACGCCGCACGCTCAGCATGCGGCACCGCGCTCCCCGATCCATGGTCCCGCCCTGCCGGTCGGCGTCGCGGTGACCGCCGTGGGTGTTCTGCTGTCTCTCGCATCCGCCCCCGTGGCGGCTCCGGTCGAGTCGTCGCCATTGCCCGAGCCGGTGGCGGTGATGCAGGTGCCGACGGTCGACGTCGGGCAGACGATGGCCGTCGACCCGTGTGCAGAGAAGGCCGTGCAGGATGCTCTCGCCGCCGGAGACGACGCGTCCGTGATCGCCGGCTTCGGCGGGGGCGCCGCGTTCCGCTCGGCCGTCGTCGCCGGCAATGCCCCCTGCATCTCGCTCAGCGATCCGGCACGCCTCTGGGTCGTGGTGAACAAGGTCCGGCCGCTCGATCCGGCCGACTTCGCTCCGAGCGGATTGATCGGGGTACCTCTGCAGACCACCACGCCCTCGGGCCAGGTGCGCTCAGACGTGGCGGCAGCGGTCGGCCAGATGGCGGATGCCGCCGACGATCAGGTCGGACGGATCGGGGCGAACAACGGGTACCGGTCGTACGGCCTGCAGGTCACCACCTACGCCTCCCACGTGCACGATCAGGGGCAGGCGGAGGCCGATGCGGGTTCTGCCCGCCCAGGGCACTCCGAGCACCAGACCGGCCTGGCCGTCGATGTCGTCGCCTGCGGGTCGGCGTGCGGTGGGTTGGACGGTTTCGGCGGCACGCCTCAGAGCGACTGGGTGGCGGCGAATGCGTGGCAGTACGGGTTCATCGTGCGGTACGAAGACGGCGGGTCGCCGATCACCGGCTATGCGCCCGAGCCCTGGCATCTGCGGTACGTCGGCGTCGATCTCGCGACGGCCTATCACGAGGGCGGATACCACACCCTCGAGGAGTTCTTCGGACTCCCGCCCGCACCCGACTACACCCCCTGATCGGGGCCGTTGCGGCATTCCACAAGCGCGGTACCCAGTGTCACTCACCCTGGGATGCATTCCCACAATCGACTGTCTCGGCAGCGCCCTCGCGCATAGACTCCCCAGGAGCAACGACGCCGAGATTCAGGAGGACGCGATGGAACGCGACATCTACGACGAGGATCACGAGGCCTTCCGCGAGCTGGTCAGGGACTTCGCGAAGCGCCACGTGAGCCACGAGGCCATCGAGCGATGGGACGCCGCGGGGGAGGTCGATCGCGCGACCATGCTCGCCGCCGGGGAGGCCGGGATCATCGGCCTCTCGGTGCCCGAGGAGTTCGGTGGAGCGGGGATGCTGCAGGACTACCGCTTCCGCGCGGTCGTGAACGAGGAGATCATCGCCGCCGGAGCCGGCTCGCTCGCCGGGGCCTTCGGCATCCAGGACGACCTGGCCGTGCCCTACCTCGTGCACATGGGCACGGCGGAGCAGAAGCAGAAGTGGCTGCCGCGCATGGCCACCGGCGAGGTGATCGGGGCGCTCGCGATGACCGAGCCCGGCGCCGGCAGCGACCTGCGCGGCATCAAGACGACCGCCCGGAAGGTCGACGGCGGGTACATCGTCAACGGCGCGAAGACGTTCATCTCGTCGGGCGCGACGGCCGACCTGGTCGTGACGTTCGTGAAGACCGGCGAGGGCAACCGACCGGATGCCTTCAGCCTCGTGCTGCTCGAGAACGGCATGGAGGGCTTCGACCACGGCAAGAAGCTGCACAAGATGGGCTTCCAGGGTCATGACACCGCGGAGCTCTCGTTCAGTGACGTGTTCGTGCCCGACGAGAACCTCATCGGCGGGGTGGAGGGCAAGGGCTTCGTGCAGCTCATGATGAACCTGCCGCTCGAGCGCCTCTCGATCGGCGTCGCGGGTGCCGCCGCCGCGCAGGCCGCCCTCGACTGGACCATCGCGTACACGAAGGACCGCGAGGCGTTCGGGGAGCGCATCATCGACTTCCAGAACAGCCGCTTCGCCATCGCCGACATGGCCACCACGGTCGACGCGCTGTGGGCGTACATCGACCGGGCCCTGCTCGCCTACTCGCAGGGCAAGCTGTCGGCCGAGGAGGCAGCGAAGGTCAAGTTCTGGGCCACCGAGCGCGAGTGGGAGGTGCTCGACGCCGGCGTGCAGCTGCACGGTGGGTACGGGTACATCACCGAGTATCCGATCGCGCGGGCCTTCCTCGACGCGCGCGTGCACCGCATCTACGGCGGCACCAACGAGATCATGCGCGAGATCGTCGGCCGCCAGATCGCCGGCAAGCGCTGACGAGCGGACGCTACCCGGGTAGCAACATCTTTGCTACCCGGGTAGCATCGCGTCATGACCAGCAGCAAGGTGAGTCTCAGCCTGAGTGCGAGCGACCTCGCTTTCCTCGACGGCGAGGTGGCGACGAACCGGTACCCCACGCGATCCGCGGCGGTTCAGAATGCCGTGGCGCTCCTGCGCGAGAGCCGTCTCGCCGACGCCTACGCCCAAGCCTTCGCTGACGGCTACGACGACCAGTGGGACGCGGCGGCCGGCGACGGGCTCGCGACAGCGTGAACGGAGCATCCGTTCCCCTGCTCCGGCGCGGCCAGATTGTCACGGTCTCCCTCGATCCGGCGGTGGGCGCCGAGGCGGCGAAGACGCGTCCGGCGGTCATCGTCAGCAACAACACCGCCAACACCGCTGCCCTGCGCCACGACCGAGCGACGGTGACGGTCGTGCCCGTCACCTCGAACGTGGCGCGCGTGCTGCCGTTCCAGGTGCTGCTGCCCGCGGCGGTCACGGGGCTCGACGTGGACTCGAAAGCGCAGGCCGAGCAGGTTCGCACGATCGCGGTCGCGCGGATCGTGCGACCGGTCGGATGGGTGCCGTCCGAGCTGATGGGCGAACTCGACGAGTCGCTGCGCCTGCATCTCGCGCTGTGAACAGTCGCCGTCAGGCGGCGGGATGCCAGGGCGACGCGACCACGAAGATCGCCGCGGTCGCGCCGAGCGAGAGCGCGAGGAAGACCACGTCGCGCCGCCGGAACGGCACGAGGTGCCGCTCGGTACGGGTCGGATGCGCGCCGAAGGCGCGGGAGTCCATCGCCAGAGCCACGCGCTCGGCATGCCGGATGGCGCCGGCGAGCAGGGGCACGATGTAGCCCCAGCCACGGGCGATGCGGGAGAACGGTCCACGGCCGCCGTGGTGGCCACGCACCCGGTGCGCGGCGCGGATGACCGACAGCTCGTACCCGAAGCGCGGCACGAAGCGGAACGCGGCGAGGGCCGTGTAACCGATGCGGTACGGCACATGCAGCTGCTGGATGCTCGCGCGCACGAGGTCGGGTCCGCTGGTGGTGAGTCCGCCGACGAGGGCGAGAGCCACGATGGCGCCGAGTCGGAGCGCGGTCGCGAGGCCGAGCATCAGGGCGCCGCTGTAGAGCGTCCACTCGCCGATGCTCAGCACGGGCGGGGTGCCGTTGACCTGCGCGGTGTCGACCCACAGTGCGAAGCTGAGCCCGATCACGGCCATGCCGAGGGGCAGTGCAACCAGGATCAGCAGAAGCCGCCAGGTGATCCGTGCGCCGACGAGGAGCAGCACGACGGCGAGAGCGAGGAAGGCAGCGGGCGTCACCAGGTCGCGCACGAATACGAGCAGCACCATGGCGGGCACGAACGCCGCGACCTTCGCGAGCGGGTTGAGGGCGTAGAGGAACTGGTGCGCGGACGTCGCCGTCATCCGCGCGTACGGGTCGATCGTGCGGGAGCTCACGCCTCGGCCCTCCGCCCGTGACCCGCGAGTACCCGCTGCACCGGGGGCAGGCGCAACCCGGCAGCGGCGAACACGGCGTCGTCGCGGAAGAGGTCGCCCGTGCGGCCGGCGGCGTGCACCCTGCCGTCCGCGAGCACCACCGTGTGGGTGGTCTGCTCGGCGACGAGCTGCAGGTCGTGCGTGACGATGACGATGGTGGTGCCCTCGGCGCGGAGGTCCTGCAGCAGCGCGAGCAGCTCGGCGGCGCGGGCGCGGTCCTGGCCGAAGGTCGGCTCGTCGAGGGCGAGCACGGCGGGCCGCGAGATGAGCGCCGTGCCCACCGAGAGTCGGCGCTTCTCTCCGCCCGACAGCAGGAACGGATGAACGTCGGCCTTGTGTGCGAGACCGAATCGTTCGAGCATCCGACCCACGCGCTCGACGACCTCGGGTTCCGGGGTGCGCCGCCGTCGCAGACCGTGGGCGAGTTCGTCGAAGACCGTGTGCGCGATGAACTGATGCTCGGGGTTCTGGAACACGAAGCCGATGCGTGCCGCCAGCTCGCGCGGGGAGGCGCTCGCCGGGTCGAGTCCGTCGATCGACACCCGCCCGCGCGGCGGTGGCACGACGCCCGCGAGCGCGTGGATGAGGGTCGTCTTGCCGGCGCCGTTCGTGCCGACGACCGCGGTGAGGGTGCCCGCATCGACGTCGAGGTCGACCGCATGCAGGATCTCGGTGCGTCCGCGTCGAACGGTCAGACCGCGGGCGCGGATGAGCGGGCCCGCGCCCGCGGCCGGGGCGGATTCTTCGCGCGGGGCCGGCAGCCCCCGAGGCATCGCTCGGCCGACCACAACCGCGGCGACGGCGGGGGTCGTCGGCAGCTGCGCGGCGAGCTCCTCCGGCGTGAGCGGGAGGGGGTCGAAGTGGATGCCCTCGTCTCGCAGCCGCAGCGCGGCGAGCGTCGCCGCGGGCAGCCATACGCCCATCTCGAGCAGCTCGTCGGTGTGGCCGCGCAGGATGTCGCGCGCGGGACCGTCGAAAGCGACGCGTCCCTCGCGGTCGAGCACGATCGTGCGGGTGACGAACCCCATCGCGGCGTCGAGGTTGTGCTCGACGAGCAGCACCGCACCGTCGCCCGCGGCCACGACATCGGCGAGCGCGGCGTAGACGTCGTCGATCCCCTGCGGGTCGAGGTTGGCCGTCGGCTCGTCGAGCACGATGAGCGGCGACGCCAGGGCGAGGGCGCAAGCGATCGCCAGGCGCTGACGACCGCCGCCGGAGAGCCGGTCGGGGTTCTCGGCGCGTCGTTCCCACAGGCCCACGCGACGGAGGGCGTCTTCGGTGCGCGCGGTGACCTCGTCGACCGAGAGGCGCAGGTTCTCGGGCCCGAAGGCCACCTCGTCGAACACCGAGCCGGTGACGATCTGCGCATCCGGGTCTTGGAAGACCATCGCGACCCGCGTGCTGAGTTCGGGCGTCGACGACGCCGCGGTGTCGAAGCCACCCGCCTCGACCGTGCCGGTCATGGTGGCGGGCAGGGCGTGGGGGATGAGGCCGTTGAGGGCGAGCGTCAGCGTCGACTTGCCCGACCCCGAGGGGCCGAGCAGCAGCACGACCTCGCCGGGGTGGATGTCGAAGGTCACGTCGCCCGGCGAGGGGTGCGCGGCACCGGCGTGGGTGAGCGAGAGCTCACGCACGCGGAGGAGAGGCGCGGATGGGCGCACGGCGGAACCCCGGGTCGATGGAACGTACCCCTTCAATTTAGCCCAGCCTTACCTGCCGCCCGCCCGGGTCCCGACGCGGGTGAGGGGTCACGAAAGGCCGCGTGCCCAGGCGCGGATACGGCGTGTCTCGACCCCTCACGCGAGCGGCGTGGGGACAGGAGCTCAGCGGCGGGCGACGCCGGCGCGGGTCAGCGCCGTGCCGACGGCGAGACCGATCGCCGTCCAGGCGACGGGGCCGAGTACTGAGACCGCGAGGTACGCGATCTGCGCCCAGAGGGGCAGCGTACCCAGGTGCGCGGCGAAGAACACGGCCACCGCCACGACGACACCGATCAGAGCCGCCGAGACGAAGAACCGCCAGGCGCCCCATGCCCGGTAGCGGGTGAGGGCGGCCACGCCCTCTTGGATGGCGCCGAACAGCAGGGCGGTGCCGAGGAACCGCAGCGCCCAGGCGGGGTTGAACGCCGACGCGACGAGCGCCGCGATGACGTGCGTGATGAGGGCGACGAGGGGGCGCCGCAGCACCTCCTGCGCGACGATGCCCGGGAGCACGTGCGAGCCCAGCACGAGGCCGTAGAGGAACAGCAGCGGGCTCGCCAGCACGAGCGGCGTGATCCACCCCGCGACCCCTCCGACCAGGCCCGTGGCGACACCGATCGCGGCGCAGACGAGCAGCACGCGCGTCGGGAGGGCAGGGGGTCGGGCCACGGTTCCAGCCTAGTTGCGCGCCTCACGGTGCGGTCGCGGGGGCGCCGTGCAAATGCGCGGAAGAGCAGCGGGTGCGCGGACCGAGATCACGCCCCGAGGCGCGCCGCGAGATAGGGCGCGGTGCGACTCGCGGCCTCTCGCGCGACCTGCTCCGGTGTGCCCGAGGCGACCACCCGTCCGCCCGCGTCTCCGCCCGAGGGGCCGAGATCGATGACCCAGTCGGCCGCCGCGACGACATCCATCTCGTGCTCCACGACGACCACCGTGTCGCCGGAGTCGACGAGGGCATGCAGCTGGGCGAGCAGGCGTTGCACGTCGGCGGGGTGCAGTCCCGTCGTCGGCTCGTCGAGAAGGTAGAGGGTGTGCCCGCGCCGCACCCGCTGCAGCTCGGTCGCCAGCTTGATGCGCTGCGCTTCGCCGCCCGAGAGCTCGGTGGCCGGTTGGCCGAGCCGCAGGTAGCCCAGCCCGACGTCGACGAGGGTGCGCAGACTCCGGGCCGCGGCCGGAATCGATGCGAGGGCCTCGACCGCGTGCTCGACGGTGAGCGAGAGCACGTCGGCGATCGTGCGCCCCTCGTAGGTGACGTCGAGCGTCTCGGCGTTGTAGCGGGCGCCGTCGCACGTGGGGCAGCGGCCGTAACTGCCGGGGAGGAACAGCAGCTCGACCGACACGAACCCCTCGCCCAGGCAGGTCTCGCAGCGGCCGCCGGCGACGTTGAACGAGAAGCGGCCCGCGCCGTAACCGCGCTCGCGGGCGAGATCGGTGCGGGCGAACGCGGCGCGCACGGCGTCGAAGAGTCCGGTGTACGTGGCGAGGTTCGAGCGCGGCGTTCGGCCGATCGGCTTCTGGTCGACGCGGACGAGACGGTCGACGTGTTCGAGACCCCGCACGCGTCGCACCGTCAGCGTGTCGGCCCCCGCATCCGGCACGGTCGCCTCGGCGAGCATCCGATCGTCGCCGTCCCCCTCGCCGTCCGCCGCATCGTCGATCTCATCGACGGCGTCGTCGGAGCGCAGGTGCGCGCGCACGATGTCGCGCAGCACGCGGCTCACGAGCGTCGACTTGCCCGACCCCGAGACACCCGTGACCGCGACGAGGGTGCCCAGCGGTACGGACGCGTCGAGGTCGACGAGGTTGTGCAGGGTGACGCCCTCGACCGAGAGCCACGACGTCGCCTCGCGCCGCTCGCGACGAGCGGCCGAGGCCCGACTGCCGTCGTCGAACAGGAAGGGCCGGGTGACGGATGCCTCGACCTCGGCGAGACCCGCGACCTCGCCGCTGTACAGCACGTGGCCCCCGCCCTCACCGGCCCCGGGCCCGACGTCGACGATCCAATCGGCACGACGGACGACGTCCATGTTGTGCTCGACCACGAACACCGAGTTGCCGGAGTCCTTGAGCTGCTGCAGTACGTCGAGCAACTGCTCCGCGTCGGCCGGATGCAGCCCCGCCGAGGGCTCGTCGAGCACGTAGACGACGCCGAAGAGCCCGGAACGCAGCTGGGTCGCGAGCCGCAGGCGCTGCATCTCGCCCGGTGACAGCGTCGTCGTCGCGCGCCCCAGGCCGAGATAGCCCAGCCCCAGATCGGTGAGCACCTCGATGCGGGCGAGCAGGTCGGTGGTCAGCGCGACGGCCACGTCGGTGCGCTCTCCCGAGAGAGTCGTGGGGAGTGCGGGGGAGACCTCGGTGAGCCGTGTCGTCGGGCGGATGACCTCGGCCAGCTCGGTCAGCGGGAGCGCGTTGAGCTCGGCGATCGAGCGGCCGGCGAACGTGACGGCGAGGGCTTCGCGGCGGAGTCCGGTTCCGCCGCACAGCGGGCAGGGTCCCGAGCGCACGAACTGCAGCACCTTGCTGCGCATCATCTGGCTCTTCGAGTCGGCGAGCGTGTGGAAGACGTACTTCTTCGCGCTCCAGAAGGTGCCGTTGTAGGGCTTCGCCACACGGTCGCGCTGCGGCGTGATCTGCACCACGGGCTGCTCGTCGGTGAACAGCAGCCATTCGCGGTCGGCGGCGGGCAGGTCGCGCCACGGTCGATCGACGTCGTAGCCGAGGGCGATCGTGATGTCGCGCAGGTTCTTCGCCTGCCAGGCGCCGGGCCACGCGGCGATCGCCCCCTCGCGGATGCTGAGCGAGGGGTCGGGCACGAGCGAGTCCTCGGTGACGGTGTGGGCCACGCCGATGCCGTGGCACTGCGGGCAGGCGCCGGCGACGGTGTTCGGCGAGAAGGCGTCCGAGTCGAGGCGGGTGGTGAACCCCTCGGGGAACGTGCCCGCGCGAGAGAAGAGCATGCGCAGCGAGTTCGAGAGCGTTGTCACCGTACCTACGCTCGATCGCGAACTGGGAGCTCCGCGCCGCTGCTGCAGGGCGACCGCCGGGGGAAGCCCCGAGATCGAGTCGACGTGCGGATCGTGCCCCTGCTGGATGAGACGCCGCGCATACGGGGCGACCGACTCGAGATAACGGCGCTGCGCCTCGGTGAAGATCGTGCCGAACGCCAGCGACGACTTGCCCGACCCCGAGACCCCGGTGAAGGCGACGATGCGATCGCGCGGCATGTCGACGTCGACGGAGCGGAGGTTGTTCTCGTTCGCCCCCCGCACGCGGACGAAGGAATCGGGGGCGTCTGGTGAGGAGGAGGGCATCGGGCCGAGTGTATCCGCGACCTCGGACGCTCTCCTGGGTGGCGTTCAGGAGCGGATGCCGCGGCATCCGCTCGTCGCAGGGGCGATGCCGCTCGTCGCACCGCGCCCCCGGCCGCCGAGCACCGCGCGCGCCCTCTTCCTAGCGTGGGAAGACGCAACGACGCGTACCCCGAGGAGAACCCCATGACCGCACCTTCGTCGCGCCGACGCGGCGCCGGCACCGTCGACGACGATCCCGTCGTCGTCACCGATCCGTCCCTCCCTCCCGTCGCCCTCAGCGACGAGCAGCACGAGCGCAGCCGTCGCTGGACGCTCCCGAAGATCCTGCTCTGGGCCGCCATCGCCCTGCTCGGCGGCGTCGCCTGGGTGATGCTCGCCATCGTGCGCGGCGAGACCGTGAACGCCATCTGGTTCGTGTTCGCCGCCGTGTGCACGTACCTCATCGGCTACCGCTTCTACTCGAAGGTGATCGAGCGGTACATCACCCGCCCCGACGACCGTCGGGCCACCCCCGCCGAGGTGAAGCAGGACGGCAAGGACTACGTCCCCACCGACCGTCGCGTCCTCTACGGCCACCACTTCGCCGCCATCGCCGGCGCCGGACCGCTCGTCGGCCCCGTGCTCGCCGCGCAGATGGGCTACCTGCCCGGCACGATCTGGATCATCGTCGGCGTCGTGCTCGCCGGTGCCGTGCAGGACTACACGGTGCTGTTCTTCTCCATGCGCCGCGGCGGTCGGACCATCGGCCAGATGGCGCGACAGGAGCTGGGCAAGCTCGGCGGCACCGCGGCCATCATCGCGTCGCTGCTCATCATGCTGATCATCGTCGCGATCCTCGCCCTCGTCGTCGTCAACGCGCTCGGCGAGAGCCCCTGGGGCGTGTTCTCGGTCGCGATGACCATCCCGATCGCGCTCTTCATGGGCGTCTACCTGCGCTACCTGCGCCCCGGCAAGGTCACCGAGGTCTCGATCATCGGCTTCGTGCTGCTCATGGCCGCCATCATCGGCGGCGGCTGGGTGGCCGGAACCGAATGGGGCCAGGCGATCTTCCACCTCGACCGCACCACGATCGCGTGGGGCATCATCATCTACGGCTTCGTCGCCGCGGTGCTGCCGGTGTGGCTGCTGCTCGCCCCGCGCGACTACCTGTCGACGTTCATGAAGATCGGCGTCATCGTCATGCTCGCGGGAGCGATCATCCTGGTGCGCCCCGAGATCACCGTCCCGGCGGTCAGCATCTTCGGCGAGAACGGCATGGGGCCGGTGTTCGCAGGCCCCCTCTTCCCGTTCCTCTTCGTGACGATCGCCTGCGGCGCCCTGTCGGGATTCCATGCGTTGATCGCCTCGGGCACCACGCCCAAGCTGGTCGAGAAGGAGCGCCAGACGCGCTTCATCGGTTACGGCGGGATGCTCATGGAGTCGTTCGTCGCGATCATGGCGCTCGTCGCCGCGATCTCGATCGACCAGGGCATCTACTTCGCGATGAACGCACCGGCGGCGGCGACGCAGGGCACGGTCGAAGGGGCGGTGGCGTTCGTCAACTCGCTGGGCCTGACCGGCGTGAACCTCACCCCCGAGATGCTCACCAGCACCGCGGCGGCGGTCGGCGAGGAGACGGTCGTGTCGCGCACCGGCGGTGCCCCGACGCTGGCCCTCGGCCTCGCGCACATCATGCAGCAGGCTCTCGGCGGGCAGGCGCTGATGGCGTTCTGGTACCACTTCGCGATCATGTTCGAGGCGCTGTTCATCCTCACGGCGGTGGATGCCGGAACCCGCGTCGCGCGCTTCATGCTGCAGGACTCGATCGGCGCGTGGTTCCCCAAGTTCCGCGACGTGTCATGGCGCCCCGGTGTGTGGATCTGCACGGCGATAATGGTGGCCGGGTGGGGAGCGATCCTCATCCTCGGCGTCACCGACCCGCTCGGCGGCATCAACACGTTCTTCCCGCTGTTCGGCATCGCCAACCAGCTGCTCGCCGCGATCGCGCTCGCCGTGGTGCTCGCGATCGTCGCGAAGCGCGGCCGCAGCTACGTGAAGTGGCTCTGGATCATCGGTCTGCCGCTCGCGTTCACCGCGGTCGTCACGGTCACCGCGTCGCTCTACAAGATCCTCTCGCCGGTGCCGGCGATCGGATACTGGGCGAACCACTTCCGCTACCTCGAGGCGTTGAACACGGGCGACACGTCGCTCGGCGAGCCGAAGGTGCTCGAAGCGGTCATCCGCAACACCGCGGTGCAGGGCACGCTGTCGATCATCTTCGTCACGCTCGCTGTGATCGTGATGATCGCGGCGATCATCACCACGGTGAAAGCCATCCGCAACGGCGGCGGCGAGAACACCGAGGACGAGCCGGTCGCCTCGCGTCGGTTCGCCCCGGCCGGATTCCTGCCGAGTGCCGACGAGCGCGAGCTCGAGAAGAAGTGGGAGCCGATCCTGGCCGATGAGCGCAAGGTCTCGAGCCACTGACATGGTGATCCATCGCACGGATGCCGCCCCCACCCCGCTGCGTGCACTGCTCGGTGCCGTGGCGCGGGTGGGGCGGGGCATCCGCTGGTACATGACGACGCTGATGGGCGACACGGCCTACGCGACCTACGTCGCCCATCACCGCCGCCACCATCCGCACGAGGAGCCGCTCACCGAACGTCAGTTCTGGCGTCAGCGCATGGACGACCAGGACCGCAATCCGGGCGCCCGATGCTGCTGAGCCGCCGTGCCTAGGCTGGGGGCATGACCGACGTCGTTCTGGCCGCCGTGCTGGGTGCCCTGGGCGGCATCGCGCTGACGGTGCTGCTGCTGCTCGCGCGGCGGCTGGGGCGCGGGTCGACCGATCTCGGCAGCGATGCCGAACGGGGGGCACTGCGGGCGCTGCACCATGCGAGCCTCGCGGCCCCCGACCTGCGTTCGGGACTCTCCTCGCCGACGGTCGCGAAGGCCGCCCGTCACCTGCGGGTTCTGCTGGGCAGCGCAGCCGTCGCCATCGTCGCCGACGACGGCACGGTGTCGTCGGACGGCGCCATCGACGGGCTGGAGGCGGCTGCCGTGCGGATCGCCACGCAGGTGCGCGAGTCGGGCCGGCGGCAGGTGTTTCCCGCGCCGATCGACGCCGAGGTGGCGGGCGTCGGTGCGCCGATCATCGTCGACGGGCGGGTGATCGGCGTCGTCGTGGCCTTCTCCGCCCCGGTGCGGGCGGCGCTCGTGCGGGCGGCCGAGGAGGTCGCGTCGTGGTGCGCGGCGCAGGTCGAGCTCGGCGGACTCGACGCCTCGCGCACCCAGCTCGCAGAGGCCGAGCTGCGGTCTCTGCGAGCCCAGATCTCGCCGCACTTCATCTACAACGCGCTCACCGCGATCGCGTCGTTCATCACCACCGATCCGTCCAGGGCGCGCGACCTGGTGCTCGAGTTCGCCGACTTCACGCGGTACTCGTTCCGTCGCCGCGGCGAGTTCACGACGGTCGCAGAGGAGCTCGAGAGCATCCGCTCGTACCTCGCCCTGGAGCGCGCCCGATTCGGCGACCGGCTGCGGGTCACGCTGCAGATCGCTCCCGAGACGCTCGCCACAGTCATCCCGTTCCTCTCCGTGCAGCCGCTCGTCGAGAACGCGGTGCGCCACGGCCTCGAGCCGGGCGCGGACGGGGGCGAGGTGCGCATCGTGTCGCGCGACGAGGGCACCCATACGGTCATCACGGTCGAGGACGACGGCGTCGGGATGGAGCCGGATGCTCTGCGCGCCACCCTCACGGCCGCCGATGACGGCCTGCACGTCGGGCTGCGGAACGTCGACACGCGGCTGCGACAGGTCTACGGGCCCGACGGGGGACTGGTGGTCGAGACGAACACCGGCGCGGGTACCCTGGTGCGCATGCGGGTGCCGAAGTCGCAGCCGCAGAACGACCCGGACGACGACTGAGGTGCGGCCATGATCGACGTGCTCGTCGCCGACGACGAGAAACCGGCGCTCGACGAGCTCGTGCATCTGCTGCGCGCCGACGAGAGGGTCGGCGACATCGTCACCGCCCGCAACGGCGCCGAGGCGCTGCGACTGCTCACCGAGCGCTCCGTGCGGATCGCCTTCCTCGACATCCACATGCCGGGGCTGCGGGGCACCGACCTCGCGCGCTCCCTGCTCGCTCTCGCCGACCCGCCCGCAGTGGTCTTCGTCACCGCCGACGAGGCTCGCGCGGTCGAGGCGTTCGAACTCCGCGCGGTCGACTACCTGCTGAAGCCCGTGCGCGGGCTGCGCCTGCGTCAGGCCGTCGATCGGGTGGTCGAGCGCGCCGGCACCTCGCCCGGCGGCACCTCGGCCGGCGGCGACGACGAGGTGCTGCCCGTCACCCTCGGTGCGTCGGTCCGCTTCGTGCGACGCAGCGAGATTCTCTGGGTGCAGGCCCAGGGTGACTACTCCCGCCTGCACGGCGACGACGGTGCGGGGCACCTCGTGCGCATCCCGATCTCCGAGCTCGAGGCGCGGTGGGCCGAGGCGGGTTTCCTGCGCATCCACCGGTCGACGCTGGTGCGCACATCGGCGGTCACCGGGGCGCGGCTCTCGGGGGCGGAGCCCGCGGTCTCGATCGGTGAGACGGTGCTGCCCGTGAGTCGCCGACTGGTGCCCGGTGTGCGCGAGGCCCTGCTGCGCGGGGAGGCCGGATGACCGAGGTTCCGAAGCGGGTGCGGGTGACGGCGGATGCTCCGCCGGGCCGCCCTTCGGTGCAGACGCGCGGCATCGCCCTTCCCGGATCCCCCGTCGACGAGGCGGACGCCGTGTACGCCCGGGCGCTGCGGCGCAGCCAGCTGCGGCTCGCCCTCGGCACGATCTCGGGGTTCGTGCTGGTCGTCATCGCGTTGGCGCTGGTCATCGCGCTGATCCCCGAAATCGACGGGATCGTGATCGCCGGGGTGCCCCTGTCGTGGCTGCTGCAGGCGTTCGCGTTCTACCCGGTGATCATCGTGTTCGCGGTGCTGCACGTGCGCACGGCCGCCCGCAACGAACGCCGGTACCGTGCCCTGCGAGACGGCGGATGAACGCCGCCCTCGACCTCGTCGGGATCGCGCTGGTGGTGGTCGCGACGGTACTCATCGGCGTCTACGGCCTGCGCATCTCGCGCACCACCGACGACTTCTTCGTCGCCTCGCGCACCGTTCGCCCCGTGTGGAACGCGTCGGCGATCAGCGGGGAGTACCTGTCGGCCGGCACCTTCCTCGGACTCTCCGGACTCGTGCTGCTCGACGGGGCGCGCGGCTTCTGGTTCCCCATCGGCTACGCCGCGGGGTACCTGCTGGTGCTCGTGTTCGTGGCGGCACCTCTGCGGCGCAGCGGGGCGTACACGATCCCCGACTTCGTCGAGGCGCGGTGGGAGTCGCCGGTCGCGCGACGTGTCACGAGCATCGCCGTGCTGGTGATCGGATGGCTCTACATCGTTCCGCAGCTGCACGGCGCCGGCATCACGCTCGTCGTCGTCGCCGGGCTTCCCGAGTGGGTCGGTGCGGTGACCATCGCCGTGCTGGTCGCCGCCACGGTGGCCGCCGGAGGAATGCGGGCCATCACCTACGTGCAGGCGTTCCAGTACTGGTTGAAGCTGGTCGCCCTGCTCGTGCCGCTCGTGCTCATCGCGTTCGCGCTGAGCGGCGGGCCGCACGAGTTCGACCCGGCGTTGGTGTTCCCGGCCGAGGCGGGGCCGTCGGCGTTCGACGCCTACGAGACGGCATCCCTGCTGCTGGCTCTGCTGCTGGGCACGATGGGGTTGCCGCACGTGCTGGTGCGCTTCTACACGAGCCCAAACGGGGTGGCGGCCCGGCGCACGACCGTGATCGTCATCGTGATGGTCAGCGCGTTCTACGCCGTGTCGAGCGGCATGGGCCTGCTCGCCCGCATCGCCGCCCCCGACCTCGCGCAGCCCGGGCTCGCCGACACCGTGGTGCTGCAGCTGCCGTCGCGGGTGTTCCCCGGGGCCGTCGGCGAGGTGCTCACCGCGCTGATCGTCGCGGGGGCCTTCGCCGCCTTCCTCGCGACGACCGCGGGGCTCGTGGTGTCGCTCGCGGGGGTGATCAGCCAGGACGTATTCTCGGGTTCGGTGCGCTCCTTCCGGCTTTCGGCCGCCCTGTGCGCGCTGGTGCCGCTCGGGGTCGCGCTGCTGACCGCCCCGGCGGGTCTCGTCGCGAGCGTCGGCGTGGTGTTCGTGGTCGCGGCATCCACCCTGTCGCCCGTCGTGCTGCTGGGGGTGTGGTGGCGGGGGCTGACGGCACGCGGGGCGGTCGCGGGCATGGTGACCGGCGGGGTGTCGTGCGCGCTCGCGCTGCTGGTGCACGCGGCCGTCGGGGGAGTGGGCGTCGCGGCGCCCTACCTGGCACAACCCGCCGCCTGGACGATCCCGCTCGCCACGGCCGTCGCGGTCGTCGTGTCGCGGACCGACCCGCGGGGACCGTCGCCGCGCACGGATCGCTTCCTCGCCCGGGTGCACACCCCCGAGCGCGACTGACCGCGTACGACGGTTCAAAACCCGGAGGATGTGCGATCACACCGGCGTGTCAACGGTCGACACGCCGATGGGAAGCCGAGCGGTCTCCGTTTTCGCATGGGGCGGGTTGGCCGCCGACGCTACTCGCCGCCGTCAGAGGGAGCGGGCGCGGGGCATGAGGCGCACGGGCGGAAGGGGAGGGGCGGGGATGCGCACGTCGTGACCCGCCACCTCGCCGAAGCGGGCGGATGCCGCCTCCCACTCGTCGCGGGCCTCGACGATCTCGTCGTGCGTGCGCCCGGCGAAGTTCCACCACATCACGATCTCGTCGGCGAACGGCTCGCCGCCGAGCAGGAACAGCAGTGCCCCCGTCGCGCTCTCGACCTCCACCTCGCCGCGGGAGTCGCCGAGGTACAGGGTCTCGTTGACGGAGAGCGGATGCTCCGCCACGATCGCGTCGCCCTCGACGAGGAGCATCGCGTACTCCCAGTCGGCGGAGAGGGGCAACCGCACCCGCGTGCCGGCCGGCACCACGATCTCCGCGCCCACAATCGGCGTGTGCACGGTCGCGGGGGAGCGGACGCCGGCGAACTCGCCGAGGACGACGGTGGCCGAGGCATCCGCACCGTGCTCCGACGGCAGCGTGAGCCCGGGCAGTGCGGTGTGCTGCTCGAACCCCGCAGCGCCGTGCCGTGCCGACTCGGGCAGCACCACCCAGAACTGCAGCGCGTCGAGGGGAACAGGGCCGTCGCCGACGGAGTACTCGGAGTGTGAGATGCCGTTGCCCGCGGTCATCAGGTTGAGCTGCCCGCGCCGCAGGTCGGTATCGCTGCCGAGCGAGTCGCGGTGGCGGATCTCGCCGACGAGCGGCCAGGTCACCGTCTGCAGGCCGATGTGCGGGTGCGGCTCGACGCGCATGCGCGTGTCGGCGGGGCCGAACCGGTCGAGGAAGCACCAGGCGCCGATCGTCGGCAGGTTGCGGTGCGGCAGTGCGCGCAGCACGTTCATGCCCCGCACGCCGCCGAGCGGCACCTCGCGCGGTTCGAGGACGATGCGGCGGGGCCCGATCATTCGCCCGGGCGCTTCGGCCAGCGGATCTCGGCGCCCTCGATCTCGTGCGTCTCGAGGTACTTCGCGATGTACGGGCACAGGGGCACGATCGCGTCGCCCGTGGCCGCGGCATCCGTCAGCGCCGCCTTCGCCAGTCTGCCTGCGAGGCCCTGGCCCTGGAACGCGGGGTCGACCTCGGTGTGGGTGAACCGGATCTGCCCGTGCTTTTTGTCGTACTCCGCGAACCCGGCGAGCACATCGTCGGTGCGGATCTCATAGCGCGAGGCGTCGTCGTTGCGGGTGACGGAGATGTCGGTCATCGGATGCTCCTTCGGGCGTCTGGTCCAAACCTACGCCCGCCCGACTCGCGACGGACCTCCCCGTCGCCGAGCCGCGCATGGCGGGGTTCTCGCCGACGCGCACTGGGGAGGAGGTCTCTCGTTCTGCAGGACCGAAAGCGACGGATGGCTCCTTCATTGCGCGAGATCTCCGCCGATGCGGGGCACGCGGCCGGCGAGTGAGCGACCTGTGGATCGCGGCGGCCCGCGTCGGTGGGGGTCGTTACGCTGGAGGGATGCCGCAGACACCCCGTGACCCGTACGCGGATCTGCCGTACGCCGACGAGCCGTGGGACGACGGCTGGGAGTCCAGCGCCCCGCCCGAGCCGATGGACTGGCAGCCGCAGGGAGCAGGTTTCGAACCTCCGCTCGACTGGGGACCCGGGCCCTCCACGCCCGTGTCCACCGTCTCCGCACCGGCGCCGCCGCGGCAGCCGGCGGTGCGTCGCGCGACCCCGAGCCGGTACGCCACCGCCCGCGAGGCGCTGCACACCGTCTTCGGGTACGACGAGTTCCGTGGAGACCAGGCGGCCATCGTCGACCAGGTGATCGCCGGCGGCGATGCCGTCGTGCTCATGCCCACCGGTGGCGGCAAGAGCATCACCTACCAGGTGCCCGCCCTCGTGCGCGAGGGCACCGGTCTCGTGATCAGCCCGCTGATCGCGTTGATGCACGATCAGGTCGACGCGCTGCGGGCGAACGGCGTCAAGGCCGCGTACCTCAACTCCACCCAGTCGCCGCAGGAGCGCTCCGAGGTCGAGCGGGCGTACGTCGGCGGTGAGCTCGACGTGATCTACGTCGCGCCCGAGCGCCTGTCGAACGCCCAGACGACGGCGCTGCTGCAGCGGGGCACGCTCAGCGTCATCGCCATCGACGAGGCGCACTGCGTGTCGCAGTGGGGTCACGACTTCCGCCCCGACTACCTCGCCCTCGGCGACCTCGGCGAGCGGTTCCCCGGCGTCCCGCGTATGGCGCTGACCGCCACGGCCACGCGCGCCACGCACCAGGAGATCACCGAGCGCCTGCACCTCGACGGCGCCGCGCACTTCGTCGCGAGCTTCGACCGACCCAACATCCAGTACCGCATCGTGCCGAAGGTCGACCCGCGCAAGCAGCTCGTGTCGTTCATCCGCTCGCAGGAGCCGGGGGCCGCCGGCATCGTCTACGCGCTCAGCCGCAAGTCGGTCGAGCAGACGGCGACGTACCTCGCCGCGCAGGGGCTCGACGCCCTCCCGTACCACGCGGGCCTCCCGGCCGAAGTGCGCGCGGCGAACCAGTCGCGGTTCCTGCGCGACGACGGCGTGGTCATGGTGGCGACGATCGCGTTCGGCATGGGCATCGACAAGCCCGACGTGCGGTTCGTCGCGCACATCGATCTGCCCAAGTCGGTCGAGGGGTACTACCAGGAGACCGGCCGCGCCGGCCGCGACGGCGACCCGGCGGTCGCGTGGATGGCGTACGGCCTCGGCGATGTCGTGCAGCAGCGCCGTCTGATCGATCAGAGTCCCGGCGACCGCACCTTCAAGATGCGCATGGGGCAGCACCTCGACGCGATGCTCGCGCTCTGCGAGACCGTCGAATGCCGTCGGCAGAACCTGCTCGGCTACTTCGGCCAGGAGTCCCAGCCCTGCGGCAACTGCGACACCTGCCTCGACGACACCGCGACGTTCGACGGGCTCGTTCCGGCGCAGAAGCTGCTGTCGACGATCGTGCGGCTCAAGCGCGAACGCAACCAGGCCTTCGGCGCCGGGCATCTCATCGACATCCTGCGGGGCGCGTCGACCGAACGCATCCGCCAGCAGGGGCACGACAAGGTCGCCACGTACGGGATCGGCGCCGACCTCTCCGATCAGGATTGGCGCAGCGTGGTGCGGCAGCTGCTCGCCCGCGGCATTCTCGTGGCGCAGGGCGACTACGGCACCCTGGCTCCCGGAGAGCAGGCGGCGGGCGTGTTGCGCGGCGAGACTCCCGTGCCGCTGCGCAAAGACACGATCGGCCGCACCAGTAGCCCGGCACGGTCCCGCAAGTCGACGGCCGCCGACACGGTGGATGCCGGTGACCGGACGCTCTTCGAGGCGCTCCGCACGTGGCGCGCCGAGCAGGCCCGCGAGCAGGGCGTACCCGCGTACATCGTCTTCGGTGATGCGACGCTTCGCGCGCTCGCCGAGCACCGCCCTGCGTCTCTCGACCAGCTCGACGGCATCACGGGCATCGGGGCGAAGAAGCGCGACGCCTACGGAGACTCCGTCCTCGCCGTCATCGCCGCGAACTGAGGTCACCTCCTCAAACGCGTCTTTCGCGTGATTTCCGATATTCCAAAAATGGAATTCCTGAAATCCATGGACATTCCTGTGCGTCTGCCGTAGAAAGTCTGTACTTGCGCTCGATCGGCGACGATGCCGATTCCTGGGGGGGCCTTGTGACGACGGACTTCGTTCGCATCACGGGAGGGCACATGCTAGGCACCAAGAGGCGAACTCTGCCCAAAAGCAGGGTTCTGGCGATAGCTGCGGTCAGCGCAGTCGTCGTGGGGAGTGTGATCGCCCCCACCGCAGCGATCGCCGCGCCGGGGGACGAATCGACCTCCAGTTCGCGCTTCCTGTCGGGGAGCCTGCTCCTCGGCGGCACCTCGCTCGACACCGTCGCGGCGCTCCAGGGTGCCGAGACGAGCAGCGATGGCACAGGAGAGCAGCAGGTCGACACGGGGACCCTCGACCTCACGGTGCTCAATGCCCTGAACGTCAGCATCCCCGGGGGCCTCAGCGTTCCCGCGCTGTCGAACTTCCTCACGCTCGGAGCGGTGAACCAGTACTCGCAGTCGAACCCCGACGGGTCGAGCCGGGCCGCCACCGGCGCCGTCAGCGACACCGGCACGGTCGACACGACCGGCGCGGGCGCCTACCCGGCGAACGCGTCGCTCAACCTGCAGGGTCTTCTGGGCTCGACGGTCACGAGCGTCGTCGGCGATCTCGACCTCACGCTCGGCGCCATCAGTGCCGAGGTGGCGCTCGCCGCCGACGGCACGGTCACTCGCGACTACAACGTCGCCGGGGGCACCGTGACCCTTCAACTGCCCGCGGTGACCGGCCTGACGAACACCCTCGTGGGCACCGGAGGCGTTGCCTCGACGGTCGACGCGGCCGTCAACACCCTCACCGGGCCCAACGGTCTCCTGGCCGGCGCGATCGCCGGCCTCAACAGCGCGCTGGCTCCCGTTCTGGGCAACCCGGGCCTGAACATCACGATCACCACGCAGGTGCCGCAGGCGCTCAACAGCATCCTCGACACCCCGCTCGGCGACGGCATCGTGTCGGTCAATCTGCGCACCGGAGTCGTCACCGCCGACCTCGCGGCACTGTTCGCCAACACGACCAGCCGTGGTCTGAACAGCCTGAACCCCGGCGAAGAGGTGCTCTCGGCGCCTGTGCTGACGAACCTCATCAACCGCGTGGGTGCGCTGCTCAACACCGTGCCCGGGCTCGTGCAGTCGGCGCTCACCAGCACGCTGAACGCGGCCGTGCTGAACATCGGCGGCACCGTCTGCGTGGTCGGTACCGGCGCGACCTGCACGACTCCCGGCCTCGACATCGGCACCGGCGTGATCATCTCGGTTCCGAACCAGACCCTCGGCAGCATCGTCGGGGCCGTCGGCTCGCCTGCGCCCACCGCGACGATCACCGTCAAGGTCGCCGGCGCCAACGTGCCGGTCTCGGTGGCGACGCTCACGGCCGCCCTCGCGGCGCCCCTCAACACGACGCTCTTCGGCGCGACCGGTGTGGTGAACACCGTCGTTCCGACCGTCACCAGCGCGGTCAGCGGTATCGTCACGGCGATCGCCCCGGCGGTCACGTTGCTGAACGGCGTCGTCTCGCTGCGCGGCAACGTGCAGGGCGAAGCCGACGGGGTCTACAGCGAAGAGGCCTTCGTGCTCACGGTCGGCGCTCTCGCGGGCGGCGGCGGTGTGGGCACCCTCGTCCTCGCCCGCGCCGAGGCCGGACCGAACGCTCTCGCACCGACGCTGACGGCGACGACCCCGGTCAAGCCCGGTCAGGACACGACCCTGACCTCCGGCGGCTGGGCGGCGGCGACCGACGTCACGGTGCAGCTGGTGGACCCCGACGGCGAGCCCGTCGGCGATCCGATTACGGTCACCACCGACGCGAACGGCGCCTTCCCCGCCGACACGACCCTGACCGTTCCGGCGACGGCTCCGGCCGGCGACTACACCGTCACGGCATCCGCCGGCGGTCTGACCGTCGAGGCGGCGTTGGTCGTCGCACCGTATGCGCCGACGATCGCGGCGACGGGCCCGATCACGGTCGGCGAGGAGACCACCCTCACCTCGACCGGATGGCCGGCGACGGCCGACGTCACCTTCCAGCTGCAGGACCCGACCGGGAACCCGGTGGGCACCGCGGTCACGGTGACGACCGACGCGACGGGGGCGATCCCCGCCGACACGACGCTGGCGGTGCCGGCGGGCTCGGCCATCGGCGAGTACACCGTGCTCGGCGAGGACGAGTTCGGCAACACCGCCGAGGGCACGTTCACCGTGCTCGCCGCACCCGGAACCCCTGCCGTGACCGCATCCGGTCCGGTGAAGCCGGGCCAGACGACGACCATCGCCTCCGGGGGATGGCCGGCCACCTCTGACGTGACCTTCCAGATCGAGACCGAGGGCGGCGCTCCGGTCGGTGAATCGATCACGGTGACGACGGATGCCGACGGCAACATCCCCGCGGGGACCACGCTGACCGTGCCGCTCTCGACCGACCCCGGCGACTACGTCGTCGTGGCGACCGGCCCGGAGGGTGCGACGGCGGAGGGTCCGCTCGTGGTGGAGCCGTGGACGCCGACGGTGGAGGCCACCGATCCGGTGAAGCCGGGACAGTCGTCGACGATCGCCTCGGGTGGGTGGCCGCCGCTGACCCCCGTCGTCTTCCAGCTCGAAGACGCCGAGGGTACGCCGGTGGGCGACCCGGTGAATGTGACGACGGACGCCGACGGCAACGTGCCGGCGGGGACGACGGTCACGGTGCCGGTGGGTACCGAGCCGGGCGCCTACACGCTCGTCGGAACGGGCGTCGAGGGCATCACCGGCGAGGCCGACATCACGGTCGAGCCGTGGACGCCGACCGTGGCGCTCTCGGGGCCGGTGAAGCCGGGGCAGTCGACGACGATCACGTCGGGCGGGTGGCCGCCGAACACGCAGGTCACCTTCCAGCTCGAAGACGCGGCCGGTGACCCGGTCGGAGAGCCCGTGGTCGTCACGACCGACGGCGACGGCAACGTTCCGGCCGGAACGACGGTCGCGATCCCGACCGACGCCGAGCCGGGCACCTTCACGGTGGTCGGCACGGATGCCCAGGGCAACACGGGCGAGGGTGACGTCACCGTGCAGGCGTGGACGCCGATCCTCTCGGTCACGACCCCGGTCGAGGCCGGCGCCGACACGGCGATCACGTCGAGCGGGTGGCCGCCTTTGACCGAGGTGACGTTCGAGCTCGAGGATGCCGACGGCACCCCGATCCTCGGCGCCACGGTGACGGTGACGACCGACGAAGCCGGTGCCGTGCCGGCGGGCACGGTGCTGCCGGTCCCGGCCACGGTCGAGGCGGGGACCTACACCGTCGTCGGAACGGACGAGATCGGCACCACGGTCGACGCCGAGCTGGTGGTCGAGGAGACCGCGATCGACCCGGGCACCGACCCCGGCGCCGACCCGGGCACCGACACCGACACCGGTACGGATACCGGGACCGACACGGACACCGGTACGGACACCGATACGGGTACGGACACCGACACCGGAACCGACACGGATACGGGTACCGACACGGACCCCGGGACGGATACGGGTACCGATCCGGGCACCGACACCGGAACCGACCCCGGCACAGACACCGGTACCGACCCGGGCACCGACACCGGTACGGACACCGACACCGGTACGGACGCCGACACCGGCACGGATGCCGACACCGGCACGGATGCCGACACCGGCACGGATGCCGACACGGGTACCGACGTCGATACGGGCACGGACACGGACCCTGGTACCGACACGGGTACGGACCCGGGCACGGACACGGGCACGGACACCGGGACGGACACCGACACCGGTACCGACACGGACACCGGCACCGACACGGACACCGGGACGGACGCCGGGACGGACACGGGTACCGACACGGACACCGGGACGGACACGGGTACCGACACGGACACCGGGACGGACACGGGCACCGACACGGACACCGGCGCCGACCCGGGAACCGACACCGGCGCGGACCCGGGAACCGATACGGACACGGACGCCGGTACGGACACGGACACCGGGACGGATGCCGACACGGGTACGGACACCGACACGGGTACCGACGCGGACACGGGTACGGATACGGACACCGGGACGGATGCCGACACGGGGACGGATGCCGACACGGGGACGGACACGGACACCGACACCGGAACGGACACCGACACGGGTACGGACACGGACACCGGGACGGACACGGACACGGGTACGGACACGGACACGGGGACGGACACCACCACCGATCCCGGAACGGACACCGATCCCGGAACGGACACCACCGCTGACCCCGGAACGGACACCGACACGGGTACGGACACCGGAACCGACACCGGTACGGACACCGGAACCGATCCGGGTACGAACCCCGGGCGGCAGCTCGGCATCTCGATTCGCTACCCGGTGGTGGCGCAGGGCGAGACGCAGGTCACGGTCGGCACCGGATTCCGTCCGGGTGAGGTCGTGACGGGCGTGGCCCAGTCCGACCCGATCTCGCTCGGGTCGCGGGTGGCGAACGCCCAGGGCGAGGTGACCTTCACCTGGACGGTGCCGGCGAACTTCGAGGTCGGACAGCACACGGTGACCCTCACGGGTGCCGAGTCCGGTTCCATCTCGATCCAGTTCCGGGTGATCGCATCCGGCCTGGCGGTGACCGGTGGCGACGCGGGACCGTTCCTCGCCTGGGGTGCGGTACTGCTGCTCGCCGGATCGCTCCTCGCGGCAGGCGCACGGAAGAGGCGGTCGACCATGTCGACGAGCTGATCCGTCACGGGCGGCGGCATCCGGGAACACCCCGGGTGCCGCCGTCCGTCCGTCTCCGCCGCACGATGAGCAGAGGACGCCATGACTTCCCCCTCGACCAGCCGTTCCATTCCCACCGCCGCGAAGGTGGTCAGTGCCATCGCGTTGGCCGTGGTCGCGGTGCATATCGCGATGACGGCCGTCTTCAACGTTCCGTCGAGCGAGGTGAAGTACGGCCCGCTGCCGGGCCGGGCGGCGGATGCCTGGATCAAGCCGTACTTCCTGCAGGACTACCGCATCTTCGCCCCCGACCCGGCGAGCGCCGACCGCAACCTGTGGGTGCGGGCGTGGGTGCAGACGCCCGAGGGCGAGCGCGTCGAGACGAAGTGGGTCGACGTCACGGCGATCGAGCTCGCCGAGCCCTACCGTCGGGTGCTGCGCAAGCAGCTGACGGTGATCGGTGCTGAGCAGCTGATGACCTCGTACAACAGGCTCACTCCCGAGCAGAAGACGGTCGTGGGGGAGAACTTCCACGACAGCGCAGACCTCGCCGACTTGAACGAGGCGCTCCTCGATGCCGACGACGGCAATCCGGGTGACGTGCGCTCGTTCATCCGCGCGACGAACTACACCACCTCCTACGCGACGCAGGCCGCCGAGGCGTTGTGGTCGGACGACGGGGAGGTTCTGGCCGTGCAGACGCGGGCGGTGTACAGCCCGGTGGTGCGGTGGGACGACCGGTTCGATCCGGATGCCGAGCGCCCCGCGTCGTCGTACACCGAGCTCGGCTGGCGTCCCACGCTCGAGTGGTCGCAGCAGAGCACGGATGCCTTCGCCCGCACGTTCCTGCACTGGGCCGAGGCGGCCGGCGTCAGCGGATCGCTCACCGACGACGAGGGGGAGGACGGATGACCGTCGTGACGCGGTTGTGGGACGCCCTTCTGCATTGGCTGCTCGACCGCCGGCACGCCACGTACGGGCTCGCGGTGATGCGCATCGGTTTCGGCGGCATGACCATCGCGAGCATCCTGCTGTATCTGCCCGACTACTCCTACACGTTCGGCGAGGGGTCGCGGTGGGGAGAGTCGCTCTACCGCCCGAGCCCGGTCAATGACTACGTCTGGCCGCTCTCCGGGCTGTTCTCGCGCTCGGACCCGGATTGGCTGACCTTCCTGAAACTCGCGGTGCTGGTCGCGGTCGCCGCGGCGTTCATGTTCGGGTGGCGGATGCGCGTGATCGCGCCGCTCTTCGCGGTTCTCTGGCTCGGCTACGCCTCGACGAACCCGCTGGTGCTCAACACGGGCCACTACCAGACCTTCCGGGTGATGCTCCTGTTCCTGCTGTTGGCCGACACGTCGCGGCGATGGTCGCTCGACGCGAGGCGTCGGGCGCGCTCGGGGGCGGAGCATCCGCTCACGTTCCGCGGGCGCAGTCTTCCCCGCTGGGTGCCGATCCTGTCGAACAACATCGCGGTCGTGCTCATCGGCGCACAGCTGTGCATCGTGTACATCACGAGCGCGCTGTGGAAACTGCAGGGCACGATGTGGACCGAGGGGATCGCGGCCTACTACCCCCTGCGGCTCGAGCAGTTCATCCTCCTCCCGTGGCTGAACGACATCGTCTGGCAGATCACCCCGGGCATCTTCATCGCCTCGTGGCTGAGCGTCTACATGCAGCTGCTGTTCCCGTTCACGCTGCTGAACCGGTGGACCCGCATCGTGGGTCTCGTCGCGATCACGGGCATGCACGCCGGCATCGGCATCCTCATGTCGCTTCCGTTCTTCTCCCTGGTGATGATCTTCAGCGACATGATCTTCGTGCGCGACGTCACCTGGCGGCGCGTCGAGAGGGGTGTGCGCTCGCGATGGCGCGCGCTGCGCGCGCGGGGGACTGTGAGCACCCGACAACGACGCGACGCCCCGGCCCCGGCAGCGGTTGGAGGAGAGCCACAGCCCGCTTCGCCCGACGTTGTCGGAGTCCTACCATGAGAGCATTCCACCGTCTCTGAGAGGAACACTCATGGTCGACGCCGCCGTCCGCCCCACGAAGTCCCCGACCGTCGAGGCCACGCGCCCCGCGATCGACGTGCCGCTCGTCAACGATCTGCTGCTCGGCACCTGGGCCGACATCCGTCGGCAGGCGCGCGAGATGCTCAAGGACTCCGCGTTCTGGCGTCAGGACGGCCTCGGCATGGACGAGCACCGCGAGCGCGTGCTCAGCCAGTTGCACCTGCTCGTCGAGAACAAGGCCGTGCACCGCGCGTTCCCGAAGTCGCTCGGCGGCGAAGAGGACAACGGCGGCAACATCTCCGGCTTCGAGGAACTCGTCGTCGCCGACCCGAGCCTCCAGATCAAGTCGGGCGTGCAGTGGGGGCTCTTCGGGTCGGCCGTGCTACAGCTCGGCACGGCAGAGCACCACGAGAAGTGGCTGCCGGGCATCATGGACCTCTCCATCCCGGGGGCGTTCGCGATGACCGAGATCGGACACGGGTCCGACGTGGCCGCCGTGGGGACGACCGCGACCTACGACCCCGAGACGGAGGAGTTCGTCATCCACACCCCGTTCCGCGGGGCGACGAAGGAGTACCTCGGCAACGCGGGTCTGCACGGGGTCGCCGCGACGGTGTTCGCGCAGCTCATCACGAACGGCGTCAACCACGGTGTGCACTGCTTCTACGTGCCGCTGCGCGGCGACGACGGGGTCGACCTCCCGGGCATCGGCCGCGAGGACGACGGCCTCAAGGGCGGTCTCAACGGCATCGACAACGGCCGCCTGAGCTTCGATCACGTGCGCGTCCCGCGCACCAACCTGCTCAACAAGTACGGCGACGTCGCCGCCGACGGCACGTACACCAGCGCGATCGACAGCCCCGGTCGTCGCTTCTTCACCATGCTCGGCACGCTCGTGCAGGGGCGCGTCTCGCTCGACGGCGCGGCGTCGTGGGCATCCGCCCTGGGTCTGCACATCGCGATCACCTACGCGACCCAGCGCCGCCAGTTCGACGGTGTCGACGGGCACGAGGTCGTGCTCATGGACTACGGCAAGCACCAGCGGCGACTGCTGCCGCGCCTCGCCACCACCTACGCCCAGATCTTCGCGCACGATGAGTTCCTGCAGAAGTTCGACGGCGTGTTCTCGGGCCGGACGGACACCCCCGCTGACCGCGAGGACCTCGAGACGCTGGCCGCCGCCCTCAAGCCGCTGTCGACGTGGCATGCGCTCGACACGCTGCAGGAGGCACGCGAGGCGTGCGGCGGCGCGGGCTTCATGTTCGAGAACCGGCTCGTCGGCCTGCGCGCCGACCTCGACATCTACGTCACCTTCGAGGGTGACAACAACGTGCTGCTGCAGCTCGTCGGCAAGCGTCTGCTGGGCGACTACGCGAAGCAGTTCACCGGCAAGGACCCCGCGAGCCTCGCCAGGTTCGCCGTCGGGATGACCGCGGGCAAGCTCTTCCACGGAGCGGGTCTGCGGCAGTTCGGGCAGTCGGTGGCCGACTTCGGGCAGGTGTCGCGCTCGGTCGAGAACGGCCTGCGCGAGGAGCAGCAGCACGAGCTGCTCGCCGAGCGCGTGCAGCAGATGATCGCCGACGTCGCCGGACGCCTGCGCCCCGGCGCGAAGGACAAGGAGCTGGGCGCCCGCCTGTTCAACGAGAACCAGGCCGAGCTCATCGAGGCCGCCCGTGCGCACGGCGAGCTGCTGCAATGGGAGGCCTTCACGGATGCCGTGCACCGGGTCGATGACGCGCAGACGAAGGCCGTGCTCACCTGGCTGCGCGACCTCTTCGGCCTGCAGCTCATCGAGAAGCACCTCGCCTGGCACCTCATGAACGGGCGGCTGTCGATGCAGCGTGCCCAGGCGGTGTCGAGCTACATCGACCGCCTGTGCGCACGGCTGCGCCCGCACGCCCTCGACCTCGTCGAGGCGTTCGGTTACGAGCCCGAGCACGTGCGCGCCCCCATCGCGTCGGGCGCGGAGCAGGCGCGGCAGGACGAGGCTCGGGCGTACTACGCCGACCTGGCAGCGTCTGGCGAGGCGCCGATCCCCGAGAAGGCGCTCCGCGCCGAGAAGAAGCGCTGAACCCGCGCCGTCTCGGTCAGCGCGCGGGCGGGAAAGGGCCCTTCGCGCGGCTGAGGCGGATCCACGTGACGAGGCCGTAGCCGAACGATCCACCCCCGACCCAGGTGAGGGCATGGATCCAGTCGCCGACGCCGTTCAGATCGAGGATGACGGCGGCCACCCCCATGACGATTCCGACGATGATGAGGGTGAGGGCGGTGCTCTTCTCCCGAGTCATGGCGCGAGCCTAGCCATGCCGTGCGCCCACGGGAAGGGCGAGACCCGCAGCCGCGGGGCCTCAGACGTCGACGCCGCGCTCGCGGAGTGCGGTGCGATAGAGGTCGATCTTGTGGTCGATGACCTCGCGGCAGGCGATCAGCTCTCGGATCTGGGCGTCGAGAGCCTGGGCGTGCGCTTCCATCAGAGCGATCCGCTCGCGTTCGTTCCCCGCGCCGGCGCGCACGAGGTCTGCGTATTTCGCCATCTCCGCGACGGGCATCCCCGATTCGCGCAGCCGTGTCAGCAGCGAGAGCCAGCCGATCGTCTCCTGGTCGTAGGCGCGCCGGCCGCCCGAGGTGCGCGGCACCGGTCGGGGGAACAGCCCTTGCGTCTCGTACCACCGCAACGTGTGCACGCTGAGGTTCGTGATCTCGGCGAGTTCGCCGATGCTGTAGGTGCGTCGGGTTTCGGTCGCACTGAGGGTCATGGGGCCTCCTTGACTTCGAGTCAACTCTAGATCGTAGGGTGACGATCATGATCACGCAGTCCGAGATGCTCTCCCGCCAGCAGTCCCTCCCGTCGGCCTTCGGCTACCGCTCCACCGCGGCCGAGGTCATCGCCGGCCACGACCTGGCGGGGAAGCGGGCGATCGTGACCGGCGGATACTCCGGTCTCGGACTGGAGACGGTGCGCGCGCTGGTCGGTGCGGGCGCCGACGTGGTGGTGCCCGCCCGTCGCCCCGACGTCGCCGCCCCGGCGCTCGCCGACCTTCCGTCCGTGCGCGTGCATCCGCTGGACCTCGGCGACCTCGAGTCGGTCGCGGCCTTCACCGAGCGGATGCGCGAGGAGCAGGCGCCGATCGACCTGATCATGAACGTCGCCGGGGTCATGGCGTCGCCGTTCGCCCTCACCCCGCAGGGGTGGGAGTCCCAGTTCGGCACGAACCACCTCGGGCACTTCGCGCTCGTCGCCGGGGTCGCCGACCTCCTTTCTCACGGCGCCCGCGTCATCGCCTACTCCTCGGGTGCGCACTTCCGCTCGCCCGTCCGGTTCGACGACGTCAACTTCGCCGAGACCCCCTACGACCCCTGGGTCGCCTACGGCCAGTCGAAGACGGCCGACGCGCTGTTCGCCGTCGGCCTCGACGCCCGTGCGGCCGCGCGCGGTGTTCACGCGTACTCCGTGCATCCCGGCGGCATCCTCACCGACCTGCAGCGCCACCTGCCGCGGGAGGAGATGGTCCGCCGGCAGTGGATCGACGCCGACGGCACCCCGAATCCGCGCTTCAAGACACCCGCGCAAGGGGCGTCGACCGGGCTCTGGGCGGCCACGGCACCCGAGCTCGCCGACCGCGGCGGCGTCTACTGCGAGGACTGCGCGGTCGCGCGCGTCGTGCCCCAGGACGCCACCGACCTCACCGCGGGAGGAGTGAAGGAGTGGGCGGTCGACGTCGACGCCGCCGACCGCCTGTGGGCACTGTCGGTGCAGGCGACCGGCCTCGACCCCTTCGCTGCCTGAGCGCCGTTCCCACGACCGGCCTGCCGACTCGACCGGAGCGCCCTCGCGCGACCGGGCCGCCGGCGCGACCGGAGCCACCTCTATCCGATATGCCTGTGAACCCCTCCCTCCGCGGTGACGTAACGTCGCTCGCACCCCCACCCGAAACGGAGCATCCATGACCAGCGTCACCGCCTACGCCGCCCCCGCAGAAGCCGCACCCCTCGAGAAGACCACGATTGAGCGCCGCGAGCTCGGTCCGCACGACGTGCTGATCGACGTCGCGTTCGCCGGCATCTGCCACTCCGACATCCACACCGTGCGCGGCGACTGGGGTCCGCAGCAGTACCCCCTCGCGCCCGGACACGAGATCACGGGCACCGTCGCCGCCGTCGGTTCCGAGGTGACGCGGCACGCGGTCGGCGATCGCGTCGGCGTCGGATGCATGGTCAACTCCTGCGGCGAGTGCCGCCAGTGCCGCCGCGGTGAGGAGCAGTTCTGCGAGAACGGCGCGACGATGACCTACGGCGCGGTCGACCGCGACGGCACGATCACCCAGGGCGGGTACTCGCAGCAGGTCGTCGTGACCGAGTCGTTCGTGCTGCGCATCCCCGACGCGCTCGCACTCGATGTCGCCGCGCCGCTGCTGTGCGCCGGCATCACCACCTACTCGCCGCTCCGCCACTGGAAGGTCGGCGAGGGCTCGCGGGTCGCCGTGGTGGGTCTGGGCGGTCTCGGCCACATGGGCGTGCAGATCGCCCACGCGCTCGGTGCCGAGGTGACGGTGCTGTCGCAGACCCTCGGCAAGAAGGACGACGGGCTGCGTCTCGGGGCCGACCACTACTACGCCACCCGTGACGAGGAGACGTTCCGCACGCTGCGCAAGTCGTTCGACGTCATCCTCAACACCGTCAGCGCCCCGATCGACCTGCGCGCCTACCTCGGCCTGCTCGACATCGACGGCGCGATCGTGTGCGTCGGCGCCCCGCCCGAGCCTCTCGCGCTGACCGTCGGATCGCTCATCGGGGGACGCCGCTCGGTGGCCGGATCGAACATCGGCGGCATCCGCGAGACGCAGGAGATGCTCGACTTCTGCGCCGAGCACGGCATCGCCGCCGAGATCGAGGTCATCCCGGCATCCGACATCAACGACGCCTACGAGCGCGTGCTCGCCTCGGACGTGCGCTACCGCTTCGTGATCGACGCCGCCACCTTCGACGCCTGAGGTGCGGGGGCCGGTGTCGGAGGGCGGCGCTAGCGTGGTGCGCATGACCTCCCTCCTCACCGGCCCCGACGGCCGCGCCCGCTGCGCGTGGGTCGGCGACGACGACGAGTACCGCCGGTACCACGACGAGGAGTGGGGAACCCCGCTGCACGGCGACCGTGCGCTGTTCGAGAAGATGTCGCTCGAGGGCTTCCAGGCGGGGCTGTCGTGGATCACGATCCTGCGCAAGCGTCCCCGGTTCCGCGAGGTGTTCGACGGATTCGATCCTGAGCGCGTGGCGCAGTTCGGCGACGACGACGTGGAGCGTCTCATGGCCGACGCGGGCATCATCCGCAATCGGGCGAAGATCCTCGCGACGATCGGCAACGCCCGCCTCGTGCGCGACATGTCCGACGGCGAGCTCGACGCGCTCATGTGGTCGTTCGCTCCGCCCCCGCGCGCGGAGCGGCCGACGGCCTTCGGCGACGTCCCGGCGGTGACCCCGGAGTCGACGGCGATGAGCAAGGAGCTGCGTCGTCGGGGCTTCCGCTTCGTGGGCGCGACCACCATGTACGCCCTCATGCAGTCGACGGGGATGGTCGACGACCACATCGAGGGATGCTGGCGCGCCTGAGCATCCGCCGCGCCGCGGTTATACTCGTGCGCGGGGGGACCGGCGCCGCACTGCCGTCGCGCGATTCGCGCGACCCCCGTCGATGACGCATCCGGAGCCGGAGGAGGACGAGTGGCGAAGCGCATTGCCTCGACGCCCCCCGTGCTCGCCGGTTACAGCTATGTGCGCCCGCTCGGATCCGGCGGATTCGCCGATGTCTTCCTCTACGAGCAGGACATGCCCCGTCGGGTCGCCGCGGTGAAGGTGCTCCTGGCCGATGCGGTCAACCCCGAGGTGCTGCGCTCGTTCAACGTCGAGGCCGACATCTCGGCCCGCCTCAGCGCGCACCCGTCGATCGTCACGATCTACCAGGCCTCGATCTCGTCGGACGGGCGCCCGTACTTCGCGATGGAGTACTGCCCCGACACCATGAGCGCCCGGTACAAGAAGGCACCGCTGCCGCTGCCCGAGGTGCTCGACATCGGCGTGCGCATCGCGGGTGCGCTCGAGACGGTGCACCGCGCCGGCCTGCTGCACCGCGACATCAAACCGTCGAACGTGCTGGTGAACTCGCTCGGAGCGCCCGTGCTCGCCGACTTCGGCATCGCCGCAGCGGTGCTCGACGAAGGCGACCCCGAGACCATTGCGATGTCGGTGCCGTGGAGCGCACCCGAGGTGCTGCAGGAGCGCGTGTCCGGCTCGGTGCCCAGCGAGATCTGGAGCCTCGGCGCCACGCTGTACACGCTGCTGGCCGGGCGCAGCCCGTTCGAGAAGCCCGATCGCGCCGACAACACGCGCGAGCAGCTCACCCAGCGCATCATCCGCGCGAAGTACCCCACGCTGCCGTTCTCGGGCATGCCCCCGGTCGTCGACGAGATCCTCGCCACCGCGATGCAGCGCGACCCCGCCCGGCGGTTCCCCAGCATGGCGGCCTTCGCCGAGCGTCTGCGGCACGCCCAGTACGAGCTCGGTCTCGTGCCGACGGCTTTCGAGGCCGCATCGGCCGAGTGGGCCGCGGCCGCTCCCGTGAGCTTCTCGGACTCCGCCCCGCGCGGCCCCGTCATCACCACCGTGGCGCCCGACTCGCGACGCGCGGCGCGAGCCGCCAAGCAGCACGGCGCACCCCGCGATCGTGACGACGTTCCCGTCGCGTCGCGCCCCCGCACGCGCTCCCCGCTCGTCGCCGGGATCATCGGTGCCGTCGTCGGAGCCGCCGTGATCGCCGCCGTCGGCGTGGGCGTGCTGCTGCTCACGGGAGTGATCTGATGGCGATCGGAGACCGCGACCGTACCGCCGCGAAGCCCCGCTCCCGCGGTCGGCTGATCGCCGGGCTCTCCGGTGTTGCTGCCCTCGCCGTGGTGGTCACCCTCGCGGTCACCGCTCAGGGCTACCAGTCGCAGGAGGTGCCACGACTCGAGTCGACGGTGTGGGTCATGCGCGACAGCGGGCAGTACGCCCGCGTGAACACCGACCTCGGCGAGATCGACACGGTGCGCGAGGTCGACGACCCCGAAGCCGTGTGGCAGAGCGGGGCATCCGCCGTGCTCTACTCGCAGGGCAACCGACAGCGGTGGGACCTCGACCCGGCGAGGCCCGCGAACCTGCTCAGCGACGCCGCCGACTCCGGCGCGCCCTCGGCGTCCGAGCCGACGCCCGCCGGCACCCGGGAGATCGTCTCGGCCGGCCCGTACGCGGCCTACCGCACCGACACCGGTCAGGTCTCGGTCACCACGCTCGACGCCGGAGCGGCCACCGCGCCGGTCGACCCGTTCGCCGAGATCGAGGTCGCCGAGGGCGAGGATCCGCCGTCGTACTCCGCCGACGCCATCGGCCTCTCGCCCGACGGCGTGCTCGCCATGTACTCGGCCGAAGAGGGCGCGGTGCGCCGCTTCGACATCGAGGAGCACCGCTTCCTCGGCGACGCCGCGGAGATCACCGACGCCCCGGACGGCGGCGATGGGGTGGCTCTCACGGTCATCGGCGACCGGTGGGCGCTTCTGCAGTCCGGCGACGGCGCCCTCTGGCTCTCGGGCCGCGATGAGCCCGTCTCGCTCGACGTCGCCGACGACGCGCGACTGCAGCAGGGCGCAGGGCAGGCGGATGCAGTGGTGATCGCCGACTCGGGCGGCCTTGTGTCGGTCGACCTCGGTTCGGGCGAGGAGGAGCGTGTCGTCGAGGCGACGGGCGTGCCCGCGACGCCGATCGTCGTGCGCGACCGCCTCCATGCCGCGTGGCTCGACACCGGGGCGGGAACCCTCTGGGTCGACGGCGAATCCCGCACGCTCGAGGTGCCGGGCGACACGCTCGAATCGGCGAGCATCGTGCCCGTCTTCCGGGCGAACGGCGATCGCGCCGTGCTCAGCGAGGTCAGCACCGGCCTGCTCTGGACGGCGCCGGACGGCACGCTCATCCCGCTGGAGCAGTGGGCGCTCGAAGACGACACCGAGAAGGAGGAGGGCACGGTCATCGTCGAGGACGTGGCCGAGCAGCTCCCGCCCGTTGCCGTGAACGACGCGTTCGGCGTGCGCGCCGGTGAGCAGGTGCTCCTGCCCGTGCTCCTCAATGACCACGACCCGAACAAGAAGGACGTGCTCACGATCGAGCCGTCGTCGGTCTCGGGCACCTCGGATGCTGCGTTCGGGCAACTGTCGCTCGTGGCCGACGGGCAGGCGATCGTCGTCGACGTGGCGGCGACCTCGGGGCAGGCGAGCTTCACGTACTCGGTGACCGACGGCTCGGCGGTCTCGCCGCCGGCGACCGTCACCCTCACCGTCGTCGACACCGGGGTGAACTCCGCGCCGGTGTGGTGCGGCGTCGATGCCTGCAGGCAGGACTGGCCCACTCCGCAGCTGCTGCCCGGCGGGAGCACCATCGTCTCGGCACTGTCGGCCTGGGTCGACCCCGAAGGAGACCCCTTCGTGCTCGCCGACGCCTACGAGGCCGATCCGGCAGCTCCCGTGATGGTCGTCCCGATGGCCGACGGGCGGGTCGCGATCCGGCACACCGACCCGAACGCGACGGATGCCGTCATTCCCGTCACCGTGGTCGTCGAGGACTCGCGGGGCGCGCGCGCCGAGAAGACGCTCGACGTGCAGGTGACGGGCAGCCCGGCGCTCACCGCATCTCCCGTGGCCGTCACCGCTCGGATCGGCGAGGCGCAGTCGATCACCGTGGCCGATCACCTCTCCGGCGGCTCCGGCTCGTACCGCCTCGTCGACGCCGTGCAGACCGCGGCGACGGCGCCCGGGTTGGAGGTCGCCCCCAACCTGGCATCGGGCGACGTCGAGCTCACGGTCGCCGAGCCGGGTCAGTATGTCGTGACGTACACCGCGCAGGACACGCTGACGCAGGCGGAGCAGTCCGCCGTCATCCGCATCACCGCGGTCGACGGTGCCGCGCCCCTCGCGATGGCGCCCCTCACCGCATTCGTGCGGGAGGGGGAGGACACGACGGTCGACGTGCTCAGCGCCGTGCAGAACACGAGCGGACGCGTGCTCATGCTCTCGGGCGTCGAGAGCTCGACGCCGCAGCTCAGCGCCCGGGTCGTGAACAACGAGAGCCTGCGAGTGAGCGGCATCACCGAGGACGGAACGCCGGGGGTCATCGGCCGGGCGACGGTCACGGTCGAGGACGGCACGGGAGCGGCGGTGAGGGGATCGGTGACGGTGTTCCTCACACCGCCGTCGACGGTCACGCGCCCGATCGTCTTCGCCGACGCCGCCACCGTGCGGGCGGGGTCGCTGACCCGCATCCCGGTGACCGCGAACGACGTCGCCCCGCGCGGGGAGCCACTCGTGGTGCGACCGGAGGTGACCGGATCGGGCGAGGCGGGCGAGCTCGTCTTCGCCGACGGCAACGCGCTGCGCTATCTTGCCCCCTCCACGCCCGGCACCTACCGCCTCACCTATTCGGTGTCGCTCGAGCGCAACCCGACCCTCTCCGACGACGGCGCGGTCACCGTGACGGTGCTGCCGCCGGGCACCAACCGGGCTCCCACGCCGACGACGCTGACCGGTCGCGTGCTCAGCGGGCAGACCGTGACGCTCTCCGTTCCCGCGACGGGCATGGACAGCGACGGCGACCGGGTCGTGCTCGCGGGCATCGATCAGCCGGGCAAGGGGGCCGGGTCGGCGACGATCTCGGCGCGCGGCGACGCGATCGTCTACCGCGCCCCGGCGGGCGGCGTCGACGGCGGGCAGGTGAGCTTCGGCTACACCGTGCGCGACCCGCAGGGTGAAGAGGGCACGGGTCTCGTGCGCATCGGGGTGCTCGATGCCGAGGTCGACGACACCGCTCCGGTGACGTTCAGCGACTACGTGCGGGTCGAGGCGGGCTCGTCGACCCCCGTGGTGCTCGACCCTCGGTCGAACGACCTCGACCCCGCGCAGGGCGAGCTCGAGATCACCGAGCTCGTGCCCAACGCCCCGGCCGTCGAGGGCAATCCCCTCTACGGGCGGCTCGATGGACTCATCGACTCCGACACGTCGCTGCCCGACGGTCGTGTCGTGCTGCGCGCCGGCGACGTGGCCGGCACCAACTCGTACTTCTACACCGTGCGCTCGTCGCGCACCGCGAGCACGGCGCAGGGACTCATCGTCGTCACCGTCACTGACGGCGCCGTCACCGATCAGCCGACCGTCGCCGACACCGTGCTCACCGCCCGCGACCGCACCGATCTGCCCGAACGGGGCGTCGACGTGGTCTCCGATCGCGTGCGGTGGCCCTCGGGCGATGTCAGCTCGTTGAAGCTGAGCCTGTGGGGAGATCAGCCGGGCTACTCGGTGCAGGGCAATCGCATCGTCGGCCCGGCGCCCGAAGAGGGCGGCCTCGTGCCGTTCCAGCTCACCGGCACCGCGGCGGGCGGGCGCGACATCGTCGCCTACGGCTTCCTCCACATCCCCGCGTTCGACGACATGCAGGTGCAGATCCGTCCCGGCGCCACTCCGGTCGTCGTCGACGAAGACGCCTCGGCGTCGTTCGCCGTGCGCGACTACGTCGACCTGCGCGGATCGGACGAGATCGAGGTCGGCTCCGACGACTTCACCGCGCAGCGGGCCGCCGCCTCGTGCGTACCGGAAGGCGCCGGGCGCGCGACCTACACCGCCGGCCGTGATGCGCCCTGGTCCGACACGTGCCTCGTGCCCGTGCGCCTCGCGGGGCAGGAGCGGTGGTCGTACGTCGACGTGCCCGTGAGCATCCGTCCCGCCGAGCCCCAGCTGCTGCTCTCGTCGATCGCCCACACCGTGGCGCCGGGCGGATCCGCCCAGTTCGACCTCTTCGCCAACATGGCGTCGTGGGAGGGCGGACGCGAGGGCAACGCCCGGTCGCTCGAGTTCCGCACCGTCTACTCGGGCACTGCGTTCGTCGTCACGCAGCAGGGTGCGTCGCTGACGGTCGAAGCCAGGGCGGATGCCCGGCCGGGAACCGCCGAGACCGTGACGGTGAGCGTGCCGCAGTACGGCGAGCCCACCGCATCCATCCGGCTGGTCGTCGCGCAGGCGCCGCCGGATGCTCCGCGCGGGGCCACCCTCACCCGGCAGTGCGTGGTGACGAGCCCGAGCTGCTCCATCGACCTGGTCGACGCGGCGGGCGAGTACGACCCGTTCGCGGGCAAGCCGGGTGCGGGTCTGCGGCTCGTCTCGCTCGGTGCGGGCGCGCGCTGCGACGTCGCGTCGATCACCGTGTCGGGGGACCGCGCCGTCACCGCCACCTGGCCGCGCGGCGGGCAGACGCCCGGCGGGCAGTGCGTGATGCCGTTCGTCGTCGAGGATGCGCAGGGCCGCACGGGCACCGGCACCCTCACCCTCGACCTCCAGGGCTTCCCGCAGGCGCCGGCGAGCGTCACGACCGTCGCCTACGACCGCTCCTCCGTCGTGCTCGAGGTTCCCCTCGGCGAGGCGGGGCGCGCGCATCCCGCCGTGAGCGGCGTCACGATCCTGCAGGACGGCGCCCCCTCGAATGCGTCGTGCGTGCCGTCGAGCGGGTCGTCGTACCAGTGCACGGTGTCGGGCCTGGTGAACGGCGAACGCCATGCCTTCTCCGCCGCTGCGGTCAACGCGGTCGGCACGTCGGGGCCGACGTCGGCGCACACGAGCTGGGCGTACGCCGCACCGGTGGTCTCGAACGCCACGGCGACGCCCGTCTACCGTCCGGGTGGCAGCGACCGCGGCCGCGGAGTGGTCGCTCTGTCGATCGCGGCCTCCGACGACGCGCGCTCCTTCCGCGTCGAGGAGACGGGCCAGGTGATCGACCGCACCGGCCCGACGACGACGGCCGAGATCTCGCTCGCCCCCGGTGCGCAGACCCTCACGATCGTGCCCATCAGCCAGTTCCAGCCTCCCACCGGCGGCGGCAGCAACGAGGGCGGTGCCTTCCAGACCTCGGTGACGGTGGCGGGTGCGCCGTACTTCGACGCGGGAACCCAGGCGGGGGCGTCATCGAACACCTCCATCAGCGTGACCTCGCCGACCTCCGCGCAGCCGAACGGCAGCGCCCAGGGCGTGCAGCTGGTGTACGTCGCGTGGCGCTCGGGCAACGTGTCGTGCTCGGCCAACGCGAACGGCGGCCTCGTGGTCTCGGGCGCCGAGGCGCAGTCGGCGAGCCCGTCGATCACGGGGCTGGCCGAGTACCAGCTCTACAACGTGAAGGTCTGCGCATCGAACGGCTACGGCGTCGCTGAGTCGAACACGACGCAGGTGTTCACCTTCACCTCGGTCGACGGCCCGTCGGGCCAGGCGCGTTACCGCGTGGCGACGACCCCGCAGGTCGACGGCAACCGGTACGAGTACCGACTGGAGTCGGCGCCGTCGATCACCGTGCGAGACGGCTTCGCCGCGCAGTACAACCTCTACAACGAGTGGAAGCGCGACTTCGCGCTCAGCCCGGACACCGCTCCGAACCAGCCGACCGCGCGCGCGTGCCACACGACGTTCACCCTGTCGTGTTCCGCGCCCGTCGCCATCTCGGCCGAGACGGTGCCCACGGTCGTGAACGTGCAGTTCCAGGCGTGCCTCCCCGCCGACAAGGACGACGTCGTGACCGTCTCGGCGGCCGCGCGCGGCTCCTACCGCGTCGGCAACCCCGTACCCGTCGCCGACGTTCCCGGCGCGGTCGACGTGACCGTCAGCTGGAACGGCGCCTACGGCTCCCTGCAACCGATCACCCACCGCGTGACGGGTGTGTGCCCGTGATGACCGACCGCTCCCGCGATCCCCGCCCCTCGACTCCAGGACTGTGAGTGCCATGCCCGCTGCCTCCACCGCACCCGTGACCATCTCCGCCGAGCAGGCGACGTGGTTCGCCGAGACGTTCTCGATCCTCACCGGCAACGTCGAGCAGGTGGTGCTCGGCAAGCGGCACATCGTCGAGCTCGTGCTCGCGACCGCCGTGACGGGCGGTCACGTGCTGCTCGAGGACTTCCCCGGCACCGGCAAGACCGCGCTCGCGCGCGCGATCGGCCAGACGATCCGCGGCACGAGCACGCGCATCCAGTTCACCCCCGACCTGCTCCCCGGCGACGTCACGGGCATCACCGTGTACGACCAGAAGGAGGGCACGTTCGAGTTCCACGCCGGACCGGTCTTCGCGAACATCGTGCTCGCCGACGAGATCAACCGGGCGAGCCCGAAGACGCAGTCGGCCCTGCTCGAGGTGATGGAGGAGGGCACCGTCACCGTCGACGGCGTCACCCGCCCCGTCGGCTCGCCGTTCCTCGTGCTGGCCACGCAGAACCCCATCGAGCAGGGCGGCACCTACCGTCTGCCCGAGGCGCAGCTCGACCGCTTCATGATCAAGTCGTCGATCGGCTACCCCGACGAGGCCGCGACCATGCGCATCCTTCAGGGTGCGGCGCAGCCTCCGCGCGTGCTCGACGGCCTCGTCGGCACCGACACGATCCTCACCATGGGCGAGATGGCCCGCGGGGTGTACGTCAACCCGCTCATCTCGGACTACATCATGCGCATCGTCGATGCGACCCGACGCGCATCCGAGGTGCGCCTGGGGGTGAGCGTGCGCGGCGCGCTCGCGCTCTCCCGACTGGTGATGACCTGGGCCGCGAAGAACGGTCGCACGTTCGTCACCCCCGACGACGTACGCGAGCTCGCCGTCGTGGCGCTGGCCCACCGCCTGGTGCTCGAGCCCGAGGCCGAGTTCGACGGCGTCACCGCCGTGGCCGTCATCGGCCAGATCCTGCTCGACGTCGAACCGCCCCGCGAGAACGGCGCTGCGTGAGCTTCACCACCGAATCGCGCCTGACGCGCACCGCCGCCGGCACGTCGACCTCGACGCGCACGGCGACGGTCACGCGGTACACCCGCACGCGACGCGGCCCCGTCCGCGGCGCGGTCTTCGGGCTGCGCCGCGCGGCGCGCGCGACGGCGCGCACGGCCCGGCGGACGGCTGGGTGGGTGCGCGAGACCGTCACGGCTGCCGGGATGCTCACGGTCGTCGCGCTCGTGCTCGGTGTCGTGGCGGGGCTGGCGTTCGGCTGGATCGAGGGCTGGGCCGTCGCCGCCATCGCCCTCGTGCTCCTCGTCGTCTGCGTGCCCTTCATCCTCGGCGCGCACGACTACGGCATCCGCCTGACGCTCGATCGCGACCGCGTCGTCGCCGGATCCGAGATCGCCGCGACCCTCGACGTGCGCAACAACGGTGCGCGGTTGTCGCTGCCGGGTGTCGTCGACGTGCCCGTCGGCGAAGGACTCATCGAGGCGCACGTGCCCCTGCTGCGCCCGGAAGCCCAGCACCAGGAGCAGCTGACGATCGCCGCACGCCGCCGCGGCGTGATCGACGTCGGCCCCATGACCATCACGCGCGGCGACCCCATCGGCATCCTGCGCCGTGAGATGCGCTGGCCCGAGGTGCAGCGCATCCACGTGCACCCGGTGACCGTGCGCATCCCCAGCACGAGCGCCGGCCTGATCCGCGACCTCGACGGCACTCCCAGCACGACCCTCGTCGACGCTGACCTGTCGTTCCACGCCGTGCGCGAATACGTCGTCGGTGACTCGCAGCGCCACGTGCACTGGAAGTCGACCGCGAAGACCGGGCGGTTGATGGTGCGGCAGTACGAGGAATCGCGTCATGCGCGCATCGCCATCGTGCTCGACCTCGACGCCGAATCGTACGAGACCGACGACGAGTTCGAGAGCACCGTGAGTGCGGCGGCCTCGCTCGCGCTGCAGGGCGTCCGCGACGGACGCGACGTGCTGTTCGTCGTGAGTGACGAGATCCCCGAGCAGAGCCGGTCCGAGGTGTTCTCCATCCGCACCCTGCCGACCGTCACCCCGCAGGCGCTCCTCGACGCCACGTCGACCCTCGACGCGGCCGACCGCGTGATGCGTCTCGAAGCCGTGACAGCACTGACCGCGCAGTCGTACCCGGATCTGTCGATCGGGTTCCTGCTCACCGGTTCGCGCACCCCTCTCGATCGTCTGCGCCTCGCCGCGGTCAAGCTCCCCGCCGCGGTCGACGCGGTGGCCGTGCGCACCGAGCTCGGCGAGGAGCCGACGATGAAGACGGCGCGCGAACTGTCGGTGATGACGCTCGGCGCGCTCGGCGACCTGCCCCAGATGCTGGCGAGGGGAGCCCTCGGATGAGCGCCCCCGCGACCACGCGCACCCGCCTCCCGCGCGACGCCGACAGCCGCATCACGGCGCTGCAGGTCTGGGCCCTCGGCTACGTGCTCGTCGGCATCCTGCTCGCGACGGCGGCGGCCTGGCCCGTCTACCAGACCCCGCGCGTGCTGCTCGTCGGCCTCGTCGGCGGCGCCCTCGGTGCCGCGGTCGCGGTGATCGCCCGTCTGCTGCGCTGGGGGCTGCTGCTCGGCGCCCTCGTCGCGGTCGGCGCGTATCTGGTCGTGTCGGTGCCGCTCGCGATCCCCTCGGCCCTCTCACCGACCGGGCTGCTCGGCGGCCTGCGCGACGCGGTGCTGGGCGTCGTGCTCGGGTGGAAGCAGATGCTCACGCTCAGCCCGCCCCTCGGCGAGTACCAGGCGGTGCTCATCCCCTTCCTGGTGGTGTCGCTGTTCGGCGCGTTCCTCGCCACCTCCTTCGCACTGCGCACCGGACGCCGCGCCATCATCGCCACGCCGATCGTCGCCGCCATGACCGTGTTCGGCATCGCGTTCGGCCTCGGTGCGACGAGCGACGGCGTCACGATCGCCGGTGTCGAGGTGCCCGCCCCGCGGGAGTGGCTCATCGGCGTCGCACTGTTCGCGGCGTCGCTGGTCTGGCTCGTCGGGCGCTCCCGCATCCAGCGCGCACGCTCGCTGCGGCTGGTCGCCGCCACGGGAGTGCGTCGCCGCGGCGCGCCCGTCTGGCTCGCCGTACGTCGCCACCTGCTGTCCGGGGCCCTGGTCGTGGTGGCGCTCGTCGCCGGTCTGGCGATCGCCCCGGCCGCGGCCGGATGGACCGACCGGTCCGTGCTGCGCGACGAGGTCGAGCCGATGGTCGTGGTGCAGCGGCAGACCAGCCCGCTCAGCGCATACCGCGGATGGTTCACCGCCGACCGCCTCGAGACGCCCGTCATCGAGCTCGGCGGCGACGTGAGCGAGGTCGACCGCATCCGCTTCGTCACCCTCGACGCGTACGACGGCGACGACTTCCATGTCGCACCGGAGGAGCGGTTCAGTCGCCTTCCGCGCACCGCACCGCCGGCCGACGGTCGGGTGACCATCGACGTCACGGTCGGCGACGGCTACCGCGGCATCTGGGTGCCGGCTCCGGCCGGGCTGGCCGAGGCACCGCGCTTCTCGGGGGCGCGGGCGGATGCTCTGGCCGACGGCTTCCACGTCGACGTCGACGGAGACACAGCGCTCACCGTGGCCGATGCCCCCGGTGCCGGCGACGGCCTCGTGCCCGGCGACGCCTACACGGTGCTCGCCGACGCGCCCGCACGCAGCGACGGGATCACCGAGCTGCGCGGAGGTGACTCCACCCTCGACGCCGACGCCTACCCGGCGCTCGTGGAGTGGGCCGAGATGCAGGAGCAGCCGCGCACCGGCGCCGGCTTCGTCGAGCTCGTCGATCGGCTGCGCGCCCGGGGCTACCTCAGCCATGCCCTGCTCGACGACGCCTCGGCGGCGGCGTGGGTGGGTGCGCTCCAGCAGAGCGACGGGTACTCCTTCGCGGCGAGCTACGCCGGGCACTCGGCGGCGCGCGTCGAAGAGGTCTTCACGACGCTGATCGACCAGGAGCGCCGGGCGGGCTCCGACGCAGCGCCCGAACTGCTGGTGTCGGCCGTGGGCGACGACGAGCAGTTCGCCGCCGCGGCGGCCCTGCTCGCGCGGCACTGGGGCCTCGACTCCCGCGTCGTGGTCGGCGTGCGCACCCCCGCGGCCGACGAGGTGCCCGGCATCCCCGCGTGCGAGGAGGTGTGCACCGGGGCGAACATGAGCGCCTGGGTCGAGGTGCGGTCGCAGGGCGGCGCCTGGCTGCCGATCGACGTCACCCCCCAGTTCGCGATGCTGCCCAGCGCCATCACCGAGGGCGAGCAGCTGCCGGAGCATCCGACCGTTCCCGAGCAGCCACGCTCCGAGGCGCTCGACCCGCCCCAGGCGCAGAGCGACTCGAATGACGACGCGCCCCCGCTCGAGGCGCCGGAGTCGGGGTTCCTCGCGATCCTCCTCCCGATCCTGCGTGCGGCGGGTCTGGGGCTGCTCGTGCTTGCGCTGCTCGCCCTTCCGCTGCTCGTGCTGCTCTTCGCGAAGCGCCGGCGCACCCGCTCGCGTCGTCAGGCCGACGACCCCGAGACCCGTCTGGCGGGCGCATGGGAGGAGCTGGTCGACCTCTACGCCGACCACGACATCGCGATGGACGTGCACGGCACCCGCGTGCAGCGGGCGCGCTCGACCGACCGGGGCGCCGCGCTGCGGCTCGCGGCGCTCGTCGACCAGGGTGTCTTCGCGGGAGACCCGCCGAGCGCCGACCAGGCCGAGGCCGGGTGGCGCATCGTCGATGCTGAACGCACCGCCCTCGTCGCCGACCAGAGTCGGTGGAAGCGGCTGCGCGTGCGGCTGCGACCGGCCTCGTTCCTCCGGCGGGCCCGCCCGGTCGATGCGCGCGGTTTCGCGGGTCGGCGTCTCGGCATCGGTACGCTCGCAGTAGCCGGTCCGCCACACGACCGGGAGAAGGGGACCCCATGACACCGTCGGCAGCGTCGGATGCGATCGCGACCTTCCTCGTCGCGATCGGCGTCGGGCTGATCATCGCCATCGGCCTCTACGTCTGGTACGCGATCGCGCTGTCGCGGCTCTTCCCGCGCATCGGCGGCGAGTCCTGGAAGGGCTGGGTGCCGGTTCTCAACGAGGCCGAGATCCTGGCGCGCGGCGGGGTTCCCGCGTGGTCGGTCGTGTTCTACTTCATCCCGATCGTGCAGCTCTACGGGATCTACCTGAAGGTGAGGGCGACGCACCGCATCAACCAGCAGTTCGGCCGTGGAGCGGGGTCGACCGTGCTCGCGATCCTGTTGCCGCCCGTCTGGGCGACGGTGCTCGCCGTCGGTGCGCCGCCGTACCCGGAAGGGGATCGCCTCGCGGCGCTCCAGCCTCCCGGACCGCGTCGCACGCCGCAGCCGTACGCGAGCGACGACGCCGAGGGGTCTCGCGGACTGCTCGCGCCGCCCGCGCCGCAGCGCCTCGCGACGAGCCACGCTGGCGCGTCGCCCCAGGGAGGGTTCATCCCCTCGGCGCCCACGGCACCGGCCGCGTCGTCGGCGCTCCCGCCCGAGTGGCAGGCCTTCGCGCCCGCGCCGCAGCCCCCGTCCCCGCCCCAGGCGCCGGCTGCCCCGGCGGCTCCGGCCCCCACTCCGGTCTTCGCGGAAACGCCGACCACCCCGGCGCCCTTCGCGGAAACGCCGGCCCCGGCGGCGCCCTTCGAGGGCTCGCCGTTCCCGGCCCCGTCCGCCGCACCGGCTCCGGCAGCCCCCGCCTCTGAGGCTCCCGCAGTTCCGACGGCATCCGTGCCGGCCCCGTCGCCGTTCGCGCCGCCCGTCGCCTCGGAGGCGCCTCTCGACACGGTTCCCGCACCCCCGCCCGCCGCGCCGTACGCCCAGGCGTCCTCGCCGGTTGCGCCGGAGGTTCCGGCTGCCGGCCCGGTGGCGTCGGCATCCGAGCCGTATGTGCTCACCCCGCAGGTGCTCGCGGCCCCCGGTGCATCGCCCCTCACGCATCCGGCGCCGCCCGCCGAACCGGCGGCGCCGACGGTGCCGACGCCGATCGTCCCCGCACCGCCGACCGATGCGCTCGACGAAGACGTGGCGAAGACCGTCGTGGTGCCGCGCCGCCAGGACGACGACCTCGAGGCGACGGTGATCGTCGCGCGCAAGCGCGGCGTGCGTCGTTCGCTCGTGCTCGACGACGGCCGCACCTTCGCGCTGTCGGGTGCGAGCGTGGTCATCGGACGCAACCCCGTCGGCGAACCGGGCGAGCAGCGTCTCGCCATCACCGATGCCACCCGTACCCTCTCGAAGACCCACGCGCGCCTGGTCGTCACCGACGACGAGTGGCGGCTCACCGACCTGCACGCCACGAACGGCGTGGTGGTCGTCGCCGAGGACGGCACCGAGGTGCTGCTCGATCCGGGCGAGAGCGTGCTCGGCACCGGGCGCTTCGTGCTGGGCGAGGTCGGTATGCATGTCGTCGCGGAGAGCATGTCGTGACCCTCTCGTCCGTCGTCCTCAACGTCGCCGCCCTGAGTGACACCGGCCTCAAACGCGCCGCCAACGAGGACTCGGTGCTGGCGGCTGCGCCGATCTTCCTCGTCGCCGACGGCATGGGCGGGCACGAGGCGGGCGACCGTGCGAGCGCCGCGGTCGTCGACGCCTTCGCGCCGTTGAGCGGAACCTCCGTCGGGGTCGACGACATCCGCATCGCGCTCGGGCGTGCGGCCGCGGTGGTCGAGGCGATCGCGGCCGCGCACCGGCAAGGCGCGGGGAGCACCGTGGCGGGCGCGGCACTCGTCGAGCACGAGGGCGTTCCGCACTGGCTGATCTTCAACGTCGGCGACTCGCGCGTCTACCGGCACCAGGCGAACGAGCTGGTGCAGCTGACCGTCGACCACTCCCTCGGGCAGGAGCTCGTGAATGCCGGCGAGATGCGACCCGAAGACCTCGCCACGTTCCCGCAGCGCAACATCATCACCCGCGCGATCGGCGCCACCGACAGCGCCGCCGACAGCTGGCTGGTGCCGGTGGTCGACGGAGAGCGCCTGCTGCTGTGCTCCGACGGGCTCAGTGGGGAGGTCAGCGACGAGGCGATCCGTGCGTCGCTCACGATGTGCGGGCGGCCCGAGACGGCCGCCGCCGCGCTGATCCGTCGAGCGCTGCAGGCCGGCGGTCGCGACAACGTGTCGGTCGTGGTGGTCGACGTGGTCTCGGGAGGTCTGCGGGCGGGCCGCGACGACGACACCGCCGGACGTCTGGCCGTCTCGATCGGCACCGAGACGATGCTCGAGGGCACGACCGTGCCGGTACGCGCGCGATGAGCACTCCGGGCGACGAGGTCGAGGTCGAGGTCGACGAGACGGTCGTCGTCTCGCGCCGCGCGCGTCGCCGCGCCGCCGACTCCGAGTCCGCAGCCCCGGCATCGGCGGACGATGAGTTCGCGCATGAGGCGACGGTGGTCGTCGATCGCTCGCGGTCGTCGGATGCTGCCGCCGCTGACGTGCCGGCGGACGATGAGTTCGCGCACGAGGCGACCGTGGTCGTGAATCGCTCGCGGTCCACCACCGACTCCGCTCCCGACGCACCGGCAGACGACGAGTTCGCGCACGAGGCGACGGTGGTCGTGAATCGCTCGCGGTCCACCACCGACTCCGCCCCCGACGAGTCGGCGAGCGCAAGCCCTGCCGATCCGGATGCCGATGGCGCCGTCGATGAACGCACCATCGCGATCGACCGCTCCCAGCCTGCAGAGAGCACGCCTGCGGAGCAGTCGGCAGAGGCGTCGCCCGACGAGGCAACCGTCGCAGTGCCCCGCCGCGGGCCGCGCCTGCTCCGTCGCCGCAGCCCGGCGCCCGCAGACACCGACGGCACCGTCGATGACACGTTCCCGGCCGACACCGTCCCCCGTTCGACGACATCGTTCGAGCGACCGGCCGGACTCACGAACCCGGCGATCTACAAGCCGCGCCCCGCGCCGCTCGTGCCGTCTGCTCCGCCGGTGCAGGTGCAGGGGGCATCCGCCCCCACTCGCACGCTCGATCCGGCCCGTCCGTCGGTGGCGAAGGGCGCCGTGCGCGAGAGTCGCCTGACCCTCGCCGCGTTCGTCGCCGCCTGCGTCGTCTCGGTCGTCGGCCTCACGGGCCTCGTCTTCTTGATCATCGGCTGACGGAGAGACGGACGAGTCCCCCGAAGTGGGGAACTCTCCCCATGTTTCGGTATTCCAGGCGCGGTTAGGATGACAGGGTGCGCCGTGCGGCCCCAGCCGACCGGCAGGGTGCCGAGCACGGGCACGTGGGGGGAAACACCGGATGAAGGCGATGTCGTGGATGCGCTCGCGCCCGAAGACGCTCGCATCCGCCGCGGGCGTCACCGTCGGAGTGGTCGCGATCACCACCATGGCCTTCGCGTACGAGGGCTTCCCCACCACGAAGGTCGATCTCAACGACGGCGGCGTCTGGATCACCAAGACCTCGAGCCTGCTCGTCGGGCACTTCAACCACGAGTCCACCGTGCTCGATGGCGGCCTGCGCACCACGGGTGACGACTACGACATCCTGCAGGATGCGACGAACATCCTCGTCGTCGACGAGAACGCCTCCACCGTCACCGCCGTGGACCCCTCGCGTGTCTCGCTGGGCGACTCGGCCGCCGTGCCCGCCGCCGCGAAGATCGCCCTCGGTCACCACACGACCGCCATCCTCGACGAGCAGACCGGCGAGCTCTGGGTCCTCCCGGTGCAGGGCGTCTCGGGCTTCGAGCCCGAATCGCAGGATCCGGTGGCCGAGCTCGGGGCCGACGCCGATGTCGCCGTCGCGACCGACGGCACCGTGTTCGGCCTCTCGTCGGAGCGCGGCGAGATCGTCACCGTCCCCGTCGACGCCGAGGGTGAAGCGCTCGAACCCTCGACGGCGTCGCTCGGCGACGACGGCACGTCGTCCGAGGCGAGCATCACCGCCGTCGGTGCCACCGCCGTCGTGCTCGATCCGGCCGCCGGCGTCGTGACGACCGCCGGTGGACTGCGCACCGAGGTCGGCGGCGCCGGCGATGCGGTGCTGCAGCAGGCATCCGCCGAGAACGACGCGGTCGCCGTCGCGACCGCCGACGGTCTCGTGACCGTGCCGCTCGACGGCAGTGAGCCGACCACGGTCGACGCCGGTGCATCCGGCACCCCCGCGGCCCCGGTCTACCTGCGTGGCTGCACCTACGGCGCATGGGCCGGCTCGGCGACCTTCATCCGCGAGTGCCCCGGCAGCGCGAACGACGTCAACGCCACGGTCGAGGGCGCGCAGGACTCCGCGAGCCTCGTGTTCCGAGTGAATCGCGACGTCATCATCCTCAACGACGCGGTCGGCGGGGCGGCTTGGCTCGCCGACGAGAGCCTGCAGCGCGTCGACAACTGGAACGACCTGACTCCGCCGGAGGGCGAGACCGAGAACGAAGACGACTCCACCGAGGTGACCGTCGAGACGACGCTGCCCGAGCGCAAGGAGGAGAACACGCCCCCGATCGCCGAAGACGACTCCTTCGGTGTGCGCCCCGGGGTCACGACGATGCTCCCGGTGCTCGACAACGACAACGACCCCGACGGCGACGTGCTCGTCGCCACACTGGCCGAGAGCCAGCCGTCGATCGGCACCATCCAGCAGGTGCAGAACGGTGGGGCGCTGCAGATCGCGGTCGAGGAGGATGCCTCGGGATCGTCGACGTTCACCTACGAAGCCGAAGACGGCCGCGGCGGGAAGGACACCGCCACGGTCACGCTGACCGTCTACGAGGAGAGCATCAACACCGCCCCCGTGCCGAAGCGCAAGACGTCGCTCACGGTCGAAGAGGGCGGCACGATCTCGTACAACATCCTCCCCGACTGGATCGACCCCGAGGGCGACGACGTCTACCTGAAGGACGTCGTGCCCGCGCCGGGCGACGAGGTCGACTTCAGCACCGACGGCCAGATCACCTACAAGGCGACGGCGAGCGCGCAGGGCCGCAAGGAAATCCAGGTCACCGTCGCCGACGGCAACAACGAGACCGCGACCGGGTCGATCTCTCTCGACGTGCGGCCCGAGGGGTCGACCAAGCCCAAGACGAACGCCGATCACGTCGTCACGCGCGTCGGCGAGCAGGTGACGATCGCCCCGCTCGCCAACGACACCAGCTCGGGCCGCGAGCCGCTGCGTCTGGGGCGCGTGAACGAGACGCCCGGTGCGACGATCGTCCCGGACTTCCAGAACAAGACCTTCACGTTCACCGCGCAGAGCCCCGGCACCTACTACGTGCTGTATCTCGCGACCGCCGGCCCCGAGAACGGCGAGGGCATCGTGCGCGTCGACGTGCGCGAGGAGACGGCGAGCGACCTCCCGCCGGTCGCCGTGCGCGACGTGGCGCTCCTCCCCACCGGCGGCGACGTGCTCGTGGGGGTGCTCGCGAACGACATCGACCCCGGCGGCGGCATCCTGGTGGTGCAGTCCGTGTCGATCGAGGACGACTCCGGCATCTCGGTGTCGGTCATCAACCACGAGACCCTGCGCATCACCGATCAGGGATCGCTCACCGACCAGGCGCGCATCACCTACCGCATCTCGAACGGATCGAAGTCGGCAGAGGGCGAGGTCGTCGTCATCCCGATCCCGGCGTCGGACGAGATCCTGCAACCGGTCGCCAACGCCGACACGGCGGTGGTCCGCGCGGGCGACGTCGTCACGATCCCCGTGCTCGACAACGACACGCACCCGAACGACGACGTGCTGCACGTCGCGCCGGAACTCGTCGAGGCGCCCGACCCGGAAGACGGCGAGGCGTTCGTCTCGCAGGACACGGTGCGGTTCAAGGCCGGCCCCGAGGCGAAGACCGTGTACCTCACGTACGACGCGGTCGACTCCCGCCAGCAGAAGGCGGCGGCCTACGTCACGATCCAGATCCTCCCGGTCGACGAGGAGACCAACGCGGCCCCGCGTCCGCAGGACCTTGTGGCGCGCGTGCTGGCGGGTTCGACGGCGAACATCGCCGTCCCTCTCGACGGCATCGACGCCGACGGCGACTCGGTCGAACTCATCGACATCGCCAGCAGCCCGTCGAAGGGCCGCATCACCGAGACGGGGCAGAACTACTTCTCGTACGAGGCGTTCGACGACTCCACGGGGGTCGACGTGTTCAAGTACCGGGTGCGCGATCGGCTCGGCAAGGAGGGCATCGCCACGATCCGCGTCGGCATCGCCCCGGGCGAGCAGGTCAACCAGGCGCCGTACGCGGTGAAGGATGCCGTGGTCGTGCGTCCGGGCCGCGAGATCGCCGTGCCGGTCATGGAGAACGACTCCGACCCGGAGGGCGACAAGATCTCGCTCGTCGAGGACGGACTCGAGGTGCCCACCGATCTCGGCATCGAGGCGCGCGTCTCGGGCGACCGCGTGCTCGTGCAGGCTCCGGATCGCGAGTTGGAGACCTCGCTGCAGTACACGATCGCGGATGCTCGCGGTGCGACCGCCACCGCGGCCCTGCAGATCACCGTCGACGACGACGTGCCGTTGCAGGCGCCCATCGCCCGTGACGACCGGGTGCGACCGACCGATCTCACGGAGGGCACGCTCCGGGCCGACATCGAGATCCTCAAGAACGACGAGGACCCGGACGGCACCACCGACCGACTCGACGTGACCCTCGGCGAGGGGGCGACCGCGCTCGAGAACGGCAAGGTGCGGGTCGAGGTGGGCGAGGAGATGCAGCTGATCCGCTACACCCTCACCGACCAGGACGGGCTCGAGGCATCCGCCTTCATCTTCGTGCCGGCCGAGTCGGAGCTGCGCCCGATCCTCGACTCGACGAAGCCCATCGAGGTGATGAGCGGCGAGACCAAGGAGATCCCGCTCTCGAAGTACGTCACGGTCGCCGGGGGCGGAACCGCCCGCATCACCGAGCACGGCAAGGTGAGCGCCGTGCACGCCAACGGTGCCGACCTGGTGCAGGACGAGACGACGCTGGTGTACACCTCGGCCGACGGCTACTTCGGGCAGGACGCGATCACCTTCGAGGTGACCGACGGCACGGGCCCCGACGACCCCGAGGGCCGGAAGGCCACCCTGAGCATTCCGATCAACGTGCTGCCGCCCGACAACCAGCAGCCCGAGTTCATCGGCACGGAGATCGCCGTGGCGCCGGGCGAAGACCCCACGGTCGTCGACCTCGCCGCCCTCACCACCGACCCCGACCCCGAAGACGCCGACAAGCTGCAGTTCCGCTACATCAGCGGAGCGGGCAAGGGCATCAGCGCGCGCACCGACGGGAGCGAGCTGCTCGTCGAGGCGTCGTCGAACGCCGAGAAGGGCGCGACGGCATCGCTGACCCTCGAGATCACCGACGGGACCACCGAGCCGATCGAGGGCACCGTCACCGTGAAGGTCGGCGCATCGACCCGTCCGCTGCCGACCGCCAACACCGACACCGTCTCGGAGGCGAACCAGGGCGAGAGCATCACGGTGCCGGTGCTCGCGAACGACTTCAACCCGTTCCCCGACACCCCGCTGAAGCTCATGACCGCCGCGACCGAGTCGGGCTCCGGCGGTGCCGCCGTCAAGGGTGACGACGTGGTCGTGACCCCGGCCGCGGACTTCGTCGGAACGATGGTCGTGCGCTACCGCATCCAGGACGCGACGAAGGACCCCGAGCGCGAGGCGAACGGACAGATCGTCGTGACGGTGCAGGGAGTGCCGGATGCTCCGGGCGCACCGACCGTCACGAGCGTGCAGGACCGCACCGTGGTCGTTTCGTTCGGCGCCCCGTCGAACAACGGCGCCGAGATCACCAAGTACACGGTGCGCTCGGTGAGCGGCAACGCCTACTCGAAGGAGTGCAGGTCGACCACCTGCACCCTCGACGGGCTCACGAACAACGTCGAGTACAGCTTCCAGGTCACGGCGACGAACCGCGTCGGCGAGTCCGACCCGTCCGGCGCGTCGGCCGTGGCGCGCCCGGATGCCCGCCCCGACACCCCGAACCCGCCGACCCTCGCCTTCGGCGACAAGTCGCTCAAGGTGGCGTGGACGACGCCCACGACCCCCGGTTCGCCCGTCGAGCGCTACACGCTCGAGATCTCGCCCGCGCCGCCCTCCGGTGTGACCCAGAAGGAGGTCACCGGAAACTCGATGACCTGGGAGGGTCTGGAGAACGGCTCGAACTACCAGGTACGGGTGCAGGCGCACAACCGCGCGCCCGAGCCGTCGAGCTGGAGCGGGTGGTCGGCATCCGAAATTCCCGCCGGCCCGCCGATGCCCGCCGCGGCGCCCACCACCGCCGAGATCCCCGGCGTGGGGTCGCAGGCGCAGATGCAGGTGCGCTGGCAGCCCGGCAACGCCAACGGCGACCCCATCGACGCGTTCGAGCTGCAGGTCTACGAGGGGTCGACCCTGCGCAGCACCCTCACCCCGGGTGCCGGTGCCACCTCGCAGGCCGTCACGGTGCAGACGTCGGAGACGGCGTACACGTTCCGCATCCGCGCGCACAACAAGGCCGGGTGGGGCGAGTGGAGCCCGATGTCGGCCCCGCGCCGCGGTGTGAACAAGCCCGGCGCGCCGTCGCTTTCGTCGGTGAGCCCGGGCGACCGTGCGCTGACGCTCGCGTGGACCCCCGGTGCGCGCAACGGCGCGAAGACCACCGAGATCCAGTACCAGTACTCGCTCAACGGCGGGAACTGGGCGGCCATGCCCGGTGACAACGTCGTGCGCGGTCTCTCCAACGGGCAGAACTACAACGTGCGGGTGCGCGGTGTCGCCACCGTCGATGGAACCCAGTACGGCGGCGACCCCTCGAACCAGGTCGCCGGCAACCCGTACGGTCCGCTGCGCAATCCCGAGGTCTCGGCGAGCCAGAACCCGACGAGCGTCACCTTCGCGTGGGATGCGCGCCCGGCGGCGAACGGGCGCGACATCAGCTCGGTGCGCATCCGCATCGACGGCGGCGGCTGGCAGGGCGTCAATGCGACCGGCAACCGCACGGTCGGTGACGGGTACAGCCAGAGCCACACCATCGACGTCGAGGTCACCGACGCGGCAGGGCAGCGGATCGTGCGCTCCGCGCAGCAGTCGTCTGGTCCCCGCCCCGAGCCGCGCGCGTGGGTCACCTCCACCGGCGACGCGAACGGCCAGCCCAACTGCAGCGACGGCACCTGCGCCTACTTCTACGTGACCGGACGCAACTTCCCCGCGAACACGAGCATGTACCTGCAGTGCGCCAGCAACGCTCCCGTCCCGTACGGCGGCACCTTCGGCGGACGCACCGTCACCACCGACGGCAACGGCAACCTCGATCAGCAGATCGGCTGCTACCTGGGTATGCGCCGGGGCACGATCGAGGCGTGGGTGGTCATCGACGGCAAGGCCTACGAACACCGCGTCTGGCAATGACCCCGCCGCGCGCACCCGCCCCCCGAGAACGAGGAACGACACACCCATGACCATGACCCCCGAACAGGCCGCCTGGTTCCAGGGCACCTTCCAGCGCCTCGTCGAGAACGTCGACAAGGCGGTGCAGGGCAAGCAGGAGATCGTCGGCCTCGTGATCTCGGCGATGCTGGCCGAGGGCCACGTGCTGCTGGAGGATGCCCCCGGCACCGGTAAGACGAGCCTCGCCAAGGCGCTCGCCGCCACGGTGAAGGGCACCAGCGCGCGCATCCAGTTCACCCCCGACCTGCTTCCCTCCGACGTCACCGGCGTGACGATCTACGACCAGCAGCAGCACCGCTTCGAGTTCCACAAGGGACCGATCTTCGCGTCGATCGTGCTCGCCGACGAGATCAACCGCGCGTCGCCGAAGACCCAGTCCGCGCTGCTCGAGGTCATGGAGGAGTCGCGGGTGACCGTCGACGGCGTGACGCACGAGACCGGCCGCCCGTTTCTCGTGATCGCGACCCAGAACCCCATCGAGCAGGCCGGCACGTACAAGCTGCCGGAGGCGCAGCTCGACCGCTTCCTCATCAAGACCTCGATCGGGTACCCCGACCTCGCGGTCACCGAGAGCATCCTCGCGGGGGCATCCGACCGCAACCCGTCGGCCGGGCTGCCCGCGATCATCACCACGAGCGCGGTCGCCGACATGGCCGACCTCGCGGCCACCGTGCACGTCGAGCCCGCGGTGCTGCGCTACGCCGCCGAGCTCGCCGAGGCGACGCGCGGCGACAGCGCCATCCGCCTGGGCGTCTCGGTGCGCGGAGCGATCGCCATGATCCGCATCGCGAAGGTCTGGGCGGCGGCGCACGGTCGGCACTTCGTGCTGCCCGACGACATCAAGGCGCTCGCGCGGCCGGTGTGGAAGCACCGCCTGCTGCTCGACCCCGAGGCCGAGTTCTCGGGCACGACGAGCGAGACCGTGATCGCCCGGGTGCTCGAGACGGTGCCCGCACCCCAGGCGCGAACGGCGGCCTGATGACGACGGAGGCCCTGCAGACGGCGTCGCCGACGACGGAGCGCGACGCCGACTGGCGTGACGTCGCCGCCGTCCTCGGCGCTCGCGCTGCCGCGCGCCTCCGCACGATCGCCGCGGCGATCCGCCCACTCGCCTGGGTGCTGATCGGAGCAGCGGTCGGATGCTGGGTCCTCGGGCAGGTGGCCGGATGGTGGGAGTTCACCATCGTCGGGCTCGTCGTCGCTCTCACGCTCGCCCTCTGCGCGCTGTTCCTCATCGGGCGCACGGCCTACGACGTGTCGCTCGACCTCGCGCGCACGCGCGTCGTCGTGGGGGAGCGGGCCATCGGCGCCCTCACGCTCGCCAACCGCGGCACCCGCGCGATCCTGCCGTCGCGGGTCGTGCTTCCGGTCGGTGCGGGGCGCGGGGAGTTCGGCATCCAGCGGCTCGCGCCGGGCGCCAGCGCCGAAGAACTGTTCGCGATCCCGACGCAGAAGCGCGGTGTGGTGAAGGTCGGGCCGGTGAGCGTGGTGCGCGGAGACCCGCTGGGGCTCTTCGAGCGGGCCCATCGCCGCGACGACCCGGTCGACCTGTTCGTGCACCCGCGCACCATCCTGTTCGACGGCCAGTCGCTGGGCTTCCTGCGCGACCTCGAGGGCATGCCCGCCACCGACCTCTCCCGCGACGACGTGTCGTTCCACGCGCTGCTCGAGTACCAGCCGGGCGACGATCTGCGCCACGTGCACTGGAAGTCGACCGCCCGCACCGGCACGATGATGGTGCGCCAGTACGAGGAGACCCGGCGGTCGCACTTCGTCATCGGCCTCTCGCGATCGTCGGGCGACTACGCCTCGGTCGACGACTTCGAGCTCGCGATCTCGGTGGCGGGGAGCATCGGCCTGCGCGCGCTGCGCGATTCGCAGCGGGTCGACGTGCGCGTGCAGGGGCGCGAACTCGCGTCGGGAACGGGCAAGCAGCTGCTCGACTCGCTGTCGGCGGTCGAGGATTCGCGCCCCCGCGAGGGCGGCATCGCCGATCTCGCGGGCGTCGTGGCGCGCAACATGCCGCTGGCCAGCGTCGTCGTCCTCGTCTGCGGGGGGCGCGTGCCCGCCGAGGACCTCCGGGTGGCGTGCTCGCGCCTGCCGTACGGCGCCCGCGTGCTCGCCGTCGTCACCGACACCTCGACGCCGTCGCCCGCGCTTCGGCGCATCGGCGACGCCGACGTGGTCACCGTCGGAACCCTCGAACAGCTGCCGCTCGCCCTGCAGAAGGTGCTCGCGTGAGCGCGCCCGCCGTCTCGCCGCCCGCGCTTCCGCTGCGTCGGTGGCTGCTCGACCTCGGCGCCACGGGCGTCGTGGTGGCCGTCATCCTCCTCGGCTTCTGGCCGACCTTCGCCGGCGGATCGTTCCTCCCCGCCGCGATCGGCGGTGTGCTGCTCGGCCTCGCCGTCGCCGGGCTGTGCGCGTGGCGACGGTGGGGCATCCTCCCCATCGCCGGGCTCACGGTCGCGGTGTACTTCGTGTTCGGTGGCGCGCTGGCGCTGCCCGGCACGACGATCGCCGGGTTCGTGCCCACGCTCGAGACGCTGCAGCGGCTCGCGCTCGGCGTCGTGACGGCGTGGAAGCAGATGCTGACCACCGTCGCGCCGGTGTCGGCCGCCGACGGGCATCTGCTCGTGCCCTTCCTCCTCGCGCTGGTCGGCGCCGTCGTCACCGCGTCGCTCGCCCTGCGGCTGTCGACCGTGGCCTGGGCGCTGATCCCGGCCGTCCTGCTCTTCGTCGTCGTCATCGCCCTCGGCACGCCCGAGCCGGCGTTCCCCCTCGTGCAGGGCATCGTGGTCGCCCTCGTCGCGGTCGTGTGGCTGGCGCTGCGGCAGCTCTGGGCGCCGCAGAACGCCGCGATCTCGGTGAGCGACATCGATCCATCGCGGGCGGCCCGCATGCGTCTGCGTCGCATGCTCGCCGGCGCCGGCGTGCTGGCGATCGCGGCCGGTGCGGGGATCGCCTCGTCGGCGGTCGCGGTGCCGGGCGAGACGCGGCATGTGTTCCGCGATGTGATCATCCCGCCCTTCGACATCCGCGACTACCCGAGCCCGCTGCAGTCCTTCCGCAAGAACACCCGCGACCTCGACGAGAAGACGCTGTTCACGGTGCGCGGTCTGCCGGAGAAGGCGCGCATCCGCATCGCCGTCATGGATCAGTTCGACGGCATGGTCTACAACGTGACCGACGGAGGGCCGGGGTCGTCGAGCGCGTTCACCCCGTTGCGGTCCGACATGGCGCCGGACGCCGAGGGGCTTCCAGTCACGCTGCAGGTCGAGATCGGCGAGTACGCCGGGGTGTGGGTGCCGGATGCCGGTGCCGTCGACGAGATCGAATACACCGGCGACCGCGCAGAAGAACTGCGTCGGGGCACCTTCTACAACGCCGAGACCGGCACCGCCGTGGCGACCCCGAAGCTCGGGGCGGGCGACACCTACACGGTCGACACCGTCATCCCCGGCGAGATCGAAGACGACCGGCTCGCCGAGGTCGCGTTCGGCAACGTCGCCCAGCCCAAGCAGCGCAACGTGCCGGAGGAGCTGACGTCGCTCGCCGCCGAGACGATCGCCGACGCCGAGAGCCCGATCGAGCAGGCGAGGGCGTTGGAGACCATGCTCGCCGACGGCGGCTTCTTCAGCCACGGGCTCGAGGGCGAGGTCATCTCGCGCGCCGGACACACGGCCGAGCGCATCTCGACCCTCGTCGGCGGCGACCAGATGATCGGCGACGACGAGCAGTACGCGGTCGCGATGGCGCTGCTCGCGCGGGAGGTCGGCATCCCCGCCCGCGTCGTCATGGGGTATTACCCCGACGAGGAGGATGCCGGCGACGCCGAGTTCGCGGCGACCGGCGACGACGTGCACGCCTGGGTCGAGGTCAACTTCGAGGGCGTGGGGTGGCTGCCGTTCGACCCGACGCCGCCCGAGGATCAGGTGCCCAACGACCAGAACACGAAGCCGCGCGTCGACCCGAAGCCGCAGGTGCTGCAGCCGCCGCCCCCGCCGCAGGAACCCGTCGACCTGCCACCCACGCTGCCCGACGACCGCAAGGCCGAGGACGAGACGCTCAACCTGCTCGGCATCCTCGGAGTCATCCTGGCGATCGGAGGCGTGACGCTCGCGATCCTCGCGATCCTCGCGTCGCCGTTCATCGTCATCGCGGCGTGGAAGGCGGCGAAGAGGCGTGCGCGGCGCACGGCCCCGCGCCCCAGCGACCGGATCAGCGGAGGGTGGGACGAGCTCGCCGACCGGGCGGTCGACTACGGCGCACGGCTCCCTGCGGGTGCGACCCGCGTCGAGGAGGCGTCGGCGGTCGTCGGCACGCTCGGCGTGCCGCGCGCGGCCACGCTCGCGCAGCGCGCCGACATCGAGGTCTTCGGACCCACCGAGCCCACGCCGGAAGACGTCGACGCCTTCTGGAAGGAGGTCGACGAGATCGTCGGCGGCCTCGGTGCGGAGGCCGGGTTCTGGCGGCGCTGGAAGGCGCGCATCAACCTGCGGTCGTTGCTCGGCGGCACGGCCGTCTCGCAGGCCGTGCAGAACCTCCGGGATGCCGCGACGGCGCGCGTCCGCGACACGGGCGCGCGCGGACGCCGCGAACCTGGCACCATCGAGAACAGCACCCCCGCCCCCGCCCCCGAGAGCGAGACCCCATGACGATGCTCCCCTTCGGCCAGATCGCGCCGATCTCCCGTCGCGCGGTGGCGTATCTGATCGATGCGGTCATCGCGGGCGGCCTCGCGATCGTGCTCAGCGTCGTGCTGGCTCTCGTCGTCTCGTTCTCCGGCGGTATCGAAGCGTCGCTGGTCACCCTGGCGGTCGGCGGTCCGGTCGTCGGCCTGCTGCTGCTCGGGTGGTTCGTCGTCTACACCTGGATGCAGTCGGGGGCCGGGTCGATCGGCATGCGGGCGCAGGGGCTCCGACTCGCTCGCGAGACCGACGGAGCGCCGCTCGGGTTCGGCCGCGCGCTGGTGCGCAACCTCATCTTCGGGCTGGCCGGCGGGATCGTGGTCGGCTACTTCACGCCGCTCTTCGACGGCTCCGGCCGTTTCCAGGGCTGGCACGACAAGGTGGCGAAGTCGGTCGTGCTCGATGCGCGAGCCGCACGCAGCGGGCATGCGGCGGGCGCGGCCCCGAACGCGCGCGAGGCCGCGCGCGGCGCCGACCTCCGCACCTTCCCCGCCGGCACGGGCGCGGCCGCGCCGACGATTCCGGGGCTGGCGCAGCCGGCTCCGACCGGTGCGGCTGACCCGCAGGAGTCGCGCTTCGCGGCCCCCCAGCCACCGACCGCACAGCCGGCGGCCGCCCCGCCGTGGCCCGGCGGCGGGCATGTCCCCGCGCCGGCCGCGACGCCCGCCCCTGCGGCGCCCTTCCCGTCAGCGGCGGCGCCGGCGTTCCCCGCCGCCGCTCCGGCCGCACCGGTGGGCACCGACGACGATCTCATCGCCTTCGTTCCCGGCATCACGCAGGATGCTCCGCCGCGACGTGCCGCCCCGGCCGGCCCGGCTCCCGAGGCTCCCGAGGCTCCCGCCGCGCAGGCTCCGGCCGCGCAGGCTCCGGCCGCGCAGGCTCCGGCCGCGCAGGCTCCGGAGATGCAGGCTCCGGCGTCCCCGCAGGCTCCGGAGGTGCAGGCCCCCGCCCCCCAGGCTCCGGAGGCGCAGGTCCCGGCGTCCCCGCAGACTCCGGCCGCGCAGGCTCCCGCGGCTCCGGCCGGCGACCCGTGGGCGGCGCCGTCCGCGGCCGCGCCCGCCGCCGCCTCGGCGCCCGAGGTGTCGCCCGGGCCGGCGTCGGGCGACATCGACATCGAGTCGACCCGCATCAGCATCCCGGGGCACCGCCTCGTGCTCACCTGGGACGACGGCACGCGCACGCCGGTGTCGCGGCGCACGATCTTCGGCCGCAATCCCGCCCCCGAGGAGGGTGCAGCGGTGGTGGCCGTGCGCGACGAGACGCTGTCGCTCTCGAAGACGCACTTCGAGGCCGCGGCCGAGGTGTCGGGCGGCTGGGTGCTCGACCGGCACTCGACCAACGGAACGACGATCGTGCGCGACGGGCAGCGGCTCGCGTGCCCTCCGGGCCAGCGGGTGCCGGTGCGTCTGGGTGACGCGATCGAGATCGGCGACCGCATCGTGACCATCGGCGGTTACGCGTGAGGCCCGGTCTGGTGGTCTCGGCCGGCGCCGCCACGCACGCCGGTCTGCGGCGCGCGCTGAACGAAGACGCGTATCTCGCCTCGACCCCGGTGTTCATCGTGGCCGACGGCATGGGCGGCCACGAGGCCGGTGATCGCGCCAGCGCGGCGGTCGTCGCCGAGTTCGCGCACTGCGTCGGGCGGCCGGCCCTCGAACTCGACGACGTTCGGGGAGCCCTTGAGACGGCTCGGGCGCGCGTCGAGGAGCTCTCGACCTCGGGCAGCGGCCGCGCGGGAACGACACTGAGCGGAGTGGTCGTCGCGACGGTCGACGGAATGGGCTACTGGCTCGCCGTCAACATCGGCGACTCCCGCACCTACCGTCTGGCCGACGGCGAGCTCGAGCAGATCACGGTCGACCACTCGGTCGTGCAGGAGCTGATCGACGCGGGCGAGCTGTCGCCGCAGGATGCGCTGCACGACCGTCGACGCAACATCATCACGCGCGCCATCGGCGCTTCCAGCACGGGCGACGCCGACTACTGGATGTTCCCGGCCGAACTCGGCGATCGCATGCTCGTGTGCTCCGACGGCTTGACCTCGGAGGTGTCGGATGCGCGCATCCGGGAGATCCTCACCACGACGCCCGATCCGCAGCGCGCCGCAGATGTCCTGATCGACGCGGCTGTCGAGGCGGGCGGTCGCGACAACATCACCGTCGTCGTGGCCGACGCCGTGTCGGTCGCCTCGCGGCCGGGAACGCTGTTCGAGACCGACGACGACATCGACATGGACACGCGCCCGCGCGAGGCCGCAGCAGGAGGGGTTCGCTGATGCAGACCATCTATCGACCGGGACACTGGCACCTTCTCGTGATGCCCGGGGCGCTCGTCGCCTTGCCGCCGGACGCGCCCGCCGAGATCGTCGCGAGCCTGTGGGAGCGTCTGCCCGCGCGCAAGACCCTCGCGACCGTGATCGACGTGCTCACCACGCAGGCGGGATCGTTCACCGCGTTGCCGCCCTTCGCGGCGGCGGTCGCCGAAGGGTCGGACGTGCGCATCGCGCTGCGCGGCGGTGTCTCGGCACGGGTGACGGCCGCCGACGGCGCGCACGAGCTCGACGGCGCCGAGGTGACGACCTGGAGCGAGCGATTCGTCGGCGGCGCCACGCGCGTGGAGATCACGGTCGAGGCGGTCGATGGTGAGGTGCGTCTGCCGGTGCAGACCGGGGTCGTTCAGGCATCCGCCGTCAGCGCGGAGCTCGAGTCGGCCGATGCCGCGCCCCTGACCGGTGCCCTCGGGCCCGCTCCGGTCGTCGCCGCGTCGGCGGACGGCATATCGGCATCTGTGCTGTCGGGTGCGGCGGTCCGACTCGCGAGCTTCGCGGGCACGGAGGCCTCGACGTCTCTCGCAGCGGCGACGGCATCCAGTGCCGCAACCGGGCCGGATGAGGATGAGCAGTCGAACGACTCCACCTCCACCCCCGGCGACGATTCCGTCACGGGGGCGGCCGGCGTGCGCGACGAGTCCGACGCAGACGCCGCGATCAGCGCGCCGCTGCTCGGCGCGGTGCCCGTGCCGCCCGCGGATGCCGACGTCGCCGACGCTCCCGCCGTGAGTGACGCCGCCGTGAGTGACGAGAGCGACGCGACCGACGAGACCGACGAGACCGACGCGACCGACGAGAGCGACGCACCCGACGCGGCCGCCGCGAGCGACGCACCGGATGCGAACGATGAGTCCGACGCATCCGACGCATCCGGCGGATCCGGCGCATCCGACGCATCCGACGTCTCCGGCGCATCCGACGCACCCGGCACCGTCGCCTCCGCAGACGACGACGCGGTGCCCGCCGCCCCGGCGTCCGCGCCCGACGCGCCGACCGAGCAGCTCGACGAGGTGCCCGTGGTCGCCGAGCTCGTCGCGCCAGAGGTCGACGGCGTCACCCTGATCCCGACCGAGGCGACGCTCGCGGCCAGTGACGACGACTTCGATCTGCTCTTCGGCGACACCGTGCACACCGCTCCGCCGGTGCCGCGCATCTCGGCTCCGCCCGCGCCGCCCGTCCCGTTCCCGACGCAGGGCGACCACGACGGTTCGACGATCTCGGCCGACGAACTGCGTGCGATGCGCCAGCAGCCCGCCTCGGCCGACGAGACACCCACCGCGGTGATCCCCGTCGCCGACGTGCCCACCGCCTCGGCGGGGCGCATCCGGGTGTCGTCGGGTCAGGTCGTGGCACTCGACCGCACGGTCATCATCGGTCGTCGTCCGCGCTCCACGCGCGCCAGCGGCGCGAACCTGCCCCACCTCATCGCGGTCGAGAGCCCGCAGCAGGACATCTCGCGCAGCCACCTCGAGGTCCGCCCCGAGGGAGACACCGTGGTCGTCATCGACCTGCACACCACCAACGGCTCGACGCTGCTGCGCCCGGGTGCCGACCCGGTGCGTCTGCACCCGGGGGAGCAGACTCTCGTGCTCACCGGCGACGTGGTCGACCTCGGAGACGGCATCACGATCGCCTTCGAGGACCTCCCGTGAAACGACCGCCGTCCTCGCCTCCCGTCCTCCCCGGTTTCACGTACGTCGAGCCGCTGGGCGCGGGCGGGTTCGCCGACGTCTTCCTGTACGAGCAGGAGATGCCCCGCCGACGGGTCGCCGTCAAGGTGCTGCTCGCCGACCGGCTGTCGAGCGGGGCGGCACAGGAGTTCGCCGACGAGGCGAACGTCATGGCGATGCTGTCGACGCATCCGGCCATCGTCACGATCTACCAGGCGGGCGTGGCGGGCGACGGTCGGCCCTACCTCGTCATGGAGTACTGCCCTCGCCCCAACCTGCAGACGCGATCGCGCAAGGAGCCGTTCTCGGTCGCCGAGGCGCTGCGCGTGGGCGTGCAGGTCGCGGGTGCCGTCGAGACCGCGCATCGTGCCGGCGTGCTGCACCGCGACATCAAGCCGGCGAACATCCTCGTCACCGAATACAACCGTCCGGCTCTGACCGACTTCGGCATCGCATCGACCACCGGTGCGACGACCGAGGCCTCAGGCATGTCGATCCCGTGGTCGCCGCCCGAGTCGTTCGCCGAGCCGCCGCGCAGCGGACCCCGGTCGGATGTCTGGGCGCTCGGCGCCACGCTTTTCACCCTGCTCGCCGGGCGGTCGCCGTTCGAGCGCCCGGGCGAGCGCAACTCCAGCGCCGACCTCATCGAGCGCATCGAGCGCGCGGCCGTGCCGCACCTCGGCCGCCCCGACTCGCCCGAGAGCCTGCAGCGGGTGCTCGAGCGGGCGATGGCGAAGAACTCCGACGACCGTTATCCGAGCGCGGTGGCGTTCGCGCGGGCGCTGCAGAAGGTGCAGATCGAACTGTCGCACTCGGTGACGCCGATCGACATCGTCGACGAGCATCCGCACGCCGACGAGCTCGAAGACGACGACGACGGACTGACCCGTGTGCGCGAGGTCGTGAGCATCGACCCGGATGCCTCGGCCTTCACCCGCCCGTCGGCCACGACGCAGAAGCACGTCGGTCAGCCCGCCCCGGCGGTTCCGCGCTTCGACCCTGCGCCGGCGCAGCCGGTGGACGATCGCACCGAGGTGCGCGGGCCGGTCGTTCCGACGCCGCCGACGGTCGACGACGAGCCGACGCTCCTGCGCCCGCCGCAGGTCGTCTCGCCGGCGGGTCCGCCCGCCCCGGGGTTCGCGGCCTCTTCGGCGCCGCCGGCACCCGCGTACGCGACGGCCCCCTCGTACCCGACCGCTCCTCCGCACGCGGGCGCGGCCTCGTCGCCGGCGTCGGCCGCTCCACCCCGCCGCCGCACCGGTCTCTGGGTCTCGCTGATCGCGGCCGGCGTGGTGGTCGTCGTGGTGGCGGCGATCATCGGCCTCAATCTGCTCGCGGCGGGCATCCGAAGCGATCCTGCGCCCGAGGCATCCGAGACGGCAGAACCGCAGGATGTGGTGCCCGACTTCGTTCCCGCGGTGTCGGAGCCGGCGGGTGTGCGCGAGGGTGCCACGGTGACGTTCACGTGGGAGAATCCCTCGCCGGAGGAGGGCGACAGCTACCTGTGGCGAGACGTGTACTCGGACGATCCCGACGCACAGCGGCAGACCGATGTACCGACCGTGACGGTCGAATCTGCGGAAAGGGTGTGTATCGACGTGATCTTGCGGCGTGCTGACGGCCGGGCCTCCGAACCGATGCGAGGATGCGTCGGATGATCTGGGAGATCGACGAGAAGACCGAGACGATCGAGGGGCTCGACGCCTCCGGTCGGCCCGACCCTGCGTATGCGACGGCGCTCGGTCTGCTGCGTGCTCCGCTCGGGCGGCGAGCGCTCGCGTTCGTGATCGACGGCGGCATCTGGATGCTGCTGCAGCTGCCCCTATGGATCGGTGCGGTGCCGCTGCTGGTGAAGTTCCTGAGCGGGTCGATCTCGGCCTACGGCCTTGTCAACCACCCTGACTTCGTGCTCGCGATCGTCATGGCGTCGGTGTCGACGCTTCTCAGCCTCGTGTTCCTGGTGGTGCAGCTGATCCTGCACGGACTCAAGGGGTGGACGATCGGCAAGAGGCTCCTCGGCCTCCGCAGCGTCAACGTGCGCACCCTCGAACGCCCGCGGGTCGGGGCAGTGCTGCTGCGGTTCCTGCTCGTCGGCGCGGCCGGCATCGTGCCGGTGCTCGGTACCGCGCTCATGCTCGCGTCGCCGACCTTCGACCCGGAGCGGCGGGGTCGCGGCCTGCACGACAAGGCCACGGGGGTGTGGCTCGTCGACGTGCGCAAGGGACTCAACCCGTACGACGAGAAACGCATGCGCGTCGCTCGCAAGATGGTGAAGGCCGATCCGGCCCCCGAGCGGTCGGCGCTGCCGTCTCTCGCGACCCCCGTCGACCCGTCCGCCGGCCCGGCGTACCGCCCGGGCAGTCGCGTGAGCGCCGGCGTGCTCGGCGTCGCCCGTCCGTACGACCCCGATGAGCGGCCGACCGTCGGCCTGTCGCTCGCGACCCCGTCGACGCCCCCGGTCTCGGCCGAGCCGGTGCCGGGCGAGACCGGCAAGCCGGTGCTCGGCGGGTACCGCGCGGTGCAGGCCGAGCGTGAGGCGATCGACGCGGTGGGGGCGGATGCCCTCATCGAACCGCTCCCCGCCGACCCCGCCGTGCCGCTCCCCGCGATGCCGCGGCCTGCTCCGGGCGTCGTGCGCGCGCCGTCGGAGACCCCCGACCCCTACGCGCTGCCCGACCCGCTCGCGCCTGCGGCGGCGCAGGTTCCCTCTCCGACTGCTCCCGTGTCCCCGTCTTCGGCGCCCGCGCCTGCGGCTCCGGCTCCTGCGGTTGCTGCGCCTGCTGTCCCTGCGCCTGCAGTCCCTGCGCCCGCCGCTCCCGCTCCTGCCGCTCCCGCTCCCGCCGCTCCGGCTCCTGCCCCTGCCGTTCCGGCCCCTGCGGCTCCCGCGCCTGCGGCTCCGGCGCCTGGCGTCCCCGCGCCCGCGGCACCTGCGCCTGCGGTTCCTGCGCCCGCGGCTCCGGCGGCGCCCACCGGTTTCGGGCTGCGTCTCGACACGGGCGAGAGCATCCGTATCGATGGCCCGATCCTGCTCGGGCGCAACCCCGACGCAACGCCGCATCCTGGTTCCCGCGCGATCCCGCTGCCCGACGACACCCGTTCGCTGTCGAAGACGCACCTGCTCGTGCGTCCGGTGCCGGGTGGTCTCGAGGTCGTCGATCTGCACTCGACCAACGGCTCGGCACTGAGTCGCAACGGGATCGACATGGCGATGCCTGCGGGCACCGTGGTGGCGATCACCGCGGGCGATACGATCCGCCTCGGCGACCGCGTCTTCGCGGTGATCGCGGTATGACTGCTTGTGAACGACGGATGTCCGTCGCCGGCCTGACCGGCGTGATCGGGGGGAACCGATGAGACTCAAACTGACGCTGCATCGACAGGGCGGAGACCCTGTCGACATCGTGGTGAAGACCGACTCGACGGCGACGGCCGGCGATGTCGCCCGTCACATCGCGCTGGCCGATCCCACGCGTTCCGTGCCGGTCGCCGAGGGCGACGTGCTGACGCTCGCCGTCGCGCCGCCCACGGGGGAGCGCCTCGTGCCGCTGCAGCCCGACGTGCCGCTCGGCGAGGCGCCCATCGGTTCGGGCTTCGCGGCATCCATCGTCAACCACGGTCCGGGCTACGCGTTCGGCGGTCAGCGCGATGTGGCCGGCGTGCTCATCGCCACCGCCGGCGCGCTCGCCGGGCAGGAGTTCCCGATCGCCGCCGGCACGGTCTTCCTCGGCCGTGACGCCGCGAACGACGTGGTGCTTCCCGACCCGATGGTGTCGAAGCGGCACGCGCGTCTCGAAGTCGGCACCCACATCGAGGTCGTCGACCTCAACTCCGCGAACGGTGTGCTGGTCGACGGCGTGGCCGTGCAGCGCGTGCGCATCGAGGAGGGCGAGCCGTTCGTGATCGGCGGCACCACGCTGGTGCTCCGGCTCGTGCGCTCGTTCGACGGCACCCCCAGCGACGAGCCCATCATCGAGCGCGGCGGCGGACTGCTGTTCAACCGCAGCCCCCGGGTCGAGGTGCGCTATCCCGGCACGCTGTTCAAGGTGCCGCGTCTGCCCACCGAGAAGATCGGTCGCCTGTTCCCCTGGCCGATCCTCATCGCACCGATCCTCATGGGTATGGCGCTGTACGCCCTGAACGGCAATCCCCGTTCGCTGCTGATGATCGTGATGACGCCGCTCATGGCGTTCGGCAACATCATCAACCAGACGGCCCAGAGCAAGAAGGGCGAGAACCACGAGATCCTGCTGTTCGAGCGGCAGTACGAGCAGCTCGAAGAGGACTTCTTCCGCGGCAAGCCGGAGGAGGAGCAGGCCCGCAACGCCGAGGCGCCCCCGGTCGCCGAGGTGTTCGACCATGCGATGCGACTCGGTCCGCTGCTGTGGACGCGTCGCCCCGAACACTGGAACTTCCTCGCCCTGCGGCTGGGGACGTGCCGCCTGCCCGCGCGCAACCGCATCGACGACCAGGACTCTCCCGAGGGCCTGCCCGACTTCATCGACCGCGTCGATCGGCTGCGCGAGCGCTACGCGTTCGTCGACGACGTGCCCGTGTTCGAGACCCTCGCGGATGCCGGATCGGTCGGTATCGCCGGACCGCAGGGCCCCGTCGCCGACACCATGCGCGGTGTGGCCGTGCAGCTGTTCGGCCTGCACGCCCCGAACGACGTCGTGGCCGTCGCGTTCGCCGATTCCGCGTGGACCCCCGAGCTGGAATGGCTTAAGTGGATGCCGCACACCTCCAGTGAGCGCAGCCCGTTCCGCGACATGGCGCTCGCCGACTCCGCGCCGACGAGCGCGGCCCTGCTGAGCACGCTCGAGGAGCACGTGTCGCGTGCCGTCGCGGCGAGCGGGTCGGGCGAGCCCCGTGGTCCGTTCAAGGAGGACTGGAACCCGCTGCTGTACGGCACCGATGTCGCGCGCGCCGCGGGCGAGCACAAGAGCACGCCCCCGATCTCGGTCATCGTGTTCGTCACGAACGACGCCCCGGTCGATCGCGGTCGCCTCACCGAGGTGCTCGAGCGCGGCGCCGATCACGGTGTGCACGCGGTGTTCGTCTCGCCGACCGTCGAGTCGCTGCCGGCCGTGTGCCGCAGCTACATCGACGTCACGACCGGTCTCGAAGACGCGCAGGTGGGTCTGGTGCGCAACGGCGAGCACTTCGAGCACGTGCAGGTCGAGGGTGTGTCGAACGCCTACATGCAGATGCTCGCGCGACGCCTGTCGCCGGTGGTCGACGCGAGCACCGTGGTGCACGACGCGTCCGACATCCCCGGATCGGTGATGTTCCTGCAGCTCGTCGACCCGGCGATCGCCGAAGACCCGCAGGTGGTGATCGAGCGGTGGCGGCAGAACAACACCATCGTCGATCGCAGCCCCACGCCGCGGCCGCGGCTGAAGAAGTCGGGCACGCTCCGCGCCATCATCGGGCAGGGCGCATCCGACGCGATGGCGCTCGACCTGCGCACGCAGGGTCCGCACGCGCTCGTGGGCGGTACGACGGGCGCGGGCAAGTCGGAGTTCCTGCAGGCGTGGGTGCTCGGCATGGCCGCCGCGCACAGTCCCGACCGGGTGACGTTCCTGTTCGTCGACTACAAGGGCGGGTCGGCGTTCGCCGACTGCGTCGAGCTGCCGCACTGCGTGGGTCTGGTGACCGACCTGAGCCCGCACCTCGTGCGCCGCGCGCTCACCAGCCTCCGCGCCGAGCTGCAGCACCGCGAGCACCTGCTCAACCGCAAGAAGGCGAAGGACCTGCTCGAACTCGAGAAGCGGCAGGACCCGGAGTGCCCGCCGGCGCTCGTGCTGGTGATCGACGAGTTCGCGGCGCTCGCATCGGAGATGCCCGAGTTCGTCGACGGCGTCGTCGACATCGCGCAGCGCGGTCGCTCGCTCGGCATCCACCTCATCATGGCGACGCAGCGTCCCGCCGGTGTCATCAAAGACAACCTGCGCGCCAACACCAACCTGCGCATCGCGCTGCGCATGGCCGACGAGGCCGACTCGCGCGACGTCGTCGACGACGACATCGCGGCGTCGTTCCCCGCATCGATCCCCGGTCGCGCGATCGCGAAGACGGGGCCCGGGCGTCTGGTGCCGTTCCAGTCGGCGTACGCGGGCGGGTGGACGACCGACGACGAGTCGACCACCGCCGATGTGCGGGTCGCCGAGCTGCGCTTCGGCGCGAGCGGCGAGTGGGAGCCCGAGGGCCTGGTCGAGTCGGACGTGCACGAGGAGGACCTCGGCCCGAACGACCAGAAGCGCATCGTGTCGACGCTCATCAACGCCGCCGATCGTGCGCAGCTGCAGCGACCGCGGCGGCCGTGGCTCGACGACCTCGCGACGGTCGTCGACCTGAACGACCTCACGAACGAGGGCGACACGCGCATCCCGATCGCGCTGACCGACATCCCCGAGAAGCAGCTGCAGCAGTCGGCGGTGTTCCTGCCCGACCGCGACGGCTCGATGGTCGTCTACGGCACCTCGGGATCGGGCAAGTCGACACTGCTGAAGACCATCGCCACCGCGGCGGGCATGCGCCCCGACCTCGGCCGGGTGCAGGTCTACTGCCTCGACTTCGCGTCGGGGGCGCTCGGCGCGCTGTCGGTGCTGCCTCACGTCGGCTCGGTCGTCGACAGCGGCGACGTCGAGCGCATCCAGCGTCTGCTCCGCACGCTCGACGCCGAGATGGACCGCCGGGCGGCCGCGTTCTCGGCCGCGAGTGCGGCATCGGTGCAGGAGTACCGCGAGCTGCGCGATGCGCGGATGCCCCGCATCCTCGTGCTCATCGACAACTACCCCGAGTTCAAGAAGGACTGGGAGATGGCGCCCGGCCGCGGCCCGTTCTACCGGATCTTCATGCGGATCCTGGGCGAGGGTCGCACGCTCGGCATCCACACCGTCATCACCGCCGACCGCGGCAACGCCGTGCCGAGCGCGGTGGCGGCGAACATCTCGCGACGGGTGATCCTGCGCATGGGTGACCCGAGCCAGTACATGCTGCTGGGTGCCCCGCGCGACGTGCTCGACGAGCAGTCGAACCCGGGGCGCGCGGTCGTCGATGGGCACGAGGCGCAGATCGCCGTGCTCGGCGGCACGACGAACGTGGTCGAGCAGACCAAGGCGCTCGCCGCCCTCGGAGAGAGGCTGCGCGCCCAGGGCGTGCGCGACCTGCCCGAGATCGGTGCGCTGCCGACGCTCGTGCCGGCCGACGAGATGCCGGCGACGGTCGACGGGATGCCCGTGTTCGGCGTTGCCGACGACACGCTCGCCCCGCACGGCTTCGAGCCCATCGGCTCGTTCGTCATCTCGGGTCCGCCCGCATCGGGCAAGACCAACGCGCTGCGGTCGCTCGTCACGGCCATGGAGCGGTTCGATCCGAACATCCGGATGTACCACTTCGGCAGCCGCCGCGCCGAGCTCAAGGACTTCCGCCCCTGGGTGCGCAGCGCGACCAAGCCGGAGGACGAGAAGGAGCTGGCGGCCGAGCTGGCCGAGCTCGTCGTGGCCGAGAATCCCGATGCGCGCATCCTCATCGTCATCGAAGACGTGCCGCACCTCGCCGACGGTCCGGCCGACCGTCCGATGCGCGCTCTGCTCCAGGCGATGAACAACAGCGATCACCTGCTCATCGGCGAGGCCGAGATCACGCGGGCGAGCGGCAGCATCGGTGTGCTCGGTGAGTGGAAGACCGGGCGTCAGGGCATCGTGCTGAAGCCCGACACGTACGACGGCGAGGGCATCTTCAAGACGCCGTTCGGCCGCGTCAAGCGCTCGGACTTCCCGGTGGGTCGAGGCATCTTCGTGCAGGCCGGTCGGGCCGTCACGATGCAGATGCCGTTCGTCGCCGACGAGGCGCCGAAGAGCTAGACGGATGGGGAGCGGTGCATGGGTACCGCTCCCCGTTCACCTCGGCGGGTTCGCCCGCTAACCTCGTGTGCAGGAGGCCGGAGACGGCCTGAAGACGATCGATTCGGAGGCGGTTTCTCATGGCCGGACATGATTTCGGAGCAACGTACAGCGAGATGGAGAGCGCGGCGGCGCGTCTTCGTGATGGTCGCAGCACGGTGACCGACACGCTGAAGGAGCTTCAGGGCGTCATCGACGACCTGGTGCAGGACGGTTTCAAGACCGAGAACGCGTCGGAGGCGTACTCGACGGCGTACTCGGAGCTGACGACGTCGCTCGACGACGCCGCTGAGGCCGTCAACGACATGGCGCAGGCGCTGGACCGTATGGCGGACTCGATCCGCGACAAGGACGCCGAGCTCGCCGGCGGCTGAACCCCGCCTCGCACTTCACGGCTGCGGCCCGGTCTTCCGACCGGGTCGCAGCTTTTTTGTGTGCGACCGGCGATTGCTTTTGTCCCGTTCGAATCGGAGGGCCGTCTTCGGTGCGCGTGCCCGGACGGGGAGCGCTACCCATGGTGTGTATAAGATGCTGCACCGTACAGTCGGTGCAGGAGGTGTGGTCATGGGGATGATGTTGCCGAACGAGCTGATCTGGGTGATGGAGAAGCTCGGTTTCGAATGGCCGGATATCGATGAGGACGAGCTGCGTCGCGGCTCGTCGATGATTCGCGTGTTCCGTGACGATCTGGAGAACAAGATCCAGGTCATGGACCGCAAGGTGAACGGCGATCTCGCCGGCGCCATGCGCGGCCAGGCGGGGCCGGCGTATGTGAGCGCATGGAATCAGAACCGGTCGCAGAACCTGCAGCGCCTGATCGACCTGCTCGGCCCGGTGCCGACCGGTGTCGACATCGCGGCGGATGCCGTGTTCGCGCTGAAGCTCAAGGTCATCGCCGACGTCACGACCACGATGATCGCCCTCGTGGGCATGCTGACCAACCCGGTCACCGCGCTGGGCGCGGGGCCGATGCTGCTGCTGAAGAAGAAGCTGTTGAACGCCGCGGTCGACATCGCGATCGAGCAGGTGCTCAACCAGGTGCTGCCGATGGTCATCGAGCCGATGGCCGAAGAGCTGCCGGCCGTGATCATGGCCGCGCTGGACTCGCCCATCGTGGAGGCCGTCGCCGGTGACCCGGATGAGTTCTACGCCGACCTGCAGGCGCTCGAGCAGGCGCAGGGCGAGATGGATCAGCACGCCGCCGACGTCGAGACCCTCACCGAGCGGTTGATGTCGGATCTCGCCAGCCTCAACATCGGAGGAGACTGACCATGAGCATCGGAAAGGCCGTCATCCGGCCCCTCAAGGACTCGCTCGACGGTGTGCCCGTGCACGTGCGCCAGCTCGCGGAACTCTTCCGCAAGCACGGGCAGAAGCAGCAACGAAACAACGACGGCGTCCAAGACATCGATACGTACAACCACACCGTTACCTCGCGGAACCAGAACACCAAGACGACGGTGTGGGACCCGGAGACGGGCCGCCCGGTGGTTGAGCGAGGCACCATCTACGAGGACTTCGGGAGCACTCCTCGCGGTGACAACGCCACCGAGGTCGGGCGGCTCGGCGACCCGGGTGACGACGGCGGTCATCTCGGGGCCCATCGGTTCTTCGGCGACACACCCGACGAGGGAATCGTGCCTCAGGCGGCCAACCTCAACCGTGGCGCATGGAAGAAGATGGAGAACGAGTGGGCTGACTGGGTGGGGAGCGGACACCAGGTTGACTACCGTATCGACGTCGACCCACCCGGGGCCGTGCGGCCAGACAACTTCAAAGTCGAATACGTCGTCTCCGATCCCTCTACGGGGGAGATCGTGTGGAACAACAAAGAGACGTTCCCCAACAGTGCGGGTGGTACGTTCGATCGCGTCTACTCTGCTGACATGAACTGAGAACGAAACGAAGGGCGACAATGTCAAGCGATGCCACTACCGGACTGATCCGCGCACTGGTCGAGAACCTGGAGAACGCCCCGGAGGACTGGGAATCGTTCGCGATGATCGTCTCGTTCTTCGAGGGCGAGTTCAGCGGTGCCGCCGGATATGCATACTCGCCCGACGGATCGATTGCAGCCGTGACCGTAGACCCGTGGGCCGTCAAGTCCGCTGTAGCGGACTACACCGACAGTCACTACACGGCGGGTGCGCCGCTTCCCGTCAAGTTCCTCGTTCAGTTCGACCGCAGTCTGGGGCGCTTCGAAGTCACCTTCGAGGACATGGATGACACGCGGTGGCAAGTCACTCCTCGAACCTTCAAGACGCTCCGCGAGGAGCTGCGCCCTCGGTTCGACTAACCACCGTTCTGCAGCCTGCGAAACCAGGCGACGGAGGATGAAGAGCAGAAGGGAGCCCAGCAGCGCGTCGGGCTGTGAATCGGATGATTGAGGCCGACGTTTCGTCTCCCGGAGGGTTCTCAGTGCAGAGGAGACCGTCATGAGTTACATCTATGTCGATAAGGTCGGTGCCGGGCCGGCGCATCCGGACAAGAAGTGGGGCTTGTTCAGTGATGAGCTGACGGTTGCGGAGGCAGAGGAAAGGTACAACCGCAACGCGGCGCTGCGCGAGGATTGGTTCGGTATCGTGCATATCGAACCGGGCGAAGACCGTCCCAGTGCCTACCTTCAGATGTGCCCGCGAGCCAATGGGGTAGTGCTGCACAAGCTGACGGAGCACGGATCGATCGCGGCTTCGTATACGTGGGGTGCGTACTACTCGGTTTCCGAGGATGAGGCCTACGAGGGAGATGATGATCGTGTGTTCCTCGGCTCGATCTACTGGTACGTCTATCCCGAGGGCGCAAAGTTCTTCCGGCGTACAGCGATCACCGGGAGCATCGGTATGACGTTCACCCCGCAGGGCTATGCGAAGGAAGATCGCGTGACGAAGAACGGTTTCGGCGAGCCGGACACGGTCGAAACGCGTGAGTTCCGTGACGTGGATGTGAGCGCGAACTGGTTTGAGATTCCCGAGTTCGGAGATTGGGATGATTTCTTCCACCCTGATCGCGAGCGGGGCTCGAAAAGCGGGAATTGATCGTTATCGACGACTGGCGTCCACCCATCATCGAGATGGTCATGGCGAAGAAGGAGCTTGCTGAATGGGATCCGCGTGGGATCTTCCCGAATCATCTCCCCGAACTCGCAGCGGAGCCGGAGGCAATCCAGTCTGCGGAAGACGCCCTGGGCGTCGTGCTTGATGGTGAGCACGTAAGGTTCCTTAGCTTTGCTGATGGGTGGAAGTGCTTTCACCAGAACGTCTCGCTCCCGGTACGCGGGAGCTCGTCGACGGCCCACTTCGCGCCGCGGCTCTCCAATCTTTCGAGTACGCGCCGGAGCTCCTGGAGGACTACGGATGGTCTCCGGCACTCCTGCTGCCGATCGCCGCGAGCCTCGCACAGGCCGATGTGTTCGTGATGCCCGTCGGTGATCACGGCCGGGTCGATCCGCGCGTGCACTGGCTAGCCGAAGGCGAGTTGATCGAAGGGTGAGGAGCGCTTGCCGGTGCGCGCGCATCCACGTCGATCGCATCTTTCCTTACACAATGCCGTCGGTGGCAGCATTCGCTGCTCGGCTCGATGCGTACGAGCAGGGGACGGGTCTGACGCTCGACCCGGGGCATCGGTCGTTCCTCGCGGCTGCGAACGGGTGGCGGGCGTTCTTCGAGACCCAGGACCTGCTGAGCGTCGAGCAACTCGCGTCGGGCGAGCACCGCGACGTCTTCACCGCCTGGATCGACTCGGCGCCCCCGCAGGCTCGCGAACAGGGATACTCGTCGGCGACGCTGCTGCCGATCGCCGTCGACTTCGAGATGCCGTTCCACGCCGCGATGCCGGTGGTCGACGGTCGCGTGGTCGGTCAGGTACTCTCGCTCGATCCCTCCGGGATCATCGAGGCGTTCGACTCCTTCGAGGACTACGTCGACGCGATCATCGCCTACACGCAGCGCAAGCTCACCAAGTTCGAGACGGGCACGTTCGGGCGCTGAACGGAGCATGGGTAGGACTCCCCGTTGGCGCGGCGGCGGATGCCCTCTACTCTCGTAGCAAGAGGCCATCGGGCCTGAAGACGAACGGGGAGGCGGTTTCTCATGGCCGGACATGATTTCGGAGCAACGTACAGCGAGATGGAGAGCGCGGCGGCGCGTCTTCGTGATGGTCGCAGCACGGTGACCGACACGCTGAAGGAGCTTCAGGGCGTCATCGACGACCTGGTGCAGGACGGTTTCAAGACCGAGAACGCGTCGGAGGCGTACTCGACGGCGTACTCGGAGCTGACGACGTCGCTCGACGACGCCGCTGAGGCCGTCAACGACATGGCGCAGGCGCTGGACCGTATGGCGGACTCGATCCGCGACAAGGACGCCGAGCTCGCCGGCGGCTGAACCCCGCTTCGCACTCTCCGACGGGGTCGTGGTTGCTGGCCGATGGCCGCGCCACGGCCCCGTCTCTCTGCGCGGAGCGATCTGCGCGCCCCATAGAATCAGGGACATGACCGGAGCAGACCGATGAGCGGATCGCAGCCCTACTGGTACAACCTCTCGACGCAGTCGGTCGTGCGCGCCGACGAGCGCCCCTCCGACGACACGATCGGGCCGTTCGCGACGGCGCAGGAGGCCGAGGAAGCGCCGGCCATCCTGCTCGAGCACGCCCGGGCGTGGCTCGAGAGCGAAGAGAGCGAGCCCTTCCGCGCGATGGCCGAAGGCGCCGACGACTCCGACCTCGTGTGACACGCGCGATGGGGGGAAGGCGCTGGATCGCCGCGCCGGTCGCGATCGTCGTCGTGGCGACGCTCGCCGCCTGTGCGCCGGCTGTGCCGGAGACGGTCGTGCAGGGCACGGAGATCACCGCGGGATGGACGGGAGAGCTCACCTCCCTCAACGCCGCCGCGGCACCGACGCCCGGCAACATCGACATCGCCCAGGCGGTACGGGCCGATTTCGGTGACGTGGTCGACGGCGAGTTCGTACCCGACGAGGGTTTCGGCACCGTCTCGATCGTCAGCGAAGACCCGTTCACCGTGCGCTACGACCTCGCCGAGCCGGTGTGGTCCGACGGCATCCCGCTCGATGCCGCCGACCTGCTGCTCGGGTGGGCGGGGGCGGCGGGGGAGTTCGCACCCGATGACGCCGTCGTCGCCTCCGACCCCGCGGCACCCGAGGTGACGAAGGTCGACGAGTTCGCCCGCTCGATCGAGGTCACCTACGCGCAGCCCGTCATCGACTGGCAGCAGCGGGTGACCGTCCCCGTGCCCGCGCACATCGTCGGCCAGCGCGGTCTCGACATCGACGATCCGATGGAGGCGAAGCAGGCCGTCATCCGTGCGGTGCAGAGCGGCGACGCCGGCGACCTGGCCTCGCTCGCGAAGATCTGGAACGACGGCTTCATCGTCGACGACTCGTCCGATCTCTCCGCCGACCTGCTGCTGTCGAGCGGTCCGTTCCGCATCGAGAAGGTCGGCGACGAGGGCGACAGCGTCACGCTCGTGCCCAACGGCGAGTTCCGCGGCCCCGTCACCCCTCAGGTCGCCCGCATCGAACTCACGCCCCCGGGCGACGACCCCGTCGCGGCGATCGGCGACACCCTCGATGTCGCGCAGATGCGCCCCACGGCCGAGAACCGCGAACCGATCCGCGAGCTCGAACGCCAGGACTACACCGTCGACACCTCCCACGACGGCACGGTGTGGGCCGTGCTCGTCAACCCGGTCGGCGCCTTCACCCAGCAGCCGGCGCGCACCGCCTTCTTCCATTCCATCCCCGCCAGTGCGCTCATCGCCGGCGGCGCGGGGGAGTGGGCGCAGTCCTACACCGGCACCACGTCGATGCTCTCGGCGCCGGGCTCGCGCGCCTACGACATCGTCAACGAGGACTCCGGGTTCGCCGACAGCATCGGATCCCCGAACGGAGACGCCGGCGCCGAACGCGAGCTCTCCGGCGTCGCGGCCGGAGCGCCGGTGTGCGTGCTCTACGACCGCACCAGCGCGTTCGCGGCCGGAGTGTTCGCCGCGATGGCGCAGTCGGCGGGCGAGGCCCGGTGGAGCATCCAGGATTGCGGCACCGACGATCTCGACGCCGCCCTCGATGCAGGACAGTGGGATGCCGCGATCGTGCGCGAGGCGATCCCGCAGAGTCCGGCGCAGATCCTCGCGCGCTGGGGCACGAGCGGCAAGGCTGCGGCCATCGGTGCGACCGACCCGGCCCGCGACGAGTTGGTCTCGCAGCTCGCCCGCACCGCCGATGTGTACGAGGGGCGCGAGGTGCTCGCGCAGATCGAGGCATCCATCGTGCGGATGGCGGTGGCGATGCCGCTCGCCGTGAACCCGCGCCTCACCATCGTCGACAAGGACGTGACGGGCATCGGGCCGCGCACCGGCGCCATCGCCCCGCTCACGTCGAGCATCGTGCAGTGGGCGGTCGTGCCGAAGTGATCGGATGCCGTGGCGCAACGTCGCACGGGTAGTTCTCCCCGTCGCGCCGAACCGCCCCGGCCTCGTAAAGTCTTCTGTGGGAGGGGTACGCCGTGGGAATGATGTTGCCGAACGAGCTGATCTGGGTGATGGAGAAGCTCGGTTTCGAATGGCCGGATATCGATGAGGACGAGCTGCGTCGCGGCTCGTCGATGATTCGCGTGTTCCGTGACGATCTGGAGAACAAGATCCAGGTCATGGACCGCAAGGTGAACGGCGATCTCGCCGGCGCCATGCGCGGCCAGGCGGGGCCGGCGTATGTGAGCGCATGGAATCAGAACCGGTCGCAGAACCTGCAGCGCCTGATCGACCTGCTCGGCCCGGTGCCGACCGGTGTCGACATCGCGGCGGATGCCGTGTTCGCGCTGAAGCTCAAGGTCATCGCCGACGTCACGACCACGATGATCGCCCTCGTGGGCATGCTGACCAACCCGGTCACCGCGCTGGGCGCGGGGCCGATGCTGCTGCTGAAGAAGAAGCTGTTGAACGCCGCGGTCGACATCGCGATCGAGCAGGTGCTCAACCAGGTGCTGCCGATGGTCATCGAGCCGATGGCCGAAGAGCTGCCGGCCGTGATCATGGCCGCGCTGGACTCGCCCATCGTGGAGGCCGTCGCCGGTGACCCGGATGAGTTCTACGCCGACCTGCAGGCGCTCGAGCAGGCGCAGGGCGAGATGGATCAGCACGCCGCCGACGTCGAGACCCTCACCGAGCGGTTGATGTCGGATCTCGCCAGCCTCAACATCGGAGGAGACTGACCATGAGCATCGGAAAGGCCGTCATCCGGCCCCTGAAGGACTCGCTCGACGGTGTGCCCGTGCACGTGCGCCAGCTCGCCGAGATGTTCCGCAAGCACGGCCGCAAGCAGGACCGCAACACGAGCGAGGTGCAGAACCTCGATGCGACCGATGTGACGCATCCGCTCAAGGACGGCTGGAAGCCGGACGGATGGACGCCGAACGACGTCGTCGGCGCGGGCAAGGGCGACCGCCCGAACCCGAGCGACTACCTCGACGACGACTACATCCGCACGCACCTGGACCAGTTCCAGAACGGCGGTACGCACTTCTACCGCACCGGCAGCCTCGAGGGCTACGGCCCCGGTAACAACATGGCCGCCGACGGCAGCAACACCACCTACATCTTCCCGACCGACAAGCTCGACGAACTCATGCAGCAGGTCGACAGCCCCGAAGACCTCGGCGAGGCCCTCGGCCTCGGTCGTGACTTCTTCGCCGGCGGCGACGTGCAGGTGCGCGACTTCGCGCCGCACGAACTCGACGGGCTGCGCATGCCCTCGGGCAACGAGGGGGGAACGGACGCCGACAAGTGGATCCCCGGCGGCTACCTGCCGAGCGGCATCCCCGAGGCGGTCATCGACATCCCCGACTACGCCAAGGGCACGAACAACGGCATCTACAACCCGGGTGAGTGGCCCGGCAGTCCGCGGCCGTTCAGTCTCTGATCGGACGGCTGATGGACCTCGACAGGGATATCCGACGCGACGCCGATTCGTCGTTCGCGCCCGAGACGGTGGCGACCGGAGCGCTGCTGCCGTACGAGGGCCGCGCGCGGCTGCTGCAACCGGACGGGCTGCGCGACGACGCGCTCGCCGCGCAGCACGACGGATGGCTGTCACCCGACAATCCGGTGCTCGTGCGCGGAGAGGCGCGCATCCTGCCGCTGGCGTGGCGGGGCGATCCGTCGCGTGACGATTCGTCTGTGTCGCCCGAGGAGATCGCGGCGTTCGCCTCGCAGATCACCGACCTGGGGTTCTACCTCACCGGCGGGTGGCGCAGCCTGGACGAGTTGGAGCAGCACAACGGCGACAGCCTCGCCTCATACGCCGCGGCGTTGCGAGCGGCCGGTGCGACCGCCGCGCGGGTGTGGACGCTGTCGGAGACTCTGGGCATGGCGCTGGTCTGGGCGGGTTCCGACGACGCGGGCAATGCATCGTTGGCTCTTCATCTGGTGCCCGCGAGCTGGGTGTCGGAACGGTACGGCGGCGCGAAGCCCGTTCCCGGAATCGACGTGCGGTGGAGTTGGGCGGATGTCGTCTCCCTCTCCGATGCGCGATGACCCCGGCAGGGGCGCCGTGATCGATCGCGGGAGGGCGCACACCGCGCCGATAGTCTGGGCTGAGATCTCGACGAGAGGGCAATGAGCATGTCGGATGCAATCGGGAACGCCGCGACGGACGCGCGACCTCGGATCTACGGGGCGAGCGAGCTCGGCGTGCTGTCGATCACCGCGCCCGGTGACGCGCACCCGCGTGTGGAGTACCTGGGGGGCGAGGTGTTCCTCGGTCTCGATGTGCAGGGCGTCCCCGTCACGCAGTGGACCGAAGACCGCACCGTGCCCTTCCGCAATGTGGTGGCGCACGCCGCCGCGTCGGCGCCCCACGTGCCGGCGCCGGTCGACGGCGTCGTCGTCATCGACGACGAGGCGACGGCATCCGCGGTGCTGCTGAACCCTGCGCTCCTCGATGCGGATGCTTTCGCGGGGGCGCCCGTGATGTTCGCGCTCTCGCGCGCGGCCGTGGCGGTCGTGGGTGCCGAGGACGAATCCGGCGTCGCGCGGGTGCTCGACCTGGCCGAGAAGCTGTTCGACGAAGGTGGCCGGCTGGTCAGCGCGCATCCGATCGTCTGGGGCGACGGCGCGTGGGCGCCCTACCCGTGGCGCGAGAGGCTGCCGGCCCTCGAGATGCGGTTCGAGCGTGTACTGCGCCTGTTCAGCGTGCGCGCGTACGAGGCCCAGACCGCGGCGCTGCAGCGTCCGGACGTGCACCTCGCCGACCCGAAGATCCAGGTGCTCGACACCGGCGTCACCACGACGTTCGCCGCGTGGCCGAAGGGCACCGCGACCCTGCTGCCGGTGGTCGACAACGTGATCGTCGCCGACCCGTCCGGTGCGGTTAGCGTCGCGACGATGCAGCAGTTCCTCGATGCGGGTGGCGAGGCCATCGTGCGCACCGGTCTGTCTCCGGCGCGCTACTTCGTGCCGGGTGATGCGCCGAAGCACTGACCGTGCCTGGGTGGGCTGAAGTCCCCATGGGCTGATCTCCCCATGGATCTCTCCGCATGATGATCGATAGCGTCGTCGCCGGAGGTGGTCGCCATGGGAATGATGCTCCCGAACGAGCTCATCTGGGTGATGGACAAGCTCGGGCTGGAATGGCCCGACATCGACGAGGACGAGGTGCGCAAGGCCGCCGGCTATGTGCGCGGATACCGCGACGACATGGAGGCGCTGGTCCAGTCGGCCGACCGGCGGATCAACGGTGACATCGCGACCGCGATGCGGGGTGAGGCCGGCGCCGCCCACCTCAACGGGTGGAACCGCAACCGCTCCGAGAACGTGCAGCAGCTGCTCGACGTGCTCGGGCCCGCAGCGGTCGGCATCGACATCGCGGCCGACATCGTGCTCGCGCTCAAGATCAAGGTCATCGCCGACATCACGATCACCCTCGCACAGCTCATCCCGCTGCTCGCCGCCGGACCGCTCGGCGCCGGTGGTGCCGCGGTGCTGATCCTGGCCCGCAAGAAGCTGTTCTCGATGGCGATGGAGATCACACTCGAGAAGGTCATCGACGAGGTGCTTCCGCTCGCGATCGAGCCGCTCGTCGATCAGGTGCCGACGATCGTGAACGCGCTGCTCGACGCCCCGGTCGTCGAAGGGGTGATCGGCGACTCCGACGAGTTCTTCGCCGACCTCGAGGCCCTCGACCAGGCTGCGGACGAGATGGATGCCCAGGCCGCCGACGTCGAGGAGCTCACGGACCGGCTGCTGGCCGACATCGCCAACCTGCAGATCTCGGGGGACTGAGCCATGACGTTGAAGAAGCTGATGAGAGATCTCGTCGACGCGGTCGACGGGGCCGGACACGAGTTCAAGCGCGGATTCTCGGGAGCGTTCCGCAAACGCGGGGGCAAGCACCGAGCGGATGCCGACGCGATCCGCGGCCTCGATCGCCGCAACCGCGACAGCGTGCCGAAGCACCGCCGCGATGACAAGCCGGCGTCCCATGCGAAGAAGTACGACATCCGCGAGGAGGCGCGGCGCGGCTACGAGACCCTCGGGCACGTCGGGCGTCATCGCAACCCGGACTACAACGCGGCGCGGGACTTCGGAGGTGCGGTCGGCCAGGGGGTGCGCAGCCTTCCCGGCGACCTTCTCGGAGAGGTGAAGGGGGTGCCGAAGAAGGTGCCCAAGCAGTTCGTGGAAGAGCTGTACGAAGACGCGATCGGACAGGACAATCCCGACAAGTACGGGTCGTCGGGTTCGGGGGACATGCGCTTCCTCGCGCCGGCGAGCGAGGCGGCCAGGCTCGCCGCCCTGGATTCCGCGCAGCTCGCCGCGCGCTTCGGGATCGATCCCGGCTCGCTCGACGGTGCATCGATCGAAATCCGTGAGATGCCCGGCTCGCGCTTCGTGAGCGTCGAGGTGGCCCGCGACTGAGATCCCCGACCGTCGTGCGCACGTCGGTGCGCCTCCGCATGGCAGGATGTTGGCCAGGGGGTAACGACGTGAGCGATGCGAGTGCAGCGGTGGGTCTCGGGCCCGAGGATGCTGCGACGACGAAGGCGCCTGTGCCGTTGCGGCTCGAGTTCGCCGGGGAGTGGCACGACCTACCGCCGGATCGCCCGTTCATCATCGGACGCGAGGGCGACCTCGAGATCGACGACAACCTCTACCTGCACCGGCACTTCCTCGAGCTGCAGTACCGCGAGGGACTCTGGTGGCTCGCCAATGTGGGTGTGCGCCTCGCGGCGACCGTGTCGAGCGCCGGCGGCGCCGTGCAGTCGTGGCTGTCGCCCGGCGCCCGCATGCCGCTGGTCTTCGAGCGCACGGTGATCGTCTTCACCGCCGGACCGGTCACGTACGAGCTCAGTCTGCACACCGAGGAGGCCCCCTACGAGGTCTCGCGGCAGGTGGAGATGTCGATGAGCGGCGAGACCACCGTGATGCCCGCGAGCTTCACCCCCCTGCAGAAGCAACTGATGGTGGCACTCGCCGAGCCCATGCTGCGCCGCGAAGGCGTGAGCATGAACGAGCTGCCCTCGTCGAGCGCGGCCGCCCAGCGCCTCGGATGGACGATGAGCAAGTTTAACCGCAAACTCGACAACGTCTGCGACAAGCTCGACCGCATGGGCGTGCAGGGGCTCCGCGGGGGTGCGGGCAAGCTGGCGACGAACCGCCGCGCCCGCCTCGTCGAGTACGCGGTGACGTCGCAGGTCGTGACGCGCGCCGACCTTCCGCTGCTCGACGACGAGTCGCTGCGCGACCAGCCCGATACCGACGCCGACTGACGTCGTTTCTCGTCGGTCGAGAGGCGGGCGTGCTCAGCGCGCCAGGTCGGCCAGGTGGCGAGCGTCGTGGTTGAGCACCTTCACGATGATGCCGCGCTGGCGTAGTTCGGTGATCGTGCGCGCCTCTTCTTCACTGTCGCGGCCGAGGGCCTGCGTGGTGGCGACGACGAGCACGTCTCCTGGACGCAGGGTGTCGAGCAGTCGGCTGATGCGGTCGCCCCAGCTCTCGAGGATGTCGGGCGCGGGGTGACGGAAGCCCTCGATCGGTACGCCGAATCGAGTGAGATCGGCGCGCTGCTGAACGACCGGCGGCATCCCCTCGCGCGACACGACGAGCCCAACGAGGCGTGAGCCGTCGGGGCGGGCGAGCCAGAAGTTACGGTTCTGCTGCAGCTCGGTGAAGCACTTGGGGCACTCGGCTGCCGCATGCGGAAGGTGCAGGGGGCTCGTCAGGGCGTCATCGAGCGACGCCCCTCCGGTCGTCCGGTCCATTGCATCGCTCATCGGCGCACCTCCCGCATCCATTGTGCCCTGTTTTCCGCGCCATCGTGCGGGACTTCTGCGCGTCACGAACGCTTCTGTTCCGGCGCGGACACGCAGTCTTACAGGTGCTGCAAGCGCCGCGGCGGACCCTCCCAGCGGGCGATCGCGACTTTCACCTCGACCAGTTCGTGCTCCAGAGCGACCTGGCCCTGCTCGAGCCGCTCCATCCGGCCGTCCATCCGATCGAAGCGCAGGTCCATACGGTCCATCCGTGCGTCCATACGATCCAGACGTACGTCGACCTGGTCGAAGCGTGCGTCGACCTGCGCAAAGCGTGCGTCGACGAGGTCGAAGCGGGCGTCGAGGCGCTTCGACAGATGGGCGAACATCGCGCCCATTCCCCCGCCCAGCGACACCATGAAGGCGAAGAGGGCGATGATCATTCCGATCGTGTCAGCAGACAAGGTCACCGGTCCATTCTGCTCCGAGGAGCGTCGTCAGTCCAGAACCGTACGACGCCTTTCCGTCCTCGCACGGAGACGGTGGAGAACGAGTTCTCCACAGCTTCGCGGCCGGAAGAGTGGAGGCTCAGAGCAGTCCGAGACCCCGCACCGCGTCGCGTTCCTCGATGAGTTCTGCGACCGAGACGTCGATGCGGCGACGCGCGTCGTCGCCGATCTCGAGTCCCTCGACGATGCGCCACTCGCCGTCGACGGCCTCGACCGGGAACGACGACACCAGCCCCTCCGGCACGCCGTACTCGCCGCGCGAGACGACGGCGGCCGACGTCCAGTCCCGAGTGCCGTGCACCCAGTCGCGCACATGCTCGATCGCCGCATTCGCGGCGGAGGCCACCGATGACGACCCGCGCACCGCGATGATCTCGGCCCCGCGCTTGGCCACCCGAGGAATGAAGGTGCCGTCGATCCAGCTCGGCACATCGCCGACGATCTGCGCGAGGGCGGCGGAAGCCGGCTCGCCGCCGACGGTGGCGTGCGACACATCGGGGAATTGGGTGGCCGAGTGATTGCCCCAGATCGGCACGCGCTGCACGATGCCCACGGGCACGCCGAGGGTCTGCGCCAGCTGAGCGCGCGCACGGTTCTCGTCGAGACGGGTGAGGGCCGAGAAGCGTTCGGCCGGCACCCCGTCGGCGGATGCCGCGGCGATCAGCGCGTTCGTATTCGCCGGGTTCCCCACCACGGTGACGCGCACGCCGGGCGCCGCGTTCGCCGCGATCGCCGCACCCTGCGGGCCGAAGATGCCGCCGTTCGCCGCGAGCAGGTCGCCGCGCTCCATTCCCGGGCCGCGCGGGCGCGCCCCGACGAGCAGGGCATGGTCGGCGCCGTCGAAGGCCACGGCGGGGTCGTCGGTCACCTCGACGTGCTCCAGCAGAGAGAACGCGCCGTCCTGCAGTTCGAGCGCCGCCCCTTCGGCAGCGCCCAGCCCCGCCGGGATCTCGAGCAGTCGCAACCGCACCTTCTTGTCTGCTCCGAGCATGTCGCCCGCCGCGATGCGGAACAGCAGCGCGTAGCCGATCTGCCCGCCGGCCCCCGTGAGGGTGATCGTGGTCGTCATGTCCCGAGCCTACGACCGTCGCGGCCCGGAGTACCCTCGATCCATGACGTTCAATCCCGACGCCGACCTGTCGAACAACACCACCCGCCGGCGTGGGCGCACCGCCGCCATCGCGGGCGGCGGCGGTGTGGGCGTGCTCGGCCTGCTCGCGCTCATCGCCGGACCGCTGCTCGGCATCGACCTCTCAGGGCTGTTCGGCGGTTCGACCGGCAGCGCGCCGGGGTCGTCGGAGGGGTCGGTCATCGAGAACTGCGAGACCGGGCAGGACGCGAACGAAGACGTCGACTGCCGCATGGCGGGCGCCCAGGTCGCCCTCGACGCTTTCTGGGGCGAGAACGTCGACGGGTACGTCGCGCCCACCCTCACCGTGGTCGACGGCTCGACGCCGACCCAGTGCGGCACGGCCTCGAACGCGGTGGGTCCGTTCTACTGCCCGCCCGAGCAGGGCGTCTACGTCGACCCCACGTTCTTCGGGCTCATGCGCGAGCAGTTCGGAGCATCCGCCGGCAACCTCGCGCAGCTCTACATCGTCGGGCACGAGTGGGGCCACCACATCCAGAACCTCATCGGCACGATGGAGCAGTACCCCAACAACGGAACCGGTCCGGGCAGCAACGGCGTGCGGACGGAGCTGCAGGCCGACTGCTACGCCGGCGCATGGATCGGCCGCATGACCGAGCAGACGGATGCCGACGGCGACGCGTACCTGAAGAAGCCGACCGAGACCGAGATCGAAGACGCCCTCAATGCCGCGTCAGCGGTCGGCGACGACCACATCCAGGAGCAGGCCGGGTTCCAGAACCCCGAGAGCTGGACGCACGGGTCGAGCGAGCAGCGGAAGTACTGGTTCGCGCTCGGCTACACCGAGGGGCTGGGTGTGTGCGCCGAGACGTTCACGCGCTCGGAGGCGGGCCTCAACCCCTGAGCCGGCCTAAGCCCGCAGGGCGGCGAGGAGCGTCGTCGCCAGGCCGCCGATCCCCCCGCCAGCGCGGAATCGGGTGAGCCCCTCGCTCACCTCGGCACCCGTGCGCGATGCCACGAACCACGGCGGCATCGGGAGGATCGTGAACCGGCCGCCGCCGTTGCGCCAGGGGAGCGAGCGCGGGAAGGGGCGGAACGGTCCGCGCAGCACCGAGCGCTCCACGCGGTCGAGCAGCAGGGCGTTGTGCACCACCCCGATACCACTGCCGACGTCGTCGATCGTGTTGCCCGGGAAGGCGCCCCAGGTGAGCGTGGGGGTGATGAATCCGAACGCCGTCCAGCTGTTGATGGCGATCGAGCCGTAGTGCAGAGCGGCGACGGCGCGCTCGAACCCGGTGCCGAGGCTCTTCTCGGTCACGGGGTCGATGAGGAGGTTCGCGCCGAGGGTGCCCTGCAGGCGCTCGTTCGCGTAGGCCACCGCGGCGTCGAGGAACGTCTGGCCCGTGCCGGGAACGGTCACGACGCCGAGCACCGGTGCGAAGTACTCCGTGCTCTGGAGGCCCGCCGGGTCGCCGTCGATCTCGACGAGCAGACGGTCGCCGAGCACGAGGGCGTCGGGGTAGGACTCGGATGCCCGGCGCATGCGCTCGGCCGAACCGGGATACCAGGTGGGCCGCTCGGGAGCTGCAGCATAGGCGCTGCGCAGCGCGGCGCGGAAGGCATCCGCCTGGTCCCAGTCGGACGAGACGATGACGACCTGCCCGGCGATGCAGTTGTGTCCGCTGTTCTGCAAGCGCATGGTCGCGATGTGCTGGGCCTGATGCCGCAGGTCGGCCTCGGTCCAACGGCCGGGCACGACGATGATCGGCGACACCCCGCCGAGTTCGGCGGTGATCGGCGTGGTCATCGCGGGGGAGTCGCGGCGGGCGCCCGACGCTGGTGCGGGCCCCCAGACGATCGCGTCGAACGTCGCCGCAGAGCCGGTGATGTGCACGTGATCGATCCCGGGGTGGGCCGTGAGGTGGGCACCCACGGCGGGCCCGCCCCGCACGATGCGCAGGAAGCCCGGTTCGATGAGCGGCGCGAGAGCGCGCTTGTAGATCGGCACCAGGGGGTCCTGCGTGGGGTTGACCTTCAGCAGTGCCGTGCGGTTCGAGGCGAGCAGCTCGTAGAGCACGTCAAGAACGGGGATGGAGGTGATGTTCCCCGCCCCGAGCACGAGTCCGACGCCGTTCGACTCCGCGGGGGTGCGCTGGCCGAGGCCCGCGGCGGCGCGCGCGGCGCGAGGGGTGGTGCCGGGCTCGAGCCAGACCTCGCCCGTGAAGCCGGAGAGCAGGAACCGGTCGATGCGCGTCAGGGGGAACGCGTGCACACGCGTGCGTCCGCCCGGCGCTCGGTCGATCCGCACGCCGTCGAGCGGATTGCGGCCGTCGGCGAGCCGCGTCAGGGTCTCGATGTAGGCGTCGAGTGCGCCGAGCACGCTGTAGGCGCCGCTGAGCCACTCCTCGCCGCGCAGCGGATGCCCTCCGTCGAGGCCCTTCGTCGCGGCGGCGGTGGTCGCCCAGTCCTCGGCGGCGGCGGCCACGCTCGTGCGGACCTGCCGCAGCAGGGTCGCCCGTTGTGCGATCGTCAGGGCGGACCAGATCCGCGTTCCGGTGCGCAGGGAATCGATCGCAGCATCCAGTCGCGTGCTCTCGCTCTCGGAGATCCCGGCCGGCGCGGTTCCGGACGAGCCCTCGGCCCCGTCGTGCTCCGAGGCGCGTGCGGTGTCAGCCGGTGTACCGGCGGCGTGCGTAGAGGTCATCGGCGGCTCCTTCGAACGGACCCCCAGCCTATGCCGCGAGTCGGGAAGGCGGCTCGACCAGCGGGGGAGGGGATGCTCACGCGAGGGGTGCGCGGTCGATGTCGCCGCGGCGCAGGGTGTAGCGCGAGAGCGGCAGGAGGCTGAGCGCGATGAGCGCGGCGGGCACGACGCTGAAGGCGAGCACGATGCCGGTGATCGCGGCATCCGGCTGCACGGCGGTGACACCCGCGACGGTCGAGACGTAGCCCGTCGCAGCGAGAGTGAGCGAGACGACCGCCGCGCCCAGCGCGAACCCGACGGTCTCCCCGGCGGTCCAGACGCCCGTGAAGGCGCCCGCGCGCTCGCCGCCGTCGTGCGAGATCACGTCGGGGAGCATCGCCATCGGCAGAGACTGCAAGCCGGCGTATGCGACCCCCGCCACCGCCACCGACACGTACATCCATCCGCCGGGCGACCACAGTGCGGCCGTCAACGAGGCGGCCGCGGCCGCGAAGAGCACGCTCGCGAGGGTGAAGGCGCGCTCTTTGCCGATCCGCCGGGCCACGGCCGTCCAGGCGGGGGCGGCGACGAGCGCAGGTCCGACGAGCGCAAGGAAGACGAGCGTCACCGCGTCTTCGGAGCGCAGCACCCACGTCGCCACGTACTGCGCCCCGGCCAGCATGGCTCCGGTTGCGAGCGCCTGCAGCAGGAAGGTCGCGAGCAGGGCGCGGAACGGGCGGCTGTCGCGCAGCACCCGGAGGCCGGCCGCGTACTGCGCGCGGAGCCCGGGCGGGTTCGCGCCGCGCCGGGTGACCTCCCGTGGCGACGCGGGCGCGGAACGGGTCGCCACGAGCATCCCGACACCGATGGCCGCGCCCGCGGCGACACCCATGACGAGGTACCCGACGACGGGGTCATCGCCGATGCTCCGCAGGGCGGGTCCGCCCGCGCCGAACAGGAGGATGCCGGAGGTCAGCACGACGACGCGCCAGCCCAGCAGGCGCGTGCGCGCGTCGTAGCCGGAGGTGAGCTCGGCGGGCAGGGCGACGTAGGGAACCTGGAACAGGCTGAACGCCGTCGCCGTCGCCACGAATGCCAGCAGCACGCCGACCGCTCCGGCGACCGGACCCCACGATGGAGGGACGGCGAACGTCAGAGCGAAGAACACCGGAAGCGCGAGCGCACCGGCGACCATGAGCCCCCGTCGGGAGCCGGTACGGGCCAGCTGCCGATCGGAGGCCGCTCCGATCACGGGGTCGATGACCACGTCCCACACCTTCGCGGCCGTCACGATGACGGCGGCGACGAGCGCGGAGACGCCGAGGTTGTCGGTGAGGAAATAGGTCAGGACGAGACCGGGCAGGGTGGCGTAGCCGCCCGTCCCGACGGACCCCGCCGCGTAGAGCGCGATCGTCCGTGGGGGCAGCGGGGTGGACGCTCGCGTCGGCCGAGCCTCGGTGCTCATCGCGCCAGTGTAGCGGCGCCCTGGAGGTCAGATGAGGGAGAGCTCGCGGAGCTTCGACTCGACGTCCGAGTTCGAGGGCTCGACGTGGTGCGAGGCGTCGGGATAGACGACCACGGGGATGTTCGTGCGGCCCGAGATCTCCTTGGCGAGGTCGGCTGCGGAGGGGTCGGCCACGAGGTCGACGTAGGTGTACTCCACGCCCAGCTCGTCGAGCTGCTTCTTGGTGCGGATGCAGTCGCGGCACCAGTCGGCGCCGAACATGGTGATGGTGGATTCAGCAGGAGAAGTCATACGACAAGCGTACGGCGGGCCGGCCGGGTAGGGGCCGGGAATGGTTGTCGAGTAAGGGCAGCCTTACCTATACTCGTGGCATGGGCACCGCGAGCGAGCATCTGGACGATCCCGACTGGGCGAACATCGAAGGCGTCGTGCTCATCGCGGGAGACGCCGCCGACGCCGGCCTGATCGCCGGCATCGCCGCTCGACTTCCGTGGGACGCCACCGGCGTGGTGCTGCTCGAGGCCGCGGCCCGCATCCAGATCCGTCACATCGACGTACCGGAGGGAGTGTCGGTACGGTGGCTCGTGCGCAGCGACGGCTTCACCGCGCACACCAAGGGCGAACGGCTCGCGAACGCCGTGCACTCGTGGTGCGTCGAATGGACGTGCAGCGAGCCGCCCGCGCAGTGGACCGTGTGGCTCGGACCGCACACGCCGCCGCACGTCGCCCGCATGGCGCGCAGTCTGCTCGGCGTCGCGAACTGACGAACCGTCACCCCGACGTCGCGAGCATCGCGGGAGCGGATGCCGTCACGGCCGCCGCACTCGCTGTGATCGCGTCGAGCGCACGGCGCAGCGCCGAGCTCGATGTGTGCGCGGTGTAGGGGAAGTACACGACCTCCACGCCCACCACCCCGAACTCCCGCTCGAGCCGCAGGCCCTTCTCGGTGCCGCGCCAGTCGTCGCCCTTGAAGAAGTGCGTGAACCCGACCTCGCGCCAGGCGTCGATCTTCGACGGCGTCGTCTCGACGTGCACGTCGTCGACGAACGAGATGTGCCGCACGATGTCGGCGCGTTCCGCCGTCGGGATGACGGGCTCGATGCCCTTCACCTGCCGCAGCATCTCGTCGCTCACGACACCGGCGATCAAGATGTCGCAGTGCTGCTTCGCGTGGCGCAGAAGGTTGAGATGGCCGACGTGGAACAGGTCGAATGCTCCCGCGGCGTAGCCGATACGCGTGCCCATGATCTCCCCAGATCAGTGATGCCCCAGAGGCGGATCCCCATCCGCCGGCGACTCCCACAGCCGCTCGCGTCAGTCTAGCCCCGCGACACGCCCGGCGCGACACCTGCATACCGGTCGGGCTGTTTCCGTCGGCACAGGAACGCATGACACGATGGATGCCGCTGGAGCGCGGAGGGGTCGACATGGGCACGAGGGTCACGGTCATCGTGCCGACGTTCAACGAGCGCGACAACGTCGCCGAGATCGTCGCACGCATCGGCGCGGCGCTCGCCGACCATCCGGCCGAGATCCTCTTCGTCGACGACAGCACCGACGACACCCCCTCCGAGATCGCCCGCGTCGCCGCCGACGCCCCGCTCCCGGTACGTGTGATCCACCGCGAGCAGAACACCGGCGGACTCGGCGGCGCGGTCGTCGCGGGCCTCGTCGCGGCGGCATCCGACGTGTGCATCGTCATGGACGGCGACCTGCAGCATCCGCCCGAGTTGCTCCCGGCGCTCCTCGCGCGCTACGCCGAGGGCGATGCCGACGTCGTCACGGCGTCGCGCTACATCGGCGGCGGCGACACGAGTGGTCTGGGCACGGCCGTGCGCTTCGGCGTCTCTCGGGCGGCCACCTGGCTCACCCGGGCCATGTTCCCCCGGCGACTCGCCCGCACCACCGACCCGATGACGGGGTTCTTCCTCGTCGACCGCCGCCGCCTCGACCTCGCCGCGCTGCGTCCGCAGGGGTTCAAGATCCTCCTCGAGATCCTCGCGCGTACCGATCTGCGCACGGCGGAGGTGCCGATGGAGTTCGGCGAGCGCCGGTACGGCACCTCCAAGGCGAGCCTGCGGCAGGGGGCCACCTTCATCGCCCACCTCGCGCGGCTGCGATTCGGCAAGATGTCGCTCTTCGCACTCATCGGCATCGTCGGTGCCGTGGCCAACCTCGCCATCATGTGGGCGCTGACATCGCTCGGGATGCCGTACATCTGGGCCGCGATCATCGGCGCCGAGGTCACGATCATCGGCAACTTCCTGCTGCAGGAGCGGTTCGTCTTCGGTGACATGCGCCGCGACGCCCGCGGCATCGGGCTGCGATTCGGCGCCTCGTTCGCGTTCAACAACGTCGAGGCCGCGCTCCGCATCCCGGTGATGGCGCTCATGGTCGAGACCTGGCACATCTCCAGCGTGCTCGCCACGGGGCTATCGCTGATCGTCGCGTTCTTCGCCCGGTTCCTGTTCCACTCGCTCGTGGTCTACGCACCCCGGGGGCGTCGCGACGACGCCGAACCGAAGCCCGACACCGCGGCGCAGCGCATCATCCGTGCGATCGACGACGAAGCGATGCGTCCGGGCGAGCTCTAGGCGTCGGGGCGGCGGAGCATGGCCGCCATCCGGTCCCACGACAGTCGTCGACGCGGCGCGGCCACCACAGATGCGACGAGGTCGCCGAGGGCAGCGGCGGCATCCGACCCCCCGACGGCCGCCTCGTAGCGGAGCGTGGCCGGCGCGGAGGTCGCGCGATCGAGAGCCTCGCGCAGCTGAGCCTCGCTGGTCACCATCACGCACCTGCCCTGTGCGGCCATGAACTCCCCGAAGGGGTACTGGTGGCCGTCGACGACCTCGCCCAGTGCGGGATCGCGCGGCACGACGATCGGCATGCGGTCGGCGCGGTTCGCATCGGCGATGGTTCCGGGGCCGACCTGCGAGACGACGATGTCGGCGCCGCGGTACTGCTCATCGAGCTCGGCGGACGTCATCATGACGTGGTTCTCCCCCTCGACCGAGGCGGGGGAGGATCCGTGTTGCACGGTCAACGCGACATCGGGATGCTCGGCGGCCCACGCGTCGATCCAGTCGATGAGGCGGGCGAAGGGGTGATGGTCGGTGCCCACCGACACGAAGACGCGCAGAATCACAGCGTCGCTCCGATCACCTGGGCGCCGGGGTACAGGGAGCGCTGCTCCGGCCACTGCACGGCGAAGGCATCGACGGTCGGATAGACGAGGCGACCGGTCATGGTTCGGGTCGTGATGCGGTCGATCACCTCGAGGTACACGGTGCGGATGCCGAGGATGCGCGCGGCCCAGAAGAACGGGACCGCGACCCCGGCCCCCGTCGAGACGACGACATCGGGGCGGAAGTCACGCAGGACGCGCCAGGCGAGGCGCGCGTTGCGGACGGCGTTGGGGATGTTGCGCGTCGTCGGCGAGAACGCCCACGTGCGCCGTTCGCCGACGAGTGCCGCGTGAGCATGAGGGTGGTCGAAACTCACCCACGCGCGGTCGTGCGCGCCCCACCAGTCACGAAGCGCGAGCAGTTGCGTGAGGTGGCCGCCCGTCGACGCGACGAGCAGGACCTTGAGGCGGTCCGAACCTTGGGTGCTGTCTGCCATGGTGCGTCTCAGTATGCCCCGAGCCGTGGTCGATAGGGAGGCCGCGGCAAGCGGTGCGGGGGCGCCCGACGTCTGGAGGAAAGTCGTGGGTGCACCGGACCGATCTTCTGGTAGTCTGCGAAAACATCGCCTTAGGGGAGGCGACGGACGGAACGTGGGAATTCCGTCTTTTTGGGGAATCTGGGGAGACACGGTCTGATGACTGGGGTTCAATTCGGCGTTGATACGCCGCATTCATTTCGTTCCGCACTGCAGCGACTCGACAGTGCGCAGAAGCCGGGAGCCGGCGTACCCGCGTACACGCGGTGGGTCAATCGCCGCGTTGCTCGCGTGTTCGCGGCATCCTTCTCCCGCATCGGCGCGACGCCGTCCATGGTGTCGGTCGTGAGCATCGTCTTCACCGGACTCGGTCTCGCCGCCTTCCTGGTGCTGCAGCCCGTATCACCCGCGCTCGCCGGACTGAGCGCCGCCGTGCTGCTCGCCGTGGGATACGCCCTCGACTCCGCCGACGGTCAGCTCGCCCGGCTGCAGGGCAGCTCGAGCCTGCAAGGCGAATGGCTCGATCACACCCTCGACGCGATCCGCCTTCCCGCCGTGCATCTCGTGGTGGCGGTGGCCTTCCTCTGGATCGGCCTACCGGTGCTCGCGGTCGCCGCCGCGGCCTTCTCGGTGCTCGCCTCCGCGTCGTTCCTCAGTCAGAACGTCGGTGGCCTGCTCCGCGACGGCGCACGCGTCCAACGCACGGAGGTGCGCAGGCTCCAGTCCTGGATCCTCCTGCCGACCGACCCGGGCGTGCTGTGCTGGGTCTTCGCCCTCTGGGCGGTGCTGCCGCTCTTCACTGCGTGCTACCTCGCGCTCCTCGCCGCGAACGCCGCCCACGTCGTGCTCTCCTCTCGCCGCCGCTGGCGCGAGCTCGCGCAGGGGAGCGCACGATGAGCGCCCTCGCCCCCTCCGTGACGACGATCATCGCGACGCGCGGCCGTCCGGAACTGCTCCGACGTGCCGTGCGGTCCATCATCGGTCAGGACTACGCCGGGGCCCTCGAAATCGTCATCGTCTACGACCAGTGCGACATCGACGAACTCACCGACATCGCGCCGGAGGCGGGTTCGGTCTCGCTCCGCACGATCACGAACGCGCGCACGCCCGGGCTGGCAGGCGGCCGCAACACCGGCATCGCGGCGGCGTCGGGCGATCTCATCGCCTTCTGCGACGATGACGACGAGTGGAAGCCGGAGAAGCTCCGCGCGCAGGTCGAGTTGTGGGCGGAGCATCCGGAGGCGGTGGGTGTCAGCACCGGCATCGAGATCGTGACCCAGTCGGACACCACCGTCCGGGTCCCGGCAGCGGTCACCACTCGGGGCGACTTCCTGCTGTCGCGCGTGGGCGAGATCCACCCGTCCTCGTTGCTGTTCCGACGGGTCGACCTGCTCGACCTCCCCCGCGGGGTCGATGAAGAGATCCCGCACTCGTACGGGGAGGACTACGACCTCCTGCTGCAGCTCACCGAACGCGGCGACATCGTGAGCGTCGCCCGCCCGCTGGTCGTGATCCACTGGGACCGCACGTCGTACTTCGCCGGCCGGTGGAAGCCGATGGCGCAGGGACTCGGCTTCCTCCTCGAGAAGCACGGCGACCTCCTGCTCGATCGGGGCAACGCCGCTCGGATGTGCGGCCAGGTCGCCTTCGCCTACGCGGCCGCAGGGGAATCCGCCGACGCCCGGGCATGGCTCAAGCGCGCACGCCGGCACCGAGTGACCGAGCCGCGTGTCGCCCTGACCTGGATCGCGCTCTCGGGACTGGTCTCGCCCCAGCGCATCGTCGCCACGCTCAACCAGCGGGGGAGAGGGATATGAGAAAGCGCACGAAGTGGATCGTCGGCCTCGCTGCGGCCTCGGTGCTGCTCGCCGGAACATCGCTCGCGGTCGTCGCCACGACATCCACCGTCGGCGCCGGTGCAGGCCCGGGGTCGCAGAGCGCCGCCGCATCCGCCACCCCGAACGCGGTGCCCCCGGTGGCGCCTCCGACGACGGCACCACAGGCCACGGCCGACGAGGTCGGCGGGGCAGCGGAGCAGCTGCTCGCCAGCGTGCTTCCGGTGGTGACCACCGTCGCCGACGGCGACGTCGACGCCGTGCTCACCAGCCTGGCGGCGGTCGCATCGCCGGCCTTCCTGAGCGGCATCGAGGCGGAGCGCGCGGAACTCGAGGACCAGGGCTGGACCCGTACCGGTGAAGTCCGCATCGACGGGGTCGAGACCCTCGCCTACGACGCGACCGCGGCGCCGTCGACCGCGACCGTCCGGGCGTGCCTCGACTCGTCGGATGTCGTGATCCACGACGCCGACGGGAACGTCGTGCCCGGGGGCTCACCCCGGGCCTGGAACATCTACACGCTCGAGCAGGCCGACGGCGCGTGGAAGATCATCCGTCAGACGTTCGCAGACGATCCCGCCTGCTGACGTTCCGGGGGCTGGGGCCCCGCACGAACATCCATACATAACGCACCGACCCTCGCACTCGGCGACGAGCGCGATCGACCGATATCGAAACCCGACACCAATAGCGGTCCACATTCCATTTGATTCTGGGGAGTCATCATGTCGCTGGGGAACACCGAGCAGAAAAAGAGCAGGCGGTCGTTGCTGGCGCTCGCCGCCGTCGCAGCCGCAACGGTCGTTGGCGCGCTGCTCACGCCGGGAGCGGCGGTGGCGGCGACGCCGCAGGCCGCTCCGATCGCCGCCGCCGCACTCACGGCGACGTCGGTCGGTCAATCACAGGAGACGGCGGCAGCGTCGTGCTGGGAGATCAAGCAGCGCGACCCGGGGTCGGCCTCGGGCGTCTACTGGTTGAACACCCCCAAGCTCGGCGCCCCGCAGCAGTTCTACTGTGATCAGCAGACCGACGGGGGCGGGTGGGTGCTGATCGGACGCGGACGCGAGAACTGGTTGCAGGGCAACGTCGGGCGGCTCACGCCGCGCGACGTCTGGGAGACCCCCACCGGCCCCGAAGCGTTCTCTCCCGCGCAGCTCTCCACGGACATGGTCACCGGTCTGCTCAACGGCGGGCGCGTGGATGCGCTCCAAGAGGGAGTGCGGCTGCGTCGTGCGCAGAACGTCGCCGGTACGACCTGGCAGGAGGTGCGGTTCAAGTACCGCACCCCGCGCGACGCCTGGTCCTGGCAGTTCGCCGGCCTGCAGCAGATCGGCTCCTATTCGTTCAACGGCGAGACCGGCACAGGCGGCACGACCGGCAGCTTCGGCCGCGACAGCACCTACCGCCGGGTCGAGACCAACGTGGGCAGCGGCACCCGCGGTTGGGAGCGCGGGTTCCAGTTCGGCTCCAGCGCGCGGGGCAACCCCGACGCGACCTCCTACCTCTGGCAGGTCGACACGGCGTCGCCCTATCCGCGCCCGTTCACGCAGGTGTTCCTGCGCCCGAGGCTGATGAGCGCCGACATCTTCGCGACTCCCATCCCCGACGCGGGTCTGCCGCAGACGACCGTCGCGGCCACCGCGTCGAGCTATGCGGCGACGAACCCGTGGGGGGTGTCCGGCCTGGGAGCAGCGGGTTCGGGAGAGCTCAACACCGAGGTCTCCGACTTCGCGCAGATCAACGGAGTCATGTACGTCGGCGGCAACTTCCGCTACGTGCAGCGAACGGCCGCAGGCAGCGGTCAGATCGAGCAGAGCTACATCGCCGCATTCGACGCGTCGACGGGGGAATGGATCTCGACGTTCCGCCCCAAGCTCAACAATCAGGTGAAAGCCCTCGCCGCGCTGCCGGACGGGCGTCTCGCCGTCGGCGGCGCGTTCACGACGGTCAACGGTGTCGCGGCTCCCGCGTTCGCCGTCCTCGACCCGAGCACCGGCGCCATCGACCCGTCGGTCACGACCCGCATGATCAACTACACGGGAGGCACGGCGCCGCTGATCCGAACGCTCGACGTGCAGGACGGCTACCTCTACGTGGGCGGCCGATTCACGCACGCGACGGGCAGCGGAGTCACCCGCGAGGTGTACATGCGCAACCTCGGCCGGCTGAACGTCGCGACCCTCGCGCCGGATGCGTGGAACCCGCTGCTCGACGGCACCGTGGTCTCTGTCGACGCGTCGGCGCGCGGCGATCGGGTGTACGCCGCAGGGTACTTCGGGCTCAGCAACTGGGACACGGTCACCGAACGTGGCGGCGCTTACCTTGTGAGCGACGCTTCGGTCGTCCCCTGGACACCGAAGTTCTCGAACCGCGAGAACAACCGCACCGGCTACCAGCAGGCGGTCAAGGAGATCGGCGACCGGGTATGGCTGGGTGGCTCTGAGCACATGCTGTTCAGCTACAACCGAGACACGATGGCCCTCGACACCAGCAACATCACCCAGAACGGTGGCGACTTCCAGGCGATCAACACCTGGAACGGCTACCTCGTGGCCGGATGCCACTGCTCGGAGAACGTGTACCAGGGCGCTCTCACCTGGCCGACGCCGACGAACTTCTATCGAGTGGAGCACATCGATCAGGCCGGGTTCTGGAATGCGGCGAACGGCGAGTTCGCCGCCGACTTCAACCCGAACCTGACGCTCCGGGTCGGTTACGGCGTGTGGGCGATCGAACAGGGAGCCGACGGCACCCTGTGGCTCGGCGGTGACATCACGCACGTACGGCAGGCCGACGCCACCAATCGGTGGACCGGCGGTTTCGCCCGGTTCAGCCCGCGCGACGCCACGGCTCCGGCGACCCCGGGCCAATTGGCCGCCTCGCACGCCGCGGGTACCGACACCCTCACCTGGAACGCGGTGGAGGGGGCGAGCTACGAGGTGCTGCGCAACGACCGCACCATCGCGACGACCGTGCAGACGAATTACTCCGTTCCCGCAGCCGCACCCGGCACGCGCTACTTCGTCCGCGCCATCGACGCGGCCGGCAATCGGTCCGCCACCACAGCCGTGGTGACCCCCACGGTGCTGGCGCAGCCCGTCGACGTGCTCGCGGCAGGGGCGACCTGGTCGTACCGATTCTCGGCGACCGCGCCCGCGGTCGGATGGCAGCAGCCCGATGCGGATGTGTCGTCGTGGCAGACGGGTGCGGCTCCGCTCGGGTGGGGGCAGGCGTCGCTCGGCACCACGCTCACGTTCGACGGCACCCGACCGATCGCGTCGTACTACCACCGGACGTTCGACGTGCAGGACGCCACGGGTGTGCAGGCGCTCACTCTCACGACCAGGGCGGATGACGGCATCGTCGTCTACGTCAACGGCACGGAGGTCGGTCGGGCGAACATGCCCGCCGGGCCCGTCGGTTTCACCACGTACGCGAGTTCGGCCGTCACCGCGGCCAACGCGGTCGCGAACCCGGTCACGTTCACCGTTCCCGGCTCGCTCCTGAAGAGCGGCGCCAATGTGGTCACGGCCGAGGTGCACTCCAACTACCGGTCGACCCCCAGTCACAGCTTCGAGCTGACCGGTGTGCTCACCCTGGGCGCCCAGCCGGACCCCGAGCCGGAGCCCGAGCCGGAGCCGGTGCCGGTCGACGTCGTCGCGGCGGGATCGCAATGGTCCTACTACTTCGCCACCGATGCTCCGGCGGCGGCATGGGCGTCGGACGGGTTCGACTCTTCGGGCTGGCCCAGTGGTGCAGCGCCGATCGGGTGGGGGCAGGCGAGCCTCGGCACGACGCTCGAGGCGTCCGCGACGCGGCCGATCTCCTCGTACTACCGCAAGCTGTTCACGCTCGATGACGTGTCGGGGCTGGGCTCCTTCGTCATCACGACGCGGGCCGATGACGGCATCCGCGTGCTGGTGAACGGCACGGAGGTCGGACGCACGAACCTGCCCGCGGGCGCGGTCGGACACACGACATACGCCACCTCGGCGGTGAGCGCGGCGAACGCGCTCGCGAATCCCGTGGTGTACCAGGTGCCGCTGTCGCTGCTGCGCGTCGGTCAGAACAGCGTGAGCGTCGAGGTGCACTCCAACTACCGCTCCACCCCGAGCCACAGCTTCGAGCTCGTGGCGACCGCGAATCCGCTGACGGCAGGCGCTCAACAACGGAGGCAGGCCGACAGCACGCTGACGGTGGAGTCGGCGCCGGATGCACCCGCACCTGCACCGGTCGCTCCGGCACCCGCTCCGGCACCGGCACCGCTCGCCCCGACACCGGCGCCGGCACCGGCTCCGGCACCCGCACCGGCTCCGGTCACTCCGACCGAGCCGGCCCCGGCGCCGACCTCCGTGCTGCCGGTGGAGGCCGTCTGGTCGCTCAGCACTCGAGTCGATCCGACTGCCGAGTGGACGAGCGGGACGTTCGACGACTCGACGTGGGCGACGGGCTCCGCGCCGTTCCTCCGCGGAGCCGCCCTTGCGCGGGGTGCCGCAGGGACGGCCGTCGGCAACGACGCGACTGCGTCGCCGACCACCTACCTGCGAACGAGCGTCGACCTCGGCGAGGGAACGAGCGGTCGGCCGATCGTGCTCACGCCGCAGGTCGACGGCGGTGCCGTCGTGTACGTCAACGGCGTGGAGGTCGGCCGTCTCGACATGCCGGAGGGCCCCGTCTCCGCCGCGACACCGGCGCACCCGAAGGGCAGCACGAAGGCGGTCGCACCGACCACGGTGATCGTTCCCCCCGCCGCTCTCACGCCGGGTCGCAACGTGATCGCGGTGGAGGTCCACGCCGCGGATCCGGCCCAGCCGAAGACCCGGTTCGAGCTGACCGGCGTGCTCGCGCCGCCTTCCGGGACGTGAACGCCCCGTCCACCGTTGTTCGCACACGGTACTCACCTGCGCCCCCGGCCTCCCTTCCGGCCGGGGCGCAGGTGCTGCCCGGATGGCCGCTGCTCGCATGGATCTACGGTTTCCCGCTCTACTGGGTCACCGGCTTCTCCCTCTTCGTGCCGATCGCCTTCGGATCCCTCATGGCGGCGTTCCTGCTCCTGCGCGGGCGGCTCAGGGCGACCCCCGGCGTGCTCGTCTGGGGTGCATTTCTCGGATGGGTGGTCGTGTGCGCCGTCTCGCTGACCGGGTTCATGCAAGCGATCGGATTCCTCCAGCGCACCGTCGACCTGTTCGCGGTCGGCATCGCCTTCCTCTATTACGTCAACGCGCGGGAACGCATCTCGCCGGCCAAGATCTTCGGGGGATTCGCGGTGATCTGGAGCACGGTCGTCGTGCTCGGCACGCTCGCGACCTTCTTCCCCGATGTGCGCATCTCCACACCGCTCGCACAGGTGCTTCCAGGGTCGCTGCTCAGCAATGAGCTTGTGCGTGAACTGGTGCTGCCGCGGCTCGCCGAAGTGCAGCAGCCGTGGGGCGCCGAGGAGCCGTTCGTGCGTCCCGCCGCTCCCTTCCCGTACACCAACTCCTGGGGCATGGCGTATGCCCTGCTGACTCCCGTGATGGCGCTCGTGTGGACGCGCCTCCGGCGTCGCAGTGTGCGTGCGCTCCTCGCAGTGGCGCTCGTCGGCTCCCTCTACCCGGCTGCGCAGACCAGCAATCGCGGCATGTTCATCGCGCTCGGGGCCTTCCTGATCTTCATGTGCCTTCGGTTCCTGGCGGCCGGGATGCTGCGTGCAGGGGCGGCGATGGCCGTCGTCCTCGCCGCGGGCGCGATGGTGCTCGCGTGGCTCGGCGTTTTCGCGGCCATCGCAGGACGCCAGGAGTATTCCGACACGACGACGGGGCGGAGCACCATCTACCAGGCGACGATCGAGCGTGTCCTCGAATCCCCGCTCGTGGGATGGGCGACCCCCGCCATGGACGCGTCGATCGGTATCTCGCTCGGCACCCAGGGCTACGCCTGGACCCTGATGTTCTGCTACGGCTTCGTCGGGCTGGTTCTCTTCCTCGCCTTCCTCGCGCGGGTTCTCGTCGCCAGTCGACATCTGCGCGGCGGTGCGGCGTTCGTCATGCAGGGTCTGATGGTCACCGTGGGGGTCACGATCTGGTTCTACGGCCTGGCCGTGACGCAGTGCCTGATCCTCCTCCTCGCTGCCGCCGTGCTCAGCAGGGCCAGCGTCGACCGGGAGGAGGTGTTCCCGCGTGTCCGACGGTAAACGCCTCGGCCGGGAGTCGCTCCTCACGTTCGGTGGCATCACGGTGAACGCCGCGCTCGCGTTCGTCGTCACGTGGCTGATCGGCTCCGGTCTCGGGGCGACGGCGACGGGAGAGTTCTTCCAGCTCACGTCCTGGTTCATGATCGCGACGAGCGTCGTCGGGCTCGGCGCCGACACCGGCCTCATGCGGGCGCTGTCGCGCCAGAAGTCCCTCGGCGAGGTCCGACTCCTGCGGTCGACCGTTCGGACCGCCGTGCTCCCCGTGCTCGCTGTCGGTGCGCTCCTGGGCGCCACCACGTTCGCCGCGGCGCCGGCGCTCGGCTCCTGGATGGGGCTCGACGCGGACGGTGTCGACACGCTTCGGATCCTCGCCCTGGCTCTGCTGCCCGGAGCCCTGATCGGGGTGCTCCTCGGAGGATCGCGCGGCCTCGGACGGATCTCGACCTACACGCTCATCCAGAATCTGCTCATCCCGGTCCTGCGCCTGGCTGCCGTCGCTGCCGCCGTCGTGTGGATCGGCTCGGCATGGGCCGCCGTCTGGGCGTGGGCCGCGCCTCTGCTGCTCGCCGCCGTGCTCGCCGCCTTCGCGCTTCGTCGCCAGATCTCCCGCGACGCGCCCGCGCCCGCCGCCCTCGACCGGGTCGAATCGGTCGCGCAACGTCGAGCGTTCTGGGCGTTCTCGCTTCCGCGTGGCGGTGCCGTCATCCTCGAGCGCGCGCTCGACTGGGCCGACGTCCTCATCGTCATCGCGCTCCTGGGTCCCGCTGCCGGCGGCGTGTACGGTGTCGTCACCCGGATCGTCCAGGCGGGCTCCATGCTCGAGGCGGCCATGAGAATCGTCCTCGGGCCGCGCATGAGTTCCGCCGTCGCCCAAGGCCGCACCGGGGAGGCGCGATCGCTGTTCCGCCGGGTGACGAACCTGCTCATCCTCTCGTCCTGGCCGTTCTACATCGCCGTCGCGGTCTTCGCGCCCGACCTCCTCGGGCTCTTCGGCGAGCCGTTCCGCGAGGGGGCGACGGCGCTGGTCGTGCTCGCCATCGCCATGGGCCTGCGCAACACCGGCGGCGCTCTGCAGACCGTGCTCCTCATGGCCGGCCGCAGCACGAGCCAGTTGATGAACAAGGCGGTGCAGCTGACGGTGCTGATCGTCCTGTGCCTCGTCCTCGTGCCGATGTGGGGCATCGTCGGCGCCGCTGCGGCCTACGCGGCGGGAGTCGTCGTCGACACGCTGCTGGCGGGCATCCAGGTGCACCGAGCTGTCGGGGTGCGGGCGGATGCCCGTGAGGTCGTGCGCTCCGGTGCGTTGCCGGTGCTGATGGTGCTCGGCGGCGCCCTCGCTGTCAGCGCGGTGTTCGCGGACGCGTCGACGTTCGCACGTCTGACGGGACTCGGCGCAGTGCTGGCCGTGTACGGCGTCGTCCTGCTCTCCGTACTGCGGCGCGGCCACGGACGCCGAGGAGGTGCGCATGCCTGATGCGACAATGCGAGCGGCGTTCGTGATCACGAGCCATGCCGATGTCCCGCAGCTCTCGAGACTCGTCGAACGGTTGCTGGCGGGAGCCGACGACGTGCGGGTGTACATCAGTCATGACATCGCCGGCGAACCAGGTGTGGAGTCCCTCGAGGGGCCCCGGTGCACCGTGATCCGCGAGACCGGCGGGCGCGGCGACTTCACCCAGATCGAACGCATCGTCTCGCTGTTCCGGCTGGTCGAGGCCGACGGAGGCGCCGACCACGTCACCGTGCTCTCGGGAATGGACTACCCCGCGCGCCCCGTGGCGGAGTTCCTCGACGCCCTCGCCGACGCCGGCGACGGCTTCCTGCACCACCACTCCGCGCTCGATCCGCAGAGCAGCGATTGGTCGATGCACGAGGCTCGCCAGCGGTACCTCTATCGGTGGTGGATCCTCTGGCCGCTCAGCGCGTCGTCTCGACGTCGGTGGCACTGGGTGCACGGCATCAACTACCTGCAGCCGCTCATCCGCACCAACATCGCGTATGGAACGTTCCGGATCGCGCTTCGCCGCCCGCGCCTCCCGCGGGGGCTGACGGTGCATGGAGGGTCCGCATGGTTCACGATCTCGCGACGCGCCGTGCGGCACGTCCTGCAAACGGTCGACTCGCGTCCCGACATCATGCGGTGGGGACGAACGAGCCTCGCCGTCGACGAGGTGTTCTTCCAGAGCATCCTCCTCAGCGACGGAAGCTTCGACTTCGTCAATTCGAACGGCCGGTACATCGACTTCGACAGCGACGGCTTCGGGCACCCGAAGGTGCTGACCGACATCGACCGCGATCGCATCGATCGTTCCGGGGCGTTCTTCGTGCGCAAGGTCGACCGCCACCGGTCGGCACGACTTCTCGACCAGTTGGACGAACGGGTGACCGGATCGGCTGTGGATGGTCGACAATCATGACAGGGGAGTCGGCGTCGGACGCCGACTCGGGGGAGGGGAATCGATGACTTTCGCGTTCATTGTGGAGGTGTTGCGCCGCCGATGGCGGGTGATCGCGGTGTGCGCCCTGATCGGTGTGCTGGGCGGGGTTGCTCTGTGGGCGGCCACGCCGACGCGGTATTCCGCGACGACGAGTCTCGTGGTGTCGGCGGGGGTCTCCAACCCCTTCACCGGGACCAAAGAAGAGGTCAACATCCGCACCGAGCAGGAGATCCTCGGATCGCGCGAGGTGGCGCAGCGGGCCTCCGAGGCGCTGGGGGTGACGCTGAACCCGGGGTCGTTCCTGCTCTCGCAGGTCGACGTGGCCGCCCCCTCGGGATCGCAGGTGCTGCAGGTGACGGTGAGTGCCGATTCGCCGACCGAGGCCGCACGCGCGGCCGACGCGCTCAGCGAGGCGTACCTCGAGTTCCGGCGCGAAGGGGCCGACACGGTCGTGAACGGCTATCTGGAGAAGATCGACGCGCAACTCGTCGAGCTGCAGGGGCGGCCGCAGGATGCCGCGACCAGCAGCCTCGTCCAGACGCTGCAGCAGCAGCGCTTGAGTCTGCTGCTGACGACGTCCGAGCCCGGTCGCATCATCGGGGAGGCAGAGGTGCCGTCGAGTGCCGCGACGCCGGGGTTGACGGTCTCGCTCGCGGGAGGACTGGTCGGCGGCCTACTGCTCGGTGTCGCGGCGGCGTTGCTGCGCGAACGCACGGACCCTCGGGTGCGCTCGGCCGACCGCCTCGGCCGTGTGGTCGGCGAGGCATCCGTGGTCGATGCGTCGACGAGTCCGACGTTCTGGGTCGACCTCGCCGACCGGGTGGTCGAGACGTCGTCGGGAACCCAGTCGCCGCGCGTCCTGCTGCGCGAGATCGGCGTGCCGGGGTCGACGCCCTCGGCTGCGCGGCTGGAGGAGGCGCTCGAGGCCGTCGCAAGAGCCGGGGTGCTCGCCGCGACGGACCCGTGGGAAGCGCGAGGCGCATCCGAGGGCGCGGTCGTGCCCTCGGATGCCGATACCGATACCGCTCCTGATGCGGAGCGCGATCCCGAGCACGGGCCGGACCGCAGCCTCGACGGTGAGACCCTCCGCGTGGTCGACTCCTCCGGCCCGCACTCCCTCGGGGTGTTCGCACGGCTGGTGGGTCAGGCCGATGTCGTGACGCTCCTCGTCGATGAGCGCTCGCGTCTCGCCGACGTGGCGGCGGTATGGGAGGCCTTGGACGGACGGGAGAAGCCGGTCGTCGTGGGTCTGACGCGGTCGCACCCGCGGCAGCAAGACAAGGCGGTTTCCCCTTCTGAGCTGGCCGTTTCCCGACGGAGGCGAGCCTCTCGGTGAGAGGTTTCGTCCTGACGGAGTCGTGATCTTTCCGTAACCCGAAAGTTGCGAGATCGATATTCGTATGTTTGACTCTCCGGAACGATCGCCCAGTCAGGCCCGGAGGGGGGCGTGGCGCTCGCGTCGAGATCGCATTCCGCGAATCGATGAGACCGTCTACCCACACTGAGGACCCCTCTTGACAGACCGCAGAAGTCGCTTCCGCGCGCTCCGAAAAGTCATCACGACATCATCCGCCGTCATCGCCTCCACGGTGCTGATCGGCGCCGCCCTGTCCGCATCACCCGCAGCCGCGGCCACCACCTCATCCGCCCCACCGGTGGCGTCGTCGGCGCAACCGGTGGCGGCCGCTACGACAGGGCCACTCACGCTCATCCCGAGCGGCTCCGCATGGCACTGGCGGTACTCCGCCGACGCCTGGGCGGAAGGGTGGCAGTCGCCGACATTCGACGACTCCGCCTGGAAGAGCGGGACCGCTCCCCTCGGATGGGGACCGGATGCGCGGACGCAGACCGCACCCGAGGCGGGCGCGACCCGCAAGCCGCTCAGCATCCAGTTCCGGACCGACTTCACGGTCCCCGACGGAGTCCGACTCTCGGACGTGGAGCTGTCGTTCCGCGCGGACGACGGCGCTGTGATCTACGTCAACGGCGTCGAGGTGAGCCGGGTGAACCTCCCCGGCGGCACGCTCTCATCGAGGACGTACGCCACGAGGGCCCCGAACGCCACCGCGGCGGCACAGCTCCGTACCGTCACGATCCCCGCGTCTGCGCTGCATGCCGGGGAGAATGTCATCGCGGCGTCGACGCATCTGAATTGGCGGTCTACGCCCACGGTGAGTTTCGATGCGGAACTGACCGCGACGAGCGAAGCGGCGCCCGCTCCGAACCCCGTTCCCGCTCCCAACCCGAACCCGGTTCCCGCACCGGGCGAGCAGCCGGGAACCGGTGACGAGTGCGGTGCGCAGGGTTACCTCGCTCCCGCGTGCGGCGCGCTCTGGGGCGCCTACACGATCAAGGGCGACACGCTCACGTCGGCCATCACCGATCTCGAAGCGCGCGTGGGACGCCAGTTCGACGTCACACTGCGCTATCACGACTTCTCTAAGAGCACCCATCAGGGGCTCTTCCCCGACTCCCACGAGCAGGCGCTCGGTCAGGACCGGACGCTCCTCTTCGCGTGGCAGGCGCGGGTGGCGAGCAGCAACACCGACATCCGCTGGTCTGCGATCGCCCGGGGGGAGTGGGACGAGTACATCGACTCTGCCGCCGACCGGGTGAAGGCGTTCGGGGAGCCGGTGATGATCGCGTTCGACCCCGAGTTCGACCGCTTCGACAAGGGCACCATGGCGGAGTACATCGACGCCTATCAGCGCGTGCACGACCGGTTCGAGGCGAAGGGCGTATCGAACGTCGCCTGGCTGTGGGTCTCGACCGGATACCTGGGCGCCGGCAACGACGACAAGATCGCATCCGGTTACCCCGGTGACGCGTACGTCGACTGGGTCGGCTTCGACCCGTACAACTTCTATACGTGCAACGGCAGCAATTGGACCACGTTCGAGAACGAGGTACGAGGGCCGCACGACTTCATGGTGGAGAACGGCTGGGGCGACAAGCCGCAGATCCTGATGGAGTACGGCACCGAGTTCGACGAGGCCAACCCGGGACGTTCGACGCAGTTCTATAAGGACATTCCGTCGGTGCTCCAGCGGTACCCGAACATCAAGGCCCTCGTACGCTTCGATGCCGGGTCCGGCAACTCCTCGTGCGACATGCGCATCGACAACGGTGCGGGCATGGTGGATGCCTTCAAGAAGGCGGGACTCGATCCGTGGGTGAACGCGCGCGACTGACCGCAGTGCTCACGAGAGGGGGTGCACCCGCATGGCGGGTGCACCCCCTCTCGCTGTCAGTAGGCCCCGCTCGGCTGCACCATGACCTTGGCGGTGCGCCACATGATCTGCAGGTCGTTCATGACGGACCAGTTCTCGACGTAGCGCAGGTCGAGGCGCACGCTCTCGTCCCATGACAGGTCGCTGCGCCCGGAGATCTGCCAGAGCCCGGTGATGCCCGGTTTGATGTACAGCCGACGGAACACGGTGCCGTCGTACGCCGTGACCTCGCTGGGCAGCGGCGGGCGCGGGCCGACGACGCTCATGTCGCCGATCAGCACGTTCCAGAACTGCGGCAACTCGTCGAGCGACAGCTTGCGCAGCACGCGGCCCACACGGGTCACCCGCGGGTCGGCCTTCATCTTGAACAGCAGGCCGGAGCCCTCGTTCTGCGCCTGCAGGGCGGCGAGCTGCTCCTCGGCATCCGTCGTCATCGAGCGGAGCTTCACCATACGGAAACGGCGCCCGTCGCGGCCGACGCGCTCCTGGTGGAAGAACACGGGCCCGCGGGAGTCGAGCTTGATGGCGAGCGCGAGCGCCGGCAGGATCAGACCGATCGGCACAAGAGCGATCGCGGAGACGATGATGTCGAGCGCCCGCTTCATCACGTGCTTGCCGCCTTCGTACGTCGGGATCTGCACCTGGATCAGCGGCAGGCCCTCGACCGGGGCGAACGAGATGCGCGGCCCCGCGACATCGGTCAGGCGGCTCGAGAGCACGAGCTCGGCGGCAGCGCCCTCGAGCTCCCAGCTCAGGTGCTTGACGAAGTCCTCGTCACCCTCCGGGTGGCTCGCCACGATGATCGTGTCTGCGCCGAGTTCGCCGGCGACGGTCGCCACCGTGCGCGAGTTGCCGAGCACAGGGAAGCGGATGCCGTCGACCTCGATGTCGCGGGCGTTGCCGTCGAGCAGGGTCGCCCCGACGACCTGATAGCCCGAGGCGCCGATCGGATGCAGCGTGCGGATGACGTAGTCGACGGCGCGGCGGTCGCCGACGACGAGCGTGCGGGAGGCGAAGCGTCCCTCGCGTCGCTCGGCGACCAGCCAGTGCCGCCACACCCATCGGGTCAGGAGCAGCAGCATGAGCCCGAAGGGGAAGCCGACCAGCAGAACGACCCGCATCGACTCCCACTCGACGATCACGGCGATGAACGCGACGAGTCCGAAGGCCAGGCCGCTCGCGTGGGCGACACCGCGGTACTCCGTCGCGCTGGCGCGGAACAGCGCCGCGTCTCTGGTGTGCAGGGCGCTGAGCATCACGAACCACAGCCCCGCGAGGGGCACGCTCGCGAGGAGCACCTGCACGGAGGCATCGCCTCGGGTCAGCTGGATCGCCGCCGTCAGGGCGACGGCGAGCAGGATGGCAGCCGCATCCGTCGTCCGCAGTCGCATCCGATATCGCCGTTCCCACTGACGGCGGCGTTCCAGCGTTGCGGAGACGCGCGGTGAGACCACCGAGCGCGGCACCGGCATTGCGGCTCGTGGAGCGGCGGCGACCGGCACGAATGCCGAGCCTGCGCGAGCGATGCCGACGGCATCCTCTACGGAGGTCATGCCGTGGCCCCTCGAGCCATGAATGTACGCAAAAATCCCCAGTGCGCCATTGTTTCCCCAGTTGTTCCCCAGTCCGCGAGCCCCACGCTCACGGGTTCGTCTGCATTCCCGACCCCTCGGGTCTCGCGTTCGTCCGTGATCCCACATCACGGTCGGTGCATCCTCCCTCCCACACGGTGGATGCGTACAGCGAGAGCTGCAGACGTCGTCAGCATAGCCCACGGCGGCGGTCGACGGAAGGTGTGATCGGCGCGCCGTGCGACGAGCTGCCCGGCGAGGGCGGTGCACGGGCCGAACGGGTCTAATCTGGCGCGGTGATGACGAACAGCGTTCCCGCGAGGCGCGGCCTCGCGCGCATGATCCCCCGGGATGCGCGACAGCCTCATCGGGTGGCCAGCTCGCTCGAGTTGTTCTTCGATCTGGTGTTCGTCGTCGCGGTCAGCAACGCATCGGCCCAGCTGCACCACGCGTTCAGCGCGGGGCACGTGCTGCACGGGCTCACGTCGTTCGCGATGCTGTTCTTCGCCATCTGGTGGGCGTGGATGAACTTCGCCTGGTTCGCCACCGCATTCGACACCGACGACTGGCTCTATCGCGTGACGACCATCGTGCAGATGGGCGGCGTGCTGGTGCTCGCGGCGGGGATCCCCGATGCCTTCGAGCACGGGCGGTACGGGATCGTTGTGGCGGGCTATGTCGTGATGCGCATCGCGATGGTCGCGCAGTGGCTGCGCGCATCGCGAGGTGCAGGGCGGCTGCGACGGGCGACCCTGCGCTACGCCGCGGGAATCGCGGGGGTGCAGGTGCTCTGGGTCCTCTTCCTGCTCCTGCCGGCGGGCGCGGTGCAGATCGTGGCGTTCGTCGTCTTCGCGTTGATGGAGATGTCGGTCCCGATCGTCGCGGAGCGCGAGGTGCGCACGCCGTGGCACCCGCACCACATCACCGAGCGCTACGGGCTGTTCACGCTCATCGTGCTGGGCGAGAGTCTGCTCGCGTCGGCCAACGCGATCATCGACGCCCTGCACGAGGCCGAGTCGTTCCTGCCCTTCCTGTCGATCTCCGTGCTGACGCTGGTTGTGACGGCAGCGCTGTGGTGGATCTACTTCTGGCCCGAGCACCACACGGCGGTCGGATCGTTCGGTCGTTCGCTGAGGTACGGGTACCTGCACTACTTCGTCTTCGCGGCCGCCGCCGCCTTCTCGTCGGGCATCGAGACCGAACTCGACGTTCTCACCGGCGACAGCGCCCTGTCGAGCACCGCCGCGTCGTTCACGGTGACGGTGCCGATCGCCGTCTTCCTGCTCTGCGTCTGGTGGTTGGTCATCCGCCCCGTCGGCGATCGGGTCATCGACATCGTGGTGCCGGGCGGGGCGGTGCTCGTCCTGCTCGACCCCGTCCTGCCCGTGCCCGTCGCCCTCACTGCGGGCATCGTGGCGGCGATCGTCGTCGTGCTGGTGGTGCGGGGGTCGGTGGCCCGGCCCGGTCGCTGACCGCTCTGCTACACTGAAGAGGCAACGTGCGTGCATCGCCCCTCTCGGCGCCCACGTAGCCACTGATCAGGGCCATTCCGGACCATGCGCATCGATGCGCGCGGCATCCGCCCCGATCCTCCATCGCGGAGCGCTCGCGCGCCCGCCACGAAGCAATGAGCATCATCATGAGCACGACCACCATCCATCCGTCCGACCCCCTGGCCTGGAAGCAGGCCGACATCGATGTCCACGTCGCCACCCGCGGCGGCGAGTACGCCGGCTTCGTCGAGTACGACGGCTCGGCGCATCTCGTCCGCGATGCGCACGGCGCAGAGCTGGGCGCATTCCCGGCACTCGCCGCGGCGCGGAACGCCCTGGAGATCTCCCACGAGACGCCCAGGTTCCACCCGTGGACCGCGGTTTTCCGCCGCAGGCCGCGGCGCGTCAGGGCCTGATCGCCTCGCAACCCCTCCGGACCCGAGTCCGGAGGGGTTTCGTATGCCCCCGGTCGCATGTACCCGGGGTTAGCCTGAGGTCAGCGAACGGCATCCGCCCTTGGCTTCCATGGCTCCAGGGCTCCCGATCGGCAGGAGTGCATCATCTCCACCACTCAGCTCGACCAGACGACATCCACCCTCGGACCGGTGCGGCAGACGTATTCCGGCAACGCCGACTTCCCGCCGATGGCGCGCGCCTACCGCGACGTGCAGCAGGTGGTCAAAGAGACCGGGCTGATGCAGCGCACGCCCGTCTTCTACTCCGTCGTCGCCGGCGGCCTCGCCCTCGGCTTCGGCGGTGTCATCACCGGCTTCGTGCTGCTGGGCGACAGTTGGTTCCAGCTGCTCATGGCCGGTGCCCTCGGCATCCTCTTCACCCAGGTCGCCTTCCTCGCCCATGAGGCGGCGCACCGGCAGATCCTCAGCTCCGGCCCGGCGAACCTGCGCCTCGCGCGCATCCTCGCCGCCGGCGCGGTGGGCATGAGCTACCACTGGTGGGACTCCAAGCACACCCGCCACCACGGCAACCCCAATCAGGTCGGCAAGGACCCCGACATCGACGTCGACACCATCTCGTTCCTCGAGACCGACGCCGCCCAGTCACGCGGCCTGGTGCGCATGATCACCCGCCGACAGGGCTGGCTCTTCTTCCCCCTGCTGCTGCTCGAAGGCCTCAACCTGCACTTCATCAGCCTGAAGCACCTCATCACGCAGAAGAACGTCAAGGGTCGCTGGATCGAGCTGTCGCTCATCGCCGCGCGACTGTCGCTGGTCATCGTGCCGGTCTTCCTCTTCCTGCCCCTCGGAATGGCATTCGCCTTCATGGGCGTGCAGCTCGCCGTGTTCGGCGTGTACATGGGGGCGTCGTTCGCCCCGAACCACAAGGGCATGCCCGTCATCGCGCCCGACGCGCGCCTCGACTTCTTCTCGAAGCAGGTGCGCACGTCGCGCAACGTCAACGGCGGCTGGTGGGCGACGTGGCTGATGGGTGGCCTCAACCACCAGGTCGAGCACCATCTGTTCCCGAACATGTCGCGTCTGCACCTGTCGAAGGCTCGCGGCATCGTTCGCGACTACTGCGCGGCGCACAACATCCCGTACACCGAGACCAGCCTGCTGCGCTCCTACGCGATCGTCATCGAATACCTCAACCGCGTCGGCCTCGCGGCCCGCGATCCGTTCGATTGCCCGGCCGCCGCGCAGATGCGGCGCGCATAGCGCCAGCGAGCGCTGCAGACGAGAAAGGCCCGGACGCTGACGTCCGGGCCTTTCTCATGCAATGAGACGCGTCAGCGGGAGTCGTCGTCGTTTTCGACGACCTCGATCGTGATCCGCTCGAGGGGTCCGTCGCCGGCCGCCTCGTCGTCGAGCACCTCGTCACCGAGGAACTCCTCGACGGGGGCGTCGTCGGTGACGGCGATCCCGGTGACGGCGATCCCGGTGCCGGCGATACCGGTGCCGGCCGTCGCGGGGGAAGGCTGACCGCCGTCGGTGGGGAAGACGCCATCCGGGCGGATCATCTCACGCACCTCGGCCATGAAGCTCGACAGCTGCTGCTGCTGCCACCGCAGCTGACGGGTACGGTCCTCGGCGTCGCGCAGCACCGTGTTCGTGTGGGTGGTGACGGCGTCGACGATCTTCTGCGACTTCACCCGCGCGCGATCGAGCGTCTCGCGAGCCCGCACCTGCGCGTCGGCCTCGATCGACTGCGCCTGCGATCGCATGAGCCGCTCGTAGTCGTCGGCCTTCGCCGAGATGCGCTGTGCGTGCTCCAGCGATGCCGTGACCTGCTCGTTCGCATCGTTGGTGATGCGCTCGGCATGAGCGACCGCCTGGTTGTGCAGCACGAGGAACTCCTGCTGCGCGTCGTCCTGACGGCGGGTGAGCGTCTCTTCGAACTCGAGCACTCGGGCGTTCATCTCGCGCACGTCGCGCTCGGCGTCGGCGCGGAGCTGCGACGTCTCGCGGGTCACGAGCGAACGCAGCGCGGCCGCGCCCTTCTCGGCCTCGGTGCGGATGGCGGTGGCCTCCTGCGAGGCCTGGTTCACCTTCTCGGCCGCATGTGCCGACTCGCGCTCGATGCGCGCCTCGTGAGCGGTGTACTCGGTGTCCATCTTCAGGCGCACCTGGTCGGCATCGCGTTCGGCCTGCGAGATGATGCGCGCGACATCGGCCTCGGCTTCTGCGCGCTGCGACGCGACCTCTTCGCGTGCCGCCGCCATCAGCCGGTCGGCCTGCACGGCTGCGTTCTGGATGAGCACGTTGGCCTGCTCCTCGGCGACGCGCAGGATGGCCTCGAACTGCTGTCGTGACGGCGCCTCCTCCCCGTCGGGCGCGGGGGCGTCGACGAGCTCGGAGGTGAGGGTGGCGACCTGCTGCTCGAGCGTCGCCGTCTGCGCCTTGAGCGTGGTCAGCTCGGCTTCGAGCTCGTCGCGAGCCGAGCCCTCCTCCGAGCGCAGCGCGTCGAGAGCGTCGGCGTGACGCACCTCGGCGTCGGCGAGGTCGGCCTTCGCCTGCTGCAGCTGATTGCGCAGGGCGGAGAGGGCGGAATCGACCTCGCCCTTGTCGTAGCCACGGAAGCCGATGGTGAACGCCGACGGCGCCCCGTTCGAGACCGAGCCGGAGGGCGTCGGTTCGATCAGCTGATCGAAGAAATCGGGGGAGCGGTCGTCGTCACGGTCGGCGGATCCGGTGTTGTCGCTCATGCGGGATGCCTCTCTGGCGCAGGTCGCGGGGACCGAGGGATGTCGTGTGGGCCGGTGCCAGGACGTCGACCGGCCGTACCGGCGGTCGCTGACACCGCCTCAGCCTAGTCACGTCGTCTGGGAGTCGGACACCCCGTCGGCGGTCGCGCGAACCTGTTCACGCCCCGAGGCCGGCGGGATCGGCGGGTCGTCCGGAACGTCAGCGGTCGAGCGTCCAGCGGGCGTTCTTCGCATCGAGCAGCCCACCCCGGAGGAACTCCAGGTGCGGGCCATCCGTGACCGTCACCCCGCGGGCCGCGGCCGCCGCGGCGATCCGCTCGCGCAGCTCCGTCCAGAACAGTGCGGTCTGCGGGAAGCCCATGTACTCGCGGAACGTCTCGATCTGCACGCGGCTCCCCGCAGGGTCGGGCACCAGCCGCAGCGTGGTGTCGTCGTGCTCGACGAAGCGGATGCCGTAGCCACCGTCAGCGCGTACCGAGAAGTCTTTCGGTCTCGCGGCCACGGCTTCGCTGACGATCTCGTGCGCCGTGTGCTCGGGCGCGTGCACGACGAGCGTCGTGCCGAACTCCGTGAGGACCTTCACGAGCTGGGTGGCGGCGAACCGTCGCCCGGCCCGCTCGCCCGCCGCGGACGCCTTCCCGTTCGCCCACCGACGCAGGAACGGCGCGCCGATGATGATCGCGAGCACGAGCAGACCGAGCAGGATGTAGGTCGGGTTGTCCACCCGGCACAGCGTAGCGGGCGGGTCAGCGCCCGCGAGATCAGCCGGGGCTGAGCACGTGATCGAGCACGAGCTCACCGGTCGCATTGAGGTGCTTCATCAGCTCCGAGACGCGTCGGGGGTCGATCTCGGGCGCGCGGGCCTCGTCGAAGCCGAACTGGAGGGGGATGGCGGGGTGGATCCAGACCGTGGCGCGCTGGTCGGCCCCGCCGTCGCGCGGCATCCAGGTCATCATGAAGCTCTCCTGGCGGCGGAGCTTGGTGGCGATGACAATCTTGAGGTGCGCCAGCGTCTCGTCCTCGATCACGATCGGGTCGGAGATGCCGTCGTACTTGAGTCTTCCCATAAGTGAAATGTACGGCTTTCCGGCACTCCCCGCGATGTCCAGTGACGGCGGCGCGCGCGGATTCCCCTCCGCGGAAGGTCGGCGCTGGTACCGTGACCTCGGAGGACACCTCGTCCCCTGGGGCCGATCGAGTACGAGGAACAACGAGTCATGAAGGCAGCGTCACGCTCGCGCCTCGCCCGGATCGGCGCGGTCGCCGTTCTCGCGATCGCTCTCGGGTCCCTCATCCCCGCCGCAGGGGGCGAATCCGCGTCAGCGGCCACCGACGGGAAGATGGTGGTGCCCGCCTCGGGCAACATCCAGTCGAAGGTCGGCGACGGCTGCCGCGACAACTACCGCAAGCACGACGGCATCGACATCTCGAACCAGGGCGGAACCCCGATCCTCGCCGCGTACGACGGCGTGATCAAGACCCGCACCACGAACAGCGGCTACGGCAACTACGTCGACATCCAGCATCCGGGCGGGTACGTCACGCGGTACGGGCACATGGAGTCCCCGGGCATGCAGGGCGTCGGTACGACCGTGAGCCGCGGGCAGCAGATCGGCGTGGTCGGCAAGACGGGGGCCACGACCGCGCTCCACCTGCACTTCGAGGTGTGGCGCAACGGGTCGGTCTACACCGCGATCAACAACGGCTTCACCTGTCTGTCGAACGTCACGCGCGGCGCCACCCTCCCGATGGAGTTCCCCGGGCTCGGCACGGTCGTCACCCCGCGGGTCCTCAGCGGCGACTTCGACCGCGACGGTCGGGGCGATCTCGTCGGTGTGGCGCCCGACGGCGATCTGCAGTTCTTCGGCGGCACGGGAGCAGGATTCCGCGCACCCGCGACAATCACCTCGGCGTGGGGTCTGCGCACCCACCTCACCCACACCGATCTCAACGACGACGGCCATTCCGACCTGCTCGCGGTTCGCAGCGACGGGTCTCTGGAGTTCCACCAGGGCAGCGCGGCCGAGGGCGGGGGGTTCTCGGGATTCGCCGTGATCGGGTCGGGATGGAACGGTCTCACGCAGGTCACTTCCGGTGCGGACTACACCGGCGACGGTCGCCACGATGTGCTCGCCGTGCGCGATGGCATCCTGCGCATCTATCCCGGTGACGGCGAGGGGCGGCTATCGAGTCCGGTCGTGACGGTGGGCGCCGGGTGGGATGCATTCACACAAATGGTGGGCGGCGACTTCAACAGAGACGGCCGCGGCGACCTGATCGTCGTCGACCGCGCAGGCCTCGCCTACTTCTACCCCGGCGGTCTCGGCGGATTCGGTAACCGGCAGATCGTCGGCACGGAGTGGAATCTGACGGCCCTCTCCGGCGGCATCGACTACAACGGCGACGGTGTCGCGGATCTCATGGCCCGCATGCCGAGCGGGGAACTGGTGCTGTTCGTCGGCGCGGGGAACGGTTCGTTCTCGGCGCGTGTGCCGTTCGGGCAGGGCTACGGCTCGTACACCGGACTCGAGTGAGCGCGCGGCGCCGAGGCGAACGCGGCGGCGATCGGTATTCTGCACGCATGCGTGCTGCCCGGTCTCTCGTCGTCGCCCTCCCGCTCGTTCTGCTGCTGGCGGCGTGCGCCCCCGAACCCACGGCGACGTCCGGGAGCGGGTCGTCGTCGACGACCGCCTCGCCCCGTCCCGCTCCGTCGCCCACCGCCGAGGCCACGACGGATGCCCCTGCACCCGCTCCGGCTCCCGTCGATCCGGGATTCACCGCCGACGAACTGGTCGCGCTGTGCACCGCCGAGACCCAGGCGCTCGCTCCCGCGGCGGCCTATCAGCCCGAGCGCGCCACGACCGAATGGCTCGACGAGGCGAGCCTCTGGTTCGTGGTCGTTCCGAAGACGCTCGACGGCGCCCCGAGCGTCGCGGTGTGCGGCATCGGCGGTACGGCGGCGCAGCCCGACGTACAGGTCAGCGGCGAGACGCTGCCCGGGGGAGAGGCCGACATGCGGAAGCAGATGATCGACGGGCACGAGCACCAGGACTGACCGAGCCGCCCACGACCCTCCCCGGCTCCCCAAGACGGAGACGGCGGGCGGTACGGGCCGGAGCCCGCACCGCCCGCCGACGATTCCCTTCCGGTCAGACCCGGGCGCGCGTGCGCAGTCGGCGCGCGGTCACGAGAGCGGCACCGACCAGGAGCATCCCGAGGCCGAGCGCCGCGAACGGGGTCGTGTCGCCACCGCCGGTCTGCGCGAGCGCGTCGCCCGATCCTGCTCCCGCGCCGGGCGCGGCGCCGCCCGCGCCGCCACCGGCCACCGGTGCGGCCGCGACGGCGTACGACACCACCGTGCTGTTGCTCTGGCCGTTGACGGTCTGCACAACCTCGAGCACGGTGTCGCCGGCCTGGGCGGTGAGCGCGACGTTCCATGCGCCGTCCGTGACGATCGTCGAGCCGACGGCCTGACCGTTACGCACGACGCTGATCGAGGCATCCTCGATGCCCGTGCCGTTGGCCGCGGCCGGGGACTCGGCGAGGGAATACGTGCGTCCGGCGAGAGGAGCGGCGACGACGGGGGCCGTGGGGATGACGGCGAACGCCGACGTGCTGGTGGCCGAGTCGACGCCGTCGACCTCCTGCACCGCAGTGACGGAGTAGGCGTCGATGCCGAGGTTGACGGGGAACGACCAGGTGCCGTCCTGCTCGACCGTGGTGTCTCCGGTGACGTCTCCGCTCAGGGTGACGGTCGCGCCGGCCACGCCGGTCCCGCCGATCTTGGTGACCTCCGAGACGATGCGGGCGCCGTTCGCCGGCGACGTGATCGCCGGCGCGGGCGGCAGCACCTGCACGTCGAACGGGGTGACGGCGGATTCGCTGAATCCCGACCGGGCGAACGCCGTGTATGAGGTCTCGCCCACCTCGGCCGGTGCGGGGAACGACCATGCGCCGCCGGCGCCGATGGCGACCTCGAACGGCGTACCGCCCGCGGGGGTCACGACGAGCGTCGTGTTCGCGGGGCCCGTGCCGGTCACCGTGCCGCCGACACCCAGCTGTGCGGCGGAGGTGACGACCGGGGCGTCGAGGAACAACGCCACGGTGTAGCCAGGGGTCTGCGCGAGAGCGTTCTGCAAATCGGCGGCGAACATGAGCGGCGTGCCGTCGGTGAAGGTCCCGCCGCCGGAGAGGATCCCGACCGCGGTCTCGCCCTGGAAGACCGCCCCGCCCGAGTCACCCTCGTCGGAGAGCGCGGTGGTGAAGAACCCGTACACGAAGCGGCCGTCGACATCCGCCCACGCGTTGACGGAGTCGACCTCGCCGGCGGTGACGCCGGTGGTGCGGCCCGACTTGGTTACGGGGGCGTCGACCTGGGCGCTGCCGACGGCGCGCACCGCGGTGGACTGCAGTGACAGGTCGTTCTGCGCCGCGGTCGACCAGTCGGTGATGCGGGGGAGCGTGGTGAGCGCGGGGTTAATGACGTCCCACGTCGAGATGTCGGTGCTGGTGAGCGAGTTGTCGGTGCCCGGGGTGTTGAGGGGACCGCCGTACTGCGAGTAGGTCAACTCGGCCAGAGGGGCGACGATCGACGGCTGGGTCCCGCCGGCGGCGTCGTCGTTGCTCGGCAGCGAGAGGTAGGCGTCGGTGCGCAGGCCGTCTTCGGTGCAGTGGCCGGCGGAGATGACCGCCGGATCGCCCTGGGCGTTGAAAGCCGAGAAGCCGATCGAGCACAGGCTGCCGACGGTCGGGGTCGCGGGGTCGAGCGCGATGTAGCCGGCGCCGCCGACGACATCGGTCGCCGCGAGAGACGAGAGCGGGGCGGAGAGCTGCTTCACGACGACGTTCGAGTGGTCGTTGACGAACGACGCCGCCTCGCCGGTCAGCGCCGTCTCGGGCGTGGTCGCGTAGACCACGACCTGTCCCTCGGCGTTGGTCGCCACGGCCTCGACGCCGTCTGCGGCGAGCAGCTGCTGGGCGGTGGTGTCGAACGCGGGACCGCTGAGGGGAGCGACCGGATCTTCGGCGGCGGTGGCCGCGCCGGGGATCAGGGCGCCGGCGGCCGACAGCAGGAGCGCGGCGGTCGTTCCGCCGGCCAGTACTCGTCTTCTCTGGGGGGTCATCTTCTCGTCTCGATGTTCTCGAACTGCAGGAGATGGCCGCGCGCGCGAAGACGCACAGCCGGGACACCGACACCGTAGCGAAGCTGTGAGCCGGCTGGAAGAGTCGGAGGCGAAGAACTTCGCGCGAGGTCACCATCCGATATATCGGAAATGTCCTCGCGCTCAGCGCCGTACGCGCGCCCGCGTCTTCGCCACACCCTCGAGCGTCGCCCGCACCGGCGTGCCGAGATAGAGCCCGAGAGAAGCGCCGGAGGCCAGACCGATGCCGATGATCGCGGCGTCGATCAGCGAGCCGCCCGCCCCCACCACCCCGGTCGTCGACCCGCCGGAGTGCACCATCTCGAGAAGGCCCTGGAACACGGTGACGCCGGGCACCAGGGGGACGATCGCCGCGGTGGTGACAGCGACCGACGGCACGTGCAGGTTGTGCGCGATCAGCATGCCGGCGAAGCTCGCGAGCAACGCACCCAGGGCACTGGCTGCCGCCGCGTTGAGTCCCACACTCGCGCCCGCGGTGTAGCCCGCGATCGTGATGGCGCTCAGCAGCGCGCTGACCAGGATGATGCGGATGCCCGCGCCGTTGAACACGGCGACGGCGACGGCGATGATCACGGCACCGGCGAAGACCGCGGGCAACGGACCGAACGGGGCGGGGTCGTCCGGAAGGTCCATCGTGAAACCGAGCACGCCCCCCAGCTCCAGCCCGACGAGGATGCCGATCACCACCCCCAGGGTCTGCATCGTCAGATCGAGGATGCGCCCGCCCGCGGTGAGCGCGAAGCCGTCGATCGCATCCTGCGCGGCCCCCACCACCGTGAGCCCGGCGAGCATCAGCACGATACCCGAGGCGACGATGATCGACGGACGGATGTCGACGAACGGCTCGATGCCCGCAGCGCCGAGCGCCGAGACGACGACGGCGACCGCGGTCGTCACCAGCCCGCCGGCGATCTGACTGAAGAAGAGCGGCACGCGCAGGCGGGCGAGGCCGGCCTGGGTCACGGCGGCGCACAGCGCGGCGATGAACGTGAGCCCGACGATGATCGGCGATGCGCCGAGCAGAATGCTGACGCCCACGGCGAGCAGCGCGCGGGCGACGACGACGACCGCCTGCTGGTAGCGGAAGGGGGTGCGGCGGATGGCGCGGAACGTGGACCGCGCGGATTCCAGGTCGAGCCCCTGCTCGATGTCGGCGACGAGCGCCTGCACCCGCTGCAGCTTCGAATGGTCGGGGGCCGCGACGCGCACGACCCGCACCAGGGTCTCCGGCCAGACCTCGCCGCTCAGGTGGAAGGAGACCGTGATGGAGTTGTAGGTCACGTCGACCTGCACGCCGCGCAGACGGTACGCCTCGCACACACGGATGATCGCGAGCGTCACCTCGTGCGCCGACGCCCCGACGGCGAACATCGCCTCGCCGATGCGGGTCGCGAGATCGAGCACCCGGGGCACGGTGCGCTCGTCGATGACGGGCATCGCTTCGGTGTGGGCGACGCTCGAGGGATCGGTGTGCAGGATGCGTCGCACGGAGGAGAGCAGTCGTCGGTGGGGGTTCGAGGACATGCATCCATCCTCCCGCGCGGAAGGGGCGCCGCATCGCCGCCGCGCCCGCGTCGCGGGAGGCGATCGTCTCCCGCCCGTGCCGACGATGAACTGTCCGAAAAAGAAATATAGGTGCTGTACAGAACTCTTCTCGCTGAGCCGTCGAAAATGTCGCGTGTCCAGCCGATCGGGCTCAGAAGAACTCTTTTCCGAGAATTCGTCCAAAATCGATGTCGACGCTCCCGAACGCCATTATCGTTACAGAGTGAATTCCGGGACAGAGGCAGCCACCTCGCGCATCGACGCGGAGATCGGTCGTCGCGTCCACCTCGCGATGTGGGATCTGAAGATGTCGCAGGCCGACTTCTCCTCGCGGGTGGGGATGAGCCCCAGTTCGGTGGCCAAGCGTCTCCGCGGCTACCTGCCCTGGAGCGCGTCGCACCTCGTGCGCGCGGCCGAGGTGCTGGGTACGTCCGTCGCATTCCTCGTCGGCGAGGACCCCGCCGCAGACCGGCGCGCGAGCCGGGTCGGGCATCACTGATGACCGCCGCTCCCGTGGCGCGAAGTGTCATCGCCCCGTCTCCGGATCTCGACGCCCGGATCGGCCGTCGGGTGCACGAGATGCTATGGGATCAGGGCATGCGGCAGGTCGATTTCGCCGAGCGCGTCGGCATGACGCAGAGCGCAGTCGCCAAGCGCCTCCGAGGCGAGCTCGGCTGGCGGTCGGGGCACTTGGTGCAGGCTGCCGTCGCCCTCCGCACCTCGGTCGCGTACCTGATCGGCGAGACCGACGACGCGTCGTCGGCGGCCAACCCCGGCGCCTATACCGAGACCGTTCGCAGGTCCGACTCCTGACCGTCGGGAGGTGCCGGCGGCCCGCCCTCCGAGGGGGGTGAGGGACGGCCGACCGCCGGCGTGCAGGGGCGGATGCTGAGGGGCATCCGCAATTCTCTGCCCTCGTACTCTAATGCGCGCTCCCGTCGAGGTCGCCGACATTCTCCGTAATGCGCAGGGGTTTCACTGCGGCGCAATTCACTGATTGAACACGCATTCATCTGAATTGTCATTCAGTCAATGTCGGCATCGACCATGATCGCCGGTCGGGAGTGTGGTGAGCAGCTCATCGATCGGCGGCGCGCAGCGCCAACCAGGCCGCCACTCGGTCATCCTGATCGCTCAGGGACAGGCCGGTGAGGTCCTCGATCCGTCGGATGCGCGCGGTCAGTGTCTGGCGGTGGATGTTCAGGCGGGCGGCACTCTCGCCCCATGCGCCGTTCGCCGAGAGGAACGTGCGCAGAGTGGCCATGAGCACGGGCCCCTGTTCGCCCGCGCGCGCCGGGTCGAGCACGGTCGCGATGCGGCGGGTCGACTCGTCGTCGAGGCGGTCGAGCACGAACGAGACCGTCGGGATCGAGCGGTACCGCACCACGCGTTCGCCCGAGGATCGGGCCGTCTCGCAGGCTTGGTGCGCCTGGTCGACGCTGCTCGCCGCGATCGTCGTCGACATCGGCTCGCCGATGCCCAGATGCAGCGGTGACTGGGCGGCGCGCACCCGCTCGGCGAGGGCCTCCACGAGGTCGTCTCGCAGGAGGCCGTGCACGACGCCGCGCTGCGGGGCGAACACGTGCTCGGCGCCCAGCTCGTCGAGCCAGACCGCCAGAAGATGCTCGACGTCGACGCCCCCGGTGCGGGAGGCGAGCGCGAAACCCACCAGGGTCGGCTCGTGCACACCCCAGCGTCGCAGGAGCCGATCGGCCGCCTCGCCGCCGCGCAGCACCGACTCGAACATCATCGAGCGGCCGAGACGCTCCAGGTGGCTGCTGTCGCGGGTGCGCAGGAGCAGGTCGAGCAGAGCCGCCGCCTGCGAACTCAACTCGCGGCCGCGCCCCGAACTGTCGTTGCGCGGTGCCGTGACGAGATGCGCGCTGATGTCCTCACCCGGCCCCACGGGATGCACCTGCAACGCGCGGTGACGCACACGAACGGGCCGACCGACCGCCACCGCGATGGCGTCGGAGATGTGCAGGGCACCGGCACCCGAGGTCGTGATCACCTCGCCGTGGCGATCGAGCAGCACCGCCCATCCGTCGATGCGGTGCGCGAGCTCGGCGACGACTCCGGTCACCCCGCTGCGACGCGCCGCGAGGGTGAGCACGCGCATCGCCGAGGTCACCGCCCGCGCCTCGGCGGCCTGGTCGACCGCGAGCAGCGCCTCGAGCGTCGGGCGCAGCAGTCGATGGGGCGGCCGGGCGTCGACAATCGCGGTGATCCCGAGGTCGCGCACGGTGTCGCGGGTGCTCGGCGTGCCGCTGTGGGTGACGAGCACGGCATCCTGCAGGAGGGGGAGCCGGGGGTCGTCGGCGAGGCGACGCAACTGCGCTCCGCGCGCGGTCACGAGGGTGGTGAACCGCGGGCCGGGGGCGACCACGAAGTCGTCGAGTCCGACGACCGAGTTCACCGGGTACGCGCCGTCGACGCGCGCCTCGTGCAGGTCGCCGTCGAGATAGCGGGCGAGGGAGATGACGTCGCGGACCACCCGTCGACTGTACGACATGTCGATCACCTGGTCGGCAGTTCATCAAGATGTCGGGTGCCCGCAGGCCGCCACCTCTCATAGCATCGTGCCGATCGCCCCCCACCCGAAGGTGAAAATGAAAGCCGTTGTCTTCCGCGACCCCGCGTCGCCCATCGAGTTCGTCGACGTCGACCTCGCCCCGCCCCGCGCTGGAGAGGTGCGCGTGCGCATCGCCGCCGCCGGCGTCTGCCACTCCGACCTGCACATCAAGCGCGGCGAGTGGGATGCCGCGGCCCCGCTCGTGATGGGCCACGAGGGCTCGGGCGTCGTCTCCGAGCTCGGCGAGGGCGTGACCACGCTCGCCGTCGGCGACCACGTCGTGCTCAGCTGGGTGCCGCCGTGCGGCGAGTGCCGCTACTGCCGTGCCGGCCATGAGGCGCGCTGCCAGAAGGTGGCGACGGTCGTCGCCCCGCTCGGCGTTCTCTTCGACGGCACCTCCCGCCTCAGCCGCGAGGGTGAGCAGCTGCATCACTACCTGGGCGTCTCGTCGTTCGCCGAAGAGGTCGTCGTCCCGGCATCCGGGGCCGTGAAGGTGCGCGACGACGCTCCTCTCGACGTCATCGCCGTCGTCGGATGCGCCGTCGCGACCGGCGTCGGCGCGGTGCTCAACACTGCGGCCGTCGAGCCCGGATCGACCGTCGCCGTCATCGGCTGCGGCGGCGTCGGGCTCAACGTCGTGCAGGGCGCCCGCCTGGCCGGAGCCGAGCGCATCGTCGCCGTCGACGTGCGCCCGGAGAAGACGCAGATGGCCCTGCAGTTCGGCGCCACCGACCGCCTCGACGCCTCGCAGGGAGACGCCGTCGAGCAGCTGCGCGACCTCATTCCCGACGGCGTCGACTACGCCTTCGATGCGATCGGACGCACCTCGACGACGGAGCAGGCCATCCGGATGCTCGGACTCGGCGGTGCCGCCGTCATCGTCGGCCTGCCGCCGACGGGAGCGAAGGCATCGTTCGAGCCGCTCGTGCTCGCCGAGGCGGACCAGCGCATCCTCGGCTCGAACTACGGCTCGGTGCGCCCATCGATCGACGTTCCGGCGCTGGTCGACCGCTACATGGACGGCCAGCTGAAGATCGATCCGCTCATCTCCGGTCGCCGCCCGCTCTCGGAGGCGGCCGCCGCGCTCGACGACCTCGAGGCCGGCTCGGCGCTGCGCACCCTGCTCATCCCCTGATCCGCCGCACCACCCTCCCCCCTCCCTCACTCCGAACCCGAAACAGGAGCACCATGTCCGACACCGCCGTCGTCCCCCCAGGGGCGCCCACCGATGCGGGTCTCCGTACCGGTGTGATGAGCGGGCCCGAGCTCGCCGCCCAGGCCATCGCCAACATCGCGCCGAGCGCGGTCATCGCCTTCACCGCCGCCGCGATCTTCCTCGGCGCCGGAAACGGCACCATCTACGCGTTCGCCCTCGCGACGATCGTCATCCTCTGCGTCGGCTACTGCGTCGTGGTCTTCGCGCGCAAGCACGCCTCCGCCGGCTCGCTCTACACCTACGTGTCGAAGGGGCTCGGGCCGTTCGGCGCCTTCCTCGCCGGTGTGACCCTGCTGATCGGATGCTTCGGCATCGCCGCCGCCTCGCTCAGCGGGTCGGTCAGCTACATGGGGCAGTTCTTGACGATGCTCGGCGTGCCCGCATCGGGCCTCGGCTGGGACATCGCCCTCGCGATCGTCCTGGGCGGTCTGGCGACGCTCTTCACCATCCGCGGCATCCGTCTCTCGGCCCGCGTCTCGCTCGTGCTGGAACTCGTGTCGGTGAGCATCATCCTCGTGCTCCTCATCGCCGCGCTCGTGTGGGCCGGACCCGGCGCATGGGACCCGGCGCAGGTCCTCGCGCAGGGGTCGTCGTTCCAGGGGGTCGCGGCCGGCATGGTGCTCGGCATCCTCGGTTTCGTGGGCTTCTCGTCGGCCGACGCGCTGGGGCGCGAGGCGAAGGAGCCGTACAAGGCCATCCCGCGCGCGATCATCTGGAGCGCCCTCGGCGTCGGCATCCTGTACGTCTTCGCCGCCTATACGCAGATCGCGGTGCTCGGCGACGACCTCGGCACGGCCGCCAGCCCGCTCGAGAGCATGTCGGCGTTGATCGGCATGCCGAGTTGGTTCGCCGCCGTGCTCACCTTCGGAGTCGCCGCCTCGTTCTTCGCCGTCGTCGTCGCTCCGCTGAACGTGATCGGCCGCATCGTCTACGTGATGGGCAAGGAGGGTGTGGTCGCCGAGCGGTTCGGGCGCACGCACGAGGCGCACCTCACCCCGCACCGCGTGCTCATCATCGCGGGGGCGCTGGCCGTCGCCGTCGACATCGTGCTGCTCGTCGCCGGAGCCGCCACGGGCGAGATCCTGGTGTGGGTCAACACGTGGGGCACCTACGGCTACATGGTCGCGTACGCCCTCGTCGCGATCGCGTGCGTCGTCTACACGCAGCGCGCCGGCATGCGGAACGGTCTGGTGTGGGTGTGCGCGACGATCGCCGTCGTGACCATGGGGTACGTCTTCTTCGCGAACGTGTTCCCCGTGCCGGCGTTCCCCTACAACGTCATCCCGTACGTGTTCCTCGCGACGGTGCTGCTCGCGCTCACCCGGTATGCGTTCCTCGCGCGCCGTCGCCCCGAGGTCATCGCCCGCATCGGCAACACCGAGACGAGCGCGATGGAGGGAGTGGGCTGACCCCCCGCATGCCCACTCCGGCCCGGCCCCGACGCGACCCGAACGCGTCGGGGCCGGGCCGTGTCACGAGAGGGTCGGGCCGTGTCAGGAGAGGGGCGGCCGTGCCACGGGAGGTGAAGCCGGTTCAGCGGGCAGTGCGGCGGAAGCCGCCATCGACGGCCTCGACGGCACCCGCGTCGACGAAGGCATCGATCCACCCGCGCATCGGCCATTCGCCCCACCGCTCGGCGAACAGTGCGCCGTTGCGCAGGATGTCGTCGATGTGCCGCCACGGGGGCGTGCCGGCGGGGTGCCACTGGTGGTACGCATGCGCACCGCCCACCCACTGCAGACCCACGCCGCGCGCGCGAGCGCGCCGCCCGAGATCGGTGTCTTCGGCGCCGTACCCCTCGTAGACCTCGTCGAAGCCGCCCAGTCGCTCCCACGTCGCGGGTGTCACGGCGAAGGAGAGCGACCAGAACAGGTCGTACTGCGAGGCGTCGGCGGCGACGACGGTGCCGTCGGCGGGATGCGGTCGCACGGGGTGGGGGCGGGTGAGCGCGTCGAGCTCGCCGGCGTCGGCGGGGCGCTGCACGCTCTCGAGGTAGGTCACGGGTCCGCACAGGATGTCGTCGGGGTGGGCGCGGGAGGCGTCGACGTAGCGCTCCAGCATCCGCGGTCCCGGCAGGCAGTCGACGTCGAGGAAGACGAGCAGGTCGACCCCCTCGTCGAGGGCTGCGCGCGCGGCCGCATTGCGTGCGGTTCCGACCCGCATGCCGTCGGGCCCCGGCGGCACGTGCACCTGACGAACGCGTTCCGGTGCGGGCGCCTCGTCGGCGTCGAGCCACGCCTCGACGCGCACGATCTCGATGTCGACGGTCTCGGCGTCGCGCAGGAATCTGCGCTGCCGATGCAGGTGGGCGAGGCGGTTGCTCGACGCCGGGGTGATCACGGCCACACGGGTGGTCATGCCACCACCTCCTCGATCGCGGCGGCGGCGCGGGCGGCTGCGCCGACCACTCCCCACCCCGTCCATTCCGGCGACGTCTCCGCCGCGCTTCGCACCGCCGCGACGATCGCCTCGGGCGATGCATCCTCGGGGGCGGTCTGCGCGTAGCCCTGCGCGGCGAGTACGCGCGCGGTGTGCTCCTGCTCGCCGAATGGGCGGTCCTGTCCGATGACGACCGCGCGGGCGTTCGCCGCCGCGAGGTCGGCCACGCCGTTCTGCCCGGCGGCGCTCACGACTACGGTGGCCGCGCAGATCAGGGGCCAGACGTCGTCGACCCGGTCGCCGTCGCGGGCCCCGGCGCTGTCGACGGTCCACCCGTCGCCCTCGAGCAGTGCGATCGTGCGGCGCAGGCGGTCGTCGTCGAGGGTGCGGCTGAGGAACAGCACGCGGCGCTCGTCGGGCTCGACGGTGCGCGCTCTGTCGCCGTACCGCGAGATGGCGCCCACCGGCCGCACCCGGTCGTCGCGTCCCCGCAGCCCGGTCGCCTCGATGGTGCCCGGCCCCCAGGGGGCGATGATCCGATCGGCGAGGTCGTACCCCAGGCGGTGCGGCTGATCGGTGCGCTCACCCGGTTGGGCGAACGCGACCGTCGGCACGCCGAGCAGGCGCACGAGCATCGTGACCTCGACACTGACGTCGACCACGAACGCCGTGACCGGGTTCTCGGCGATCCAGGTCGCCATGGTCGCGAGACGGGCGCGATGACCCGGATGCCCGACCGGCGCCCAGTGCAGGGCACCGCCCGCCGTGACGTCGCCGAGCGTGGCGGCCTCCCGTCGGGTGCCGTCTGCGGCGTCGACCGGGTCGGCATCCGACGGCAGCTGCACCCACGTGGTCCTCTCGGGCAGGGTCTCCGGGCGCGGCAGGCTCGAGAACACCGTCACGTCGTCATCGAGGAAGGGGCGGATGGCCCGCATCCGCGTCACATGCCCCCACCCGTGGTGGTGCACGTACCAGCCGATCACGCGCCGACCGCTTCGACGGCGTCGACGGCGGGCGCACCGTGCGCCGACAGCGCGAGCACGCGTTCCACCTCGCGGTTGCGCTGCGCGAGCGAGTAGCGGGCCTCGGCCGCCCGACGCACCTGCGCGCGCGACACCGCATCGCCGACCTGCGCGGCCAGCGACGACGCCGCGCGGGCGAGGGAATCGACGTCTCCCGCGGGCACGATCGCGGTGCCGGGCATCCCGCGCAGCACCTCGCTGATGCCGCCCGAGTCGAACGCCGCCACGGGGGTGCCGGTCATGAGGGCCTCGGCGAGCACCAGGCCGAACGGCTCCGACCACACCGGCGTCACGAGAGCGACGGACGACGAGCCGACGAGGTCGCACAGTGCGGGCAGCGCCAGGGGGCCGACGTACTCGATGCCGTCGCCCAGCAGCGGTTCGATCTCGCGGGCGAAGTACGCCGTGTCGCCGATGCGGCCCGCCAGCCGAAGACGGGCACCGGCGCGGCGGGCGGCGAGGATGGCGAGATGCGGCGCCTTCTCGGGCACGATGCGCCCGAACCATACCCAGTCGTTCCCTCCGCTGCCCGACCGCCACTGCGTGGAGTCGACGCCGTTGGGGAAGACGAAGGCGTCGACGCCCTCGGCCGACCACGATCGTGCCGTGAACTGGCTGACGGCGAGGAAGCGGTGCGGCGCGCCGGCACCGACGGCGTTCGCGGCGATGACGATCTCGGGCAGCGGCGGGGTGTGCAGCGTGGTGACGACGGGCACCCCGGTGTCGCGGCTCCAGAGGATCGGCGCGCCGTGCAGGCTGTGGTTGTCGACGACGTCGACGTGCTCGGGGTCGACGAATGCATCGCGGATGCGGTCGAACGCCTCGCCCATGAACCGACGGTGCCCCTCGGGGAAGTCGGTGTCCGACGAATCGTCGGCACGGTTCCACTGCACGCTCGGCAGGTGCAGACGGGGGTCGGTGCCGAGGAAGTCGGAACCCGGCGCGGCGCACAGCCGTACGTCGTGACCCCGCGACCGCAGCCAGCGCACCCGGTTCCAGACGACTGCCTCCAGCCCACCGGCGTGCGGCTGGCGCAGGGCGTGCCGCTCGGGGGCGACGACGAGCACCCGCAACGGGCCGACCGGGCTCACGCGAGCACTCCGTCGCGGAGCAGGGCGTAGAGGTCGGCGTGCGCGGCGCGCACGGACTGCCGTTCGGCGATCCGCTCCGTACGTCGCTGTTCCCGGCGTGCCGTGCGGTCGTCGACCGACGCGCGGGTGGCCGCGGCGACGCGCACGGCGTCGACCATCGTCTGCGGCTCGCCCAGGGTGATGGCGGAGAAGTCGTCGGGATGCTGCTCGCGCAGGTACCCGACGTCGGTGCCCGCCACGCGCACGCCGAGGTCGTAGCAGAGCTCGACCCAACCGGAGTGGGTGCCGTGGTGGTACGGGAGCACGAAGAGGTCGAGGCCCGAGATCCACTCCTCGACGGCCTCATCGGGCAGATAGGCGGTGCGGCGCACATCGACGGTCGGATGCCCATGCGCCGCCGCCTCGATGCGGACGGCTGCCCCCTCGTCGCGGACGTGGTCGTTGAGGAGGATCTCGATGACGGCGGGGACCCCGGCCGTCTCGAGCAGCCCGGAGGCCGCGACGGCGTCGCTCACGATCTCCTCGGCCGCGATGTTGGGGCGGAGGTCGCGCAGGTGCACGCCGACCCGCACCGGTCGGTCCTCCGGCGCCCGGGGCGCGGGGGAGGGTGGTGCGTCGAGCAGGGTGGGATGCGGCAGCACCCGCGGGTCGACGCCCCAGCGCTGCTCCACCTCGCGGGCCGTGCCGGCGGTGAGCGTGAGCAGCCGATCGGCGGCGGGGATGATCACGTTGAGCAGTGCGCGGTAGGGCGCCTGGTCGGTGAGCTGCGGGTTGTCGAGATCGTGCACCGTGTACACCACGGGGATGCCGAGTCGCCGGGCGGTGTCGAGGGCGTCGCGCAGCTCGTGCGCCGAGAACGACTCCAGCCCGAAGTGCACGTGGAGCACGTCGACGTCGTCGCGGTGCGATTCGAGCCAGGCGGATGTCAGAGCGACCGGCGGCCACCACTGCCCCGACGGCGCTCCGGGGACCGGGGGATCGGCGAGGACCGAGACTCTCTGCGGATCGGTGATGGCTCGTACGTACGGGTGGGCGGCGGGTATCGAGGCGACGCGAAGAGGGCGCGGTTCGGTGGCGATGAGGGTCTCCCTGGCACGGCTGAGTGCTCTGCTGTCGTGGGTCGCACCGACGGGCTGTCAGCGGTGCACGGGGACGAGAAGCGATGAGATGGAAAGGTATACGTTCGTAGCATGAGCGATCTTCCCCCGTCTGGCACGACCGTTGCGCCGGCCGGGTCGCCGATGCTAGGGCGCCGCCAGCACTATTCCGAGTTCTTCGGCCTCGACCCGCTGCCCCCTCGTTTCGGCGTCACGATCGGCAATTGCCAGGCCGAGTCGCTGCGGCTCGTGATGGATGCTCCGGAACGCCGCTTCGTGCGCACGCCGCCGGTGCATGAGATGGACGACGCCGAGGCCGCCCGCTTGCACGAGCTGGTCGGTATGGCCGAGGCCGTGGTCAGCCAGCCGATCCGCGACGACTACCGCGGGCTGCCCCTCGGCACCCGTCAGATCGCCGAGGCCTCGGCCGTCCCTGTGCTCACGGTGCCGCCCGTGCGGTTCGGAGGACTGCATCCGTTCCAGGCCGCCATCCGTGTGCCGGGTGTGGAGGGCGACCCGCCCCTCGTCGCGTACCACGACGTCCGCACCCTCGCGGCGGCCGCCGGGCTCGCCGTCGCCGACGCGCTCCGGCCCGAGGCCGTGCGAGCGGTCGGGGAGGCTTCGCTCGTGACGCTGCGCGAGCGCGAACAGCGCGCCGACATCCCCGTGTCCGACTTGTTCGAGCGGGTCTCCGCCGACCAGATGCGCACCGTGAACCATCCCGGCAACGCCGTGTGGCTGCCCCTCGGTGCACGCGTGCTCGATGCGCTCGGATCGCGGGAGGGAGTGGTCGACCCCGGCCGACCGCTGCTCGACTCCGTGCAGGCCCCGCTGCTGCCCGAGGTCGTCGAGGCGTGGTCGCTGCCCGACGTCCCGCGGGCGCACTGGCTGGTCGAGGGTGTCGAACTCGACGATGCCGAGGTGCGCGCCGCGCATACTGCGTGGTACGCCGCGCACCCCGAGTTCGTCGCGGCCGCCGTGCAGCGCCTCGCGCCGCTCCTCGCCGTGTGGCGCGCCGCGTGACCGGCGCCCCGCTGCTCCTCGTCCATCCCGGTACCCACGGTGTGGCGGTGTACGCCGGCGATCTCGCCGACGCCGTCCGGCGGCTCGATGCGTCGGTCGCGAGGATCGACCCGAATGCGCTCGCCGCGTCGCCCCCGGGTCATCCCGTGCACGTGCACTTCACCGACCGTCTGTGGGGATCGTCGCCTGCCGACGCCGCGGAGGCGTTCGAGGCACTGGCCGCGCAGCGCCCGGTGACTGTCACGCTGCACGACGTGCCCCAGGAGTCCGACGGTGAGCCCAGCCGCACGCGACGGCGTGACGCGTACGCCCGGGTGTCGTCGACCGCGCGGGGCGTGGTGGTGAACAGCGAGCACGAGCGTTCCCTGCTGCGCGAGGAGGGTGTGTGGGAGGGGTCGGTGGCGAGCATCCCGCTGCCGGTCGCGCTCGACCCGGTCGCCCTCGGTGGCCCGGGCGCCCCCGGTGGCCGGGGCCGACTCGACGGGTCGGTCGGCGTGCTGGGCTATTTCTACCCCGGCAAGGGGCATGACGAGGCGGCGATCGCCGCGGCAGCGGCCGGTGTGTCGACGCTGACGGTGCTGGGCCGGGCATCCGACGGACATGCCGCCGACCTCGAGGCGTTCGTGCGGCGCGCCGAGGCGCTCGGTGTGCAGGTGGAGGTCACCGGATGGCTCGACGACGCGGAGATCGCCCGTCGCGGTCGCGCCGTGTCGGTGCCGGTGATCGCGCACCGGCACATCTCGGCGTCGGGGTCGCTCGCCTCGTGGATCGGCTGGGGGCGACGGCCGGTGGCGGTGCGCAACCGCTATATCGACGAGATGGCGCAGCTGCGGCCGGGCACGCTGACTCCGGTCGGCGAGGCCGATCTCGCTGCCGAGATCCGCCGCCGCATCGATGCCCCCGACACGACGTGGCACGGGCGCACCGAGCTGCCGATGGCCTGGCCGGAGGCGGCTGCCGCCTACGTGCGATGGTGGGCCGAGGTGTTCGGGTGACCCGCCGGCCGTGGGTCGTGGGCAATCGGTGGGATGAGCTCGACGGCGTCGAACCCGCGCAGTTGCCGCGGGTGTCGGTGATCGTCGCGCATTACGATCAGCCGGGCGAACTTGCCCGCACGCTGCACGCGCTGCGCGCACAGGACTACCCCCGTGACCTGCTCGAGATCGTGGTCGCCGACGACGGGTCGCCCGGAGAGGTCGAGGTGACCGACGGGGTGATCCTGGTGCGGCAGGAGGATCGCGGCTTCCGCCTGGCGGCCGTGCGCAACCTCGGGGTGCGCGCGAGCAATGGCGACGTGCTGTGCTTCCTCGATGCCGACACCGCCCCCGAGCCGGGATACGTGCGCGCCATCACGCGGCTGCCCGCGCTGCTCCCCGAGGCGCTGACGGTCGGTCGGCGCCGGCACGCCGACTTCACCGGGATCGCCGCCGACGCGCCGGTGGTCGATGCGGCCGCCGGGCGCAAACTGTCCGAGCCGTCCTGGCTCACCGACGCGTATGCGCGCAGCCGCGACCTGCTCGACGCCGACGACCGCTCCTATCGCTTCATCATCGGCGCGGTGATGGCGTGCTCGCGGCGCATGTTCGACGAGGTGGGGGGCTTCGACGAGTCGTTCGACAGTTACGGCGGCGAGGACTGGGAGTGGGCGCACCGCATGTGGCAGGCGGGCGCCGTGCTCGCGCACGTGCCGGATGCTGTGGCGTGGCACGACGGCCCGGAGTGGGCGGAGCGCGGAGAGGCCGCGCGCGGGCGGGCCAACGGTCAGACGCTGCGGTTGGGAGTCTCGATCCCCGTGCCGGGCTCGGCGCCGCGCGGCCTGCGGCCGAGCGCGCCCGATCTCGTCGTCCGTCTCGGCGGTGTGCACGATCCGGCAGCCCTGTTCGTGACGGTCGATTCCCTCCTCGCCGCGTTCCCCTCGGCGCAGGTCGTGCTCGACGGCGAGGCCGCCGCGGCGTTCGACGACCCGCGCGTCTGCGCGGGGGAGTGGATGCCCGACGCCCGCGTCATCTGGGAGGTGGACCGGCCGGTGGTCGTGCTCGACCCGCGATCGATCGCCGCGGTCGTCTCCGCGTTGGGCTCGGCCGAGACCGGCGTCGTCGAGGTGCACGACGACGACGGAACGGCGCTGGGTGTGCTGCGCGCGCGTCGAGCGGTGCGGCGGGCCGCGCGCTGGGGGACGACGGATGCTTTCCGCACCGAGCGGCGGGAGATCGCGGGCATCCACCCCGTCGGGGTCGCGCCGAACGTCGAGGCGTGGGTCGGCGGTTGGGGTGATCGCGCACACTTCGCCTGAAATCAAGGGGAGGGCGCGAATCCGTTTCCGGGGTCAGGGTGAATCCCATGACGAGTTCTTCCCGGGCGGATCGCTGTGCAGTCCTGATCATCGGTGGCGGCAACGCGGGCATCTCGCTCGCTGCGCGTCTGCGGCGCCGCGGCGTGCGCGACATCGTCGTCGTCGAACCGCGTGAGACGCACGTCTACGCTCCGCTGCAGTCGCACATCGCGGGTGGTGTCGCGGGGCGCCGGCAGGTCGTGCGCTCGCAGGCACGCGTCACCCCGCGTGGCGTCCGCTGGGTGCAGGACCGGGTGGTCGTCGTGCAGCCCGACGAGCACGCCGTGGAGCTCGAATCGGGCCGGCGACTCGTGTACGGGCGTCTCGTCGTAGCGGCTGGCATCGAACGCCGGTGGGAGGCGGTCCCCGGGCTGCAGGAGGCGCGGCGCACCCCGCACCTCGTCTCGAACTACACCCTCCCGTTGGCCGAGAAGGCCTCCCTCGTGCTGCGCGACCTGCGCGCGGGCACCGTGGTGTTCACGCAGCCGGCCGAGCCCGCGTCGTGCGCCGGCGTCGCCCAGAAGCCGATGTATCTCGCCTGCGACCGCTGGCAGAGCGAGGGCGTGCTGCGCGACATCCGGGTGATCTTCGTCACGCCCGAGAAGGCGCCGTTCCACATCGCTCCCGTCGCCGACGAGCTTCAGCGCTCGCTCGATCGCTACGGCATCGAGACGCACTTCGGTGCGAGCGTCGCCGAGGTGCGGCCGGGCGAGCGCGAGCTCGACATCGTCGCAGATGGTCACACGACCACGATCAGCTATGACGTGCTGCATGCGGCCCCGCCTCAGACGGCGGCATCGTGGATCGCCGCGGGCGGCCTGGGCGATGCCGACGGTTTCGTCGATGTCGACGACGAGACCCTCCGGCACCGTCGGTGGCCCGATGTCTGGGCGCTCGGCGATGCCGCGCCGATCACGACGGTCCGCTCGGGCGGAGCCATCCGCTCGCAGACGAAGGTGGTCGCCGATGGGATCACCGACGCGAAGAAGCCGAGCCGTTACGACGGCTACACCGAGACACCGTTCACGGTCACCCGCCGCACCGCCGTCTTCGCGGAGTTCGACCGAGACGGCCGCCTTGAGCCGACGATCCCCTTCTGGAAGACCCTGTACCGCGAGCGCCGCCTCACCTACGTGATGGACCGCTGGGTGCTCCCGTGGATCTACTGGAACCTCATCCTCAAAGGCCGCGCCTGAGGTCGGGGTCCCTCACTCCGCGGCGGCGGCCTTCTCGTCGTCGCTGTTGGGGGTCCAGCCGTACCAGCCGTCTTCGGCGGGGATGACGCTCCAGTCCCCGCAGACGAAGACGTCGTCCGCCTCATATGCCGACGGGGCGTCGTCGAGCGTCCACGAGGGAGCGGAGGTGCGGGCGGTCTCGACGCAGTCGCCCGGCAGGGTGTCGGTCGTGCTCGTCAGCAGGATGACGGCGTCCTTCGCCTTCTCGACCGTCGAGGTGCGGACGGTGATCGCGGTCGCGTCGTCGGGCACCCAGTCGGCGTCGACCTCGGCGTCATCGCGGAAGGCGCCGGCGTCGTCGAAGGTGCTCGTCGCCTGCTTGTGGACGAGGTCGTCGATGGCCGAGCATCCGGTGAGGGAGAGGGCGGCGACGAGGGCGAGGGCGGATGCGGCGAGGGCCGGACGTGCGTTCATGTCCTCAGCCTCGCGCGGCACGTCGGCTCGGGGCATCGGGCGAGAGAGGTATCGGCATCCGTCCGGAGGATGACTGTTGCGCGGCACACCTCGCCAGGTCAAAGCAAAACCCCCGCCATGTAGAAGCTAGGCGAGGGTTTCTGGGATCACTGTAATGATGATCCGTGTGGCTCCGACCGGCATCGATCCGGTGACCTTTCGATTTTCAGTCGAACGCTCTACCAACTGAGCTACAGAGCCGCGCGACGGGCGAACCTGTCGCGTCCTAGACGAAGAGCCCTCTCCGAAGAAAGAGCTCGTCGCACGGAGCGACCCTGACGGGACTTGAACCCGCGACCTCCGCCGTGACAGGGCGGCACGCTAACCAACTGCGCTACAGGGCCATACTTGTTTTCAATTATATCGGCGAGGCGTGACCCCAACGGGATTCGAACCCGTGCTACCGCCGTGAAAGGGCGGCGTCCTAGGCCGCTAAACGATGGGGCCGAGTCAGTCCCGGGGGACTTCCTTGCCGACGCTCAAGCATAAGGGGAAGAGGAGGCAAATTGCCAATCGAGGGCGCGCCGCCCGTTTTCCGGGCGTGTTGAGGGGGACGATGGAGCGGTGGCTCACGCCGAGATGGGGTCGTGAGTCTGGTGCCGGTGTGACGCTTGTTGTTACTGTGGCATGTGTGAAACCGGCGGAAGGGGCCGTGTGAACGATCGAATGACGCAGGATGCTGCGGACGCGGCGGCTGCGGAATGCGGCTGCGCGCCCACGCCTGCCGAACGTGACGCCTTCTGGAAGAGGGATGTCAGCCGCCGCGGAGCCATGGGCCTCGGCGCGCTCGGCGTCGTCGTGCTGAGCGCCTTCGGTGTGACATCCGGGGTCTCCGCCGCCTACGCCGCGACGTACCCCAGCTGGGACGACGTGCAGCGGGCCAAGAACAACGAGGCCGCAGCGGCCGCCGAGGTGTCGCGCATCGAGGGGCTCATCTCCTCGCTGACGCAGAAGGTCGCCGACACGCAGGCCGCCGCGAAGGTCGCCTCCGACGAGTACTACGCCGCCCAGCAGGCCTACTTCGCCGCGATCGCCGAGGCCGACAGCCTGCAGGCGAAGGCCGACGAGCAGGCCGGCATCGCCGACGAGTCCGTGCGCAAGGCCGGGCAGGTCGCCGCGCAGATCTACCGCAACGGCGGCGACGACACCTCTCTTGAGCTGTTCTTCGCGGGCTCCGCGGCCAACGCCGACGAGCTGCTCTCGCGCCTCGGCACGATGGACAAGCTGCTCGAGTTCAACCAGTCGGTCTACGACGACGCCGTGGCCGCGCGCAACTCCGCCCAGTCGCTCAGCGACCAGGCGCAGGTGGCTCGTGACGAGCGCGACCGCCTGCAGAAGATCGCCGAGGAGAAGCTGGTCGCCGCCCAGGCCGCGGCCGATGCCGCACAGGCGGCGCTCGACGAGCAGACCGAGAACCTCGCCACCATGGAGGCGCAGCTCGCCGCCCTGAAGGACACCACGACCCAGACGGTCGCGGGTTACCAGGCCGGTGTGGCAGCGCGCGCCGAGGAGGAGCGCCAGCGCAAGGCGAAGGCCGCGGCCGAGGCTGCCGCTGCGGCCGCAGCCGCCGCCGCAGCGAACAACAACGGCGGTGGCGGAGGCGGTGGCGGCGGTGGCGGCGGCCAGGGTGGCCAGGCCGGTTCCGGCGGCTGGGTGCGTCCGCACGGCGGCTCCCGCAGCTCGGGCTACGGCCCCCGGTCGCAGCAGTGCAACTCGAACGGCTGCTCGTCGAGCTGGCACTACGGCATCGACCTCGCCAACGGCTGCGGTGCGGCCATCTACGCGGCGCAGTCCGGCACGGTCGACGCGGCGTTCTACAACGGCGGCTACGGCAACTACGTGCGCATCCAGCACGGCGGCGGCGTCGCGACGGGTTATGCGCACATCAAGAACGGCGGCTTCGCAGTGCGCAACGGCCAGTACGTGCAGGCCGGCCAGGTCATCGCGTACGCCGGCAACACGGGCGGCTCCTTCGGCTGCCACCTGCACTTCGAGGTCTACATCAACGGCCGCTACACGAACCCCGCCGACTTCATGGCGGCGCGCGGCATCTCGATCTGAGCATCCGCTCGCCTCGGGCGAACGACACTGCACGAAGAAGACCCCCGGCCGCTCAGCGGAACCGGGGGTCTTGTTCGTGTGCGAGGGGTCAGTGACCCTGCTCGCCGAAACGCACGATCGCCTCGTCGAGGATGCGCTGCGCCTCGGCGGCGTTGCCCCACTCGTCGACCTTGACCCACTTGTTGGGCTCGAGGTCCTTGTAGTGCTCGAAGAAGTGCGCGATCTCCTTCTTCGTGTACTCGGGCAGGTCGTCGATGTCCTGGATGTGCGCCCAGCGCGTGTCCTTCGACAGCACCGCGACGAGCTTGTCGTCGCCACCGGCCTCGTCGCTCATCTTGAGCACCGCGACGGGGCGCACCTCGACGACGACGCCGGGGAAGATGGCGTGGTCGAGCAGCACGAGCACGTCGAGCGGGTCGCCGTCCTCGCCGAGCGTGTTGTCGAAGTAGCCGTAGTCGGCGGGGTAGCCGAAGGTCGTGTAGAGCACGCGGTCGAGGTGCACTCGCCCGGTCTCGTGGTCGACCTCGTACTTCACGCGGCTGCCGCGGGGGATCTCGATGACGGCGTCGTGTGCGCCCATGCGTGTACTCCTCAGAGAAAGTCGGTTGGATGCCGCGCACCAGCCTACTCGGGGCGGCTCGGAACCCCCGCCCGGCGGCGACGCCGTGCGAGGCGATCGAAGATCCGGCTGAGCGGGCCGTTGAGGAGGAGGATCAGGAGTCCGGCGTACCCGGTCGAGGGGATCGACACCGCGATCACGAGGGCCGCGCCGAACAGGACGATCGCGGCCAGGTCGCCGGCGATGCCCCCACGGATCGCCTCGGGTGCCGCCGTTCCGAGGTCGCGATGCCGGGCGAGGTACAACCAGCCGGCGAGGGTCGTGATCTGGGTGAGGATCAGCGTGCCGATGTAGACGACCGCCTGCAGCGGATCGGAATCGAGCTGGCCGAGCATGGCGGTGGGCACCGGAAGCCACACGATGGTCGCCATCCACGCGACGTTGATCCACAGCAGGGGCGTCGTGATGCGCTCGATGTCGCGGTACTGACGGTGGTGGCCCATCCAGAACACGGCGATGAGCACGAAGCTCAGGCCGAAGCTCAGCAGCTGACCCGCGTGCTCCTCGAAGAATCGGGCCGTGGAAAGCCCTCCACCGGCCGCATCGGAGACGGCTTCGAGCAGCGGCAGGATCAGCAGCGTCATCGCGATCGCCACCACGGCGTCGACGAACGCCTTGAATCGCTCGGTCGGGAAGGTGGTGGGGCGGTGATCGGGCACGGCGTCAGACTAGACCCGCCATCCGACGCGGAACAGAGCCGCCGGCGGGTTCGCGCGGGACGGCGGCCGGTGCCCTAGCGTGGACGGATGCCGTCGCTCGCCCCCGCCATCGCCGAGGTCCGTCTCGCCGTGCGCACCGCGCTCGCCGATCTCCCCGAGGGGTCGGCGCTCGTCGTCGGGCTCTCCGGGGGAGCGGATTCCCTCGCCCTCACCGCCGCGGTGGCTTTCGAGGCGCCGCGCCGGGGCGTGCGCGCGACCGCCGTCGTCGTCGATCACGGGCTGCAAGACGGATCGCCGGAGGTCGCGCGCGCGGCTGCTCGTGCCGCCGCCGATCTCGGCCTCGACAACCGCGTGGTCACGGTCGAGGTGACGGGCGAGGGCGGCCCGGAGGCCGCGGCGCGCGATGCCCGCTATCGCGCCCTGCGGGAAGCCGCCGCCGACGCCGATGCGGCGGCAGTGCTGCTCGGGCATACGCTCGACGACCAGGCCGAGACGGTGCTGCTCGGACTCGCCCGCGGCGCGGGTGCGACCAGCCTGCAGGGCATGGCGCCCGTGCGGGCGGACGACGCGGGCCTGGTGTGGGTGCGGCCGCTGCTCGCGGTGCGGCGGGAGACGACGCGCGCCTTCTGCGAGGCATCCGATCTGCCGGTCTGGGACGACCCGCACAACCTCGACGATCGCTTCGCCCGCGTGCGCGTGCGGGAACGCGTGCTGCCCGTGCTCGAGGCCGAACTGGGGCCGGGCGTCGCCGAGGCGCTGGCGCGCACCGCCGAGCAGCTGCGCGAAGACGCCGAGGCGTTCGACGAGATGATCCACGAGACGATCGAAGACATCGTCGAGCACGCCGAGGCGGGTATCTCGGTCAGCGTGGCGGCGCTCGCCGCGAACCCGGCCGCGCTGCGGCACCGCATCATCCGTCTCGTGGTCGACAGCGAGTTCGGCGCGAGCCTGACCCGTGTGCAGACCCTCGAGGTCGCTCGGCTGGTGACCGACTGGGCCGGTCAGGGCCCGATCGACCTGCCAGGATGCTCCGCCGCCCGCCGCGGCCCCCACCTGATCTTCACCGCCCGCCCCCGCTGAGCCGGTCCGAGCCCTCCGGTCGCGCGAACGGCTGCTCTCGATGCCGAGAACAGCCGTTCGTGCGACGGGAACCGCCGTCGAGGGGGAGCGGGCTACTTCTTGTTGCCGAAGAGGCCGCCCAGGAGACCTCCGAGCAGGTCGGTGACGCCGCCGCCCGACGTGCCGCTGGAGCCCGTGGAGCCGCCGCCGAGGACCCCGCCGATGATGTCGCCGAGGCCGCCCTGGCCGCCCGTCGATCCCGACCCGTTGCCCTTGCCGGCGCGGTTCGCGATGAGGTTCATGATGATCGGCGCGAGGATGGGCAGCAGCTTGCCGAAGTCGATCCCGGCCGTCTTCTCCGAGGTGGTGAGCTTCTCGGTCACCTTCTTCTCGTCGGCGCCGAGGATGTGCGAGACGATCTTGCCGCCGTCCTCCTGATCGATGTCGTCGACCGAGGCGCGGGTCTTCGCTCCCTCGTGCTTCTTCAACGCCCGCTCGATCGCCGCAGACCCCTCATTCGTCGAGGCGTTCTTCTTCAAGCCGCCGAGCAGCACGGCACCGCCCTGCTCGACCGCGGCCTTCGCCTCGTCGTGCGAGACGCCGAGGCGCTTCGCGATGTCGTCGATCGGGACCTGCGTGAGGATGTCGTCGAGAGCCATGCTCTTCCTTCCGTTCGGGGCATCCGCCCGTGTCCCGCACACCGTAGCGCCCGACGCCGTCTGTGCGGGAGGGGGTGGCGCGATCACCTAAAATCGATCCATGCGCGCCACGGAAATCCAGGCTGACCTGTCCGAGATCCTCGTCACCGAGGAGCAGATCCTCGACAAGCTCGACGAGCTGGCCCGCCAGGTGGCCGTGGATTACGCCGGCAAGGACCTCCTTCTCGTCGGCGTGCTCAAGGGTGCCGTGATGGTGATGGCCGACTTCGCGCGGGCCCTGCCGTTCCACGCACCGATGGACTGGATGGCGGTGTCGAGCTACGGCGCGAGCACCAAGTCGAGCGGTGTCGTGCAGATCCGCAAAGACCTCGACACCGACCTCAACGGCAAGCACGTGCTCATCGTCGAGGACATCATCGACTCGGGGCTGACGCTGAGCTGGCTGCTCGAGAACTTCGGCACCCGCGGTGCCGAGTCGATCGAGGTGCTCGCCCTACTGCGCAAGCCGGAGGCGGCGAAGGTCGAGATCGACTGCAAGTACGTCGGCTTCGACATCCCGACCGACTTCGTCGTCGGCTACGGTCTCGACTTCGACGAGCGCTACCGCAACCTGCGCGACGTGGCGGTCCTCGCCCCGCACGTCTACTCCTGACCCGCGCTCCGGCGCACGGACGGATGCTCCGCTCGGCGCGCTCGGGCCCCCGGTACGCCGTGGGTGAACGCACAGCGGACCCCTAGCGCCCGCGCGATACCCTGAACGGACCATGGATGTGAAGAAGCTCAGCCGCAACCCGCTGATCTACGTGCCGCTGATCGGCCTGCTGCTGATCCTCGGGTTCGTGCTGATCTCGGGCCTCGGAGCGCCCAAGCAGATCACCACGCAGGAGGGACTCAAGCTCCTCGCCGGCGACACGGTCAGCGAGGTCACGACGACCGACGGCGACCAGCGGGTCGACATGACGCTGTCGAAGGCGTTCGAGGGCGCAGACCGCGTGCAGTTCTACTACGTGGAGGCTCGCGCCGAAGAGGTCGTGACGGCGATCAACGACGCCGACCCGAAGGAGGGCTTCAACGACGCCGTGCCGCGCGCGACGTGGTTCGACGGCTTCATCTCCCTGCTTCTGCCGCTCGTGCTGCTCGGCCTCCTGTTCTGGTGGCTGCTGTCGTCGATGCAGGGTGGCGGCGGCAAGGTCATGCAGTTCGGCAAGTCGAAGGCGAAGCTCGTCAACAAGGAGACCCCGACGGTCACCTTCGCCGACGTCGCCGGTGCCGATGAGGCCATCGAAGAGCTGCACGAGATCAAGGAGTTCCTCCAGGATCCGGCGAAGTTCCAGGCCATCGGCGCCCGCATCCCGAAGGGCGTGCTGCTGTACGGCCCTCCCGGCACCGGTAAGACGCTCCTCGCCCGTGCCGTGGCCGGCGAGGCCGGCGCCCCGTTCTACTCGATCTCCGGCTCGGACTTCGTCGAGATGTTCGTCGGCGTGGGCGCATCCCGCGTGCGCGACCTCTTCAACCAGGCCAAGGAGAACGCGCCCGCCATCATCTTCATCGACGAGATCGACGCCGTCGGGCGCCACCGCGGCGCCGGTATGGGCGGCGGCAACGACGAGCGCGAGCAGACGCTCAACCAGATGCTCGTCGAGATGGACGGCTTCGACCCGAACGCGAACGTCATCGTGATCGCGGCGACGAACCGCCCCGACATCCTCGACCCCGCGCTCCTGCGCCCCGGCCGTTTCGACCGCCAGATCGGTGTGGATGCCCCCGACCTCAAGGGCCGTCAGAAGATCCTGGAGGTGCACGCCAAGGGCAAGCCGCTCGCGCAGAGCGTCGACCTCGAGGTCGTCGCCCGCAAAACCCCCGGGTTCACCGGTGCAGACCTGGCGAACGTGCTGAACGAGGCCGCACTGCTCACCGCCCGGTCGAACGCGCAGCTGATCGACAACCGCGCCCTCGACGAGGCCATCGACCGCGTCATCGCCGGCCCGCAGCGTCGCACGCGCGTCATGAAGGACCGCGAGAAGCTCATCACCGCCTACCACGAGGGCGGTCACGCACTCGCCGCGGCGGCCATGAACTACACCGACCCGGTGACCAAGATCACCATCCTGCCGCGCGGCAAGGCGCTGGGGTACACGATGGTGCTGCCGCTGGACGACAAGTACTCCGTCACCCGCAACGAGCTGCAGGACCAGCTCGCCTACGCGATGGGCGGCCGCGTCGCTGAGGAGATCATCTTCCACGACCCGACCACCGGTGCGTCGAACGACATCGAGAAGGCGACGTCGATCGCCCGCAAGATGGTCATCGAGTACGGCATGACGACCGAGGTCGGTCCGGTCAAGCTCGGCTCCGAAGGGGGCGACATGTTCGTCGCCCGCGACATGGGCCGAGGCCGCGAGTACTCCGAGAAGGTCGCCGAGCGCGTCGACGCCGAGGTGCGCGCGCTGATCGAGCAGGCGCACGACGAGGCGTACCAGGTCATCACGGCGAACCGCGACATCCTCGACCGTCTCGCCCTCGCGCTCCTCGAAGAGGAGACGCTCGACCACAACCAGATCGCCGACATCTTCCGCGAGGTGCGCAAGCTGCCCGAGCGTCCGCTCTGGCTGTCGAGCGAGGACCGCCCGGTGTCGGACGTGCCGCCCATCGAGGTGCCCAAGAAGGTCGTTCCGGTGGCCGCCTCGGTCGAGGACCCGGCCGCGACGGCCCGTCCGCAGCAGGAGTCGCAGGGAGCGACCCGGCCGCGCCCCGCGACGGCCTGACCGTGGGCGTCGACAAGGCGCGCATCGAACGGCTCACGCGCGAGCTCCTCGATGCGATCGGCGAGGATCCTGATCGTCCGGGGCTCACGCAGACTCCCGCGCGGATGGCCGACCTGTACGCCGAGTTCTTCTCGGGCGTGGGGGAGGATGCCGCGGCACCGCTCGCGCGCACCATCAGCGTGAGCCGCGGCCCGGCGCCCGACACGCTTCCGTCGGGTGCGGTGCTGCTGCGCGACATCCGTTTCCGCTCGGTGTGCGAGCACCACCTGCTGCCCTTCGCCGGCCGCGCCCACCTCGCCTATCTCCCCGGGGAGCACGTGGTGGGGCTGGGGGCGCTGGTGCGCGTCGTCGAGATCCTCGCGTCCCGCCCGCAGGTGCAGGAGCGGCTGGGCGAGCAGATCGCCGACGCCATCGCCGACAACCTCGACGCCCGGGGCGTCCTGGTGGTGCTCGACGCGAGCCACGGCTGCGTCACCCTGCGCGGCGGTCGGCAGCCCGAGGCATCCACTCTCACCATCGCGGCCCGCGGCGAGTATGCCGAGCCCGCGGCGCGCGGCGAGCTGATCGCCCTCATCGCCTCGCCGTCGGCGGCGACCCCGTGACGGCCATCTGGGGCATCCTCAACGTCACCCCCGACTCGTTCAGCGACGGCGGACGCTACCTCGACGTCGATGACGCGATCGCCCGGGCGCGCCTGCTGCGGGCGCACGGCGCCGACATGGTCGACGTCGGCGGGGAGTCGACGCGACCGGGTGCCGAACGCGTCGATCCGACCGTCGAGCAGCGGCGCGTGCTGCCGGTGATCGAACGGCTCGCCGCCGAGGGAATCCCGGTCAGCATCGACACTCTGCACGCGTCCACGGCGTCCGCGGCCGTGCGCGCCGGCGCCCGAGTGGTCAACGACGTCTCGGGCGGCCTCGCCGATCCCGAGATGCGTGCGGCGGTCGCCGAGTCGGGTGCCGACTACGCGATCGGGCACTGGCGCGGCTTCTCGGCCGACATGTACGCCCGCGCCGAGTACCGTCGCGTCGCACGGGAGGTCGCGGGCGAGCTGCAGGAGCGGATGGGCGAGGCCGCGGCCGCGGGGATCGCTCCGTCACGCCTCATCCTCGATCCGGGGATCGGGTTCGCGAAGGCCGGAGCCCAGAACTGGGACGTGCTGCGCGGGCTCGACGAGATCGTCGCGCTGGGCCCTCGGGTGCTCATCGGCACGTCGCGCAAGCGGTTCCTGGCCGAGACGCTCGCGCAGACGGCGGATGCCGACGCCACCGAGTCGCGGCGCGACCTCGCGACGGCCGTGACGAGCGCGCTCGCCGTCCGCGCGGGAGTCTGGGCCGTGCGCGTGCACGACGTGCGCTCGACCCGCGACGCGATCGCGATCGCCCGCGCGTGGGACGGCCGCTGAGCCTCGGACGCCGCCGCGCCTCCGCGTACGCTGGTGGGGTGCATCCCCTCGACGAGATCAACCTCACGGGCCTCACCGTCTTCGGACGCCACGGCGTCTACGACCACGAGCGCGAGAACGGCCAGGAGTTCAGGATCGATCTCCGCCTGTATCTCTCGCTCGCCGAGGCCGCGGCATCCGATGACGTCGCCGACACGGTGCACTACGGCGAGCTCGCCGAGAAGGTCGCGGCGGTCGTCGGCGGAGAGCCGGTGAACCTCATCGAGACGCTCGCCGCCCGCATCGCCGACGCCGCGCTCGAGGACCAGCGGGTACAGCTCGTGCAGGTCACCGTGCACAAGCCGCACGCACCGATCCCGCTCACGTTCTCCGACGTCTCGGTCACGCTGCACCGCGGCCGCCCCGCCGCGCACGTCGAGGCGGTGCGCGCATGAGCCGCAACCTCACCGTTCCCCCGCCCATGCCTCCGGCGCGGCGGATCCGACCCGACGCGACAGCCGTGATCGCCTTCGGAGCGAACCTCGGCGACCGCGAGGCGACGATCCGCGGCGCCGCGGAACGCATCGCGCGCTTGCCGCTCGTCGACGACCTGCGTCTGTCGAGTCTCCACGAGACGGTCGCGCTGCGCCTCGACGGGCCTGATCCCGACGCCCCCGGCTACATCAACGCGGTCGCCCTCGTGACCACGCGTCTCGCACCCGACATCCTGTTGGGCATGCTGCACGCGATCGAAGACGAGTACGGGCGTGAACGGCGGGAACGCTGGGGCGACCGCACCCTCGACCTCGACCTCATCGCCTACGGCGACGAGACGGCGCACACCGAGACCCTGCAGTTGCCGCATCCGCGAGCCGCGGAGCGGCTGTTCGTGTTGGAGCCGTGGCTCGAGCTCGACCCCGACGCCGCGCTCGCCGGCTCCGGCCCGATCGCCCCGCTGGTCGCGGCGTTGCGCGAGCGGGACGAATGATGCGGCGCACGTCGGCGGGGGTGCTCGCGGCGCTCGCGCTCGTCGGGGGAGGCGTCGGCTACCTCGTCGACCATCTGCTCACCGTCTCGGGCCGCGCGACGTTCACGCCCTCGGTGTTCCTGCCGGTGCTGCTGGTGCTCCTCGCCGTCGCCGTGCTGGGTGTGGCCTGGCCGGTGCGGCGCAGCGTGCGCACCGGCATCCGCATCGATCCGTTCCGCGCGCTGCGCGCCGCGACCCTGGCCCGGGCGTCGAGCCTGCTCGGCGCTCTGCTGGCCGGAGTGGGCGCGGGGCTGCTGGTCTTCCTCTTCGCGCGGCCGATCGATCCGCCGGTAGGGTCGACGGTGGCGATGGTCTCCCTGATCGCGAGCGCGCTCGTGCTGGTGGCCGCCGCCCTCGTCGCCGAACAGTTCTGCACCCTGCCGAAGGATCCTGATGACCCAGAGCCCCGAGAACGCACCCCTGAACCCGGCGGAGGGCACTGACCTCCCCGCACTCGACGAGGGCGTCTACACGCAGCTGCGCACGCCGCGCGGCGAGGGTCGGCTCGAGCTCGACGGCATCTGGCACCAGATCTCGCCCCGCTATGCCGTCTCGCAGCTGCTGCAGAACGGCCTGCTGCTCGCGGTCATCGTCGTGGCGGCGCTCGTGCTGCACTTCGCGCTCGACCAGACCTGGGTGTGGATCCCGGCGGCCATCTTCGCGCTGATCACCGTGATCACCATGGTCATCCTGCCGCGCCAGGCGCGAGCGATCGGCTATATGCTGCGCTCCGACGACATCGTCTTCCGCAAGGGCATCCTGTGGCAGCGCATGATCGCCGTGCCCTACGGCCGCATGCAGCTCGTCGACATCACCCAGGGCCCCGTCGACCGCGGTTTCGGCATCTCGCAGTTGAAGATGGTGACCGCGGCCGCGACCACCGGCGTGCAGATCCCCGGCCTGAGCCAGGGTGCCGCCGAGGCGCTGCGCGACACGCTGATCGAGGTCGCCGAGACCCGACGGACCGGCCTGTGAGCGAGCCGCAGATGCCCGCGCCGCAGGGCGTGGTCGACCCCCGTGCATCGGACCTCGCCGACGGCGAATGGCATCGGATGCACCCGCTCACCCCCTTGTTCAAGGGCGGGCTGGTGCTGCTGATCGTCGCCGGAATCACCTTCGCGAACCTGCGCGACCGGGTGATCGCCTGGTTCGTGAACCTCTTCACACCGAGCGAGGCGCACTACAACGAGTACTCGTCGGGCGACCCGGTCGACTGGGTGCTCGAGAACAACCTCATCCTCGTGGCGCTGCTCGTGGTGCTCGGCATCCTCGTCGTGCTCATCGCGATCTTCTGGTTCGTGTGGCGTTTCCAGCAGTTCCGCATCACGGGCGACCACGTCGAGGTGCGCAAGGGCATCGTCTTCCGCTCGCACCGCCGGGCACCGCTCGACCGCGTGCAGGGCGTCAACCTCACGCGCCCGTTCCCCGCGCGGATCATCGGGCTGGCGAAGCTCGAAGTGGTCGGGGCCGGCACCGATGCGAACGTCGAGTTGGAGTACCTGGCCACGTCGAAGGCCGAGACCGTGCGCGCCGACATCCTGCGTCTCGCGTCGGGCCTCCGCGCTGCGCGCCAACAGGCGGCGTCGCCCGTTGCGGCCACCGGCGCCCGCGCCCAGTTGGTCGATTCGATGAACCACGGAGTGAACGGCCTCATCGCCGGCGTCGATCTGGGAGACGTCGCGCCCGAGAGCGTCGTCAAGATCCCGGCGGGTCGCCTCATCGGCTCGCAGCTCATCGTCGGCGTGGTGTGGTTCCTGTTCTTCGCGCTGCTGTTCGGCGTGACGATGGGGGCCTTGTTCATCGGCGCCCTCATCGACGGCGAGCCGCTCGGCAGCGTGCTCGGCCTCGGGATCGGGCTGGGCGTCGGCATCCCGCTCATCGTCGCCGTCATCGGTATCACGTGGGCGCAGATCTCGAAGTCGCTGCGCTACTCGATCGCACCGACGCCCGACGGCGTGCGCATCACCTACGGTCTGCTCACCACGGTCACCGAGACGCTGCCGCCCGGTCGCATCTTCGCCGTCGAGATCACGCAGTCGCTGCTGTGGCGTCCCTTCGGCTGGTGGTCGATCAAGATCAACCGCATGAGCGGCAAGAGCGCCGCGCAGCAGTCGTCCGGCAACGCGCAGCAGTTCAACATCGTGCTGCCCGTCGGCAAGCGTGCCGACGTCGAGCGGGTGCTCGGCCTGATCCTGCCGGATGTGCCCGCCGCCGACATCCCGCTCGTGTGGGAGCACGGCATCCTCGGCCCGGTCGCCGGCGATCCGTACCGCACCATGCCGCGGCGCGCGGGGTGGCGTCGTCCGCTGTCGTGGAAGCGTCACGGCTATACGGTCACCGACTTCGGCCTGATCCTGCGCCGGGGCGTCGCGTGGCGCAAGCTCGCGATCTTCCCGTTGGCCCGCCTGCAGGGCGTGTCGCTCAACCAGGGCCCGATCGACCGGGCGCAGCGGGTGAGCGGTGCGCAGATCCTCACGGTCGCGGGCCCCATCCACGGTCTGCTCTCGGGCCTCGAACGCGCCGATGCGCTCGCGCTGATCGGCGAGGTCTCGGCTCGCACGGCGGCTGCGGCCGCGAACGACCACACGCACCGGTGGAGCGCGCACGCGCCGTCCGTGTCGGCGATGACGGATGCTCCGCCGCCCGCGCCCTTCCCCGCGGGTGCTCCGGTGCCGCCGCCCGCCTTCGGAGTGCCGGTGCCGCCGGCCAACGCGCCCGTGCCGCCGCCCGCGTTCGGTATGCCGGTGTCGCCCGTCGGCCCGCCGGTGCCGCCGCCCGCGTTCGGTGCGCCGGTGTCGCCGGCCGACGCGCCCGTGCCGCCGTCTGCCCCGCCCGTACAGCCGGTCAGTCCGCCGACGCC
>NZ_CAURWX010000003.1:0-545018 GCF_963528945.1 uncultured Microbacterium sp.
GCTCCCCCGACCCAGTCATCACAACCAGGCCCGAAGGGCAACTTCTCTATCTTACTGATCTCGTTCCCGTTGTCAAATCGCTGTTTTCGCGACCTGCTCGAGAGAACAAGGCAGTTCCCGCAACCGGATGACCCTGACGAGTCTTCGTGGTTTTGGGAGGTGTTCGTTACTTGACGGGAGCCGGTCCGAGGACCTCCGCTCAACCGTTTGGGGCGAACAGGTAATAACTTACGCGGGATCCCGGGGTCCGGCAAATCACGCCCGTCGCCCGGGCGTGTCGCGTGCCACCGCAGGGGTCGCTGGCACACTGGTGGCCGGAAGAGGAGACCGCATGACCGCCCCCGCACCCCGCCCCCGCCGCCGCCTGCTCGGACGCATCGCGAGCTGGCCGGCCGCCATGATCATCCGCGCCGTCTTCACGCGCGACGCACGCGCGACGATCGACGAGATGGCGCGGCACGTTCCCTCCATACGTCTTCACGAGCGCCGCGGGGTCCCCTATGGAAGGCGGGGGCGCTCGACGACTCTCGACGTGTTCGCCCCGGCATCCGCCACCGGCCCCCTCCCCACCGTCGTCTGGATCCATGGCGGCGCCTGGATCTCCGGTTCGAAGGAGGACGTCGCCCCCTACCTGCGCATCCTCGCCTCCGAAGGTTTCGCCGCGATCGGTCTCAACTACACGCGGGGACCCGAGGGCGCATACCCGCTCGCCGTGCACCAACTCGTCGAGGCACTGCGCGTGATCGACGACCGCGCCGAGGAGTTCGGGGTCGACCGCCGCCGGATCGTGCTCGCCGGCGACTCGGCGGGGGCGCAGCTCGCGAGCCAGCTCGCCGCGTTGATCACGCACCCCGCGTACGCGCAGGAGATGGGCATCACGCCTCCCCTGCATGTCGACCAGCTCGTCGGGGTCGTGCTGAACTGCGGTGTCTACGATCTCGCCGCCCTCTCGCATGTGCGGGGGATCATCGGCTGGGGATTCCGCTCGGCGATGTGGGCGTACTCCGGCACGAGGGACTGGGCCGACGACGACAGCGGCGCGACGATGTCGACGATCGACCGGGTGACGGCCGACTTCCCCCCGACCTTCCTCTCCGGAGGCAACGGCGACGGGCTCACCCGCGTGCAGTCCCGTCCCCTCGCCGCGCGCCTCGCGGAACTCGGGGTCGACACGACCACGCTGTTCTGGCCGGACGACCACGAACCGGCACTCCCCCACGAGTACCAGTTCCACCTCGACCTCCCCGACGCGCGCGAAGCCCTGCGTCGGACGCTCGAGTTCCTGCGCACGCACACCCGCTGAACGGGCGGAGCGCGCGGCTCAGTCCCAGCTGTGCACGGGGCTGCCGTCTTCGGCCCGCACCAGGTAGTCCTGCAGCATGCCGTGCAGCGCCTGCGACCGCGACTCGCCGGCACGCTCGCGAGCGAACACGTTCTCGCGCTGCCACACCGCACCGTTGCGACCCGTCGCGCAGCGCTGCTCGATGATGCCGAGGTAGCGGTCGCGCGCGGCGGGGTCGACGCCGTAGGCATCGAGTCCTTCGGCGGCCATCGGCAGCAGCCGGCGCAGCACCAGCTCACGCGGGCTCACCCAGCCGACCTCCGGCCAGTACAGTCGGCCGTCGATGCCGTCGCGGGCACCCGCGTGCAGGTTCTCGGCTGCGGCGTCGAAGCTCATCTGCGTCCACAGCGGCCGGTCGGCCTCGGCGAGCGTGTGCACCAGGCCGTAGTAGAAGGCCGTGTCGGCGAGCACGTCGACCACGCTGGGTCCCGCCGGCAGCACCCGGTTCTCGACCCGGAGGTGCGCGGTGCCGTCGACCGTGTCGTAGATCGGCCGGTTCCACCGGTACACGGTTCCGTTGTGCATGCGCAGCTCGGCCAGCGACGGCGCACGCCCCTCGGCGAGCTCGGCGAAGGGGTCTTCGTCGGTCACCGCGGGGAGCAGCGCGGGGAAGTAGCGGGAGTTCTCCTCGAACAGGTCGAAGATCGAGGTCACCCAGCGCTCCCCGAACCACACGCGCGGCCGCACGCCCTGGTTCTTCAGTTCCTGCGAACGCGTGTCGGTCGCCTGCTCGAACATCGGGATGCGCGTCTCGTGCCAGAGCGCCCGGCCGGCGAAGAAGGGGGAGTTGGCGGCGAGCGCGACCTGCACGCCCGCGATCGCCTGCGCGGCGTTCCAGTACGAGGCGAACGCATCGGGCTCGACCTGCAGGTGCAACTGCACCGACGTGCACGCCGCCTCGGGGAGGATCGTGTCGGTGACGATGTCGAGGTGCTCCCGACCGCCGTCGGGCAGCAGGGAACCCTCGAGCTTCAACTCGATGTCCTCTCCGCGCGCCGCGAGCACCTGCTGTCCGAGTAGGCCGTACCGCGGGTCGGCCGAGATCCAGCGCTCGGTGAAGTGGTGCTCGTCGAGCGTCGGCAGCATCCCGATCATCGCGATCGAATTGCCGGTCGCCGCCCGCACCCGCTCGTCGGCCGCATTCATGGCGGCGCGCAATGACGTCTCCAGCTCGGGCATCCGTCCGCCGCCGATCGGACGCGGGGCGACGTTCACCTCGATGTTGAAGCGACCGAGCTCGGTCTGGAAGGCGGGGCTGGCGATCGCCTCGAGCGCCGACTCGTTCGCCATCGCCGGGTCACCCGACGGGTCGACGAGGTTCAGCTCGATCTCGAGCCCCAACTGCGGGTCGGTGCCCTCGAACCGTCCGTCGGCGAGCATCTCGCCCAACGCGTCGAGACACACCTCGGTCTTCGCCCGGAAGCGGGTGCGGTCCTGGCGCGTGAAGGTGCGCTGTTCGATGCTGTCGCCCATGCTTCGACGCTAGCGGCCCGCGGCTGGACACGGCCCGCGCCCGGCGGACGTTTCAGCATTGTGACGACCGGCACGTTCGTTATATGTTCGGGGCATGACCAGTGACAGCAGCCCGACGTCCGCGACCCCGATGGCGGATGCCGCGACGGCGACCCGCAATGAGCGCGCACTCGAGGGCGGCATCGTCACCGACCTCGAAGGCCGCATGACCTACGGCTCCTACCTCGCGCTCGACCAGCTGCTCACCGCGCAGCGACCGGTGAGCTCTCCCGAGCACCACGACGAGATGCTGTTCATCATCCAGCACCAGACCACCGAGCTGTGGCTCAAGCAGCTGTTGCACGAACTGTCGTCGGCCCGCGACCTGCTCGCCAACGACGACCTGCGCGAGGCGCTCAAGCGCATCGCGCGCGTCAAGCGCATCCAAGACGTCATGACGCAGCAGTGGGCGGTGCTCGCCACCCTCACCCCCACCGAGTACGCGCAGTTCCGCGGCGCGCTGGGCAACTCCTCGGGATTCCAGTCGGTGCAGTACCGCGCGGTCGAGTTCGCCCTCGGCAACAAGAACGAGAAGATGCTCGGCGTCTTCCGCGACCACCCCGCGAACCACGCGCTGCTGACCGCCGAGTGGCACAAGCCCACCCTCTACGACGAGTTCCTGCGCTTCGCCGCCCGCCGCGGCCTGCCCGTGCCCGCCGAGATCCTCGACCGCGATGTGCGGCTGCCCTACCGCGAGACGCCGGAGCTCGTGCCCGCGATCCGCGAGATCTACCAGGACCCGAGCCGGTACTGGGACCTGTACGAGGCGTGCGAAGACCTGGTCGACCTGGAGGACAATTTCCAGTTCTGGCGGTTCCGGCACCTCAAGACCGTCTCGCGCACGATCGGCATGAAGGTCGGCACGGGCGGATCGAGCGGCGTCGGCTTCCTGCAGCGCGCACTCGACCTGACGTTCTTCCCCGAGCTCTACACGGTCCGCACCGAGATCGGCGCCTGATGCGGGCGGCGACCTTCTTCGACGGCGAGGAATGGCGCGACGGCGTCGTCGAGATCGTCGACGGGCGGATGCGCGTGCGCGACGCCGTGCCCGACGACAGCCTCCCGCGGCTGGACGGCCTGATCACGGCGGGGTTCACCGACCATCACGTGCACCTGCAGCTCGTCGACGTCGCACCTCTCGCCCGGTCGGTACTCGGTCGGGTCGTCGACCTCGGCGCGAACCCGACGGTCGTGGCGCGGCTCGCCGCCCGCCACAACTCAGGACATGCGGTCGATGCCGGCGAGCCGATCCGGGCCGCGGCGGTCGCGACCCCCGGGCCGAGCGCCGTCGGTCCTGAGGTGGTGCTGCAGGTCGCCGACGACGGTCCGACGATCGAGTACGCCGGCGCCTTCCTCACCGCGCCCGGCGGCTACCCCTCCGACCGCGAATGGGCGCCGGACGGGTCGGTGCGCGAGGTGATCGATGCCGCGCAGGCGGCCGCCGCGGTCGACGAGATGGCGGATGCCGGAGCGCACACAATCAAGGTCGCGAGCAACACCGTTGCCGGGCCGGTGTTCGGCGATGCGCTCATCCGCGCGATCGTCGATCTCGCGGCCGCCCGCGGGCTGCCCGTCGTCGCCCACGCCGAGGGGCCCGGTGAAGCGCAGCGCCTCGCCGGTCTCGGCGTCGCGAGCCTCGCGCACGCCCCGTTCACCGAGCGCCTCGACGATGCCGAGGTCGTCCGCCAGGCGGCATCCGTGGCGTGGATCTCGACCCTCGCGATCCACGACCGGCCGACCCGCGACGTCGTGATCGACAACGTGCGCCGCTTCCACGCCGCCGGCGGCACCGTGCGCTACGGCACCGACATGGGCAACGGCCCCACCCCGGCGGGCCTGAACCCCGCCGAGATCGGCGCGCTGCGGGAGGCGGGGGTCACGGGCGCGGCGCTGCTGCGCGCCCTCGCCCCCGGCGACGCCCGAGCATCCGACGCGCGACTGCTCCTGCTGCCGGGCACAGCCCCCGCCGATGCCGACCCGCTGGCCGCCCGGCTCCTCTCCCCCGACGATCTGAAGGTGTGACATGACCGACCTCGCCGCCGTCCCGACCGAGGACTCCGCCACCGCGCTCCTCGACGAGGCCCGTGCGCTCGACGCCGCCGACCCGCTGCGCGCCCACCTCGACGCCTTCGTCGAGGCGCCGGGCGTGCGCGCCTACCTCGACGGCAACTCGCTCGGCCGCCCGCTGCGCGACATGCCCGAGAAACTCGCAGCCTTCGTGCGCGACGACTGGGGCACCCGCCTCATCCGCTCGTGGGACGAGCAGTGGATGGCGCTGCCGATGGAGCTCGGCGACCGGATCGGCCGCGTGGCCCTCGGCGCCGCGGCGGGACAGACCGTCGTCGCCGACTCGACGAGCGTGCTCATCTACAAGCTGATGCGCGCCGCCGCGGCGGCCGACCCGACGCGCACCGAGCTCGTGATGGAACAGGGCAACTTCCCCACCGACCGGTTCCTCACCGAGGGCGTCGCGGCCGAAGCGGGCCTGACGGTGCGCTGGATCGAGCCAGACCCGGTGCACGGCGTGCAGGTCGCCGACGTCGCCGCCGTCGTCTCGGAGCGCACCGCACTCGTCTCGCTCAGTCACATCGACTACCGCTCCGGCGCCCTCGCCGACATGCGCGCCATCACCGAGGCCGCGCATGCCGTCGGCGCGCTGGTGATGTGGGACCTCTGCCACTCGGCCGGCGTCGTGCCGATGCAGCTCGACGACTGGGGCGTCGACATGGCGGTCGGCTGCACCTACAAGTACCTCAACGGCGGGCCCGGTTCCCCGGCCTTCGCGTACCTGAACCGCCGCCACCACGGCGTGCTTCGTCAGCCGATCCAGGGGTGGTGGAGCGCCGCCGACATCTTCGCCATGGGACCGGAGTACGTGCCGGCGGGCGACATCCGCCAGCTGCTCAGCGGCACCCCTCCGGTGACCTCGATGCTGGCGATGCAGGGGATGCTCGACCTCATCGAGCAGTCGACGATCGACGCCGTGCGCCAGAAGTCGGTCTCGCTCACCGACCTCGCCGTGCGGGCGTACGACGTCGAGCTCGCTCCGCTCGGCGTGCGTCTGCTCAGCCCCCGCGACGCCGAACTGCGCGGAGGGCACGTCACGATCGGCCACCCCGACTTCCGCGACGTCACCCGGCGACTGTGGGCCGACGGCGTCATCCCCGACTTCCGGTTCCCCGACGGCATCCGCCTGGGGTTGTCTCCGTTGAGCACGTCGCACGTCGAGACGGTCATCGGCGTGCTCGCGGTGCGCGACGCGCTGCGCGCATGACGGCCCCGGTGGCGGTCGTGGAGGACGCGGCATCCGTCGTAGACGACATCGACGCCCGGCCCGGCAGCACCGCCTCGCTGCTGCGCACGGTCGTCGGGCTGTTCCTGCGCCCGCTGGGTGGATGGATCTCGGCTGCCGACCTGGTGACCCTCGCAGGCGACCTCGACATCGCGCCGGCGCTCGCCCGCACGGGCATCGCCCGACTCAAGCAGAAGGACCTACTGCTGCCCGAGCGCCGTGACGCCGTGGGCTACCGTCTGAACCCGGCCGCGCTGGCGATGTTGCAGCGCGGCGACCGGCGCATCTTCGCCATGCGGCAGATGGCGGACGCCGACACCTGGTGCCTCGTGTCGTTCTCGATCCCCGAGACCGAGCGGGCCGTGCGGCATCAGTTGCGCCGCCGCCTGCAGTGGATCGGGGCCGGGGCCGTGTCGTCGGCGCTGTGGATCTGCCCCGGCCATCTGCAGGACGAGGTGCCGCAGATCGTCGACGAGGTCGGCGCCCGGGCGTGGGTCACGCTGTTCCCGGCGGGAATGCCGGTCACCGACCGCACGCCGGCCGAGGCGGCGGCCGCGTGGTGGGATCTCGATGGCCTGGCCGACGAGCACCGCCGGTTCCAGGAGTCGCTGACCTCGCTGCCCGCCGAGCCGTTCGCCGCCTACGTGCACCTGATCGACCGCTGGCGCACCCTGCCGTACCGCGACCCCGGCCTGCCGCCGTCGATGCTGCCCGCCGAGTGGCCGGGCACCCGCAGTTTCGCCGAGTTCGAGTGGCTGTCGGGCACGCTCGAGGCGCCGGCCATGGCGCATGTGCGCCGCGTGACCTCGCGCTGACCCGCACTCCCTCCCCTCCCGCTCCCCTCGTCCCCGCTCCCACCTGGCCGTGAGGGGTCAAGACACGCCGTGTCGGGCGGGCGGGATGCGGCGTGTCTTGACCCCTCACCGGGAGTGAGCGGGCCTCGAGGGAGGGCGACCGGGCGGGCAGACCGTCAGGCGTCGAGGCCGGCGAAGAAGCCGCGCACGTGCTCGCGGAGACGCTCGATGCGCAGGTCGCGGGCGAGTTCGCGGTCGAAGCCCTCATAGGCCAGCGGGGGCAACCGACGCACGTTGTCCGAGCATCCGAAGTTCGCGCACACGAGGGTGCCGACGGTGTCGCCCTTGCGGCCGGCCGGGCCGGTCTTGCGGGCGACGAACAGCTGCACGTCGTTGCGGAGCGTGACGTCTTCGCACCACGAGCACTGGGCGCGGGCGACCACGCGCTGCTCGGCCCGCTGCAGCAGCACGCCGACCGGCGCGCCGTCGATCTCGGCGACGACGTACGCCCGGCGGGGGGCCTTGGGGTCGACCCAGCCGAGGTAATCGAGGCGGTCGAGGTCGATGTCGGCGAAGCCGGCGGGCAGGTTCAGGTCGGAGACCTCTTTGCGGGAGGCGTTGCGGAAGGAGGCGCGGATGGCGCGCTCGTCGAGGGGACGCATGATGTCGGATGCTTTCGTTCGAGTGCTCGCGCTCCCGACGGGAGCGACGAAGCGAGGTGGGGTGGAGGGGACGGGTCGCACGGACCCGGGTTCGACGGAACTCCGGAGACGGCATCCGCCTCCGGCCGATCGTCAGCCTCTGCCGGCGGCGCGGTGCGCGCCTGCGGCTCCTACCCGCGCCACCCGGGCGCTCCTCGAGAACATCACCCCGAGAGCCTATACCCGCGGGGACGCGCGAAGGCCCGCCCCGTGCGTGACGGGGCGGGCCTTCGGATGCCGGATGCTAGGCGGTCAGCGTGGGGACCTCGTAGCGACGCGGGGTGCCGAACCGGTGCGCCGAGATCGACACGGCCTGCTCGCGCAGGAAGGTCAGCATCTCGATGCGTCCGGCGCTGAGCACCGGGTTGCCGTACACGGCGACGGCCGGCGAGCCCCCCGTGCGGGCGGCGGTGTCGGCGAGGTCGCCGCCGACGAGGCGGATGCGTCCGCCGGTCTGCGCGAGGCGGGCGGCACGAGCCGTCCAGACCGTGTCGTTCTCGACGGCGACCGTGACGCCCGCGGCGCGCAGCCACGAGGTGACGGATGCCGGCAGCTCGCGCGCGGTGCTCACGGTGATCGACGCGCCCGTGCGCAGACCGGCGGCGAGCACCCGGACCGCGTGCAACGGCGAGGCGTCTTCGATGCGGACCGTGACCGGGACCGCCTGGTAGCGCAGCGCGTTCTGCTCGGTCTCGAGGCCCGTCGCGTCGACGACCGCCCCGAACTCGGCCTTCCACGCGGCGACATCGGTCGACAGGGCGCCGGACAGCCAGGCGCGCTCGTCGTCGGAGACGTCTCCCGCGGCTCGCAGCGCGGCCTTCGACAGCGCGTCGGCGGGAGCATCCGCCGTCACGGGGGCGTCGACCCAGTGCGAGAGTCCGATGAGGTAGCTCGGGCCGCCGGCCTTCGTGCCCGCGCCGACGGCCGCCTTCTTCCATCCGCCGAACGGCTGACGCTGCACGATCGCGCCGGTGGTGCCGCGGTTGACGTAGAGGTTTCCGGCCTGCACGTTGGCGAGCCACTGCGCGACCTCGTCCTCGTCGAGGGAGTGCAGCCCCGAGGTGAGGCCGTAGTCGATCGCGTTGACGAGGGCGGTGGCCTCGTCGAGCGTCTTCGCGGTCATGATGCCCAGCACCGGACCGAAGTACTCCGTGAGGTGGAACGGGCTGCCGGCGGCGACGCCGTCGCGGATGCCGGGGCGCCAGTACTGTCCGGCGTCGTCGAGCTTCTCGGGCTTCAGCACCCAGCTCTCGCCCGACTCGAGGGTCGTGAGGGCGTGGAGCAGCTTGCCCTCGGCCGGTCCGATGAGCGGCCCGATGCGGCTGGAGCCGTCCCACGGCTCACCGACCTTGTACGAGCCGACCGCGTCGACGAGCTGGCGGCGGAACCGCTCGCTCTCGGCGACCGTTCCGACGAGGATCACGAGCGACGCCGCCGAGCACTTCTGGCCCGCGTGGCCGAACGCCGAGTAGGCGACGTCCTTCGCGGCGAGGTCGAGGTCGGCGCTCGGGGTGACGATGATGGCGTTCTTGCCGCTCGTCTCGGCGAGCAGCGGCAGGTCGTTGCGGAACCCGCGGAACAGCTCGGCCGTCTCGTACCCGCCGGTGAGGATCACGCGCTCGACGGCCGGGTGGCTGATGAGCTGCGTGCCGAGCTGACGCTCCTCGAGCTGCACGTACTGCAGCACCTCGCGGGGCACACCCGCCTCCCACAGTGCCTCGACCATCACGGCACCCGAGCGCGCGGCCTGCGCGGCGGGCTTGATGACCACCGGCGACCCGGCGGCGAGGGCGGCGAGCGTCGAGCCCGCGGGGATCGCGACGGGGAAGTTCCACGGCGGGGTGACCACGGTCAGCCCCACCGGGCGGTGCTCCGCGCCGGGGATCTGCTCGGCGCGCTTCGCGCTCTCCGCGTAGTAGTGCGCGAAGTCGATCGCCTCTGAGACCTCGGGGTCGCCCTGCTCGAGCACCTTTCCGGCCTCCGAGCCCATGACCTCGAGCAGGTCGGCGCGGCGCGCCTCGAGCACGTCGCCCGCGCGGTGCAGGATCTCGGCGCGACCCGCCGCGCCCAGCGCGCGCCAGGCCTCGCCCGCGGCCACGGCCTCGTCGATCACGGCGTCGAGGGCCGCGGCATCCGAGAGGGTGTGCGTGCGCACCGTCTCGGCACCCAGGGCCGACGCCTGCATGCGCGAGCGGATGCCGTCGCCCCACGCGCGGTTCGCAGCGAGGCTCGGGTCGGTGTCGGGGGTGTTCTCGAAGCCGTCGCGGGGAGCCGGGGCGGGCGCCTGCGTGCGGTCCTGCGTGCGGTTGGGCCCGGGGACCTCGGTCGGCATGGATGCGATCGACGCGCGGAAGCGGTCGCGCTCGCGGGCGAACAGCTCGGGGTGCGTGTCGAGGTCGAACACGGCCGACATGAAGTTGTCGGTCGATGCTCCCTCTTCGAGGCGACGGATCAGGTAGGCGATCGCGACGTCGAACTCGGCCGGGTGCACGACCGGGGTGTAGAGCAGCAGCGAACCGACCGTGCGACGCACGACCGCGGCCTGCGCGGAGGCCATGCCGAGCAGCATCTCGAACTCGATGCCGGCGGTGGCGCCGCGCTGCTGCGCGAGGAGCCAGGCGAGGGCGATGTCGAAGAGGTTGTGGCCGGCGATGCCGATGCGCACGTTGCCGATGCGGTCGGCATGCAGCGCATAGTCGAGCACGGCCTTGTACGAGGCGTCCGACGCCTCCTTGCTGTGCCAGGTGGCGAGCGGCCAGTCGTGCGACTCGGCGTCGACGCGCTCCATGGGGAGGTTCGCGCCCTTCACGACGCGCACCTTGATCGGCGCTCCGCCGTCGGCCATGCGGGCCGCCGCCCACTCCTGCAGGCGGATCATGGCGCCGAGGGCATCCGGCAGGTAGGCCTGCAGCACGATGCCCGCCTCGAGTCCGCGGAACTCGGGACGCTCCAGGATGGTCGTGAAGACCGCGATGGTGAGATCGAGGTCCTTGTACTCCTCCATGTCGAGGTTGATGAACTTGCCGCGCTTCACGGCGATCGCGTACAGCGGGGCGAGGGCGTCGACCGCGTGCGCGACGGCGTCGTCGAAGGCCCACGGGCTGTGCGGCGCCACGGTCGACGAGACCTTGATCGAGACGTAGTCGACGTCGTCGCGCTCGAGCAGACGGCGGGTGCCGGCGAGCCGGCGGGCGGCCTCCTCCTCGCCGAGGATGGCCTCGCCGAGCAGGTTCACGTTGAGGTGCACGCCGTCGGTGGCCTTGATGCGCGCGATGGCCTTACCGAGCTTGGCGTCGGTCGCGTCGACGATGAGGTGGCGCACCATGCCGCGCAGTACGCGACGGCTGATCGGCACGACGATGCCGGGGAACGCGGGGGCGAGGGCGCCGCCCAGCTTGATGAGGCCGCGCAGGGCGCCGGGGAGGAACGCGGGCGTCAGCGGCACGAGGTCGCGGAGGTTCGCCGCTGCGACCTTCAGGTCTTCGGGGCGCACGACGCCGTCGACGAAGCCGACCGTGAAGTCGAGCCCGTGGGGGTCGCTCAGCACGCCGGCGAGGCGCTTGGCGGCGGTGTCGGCGGGAACCTCGCGGCTCTCGACGAGCCAGCGCTGCACGAGCGCGACGGCGTCGTCGGCGAGGGCGGCGAGCTCGTCGTGCCCGGTGGGAACGGCCGCGGCGCGGGGAGCGCTCGGGGCGGGAGTGGTCTGCGTCATCGGGATCCTCTGCAGTTCGGGCGCGCTCGCGCGCGTGCGTCGAGTCTCAGTGTGCGCTCCCGCATCCGTCATGAAAAGCGAACGTTTACGATGTATACCGTTCGGTTGCATCGACGATTGAGGAAGGGTTGGGATGTTCGAACTGCGCCGCCTGCGGCTCCTGCACGAACTGCGCCTGCGCGGCACGATCGCCGACGTCGCCGCGGCCCTCTCCTTCAGCCCCTCGACCGTGTCGCAGCAGCTCGCACAACTCGAACGCGAGGCGGGCGTCGCCCTGCTCGAACCCGATGGGCGCCGGGTGCGCCTCACCGCCCAGGGGCGCCTGCTCGCCGATCACGCCGCCCGCGCGCTCGAGCTCGACGAGTCGGCACGCGCCGAGCTGTCGTCGTCGCAGCACGCCCCCAGCCGGGTGCGCATCGCCGTCATGCCGACCGCCGCCGAGGCCCTGGTGCCGGTCGCGCTCACCCTGCTCGACGAGCGGATGCCGGGGCTGCGACTCGAGATGGTCGAACTGCCGCCCGAGATCGCGCTGTTCGAGCTGCAGGCCCGCGCCTTCGACCTGGTCGTCGCCGAGCAGTACCCGGGGCACTCGCGCGAGATCAGCGAGGGGGTCGACCGCACGCTGCTCGGCCGCGACCCGATCCGGCTCGCAGTGCCGCGCGACGATCGCGCCGGCGGACTCGCCGACCTGCACGACCGGGCCTGGGTGCTCGAGCCGCAGGGGGCGGCCGTGCGGCGGTGGGCCGTGCAGCAGTGCCGCGCCGCCGGGTTCGAGCCCGACGTGCGCTTCGAGGCCACGGACCTCGTCTCGCACGCGCGACTCGTGGCGGCCGGCCACGCGGTCGCGATGCTTCCCGATCTGGTGTGGACGGCGGGGCGGTCGAGCGTGCGACTGCTCGACCTGCCGGGGTCGCCCGTGCGCGAGATCTTCGCCGCGACCCGTTCATCGTCGCGCGACAGCGCCGCGGTGGTCACCGTGCGCGATGCCCTGGCCGACGCACTAGCCCGGCACGATCCGCGCTGACGGCCGGCGCGGTTGTCACGGGTGACGCGCATTGTCAATCCCATCGCCGCTTCCGAACGGCGGGTGCGAGGGTGGCATTTCACCGACCCACAGATGAAGGGAGATGCCATGAGCGGCACCGACGACATCAAGAACAACGCCGAGAAGCTGGCCGGAAAGGTCAAGGAGGGCGTGGGCAAGGCCACCGACAACGACCGTCTCGAGGCCGAGGGCCACGCGGACCAGACCGACGCATCCGTCAAGCAGGCGGGCGAGAACGTCAAGGACGCCGGCCGCAACGTGAAGGATGCGTTCGACCACTGATCCCGCCGGGCTGCGCTCTTCGTGCAGCTGCGCCGGACATGGAGAAGGCCCGCCACTCGGGCGGGCCTTCTCTTTCGGCTCTAGCTGCGTCGGCTGCCGCTGATCGATCGGATCAGCCACGCGATGACGGCGATCGCGAGGAGCACCAGACCCACCCACAGGAGGAACTGCAGCGACTGCACGAGTCCTCCGGTGATCGCGAGGATCACGGCGATGACGATGACGATGATGAGGAGGATGTTCATCGTTCTTCCCTTCTCTCCGAGGCGGGCGCCCCGATTGCTGTGACTGTCAAGGTAGCGATCGGAACGGCCCGAAGCAGAGGGGGTTGACGAGGACACCTCGACGATGCCATGAGGAGGGATCATGCCCGGAGGGCGTAACAACTCACTGAAGGACCCCGAGCTCTACGAGGAGCTCCGCGACGACGGAGCCTCGAAGGAGAAGGCCGCGCGCATCTCGAACGCCGCGGCCCGCGACGGACGGAAGAAGGTCGGCGCGCGCGGCGGGAAGAGCGGCGACTACGACGACTGGACCGTCGACGAGCTGCGCAAGCGCGCCAAGGAACTCGGCATCACCGGGTACAGCGGCAAGCGCAAGGCGGAACTCATCTCGATGCTGCGGAACCACTAGGCGACCCGGGTGGCACGCTTCGGCATCGAAGAGGAGTTCGTGCTCCTCGACGAGGACACCCTCGTTCCCCTCGTCGTCGTCGACGGCATCCACCAGCGGTTGCAGGGCCCGACGGGCGGCGGCCGCGTGATGGCCGAGTTCCTCACCTCGCAGTTCGAGTGCGTGACGGATCCCCTCGCCACCACGAGCGAGGCGCGCGCTCAGCTGAGCACGCTCCGCGGATTGATGAGCGCGCAGGCCGCCCCGGAGCGTGCGATCATCGCCGCCACCGGCACCCCCTTCGCGACCACGCGTCGCGTCTCGATCTCACCGTCGCCGCACTACGACGTCGTCGCCGCGCAACTGGCCCACATCACGCGCGGCCACGAGGTGAACGGCCTGCACGTGCACGTCGAGATCACCGACGACGACGAACGCGTGCGCGCGCTCAACCGGGTGCGCGGATGGCTTCCCGTGCTCTCCGCCCTCACCGGCAACAGCCCGTTCATCGAAGGACTGCCCTCGGGGTACGCGAGTTGGCGGAGCATCCTGATCCGTCGCCTGCCGACGTCGTGGTGCCCGCCGCTGGTGACCGACATCGCCGACTACCACGCGCACGTCGACCGGCTCATCGCCCTCGGGGCGATCGCGGAGGCGTCGTCGCTGGGCTGGGCCGCGCGCCTCTCGGATCGCTACCCCACCGTCGAGGTGCGCGTGAGCGACACCCAACTCGACGTCGACGACACGCTCTTCGCCGCCGCGCTCACCCGGGCGATCGTGTTGAGCGACGACGAGCGGGTGGCCCCCGGGACGATCGACGGCATCGACGCGTCGCTCTGGATGGCCGCGCGCTACGGCATGGACGCCCGTCTCGTCGACCCGACCAGCGACGGCGTCGCGGATGCCTGGGCCATCGCCGAGCGCATGCTCGACGCCGCGGGTCCCGTGCTGCAGGAGCACGGCGATGCCGAGTTCGTGGCGGAGCACCTGGCGAGGATCCGAGCCGACGGCACGGGTGCGCAGCGTCAGGAGAGGGCCTACGCCGAGGGCGGGCTGGCCGGGCTCCGCGCGCTGTATCGGGACGGGACGGCGGCACACGAGGGGTAGTTCCCGGGCGGGGGCTCCGGCGTGGGCGATGGAGGGGTTCGGCGTCGGTGGCCGGGCCCCGGGTCTGCGGGCCCGGCGTCGGTGGCCGGGAGTAATGTTCGCCTGTGAGTTCCTTCTCCCGCACGCAGCGTCTGGTCATCTCGATCGCGGTGCTCGCCTCGTTCGTGACGTTCCTCGACGGCACGGTCGTCAACGTCGCACTGCCGGCCATCAGCCGCGAGCTCGGCGGGGGCATCACCACCCAGCAGTGGGTCGTCGACGCCTACCTCATCACCCTGAGCGCGCTGATCCTGCTCGCCGGTTCCGTCTCCGACGCCTACGGGCGCGTGCTCGTGATGCGGGTCGGGCTCATCGCGTTCGGTGTCGCATCCGTCGCCGTCGCCGCGGCCCCCGATCCGCTGGTGCTCATCATCGCGCGCGCCGCGCAGGGGGCCGCGGGGGCGCTGCTCGTGCCGAGTTCGCTCGCCCTCATCACCGCGACCATGCGGTCGGACGTGCAGTCCCGCGCGATCGGCGTGTGGACGGCGTTCACCACCGCCGCACAGCTCGTCGGGCCGCTGCTCGGCGGGGTGTTCGTCGACTACCTGTCGTGGCGCTTCGTCTTCCTCATCAACGTGGTGCCCATCGCCGTCACCCTCGTGCTCCTGTCGCGCCTGCGGCTCGACGAGCGTCCGAGCGGACGCGGCGTCGACTGGTGGAGCGGGGCGCTCTGCGCGACGGGGCTCGGAGCCGTGGTCTTCGCCCTCATCGAGCAGCCGAACTACGGGTGGACGTCGCCGGTGATCTGGGTGCCGGGCGTCGTCGGCGCGGTGCTGTTCGCGTGGTTCCTGCTGCGGCAGCGCGGCTCCGGATCGCCCCTCATGCCGCTGTCGCTGTTCCGGGTGCGCGACTTCGGCTGGGGCAACCTCGCCACCCTCTTCGTCTACGCGGCGCTGTCGCTCAACGGTTTCGTCGTGGGCGTGTACCTGCAGCAGGGCGCGGGGCTGAGCGCGACCGCCGCGGGGCTGGCGAGCCTGCCGATGACGGTGCTGATGATCCTGGTCAGCTCGCGTGCGGGCGCCTGGGCGGGGCGGTGGGGTCCGCGCATCTTCATGACCGTGGGTCCGGCGATCATGGCGGTGGGCGCGCTCATGCTGCTGACCGTGTCGACGGACTTCGACTACTGGTGGCAGGTGCTGCCGGCGATGATCGTGATGGGCCTCGGGCTCGCCCTCACCGTCGCACCGCTCACCGCGGCGATCCTCGGGGCGATCGACCAGGAGCGATCGGGCATCGCCTCGGCCGTGAACAACGCCGTCTCGCGCGTCGCGGGTCTGCTGGTCGTCGCGATGCTCTCGACGATCGTCGGCGGATCGCTCGACCTCGGCGGCTTCCACAACGCCGCCTGGGTGACTGCCACGCTGCTCGTGCTCGGAGCGCTCGTGTCGTGGATCGGCATCCGCCGCAACCCCGCCGAGACCCCCGCCCCCGCCTGACCTGCCCCTGCCCCTGCCTGGGCCGCACGGTCCCGCAGATCTGCACGATCTCGCAGGGATACAGCCCAGAGGCTGCGACATCCCGCCGATCTGCGAGAGTATGCGCGACCGCGCGCGAGTTCGACAATCTGCACCATCACGCAGAACTGCTGGATCTCGCAGGGACACAACCCTGACGCTGCGACATCCCGCCGATCTGCGAGAGTCTGCACGAGCCCGCCGCCCCCCCGCTGCGGGATCGATGTGGGGCGGGGCACATCGATCCCGCGAGCGGGTCAGGAGCGGTGGCGACGGCGCAGGGCTGCGACGCCGGCCGTGGCGGCACCGGCGGCGACCAAGCCGCCCGCGAGCGCCAGTAGTCCGACGGGCACGGAGCCCCCGGTCGCAGCCAGGCCATCGGATGCTCCGGCCGAGCCCGCGGCACCACCATCGGCACCGCCCGCGCCGCCCGCCCCGTTGCCTGCTCCCCCGCCCGGGGTGCCCGGGGCGCCGGGGGTCCCGGGGGTCCCGGGCGTGCCCGGGGTTCCGGGGTCGACCGGCGTGCCAGGATCGGCCGCAGCGGCGACGGGTGCGCTCTCGACCGCCGCAGCGTCGAGCGCGGTCACGACCCACGTGTCGCCCACCGCGGCGGCAGCCGCGGCATCCGCGTCCGCAGCATCCGCATCCACCGCATCCGCCACACCCACCGGAAGCGTGAACGCGAGGTCGGCGGCGCCGCCGGCCCAGACCGTATCGACGAGCGTGCCTTCGCCGGCGACGATCTCGTCGGCGGTTCCCGTGCCGCGGTAGATCGCGTACTGCCGGGCTTCCGCCGTATCGCCCGCCTGCCAGGTGAGGCGGCCGTCGGCGACGGCGGCATCGACCGGGGCCGCGACCTCACCGTCGGACAGCCACGGCTTCGCCGGCACGATCGTCGGATGCGCGAACGCCTCGGCGCGGAGCAGCTCGATCGCGCTGTTCTTCGCCTGGTTCTTCGGCTGCTGGTCGGCGGGAAGCGCCGCGAGGTTGCTCGGCTTCATGTCGTTGTAGCTGAAGAGCACGCTGCCGTCGATGCCGTCGAGCTTCTGGTTGAAGCGGATCTGGTTCGGCACTTCCTCGGGGTTCATCCACGCGGCCTCCCACCCGCCGTTGTTCACGTGCTTGTAGAGCGCGTGCCCGACGTACACCTGGGTGCGACTGTCGGCGGCGGTGTCGCTCCACCACTGCGCGAGCTCGCCGTACGGCGCGGCCGCCTGGTCGAAGCTCCAGTAGATCTGCGGGGTGACGTAGTCGATCAGCTCGTCCTGCACCCAGCCGCGGGTGTCGGCGAACACGGCGCTGCTGTAGGTCTGTGACGAGCCGGTCGGCGTGTTCGATCCGGCGGGGTTCAGCGCCTTGTGCTCCCAGATGCCGAAGGGGCTGATGCCGAGCTGCACGGCCGTGCCCGCTTCGGTGTTGTGCGCGTCGACCGCGCCTGCGACCTGCTCGACGAGTCCGGTGATGTTGTCGCGGCGCCAGGCCTCGATGCCGGCGGCGGTGTCGGGGTATCCGGCGGTGAGGCCGAATTCCTCGAAGGTGGACCGGTCTTCTCCGGCCTGACCGAAGAACACGTTCACACCGTCGACCGTGATGCGGTACGGGTAGAAGTAGTCGTCGAAGTGGATGGCGTCGACGTCGTAGTTCTCGACGATCTCGGCGACGGAGGCGGCGACGTAGGCCGGAACCTCGGGCTGGCCGGGGTCGAGGAAGAGCTTCTCCTCGAACGACAGCACCCAGTCGGGATGCTGCACGGCGAAGTTGTCGTCGGCGAGGATGCCCGCCTCGTTCAGCGCCGCGATGTAGGCGGGGATCGAGAGCGCCTTCACCTCGTCGGCCGTCATGCCGAGGGCGGTGAGGATGGCGGGGGCCGTCATCTTCGTGTTCGTGACGCGGTAGGGGTTGAGCCAGGCGTGGAACTCCATGCCGCGCGCGTGGGTGGCGTCGACCATCTTCTTCAGAGGGTCGTATCCGGGGTCGGTGCCCTGCGGTCCGCCGAGGAACTCCGACCAGGGGTTGAGCGCCGAGGGGTAGTACGCATCGAGCAGCGGGCGCACCTGGAAGATGACCGCGTTCATGTTCCAGGACTCGAAGTCGTCGAGAACGGTGGCGTACTTCGCGTCGAAGTCCGCGGCATCCGCGGGCTTGCCGAAGTTGAGGTTGCCGATCGTGCCGACCCAGGCACTCGAGAAGCGGCGGTTCTCGGCCGCGAGCGACGTGGGGATCGAGACCTGCTCCCCCGAGCCGGGGTAGGTGTAGACCGGATCGGTGCCGTAGCCGTAGGCTCCGGCGGCGTCCTTCACGAACTTGTAGAGCGGCTCCTCGTCGGGAGCGGCGGCGGCAGCGGCGGTCGGGATGCCGAGCAGCAGGGCGGCGGCGGTCGCGGCGGCAAGGGTTCTTCTCGACATCGAGTCCTCGTTCACGTCGGTGTTCACGGCGATAATCTTTTCCACAACGAGCATTGTTAGTGGAACTAACTAACAGCGTGCCACAGCATCCGTGAGAAGGCCAGACCCCGCCGCCACCCCGAGACGACGAAGGGGCCCCGACCATCCGGTCGAGACCCCTCCGAGAAGACGTCGTCAGCTGACGGGGCTGAGCGTCTTCGCGATGTGCGTGTGCACGGCGGTCAGCCACGAGAGCAGGAACTCGGTGGTCGACTCGTCGGTCACCTCGCCGTCCTCGGTGATGAGACCCTCGCGCATGTGCACGTAGGCCTCGGGCTGCGCGAGCTCCGGCGACGCGAGGAACGAGAGGATCGAGCGCAGGTGCTGCTGGGCGACGGCGGTGCCGATGGCGCCGATCGATGCCCCGATCACGGCGGAGGGCTTGCCGGCGAAGCTGTTCTGACCCCACGGACGGCTCGCGGTGTCGAGGGCGTTCTTGAGCACGCCGGGCACGGAGCGGTTGTACTCGGGGGTGATCACGACGATGCCGTCGGATGCCTCGATGGCCTTCTTGAAGGCGGCGGCCTCGGCGGGGATCGCGCCGTCGTTGTCGGCGGAGTAGAAGGGCAGATCCGCGAGGGGGATCTCGGTGAGGTTGAGCCCGGCCTGCGGGGCGAGCTTGACGAGCGCCTTCGAGAGGCGGCGGTTGATCGAGGTCGACGAGATGCTGCCGACGAGGAACCGGACGTTGTAGGTGGTGGTCATGCGCGATCCTTCCGTTACATGCAGATGCATACACATCTAACCACTCCCACCCCCTCCCCTATTCCCCCGTCGGTTACTGTCCCCCTATGCCATCGCGGTCGCTCCCTCCCACCCCTTCCCGCTCCCGTCGCACTTTCTGTCGCCTGCCGGGCCGTCGGGCGACAGTTTTCGCGACGGGAGTGATGGTGGGAGTGGTGGGGGTGCTGGGGTTGGTGGGGTGCGGGACAGAGGACGGGGCGGCCGGGGCGGGCGGGGCGGGGATGCCGGGCGGGGCGCCGGACTACCAGCTCGGCGGCGCGTACGAACCCGCGGCGGGAGTGCGGATCGTGGGGCGCGATCACAGCGCGGAGCCCGCGGCGGATGCCTGGTCGATCTGCTACGTCAACGCCTTCCAGACGCAGCCCGGCGAACTCGACCTGTGGGACGACGACCTTCTGCTGCAGCGCGGCGGCGCACCGGTGTTCGATCCGGATTGGCCGGACGAGGCGCTCGTCGACACATCGGCACCCGAGAAGCGCGAGCGCATCGCGGCCCTCGTGACCCCGTGGATCGAGGGATGCGCGGACGCCGGCTTCGACGCGGTCGAATTCGACAACCTCGACTCCTTCACGCGGTCGGACGGCGCGCTGAGCCTCGACCACAACCTTGCCCTGGCGACCGTTCTCGTCGACGCCGCGCACGCCGCGGGCCTCGCCGCCGGACAGAAGAACGCCGCCGAACACGCCGAGGCCCTGCATGATCGCGCGGGCTTCGACTTCGCCGTCGTCGAGGAGTGCGCGGCGTACGACGAGTGCGACGCGTACACCGACGTGTACGGCGACCAGGTCGTCGACATCGAGTACACCGACGAACTGCCCCGCCCCTTCGCCGACATGTGCGCCGACCCCGCGTCGCCGGACTCCATGGTGCTGCGCGACCGCGACCTGCGCACCCCCGACGACGAGGGCTACGTGTTCGAGGTGTGCGCCGACTGAGGTTGCGGTCGACGGGACGTCCGGTCCCGCGCATCCGCCTTCCTCGACGGGACAGCCGGCCCCTGCATCCGCCCTTCCTCTGGCGACCGGAACACTGCCATGCTGTGCGCATGACCGAGACGACCGCGGCACGCGGCAACGCCTGGCAGCGCTTCTGGAACCGGGGCGGCTGGTGGAAGGCGCTGATCGCGGCCATCGCGTACCTCGCCCTCTACCAGGGCTTCAGCATCCTGGTCGTCGGCCCCGTCTGGGGAGGCGAGGTCGAGGCCGACACCTTCTCGACCCCGCAGAGCGTGTTCTTCGGCTTGTTCCTCCCGCTGCTCTTCGGCACGGTGGCGCTGATCGTGTTCGTCGGCTCACTCGACTGGTTCGGGCCGCTGTTCCGACGCCAGCCCGTGCGCGGACGGTGGTGGATGTGGATCGCCGTCGTGCTGGTGCTCCTCCCGATCGGCCTGCGCCTGGTCGGCATCGACTACGCGAGCTACGGGCTCCCCGTCGTCGCGCTGACCTTCGCCACCGGACTCCTCATCGGCGCCACCGAAGAGGTGCTGACGCGCGGCATCGCGGTGAAGCTCCTGCGTGACGCCGGGCATCGCGAGGTCGTCGTGGCCGTGATCTCGTCGGCGCTGTTCGCGTTGCTGCACGCGGTGAACATCTTCCTCGGCCAGCCCGTGCTCACCGTGCTCCTCACGATGGCGTTCACGTTCGGCTTCGGCATGATGATGTACCTCGTGCTGCGGGCGACGGGCAGCCTGATCTGGACGATCCTCCTGCACGGGCTGACCGACCCGACCACGTTCCTCGCCTCGGGGGGCATCGACGTGGCCCACGGCCCGACCGACCCGTTCCTCACCCTGGCCGGTCCGTTCAACCTGGTCTTCGTGGCCGCCGGGTTGCTCGCGCTGTTCTTCATCCGCGGGCGGGTCGGGAACGTTGTCAACCCGCGGACGGCAGGGCGACGGATGCCCCAGGCTGGAGCCTCGACAGGAAGGACTCTCATGAGTGACGACAGCACCGCGGGCCCGAGCGCCTACCCCGACCAGCGCAGCCCGTACGACGCCGCCGCGGATGCGGCCGCCGAGCCCGCGAACGACGACAAGGTCTTCACGCCGGACGACGGAGAGGACGCCGGCCCCGACGACACCGACGGTCTCGACCAGAGCCCCAGCCTGCGCCGCTAGGTCCGTCTCCCCCCGCCCCCGTCTCACACACGGATGCGGGATCGATATGTCAGGCCCAGGGCCGATTTAAGAAGACATATCGATCCCGCATCGCGGGGTCCCGCATCGCGGGGTCCCGGCCAGGGGCCGGGCGGGGGGTGCTCAGATGCGGTCGTCCTCGACGACCGTCGTCGTGCCGCGGGTGCGGCTGCGACGCGAGACGAGCAGGATGATGCCGATGATCGCCGTGATGGCGCCCGCGGCCATGAGGATGTAGCCGACGAGGTCGAGGTTCACCCAATCCACCTGCACGTTGAGGGCGAACGCGAGGATCGCGCCGATGACGAACAGGACGATTCCGGTTCCGATGCTCATAACGTGTTCTCCTTCCGGCGTCCCACGACGCCGTCGACCCATGGTGGCGCTCCCACCTCGCTCACAGGAAGGGGTTGACACGGCGGCATGGAGCATCCGGGCCGTCTCGTCAAGTCCCTTCAGACGGCGGCTCCGCGCGCGCGAGACTGCGACAGATCGATCCGACAGGAGCTCGCAATGTCTGCATCCGCCCCCACCCTCGACGCGCTCACCGGTGTCGGAGCGCCCCCGACCGGCGACGACGCCGTTCGCCTCACCCCGCGCGGCCCGCTCAGCGCCGCCGTGCTGAACCGCCTCACCGATTCGGCGCACGCCGGTGTGCGCCACGGCATCCCCCTGGCTGTGCAGGCCGCCGACGCGCTCGACGCGGCCGACGAGATCGTGCGCGACGACGACGTGCAGTTCGCACTCTTCCTGCTCTACTCGTCGTCGTACGGCTCGCTCCCCCAGCTCGACGCCGAGCTCGAGTGGGACGCCGAGCTCATCGAGGCCCGCCGCGTGCTCGAAGCGGGATTCGAGAGCGAGCTGCGCGCGACCGTGCCGGTGCCCGAGCTCCCCGAGCCGACGGTGGATGCCGTGGGCCGCGCGCTCTTCGCCCTCGCCGCCGCCGACTCGGGCCCCAGCCTGTCGCGCTTCATCGCGAAGAAGGCCACGCGCGAGCAGGCGACCGAGATGCTCGTGCAGCGCTCGGTGTACACCCTGCGCGAGGCCGACCCGCACTCGTGGGCCATTCCGCGGCTGACAGGTCGGGCGAAGGCCGCGCTCGTCGAGATCCAGTCCGACGAGTACGGCGGCGGGCGGCCCGACCGCGTGCACCAGAACCTCTTCGCGGCGGCGATGCGAGCCGCCGGCCTCGATGCGAGCTACGGCGCCTACGTCGACGACGTGCCGGCCATCACCCTCGCGTCGTTCAACCTCATGTCGTTGTTCGGCCTGAACCGCCGACTCGTCGGCGCCATCGTCGGTCATCTCGCCGCGTACGAGATGACCTCGTCGATCCCCTGCCGGTTGTACGCCGACGGGCTGCGCCGGCTCGGCTTCGACCACGACGTCGTGCAGTACTTCGATGAGCACGTCGAGGCGGATGCCGTGCACGAGCAGATCGCCGGACGCGACCTCGCCGGCGCGCTCGCCGAGGACCGCCCGGAACTGCTCGACGACATCTTCTTCGGCGCCGCCGCGTGCCTCACGGTCGACGGGTGGATGGGCGGGCACGTGCTCGACGCCTGGACCGCCGGGGAGTCGTCGCTGCGCGGGGCGGGTGCGAACGCGAGTGCGGGTGCGGAGGGCGCGTCGTGAGTGCCGACCGCGAGCGGGCGACCGTGACCCCGTACCCCGACGGGCCGCTCCTGGTGCGCGGCGACATCGAACTGCGCCGCGCCGACGGCGAGGTGATCGAGACGACGCGCCGCACGGTCGCCCTCTGCCGATGCGGTTTGTCGACCATCAAGCCGTTCTGCGACGGCACGCACAAGGCCTCCGGGTTCCGCACCGACGACGAGCTGCTGTAGCCCCGACGGCGTCCGCCACCTGCACGGAACCTCCCCACCTGCACGGAGGATTCGACGGATGCTCCGTGCATCCGTGCGAAGTCCGTGCAGCCGACCGCGGGGCCCCGCCGCCGTCACCTGCACGGAACCTTCCCGCCTGCACGGAGGAATTCGACGGACGCTCCGTGCATCCGTGCGAGGTCCGTGCAGCGGGCCGGTGCGCCCCGCCGCCGTCACCTGCACGGAGCCTCCCCACCCGCACGGAGGACTCGACGGATGCTCCGTGCATCCGTGCGAAGTCCGTGCAGCTGGCCGCCGCGGGGGCACCCCGCCGCCGGGCAACGGGCGACCGGTGGGGACCGGCGACGTCAGCCGGCGAGGGTCGCCAGGTGCCGGTCGAGCACGGCCGCGACGCGGGCAGCCTCGTCGGGCTCGCGACTCCAGAGCAGCTGCAGCGCGAGACCGTCGAGCAGGGCGTGCAGGCGATCGGCCTCGGCCTCAGCCTCGGCATCCGTCATCGCGCCCGCGGCGCCCGACCGGGCCAGCTCGCCGAGTGCGAGAACGCACACCCGTCGCACCCCGTCGCTGAGCTGTCGCACCGACTCCTGCAGCGAGGCGTCGGTCAGCGCGAGACTGCCGAGCTGCATCTGCACGATCATCTCGGCGCGCCGCGTCTCGTCGAGGGGCAGCACCTCCCGCAGAACGGCGCGCACGAGCGGCAGCCCCTCCCCGGAATGCGCACGGATGCGGTCGCCCACCACCTGCTGGATCCGGTCGAGGCAGAACGAGCGCAGCGCGGCCTGGGTCGGGAACGCCCGACGGAGTGACGCCGTCGCCAGCCCGGCCTCGTCTGCCACCTTGCGCACCGAGAGTCCGGCCAGTCCCTCACGGGCGAGCACCCGCCACGCCGCATCGCCGATCTCGCGGTCGCGTTCGGCGTGATCGATCAGTCGGGGCATCCCCTCACCGTACCGGCGCCGCCTGTGCGGCCGGCTTCTTCGGCCACAGGGTGTAGCTGATCGCCCAGATCAGGTCGATCGCCACGACGATGCCGAGGATGCGGAAGAACCCCAGCAACTGCTCCGTGCGAGCGGGGTCGCCGACCAGGAGGATGAGCCCCCCGAGGATGCCGGCGGCGATCGCGGCGGCGAGCAACGTGCGCACGACGTCCTTCCAGCACGCCGCCGTGTACGCCCATCCACTGAGCGGCACGCGGGGAGGGGCTCCGTCGAATCGCGTCGCGAACTTGGCATCGAGCCAGGCGATCATGCGGTGCCCGTAGGCGATCGAGATGCCGATGTAGAGCGCGGCCAGCCCGTGGTGCCACGACGCGGTGCCCCCGCCGAGCAGGTCGACGGCGACGAGTCCGAGCAGCACCACGTCGATGACGGGGGCGGCGATGAGCAATGCGGCTCCGAGCCGCGGCTTGCGAGCGATGTACCGCAGCGAGAGCCCGGCGATGAGAGCGAGCCAGAACCCGATCTCGCAGGCGATGATGGCGGCGAGGATCATGGGCGGGAGCATCCGTTCGTGGTCATGCATCCAAGTTAGCACGCACGTGCTAAAACGATCACGTCGTGCGATCTGCAGGCTCCGCGGCGAGATGCAGGCGCGACGCGAAGGCACACGCCTGCGGATGCTCGTCTCGCCTGCAGATCGCACCGCCGGGTGACGCGACGGCTGGCCGCGGCGGCGGAAGGCCGACGGGCGTCAGGCGCGCGGGGCCGCCGTCGAGGCGCGGACGATCAGCTGCGAGTTCAGGGTCGCGACGTCGCCGAGGGCCGCGCCGCCGATCGCCTGCAGCAGCAGGTCGACCGCGAGCGCCCCGCACCGCTCGATCGGCATCTGCACCGTGGTGAGCCCCGGGGTCACCGCTCCGGCGAGGTCGATGTCGTCGATGCCGACGATGCTGATGTCGTCGGGGCACGTCACCCCGAGCTCCGACATGCCCGCCTCGAGCCCGAGGGCGACGAGGTCGTTGTAGGCGACGACGGCGGTCGCCCCGCAGGCCGCGGCGAGCGCAGCGGCCGCACGCCCCCCTTGGATCGAGGCGGCGTGGTGGCTGAGGCGGGTGAGGCGGATGCCGTGGCGCTCGCAGGCTCGCGCGATGGTGTCGAAGCGCCGCACGTCGGCCCAGGACCCGCGCGGCCCCGAGGCGTAGGCGATGTGCGCGTGCCCCAGCGCGACGAGGTGCTCGACGGCCTGGGTCGGCCCGTACTCGGTGTCCATGACCACGCAGGGGACCCCGTCGATCACGCGGTTCGCGATGACGGCGGGAGTGCGCCCGATCAGGGCGCGCACTTCGTCGTCGGGCAGTCGGGGGGAGCACAGCAGGATGCCGTCGAGCTTGCGGGCCTGCTCGATCTGCTCGCGCTCGCGACGGAGGTCTTCGTCGGCGTCGAACAGCACGATGCGGTGGCGCCCGTGCCACGCCTGGCCCTGGATCGCCTTGAGCAGCATGCCGTACACGGGGTTGGCGACGTCGGGCACGAGCACGCCGATGGTGCGGGTGGCGGTGGCGGCCTGCGCCCCGACGTAGCCGAGGTCTCCGGCGGCTTCGAGCACGCGGCCGAGGGTGTCGGGGGCGAGGCGGTCGGGTTCACCGAAGGCGCGCGAGGCCGTGGCGATCGAGACGCCTGCGCGCTTCGCCACGTCGGTCAGTGTCGCCGCCATGTCCACCCCTCCGGTTCGCCGCAATCCTATGTCACGGCGCCTCACATGAAAGAGAGTTGACAAGTTTGTACAAATCGCTCACACTGATTTTCATGACGATCAACGCCGATCTCCGGATCCTCGTCCGCGCCACCCCCGCCGCGGTGGCCCCATCGGCCTCCCCCACCGGCGCCGGCATCCTGCACCTCGGTCTCGGCAGCTTCCACCGCGCTCACCAGGCCGTGTACACGGCCGCGGCGCTTCAACAGCAACCGGGCGACTGGGGCATCGTCGGCGTCGCCTCCCGCTCCCGCGCGATCGTCGACGGCCTCCACGCCCAGGACCTGCTCTACTCCGTGGCCACGATCTCCCCCGCCGGCACGACCCTCGCGATCCCCGGCGTGCACACCGACGCCTTCGTCGGGGCCGAGCAGCCCGACCGCGTCGTGACGCAGCTCGCCGACCCGGGCATCCGCATCGTGACCCTGACGGTCACCGAGAACGGCTACAGCTACTCGGCCGCGACCGAGCGCCTCGATCTCGACGACGCCGGCATCCGCGCCGACCTCGCCGGCGGCGCCCCGCGCACCACCATCGGACAGCTGGCCCGCGGCCTGCAGGCGCGCACCGCGAGCGGCGCACCCCTCTCGGTGCTCAGCTGCGACAACCTCGCGTCGAACGGCACGCACACCGAGAAGCTCGTGCGGGAGTTCCTGCAGGCGCTGCCGCACGGCGAGGCCGACGAGACGCTCGCCTTCCTCGATGCCGCCGTGACCTTCCCGTCGAGCATGGTCGACCGCATCGTGCCCGCCACCACGGCGGCGCTGCGCGACGAGGTCGACACGCTCCTCGGCGCGCGCGACGGTGTGCCCGTGCCGGCCGAACCGTTCACCATGTGGGCGATCGAAGACCGTTTCGCCGCCGGCCGCCCGGCCTGGGAGGCGGGCGGCGCCGTGTTCACCGACGAGGTGGGCCGTTACGAGCAGATGAAGGTGCGGCTGCTGAACGGCACGCACTCCCTCATCGCCTACCTGGGGGCCCTGCGCGGCGCCGAGACCATCCCGGCCGCCATCGTGCAGACGCCGATCGCCGCCGCCGCCCGCGCCCTGATGCGCGGCGAGTACGAGCCGTCGATCGAGATCCCGACCGGGGTCGACATCCGCGCCTACGAGGCCGAGCTCTTCGAACGATGGGCGAACAGCGCCCTCGGTCACCGCACCAGCCAGGTCGGCTCCGACGGATCGGTCAAGCTGCGTCAGCGCATCCCCGAGCCGGCACTGCTGGCCCTGGGCCAGGGGCGGATGCCCCACCTCATCGCCCTCACGGTCGCCGGCTACCTGTCGTGCCTCGCCCCGCTCGCCGGGTTCGAACCCGGACCGCATGCCGCGGCGATGACCGACCCGGCCCGCGAGCGGCTCGCCGCGTTCGCCGGCTCGGTGCGCGACGGCGCAGAGCTCGCCCGCCGCGTGATCACCGACCTGCAGCTCTTCGGCTCGGCGCTGGCGCACCAGGACGCGTTCATCGCCCGTGTCGGTCAGCTCGTCGACACCATCCACCGCAGCGGTGCCGACGCCGCCCTCGCCGACGCCACCTCGGCCGCCGAAGAGGGCATGCTCGACACACGCACCCCCACGAAGGAGACCCGCTGATGAAGTCGCTCGTCATCCACGGCAAGGAAGACATCCGCTGGGAGGACCGGGATGCCCCGGAGCCCCGCGACGGCGAGGTGCGGCTGCGCGTCGGTTTCGTCGGGATCTGCGGATCCGACCTGCACTACTACTTCCACGGCGCGAACGGCGAGTACACGATCCGCGAGCCCCTCGTGCCCGGCCACGAACTCTCCGGCGTCGTCGATCTCGACCCCTCCGGTCGCCTGGCCCCCGGCACACCCGTCACCGTGCACCCGGCCCGCTACGGCGCCTCGGTGCCCGGCCTCGAGGAGCGCCCGCACCTGCGCCCGGGCGGCGACTACCTGGGCAGCGCCGCCGCCGATCCCCACCGTCAGGGCGGGGCATCCGAGCTGCTCATCGTCGAGGACCACATGGTGCGCGTGCTGCCCGCGGGGCTCCCGCTCGAGCGCGCCGCCCTCGCCGAGCCGCTCGCCGTCGCCCTGCACGCCGTCGGTCTCGCGGGCGACATCAGCGGTCGGCGCGTGCTGGTGATCGGTGCCGGCCCGATCGGTCTGCTCGTCGTCGCGGCCGCCGTGCACGCCGGTGCCGCGGTGGTCGGCGCGAGCGATGTGCGCGCCGAGCCGCTCGACCGCGCGCAGACTCTCGGCGCCACCGAGGTCGCCCTCGTCGGCCGCGACACCATCGACCCCGAGTCGTACGACGTCGTGTTCGAGTGCTCGGGCGTCGGTGCGGCGCTCACCCAGGCCGTGCGCGCCGCGCGCCGTGCCGGCACGGTCGTGCAGGTCGGGATGCTGCCGAACGCCGAGATCGGCGTCAACCTCGCCCCGATGCTCGCGAAGGAACTCACGATCCGCGGGGCCTTCCGGTTCTCGACCGAGATCGACGACGCGGTGCGTCTGCTCGCCGAGTCGGATGCCCTCGACCCCGTCGTCTCGCACGTGATCCCGGCATCCGATGCCGTGCGCGCCTTCGAGCTGGCCCGCGATTCGTCGGCCTCCGCGAAGGTCCTGCTCTCCCTTTAGCATCACCCGCCGCCCCGCGGCACCCACCCGTTCCCCGGTCCGAAGGAGTACCCCATGTCAGACGCCCAGACCACGGCCCCGGCGGTCGATCCCGCCGAGAAGAGGTCGATCCGCGACCTCGTGCGGGCCGCCATCTCGGGATGGCTCGGCACCGCGCTCGAGTTCATGGACTACCAGCTCTACTCGCTGGCGGCCGCGCTCGTGTTCGCCGATCTGTTCTTCTCGTCCGAGAACCCCGCGGTCGCGGTCGTCGCCGCGATGGCGACCTACGGCGTGGGCTACGTCGCCCGCCCGGTCGGCGCATTCTTCTTCGCCCGTCTGGGCGACCGCACCGGCCGCACGAAGGTGCTGTTCTACACGATCCTGCTCATGGGCCTCGCGACCACCCTCATCGGCGTGCTCCCCACGTACTCGCAGGTCGGCATCCTCGCCCCGATCCTCCTCGTGCTGCTCCGCATCGCCCAGGGCTTCGGCGCGGGCGCCGAGATCTCGGGCGCCGGCGTGATGCTCGCCGAGTACGCCCCCGCCAAGCGCCGCGGAATCATCGCCTCGCTGGTCGCCCTGGGCACGAACTGCGGCACACTGCTCGCCTCGGGCATCTGGGCCATCCTCCTCGTCACGTTCAGCGAGGACGAGGTCATCGAGTGGGCCTGGCGCATCCCGTTCATCGCCAGCGCCGTCATCATGCTCTTCGCCATCTGGGTGCGCTTCAACCTCAAGGAGACCCCGGTCTTCGAGCAGCGCGACGACGTGGTCGACGGCAAGGCGCTGTCGAAGGAGGAGACGATCCGTCTCGCGACCGAGACGGGCGACATCCGCACCCTCGAGTCGATGCAGCGCAAGCCCTGGAAGGCGTTCTCGATCGCGCTGCTGCTGCGCTTCGGGCAGGCCGGCAACTCGGGCATGATCCAGACGTACCTCATCAGCTACATCACCGTCGTGCTGCTGCTCGACCGCTCGATCGGCGTCAACGCCGTGATCGTCTCGTCGCTCGTGGCCTTCATCACGGTGCCGCTGTCGGGCTGGCTCGGCGACCGGTTCGGCCGCAAGCGCATGTACATGGTGTGGGCCGTCATCGCGCTCATCGTGATCGTGCCGACGATGCTCATGATCAGCAGCAAGGACACCGCGCAGGTCTTCATCGGCTACGTGGTGCTGCACAACCTCGCGGTGATGAGCTTCGCGTCGCTCGAGAACCTCACGCTCCCCGAGATCTTCGGCGCCCGCAACCGCTACACCTACACCGCGATGGCCCGCGAGATCGCGGCGATCGTCGCGACCGGCGCCGGTCCTGTGATCGCCGCCGCGTGGGTGTCGGCCGTCACCGGCTCGTTCATCCCGATCATCATCATGCTCGTGTTCTTCACGCTCTGCGCGCTCGTCGCGTCGATCTGGATGCCCGAGGTCGCCGGTCGCGATCTGACCGACCCGCGCGACGCCATCTGACCCGCACACATCACCATCGGGGGGCGGTCCGCGACACCGCGGGCCGCCCCTCTCTCTTCGAGGAGGACGACATGGCCATCGCGCACGTCGACGTCATCATCACCAGCCCGGGGCGCAACTTCGTGACGCTCAAGATCACCACCACCGACGGCATCGTCGGGTGGGGCGACGCGACGCTCAACGGGCGCGAGCTCGCCGTCGCCTCGTATCTGTCCGACCACGTCGCCTCGACGCTCGTCGGCCGCGACGAGGACCGCATCGAAGACACCTGGCAGTACCTGTACCGCGGACCGTACTGGCGCCGCGGCCCCGTCACGATGGCGGCGATCGCCGCTGTCGACATGGCCCTGTGGGACATCAAGGCGAAAAAGGCGGGGATGCCCCTGTACCAGCTGCTCGGTGGGGCCAGCCGCGAGGGCGTGCGGGTGTACGCGCACGCCTCCGGCACCGACTACGCCGCGCTGAAGAACGCCATCACCGGCTACCAGGAGCTGGGCTACACCGCGGTGCGCGTGCAGACCGGGGTGCCCGGGCTCGGCCAGATCTACGGCGTCTCGAACGCCGGACCCGGCGTGCGCTACGACTACGAGCCCGCCAAGCGCTCGGGCGACCGTCCCGCCGAGGAGACGTGGGACACCCGCAACTACCTGAACCACATGCCCGGCGTGTTCGCGAGCATCCGCGAGGACTTCGGCTCCGACCTGCGCATCCTGCACGACGGCCACCACCGCATGTCGCCGATCGAGGCCGCCCGCTTCGCGAAGGACATCGAGCCCTACGACCTGTTCTGGCTCGAGGACTGCACCCCGGGTGAGGACCAGACCGCGCTGCGACTCGTGCGCCAGCACTCGACGACCCCGCTCGCGATCGGCGAGGTCTTCAACTCGGTGCACGACTACCAGACCCTCATCACAGAGCGCCTGATCGACTACGTGCGCTCGGCCGTCACGCACACCGGCGGCATCACCGCCATGAAGAAGCTCCTCGACTTCGCGGCGATCTACGGCATCAAGTCGGGCATCCACGGCCCCACCGACATCTCCCCCGTCGGCATGGCCGCCGCCCTGCACCTCGACCTGGCGATCCACAACTTCGGCATCCAGGAGTACATGCCGCACAACGCGCAGACCCTCGAGGTCTTCCGCACCTCGTTCACGTTCGACCAGGGCTTCCTGCACCCGGGCGACCAGCCCGGCCTGGGCGTCGAGCTCGACGAGGAGGCCGCGGCCGGCCACGAGTACACGAAGGCGTACCTGCCGGTGAACCGTCTGCTCGACGGCACCGTGCACGACTGGTAGGACCGCGCGCACACGGCGGCCCCGGCCGCGACCCCTGGTCGCGCCGGGGCCGTCGTGCGTCAGGCCTCGGGGAGTTCCAGCACCTCGTCGGTGAGGGTGATGCCGCCGGACGAGTTGGCCGACATCATGAGCTGCTCGATCCACTTCACGTTGAGCTGCGGCGGTTCGGGGTCGTCGAAGACGAATCGCAGCGGGATCGACGGATGCAGCCAGATGGTCTGGCGCCCGTGCTCACCGTTCGCGGGGTCGCGCCACGACAGCGTGAAGCTCTCGTTGCGTCGCAGCTTGGTGGCGATCGCGACCTTGAGGTGAGCGAGCGCGCGGTCGTCGATCGGGATGCCGTCGTTCGATCCGCCGTAGCGCAGAAGTCCCATGGCAGAACCCTAGCCGGGTCGTCGGCGCTGGGCGGGATCGCGCGCGGCGACGCGTGCGTGCGCACGCTCGATCCGATGACACCGCGCGCACTCCCCTCCGAATCCCGCCCTCCGCGCGCGCGGACATGGGACGATGGGAAGACCACGATGCGATCGCAGAGTCGCGCCTCATGACACGGGTTCCGGTGGCCGGAGTGAGGAGAGTCCCATGGGCAAGTTCATCTACGAGGGCGGCGTCAAGACCGAGATCGAGGACCGGGCGCTCACGCACCTGCAGCTGGTGATCACCGCCAAGCTCCGTCGCGGCGAGCCGTTCGCCTTCACGTGGAAGGAAGACCCCAGCATCGGCGGCGGTCGCACCACGGTGTGGATCCACGCGGGCAGCGCGATCGTCTACAAGTACCACGGCAGCCGTCAGCCGTCGGTGAACCGCGACTGGATCGAGGCGCTCGCCTTCACCGCCAACGGTCCGAGCGGCCTGTACCTCGTGCCCGAGCCCGCCGAGGGCATGGCGACCGAGCGCCTGGGTCTCTCGACGCACGCCTGACGACGCTGTCATCGCGTTCGCTATCAAGCGCTTCGCGATGACACAACCCCCTCAGTAACGCGAATCCGATGGAGTTAGCGTCACCTTATGGACGGGGCGAGGACGATGACACGGGCACACATCGAGATCGATGGCCACGACTTCGTGCTGGATCCCGATCGCGACCTCGTGGAGGTCATGGAGCTGATCGAGAACGCCGCGCGGTCGGAGCCGACCTTCGTCGACCTCTCCAGTGGCGAGGAGCTGGTGAGCGTGCTCGTCTCGCCCGGCGCGAAGGTGGTCGTCACCGTCGCGCATGAGAGCGTCGCCACCGCCGAGGAGGAGGCGCCCGTCGCGCCCTTCTCCGACTGGGAACTCTGACGCAGCGCGTCGCCGACGAGAGGACAGCAGCGTGAGCATCGAGCAGGAGGCCCGCCGGGCCGTCGTCACCGGAGCGGATTCGGGCATCGGGCGCGCGACCGCCGTCGCGTTGGCCGCCGCCGGCATCGACGTGGGCATCACCTGGCACAGCGACGAGCAAGGTGCGCAGCAGACCGCGGAAGAGGTGCGCAGCCATGGCGCCCGCGCCGTCGTCGCCCGCCTCGACGTCTCCGACATCCCCGCCTGCGGCGACGTGGTCGACGCCCTCATCGCCGAGCTCGGCGGCGTCGACGTCTTCGTGAACAACGCGGGCACCGGCACTCAGACGCCCTTCCTCGACCTGACGCTCGAGCAGTGGAACCGCGTGGTCGACACCGACCTCACGGGCGCCTTCGTGTGTCTGCAGCGCGCCGCGCGCGCCATGGTCGCCGCGGGCAACGGGGGCCGCCTGATCTCAGTCACGAGCGTGCACGCCCATCAGCCGATGATGGGATCGAGCGCGTACGACGCCGCGAAGCACGGACTCGACGGACTCATGAAGAACCTGGCCCTCGAACTCGGCGGTGCCGGCATAAGCGCCGTGAGTGTCGCACCGGGCGAGATCGCGACCCCGATGACGGGACAGGCCGATGAGGACCCGCGGGCTGCGGACCGCCCCGGCATCCCGCTCGGCCGTCCGGGCGACGCGCGCGAGGTGGCCGCCCTCATCGCCTTCCTCGCCTCGCCGGAGGCCGCGTACATCTCGGGCGCCTCCATCGTCATCGACGGCGGGATGCTGCAGATGGGGCCGCAGGCCGGCGCGAGCATCACGTCGCACGACTGGCGCTCGGTCTGAGCGCCGCACGACCGCCGATGGACGTGCACCGAGGCGGCCTCGCCACGACGGTCGTCATCCCCGTGAAGGACGACGCCGACCTGCTCGCCCGTTGCCTCGATGCGCTCGCCGTGCAGACGCGGAAGCCCGACGAGATCGTGGTCGTCGACAACGGTTCGACGGATGCCTCGGCCGCGGTCGCGCTCGACGCCGGTGCGCGGGTGCTCGAATGCGCCGAACCCGGCATCGCCGCGGCATCCGCGACGGGCTACGACGTCGCCCGCGGCGATCTCATCCTGCGCCTCGACGCCGACTGCGTGCCCGACCCGACCTGGGTGGCCGAGGTGCTGCACGCGTTCGCCGACCAGCCCGACCTCGCGGCGGTCACCGGTCGCGCCCGCTTCACCGACGGACCGGAGCGCCTGCGGGCCCCGCTCGCCGCGGTCTACCTCGGCGCGTACACGCTCATCACCGGCCTCGCGCTCGGGCACCGCCCGCTCTTCGGGTCGAACCTCGCGTTCCGCCGCGAGGCGTGGTGGGCGGTGCGCGACCGCATCCATCGCGACCCCGAGGTGCACGACGACCTCGACCTCGCCTTCCATCTGGGCGAGCACCACCGCATCGGCCTGCTGCCCGGCGACAGCATGGGCATGTCGATGCGACCGTTCACCTCGGGCCGGTTCGGGCGTCGCGTGCACCGAGGGTTCCGCAGCGTGCTCGTGCATTGGCCGCATGACTTCCCGCCCCTGCGCTGGACGCGGCTGCTGACGCGGCGAGCGCGCCGCTCGACCCGGGGCCCGGCCCGCTCCCGCGCATGACCGCGACGGCGCCTCCGCTGCTCGGCCCGCCGGGGCGGGACGACCTGCACGTGATGACGTTCAACGTGCGCCGTGCGATGGAAGGGCCGCTGGTGCGCCGGCACGACCGCTGGAGCCATCGCGCTCCGGCCGTCGCGGCGCTGCTGCGCACCGAGCGCCCGGCGGTGCTCGGGCTGCAGGAGGTGCGGCCCCGCATCCTTCCCGTGCTGCGTGACGCCCTCGGCCCGGGGTACCGGCGGATCGGTCGGGGGCGTGACGCCAACGGCGGCGGCGAGGGCAACCCGCTCTTCTTCAACGAGCAGCGGTTGTCGCTGCGCGACTCCGGGCAGGATGCGCTGTCGCCGCACCCCGACGTGCCCGGCTCGCTCGGCTGGGGCGGGCTGTTTCCCCGCACCGCCGTGTGGGGCGCGTTCGACGATCGCATCACGGGAGCACGGTTCCTCGCCGTCTGCACCCACCTCGATCCGTTCTCGCCGCGCTCCCGGCGGCGGTCGGCCACCGCTCTGCGCACTCTCGTGCACCGCCACCGGCTGCCCGCAGTGGTGATGGGCGACCTGAACGCCGGCGTGGACGCCCCCGCGGTGCGCGCGCTGCTCGCCGGCGGGATGCTGCGCGACGCGTGGGCCGCGGCGGAGCACCGCGCGACCCCGGCCTGGGGCACCTTCCCCGACTATCGCGCCCCGCGCGAGAACGGCCGCCGCATCGACCTCGTGGCCGTGACCCCCGGCATCCGGGTTCGCGCCGCGGGCATCGACGCGCGTAGGTTCGAAGGACGCACGCCGTCTGACCATCTCGCCGTGCACACCCTCCTGCACCTCGCAGGTCGAGAGGACCCGCATGAAGGACGACTTCCTCCGGCCGCCCCGCACCCCCGCTGAGTGGGCCGCCGACGCCCTCCGACTCCTCGGGGTGCTCGGCGTCGTGGCCGCCGCGATCTGGCTGCAGCCGACCGACGCCGGCATCGCCGCTCTCGCCCTGCCCGCGCTCATGCTGCCCCGCATGCTCGGTCTCGCCGCCTGGTTCGACGTCACCGCGTGCGTCGTGGTGCTCGTCGCCGCGTGGAGCAACGTGTTCGACCTCTACCGCTCGATCACCGGGTGGGACCTGGTGCTGCACTTCGCGTGCACGGGCGTGCTCGCGATCGTCGCCGCCGTCATCCTGACCCGCACCCGCGTGGTGCCGCTGACCCGAGACGACGGGGTCCGCCGGCGCACGCCGATCGTGCTGCTGCCGCTCATCGCCCTGGCGATCAGCGCCGTGTGGGAGATGATCGAGTGGCTCGGCTGGGCGTTCATCAGCGACGACATCTACGTCACGTATCAGGACACCATCGGCGACATGGCGCTCGGGGGTCTCGGCGGCGTCGCGGCGGGCATCCTGCTCTCCCGCGTGCGCGTCGCTCGCAGGGCTCACGAGCCCGCGACCCCGATCTCGTAGGCGAAGATCACCGCCTGCACCCGGTCGCGCAGTCCGAGGCCCCGCAGCACCTTGCCGACGTGCGTCTTCACCGTCGACTCCGACACGAACAGCCGCTCGGCGATCTCGGCGTTGCTCGCCCCCTCCGCCATCAGCAAGAAGACCTCGCGCTCGCGCTCGCTGAGCACGTCGAGGCGGCTCTCGTCGCGGGGCCTGCTGCGCGCGAGCGCCGGGGCGGCGAGCTGCACGAGCCGCGCCGTCACCCGCGGCGCGACCACCGCGTCACCCCGGTGCACCGCGCGGATCGCATCGACGAGCTCGCTCGGCCGGGCGTCCTTCAGCAGGAACCCGCTCGCCCCCGCCTGGAGGCCGCCGAACGCGTACTCGTCGAGGTCGAACGTCGTCAGCACGATCACGCGGCACGCCGGCTGCATCGCCGTGATCAGCTCGGTGGCGCGGATGCCGTCCATCCCGGGCATCCGCACATCCATCAGCACCACGTCCGGTCGCAGCGCCCGCACGGCCTCGACCGCCTCTCGACCGTTACCCGCCTCGCCGACGACCGTCAAGCCGTCCTCCGCGTCGAGCACCATGCGGAACCCCCGCCGCACCAACTGCTGATCGTCGACCAGCAGCACCCGGATGTCGTCGGTCATCTCTCCCCCTCGCTTCGCAGGGCGATCGTGACGCCCCACCCTCCGCCGGGCCGCGGGCCCGCCTCCACCGTTCCGCCGTAGAGCGCCGCGCGCTCGCGCATCCCCACCAGCCCCCGGCCGGCACCCTGAGAGGGCTGACCGGCACCGGGGCCGTCGTCGGCCACCTCGATCGCGACACCGTACGCCGACCAGTGCACGTCGGCGCTCACCGTCGCGTCTCCGGCGTAGCGCAGGGCGTTGGTGAGCGACTCCTGCAGCAGCCGGTAGACGACGAGGCCGAGCGACGGGTCGCCCGTCGGCGTCCCCGTGGTGCGGAACGCGACCTTAAGGCCCGCCGCACGGAAACCGTCGACGAGCTCGGCCAGCTGATCGGCCCCCGGCTGCGGCATCCGTTCGGCCGGGCGGCCGTCGTCCTCGTGCAGCACGCCGAGCAGGCGGCGCACCTCGGCGAGCGTGCGGCGGCCGGTGTCGCCCACCTCGCGCATCGTCTCGGCCGCCGCATCGGGCCGTGCACCGACCGCCGCGGCCGCCCCATCCGACAGCGCGATCATCACCGTCACGCTGTGCGCGATGACATCGTGCATCTCGCCCGCGATGCGGTTGCGCTCCTGCGCCGCAGCGATCACCGCCTGCTGGTCGCGCTCGAACGCGAGCCGCTCTGCACGGTCGATCAGCGCCTGCGTGTAACGGCGCCGCCCGCCGACGCTGGTGCCGATGAGCGTCGCGACGAGCAGCAGGATGACCACCGACCCGGCGCCCGTGAGCGTCTCCCAGAAGTTCGGCGCCGGGTTGGCGGCGAACAGCATCACCTGGGCGCGCGAACCGGTGAACGCACCGACGAGCCCGGCCGCCGTCGCCACCCCGAACCCGGTCCACGCTGCCCTCGACGACCGATAGGCGCCGAGCGCGTACAGGCCGAACAGCAACGGCAGCAGCTCGGTCGCGGTCGGGATCGGCAGCGGCACGAGCAGGTACGCGCACCCGACGACGACGAGCAGCCACGGCCGCGAGCGCCGCAGCGCCACCGCGACGACCGCGAGCACGACGAGCGCGGCGGTCGGCGCCACCCAGGCCTGCGGGAGGGGCAGCCCCCACACCAGCGTGCGGTCCTCGGAGATGGAGTACCACGAGGCCGCGACCGCACCCGCGAGCGTCGGGATCGCGTAGACGAGCACGACGACCGTGTCGAAGAGCCGCGGATGCCGGTGCAACCAGCTGCGGAACCCTCCGGGCGGCTTGGGCAGGGGAAGGTCCCCGGTCGTCGCGACGACCGGGGACCTTCCTGCGCGACGGATGCTCAGGCGTCCCGTCCCTTCAGCACGAAGGCGCCGGCGACCAGCGGCACCGCGGCCCAGATCGCCAGGGTCAGCAGGGCGTCGGCCGTGCCGATCGCCGGATCGCCGAACATCGCGTTGCCCGGGATCGAGGTGAGCACCGATCCCGCGTTGGTCATGAGGTACGGCGACAGGTCGCCCACCCACTCGAGGAACCCGCCGAGCAGCAGGAACACCGTCGGCAGGGCCAGCACGATGCCGACGACGATCGTGATGCCGCCGGCACCCGAGCGCACGAGGGCGCCGATGCCGACGCCGAACAGGGCGACGAGGCCGACGAAGAGCGGGGCGCCGAGCAGGGCGGTGAGCACCTCGACGTCGAACTGGGTCGCGTAGCCCTTCGCGTCGAGGATCGCCGTCGCGGCCCCCCACGAGGCGAACACGCCGATGAGGCTCACGAAGAACGTCCACACGAACACGACGACCGACTTCGCGGCGAGCACCGGCAGGCGGCGCGGGACCGCGGCGAAGCTCGACCGGATCTGCCCGGTGGAGTACTCGCCCGAGAAGGCGAGCACACCCTGGATGCCGGCGACGAGGATGCCCACCTGCACGCCGATCGTCGCGGGGAACACGGCGAGGTACTGACGCAGCTCCTCGGTGTCGGGCACGTCGCCGAAATCGGCGGTGCTCGCGAGCAGCACGGCGAGGCCGACCCACAGCACGAGGATGATCGCGGTGGTCCAGAACGTCGAACGCAGGCTCGTGAACTTGATCCACTCCGAGCGCAGCACGCCGGTGAGGCGCAGGCGGGCATCGGGGCGGATAGATGCCGGGGCGGAAGCGACGGCGGTCATCGTGCACCTCCCGTCGTGGCCGGGACTCCGCCGGCGCGGTACTCGACCTCGTCCTGCGTGAGGGCGAGGTACGCCTCTTCGAGCGAGCTCGAGACGGGCGTGAGTTCGTGCAGCGGTATACCGGCATCGGCAGCAGCGTCGCCGATCTGCTCGGCCGAGACACCCTGCAGACTGATCGCCCCGTCGGGGAGCTGCGTGCCGACGATCCCCGGGAGCGCCGCGGCCAGGCGGTCGGGGTGCGGGGTGCGGACGCGCACGGTCTGCCCGCCCGCCCCCGCGATGATCTCCGACACCGGGGCGTCGGCGAGCACCTGACCGCGGCCGAGCACGATGATGTGGTCGGCGGTCTGCGCCATCTCGCTCATCAGGTGCGACGACAGCAGCACGGTGCGCCCCTCCGCGGCGAGTCCGCGCACCAGACGCCGCACCCAGGTGACGCCCTCGGGGTCGAGACCGTTGACCGGCTCGTCGAGGATGAGCGTCTGCGGGTCGCCCAGCAGCGCCGAGGCGATGCCGAGCCGCTGGCCCATGCCGAGCGAGAAGCCGCCGACGCGCTTGCGCGCCACGCTCTCGAGCCCGGTCAGGGCGATGACCTCGTCGACCCGCTGGCGGCCGATGCCGTGCGTCGCCGCCTGAGCGCGCAGGTGGTTGTACGCGGTGCGGCCCGTGTGCACGGCCTTCGCGTCGAGCAGCACGCCGACCTCGCGCAGCGGAGCGCGGTGCTCGGCGTACGGCTTGCCGTTCACGGTGACCGTGCCGCTCGTCGGCCGGTCGAGTCCGACGATCATGCGCATGGTGGTCGACTTGCCGGCCCCGTTCGGGCCGAGGAATCCGGTGACGCGACCGGGCTGCACCGAGAAGTCGATGCCCCCGACCGCGGTCTTCGTGCCGTAGCGCTTCGTCAGCGCACGTGCCTCGATCATGTGTGTCCTCCACATCGGTGGTGGGGAAGAACCCCCGTGCACACCACGCTAGAGACGGGCATCCCTCCTCCGCGTCCATCGCTCGACGGAACCTGGGGAATGCCATTGGTACCTGGGTACCAGACAGAGCAGCCGTCGGGCCACTCGCAGGTGCATGCCAGGTGGGCGCGATAGCGTGCGGGGGACCACCGCGATCCCCCACCGCAGAGGACACGATGAGCCACGCCCTCCCCCTTCCGGCCGCCGCCGCGACCTCGTCGTCCGAATACGAGGGGTTCATCGGCTGGGTGCTCGGCCTGATCGAGTCCCTCGGCGAGCTCGGTGTCGGGCTCGCGGTCTTCATCGAGACGTTCGTGCCGCCCATCCCCTCGGAGGCGATCCTCCCCGTGGCGGGCTTCCTCGCCTACGAAGGACGCATGAGCTTCTGGGGAGCTTGGCTCGCCTCCACCCTGGGCGCGCTGCTCGGCGCCCTGCTCTGGTACGCGATCGGTGCCGCGATCGGCCGAGACCGCACGCGACGCCTGGTCGGGCGCATCCCGCTGCTCGACCACGACGACTTCGACAAGGCCGAGGCGTTCTTCGACCGGTGGGGCGTGCGCGCGGTGCTGTTCGGGCGCTGCGTGCCGCTGGTGCGCTCGTTCATCTCGATCCCCGCGGGCATCGAGCGCATGCGGCTCTGGGCCTTCGCGCTCTACACGACCGTGGGGTCGGCGGTCTGGAACGGCATCTGGATCGGGCTGGGCTACGCGTTCGGCCCCGCCATCAAGCCCGTGCTCGAACAGTGGAGCGGCGTCATCTCGAACGTCGCCGTGGGGGCGATCGCGCTTCTCGTGCTGTGGTTCATCGCCGCGCGCATCCGCCGTCGTCTGCGCGACCGCGCCGACGACCGCTCCCTGCAGCCCGACGCCGACTAACCCGTTCCCCTGCCGCGCTGCGCGCTGCTGCGTGAGGGGTCAAGACACGCCGTATCGCGGGGGTCGGAAGCGGCACATTGTGACCCCTCACGAGGGTGGGGGCGCGCCGCGGGGTCGGGGCGCCTGGGGTGAAGGCTCAGGCGTCGGCGCGGGCGGCGCGCTTGGCGTCTTGGAAGACGCGGATGGCCTCGTAGCGTTCGGCGGACCGCGCCTGACGTTTCGCGGCCTGCTCGGCACGATCCTTGGGTGGCGCGGTGGTGACGAGACCGTCGAGCAGGTCGCGCACCGAGCGCTCGATCTCGGCCACGGCCCGGTCGAAGACCTCGCGGTTCGCTCGGGAGGGCGCATTCGTGCCCGAGATCTTGCGCACGAACTGCACGGCCGCATCATGACACTCGTCGTCGGTGGCGGGCGGTTCGAGATTGTTCAGAGGGATGATGTTGCGGCACATGCCAGCCACGCTAGGCCGGTGCCGCCAGGAGTCAAGAGCATCCGTCACGCGGGGAGCGGGCCGCGGAGGGCGGCGTCGATGCGGGAGACGACGTCGGCGGGGGCGGCGACCGCGGCGAGCTCGGGGCGCAGCGCGCGACCGGGCACCCAGCGGATGTACGCGTCGAACTCGGTCGCCATCGCGGGCGAGTGCTCCGCGAGGACGCCCGAGACCAGAGCGCACACCCCGGGACTGTCGGCGAGCACCGCGAGGTCGGTGTCGACCCCGCCCGCCAGCTCGGCGCCACGGGCAGACGGATGCACCGCCCCCGACCCCACCTCGACCACCCACTCGTGCGTGCCGGAGCCCACCTCGAACGGCGCACGCCCGGGCAGCACCACCTCGGCATCCGTCCCGGTCGGCACCTCGGCCGTCACGATCACCCGGTCGCCGTCGCGCCGCCATGCCACGCGCGCGAGCCCGTACGGGGTCTCGTGTCGAACCTCGGCGTGCGCGAGCCGCGACGGGAACCACGGATGCACGCGCAGCCGCCGATACCCGGGCGCCGCCGGGGCGAGGCCCCCGATCCGCCGATGCAGTACGTCGGCCACCGCTCCGAACGCGCAGTGGTTCAGCGACACCATGCCCGAGGGGTGCAGCGTGCCGTCGGGGCGCACGGCATCCCACCGCTCCCACATCGTCGTCGCCCCCTGAGTCACGGGGTACAGCCACGATGGGCACATCGTCTGAAACAGCAGCTGCTCGGCGGCGTGCTCCTGCCCGTTGTCGAGCAGCGCGTCGAGCACCACGGGCGTGCCGAGGAATCCGGTCGCCATGCGGTAGCCGCCGGCGCGCAGCAGGAAGGCGAGACGCTCCGCCATGGCCCCGCGCAGGTCGGCGGGAAGCAGGTCGAGGGCGAGCACGAGGGCGTATGCCGACGGAGCATCCGACATGAGCCGCCCCTCGGCGGTGAGGTACGCGCGCCCGAACGCCGCCGCGGCGAGCCCCGCGATGCGCGCCGCCTCGTCCGCGCCCGCCTCGTCGCCGGCCGCGCGCAGCGCATCTGCGGCGAGCCGCGCGGAGGCCACGCGGAAGGCCCCCGCGACGAGCCCCGGATCGGCCTTCGCCTTGTCGGGCCGCGCCGAGGTGGGGTCGAGCCAGTCGCCGTACTGGAAGCCGCGCTCCCAAAGTCCCCCGGCATCCGCCAGACTCTCGCACGCCGCGACCCAGGCGCCCATGGCGGGGGCGAGTCGCGTGCGCACGCCGTCGTCGCCGTAGCGCTCCCGCAGCAGGTTCGGCACGATCGTCACGGCATCGCCCCACCCCGCCGCGGCGACCTCGGCGAACGCGCCGAGCGGATTCGGCACGACCGTCGGCACGACACCGTCGAGCGCGCGTTGCTCGAGCGCGAGGTCGTCGAGCCACGCCCCGTACAGGGCGTCGACGTCGAAGATCGAGGCGGCCGCCGCGGCGAACACCTGCGCGTCGCCCGTCCACCCCAGGCGCTCGTCGCGCTGCGGGCAGTCGGTCGGCACGGCGAGCAGATTGCCGCGCAGGCTCCAGACGACGTTCTCGTGCAGCCGGTCGAGCAGCGGGTCGGACGAGGCGAACCATCCGTTACGACGCACATCGGTGCCGAGCACGATCGCGCGCACGTCGGCCGGATCGAGCGGATGCTCCACCCCCGACACCTCGGCGTACCGGAACCCGTGGAACGTGAACTCCGGTTCGAACTCGCGCGGTCCGGCACCGTCTCCGACGATGCGGTCGGTCGCCTCCGCGGCACGCAGCGGCCACGTGCACAGCTCGTCGCCGTCGAGCACCTCGGCATGGCGGATCACGACCTCGGCACCCTCGGGCAGATCGAGCCGCAGCCGCACGCGCCCGACGAGGTTCTGGCCGAAGTCGATCAGCGTGCGTCCGCCCGGCCGCGCCTGCAGCGACACCGGCGCGACCTCGGCGACGCGGCGCACCGGCTCCACGTCGAGCAGCTCGACCCGCACGCCCGGCGGCAGGGGGAGAACGGATGCCGGCGGCCAGGCCGCGTCATCGAAGCCCGGGAGCAACCACCCCGCACTCTCCTGACGGAGGTCGCGGCGCTCGCCCGCGTACAGCCCGCTCGCGACGAGGGGTGGTGCCGGGTCGACCCGCCACGCGGTGTCGTCGAGCTCGGTGACCCGCCCGTCGGTGTGCATCAGGCGCAGTCGCACCGAGACGGCGGGCTGATCGCCGTAGACGCGGGTGGCGTTCGCGCCGAAGCCGTAGCGTTCGGTGAACCAGCCACCCGCCGCACGAACGGTCAGCGCGTGCACGCCTGGCGTCAGCGTCGCCGTCGCGTCGGTGACCGTGAGCGGCAGCCGGTCGCGGTACGACGTCCACCCCGGCTTCAGCACGTGGTCGTCGACGTCGACGCCGTCGATGGCCACCTGGTGCACGCCGTGGCCCGTCGAGGCGACCGTCGCCGACACCACATCGGCGGGAACGTGCACCTCTCGGCGCAGGTGCATCGTCGCCGCCTCGCCGTCGGGTGCGGGGTGCGCGAGCATCCCGCGGTCCCATGAACCGTCGGCCAGGTGCACCGCGAACGGCAGCGGGCTCCACGCCGTCCAGCGGCCGTCGTCGCCCTGCACGCGCACCGCCAGCGTGTGCGCCGCGCCGTCGATCAGGGGCGCGAAGGGCCACCGCACGAGCACCGAGCCGGCGTCGAGCATCCGCTCCTCGCCGTCGTCGAGGCGCAGCTGCGCACGCTCGGGGCGCCAGCCGGGCGGCCCCTCGACGGTCCACGAGACCGCAGGGGTCGGCACGACGGCGACCGAGAGATCGCGTCGGCGTCCGAGCCGGAGGCCGGTGACGACGGGGGTCACGCGAGGCGTTCCCGCAGCCAGCGGATGCCTCGTTCGTCCTGCACAGCCCCGCCGCCCTCATGACCGTTGTCGGGGTAGATGACGATGTCCTTGTCGGCGCCGCCGTGGCGGTGGAACGCCGCGAACACGGTCGACGGCGGGCACACCGCGTCGAGCAGCGCCACCGAGAACAGCGCAGGGCAGGTGGCCATCGGGGCGAGGTTCGCCACGTCGCTGTACGACAGGGTGCGCAGGGCCTGCTCGCGCAGGGTGCGCTGCGAGGCGAAGAACCGCGGCAACTCGTCGTACGGGCTGGTCGAGGCGAGGTCGAGGGCGCGGGGCAGATCGGTGAGGAAGGGCACGTCGACCGTGGCGGCGGCGACGGCCGGATGCAGGGCGGCCGCGGCGAGCGCGAGCGCTCCGCCCTGGCTGCCTCCGCGCACAGCGGCGCGGGTCGCCCCGGTGAGGGCGAGCGCAGCGTCGACCGCGAGCACGGCGTCGGCGAGCAGCCGGCGGTAGTAGTGGTCGTCGGGGCTGGCGAGGCCGCGCGTGAGGAAGCCGGGGGCCGAGGGGCCCGAGCCGACGGGGTCGGGGGTGTCGCCCACGGCGTGCACCCCGCCCTGGCCGCGGTTGTCCATCACGAGGGTGGTGTAGCCGGCGTGCACCTCGAGCGGGATCTCGTGTGCGAGGCCTCGCCCCGACCCGTAGCCCTGGTATCGCACGACGACGGCTGAGGTGTCTCCTTCGCGGGGCGTGTGCAGCCACGCGCGGATCGGATGTCCGCCGAACCCGCTGAACTCCACGTCGCGGGTGCGCACACCGCGCACGACCGTGTCGACTGCCGTCGCGCGAGGCGGGGCGGCGAGGGCGCGCGACTCGTCGAGCGTCCGCCGCCAGAAGTCGGCCAGGTCGGCGGGCGGTTCGGAGACCGCCCGGTAGGCGTACAGCTGCGCGAGCGGCAGGTCGAACAGGGGCATGGGGTCTCCGTCGGGGTCGGGAAGGGATGCCCGGTGCCGCAGCGGGGTGGCTGCGGCACCGGGCGAGGGGGTCAGCGCGCGGCGTGCGCCCGGCGCCGTCGGGCGACGATCACCCCGCCACCCAGCAGGAGCGCGAGGCTCAGCAGGGCGAGCGCGATCGGGGCGGACGCACCGGTCTGGGCGAGCGGGTCGGTGGCGGCCGCAGCGGCGGACCCGCCGCCCGTGCCCGTGCCGCCCGCGCCGCTCCCGGTCCCGGTGCCGCCGGTGCCGTCGCCGCCACCGGTGCCGGGGGTTCCGGGGTCGTCGTCGGCGGCGAGCAGGCGCACGGGCAGGAACTGCGCCGAGTCCTTCTCGGCCGCGATGCCGCCGCCCCAGGCGAGGTAGCCGTCGCGGCCGGCGCCGTCGGCCTCGTTGACGATGAGCGCGCTGCTCACGAGGGCGGAGTCGGGGTTGACGCCCCCGAGCCGCACCCACGGCACCGCCGCTTCGTACACGGTGGTGCCGGCATCCTCGTCGCGCTGCACCGCCACCTGCGATCCGGCCACGGTGCCCGGGCCCTCGCCGACCGCCAGCCAGCGGTACATCTGCGGGCCGACGGGCGTGAGCGCGAGTCCGAGCTCGTGCCAGGTCGACGCCGCACCGGGCGCGCCGCCCGCGACGGTGAACTGCACCGAGTCGCCCTGCCAGATGTTCGCGCCGGCGGCGGGCTGGTCGTGCACGTCGTCGGTCACCTCGATGCTGACGTACAGGTTGTCCTCGTCCCACGTGTACCAGAACCGCGCCGACTGGTCTTCGGACGGCGCGAGCGCCGCGAGAGCACCGGCCTCGGCATCCTGCCCGGCCAGCACGACGGGGGTGAGGTCGTCGAGGTCGTCGAGCACGCCGTCGACCGCGATCGTGCGGTGGGCGGCGTCGAGCGCGGCGTCGACGTCGAGCGGGGCCACGGCGCCGGATGCCCGGAGCTCGCGGTCGCCGATCGTGGCGGTCGCCGTCCACGCCGTGCGGGTGGTCACCCCGTCGAGCGGCACGTCGACCGTGAGGGCCTCGTGCGGCGCGACCTGCTCGCCCTCGGCGAGGGTGCTGGCCGTCTCGCCCAGCACCGCGGCGAGGGAGTCGACGGTGAGCGCGGCGTCGGAGGCGTTGCGCAGGGTCAGCCGCAGCACGGATGCCCCGTTGGCGGTGATCGTCTGATCGCCGCTGAGGGTCACCGGCTCGCTGACCGTGGTCGACGCGGTGAGGGCGCCGAGGAAGGTCGTGCCGCGGTACAGGTCGGCGTCGACGACGTACTCGCCGAGCGCCGTCGCCGCGGGCAGCGTGAAGTCGACCGTGGCCGATGCTCCCGCGGAGACCGTCTGGGCGACCTCCTGACCATCGGCGAACACGAGGCGGTAGTCGCCCGCCGCGGTGCCCGCGGCGTTGTCCATCGTCCAGTGCGCGTCGATCGGCTGACCGAGGTACGCGGGGTCGAGCGTGAGCGTCGTGGCGTTGGCGGCCACGCCGGTCAGCTCGCCCTGCACGTACACGGGCCCCTCGCGCAGGTCGAGCACGATGCTCGTGCCCGCGCCGGCGGCCACCTGACGCGAGCCGCCGTACATGTCGACGAGGGTCACATCGCCCGTCAGCTCGACCGTGACCGAGCGGGCCCAGGTCGACCACAGCGCGGTCACCGGCCCCGACGGGGTCGTGAACGCGACGTTCCACAGGTCGGCGATCGAGGTGTCGCGGGCCGCGAACTGGGCACCCGCGAGCACGTCGGCCGCGGTCGAGTACGACGCGAAGGCCGGCTTCGGGGTGAAGGCGCCGAGCGGGTCGCGCGGGTTGTGCAGCAGGCCGAAGTTCTCCTCGGTCTCGTTCGCGTTCACGCCGTCGTTGACGAGGTCGTACACGTAGTAGCGCTCGACGTCGTGCATGGCCGTGATGACCGCGGACTTCGCGATGTTGGCCGCCTGGCTCTGCTCGCTGATCGCACGGGCGTTGGTGCCGGTCGGCCAGCCGTGCTCGGTGATCCACAGCGGGATCGACTCGCCGTCGTTGTACTGACGCACGAGCGCGTCGATGCGGGTGAGGGTCTCGTCGAGCGCCTCGGCGCTGACCGGGTAGCTGTACGGGTGCAGCACGATGCCGTCGAGGTAGTCGAGCGCGCCGAGACGGAAGGTGTTCTCGAGCCAGTCGGCGTTGAGGATGGCGACGGCCGGGCCGATGACGGGCAGGTCGGGGTCGACGGCCTTCACCGCGGGCGACGCCGACTTCAGCAGGTTGACGTAGTTCTCGGGCGCGACGTTCGTGTTGCCGCCGAGCCCCAGGTCCCACTCGTTCCAGATCTCGATGCCGGTCGACATGTCGCCGAACTGCCGGGCCATCTCGGCGGCGTACGCCGAGTAGGCCGCGACGGCGGTGGGGCTGACCGGTCCGTTGCCGCCGTCATAGAGCGGGTTGCCGTAACCGGCGAGCAGCAGCGGCTTCACGCCGGTGGCACGGGCCCGATCGAGGAACTCGGCGCGGGCGAGCGACCAGTCGTACACGCCGGGGGTCTTCTCGACCTCGCTCCAGTAGACCTCGTCGCGGAACTGCGCGACGCCGCCGAGCTCGAGCGCCTGCATCGAGGCGGGGTCCCAGTTCTGTCCGTAGTGGGTCGCGGCGCCGTAGCGTCCGTTCGCCGTCTGAGCGACGTCGGTGTCGGCGAGCACGGCGAAGGTGGTCTGTCCACCGCCGATGCGCGCCCCGTCCTGATAGGCGTCGACGGTCAGCGTCGCCCATCCACGGCTCGCCCCCGCGAGCACGAGCGAGCCGTCGTTCGGCTCCTCGCCACTCGCGAGCGTGCGGCCGTCGGCCGAGGTGGTGCGCCAGCGCACGGTGTCGGCTGTGGTGTCGTAGGGGAAGGCGACGGTGTCGCCCTCGGTGAAGAGGTTGCCGAACGTGCCGGAGCCGAGGGTGAAGGCGGGCTCCTCGGCCGCTGCCGACACCACGATGTCGTCGACGAGCACGGTCGCGGTGGGCAGCGAGGCATCCGGCCGTGCCCAGCCGTTCACGACGAAGCCGATCTGCTGCGCGGGTCCGTGCCACTCGCCGTCGCCCGCTCCGCCCCACGCGCTGTGGCTGGGCTCGCCGGTGACCGAGGGAAGGCTGATCTGCTGCCAGCCGTCGACGTCCGGCACCGGCAGGAAGCTCTGGTGGGTCTGCCCGGTGACGTCGACGAGCTGCACCCCGATCGTGTGCAGGTTGTCGGCGTCGACCCAGAACGAGACGCTGTCGAGGTCGGTGTTCGACAGGGCGCGCACGCCCATCTCCCACCCGTCGACGCCGCGCACGGCGGTGTCGAGCTGGATCTGCACCGACGAGGCGCCGGTGTGGCCGCGGTCCGCGGCGGTCACGGTGCTCGGCGCGACGGTGGTGCCGTCGAAGGCCACCGCCGACCAGCCGTCGAGGTTCTCCACCGCGATGGGGGTGTCGGCGGCGACCGCCGCCGACGGGAGGGCGAGCGTGCCGACGACGAGCAATGCCGCCCCCGCGCTCAGGGTCCGCCCACGTCGCGCGGGGCGCGGCAGGTGCGTTCGTGATCTCACTGGTGTCTCCTCTTCGAGCCGGATATCGCGAAAATCGGGAAATCGTTTTCCCTCCGGCATCCTTGCGAGCGGAGTGCGCGCGTGTCAAGCGTGGTCTACGCGGTGAAACCCGAGTCAGAGCATCCGTAGAATTGCTTTTGACGAACCGGGCGCGCACCTGGTAGACATCCGTAGAGCAATCGCTTTTCCCGATACTCAGCACCCGAACGAAGGAGTTCCCATGTCGAATCGCATCCGCGCAGCAGCGGCTCTGCTCGCGCTCGGCGGCCTCACCGCCGGCGTCGCGGGCTGCGCGTCCTCCGACCAGCCCGCCGACTCGGACGGCGGCCAGGTCACGATCCAGATCGGCGACCGCCCGTCGTCCGACCGCCCCGAAGACCGCAAGTACTTCGACGAGCGCGTCGAGGCGTTCGAGAAGGCCAACCCCGACATCGACCTCGAGGCCGTCGAGACCGGGTACGACGCCACCACGTTCCAGGCGCTCGCCGCCGGCGGCACCCTGCCCGACGTGCTCAGCGTGCCGCTCACCGAGCCGCAGGGCCTCATCGCCCGCGGCCAGGCCGCCGACATCACCGATGCGCTCAAGGACGAGGGCCTGCTCGACTCGCTCAACCCGTCGATCCTCGAACTCGCGTCCGACGACGACGGCAAGGTCTACGCCGTGCCGACCAACGCCTACTCGTTCGGCCTGGTCTACAACCGCTCGCTGTTCACCGCCGCGGGTCTCGACCCCGACGCCCCGCCCACGACGTGGGAAGAGGTGCGCGAAGCCGCGAAGCAGATCAACGAGAAGACCGGCGCCGCCGGATTCTCGGTGCTCACCACCGCCAACACCGGCGGATGGCAGTTCACCGGCATGACCTACTCGTTCGGCGGCACCGTCGAGAACGAGGACGGCTCGAAGGCCACGTTCGACGACGCCCCCTCGGCCGACGCCCTCGCGATGCTGCACGACATGCAGTTCGAAGACGGCACCCTGCCCGCGAACACGCTGTACGACATGGATGCACAGGGCCAGGACTTCGCCGCCGGCAAGATCGGCATGATGATCGGCGCGAGCGACCGCTACTACGGCGTCGTGCAGAACCTCAAGCTGCCGGCCGAGGACTTCGGCATCGGCGGCATGCCGCAGGACGGCGGCCCCAACGGCACCCTCTCCGGCGGCAGCGTGCAGATCGTCAACCCGAAGGCCACGGATGCCGAGAAGGCCGCCGCGGTGAAGTGGATCGAGTTCTTCTACCTGCAGCGCTACTTCGACGAGGACACCGCCGTCGCCGACGCCAAGGCGTCGAACGAGGCCGGCTCCGTCACCGGCCTGCCGGGTCTCGCCGTCGTGAACACCGAGGCGTACGACCAGTACTTCGAGTGGATCGCGGACTACATCAACGTGCCGTCCGACAACTTCACCCCGTACCTTGACGCCTCGACCGAGATCCCGGTCGTGCCCGAGCCCGTGAACAACGCGCAGGAGGTCTACAGCGCGCTCGACACCGTCATCCAGACCGTGCTGACCGACGAGAACGCCGACATCGACGCGCTGCTCGCGAAGGCCCAGGAAGACGTCCAGGGTCGTCTGACCCGCTGACACACCCCCGATCGGGGCGGATGCTCCGGCATCCGCCCCGATCATCCCCGTGGAGGGACCGATGTACCAGAAACAGCCCACCGGCGGGCACGCGACCCGGCCGGCCACCGGACTCCGGCGCTGGCGCCGGATGCGCCCCGGCCTCGTCGCCCTCGGCATCGCCGCCCCCGCGATCCTCGTCTACCTCTACTTCTCGTGGGGTCCGATCGTGTCGTCGCTCGTCATGAGCGTGCAGGAGGTCGTTCCCGGCCAGGCGGCCGAATGGGTCGGCTTCGACAACTTCGCCTACGTGCTCAGCGACCCGAACCTGCCGCAGGCCGCCCTGAACACCCTCTACTACACGCTGCTCGCGATCCTCTTCGGCTTCCCCGTGCCGCTCGCCCTCGCCGTGTTCATCGCCGAGCTGCGCGGCCACCGCTGGTACTTCAGCGCCCTCGCCTACCTCCCCGTGATGGTGCCCCCGGTCGTCGCCATCCTGCTGTGGAAGTTCTTCTACGACCCCTCGTCCGACGGCGTCTTCAACACGATCCTCAGCGCGATCGGCATCGGCCCGGTCCCCTGGCTCACGAACCCCGCCTTCGCGATGCCGTCCATCGTGCTCGAGACGACCTGGGCCGGAGCGGGAACCGCGGTGATCATCTACATCGCCGCGCTCACCAGCATCCCGACCGAGCTGTACGAAGCCGCCGAGCTCGACGGCGCCGGCATCTGGAGCCGCGTCTGGCACGTCGCCCTGCCGCAGATGCGCGGCATCATCGGCACCATGCTGCTGCTGCAGGTCATCGGCACCATGCAGATCTTCACCGAGCCGTTCCTGTTCACCGGCGGCGGCCCGCTCGGGTCGACCAAGACGCTGCTCATGACCATCTACGACTACGCCTTCGTGCGCGTCGACTACGGCGCCGCCACCGCCCTCAGCGTGCTGCTCGCCGCCGTGCTGTGCATCGTCGCCTTCCTCTACACCCGCCTCACCCGTCGTTGGAGTGCCGCATGAGCGCCCCCGCCCGCACGCCGCTGCGCCGCCCTCGCCCCGAGGCCGCCGCTTCGCGCACCAACATCTCCGACTCCGACCGACGCCGTCCCGTCGTGCGGGTGACCCTGGGCATCGCCCAGGCGCTCGTGCTCGCCGGACTCGTCATCGCCGGTCTCGGCCCACTCGTGTGGCTGGCGCTCGCCGCCGTCTCGCCCACGCAGGACCTCATCCGCGAACCGTTCGCGTTCTTCTCGAGCGGTGTCGTGCAGTGGGAGAACATCGGCATCGCGTGGGAGCGGGGCCGCATCGGCCACTACCTGCTGAACACCGCCGTGCTCGCCCTCGGCGCCACCGTCGCCACGCTGATCGTCTCGACCACCGCCGCGTTCGTCATCACCGTGCTGAAGCCGCGATGGGGCAAGCTGCTCTCGGGCGCCATCCTCGCGACCCTGTTCGTGCCCGGCATCGTCGCCCTCGTGCCGCTGTACCTCACCGTGCGCGAGCTGCCGGTGTTCGGCGTCTCGCTGCTGAACACCCCGTGGGCGATCTGGCTCCCGGCTGCGGCGACCGCGTTCAACGTGCTCATCATCGCCCGCTTCCTCGAGTCGATCCCGGCCGACCTCTACGACGCCGCACGCATCGACGGCGCGGGCGCCCTGCGCATCCTGTGGAGCATCGTGCTGCCCCTGTCGCGCCCCATCCTCGGCGTCGTGGGACTGCTGGCCGTGGTCGCATCGTGGAAGGACTACCTGTGGCCGCTGCTCGTGCTGCCCGACCCCGACAAGCAGCCGGTGTCGGTGGCGCTGCCGCGTCTCGCGGCGCAGACCGAGCTGAGCGTGCAGATGGCGGCGCTGTTCCTGTCGCTGCTCATCCCGGTGGTGCTGTTCCTGCTCTTCCAGCGGCAGTTCCTGCGCGGCGCGAGCATGGCGGGCGGGGTGAAGGGATGACCCGCGTCCTCGTCACCGGCGCCGACGGAGAGATCGGTCGCGCGGTCAGCGGCGCCCTCGTGCGCGCCGGCTACGACGTCACCGCCCTCTCGCTGTCGTACGCGTCGCCGCACCCCGCCGATCGCGTGCTCACCGGCGACACCACGTCGGTCGCCGACGTGGCCGCGGCACTCGATGGGGCGGATGCCGTGGCGCACTTCGCCGCGATCCCGCACCCGACCCTCGGCACGCCGTACGAGGTGTTCCGCGTGAACACCGACTCGACGTTCAACGTGCTGCAGCAGGCCGGTGAGCGCGGCATCCGCCGGGCCGTCATCGCGAGCAGCATCAACGCGCTCGGCTACCCGAACAACCTGCACCGCGCGTTCCCGCCGTCGTTCCCGCTGCGAGAGGACACGGCCCCCGACGTGGCGGATGCGTACTCGCTCTCGAAGGGCGTCGACGAGCAGACCGCCCGCTACGCGCACCGCCGCTACGGCATCGACGTGGTGGCCCTGCGGTTCCCGCTGGTGAAGTGGCCGGAGGTGCTGCGGTCGGCGGCCGCCGAGGTCGCGGCCGACCCGGCGAGCATGGCCCGCGAGGGGTGGGCGTACCTGACCATGGCGGATGCCGCGCGCGCGGTGCTCCGCGCCCTCGAGGCCGACGTCACGGGCGTGCTCGTGGCCGGGCTCAGCGCCGACGACATCCTGCTCGACGAGCCCACGGCGGCCCTGCTCGCCGCGCACGCCCCCGGGGTCCCGACCGAGCATCCGATCGACGGCTCCGACAGCCTCATCGACACCAGCGTCGCGGCGACCGTGCTCGGGTTCCGCCCGACCGAGTCGATCCACGACGGCACCGCGTCCGCTCCCCCGATCGCCCTGAGGAACCCCCGATGATCGACGTCCCCGCCCCGACCTTCGCCCAGCCGTGGGAGCCGCGCGACGACGTGCGCATCACCGACATCCGCACCATCGTCACCGCCCCCGAGGGCATCCCGCTGGTCGTGGTGAAGGTGCTCACGAGCGACGACGGGCTCTACGGCCTCGGCTGCGCGACCTTCACGCAGCGGTGGCAGGCGGTCGCGGCGTACATCGAGCACCTGCGTCCGCTGCTCGTCGGCCGGTACCCCGGCGACATCGAAGACCTCACGCGCCTCATCCGCTTCTCGTCGTACTGGCGCGAGGGCCCGGTGGGCAACAACGCCCTGTCGGGCATCGACATGGCGCTGTGGGACATCGCCGGCAAGCGCGCCGGCATGCCCGTCTACGAGCTGCTCGGCGGGCGCGTGCGCGCCGCGGCCGACGTGTACCTGCACGCGGAGGGGGCGGATGCCGAGGCCACCGCCGCCCACGCCGAGGAGCTGCGCGAGGCCGGGCTGCGCCACATCCGCGTGCAGAGCGGGCAGCAGGGCATCGGCCACTACGGCGCCCCGCCCACGATCGGCGAGTACGGGTGGGCGAAGAACCCCCGAGGCTGGCGCGTCGACGAGTACCTGCGCCGGACGCCGCAGCTGTTCGCCCGCATGCGCGAGCTGCTCGGCGACGACGTGGCCCTGCTGCACGACGTGCACTCGCGGCTCATCCCGCGGCAGGCGGTCTCGCTGCTGCGCGACCTCGAGCCGTATCGCCCGTTCTTCATCGAAGACGTGCTGGCACCCGAGCACTGGGATCGTCTGCCCGAGCTCGCCGCCGTGTCGTCGGTGCCGATCGCGGTCGGCGAGCTGGCGACGTCGTTCACCGAGGCCGCGCGCCTCGTGCGCACCCATGCGGTCGACTACCTGCGCTGCCACATCTCCGACGTCGGCGGACTCAGTGCCGCCCGGCGTCTCGCGGTGCTCTGCGACATCGAGGGCGTGCGCACGGCGTGGCACTCCCCCGGCGACGCCTCGCCGTTCGCCGTCGCCGCCGCGGTCGCCCTCGACGTCACGAGCCCGGCCTTCGGCATCCAGGAGGGGCACGTCTACAACGAGGCCACGCACGAGGTCTTCCCCGGAATGATCGACATCGAGAACGGGTGGCTCACCCCGCGCGACGAGCCCGGTTGGGGCGTCGACGTCGACGAGGCAGCCGCCGCCCGGTACCCGGCGGCCCTGTCGGGCCATGACGCCTGGGCGGCGGGCGTGCGCTCCACCGATGGCGCCCTCATCGCCCCCTGACCTCCGCTCCTCCCCTCCCCCTCCGACGTCTGGACGATCCATGCCCCGCTGGTCTCTCGCGCCCTCGCGCCGCTCCCTGCTCCGCGACGGAGCCCCGACCTTCCTCCTCGCCGACACCACCTGGGCCGCGTTCATCGGCCCGACCGACGAGGAGTGGTCGGACTACCTCGCCCTCCGCCGACGGCAGGGCTTCAACGGTCTGCTCATCAGCGTGCTGCCGATCGAGCACGACCGCTCCGAGGGCGGGCTGTCGCCGTACCGCGTGATCGACGGACGCCTCGACCTCTCCGCCGGTGACGAGGAGTACTGGCCGCGCGCCGAGCGTCGTCTCGCCGAGGCGGTCGAGCACGGCTTCACCCCGATGCTCGTGCTGCTGTGGAACAACTTCGTGCCCGGCACGTGGGGTGCGGGCCTCACCCCCGACCTGGTGCTCGACGCCGACCAGACCGTGGAGCACGTGCGTTCGACCGTCGAGCGCTTCGCCCGCTTCGATCCAATCTGGATCGTGTCGGGCGACGACGACCTGAACGACGAGACCGCCCTCGCGCGCTACTCGCTCGCCGCCGAGACCGTGCGGCAGCACGCACCCGACAGCCTCGTCACCTGGCACAGCACCCCGACCGCGCGCATGCCGCAGGCCCTGGCCGACGGGCCGCTGCTCGACCTGCACGGCCTGCAGCCCGGGCACAACGACGACTGGGACACCCTCCCCCGCGATCTCGTGCGCTACTACGACGACCTCGCGGTCGAGCGCCCGACCATCAACCTCGAACCCTGCTACGAGGGGCTCGGACGGTTCGCCGGACGCGCCCGCCACTCGCAGGCCGACGTGCGCCGAGCCAGCTGGACCGGCATCGTCGCCGGTGCCGCCGCCGGGCTCGGGTACGGCGCGCACGGCGTGTGGAGCTGGCACCGCCGCGGCAGCGCGTTCACCGCCGAGGCCGTGCACGGTCTTCCTTTCCCGTTCTCCGCCGCCCTCGCCTTCCCCGGAGCCGACGACGTCGCCTTCCTGCGCCGCGTGGTCGAGGCCGAGCAGCTGCTCGACCTGCGGGAGGACCGCGAGGTGCTGGTGGCCGAGGCATCCGGCGCGGTCGTCGGGCGCACGGGCACGACGCTCGCGGTCTACGCGCCGACGGCGTTCCCGCTGACGCTGAGTGTCGACCCAGCGACGGTTGCGGAGGTGCGGCTGTACGACCTCGCCGGACGACGGATCGACGCGGCCGACTGGTCGGCGGTCGTGCTCGAGGGTGGGGCGGATTCCGGAGCGGATGCGGGGGCGGATTCCGCGGATGCTGCGGATGCCGGAGCGTCCGCCCGCGGGGTGCGCCTGGAGCAGCCCGAATTCCCGGGCGACGCGCTGTTCGTGCTGCGGCTCGCCGAGTGACCACCCGCGTGAGCGCTGAGCGCGCGGGTGCCGCCGGGCACGCGGGTACCGACGCGTGTCCGGATGCCGAGGTGCTCGACGCCCACGGCATCCGCGTCGTCGTCGCGCCCGACGGCGGCCGCATCGCCTCCATCCGGGCGCACGGCGTCGAGCTGCTCGCCCGCACGCCCTGGGCCGATGAGCTCGACGACGCCTGGTCGATGACCGCGAGCAGCGCCGAATGGCACCGCCGATACCGCGGTGGCTGGCACGTGCTCGTACCCGCCGCCGGAGACCCCTCGCCGGATGCCGTCGTCGAGCAGCCCTTCCATGGCGAGGCCGCGTGGCGCACCTGGCGGCTGGAGCACCGGGTCGACGCGGTCGTCGCGCGCGTGCTGCTGCGCACTCTGCCTCTGCACGTCGAGCGTTCCGTGTCGATCGCTCCCGGGCGCGTGACCGTCGAGACGCGCGTGCGCAACGAGGGTCCCGACGAGGCGCCGATCGTGTGGGTCGAGCATCCGGCGTTCGCGGGCGCCCTGTTCGATGACGCCGACGTGCGGCTCGGCGACGCGGCGGTGCCGATCGTCACCGCTCCCGGCGGGGAGTTCGCCGATGTCGACGGCGCGGCGGGTGCGGTCGAGGTGCAGTCGCGATCCGCCGGGCTCGACCTGCGCATGACGTGGGATGCCGACCTCCTCCCCCGCCTGTACGTGTGGCAGGAACGCCGCGGGTCGACCGGGTTCCCCTGGTGGGGCGCCGTCGACGCGGTCGGGATCGAACCGGCATCCGACGCCTACGGCACGGCGACGGCCGGAACGGGCTCGGTGCGGATCGCTGCCGACGCCGAGATCGTCTCGACGGTCGTGCTGGAGATCCGGCCGCGCCGGTGAGCTCTGCGACCGCTCATCGATACAATCGATCTGCGATGTCAAAGAAAGCGATTTCCCTCAAGGACGTGGCCGCCATCGCGGGAGTGTCCGTCTCGACCGCGTCGAAGGTGCTGCGCGGTCAGGGCAAGGCGTCGGATGCGACCCGGGAGCGGATCATGGAGGCCGCCGCGCGCCTCGACTACGAGCCGAACGCGCTCGGGCAGTTCCTCGCGCAGGGCCGCAGTGCCACGATCGGCGTGCTCACCCTCAACGCTCCCGGCGCTTTCACCATGCCCGTACTGACCGGGGCCACGACCGCCCTGGGTGCCCGCGACCTGTCGGTGCTCGTCGCCGACTCGCGACTCGACCGGGCCCTCATCGCCGCGACCGTGCGCAAGTTCCGGGCGCGCAAGGTCGATGGACTGCTCGTGGTCGGCGACGGCAGCGGCACGGCGATGCGATCGGTGACCGACGGCTTCACCGTGCCGGTCGTGTACGCGTATGGCCTCTCGGACGATCCCGCCGACGTGTCGTTCCTGCACAACGGGTTCGTCGCCGGCGAGCTCGCCGGCCGTCATCTGCTGAGCCTCGGACGCCGTCGCATCGCGCACTTCAGCGCCTCGCTCGACGACCAGTCGGCCCGCGAACGCGCCGACGGGCTGCGGTCGGTGCTCGCCGCGGAGGGGCTCGACTTCGTCGGGGGGCACGGCTTCCACGGCGACTGGTCCCGCGCCTGGGGGCGGCGCGCCGCCGAAGAGCTCCTCGCCTCGGGCGAGCAGTTCGACGCGGTGTTCTGCGGCAACGACACCATCGCGGTCGCGGCATCCGAGGTGTTCCGGCAGGCGGGCCTGCGCATCCCCGACGACGTCGCGATCGTCGGCTTCGACAACCTCGCCGGCCTCATGGACCAGCACGACCGCGCGCTCACGACCATCGACCCGCTGCTCAGCGAGGTCGGCACGCGCGCGGCCGAGTACCTCGCCGAGGCCATCGACGGCGGCGAGTTCACCCCCGGCGTGCACCGGGTCGACGGCGTGCTGATCGAGGGCGATTCGACGGTCGGTCCGCTCCCCCGCTGACCCCTGCTCTCTCCCCTCCCTCCGTCCCCCTCTCCCTCTCTCCACCCTCACGTGAGGGGTCAAGACACGCCGTGTCACGCCGCGCTCATGCGGCGTGTTGTGACTCCTCACGCACGGGGCGAGGCCTCACACCGTGACGCGGCCGTCCGCGAGGCGGATGATGCGGTCGGCGTCGGCGAGCACCGCGGGGTCATGCGACACGCAGACCACCGCGACCCCGCGATCGGCCTCGGCGCGCAGCACCGCCCGGATGCGCGCACCGCTCTCGGCATCGAGGCCCGTCGTCGGCTCGTCGAGGAGCAGCAGATCGGCACCCCGCGCCACCCCCTGCGCGAGCAGTGCGCGCTGCTGCTGACCACCCGAGAGCGTGGCGAACGGGCGTGCGGCGAGCGGCAGGATGCCGAGCCGATCGAGTGCGTCGTCGACGCGCATCCGCAACGCCTCGCGGGGCGTGCGCGATCCGCGGCGCCCCCACGTTCCGATCGCGACGACGTCGCGCGCCGACACCGGCAGGCGCTCCGACACCGCCGCGCGCTGGGGCACGAACGCGGCCTCACCCGTGACCACGCGTCTCCCCTCCCGCGCCTCGAGGGTGCCGGCGAGAACCTCGAGCAGCGTCGACTTGCCGGCGCCGTTCGGGCCCGCGATCACGGTGATCGCGCCGGGCTCGATCTCGACGTCCACGCCGTGCAGCACGTCGCGTCCGTCGAACGCGACCCGGATGCCATCGAGGCGGGCGACGGCACCGGGGTGGAGAGGGTGAGGAAACATGGCTCCAGTTTATGGAATTGATAATCATTCTCAAATACGTCTAGGCTCGTGGCTCGTGACCGATCTCCTCGCCCCCTTCGCCCTGGACTTCTTCCAGCGCGCCCTGCTCGGCGGCGCCCTCGTTGCGCTGCTGTGCGCGGTCGTGGGCACCTGGGTCGTGGTGCGCGGCATGGCGTTCCTCGGCGAGGCACTCGCCCATGGCATGCTCCCGGGCGTCGCTCTCGCAACCGTGCTCAGCCTTCCCGTCATCGCCGGCGGAGCCCTGAGCGCCCTCGCGATGAGCGTCGGCATCGGCGCCCTGCAGCGGCGAGCGCGCCTGTCGTACGACACGAGCATCGGACTGCTGTTCGTGTCGATGCTCGCCCTCGGCGTGATCGTCATCTCGCACTCGGGCAGCTTCGCCACCGACGCCACCGCGATCCTGTTCGGCGACATCCTCGCGATCGGATCGGACGACCTCGTGCTGCTCGCGATCGCCGTGTCCACCGGCCTCGTCGTCGCCGCGGTCTTCCACCGTCCCCTGGTCGCTCTGGCTCTCGACCCGCGCATCGCCCAGGTGCTCGGGCTGCGCCCGCGCCTCGCCCAGGCGGTGCTGGTCGGCCTCGTGACCCTCGCGGTCGTCGCCTCGTACCAGGCGGTCGGGTCGATGCTCGTCGTCGGGCTGCTGCTCGCTCCCGCGGTGGCTGCCGGTCCCTGGACGCGTCGCCTTCCCACGCGGATGCTCCTCGCCGCAGTGCTCGGGATCGTCGCCGTCGTGGGCGGGCTGCTCGCCTCGTGGTTCGCGGCGACGGCGGCGGGGGCATCCGTCGCCGCGTCGGCGATCGCTCTCGCCGCCGCGTCGTGGATGCTGCACGCCGCGGTCGTGCGCCTTCGGTCCGCGCTGACCGCGTCGACCCCCTCCGCGCCGACGGCGACCCCCGCACGGGCATCCGCCACCCCCGCAGGCACACCCGCCACGCCCGCCGCGACCCCCGCATCCACCGGCACGGCGGCCCCCGCCCTCGACTCCGCCCCGCGCACCGACCGCGTGGCGACCGCTTCCTCCCGCCCCTGACCCAGAAAGCACCACCGTGCCCTCCCGCATCACCCCCGCCGTACTCGTCGGCGCCCTCTCGCTCGTCCTCGTCTCCTGCGCCGCTCCGGCTCCGACCACGCCCTCCCCCGCCTCGACCCCGGAAACGGGCGACGGGCACGGCGCGATCGCGGGCGCCGAAGAGGTCGCCGAGCCGCCGCTGGGCCTCACGACGATCTCTTCCGAGGGCGTCGTGCGCCACCTCGACCTGCTCGACGAGAGCGTGTCCGACCTCGGCGCGGTCACCGCCCCGACGGCGATGGCGACCGACGGGCGCTACCTGTTCGCCGACTCCGGCGCGGGCGTCGAGGTCGTCGACAGCGGCGTGTGGACCTGGGACCACGTCGACCACTTCCACTACTACCGGGCAGCCCCGGCCCTGCTCGGCACGGTAGAGGGCGACGGCACCGCGACGGTCGCGACGACGAACAGCTCGACCGCCGGTGGCACGGGTCTGTCGTTCGCCGACTCCGGCGACGCCGTGCTGCTCGACACCGAGGCACTGTCGAAGGGCGAGATCCGCGAGTCGTTCCGCCTCGACCGCGAACCCCACGACGGGATGGTCGTGCCGGTCGGGTCGTTCGCGCTCGTCACCGAGGTCGAGGGCGGCGTCGCCACCGAGGTCGTCGCGTACACCGCCGACGGCGGCGCCACCGGCCTGCGCGAACCGTGCACCCAGCCGGCCGGCACCATCACGACCCGTGTCGGAGCGGTGATCGGATGCTCCGACGGCGCACTGCTCGCGCACGTCGACGACGGCGACCTCGTCGTCGAACGCATCCCGTACCCGGCCGGCACGACGGGCGCGGTGACGGGCTTCGACAACCGCGAGGGCCGTCCGACCGTCGTGGGGCTCGCGGGGAGCACCGACATCCGCCTGCTCGACACCCGGGCGCGCAGCTGGACGATGCTCACGGCTCCCGTCCCGCTCGTGCACGTCACGGCGGTCGACGACGACGACGACACCCTGCTGGCCCTGGCGCAGGACGGCCGGATGCTCGTGCTCGACGCGGCGACCGGCGCAATGCGCGCCGAGACGGCGCCGCTCGTCGCCGATTCGCTCACCGCGGGAGCAGCCCCCACGCTCATCGCCGATCAGCACCGCGCCTACCTCTCGGCCCCCGCCGAGCACCGCCTGTACGAGATCGACTACGCCGACGGCGCCCGCATCGCGCGCACGTTCGACACCGACGCCGAGCCGGCGTTCACCGCCGAGACGGGACGCTGACATGCACATTCAGCCTCCGCGCATCCGTTCGTCCCGCCGCGCCGGGCACCCGCGCGCCGCCGGTCACCCCGCGCACTCCCGCCCGCGTCGCCTCGTCGTCGCCGCCCTGCTCGCTGCCCTCCCGCTCGGCGCGCTCACCGCCTGCGCCGCCCCCGCCGACGAGCGCCCGCTCGTGGTCGTGTCGACGAACATCCTGGGCGATGTCGTGTCCGAACTCGTCGGCGACCAGGCGCGCGTCGTCACGCTCATGAAGCCCAACGCCGATCCGCACTCGTTCGAGATCTCCGCCCAGGAGGCGGCGACCCTGCGCGGCGCCGATCTGCTCGTCTCGAACGGTCTCGGTCTGGAGGAGGGGCTGCAACAGCACCTCGACGGTGCGGTCGCAGCCGACGTCCCCGCGTTCGTCGCGGGCGACGCGATCGAGGTGCTCGACTACGCCGAGGGTGACGCCGCCGGCATGCCCGACTCGCACTTCTGGACGGACCCCGCGCGCATGATCGACGTCATCGATGCGCTCGAACCGGCGCTCGCCGAGATCGACGGCATCGACGTCGATCAGCTCGCCGCCGACACCGACGCCTACCGCGACGAAGTGGCCGCGGTCGACGCGGAGATGACGGATGCTTTCGCGGCGATCCCCGACGAGCGCCGCGCCCTCGTCACCAACCACCACGTCTTCGGCTACCTCGCCGACCGTTTCGACTTCGAGGTGATCGGCGCGGTGATCCCCGGGGGGACGACGCTCGCCGCCCCCTCGGCATCCGACCTCGCCGACCTCGTCACCGCGATCAAGACCACCGGTGTGCCGGCGATCTTCGCCGAGTCGTCGTCGCCCGACCGACTCGTGCAGGCCCTGGCGAGCGAGGCGGGGAGCGACGTCGAGGTCGTCGAGCTCTTCACCGAGTCGCTCACCGACGCCGACGGCGGCGCCCCCGACTACCTGACCATGATGCGCGTCAACACCGAGCGCATCACCTCCGGCCTCACCCGCTGAGGCCCCTTCCCCACAGAAAGAAGCACCATGAACAAGACACCCCTGCGTCGGGCGCTGCTCGCCGCCGTGGCCGTCGGAGCGGCCGTGACCCTGGCCTCCTGCTCCTCGACCGGCGCCGGCAGCGACGCCCCCACGACCGGTTCCGACAGCGCGGCCGCGGCCGGCGCGCGCGTCGCGATCTCGTACGAGGGCGGCATCCTCGTGCTCGACGGCGACACCCTCGAGACCGTCGCCGACTTCGACTCCGAGGCCTTCACCCGGCTCAACCCGGCCGGCGACGGACGCCATGTGATGGTCACGATGAGCGACGGCTTCCAGCTGCTCGACACCGCGGCCGGCACGGACGAGGATGCCGAACTCACCGACACGGTCTTCGAGGCCGACACCCCCGGCCACGTGGTGCGCCACGGCGGCAAGACCGTGCTGTACGCCGACGGCACGAGCGACACCACGATCTTCGACACCGCCGACCTCGCCGAGGCCGACGGGCTGCCCGAGACCGAGACGATCGAGGGTGTCGAAGCGCACCACGGCGTCTCGGTGGTGCTCGAAGACGGCACGTTCCTGACCACGGTGGGCAACGCCGACGGACGCAACGGCATCGTCGTGAAGGATGCCGAGGGCGCCGAGATCGCGACCTCCGACCAGTGCCCGGGTGTGCACGGCGAGGGCACGGCCGCCGACGAGGCCGTCGTGTTCGGTTGCGAAGACGGCGCGCTGGTCTACGCCGACGGCGAGATCACCAAGCTCACCGCCCCGGACCAGCCGTACGGACGAATGGGCAACGCCTACGTCAGCGAGACGAGCCCGATCGTCGTCGGTGACTACAAGAACGACCCGGATGCCGAGGGCTACCTGCTGAGCGCCGTCACCCTCATCGACACGGCGGCGAAGACCTACGAGGTCGTCAACCTGCCCGAGGGCGTCGAGTACACGTTCCGCGACGTGGTGCGCGGGCCGGACGACCTGGCCTACATCCTGTCGGCGGACGGCTCGATCCACGTGGCCGACCCCGAGACCGGCGAGATCACCGCGGAGTACCCGGTCGTCGAGGCGTGGGAGGGACCGGCGGAGTGGCAGGACCCGCACCCCGCGATCGTCGTCGCCGGGGACATCGCGTACGTGACCGAGCCCGCTGCGAAGAAGGTGCACGCGGTCGACCTCACCACCGGCGAGGTCGTTGCGACCACCGAGCTCGACGTCACGCCGAACGAGATCGCTCCCGCCGCGGGCTGAGTTTTCGCTGCTGGCCGTGAGGGGTCACGACACGCCGCATCCCACCCGGGACGCACGGCGTGTTGTGGCCCCTCACGCGTGTTCAGCTCAGCGACGGAACCCCGAGCGTATGCGCACCCATAGGGGGTCGCCCTCGGCGACGGCCGAGACGACGCGCATCACCCCGCCCATCTGCACGACGCCGGCGATGAGTGCGATCGCGCCGACCGCGACCGCCGCGGGAGTGAACGACGACGGACCCTCCACCGCGTCGTAGATCAGGACAGACAGGCCCATCACGCCCATCAGACACGCGAGGCTCGATGTCGTGATGCGCACGAAGATCCGCCCCTCGAAGTTCACGGTGCGGGCCTCGATCCACCCGGCTGCGCGCCGCTGCCGCACCCCGGTCGCGTACGGCAGGCGCATCCACCACGACGCGGCCCGCAGGATGCGCCGACCGGAGCGCCACAGCGCGACGAGCATCCCGATCCCCGCGACGCCGAGGAGCGCCGCGATCACGACGACCGCGACGTCGAGCGGTGCCGGAACCCCGCCGAGCATCGCGATCGTGGTCGTCAGGCCGAGCGCCACGAACACCCCGACGACCGCGAGCACGAAGGCGAGGAGCCCCAGCCCCCAGCGCGACCAGCGCTCGTAGTCGGCCCGCAGTGCTGCGGCGGCGCGGTCGGCGTCAACCGCCCGGGCATCGGCCGCGCCCGCACTCTCGATATACGCACGGGACGCCGGAAGCACGAACGCGAAAGCCATGCCCCCCAGGCTACGAGGCGACGACACCGGCCCGCGCCGCGTACCCGCTCGTCAGGCCCGTGCGTCGTGGAGTTCGGCGCCGCTGATCGCGAACGAGAGTCCACGCCGACCCCGCGAGAAGGGCACCGAGGCGACGGCCGCGATCAGCACGAGCGTGCTGATCAGCCCGACGACGTTCGTGACCGTGGTCGCGACCGCGGGCACACCGTCCGGTAGCTGCTGCAGCACGGTCGCCACGGTGTACGGCAACGCCACGACGGATGCGCGGGCGAGCCGGCGCCCGGACGACCCCCGCTTCCCCGACCATCGCGGTTCGAGCCACACGATGCGCTGACCGAGCGATGCCCCCGACGACACGAGTGCCGGCACGACGACGACGAGCACCACCGCGCAGCATCCGATCACCGCCGTCTCGATCAGCGCCTCGTCCGGGCCCACCGCCCGGTCGGGCGCCAGCAGCACGCGCGGCACGAAGAGGAACACCGACACCGTGCTGATGGCGACCTGCACGATGATCGCGTCGAGGATCATCCCGAACCAGCGGCGCCAGACCGTGACCGGCCGAGGCTGCCGTCGTTCCGCACGGAGAGCGTCGGAACTGGGCATCCAGGCCAGCAGGAGGGGCGCCAGCGCCACACCGATCGCGGCCCCCGCGGTGTTCGCGAGCAGGTCGTCGACATCGGCCACGCGGTACGCGCACGCATAGAGTCCCCATACGCCGGTGAGCTGCGTGAGCTCGATCCCGAGCGATACGGCCGCCCCGAGCAGGATCGAGACGACGGGTCCGCGGTTCCAGTACCGCCGCGCGATGACGCCGAGGGGCACGAACAGCATCACGTTGAGGACGACCTGCATCGTGGCGCGGCTCGTCAGGGTGCCGGTGATCGAGAGCCCCTCGGTCTCGCGCAGGATGTCACCGATCGAGTGCCCGGGGATGAGTTCGATGCCGGCGGCGCCCGCGCCGCAGTTCGCTCGCATCTCGGGCAGCGGCAGAAGGGTGTACGCCACCAGCGCTACCGCGTAGACGCTGACCGCCGCGGCACCGAGCAGCCGTCGGAACGACAGGCCGCCGTATCGGCGCACCTGAATCACGAGCAACGGCACCAGTACGACCCAGAACAGGATGCCGCCACCGATGAGACCGAACTGCGCCTGCCACGTCCACTCACCCATCCGTCCCATCCTAGGAGGGGGGCCTCCCGCGACCGGCGCCCGGACGCAGCAAGCGGCTACCGCGAGGGGTCAGGACACGCCGTGCCGCAGGCGGAACATGCGGCGTGTCGTGACCCCTCACGCGAGGAGCGCGCGAGCTACGCGGAGCGCGACTCGGCGAGCGCGGGGTAGTCGGTGTAACCCTCGGCGGTGAAGCCGTAGAACAGCTCCGGGCGCGGGGCGTTCAGGTCGGCGCGGTTCTGCCACCGCTCGACGAGGTCGGGGTTCGCGATGACGGGACGCCCGACGGCGACGGCATCCGCCCATCCTTCCTCGACGAGTTCCTCGGCCTCTTCGCGGGTCGTCTCGGCCGAGAAGCCGGAGTTGACGATCAGCGGCGCCTTCGCCGACGCGCGGATGCTCTGCACGAGCTCTCCCCGCGGATCGGCCTGCAGCACGTCGACGAACGCGAGTCCGAGGGCCGCGAGCCCGTTGGCGACGGCCGTGTACGTGGCGCGCACATCATCGGCGTCGTCCTCGATCACGCCCTGGATGCCGTGGGCGGGCGACAGGCGGATGCCCGTGCGCTCACCGCCGACGGCGCCGGCGACCGCCCGGGTGACCTCGATCGCGAAGCGGGCGCGGTTCTCGGGCGATCCGCCGTACTCGTCGTCGCGCACATTCGAGACCGGCGACAGGAACTCGTGCACGAGGTAACCATTCGCTCCGTGCACCTCGACACCGTCGAGGCCCGCGGCGATCGCATTGCGGGCGGCCTGCGCGAACTGCTCGACGACCTCGGGCAGCTCGTCGGCGGTGAGCGCGTGCGGCACCGGGAGGTCGGCCTTGCCCGACGGGGTGTGCGTCTGACCGGGCGCGGCCACCGCGCTGGGAGCGACAACGCGGTCGACGCCCGAGATCTCGGGGTGCGAGATGCGACCGCCGTGCATGAGCTGCATCACAATGGTGCCGCCCGCCTCGTGCACGGCATCCGCGATCCGTCGCCATCCCTCGATCTGCTCGGGCGTGACGATGCCCGGCTGCCCCGGGTACGACTTCCCCTCCACAGCGGGCCACGTTCCCTCCGTGATGATGAGCCCCTGGCCGGCGCGCTGGCGGTAGTACTCGACCATGACGTCGGTCGGCACACCGTCTTCGTCGGCCCGGGTGCGGGTGAGGGGTGCCATGACGACACGGTTGGACAGCTGCAGGGCGCCGAACTCGGCGGAGGAATAGAGGGTCACCCTGAGGCCAGCACACCGATCGACCGGAGTATTCCCCGCGCCGCACCCGAAGAGGTGGATGCCCCACCCCGCCACCGCCCGCGACGACGCAGATGCCCTCGCGCGCCCGTGCCCGCCATGCGACCATCGAGCCATGCGGCGCGATGCGGCCGCCCCTCCCCTTCGATTCCCGAGAGGTCCTGCCATGAAGCTCCAGACCGTCAGCATCTTCGTCAACGACCAGCAGCGCGCCGTCGACTTCTACACCTCGCGCCTCGGGTTCGAGGTCACCGCCGACATACCGATGGGCGAGTACCGCTGGCTCACGATCGTCGACCCGGCCCGCCCGGACGGCACGCAGATCTCCCTCGAACCGAAGGATCACCCCGCGGCGAAGGCCTTCACCGACGCGCTGGTGGCCGACGGCCTGCCGTTCTGTACGTTCGGCGTGGAAGACCTGCAGGCGGAGTACGACCGCCTCTCCGGACTCGGCGAGACGTTCACTCAGCCGCCCACACCGATGGGCCCCGTGCTCACCGCCGTGCTCGACGACACCTGCGGCAACCTCCTGCAGCTCGCGCAGTGGGTCGGCCCCGACGTCGCCGGCTGATCCCTCGGGCCGCGGACGTCAACGGTCGCTCGATCGTGCACGGCAGTCGGCACAGCGGGTTGACGGCACTGTCGGCCCAGATGTCGCCCACGCCCCACGCACCGAGGCCCACCACCCGGATGGGGCGGTGGGCCTCGACGGATGCCGCGGCTACGGCTTCAGCTGGAACGTCACCGTCGTCGCGTTGCCGGCGACGTCGTGCACGACGAGCGTGTTCGCACCGCCCACCGCGCCGAACTTGCCGGCCTTGACGGCGTTGAGGTCGGACCAGACGTTGTCGGACAGATCGGTCGTCACGCCGTTCAGCACGACGCGGTCGATCTTCCGCGCGTCGTACAGCTTGAACGACACGGTCGTGAAGACCCGGTCCGCGCCCTGCCCCTTCGGGTCCGGTTTGACCGTGACGGTCGGCGCCGTCGCGTCGAGCGTGAACTCGACCGTCGCCTCGTTGCCGGCGACGTCGCGCACGATCAGGGTGTTCGCGCCTTCCACGGCGCCGAACACTCCCGGCTTCACCCCGTTGAGGTCGGACCAGACGGCATCCGTCAGGTCCTTCTCCACGCCGTTCAGGAACACCCGGTCGACCTTGCCCTCGTCGTGCAGCGTGAACGACACCTGGCTGTACACGCCGTCGCGGCCGACCGTGGCGCCCGCCTCGGTCTTCACCGTCGCGGTCGGCGCGACCTCGTCGGGCGACGTCGTCGTGACCGTCAGGTCGCGGATGCGGCCGAAGTTGTCGAACGAGCCGAAGCCCACCCGCCCCGTGGGGAACGTGGTGTCGGTCGCCGTCATCAGCGGAGCATCCGAACCGTCGACGTACACGGCCACCTGGCCGGTGTCGGCGCAGCGGACGACGCGCACATCGTGCCACTCCTCATCGGTCACCGCGGGCGGGGCGCCGACGGCGCCGTCCCACTGATCGTCGATGCGCACCCGGTCGGCGTTGTCGACCTTGAAGATGCCGTTGTGCGGATAGATGGTGTTGTCCTTCGACAGATGCGCGTAGTAGTACTGCGTGTCGGACTGCCACCCGAAGACGATGATGACGTCGCGGTTGTTCACCGACGCCTTCTCGTCGAGCCGCACCTGCGCGTTCAGATCGAATGATCCCAGCTCGGGCCCCTCGGTGAGCACCGCGTACTCGAACGGTCGGCGGATGCCGTCGTTCGGGTTGGTGCCCGCCTCGGTGAGCACGACCTGGTCGCCCGGGAACTCCCACTTCGCGGGGGTGCGCGGCGCCCAGTCGTCGGCCGACATGACGTCGGCGATCTCGAGGCCGGTCGGCGTGCACGGCGGGTCGACCGGCGGCTGCGCCGGCGCGGCACCGTACAGGGCGAATTGCGCCGCGACCTGGTCGGCGGTCGGCACCGTGTCGAGCAGCATCACGTCGTCCATGCGGCCGTGGAACGGGTTCGCCTCGCGCGTGTTCTGCGGGAAGCTGCCGCCGATCTTGATGCCGGCCGGAGTGGTGTCGCTCGTCGCGCCCGCACCCCAGGGGTTCGATGCGGTGTACCGCCCGGCGAGCTCCTCGCCGTTCATGTACAGCTTCATCTCACCACCCGCGAAGTCGAAGGTCGCGGCGAGGTGCACCCACTGCCCCTTCTTCAGGATCTCGTCCCACGGCAGGTCGGCGGCGAAGGTCCACGACCCCGCACCGTCGACCCGACGACCGAGGGCGACGAGCTTCAGCTCGCCGTCGACCGTGATGACCTCGAGCAGAGCCCGTACCGCGTGCCCGTCGGAGGTACCGGTGAGCACGCCCGCGAGGCCGATCGCGTTGTACACGTCGTCGGGGTCCGTGGTGTTCGAGTTCGGCGCGGGATGGTCGCCCGTCGGTTTGAACCAGCCCATCACCGAGACCTCCTCGGCGCCGGCGAACGCGTCGAGTGAATCGACCCCGGAGGCGTCGTACACTCCCGCCTTCCAGTCGTCGTTCGATGCCGTCGTCGGGCTCATCTGCTGCGTCTGCAGGGCGCGTCCCGCCCCGGGGTACGCCCGGTCGGTCACCCGCTGTTCGACCCCGCCGTTGATGAGCGAGATGTCGGTGCCCGAGAGCCCCTGGTCGAGCTCGACCTTCGCGTCGGTCGCGGGGTGGTCGAAGTCGTAGTGCGTCACCAGGTTCGGTGCGAGATCCGGCAGCACGAACGGAGAGGCCGGGCCCGCCTCGCGCGCACCGGTCACCTTCCAGATCTTGCCGTTCGCCTTCGAGACGAGGTACAGCTCGCCGTCGGCATCCGATCCGAACCGCAGGTCGACGCGCGTGTCGCCGACGAGGTCCTGGAACGTGGTCTCCTGGCCGTCGGCGAACACGCGCAGCTGCTCGATCGTCGCGAGATCCTCAATGTCGCCGTCGTTGCGCACCATCTCGTCGGCCTGGGTCGAGAGCACCCAGCCCCGCACGAGGTCGGTGAACAGGTACCGGCCCTGCAGCGCTTCGATGTCTCCGCGGTACACGAACCCGCCGTTCACGGCGACGCCCGCATCACCGGTCTGACCGGGGTCGCGGTTGTGGTCGTACGCGGCGACCGGATACGTAAAGCCGAACTCGGCGTCGTTCTCGGGCAGCGGGAAGATCTGCCGGTTCTCGGCGAGGAACGAGCCCTCGCGCACCGACCAGCCGAAGTTGTCGCCCGGTTCGACGGCGTAGATCGACTCGACCTGCCACTCGCCGATGTGCGCGAGGTACATGGTGTGGTCGCCCTCGGGGTCCCAGCTGATGCGGTGCGGGTCGCGCAGACCCACCGCGTAGATCTCGGGCAGTGCGCCCTCCTCGCCCAGGAACGGGTTGTCGGCCGGGATGCCGTACTCGCCGTTCGCGCTGTCGTCGCCGGTGGGGTCGATGCGCAGCACCTTGCCCTGCGGCGTCGAGAGATCCTGCGGGTTGCCGTTGCCGACGCCGTTGCCGCCGTCGCCCACGAGGATGTACAAGATGCCGTGCTCTGCACTGCCCTCGTCGGCGGTCGGGTTGAACGAGATCTGCTGCACCGTGTGCACGCGCCCGCCGAACGGGATGCGCATGACCTCGCGGTGCGTGCCCTCGAACGTCGCCGCCGACGGGTCGGATGCCTTCCACTCGGTGATCACGCTGTGGAACTGCGTGTTGCCGTAGGCCGGGAAGTCGGGGGTGTCCTCCGTGAGCGCCGTGGTGCCCTCGGTGTGCACGGTGTAGAACAGGCCGTTCTCGGCGAAGTCCGGGTGGAACTCCGCCGCGCCGAGACCGGTGCCGAGGCCGGCACTGTTGTGGAAGTTGTCGACGAACTGGTCGCGCACGTTGAGGTACGGCACGTACTCGCCCGACTCCTTGTCGACGAGGTAGAGGATCGCGTTGTTGTCGGGCACCATCAGCCGGCCCGAGCCGTCGGGCACCTCGTCGAGGTGGGTGATGCGGTTGTGGCGTACGAGACGCTGATCCTGCGTCGCCGGGGTCGTCTGCGACTGAGGTAGCTGGGCCAGCTCGGTCACCTCGATGCCGAGCGTCGACAGCGCCGGGTCGGGCAGCGGGTTGAGCAGCGGCTGCTGCACCGTCTCGCCGGGGGCGCAGTCGCCGGGGTTGCCGGTGGCGATCGCGAGGTTCTCGCCCGTGTTGTCGACCGACACGTCGTCGAGCAGCAGGCGGCCGTTGCTCGTCGCGCCGTTCTTCCAGAAGAAGCGGTCGAGATCGCCGTTCACCGCCTGACGGAAGCCGAACTGCTTCTCGGTGCCCTCGGGCAGGCGGGTGCGCTCGGCGTAGGGGCCGCCCTGGCTGTAGACGGTCACCTTGTCGGTGGCGTTGTCGGCGACGATCCATACGCACTGCCACGCGTCCTTGCCCCACACTCCCGCGGGGGCGAAAGCGCCGCCGTCGCGCACGCGCAGCACGTCGTCGTTCTGGTTGTTCACGTACGCGCGGCTGTTGACGTAGTCGTTCGGGGCGTCGATGTCGGTGAGCCCGAACGAGGTGTCGACGGTGCCCGTGCGCAGGAAGCGGAAGAACAGCGTCCCCGTGGTTCCGTCGGCGATCGCGGGGATCTGGCGGAACGCCTGCTGGCCTCCGCCGACGGATTCGACGACCTGGTTGTTGCCGTTGAGCGGATCGGCGACGACCTTCGGAGCAGCCGAGGCGGTCCAGCCGTCCTGGTCGTTCAGCGCGACGCGCTCGTACTCCTCGAAGTCGATCACCTCGGTGAACGGCTCGTCGGCCATGGCCGGGGCGGCGGCGAACATCGTGCCGATCATGGCCGTGACCACGGCGGCCGCGGCGATCCCTCGTCGCCGTCGCGCGCCCGGGGGCACGGCATCCGTCCGCGGAGCGGAGTGCGGGGACGGCATGGTTCTTCTCTGCATCGGAGACCTCTCAACGTCATCGTCGTGTGGTGTCGTGCCAGGAGTGGTGTCACGCTCCTCCCCGGGGCGGCACTGCAGAGGGGAGGGCGATCAGCGGTGCATCCGCGCAGCGTAAGCGCTTTCGCAACCGCTTTCGTGCGAGGCTAGCGCGCTCCCCGACCAAGGGCAAGAGGGCGGCCGAATTGCAGTGTTGGCAAACCTTGCCAACCGACGTATGATCCGGAGATGGCCACCATGAACGTTTCGCTCCCCGACCCTCTCAAGGACTTCGTGGAAGAACAGGTCGTCGAGCGCGGCTTCGGCACGAGCAGCGAGTTCGTCCGCGATCTGATCCGCAGCGAGCAGGATCGCACCCGCCTTCGCGCCCTTCTCGAGGCCGGAATGGCCTCGGGGCCGGGTTCCGAGTTCGACGACGCCTACTTCGAACGCCTGCGTGCGCGCGTCCGCGCGAGCGCTTCCGCGTCGCAGTGAGTGCGCGCCGGGTCGTCACCACCCGTCAGGCCGACGACGACATCGAGGCGGCACTGGACGACCTCCTCCGCGAAGGGCGCCCCGACACGGTGCGGGCATTCGTCGACGAACTGCAGCTCATCCGCGATCTGCTCGCCGAGTTCCCCTCGATCGGCTCGTCTCGGTTCGCACTCGAGACGCACATCCCCGGTCTCCGAGATGTCGCCATGAAGCGATTCCCCTACGTCGTCTTCTACACCGACGACGAAGACGCCGTTCGCGTCCACCGCATGCTGCACAGCAGCCGCGACATCCCCTCGACGCTCACCGGTCGCTGAGAAGCGGGGCGCTGCGACGGAGTCAGCGACCCCGTTCCTTCCGGCTCCGTCGGGCAGTCCCGAGATCAATCGATCACGTGGGCGAGCTGCGCCCCCGCGGTACGCAGCCAGAAGACCGCATCCCGCATCGCGGACTCGCCCGACCCGGCGAGGTCGGTCAGCGAGACGGCGGCGGTGAACGACGAGGTATCGGCGTCGGGGGCGATGCGGCCGGCGACGAGCAGCGCGGGCACGTCGGACGCGCCCGCCGCGACGGATGCGACGTACGACGGCACCTTGCCACCGGCGGACTGACCGTCGAACGCACCCTCGCCAGTGACGACGCACGCCGAGCCGACCGCGGATGCCTCGGCCAACGCCCGCGGCAGACCCACCAGTTCACCCACCTCCCCCGAACCCGCCACGAGCCGCGCACCCCAGGCCGACAGGCCGAACCCGGTGCCGCCGGCGGCACCCGTCCCCGGGCTCGCCGGGTCGGCGGGCAGCAACGCCGCGAGACGCCCGAGCGCGGCATCCGCCCGCGCCACCCCGTGCGCGTCGAGCCCCTTCTGCGGGCCGAACACCGCCGCCGCGCCGCGCGGCCCGAGCAGCGGATTCGTCACGTCGCTCAACACGAGCACCCCGCCCGGCGGCCGCGGGCGCAGCCCGGAAAGGTCAGCCGAGACGACCTCGGCCACCCCGCGCGCACCGAGACCGATCGGCTCCCCCGAGGCACGGAAGAACCGCGCACCGAGCGCCGTGAGCATCCCGACGCCGCCGTCGGTCGAGGCGCTCGACCCGATCCCGAGCACGAGGCGCGAGACCCCTGCATCGAGGGCGGCGGCGATCGCCTGCCCGAACCCGAGCGTGTGCGCCTCCTCCCCGATGCGCCGCTCGGCGAGCAGTTCGATCCCGCTCGTCGACGCAAGCTCGACGACCCCCGTGCCGCCGGGGTGGGAGTCGGAGGCGGGCAACCGCAGCCATGCGGCATCCGTCGACGATCCGTCCGGCCCCGTGACCCGCACCGGCATGCGTTCCGCACCGTCTATCGCCGCAGCGAACGCGTCGACCGTGCCCTCTCCCCCGTCGGCCATCGGCCGCAGCACGGCGTGGTCATCGGTCCGCACCGACACCCAGCCCGCGGCGAGCGCCGCAGCCGCCTCGGCCGCCCCGATCGAGCCCTTGAAACTGTCGGGGGCGAAGACGACGGTGTGCACGGTCACGACACTAGCCCCGACCGCTCACTCGCGAGCCCTCGGGCCGCCCCCGCGCCATGGCCGCGTCATACGGGCGTGCCCACGGGCGCGAGGAACGGCGCGACGCTCGCCCCGAAGGTCTCGGCCGTGCGCCGCACGACGGCGGCGGGGTCGTCGGCCCAGATGTCGGCGTGGAAGATCTCGACCTCGATGTCGCGGTCGTACCCGGTCGCCATGACGGCCTCGGTGAGCGTGCACAGGTCGATGACCCCCTCGCCCGGATAGTGGCGGCTGAGCAGCACGTCGGCCGGCAGCGGGGTCTTCCAGTCGCACACCTGATAGGTCGAGATGCGCCCCTCGCGTCCGGCCCGCGCGATCTGGGCGAGCACGTCGGGGTCCCAGAAGATGTGGAACGTGTCGACCGCGGCGCCGACGACGTGCGGGGCGAAGTCGGCGGCGAGGTCGAGTGCCAGCCCGAGCGTCGACACCACGCAGCGGTCGGTCGCGTACATCGGATGCAGGGGCTCGATCGCGAGCGTGACCCCGGCGGCCTCGGCGTGCGGGGCGAGCTCGCCGAGCGCGTCGCGCACCCGCGAACGCGCGCCGGCGATGTCGCGCGACCCCTCCGGCAGTCCCCCGGCGACGAGCACGAGCACGGCGGTCGAGCCCTCCGCGCCGGCGGCGGCGAGGGCGGCGGTCTCGTCGATGGCCCTCCGGTTGTCGTCGATCGATGCGCGCCGCTCCGCGCCCTCCGGCACGGTGAAGAACCCGCCGCGGCAATGGGTCGTGAAGCGCAGGCCCGAATCGGCGAGCATCGCGGTGGCGGTTTCGAGACCGACCGCGTTCACGGGTTCGCGCCAGAGGCCGATGGCCTCGATGCCCGCCGCGCGGGTCACGTCGAGCGCGGTGCGCAGGTCGGCGTGCTTGATGGTCGCCTGGTTGATCGACAGGCGGGGGTGCGGGGCGGTCATGCGTCGACTCCGTTCAGGCGCAGCATCGCGTGCCAGCGTTCGGCCGCGAGCTCGGGCTTTTCGAGGGCCCGCGCGTCGTTCGCCAGCTCGACGATGCGCGACAGGTGCGGCAGGCTGCGCGCCGAGTGCAGACCGCCCACCATCTGGAAGGCGGGTTGATGGCCGTTGAGCCACGACACGAACGCCACGCCGGTCTTGTAGTAGAACGTGGGGGCGGCGAATATCTGGCGGCTCAGCTCCTCGGTCGGTCCGAGGATCGCGAGGTAGCGGTCGGGGTCGCCGTCGTCGAGCGCCTGGATGGCGGCGGATGCCGAGGTGGTGAGCGCCGCGAACGCCCCGAGCAGCGCATCCGAGTGCCGCCGCGGCGATGCCGCCTCGCTCACCGGTTGCGTCGCCTCGGGCACGTCCGCCCCGCCGATCAGGCCGACGTAGTTGAAGTCGTCGCCGGTGAACATGCGCACCCCGTCGGGCAGGCGGTCGCGGACGGCGACCTCGGATGCCGCGTCGAGCAGGCTCATCTTCACGCCCGACACCTTGTCGGGGTTCTCGGCGATGATCTCGATCAGCACATCGGCGGCGGAGCGCCAGTCCGACGAACCGAAATACCCCTCGAGCACCGGGTCGAAGGCGGTGCCGAGCCAGTGCAGCACCACGGGGGTCGTCGCCGACGACAGCACCTCGCGGTACACGCGCCGGTAGTCGTCGGCCGATCCGGCCGCACGCGCGAGGTGACGCGAGGCCATCAGCACCGGCCCCGCGCCCTGCTCCTCGGTGAAGTGCAGCTGCGTCCTGTAGGCGTCGATAACGGCTTCCACCGAGATGACCTCGTCGTCGACGTGGTCGGTGTTCACCCCCACGACGAGCGCACCGCCCTCCTCGCGCGCCACCTCTGCCGATCGCGAGATCAGCTCGCGGGTGGCCGCGGCGTCCAGCCCCATGTTGCGCTGGGCCGTGTCCATGGCGTCGGCGACGCCGAGACCCCACGTGTACGCGTGCCGGCGGAACGCGAGCGTCGCATCCCAGTCGACGTCGGCCGGCCGCCCCGGGGTGTTGTCGCCCGCGGTGCGGGGCACGACGTGGGCGGCGGCGTAGGCCACCCGGCTCCGCAACGGGCCCGAGGGCGGGGCGTGGCCGGGGGTGTCGGCGAGGTCGACGGTCGACGTCGCGCCATCGGCGGAGAGGAGGGTCAGCGTGCTCATGCGGTCACTCCGCGGCGAGGGGGCTGAGCACGATCTTGCGTCCTTCGCGCCACGACTCGAGGCCCGCTTCGGCGAGCTGCACGCCCCGCGCGCCCGCCATCAGGTCGAACTCGTAGTCGGTGCCGAGCACGTACGACTCGAGGAACTCCTCCCACTGCTGCCGGAACCCGTTCTGGAACACCTCGTTCGTGGGCACGCCGGCCCAGTCGGCCGCGTAGTCGTGGTCGTCGGCGAGGTCAGGATTCCACACCGGCTTCGGCGTGGCGTTGCGGTGCTGGATCTTCGCGCCGAACAGTCCGACCACCGCCGACCCGAGGGTGCCGTCGACGTGGAACTCGACCAGCTCGTCGCGGTGCACGCGCACCGCCCACGACGAGTTGATCTGCGCGATCGCCCCGCCCTCCAGTTCGAAGATGCCGTACGCGGCGTCTTCAGCGGTCGCGGTGTACCGCTCGCCGTTCTCGTCCCAGCGGTCGGGGATGTGCACGGCGGCCTGCGTGTAGACGCTCTCGACGCGGCCGAAGAGGTTCTCGAGCACGTAGTTCCAGTGCGGGAACATGTCGACGATGATGCCGCCGCCGTCCTCGGCGCGGTAGTTCCAGCTCGGGCGCTGCGCGGGCTGCCAGTCGCCCTCGAACACCCAGTACCCGAACTCGCCCCGCACCGACAGGATGCGCCCGAAGAAGCCCGAGTCGATGAGCCGCTTGAGCTTCTGCAGACCCGGCAAGTAAAGCTTGTCGTGCACGACGCCGGTCTTGACCCCGGCCTCGCGGGCGAGGTTCGCGAGCTCGACGGACTCCGCGAGCGATTCGGCGGTGGGCTTCTCGGTGTAGATCGTCTTGCCCGCGGCGATCGCCTTGCGCAGCGCCGACGCGCGGGCCTTGGTCACCAGGAAGTCGGCGTAGATCTCCCAGCGCGGGTCGGCGAGCGCGGCGTCGAGGTCGGTCGTCCAGTCCTCGATGCCGTGGCGGTCGGCCAGCTCGGCGAGCTTGGTCTCGTTACGCCCCACGAGCAGGGGACGAACGGTGACCTTCGTGCCGTCGCTCAATTCGATGCCGCCCTCGTCGCGGATCGCGAGGATCGAGCGCACGAGGTGCTGCCGGTAGCCCATGCGCCCGGAGACGCCGTTCATGATGATGCCGATCTCGCGGGTCGCGCGAGCCGGGGTCTCGGTCGTCGAGGCGGTGGTGGTCAGGGACATCTTCGTTCCGTTCTTCGTCGTGTGAGCATTCTTCGCAACGGCATCCCCGCGGGATGCCGTGAGGGGGCGCCGACGGGGCGCCGGGGTCAGGTCAGGCGCCCGCGCCGGCGGCGGCCGGCTTGCCTCCGAGATACAGGGCGGCGAGCGTCGGGTCGGCGAGGAGTTCGGATGCCGGGCCCGAGATGTGCACGCGGCCGAGGTCGAGCACGCAGCCGATGTCGGCGGTCTCGAGGGCGCGTCGGGCGTTCTGCTCGACGAGCAGCACCGCCGTCCCGGCATCCCGCATGCGCACGACCTGCTCGAAGACCTTCTCGGTCGTCTTCGGGTCGAGTCCCATCGACGGCTCGTCGAGCAGCACGACCTTCGGGCTCACCATGAGCGACCGCGCGAACTCGACCTGCTTCTGCTGTCCGCCCGAGAGGAGCCCGGCGAGCTGCTTCCACCGCTCTCCCACGATGGGGAACAGGTTCTGCACGAACTCGATCCGCTCCTGCACGACCTTCTGGTCCTTGATGGTGAAGGCGCCGAGCATCACGTTCTCGCCCACCGTCATCTCGCGGAACACGCTGTGCCCCTGCACGACATGCGAGAGGCCGTTGTGCAGCATCTTCTGCGGGCCGTCGCCGGCGACGCCCTTGCCGTCGATGCGGATGCTCCCCGACCGGGGCTTCAGCATGCCGCTGGCGACCTTGAGCACGGTCGACTTGCCGGCGCCGTTCGGACCGACGAGGCACACCACCGACGACGGCGGCACATGCACGGTGAGCCCGCGCAGCACGAGCGCGGCCCGGCCGTAGCCGGCTTTGATGTCGTCGAGCTCGAGCAGGTTCTTCGCTTCAGACTCCAAGGTAGGCCTCCAGGACTCGCGGGTCTTGCTGGATGATCTCGGGGGTGCCCTCGGCGATCGGACGCCCCCGGTCGAACACGATGACGTGGTCGCACAGGCTCATGACCATCTCCATGTTGTGCTCGACGATGATGAAGGTCTTCCCCTCGTCGTTCAGCTCGCGCACCAGCGTCGAGATGCGGCCGATGAGGGCCGGGTTCACCCCGCCCGCCGGCTCGTCGAGCATGATCGTGTCGGGTTCGCCCATGAGCACGCCGGCCAGTTCGAGCAGCTTCTGCTGCCCGTAGCTGAGGTTGCGCGCCTCGGCGTGCTCGAGGTGGTCGATGCCGACGCGGCGCAGCCAGCTGCGGGCCCGTTCGAGTTCGTCGGGGTCGTGTGCCGAGCGCAGCTGCTGGCGGATGCTGGTGCTGCGCACCGCGACGAGCATGTTCTCCATCACGGTCATGCGCGGGAAGACCCGGCACAGCTGGAAGCTGCGGCCGATGCCCGTGCGGGCGATGCGGTCGGGCGACTTGCGGGTGATCGCCTGCCCCCGGTACCGCACCTCCCCCGAGTCCGGCTTGATCATGCCGGTCACGCAGTTGAAGAAGGTGGTCTTGCCCGAGCCGTTCGGTCCGATCAGCCCGTTGACCTTGCCGTCGAGGAACGTCACCGATGCGGCATCCACCGCGGTGACGCCACCGAAGGCCTTGGTCATCTCGATCGTGCGGAGGCCGTCGGTCGACGTCGCCGCCTGCAGGGTGGGAGCGTTCACGACGCACCGTCCTCTCTCGAAGCGCCCGATCGGGACGCGGATGCGGATGCCGGTTCGGGGGCGGGTGCCGCGGCGTCCGCCGATCGCTCCGCCGCCGCCGCGCGGGCGGTGTTCTGCTCGAGCAGCTCCTCGGCGGTGACCTCGCGGATGGAGGCCTGGTCGGACTTTCGGTGGAAGAGGTTCTTCACCGCGGGGATGACGCCGTCGGGCATGAACAGCACGACGATGCCGAGCAGGATGCCGGTGGCGATGAGATGGAACTGCGTGTCGCCGAACTCGAGCTTGAAGTACTCCAGCGCCACGCCGACCACCACGGCGCCGAGCAGCGGGCCGAAGAGGTTGCGCACCCCGCCGAGCAGCGCCATGAGCACCATGTACGAGCCGATGAGGATCGAGAACTGGAAGATCGGGTCGAGGTCGCCGAACCACAGCGCGTAGAGCCCGCCGCCGAGCGACACGAACAGCGCCGACAGCACGTAGGCGATGAGCTTGTAGCGGGTGGTGGGGACGCCGAGCGCCTGCGCCTTGTCCTCGTCCTCACGGATCGACTTGAGCGCCGTGCCGAACTTGGACCGGTCGATGATCCACCACGCCACGAGGGCGACGGCGAGCAGACCGGCGAACAGGAAGAAGAACACGCGGTGGTGCTCGGGGCGCAGCATGTCGGGGAACGGGCGGGGCACGTTGAGCCCCTCCGAGCCGCCCGTGACATCGCGCCAGCTCTGGAACACCAACAGCATGATCAGCACGAAGGCGATCGACACGATCACGAACGACGCCCCGCGCACCCGGAGGGCGGCGATGCCGATCGGGATCGCGATGACCGCGACGAGCAGCGACGCGACGACCCAGGCGAGGAAGCCGGGCAGGGCGAGGTACTTGATGAGCAGGCCCGTGCCGTAGGCGCCGAGCCCGAAGTACGCGGCGTGACCGAGCGAGATGTACCCGGTGAACCCGCCCATGAAGTTCCACCCCGTCGACAGCACGGCGTAGTTGAGGATGACGACGCCCGCCGACAGGATGTACGGGTTCGGGGCGATCGCGGGGAACGACAGGATGAGCGCCGCGCCGACGACGATGAGCACGAGGCTCACCCACTTCGCGGATGCTCTCCGCCGCGGGGCGGGAGGAGCGATGACGACCGTCTCGGTGGCGATCGGCTCTCTGCTAGAAACGCTGGGCAAGACGACCTCCGAAGAAACCTTGCGGACGGAACATGAGGGTGGCGAACAGGGCGACGTAGAACACGGTCTGCGCCCAGGTCGGCCCGAGCGGCAGCTGCAGCAGGCTCTGCGCGATGCCGAGCAGCAGGGCCGCGATGGCCGCGCCGGGGATGCTGCCCAGACCGCCGACGACGATGATCGCCATGAGCGGGCCGATCCAGTGCCAGTGCAGCGACGGGTAGATCGTCGCGTCGAGCGAGAGGGCCGTGCCGCCGATCGCGGCGGTCGCGAGCCCGAGGCCGAAGCCGTACCCGGCCACGCGGTCGGTGTTGATGCCGACCAGCCGGGCGGCCTCCGGATGCTGGATCGTGGCGCGCAGCGCCCGTCCGAACCGGGTGTACTTCAGCAGCACGAACAGCAGGGCCAGCGAGACGCCCGCGAGGCCGAAGGCGATCAGCTTCACCAGCGGCACCTGCGCCCCGAAGAAGCTGAAGCTCTCACTCGCGTACGGCAGCGGGATGCGCCGCTGCGTGCCGCTGAAGACGAAGCCCAGCGCCCCCTCGATGATGAGGGCCACTGCGAAGGTGAGCAGCACCGACATCATCGTGAGCGTCAGGGGCTTGAGGCGCGAGACGAGCAGTCGCTGCATCACGACGCCGGTGACGAAGAACAGCGGCACGGTGACGACGAGCGAGAGCAGCGGGTCGAGCCCGGTCTCCTTGTTGAACCACCACGCGAGGTAGGCGGCGAGGATGAGGAACGCGGAGTGCGCGATCATCACCACCCGCATGATCCCGAAGTACAGGGTGAGCCCGGCGGCCAGGAGGGCGTAGAGCCCTCCCAGCAGCACACCGAGGACGAGGCTTTGCAGCAGCAGTGAACCACTCACGCGCGGATCACCAGGCCGGCTTCGGGTAGAGGAAGTCGGTCTCCTTGACGTCCTCGGGGAGGACGATCTGGATCTGCCCGTTCACCCACTGCTGGATGAGGTGCGCACCGGTCGGCTTGCCCTTGTCGTCCCAGCTGAGCGGACCCACGACCGTGTCGACGGTGTTCTCGCGCAGCCAGTCGATGAGCTGCTGCTGGCACTCGCCCTGCTCGGCGCATCCGACCGCCTCGACGGCCGCGGCGACGACCTGGCCGGTCGTGTAGGCGTTGGCCTCGTCCTCGGCGGGCGGGTTGCCGTGCATCTCGGTGTACTTCTCGACGAACTCGACGTTGCTCTCGAACGTCGACATCGGCGAGTACCCCGTCGGGGCGAGGATGCCCTCGGTGGAGCCGCCGATCGCCGAGGCGAACTCGGGGTTGGTCGGGGCGGTCGAGAAGGCGGCGAGCTCGGGCTGGTAGTCGAGCTGCTGCAGGGCGATGATCAGGTTCACCGCGTCCTGGTACTGCGTGCCGCCGATCACGATGTCGGCGTCGGCCTGCGCGATCTTCGCGGCGATGGTCGAGAAGTCGGTGGTGTTGGGCGGGTAGACCTCGTCGACGAGGATCTCGACGCCGGCCTCCTCCAGCTTGTCCCGCAGGCCGTAGGCGGTGCCCTGCGCGAACGGGTCGTCCATCGCGGCCACGGCGGCCGTCTCGGGACGCTGGTCGTCTGGCAGCGCGAGCAGGTACTCGGCGAGGTTGTTGTAGTGGTCGTTCGCGATCGCGGGTGCGGCGTAGAAGAGGTTGTCGAAGCCCTGCTCGAAGACCTCGGCCGCGGCCCCCGCCGGCTCGACGAAGAGCATGCCGTACTCCTGGGCGACGCGGGCCGACGGCACGACGAGGCGGGTGGAGAACGGACCGAAGACGAGATCGACCCCGTCCTGCGCGATGAGCGACTCGTAGTCGGAGACCACGCGGTCGGCGTTGGACTGGTCGTCGAGAATCTTCAGTTCGACCGGGCGGCCGAGCAGACCGCCGTTCTCGTTGACGATGTCGCGCCAGGCCTCGTAGCCGCGCTCGACGCCCTTGCCCGGCTCCGAGAAGTCGCCGGTGAGCGGCAGCGAGATGCCGATGACGATGGGGTCGTCCGATCCACCCCCTTCCCCGGAGTCTCCGCCGCCGGAGCAGGCGGAGACCGTGAGAGCGGCGATGCCGAGCGATGCGATCGCTGCGGCCGTCCGTCGACGGTGTCGGGGTGCAGTCATTGCGGGTCTCCTACGTCATCGTAGCGAAAGCGCTTTCGTAAGCGCTTCCGCCACTATAGTAGGAGGTCAGAACGAGAGCAACCCACAGCGCGATCAGCGTCGATTTTGCTCATAGGGGAGGTTTTCGTGAAGCGTACAGGCACGCCACGACTCATCGACGTGGCCGAAGCCGCGGGCGTCTCATTGGCGAGCGCGTCGCGCGCGATGTCGGGCGGCTCGGGCATCTCCCCCGAGGTCGCGGCGCACGTGCGGCAGGTCGCGCAGAAGCTCGGTTACGAGCCCAACCTGCACGCCCGCGGTCTCGCCGGAGGGCTCGTCCCCACCATCGGCCTGCTCGTGCACGAGATCGGAGACCCCTACTTCTCCGAGATCGCCAGCGGAGTGATCCGCAGCGCCACCGCCGAGAACCGCTCGGTGCAGATCGCGCAGGCCGACCGCACGCCCGAGAGCGAGCTCGCGCAGGTGCAGGCGCTGCTGCGCCAACGCGTCGGCTCGATCATCATCGCCGGGTCGGGCTACAGCGATCCGCACCACGAGGAGCGCATGACGCAGGCGCTCGCCGACTTCACGCTCGCCGGCGGTCGCGCCGCGGTGATCGGGCGCCACCACCTGCCGATCGACGCCGTGCTGCCGGACAACCGCCGTGCCGGAGCATCCGTCGGCCGCCACCTCGCCGACCTCGGCCACCGCCGCATCGGCGTGGTCGCCGGGCCGCTCGAACTCAACACCGTCTCCGACCGCATCGCCGGGCTGCGCGAGGCCACCGAGTCCGACGGCATCGAACTCGTCGTCGTGTCGAAGGCGTTCACCCGCGAAGGGGGCATCGCCGGGGTGCGCGAACTGCTCGACCGCGAGGTGACCGCGATCGTGGGCCTCAACGACGCCATGGCCATCGGCATCCTCAGCGAGCTGCGCCAGCACGGCATCCGCGTGCCCGACGACATGTCGGTCGTGGGCTTCGACGACATCGCCGTCGCCGCTGACGTCGCCCCCGCCCTCACGACCGCCCGCATCCCCATGTTCGAGATGGGGCAGCACGCCGTCTCGCTGATCCTGCGCCCCGCGAGCGACGAGCCCCGTACCATCACGACCGCCCACGAGCTGATCGTGCGCGGCTCCACCGCCCGCCCCCGCTGACATCCCCGGCCGCACGGGCCGAGCGGGCATGCGAGAGGGGCGGATGCCCGGCATCCGCCCCTCTCGACGCGATCAGTTCTTGAACGCGTCCTTCACGTTCTCGCCGGCCTTCTTCACGTCGGACGTGGCCTGGTCGGCCTTGCCCTCGGCCTCGAGGCGCTCATTGCCGGTCACCTTGCCGACGGCCTCCTTCGCCTTGCCGGCGATGTCCTCGGCAGCGTTCTTGATCTTGTCATCGAGTCCCATGAGGGCTCTCCTTTCGTGAGGGGTGCAACGACGGAAGGGCTTCCGTCGTCCCTTCGCCGGACGGCGAGGAGTTCGAAGCGCGGCTCGGGCGCCGGGGCGCCGTCATGAGAGCCGCCGGGTGTCGCGGGCCAGCCGTGCGCGCAGCCCCGAGTGCACCGAGACGTAGGCGGCGGTGTCGCGACCGGTCAGGGTCGCCAGGTTCGCGAGCAGCATGTCGACGTGATCGACCAGCGCGCGGGGATCGGTGTTCTGCCGCGGGGTGACCGACACGTGCAGCACCGGCTGCTTCTTGACGTCGTCGGCGGTCACATGGGTCGAGAGCACCTCATCGCGCCCGGCGAGCGAGTTCTTGATGGCATCCGACACGAACGCCTCGTCGACGGTGATGCGACCGATCTCGTTCTGCGCCCCCGACGAGCGGAACACGGTCTTCGACCGGCGGCCGATCACACTCGTCAGGGCCAGCACCAGCAGCACGATCACGATGACGATCGCGGCAACGGCGACGAGCCCCACACCCGTCACCGTGCCGCCGGCGATGGCGGTGGCCGCGTTGGCCTGGTCCAGCCATGACCGGGCACCCGTGCTGGCGGACTCCCAGATGTCCGCCGCGGGGCGCCAGCTCATGATCGCGATCCCCGCGGCTCCCATGCCGAGCAGGATCAGCCCGATCACGAGCAGCAGAGCGCGGTTCAGCGCGCGATTCGTACGGTTCACAGGTCGGCCTCCTCCGGAGCAGGGCGTTCGATCCGCACCCGGGTGCGGGTGGCGCCGATCAGGCGATAGCGGTCGATGGCGGCATCCGTCAGTCGGCGCACATCCGCCTCGTCGAGCGGGATGCCCGCGCCGGGGCGCACCGTCACATCGACGCTGCGGTGGCCGACGCCGACCACCACACGGTCGCGGGCGATTCCGGTCTCGTCGGACACGTGCTGCGCGAGGGCGCTGGCGATCACGCCGTTGTCGACGACGACCGCACGGTCGCCCGCGTCGAGCACGCGCTTCGAGAGCCGGCCGGGGGTGATCGCCAGCCAGACGAAGATCACGCCGAGCACGGCGAGCACCGCGCTGCCGGCGACGATCAGCCCGACGGGCTGCGTCGGCAGCCCGACCAGCCAGCCCGCGACGGCCGAGGGCGCGAAGAGCAGTGCGGGCTGCGCGGCCAGGCTCAGCACGAGCTCGATGCCGACGAAGACGAGAGCCGCGATCACCAGGATGACGGCGACGAACATCGCCGTGGTCCGCGGCGAATGGGTCTCGCGCCGCACGACGCGGCGGAGGGCGGGACTGCTCATCGGACTCTTCTCCTTTCGGGGACGCGGGCGCCGGTGACGACGAGGTCGATGCGGACGACGTCCCGGCCGAACAGCCGTGCGAGGTCCTCGCGCAGCCGGTCCTGCAGGCGGCGGCCCTGCTCGATCACGGGCAGGGCGGCGGCGATCGCCGCGGTGTCGTCGAGAGCGGGAACAGGAAGGGGGGCGGAGACGCGGACGGCGATTCCGCCGACACGCTCCGCGACGTCGACCTTCACGTCGCCGCGCGGAACACCGATCAGGGTCGCTGACGCCTGCTCGGTGACCGTGCGGTAGACGCGTTCACGAACGTCGGTGCGGCCACGGACGGGCTCCGCCCCGGTGGCGCCCCGCACGGGGACGCCACCGCTGGCGAGGTTCTGGTCGACGGCGGTCATCAGGAGGTGCGCCGCCCGCTGACGACGTCGGCGAGGCCGCGGACGTCGAGCTTGCCGGACAGGATCCGGCCGATCAGCGCCCCGATGCCGGCGAACAGGGCCGCGAGGAGGAATCCCCAGAACCCGAACATCAGCGCCGCGAGGGCGAGAAGGGCGCCGACGACGGCGCCGGTGGCGGTGGCACTCATGCGACTCGCGACTCCTCGTTGTCGTCGTTGTCGTCGCCGGGCACGTGCACGTCGTTGACCTCGACGTTGACCTCGACGACCTCGAGGCCGACCAGGCGGCTGATCGCGCCGGCCACGGCCGCGCGCACGTTGCTCGCCACGTCCTGGATGGGGGCGGGGTACTCGACGACGATCGTGATGTCGGCCGCGGCCTGGGTCTCGCCGACCTCGACCTTGACGCCCTGCGCGAGGTCGGTGGCGTTGATGACGTCGCGGATCGCACCGAAGGCGCGCGCTCCGCCGCCGCCGAGCGCGTACACACCGGCAACCTCACGGGCCGCGATGCCGGCGACCTTGGCGACGACGCCGTCGGCGATCGTGGTCTTGCCCGCGGCGTCGGCGTCGGCCGGAACACGTGCGGTCGACACCGAGGGGGAGCGGTCGACGCGCGACGCCGGGGTGCCGGGGGTGGGCACGACGGCGGGGGTCTTCTCGTCGACGACGGTCTTCTGGTCCTGTGCAGCCATGATGTCCTCTATCTCACTCGGTGACCGGATTCAAGGCCTCGGTGGCCCTTTCCGGGAGCGGTAGGTTCGCTCACAAGTAAGACGCGTGGGGCGTCTGATTCGTCACGAAAAAGTTCTGACGAGTTCCGAGGGGAGGGATCATGGACCGCGCAGACGACCGTCCGCGGGTGGACTATTCCCCTCTCTCCGACGCCGCACTCGTGGGTCGGGCGCAGGACGGGGATTCCGATGCGTTCCGCGAGATCGTGCGCCGGCACAGCGGATCGATGCGCGCCTACGTCTCGCGCGTGGTGGGGTCGCTGAGCGAAGCGGATGACGTCGTGCAGAACGCGCTGCTGAACGCCTGGCGCCAGCTCGACACGCTCCGGGATGCCGCCGCGGTGAAGTCGTGGCTCATGCAGATCGCCAGCCGCGAGGCGTTCGCCCTCCTCCGACGCCGCCCGGCCGACCAGTCGCTCACGGGGTACGATCGCCCGTACACCGGAGTCGATCAGCCCGAGCAGGCGGCCATCCGCAACGCACAGCTCGCCGCGCTCTCCCGAGCGCTCGAGACGCTTCCCGAGGATCAGCGACGGTGCTGGCTGCTGCGCCAGGTCGCAGAACTCAGCTACGCCGAGATTGCAGAGGAAATGGAAACGTCACCCAGTACGGTCCGGGGCCTCCTCTCCCGCGCCCGCACGAGCATCACCGTGCAGATGGGAGGGTGGCGATGAGCGATCACGACGACCCGACGACCGCCCTCGACTGCGGCCGCACGATCGAGGAGCTGGCCGACTACCTCGACGCCGGGCGCGTCCCCGCCGACCCGCACATCGAGACGTGCCCCGAATGCCTCAACGCGCTCGAAGCGCTGGAACGCGTCGGGCGGCTGTCGCGCGACCTGATCGAAGACGACGCCGCGCACCTCGCCCCGCCGCCGGAGTCGTGGTTCGAGCGCATCTTCACGACCATCCACGAAGAGCTCCGCGCCGGTCGCAGCTTTCCGATCAGCCACCCGGATCCTCGTGTGCGCATCACCGTGACCGAGGGTGCGGTGCGGGCGCTGCTGCGTGACAGCGGAGACGCCATCGACGGCGTGTTCGTGAGCCGCACCGAGATCGTCGGCGACGCCGAGACGCCGGGCGCCCCGGTGCAGATCCACCTCACCGCGTCGGTGCGCTTCGGCACGAGCATCCAGCACCTCACCGAAGAGCTGCGCGCCACGGCGTACGCCGTGCTCGCCGCGCACACCGAACTGGCCGTCACGGCCGTCGACATCACCGTCGAAGACATCTTCACCGACACCAAGGACACCCCATGAGCGCACCCGCACCCCACGATCCCGCCGAACTCGCGGCGCGCGTGCGCACCGTGCCCGGCGTGACGAGCGTGTTCGCACCGCGCCCCACCCTCGCCCAGATCCCCCAGGTGCTCGCCGCGGCCACCGCCACGGCCGACGACGGTCCGGTCGCCGACCTGCTGATCAGCACGGATGCCGAGGGCGCCGTCACGGTGTCGACACGCATCTCGACCTCGGCGGAGGACAGCTCGGTCGAGACCGCGCGTCGCGTCGCCGACGCGCTGCTCGCGCAGACGCCCGAGAGTGCGGAGATCGTCCTCCAGGTCGCCCGCATCCGCTGAACGGGGTCCGGTCAGCGGACCAGCGGGTCCGCGGGTCGGCGCGGCATCGCGCAGGCGGGCGTGCCGCCGGGAAGGCGATGGCGGAACCGAGCGATCAACCGGTACCCGACGGCTGCCACCCACGAGAACGGGGGCGTGACGAGCATCCGACCCGCGAAGCGCAGCACCCAGCGGTCCTGCATCTGCAGCAGACCCGCGACTGCCGCGTGTCCCCGCCACCGGCGCCCGCCGGCCAGCAGCCAGGCGTAATGGGTCACGTCATCGCGGCTGAGTTCCACCTCGTCGAGGTCGAGCCATTGCCAGGGCTCGGCGGGCGGGAACCGGCGCAGCCGCTGCTGCAGCCACTGCACCGAGGTCGTGCAGAATCCGCAGTCCCCGTCGAAGACGAGCAGCGGCCGGCCGGCCGCGATGGATGCGGATGCCGGTGCCGCTGCGTCGCTCATCCCCCGACCCTACGCCGCACTCGCTGCGATCCCTCGGGCGTCGACAGCCCCGGGCACCCCCACTAGGGTGGCGAGATGGATGCCGCCGTCATCGATGCCCCCGCGCCCGCCCGAACCGGCGAGCCCTGGTACCTGCGGCGGCGACTCATCCTGCTGGCATCCGTCGTCGTCGTGCCCGTCGCACTCACCGCCGCGCTCAACAGCTACGGCCCGCTCACCGAGGAATCGGCCCTGCGGATGGCGTTCGCCACGGTCGCCGGCATGACCGCGGCCGTGCTCGGCGCCGTCGCCGCCCTCGTCGTCACCCTCGCCCGGCGTCGCAGCATCCCGGGCGTCATCTTCTTCGCACTGGTGCTCGTGTTCGTGACCACCTGGGCCCTCGCCGCGGTCTCCGGCGCCGGCGACCTCCTGCTCGAACGCCTCGCGCTCATCGACGACGTCGCCGGGCCGGGCTGAGCGGACGCACCACAGGGGCGGGAATCGTGCAACCCCCTGGAAGCGTCGGCGGGAGGCGACGGAGCCTGGGGTCATGAGCCACCACCCGGATGACATCAAGCAACCCCTCGACCACCTGCCCCCGCAGGACGAGCGCGACAAGGCGGTGGAGGTCGAAGAGCCGAGCTATCCGACCTCCGAGGCGCCGGCCGGACACTCGGCCGCCTCGCCCGAGACGGCGGCCGAGCCCGACAAACCGAACCGCCACGGCGTCGACAAGCTGCCGCCGACGTCGCGCTAAGCGACCCGATCGCGGGAGTCTTCCGCCGCGCACGCTCAGCCGCGGCACTCGCGGGTGAGGTGGTCGGCGAGCTGCTCGAGGAACGCCTGCACGGCCTCGGCCTCGGCGGCGGGGAGCTGCGCGGCGTATTCGAGCATCGCCAGCGCCGTGGCATCCAACCCCTCGGCCGGGTCGATGCGGCGCAATGGCACGAGGAACTTCGAGCGACTGTCGGAGGGGTTCCGCTGGGTCGTGATGATGCGGGCGGTCTCGAGCTTGTCGATCGCCTGCGTGATCGCCGCCGTCGTGACCTTCAACTCCTTGGCGAGGTCGCCGGGAGTGAGGGCCTCGTGGCGGTCATCGGCTTCGGCGATGAGTCGGGTGATCTCGCGCAGCAGCGGGCTCGGTCCACAGGCCGACTGACGGCGTCGGGCGAGCTGGTCCTCCGCGAGCCGCACGCGTTCGACGGCCTTCACGACGTCGAGGGCACGGGTGTCGTCGACGGCCGTCCAGATCCCGGAGTCCGCCTCGGCAGTACTCACGGTCAGTCCCCGTGGTTGATGACCTGGAGCCACTGGCCGAACTCGCCGCGCGGCTCGGTGGTCTCGTCGACGTCCGGGCTGATCTGGTTCTGCTGAGACATGTCCAGGCTCCTTCACGCGGTAGGCCGCTGGATCGCTCCGATCGGAGCGTCCGGCGGCGAGTTGGGTTACTAGTCTAACTAGATATTCAGACGCCGGGCGAAATGAAGTTCCACAACGGTTGCGGTTTTCGTCATTCCCTCTCGGGTGAAACAAAGCTACAGTCAATGCCCAAGCGGCAGATATTTTGTACAACCGGTCATCGACGATTCACCGCGCAGGCGCCGCGTGTTCACTCCCCCTGCCCAGGCTGAGGTCGTCCCCCGACCTCGTCTCAGGAAGACCATGCCCACTCGACATGCTCCCCCGCGCGCCCGCGCCTCCCGCCTGACCGCGATCCTCGCGGCCGCCTGCTCCCTCGCCCTCGTCGGCGCCCTCTCGCAGCCCGTCACCGCCCAGGCGTTCGACGACCCCACCGTGATCGACGGCATGGTGCTCGACGGCCGCGGCACCTACGTCGTCGACGACGTCGAGCACACCCGCCTCGCGCCCGGCCTCGACCAGGTCGAGTTCGAGCGCCTCGGCCCCGACGGACGCCAGCTGCTGCACGTGCTGCGCGTGCAGCTCGCCGACTCGAACCTCGAGGTCGACTACATCGGCAACGACGCGCTCACCGACCCGGGAACCGTCAGCGAGTTCGTCGACGGCTCGGGCGCCATCGCCGGCGTCAACGGCGACTTCTTCGACATCAACAACTCCTCCGCACCCCTCGGCACCGCGATCAGTCGCGACGACGGGCTGTTGAAGTCGCCCGAGGTGTCACGCAACAACGTGGCCGGATTCACCGACTCGGGCCTCGGCGGCATCGTCGAGGTATTCCTCGAAGGAACCGTCACCCTGCCGTCCGGCGCGCTGCGCCTTGCGGGCATCAACCGCGTGACCGGCGAGGCCGACAGCGTCGTCGTGTACAACGCGCACTGGGGCACGGGCAACCGCGGCCGCAGCATCCCCGCCGGGCAGACCGGGGTCGAGGTGCTCGTGAGCGCCGATGGCACCGTCACCCGCACCGCACAGGCACCCGGATCGGAGCAGCTGGCCGACGGCGTGCAGGCCGTGGTCGCCGCGCCCGGCGCCACCGCCGATGCCCTCTCGGCACTGAAGGCCGGCGACCCGGTCGCCGTGTCGTACACGCTGAACCCCGAGGCGGTCGACCTCGCCGCCGCCGTCGGTGGCCACGCATCCTCCGAGCCGCTCATGCTCGAAGACGGCGAGCTCGGCGACGCCGTGTCCGACCTGTCGCGCCTGCGCCACCCGCGCACGGGCGTCGGCTTCTCGGCCGACGGCACCACGGCGTACTTCGTGGTGGCCGACGGACGCCAGAGCACCGTGCCCGGACTCACGGTTCCCGAGCTCGGGCAGCTGATGCTCGACCTCGGCGCGTGGGACGCGCTCAACCTCGACGGCGGCGGCTCGTCGCAGATGAACGCCCGTCAGCCCGGTGACGCCGGCGCGAGCGTGCTGAACGCACCGTCCGACGGCTACGAGCGCAGCGATGCGAACGGCCTCGGCATCTTCCTGCGCACCCCCGGTTCGAGCGCCCCGGCGAGCTTCGACCTGCGCACCGGCATCGACGTCGACGACGCGGCACGGGTGTTCCCGGGCCTGCACCGCCGCATCGAGGCGGTCGGCGTGACCGAGAACGGCTCGGCTTCGGATGCCGTCGCCCCCCAGTGGTCGGCGACCGGCGGTGCCACCGTCACGGCCGACGGCGCATCCGCCACCGTCACTGGCGTCACGCCGGGCGCGGCCACGATCACGGCGACGCACGGATCGGCCACCGGCGAACGGGCACTGCAGGTGCTCGGCCCCCTTACGCGCGTCACGGCATCGACCGGCCTGCTCGCCCTCGCGGGCCGCGACGACGCCCGCGTGCTGACCATCACCGGTCACGACGCGAACGGCTTCCAGGCTCCGATCGACCCCGCGGATGTCGAGATCGGCGGCGCCGACGCGTCGCTGCTGTCGTTCGCCCCGCACACCGACGGCACCTTCGAGGTGCGCGCGCTCGGCGACCTCGGCAGCGCCTCGCTGACCTTCACGGTCGCGGGCCACGCGGTCACGGTGCCGGCCACGGTGGGTCTCCACGAGATCCTCTTCGCCGACCTGGCGGATGCCGCGCAGTGGACCTCTGCCAACGACCGCGCTCCCGGGGGCTCCGTCGCCCCCGCACCGGGCCACGAGGGCGACAACGGCCTCGCCCTGCGCTACGACTTCACGCAGTCGACCGCGACGCGCGGCCAGTACGCGGTCGCGCCGAACGGCGGGGTCGTGCTGCCCGGTCAGCCGCAGAAGCTGACGATGTGGATCGAGGGCGACGGCAAGGGCGCGTGGCCGCGCCTGCAGTTCCGCCAGGCGAACGGAACCACGTCGAACCTCGACGGGCCCGAGGTCACCTGGACCGGCTGGCGTCAGGCCGAGTTCACGGTGCCGGCCGGCGTGCAGTACCCGCTCACCTTCCAGCGCTTCCGCCTCATGGAGACGAAGGCCGGAGCGCAGTACACGGGCGGCATCACGATCAGCTCGCTCGCGGTCGCCGTCGCCCCAGACGTCGAGATGCCGCCGACGGCCGTCGTGCCCGATCCGATCATCGTCGCCGACGGCGCGACCGACGCGTCGCCCCTGCGGGTGGCGGTCATGAGCGACGCGCAGTTCGTGGCCCGCAACCCCGACAGCGACCTCGTCGCCGGGGCCCGTCGGGCCCTGCAGGAGATCGTCGCGGCCGACCCCGATGTGCTCGTCATCAACGGCGACTTCGTCGACGAGGCGTCTCCGGCCGACTTCGCGCTGGCCCGCAGCATTCTCGACGAGGAGCTGGCCGGCACCGACTTCCCCTGGTACTACGTTCCGGGCAACCACGAGATCATGGGCGGCGACATCGCCAACTTCGAGCAGGCCTTCGGCGAGAACTCCCGCGTCGTCGACCAGCAGGGCACGCGCTTCATCATGCTCGACTCGTCGACCGGCTCGCTGTCGGGCAAATTCGACCAGATCGAGATGTTCCGCGACGCGCTGGCGGATGCCGCGACCGACCCTGCCGTGACCGGCGTGGTGCTGCTCCAGCACCACCCGCTCGACGACCCGCTCGCCACGAAGTCGAGTCAGCTCGCCAACCGGTCCGACGCGGCGCTCGTGCGCGACTGGCTGGAGCGCTTCCGCGAGTCGAGCGGCAAGTCGGCCGCCTTCGTCGGGTCGCACGTGGGCGTCTTCCACGCGACGCGGGAAGACGGCATCCCGTACCTGATCAACGGCAACTCCGGGAAGGCGCCCGCCGGCGCCCCCTTCGGGCAGTTCACGGGCTGGACGATGCTCGGCATCGACCCGGCTGCCGGGGCGTGGGCGGATGCCACCTCACCCTGGTTGCAGGCCGAGGTGCAGACCCGGGTCGACGCGATCCGCTTCGACGAGATCCCCGCGACGCTCGAGGCCGGGACGCGCACGTCGCTCGCCCCCTCGATCGCCCAGCCCGGGCAGGACGAGGTGCCGGTCGCGTGGCCGATGAGCTACCGCTGGACGGCCTCGGCGGGCGTGTTCATCGGGGCGGCGACGGATGCTCCGGCCGGCAGCATCGCCGCGCTCGACCCTGCGTCGCACGTGCTCACGTCGCTCGCGGAGGGTGAGGGCAGCGTGACGCTCACGATCAATGGTGTCAGCGAGACGGTGGCGTTCGCGACGGATGACGCGACCGTTCCGGGCGGCGGCGACGGCGGCTCCGGAGGCGACGGCGGCTCGGGCGGCGCTGGCTCCGGTGGCGGTGCGGGCGGCGGGTCGAGCGGCGGTGCCGACGGCGCGGGTGACGGCTCCGCATCCGATGACGAGCTCGGCGCGACCGGCGGCGGCATCGCCCCGTGGGTCGTCACGGTCGGCATCCTGATGCTGCTCGCCGGCAGCGGCCTCGCGGCGATGCGTCTGCGCCGCCGCACCGCGGTCGAGACGTCGGACGCCGGAATCGACGACCTCGTCTGACGCGCGGCGATCTCCGAGGCCCCGTCTTCCGCTCCGGCGGAGGCGGGGTCTCGTCGATGCGCGGCGGGTCGCGCCTCAGGTCAGGAGCGTGCGGATCTCGAGCATCGCCGCGAACCGCGCATCCGGGTCGTCGAGGTCGAGTCCGCTCACCTCGGCGACGCGGCGCAGCCGGTAGCGGAACGTGTTCGGATGCACGAAGGCCGAGGCGGCGGCCGCAGCGATGTCGCCCAGGTGATCGAGCCACCCGCGCAGGGTGTCGACCAGATGCGCGCCGTGCTCGGCGTCGTACGCCACGAGCCGGGCGAGCGGATCGGGCACCTCGTCGCCGCGCGCTCGGCGCAGATCTTCGAGGTCGAGCAGCAGCGACGCGGTCTGCACCTCGGCGATGGGGGCGACATGGCGCTCGCCCGGACGCTCGACGAGCACCCGCAGCGCCCGATGCGCCTGCGCTCGCGAACGGGCGATCTCGGCTGCCGTCGACGCCGGCCGCCCGATGCCGATCACGGCGGGGATGCGGTCGCCCACGCGACGGAGGAAGTCTTCGGCCAGGCGCAGCGCACGCTCCTCGGCGAGCGCGTCGTCGACGGGCAGGATGCCGTAGACGGTGTCGCCCACCAGTGCGACGGCGGCGCCCGGCTGCACGGCGGAGAGGTGCAGCGCGAAGGCGTCGGCGAGCCGCTCGCGTTCGGCGATCGCCTCATGCCCCGCCGTGTCGTCGCCCCGCGTCACGATCGCGGCGGCCGCGACGGCGACCCGGCGCGCCGTCAACCCGAGGCGACCCAGCGCGTCGGGCGCCTCCGGGCCTCCGTCGACGGCACGGCTCACCAGCTCGGCACGCAGGCGTCGTTGTGCGTCGGCGCCCGCGCGGATGCGCAGCAGGTGCAGGGCGACGAGCTTCGTCGCCTCCCGCAGCGTGACATCGCGCTCGCGCGTGAGCGGGCCGTCCATCGCCGCCCAGATCGACCCGAGCACCTCGTCCCCCGCGCGCACCGCGATCGCCACGCGCTGCGTCGAGACGCCCTCGCCCAGTTTCACGGGGTCGACGACGACCGGGGCGTCGTCGCGGTACAGGTCGCGGAACACGCCCATCTCGGTGAGCACCCGCGCGTACCGGTCGGGCACCTGACGTCCGATGATCGTCTCGACGCGCGACGGGTCGGCCCGCTCCTGCCCGCCCGAGAACGCGAGCACGCGCGACGAGCGGTCCTCGATCGTGACCGGGGCGTCGAGCATCGCGGCGATGGCGTTCGCGACGGCGAACAGGTCGCCAGACGGAACGCCGCCGAGCGACTCGGCTGGGGTGCGGCCGACATCGTCCTCGGCGAGAAGCGAGCGCAGCAGAGCCGCGAGCTGCGTCCAGGTGGCGCCGCGGGCGAGCGACAGCACGGCGACGCCGGCCCGGTCGGCGGCCTCGCGCACGGATGCCGGCAGCCCGCCGGCGGTGCGGGCGATCACCGCGACCGCACCGGCCGACCCGGCCGTCTCGATGAGGCCGACGAGCGCATCGGCATCGTGCACGGCGATCGCGAGCACCACGGCGTCGGCCGGATAGACCGGCGGGTCGATCGGATCGTGGATGACGACGCCGCCGATGTGCCGGTCGACGTCGATGCGTCCGTGCGCGACTTCGAGCAGCGTCACACCGAGATCGTCGAAGACCCTCCCCCAGCTCGATCGCGCCAGCCCGCTCATACGGGCGAGCCTAATGTCCCATCGGGATCCACTCGGTCCACGTCGTGAGCTCGTCGAGGATCTCGGGCACCGGCGCCACGCCCAGCCCCGGCCCCTGCGGCACGTCGAGGTGGCCGTCGCGCATGACCCACGGCTCGGTGAGGTCGGTGCGGTAGAACCGGTCGCTGGCCGACACGTCACCGGGCAGCACGAAGCCCGGCAGGGCGGCGAGCGCGATGTTCGCGGCGCGCCCGAGGCCCGACTCGACCATGCCCCCGCACCACACGGGCACGCCGTGGGCCGCCGCGAGGTCGTGGATCCGCCGCGCCTCGAGGTAGCCGCCCACGCGGCCCGGCTTGATGTTGATGACGCTGGTCGCCCCGAGCGTCAGCGCCTGGGCCGCGGTCTGGGCCGAGGTGATCGATTCGTCGAGGCAGATCGGCGTGCGCAGCATCCGTGCCAGCTCCGCGTGCCCGAGGATGTCCTCCTCTTCCAGCGGCTGCTCGATGAGCAGCAGGTCGAAGGCGTCGAGCTGGGCGAGATGGCGGGCATCGCGCAGCGTGTATGCGGTGTTCGCGTCGACCTGCAGGCCCACGTCGTCACCGAACCGCTCGCGCACGGCACGCACGACGTCGATGTCCCACCCCGGCTCGATCTTCAGCTTGATGCGCACGTAGCCCTCGGCGAGGTAGCCGTCGACGGCGTCGAGCAGCCGCGGGATCTCGTCCATGATGCCGACAGACACTCCGCACGGCACCTGAGTTCGGACGGCCCCGAGCTCACGGGCGAACGAGCGCCCCTCGGCGCGCAGCTCGGCGTCGAGCACGGCCATCTCGACCGCGGCCTTCGCCATGCGGTGCCCCTTGAACGGCGCGAGCCGCTCGCCGACCATGTGGGCGCCGGCGAGGTCGACCCCGGCGAGCGCGGGCAGGATGTTGCGGCGCAGCATGTCGACCGCGCCCTCGGTGTACTCGGCCGAGTAGACGGGGTCCGGCAGGGTGACGCACTCCCCCCAGCCCTCCGCGGCGTCGGTGACGGCGCGCACCAGAAGGATGTCCTTCGCGGTCTGCGTGCCGAACGACGTGCGGAACGGCGACACCAGCGGCATCGCGACCCGGCGCAGTTCGATTCCCTCGAGCTTCATGCACTCTCCTCGTGCGGGCGCACGAGGTAGCCCTCGGCGCGGTCGAATCCGACGACGGTGAATCCGGCGTCGAGCAGGGTGGTGAGCTTCTCGCGCACGTCGCGGCGCCAGCGTCGCGCCTCGGCGGGGTCGTCGCGGCGGATGCGGGCGATGTCCGACGGCACGAGGACCCGTTCGTCGCCGGCGCGCGCCTCCGCCGGCGCGGGCGACGTTCCGGAGGCCCGGTCGGCCACCCCCGCGTCGCGCAGCGGCCAGCTCACCAGCAGCCGGTCGGTCTCGTCGTCGCCGTTTACCCCGTCGGTCATGGCGCCGTAGAAGTTGGCCAGGTACTCCTGCGGTCGCGCGCCGAGCTTCACGATGTTGAAATGCGCGTTGCGTGCGACGAGGGGGTCGAACGTCCACTCGATCACATCGATGCCGCGCCCGAGCGCCCAGGCCCGCTGGTGCTGCTTCAAAGCGAAGCCGACGGAGCGCCCGATCGACTCGGGCGAGATGCCGGTGATGTGGCTGTGCAGGGCGTGGCGCTCGGGGTCGGCGTGGAACGCGATCGCGACGCCCACGAGCATCGCGTCCGCGAACGCGCCGCCCACATAGCTGCCGGCCTTGCTCAACGCCCGCAGCAGCTCCGGCGGCACGGCCGGGTTGTCGGCCGTGCGCTGCCAGATGCGCGACAGCAGTGCGATCGCATCGGCCTGCTCGGCCACACCGGTCAGTTCGCGTACCTCGACGCCCGCGTGCGCGGCGGCGCGCTCGGCGTCGAGCAGCGCACGCGTGGCGACGACGTCGTCGTGCATCAGCCGAGCCATGACCCCTCCGATCCGATGAGCTCCGTGACCAGGGCGGTCAGGAGCCGGGTGCGCGGCAGCAGCTCTGCCACCACGACGTGCTCGTCGTCGGCATGCGCGCCCCCGCCGACCGCGCCGAGCCCGTCGAGCGTCGGGATGCCGAGGGCGCCCGTGAAGTTGCCGTCGCTGCCGCCGCCCACCTCGACGGCGGTCACCGGGGCGAGACCCAGGCCGTCTGCGAGACGCTCGGCGAGGGCGAGCAGGTCGCGCGACATCGCGCGCTCGAGCGGCGGGCGGTTGATGCCGCCGCCGATCGTGAGCCGTGCCCCGTCGACGGGCGAACGATAGGCCCGTAGGGCGCTGTCGACCCGTGCGAGTTCGCCGGCCGACCACGAGCGTGCGTCGATGTGCAGGTGGGCACGGGCGGGCACGGTGTTGCCCGTCGTGCCCGATGCCGCCGTGGTCGGGGTGACCGAGGTGCCCGTCTCGGCGTCGGCGAGGGCGAGGGCGGCGAGCACCAACTCGGCCAGCGCCGCGGTGGCGTTGACGCCGCTCTCGGGTTCGAGCCCGGCGTGCGCCGCGCGCCCGTCGATCTCGACGTCGTACATCGCCGCCCCCTTGCGCGCGGCCTTCAGCGCCCCACCGTCGGCCGACGCCTCGAGCACGAGCACCGCGGCGGCGCCCCGCGCGGTGCTCTCGATGAGTTCGCGCGACCGCGCCGATCCGATCTCCTCGTCTCCCGTGACCAGCAGGGTCACACCGTCACGGTCGTCGAGCGCGGCCAGCGCGTGGAACGCCATCGCCAGCCCGGCCTTCATGTCGAAGGCGCCGGGGCCGCGCAGCACCCCGCCGTCGACCCCGAACGGCAGCCGCGCGAGGGTGCCGGCCGGCCACACCGTGTCGTGGTGGGCGAGCAGCAGCACGCGGGTCTCGGGCCCGAAGTGCCAGCGCAGATGCGAGCATCCGTCGACGACGATGCGCTCGGGCTCGGCCCGCAGCAGTGCGCGGCCGATCTCGGCGACGAGGTCGGCCGACCTCGCCACGGCCGCATCGTCGGACGACGGCGACTCGCACTCCACGAGCCGTCGGATGGTGTCGACGAGCGCCGCCTCGGTGAGGCGGTCGGCGCTCGTCGCGGATGCCGTGCTCATGCGCCGCTCGACACCGTCGGGGCGGGGATGGACACCGCAGGGGCGTCGCTCGACACCTTGGGGGTGGCGCGGGCGCCGAAGTGGATGTACTCCTCGCCGGTGGGCAGCGTGTAGAACGTCGCCGTCATCCACGTCTGCGTGCCCGGGGCGCGCAGCGCGAACACGCCGGGGCTGTAGGGCACGAGGGCGTACTCGTCGACCGGGTTCGGTTCGACTTCGGCGAGCGGCCCGAGCACGGTGGTGCGCAGCACGGGCCCGTCGTCGCCGACGTACACCTCGGAGCGCACGGATGCCCGCTCGTAGGTGCCGACGAAGGGCGTGATGTCGACGTCGACCGGCGGCGACGGCGGCTGCACCGACTCCTGCATGCGCACACCGGACAGCTCGGCGAAGATCTCGCGGTAGAGGTCTTCGTACAGGTCGCGGGTGTGCCCGCCGTTGGTGAGCAGCGTCACCGCAACGCCCGATTCGGCGTGCACGCGCAGGAATGCCGCCTGCCCGAACGTGTTGCCGTCGTGGCCGTACAGCCGCTCGCCGTTCCAGTCGAAGCGGATCCAGCCCAGGCCCCACGAGTCGCCGAGCACGTGCTTGTCGGGCACCTCGGCCTGGAAGGCCTGCATGTCGGCGACCGTCGCCTCGTCGAGCAGGCGCGTGCCGTCGGCGGTCACCCCGCCGGCGAGATGCAGCCGGGCGAAGGCGAGCACATCGGCGGCGCGCGCGGTGATGAGACCGGCCGGCCCCATCGACCGCTGCAGCTGCCACACGGGGGTCACGATCGTCTCCTCGCCGGTGTCGACGTGGCCGACCGCCGCCGAGAACAGGATCGCCTCCTCCGGCAGCGTGACCGTGTGCGTGAGACCGAGCGGCGTGAAGAGCAGCTCGCGCATCGCGGTGTCCCACACCTGGCCGGTCACCTGCTCGATGATGCGCCCGAGCAGCACGAAGCCCGAGTTGCAGTACGACCAGGTCGCGCCGAGCGGGTGGTTCTGTCCGACCTCGGGGAACAGGGCAACGTACTTCTCGAGGCAGTCGTCGCCCCGGCCCGTGTCGGTGAACACGTCGCCGTCGATGCCGCTCGTGTGGGTGAGCAGGTGCCGCACGGTGACGCCGTCGGTGAGCTCGTCGTTCACCAGCTGCAGATCGGGAAGGATCTGCTTCACCGGGGTGTCGAGGGTGAAGCGCCCCTGCTCGACGAGCCGCAGGATGACCGTCGCCGTCCAGACCTTCGAGATCGAGCCGATCTGGAACACCGAGTCGGGCAGCGCCTCGGCCGAGCGCTCGGGCAGGCTGCGGTTGAGCGTGCCCGTGGCGAGGGTGACGACGTCGTCTCGGCCGTCGGGGTCGTAGCGCAGGATGCCGAGCTGCGCGCCGGGCACACCGTGCAGCTTCGCCAGCTCGTCGAGCCGGTGCTGCCAGTGCGCGGCGTCGATCGCGGCGGGGCGCGCGCCGTTCGCGCTGCCGGCGAAGCGCTCGACCCACTCGACGACACGACGGGCGTAGTCGACGCGGTGGCTCGGGCGCCCGAGCAGCGGGAAGACATGGCTGCCGTCGGGGTACAGCACGAGCTCGGTGGGCACGCCGCGCTCGCGCAGCGCGTAGTGCCACTGCTGCGCCTGGTGCACCGGGCAACGCAGGTCCTTCTCGCCGTGCAGCACCAGCGTGGGCGTGGTCACGTTCTCGACCGCCGAATAGGGAGACATCGCGGCCAGGCGCTCACGGCCGGCCGACTCCCACGGCATGATCCCGATCTCGAACAGGTTGAGCAGGTGCGCGTCGTCGCTCGTGCCGCCCATGCTGACCATGTCGGCCACGATGCCTCCGGCGACGGCGGCGGCGAAACGGTCGTCGTGCCCGGTCAGGTAGGCGGTCATGTAGCCGCCGTAGCTGTACCCGGTCACTGCGAGGCGCGCCGGATCGGCGATGCCCTCGGCCACGAGCTGATCGACCGGCTCGAGGAAGTCCTTCGCGTCGGCCACGCCCCACGCCCCGTTGACGCCCCGCCAGAACTCCTCGCCGTAGCCGTCGCTGCCGCGGGGGTTGATCATCACGATCGTCCAGCCGTGCGCGGCGAGCTCCTGGTGGAAGACGTGCATCTCGTCGACCGCGCCGTTCCAGGCGTTGTGGGGGCCGCCGTGCACGTCGACGAGCAGCGGGGTGGGCCCATCGACCGCGGGGTCGCGCACGATCCAGGCCTGCACGGTGGTGCCGTCGCTGATCGGGAACTCGCGGCTCTCGCGCACGTACAGCTCGGCATCGTGCGGAGCGGCACCGTGCGCGGTGAGGACGGATGCCGTGCCCGCCGCCACGTCGAGCAGCACGATCTCGCCGAACGAGGTGGGGGTCGACAGGGCGATGGCGGCGCGGTCGCCGACGACCGAGAGTCCGCTCACCACCTCGTCGGTGCCGCCGTGCACGAGGCGCGGCTCGCCGCCCGTCAGGGGCACGCCGTAGAGGTGGGTCGCCCCGCGGTCGCGGATCGCGAACAGCACCTCGCCGCTCGCGGTGACCTGCGGCAGCGCGCCGGGGTAGGCGGGGGCGCCGGGCATGACGTTGCGGTCGAGTGCACCCGCGAGATCGGTGACGTCGCCCGAACCGAGGTCGACCCGGAAGAGCCCCGCGTGGCCGTCGGGGTCGCCGGTCCAGCCGATCACGATCAGCTGCGATCCGTCGGGTGCGAACGAGACCGTGCCGGCGAATCCCTCCGCGAACCCGAGCACGCGCGGTCGGGCGGCAGGGTCGTGCGGGTCGACCGCGTGCACCGCGGAACGGAAGGCGAGGTCGTCCGTTCCCGCCGGACGCGCGACGTAGGCGAGCGTGCCCCCGTCGGGCGACCACGCGGGGCTGTCCACCCCCGCGACGCCGTCGGTGAGCCGGCGCACCTCGCCGCTCGCGACGTCGAGCACGTGGAGCTGAGCCTGCACGCCGCGGGTGAACCAAGCCCCGTCGACGAGGTAGTCGATCGCCTCGGTGGCGATGGGGCCGTGCTCGCGCTGGCGCTCGGCATCCACGCCTCGGGCCACCGGCGGCGCGACCGACGCCGTGAACGCGATCCGCGCTCCGTCCGGACTCCACACCGGCGCCCCCGCGCCGAGGGGCAGGTCGGTGCGGCGCTGCGCCTCTCCCCCGCCGACCGGCAGGGTCCAGATCTGCCCGTCGCGGACGAACGCGACCTCCCGCCCATCGGGCGAGAACGCGGGGCTGGAGTCGGTGGTGCCGCGGGTCAGGCGCCGCGCGCCGTCGTCGTCGGCGATCCACAGCGACCGGGTCGCCTCGTCGGCGTCGACGTCGACGCCGGAGAGCACATAAACGGTGCGGTCGCCCGAGGGGGCGAGGGCGGGCTGGCTCGGAACGGTCAGCGCCAGGACGTCGTCGATGGTCATTCTGCGGGTCACGGCGTGCTCCTTCGATTCAGACGCGGCGCGCGTCGGGCGTGTAGTGGATCGGTCGCGGGATCGCCGCGAGCAACTCGCGGGTGTAGTCGGCCTGCGGCTGGTCGAGCACCGCGAGGGTGTCGCCCTGCTCGACGACCTGTCCGTCTCGCATCACCACGATCTGCGAGGCGACGTACCGCACGACGGCGAGGTTGTGCGAGATGAAGAGCATCGAGAACCCCAGCTCGGTCTGCAGCTCGCGCAGCAGGTTGAGGATCGCGCCCTGGATGAGCACGTCGAGCGCCGAGGTGATCTCGTCGGCGATCAGCACCTGCGGGCGCCCGGCCAACGCGCGCGCGATCGCGATGCGCTGCCGCTGCCCGCCCGAGAAGCGCGCGGGGCGGTGATCGGCCTGGCGGGCGTCGAGGTGCACGAGTTCGAGCAGGCGTCCGACCTCCGTCGCACGCTCGCGCCGGGTCATCGATGCCGGCATCATCTCGGCGATGCTCGCGCCGACCGACATCCGCGGGTCGAGCGACGAGTACGGGTCCTGGAAGACCATCTGCAGCGGGCGCGGGCCGCGACCCGGGATCGGTGCGCCGTCGAGCAGGATGCGGCCGCCGCTGAGCGGCACCAGCCCCACCGCCGCGCGGCCGAGGGTCGACTTGCCCGACCCCGACTCGCCCACCACGCCGGTGACGCCGCCCTCCGGCACCACCAGCGACACCCGGTCGACCGCGGTCACGGCGGCACGGCGCAGCCCGTAGCGGATGGTCACGTCGTCGAAGCGGAGCTCGCTCATCGGCTGCGCACCTCCTGGGCGTCGGGGAACGTGTCGGGAACGGCATCCGTCGCCTCGTCCGGCTGCGGCGCCGGTTCGACGTCCGTTCCGGTGAGCGAGGCGAGCGTCGCGAGCGGCCGATCGAGGTCGGTGCCCATGTGGGGGACGGCGGCGAGCAGCGCGCGGGTGTACGGATGCTGCGCCGACGAGAGGTCGGCCGCGTCGAGCTCTTCGACGATCTCCCCGGAGCGCATCACGAGCACCCGGTCGCAGAGTTCGGCGACCACCGAGATGTCGTGGCTGATGAAGAGGATGGCGGCACCGTCGTCGTCGCGGATCGCACGCAGGAGGTCGAGCACCTGCGCCTGCACGGTGACGTCGAGGGCCGTCGTCGGCTCGTCGGCGATGATGAGCCGCGGCGAGACCATGAGGCCCATCCCGATCATCGCGCGCTGGCGCATGCCGCCGGAGAACTCGTACGGGTACTGGCGCGCGCGGCGCGCGGGGGCGGTGATGCGCACGGCGGCGAGCCGGTCGACCGCTCGGCGCAGCGCGTCACGGCGTCGCATCCCGGCGTGCTCCACCGCGACCTCGGCCAGCTGATCGCCCATCCGCATCGTGGGGTTGAACGACGACATCGGGTCTTGGAAGACCATCGCCATCGAGGTGCCGAGCATCCGACGCATCCGCGGCCCGGTGGGCGCCTGCAGGTCCTCGCCGAGGAAGCGCAGGGTTCCCGCCTGCACCCGCGCAGGCTCCGACACGAGCTTCGCGACGGCGAGCGCCGTCATCGACTTGCCCGACCCCGACTCGCCGACGATGCCGACGATCTCGCCGGCCGCGACCGAGAAGCTCACGCCCCGTACCGCGTGCACATCGCCCCCCGCCGTGGGGATGTCGACCCGCAGGTCGGCGACCTCGAGCACCGCGTCGGCGCTGCCGTCGGAGGTCGAGGGCGCCGGGGCCGGAGCAGCCGGCAACCGACGGCGGCGGCGCACCCGCCGGGCTCCCGTGAGCGTGACGTCGTCGATGCCGAGGCTGCGCGCCGCCGCCTCTCCCGTGAGGTTGAACGCCAACCCGGCGATCACGACCGCGAGCCCAGGGGCGAGCGCGGCGAGCGGGTTGCTGTAGATGCCGCGCAGCCCGTCCATCATCAGGCGGCCCCAGTCGTACTCCGGCGGCTGCACGCCCAGCCCGATGAACGAGAGTCCGGCGAAGGCGAGCAGCGCGCCGCCCGCCCCCACCGTCGCGTTGACGATCAGCGGTTCGGCGATGTTCGGCAGCACGTGGCGGAAGAGCACCCGCACCCGGCCGATGCCGCCGACCCGCGCCGCGGCGATGAAGTCGCGCGCCTCGATGCCGGCGATGAGGTTCTGGCACAGGCGGGCGAACGACGGCGCCCCGGCAAGACCGATCGCGAAGACCGCTGCCGTCGCGGTGCTGCCGAAGATCGCCGCGAAGAACAGGGCGAGCAGCAGGCCGGGGAAGGCGACAGCGATACCGGTGAACCAGGTGACCGCCCGCCCCACCACCCGTCCGAGCAGCAGCGGGGCGACGCCGAGGATGATCCCCGCGCCCACCGCCACCGCGGTCGCCGACAGGGCGAGCACCACCGACAGGCGGGTGGCGACGAGGGTGCGCAGCAGCAGATCGCGGCCGAGGTTGTCTGTCCCGACCCAGTGCTCGGCCGACGGGCCCGCGAGCAGGTCGCCGGTGTCGGTGACGTCGGCCTGGGCTCCCCAGAGCCACGGCGCGACGATCGCGGTGACGAACACGAGGGCCAGCAGCGACAGCGCGGTCGCCCCGAGCGGGGTGCGGGCCATGCGAGTGAGCGTGCGCATCATCCCTCCGCCGCCGTCGACTGCGGATCGAGCACCGCGAGCGCGGCGTCGACGAGGGTGTTCACGAGCAGCACCCCGACGCCGTACACGAGCACCGTGCCCTGCACGAGCGGGTAGTCCTTGGCCTGGATCGAACTGACGATCGTGCTGCCGAGGCCCGGCCAGGCGAACACCGTCTCGACGAGCACGGTGCCCGCCACCAGTCCGCTCAGCAGCAGTCCGCCCAGGGTCAGGGTGGCGGTGACCGCGTTGGGCAGCACATGGCGCAGGTCGATGCGCGAGGCCCGGAGCCGCTTGGCATGCGCGGTGCGCACGAAGTCGGCGTCGAGCACGGTCAGCACTTCGATGCGCAGGATGCGGGCGAGGATCGCGGCCGGTCCGATCGCGAGAGCGAGCACGGGCAGCACGTACGACAGCGGCCCCTCGCGACCCGCCACCGGCAGCCATCCGAGCTGCACACCGAAGATCGCGACCAGGGCGACGCCGAGCAAGAAATCGGGGATCGACCCGAACAGCACGCTCGTCGAGCTGAAGCCGACCTCGAGCCCTCGCGCCCGGCCCCGCTGCGTGGCGATCGCGACCGCCATGCCCAGCGGCAGGGCGATGAGCACCGCCACCGCGAACGCCAGCACCGCGAGCAGCAGCGTCGCCGGCAGGCGCTGGGCGATCGTGTCGGCCACCGGCAGCTGCGACCCGATCGACACCCCCAGGTCACCGGTGAACACGCCGCCCAGGTAGTGCAGGTACTGCTGCCAGATCGGGTCGTCGAGTCCGAGCGAGTCCCGGCGGGCCTGCACCACCGCGGCGGATGCCGTCGGGCCGAGCGCCGCGCGGATCGGGTCGCCCGGCACCAGGTGGATCATGAGGAACGACGCCGTGATGAGGATCCACAGCGACACCACGAGTCGGCCGAGGCGCCGCGCCGCGAAACGCAGCCACCGATGGTCGCTGAGCCCGCGCGCGTCCTCCTCCGCGAGGCGTGTGGTCACCGTGGTCATGTCATCCGTTCCGATTCCCGCGCCGGTCAGGGCGCTCAGCCCTTCAGGCGGATGCTCGTGGGCTCGATCACACCGAGCCACTCGAACTCGGCCCCGTTGCCGAACAGCGACACCGTGGTGTTCGCGAAGGGCACGAGGTCGGCCGCCTCGAACAGCGCCGTCTCGGCCTTCTTCCAGGTGTCGCATCCCTCGGCGCCGTCCATCTGCGAGGCCTCGGCGACCGCGGCCGTGTACTCCTCGTTCTGGATGCCGGAGAAGTTCGATCCTCCGTCGGCCGGGGTGGGTCCGCTCACGAAGCCGACGACCTGGTCGGGGCTGTTCACGCTCAGCGTGACCCAGCCGATGTCCCACGCTCCGGTGCCGAACAGCGCCTCGAGCAGCACGCTCTCCTCCTGCTGACGGCCGTCGACCTCGACGCCGATCTCCTGCCAGGCCGAGATCGCCAGCTCGGCCGCCGCGGCGCCCGCGGCTCCGAGGTCGTTGTCGTAGAGGAACGTGAGGCTCAGCGGCACGCCGTCCTTCTCGCGCACACCGTCGGCACCCTCGACCCAGCCGGCCTCGTCAAGAGTCTTCTGTGCGGCATCCACGTCGAACTCGGGTACGGCGCCGGAGACGGCGTCGTACGTGCACACGGTCGGGTCGACCGTGGCGAGGGAGGTCGCCGGTCCGCCCTTGCCCGCGGTGACGACGCCGGCGAGCTCGTCGAGGTCGACGGCCTGCGTCAGCGCCAGCCGCACGGCGGGGTCGGCGGTGGGGTGGCCTTCGGCGTGGTTGTACCACTGCTCGCCGGCCATCGCGGTGTTCTGCCGCGAGAAGAGGTTCGCGCCCTCGGCGCGCTCGGCGTCGGGCCCGGTGAGCTGGGCGGCGTTGACCTCGCCCGACAGCAGCAGGTTGGCGGCCGTCGTGCCGTCCGACACGATGCGCACGACCACCTCGGCCGGAATGCCCGCCTCGTCGACGCCGGCGCCACCCGGGCCCCAGGCGTACTCGTCGCGCAGCTCGTAGGTGTAGCGGTCGCTCGGCACCGCCTCGGTGAGCACGTACGGGCCGGTACCGATCGTCTGCGTGGCGAGCGCCGACCGGTCGGTGAGCCCCGCCTCGCAGACCATCGGCAGGCCGGAGAGGCCCAGCAGCAGGAACGGCGCCGGCGAGGCGAGCGTGATCGTGACCGTGTCGTCCGTGGCGACGGCGGATGCTCCCGGCGGCAGGAACGCGCCGAGGAACGGGCTCTGATTCTCGGGGTCGGCCACCCAGTTGATGTTGTCGGCGGCGGTCTGCGCGGTGAACGGGGTGCCGTCGCTGCAGGTGATCCCGTCGTTCATGGTGAGGGTCGCGGTCGTCCCCTCGACGTTCCACTCCTTCGCGAGCTGGCTGCGCACCTCGCCGTCGGCGTCGACGCTCACGAGCGTGTCGTACGCGAGCTTGCTGAGGTCGAAGAGCGCGCTGCCCGCCGACATCTGCGGGTCGAGGTTGCCCGGGTCGGCGCTGGAGACCTGGGTGAACGTCCCGCCTTCGACGGTTTCACCGTTGCCGCCCCCGCCCGAACCGCACCCGGCGAGCGCGGCGGTGAGGACGACCGCCGAGACGGCGGCGATGGAGGCACTGCGTTTCGTTGTCATGACCTTCTCCTGGCGTGTGAGGTGACTCTCTGACCGCTGACTGCAGGGGGATGGAACCGGGGCACGGACTCAGCTCGACCGTGCGACCGCGCGCCCGACGTGGAGGAAGGAGGCGCGGCCGTCGTCGCCGGGCTCGAGGAACGCGAGCACGACGTGCATGCCGTCCTTGCGCTCGCGGAGGATGAGAGCATCGCCCGAGAAGCGCACGAGCTCGTCGCGCGAGGGCTCGGCGCCCAGCGCCCGCAGCTCGGGGCGGGGGCGCTGCTCGAGCCACAGGCGGCCCGCGTCGTCGCGTTCGACTTCCATCTCGACCGTGGAGTTCGCGTACACCCCGAGGAAGGCATCCGCCCCGTCGGTCGTCGCGTCGGCGGCGGGTACCGGCTCCTCGGGCAGCCCGTGCCCGGTGAGACCGCGCAGCAGCGGATCGACCACGTCGTGGAACAGCCCCGCGGCGTCGCCGCCGTTCGTGAGCAACACGATCGCGACCCCGGCGTCGGGGGCGATGCGCAGGAACGACGACTGCCCCACCGTGTTGCCGTCGTGTCCGAAGAGCAGGGCGTCGCCCTCGCGGGCGATCTCCCAACCCAGCCCCCACGCCGCCCCCATGCCGGCGAGGCGGGGCAGGCGCACCTCGGTGCGACGCATGGCCGCGACGGAAGCCGGCGACAGGATGCTCCCGCCCTCGGGGGTCGCCCCGTCGCGCAGGTGCGCTCGTGCGAAGACCGCGAGGTCGTGCGCCGACATCGCCAGCATCGATCCGGCGGGTTCGTTCGAGCGGGCGAGCGCCCAGAACGGGGCAGGCGTCTGCACCCCGTTCTCGTCCGGGCCGACGTGTCCCACCGCCGCGCGATGCAGGATCGCCTCGTAGGGGCTGGGTGACACGGTGCTCAGTCCCAGCGGGGCCGCGAGGCGCTCGACGAGCGCCTGCTCCCAGGTGGTGTCGCGCATCCGTTCGATCAGCCGTCCGAGCACGACGTACCCGGCGTTGCTGTACGAGAACAGGGCCCCGGGGGTGAAGATCTGGGCGGCGCTCGCGAGCAGGTCGACGTACTTCTCGACGGCATCGCCGCCGCGGCCGGTGTCGGTGAAGATGTCGCCCTCGAAGCCCGACCGGTGACTGAGCAGGTGCCGTACCGTGATGGCGGCGGGTGCGTCGTCGTCGGCCAGACGCAACTCGGGCAGGTACTGCGTGATGGGCGCATCGAGGTCGACGAGGCCGTCGTCGACGAGTTGCATCACCATCGTTGCCGTCCACACCTTGGTGATCGAGCCGATCTGGAAGACGGAGTCGGTCGTGGCGGTCACGCCCGTCGCGGTGCTGAGCTGCCCGACGGCGTGCTCGACGATCTCGTCTCCCACGACGACGGCGACCGCCGCCGCGGGCACGCCCCTCGCCTCGGCGTGGCGAGCGAGGGCGGCGCGAAGGTCGTCGACGAGGGCGGAAGTGTCGGACATGCGCCCACTGTAGGGAGACGGTGGGAGGCGTGGTCGTGTGGTTCTGGACCAATGCGGCGGCATGTATTCGTCGCATCGGACAAACGAGAAGGGACGGATGCGGGATGGTCGTGATGTCCGAGGTGCCGCGTACCGTCTCCTCCGTGGCCGAGCCAGTTCTGCAGTGGTGGGCGCGACGTCAGTTCTCGCGCGGCCGCGCCGTGCCCTACGACGTGGGCGAGTTCCGAGCCGGGTGGGCGGCGTACCCCGAGCTGATCCGCCAGTACCACCCCGAGCTCAATCATGGCATCGTCCTGTCGCAGGTGCCGCTCGCCGCCGACGTGCTGCTCTGCTGGGAGTGCCCACTGGGTCACCGATTCGCGGCCACCCCGTCGGAGCAGCGGGAGCGCCCGGGTCGGGTGCGTCGACGATCGGCCTGGTGCCCGGAGTGCTCAGCCCTCGCGCTTCCGAAGCCCGTGATCCTCGGCGAGCCCCGCGCCATCCCCGCGAAGCCGAAGCGCGCTGCGCCTCCGCTCTGCACGAAGACCCCCGATATCGCGACCGGAACCCCGTTCCTCAGCGTGTGCGCGCCGAAGCCCGCCTCCGCCGCCGAGGCGCGACTGCGTGCCGCGCTCGCCGACCGACTGGCCTTCGCGCCCGATCACAACGCCGTCAAGGTCGCCCGCCCGTTCTTCCGCCACACCGAGGTATGGCCCGACATCGTGCTCCCCGAGCTGCGCGTCGCCATCGAGTACGACACCGTCGGCCGGCACGGGCTCGAGCACGTCGGCAAGCGAGAGGCCGCCGATCGCCGTAAGGACCGCGCCCTCCGCGCCGCCGGGTGGGAGGTCGTGCGCCTCCGCATGGGCCGCCTCGAACCGCTCGGTCCGCACGACCTGCAGCTCTCCTCCGTCGGTGCGGCGGGCGTCGCGCGGGTGATCGACCGTCTCCGCGACATCCGCGGCGCCCTCCTCGTCGACGCCTACCTCCGCTGAGTGCGGCTGCCCCTCCCCCGATCCGACGCAGATCTCGCGATCGAAGGGACGATCTCGAAGGATCGCTCCTTCGGAGCAGGTGATCTCCTTTTCAGCGGGCGCTTCCTTCGGAGCGGAAGGAGGCGCGGGTCAGTCGCCGAAGGCGGCGAGCAGGGCGGAGAAGTGGTCGAGGTCGGCGGGCGACCACGGGCGCAGCCGGTCGGCGAGGCGCGCCTCGTAGCGGGAGCGGGCGAGTGCCACGCGTTCCTGGGCGAGCGGCGTCGCGACGAGCACCCGTGCCCGACGGTCATCGGGGTCGGGCACGCTCTCGACCAGCCCGAGCTGTTCGAGCTGGCGCACGTGGCGGCTCACGGCCGACTTGTCGGTCTGCAGCCGCTCGATGATCGCACCGGCCGATGTCGCCTTGCCGCTCGCGATCGACGTCAGCACCTGGTACCCCAGCGGCTGCAGATCGGGATGCACGGAGGCGGCGGCCTCGCGCCAGCTCACCCGGATGCGCGCGAACAACCGACCGAGTTCGTGCTCGACGCGATGCACCGCGGCGGCGAGCTCTGGGTCGTCGAGACCGGCGGTCTCGCCCTCGCGGGCGGGGTCGTCGGGTGCGCTGCTCATGCCCGCCAGCTTACGGCGAAGCCCCGCCGTCACGGAGACGGCGGGGCTTCGACGGAAGGGGGTCTCAGACCTCCGCGAGCAGACGGAACACCTTCGAGGCCGCAGCGATCTCGTCGGGCGTCAACTCCTCGACGACTTCCCGCAGACGGATGCTGTGATCGCGCCGCAGCTCGGCGAGCGCCGAGCAGGCCTGCGCGGTCGGGGTGAGCACCCGCAACCGCCCGTCGCGCTCATCGGGGCGGGACTCGAGAAGCCCCAGCTCCTCGAGCATCCGCACCTGCCGGCTGATGACCGACTTGTCCATCTCGAACCGGTCGGCGAGCTCGTGAGCGCTCGCCGTGCCGGCCCGATCGATGAACGTCAGCAGTTTGTATCCGCCGACCTGCAGCTCGGGGTCGATCCGCGCAGCCGACTCCTTCCACAGCGTCCGCGTGCGGGCGAAGATGAGGTTCAGGTGCGTCTGCAGGTCGGCCAGCGCGCTGTCGACCTCGGGCGATGCCGCCGTCTGCGAGGCAGTCACCTCAGCGCCCCGTCTCCCGATCCTCGCGTTCGAGAACCGTGACCGAACCGGTCGATGTCGAGACGCCGTCCGCACCGTGGGTGCGGATCGAACCGGTGTGCAGCGACGCGCCGACCTCGGCCTCGGCCACCTCGATGGCGGAGTCCTCGGCCTGCTCGCGCATCTGCTCCGCGGCGTTCTTGGTCGACAGCGGCTTGTTCTTGATGAACGCGATGGCGATGACCGCGATCACGGCGAGCGGGATGGCGATGATGAAGGCATCCGCGATGCCGTGGCCGTACGCGCTCTCGACGATCGAGCGCACCGTCTCGGGCAGCTGGCCGACCTTCGGAACGTCGCCCGAGCCCAGGTGCTGCAGAGCGTCGACCTCGTCCTGCGAGGTGGGCACGAAGCCCTCCAGACCGTCCTTGACGTAGGTGGCGACGCTGCTCGACAGCAGCGACCCCATGATCGTCACGCCGATGGTGCCGGCGATCGTGCGGAAGAAGTTGACGTTCGACGACGCTGCACCGAGCTGCTGCGGGGCCGTGTCGTTCTGCACGATCAGGGTGAGGTTCTGCATCACCATGCCGAGGCCGGCGCCGAGCACGAACATGTAGGTCGCGACGAGCGGGAACGGGGTGTCGTAGCGCAGGGTCGACATGAGGCTGACGCCGACGGTGGCGAGCACCGATCCGACGAGCATCCAGCTCTTCCACTTGCCGAACCGGCTGACGAGCTGTCCGATGATGATCGACGCGCCCATCTGGCCGATGATCATGGGGATGGTCATGAGGCCCGACTCGGTCGGCGTGGCACCGCGAGCCAGCTGGAAGTACTGGGCGAGGAACACCGAGGTCGCGAACATCGAGACGCCGATGGCGATCGACGCGATCACCGAGAGGGTGAAGGTGCGGTTGCGGAACAGCGACATCGGGACGATCGGTTCCTTGACGAAGAACTCGACCGCGATGAACCCGGCGATCGCGACGCCGGCGAGCACGGCCAGCATGATGCTCGTCGAGGAGTCCCACTCGAACTGGTTGCCGCCCATCGAGACCCAGATGAGCAGGCTCGAGACGCCGACGGCGAGCAGCACGATGCCGAAGTAGTCGATCGACACCTTGCGGTCGCGCTGCGGCTTGGGCAGGTGCAGGGTGAACTGGAGCAGCACGAGGGCGAGGATCGCGAACGGAACCCCGACGAAGAAGTTCGAGCGCCAGCCCCACACGTCGGTGAGGAGTCCGCCGAGCAGCGGGCCGCCGATGGTGCCGAGGGCCATGATGCCGCCGACGACGCCCATGTACTTGCCGCGCTCGCGAGGCGAGATGATCAGCGCGACGGCGATCATGACGAGCGACATGAGGCCGCCGACGCCGATGCCCTGCACGACGCGCACCGCGATGAGCATGTTCGTGTCGGTCGAGAAGCCCGCGATCACGGTGCCGACGGTGAAGAGGATGAGTGAGATCTGCACGAGGATCTTGCGATCGACGAGGTCGGCGAGCTTGCCCCAGATCGGGGTCGAGACGGCGGTGGCGAGCAGGCTCGCGGTGATGACCCAGGTGTACTGGGACTGCGTGCCGCCGAGGTCGGCGATGATGACCGGCATCGAGGTCGACACGACCGTGCCCGAGAGCACGGCGACGAACATGCCGACGACGAGGCCGGAGATGGCGGTGAACACCTCGCGGGCCGAGCGCGTGGCTTCGGCCGCGGGAGGGGAGGAATGCGTTGTCACGTGTGGATGCTCCTGAGTAGGAAGTTGATAAGTGTCAACTATAGACCGTTAGTTGCGAAAGTGCAACTGTTGACCGCGAGCAACCGGTGGCGCATCACGGAAGGCGATGCGTACGTGACGTACGTACCGTACGCTGGAGTCCGAAGCACCGACCCGAGGAGACCCCATGAGCCAGCAGGCGGTCATCGACTACCCCAGTTACTCGAGCGCCCGAGCGCACTTCAAGGAGGTACTCGACGCGACCGAGCACGGCCGATCCGTCACCGTCTCCCGCGACGGGCAGGTATCGGTGGTCATGCCTGCAGATCGCCTCCGCCTCTTCTTCTTCCGCGCGGTGTCGCCGCGCGTCGAGATCGCCCGCGAAGACGGCCGTGTGCTCGCTCTCATGTCGGGCCGACCGTTCGTGTCGGAGGGGTGCTCCGTCGATGACGCGCTCGCCGACCTCGCGCTGTCCCTCCGCGAATACGCCGAGGACTGGGAGGCGCGGCTCCAGAACGCGCCGAACCACCGAGACAACTGGGGACTCGTCCAGCTCGTCAAGCTCTCCTCGGACGAGCAGCTCCTGGAATGGTTCGAGCGCGGCGGTGAGTGAGAAGCATCCCGTCCCGACCCGCGAGGACCACGAGGACTTCTGCACCGTCGAGAAGTGGCGCCTCGTACGCGGCTCGACGGGCAAACCGGTCAGACACCACAAGACCTTCGAGCTGGAGCTGTGGGACGGGCGAATCCTGCGCACCCGTATCTCTCGGCCCGTCGACCGCACCGATTACTCGGCACGCATGTGGTCGCACATCCTGCGTGAGCAGCTCGACGTCACGGCGGACGAGTTCTGGGCGTGCGCCCGCGACGGCATACTCCCCGACCGCGGCGCCCCCGAGGCGGCCGCTCCTCGGAAAGCAGTGCCGCTGTATCTTGTCCGGGAGCTGAGTCGTCTCGGCGTGGATGAGGAGCAGATCCTCGCCCTTGACGCGGCGCAGGCTGCCCGACTGCACGCCGACCTCCTCTCCAACGACTGACCGGCTGACGCCCGCCGCAGGGCCGGTACACAGCCGGGGCGGGCGAGTCACGGTCCTGCAGGGAAGACCGCCGCTAAGTAACACTTAATCAAACAAGTGTTAGTAAGCTGTCGGCATGGCCACACCTCCCGCGGTGCGAATCCCGATCGACGCCGTGACGACGGAGCCCGTGGAATGGACGCCGCGCGCGCCCGAGCTTTACTCCCGGGCAGAGGTACGACGGCAGACCGGCCCGTACGAAGCGACCATCCCCGCGGTCATCTCGGACTGGACTCCCGCCATCTCGCACACCGACGCCGCTGACATCGAAGATGCCACCCGCCAGCTGGTCGGCTTCGATGAGCACGCGCAGAGGATGCTCGGTACCGACAACCCCGCGCTCGGGCCCATGTCGGCGATTCTCCTTCGCACCGAGTCGGCGTCGAGCTCTCAGATCGAGCAGCTCACGACCTCCGCGAAGCAGCTCGCCCTGGCCGAGATCGACGAGGGGGACAAGGCCAACGCACTCACCGTCATCGGTAACGTGCGGGCGATGGAGGCGGCGCGCGCGCTCGCGGCCGACATCTCCACAGACACCAACCTGAAGATGCACGCTGCGCTGCTGCGACATCACCCGACGCTCGCGCACGAAGCCGGTCGCTACCGGCGGGAGCAGGTGTGGATCGGACCCGGCGACGCCGGCCCCCGCGCGGCCGAGTTCGTCGCGCCCCGTCATGACCGCATCCCCGACGCCATCGGAGATCTGATCGCATTCGTCGGACGGCAGGACCTTCCCGTATTGGCGCAGGTCGCTGTCGCCCACGCTCAGTTCGAGACCGTCCACCCGTTCGTCGACGGGAACGGACGCACCGGTCGAGCACTCGCGCAGTCGATCTTGCGCAACAAGGGTCTCGTCGGGTCGACGGCCGTGCCGATCTCCGCAGGCCTGCTCGTACACACGAAGCGCTATTTCGCCGCTCTCACCGCGTTCCGCGCCGGAGACGCCGGACCGATCGTGCGCGAGTTCGCGTCGGCCAGCCGCATCGCGGCCAGCACCGGTACGCGCCTCGTCGACGACCTCGTCGCTCAACTCCGCGACTCGCGGGAATCGATGCGGGGCATCCGCTCGGATGCCGCGGCCTGGAGGATTCTGCCCGTGCTCATCGGTCAGCCCGCGGTGAACACCTCGTACCTGACCCGGACGATGGACCTGAGCGAGATGACGGTATGGCGCGCACTCGATGCGCTCACAGAACGCGGGGTCCTCACCGAGACGACCGGGCGCGGACGCAACCGCGTGTGGCAGCACCGAGGGATCCTCGGCGTCCTCGACGGATACGCCGAACAGATTCGCCGCATGACCGCATCGACCGGCTGAGGCCCGCCGCAGGGCCGGTACACAGCCGGGGCGGGCAGGATGAGCCTATGGATGCTGCTCCCCTCGACTCCCGCCCGTGGCTCAGCGCGTACGCGGAGGGCGTTCCCGCTCAGATCGACGCCCCGACGCAGACCCTCCCCGAGATGATGGCGGAGAGCGTGCGGCGTTTCGCCCGGCGGCCCGCGCTCGAGTTCTTCGGCGCCGTCACCAGCTACCACGACCTCGGCGAGCAGATCGAGCGGGCGGCCGAGGGGCTGCGTCGTCTCGGGGTCGGGCACGGCGACCGCGTCGCCCTGGTGCTGCCGAACTGCCCGCAGCACGTCGTCGCCTTCTACGCGGCGCTGCGGCTCGGGGCGATCGTCGTGGAGCACAACCCGCTCTACACGGCCCGCGAGCTGCGGCATCAGTTCGAGGACCACGGCGCCCGCGTCGCCATCGTCTGGGACAAGGCCGTCGACACGATCGCGGGTTTCCCCGACGACCTCGCCGTCGAGCACATCGTCAGCGTCGACCTGGTGGCGGCGATGCCGCTCTCGAAGCGTCTGCTTCTGCGGCTGCCCGTGCCGAAGGCGCGGGAGTCGCGCGCGAAGCTCACCGCCGCGCCCCGCGCCCGGGGCATCGTGCCGTGGAAGAAGCTGGTCGACCAGCGCCGACTCCCCCGGCGCATCGCCTCGCCCGCGCTCGACGACGTCGCGCTGCTGCAGTACACGAGCGGTACGACGGGCGTTCCCAAGGGGGCGATCCTCACCCACGCCAACCTGCGGGCCAACGCGATGCAGGGCCGCGCCTGGGTGCCGGGTCTGGACGAGGGAAAGGAGACCTTCTACGGGGTGCTCCCCCTCTTCCACGCCTACGGCATGACGCTGTGCCTGACGTTCGCGATGAGCATCGGAGCGAAGCTCGTGCTCTTCCCAACCTTCGACCTGGGCCTCGTCACCGACGCCGCGCGCACGAGTCCGCCGACGTTCCTCCCCGCGGTGCCCCCGATCTACGACCAGCTCGCCCGCGCGGCCGGCCGTCGGAAGCTCGACCTCTCGACCGTCCGCTTCGCGATCTCGGGCGCGATGAGCCTGCCCGTCGCGACCGTCGAGCGCTGGGAGGAGGCGACCGGCGGTCTGCTCGTCGAGGGCTACGGCATGACCGAGGCCTCCCCGGTGGCACTCGGCAACCCGATCGGCCCCACCCGGCGCCCCGGAACGGTCGGCGTACCGTTCCCGAGCACCGACATCCGCATCGTCGACCCCGCCGACCCCACCACCGACGTGGGGCCCGGAGAACCGGGCGAGCTCCTCATCCGCGGCCCGCAGGTCTTCCAGGGGTACTGGAACAAGCCGGGCGAGACCGCCGCGGCCCTGCTTCCGGGCGGCTGGTTGCGGTCGGGCGACATCGCCGAGGTCTCGGCCGACGGGTTCGTGACGATCGTCGACCGCCTGAAGGAGCTCATCATCACGGGCGGGTTCAACGTCTCGCCGAGCGAGGTCGAAGACGCCCTGCAGGCGCATCCCGACGTCGCGTCGGCCGCGGTCGTGGGCCTTCCCCGCGAGAGCGGCGGCGAAGAGGTCGCGGCGGCGGTCGTGCTCCGCCCGGGCGCCGCGCAGGATGCCGAGGCGCTGCGCGACTTCTGCCGCACCCGCCTCACCCCCTACAAGGTGCCGCGGCGCATCGTGCTCGTCGACGACCTGCCCCGCTCGCTCATCGGCAAGGTGCTGCGCCGCGAGGTGCGCGACCAGCTGCTCGCACGCCGCTGATCGTCGCGACCCGTCGCGGCTCGTCGCGACCCGTCGCCAAGGCTCGCGGCGGTGTGTCCCGCGGCCGGGGCCGCGATGCGCCAGACTCGTCGTCAGGGGAACCGCGCCGCGCTCGACGCGTGCGCGGACGACGCACGTCGAAGCGGAGGGCCGAAGACATGAACGCAGCACCGGGATGGTACGACGCGGGCACGCCGGGGCGCGTGCGCTGGTGGGACGGCCAGCAGTGGACGGCCCACGAGGCGGATGCTCCCGCCGCGGTCGCGGCGCCCGCAGCGTCGGCGCCGGCCACCTCACCCGTATCCGCCGCACCGGCATCCGTGCCCGCACCGGCACCGGCACCTGCATCCGTGCCCGCGCCGACACCAGCACCCGCATCCGCGCCCGCCTCCCCCACGACGCAGCCCGGTTGGTACCAGACGCCCGCCGGCCCCGCCCGCTGGTGGGATGGCACGAAGTGGACCGCGATGCGCACCAAAGACGGGGTTCCCGGCACCGACTGGGCGAACGTCGAGCAGGTGGGCTTCGCCTGGGTGCTGGGAGTGGTGTTCCTCATGCTCGGAGGCACCCAGCTCTCCCTCGCCCTGATGTCGCCCTCGGTGTCGTTCTCCGCGGTGCCCACGCTGCTCCTCGCCGTTCTCTGGTTCGCGATCGCCGCCCAGACGACCGCCATCGTGCGCATTCCGGCGCCGACCTCCGCGCCGCTGATGCTCGACGTCTTCCGTCCCCTCCCGGGTGAGCAGGAAGGTGCGGGCGCGGGGTGGTACCCCATCACCGCCAGCACGACCCGCTGGTGGACGGGCACCCGGTGGAGTCAGTACACGCACGCCCGCTTCGGCATCCGGCCGACCTTCCACTCCGAGAAGACCCGCACGATGATGCGTCGGATGATCGTCGGCATCTTCGTGCTGGCCGCGGCTGTCGTGGTCGCCGGCATCATCGGCATCGTCGTCGGCTCCCTGCAGGGCACCGATGACCTGTGGACGCCGATCGGCTGGACCCTCGCCGTGGGCGGCGTCGTGTTCGCCGGGGCCGGCGGGCTCATCGCCGCCATGATGGCCACGCAGGTGCGGCTGCTCTTCCCGCCGAACGAGCCGCCGCGGGTCGCGGGGTACTGATGCCTCCGCGCATGCCGGAGGCCGGGCGGGAGTCGGCGAACGTGATCCTCGACGCGGTGTCGGCGTTCGACGTCGACCGGCCGGACAACAGTGCCGCGATGGATCTCGCCGTGCAGCGCCTCAACGACATCGAGGGGGCGTACCGCGTGCTCGTGAACGAGCGCGACGAGGTGACGCTCGACCTGTCGAACCTGGTCGGCGGCAGCACCGTCACGATCATGCGGCTGGTGCAGCTGCTCGCCGAGGCGACCGGCGTGAGCCGCGAAGAGGTCATCTCCGACCTGCGGGAGTGGCTCGGCTGACGCCGGTCGCGCCGGCCGGGCCCGGTTACGACGCGACGCCGAGCACCGTGAGCACCGCTGCAGCGGTGAGGCCGATCAGCAGCGGCACGAGGCATCCGACAGCGGCGGTCTTCGCGACGGGCGGAGACGTGAAGAGGGCGTCGAGGTGCGATCGCGCGTCGTCCCCCGTCCCGATCGCCGGTTCCGCGGCCGGCTCGGGCGCGCCGTCGAGCAGCCGTACCATGCCGGCGAGCTCGCCGACCCACTTCCAGAACGCCGGATCAGCGGTCGGCACCGCGCTCCGGGTGACCACGAAGACCTCCGTGCCGGTGACCTCGATGTCGGCGTACGCGGCGAGCGCGAGCGCCCGCCGCACCAGCGGAGTCAGGATGCCCCGCACCGCGTCGGCATCGCGCGGTGCGCACCGCACCTCGAATCGTTCGTCGAAGGATGCATCGATCGGAAGGGTGTGCCACCACGGGGCATCCTCCCAGGCGCGAGCCACGAGGCCCCGCGTCTTCGTCGCGATGACAAACGACGGCAGCCGCGACGACAGGCCGAACCGCACCACCGTGTGCGCGTGGGGCATGCGGGTGCGGCCAACGAAGGTGTCGAACGCGTACGACGAGACCGTCGGCCCCTGCGCTCCCGGTCGGTCGATGATGTCGGTGGCCACTCGGTGCTTGCCGACCCGATAGATCGCGGCGGCACCCTGCGGGTCGGGCTCGATGAGCTGGAAGGTCAGCCCGTTGGCCGCGGCGAACCGGGTGAGGCCGTACCACGCGGCCTCCGTCGCGCGACGCGACGCCATCACTCCCCGCGCCCGGATGATCGCGAACGGCAGCACGATGAGCACCGCGATCACGATGGTGAGCACGTTCGCTCCGTAGGCGCCGAAGATCATCTGCACCACCAGCACGGCGAGCGCGACGAGGATGCCGAGGCCCGCGACGAGCACGACGCTCTGCACCACGACCCACCCGAGGCCGGCGACCTCGCCGACCCGGCCTCCTGCACGTCGCCGCAGCGAGCTCGCCTCCGCGCGTGCCCGGGTCGCGTCGACCGGTGCGCGCAGGGCCGTGTCGTCGAAGGTCAGCGCCGGGGCATCCATAGGTCTCTTTTCTACCAGCGGCTCCCTCATCGGCTCAGGCTCTCCCGGTCCACCCGAGTCCTCGACTCAGGCGGGGCGGCGCACCCGCACGACGGTGTCGGAGACCTCGATCGTGGTGCCGTCGGGCAGGGCCGCCTCTCGGGACACGACCGCGTTCCGCTCGACCACCCAGTCGGCCGGCAGCTCGAGGTCGGCGAGCACCTCGTCGGGGTCGGGCAGGGGCGGGCCGGATTCCGCGTGCTGCCGACCGTGATCATGCTCCAACCCGGGAAGCGGCGTGCCGTGCCCGACGATCAGAAGCGTTCCGCCGGGCGCGACGGCGCGTGTGGCCCGCCGCAGGATCTCCTTCCGCGGGAAGTCGAAGGGCGAGTGGAAGAACGCCGAGGCGACGAGGTCGTACTCCGTGTCGGGTCGCCACGTGACGAGGTCGGCCTGCATCCACGCGATGCGGTCGGCGACGCCACGGGCGGCGGCCTGCGCGGCCCCGACGGCGAGCGCGGTGGGAGAGATGTCGAGAGCGGTGACGGACCAGCCCTGTTCCGCCAACCACAGGGCGTCTCCGCCCTCGCCGCTGCCCAACTCGAGCGCGCTACCGGGAGTGAGGTCGGCCGCTTCGCGTTCGACCGCGGGGTTGACGCGCCCGCTCCACACCTGGCCGCGCTCGTCGCGGTGCGTGCGGTAGCGCTGCTCCCAGAACTCGGCGGGTTCGATCGGATGCTCGTCGGGCGCGGGGCGCCCCGTCCGTCCGTGCGGCTCATGCGGCCACCCCGTCCGTGTCGTGCGTGGCCTCGACGGCCGCGGCGGCGACCTCCTCGGCGACCATCTCGCCGTTGATGGTCAGGCCGGCGGTCGCTCCGGTCCCCATCGCGATCGGCACGAGCGCACCCGGATTCGCCGAGGTGCCGGCTGCCCAGACGCCGGGAACGCTCGTGCGACCGAAAGCGTCGACGGCGGTCCACGATCCCATCGGCCCGTCGGCCCGCTCCGCGCCGAGCTGCTGCAGTACGTCGTCGAGCGCGACCATCGTCGGCTCCGCGAACACGACGTCGACGGTGGCGACCGCGCCGTCGGCGAGCCGGAGGCCGGTGAGGCGGTCATCGTCGGTCTCGACGCCGATCACGGGGCGGTCGTCGATGCGGATGCCGCGCTGTGCGAGCACGCGGCGCTCGGACTCGGCGACCGGATCGGCCAGCGCGGTGAACACGGTGATGTCGTCGGAGTACGACCGCAGCATGTGCGCCTTGTGCACCCCGGCGGCCGACCCGAGCAGCACGCCGATGGCACGACCGGATGCCTCGTAGCCGTCGCAGTACGGGCACGCCACCACGCCGCGCCCCCACTGGTCGGCGAGCCCGGGGATGTCGGGGAGCGTGTCGCGCACCCCGGTCGTGACGAGGAGGCGCCGGCCGGTCAGGCGCGTGCCGTCGTCGGTCACGATCTCGAAGCCATCGTCGATGGCGCGGGCTTCGACCGCACGGGCATCCGCGATCACGCCGTCGACGGCCCGCACCTCGCGGCGCCCGTCGGCGACGAGGTCGAGCGGCGAGTATCCGTCGCGACTCAGCACCCCGTGCATGTGCGGGGCGAAGCGGTTGCGCGGCTCGCGGGTGTCGAGCACGAGCACGCGGCGGCGGGCGCGAGCGAGGATGAGGGCGGCGCTGAGGCCGGCCGCTCCCCCGCCGAGGATGATGACGTCCCAGTGCTCGCGGTCGAGGATGGGGGTGGAGGTGTCGGTGTCGTGAGGCATATCGACAGGATGCTCCGGTGCTACAGTTGCAGCAAATATCCATGCCGAAATGGCAAGCTCGATCGAAGGAGAGACGGATGCCCGATGCCTCGGTCGCCCTCGTCGGCCCTCGTCTGAAGAGTTGGCGCGAGAAGCGCAGCATGACCCTCGCCGACCTCTCCGAGGCGACCGGCATCTCGTCGAGCACGCTGTCTCGGCTCGAGGCCGGCAAGCGGGCACCGAACCTGGAGCTGGTCGTGCCGATCGCCCGTGCGCTCCGCCTGGAGCTCGACGACATCGTGCCCCGCAAGGCGCCCGACCCGCGCGTCGTGCGCACCACTCGGCGCACCGACGACGTGCTCTTCGAGACACTGTCGCCCGAGACGAGCCCCGTGCAGACCTACAAGGTCACGTTCCCGGCGAACCCCGCCGGCGCGACGACATCACCGCAGCTCAAGGTGCACGACGGCCAGGAGTGGCTCTACGTGCTCTCGGGTCGCTTGCGCCTCGTGCTCGGCGAGCAGGACGTGACTCTCGGCCCCGGAGAGGCCGCCGAGTTCGACACCCGCATCCCGCACTGGCTGGGGGCGGTCGGCACACGCCCGACCGAGATCCTGTCGATCTTCAGCAAGGAGGGCAAGCGCATCCACCTGCGCGCCCGCCCGGCGACGAAGGGCGACTGACCGCGGCCTACGCGGCGAGCGCGAGCCACGCCCGCGGTGAGCGCCCGAGGCGCTGGGCGAAGGCGCGCGAGAAGGCCGACGCGCTGGCGTACCCGAGTTCCGCGGCGATCGTGCCGACGGCGACGCCGGCGCGCAGCTGCTCCTGCGCGATCGTGAGCCGCCACTCGGTCAGGTAGTCGACGGGCGTCGTGCCGACCACGTCTCTGAACCGTTGCGCGAAGGCGCTGCGCGACATCGTGGCCGCTGCCGCCATGGTCTGCAACGTCCACGCGCCGCCGGGCTCCTGGTGCACGGCGACGAGCGCCCGCGCGAGACGCTCGTCGGAGAGGCCGGGGAGCAGACCGGGCGGCAGAGGCAGACGGGTGGGATGGTCGAGCATCCACCGCAGCACGTGGATGAGCACGACCTCGAACAGGCGATCGGCCAGCAGCGGATGCCCGCACCGCACGTTGTCGACCTCGGCGAACAGCAGGTCGAGCGCGGGACGCAGGGCGGCGATCTCGTCGAGCGGCAGCACGACGACCGGCGGGAGACCTTGCACGAGCGGATGCGTGGCACCGCCGTCGAAGTCGACGGTCGCGCACGCGAACCGCGATTCCTCGGTGGGCGGATTGAAGAAGACGTGGGCGGTGGGCCGAGGGAAGAAGATCAGACTCGGTTCGGTGACCGCGATGCGCTCGGTGGAGCCGTCGTCGCGCGTCACCGCCATGTCGAGCTCGCCCTCTCGCAGCACGTGCAGGAAGCCACGGCCGATGTCGGCGGGGAAGGTGGTCGCCCCGCACAGCGGTCCGCTGTGAAACAGCCGCGTGCGCAAGTGAAAGCGGTCGAGCAGCGGGGTCAGGCGATCGACAGGGGGCATGTGGCCAGTCTCTGGACGATGTGTCAAGAAGTCAAGACCCAGAGGTGCGTATCGTCCAGCCTCGGTGGTCAGGATGGAAGCACGGCCGATCCTCCGGCCGCCGAGAACAAGGAGCATCCCATGGCCAACGTCCCCCTCATCGACCGCACCGACGCCACCGGCGCCGTGAAGGACAACCTCGATCAGATCGCCGCGGCGTTCGGCACCGTGCCGGCGATGTTCCGCGCGGTCGCGAACTCCCCGGCCGCGCTCGCGAGCATGTGGGGGTCGTTCGGGGCCTTCGGCGGCGGAACGCTCGGTGCCGCGCTCGGTGAGCAGATCGCGGTCGCCGTCGCCAACCGCAACTCCTGCGACTACTGCCTCGCCGCGCACACGGCGCTCGGCAAGAAGGCCGGCCTGAGCCGTGAGGCCCTGGCCGCCGCACAGGACGGTGACTCCGACGACCCCCGCACGGCGGCATTGCTCGCCTTCGCCCTGAAGCTCGTGAACGACCGCGGCCAGCTCGCCGCCGCCGACGTGCAGGCGGTGCGCGACCAGGGGTGGAACGACGAGCAGATCGTCGAGACCATCGGACAGGTCGCGCTGAACCTGTTCACGAACTACGTCAACATCGCCCTCGACGTGCCGGTCGACTTCCCCCGCATCCCGCTGCGCCGAGCGAGCTGACGGAGGCATCCCATGTCCGATTCCTGGCTTCCCACCCTCCTCACTCCGACGCCCGAAGAGGGCTACGCGCTCGCCGTCAAGCTCTCCCGCACCGCGGTGAAGCTCACCCAGCCGTCTGCCGAGGTGCGCGAACGCGTGCGCGCGGCCTACGCCGACGACTTCGACGCCCTCATCGCGATCTCGCACGTGGTCGCGACGAACTTCCAGACCGTCGCGGCGGCGAACGGCTACTGGCGGGCGTGACCCGGATGCTCGTCGCTACCATGACCGGATGATCACACTGCTGGACGACGTCATCCGCACCGACTACGGCCAATTCACTCTGTTGCAGGGTGACACGGGTTTCGACGGCGATGTGGATCGGTTCTTCGCCGACCAGATCAACGGCTGGGTCGGCGCCGGCGTGGACGGCGCGGTGCACGTCGTCCTGGGGCGCCGGTCCGGTGGATCGTCCGTGCGGGTCGAGCTGCACGAGGCCGCGCCCCCGCTCGATGACGCCGAAGACATCGTCGAGGTGTCGTTCTCCGTCGGTGAGGGGCCGGTCCGGTTCGAGGGGTGGGCCGGTGATCCCAGTGGCTCGCTCGACATTCCCGCGGGTCGGTATCGGGTGAGAGTCAGCGCCCGGGGGCGGGACGCCGGTCACGCGCAGGAGACCGCCGACGCCCTCGTCGACTGGTACGTCCTTCAGCTCTGGCCGGCGCCTCCCCGCCCGGACGAGATCGTGCGCACGACGAGCGCCGACGCCGCCTACTGGAACGACTGCTGGGGCGGTCGTCGCATCGAGTGATCTGGGGCCGGTGGCACCTCGACCTCCACATCTGATCGCACGCCACGAACCGGCCCCGGCTACCGCGCGGCGAGCATCCGATCGGCGGTGCGCAGCGAGAGGGCCATCTGCGTGAGACCCGGGTTGGCGGTCAGCGCGCTGGGATAGGTCGAGTTGTCGCACACCCAGAGATTGTCGATGTCGTGCGATCGGCCGTCGGCATCCACCACACCCTCGCCGGGGTCGTCGCTCATGCGGCAGGTGCCGAGGGTGTGCGCGGTGCGCGCGAGCACCCGCGTGCGCGTCGCTCCCGCCGCCTCGAGGATGCGCGTCATCACGTCGATGGCGTGGGCGTCGATCGCCTTCTCGTTGTCTCCGGGCGTGAACGAGATCGTCGCGCGCGGCAGACCCCACTCGTCCTCCTCGTCCGAGAGCTCCACGCGGTTCGCGTCGGAGGGCAGGCATTCGGCGTTCATCCCGATGCCGGCGCCGTAGCGCCCCGCCTGCAGCTCGTCCATCAGCTCGGCACCCCAGAGGCCGCCGCCGCGCACGAGTGAGGTGGCGTAGGTGAAGGGCATGACGCCGAGGCTCTGCAGCAGGTAGCCGCCCGCGAAGTCGGCGTCGCGCGGGCGCACGAAATCCTCGGTGATGAGCGCCGAGGGGTAGCCGCGGTACCCGCGGATCTGCTCGTGGAAGCGACCCCACACCTGCACCGCGCCGTGCGCGAGGAAGTTGCGGCCCACCTGACCGCTGGAGTTGGCGAGACCGTTGTGCAGCAGGAGGCGCGGCGTCTCGATGCCGCCACCGGCCAGCACCAGGGCCGCGCAGCGCTGGCGGTGGTCCTTCTCGTCCTCCCGGTACACGACCGCGGTCACGCGCCCGGTCGCATCGCGCTCGATCGTGTGCACGACGGCATCCGGCCGGATCTCCGCGCCATGCGCGACGGCAGCCGGCAGGTAAGTGATGGCGGTCGTCGCCTTCGCCCCGTGCCGTTCGCCCTGATGGATCGACCCCACATTGGTCGTCGCGTGCCGCCGCCCGTGGTGCGGCTGATCGCGGTCGCGGGTGAGGATCGCCGTCGGTCCGTCGGTGGCGCGGATGCCGAGAGCCGCCGCACCCCTGGCCATGATGTCGGCGGCCGCGTTCCGCTGCGGGGGCGGCGTGAGGTAGGTGCGGGAGGGGTCCCACGGGTACGGGGTCGGGCCGGAGACGCCGATGTATTTCTCGACCTCGGCCACGTAGCGGGTGAGTTCGTCATGGTCGACCGGCCAATCGGCGCCGAGACCCGTCTCGGTGCGCAGGCGCAGGTCGCGGGCATCCGGTCGAGGCGTGAACGCACCCCAATGCACGGTGCCCCCGCCGACGCCGAATCCGCTGTTGTTGGGCCCGAACGCCGTCGGGGCCTCTCCGCCGCTGAAGCGGCTCGACATCCAGTTGATCGCGGTCGCGTCGATCTCGTCGGGCGTGTACTCGGCAGGGTCGTGGTTCGGCCCCGCCTCGATCGCCACCACCCGCAGACCGCGCTCGGCGAGGCGGGCGAGCAACGGCGCCCCGCCGGCCCCGGTTCCCACCACGACGACGTCGACCTCGTCGGAGTGGTCGTAGGTCTTCATGCCGTCGAGGTTCACGCGGCCTCCCCCTCGTCGATCAGGTCATCCTCGGTCACCGGTTCGCCCAGCTCCGACGGCTCCCACGCGTCACGCGCATCCGCCCGCAGGGTCTCGAACCCGGCGAACGCGAGGTCCTCCGCCCCCGTGGCGAACCCGTCGTACCCGATCCGGGCCAGTGACGCCGGGTGGCAAAGCCACTCCCGCACTACGTCGACACGCAGGTCCTCGAACCAGCGGCGCAGATCGTCGGGCGGGATGCGTCCACCCTCGACGCCCTTCCCGGCAGCGACCGCGGCGATGAGGGCATCCTGCTCCTTCGCACTCACCGGCCAACCGCGGGCGAGGTCGTCGAGTCCGACGCGATACGCCTCGTCGTCGGAGAGCGCGCCCGCGGGCCGCCATCCGTCGCCACCGCCCGCCGCGAGGTCAGCATCGACCCGTGCCGCGACGTCGATGCGGCTGCCGTCGGGCTGCGGTACGAGACGGTCGGCGATCTCGCGCAGCAGGTCGAGCTGCGCGGGGCTCAGCGTGCGCGGCCGGTACGCGGGGTCGTCGGGGAGCGCACGACGCGAGAGGGTGCGGCGCACGCGGTCGGTCGTGCGCGGCGACGAGAGCAGCCGTCCCCACTCGGCGGGCACCCGCGCACTATGCGCGACGATCTCGTCCCACAGCTGCTCGATCGCCTGGCCGACCTCGGCCGAGCGCTCGTACGGCAGCAGATGACCCGCCTGCTCCAGGGCGACGAAGCGTGCCCGGGGGTAGACGTCCGCCAGGAGAGCGGGCTGAGCCGCTGCCCCGAGCTGGTCGTCGTCGTCGCCGGCGAGCACCACGCACGGCAGATCGAGCACGCCCACCGCGTCCGCCACGTCTTCGCGGCTCCCCTGCTCCAGCCACCGGCGCCAGGCGACCGGCGACACGGCCTGCACGGCATCGAGCACGGCCTGCTCCGTCGTCGGAGGCAGCGGAGCCCCGAGGTTGTCATCCACGAAGGTGCGGGCATCCGCCTCGGCGATCGGGCCGTCGGCCACCCACGACAGCATCTCGCGGCGCTTCTCGTCGGGCATCGGCTCGGGCGTCGGCGGCGACGGCGCCAGCAGCACCATGCCGAGCAGACCGAAGGTCGGCAGCTCGCCGTCGCGGACGCGTGCCGCCAGGCGCGCGGCGACCTTGCCGCCCATGCTGTGCGCGCACAGCAGCCACGGGCCCCCGTCGGCGTGCGCCTCGATCACGGACGCCGCGGCGTCGACCTGCGCCTCGACCGAACCGTGCGGGGCGTCGGCCGCATCGCCGTGACCGGGCAGCTCGACCGAGACCACGCGGAAACGCGAGTCGAGTTCGCCCGCGATGGCGCGCGCGGCGGAACGATCGAGACCGAGACCGGGAAGAACGAAGACCGTGCAGTCGTGGGCGGTCACGGGGTGACCATGCCACCGTTGACGTTGAGGGTCTCGCCCGAGACGTACCCCGATTCCGCCGAGGCGAGGAAGACGTAGGCCGGGGCGAGCTCCGCCGGCTGCCCGGCGCGCTGATACGTGTTCTCGTCGTCGAACGCCGACATCTGCTCGTCCGACACTCCGCCCGACACCTGCAGCGCCGTCCACACCGGCCCCGGCGCGACGACGTTGACGCGGATTCCGCGCGGCGCGAGCTGCAGCGCGAGCCCCTTCGACAGGTTGTTGATCGCGGCCTTCGTCGCCGCGTAGTCGAGACGGTCGGGCGAGGGCTTGTACGCCTCGAGCGACGCGGTGTTGATGATGCTCGCCCCCTCGCCGAGGTGCGCGAGCGCCGCCTTGGTGATCCAGAAGTTCGCGAACACGTTGGTGCGGAACGTCTGCTCGAACTGCTCGTCGCTGAGGTCTTCGACCCGGTCGACCGCGATCTGCTTGCCCGCGTTGTTCACGAGCACGTCGAGGCCCCCGAGGAAGTCCGCCGCCTCCGACACCAGACGACGGCACTGCGCGGGGTCGGAGATGTCGGCGATGATCGCGCGGCCCCGGCGCCCGGCATCCGCGATGAGCGCGAGCACGTGCTCGGCGTCCTCCTCCTCGCCCGGCAGGTGCGCGATGACGACATCGGCACCCTCGCGGGCGAATGCGATCGCGGCGGCGGCGCCGATTCCCGAGTCGCCGCCCGTGATGAGCGCGCGGCGCCCATCGAGTCGGCCGGTGCCGCGGTAGGTCGCCTCACCGAGATCGGGCACCGGCGTCATGCGGGCCTGCACGCCCGGCTCGGGCTGATGCTGGACCGGCGGCTCCACGCGGTCGTACTGGGTGAGGGGGTTGGTCGGCTCGTACTGATCGCGCTGCGGCATGCGTTTCACGCTAAGTCAGACGAAAATCTGGGACGAGGCCTTGCTTTCGACCGCGCTAAGTGCAAAAGCATGCTCACGCATAGATCGCTGCGGCAGGAGAATGGCGGGATGGGATCGGGCGACTTCGAACTGACGGATGACGAGCTGCGGGCGGTCGTCCGCTTCGCCGCCGCCTGTGCGGAGCGCGTGCTGCCGGTGTTCGAGGCCGCCGCGCCACTCGATTCGCGGCCGCGCGCCGCGGTCGACGCGGCTCGCGTCTTCGCCTCAGGCGGCGCCCGTTCCCAGCTGCAGCGGACGACGGCCTTCGCCGCGCACCGTGCCGCGAAAGAGGTCGAGACCGAGACCGCACAGCTCGCCGCGCTGGCCTGCGGGGATGCGGCAGGGGCTGCCTACCTGCATCCGATCGCGCGAGCCACGCAGGTGGGCCACATCCTGCGCAGCGCTGCCTGCGCCGCCCGGGTGGCGGAGTTGACCTCCGGGGTCGACGACGCGAGCGCCCTCGACGACCTGGTCGCTCTGGCGACCGACCCGGTGCCCGACGTCCTGCGCCGATACCCTCCTGCGCCGACCGGGAGTTCGCGTCTCGCGCAGCTCATGCAGGCACTCGACACGGCCATCCGCGACCGGTGATCGGATGCTCGCCGCGACGGGCGACCCTCGATCGAGTTCCGAGCTCCGCGGTCACCCGTCGCCGCACCGCGGGCGATAGCGTCGGAACATGACCTCTCGACGCGCGACCCTCATCGCCTGGACGCTCGCCGCCGTGCTCGTGGGTGCCGGCCTCCTCATGACGATCGTCGGCGTGCTCACCCCGGTGTCGTTCGGCTGGTTCGCGTACCAGCCGGAATCCAGCGCGACGTTCTCGCCGGAAGGAAACGTCGTGATCCTCACCCGCACGGCCGTCATGGGAGCCGCGGTGCTCGGCCTCGGTCTCATCGCCCTCGCGTTCCTCATGGGGGTGCGTCGCGGCGATCGCCGGTCTCGCGCGACGGGAACGGATGCGGTCGGCGACTAACCGTCATCGCGTCGCGTCACGCCGCGTCGGTGGGCGCCGTTCCCTCGTCGCCATCCGTGAGGTCCATGCCCGGGGCATCGTCGGGCCGACGACGGAAACCGTTGCGCTCGTAGAAGGCCGCCCGGCCGCGCGCGGCGAAGAGCTGGATGTCGTCGACGCCGCGCTCCCTCGCCGCGGTCACCAGCATCCGAATGATCTGCGCACCCAGCCCGCCGCCGCGTGCGCTCTCGGCAACGAGCATCTCCGTCACGAAGGCGTGCAGCACGCCGTCGCTGATGAGGCGCCCCATGCCGACGACGGTGCCGTTCTCGTCACGGGCCGTGCACGCGAGCCACGTTCCCGCCAGCGCGGCTTCGCACGTCTCGAGCGAGACGTCACGCCATCCCGTCTGCTGGTAGAGGTCGCGAAACTCGGTGGCGGTCGGGGGCACGAGGGAGAGCTGCACGTCGGCGAGCCTATCGGCGCCGGCATGAGCATGCGTCCGACGAGGCGCGGCCGCCGCTCGCGCCGCATGTCCGCCGGGCTACCGTTGAGCCTCGAGCGCGCTCGTGCTGAGCGGATGCGGGGTGCTCCCGCCGCTCGACGGAGTCGACCGTTCCGAGACGCTGCCCGTCGCCGGGGGCGCGTGCGGCGGAGCGGCGCCCGACACCACCCCGCAGACCCCGGGGAAGACGGAACGCCCGGGAGGTGACTCCTCCCGGGCGTTCGCGTGGGGCCGTGCCGACGTCAGGGAACGATGACGGCGCGACCGCGGATGCTGTTCGACGCGAGATCCTCGTAGGCCTGCGGGCCGTCGTCGAGCGAGTACGTCTCGGTCTGCACGTGGATCTTGCCGGCGCGGGCGAGGTCGAGCACCTCGATCAGCTCGGCGCGCGATCCCCAGTACGGGATGCGCACGGCGGCGTCGTAGGCGATCGAGCCGAAGCCGAGCGTCATGCTGCCGCCGCCGATGCCGACGATCGTGATGTCGGCTTCGAGTGCCGCGACGCTCTGCGCGAGGGCGATGGTCGGGTTCGCGCCGACGAAGTCGAACACGGCGTTCGCGCCGAGTCCACCCGTGATCTCGCGGATCTTGTCGGCAGCGTCGGCGTCGCTGATGAGGGCGTGGTCGGCGCCGACCTCGGTGGCGAGTTTCAGCTTCTCGTCGTTCACGTCGAGGGCGATGACGGTGGCGCCCGAGATGGCCTTGAGGATCTGGATGCCGACGTGACCGAGCCCGCCGGTGCCGATGACGACGGCGAACGTGCCGGCGCCGAGCTTCGGCAGCGAATTCTTGATCGCGTGGTACGGGGTGAGACCGGCATCCGTGAGCGACACGTTCTGCACCGGGTCGAGGTCGCCGAGCGGCACGAGGTGGCGGGCGTCATCGACGATCATGTACTCGGCCATCGACCCCTGGCTGCCCAGCCCGGGAGGGCGGATGCCCTCGGCCGCGGCGTTCGTGCAGTAGTTCTCCTTGCCCATGGAGCAGTTGTGGCAGCGACCGCATCCCCACGGCCCGTAGACGGCGACGGCATCCCCGACCTTCAGCGATGAGTCGACGCCCTCGCCGATCTCGTGCACGATGCCCGCGCCCTCGTGACCGAGGGTCAGCGGCAGCGGGTACCCCTGCTCGAGGTAGTCCTTCTCGGGCAGACCCATGACGTAGTCGTCGGAGTGGCAGACACCGCCCGCCGTGATCTTGAGCAGCACCTGACCGGGGCCGGGCTGAGGAATCGGGATGTCGACGACCACCGGGGGCTTGCCGATCTCGACGTAACGGAGGGCTTTCATGTGCTTCTTCTTCCTGGCGCCGAGAGGTCTGCCGCGCGGCGCGGAGGCGGGGGCTCTCGAAACCGTCCCTTCCAGTATCCGCCCGAGATCGGACGGAGCGAATCGAGCGGTGGGCCTTGACGAGCGGCCGCCGGCAGCCCCTTCGCTCGGGAGCACGTGACGGCCTACCGCCACTCGCCTTGCCAGGTGTACAGATCGTGGGTGATCGCGTACTCCCGCAGCGCGGCGATCTTGCCGTCGCGGGCCGTGGCGATGGTGGCGCCCAGGAAGGTGCGCTCCTCGCCCGCCTGACGGTATTCGAACCGCCACTCGGCGACGATCCGGTCACCGGCTTCGAACTCGTTCGTGATTACCCAATCCAGAACGCGCGACCCATCGGCATTCCACTTTTCGCACCACTCCCTGACGCGCTCGCGACCGTCGTACACGGGGCCGAAGCTCTCGGTGATCACGACGTCGTCGGTGACGGTCGCAACGATCCGCTCCGCCTCGTTCGTCTTCCACGCTTCGATGTAGTCGGTGAGGGCGCTCATACGACCATCCAATCGCAGTCGTCAAAGGGCGGGACGGTGGCGCTGCTCGAACCGACCGGATCGCGGGTGCATGCACGTCTCACCGGCTGATTACGTGCCAGACGATGTCCGGCCATCCGTTCGCGAGGACGTGAGCCGTGACGATCGCGGTGAAGTTGCGGAACCGCATCCAGATCACTCCCATGAGAAGGCCGAAGCTTCCCTGCACGACGATCACCGACGCGGCGTCGAACAGAAGGTCGCCTGTCGCATGGCTACCCAGATGCATGAGAGCGAATGCTGCGCTGGCGACGGTCACTCCCGCCCAGGGACTGAGAGGCGCCTCGAGTCGCGTCTGCAGGAGGCGGCGATAGAAGAGTTCCTCGCCGAAGCCCGCGGTGACCGCCGTGGCGGTCGCGGCGATCAGCAGAGTGATGGCATCCACCTCGCTGTAGTCGGGCGACGAGCTGACGAGGCTGCGGAGAACCGCCCAGACGAGAATCGCGATGCCCGGGGCCCACCATCGCCAGGCCACCCGTTCGACGTCGATGGTGACCGATCCCCTGATGAGGGCGACGGCGATCAGCGGCGCCACGATGAGCAGAACCGCCTTGGTCAGGACGTAGTCCTCTCCGTTCATCCCTGACGCGACAACAGGGAAGAGCACCGCCAGCGCGCCGAGGATCAGGATGGTCGCCGTGAGTCTGCCTCGAGAGAGCGTGCGTGCGACGAGGCGCGGTCGCCGGTGCGAGAGCGTGAGAGCGATCGTGATGCCGACGAGGGCGGGACCGATCGCCCACAGCAGGGGGACCGCGGGTGCGCCCGCATCGCGAGAGAGCGTCACCCCTCCCGGTCGCCCCACGAGCAACAGGGCCAGGGAGACGCAGGCGGTGGCCGCTCCTGCGATGACCACGATCCGCGAAAGACGCGCTCTGACAGGGACCCGTGGACTCATCACCCGAAGCTAGCACGAGTGTGCTAGCTAGTGACAGGCGCCGACGACTGTCTCATGGGAGTCGGTGCGGGGCGGTCAGACGCTCGCGCGTGTGGAATCCCGTCAGACGCGAAGTGCCGCGCTCGACGTCAGGCTACGGATGCACCGGAGTAGCTGCTCCGGTGCCGACGACTGTCGTCCACGGCTTCGCCTCCCACGACACGACGAGTCCGCCCGTGACGTACGGGTCGGCTTCCGCGAACGCGCGAGCTGCGTTCAGCGGGTCCTCACCGGTGAAGATCAACAACGCGGTGAAAGGCCCGACGCCCACAGCGCCCCCGAGCAGCAGGTCACCCCGCTCCACCGCGGCCCACGCTTTCTCGAGGTGGGCGGGCCGCAGCGCATCGCGCCGGTCGAAGTAGTCGTCGACGTAGGTGTATTCCAGGATCGCGTGCATCCGATGCTTTTCTCTCTAACGGTCGACCGTGCGTCGATCGCCGCGGGTGTCGGGAGTGCTGATGACCAGGAACCAGGCGTCCTCTGTGCCGGAGTTCACGAAACGGTGCGCGAGACCGGGCGGGATCTGCACACCACGGCGCGGACTCAACGGGATGACGCCTTCCGTCGTCTGCATCTCAGGGCTGCCCGTCAGCACGTAGAAGAACTGCGTCGCCGAATCGTGGACGTGCCACTCCTCACCCGCCCCTGCAGGAACACGTTCCTCGATCACAGACAGCCCCGGGCTATCGAGCAGTCGCCAGCCATCGGATACCTCGCCCCAGACGTAGTGTTCCGAGTCGGAGGTGCCGACAGATTCGCGCATCCCTCGATTATCCCCGCCGCCCTCGGAGGCGCCGCCCTCCGGGCGACTCATCTGTCTGTGCGGCTGCTCGATCGTCCCTCGCTGCCTCTTCCAGCCCCAGCGTGTGCCTCGCCGATAGGTTCGTCGTATGACCACGACGCACGTCCCGCTCAGCGCGCCGCTCTACGGCGCCTCACTTCCGCAGGCCGTCGCTCGCTTCTTCCGCAAGTACGCGACGTTCAGCGGACGGGCCAGCCGGAGCGAGTACTGGTGGTGGGTGCTGGCGAACGCGCTCGTCGCCCTGGCATTCAACCTCATCGGCTCCCTGACCGACCCGCAATTCACGTCTCGCATGATCGACCTCCTCTCTCCCTTCGCTTCCGGGGGATCCCTCCCGCTCACGAGCCCGGTCGGGGTGGCGTTCCTCCTCTACGCGACGGCGATCGTGATCCCGGCATTGGCGCTCACCTGGCGGCGGCTCCACGACGTCGATCGCAGCGGCGCCTGGTTCTTCATCACCCTCGTCCCGATCATCGGCGCCATCGTGCTGCTGGTCTTCACCCTGCTGAGTGCACGCCCTGGCGGCGCGCGCTTCGATGCCTGACGCTGTCGCCGATATGGGCTGAGCTCTCCGCCTCGTGCGACGCTCGCCCGGGCGCCGAGTGCCAGCGCGGCGGACTATCTCCGTAGCGCGCTCGTCGATGGCGACCGCCTACGGAAAAACCCCCTCACGAGGAGGGGGTTTCCATGGCGGTGACGGTGGGATTTGAACCCACGGTAGGGGGTTACCCTACACAACTTTTCGAGAGTTGCACCTTCGGCCGCTCGGACACGTCACCGCGGACAAGCTTACGACACCGCGCGCTCCGGCGCGAATCGAGGGCGCGAGCCGCAGCGCACAGGGCCGGTCACCAGGCGGCGGCGACCTCGGCGTGGGTGCGCAGGATGCCCTCGGTCGAGCCGGCCGGGGCGCGGCCGATGCCGCACTCGGTCGCCACGCCGAACGCGGGCGCGAAGCGCTGGGCGGCGGCGATGCGACGCTGCGCGCCCTCGACGCCGTCTTCGCGATGCACGAGTCCGAGGTACAGCTCGTTGACGGGCGCGAGGCCGGCGAGCGGAGCGAAATACGCCTCGTCGTCGCGCTCGATCGGCACGGGAAGGTGCAGCCACGTGAACGGCCGCTCGGATGCCTCGGCCACCGCGTTCGCGTAGCGCACGAGGTTCGCGGCATCCGTCGGCTCGACGAAATGGCGCTCGCCGGCGTCGCCGTAACAGAGGTGCACCCCGACCTCGACATCCGCGGGCACTGCGTCGACCAGGGTCGCGAGCCGCGCGACGAGTCCGGTGAACACGTCGCCGTCCCACCAGGCATCCATCAGCGCGCCATAGCCCGAGGCACCCTCGAGGATGCCCATCTCGCTCGCCACGTCCCACTGGATCGCGAGGTCGTCGTGCGGGATCGCGGCCGTGATCTCGTCGAGCTCGCGCAGCATCGCCGCTGTGTAATGCACCTCGAACGCCTCGCGATCGGCGCCCTGGAAGAACGACGAGATCACCGCGAGCGGGGTCGGCAGCGCCACCTCGAAGCGGATGCCCGCGGGAATCGCGCCCTCGTCGCGCAGACGTCGGAACACCGCGTACGACTCGATCGCCGCGGCCGCGTACCCGAGCGGCGGGATGGCGATGTCGCCGGGATCGACGCCCTCGGCGAGCCGCAGCCCGCGGGCGTCGAGGCCCGCACCGAACGGGATGGGCTCGTCGCCCACACGCTCGATGCCCTCAGCCTCGCCGAGCACGTCGGGCTGGAACATGATCCAGTGGAACCGCTTGCCGACCTCGCCGTCGGGGATGCGGCGGAGGTGGCCGCCGAGCAGATCGGATGCCGTGCGCATCGTCGTCTCGGCATCATCGAAGTTCACACTGCCCACGAGAAGGGCACCCTGCGGCTGCGTCATGTGTTCAGGCTAGCGCCGGCATCCGACACCGGTTATGCCCGGTGACGCCCCGCGTCATGTCGGAGGCCCCAAGTTAGGATGACCTCAGCGAAAGGACGTGCAGCGATGGGATACATCACCTCGGAGGCGCTGGCCGAGACCGGGTACGTCGTCCTCGACGACCACGATCAGGCCGCCGACCCCGCCGAGTGGCTCGACCTGCAGTACATCCCGTGGCGGTCCTCCGGCATCACCCGCTTCGCGCCCCTCGCCAGCTACGCCGGCGACCTCGAGTGCAACGGCTTCTGGAACCACACTCCCCCGCGCACCGACCGCGACGGGGTGTGGGTCTCGTCGCAGGTCGCGCTGGCTCCCACGCTGCAGGCCCGGGCCCTCGCGCCCGGCGCCCCGGTCGGCCGCTGCCGGGTGATCGAGCTGCAGCCCAACGGGTACGCCGACGCCATCTACAACCTGCATCAAGACGACAACAACCGCCTCAACGACGAGGGCACCGGGTGGGTCGTGCGCGGCTACTACAACCTCACCGACGACACCGACTCGATGCTGATCCTGCGCACCGACCGGTTCGACCCGGCGACCGAGGTGCGCCTGCCGCTGCGAGCCGGCTCGCGCATCATCGTCGACACGCAGCGCTTCTGGCACGCGGTCTGGCACCGCGGAACCGCGCCCCGCTACTCCCTCATCACCTCGTGGACCTCCGGCCTCGAACTCGACGCCTACATCGCCGCGAACCACGGCGACCCGCATCCGCCGACCGTCCATCTCGACCCGGCGTTCGTCGACGCCGCACAGCTCGAACTGCACCGCCGCATCGAAGAGCGCCGCCGCGCCTTCGAGGCCCAGGGCATCGTCATGGAACCCCCGACCCCGCTCTACGGCTGACTTCACTCGTCGCTTCCCGCCCACCTGCACGGACGCCGCACACCTGCACGACCGATACCCCGGTTTCTCCGTGCACACGTGCGGTTTCCGTGCATCCGGCGCGCACCGGTGCACCTCCCGCGCACCGCGTCGTGAACTGCAGGCAGAAACCCCGGATGCAGGCACGAAACCCCTCCCCCGTGCCTGCATGTCGCCGCGACGCCTGCACGTCGCGGCGGCACCACCCGCCGGCCCCCCCCCATCGGCATCCACCCGACCCACCTGCACGGACGCCGCACACCTGCACGACCGATCCTCCCGTTCCTCCGTGCAGACGTGAGGTTTCCGTGCATCCGGCGCGCATCACGTCGCGAACTTCAGGCAGAAACCCCGAATGCAGGCACGAAACCGTCGCCCGCGCCTGCATGTCGCCGCGCCGCCTGCATGTCGCCGCGGCACCACCCGTCGTGTGCCCCGGCACCCGCCACCTGCACGGACGGCGCGCCGCGTCAGACGGTGCGACCGCCGTCGAGACGAACGACCCGGTCGACGGATTCGGCGGGCGGGGCGACGTGCGAGATCAACAGCACCGACTGCGAACCGGCGGCGCCGAGCAGGTCGCGCAGCAGGGCGTCGGAGGCATCCGGGTCGACGCCGGCCGTCGGCTCGTCGAGCACGAGCACGGGGAATCCGCGCAGCAGCGCTCGGGCGAGCGCGATGCGCTGGGCCTGACCGCCCGACACGAGCGCGCCGCGGTCGCCGACCCGCGCATCGAGCCCGCCCCGCTCACGCACCCACGTTCCCAGGCCGACGCGGTCGAGTACGGCGAGCAGGTCGTCGTCGGTCGCGGTGTCGCGCGCGAACAGCAGGTTCTGCCGGATGTCCTCGTCGAACAGCTGCGGGCTCTGCTCGCACAGCCCCACCACACGACGCAGCGCCGGACCCGACAGCGCCGCCGCGTCGACCCCGCCGACGCGGTACACGCCCTGCGCCTTCAGGAAACCCACGAGCACGGCGGCGAGCGAACTCTTGCCCGCCCCGCTCGGGCCGGCGACGAGCACGCGCTCGCCCGGCTGCACATCGAGCGAGACCCCGCGCAGCGCCGCCGCTCCGCCCGGCCAGGATGCCGTCACATCGCGCAGCTCGATCGTCGGCGTCGTCTCCGCGGCCATCTCGAGGCCGGTGGCCGCTGTCTCGGCAGTCGCCCCCGCGCCGCCCGCGACACCCACCGCGTCGTCCGAGCGCAGCTCCGGCGGCATCCGATCCGGCAGCACGTCGACGATGCGCGCCGCGCTCGCGCGCACGCCGCGCCACGACGCCGCCGCGATCGGCACCGCGCCGAACACCTCGAACACGACCATCGGCACCAGCACCACCACGGCGAGCCAGGGGCCGTCGATCGCTCCCGACGACAGCCCGGGGGATGCGGCGGCCAGGGCCCACACCGAAGCCGCGCCCGCGACGGCCGAGACCACGCCCGCGGCGACGGCCTGTGCGAGCGAGGCCCGGGTCACGACGCGGCGGAGCGCCGCATCGGCGGTTGTCACACGTTCGCGCGCCGCGGGCTCGGCGCCGTACGCGAGCAGCACGTCGAGGCTGCCGAAGTAGTCGACGAGCGCGGCCGAGAGGTCGGCGCGTCGCGCGGATACGGCTGCCTCGGCGCGCGCCCCGAACAGCCACCCCATGCCGACCGCGGCAGTACCCGCCACGAGAAGGCAGAGCACCAGGGTCACGGCGGCGACCGGCGACACGAATGCCACGAACACCACCGCGCCGACGGCGACCAGCCCCGAGACACCGAGGGGCTGCACGACCCGCAGCGGCAGGTTCTGCAGGTTCTCGACGTCGTCGACGAGGGCCGAGAGCACCTTTCCGCGGTCGGTGCGGCCGAGTCCGGCGGGCGACAGCGGAATGAGCCGCCGCACCATGTCGGCCCGCGTCGCCGCGAGTTGACGGAGCGCGGCATCGTGACCGCTCAATCGCTCCAGGTACCGCGTGACCGCGCGGGTGACCGCGAAGAACCGCACGCCCACCACCGCGACCGACAGCGGCACGAGCGAGTCGACGATCGAGGCGCTCACGATCAACCAGCCGCTGACCGCGAGCAGGCTCACGGCCGCACCCGCCGACAGCACGCCCCAGATCAGCCCCGGTGCGAACCGCCGCGCCGACGGCTGCGCCAGACGCAGCACCTCACGAATGCGGTCGGCACGCGTGCGATCCGCGCGGATGCTCTCGGCACCGCTCCCCTGCACCACGGTCATGCGTTCACCCCCAGCGCCACGACCTGGTCGGCCACGTCGCGGGCCGAGCGGCGGTGCGAGACGAGGAGCACGGTGGCTCCGGCATCCGCCCGCTCGCGCAGCGAACGCCACAACCGGGACTCGGTCTCGGGGTCGAGGGCGCTCGACGGCTCGTCGAGGAGCAGCACCCGCCGCGGGTCGGCGGCGTGCCGGTGGAGTGCGCGCGCGACGGCGACCCGCTGGGCCTGTCCGCCGGAGAGGCCGCTGCCCTGCACGCCGAGCTCGAGGTCGGGGTCGAGGTCGGCGCAGGCCGCGGCGAGCGCCGCACGCACCGCGGCGTCGTCGGGAGCCGGGTCGCCGAGCGCCACGTTCTGCGCGATCGTGCCCTGCAACAGGCCCGGGCGCTGGCCGGCCCACGCGGTCCAGTCGGCGGGCGACAGCGCCCGCACGTCGATACCGCCGACGGTAGCCGTGCCGTCGAAGGGCACCGCGCCGCGCAGCGCGGCGAGCAGGCTCGTCTTGCCCGATCCACTCGGCCCCTCGACGAGTGTGATCGTGCCGGGCTCTGCCGTGAATGAGACGGGCGGGAGATCGCGCACCCGCAGCCCGTCGACGATGAGGGCGGCGTGGGCGCCCCGCAACACCTCAGGACCGGCACCGTCGGACGCGCCATCGCGAGCCCGAATCGCCGCGGCAGACCCCGCCGGTCCTGAGTTGGTGTCACCGAGACCCGCGTCCCCGTCGGCCACACCCGCACGCGTACCCGCCACCACGCCAGCAGCATCCGACCCACCCGCCCCCGCAGCCTCATCGAGCACCGCGAAGATGTCCTCGGTCGCGGCGACCCCCTCCGCGGCGGCGTGGAACTGCACGCCGACCTGCCGGATCGGCAGGAAAGCCTCGGGCGCGAGCAGCAGCACGAACAGTCCGATCTCGAGCGACAGGTCGCCCGACAGCAGCCGGAATCCGACGGCGACGGCGATCAGCGCCACGGCGAGCGAGGCGAGCAGCTCCATCGAGAACCCCGAGAGGAACGAGAACCGCAGCACCTTCATCGTTTCGCGGCGGTACTCGTCGGAGGTGGCCTCGATCCGGTCGGCGGCGCGGCGCTCCCGGCCGAACAGCCGCAGCGTCGCGAGTCCCTGCACCGTGTCGGCGAAGCGGGCGGCGAGCTGCTGCAGCGTCTTCCACTGCCGCTGCTGCACGGTGCGGGTGGCGATGCCGATGAGGATGAGGAACAGCGGGATGAGGGGCAGCGTCACCGCGGCGATGAGGCCGCTCTCCCAGTCGAACCACCACATGACCGCGAGCAGCACGGGCGTCGCGATCGCTGTCATGACGAGCTGCGGGATGTAGCGCGCGAAGTACGAGTCGAGCGCTTCGAGGCCGTGGCCGGCGGTGATCGCGAGTCCGGCCTGATTGCGCTGGGCGAGCCACCCCGGTCCGAGGCGACCGACCGCCCGGATGAGCGCGGCTCGCAGCTGCATGCCGGTCTTGGCCGCCGCGCGGGTTCCGGCGGCGTCGGATGCCGCGATCAGCACGCCGCGCAGCAGCGCCACGAGCAGCAGCGCCACCAGAGACCCCGAGACGTCGCGGCCGGCCAGGGCGCCGGTGACGGCATCCGTCAGCAGCCAGGCGAAGGCGATGACGACCGCGGTCTGCACGACGCCGATCAGCGCGGATGCCGCGAGGAACACCCTCGCGGCACCCGCGTAGCGCAGCAGTCTCGGGTCGACGGGTTTCACGCGTGCGCCGGAGCCCCCTCGATCGACCGACGGGTGACGCGCTTGCGGAACACCCAGTAGGTCCACGCCTGGTAGGCCAGCACGAGCGGCATGGCGATCAGCGCGGTCCAGGTCATGATCTGAAGCGTATACGGCGTGCTCGAGGCGTTCGCGATCGTGAGGCTGTAGGCCGGGTCGATGGTCGACGGCATGACGTACGGGAAGAGCGCGGCGAAGAGCATCACGACCGCGAGCATCACCGTCACCATGCCCGACACGAACGCCCACCCGTCGCGCCGCACGAGCGAGAAGCCCACGGCGGCGATGAGGGCCACCGCGGCGAGCGCACCCGCACCGAATACGAGCCACAGCAGCGGCGCCTCGCGGTTCATCGCGATCACGGCGGTCCAGACGACCGTGCCGGCGGCGGCGAGGATGGTCGGACCCGCGGCGAGCTTCGCCAGCCGGTGCGCGTCTTCATGCACCGGGCCGTCGGTCTTCAGGGCGACGAACAGCACGCCGTGCAGGAAGAACAGCAGCAGCGTGGTGACGCCCACCAGCAGCGCATACGGGTTGAGCAGCGAGAAGAACCCGCCCACGTAGATGTGGTCGGCGTTCAGTGCGACGCCCTGCACGATGTTGCCGAACGCGACGCCCCACAGCAGCGCGGGCACGACGGAGCCAATGATGATCATGCGGTCGAAGCCCTGCTTCCACTTTCGGCCTTCGCGCTGGTGGCGGTACTCGAACGAGACGCCACGCAGGATGAGCGCCAGAAGGATGAGCAGCAGCGGCAGGTAGAACCCGCTGAACAGCGTCGCGTACCACTCGGGGAACGACGCGAACAGCACGGCGCCGGCGACGATGACCCAGGTCTCGTTGAGGTCCCAGACCGGGCCGATGGTGTTGATGACTTGCCGGCGCGAGACGTCGTCCTTGCCGAGGAAGGGCAGCGACATGCCCACGCCGAAGTCGAACCCGTCGAGCACGAAGTAGCCGACGAAGAAGAAGGCGACGATGAAGAACCAGAGCGTTGCGAGATCCATGACGTGTCTCCTTCTCAGTACACGACCGACGGCAGCTGGGCCGTCTCCTCGTGCGGTTGCTCGGTGGTGTCGGGCCCCTTCTGCGCGGCCTTGACGATGAGGCGGATCTCGACGATCGCCAGGGCGGCGTAGATCGCGGTGAACGCGATGAGCGAGATGAGCACGTCGACCCCGTTCACGCCGGGCGAGACGCCGTCGCGGGTCGACATGAGGCCGAACACCAGCCATGGCTGACGCCCCATCTCGGTGAACACCCACCCCATGATGTTGGCGAGCAGCGCGAGCGGGAACGACCAGATCGCGAGCTTCCACATCCACGGCGCCGGCTCGCGCTTGGCGTTCTTGCGGGTGAGCCACAGGCCGGCGACCGCGACGAGGGCGGCGGCCATGCCGAGGCCGATCATCCACCGGAACGCCCAGTACGTGACCCAGAGGATCGGGGCGAAGTCGGTGATGCCGGTGTCGGCGTAGGTGGTGAGGTACTCGGCGTTCAGGTCGTTGATGCCGTGCACGCAGGCGTCGAGCGAGTGGGTCGACAGCAGCGACAGCAGGTACGGCACACGGATGGAGAACAACTCGGAGCTGCCGTCGGGGGTGCCGAGCGTGAAGATGCTGAACGAGGCATCCGCCCCGCAGACGGTGTTGAACGTGGCTTCGGCGGCGGCCATCTTCATCGGCTGCGCGGCGTACATCGCGAGGCCCAGCTGGTCACCCGTGAGCACGACGCCCGCGGTCGAGACGATCATCGCCCAGAGGCCGAACTTCAGCGAAATGCGCATCGTGTCGACGTGCTGGCCGCGCGCGAGGTGCCAGGCCGAGACCGAGATGATGACACCGGCGGCGAACATGAGCGCCCCGAAGATCGTGTGCGGGAACGCGGCGAGCGCGACCGGGTTCGTCAGCAGCGCCCAGAAGTCGGTGAGCTCGGCGCGGTTGGTCTCGGGGTTGTAGACGTAGCCGACCGGGTTCTGCATGAACGCGTTGGCCGCGATGATGAAGTACGCCGAGAGGGTGCTGCCGATCGCGACGCACCAGATGGTCGCGAGATGCAGCTTCTGCGGAAGTTTGTCCCACCCGAAGATCCACAGGCCGATGAAGGTCGCCTCGAAGAAGAACGCGAGCAGCCCCTCGAACGCGAGCGGAGCGCCGAACACGTCGCCGACGAAGCGCGAGTAGTCCGACCAGTTCATGCCGAACTGGAACTCCTGCACGATGCCGGTCACGACGCCCATGGCGAAGTTGATGAGGAAGATCTTGCCGAAGAAGCGCGTCAGGTGCAGGTACTGCACCTTCGCGGTGCGCACCCAGGCGGTCTGGAAGATCGCCGCCACCAGCGCCATGCCGATCGTCAGCGGCACGAACAGGTAGTGGTAGACGGTCGTCAGACCGAACTGCCATCGAGACAGGACCAGGGGGTCGAGCCATTCCATGGAGCACTCCTCTTTCTCAGCCTGCTGCCACGCTAATGAGAGGCCTGTCGGCGCCATCGGGTCGCAGGCCGTGAATAAAGCGGATGCCGTCTACGCGGCGGCCATCGCCGCCAGTCGCAGCTGCACCGTGCAGTCCTCCGGGAGGGACGACGCGCGCACGGCCTCGGCCGAGAGCGGCCCGCCGGCTTCGGCGAGCACCCCCTGCATGAGACCGAGGTGCACGGTGCAGAGCATCGGGCGGTCTTCCGCGCGGCCCGCGGCGTGCGGGCACGGGCTGAGGTCGACGGTCAGCTGCTCGTCGTCGACGACGGGCTCGAAGCCGCTCTCCTCCAGGTGTTCGATCAGGGCGTCCAGTTGGTAGGTGGCGTCGCGTCCGAGGGCGGATGCCGTGGCCGGCAGCACCCGGCGCAGCAGGTCGCCGCGGCGGGCGGCGGCCGAGACCTTGTCGCGGGCGATGGGGCTCGATGCGTCGCCCATGCCGGTCGCCGCGCTGTAGAGCGTGCGGGGGCGGCCGCGGGTGGTGCGGTGCTCGGTGGCGGCGATCACGTAGCCGCCCTCGATGAGGCGCTGCAGGTGCTCGCGCACCGTGTTGGGGTGCAGGCCGGTTGCCTCGCAGAGTTCGCCGATGGTGCGCTGCGCACGCGTCTGCACGAGGTGCAGGAGCTGCACTCGTGAGTACGTGGAGATCGGCCCGCAGACGGGCCCGGCGCTGGCCATGACTCCAGTATGGCCGCGCCTCGGGGGTGCCCGACGCCGTTCGGCCGTGAAAAACCCCCGTCGGCGATAGGAGTGTCGGATGCCCGCGATAGCGGGCGTGCATGGGGGCCTCGTGGGGGGCCATCCGGCGGTGCGGTTCGCGGGTTCGCCGCCGCTCTGCACGGAGTTCCCCCGCCTGCACGGCCGATCCGGGCATCCCTCCGTGCAGGTGTGCGGAGTCCGTGCAGGTGGCCGCCGGCCGGCGGTGTCGGATGCCCCGGCTAGCCTTGCTGCATGGCCACTCGTCGTCCCGCCCCGCCCGCTTACGTGTGCACCGAGTGCGGGTGGACCACGGCCAAGTGGGTCGGCCGTTGCGCGGAGTGCCAGCAGTGGGGCACCGTGCAGGAGCAGGCGACGAAGACGGGCATCGTGCAGCGCGTGAGCGCGCTGCCGCCGTCGACCGATCGCGCCGCCCGCCCGATCACGCAGATCACCACGACCGATGCGCCTCGGCGCACGAGCGGCGTCGGGGAGTTCGACCGCGTGCTCGGCGGCGGCATCGTGCCGGGAGCGGCGATCCTGCTCAGCGGTGAGCCGGGCGTCGGCAAGTCGACCCTGCTGCTCGAGGTGGCCGCCAAGGCCGCGCACGCCGGGCGCCGCGTGCTGTACGCGAGCGCCGAGGAGTCTCCGGCGCAGGTGCGGCTGCGCGCCGAGCGCACGAACGCCCTGCACGACGAGCTGTACCTGGCGAGCGAGACCGACCTCGCCGCGATCCTGGGACACATCGACGAGGTGAAGCCGCAGCTCGTGATCGTCGACTCGGTGCAGACCGTGTCGTCGGGCCTCATCGACGGCGCCGCGGGGCAGCCGAGCCAGGTGCGAGAGGTCGCCGCGACGCTCATCCGCATCGCAAAGGAACGCGATCTGCCGATCATCATCGTCGGCCACGTCACCAAAGACGGTCAGGTCGCGGGGCCGCGGGTGCTCGAACACCTCGTCGACGTCGTCTGCCACTTCGAAGGCGACCGCCAGACCGCCCTGCGTTTCGTGCGGGCGCTCAAGAACCGTTTCGGCCCGACCGACGAGGTCGGATGCTTCGAGATGACCGGCGACGGCATCGCCGAGGTGCCAGACCCCTCCGGGCTGTTCCTCTCGCAGGGCACCACCGAGCCGGGCACGTGCGTCGCGATCTCGCTCGAGGGCCGTCGGGCATTGCCGGTCGAGGTGCAAGCGCTGACCGTGCCCACTCAGGCCCCCAACCCGCGGCGCATCGTGCACGGCGTCGATGCGTCCCGCGTGGCGATGGTGCTCGCCATCCTCGAACGTCGCGCCGGTGTGCCCACCGGGTCGCTCGACGTGTACGTCTCGACCGTCGGCGGGGTGCGCTTCACCGAGCCCGCCGCCGACCTCGCGATCGCGATCGCCATCGCCGGGTCGATCCGGCAGTTCTCGGTACCGCGCACCCTGGCCGTGGTGGGCGAGCTGAGCCTCGCCGGCGAGATCCGCCCGGTGACGCAGGCCGCACAACGGCGGTCCGAGGCCTCACGTCTGGGCTACGAGCACGTGGTCGACGACCGGTCAAAAACGCTCCGCGCCGCGCTCGGCGACGTCAAGGCCCGCAGCGGTGAGCGCGAGGCCCGCGGCGTCCCCCCGTTCTGAGCATCCGCACTCCCGAGCCCGGCTACCCACCCCCGCCCTGAGCATCCGCACTCCCGAGCCCTACCCCCGAGCATCCGCACTCCCGAGCATCCGCATGCCCCTCACGTCCCCGCGCGTTTTCGCAGATCTGCAGGATGTCTCAGCCGCACGCTCACTTCCCTGCGAGATGCTGCAGATCTGCGAGATTGTGCGGGGCCACAGGGCACAGGGCCATGGGGCCAGGGGGGCCAGGGGGGCCCAGGGGGGCCAGGGGGGCCAGGGGGCCAGGGGGGCCAGGGCCAGGCCGACCGAAGGTCAGGCCTCCAGTGCCTTGAGGATCTCCTGCGGCGAGGCCTGCATGGGGTGCGGGCCGGCGATGTCGAGGAACACCGTGGTGATCGGATGCGCGCCGAGGAAGCTGCGCAGCCACTCGGCGGTGTAGATGCCCACGCCGGGTGGCAGGTTGGCGGGCTTATTCTTCGCGTCGCTGAAGAGCAGCAGCGCGAGGTCGCCCGAGTTCGGGTCGCGGTACGTCCACACCTCGCCGGTGTCGAGCGGGTTGTCGCGGGCCCCCGGCTTGACGAGCGGAACAACGGTGGTGCCGTTGCGCAGAGCGAGGGCGACGGCGGCGACGTCCTGCTTCTCGAGGGCCAGAGCGAGGGCTTCCGAGCGGAAGTCCTCGGGGGCCGGTTTCTTCTTCGCCTTCTTCGCTGCCATGTCTCCAGCCTAGAGCGGCGAGACCTGACCATGCCCGCGCAGCGGGCGGAGACAGATAGGGGCCCTCTCGAGTCATCCATTGGGGACTGGGGTACTCGAGAGGGCCCTCGGGTTCTCGGGCGGCGGATGTCGAAGCGCTGGGGACGCTGTAGCTCGACGCCACTGGGGATGGCATGATCGCCGCACGATCGGAGAACCGATATCAATGGTATCCCAAAGACCCCCGCCGTGTCAGCCGATCCTGAAGACTCTGCGCTTTTCGTCGGGCCAACCGCGAGATCACGCGGAACGAGTCGCCCGACGCTCCCCGCTCTTCCGATCCTGTCCTCAGAACAGCAGGATCTGCTTCGTCGTGGCGCTCGGGAACCCGCCGATCGACACCCCCACGTGGTACGAGGCACCGCCGGCGGGAGCGCGTTGGCGGTTCTCCTCGGCGCAGGTGTCGACGCTCGACCGCGTGCGATCCCACACGACCGGCTCCTTGCTCGTGACCGTCGTGCCGGCCGCGAGCGTCGCGATCATGCTGCTCGGGTTCTCCTGGCAGTCGGTCGACCGCCACCACACATCGGTGCCGCTCGAGATCGTGAACGACTGCAACGACGAACCGACGTCGAGCGTGCAGTCCGCTCCGCCGGTGTTGGTGAGCGAGATCGACAGTTTCGGCAGCTCGCCCTCGGCGTAGCTCTCGGCATCGGTCACCGCGGTCACTTCGAGGTCCTTCGCCTGGCACGCCACCACGCCCGGTTCCTCGGGCGGCGGCTCGGTCTCGGTGACCGTCGGCGACGCATCCGGAGACGCATCGGGCGAAGCATCCGGCGTTGCGCTCGGCGTGTTCGACGGGGTCGACGACGGAGCGGGCGTGCTCTCCGACGCCTGCGAGGCCCACGGCTGAGCCACGAGCAGCCACACGCCGACCCCGATCGCGGCGAGCACCACGATGAGGGCGCTCAGCACGACGAGACGCCGTCGGCGATAGACGGCTGCGGACTGACGGGGCATGAGTAAAGGCTAGTTCAGGCTCTTGAGCATCCGCGTGTTGCCGAGCGTGTTCGGCTTGACGTGTGCGAGGTCGAGGAACTCCTCGACACCCGCGTCGCCGCTGCGCAGCAGCTGCGAGTACACGTCGGGATCGACGACCTGCTCGCCGATGGGTGTGTAGCCGCGGCGGCCGAAGAAGTCGACCTCGAAGGTCAGGCAGAACAGTCGGGAGAGTCCGAGTTCGACCGCATTCTGTTCGAGGCGGTCGACGATCGCCCGACCCACCCCACGGTGCAGCCAGGACTCGTCGACGAGCAGCGTGCGCACCTCGCCGAGGTCTTCCCAGATGACGTGCAGCGCACCGCATCCGATGAGTTCGCCGTCGGCCTCGGCCACCACGAACTCCTGCACCGAGCCGTAGAGCACGGCGAGGTCTTTGCCCAGCAGGATGCGCTTCTCGACCATCGGCTGCAGCAGAGTGCGGATGCCGGTGACGTCGGCACTGCGGGCCGGTCGCACGATGTAGTCGTTCACCCGTCCAGCCTAGAACCGCCCGCCTCCGCAGAACCTGACCCCCGGTGAGAACGCGAAAGGGGCGGATGCCGAAGCATCCGCCCCTTTCGGGATCAGCGTGACGTCACTCGCCGGTGATGGCGAGGTCGGGCGTGGCCGAGATCTCTCCGCCGGTGTTGACGCCGACCGAGACCTTCTCGCCGCGCGGGCCGTGCTCGAACAGGAACTCGCCGTCCTTCGCGTCGACCTTCACGTGGTCGCCCGCGTCGAGCTCGCCGTGCAGGATCTTCTCCGACAGACGGTCCTCGACCTCGTGCTGCATCGCGCGACGCAGCGGACGGGCACCGAGGGCCGGGTCGAACCCGATCTCGATGAGGCGCTCCTTGGCGGCCTGCGACAGCTCGATCGTCATGTCGCGGTCGAGCAGCCGCTCGCCGAGGCGCTTGGTGAACAGATCGACGATCTGCACCAGCTCCTCCTTGTTCAGCTGCGGGAACACGATGATGTCGTCGACACGGTTGAGGAACTCGGGCTTGAAGTGCCGCTTGAGCTCTTCGTTCACCTTGCCCTTCATCCGCTCATAGCTCGTCGCGTTGCTGCCCTCGATCTGGAAGCCGACCGGGCCGCCCGCGATGTCGCGCGCACCCAGGTTGGTGGTCATGATGATGACCGTGTTCTTGAAGTCCACGATCCGACCCTGACCGTCGGTGAGGCGACCCTCTTCGAGGATCTGCAGCAGCGAGTTGAAGATGTCGGGGTGCGCCTTCTCGATCTCGTCGAAGAGCACCACGCTGAACGGCTTGCGCCGCACCTTCTCGGTGAGCTGGCCGCCCTCTTCGAATCCGACGAACCCGGGAGGGGCACCGAACAGACGCGAGACGGTGTGCTTCTCGCCGAACTCGCTCATGTCGAGCGAGATGAGCGCAGCTTCGTCGTCGAACAGGAACTCGGCGAGCGCCTTGGCGAGCTCGGTCTTTCCGACACCCGTGGGGCCGGCGAAGATGAACGAGCCCGAGGGGCGCTTCGGGTCCTTGAGGCCGGCGCGCTGACGACGGATCGTCTTCGACAGGGCGGCGATGGCCTCTTCCTGACCGATGACGCGCTGGTGCAGGGCCTTCTCCATGAAGACGAGTCGGCTCGACTCCTCCTCGGTGAGCTTGAAGACCGGGATGCCCGTGGCCTGGGCCAGCACCTCGGCGATCAGACCCTCGTCGACGACCGCCTGGGTCGCGACGTCGCCCGCACGCCACTGCTTCTCGAGGCGCAGGCGCTCGGCGAGGAGGCTCTTCTCCTCGTCGCGCAGCGACGCGGCCTTCTCGAAGTCCTGCTCCTCGCTGGCGGCTTCCTTCTGCTCGCGCACCTTGGCGATCTTCTCGTCGAACTCGCGCAGCTCGGGCGGGCTCGACAGGATCGACAGACGCAGGCGGGCGCCGGCCTCGTCGATCAGGTCGATGGCCTTGTCGGGCAGGAAGCGGTCGGAGACGTAGCGGTCGGCGAGGTTCGCCGCGGCCACGATCGCGCCGTCGGTGATCTGCACCTTGTGGTGCGCCTCGTAGCGGTCGCGCAGTCCCTTGAGGATGTTGATGGCGTGCGGCAGGCTCGGCTCGTTCACCTGCACCGGCTGGAAGCGGCGCTCGAGCGCGGCATCCTTCTCGAAGTGCTTGCGGTACTCGTCGAGCGTCGTGGCGCCGATGGTCTGCAGCTCGCCGCGCGCGAGCAGCGGCTTCAGGATGCTCGCGGCGTCGATCGCACCCTCGGCGGCACCCGCACCCACGAGGGTGTGGATCTCGTCGATGAAGACGATGATGTCGCCGCGCGTGCGGATCTCCTTGGTGACCTTCTTCAGGCGCTCCTCGAAGTCACCGCGGTAGCGGGAACCGGCGATGAGCGAGCCGAGGTCGAGCGAGTAGAGCTGCTTGTCCTTCAGCGTCTCGGGCACATCGCCCTTGACGATCGCCTGGGCGAGGCCCTCGACGACGGCGGTCTTGCCGACGCCGGGCTCGCCGATCAGGACGGGGTTGTTCTTGGAGCGACGGGAGAGGATCTGCATGACCCGCTCCGCCTCCTTCTCGCGCCCGATGACCGGGTCGAGCTTGTTGTCGCGCGCAGCCTGGGTGAGGTTGCGACCGAACTGGTCGAGCACCTGCGACCCGCCCTGCGCGGCGGGGGTGTCGTTGCTCTGCGCGCCGACGGCGGCGGGCTCGCGGCCCGGGGCGCCCGACAGCAGCTGGATGACCTGCTGGCGCACCTTGTTGAGGTCTGCGCCGAGCTTGACGAGCACCTGGGCGGCGACGCCCTCGCCCTCGCGGATGAGGCCGAGCAGGATGTGCTCGGTGCCGATGTAGTTGTGGCCGAGCTGCAGGGCCTCGCGGAGGCTGAGCTCGAGCACCTTCTTGGCGCGCGGGGTGAACGGGATGTGGCCGGTCGGCTGCTGCTGACCCTGGCCGATGATGTCCTGCACCTGCTCGCGCACGGCGTCGAGGGAGATGCCCAGGGACTCCAGCGCCTTGGCGGCGACGCCCTCGCCTTCGTGGATGAGGCCGAGCAGGATGTGCTCGGTGCCGATGTAGTTGTGGTTCAGCATCTTCGCCTCTTCTTGGGCGAGGACGACCACACGACGGGCTCGGTCCGTGAATCTCTCGAACATGTTGACTCCTTGATTCGCACGGTCCCCGGGTGAGTGCCACACGGGTGCGAAGCGCTTGTACATCGAGAGTAACGACCGCGGATGCCGTGTATGCCCGTGTTCGCCGTGGGCATACCGCCGCCCTTTCGGTCGGGCATCCGTCGCCTTCCGCTCCCCGTCGTCGTCGGCGCGGGATGCGGCGCGGGGTTGACGCACTTATCGGGAATCGATAACTTAATGGGAGTCGATAATAACGATCAACGATAAGGAGTCGACATGGACAACCGCACGGGACGACTCACCCGCGGCGACCGATGGTCGCTGGTGGCCTTCTCCGTCGCCGGTCTTGCGATCGCCGCGTGGATCGTCGTCGGGGCGACGGTCCGCATCGTGCAGCTGGCACAGGGCGTCGATGTTCCGGTCGCGGTCGACTTCCTCGACACCACGGTCGACGTCACCCTCACCGACGGGTCAGGCTCCGTGCCGGTGCGCCTCGACAGCGGGGCGCTCACCGCCCCCGAGCTCACGCCGATCGCGACCGTGCCCGGCATCCTCGGACAGGTCGTGCTCGCGCTCACGGTGCTGATGGTCGTCGCGTGCCTGCTGCTGCTGGCCCGCGGCATCATCCGGGGCGAGGTCTTCAGCCGCCGGCACACCGTGCTCGTCTCGGTCGCCGGCCTCGGCGGGCTGCTCGGCTTCGCGCTCGCCCGCTTCTTCGACAACATGCTCGCGAACGCGACCGTGGCGCAGCTCACCGATAACCGGCTCGACACCGCCGTGCTGACGATCGAGCCCTTCACCTGGGTGCTCGCGGCGTTCGCGGTCGCGGTGATCGCAACCGCCTTCACGGTGGGCGAGCGACTGCAGCGCGAGAACGCGACGCTCGAGAAGGAGACGGAGGGCCTGGTGTGAGCCCCGCCGACTCCGACGACGAGGCCACCGGCATCCACTGCCGTCTCGACGAGCTGCTCGCCGACCGCGGCATGACCCTCACCGAACTCAGCGCCCGCGTGGGCGTGAGCATCGTGAACCTCTCGGTGCTCAAGAACGACCGGGCCCGGGCCATCCGCTATTCGACGCTGCGGGCGATCTGCGACGCTCTCGACTGCGAGGTCGGCGACCTCCTCGTCCGCACTCCGACCCCCTGACCCCGCCCCCTCCCCGCTCCCGTCGCATTTTCTGTCGCCTCCAGCCCTCCCAGGCGACAGAAATTGCGACGGGAGCGGAAGGGGACGGGGGCGTCAGAAGGAGGGAGGGGGCGGAGACGACGGGGGCTGCGGGGCGAGAGGCTGCGGGGCCATGGGCTGCGGGGCCATGGGCTGCGGGGCGGCGGGCTGCGGGGCGAGGGGCTCGATGACGACGGCGGTGCCGTAGGCGCAGATCTCGGTGAAGTTCTGGATCGATCCGGCGTCGAAGCGCATTGCCACGATCGCGTTCGCGCCGCGCTGCTGCGCCTCGGCCCACATCCGCCCCATCACCACCTGCCGGGCCTCGTACATGACCTGCGTGTACTCGGGGATCTCGCCGCCGCCCAGCGACCGGAACCCCGCCGCGAACCCTTGGCCGAAGTCGGTCGATCGAACGGTGAGACCCATCACCTCGCCGAGCACCTGCGTGATGCGATACCCCGGAACGTCGTTCGTCGTGACCATGAACATGACGCCATCGTGCCAGACCGCCCCCTTTTACCAGATGGCGGCGCATGGGCACACCTCCCCATGCCAATATTCCTATCAATAGCCTGGGAGCCGATACCGTGGCTTTCATGATGAACTTCGACCGGAAACTGCGCACCCGCTCCCGCCTGCTGCTGGCCATCCCGGCAGCCGCCCTCGCCCTCTCCCTCACCGCCTGCGGTGCGGGCCGCCCCTCCGAAGACCAGGTCGCCGCCGGCCTGACGAAGTACTTCGAAGAGGCCGGCCAGGGCGACATCCTCGACGAGAACGCCGCGGAGTGCTTCGCGGGTCACCTCGTCGACTCCGACCTCAGCGACGAGACGCTGAACTACCTCGCCAACGGTGAGGACAAGCAGGCCAACCAGGAGGACAAGGATCTGACCACCAAGATCCTCCAGGACAACATGAACGAGTGCCTCGGCCTCGAGAGCGAGTGATCCTCGCGCGCTGACCCCCGGTCGCGCTCCACGAAGGATGACGGATGCTTCGGCATCCGTCATCCTTCGTCATTTCCGCCCAGGGAATTCTCAGCCGCCCCTAGCGTTAGACGTTCTGGCGTGCATACCGGCCCGCCGCCCCATCGTTCTGGAGTTCCCCCCGCATGAGTAGCACCACGCGCGCCCAGAAGGCGCCCGATACCCGCGGACCGGTCCGGAAGCTGCTGACCTCGTTCGGCTTCCAGATCATCGCCGCCCTCGTCCTCGGCATCGCCGCCGGCCTCATCGCCCGCCAGCTCGGCGCGACCGCCGACAACCCGAGCGGCCTCTCTGCCACGCTCGACACGATCGGCAGCTCGTACGTCACGCTGCTGCGCGCCGCCGTCGTGCCGCTCATCTTCACCGCGATCGTCGCCAGCATCTCGAACCTGCGTCGCGTGCAGAACGCCGCTCGCCTGGCCGGTCAGACGCTGCTGTGGTTCGCGATCACCGCGTTCATCGCCGTCGTCATCGGCATCGTGCTCGGCGTCACCATCCAGCCCGGCAGCCGCGCCGGCGAGGGCCTCGAGACCGGCGACCCCTACACGGTCGGCACCTGGTGGAACTTCCTGCTCGGACTCATCCCGCAGAACTTCCTCGGCATCGGCGTGAACAGCTCGTTCGACGCCGAGGCCGGTTCGGTCACGTCGAGCGTGAGCTTCAACATCCTGCAGGTGATCGTCGTCGCCGCCGTGGTCGGCATCGCCGCACTCAAGGCCGGCAAGAAGGCCGAGCCGTTCCTCGTGTTCACCGAGTCGCTGCTCAAGGTGATCCAGCGCGTGCTGTGGTGGATCATCCGCATCGCCCCGCTCGGCACCTTCGGCCTCATCGGCGCCGCCGTCGTCAAGTACGGCTGGGAGAAGCTCGCCTCGCTCGGCTGGTTCGCGATCGCCGTCTACGTCGGTCTCGCGCTCGTGCTGTTCGTCGTCTACCCGATCCTCGTGAAGACGCACGGCCTGTCGATCAAGCAGTTCTTCTCGGGCGTGTGGCCCGCGGTGCAGCTGGCGTTCGTCAGCCGCTCGTCGATCGGCACCCTGCCGCTCACCGAGCGCGTGACCGAGCGCAACCTCGGCGTGCCCCGCTCGTACGCGTCGTTCGCCGTGCCGTTCGGCGCGACCACGAAGATGGACGGCTGCGCCGCGATCTACCCGGCCATCGCCGCGATCTTCGTCGCACAGTTCTTCGGCATCGAGCTGAACTTCGTGCAGTACCTGCTGATCGTGCTCGTCTCGGTCGTCGGTTCGGCCGCCACCGCCGGCACCACCGGCGCGGTCGTGATGCTCACGCTCACCCTGTCGACGCTCGGCCTGCCGCTCGAGGGCGTCGGCCTGCTGCTCGCCATCGACCCGATCCTCGACATGGGCCGCACCGCGGTCAACGTCGCGGGCCAGGCGCTCGTACCGGCGATCGTCGCCAAGCGCGAGGGCATCCTCGACGAGGGCCGGTACAACGCGCCGCGCGCCGGCCTGCCCTTCGCCGAGGACGACGACGACACGACAGAGGCGGATGCCTCGACCACCGAGCCCGCCGCCACGCGCTGAGCCGCGGCCCGCAGCATCCGTTCGCAGAACGCCCCGCCCCACCCGGGCGGGGCGTTCTGCATTCCTGCGGTGCCGGAGCGTGGGAGGCGGACGTCAGGCGCGGTCGGCGGGGCGCGTGGCGCTGCGGGTGTCCATCGCGAGCTCCTCGGCATCCATCGCGGCGATCAGCTCGCGCATGACCTCCTCGTCGAGGTTGCCGCGGTCGCGCTCTTCGAGGAGGATCGCGCGACGCACCTGCAACCACCCCTTCGAGAGCGCGAGAAGGTCGTCGTACGACGGCTTCGCGACGGCATCCTCCACCTCCTGCACCTCATCGGTGTCGCGCTCGACGCGCGTCATGCGCTTGGCGAACGCGTCGAACAGGCGCAGGTCGACGTCGCCGTACTTCTGCTCCCACTCGATCCTCTTCTCGGCGAGGTAGGCCTTGCCCGCCTGGCGGCTGCGCTCCTTGACGGCGGCGAGCGAGCGCCGGTCCTCCTCGTGGTCGACGTCGCTCGCGATGCCGAGGCCGCGGATCAGGGCGGGCAGCGTGAGCCCCTGCAGCAGCAGCGTGCCCACGGTGACGATGAACGCGACGACGACGATCGCGTGGGACGCCTCGGTGTCGAGCGTCGCGAGGTCGGCGGCCGCGAGCGCGGTCGCCAGCGTCACCACCCCGCGCATGCCCGCCCACGAGATGACGGCGTTGTCGCGCCAGGTCAGCTGCAGACCGGCCATGCGCTCGCGCACCATCTGCCGTCGCAGCTCATCGGGGGTGAACCGGTTCCAGCGCCGCGACTGGGCGAGCCGCTTCTGGAACCCCTCGGACTCGACCCCGCGGTCCCACCGCGCGAGGCGCCGACGATCCTGCCAGTTCGCGAACGCGCTGATCGGATAGATGTAGAGCGGACGAACCACCAGCACGACCAGCAGCACTACCGCGGCGAGCAGCAGGATCTCGCCGATCGACTCGGCGCTGAGGTCGCTGATCACCCGCGGCAGCTGCAGGCCGATGTACGCGAACACGAAGCTCTCGAGCAGGAAGTCTGCCGACAGCCAGATCGGCTTCTCCTGCTGGCGCGTGGTGTAGTCGGTGCGCGGTGCGTTGAACCCCACGTAGAGGCCCATCGCCACGACGGCGAGCACACCCGAGCCGCCCAGGTGCTCGGCGATGGCGTAGGCACCGAACGGCGCGAGCAGGCCGAACGTGCCGATCACGACGGCGTCGCTGATCCGCATGCGCAGCTGGTGCAGCGCGATGCCGAACACCAGACCGATCGCGACGCCGACCGCGACGGCGACGACGAACTGCCAGACGCCGTCCCACACGGTCAGTGTGGCGCCGGCGAGGATGGCGGCGAACACGCGGTAGAGCGTCAGCGAGGTGGCGTCGTTGATGAGACTCTCGCCCGACAGCACGGTCATGATGCGCCGGGGCAGGCCGAGCTTGCGGCCGATCGCCGCGGCCGACACCGCGTCCGGCGGGGCGACGATCGCCCCGAGCAGCAGGGCACCCGGCAGGGTGAGCGAGGGGAAGATCCACCAGGCGACGAGCCCGACGGCGAGCGCGGTGATCAGGACGAGCCAGATGCCGAGGCGTCGGATCTGCGGAAGGCTGCGACGGAATCCCACGAACGACACGTCGAGGGCCGCCGAATACAGCAGCGGCGGGAGCACGAGGTTGAGCAGCAGATGGCCATCGGCCCGCAGTTCGGGCACGAAGGGAAGGAAGGATGCGGCGAGCGCGACGACCGTCACCAGCAGCGGCGCCGGCCACCCCCTCCACCGCGCGATGGCCGCCACGACGACGGCGCCGACGAGCACGTAGAAGATCTCGGCATCCATGCAGGAAGCGTAGCGCCGGGCATCCGCTCAGTCGGCGTCGAGCGCCTCGCGGAGGCCGGCGTTCTCGTCGCGCAGGCCGCTGTTCTCGTTGCGCAGACCCGCGTTGGCCGACCGGAGGCCGGCGTTGGTGCTCTGCAGTCCGGCGTTCTCGTCTTGCAGGTCGAGTACCCGCGCGATCCCGGCGATGTTGAGGCCGTCGCTGCGGAGCGCGGCGGCCCGACGCAGGCGATCGACGTCGTCGTCGCTGTAGCGGCGGGTGCCGCCGTCGCTGCGCGCGGGCGCGAGCAGCCCCTTGCTCTCGAACAGCCGTAGCGTCGCCTCGGGGAGTTCCGACAGCTGCGCGGCCACGGCGATGCCGTAGACCGGGGTGCGCGAATCACGGGTGGCCATGCGGTCCTTTCGAGGACTTGCGAGACGTCTGACTTTGATCTATAACAAATCTACAGCACAGATGCAGATAACCTGCATCACCGTTCCAGCCCCTCGGGGCCGCACGAAAGGAGACACCATGGCACTCACCTTCGATCCGTTCAGTCAGCTCGACCGCTTCGCTGCGAGCGTGCTCGACTCCGTTCGAGCACCCCGGCTCATGCCGGTGGACCTCTACCGCGACGGCGACCGCTACATCCTGCACGCCGACCTGCCGGGCGTCGACCCGGGGTCGATCGACGTCGATCTCGACGGCACCCAGCTCACCCTCCGCGCCCAGCGCACCGCCGACACCCGCGAAGGCGTGCGGTGGCTCGCCCGCGAGCGCGGAGCAGGAGCGTTCCTCCGCCAGTTCACGCTCGGCGAGGGCGTCGACCTCGATGGCATCAGCGCCTCGTACGAGAGCGGCGTGCTGTCGGTGATCATCCCGGTGAGCGAGCGCGCGAAGCCACGCAAGATCAGCGTCGAATCGCGCGAGCAGCGGCAGGCGATCGACGCCTGACCCCACGGGGCGGGGCGCCCGGCCGCGCCCCGCCCCCAGCCTCCTCCCCCATTCCTCTACTCCTCGATGCCGAAAGGAGAAGCCCATGTCCCCCTCCCCCGCCCTCGACCGCTTCCTCCGCTCCATGGAGTACCCGGCCACCCGTGACGATCTGCTGCGCGAGGCCGCCCGCGACGGTCTCGATCCCGACGACCGCGCGCTGCTCGCGGCGCTGCCCGAGCAGAGCTACAGCGCCGCCTGGAGCATCCGCTACCGGCTGGCCCGCCGGTCGCTGGCGGATGCCTTCGCGCCGAGCGCCGGCATGCCCGCGGCCGCCTGACATCGCGCCGGTCCGGCCGACGCCGTGGGCACAGACGCCCCGTGGCGTCGTCCGAACCGGTGCGTTGCGCGGGGGTGGAGCGTCGGCATCCGCCCCCGGGTACCGACGCGCCGCCTCCCGAGCGCCGGGAATGCGGCATCCGTCCCGCGCGTTGCAGAACGTGATGAATGACGTCGCCCTCTCCGTCCTCGACCTCGTGCCCGTCCGTTCCGGACAGACCAGCGCCGAGGCCATCCGCGCCTCCCTGTCCCTCGCCGAGATCGCCGACCGGCTCGGCTACCGTCGCTACTGGTTCGCCGAGCACCACAACATGCCGGCCGTCGCGTCGACCACCCCGCCGGTGCTGATCGCCGCCGCCGCGACCCGCACCGAGCGCATCCGGCTCGGATCGGGCGGCGTCATGCTGCCCAACCACGCGCCGCTCATCGTCGCCGAACAGTTCGCCGCCCTCGCCGCGATCGCCCCGGGGCGCATCGACCTGGGCCTCGGCCGCGCACCGGGCAGCGACCCGGTCATCACGCAGCTGCTTCGCGGGTCGGGTACGACGAGCGACGTCGAGCAGTTCCCCCGCCACGTGCAGGACATCGCCGCGCTCGTCTCGAACGAGGGCGCCACTGTGCGCTTCACGTCGGGCGGCGAGTACACCGTGCGCGCCACCCCCGCAGCGACCGACGCCCCCGAGGTGTGGCTGCTCGGGTCGAGCGACTACTCGGCGCAGCTCGCGGCATCCCACGGCCTGCCGTACATCTTCGCCAACCACTTCTCAGGGCAGGGTCTCGAGCGCGCCCTCGACCTGTACCGCACGAACTACCAGCCCAGCGAGGAGCACCCCGAACCCCGCACGTTCCTCACCGTCAACGCCGTGGCGTCGCCGACCGCCGACGAGGCCGAGGCCCGCGCCCTGCCGCAGCTGCGCATGATGGCGCGCCTGCGCTTGAACAAGCCGCTCGTCGCGCTCGAGACCGTCGAAGAGGCGCTGGCCGCCGAGTCGGATGCCGCCACCGACCAGGTCGTCGAGGCCGCCCGGTCGCGGTGGTTCGTGGGCACCGGCGAGTCGGTCGCCGCCGAGGTGCGCGAGTTCGCCACCCGCTGGGGCGTCGACGAGGTCATGCTCTCCCCGGTCGCAGGAGCGTACGCCGCCGAGGCCGCCGACTCGACGACCGCGCGGGCCCAGACGCTCGAGCTCGTCGCCGAGTCGCTCCGCCTCCCCGCCAACGCCGCGTAGCCCGCGCGCCCCTCCCTCCGCGTAGCCCGGGCACCCGCCCCCATCCCCTACATGCGGGATCAATATGGCGGGTTCCGGGGCCCTTTTACGCGCGATTTTGATCCGGCACGCGTAGCTGGGATGGGGCTGCTCCCTCCGCTCCTGCCCCTACCTGACTCCGGCACTCCCCCTCCCTCTCCCCCCGCCCCACCCCACGCGGGATCGATATGGCAGGTTCCAGGGCCCTGTTACGTGCGTATTTGATCCCGCACGCGGAACGGCCCGGCACGCACTCCGCCTCCGCGCCGGTGCGGGATCAATATGGCGGGTTCCAGGGCCGTTTAGCGTGCGGTTTTGATCCCGCACGGGGGAACGGGAGGGGGAAGGGGGAGCGGGAGGGGGAAGGGGGAGCGGGAAGGGGAAGAGAGCATCCGTATCCACAGGCGCGAGTTGTCCCCAGATGCTGGGCGCCGGCGAGGGCGGGCGACATCGCGGGGCCGATCGCCGCAACCCTGGGCGGATGCCCCACCGCATCGCTCTCCCGCCTCACCTCGGCCCCGTCTTCTCCGTACGCGACGCGGCGCGCGCCGGCGTCGGGCGCAGCCGTTACTCGAGCGGTGACCTCGCCCGTCCCTTCGATGGTCTCCGTGCCACGCGCCAGCCCGACACCTTCGCCGAGGTGATGGCGAGCTACCTTCCGCGATTACGGCCCGGACAGGCCTTCGCCGGTCGAACGGCAGCCAGGATCTGGGGCCTCCCCCTGCCGATGCCCTGGCGACGCGGTGAGGTGCTCGACATCGCGGTCGACACAGGCACCTCGCCCCCGCGTACCGTCGGTGTTCGCGGCCGCCGCATCCACCCCCAACGCCGTTCGGTGATAGAGGTCGACGGCATACCCGTGCTCGATCCGATAGCCACTGTCTTCGTCTGCGCCGCCGAACTGACACCGCTGCACACCGCGATCGCGGTCGAGGCGCTGATCACCCCCGCGCAGAACTACCCGGGGCTTCGGGCCGACCGCCCTGCCATCTCGATCGGCGACATCGCGGATCGTCTGGCGACCTGGAGACGTTTCCGGGGCTCGCCGGCTGTGCGGGCGGCGCTTGATGTCGTGCGAGTGGGGTCTGAGTCGCCGAAAGAGACGGAGACGCGGATGCTGCTTCACCGCTTCGGTCTGCCGGAGCCCGAACTGCAGCATGTCGTTCGGGTCGACGGGCGCTTCGTCGCCCGCGTCGACCTCGCCTACCCGCGGTGGCGCATCGCGATCGAGTACGAGGGCGACGGCCACCGGACGGATCGCGAGCAGTGGCGGCGCGACGTCCGACGACAGCGCGATCTGGAGGACCACGGCTGGATCGTGATCCGGGTCACGCAGCTCGACCTCGCGCATGGTGGCGCCGCACTCGCGTCGCGCATCCGTCGAGCGATCGCTTCGCGGGGCTGACTCTCCTCGGCGCCGCTCGCAATCGCGGATTCGCGACCTCGCGCACACCCCCTGGTGCGACCCGAATGCGCCGCCGGGAGAAGGGCTGGCCCGCGTCGCACGTCCGGCGTACCCTCCAGAGAAGGATGCCCTCGACGGGGAGGGCGACCCTCGGAAGGAGTTCGATGATGAGCACCACCACCCTGGCCCTCTGGGTCGCATACGGCAGGAACGGCGTGGTCGGAAGCATCCGCCATGATGCCGACGGCTACGTGGTGACGATGGCGGGCGCGGATGCCCTCGCCGGCACCTACCCGACGCTCGAGGTCGCGAAGTCGGCTCTGCACGCGCGCATGGCGCCCGGCAGCGACTGGCCGAGCTTCCGCGAGCACTGAGCCCGCAGCGGCCCACGCGCCGTGCGGGATCAAAATCGCACGCCAAACGCCCCCGGAACCCGCCATATCGATCCCGCATCGCGGAAGCGGGGCGCGGGCGGGAGCGGGGGCGGGAGCGGGGGGCGGGGGCTGTCAGGAGCCGGGCTCGCCGGAGACGAGGCCACGCAGCCAGTCGCGCGCCTCGACGAAGACCTCGTCGGCGTAACGCTCGGGGTAGTGCACGATGCGCCGGTCGGCCCTCGGGTACGACCCGAGGAACACCACCCGGGGGCTGAAGCGACGGATGCCGAGGAGCGCATCAGCCATGCGCTCGTGCTCGATGTGTCCGTCGGCGTCGATCACGAAGCGGTACCGTCCGAGCTCGTCACCGATCGGGCGCGACTCGATGAGTGACAGGTTGATGCCGCGGGTCGAGAACTGCTCGAGCATCTCGAGCAGCGAACCCGGATGGTCGTGCGGCAGCTCGACGATGAGCGACGTCTTGTCGGCCCCGGTCGGCGCAGGCGGGGCGGTGGTGCGCGACACGAGTACGAACCGGGTGACGGCGTTGGCGTTGTCGCCGATGCCCGAGGCGAGCACATCGACGTCGTAATGCTGCACAATGCCGGGGGCGGCGATAGCGGCCTGCGCGGGAGACGAGCCGTCGAGCACGCCGATCGCCGACGCCACGTTGCTCGACGCGGGCACGTGCGAGTGCGCCGGGATGTTCTCCCCCAACCAGCCGTGGCACTGCGCGTAGGCCACCGGGTGCGCGGCGATCACGGTGACGTCGTCGATGGTCGTGCCGCGCGGCGCCACGAGCACGAAGTTAACGCGCACCAGGTACTCGCCGACGATCCGCAGACCGGGCAGCGTCGCGAGGGCATCCTGCGTGGTCGAGACGCCACCCTCGATCGAGTTCTCGATCGCGATCATGGCGGCGTGGCTGCGACCCTCGAGCACGTCGGCGAGCGCCTCACCGACGTTGTGCACGGGCCGCCAATCCTGACCGCGGGCCTCCGCCACCTGGTCGAGAGCCGCCTCCGTGAACGTTCCTGCGGGTCCCAGATAGCTGTAGGTGCGGCGTTCGGTCACGCGTTTCACCTTATAGCGCGGCGTCAAGCCCCCGACGCGGAGTTTCGCCGCGGTGCAGCGCAGGTGCAGACTGAGAACATGACGAGCCGTGCCGGCCTCCCCGCGGAGGAAAGCGACCTGATCGATGTCGACGAGCTGATCGCCGCCTATTACGACCGCGCCCCGCGCCCCGACGTCGCCACCGAGCGCGTCGCGTTCGGCACGAGCGGCCATCGCGGATCATCGCTGAGCGGCAGCTTCAACGAGAACCACATCCTCGCCACCACGCAGGCGATCGTCGACTACCGCACCGCGCAGGGCATCACCGGGCCGTTGTTCCTCGGCCGCGACACCCACGCCCTGTCGCTGCCCGCGGAGCGCAGCGCGATCGAAGTGCTCGTGGCGAACGGCGTCGACGTGCGGGTCGACTCGCGCGACTCGTGGGTGCCGACCCCCGCGCTCAGCCACGCCATCCTCACCCACAACCGCCGCACCGAGACGGGCTCCACCGGTCAGGCCGACGGCATCGTCGTCACGCCGTCGCACAACCCGCCCCGCGACGGCGGGTTCAAGTACAACCCGCCCCACGGCGGGCCGGCCGACACCGACGCGACCGGCTGGATCGCCGACCGCGCCAACCAGCTCATCGAGAACGGACTCGACGGCGTGAAGCGGGTGCGGTTCGCCGACCTCGACGCCGACACCCTCGGCACCTACGACTTCCGCGACGCGTACGTACGCGACCTCTCGTCGATCATCGACGTCGACGCGATCCGCCGCGCGGGCGTGCGCATCGGGGCCGACCCGCTGGGCGGAGCATCCGTCGAGTACTGGGCGCTGATCGCCGAGGTCTACGAGCTCGACCTCACCGTCGTGAACCCCGAGGTCGACCCGACGTGGCGCTTCATGACGCTCGACTGGGACGAGAAAATCCGCATGGATCCGTCGTCGCCGTCGGCGATGGCATCGCTGGTCGCCAAGAAGGGCGACTTCGATGTGCTCACGGGCAACGATGCGGATGCCGACCGCCACGGCATCGTGACGCCCGACGCGGGCCTCATGAACCCGAACCACTACCTGGCCGTCGCGATCGACTACCTGTTCTCGCACCGCGCCGAGTGGCCGCGTGACGCCGCCGTGGGCAAGACCCTCGTGTCGTCGATGATCATCGACCGCGTCGCCGAGTCGCTCGGCCGCCGCCTGCTGGAGGTTCCGGTCGGGTTCAAGTGGTTCGTGCCCGGTCTGCTCGACGGATCGGTCGCGTTCGGCGGCGAGGAGTCGGCGGGCGCGTCGTTCCTGCGCAAGGACGGCAGCGTGTGGTCGACCGACAAGGACGGCATCCTGCTGTGCCTTCTGGCGGCCGAGATCATCGCCGTCACCGGCAAGACGCCGTCGGAGCGCTACGCCGAACTCGAGCAGGCCTTCGGCTCGTCGGCCTACCAGCGGGTGGATGCTCCGGCCACCCCCGAGCAGAAGGCGACGCTGGGCAAGCTCGCCCCCGAGTCGGTCACGGCCACGACGCTCGCCGGCGAGGAGATCACGGCGAAGCTGTCGCACGCTCCCGGCAACGGTGCGGCGATCGGCGGCCTCAAGGTGCAGACCGAGCACGCCTGGTTCGCCGCGCGCCCCTCGGGCACCGAAGACGTCTACAAGCTCTACGCCGAGAGCCTGCGCGGCCCGGAGCACCTCGCCGAGGTGCAGGCCGAGGCTCGCGCCGTGGTGTCGGCGGCGCTGGGGGGCTGACCCCTCCCTTCGTCGTTTTTCGCTCCCGTCGCATTTTCTGTCGCTCCCGCCGCGTGCGGGCGACAGAAAGTGCGACGGGAGTTGTGGTTTGGTGAGTTAGCCGGAGCCGCCGGTGAGGAGGGCGATCAAGGTGATCCCGAAGGCGATCCAGGCGAGGACGCCGACGATACCTAAGCGCAGAGCGCGCCGGTTCCCGCCGGGCGACCGGTCGGCCAACATTCCCCCGAAGAGCATCGCGACGCCGAACGGCGCAAGCAGCAGGAGGAAGCCGATCACTGGGATGCCAGGGATGAAGAACAGAGTGACTATGAACATTCCGATCGGCCAGATCAGCACCCAGGCAACGACGGCAGAGATCAGCGCTTGTCGCGCCGGGCGCCACAGCCGAGTCGGGTCGTTGTTCGTTCGCGTCATGCTCTAGCCGCCTTTCGGATCGGTGTGCGGAGTGACGATGGTGAACATAAGCTTCTGGGCGTGGGGCGGTGGGATCGTGTACGCACGGACGATGAGGTGGTAGCCGTCCCGGTAGTAATCCCGCTCGAAAGACTCCTCTGAGGGAGGGAATTCGCTGTCGGTGTTCCGCTTCCAGCCTTGCTCTTCCAACCACGGCTCTAGGTCGTCAGCCACCTGCGTCGGAGTTCGTACACCGTCTGCTTTGAGTTCGATGATCTGCGCCCAGTAGTAGTACTTCGGCCACTCCTCGTAATAGTCGCTCGCCAGTCGAACTCCGCCGATGTTGCGCGACTGATGAGCCGGCTCCAACTCGGACTCCGAGACCTGCGCCACGATCTCCGCACCAGCCGCGTCCGCTTGATCCGCATACTGCTTCAGCTGATTTTCCTGCACAGCGATGTCTTCCTCAGGGGACGTCGCGCACCCCGAGAACAGAACAGCCGAGAGCGCGAGAAAGACCGCGGCAACGATCGGAGGCTTTCCCGCCCGTATCGGGACAGGGTCGGATTTGGCGCCCGGTCGGTTTACGGCGCGTGCGTGGCGTTCTGGAAGAGGACACCTCTGTGCCGTCGATGACATCACGGCCTACCCGCGCCCCGGATCGGTGTGCGGGGTGACGATGGTGACCATGAGCTTCTGGGCATGGGGCGGTGGGATCGTATACGCACGGACGATGAGGTGGTAACCGTCGCGATAGTAGTGCCGCTCGAAAGACTCCTCTGATGGAGGGAATTCGCTTTCAGTGTTCCGCTTCCAGCCCTGCTCCTCCAACCACGGCTCTAGGTCGTCAGCCACCTGCGTCGGAGTGCGCGGGGCCTCTGCCTTGAGCACGACGATCTGTGCCCAGTAGTAGTACTTCGGCCACTCTGCATAATGCTCGCTGACCAGCCGCACACCACCGAAATTTCCGGTGTCTTGGCCCGGGAGTAACTCCTCCTCCGGAATCTGCGCGAAGATCTCGGCGGCTGCTCCGTCAGCTTGCGCGATGTACTCCTCCAGCTGACTCTCCTGCATTTCGACTGCTTCCTCCCCACCGGCAGTGCACCCGGCTATCGAAAATGCCGCCCCGAAAGCGAGGACGACGAGCATGAAACGCCCGAGCCGACTCATTCGTCGACTTCTTTCAGCGTGATCGGGGAGATGAGTTCCTCCGGGTGTTCCGTACCGTCGCGGTAAACGACGCCGGGCCCGCCCCGGCCACCTCGGTGGGTGATCCCGCCAGGGTGGTAAAGCGACACCGGCCTCCCGGTCACCACGTTGACGATGTTCGTCATCGACGTGCTGCCCGGCTCGAACACCCTCGTGTGGCTCGGCAGCGGGCCCGTGCTCTCGATGGTCCCGCTGGCGGGGTCATCGGCGTCGAGGAACCCCGTCTCCAACCGCGTAATGCCGTCTCCATTGAGCGGATTGGCGGACCCATGACCAGCGTTGCCCGCTGGGATGCCCTGGTTCCAGCCGACCGCGCCGTCGTTCCGCGACTGCAGCGAGAAATGCGGCACGTCTTGGGTTTCCGGGAAGTCCTGAAGACCTGAAATGTTGTGCCCGAGTCCTGCAGGTGCAACGTAGACAACCCGATCTGCTTTCAAACCGAGGCCTTCGGCCTGGCCCAGCACGGGACATCCGTAACTGTGCGCGATCGGCACCACGTCCGTGCTGGGGGCGAGCCGAAGACTGTTGACGAAAGCGGCCAACCGCGGTGCACCGACGTCGGCGAACCCCTGCTGTGCGGGCTCATTGAGATGATTGAGGTCGAACTGTGGCAAAGGGGAGCCATGCCAGGTGAAGTAAGCGGTGTCATCCGTGGACACGGCCATCATGTCCTTGGCTCGTTCGAGATCTGTGGAGAAGTCCGCCAGACGGGAGTTGGAGCCAGGCACAAGGACGCCCACTTGCCCCATCCACCCAGGGACATCGCCGGTCTGCGGATCTAGAACGCCCTGGTAGGTGATGTAACTATCCCGCAGCGGACTGAAGGCGACGATGACTGTGCCTTCATTACGCACTGGCATCCCTTCCTCGTCATAGACCAGATACTCACCGAAGACCTGGCCATTGGCCTTCTCATCGTCGTCTGGCCGGGCATACTTCTCGTTGCGGTCGCCGAGCATCGCGTCGATGCTCTTGACCTCGCCCTTCAGGTCGGCAATGAGACCTTCGAGATCGGCGACTTTCGTGGCCGCGATCGGGTCGTTCATCTCGACGCTCTGGCCCTGTTTCCACAGCGCTGACAGCAGTTCGATCTGCTTCTCGAGCTCGGCGCGATGGGCCTGGGCGGTGATGACGTTGGCGGTGTTCCGGTCGCGCAGCGGAATGCCTTCGAGGTTGCCGATCAGCATCGGGTAGTCGGTGATCAGGGCGTCGCGCTGTTCGGTGGTCATCGCATCCCACACGGCGCGGATCGCCGCCGGGTCTTTCAGCTTCGCGAGGTCGACGGCCGAGAACGGCTGCACTGTGCCGTCGGGCATCGCCACCGACACCTCCACACCGGCCGACAGCTGCGGCGCCGAGGGCAGGGCGGACCGAATGGCCGTGTACTGCGCCACCGCCTCGGTGAGCGCCGTCGCCGCCGTCGCGTCGATCCCGCGGCGCTCCTCGTCCATTGCCATCAAGCGCTGCTCCGACGCGGCGACCGCATCGCCGGCGTGCTCGGCCTGATTCATGAGTCCTCGGCGCTCGCGCTGAGCATCCGCGTCGTCGGCGTCGGCTCCACTGGCCTCACTCACCGCCTTCTGCGACGCCGCCGCGGCGACCCTCGCCAACGCGAGGGTCACCTGTTCGCTGCTCGCACGGCGAGCGATGTCCTCCATCTGCGCGCCGTACGATTCGGCGGCGTCTCCCCATGCGAGGTCGGCGACCTGCACCAGCCCGGCCGGCGCGAGAGCCGACTGGATCACGGCCGTGATGCGGTCGACCGACACCGCAGCCCCGGACTGCAGTCCGAGCTCGAACGCGGCGTCGATGAGCTTCGACCCGACGTCGGTCCCGAAGGTGCGCCCCCGCAGGTCGGAACCGACGTCGCGAACCGAACCCGAATCCCCCGCCAGCGCGGTGTCCCCAGCTGCCATGACTCTCCTCTCGTGGCGTCCTCGTTCGTGTACGTTACAGGAACGCATGCGGGCACAAACCCGTCATGTGGATAACACCGAGCACGCACACCTGGGGGTTCTGTGAGGCTGAAGTTCTCGCTGCTCGCGACCGAGCCGCAGGGCGGTACGACCGCCCGCGACATCGTCGTGACGGCCGACGTCACGGCCACGATCGGCGAGCTGGCGCGCACCCTGATCCGGGCGGGAGGCGGCGATCAGGCGCTGCTGCCGTTCGCGGTCGACCGCACGCTCCCCCTCACGATGCGGGTGCACCGGCGTCACGACCGGCCTCTCGTGCTCGACCCCCGACGACCCCCTCGGCCGGGCCGGTTTGCGCACCGGCGACGTGATCGAGGTGATCCGCGAGCAGGATGCCGGGACGGCGCAGCGTGCGGTGCCACCGTCGGCGCACCTCGAGGTGCTCGACGGGTCGCAGGCGCACGCACGCTTCACCCTCATCGCGGGCGACAACGGCATCGGCCGAAACCGCACCAACCGCGTCGAGCTGCGCGACCGCAGCGTCTCACGACACCACGCGGTGGTGACGGCCACCGGGAGCGAGCGCACCGTCCGCGACCTCGGCTCGGCGAACGGGGTCAAGGTCTTCGACGACACCGGCATCCCTCGCCGCCTCACGCGCTCGCTCCCCCTCGTGCGGCCGACGGTGCTGCGCCTCGGCGAGGTGCGCGTGCGCATCGACCCCGTGGCGACCTCCGGCCCGGCCACGCCGCGTGAACGTGCGACCGTTCGTCATCAGCGCTCGCCCCGTGTCGACCCGGTCTACGCCCCCGACCCGATCGAGCTCCCCACCCCGCCGACGCCCGCCGAGCCCGCCCGCTTCCCGCTCGTCGCCATGGTGGCGCCGCTCGCCATGGGCGCCGGGCTCTTCGCCGTCACCCAGTCGGCGTTGAGCATCGTGTTCGTCGCGCTCTCGCCGCTCATCATGGTCGGCAGCTGGCTCGACGGACGCATCGGGCAGAAGCGGCGCCTCAAGAAGCAGCGACGCGAGTTCGCCGCGACGCTCGACGACGTGCGCAAAGAGGTCGAGCGCCGCCACGACGAGGAACGCCCGGCCCGTCAGCTCGAGAGCCTGCCTCTCGCCGAGCTGCTCGTCGCCGCCCACGACCGCACGGCCGTGCTCTGGACCCGGCGCGCCGAGCACCGCTCGTACCTCGAGATCCGGCTGGGCAGCGGCGCGCTCCCCAGCCGCACCACCCTCACGCTGCCGTCGCGCGGATCCGCCACGACCGACGACTGGCGGAAGGTGGAGGATGCCCACGCCGCCCTCTCCACGGTCTCCGACGTGCCGGTGCTCGAACGGCTCGACCTCAGCGGGTCGATCGGCGTCGCCGGCGAGGGCGTGTGGGCCGACTCGATCACCCGGTCGATGCTCGTGCAGCTGTTCGCCCTGCACTCCCCCGCCGATGTCGTCTTCACGGCTTTCCTGCCGGAGTCCGCGGCGAGCAGCGACTGGGACTGGGTGAAATGGGTGCCGCACGTCGACTCGGTGTACAGCCCGATCCGTACCGCCCACCTGACGGCATCCGCCCGCGACCGCGCCCTGCTGCTCACCGAGCTCGAAGGTCTCATCGCGACCCGCTCGGCCGCCGCCGCCCGCACCATCCGTTCGCGCGAGCAGTCGAGGGCGACCGACACCGACGAGCGGCTCGCCGCGGTGAAGAAGTCGCCCCTGCTGCCCACGATCGTCGTGCTGGTGGTCGTGGGCGCAGACGACCACGACCTCACCCGCCTGGTGGGACTCGCCGAGGACGGACCGGATGCCGGGGTCCATGTGATCTGGACCGCCCCGAGCCTGTCGTCGATCCCCGCGGCGTGCCGCACGGCGGTCGACGCGACGACCGCCACGCCGAGCGCCCACTTCGTGCGCTCCGGCACCATCGTGCCCCTCGACACGGTCGAACGCATCGACATCCCCGCCGCGGAGTCGTTCGCCCGCAGCCTGACGCCCGTGGTCGACGCCGGCGCCCGGGTGCTCGACGAGAGCGACCTGCCGCGCAGCGTGACCCTCGCCGACATCGGCCGACGCAGCCTGCTCGACGACCCGCGCGAGGTGATCGCCGCATGGCAGGCGACCGACTCTCTCACGAGCCACTGGACACCCGGGGCCGACCGCGACCCTGGCACCCTCCCGGCGCGCGTCGGGCAGAGCGACGCTGGTCCGGTTGAGATCGATCTGCGCACCCACGGCCCCCACGCCCTGGTCGGCGGCACGACGGGCGCCGGCAAGTCGGAGTTCCTGCAGACCTGGATCCTGTCGCTCGCCGCCGCGTACTCCCCCGATCGCCTCACCTTCCTGCTCGTCGACTACAAGGGCGGCGCCGCTTTCGCCGACTGCGTCTCCCTGCCGCACACCGTGGGCCTCGTCACCGACCTCGACCAGCATCTCGTGCGCCGCGCTCTGACCTCGTTGCGCGCCGAGCTGCGCCACCGCGAGGAGCTGCTGAACGCCCACGGCGCGAAAGACCTCGCGGGCCTCGAACGCCGCTCCGACACGGCCGCCCCTCCCCTGCTGCTCATCGTCATCGACGAGTTCGCCGCTCTTGCGAAGGAGATCCCCGAGTTCGTCGACGGGGTGATCGACGTCGCGCAACGCGGTCGCTCGCTGGGCCTGCACCTGGTCATGGCCACGCAGCGGCCGGCGGGAGTCATCAACGACAACCTGCGCGCGAACACCAACCTGCGCATCGCCCTGCGCATGGCCGACGCGAGCGACAGCAACGACGTCATCGGCATCCCGGATGCCTCGCACTTCGCCCCGGAGACCCCCGGGCGCGCGGTGGTGAAGATCGGCGCGGGCCGTGTGGTGCACTTCCAGACCGCCTACCTCGGTGGCCGCTCCGACCGGGTGCGGCGCGACGCGATCGACGTGGCCGACCTCGCGATCGGCCCGGCCCGCCCGTGGGCGGTCGCGGCCGAACGCACCTCGACCGACGACACGCGCGCGAAGGCGGGCCGCGACATCGAGCGCCTCGTCGGGAACATCCGCGCGGCGGCGGAGAGCGTCGGCATCCGCCCGCCCCGTCGGCCCTGGGTCGATCAGCTGCCCGCCGTGCTCCCCCTGCCGGACGGGTTCGCGGCGGATGCCCCGCCCGCCGAACCTCGACGCCTCACCGTCGGACGGCGGGACGACCCCGCTCGGCAGCGGCAGGACGATCAGGTCGTCGACCTCGGCGCGGCCGGCAACGTCGCCCTGTTCGGGGCGCCCGGAACCGGGAAGACGACGGCGCTCGTCACCGTTGCCGTGGCCGCGCTCCAGGCCGATGAACGCACCCGCGTCTACGGGATCGATGCGGCCAGCGGTCGCCTCTCGACCCTCCTCGTCCTGCCCGCCACGGGCGACGTCGTGCCGGCAGACGATGTCGACCGCACCGCCCGCCTGCTCGGAATGCTGCGCGACCTCATCGATGCACGGGAGGCCGGTGCGCCACCGTCGTCACCCGTGCTTTTGCTGGTCGACGGGTTCGGGGCGTTCCGCGACGCGTACGAGCACCACGCCACCGACGGCGGCGTTTTCGCGTCGTTCGTCGAGATCGTGCGGACCGGGCGGCACGCGGGCGTGCACGTCGTCATCGCCAGCGAGCGCGCGATGTCGTTGCCCGGCGCGGTCGCTGCGGGGATCGGGGAGACCTTCGTGCTGCGGATGCCCGCCGACGCCGACTACGGCATGGTCGGTGCCTCGGTCGACATGCTGCGGGCAGCCCCTCCCGGGCGCGCGATGCACTTGCCGTCGGGCTGCGAGATGCAGTTCGCGGTGCCCAGCGCCGCGGCCGCCGCCGGCGCCAGCGCGCCAGCCGAACCCGACACCGGAGACGACGCCGACACGAGAGACTACGCCGATACGCGAGACACCGCCGACACCAGAACCGACGCCAGCGCCGGACCCGGAACCGCCGCCGACGCCGGAATCAGCACCATCGCCGACGCCGACGCCGACACCATCGACGCGGCTCTCGAGCGGCTCGGCGCCACCCTCCGCACCCGCGGCGTGCCGCCGGCACCCGGCATCCCCGAGGTGCCCGTGATCCTGCCCCGGTCGGGTCTGCCGAGCACCGCGAGCGCCGCCGCCTTCGCGGTCGAGACCACGCGCCTCACACCCGTCGATGCGCCCGGCGACGGCATGATGCTCGTGACGGGTCCCGCCGGCTCGGGGCGCACGACGGCGGTGCGCAGCATCCTCACCGCCCGACGCAGCCATGCCGAGCACCGCGGCCGCCCACTCGACCTGGTGCTCCTCGCTCCCCGCCCCTCGACGCTCGCCGACGCTCAGCCGTGGACGCATCGGGGCGACGCACCGGGACCGCGCCGGCAGCTCATCGACGCCCTGACGGTCGCGCTCGGTGGCACGCCGCGCAACTCGCCCACCGCACTGCTCTCTGCACTCCCGCTGATCGGCACACCCTCCCCCGACTCGGCCGACCCCGCGGAGACCGCCCCGGAGGCTCCGGCATCCCTCGTCTTCCCCCGCCCGGAGCACGAGGGCATCGTCGTGATCGAAGACATCGGCGGGTTCGACGGCACGGGCGACGAGTCGGCGCTCGCGACGCTGCTGAAACTGCTGCGACGCAGCGAGCTCACGGTGATCGTCGAAGGCGAGAATGCGACGCTCACCTCGGTGTGGGATCTCGCGAGCCCTCTCCGCGGCGCCCGGTGGGGCCTCGCCCTGCAGCCCGACGTGAACGACATGCCGAGCGTGTACACGGCCCACGTGCCGCGCGCCCGACGCGCCGACTTCCCGCCGGGCCGCGGCTACCTGATCCGCGGGGGAACCGTCACCGGGGTGCACGTCGCCCTCCCGTGAGGCGCGGGAACGGGCACGCCGACCGCCTGCGAGAATGGCAGCGCGCGTGTCGTGCCGACGCGCGCGGGAAGGAACCTCGTGTCCTGGATCGTCACCGGCGGCGCCGGCTACATCGGATCGCACGTCGTGCGCGCGCTCGCCTCCGCAGGTCTGTCGCCGGTCGTGCTCGACGACCTGTCGACGGGCGTCGCGTCGTTCGTGCCCGAGGGCGTGCCGTTCGTGCAGGGCAGCATCCTCGACCGCGCCCTCGTCGAGGAGACCCTGCGCGCGCACGACGCCGAGGGTGTCATCCACGTCGCGGGCTTCAAGTACGCCGGGGTCTCGGTGCAGCGCCCCCTGCACACCTACGCGCAGAACGTGGAGGGCATGCGCGTCATCCTCGAGGCGATGGAGGCGACCGGCGTCGCGAACATGGTGTTCTCGTCGTCGGCGGCGGTGTTCGGCACCCCCGACGTGCCGCTCGTCGTCGAAGACACCGCGAAGAAGCCCGCCAGCCCGTACGGCGAGTCGAAGCTGATCGGCGAGTGGATGCTGCGCGACCAGGCGATCGCCACCGCCGACGGCCCCGCGCCGCTGCGGCACACCTCGCTGCGCTACTTCAACGTGGTCGGGTCGGCCGATCCGACGGTGTACGACGTCAGCCCGCACAACCTCTTCCCCATCGTGTTCGAGGCGCTTCTCGCCGGGAGGACGCCGCGCATCAACGGCGACGACTACGCCACCGACGACGGAACCAACGTGCGCGACTACGTGCACGTCGGCGACATCGCCGCCGCCCACGTCGCCGCGGCCCGACGCCTGGCAGCGGGCGAGCCGATCGAGCCGGCGTACAACCTGGGTTCCGGTGACGGCCTCAGCGTGAAGCAGATCATGGATGCCGTCGCGCGGGTCACCGGCATCCCCTTCACGCCCGAGATCGGGCCTCGCCGCGCGGGCGATCCCGACCGCATCGTGGCGACCGGCGAGCTCGCCGCCCGCGACCTCGATTGGCGCATGCGCTTCTCGGTCGACGAGATGGTGCGCACGGGCTGGGAGGCCCGCCGCGCCGCCGACTGACGACTCAGAGGTCGCGGCTGCGGATCGGGTAGAGGAAGAAGCAGAGCCAGGCGAGCGCCGTGAAGCCCAGGGGGATGACGGCGAGCATCAGACGGATGCCGCCGTCCACCGCTTCGGGCTGCGCATCGCCGAGCGTGGCGTCGAAGCCGGATGCCGTCAGCACCACCGCGACGACGACCGCCTGCAGCACGACAGACCCGCGCACGACGAAGCCGTTCACCCCGAAGTAGGCCCCTTCGCGCCGGTGCCCGGTGCGCACGGCATCCTCATCGATGATCTGCGCGAGCACCACCTCGAGAAGCTGCAGCAGGCCGCCGACGCCGACCCCCGCGGCCACGCCCACGAGGGCGGCGGCCAGCACGCTCTGCGGCAGCACGAAGCCGAGCACGGCGACGCCGAAGACCGCGACGCTCCACAGCAGCGCCGTGCGCGGACTGGTGCGCCGCACGACCGCGCTCCACAGCACGATCGACGGGATCGCGGTCACGAAGATCGCCCCGAGCAGGATGCTGCCCTCGGCCTCGGGCGCGCCCAGCGAGTAGCGCACGTAGAACGGCAGTGCCGCGAGGATCACCGCGATCGACGTCTGGATGAACAGGGAACCGATGACGTACGGCACGAAGGCGCGGTTCGCGAACGTGTACCGCATCTGCATGCGCCACGGCATCGCCGACGCGACGACCGCCTCGGGCACCCGCCGCTCGACCATGCCCCCGGCGAACGACCACACCAGGATGATCAGGCACACACCGCCGAGCACCACCGCCATGCCGGGCCACCCCAGCGGCGACCCGTACAGCAGCGGCGCGCCGGCGGTGCCGAGGATCATGCCGAGGATCGCGAAGATCTGCCGGGGCACGTTGCCGCGGGCGCGCTCGTCGGTCGTGCGGAAGATCTCGGGGAACAGGGCCGAGATGTTCAGCACCACCACGACGAAGGCGATGTCGTACACGGCCACGACGACGAGGAACCACACGATGAGTCCGGCGGCGGGCAGCGCGGGCGGCATCCACACCAGTGCGAAGGCGACCACGAGCGGCACGATGCCCAGGCCGATCCACGGGATGCGTCGCCCCCAGGGGGTGCGCAGACGGTCGGAGAGCGCCCCGACGATCGGGTTGAGCACCGCGTTCAGCACGCCGTGCGCGATCATCGCGGCGGCCACCCATCCGGCGGGCACGGCCAGGTGCGACACGTAGAAGTAGACGACGAACGCCGAGAACGTCTGCGTCATCAGCTGCGTCGGGAATCCGGATGCTCCGAACGCGATCGACTGCGCGCGGCTCGGCGCCGCGTCGAGCCGGCGGTCTCGCAGACGCTCGGTCAGGGTGCTCATCGCTCTCCTCCTCGCTGCAGGTCGCGCAGGTCGCGCCAGCCGATGCGCACGAGACCCTCGTCCTCGATCGCGCGCAGCACGACGGGGTCCTCCAGCAGCCGCCGTTCGTACTCGCGTTTCGGGGCTGCGAAGTCGACGGCGGCCCGCAGCTCGTCGCCGTCGACCATGGGATGCAGGTAGATCTCGGTGACCCCGGTCGGCACGGCGCGCAGCAGCGCAACGAAGGCATCCCGCACCTGCTCGTAGGTCTCCTCGACCTCGGTGCCCTCGCCCGCGAGCGCGAACGGATGCGTCCACAGGCGGTCGACGATCTCGATACCCAGGGCATCGGCGGCCGCGGCGGCGCCGTCGAGCCTCTCGCGCAGCGCGGCATCCGTCTCGTCGCCGTCCATGCGTCGCGGCAGGCGGAACGGCAGCCCGTGCCGCGCCGCGAGCGCGAACACCGGGTCGAGGAAGTCGCGTCCGGTCTCGAGGCCGTAGACCGAGCCCATGTGGTTGTCGAGGTGGGTGACGTCGACACCTGCGGCGAGCGCGGCCTGCAGCTGCGCGTCGAGTTCGGCGGCCACCTCGTCGATCGCCGCGCGCGTCTCGACCGCGGCGGTCTCGGCGGGGAAGTAGCCGTCGGCATCGACGAGCGTCGCCCCACCGGTGAGCGGGCGCCAGCGGTAGCGGGTCCATTCGCTGGTGAGCACCAGGTGCACACCGACGTCGAGGTCGCCGCGGCCGGCGGCGAAGGCCAGCGCCTCGGGCGCCCAGGGGCACGGCACCATCACGGTCGCCGAGTCGATGCGGCCCTCGTCGAGCAGCTCGCCGATGGCCACGTTCGCCGCGTGGCACATGCCGAAGTCGTCGGCATTGAGGATGATCGCCCGGGTGCCGTCGGGCAGACCGAGACGGCGGGTGAGGGCGGCGCGGGGGGTCATCGGGGTCCTGTCCGGGGAGATTCAGTGCCCGGTGCGTTCGACCGGGGAGAGGATGCGGGTGAACAGCGCCGCACGCAGCGCCGCCGACGCTTCGCCGATCGCACCGAGCAGCGGCGCCTCGGGGCCGAAGTCCGACACCTCGAAGCGCATGGGCAGTCGCGGCGCGTACTGCTCGGCGACGCGCTGCACCGCTTCGACGAGCACCGGGTGCGTGCCGAAGCCACTGAGCACGAACGCCTCGGGGTCGAGCACGAGGCTGACGGTGCCGGCGACGACGGCGACGCGGCGGCCGATCTCGGCGACCATCGCCTGCGCTCCCCTGTCGCCCTCGGCGGCCGCGCGGAGGTGCACCGGGAGCGGCAGCGTCTGGTCGCGGCCGTTCACGAGCGCGAGGTCGGCGTACACCTGGTCGTTGAGCACCGGGGCGCCGAGCGGCAGCGGCGACTGCGGCACGTAGGTGACTTCGCCCGCCACACCGGATGCCCCGCGATGCAAAGCGCCGTCGATGATGATGCCCGCGCCCAGGCCGTCGTCGATCAACAGCAGCGCGAAGCTCGACAGCGCGGCCCCCACGCCATGGCTGAGCTCGGCGAGGGCGGCGAGGTTCACGTCGTTCTCGATGCGCACCGCGCAGCCGAGCCGGTCGGTCAGCGCGGCGCGGAACGCCCCACCGTCGGGGCCCTGTTCGTTGCGGATCATGCCCTCGGCCGACACGATGCCGGGCACTCCGATGACCGCGAGATGCACGGGCCCGCCGACCTCGGCGCGGCACTCGTCGACCAGCGCGACGATGCGGTCGACGCGGCGGCCGGTGTCATCCCGTTCCGCGACGGCGCCGTGCCGCTCGGCCCGCACCGCCCCCGTCGCGTCGACGAGGGCGATATGGGCGCTGCGATGGTCGACGTGCACCGCGACGGCCGTGCCCAGCGCGGGGTGCAGTCCCACGCGCCCGGCGGCGGGGCCGCGTGCTCCCGGTTCCACTCCGGCGGGGGCGACGGCGCCCGCGCTCTCGAGCATCCGCAGCACCTGCGACACCGCCGTGCGCGACAGACCGGTCGCGGCCATCAGATCAGTACGCGTCTGGGGGCCCTCGCTCGCCAGCGACTCGAGGATTGCGCGGCCGTTGATGGCGCGCAGAAGTGTCTGCGGCCCTGCGAGCGGTCTGGTCATGAGGTGGCTGTCCCCCGGTCGGTCGCTCTACTTTCCCATACGGCCCGGGCCGGGGGTAGCGCCGTCGCGTCCGCGTCGCACGGTCGGTGCGCGGTGCGGTGCGCGCGGTGTCACAAGGCGCACCCCGGGGCTACGAAAACAGCAGAAAATAAGCGTCGGAGCGACGGAATCTGTTGCCTTCGCGGTGCCGCCCTGTCAGGATCGACACATGGTCACGAAGCCGACGCCCGCGCTCGACGACATCGCGAAGCGCATCATCGAGCTGCTGCAGGAAGACGGCCGACGCCCGTACGCCGAGATCGGTCGTGAGGTCGGACTCAGCGAGGCCGCGACGCGTCAACGCGTGCAGCGACTCACCGAGGCCGGGGTCATCCAGATCGTCGCCGTCACCGACCCTCTGCAACTGGGCTTCCCGCGTATGGCGATGATCGGCATCCGCGTCACCGGCGACCCGCGCACGATCGCGGAGGCGCTGGCCGGAATCACTGAGCTCGCCTACGTGGTCGTGACCCTCGGCAGCTTCGACATCCTCGCCGAAGCCATCTGCGAGAGCGACGAGCACCTGGTCGACCTCATCTCGACCCGCATCCGCACCATCCCGGGCGTCGTCCACACCGAGAGCCTGCTCTACGCGGGCCTCTACAAAGACCTCTACAACTGGGGAACGCGCTGAGGCGTTCCCCGAGGAGGCCACCATGGGAACCACCGTCTTCGAGCGTCATCAGCCCCCGGCATCCGTCATCGATGCCTCGCTGCGCGACACGGCCTTCGCGGTCTTCTGGCTCGACGACGTCTCCCGCACCGCCTACCCTCCCCTGACGGGAACGACGCGCGCCGACCTCGTGATCGTCGGCGGCGGGTACGCCGGGTTGTGGACCGCGGTGCGTGCGAAGGAACGCGACCCCGATCGACGCGTCGTGCTGCTCGAGGCCTCACGGGTGGCGTGGGCCGCGTCGGGACGGAACGGCGGCTTCTGCGAGGCCAGCCTCACCCACGGGCACGAGAACGGCATGAACCGCTGGCCTGACGAGATGGACGTGCTCACGCGACTCGGGCGTGAGAACCTCGACGCGATCGGCGACACGGTGCAGCGGTATGGGATGGATGCCGGCTTCGCCCGCACCGGACAGCTCGCCGTCGCCGTCGAGCCCCACCAGGTCGAGTGGTTGCGCGACGAGGAGGGCTTCCTCGACCGCGAGGCCGTGCAGGCCGAGGTGCACTCGCCCACCTTCCTCGCCGGGGCCTGGGACCGCGACGACACCGCCCTCGTACACCCCGCGAAGCTCGGACTCGAGCTCGCGCGCGTCGCCGCGGAGTCGGGCGTCGAGATCCACGAGCACACCCTCGTGACCGGTCTCGAGGGTGACGGGTCGGGTCCGGTCACGGTCGTCACGAAACAGGGCCGGGTGGTGGCGGATGCCGTCGCCCTCGCCACCAACGTCTTCCCCTCGCTGCTGCGGCGCAACCGCCTCATGACCGTCCCGGTCTACGACTACGTGCTCATGACCGAGCCGCTCAGCGCCGAACAGCTCGCCTCGATCGGCTGGTCGCGCCGGCAGGGCCTCGCCGACAGCGCCAACCAGTTCCACTACTACCGGCTCACCGACGACGACCGCATCCTGTTCGGCGGCTACGACGCCGTCTACCACTTCGGCGGGAAGGTGCGCCCCCGGTACGAGGACCGGATGGAGAGCCACCGCCGGCTCGCCTCGCACTTCTTCACGACGTTCCCGCAGCTCGAAGGTCTGCGCTTCACGCATCGATGGGCCGGCGCGATCGACTCGTCGAGCCGTTTCTGCGCCTTCTTCGGCACTGCTCGGCGCGGCCGGGTGGCGTACGCCTCCGGGTTCACCGGCCTGGGTGTGGGGGCGGCCCGGTTCGCCGCCGACGTGATGCTCGACCAGCTCGCCGGTCGACCCACCGAACGCACGGAGCTCGCGATGGTGCGGGAGCGCCCCGTGCCGTTCCCGCCGGAGCCCGCGGCCTCGATCGGCATCAACCTCGTGCGCACCGCGATGGACCGCGCCGACCACCACGGCGGGCGCCGCAACCTGTTCCTCAAGACGCTCGATGCCCTGGGGATGGGCTTCGACTCGTAGGGCGCCGGTGACGGAGATCTTCTCCCGCCCGCGGCGGGGGATGCTCAGTCGAGACGGGTGACCTGGGCGTGGGGCATCCGCTCTCGCATCACCCGGACGGCCTCGGGGTTGTCGTCGACGAGCACGCTGTCGCGGCCGAGCGCCGAGGCGACCGCTCCGGTGGTGCCGCTGCCGGCGAAGAGGTCGAGCACCCGGTCACCGGGCCGGCTCGACGCACGGATGATCCGCCGCAGGATGCCCTCGGGCTTCTGCGTCGGGTACCCGGTCTTCTCGCGCCCGGTCGTCGGCACGATCGTGTGCCACCACACGTCGGTGGGGAGCTTGCCGCGCGCCGCCTTCTCGGGCGTCACCAGCCCGGGCGCCATGTAGGGCTCACGGTCGACCTCGTCGGAGTCGAAGAAATACGTGCGGGGATTCTTCACGTACACGAGGATCGTGTCGTGCTTGGTGGGCCAGCGTCGGCGCGACTTGGCGCCGTAGTCGTACGCCCAGATGAGCTCGTTGAGGAACGAGTCGCGCCCGAACACCGCGTCGAGCATGACCTTCGCATAGTGCGCCTCGCGGTAGTCGAGGTGCAGGTAGAGCGTGCCGTCGTCGGCGAGCAGGCGCCAGGCCTCCTCCAACCGTGGCATGAGGAAGTCGCCGTAGTCGTCGAAGCGGTCGTCGTAGGTGCGCAGCATGCCGCGCACGCGCTCGTACCGGTGCCCGTGGAACCCGTGACGCACCTCGGCCGTCGGCGTCTCCGCGACGGGTTCGGCCGGGATTCCGTGGGCCACCTCGGCGGCGGTCCCACCGGAACTCAGGACCGACGCGTCCACGGCGGCCGCATCCTGCCCGGATTCCCCCTCAGCGTCGGATGCGTCCTGAGCTGGTGTCGCCCGGCGGGCGGTGACGATCTGGCGCTCGCGGGTGCGACCCGTGTTGAACGGCGGATCGAGGTAGACCAGCGTGAACGAGGCATCGGGCAGGGCGCGCGCCGCCGCGAGGTTGTCGCCCTCGACGATCGAGACCGACCCCCGGCGCACCGGCGCGACCGACACGTCCGGGACGATCGCGACAGCCGGCGCGACCGAGGCATCCGGCGCGACCGAGGCACCCGGCGCGACCGAGGCGTCCGGCGCAACCGGCGCGCCCCGCTCTTCGACTTCTGGCGCGTCTGCGGGCTCGTCGCGCGTCACGGAACGCGGTGCAGCCACGCGTCCGTCGCGAACTTCGACTCGATGAGCGCTTCGGCGTCGGCGAGCTCGTCGGGCGACACCGTGCTGTCTTCCGCTCCGGTCAGCGAGCGGAACGTCGCGATGAACCGGTCGATGATCTCCTCGCGGCTGAGCCCGGTCTGGCTGCGTAGCGGATCGACGCGCTTCGCGGCCGACGTCGTGCCCTTGTCGCTCAGCTTCTCGCGCCCGATGCGCAGCACCTCGGTCATCACCTGACCGTCGATGTCGTACGACAGCGAGGCGTGGTGCAGTACGCCGCCGTTGGCGAGGCGCTTCTGCGCGGCACCGCCGATCTTGCCGGTCGGGCTCGCGATGTCGTTGAGCGGACGGTAGGTCGCGTCGATCCCGAGCGACCGCAGCGCCTGCAGCACCCAGTCGTCGAGGAACGCGTACGAGTCGGCGAACGTCATGCCGGCGACGAGCGACGCGGGCACGTACAGCGAGTAGGTGATGATCTGTCCCTGCGGGATGAGCATCGCGCCACCGCCCGAGATGCGGCGCACGACCTCGAAGCCGTGACGTGCGGCACCTTCCGGGTCGACCTCGTTGCGATACGACTGGAACGAGCCGATGACGACGGCCGAGGCATCCCACTCCCAGATGCGCAGCGTCGGGCGGCGGCGCCCCTCGCCCACTCGCGAGGTGAGCACCTCGTCGAGCGCCAGGTTCATCTGCGGCGACACGGCCTTGTCGTGGATGACCTCCCAGTCGAAGTCGCGCCACCCCGGCGCCGTGACGAGCGCCCGGCGCACCGCCGTGCCGACCGACTCCGGCGTGAAGCCGAGCAGCTGGGCACCCTCGGGCAACGCCGATCGCACGGCCGCGCTGATGGTCGAGGCATCCGATTCGACGGGCAGGCCGTTCACGGCCGCGTTGATGTCGTCGAGTGCCGAGTCGGGTTCGAGGAAGAAGTCTCCCGCCAGACGGAACTGCGCGATTGCGCCGTTCTCGACCTCGAGGTCGACGACGACGAGCTTCCCACCAGGAACCTTGTATTCTCCGTGCACCCACCCAGCCTACGACCCGCCCCCTCTGTTCGCCCCCCGGTGCGGGATCGATATGGCACGCTCCCGGGCCCCTGAACCTGCCATATCGATCCCGCATCGCGGTGGGGCGGTGGGGGTGGGGGTGGGGGTGAGAACCGGGGTCAGGGGCGGGGGAAGCGGGTGTCGAGCCAGGCGAGCGTGTCGGCGCGCACCTCGGCCTGCTGCAGCTCGGCGAAGATCTCGTGGCGGGCGTCGGGGTACACCAGCGTCGTGACGTCGGTCAGACCCGAGCGTCGACGATACGCGTCGGCAAGACGGTGCACGCTGCGCGGCCCGCCCACCGGGTCGTCGCGGCCGACCAGCAGCAGCACCGGGATGTCGTGGCCGAGGTCGGCACGCGGGAGGCCGTAGAGGCGCGCGGCGTCGAGCAGTCCGAAGAGCTTCAGCAACGGCACCCCCGTCGTGAGCGGGTCGGCCTCGAAGGCCGCCCAGATCTCGGGGTCGCGGCTCAGCCACTCGTAGCCGGTCGCATCATCGGCGGCCCACCGCTTGTTCAGCGGCGCAGGGTTGAGTGACCGCGGCGTGCGCAGCGCCGAACCAGACAGGATCACCGCATCGTAAGCCTCTGGATGCTCGTTCACCAGAATCTGCGCGAGGAACGACCCCCACGAGTGTCCGAGCAGCACGAGAGGCAGCGCGGGATTCTCGTCATGGATGATGCCGGTGAGCTGCCAGATCGCCTCCTTCGCGGCGCGCAGCCCGCCGACACCCAGGCGTCCGAGCTTCTCGGGTCCGCCGTGCTGACGGATGCCGGTGCGCCCGTGCCCGCGATGATCGTCGGCGTAGACGTGGAACCCGGCGTCGGTGAGCGCGGCGATCAGCGCGCCGTAACGCCCGGCGTGCTCGCCGACACCGTGCAGCAGCTGCACCACACCGCGCGGCTCGCCCGAGGCGGGGTGCACGTCGTAGACGATGGCGATGCCGTGGGCATCCGTGAACTCGCGGGTCTCCGTCACGCCTGGAAGCCTACCGATTCGCGCGGTCCGCCGATCGGGCCCCGCCCGCGCCCGCTCACAGACCCAGCGCGGTGCGCACGGCGAACGCGGCGTCGCGGTCAGTGACCTCGTGCCCGCCCACCCCGTCGGAGGCCGATCCCAGCCGCACGCCGCCGTCGGCCAGGACTGTGCGCTTGGCCGAGAAGTGTAGGGCGTCGACGCCGGTGCCGGCGAGGGCGACGGCGCTCGCGGCATCCACTCCGCTGCCGGCCATGACCTCGATCGCCCCGTCGGCCGCGTCGACGAGCGCCCGCAGGGTGCCGAGGCCGTCGATCGCGGCGGATGCTCCGCCCGAGGTGAGCACCCGACGCAGCCCGAGGTCGTGCGCGGCGGCGAGGGTGACGAGCAGGTCGGGGGTCATGTCGATCGCGCGATGCAGGGTGACGGATGCTCCGCCCGCCGCGTCGCGCAGCCGTGCCACGGCGTCGGCGTCGAGCCGCCCGTCGGCGCCGAGGGCGCCCACCACCACGCCGTGCGCGCCGGCCTCGATCGCCCGGCGCACGTCGCGCTCGGCCACGGCGAGCTCGTCGCCGGTGTAGTGGAAGCCGCCCGGTCGCGGCCGGATGAGCACGTGCACCTCGACGCCGCAGCCCCGGGCCTCGTCGATCGAGAGCTCCAGCGTCGCGGGTGACGGGGTGAGCCCGCCGAGGGCGAGGGCCGCGGTCAGCTCGACGCGGGCCGCGCCGACCTCTCCGGCGATGCGCACGCCGGCGGCATCCTGCACGGCGATCTCGAGAACGGGGGTTCGGGTCATCCGTTCATTCTGCCCGTCCAGCCCGCCGACCCGATTACTTAGATAGACTAACTAAACGATGACGGCATCCGACGACTCCCTGCAGCTCACCGCGACCGACCTGCGGCTGGCGACGTTCCGACTCGCCCGTCGACTGCGCTGCGCCCGCGCCGCCGACGCCATGAGCGACGCGCAGCTCGCCGTTCTCGCCGACCTGCGCATGCACGGCCGCCGCACGATCTCGACCCTCGCCGAACGCGAGCGCGTGACCGCGCCGTCGATGACGAACATGATCAACGGCCTGGAAGAGCAGGGATACGTCAGCCGCACTCCCGACGCCGACGACCGCCGGCGCGTGCAGGTCGAGATCACGGATGCCGGGGCCGAGGTCGTCGTCGAGACAATCCGCCGCCGCGACGTGCTGCTGGCCGACATGCTCGCCGAACTCGACTTCACCGCCGACGAGCTTTCGACACTGCGGGCGGCGAGCGAGCTGATGAGGCGGGTGACCGACCGATGAGCTCGATGTTCCGTTCCTTCGCGAACATCAACTACCGCATCTGGTTCGCCGGTGCGCTCGTGTCGAACGTGGGCGGCTGGATGCAGGCGACCGCGCAGGACTGGGTCGTGCTCACCGAGCTCACCGATAACGACGCCACCGCGATGGGCGTCACGATGGCCCTGCAGTTCGGCCCGCCGCTCGTGCTCGTCAGCCTCACGGGCTACGTCGCCGACCGGTTCGACCGACGCCGCATCCTGTTCGCGACGCAGGGGGCGCTGCTGCTGCTCGCCGTCGCGGTGGGCACACTGCTGCTCTCCGGCGTCATGACCCTCCCCCTCATGCTCTGCTTCGCCGCCGCGTTCGGCGTGGTGAACGCGTTCGACGCCCCCGCGCGGCAGGCGTTCGTGTCCGACATGGTGTCGGCATCCGACACGTCGAACGCCGTCGCGCTCAACTCAGCGTCGTTCAACCTCGCCCGCATGATCGGTCCCGCCGTCGGCGGCCTGCTCATCGTCGCGATCGGGTCGGGGTGGGTGTTCATCGTGAACGCCGCGACGTTCCTGGCGATGATCGTGGCGCTCTTCCTGCTTCATGCGCAGCTGCTTGCGAAGCGCCCGAAACATCGCGGCCGCGGCGGTCTCGCCGCCGGGTTCCGATACGTGTGGGGCCGCAGCGACCTGCGCGTGGTGTTCGTGACGGTGTTCCTCATCGGGGCGTTCGGCATGAATTTCCCGATCTTCGCGTCGACGATGGCGATCGAGTTCGGGGCGGGAGCCGACGGATACGGTGTGCTGTCGTCGATCCTCGCCATCGGATCGCTCGCCGGCGCGCTGCTCGCTGCGCGGCGCGACCGGGCACGCGTGCGAGTCGTCGTCTTCGCGGCCGGGGGCTTCGGCGTCGCCGCCTTCCTGTCGTCGGCGATGCCGTCGTACGCGCTCTACGGCGTCACCCTCGTGCTCATCGGATTCATGACGGTGACGCTGCTCACCACCGCGAACGGCTACGTGCAGATCACCACCGACCCCGCCCTGCGCGGGCGTGTGCTCGCGCTGTACATGGCCGTGATCATGGGGTCGACCCCGGTGGGCGCTCCGATCGCCGGATGGGTGGCGGATGCCTTCGGCCCACGCGCCGCGATCATGCTGGGCGGCGCGGCGGGGCTCATCGCCTGTGCGATCGGCGCCGTCTGGATGCTCACGTCCGGTCGCGTGCACCGCGACGAGCGGCGACGGTTCGCCCTGACCCTCGACGAGACGCGTCCGGTGAGCGTGATCGACGAGCGCAGCCCGGCGGAGTTCAGCGACGAGGCCGCCATCACCACCCCCATCCGCCTCCCCCGCCGCGACACCCCCTGACCCTCGTCCCGGCTCCCTCCTCCCCCGTCCCCTCCCTCCCTCCCTCCCTCCCATGCGGGATCAATATGTCGGGTTCCCGGGCCCCTGGGCCTGACATATCGATCCCGCACCGCGGTGTGGCGGGCGGGGCGGGGCGGGGACTAGGGGCGGGCGGGGCGGGCGGGGAGGGGCGTGCGGGGAGTAGGGGGCGCGGCGGCGGATGTCAACGGGGTGACCGGAGGGAGAGCGCGGGCGTATTTTCTCGCGCATGGACGACAACAGCACTCCGCACCCGCAGGACCCGGCCGAGGGCGCCGAAAGCGCCGGCGTGCCCGGCACGAGCGGCCAGGGCGGCGCGATCCAGGGCGACAGCTCGCACGGCGACTCGCCGCGCGGACCGATCCAGGGCGACGCCGACGAAGACCACACCGACGACAACGGCAACCAGGGCGCAGCGCAGGGCGGCGCGATCCAGGGTGACAGCTCGCACGGCGACTCGCCGCGCGGTGCCATCCAGGGCGACGCCGGCCCCGACCGTGAAGCCGACCTCGGGGGCGACGCGACCACCGCGGCGCAGCTCGACGCCGACAACCCGGCCGAAGAGGACATGCTGAAGACCCTCGACCCGGAAGACCCGCCCGCGTAGTCCCCAGCTACCGGGCGAGCGCCGTCCCCAGCGGCGCGCGAACACCTCCTCGCCGGCGAGTGATCCCCTTCTCGCACATGACGCAGGGGGTGTTTCGCACGAGCGGCCTCAGGCCAGCAGCAGACTCAGCCCAGCGGCGGCCACTCGTCGTAACGGTAGGTCCGACCGAGCCCGAGGCTCTCCTCATCGATTCTGCCCATCTCGTTCCCCAGCTCGTAGGTGTCACCCCACCACTGGGGACTCTCAAGTTCGATCGACAGGCGGTTGTTCGCGGGGTACACGGTCACCCGCAGGCGGTAGCCCTCGGCATCCGTCCATCCGTCGCCGTACTCGGGCGGCATCCACCCCGCGTCGCGCAGCGCGTCGTCGAACCGGTCGCGGTCGAAGTCGGCCGGAGCCTGGTCGAGCGAGAACCGCACCTGGAAGGTGTAGCACTCGACGTCGGCTTGCCGGCACTCCCACGGGCGCGTGCCGAACCCCACGGAGCCGACCCACTCGCCGTCCTCGGCGCGCAGCCGCCAGCCGTCCTCGGCGATCAGCTGCCGCACCTCCGACAGCCGCTGCTGCGTGCGCTCGTAGTTCTCGAGCGCACGGTCGGCCTGCGCGGCAATCGGCATGGCCTCCACCTCGGCGACCGTGTCGCCCGAGGCATCCGGCTGGGCCGCCGTGACCTCGACGCCCACGACCACCGCCGTCACGAGCAGGGCGGGAACGAGGAACGCGCTGATCCAGGCGACGACGACCCACGGCCGCTCGTCGCGACGTCCGGCGACCATCGCCGGCTCGGCAGGCGGGGCAGCGGCGGTCACCCGGGGCAGCACGATCGCGATGACGAGCACGGCGAGCCAGGCCGCGATCGCGACGCAGATCGCGACGACGTACAGCCCCTGCTCGTAGTCGACCGACAGCGGCACGGTGAGCATGCTGCGCAGCAGTGACATGAGGGGGCCGGAGTCTCCGGCATCCTGCATGGTGAGCGTGAGGGCGACCCACCCCCACCAGTTGACGAACAACAGCGACACGATCGGGGCGGGTGTCGTCGTATAGCCGCGCTTGCGGAGGAGGAAGCGCGGCAGGGCTCCGAGCAGGCCGGCGGCGGGGATGAAGATCGGCGAGGAGAAGAGCAGCAGGAGCGTGCCCCATCCGCCGACGCCGAGGAAGCCGTGCAGCACGAAGAACGTCGGCAGGATCCAGTTCATCCAGGGCCAGACCGCCCAGACGAACCCTTGGATCCCCGCAGGGCGCGCCTTCGGCTGCGGCTGGGGCAGCTGCCAGGGCGGCGCCCCGGCCGCCACCGATTCCGGATTCTGATATGCCATGACTCCCCCTCCGCCGCCAGCCTAGCGAGCGGACGGAGGGGGATCGGATGCCGTGGCGCTATACGCCCAGCACGACCTTCAGCTGCTCGACCGCCCAGTCGAGCTCGGTCGCCCGGATCACGAGCGGCGGAGCGATGCGGATGGTCTGGCCGTGGGTGTCCTTCACGAGCACGCCGCGGTCGAGGAGCTTCTCGGCGATCTCGCGGCCGGTGCCCTTCGCGGGGTCGATGTCGACACCCGCCCACAGGCCGGCGATCCGCACCTCGGTCACGCCGTGGCCGATGAGCGGCTCGAGCTTCTCGGCGAGGTGGGCGCCGAGAGCGCGGGCGCGCTCCTGGAACTCGCCCGTCTGCAGCATCTCGACGACCCGCAGACCCACCGCCGAAGCGAGCGGGTTGCCGCCGAACGTCGACCCGTGCTCGCCGGGGCGGATGACGCCCAGCACGTCCTCGTTGCCGACGACGGCCGAGACGGGCAGCACGCCGCCGCCGAGGGCCTTGCCGAGCAGGTAGAGGTCGGGCACGACGCCCTCGCGGTCGCAGGCGAACGTCTCGCCCACGCGGCCGAGACCCGCCTGGATCTCGTCGGCGACGAACAGCACGTTCTTCTCGTCGCAGATCTCGCGGATGCGCCGCAGATAACCCTCCGGCGGGATGATGACCCCGGCCTCGCCCTGGATGGGCTCGACGAGCACCGCGGCGGTGTCGTCGGTGATCGCTGCGGCGATGGCATCCGCATCTCCGTACGGCACCACGTCGAAACCGGGCGTGTACGGGCCGAAGCCGTCGCGCGCCTGGTCGTCGTCGCTGAAGCTGACGATCGTCGTCGTGCGGCCGTGGAAGTTGCCCGCCGCGACGACGATGCGCGCGCGGCCCTCGGCGATGCCCTTCACGCGGTATCCCCAGGCGCGAGCGACCTTGATGCCCGTCTCGACCGCCTCGGCGCCGGTGTTCATCGGCAGCACCAGGTCTTTACCGGCGAGCTGCGCCAGGGCGGCGGCGAACGGCTCCATGCGGTCGCTCATGAACGCGCGGCTGACGAGCGTCACCCGGCCGAGCTGCTCGGTGAGCGCGGCCACGAGAGCCGGATGCCGGTGCCCGAAGTTCACGGCCGAGTACGCCGCGAGTAGGTCGAGGTAGCGCTTGCCCTCGACATCGGTGACCCAGGCGCCCTCACCGCGGGCGATCATCACGGGCAGCGGGTGGTAGTTGTGCGCGACGTGCGGTTCGGCGTGCGCCTGCTTCTCGTCGACGGGCTCGAGGCCCGCGACGCCGTCGACTCCCTCGGCGCCGGTCACGGCATCCACCGCCGTCACTTCGCACCCCGCAGCTCGAGCGTGCAGCACTTGATGCCGCCGCCGCCGAGCAGCAGCTCGGAGAGGTCGACGGTGATCGGGTTGTAGCCGCGCTCACGAAGCTGCTTCTCGAAGCCCTTCGCGCGCGGCGAGATGATGACGTTGTAGCCGTCGCTGGCCGAGTTGAGGCCGAACACGGCGCCGTCCTCGTCGGACACGAGGATCGCGTCGGGGAAGCGCTCCTCGAGGATCGCACGGCTCTCGTCGTCGAACGCGCCCGGCAGGTACGCGATGTTGGCGCGCTCGGGGCCGCCGTTCTCGACGCCCTGCACCGGGTCGAGCACCGCGATGGCCGTGTCGAGGTGGTAGAAACGCGGGTCGGTGAGGTTGAGCGAGACGACCTCGCGCCCGAAGACCTCGCCCACCTCGCGGTGGCTGTCACCGGTCGAGCGGAACCCGGTGCCGGCGAGGATCACATCGCCGACGAGCAGGAAGTCGCCCTCTCCCTCGTTGACCTCCTGCGGCATGACGGTGTCGTAGCCGTTCGCACGGAACCAGTCGGCGAACGCGGGGGCTTCGCCCTGACGCTCGACGAAGCGGAACTCGGGCACGTAGGCGCGACCGTCGATGAGGAATCCGCCGTTGGCCGTGTAGACCATGTCGGGGTAGCCGGCGAGCGGCTCAATGAGCTCGACCTCGTGGCCCAGCTCGAGGTACAGGTCGTACAGCTTCTGCCACTGCGCGACCGCGTTGGCGGTGTCGGTCGGGCGGCTCGGCTCCATCCACGGATTGATGGAGTAGTTGACCGTGAAGTGCTCGGGGCGGCACATCAGGTAGCGGCGGTGGTGCGCGGTGCGCGCGGGGGCGGACGTGACGGCGGCTTCAGGCGTCGACATGGATGCTCCTCGAATGAACGGGTGCGGCGGACGCTGTCCAGGGGCCCGGCGGTCCTTCGACCTGCTCCTCTCGCGGGAGGTGGCGGGGAAGATGCGACTCGGGCACGCCGCGTCCATTGTGCCACCCGCGGGTCGCGCGACGCCAGAGCGCCGGGTTCCCCCGCTGATTCGCGTCTCGTATCGATCGCCCGTCCTCCCCCTCCGCTTCCCGTCGCACTTTCTGTCGCTCCGGCGGCCCGCGAGCGACAGAAAATGAGACGGGAGCAGCGAGGGGGAGGGGGCGAGGCGAGGGGCGAGGCCGGGTCAGGGGGCGGCGACGACGACCTTGCCGACGGTGTGGCCGGCGGCGACGTGGGCGAGGGCAGCGGATGCCTCGGCGAACGGGTACGCGCGCTCGATCACGGGTTGCAGCGCTCGCGCCTCGAAGAGGGCGAGCAGCTCGCGCACGATCTCCGGCTTCGGCGTCGCCGCGATCGGACGCACCGGCCGCTTCGACCCGATCGAGAGCACCGCCGCGGCGATCATCCGTGGGAGCGGTCCGAGCACGTACCCGCCGTTCCCGGTCACCAGCACGACGCGACCGCCGTCGCGCACGAGCCGCTGCAGCACACGGATCGGCACGCCGCCGGCGACATCGATCACCGCATCGAAGTGCCCCTCGGGGAGTTCCGAGAGCGGCGAGCTGCGGTGGTCGAGCACCCGTACCGCGCCGAGCTCTTCGACGAGCGCGCCGTTGCGCGCCCCGCACGTCGCCCACACCTCGGTGCTGCGCATCGCCGCGAGCTGCACGGCGAACGTGCCCACACCCCCGGATGCGCCGAGCACCAGCACCCGTCTTCCCGGCGCCTCCGCACCGCCCGAGCGGATGCCCGCGGCGTCGAGCGCCTGCCACGCGGTGCCCCCGGCGATCGGGATGCACGCGGCCGCTGCCGCTCCGACCGAGTCAGGACGGACGACGATGCGATCGGCGGGAGCGACCGCATACTCGGCCAACCCTCCCCCGCCCGGCAGCTCGACGACGACGGATGCGCCGAGCGGGGCATCCGTCACCCCCTCCCCCGCCGCAACCACGACGCCCGCCACGTCCATCCCGCGGATGGGCTGCTTCGGCCGGGTGAGACCGAACACCGGTCGCACGAGAAGCGGGTCGCCGAGCATCAGCCGCACGTCGCCGGCGTTCAGAGCCGTCGCCTCGATGCGCAGGAGCACCTCGCCGGGGCCGGGGGTCGGCACGGGCATCCGCTCTTCCTGCACTCCTTCGGCCGGACCGTACGTCTTCCGTCGCCACGCGCGCATGGTCGTCGGCAGGGTCTCGCTCATGTCAGGCCTCCGGGTACTGGAACACGTCGTCGAGTCCCACACCGAACGCGCGGGAGATCTGGAAGGCGAGCTCGAGCGTGGGCGAGTACTTCTGCTGCTCGATCGCGATGAGGGTCTGCCGGGTGACGCCGATCGTGCGGGCGAGCTCGGCCTGCGTGAGGCCGGCGGCCTCGCGGTGCGTGCGGATGCTGTTCGACACGAGCGTGGGCTTGACCATCACACGAGTCCCCGGCGGTAGGCGATGACCCGGGCGACGCCGCCGACGACGGCCGAGACCGCGAAGCCGGCGAACATGGTGTTCGCGATCCAGAAGACGTCGGCGCCGAGGGCGCAGAGGACGATCACTCCGAGTCCCGCGATCACGACGAACGCCTGCTGGACACGGCTGCCCATGCGGCTGATGTCGCGGTCGCGGATGTCGCTGCGGCCCGTGTTCTCGGGGTCGCGCCGGTGGGCGATCAGCCCCCACAGGATGCTGAGGATGATCGTGGCCACGATGCCGAGCCCGATGCTCCACAGCATGAGCGGGAACCAGTCGACGCTCTCGATCGGCCGGGATGCGGCCTGCTGCAGCACGAGCACGACGTACGCGGGGATGACGATCACGCTGACGATGAGCCCCGCCCACGCATTGCGCTCTTCGTAGACCACCACGCACCTCCATGTAAAGGATTCTTGACATGAGGGTACGGCCGGGCAGATCGGAGTGTCAAGAATTATTTACATGCCGCGGATGCATCGCCCGCACACCTTCGCAGATCTGCACTTTCGCGCACCGCATCCGTCGATCCCCTGCGAGATCTTGCAGATCTGCGAGATCTCGCGGGGCGGGCCGCGCACCCTCAGATGACGTCGGCGAACACCGGATCGGGATTGCCGAAGCGGTGGGCGGTGATCGAGATCGCCTGCTCGTGCACGAACGGCAGCAGTTCGATGCGGCCGGCCGAGGTCACCTCGCCGTCGTAGACCGCGAGGTCGGGGTCGCCGTCGACCGCACGGGCGAGCGCCTCGTGCGCCGCCGCGACCGCGGGCCGCGATCCGATCAGACGGATGCGCGAGGCCCGCGTCGCAGGCACCTCCGACCCCTCGACCCCGACGTCGCGCCCACGCACGCGCGTCAACCACTCCTCATCCGTCTCCACGAACACCGCCGCGTCGAGATCACCGAGCGAGTGCCGCACCGCGGCCGGCAGCCCGGTCGGCAGCGAGAGGACGAAGCGCGCCCCGGCCCGCACGGCGGCGAGCACCGTGCGCAGCACCTCCTGCAGCGGAGCATCCGCCGTCGCCCGCAGCTCGACCGTCACCGGCCGGTAGCGGAACAGATTGCGCTCCACGCCCAACCGCGACACGTCGCGCACCTGGCCGAACTCGCGGTCCCAGGCGAGGGCATCCGAGAGCGCCGACTTGCGCAGCCACTCGAACGCCTCGAAGCCGAGCGACGGCTGCGCCGACTCGATCAGCGCGGTGATGCGCGAGTCGAGCCCGCGCAGGTGCAGGGTGCTCGACGGGGTCGACCCGGGAAGCGACCGCCACGACCCCAGCCCCAGCAGATAGTTCGGGCCGCCGGCCTTCGCCCCCGCGCCCACCGACGAGCGCTTCCACCCGCCGAACGGCTGCCGCTGCACGATCGCTCCGGTGATGCCGCGGTTGACGTAGAGATTGCCGGCCTGCACGCGGTCGAGCCACACCGCGAGGTCGTCGGGGTCCTGGGTGTGCAACCCGGCGGTCAGCCCGTAATCGACCGCGTTCTGCATCTCGATCGCCGCGTCGAGCGACGGTGCGTACATGACCCCGAGCACGGGGCCGAAGAACTCCTCGAGGTGGTACCGCGACCCCGCACGCACCCCCACGCGCACGCCCGGGCGCCACAGCCGCCCGCTGCCGTCGTCGTCGGGCGACAGCGCCGGCTCGACGAGCCACTTCTCGTCGCCCTCCAGCTCGGTGAGCGCCCAGGCCAGCTTCCCCTGCGGCTTCTCGATCACCGGCCCGACCTCGGCGAGCGGGTCGGTGGGGAAGCCGACGTGCAGCGAGCGCACCGCATCCGCCAGCTGTCGCGCGAACCGCTGCGACCGCCCGACGGATCCGACGACGATCGCGAGCGACGCCGCCGAGCACTTCTGCCCCGCGTGACCGAACGCGCTCTTCACGAGGTCGGCGACGGCGAGGTCGAGGTCGGCCGAGGGCATGATGACGATCGCGTTCTTGCCGCTCGTCTCAGCGAGCAGCGGCAGGTCGGGGCGCCACGATCGGAACAGAGCCGCCGTGTCCCACGAGCCGGTGAGGATGACCCGGTCGACGGCGTCATGGGTGAGGAGCCGCTGCCCGAGGTCGCCTTCGTCGATGTCGACGAGGGCGAGCACATCTCGCGGTACACCGGCCCGCCAGAGAATGTCGGCGATCACGGCCGCGCACCGGCGCGCCTGCGGGGCCGGCTTGAACACGACACCCGATCCCGCGGCGAGCGCAGCCAGCACGCCGCCGGCCGGGATGGCGAGCGGGAAGTTCCACGGCGGGGCGACCACGGTGACGGATGCCGGCACGAACGACGCCCCCGCGATCGCGTCGAGCTCGCGGGCCTTCGCCGCGTAGTAGCGCGCGAAGTCGACGGCCTCGCTCACCTCGACGTCGGCCTCGGCGAGCACCTTGCCGGTCTCGGATGCGGCGACCTCGATCAGCTCGCCGCGCGACGCCTCCAACGCGGCGGCGACCCGCATGAGCACCTCCGACCGATCGACCGCGGGGCGCGTGCCCCACCCCGATGCCGCGGCACCGACTCCGACGACGACGCGGTCGAGGGCATCCGCCTCGTCGATCCGCGCCGCGGCGAGCACGTCGTCACCGGCGGTCGACCCCGCGATGCGCGCACGGATGCCGGCCGCCCACTCGCGATTCGCGGGCAGGGCGGGGTCGCTGTCGGCCGTGTTGACGAACCCCGGGGCACCGCCCGCCGGGTCCACGACCTCACGCGAGGAGTACACCGCGGTCTCGAGGAACGCCTCGCCGTCGAAGCCGGATGCCTCGTCGGAGCTTCGCGAGATGCCCAGCACCGCTTTGGTGAGGTCGGCTTCCGGCAGCGGCGCGGCGGGCAGAGGACGGACCGACTCGTGAGCGGGCGCCGAACGGTCCTGCGCGCGCCGCGGTCCGGTCGCGAGGTTCGGGTCGGTCGAGCGCTCCAGGGCGTCGAGGAAACGGTCCTGCTCGCGCACGAACAGCGTCTCGTCCTCCCCCAACCGGAACGCGGCCGAGAGGAAGTTGTCGCTCGACGCGTTCTCCTCGAGCCGACGCACGAGGTAGCTGATCGCCACGTCGAACTCGGCGGGCGCGACGACCGGGACGTACAGCAGAACAGGGCCGACCTCACTCGAGACCGCCTGCACCTGCCCCTGCGCCATGCCGAGCAGCATCTCGAATTCGACGTGCTCGCGCACCCCGCGCTCACCCGCGAGCAGCCAGGCGTAGGCGATGCCGAACAGGTTGTGCCCCGCGACGCCGAGGCGTACGGCGTCCGTGTTCTCCGGCCGCAGCGCCCAGTCGAGGCAGCGCAGGTAGTTGGCGTCGGTGTCGAGCTTCGTGTCGTAGGTCGCGGGGGTCCAGCCGTGCATCGTCGCCTCGACGCGCTCCATGGCGAGGTTCGCGCCCTTCACGAGACGCACCTTGATGGGCGCGCCCCCGTGGGCGACCCGGTCGCGCGACCACGCCGTGAGCTCCTGCAGCGCAGGCAGGGCGTCGGGCAGATACGCCTGCAGCACGATGCCGGCGTGGAGTGCGGCCAGGCGCGGATCTTCGAGGATGCGCGTGAACACCGCGATCGTCAGGTCGAGGTCGCGGTACTCCTCCATGTCGAGGTTGATGAAGGTGCCGTTGTCCGCCGCCGTGAGGTAGAGCGGCAGCAGCCGCTCGACGACCCGATCGACGACCGCGTCGAACGCCCACATCGAGATGTGGCTGACCACGGCCGACACCTTCACCGACACGTAGTCGACGTCGGGGCGGCGGATGAGGTCGTGGATGCCGTCGAGCCGGCGCCGCGCCTCGGCCTCACCGAGAACCGCCTCGCCGAGCAGGTTCAGGTTGAGCCGCGCGCCCGACTCGCGGATGCGCTCGATCGCCGGCCCGAGCTTCGCGGGGCGGGCGTCGATGACGAGGTGCCCCACCATCTCGCGCAGCACGCGGCGTGCGATGGGCACCGTGGGGGCGGGCAGCACCGGGGCGATACCGCCGCCGAGCTTGACCGCGCCCTTCAGGTACCAGGGCAGGAAGTCGGGCACGATCGGGGCGAGGCGATGCAGGCGGGATGCCGCGGCACCGAGGCTCTCGGGGCGCATCACGCCGTCGACGAATCCGAGGGTGAAGGGCAGGCCGTTCTCGTCGCGCAGCACTCCGGCGAGCCGCGCTGCCGCGGGGTCGACCTCGGCCGCCGCCGCCTCGATCACCCAGCGGCGCGCGAGCTCGACGGCCCGGTCGGCGAGGGGGGCGGATGCCGCGGCATCCGGAGCGGGAGACGACGACTCTGCCATGCCTCTCACCCTAGGACCGCGCCCCCGCGCGGCCCCGTCGGCGCGCCACGCCCGTCCCCCCGCGCTCTGGGCCCGCACCCGATTGCCCCCTCCCGCCCGCACAACTTCGGAGTCGCGGCGCGCCACGCACCCCTCCCGCCCGCACAACTTCGGAGTCACGGCGCGCCGCGCCGGGGGACGGATGCCTCAACCGGGGTGTCCCGGGGCGCGCTCCGAAGTTGTGCGCGGGGCGGGTTCCGAAGTTGTGCGCGGGGGGAGCCGCGGGGCGAACCAGTCGTTGGCCGACGGCATGGTGATGAGCACGCACTGGACCGCGAGCAGCAGAGTGCCGGCGACGGCCCAGCCTCCCTGCTCCGCAGCCGAGAGCAGCACGATCATCACGAGCGCCTGCATCGTGACGATCCATCGCGTCCACGCCCTCCGACGGATGCCGCCGACGACGACCGCCGCATTGGCCACCACCCCCGCCGCGACCCCGACGACCCACACCGGGAGAACACCGCCCGTCACCAGCGCTCGTTGGGGAGCGACGATCACCAACAGGCCGCCCGCGACCCACGCCCCCACCGAAACCGCGGAGATGAGGAGCGCGAGGACCATCGTCCACGGCATCCGCTCGCGGCCGGCCACCCGCCCCGCGGCGGGCACTCGTTCTCCACCGGGCATCCGCTCCCCCGCCTGCACCCGCGTCTCCGCCTGCGCCCGCGTGGACCCGCCGTCGCGCGCCGGTCGACTGAGCCACTCGGTCATGACACTCCCCCCTCGCCGTCGCCAGACGGCATCGGGCGGACGACGCTCCGGCTCTGGGGTTCGGTCTGTCAGGGCATCGACCGGAGCAGGGCGTCTCCGCTGTGGCGCACGACTTCGGATATCGCCCGCCGACACGCCACGATAGGGCGCTGCGGCGCGGCGTGTCGAGGCCTCGCTCCGAAGTTGTGCGAGGCGTATTGATATACCGCACCACCAGGGGAAAACAGAGGCCAGACGGGCTCAGTTCCAGATGCTGGGCGCGGGCTGCCGCACGGGCGGCAGGGAAGAGGCCGCAGCCCAGTCGTGCACCCACGCGTCGATCTCGGGCACACCCTCGGGTTTGCCGACGGCCGCGAACAGCTCTTCGTTCGGAACGGTACCGCCGGTGCGGCGCAGCATGCGCGCCCGGATGATCGCCCGCGCGTACACCTCGCCCTTCACCACGGCCCGGTGTTCGAGGAACAGCGCCTTGTCGTCGTGCCCGATGAACCGCGACTGCACCTCGAACCGCTGCCAGAGCTGCAGCGACTTGCGGAAGGTGATGGTCTCGCTCGACACGACCGCGTACCAGCCGCGGTCGTTCATCGCGTCGAACAGGCCGGTGCGGATGAGCAGGTCCCACCGCCCCAGGTCGAAGAGCGACAGGTAGCGGCCGTTGTTCATGTGCCGCAGGATGTCGATGTCGGTCGGCAGGGTCGTCAGGCGGATGCTCGCCACCGCCGTCGGGTCGAGCGCCTTGCCGCGGCGCACGCGGGTGCGGGCCCGGAGGATGACGAGGAGGGTGCGCCAGATCACGTTCACGAGGATCGATCGTATTCTTCGGCGCACGATCTGCCCACATCGTTGTCGGAATCCTCCATCGCCGAGAGGGGTGTCGGGCGGGGCATCCGTCCGATTTCCAGATCGCGGATGCCGCGCGTAGAGTCACCGCATGAGCGCCGAAGCCCAGCCTGAAGTCATCGTCCGCCCGGTCCGTGATGTCGACGCGGAAGCCCTCGGTCGCGTGCACGCGCAGTGCTGGCACGAGACCTACGACCACCTCATCAGCAAGGCCGCGCTCGAGAAGATCTCGCCGCGCCGCATGGCCGAGCTCTGGACGCACTGGGCCTCGCAGGGACCCGACTTCACGATGCGCGCTGCGCTCGTCGACGGCGAGATCGTCGGCTTCGTCGGCTCGGGACCGGCCCGCGACAAGGATGCTCCCGCCCTGCGCGAGCTGTACTTCATCTACCTGCTCGACGCGTACCACGGCACCGGCATCGGCCAGAAGCTGTTCGACGCTGCGGTCGAGAAGGACGCGCCGGTCTACCTCTGGGTCGCCGAGGACAACCCCCGCGCGCACCGCTTCTACACGCGCAACGGCTTCACCCTCGACGGTGCGACGCACACCGAGCCGTTCCTCGGCGAGACGTTGACCGAGGTGCGCTTCACGCGCTGACCCCTCGAGCGGTACCGCCCGCGAACGAAGCCCCCACCTGCGAGTGTCTGCAGGTGGGGGCTTCGCCGTGAATGCGGGGGGCGCCGTCAGCGTCCGGAGACGTTGCCGAACACGCGCGCGATCGGCGCGATGACGAGCGGACGGGCGGCGGCCCAGCCGACCGCCATGACCACGAGCGAGGCGATGAACACCCCGAACCCCGTCCAGGTGACCGCGTCCTGCGCGGCGTACATGTGGTTGAGGTTGCGCAGGAAGCCGGTGAGCATGACCAGGGCGACGTGCGCCACGATGAAGATCACGAAGTAGATCATGACCGGGAAGTGCAGCTTGCGCGCCCACTCGACGGGGTACGCCCTCGACAGCCGCTCGGCCTTCTTGGGCCACATTCCCGACATGCGGAACCCGGTGATCGCGGCCAGCGGCGCCGCGATGAACACGGTCACGAAGTACGCGAGCTGCTGCAGGCTGTTGTAGTTGTTCCAGCCGTTCTCGTGCGGCCAGTCGAACGAAACGTACTGCAGCGCCGCCGACAGCGCGTTCGGGATGACCTCCCAGCTCGTCGGCACGATGCGCGCCCAGTGCCCCGTGACGAAGAGCAGCACCACGAAGATCACGCCGTTCACGAGCCAGAGCACGTCGAGCGCCTGGTGGAACCAGATCGTCAGGCTGGTCTTGCCCTTCGGGTTGTTGCGCGGCGCCCAGAACGCGGTCGGCCGCTTCTCGTGACGGATGCGCAGGCCCGAGCGGATGATCAGCACCATCAGGAAGGCGTTGAAGAAGTGCTGCCACCCGACCCACGGCGCGAAGCCGGGCTCGACGGTGACCGCGGGGGCGTACTCGCCGGGGTACGTCGCGAGGAAGTCCTGCAGTGCGGGGAGGCTGAGCAGCGCGCGCACCAGGGCGACGGCCGCGCCCGCGAGCACGCCCAGCGCGGCGGCGCCGAACAGCACGGCGATGCCCTGGGTCCACGTCGGACGCGGTCGGGCGGATGCCGCGGCCGACGCCGCGGGGGCGGCCGGGATGCGGCGCGGTGCCCGGCCGTCCCACACGGTGCGGGGCACGGCGAGGGGTGTCGCCAGATCGCGCGCCAGCACCGATCCGCTGGGAGCGACGGCCGTGGAGGCCGCGGCCGCGGGCGGCGCCTCGGCGGGTACGGGCTCGGATGTCGACGCGGGGGCCGGCGACGCGGGCGGGACGGGCGCGGGCTGGGCCGGCGCGGGAGCCTGCTCGTGCTCGTGGTCGGCTGCGGCCACGGGCGACGATGCCGTGTGGACGGTGTCGGCGGGGACAGTGTCAGCGGGCGGCCAGGGCTCGCCGCCCTGCGCGCGCGGCAGGCCGCGGCGGATGCCCGACGTCGGACCCGAGGCCGCATGAGCGTTCGCCGACGCAGCAGCCGGGGCGGAAACCGCGACGCCATCGGCGGCTACCGCTCCGGGCGCGATGACAGCGGGCACGTCGCTCGCAGCGGGCGTTGCCGACGCGGGGGCCTTCGAGACGTCGCCCTCATCGACGGTTCCGCCGTGCGCAGCGGACGCTCCGGCACCCGTCGCCGGCTCTGCACCGGCGGCGAGCGCAACGGCGGCATCGGCGGGCGGCCACGGCTCGCCACCGGGCGTGCGCGGCAGCCCCCGGCGCACCCGCTGGACGCCCGCATTCTCCGCAACCCCGGGCTCGGCAGCCCCACTCGACGCCGCTCCTGCTGCAGCATCCGCACCCGCCGCGGAGCGATCCACCTCAGGTGCGACAGCGTCCACTCGCGGCTCCGCAGCATCCACCCGCAGCTCCGCAGCACCCGCGCCGCTGGTGACGCCGGCAGCCCCGGCAATAGTCTCGACTCCATCCGGCTCGGCGTGCACGGGCATCGCCGCGACCGCGTCGTCGACGTCCCCCTCGCCCGCCGGCAGCGCGATCTCGGGAGGCCAGGGGTCGCCGCCGGCGACGCGCGGCAGACCGCGGCGCAGCATCCGGCCTTCGCGTGCCTCAGCCACCATGGCTCCCTACTTCCGGGCTTCGAGGGCGGCGATGACCTGCGGGACGACGGTGAACAGGTCTCCGACGATACCGAAGTCGGCCACATCGAAGATGGGGGCGTCTCCGTCTTTGTTGATGGCGACGATGGTCTTCGAGGTCTGCATGCCGGCGCGGTGCTGGATGGCACCCGAGATGCCCAGAGCGACGTAGAGCTGCGGCGACACCGAGACGCCGGTCTGACCGACCTGGTACGACTGCGGCACGTAGCCCGCATCGACCGCCGCACGCGAGGCCCCCACGGCGGCCCCCAGGGCATCGGCGAGGTCTTCGACCAGGGCGAACTTCTCTTTCGAGGCGAGGCCGCGGCCGCCCGAGACGACCCGGGTCGCGCCGCGCAGCTCGGGGCGGGTCGACGTCGCGGCGAGGGCTTCGACGGGGCCGACCGATGCCGCAGCCATGCCGGAGGGTTCCACCGTCAGCGCCTCGACCTCGGGGGCGGCGACCGCTGCGGCGCGCGCCTCGACCGCGCCCTGGCGCACCGTGATGACGGGGGCGCGGAAGGTCGCGGCCGCATCGACGAGGTACGAGCCGCCGTAGACGGAGTGGTGGGCGACGACGCCCTCGTCGTCGCGCGAGACGCCGACGACGTCGACGCAGAGCGCGAGCCGCGCGCGGGCGGCGAAGCGACCGGCGACATCCCGCCCGGCGATCGAGTGCGAGGCCAGCACGGCGTCGGGCTGCACCTGCGCGAAGGCGGCATGCAGCGCGTCGACGACCGGAACGGTCAGCACGGTCGGGTCACCGTCGGCGGTCAGCACGACGGATGCTCCGACGGCAGCCGCCTGTGTGGGCGCTTCCCCCGACCCGCCGACGATCAGCGCGACGGGCGTGCCGATGGTCGAGGCGGCGCCGAGGAGGGCGGCGGCGCTGCTGGCGATGCCGCCGGACGGGTCGACATCGACCAGCACGAGCACGGGGTTCTCGGGACGATTCATCTCACACCAGCCTGTTCTGCACGAGGTAGTCAACGAGCTGCTGGGCGGCGTCGCCCTCATCGACGATCTTCACGCCCGCCGCACGCGGTGGCTTCTCCGACACCGCGGTCATGATCGAGCGCGGCGCGACCGCCGGGTCGGCCGAGACACCCAGATCATCGAGCGACACGACCTCGAGAGGCTTCTTCTTCGCGGCCATGATGCCCTTGAAGTTGGGGAACCGGGCATCCGGCATCGCCTCGGTGACCGAGATGACGGCGGGCAGCGCGGCGGTGACCGTCTGCGACCCGAAGTCGGTGGCGCGCGTGCCGGTCACGGCATCCGCCCCGATCTCGACGGCCGTGAGCGCGGTCGCCTGTGTCCAGCCCAGGTGCTCGGCGAGCATGGCCGGCATCACGCCGCCCGTACCGTCGGTCGACAGGTTGCCGGTGATGACGAGGTCGGGCTCCCCCCGGCGGATGGCGGCGGCGAGCACCTCGGCGGTGAGGCCGAGGTCGGCGCCCCGCAACTGCTCGTCGGCGATGTGCACGGCCGACGCCGCTCCGATCGCGAGCGCCCGACGCACCGATGCGGTCGAGCCCTCCGGAGCCATCGACACGGCCACGACCTCGGTGCCCTCGTGCGCGTCGGCGTACGTCAGCGCGACCTCGAGGGCGCGTTCGGTGATCTCGTCGAGCACCAGGTCTCCCGCGGCGCGGTCGGCCAGACCGGTCTCGAGATCGAGTCTGCGATCGCCGTAGGTGTCCGGCACCTCTTTGACCAGGACGAAGATCTTCATCGAATGCTCCTCACGACTGTGTCGATTCTAGTCCTGCGACACTGCGTCTCAGGCGAGCTGAAACCCAGAACCAGCGGCTCGGCGGCCCAGGGTCGGCACGCCGCGCCCGGTACCGTAGAGGCGTGGCCCGTCCCCGTCCGCTGCCCGTGGATCCGCTCGCCGAGGCGAAGCGGCAGTGGCTCGCGCACGGATGGGCGGATGCCGCCGACGGCATGGCGCTGGTGACCTCGGTCATGCGGGCTCAGCAGTTGCTGCTCGCGCGGGTCGACGCGGCCCTCAAGCCGTTCGGGCTGAGCTTCGCCCGCTACGAAGTGCTGCGACTGCTCGGGTTCAGCCGCGAAGGCCGCTTGCCGCTGTCGAGCGTCGTCGCCCGCCTGCAGGTGCATGCCACCACGGTCACGAGCACCGCCGACCGCCTCGTGCGCGACGGCCTCATCGTGCGCGAACCGCACCCCCACGACGGTCGCGCGGCCCTGCTCGCCCTCACCCCGGCCGGCCGCGACCTGGTCGAGCGCGCGACCACCGCGCTGAACGCCGACGTCTTCTCCTCGCCCGGCATCGACGCAGGCGACGCCGCCGAACTCGTGGCGATCGTCGCGCGGCTGCGCAAGCACGCCGGCGACTTCACCGACCCGCGCCCTGCACCCGACCCGCTCTGACATGGCCCGCTTCGTGCTCGAGACCGTGATCGCCGCGCCGGCGGCCGCGGTCTTCGCCGCCTCGCTCGACCCCGATCTGCACGTGCGGTCGATGGCGGCGCACGGCGAGACGATGGTCGAGGCACCGGCGGGCGGCGTGTTCACCGAGGGGTCGACGGTCACCTGGCGGGCGCGGCACTTCGGCATCCCGTTCCGGCTGCGGTCGCGGGTGTTCGACATCGACGCGCCGCGCGGCTTCCGCGACCGGCAGATCGCCGGGCCGTTCGCCTCGTTCCTGCACGAGCACACCTTCGCGGAGCATCCGCAGGGCACGCTCATGCGCGACGTCGTGACCTTCCGTTCGCCCTTCGGCCTGCTCGGCCGTCTCGTCGACCGCGTGGTCATGCGGGCGCATCTGCGGCGTGTGATCGCCGAGCGCAACCGCACGCTCGTCGCGGAGCTGACGCAGGCATCCGGCCGCGAGTCCGACACCCCGGCCCCGGACAGCGCCTGACCCGCGGCCCCCTCGGCCCTCACCCCTGTCTCGCCCTGCCCGCCCGGGCGTACCCTGAGCGCATGAGCGAACTGCGCCTCCACACCACCCTCGTGCGCCGCGGACCCGCCGCCGCGCTCCTTCTCGACGACGAGCAGGTCGCGGCTCTCGGCGCGGGCAAGACCTTCCCCGTCGCGGTGACGATCGACGGTCGTACCGCCCGACTGCGACTGGCACGCATGGGCGGTGAGAACATGATCGGCTTCAACAAGGCCGTGCGCGCCGAGATGGGTGTCGACATCGATCAGGAGGTCGACGCGGTGATCACGGTCGATGCCGAGGACCGCACCGTCGAGGTGCCGCCCGCCCTCGCCGCCGCGCTCGACGCCGATCCCACCCTGCGGGCCGCGTTCGACGCCCTCAGCTACAGCACGCGCAAGGAGCACGCCCGCTCCGTCGCCGACGCGAAGCAGGACGCGACCCGCGACCGCCGCATCGCGAAGATCGTCGAGACGCTGCGCGGCTGACCCGCTCCGCCAGCGAATCACCCGCCCCGCGTCGTCGCGGGGCATCAGCGGTGGCGGAAGTCGGGCTGCCGCTTCTCGCGGAACGCGGCCATGCCCTCCTTCTGGTCGTCGGTGTCGAACAGCGACGCGAACGCCTGCTTCTCGTGGGCGAGTCCCTCGGCGAGGCCCGTCTCCATCGCCGTGTCGAGGGCGGCCTTGGCGGCGTATACCGACGGCAGCGACTTCGACGCGATGGTCTCGGCCAGCGTCTCGGCCTCGGACAGCAGGTCGGATGCCGCCACCACCCGCGACACGAGACCGATCCGCTCGGCCTCGGCGGCGTCGATGATGCGCCCGGAGAGCACGAGTTCGGCCGCCTTGTAGTAGCCGACCGCGCGGATCAGGCGCTGTGTGCCGCCCATCCCGGGGATCACGCCGAGGTTGATCTCGGGCTGCCCGAACCGGGCGGTGTCGGCGGCGAGGATGATGTCGCACATCATCGCGAGCTCGCAGCCACCGCCGAGCGCGAAGCCCGAGACGGCGGCGATCACCGGGGTGCGCACGGCGGCGAAGTCGCTCCAGGAGCCGAAGTGGTCGGTGGCGAGCATGTCGGCCGCGGTCATGCCCTCCATCTCCTTGATGTCGGCTCCGGCGGCGAACGCCTTCTCCGACCCGGTGACGACGATCGCGCCCACCCCGGGGTCGGCGTCGAAGGCGACCGCCGCGGCGGTGACCTCCTCCGAGACCCGGCTGTTGAGGGCGTTGAGGGCCTGGGGGCGATTCAGGGTGATCCACCCCACCCGTCCGCGCTGCTCGACCAGGATCGTCTCGTACTGATTCATCGGATGCTCCGCCTCCACGTCGTCGTCGGTCCTCTCAGTCTGTCGGCTGGCGCGCGCGGCGTCACACCGACCCGTCGCGGATGTCGGTGATGATGCCGGAGAAGTCGCGGCCGGCCCCGTCGCCCGCGGCGTAGGCGGCGTAGAGCTGCTGGGCGAGGCGACCCATCCGGGCATCCGTGGAGGTCTGCTCGATCGCCTGCAGCGCGAGTCCGAGGTCCTTCGCCATCAGCGCTCCGGCGAACCCCGGCTGGTAGTCGCGGTTCGCGGGGCTCGTCGGCACCGGACCGGGTACGGGGCAGTTGGTGGTGATCGACCAGCACTGTCCCGAGGCCTGCGACACGACCTCGAACAGCGCCTGGTGCTCGAGTCCGAGGCGCTCGCCCAGCACGAACGCCTCGGCGACGGCGATCTGCGACACCGCGAGGATCATGTTGTTGCAGACCTTCGCGGCCTGCCCGAGCCCGGGGCCGCCGCAGTGCACGATGCGCTTCCCCATCGTCTCGAGCAGCGGCCGCGCCACGGCGACATCGTCGTCGCTGCCGCCGACCATGAAGGCGAGCGTGCCGTTCTCCGCACCGACGACCCCGCCGGACACGGGCGCGTCGATGTTGCGGTGCCCCGCGGCGAGCGCGAGGGCGTGCGCGGCGCGGGCCTCGTCGACGGCGATCGTCGACGACTCGATGAAGAGGGTGCCGGGGCGGGCAGCGGCGAGCAGCTCGTTCCGGTACGCGTCGAGCACATGCTTTCCGGCGGGGAACATCGTGATCACGACGTCGGCGTCGGCCACGGCATCCGCCCCGCTCGCGGCGACCCGGATGCCGGCGGCCGTGGCCGCGTGGACGGCGGCGGGAACGAGGTCGAAGCCGTGCACCTCGTGCCCGGCCTTCTGGAGGTTCACCGCCATCGGCAGCCCCATGTGGCCGAGACCGAGGAACGCGACGCGCGTCATGATGCGCTCCGCATCGAGGTGGAGCCGGCGGGGCGGAGCATCTCGCGTCCGACGATCAGCCGCATGATCTCGTTGGTGCCCTCGAGGATCTGGTGCACCCGAAGGTCGCGCACGACCTTCTCGATGCCGTAGTCCTGCAGGTAGCCGTAGCCGCCGTGCAGCTGCAGCGCGCGGTTGGCGACGTCGAAGCCGGCGTCGGTGGCGAAGCGCTTGGCCATCGCGCAGCGCATCGTCGCATCGGGCGCCTTCGCATCGACGGCTTCGGCGCCGTCGCGCACCATGAGGCGTGCGGCCTGCAGGTCGGTGCGCATGTCGGCGATCTGGAACAGGATCGACTGCTTCTCGGCCAACGGTTCGCCGAACGCGAGGCGCTCGTGCACGTACTGCACGGCACGGTCGAGCGCCCACTGCGCGCCGCCGAGCGAGCAGGCGGCGATGTTGAGGCGCCCGCCGTTGAGCGCCGACATCGCGATGCGGAAGCCGCGGCCCTCCTCGCCGAGCAGGGCGGATGCCGGCACCCGCACGCCGTCGAAGATCACCTGCCGCGTGGGCTGGGCGTGCCAGCCCATCTTCTTCTCGAGGGAGCCGAAGCTCAGCCCCTCGGCGTCGCCGGGCACGAGGAACGCGCTGATGCCGTCGGCGCCGGGCCCCCCGCTGCGCGCCATCACGACGTACACGGCGGCCTCGCCCGCCCCCGAGATGAACTGCTTGACGCCGTTCAGCACGAAGTCGTCGCCGTCGCGCACTGCGCTCGTGGCGATGTTCGCGGCGTCCGATCCCGCCCCCGGCTCGGTGAGGCAGTATCCGCCGAAGGCCGCCATGGTGGTGAGGTCGGGCATCCAGCGGGCGATCTGCTCGTCGGTGCCGTAGGTGTCGATCATCCACGCCACCATGTTGTGGATCGAGATGTACGCGGCGACCGCGGGGTCGGCCTGCGCGAGCTCTTCGAAGATCGCGACGGTGTCGGCACGGCTGAGCCCCGAACCGCCCGACTCCTCGCGCACGTAGATGCCGCCGAGCCCGAGCTCGCCGCCGCGGCCGAGCGACTCCCGGGGGAAGATGTGCTGCTCGTCGCGTTCGAGGGCATGCGGGGCGAGTTCCGCGTCGGCGAACTCGCGGACCGCCTCGAGGATAGCCTGGCGCTCCTCGGCGGTGGTGGTGGTGACGGAGGTCATGGTCATCGTCGACTCCTCGGGTGGGTGGCTCGTGGCCGGGTCAGTGCATGGTGGGGATGACGAAGCTGGCACCCTCGCGGATGCCGGAGGGCCAGCGGCTCGTCACCGTCTTGGTCTTCGTGTAGAAGCGGAAGGCGTCGGCGCCGTGCTGGTTGAGGTCGCCGAAACCGCTGCGCTTCCAGCCGCCGAACGTGTAGTACGCGATGGGCACGGGGATCGGCACATTGACCCCGACCATCCCCACCTCGACGCGGGCCGCGAAGTCGCGCGCCGCATCGCCGTCGCGCGTGAAGATCGCGACGCCGTTGCCGTACTCGTGCTCCGAGGCCATGCGCAGCGCCTCCTCGTAGTCGTCGGCGCGGGCGATGACGAGCACCGGTCCGAAGATCTCCTCGCGGTAGATCGCCATGTCGGTCGTGACGTGGTCGAAGAGCGTCGGGCCCAGGTAGAAGCCCTCCTCGTAGCCGGCGACCGAGAACCCGCGACCGTCGGCGAGCAGCGTCGCGCCCTCGTCGACACCCTGCTGGATGTACCCCTCGACGCGTTCCACCGCGGCGCGGGTCACCAGCGGACCGTAGTCGACATCGGGCGACAGGGCCGGGCCCACGCGCAGGCGCTGGACGCGTTCGACGAGCTTGGCGGCGAGAGCATCCGCCGTCGCCTGCCCGACCGGCACGGCGACGGAGATGGCCATGCAGCGTTCGCCCGCCGACCCGTATCCCGAACCGATCAGCGCGTCGGCGGCCTGGTCGAGGTCGGCGTCCGGCAAGACGATCATGTGGTTCTTCGCGCCGCCGAAGCATTGCGCGCGCTTGCCGTTCGCGGCGGCGGTGGCGTAGATGTACTCGGCGATCGGCGTCGAGCCGACGAAGCCGACCGCGCGGATGCGGTCGTCGGTCAGCAGCGTGTCGACCGCCTCCTTGTCGCCGTGCACGACATTGAGCACGCCGGACGGGAGTCCCGCTTCGAGGAACAGTTCGGCCAGGCGCACCGGCACCGAGGGGTCGCGCTCGCTGGGCTTGAGCACGACCGCGTTGCCGGCGGCGAGCGCGGGACCCGCCTTCCAGAGGGGGATCATCGCGGGGAAGTTGAACGGGGTGATGGCGGCGACCACGCCGAGCGGCTGCCGCATCGAGTACACGTCGATGCCCGTGCCGGCGTCGGTGGAGTACTCGCCCTTGAGCAGGTGCGGCGCACCGGCGGCGAACTCGACGACCTCCAACCCGCGCTGGATGTCGCCCTTCGCGTCGTCGACGGTCTTGCCGTGCTCGCTCGCCAGCATCTCCGCGAGCGACTGCATCTCGCGCTGCACGAGGTCGAGGAAGCGCAGCAGCACGCGCGCCCGCTTCTGAGGGTTCGTCGCCGCCCATCCGGGCTGGGCGGCCTCGGCGACGTCGATCGCCGCGCGCACCTCATCGGCCGAGGCGAGCGGTACCCGGGCCTGCACGGCGCCGGAGCTCGGGTCGAACACGTCGGCGAACCGCCCCTCGGTCGGAGCGTGGAGCGATCCGCCAAGGAAATGGGGAATGGTGCGAGTCATTGTGTGACATCCCTTCGTGCCGTCGTTGGCACAACAGGAGTTTACTTCGATGGCCGCTCATTTACTAGGGCGTCCATGTATCTGTCGATCGTGCTCGTCCGGGCCGTTCGTGCGGCGTTCACCGACGCGTCACCTGCGACGACTACACCTGTACATGCGCGGACGGACTCAGACCGGATCGGGTAGTCACAGGATTCCGCGCCACGGAGAGCGCATCGCGCTCCCGAGCCCCCGCCGAATCGGGTCGGCGGGGGCTTCTCCGTTCCCGCGGGGCGCACGGAGCGAACGGATGCGACGACCGATCAGTCGGCCGCGGGGACGAGCACGATCTTGCCGCGCAGCGAGCCGTCGGCCGCCGCGGCATGCACCTCGGCGAGCTCGTCGAACCCGACGCGACGGGAGTCGACCAGCCGCAGTCGGCCGGCGTCGACGAGCGACACGAGATGCGCGAGCTGTGCGGGATCGCTGCGCACGAACACCGTCTCTGCACGCACTCCTCGACCCTCGTCACCGGGGGTCGGCATCCACGCCGTCGTGCTCACGACCGCGCCGCCGTCGCGCACGAGCCCGACCAGCGCCGCGAACTCTGTCGGCTCGATCGGGGCGAGGTTCAGCAGCAGGTCGACCGGCGCCGTGACCGCATCGCCGACCGAGGTCGTCGTGTGATCGACGATTTCGTCGGCTCCGGCCGCCGCGACCGACGCCCGGCTGCGCGGACTCGCCGTGGCGACGACCTGCGCCCCGGCATCCTTCGCCAGCTGCACCGCGTACCGCCCGACCGTTCCCCCAGCGCCCAGGATGAGCACGCGCTGACCGCGCTTCAGCCCCCCGAGATCGAACAGGGCCTGCCACGCGGTGAGGCCCACCGAGGGGAGAGCCGCGGCATCCGCGAGGTCGGGCGCGGCCGGTGCCGCCACCAGCAGCTCGACGGGAGCGATCGCGTATTCGGCGCTCGCCCCGTCGTCGGTCATCGACAGGAATCCGACCACGCGGTCGCCGACCGCGAGTTCGTCGACGCCCGGACCCGAGGCATCGACGGTGCCGGCGAGGTCGTAGCCGGGGACATGCGGGAGCGAGACGGGGAACGGGAGCGTGCCCGCGCGGATGCCCCCGTCGGCGGGGTTGAACCCGGCGCCGGCGACGCGCACCCGCACCTGGCCCGCTGCCGGTTCGGGGATCTCGACCTCGTCGACGCGCAGAACCTCGGGGCCGCCGAGCTGGTGGAAACGCACTGCCTTCATGATGTCCTCTTCTCGTCAAGTGCTTCGATGTTGAAGCACCTGCTCACCGTAGCAGTGCTTCAACATCGAAGCAAGTAGTTCGATCTCGAAGCACGTAAGATGGGCGCATGGCATCCGACTCCCCCGCCCTCGACCCCGCCGAGCTGGGCGTCTACTTCTCGCTCATCGAGGTCAGCAGCCTGCTGCGGCACGCGGTCGAGCAGCAGCTCCGCGAGGCCGGAGGACTCAGCTACGTGCAGTTCCAGCTGCTCGCGACCCTCGGCGACTCACCCGACGGCAGCCAGCGCATGACCACGCTCGCCGACGGCGTCGTCTACAGCCGCAGCGGACTCACCCACCAGGCCGGACTGCTCGAGAAGATGGGCCTCGTCACCCGCGCCCCCTCGCCCGACGACGAACGCGGGGTGACGCTCACCATCACCGCGCGCGGCCGCGACGTGCTCGCCGCCGTGTTCCCCGGGCACATCGAGGTACTGCGCGCCCTCTTCCTCGCACCGCTCGACGCCGACGACATCGCCGCGCTCGCCGGCCCCCTCGAGCGCGTTCGCACGCACATGCGGCAGATCCCGCCCCGGTCGGCCGCACCCCGGCGGAGGAAGAGCGCGGATTGAGGCGGGTGAGCAGCCGGCCTCAGCCGAGCAGCTCGACGATCATCGCGTTCGCCATGCCGCCGCCCTCGCACATGGTCTGCAGGCCGTAGCGTCCGCCCACCGCGTCGAGGTGATCGACGAGAGTGCCGAGCAGGCGGGTGCCCGACGACCCCAGGGCATGCCCGAGCGCGATCGCCCCGCCGCGGGGGTTGAGCTTCGCGGGATCGGCACCGAGCTCGGCCGCCCACGCGAGCGGCACCGACGCGAACGCCTCGTTGACCTCGTACGCGTCGAGGTCGTCGATCGTCAGGCCCGACCGCTCGAGGAGACGGCGGGTCGCCGGGATCGGTCCGGTCAGCATCATCAGCGGGTCGTCTCCGACGACCGCGAAGGAACGGATGCTCGCGCGCGGCGTGAGGCCCAGAGACGCCGCGCGCTCCGCGCTCATCAGCACGGCGGCCGAGGCGCCGTCGGTGAGGGGCGAGGAGTTCCCCGGGGTGATGCGCCACTCGAGCTGTGGGAACCGGGCCGCGAGCTCGTCGGTGCGGAACGCGGGGTGCAGGCCGGCGAGACCCTCCGCGGTGGTGCCGGGGCGGACGGTCTCGTCGGCGACCGCATCCGGTGCCTCGTCGACCGCCACGACCGTGCGATCGAAGAAGCCCGTGGCCCAGGCATCCGCCGCCCGTCGATGCGACTCGGCCGCGTAGGCGTCGAGCACGTCACGGTCGAGACCCCAGCGCTGCGCGATCAACTCGGCCGAGACGCCCTGGTTCACCAGGCCCTCGGGGTACCGCGCGCGCAGCCGGGGCGACATCGGCGACCCGCCCGACGCCGACGACCCGAGCGGCACACGGCTCATCGACTCGACCCCGCCCACCACGACCACGTCGTAGGCGCCGGCGATGATGCCCTGCGCCGCCTGATGCACGGCCTGCTGACTCGACCCGCACTGCCGGTCGATCGTCGCCGCCGGCACCCGCTCGTCGAAACCCGCGGCGAGCACCGCCTGGCGGGCGATGTTCGTCGACTGGTCCCCCACCTGGCTCACACAGCCCAGCAGCACGTCGTCGACCTCGCGGGAGTCGAGGCCGCTGCGGTCGAGCACCGCCTGCAGCACCCCGGCCGCGAGGTCGACCGGATGCACGTGCGACAGCGCCCCGCCCGGCTTGCCCCGGCCCACCGGGGTACGGACCACATCGATCAGAACGGCTTCGCTGCGCGCACTCATCCCCCCATTCTGCGCCCCTGTAACGCCGTCGTCACACGGCCTGCATAGAATCGACGACGCGCCACGACCCCGGCGCATCCCGCTTCATGCTCGCCGCGATCCGGCGCGCCCGCACTCCGAGGACCCACCATGTCCCATGACCCGATCACCGTGTCCATCCGCCGCGAGGTCGACCCCGCCCGCATCGCCGAGGCGACCGCGTGGGTGCAGACCGGCGTGAACCTCGCCAACAAGTACCCGGGATTCCTCGGATCGGGCTGGGTGCGGTCGGGCGATGAGACCAACGTGTGGCACATGCTCTACCGCTTCACCGACGAGGCGACGCTGACTGCATGGGAGCAGTCGGGCGAGCGCGGCTGGTGGCTGTCGATGGGCGAGGGCTTCGTGCGCAGCGAGCGCTCGCGGCGACGCACCGGCATCGAGGGCTGGTTCGACGAGCCGACCACCGGCACCGTCACGGTGCAGACCCCGGGCGGCACGACAGAGGTCGCCGTGGTGAACGCGCCCCCGCGGTGGAAGCAGGCGGTGTCGATCTGGCTCGGGTTCTTCCCCGTGAACCTCGCCTTCACCTACGCGATGTCGCCGGTGCCGGGGTGGGACGGTTTGCCGATCTGGCTGCGGGTGCTCACGACGACCCTCGTGCTCACGCCGATCATGGCGTACCTCGTGTTGCCCTGGGTCACGCGCCGCCTCCGCCGCTGGCTCGCCCGCTAGCCCGCGCCTCCGCGCATCCGCTGCATCCGCTCCGGTCGCACTCCGACCCGCGGTGCATCCGTTCCGGTCGCACGAACGGCTCATCTCGCGCGTCATGACGACCGTTCGTGCGACGGGAGCGGAGAGAACGACCGTTCGTGCGACGGGAACGGGAGCGCGAGCGCGGGCGGGGGCGACGGGCGCGGGTGGCGGCAGAGACGGGACGAGCCCGGCATCCGGGAAGGATGCCGGGCTCGTCGCGCGGTGGATGTTGCGGGTCACTCCCAGACGACGGTGGGCTCCTCGGCCCCGAAGTCGACCTTCGGGGTCTCGAGCGTGACGCCGTAGGTCGAGAACGTGCCGCGCTCGCCGGCCGCGTTCTGCGCGTCGAGCGTCACATCGGTCGCGAGGTAGTCGCTGGCCGAGACGACCGTGCCCTCGGTCACGCGGGCGCCGAGGTTCGCGAGCGTCGACTCGCCCTCGGCGGTCAGCGTGCGCGTGACCGTGCCGTCGATCGGGGTGAAGCCGTTGCCGTTCGTGTCGATGTCGGTGACGTCGAGCCCGCACGGGGTGTCGAACGTCTTCATCGCCAGGCATTCGCGCAACGACGCGGTGACCAGTTCGCGGAACGTCGCGATGCCCGACTCACTGAGCACGGGCTTGAGGTCGTACAGCGCCTCTTCGTCGTCGTCGGTCGCGAGACGGTAGGTCGACTCGCCCTCGATCGCGAAGGCCTCCACGCCCACCCCGAACTCGTAGGTGCCGGGGAAGAGCACGAAGCTCTCGGGGGCCTCCACACCGTTGACCGTCAGCTCGAGCTGCTCGAAGCCGTAGGGCGAGGCCGAGACGAGACCGTCGAACATCGTCATATCGCCGTCGTAACCGACGTACACCTCGAAGTCGCGCGACACCTCTTCGCCGCCGACGGTGAAGGTCGCGGGCACGACGACGTCGCCGTACTTGCTCTCCTTCTCCTTGCCGAGCTCGATGTCGTCGATCGCGCCGAGGTCGAGCGATGCCTGCAGCACCTCGTCGGTGAGCAGCGAGTCGTCATAGCTGGACGTGTCGACGTAGCCCTTGGCCGCCTCGGCGTCACCCTCGGAGAGCGCCGTCAGGTACCCCTCGACGAACTCGGTCGGAGTGGATGCCTCGGGTGCGGGCTCGTCGCCGCCCGAGCTGTCGGACCCGCCGGATCCCCGCATCGACAGGGGGATGATGATCGCCGCGGCGATGACCAGCAGCAGCACGACGCCACCGGCGATGATCGCGATGAGTGCGCCGGTCGAGAGCTTCTTCTTGCCGCCGCCCGGGGCGGGCGGGGTGGGGCCGCCGGGGTACGACGGGCCGCCCGGGTACGAGGGGCTGCCCGGGGCGCCGGGGGCACCGGCTCCGTACGGGGCGCCGTACTGCTCGCCGGGCTGACCCGGCTGGCCGGGGTGACTCGGGTACGCCGCGGTCGGCTGCTGACCGGCGTCCGCACCGGGGTGACCCGGCTGACCGGGGTACGCCGCCGTCGGATGCTGACCCGCATCCGCACCGGGGTACGCCGCGGTCGGATGCTGACCCGCATCCTGGCCGGGGTACGCCGCCGTCGGCTGCTGACCCGCATCCTGACCGGGGTACGCCGCCGTCGGCTGCTGACCCGCATCCGCACCGGGGTACGCCGCGGTCGGTGCGCCGTAGGCCGGAGCCGAGGGTGCCGCGGGCGGCGCGTCCTGCACCGGCGACGCAGGGGCGTCTGCGGTCGGGGCATCCGATCCCTGGCCCGGGTCTGCGGCGGGCGCGGGATCCGACGAGGCCGTGCCGGCGCTCGGGAAGGCGTGGCCGCCGAGGGCGGGCTCGACAGGCGGGGCGCCCTGGTCGGACGGCGCCGGGGGCACCGTCGGATCGGGCTGGTGGTCGTGGGGATTCTCCGGCGTCTCGTTCTGGGTCACGCGATTATCGTAGTGCCCTCATACGAGGCAGGAAGGCTCCCTTGACGGGTACCTCTCCCCACCCCTAGAGAGGGTCGACCCGGCATCCGTCGACGATGCCGGGCCGCTCCCCCTCGATTCAGCCCTCGACGTGCCGCTCGTCGACGCCGACGTACTCGGACAGCGGGCGGATGAGCGCGTTCGCCCCGGCCTGCTCGATCACGTGCGCCGTCCACCCCGTGACCCGCGCCGCCACGAACAGCGGCGTGAAGGTGAGGGTGTCGAAACCGATCAGGCTGTAGGCCGGCCCCGACGGGTAGTCCAGGTTGGGGTGGATGCCCTTGCGCTCCACGAACTGCGATTCGAGCGCGTCGTACAGCGCGGCGACGTCGGGGCGGTCGTAGTGCGCGACGAGCGTGTCGAGCGCCGCCTTCATGGTCGGCACCCGCGAGTCGCCCTTCTTGTACACGCGGTGGCCGAACCCCATGATCTTGCGCTTCTCGGCCAGGGCCTTGTCGAGCCAGGCCTCGACGGCATCCGCCGAGCCGATCTCGTCGAAGATGTGCAGCACGGCCTCGTTCGCCCCGCCGTGCAGCGGCCCCTTCAGCGCACCGATCGCCCCCACGACCGCCGAGTACAGGTCGCTCAGCGTCGAGGTGATGACGCGGGCCGTGAACGTCGACGCGTTGAACGAGTGCTCCGCGTACAGGATCATCGAGCGGTTGAAGGCATCCACCACCACCGGGTCGGCTTCCTCGCCGAACGTCATCCAGAGGAAGTTCGCCGAGTAGTCGAGGTCGTCGCGCGGGGCGATGAGGTCCTCCCCGCGGCGGCGGCGCTGCCCGTAGGCGACGATCGCCGGCAGAGCCGCGAACAGGCGGATGCTGCGCTCGAGGTTCTGCTCGGGGCTGCCGCCCGCGTCGAGCACCGACCCGCCCGCACCGGGGTCGGAGGCGCCGATGACGCTCACCGCCGTGCGCACCTCGTCCATCGGATGCGCGTCGAGCGGCACCAGATCGATGGCCTGCTTGACGTTGTCGGCGAGGGCGCGATGCTTGCGCTCCTCGACGCGGAACGCGGCGAGCTCGTCGCCGGTCGGCAGTTCGCCGTGCCAGAGCAGGTACGCGACCGCCTCGAACGACTGGGTGTCGGCGAGCTCCTGCACGGGGTATCCGCGGTATAGCAGGCTGTTCGTCTCGGGGTTGACCTTCGAGATCGCGGTCGTGTCGACCACCACGCCCGCGAGGCCCTTCTTGATGTCGGACTCGGTCATGCTCACTCCTTCGTGACGGTGAAACCGGCGACGCCCGAGTCGAACTGCGTGTACGACTCGTAGTCGATGAGGTCGTAGAGATCGGCGCGGTGCTGCATCTCGCCGAGCATCGAGGTCAGATGCCCCTCGTCGTTCAGCGTATCGAGCGCACGCCCCGCCGCACCCATCGCCGTGCGCAGCAGCGACACCGGCCAGATGACGATGCTCACCCCGGCGTCCTGCAACTGCTGCGCCGAGAACAGCTCGCTCTTTCCGAACTCGGTCATGTTGGCGAGGATCGGCACGTCGAGCGCCTCGGCCATCGCCTCGAACTCGGCGAGGGTGCGCATCGCCTCGGGGAAGATCGCGTCGGCTCCGGCATCCACCAGCGCCTTCGCGCGGTCGATCGCCGCGTCGAGTCCCTCGATCGCGCGAATGTCGGTGCGCGCCATGATGAGGAAGTTCTCGTCACGGCGGGCGTCGGCGGCGGCGCGGATGCGGCGGATCGCGGTGCGCTCGTCGACGACGCTCTTGCCGTCGAGGTGCCCGCAGCGCTTGGGGTTGATCTGGTCTTCGATGTGGGTGCCGGCGAGCCCGGCGTCCTCGAGTTCCTGGATCGTGCGGGCGACGTTCATCGGCTCACCGAAGCCGGTGTCGGCGTCGACGATCGCCGGGAGGTCGGTCATGCGGGCGATCTGCTTCGCACGACCCGCCACCTCGGTGAGAGTGGTGAGTCCGATGTCGGGCACCCCGAGGTCGGCCGAGAGCACCGCCCCCGAGATGTAGACGCCGTCGAACCCCTTCTGCGCGATGAGACGCGCGCTCAGCGGGTTGAACGCGCCGGGGAACCGCAGCAGCTCGCCGCTGCCCAGGCGTTCGCGGAACAGCCGCCGCTTCTCGGCCGGCGTGACGTTCGAGTACAGCATCAGAAGAGGCCCTTCGGGGCGGCGGACTCGTCGATCACGCCGGGCGTCGCGACGATCGAGAGCTCGGCGACCTCGGCGGCCGTGAGCTCGGGCAGGCGCTGCACGAGGTCGAGGAACCGGTCGATCTCGGCGCGGTCGAGCACGGGCGCCGCCAGCAGCCGGAACTTGGCGATGTAGTGCTCGCGGGCGAACGGACGGGCACCGAGCGGATGCGCGTCGGCGACGGCGATCTCGTCGACCACGGTCGTGCCGTCGGTCAGGCGGATCTCGACGCGCCCGCCGAAGGCCTTCTCGTCGGGGTCCTCGGAGTGGTAGCGACGGGTCCACTCGGCGTCTTCGGCCGTGGTGATCTTGTGCCACAGGGCGACGGTGTCCGGGCGCCCGGCCCGCTCGGGGGCGTACGAGTCGACGTGGTGCCACCCGCCGTCCTGCAGCGCGACCGCGAAGATGTACGGGATGGAGTGGTCGAGCGTCTCGCGCGATGCGGTCGGGTCGTACTTCTGCGGGTCGCCGGCCCCCGAACCGATCACGTAGTGCGTGTGGTGGCTGGTGTGCAGCACGATCGCCTCGATGTTCGCCGGGTCGCGCAGCGCGGGGGTGGCGGTGCCGAGCTTGCGGGCGAGGTCGATCCACGCCTGGGCCTGATACTCGGCCGAATGCTCCTTCGTGTACGAGTCGAGGATCGCGCGCTTCGGCTCGCCGGCGGCGGGCAGCGGCACCTCGTACGCGGCATCCTTGCCGTCGAGCATCCAGGCGATCACGCCGTCTTCACCTTCGTAGATCGGGGCGGGGCTGGTCTGGCCGCGCATCGCCCGGTCGACCGCCTCGACGGCCATCTTGCCGGCGAACGCCGGGGCGTGCGCCTTCCAGGTCGAGATCTCGCCCTTGCGGCTCTGGCGGGTGGCGGTGGTGGTGTGCAGCGCCTGGCCCACGGCCTGGTAGATGGTCTCGGCGTCGAGCCCGAGCAGGGTGCCGATGCCGGCGGCGGCCGACGGGCCGAGGTGCGCGACGTGGTCGATCTTGTGACGGTGCAGGCAGATCGCGCGCACGAGGTCCATCTGGATCTCGTAGCCGGTGGCGATGCCGCGCACGAGCGCCCGGCCGTCGGCGCCGGTGTGCTGGGCGACCGCGAGGATCGGCGGGATGTTGTCGCCGGGGTGCGAGTACTCCGCGGCGAGGAACGTGTCGTGGTAGTCGAGCTCGCGCACGGCGACGCCGTTCGCCCAGGCCGCCCACTCGGGGCTGGTGCGGCGGTCGAGGGCCGTGCCGAACAGGTTGGCCCCGACGCCGCCGGTCGAGACGGGGTGGCTGAACGCCTGGGCGCGCGCCGCGACGATCGGCGCGCGGGTGAGGGATGCCGCCGCCACCGACGCGTTGTCGATGATGCGGTTGACGATCATGTCGACGACCTCGGGCTGCACCTCGACAGGGTCGGCGGCGACCTCGGCGATCTTCCAGGCGAGCTGATCCTCGCGGGGGAGGTTCTCGTCGCTGCGGTGGACGCGGACGTGGTGGGTGACGGTCATGGTCTTCCTTCGGTCGCGGGGTCGGTGGCCCGATTGGTCGCAGGGTCTGTCGCCGGGTCGGCGGGGAGGGAGTCGAGGATGCCGGTGAGCGCGTTGTGCAGGTGCACGTGCGTGGCGTGGGCGGCGAGGTCGCCGTCGCGGGCGGCGAGGGCGTCGGCGATCGTGCGGTGCTCGCGGGCGGATGCTGCGAGCCGAGCGGGCTTGTCGCGGGCCATCCGTCGCACGCGCACGAGGTGGGTGCGCACGGTGCGCAGCGCCGAGGCGATGTAGTCGTTTGCGACGGCGGCATCGAGGGCCGCGTCGAAGCGGGCGATGAGCGCGTAGTACGCGTCTCGCCCCGCAGCGGCGGTGAGGTCGACGTCGGCGAACTCGGCAGCGAGCGCCGCGAAGACCTGGGCGTCGCCGCGGGTGGCGGCGAGCCGGGCCGACATCTCCTCGAGTGCGCGGCGGATCTCGAACAGCTCGCGGATGTCGGAGGCATCGAGCGCGGCGACCACGGTCACCCGCGGCGACTGCTGCACCACGAGCCCGTCGGCGGCGAGTCGGCGGAGCGCCTCGCGCAACGGGGTGCGGCTGACCCCGAGCCGCGCGGCCTGCTCGACCTCGCCCAGCACGGCCCCGGCGGGCAGTTCGCCCGACTGGATCTCGTCGAGGAGCATCCGGTACGCCCGGTCGCCCGCCGTGCGCTCCATCGTCATAGGTCGATTGTATACATACGTGGAACTACATGTCGCCTCGCGCGCCTCGTACTGTCGTTTCGTATGCATTCTGCCGCCCCGACCCGAGCTCGAGCGGCGCGGGTTCGCCGAGCTTCACGACCACGACGCCGGCGAGCACGAGGGCTCCCCCGAGCGCCTGCAGCAGATCGGGCAGCTGGCCGAGCAGCAGCCATCCGAACAGCAGCGCAGCGACCACCTCGGCGAGCGCGACGAACGAGGCGAGGCGCGATCCGAGCATCCGCGTCGATGCGATGCCGAGCAGGTAGGCGACCGCCGTCGCGATCACTCCCATCGCCAGCACCGGGACGAACCAGGGCACGCTGCCGAACCGGTAGGCGATGTCGTCGGTGGTCCAGGCGATCGGGAGCACGCCGACGGCTCCGGTGATCGTGAGTCCGAGCGCCCCGAGCAGCAGGCCGCTGCCGGCGAGCGCGAGCGGCGGCAGTCCGGTGTCGGCCTTCGCCGAGAGCACGAAGTAGGTCGCGGCCCCGACCATGGCGCCGAGCGCCCAGAGGATGCCTGCGACGTTCACCTCGGCCCCGGTCACGATGTCGAGCATGAGCACGAGGCCGACGAAGGCGATGGCCGCGCCGACCAGACTGCGGCGGGTCGGCTTCTCGCCGCGCCGGATCCACAGCCAGAGGATGACGGCGACCGGCGCGGTGTACTCGATGAGCAGGGCGAGACCCACGTCCATCACGGCGACGGCCTGGAAGTAGAAGAGCTGCGTGGCCGTGACGGCGAGCAGCCCGTACGCCGCGATGATGCCGAGGTTGCGGCGCAGCAGGTGCCACCGCCCGCGCAGCGACAGCACGGTCGGCACGAGCAGCACGAGGGCGGCGACCCAGATGCGCGCGGTCACGGCTGCACCCGGGGTCCAGCCGGCGTCGATGAGGCCCCGGGCCCACGCGCCCGACATGCCGAAGGCGAGCGCGGCGCCGATGGCGAGGGGCAGCCCCCACCGCACTCCGCGGGGAGGGCGGATGTCATGCGCCACAGTGCTCATGGGATGTGACGCTACGCACCCCGATGTAAGGTGTCAAGATGATCTTCACCGATGACACAACGGATGCTTTGCGGGCCTCCGTGTGGCTCGCGAACTCGGCGGAGCATCCAGACACGCTCGAGAGCCTCGCCGACGAGGCGGCCTTCCTCGAGGAGTTCCCCTACACCGGGCGCATCGACCGCGATCGGCGCGAGCTCGACGAGCTGCGGAGCATCCGCCCCCGCTTGCGTTCGCTGCTGCTCGCGCCGCGCGACGAGATGGCGACGCGCATCAACACAGTGCTCGCCGAGAGCCGCATCGTGCCGCAGCTCGTGCGCCACGGCGACGCCGACTGGCACCTGCACGCCGTCGGCGACGACCGCCCTCTCGCCGAACGCGTGCTGATCGAGACGGCGATGGCCCTGATCGACGTGATCCGCCAGCAGGAGGAGTCGCGCCTCACCGTGTGCGACGACGCGGACTGCGAGGCGATCGCCCTCGACCTCAGCCGCAACCGCTCCAAGCGCTACTGCTCCCCCACCTGCGCCAACCGCAACGCCGTCGCCGCGTACCGCGCCCGCCGCGCCACGCCCTAGCCCCGCCGCCGCGCATCCGGCCGCGCACCCGCCCGCGCACCCGCGCAGCACCTCCTGCGCGCATGAGCAGCGCGCAGTAGACGCCAACCTGTCATAACAGGTATGCTCACCTGTAATGACAGGTGGCGGTCCCGGCCGCGCCCGCAACGACGCACGCCGCACGAGGAGCACCGATGCCCGAGTACCAGACCCCGCCGATCTCTCCGATGGCGATCGCCTTCGATGCCGAGAAGCTCACGCTCTCCCCCGAAGGCCCGACCCTCACCCGGCGGATGTCCGACCTCGAAGGCCTCTTCCTCGACCACGACGCCTGGAAGGCCGCGGCCGAAGGCGACGACCCGGTCGTCTACACCGTCGTCAGCTCGCCCGTGCCCGAGGTCGATCGCGAGCTGCCGCAGTCGATCACCACGATCATGCCCGGCGACACCTCCGGCGAACTGTGGATGACGAAGGGACACCAGCACCCCGACCACCAGGGCGAGATCTACCTCGCCCTGAAGGGCCGTGGCGGTCTGCTCATGTTCGACGGCGAGCGCACCGAATGGCTCGACATGCTGCCCGGCACCATCGGCTACATCCCGCCGGGATGGGCGCACCGTTCGGTCAACACGGGCGACGAGCCCTACGCGTTCCTCGCCGTGTACCCCGGCGGCGCCGGACACGACTACGGCTGGGTTCTCGAGCACGGCATGGGCTCTCGCGCCTACCGCGGCACCGACGGCTCGACCGACCTGCGCCCGTACACGACCGAGGGCTGAGCGACCGCCATGCTCATCGCCCACGACCTCGGCACGACCGGAAACAAGGCCTCGCTGCACCACGACGACGGACGCCTCGTCTCGTCGGTGACGGTTCCGTACCCCGCGCACTTCGCAGCGGGCGGCGTCGCCGAGCAGAACCCGGTCGACTGGTGGAACGCGGTCGTCGAGGCGACCCGCACCCTGCTCGCGAAGACCGATACCGCCCCGGCCGACGTCGCAGGTCTCGTCGTGGGCGGGCAGATGATGGGCGCGGTGCTGCTCGACGCCGAGGGAGAGCCGGCGCGTCCTGCGATCATCTGGGCCGACACCCGAGCGGGCGCGCAGCAGCGCGAGCTCGAGCGGGCGCTCGGCGCGGAGCACGCCTACGGCATCCTCGGGCACCGCCTGAATCCCACCTACTCGGTCGAGAAGATCATGTGGGTGCGCGACAACGAACCCGACGTGTGGGCGCGCGTGCGCCGCTTCTGCATCGCGAAGGACTTCATCGTGCTGCGCCTCACCGGGCGCCTCGCGACCGACCGCTCCGACGCCTCGGGCACGAACGCCTACGACCAGCGCACCGGCACCTGGTCGGACGAGGTGCTGCAGGCCGCGCGCCTCGACCCGGCGCTGTTCCCCGAGATCCTCGACTCGACCGCGATCGCGGGGCCGTTGACGGATGCCGCGGCCGAGGCTCTGGGCCTGCACACCGGCGTGCGCGTGGTGATGGGCGGCGGCGACGGCCCGCTCGCCGCGGTCGGCTCCGGCGTGGTCGCCCCCGAAGACGGCGCGTACGTGTGCCTGGGCACCTCGTCGTGGATCTCGTTCGCGGCGGATGCTCCGCTGCACGACCCGGCGATGGCGACGTTCACCTTCGACAACGTCGTGCCGGGATCGTTCGTGCCGACCGCGACGATGCAGGCGGGCGGAGCATCCGTGCAGTGGATCGCCGAAGCCCTCTCGCCCGACCCGGCGCACCCCGAGACCGGGCGCCTCATCGCCGAGGCATCCGCCGACGTCGACACCGACGACCTCTACTTCCTGCCGTACCTGCTGGGCGAGCGCTCCCCGCTGTGGGACCCGGATGCCCGCGGGGCCTTCGTCGGCCTGTCGCGCCATCACACCCGCGCCCACCTGGTCCGCGCGGTGCTCGAGGGGACGGCGTTCAACCTGCTCACGTGCATCCAGGCGTTCCGCGCTGCGGGCGCGACCATCGACCGCATCGACGCGGTCGGCGGCGGCGCCCAGAGCGACGTGTACCTGTCAGTGCTCGCCGACGTGTGGGGTGTGCCCGTGCGGCGCCGCACCATCGTCGAGGAGGCGAACAGCCTCGGTGCCGCGGTGACGGGAGCGGTCGGTCTGGGGCTCGCCGACTTCTCGGCGGCCCGCGCGCTGAGCGAGGTCACCGCCGAGTTCACCCCCGACTCCGGCCGGCACGCCGTCTACGCCGAACGTCACGGCCGCTTCGCCGACGCGTACACCGCGCTCGCGCCGTGGTTCGCGTCGAGGCCCCGCTGATGGGCGTCATCCTGGTCACGAGCCGCTCGTTCTCCGACGGCGACCTCGACCTCGTCGCCCGCGCGACGGTCGCGGGCCACCGCATCCTGCGCGGTCCCGCCCACCACGACCTCGACGAGCTGCGCTCCCTGCTGCACGGCGCGGATGCCTGGATCGCCGGCACCGGACCCGTCACCGCCGCTCATCTCGCCGCCGCCCCGAAGCTCAAGATCATCGCGCGCTACGGCGTGGGCACCGAGGCCGTCGATCTCGACGCGGCCCGCAGTCGGGGCATCCCGGTGTCGAACACCCCCGGCGCGAATGCCGATGCGGTGGCCGATCACGCCGTCGGACTCATGCTCGCCGCGCTGCGCTTCGTTCCCGACGGCGACCGTCGTGTGCGCGACGGCGACTGGGGCGTGCGGCGCGGGCGCGAACTCGGAGCGGCGACGGTCGGGATCGTCGGCTTCGGCCGCATCGGCCAGGGCGTGGCGCGCCGGTTGAGCGGCTTCGGCTGCCGCATCGTCGCCGCCGACCCGTTCGTGCCCGCCGACGCCGTGCGCGCGGCCGGGGCCGAGCCCGTCGAGCTCGACGCCCTGTTCGAGACCGCCGACCTGATCTCGCTGCACGCGCCCGGCGGGCAGTTGCTCGTCGACGCCGCCCGCCTCGCCCGCATGCGCCGGGGGAGCATCGTGGTCAACACCGCGCGCGGCGACCTGATCGACGAGCGGGCCGTGGCGGATGCTCTGCGCGACGGCATCCTCGCCGGATACGCCGCCGACACGCTCGACGGCGACACCGCCGCGAAGGACAGCCCGCTGCTCGCCCCCGACCTCGCCGACCGCGTGATCGTCACGCCGCACCTCGGCGCACAGACCACCCAGGCCGTCGACAAAATGGGCGCCCTGTCGCTCGCCGACGTGATCGCCGTGCTGCGCGGCGACGCCCCCCGCTTCCCCGTGACAGCCCCGTAGGAGACCGCGATGACCACCTCCCTCCCCACCGACCTCGGCGACGGCGCCTCCGCCGACCGTGCGGATGCCCGCACCGACGCCGGCTACATGGGCTTCGTCGGCGTGAGCACCGGCTCCTCGTCGATCATGCAGGTGTTCCCCCGGTGGGCCGACGTGCTCGGGTTGCCCACCCGCGAACTGGTCGGTCACGACCTGCCGATCGATGCCACGCCCGCACAGTACGTCGCGATGGTCGAGCAGATCCGCGACGACCCGAACCACCGCGGTGCGCTCGTCACCACGCACAAGATGAACGTGTTCGCGGCGGCATCCGACCTGTTCGACGAGCTCGACCCGTTCGCCGTATCGTGCAGCGAGATCTCGAGCATCTCGAAGCGCGGCGATCGGCTGATCGGCCGCGCGAAAGATCCGATCACGGTCGACCTGGCACTCAACGACTTCCTGCCCGCTGATCACTTCGCGCGCACCGGTGCCGAGGTCGTCATCCTCGGCGCGGGCGGGTCGGGCACGGCGCTCAGCTGGGCGCTCGCCGAGCGGGCGGATGCTCCGTCGCGCGTGACCGTGACCGCCCGCACCGACGAGGCGCTCGCCCACCTCCGTCGCGTGCACGAGCAGCACGGCACCCCCGAGGGCCTCCTCCGCTACGTGCGCACAGACACCCCGGCCGAGGCTGCCGCGCTCGTCGCCGCCGCGGCGCCGGGGTCGGTGATCGTCAACGCCACCGGGCTCGGCAAGGACCGCCCCGGCTCGCCCCTCCCCGACGATGTGGTGTTCCCCGAGCGCGCCTACGTGTGGGAGTTCAACTACCGCGGCTCGCTGGAGTTCCTGCACCAGGCGCGGGCGCACGAACAGGAACGGTCGCTCGTCGTCGTCGACGGCTGGCGGTACTTCATCCACGGCTGGTCGCAGGTCGTCGCCGATGTGTTCGAGATCGACCTCACCCCCGAGACCGTCGAACGTCTCGCCGAGGCCGCCGACTCCGCCCGCCGATGATCCGCACGGTCCTCGGTGACATCGACCCGGCGTCGCTCGGGCCGACGAACTACCACGAGCACCTCTTCCAGGTCACCCCGCTGCTGCCCGGTGACGAGCTCGACGACGAGCAGCGGTCGGGTGCCGAGGCGGCGCTGCTGCGGGGAAGCGGCTTCGCCGCCATGGTCGACGCCACACCGTTCGGCATCGGACGAAACCCGGCGGCGGTCGCGCGGATCAGTGCGGCGACGGGGCTGCGGGTGGTGGCCACGACCGGACGGCACCGCGAGGCGCACTACGCCACGGAGCATCCGACCCGCTCCTGGGATGCGGAGGCGCTGGCCGCCCTGTTCGTGGGCGACCTCGTCGACGGGATGCCACTCGACGACGCGGCCGTGACCCCCGGGTCGCCGGGCGAGACGGCGACCGCGCCGGACGGATCGCCGGTGCGCGCCGGCATCCTCAAGGGCGGCATCGACTACTGGCGCATCAGCACGTTCGAACGCACCACGCTCGACGCCCTCGCCGCCGCGCACCGCGCCACGGGCGCCGCCATCATGGTGCACCTGGAGTTCTGCACGGCTGCCCACGAGGTGCTCGACCTGCTCGCGGCCGCGGGCGTGGCATCCGACCGCGTGGTGCTCGCCCATGCCGACCGCGACCCCGACCCCGGCCTCCACGTCTCGCTCGCCGAGCGCGGCGCGCATCTGGGCTACGACGGCATGGCCCGACCGCGCACCCGGTCGGATGCCGAGCTGCTGGCGCTCACCGCCGCCGTCGTCGAGCGGGGTGCGGGCGACCGGATCGTGCTGGGCGGAGACGTCGCCCGTCGCACCCGGTACGTCGCCTACGACGGCATGCCCGGGCTCGCGTACCTCGGCGAGCGCTACCTCCCCCGCCTGCGCGCCGCCATCGGCGACGACGCGGTCGACCGGATGCTCGTCACTACCCCCGCTCGCCTCCTCGACCTCCGTCCCTGACCCGGGCCCATGCACGTTCGGCCCCGGTCACCCGCACGGGCACGGAGCCGTCGGCCCCCACCCGCCGGATGCACGGGAGGGCCACACCTGCACGGAACATCCGGTCATCCGCCCGTGCATCCGTGGGAACCCCGTGCATCCGGCGACCCGACCATCCCCGCATCCCCCCGAACGAAGGAGCCCTCATGACCGAACCGACCATCCTCCACGCCCAGTTCACCGCGCAGCCGGGCCGCGGTGACGAGGTCGCCGCCCTGTTGCGCGACTTCGCCGACGAGGTGCGCACCGAGGAGGGGAACGTGGTCTTCGACGCGACGCGTCTCGTCGACGATCCCGACCGGTTCTTCGTCTACGAGGTGTACCGCGACGACGAGGCGTTCCGCGCCCATCTCGCCGCACCCGCCGGCGTGCCCTTCAACGCGGCCCTGCAGCAGCTCATCGTCGAGCCGTCGTCGCAGCTCACCTTCCTCCGCCGCCTCTGACCCTCCCCGCACCGCCGCCCCGCCCCGCCCCGCCCCACCACCTGCACGGACCGGCCACGGATGCACGGAGGAACCGGGCATCCGTCCGTGCATCCGTGCAGAACTCGTGCAACCGGCCGACGCCGCCCGGCGAACTGCAGGCACCGCGGCGACCTGCAGGCGAAATCCACCCGTTGCCGCCCGCATCCGCCACCCCTGCCTGCATTCGGCCGCCCGGTCGTCACCTGCACGGACCGGCCACAGATGCACGGAGAATCCGGGCATCCGTCCGTGCATGCGTGCGGAACTCGTGCAACCGGCCGCCGCCGCCCGGCGAACTGCAGGCACCGCGGCGGCCTGCAGGCGGAATCCACCCGTCGCCGCCCGCATCCGCCACCCTTGCCTGCATTCAGCCGCCGAACCCACCCGCCGAACCACCCCGCCCCACCCGCACCCACCCGCACACGAAAGGCCCCCCACCGCGAACGGTGAGGGGCCTCGTCGTGGGAACTCAGATCACTGGTACAGGACCGCGGCGATCTTCTCGTCCTCGAGGTTCGACTTGTCGTACCAGTACGAACCGGTGTCGTAGAACTCGTCGACCGAGTCGCCGTTGGCGGCGTCGTACGCGGCCTGCACGACCTGCGCGCCGATGCCGATCGGGTCCTGCGTGATGGCACCGGCCATGGTGCCGTCCTTGATCGCGTTGATCTGCGCGGCGCCCGAGTCGAAGCCGATGATGGTCAGCTTGCCCTTCTCGAGACCCAGCTCGTTCACGGCGTTGACGACGCCGATCGCCGAGCCCTCGTTGGTGCCGTAGATGCCCTTGAGGTCGGGGTGCGCGGCGATCATAGCCTTGGCGATATCGGCCGACTTCAGGTGGTCGCCGTCGCCGTACTGGATGTCGACGATCTCGATGTCGGGGTAGTCCGACTCGATCTTCTCGACGAAGCCGTCACGACGCTCGACACCGGTCGAGTTGATCTGCGAGTGGCCGACGATGGCGACCTCGCCCTCGCCTCCGATCAGCTCGGCCATGTGCTCGGCGGCCAGCGCACCGGCGACCTTGCTGTCGGTCGCGGCGAGGCTCAGGCCCACGTCGCCGTCGCAGGGGGCGTCGAAGTAGACGACCGGGATGTCGGCGGCCTTGGCCTTGTCGAGGTAGGGCACGCAGGCCTCGGGGTCGAGGGCGGCGTACGCGATCGCGTCGGGCGTCTTGTCGATGGCCGTCTGCAGCATCTGCAGCTGCGCGTCGACCTCGGTCTCGGCGGCGGGGCCCTCGAAGGTGATGTCGACGCCGAGCTCGGCGGCCTTCTCCTCGGCACCCTTCTTGACGGCCTGCCAGAACTGGTGCTGGAAGCCCTTCGAGACGAGTGCGATGTACATCTTGTCGCCGCTGCCCTCGCTGCCGCTGCCGGCGCTGCCGCCGTTGCTCGAGCACCCGGCGACGGTGATCGCCGCGGTGACGACCAGTGCCGCGAATGCGGCCTTCTTGCCGAACTTCATGGAAACTCCGTTGTTTGTGATGGGCGTCGGCCCAGGAGCCGACGTGGGACTTCTTGGTGCGGTGTGCCGGTGCGGAGGGTTCCGCGGGTCATCGGCCGGGTCGCCGAATCGGGGGCAGCGGGCACGGACGCCGCCCCCGGGGTCAGGTGCGTGCGCGGTTGCGCAGCGAGTCGAAGAAGACGGCGATGAGGATGACGACGCCGACGACGATGTTTTGCCACTCCGACTGGATCGACATGATGCGCAGGCCGTTGACGAGCACGCTCATGATGAGCGCGCCGATGACGGTGCCGAGGATCGAGCCGCGCCCGCCGAGCAGCGAGGTGCCGCCGATGATGACGGCCGCGATGGCCTGCAGCTCGTAGCCCGTGCCGATCTGCGGCTGGGCCGAGTCGAGGCGCGAGGCGATGATGACGCCGGCGATGCCGGTGAAGGCGCCCGCGAACATGTAGACGAAGATCGTCCAGCGGCGGGTGTTGACGCCGGAGAGGCGGGTGGCCTCCTCGTTCGAGCCGATGGCGAACGTGTAGCGGCCGAGGAGCGTCTTCGACAGCACCAGGTACGCGACGACCGCGAGCACGAGCGTGATGAGCACGGCGTTCGGCAGACCGGGGATGAGCGTGCCGAGGGCGATCTGCTTGAAGTCGGGCGCGGAGCTCGAGAAGTAGATCGGCGCGACGCCCGAGATCACCAGGGCGAGACCGCCGGCGATCATCATCATCGCGAGCGTCGCGATGAACGGGGGCAGGCGCAGGAAGGTGATGTTGAGGCCGTTGACGAGCCCCATCAGGATGCCGGTGAGGATGCCGCCGAGCACGCCGACCACCACGGGCAACCCCATGTTGGTGATGAACACACCGGTCATGACCGAGCAGAGCGCCATGCCGGTGCCGAGCGACAGGTCGATGCCGCCGGTGATGATGACGAACGTCGTGCCCAGGGCCAGGATGCCGATGACGGCGGTGGAGAGCAGGATGCCCGAGACGTTGTTCCACGTGAGGAAGTTCGGGCTGGCCAGCGAGAAGAAGATGAACAGCACGACGAGCGTGCCGAACGCCAGCGACTGCTGCACCTGACGGCGCAGGAACCCGCCGATGTCGCGCTTGTCGGTGTTCTCCGCGACGGCGGTCTGGATGATCGTCGTCGTCGACGACCCGTTCTGCGGGGTGCTCATCAGTCTTCCTCCCCATGGGCTGCGAGTTGCATGATCTTCTCCTGGCTGGCTTCCTCGTTGCGCAGCGTCCCGGTGATCCGGCCGTTCGCGAACACGGCGATGCGGTTCGCGACGCGGAGGATCTCGGGCAGCTCCGACGAGATGACGATGATGGACTTGCCTGCATCAGCGAGCTGCTGCATGAGGCGGTAGATCTCCTCCTTGGCTCCGACGTCGATGCCTCGGGTGGGCTCGTCGAAGATGAGGATGTCGCAGTCGCGCATCAGCCACCGGGCGATGACGACCTTCTGCTGGTTGCCGCCCGAGAGCAGCTTGACGACCTGGTTCACCGAGGGCGTCTTGACCCGCAGCTGCTGGACGTACTCCTTGGTGCGGTTCTTGGCCTTGCCGTCTCCCATCCAGCCGACGCCGTTGGCGTACGACCCGAGCGAGGCGAGCACGGTGTTGAACGTGACGTCCTGCTCGAGCATGAGGCCGAGCAGCTTGCGGTCCTCCGAGAGGTAGCCGACGCCGTGCTTCACGGCATCCGCCGGCTGGGTGATGCGGGCCGAACGTCCGCCGATGGTGATGGTGCCGCCGTCGCGGGGGTCGGCGCCGATGATCGCGCGGGCGGTCTCGGTGCGGCCGGCGCCCATGAGCCCGGCGAACCCGAGGATCTCGCCCTTGTGCAGCTGGAACGAGACGTCGGTGAGCAGGCTCTTGGTCGACAGGTCCTGCACGTCGAGCACCACCGGGTCGTTCATGTGCTCGCGGGCGGTGGGGCGCGTGCCCTCGTCGATCGGACGCCCGACCATCATCTCGATGATGCGGGGGATGCTCACCTCGGACTTCTCCAGTGATCCGATGTATGCGCCGTCACGGAGCACGGTGACCCGGTCGGCGAGGCGCCGCAGCTCGTCCATGCGGTGCGAGATGTAGACGATGCCCGTGCCGGATGCCTTGAGCTGCTCGATGAGCACGAACAGCGTCTCGACCTCGGAGTCGGTGAGGGCCGAGGTGGGCTCGTCCATGATGAGCACCTTGGCGTTGAACGACAGGGCCTTCGCGATCTCGACCATCTGCTGCTCGGCGACCGTGAGCTCGCCCACGCGCTGGCGCGGGTCGAGGTGGATGCCGAGCCGCTGCAGCAGTTCGGCGGTTTGGATGTTGAGTCGCCGTTCGGAGAGGAACGGGCCGACCTTGGGCTCACGGCCCACGAAGATGTTCTGCGCGACCGTGAGGTCGGGCATGAGGTTGAGCTCCTGGTGGATGATCGTGATGCCGAGTTCCTGCGCCTGCAGCGGGCTGGTCAGCTCGACCTCTCGACCCTCGAACGAGATCGTGCCCTCGTCTTTCGTGTAGATCCCCGAGAGGATCTTCATGAGCGTCGACTTGCCGGCGCCGTTCTCGCCGACGAGCACGAGGACCTCGCCGGCACGCACCTCGAGGTGCACGTCCTTGAGGGCCTGGACACCGGGGAATCCCTTGCTGATGCCCTCCACTTTGAGGATGGGATCACTCACGTGCCTCACCTGCTTCCTTGAAGGTCTTGAATCCTGCTGCGTTCACCGCGGGGGGTGAAACATCGGATCAATTGTGACTTGCGACGCCCTTCGGCGCAAGTTGTATCTAAATGTATCTAACAGGGCCGGTTCGCGGAAGACCTGTAATAACATCTTGGTCACGGCTGGCCGCCGCATCCGCTCCCCCGCCGTGCGGACTCAGTGCAGACGGATGCTGTCGACCGCGACGAGCTTGTCGCGGATGAACGCGTTGGCGTGCGCCCCGAGCTCGGCGTTGTCGGTCCACAGGTTGCGCCAGATGCCGAGCATGCGGCTGAGATCGGGCGCGACCACCGCCGACGAGAACGACTCGAACACGATCGGACCGTCGTAGTCGATGCGCCCCAGCGCCTTGAAGAACGTGTCGAAGTCGACCGAGCCCGTGCCGAGGTACCCGCGGTGGCTCTCGCCGATATGCACGTACTGCAGCTGCGGTGCCGCGTCGAGAACCGGCGCGAACATATCCGACTCCTCGATGTTCATGTGGTACGTGTCGAGGTGGATGCCGAGGTTCGGGCGATCGATGCGTCCGACGAAGTCGATCGCCTGGCGCGCGGTGTTCAGCACGTTCGTCTCGTAGCGGTTGACGACCTCGAGGGCGACCTGCACCCCCCGCTCCGCGGCGTGATCGGCGACCTTGGCGATCGCGCGCCGACTGCTCTCGAGCCCCTCCGGCGTGACCGGCTCCATGTACTTCTTCATGGCGCTGTAGATCACGCCGCAGAAGTGCGAGCCGCCGAGATCGGCGAGCACGTCGACGGCCTGCAGCAGCAGCGCCTCGCCGGCGGCGACGATCGCGGGGTCGGAGCTGGTGACGTCAGTCGCCTCCGAGAGTCCGAGCGAGGCGCTGACGGCGAGGTCGTGCTCCTCGAGCGCATCCTTCGCGGCCGCCACATCGAAGGCGAACGGGTCCATGAGGGGGAACTCGATCAGATCGAACCCGGCCTCCTTGGTCTTCTCGACCGACAGGCGGATGCCGTCGGCGTCGAAGTTCCCGGTCCAGACCAGTCCGTGGCATCCGATGTTCATGGGGCCCTTCGGAGGCGGGTGTGCGGCACCGTCGCCCCGTTCGAGTTGGCACGTTCCAACTCGGTGTGCAGGTCACGCTATGCGGCGCTGCGATCCGCTGTCAAGAAGATTCTTGTAACGTGCCAATAACGTCGGTACGCTGAGGCCGATCGTCCGGGCGAGTCGCCCGCACCGGCTCCGTGCCGGCCGCCATCTCACCAGGGAGCACCGATGCCCGCGAGCGTCAAAGACGTCGCCGCACTCGCCGGAGTCTCGTCGTCGACGGTCTCGAACTACCTCAACCACCCGCACGTGCTCGGTGAGGCGAGCCGCGAGCGGGTGCGCGCCGCGATCGCCGAACTGGGCTACGTGCCCAACGAGTCGGCGCGGCAGTTGCGCGCCGGGGCCAGCAAGGCGCTGGCGCTGATCCTGCTCGACGCCTGGCTGCCCTACTTCCACGAGCTCTCGCGCGGAGTCGAAGACGTGGCGCGCGAGGGCGGGTGGTCGCTGTTCTTCAGCAACAGCAACCGCGACCGCGCGCAGGAGCGCCGCAACCTCGACATGTTCGAAGCGCACCGCGTGCAGGGCATCATCATCTACCCGCTCGACGACGTGGTGCCCCGGCTCGAGACGCTCGCCGAACGCGGCATCCGCTCGGTCGTCGTCGGCCCGATCCGCCCTTCGCGCTCCGTCGCCTCGGTGCTGTTCGACGACACGGGCGGCGGTCGCCTCGCCGGTGAGCACCTGATCGGCCTCGGTCGCCGCCGCATCCTCTTCCTCGGCACTCCGACGGTCAGCCAGTCGAACGACCGCCTGGCGGGGCTGCGAGAGGCCGTCGCCGGCACCGGGGCGACGGTCGAGGTGCAGGAGGTCGCGCACCTGATGACCGACGACGGCATGGAGGCCGGCGAGCGCCTCGCCGCCCTCCCGCCCCATGAACGCCCCGACGCGGTGTTCGCCGCCAACGACATGGTCGCGCTCGGGGTGCTGACCGTGCTGCTGCGCCACGGCATCCGGGTGCCGGACGACATCGCGATCATCGGCTTCGACGACGTCGACCAGGCGCATCAGGGTGTGGTGCCGCTCACGAGCATCCGTCAGCCCGGGTACGAGATCGGCCGGGCCGCCGGGGCCGTGCTGTTGCAGCAGCTCGCCGACCCGACCGCTCCCCCGCCCGCGATGACCCCCTTCGCCGCCGAACTCGTCGTGCGCGAGTCGACCGCCGGCCGCTAGCCGCGGTCGCCCCGCAGGTTCTGCCGCGTCCGACCGCACACCGGCCGGCACCGACGTCAGGCGGAGGCGTGCCCGACGACACCCTTGCGCAGCAGCGCGTTGCCGTACTTGCGCGTCTCGCCGGTGCGCACCATCAGGTACGCGCCCTTCGCCACCTCGTAGTAGTCGAACCGCTCGACGAAGCGCGTCGTCTCGAGCGCCGTGCCGGCCGCGGCCATGAGTTCGCGCTGCACGTCGAGCACCTCGCCGTCGGCGGATTCCATGAGGTCGAGTCCGGGGGCGTCGTCGAGCGGCAGCACCGAGCGGATGGCTGCGACGACCTCGGGGGTCGTCGTACCCGGCAGGTCGACGACGCGTGCGCCGAGCGCCCACGCCGGGAAGTGCGCGTCGGCGACGACGACCGAGTCGGAGTGCCCCATCCGGTCGAGGTGCAGCAGCAGCTCGCCGGTGAGCAGGGGGTGGATGCCTTCGAGCAACGGATGCTCCTCTCGATCAGTCGTCGGCGCCGGGGATGAGCCCCTGCGCCGCGAGGTCGTGCCAGAGCGCGTCGGGGATGTCGAGCGCCGCGTACTCCGCATTCTGCCGGAGCTGTGCCGGGCGGCTGCCACCGACGACCACCGACCGCACTTCCGGCGCCTGCAGCGGGAACCGGATCGCCGCGGCGGGCAGCGGCACGTCGTGGTCGGCGCATACGGCGGCGATGCGCACGAGACGGTCCCACAGCTCGTCGGGCAGCTGGCCGTACTCGTACCGGCCGTCGCGGCGCGGTTCGCTCGCTGCGAGCAGGCCGGAGTTGAACACCGACGCCGCGACGATCCCCGTTCCGGTCTCGCGGCACGCCGGAAGCACATCGGCCGCGGCCGGCTGTTCGAGCAGCGTGTAGCGACCGGCGACCATGACGAGGTCGAGGTCGGCCGACCGCACGGCGGTGGCGAGAGCATCCGACACCATCGATCCGATGCCGATGGCTGTCACCTCGCCGTCGGCCCGCAGCTGCTGCATCGCCGGGAAGGCCTCGGCGAGCGCGAGGTCGAGGTCGTGCCGCTCGGGGTCGTGCAGGTAGAGCAGATCGATGCGCTCGATGCCGAGGCGTTCGCGCGACTCGTCGAGGCTGGTGCGGATGCCGTCGGCCGAGAAATCCCACACGCGCTGCAGGTCGTCGGGCACGTCGAAGTCGTTGGCGGTGTCGAGGCCGCCCGCGTACTGCGGGTTGGGGCGCAGCAGCCGGCCGACCTTGGTGGAGAGCACGTACTCGTCGCGCGGCTTGGTCTGCAGGAACGCACCCAGCCGGCGCTCCGACAGTCCGAGCCCGTAGTGCGGGGCGGTGTCGTAGTACCGGATGCCGCTCTCCCACGCCGCGTCGAGCACGGCCCAGGCGTCGTCGTCGCTCAGTTCGCGGAACAGGTTGCCGACGTTCGCGGCTCCGTAGCCGAGGGTGGGAAGGACGAGGGCGCGCTCAGGCGACGACATGCGCGCCCGTCCAGGTGTAGGTGCGGATGCTGTCGGCCTTCATCTCCATGCCAGAACCCGGGGCGGTGGGGGCCATGTACGACCCGCCCTGGATGTCGGTGGGGACCACGAAGTGCTCGTGCAGATGGTCGACGAACTCGATCATGCGGCCCTCGCGGGTGCCGGTGACGGCGACGAAGTCGAACATCGACAGGTGCTGCACGGCCTCGCACAGGCCGACGCCGCCGGCGTGCGGGCACACGGGCACCCCGAACTTGGCGGCGAGCAGCAGGTTGGCGATGTTCTCGTTGACGCCGGCGACGCGCACGGCATCGATCTGCATGACCGAGATCGCGTCGGCCTGCAGCAGCTGCTTGAAGATCATGCGGTTCTGGGCGTGCTCGCCGGTGGCGACGCGGATCGGCGCGACGCCGCGGGCGATCTCGGCATGGCCGAGGATGTCGTCGGGGCTGGTGGGTTCCTCGATCCAGGCGGGGTGGAACTCGGCGAGCGCGTTCACCCACTCGATCGCCTCCGACACCTCCCAGCGCTGGTTGGCGTCGATCGCGATGGGGAAGTCGGGGCCGCACACCTCCCGGGCCTTGCGGAAGCGGCGGATGTCGTCGTCGAGGTCGGCACCGACCTTGAGCTTGATCTGGGTGAAGCCGTCGGCCATCGCCTCGCGGGCGAGGCGCTCGAGCTTCTCGTCGGAGTAGCCGAGCCAGCCGGGGCTGGTGGTGTAGCCGGGGTACCCGGTGGCGAGCAGCTCGCGTTCGCGCTCGGCGCGGCCGGGCTCGGCGGCGCGGAGGATCTCGAGGGCGTCCTCGCGGGTGAGGGCGTTGGTGAGGTAGCGGAAGTCGACGAGGTCGACGAGCTCCTCCGGCGTCATGCGGGCGAGCAGCTGCCAGAGGGGCAGTCCGGCGCGCTTGGCCTTGATGTCCCACAGCGCGTTGACGACGGCGCCGATCGCCATGTGCATGACGCCCTTCTCGGGGCCGAGCCAGCGCAGCTGCGAGTCGCCGATGATGTCGCGGAAGGTGCCGCCCATGTCGTCGAGCAGCGGTTCGATCTCGCGGCCGACGAGGTGTCCCGCGAGGGCGTCGATCGCGGCGACCTGCACGTCGTTGCCGCGGCCGATCGTGAAGACGAAGGCGTGCCCCTCGACGTCGTCGTCGGCATCCGTTCGGACGATCACGTACGCCGCGGAATAATCGGGATCGGGATTCATCGCGTCGGAGCCGTCGAGGCTCAACGACGTGGGGAAGCGGATGTCTGTGGTGTCGAGTGCGACGATGCGGCTCACGGGTGCGGTTCCTCTCGAGCGCGGCCGGATGTTCCGCGCGGATCCCTTGGAGTGTAAACATCCGATGTCTATACTGTCAACGACGATGGCCGTCCCCGGGCGGTCCCCCGAAGGATCAGGAGAATCATGAAGTTCGCGCGGCTCGGTACCCCCGGAGAAGAGATCCCCGTCCTCGTGGAGGGGGATCGCCACTTCGATCTCCGCCCCGTGACATCCGATGTGAACGGCGATTTCCTGGCCGGCGATTTCGTCGCTCGCGTCACCGCCGCGCGCGAGGCCGGAGAGCTCCCCGAGCTCGACGGCGCCGACACGCTGCGCATCGGCGCCCCCATCGCGCGACCCAGCGCCGTGATCTGCATCGGCATGAACTACGCCGCCCACGCGGCCGAGTCGGGTTCGGAGCCGCCGACCATCCCGATCCTGTTCCTGAAGACGCCGAACACCGTCGTCGGCCCGAACGACACCGTCACCATCCCCCGCGGCAGTACGAAGACCGACTGGGAGGTCGAGCTCGGCATCGTGATCGGCACCCGCGCCGCCTACCTCGACTCCCCCGACGAGTCGATGGCGCACGTCGCCGGCTTCGTGCTCGCGAACGACGTCTCGGAGCGCGACTTCCAGATGGCGGTCTCGGGCGGGCAGTGGTCGAAGGGCAAGATCGCCGCGGGCTTCAACCCCACCGGCCCGTGGCTCGTCACCCCCGACGAGGTCGACCACCACGCCCTCGGCCTGCGCAGCTTCGTCAACGGCGAACCGCGTCAGGACTCGAACACGAGCGACATGATCTTCGACGTCGAGACGATCGTGCACCACCTGTCGCAGTACGTGACGCTCGAGCCCGGCGACCTCATCCTTACCGGCACCCCGCAGGGCGTGGCCCTGTCGGGCAACTTCCCGTACATCGCCCCGGGCGACGTGGTCGAGGTCGAGATCGACGGCCTGGGCCACCAGCGCCAGGAGTTCGTGGCCTGGGAGGCCCGCGCATGACCGGCGCACTCGACGGGCTCGTCGCCATCGTCACCGGCGGCGCCTCGGGCATCGGGGCGGCGATCGCCGACCGCCTGCACGCCGACGGCGCCCGCATCGCGGTGCTCGACCGCGACACCTCGGGAGCGGATACCCGATTCTCGGCGTTCACCGCCGACGTCTCCGATCGCGCCAGCGTCGACACCGCGGTGGCCGCGGTCGCCGAGGAGTTCGGACGCATCGACATCGTCGTCAACAACGCCGGGGTCGGGGCGCAGGGCGACATCTCCGCGAACGACGACGCCGAGTGGGCGCGCGTGCTCTCCATCAACGTCACCGGCATCGCCCGCGTGACCTCGGCCGCGCTGCCGTGGCTGCGCAAGTCGCCGTCGGCGGCGGTGTGCAACACGGCATCCATCGCCTCCACCACCGGCCTGCCCCAGCGTGCGCTCTACAGCGCGTCGAAGGGGGCCGTCTCGGCGCTCACCCGGGCGATGGCCGCCGACCACCTGCGCGAGGGCATCCGCGTCAATGCCGTCAACCCCGGCACCGCCGACACCCCCTGGGTCGGACGGCTGCTCGACGCGGCATCCGACCCCGACGCCGAACGCGCCGCCCTCGAGGCCCGCCAGCCGCACGGACGCCTGGTGAGCCCGGCCGAGGTCGCCGGTGCCGTCGCCTACCTCGTGTCGCCCGCGTCCGGGTCGACGACGGGCACGTTCATCGAGGTCGACGGCGGAATGGCGCAGCTGCGCCTGCGGTCGGAGTAGCCCCGGCGGGTCGCGGCACCGCGCCCGGGGCTGCGCCTCGCAACGCCCCGGGGCGGGTGCCGTGCCGCGCGGCAGCGAAGGAGATCTCGCGATGCGGAGGAGCATCCGCGCGATCCACTCCTGCACAGCGAGAGATCTCCGTCGCTACGCGCGCGCCCCGGTCGCTACGCGGGCGCCCCGGTCACTACGCGCGCGGACCGAGCAGCCGCGAGAAGAAACCGCGTCGGCGCGGCGGCTCGACCGGCACGATGCGCGGTTCGTCGAGGCGGTAGAACGCGCGTGCGGTGCCCCACATGATCGCCTCGACGTCGTGGCCGCGCGCGGCGGCCCAGGTGGTGACGGCATCCGCCCACCGGCTCCGCGCGGTGTACTGATAGGTCGCCGAGCCGTCGGCGGGAGCATGCGGGTCGCCCTCCTCCGCGGGACCCACCGCCGAGACCGGCCAGTCGCTCCCCCACATCAGACGGTCGGCGCCGAACGCATCGGCCGCCGCGTCGAGGAACGGCACGAGCTGCTCGGCACTCCACGCGCCGCCCGCCTCGGCCGGCAGCCCCGACAGTTTGCAGAACGTCTCCGGATGCTTCGCCACCTCCTCGAGGTCGCGCACCCATTCCGGGGTCGGGGCGAGGGGAGCATCCGCCGTTCCCACCGCCGGCTTGCCGAGGTGATCGAGCACCATGCGCAGGTCGGGCACCGCCCCGGCGAGCCGTGCGATGTCGGGGAGCTGCTCGGCGCGCACGCACACGTCGAAGCTGAGCAGCCGAGCCGCGACCTCGCGCGCGCCCATCACGAAGGCCGACGACATCGCGAGCCCGTCTGGGTCGTCCTGCAGGTTGTGCCGCACGCCGACGACGAGCGGATGCGCGATCAACTCCTCGAGGTGCGTGACCGTGTCGACGCCGCGGTGCAGCTGCGCGCCGGCGACGATCCCGACGATGCCGAGGCGGTCGGCCATCGACTCCACCCACTTCACCTCGCCGAGGTAGTCGTCGTCGACCGTCTCGGCCTGCACGAAGACGCATTCCTCGCGGTGCACCCCGGGCAGGCGGGCGTGCTCGAGTTCGGTCTCCGCGAAGCGGAGGGCGTAGGGGCCCTTCAGCCACGTGTAGGTGAGGACTTCGTCGTCCCACAGGTGCAGATGGGAATCGAGGACTCGCATGCCCCCATCCTGCCTCAGACATCGGATGACTGGCTAGGATGACGCCCATGGCAGTCACCGACGAGGCGATCGAGAAGATCAAGGCGATGATCGTGTCGGGCGAACTCTCCCCCGGCGACCGACTGCCTCCCGAGAAGGAGCTGTCGGAGCGCCTGGGCCTCTCGCGCAACTCGATGCGGGAGGCCGTGAAGGCGCTCGAGGTGATCCGCGTGCTCGACGTGCGACGCGGCGACGGCACCTATGTCACCAGCCTCGAACCGCACCTGCTGCTCGAAGCCATCGCGTTCGTGGTCGACATGCACGACGACGACTCGATGCTCGAGATCTTCGCGGTGCGACGGATGCTCGAATCGCAGGCCACCGGCCTCGCCGCCACCCACGGCGACGATGACGACATCGCGGCGCTCGTCGCGGAGGTCGAGGGCGTCGACGCGTCGGTGACGATCGAGGAGCTCGTGGCGCACGACATCCGCTTCCACCGGGAGATCGTGCGGATGGCCGGCAACGCGTACCTCGCGAGCCTCATCGAGCACCTCAGCAGCCAGACCGTGCGCGCCCGGGTGTGGCGCGGTCTCACCGAGGCCAACGCGGTCGAGCGCACCCTGTCGGAGCATCGCGCCATCGCCGACGCGATCGCCCTGCACGACTCGGCCCTCGCGACGTCGCTCGCCACCGCGCACATCGCGGGCGTCGAGCGCTGGCTGCGCCAGGCCGCCACCGCCTAGCCCTGCCCCCTTCGCGCGGGAGTCAGCGCGCTACGCGCCGAGGCGCACCATGGCGGCATCGAACTCGGCGGCCGAGCTGTCGCTCACGTCGTGGAACAGGGTCTGCTCGATCACGTCGGGCGCGGCCGTGAAGTACGGCACCCCGGCGAGCCGCAGGCCCACGATGTCGTCGGCCGACCGCAGCGACGCGGCCAGCACGTTCGAGCCGCTGCCCGCGCACACCTCCTGCATGCGGGCGATCACGGCGTCGCCGTCGAGGCCGGCGTCACGCATGCGTCCGAGGTACGGCGCGATGTACTGCGCTCCGATGCTCGCGCACGCGAGCGCCTGGGCGACGGAGTAGACGGCGGTCACGAGCACCGTCGCGCCGTCGCGCACGAGGGCGGATGCCGCGGCGAACCCGGCGGCCGTGGCGGGCACTTTCACGGCCACGCGCTCGCCCAGGCCGCGGATGGTCTCGGCGTTGCGCAGGAACGAGGCGGTGTCGCCGCCCCACGTCTGGAAGAAGATCTCCTCGGCCCCTTCGCCTTCCCATCGCGCGTACAGGTCGGGGATCTCGGCGGCGGTGCGACCACCGCGTTCGAGGATCGTGGGGTTCGTCGTCACGCCGTGCACGACGCCCGCCGTCAGCAGCCGGGAGACCCGGTCGACGTCGGCGCTGTCGACGTAGAGGCGGGGGGCGATCGCGGTCATCGGGTCTCCTCGGGGTCGACCTGTCGTTACAGGTTCGGCTTCAGCTAATGTAATGACAGGCGCAGACCGATGTCAAAGCATCCGCGCCGCCCCCTTCCGTCGACGACGACCAGGAGCGACATGGCCACCGCACACCCCTCCGACCGCACCGGCGTCGTCATCGTTGGCAGCGTCACCGCCGACGTCACGACCTTCTCGCAGCGCCTTCCCGCGCGGGGGGAGACCATCCTCGGCGAGCAGTTCACCCTCATGCTCGGCGGCAAGGGCGCGAACCAGGCCGTGGCCGCCGGCCGCTCCGGCGCACGCACCAGCTTCGTCGGATGCGTCGGCGACGACCTCTTCCACGACCTCGTCGTCGACGGTCTCACCGACGCCGGGGTCGACCTCGCACACCTGCGCACCGTGCCCGGACCCACCGGCATCGCCCACATCCGCGTGGACTCCTCGGCGCAGAACGACATCGTCATGGTGCCGCTCGCGAACGCCGCCCTCAGCACCGCGCAGATCGACGAGGCCCTCGCCGCGCTCGCGCCCACCACCTCGGTGCTGCTCACGCAGCTCGAGACCCCGTCGGCCCTCACCGCGCACATCACGGCGCGCGGTCGCGAGCACGGCATGACCGTCATCCTCGACCCGGCACCCGCGGCGCCGCTGCCGCCCGAGGTGTGGGCGAGCATCGACATCGTCACCCCCAACGAGACCGAGGCGACGCTCATCAGCGGCATCGAGGTGACGGATGCCGCGTCCGCCGAGCTCGCCGGACGCTGGTTCCTCGACCAGGGCGTCGGCGCGGCCGTCATCACCCTCGCCGGCCAGGGGTCGTGCGTGGTCACCGCCGACGGGGCATCCGTCATCGCGCCGTTCCCGGTCGAAGCGGTCGACACCACCGCCGCCGGCGACGCCTATGCCGGGTACCTCGGGGCGGCTCTCGCGAACGGCCTCGACCTCACCGAAGCCGTGCGCCTGGCGACGGCCGCCGGGGCCCTGACGGTCACCAAGCAGGGCGCCTCGCCCAGCCTGCCGCTGCGCGCCGAGGTCGACGCGTTCCTCGCCGAGCGCGAGGGCGCGAGCATCCCAGCCGCCTGACCGGCGTCGCGACCCACCCTTTTCCCATCGCCCGACCGGAGACGACCATGCGCAAGACCCCGACGACCATCAACCCGGCGCTCTCGCGCGTGATCAGCGAGACCGGCCACACCGACCTGATCGTGGTCACCGACGCGGGCCTGCCGATCCCGCCCGGGTCGGAGCGCATCGACCTCGCCTACCGCCCCGGCGCCCCGGCATTCTTCGACGTGCTCGACACGGTGCTCGCCGAACTCGTCGTCGAGGGCGCGACGGTGTCGGTCGAGGTCGCGGAGAAGAGCCCGGAGGTGCTCGACGCCCTGCGTGAGCGCTTCGCGGGCATGGGGTTCGAGATCGAACTGATCCCGCACGTCGAGTTCAAGGAGCGCACCCGCGGCGCACGCGCGTTCGTGCGGTCGGGCGAGTTCACCCCGTACGCGAACGTGATCCTGCACGCGGGGGTAGCGTACTGAGATGACCTCGCCGACACTCGACGCGATCGATCGCCGCTCGGCGGCCCCGATGTACGACCAGCTGCGACGGCTCATCATCGACGGGATCGCGCGCGACGGCCTGCAGCCCGGCGACCCGCTGCCCGGCGAGCACGGCCTCTGCGAGCGCTACGGCGTCTCGCGCACCGTGGTGCGGCAGGCGCTGGCGCAGCTCGAGCACGAGGGCCTGGTCGAGCGGGTCAAGGGCAAGGGAACGTTCGTCTCGCGCCCGCGCACCGCCGAGAGTCTGGTGCACACGCTGGTCGGCCTGTACGAAGACGTCGAGAGCCGCGGGGGCCACGTGCACAGCGACGTGCTGCGGCACGAGCGCACGATCGCCGACGAGGAGATCGCCGCGGCCCTCGAGATCGCGGTCGGTTCTCCGGTGGTGGTGCTCGAACGTCTGCGGCACGTCGACGACGAGCCGTGGTCGTTGTCGACCACGTGGATGCCGGATGCCGTCGGCTCCGTCACCCTCGGCGTCGATCTGTCGGATGCCTCGCTCTACCGCCTCCTCTCGGAGCACGACATCGTCGCGACGCACGGCGTGCGGTCGGCGGAGGCCACGGTCGCGACGCACGAGCAGGCGGGCCACCTCGGGGTGAGCGCGGGGTCGGCGCTGCTGCGTCTGCGCAGCGTCAGCCGCACCGACGACGGCACGCCGATCGAGTACTTCATCGCGTACCACCGCGGCGACCGCTCGCGGTTCGAATTCCAGTTGCAGCAGGAGCAGTCGCAGGCGTCGCTCCTCCACGTCGATGGACGCGGAGGCATGACGCTCGCCGGACGAACGAGGGTGCAGTCATGACCGCGCACGACGATCAGCAGCCGGGCCCCGACGAGGTCGTGGCCCCGCCGCCCTCCGGCGCCACCCCTCCCCCTCCCCCCGCGCCCCAGCCGCCGCTGGCTCCGCCGGTCGGGTCGGATGCGCCGGCCCCGGGCCTGCCCGCCGGCGCACCGCAGCCGCCGCACTACGGCGCACCCGGAGCGCCACAGCCGCCCTACGGCGCGCAGCCCGGATACGGGGCTCCCACCGCGCCGCAGCCGCCGCAGTACCAGCCGCCGCAGCCGTATCGGCCCACCCCGGCGTACCCGCCGGCATCCGGTGGTTCCTACCCGCCGGCATCCGGTGGTTCCTACCCGCCGGCATCCGGTGGTTCCTACCCGCCGGCATCCGGCGGCTCCTACCCACCCGGCAGCACCGGCTATCCGGCATACCCGTCCGCCCCGAACCCGAGCCAGAGCCCGAAGCGCACCGGGCTCGTGGTGGGACTCATCGCCCTCGGCGCCGTCATCGTCATCGGCGGGATCGTGACGGCCGCAGTGCTGCTGTCGAACCCGGGGCGTCCCGAAGCGGTGCCGTCTCCCGTTCCCACCCGCAGCGAGACCGCCGCACCCACCCCGCGCCCCACCCCGTCGAGCGCGCCCACCACCGCCCCGTCGGAGGCCCCGCCCGCCGCCGACCCCGGTTCGGCCGAGGCCGTCATCCAGGGCAAGATCGACGAGTACAAGGCCGCCCGCCAAGACGGCTCGCTGTGGGAGCGCATCCCGAACACCGAGTTCAACCAGACCGCGGTCAGCGCCTTCCTCTACCTGCTCACCGACATGAAGGTCGCGACGATCTGGGGCGGCGACGCGTCGGAGTATCTCGGCGACGTCGAAGAACTCGAACGCAAGCTGCTCGCTGGCGAACCGCTGGGCAGCGACATCCGCATCGTGCTCGAAGACCGCACCTTCACATACGACGGCGACACCGGCGAGGGCGGCTACACCGACAACTGACGCCCGGTACGCTCGACCCGTGGACATCTGGACCTCCCGCGCGATCGCCCTGCTGGAGGCCGACGCGAATCGCAGCGCCGACACGCACCTGCACGTCTTCCCGCTCCCCGCCGAGTGGGGCATCGACCTGTACCTGAAGGACGAGTCGGTGCATCCGACGGGCTCGCTCAAGCACCGGTTGGCGCGGTCGCTCATCCTGTACGGCCTGGTGAACGGGCACATCCATGAGGGCACCACCCTCGTCGAGTCGTCGAGCGGGTCGACGGCCGTCTCGGAGGCCTACTTCGCGCGGATGCTCGGACTGCCCTTCGTGACCGTCGTGCCGCGCTCGACCGTGCAGGAGAAGATCGCGCTCATCGAGTTCTACGGCGGCACCTGCCATTTCGTCGACCGCGCGGAGGACATGTCCGACGAGGCACGCCGCCTGGCGAGCGACTGCGACGGCCACTACCTCGACCAGTTCACGTTCGCCGAGCGGGCCACCGACTGGCGTGGCAACAACAACATCGCCGAGAGCGTGTTCAGCCAGTTGGCGCAGGAGCGGCATCCGATCCCGCGCTGGATCGTCGTGGGCGCGGGCACCGGCGGAACCAGCGCCACCTTCGGCCGCTACGTGCGGTACCGGCGCCACGAGACGCAGGTCGCGGTCGTCGACCCCGAAGGGTCGGCATTCTACGACGGCTGGGCGGGCACCGCGGATGCCCCGGCCGGCCGGCCGAGCCGCATCGAGGGCATCGGGCGTCCCCGCGTCGAGCCGTCGTTCGTGCCGACCGTGATCGACGAGATGATCCGCGTGCCGGACGCCGGGTCGATCGCGGCGATCCGCATGCTGCGCGACCGCACGCTGCACTGGGCGGGCGGCTCGACCGGAACGAACCTGTACGGCGCCTTCCAGCTGATCGCGCGCATGCGGGCGGCCGGCGAGACCGGCAGCGTCGTGACCCTCATCTGCGACAGCGGCGTGCGCTACGCGGGCACCTACTACTCCGATGAGTGGGTCTCCGCCCAGGGCTGGGACCTCGCGCCGCACCGCGCCCGCCTCGACGCGTTCCTCGAGACCGGCACCTGGGGCGAGTAGCCCCCGGCCTCCGGGGGTACATCGTCCGCCTACCAGCGCCATAACTCAGGACCGCCGGCTGCATCCTCCGCCGCCCACCCCGCCAAACGGGCCGCGCGCGCCGAGGGCGGCGTCCCAACCTTCGTCTGTCCTGAGTTGTGGCGGCTACGCTGGCCGCATGACCACCCTCATCCTCACCGTCGCCGGCGCCGACCGTCCCGGCCTCGTCTCCGCCGTCGCCGATGCCGTCGACGCGCACGGCGGCAACTGGGAGAACAGCCGCCTCGCCGAACTCGCCGGCACCTTCGCCGGTGTGATCGAGGTCTCGGTCGCCGACGACCGCGTACCGGCACTGCAATCCGCGCTGCGCGCGCTGACGGGGCTGCTGACGGTGACGATCCACACCGGGTCGGATGCCGCGGCCGCCGCCTCGAGCAGCCTGTCGCTCTCCGTTCTGGGCAACGACCGTCCGGGTATCGTGCACGAGGTGTCCGGCGTGTTGAGCGCTCACGCCCTCAGCATCTCGAGCATGACCACCGAGACGCGCGACGCCGCCATGGCCGGAGGACGGCTGTTCGAGTCGACGGTCACGGCGACGGTTCCGGCATCCGCCGATATCGATGCCCTCCGCGCCGACCTCGAGCGTCTCGCCGCCGAGATCCAGGTCGACATCACCCTCGCCTGACGCCGCCCGCGCCACCCGCACGCCCCGTGCGCCCGCACTCCCCGTGCGGGATCGATACTGCACCTTCACAGGCCGATTAAGCCGACATATCGATCCCGCACGAAGCAGACGCGCGCCGTCAGGCCAGACGTGTCTTCGGCGAGGTGGAGTAGGTGTGCTCGGCGTCGCGGTTGACCGTGTCTCCCAGCGCCTCGTCGATGGCCGACATGGTGTCGGCGTCGAGGGTCACTCCCGAGGCCTTGACCGTGTCGGCGAGCTGCTCGGGGCGGGATGCGCCGACCAGCGCCGCGGCCACGTTCGGGTTCTGCAGCACCCACGCGATCGCGAGCTGCGGCATCGTCAGGCCGGCCTGCTCGGCGATGGGCTTCAGCCGCTGCACGGCGGTGAGGATGTCGTCCTGCAGGAAGTTCTTGATGAACTGCGCACCGGAGTTCTGGTCGGTCGCCCGCGACCCCTCGGGAACCGGCTGACCAGGCAGGTACTTGCCGCTGAGCACGCCCTGCGCCATCGGCGACCACACGATCTGCGAGATGCCGAGCTCTTCCGACGCCGGCACGACCTTGCCCTCGATCACGCGCCACAGCATCGAGTACTGCGGCTGGTTCGAGATGAGCTGGATGCCGAGCTGCTTCGCGAGCGCGTGGCCTTCACGCAGCTGCTCGGCCGTCCACTCCGAGACGCCGATGTAGAGCGCCTTGCCCTGCCGCACGATGTCGGCGAAGGCCTGGAACGTCTCTTCGAGCGGGGTCTCGTAGTCGAAGCGGTGCGCCTGGTAGAGGTCGACGTAGTCGGTGCCGAGGCGCGTCAGCGAGCCGTTGATCGACTCCATGATGTGCTTGCGGCTGAGGCCGGTGTCGTTCGGACCCTTCGGGCCGGTCGGGAAGTAGACCTTCGTGAAGATCTCGAGGCTCTCGCGGCGCTGACCTTCGAGCGCCTTGCCGAGAATGACCTCAGCCGCCGTGTTGGCGTAGGTGTCGGCGGTGTCGAACGTGGTGATGCCGGCGTCGAGGGCGGCGTGCACCGTCTTCACGGCGGCGTCGTCTTCGACCTGCGAGGCGTGCGTGACCCAGTTGCCGTACGTGATCTCCGAGACCTTGAGACCGCTGTTGCCGAGATAGCGATAGTTGACCATGACACCACGCTAGCCCCGGCATCCGACGTCAGGGCCGGATGCCCCGCATCCACCCGCCCAAACGCACGCGCGGGGACTAGGGCGCCTGCGCGACCGTCTGGCTCACGGCGCTCGACTGGGTCTGCACGATCGCAGCCCTGTCGGTGAACCCCTCGGCGGTCACCTTGTCGAGCGCGACCTGCTTGCGGATCGCGACCGCCTTCTCGTACAGGCTGGGTTCGCCGTACGAGGTGAGCACCTTCACCAGCACCGGCAGCAGCTCGATCATGAAGAACAGGGCGGCGATGAGGATGTGCGCCCACAGGATCGCGGGCTCCTTCTCGCTGAGCCGGTTCAGGCCACTGATCTGGCTGAGCAGCCCGACGGCTCCCGCGTTGCCCTGCGCCACGGCATCCGCGCGGGCGTTGTAGGCCTCGAGGGCCTGCTCGTAGGTGTTGCGGGCGGCGGGCAGCTGGTCCTGCGCGAGCTGGCGGTTCTGCGTCTCCGACGTGGCGGTGTTCTGCTTGGCGGTGGTGCCCGCGGCGGCGAGCTCCTCGTTCGCGACGCGCAGCTGCTCGGCGAGTCCGTCGTAGGTCTGCTGCGCCTGGGCGAGCTGGGCCTGCGCGGCATCCGAGCTGGCTCCCTCACCGTTCACGCCGGTGCATCCGGGCACCGTCCCGGCGCCCTCGCCCGTCAGCTCGCACTGGTACAGCGCGCGGGCCTGGTCGATGACGCCCTGCTGCTCGGTGAGCTTGGCGGTGAGGTCGTCGACCGTCGACTGCGCGGCCGATTCGGAGGCCGACGACGCATCGGTGCCGGCGACCACACCGGTGGCGGCCTGGTTCTCGAGCTCGGCGACCTTGGCGGTGGCGGCGTCGAGGGCGATCTTCTCGGGCCCCGACTCGAGCGCCTCCTGATCGGACTGCGCCTGGGTGATGTTCGTCGCAGCGACCTCGCGGGCGATGTCGTTGTGGAACACCTGCAGCACGAGCGGCTCGGCGACGACGAATCCGATGATGGCCGCCATGATCACGCGAGGGATGGCGAGCCCGATCAGCCGCCACACGTTCTTGGTCGACGACATGGTCGAGGTGAGGAACCGGTCGAGGTTGAAGATGATGAGCGCCCACACGATCGCGAGCGGCACGGCGAGCCAGATCGCCGCCTGCACGCCGGTGGTCAGGGCGAACAGCATCGAGATCGCCGAGACCAACGCGGTGCCGGCGAGCACGAAGAACATCTGCACGAAGCGCGGCGTCTCGCCCGGCACGCGGTCGAGGATCTCGCCCTCCGCGCCGCCGAGGATCGCGAGCTGACGCAGCCGCGATCCGGGTGTCCGCGGGGTGCGCACCCGTCGGGGCCGCGGCTCGCGGCGCGGGCGGGGTTCGCGGGATCGGGGCGACTCGTCGGTATCGGATGCCTCGGCCGGGGCATCCGTCTCGTCGCCGTTCGAGGCGCGTCGGGTCTGCGCGGGCGCGCCGACGAACGGTTCGTCGTCGGCGCCGGTGGGCTCGAACTCGCGGAGGAAGTCGAGGTCATCGGTCTCGGCGTTCGGGTCGCCGTCGAGGATGATCCGACCCTGCGAGTCGAAGCGACCCGGTCGGTGAGCGGAATAGGGCATCCCGATATCGTACGAATCCGCGCCTGTGCGCACGGTGGAAGAGTGCTTTGACGGCTCTCAGCTTCGCGTGCCGGCGAGCCGCGCGGACTCAGGCGGCGACGAGGCGCGCGAGCAGCGCCGAGAATGCGGCGAGCGCGTCGTCGAGACCGAAGTGGCCGGCGGCGGCGAGCGTGCCCAGGCCGTGGATGAGGCCCCACAGGGCGGTGACGTCCGTCGGCTGGTCGAGTCCGGTCGCGGCCGCCGCGGTGGCGAGTGTTTCTTCGAGCGCATCGATGAGCGGCGCCATGGTCTCGGTGGGCGATCCGGGCACGCAGACGGTCGGGTCGTAGACGGCGTCGAACGCATGCGGATGCTCGACGGCGAAGCGGATGTACGCCTCGCCTCCCGCGGCGAGCGCGGCGCGCGGGTTCGGCTGGTCGCGGGACGCGCTCTGCACGTGTGCGAGGAGGTCGGCCATGCTGCGCTCCGCGATCGCCTTCAGCAGGCCACGACGGTCGGAGAAGTGGTGGTACGGGGCGTTGTGGCTGACGTTCGCCGCGCGCGCCACCTCTCGCAGGCTGATGTCGGCCGCGGGCATCCGTTCGAGCAGGTGCATCGCGGCGTCTTCGAGGGCGCGGGCGAGATCGCCGTGGTGGTACCCGGGCTTCGAACTTGACATGCGCAACATCCTCTCCTATCTTGACACTGTCCAGCACGTTGACACTGTCCAGATTGGAAACCGCATGCCTGCTCTCGTGATCGACGGCCACCCGCACGCCGACTCCCTCACCGCCGCCCTCGCGCAGCGGTACGCCGACGCGCACGGCGACGCCCGCGTGCTGGCGCTGCGCACCCTCGCCTTCGATCCGCACCTGCGATTCGGCTACCGCCGGCGCATGACGCTCGAACCCGACCTCGTCGACGCGAAGCAGGCACTCGCGGACGCCGACACGGTCGTGATCGCGACCCCGCTGTGGTGGGGGTCGGTACCCGCGCTGCTCAAGGGCTTCTTCGATCGCGCCCTGCTCCCGCAGCAGGAGTACCGCTACTCACCGAGAGGACTCCCGGTCGGACTCCTCACGGCGCGCCACGGGAGACTGATGCTCCTCGCAGACACCCCCTGGTACGCGGCACCCTTCACCGGCCTTCCCGCTCAGCGGCAGGTCGTACGCAACACGATGCGGTTCTGCGGCATCCGATCGGTCCGCACGCACCGGATGCTGGGGGTCAAAGCGGCCGCGCCCGCCACGATCGCGCGCTGGCTGACGGAGGCGGAGCGCCTCGGCGCTGCCGACGGCAGGCGCGATGCCGCGCGTGCTCAGGCCATCGCGGCCGACGCGGCCTCGTCCTCGGTGGTCGCGACGAGCTGACCGCAGGCCCCGTCGATCTCCTTGCCGCGGGTGTCGCGGAGGGTCGTGGGGATGCCGGCATCGTTGAGGCGGCGCACGAACTCGTCGGTGACGTCCTTCTCCGACGACGTCCAGATCGAGCCGGGGGTCGGGTTCAGCGGGATCGGGTTCACGTGCACCCAGCCGCGGCCGCGGGCGTTGAGCTTGTCGGCGAGCAGATCGGCGCGCCAGGCGTGGTCGTTCATGTCCTTGATGAGCGCGTACTCGATCGAGACCCGTCGACCCGTCTTCTCGTAGTAGTTGTAGGCCGCATCGAGGGCCTCGTCGACCTTCCACCGCGAGTTCACCGGGATGAGCTCGTCGCGCAGGTGGTCGTCGGGCGCGTGCAGCGACAGCGCGAACGTGACGGGGATGTTCTCGTCGGCCAGCTTGCGGATGGCGGGCACGAGGCCGACGGTCGAGACCGTGATGCCGCGGGCACTCATGCCGAGGCCGTCGGGCTGCGGCGCGACCATGATGCGCACGGCATCCATCACTCGCTTGTAGTTCGCGAGCGGCTCGCCCATTCCCATGAAGACGATGTTCGAGACGCGCTCCATGCTGTGGTCGTCGCGGCGCTTCCCGCCCAGCTCGCCGTTGGCAATGGCCCGGTTGGCCCGCACGATCTGCTCGATGATCTCGGCGGTCGACATGTTGCGCGTGAGCCCCGCCTGGCCCGTGGCGCAGAACGGGCAGTTCATGCCGCAGCCGGCCTGGCTCGACACGCACAGCGTGATGCGGCCCGGGTAGCGCATGAGCACCGACTCGACGAGAGCGCCGTCGTGAAGACGCCACAGGAACTTGATCGTGTCGCCGCGGTCGGTCTCGAGACGGCGCACCTCGGTCATCAGCGGCGGCAGCATGCCGGCGACGAGATCGTCGCGGATGCCGGCGGGCAGATCGGTCATGTGCGCCGGGTCGGACGTGTAGTGACGGAAGTAGTGGGTGGCGAGCTGCTTGGCGCGGAAGCCGGGCAGACCCAGCTCCTTCACCTTCTCGACGCGCTCCTCGGGCGTGAGGTCGGCGAGGTGCACGGGCGGCTTGCCGCGCTTGGGGCTCGCGAACTGCAGCAGCGGACGACCTTCGGCATCCTTCTGCTGGGTCCAGCCCTCGGTCGCCGGGCGCACCTGCGTGCTGCCGGCGGGCCGGCCGGTGGTGCGGACCTTCCCCTGGGCGGGTCGACCCTCGGGGGCGGACGCGGATGCTGCGGGGCGCGTCTCGCGCGTGCGGGGGTTCTCGGTCATACCCTCCAGGGTACCGGCGAGCGGGTGGGAGGCGGCTGGACCCCGGGAGGGCGGCCGATGTCGGATGCTCTTCCTAGACTGTTCCGCATGGACCTCATCATGATCATCGGCATCGTCGTTGCGGCCCTGGCCGTGGTCGCGCTCGTCTACGGCGTGGTGCAGGCGGTGCGGCCGAAGGTCCCCGAGACCCCTTCCGCCTCGGCCGGCGCGGCGCCGGTTCTCGCCCCCGAGGTGGTGGCGCGCATCGACGACCTCGTACGGTCGGGCAACACGATCGCGGCGATCAAGGTGCTCCGCGACCACACGGGCGAGAGCCTGCAGTCGTCGAAGCGCCGGATCGAGCGATGGACGGTCGGGGCGGCGCCCGCGACGACGGCGATCCCGATCTTCCCGCCGACCATCGACGATCCGGTCGAGGTGCGCGCGGCGCTCGCCCCCGCGGCCGCGTCCGAGGTCGACCGGTTGGTCGCCGCCGACCAGCAGATCGCGGCGATCAAGCTGCTCCGCACCGAGGCCGGGCTGGGTCTGAAGCAGGCCAAAGACGCGATCGACGCCTGGCCGCGGTGAGCCTCGCGGCGCGCCTCTCTGGTCGGCGCGTTGTAATGACAAGTGCGCATCCGCGACAATGGAGCCACCCCCACCGCTAGGAGCATGATGTCCGACCGTCTCGACCGCGCCCGCGCCACCGGAGTCCTCGCCGTTCTCCGCGCCTCCTCCCCCGAGCTCGCGCTCGAAGCCTCCGAGGCCATCATCCGCGGCGGGGTGACCGGCATCGAGGTCACCTTCTCGACCCCCGACGCGCCGGCCGTCATCCGCGAGCTGATCGCCCGTCACGGCGACGCCGCCTACGTCGGCGCCGGCACCGTCACCACCCCCGAGCAGGCGACGCTCGCGGCCGAGGCCGGTGCGGAGTTCCTCGTGAGCCCCGGCACGCTGCCCGACCTCACCCGTCACATGCTCGACACCGGACGCGTCGTGATGACCGGCGCCATGACCCCCACCGAGGTCATGACCGCGCTCGACCTGGGCGTCGACGTCGTGAAGATCTTCCCCGCATCGCTCGGCGGCCCGTCGTACCTCGGCGCGCTGCGCGGCCCGTTCCCCGACGCGCCCCTCATGCCCACCGGCGGCGTGAACCCCGACAACCTCGCCGACTGGTTCGCCGCGGGTGCGGTGGCGGTCGGCGCCGGTGGCGACCTCGCCAACGGAGCGTCGCTCAAGGCGCAGGACTGGGCCGACATCGAGCAGCGCTCGGCCCGCTTCGCCGCCGCCCTGGCCGCCGTCCGCGGCTGACGCCGGCGTGATCGCGCTCGACCCCTGGGCCTGGGCGGCCCTGGGGGTCGCCGCGGTCGTCATCGGCATCTCGAAGACCGCCCTGCCCGGCAGCAACATCCTCGCCATCGCCCTGTTCGCGACCGTGCTTCCCGCACGCATGTCGACCGCGGCGATGCTGCTGCTGCTCATCGTCGGCGACGTGTTCGCGCTTCTCGCCTATCGGCGTCACGCGAACTGGCCGACGATCCTGCGCCTCGCCCCGGCAGTCGTCGTCGGGCTGCTCGCGGGCTTCGCGTTCCTCGCGCTCGCGGGCGACGGTGTCGTGCGACGCGCGATCGGGGTGATCCTCCTGCTCATGATCGCGATCACTCTCTGGCGTCGGTGGCGGCAGAGCCGAGCGAATGCCGTCACCCGTGAACCCGGGCGGGGCCTTGTGCTCGCCGGCGTCTACGGCGGACTCGGCGGGTTCTCGACCATGGTGGCGAACGCGGGCGGCCCCGTCATGTCGATGTACTTCCTCGCCACGCGCACCCCGGCGCAGGTCTTCCTCGGCACCGCGGCGTGGTTCTTCGCGATCATCAACCTGGTGAAGGTGCCATTCCTCGCGGGCATCGGTCTGTTCACGCCGCCCGTTCTGCTCATGGACGCCGTGCTCGCCCCGTTTGTCGTGGTCGGCGCACTGGTGGGCCTCGCCATCGCGAAGCGCCTGGACCAGCGCCTCTTCGACCGCCTCGTGATCGCACTCACGATCGTCGGCGCGCTGTACCTCCTGCTCTGACGCGGGCGCTGCGGACGCGATCGCACGCCAAAACGGAGATCAGTCGCGCACCGCACGGCGCGTCGACCGACGACACACCGGGCCGACGGCATCCGCTCTCCGTTTCGCACGCCGCGGGACCGAGGAGGCCGGGTGCGGCGACCGCGTCAGTCGAGGAAGATGTCGGGGAACAGGGCAGAGTCGGGGGTACCCGGTACGGCGGCGTAGCTCGAGAAGTCGGTCACCCCCGCCCCCTCGAGCACGTCTTCGACGATGAGCGTCTGGCCGGTGTACGACCGCGCGGGCTGCCGCAGCACCTCGTACGCGGCATCCGCGTAGATGTCGGCGGTGCGGCTCGCGGCCATCACCTGGTCGCCGCCGAGCAGGTTCTGCACCGCGGCCGTCGCGATCGTCGTGCGCGGCCACAGGGTGTTCGCCGCGATCCCGTCCGGCGCGAACTCGGCGGCGAGGCCGAGCGTCGCCATCGTCATGCCGAACTTCGCCAGCGTGTAACCGGTGTGGGCGCCCAGCCACTTGGGCGAGGGGTTGAGCGGCGGCGACAGCGAGAGGATGTGCGGGTTCTCGGCATCCTTCAGAATCGGCACGGCCGCGCGCGACAGCAGGAAGGTCCCGCGCACGTTCACGTCCTGCATGAGGTCGTACTTCTTCGCGCTCAGCTCGAGCGAGCGCGACAGGTCGATCACGCTGGCGTTGTTGATGACGATGTCGATACCGCCGAATTCGCCCTGCGTCTTGAGCACCGCCTCGGTGATGTCGGAGTCTTCACGCACGTCGCCGACGATCGGCAGCGCCTGGCCGCCGGCCTCCCTGATCTGCTCGGCGGCGGTGTGCACCGTACCCTCGAGCTTCGGATGCGGGGTGTCGGTCTTGGCGAGCATGGCGATGTTCGCCCCGTCGGCGGCGGCGCGCAGCGCGATCGCGAGCCCGATCCCCCGGCTGCCGCCGGACATGAGGATGGTCTTTCCTGCGAGTGTCATGGGTTCTCCTCGTTCTGCGGCCGTCTCAGCCAGTTCCTTCGGCCTGCGCCTTCGGCCCGTTCCTTCTGTGCCCGTTCCCGTCGCATTTTCTGTCGCCCCCGAGCCGCGCAGGCGACAGAAAATGCGACGGGAGCGGTGGTGACGGGGTGGGGGCGGGGGTTACTTCGGGGCCATGCGGATGGCGCCGTCGAGGCGGATGGTCTCGCCGTTGAGGTAGTCGTTCTCGACGATGTGCTGCACGAGGGCCGCGTACTCGTCGGGGCGCCCGAGGCGGGAGGGGAACGGCACCTGCTGGCCCAGCGAGTCCTGCGCGGCCTGCGGCAGACCGAGCAGCATGGGCGTCTCCATGATCCCGGGGGCGATGGTGACGACCCGGATGCCGTGGCGGGCGAGCTCGCGCGCCACGGGGAGGGTCATGGCGTGCACGCCGCCCTTCGACGCCGAGTACGCGGCCTGACCGATCTGTCCGTCGAACGCGGCGACGCTCGCCGTGTCGACGATGACGCCGCGACCGCCGTCCTCGACGGCCTCGTTCTTCGCGATCACGGCGGATGCCTGCGACAGCACGTTGAACGTGCCGATCAGGTTGATGCGCACGACGCGTTCGAAGTCGGCGAGAGCGGCGGGATTGCCCTCACGGTCGAGCACCTTGGCGGGAGGGGCGATGCCGGCGCAGTTCACGACGACGCGCAGCGGAGCGGCCTGCTGCGCCTGGGCGACGGCGTCGCGCACCTCGTCGACGCTCGTGACGTCGGCCGGCACGAACAGGCCGCCGAGCTCTGCGGCGATCTCGGCCCCCTTCGAGGTGGCGAGGTCGACGATCGTGACGTGGGCTCCGGCTCCGACCAGCCGCTGCGCGGTGGCGAGTCCGAGTCCCGAGGCTCCGCCGGTGATGAGAGCGCCCTGTCCGCTGATCTGCATCGTGTTCTCCTTCGAACGTCGTTGTGCGACCGAGTATCAGCCTACGTGGTTCCAAGTATCACCACGATCCCCGGAGGGCGACCGACGGGAGCGAGCCTACGACACGGCCCCGGTCAGGCGCTCGGCCCGAGGATGAAGTTCCACGCCCCGGTCGCCACCGCCGCCGCGACGGCCACCGCGGAGATCGCGATGCCGATGCCCAGGAGCATCCACTCGGCGAGCCCGAAGCGCGACTCCCGCGCCCAGGTGCGACGACCCGGCGCGCCGAACCCGCGCGCCTCCATGGCGGTCGCGAGCTTCGCGCCGCGGCGGATCGACAGCACCAGCAGCGCGAACGCCATGCCCACGAAGCGCCGGATGCGCCCCCGATCGGCCACTCCCCGCGCCCGCCGTGCGAGTTCGAGCGCCCGCCAGTCGTCGAGGAACAGTCCGATCATGCGCAGCCCGGCGAGCCCGCCCAGCACGAACCGCGCGGGCAGCCGCAGCACTTGGGCCATGCCGTCGGCGAGGTCGGTCGGGTCGACCGTGATGAACAGCACCACCGACGGCAGCGCGATCGCCAGCACGCGGAGGAACGTGGCGAGCGCGAGCGCCAGCGACCCGTCGCTGATGCGCAGCACGAACCATTCGACATACACCGTGCCGCTCGTCTCGCCGTAGAGGGCGATCGTCAACGCCGTGAGGGGGGCGGCAAGCCACACCGGCCAGGTACGCAGCCAGAACTCGCGCCACCCGATGCCCGCGAAGAGGAACAGCACGCATTCGAGCACGAGAGCGACGGATGCCGACACCGGATCGAGCGTGAGGATCAGAGGGATCGCGATGAGCGCGCTGACCGCGAGCTTGGCGACCGGATTGACGCGGGCGACGCGGCCGGTGCGCGCCGCGGTCTCGACGACGGTCATCGGCCGCTCCGCAGCTCGTAGCGTTCCGCGCGCAGCGCCCGCACGACGTCGAGGTCGTGGGTGATGGTGACGATCGCGGTGCCCTCGTCGCGCAGGGCGGCGAGCATCGCGATCAGCTCGGCCCAGGTGCGGGCATCCTGCCCGAACGTCGGCTCGTCGAGCACCAGCACCCGCGGCCGCGTCGCGAGGGCCGCCGCGACCGTCAGTCGACGCTTCTCGCCGCCCGACAGCGTGTACGGGTTCGCCCGCGCGAGACGGTCGAGGCGCAGGCGGTGCAGCAGTTCGTCGCTGCGGGCGGCGATCTCATCTTCGGGCCTGCCGAGCGCCCGAGGACCGACCGCCAACTCGTCCTGCACCGTCTTGGCGAGCAGCTGGTGCTCGGGCTCCTGGAAGACCATCCCGATGCGGGTGAGCAGGTCACGCGACGCCCAGTCGATCGGGGCGCGACGGATGCCCGCGGCGAGAGCGACGGATGCCTCCACCGCTCCCCCTGCGGGCGGAAGGAGCCCCGCCAGTGTGAGCCCGAGGGTCGACTTCCCCGCACCGTTCGCGCCGGTGATCGCGAGCGCCTGGCCGGCCCGCACGTCGAGGTCGATGCCCGTCGCGACGGGCGCGCCCTTCACCCGAGCGACCGCGAGGCCGCGCGCCGACAGCAGCACCTCGCCGGCGGGTGCGAGCGGGGGTGGCGGAGCATTCGGAGCGAACCCCGGCACCCACACGCCGTCGGCCGCGAGGCCTGCTCCCTGCTCGCCGAGCACCGCCTCCGGCGGGCCGTCCGCCACGACCCCGCCCTGGCCGACGACGATCACCCGGGTGATGAGCGGCAGCCACACCTCGAGCCGGTGCTCCACGACGATGAGGGTCGCCGGGTGCGCGGCGAGCATCCGTTCGACGGCGTCGCGCACCTCGACCACCCCCTCGGGATCGAGGTTCGCCGTGGGCTCGTCGAGCAGCACCACCCCGGGCCGCATGGCGAGGATGCCGGCGAGGGCGAGGCGCTGCTTCTGCCCGCCCGAGAGCGCCTTCGTCGGGCGGTCGAGCGGAACGTCGAGGCCCACGGCGTCGAGAGCTCGGCCGACACGCGACCAGATCTCCGCCCGCGGCACGCCCAGGTTCTCGCATCCGAACGCGACGTCGTCGCCCACCCGGGCGAGGATCACCTGCGAATCGGGGTCCTGCAGCACGAGCCCGGCACGACCGCGGGTCGCGGCGGCCGGGTGCCCGTCGACCAGCAGCGCGCCCTCCGACTCGCCCTCCTCGTCACCCCCGAGAACACCGGCGAGACCCTGGAGGAGGGTCGACTTACCCGCCCCGGAGGCCCCGAGCACGAGCACGCGCTCCCCGGGTTCGATGCGGAACGACACATCACGCAGGGCCCAGGCGAGGCGACTGGCGTGACGCCAGCCCCACGAGACCGCCTCGACGGCCGCGGGGCCGGCGGATTCGCCCGACATCAGACGCGCACGCGCGCCTCGCGGCCCGATCCGAAGCGGTCGAGCGCTCCCGTCGCGGCGATGCCGCGCGCCAGGACCCACGAGAGGGCGCCGGCGATGACGGCACCCGAGACGACGGTGCTCACGAGGTAGATCGCCGTGAACTCGGCGCCCGACCCGGCGTACCAGAGCACGAGGTTGTTGATGCCGCCCGCGAGCGCCGCGCCCGCACCCGCGAGGATCGCGACGGGCAGCGACCAGCGGCGGTAGAAGAACAGCAGGAAGATCAACTCGGCACCGAGGCCCTGAACGAGTCCGGCTTCGAGCGTGAGGAATCCGCCCCACTGGTTGCCGATCAGCGCCGAGACCACCGCGGCGAGCAGTTCGACGTAGATCGCGGCACCCGCCTTGCGGATGATCAGCCCGCCGAGCACGCCGGCGAAGAGCCAGGGCCCGTCGAGCAGGCCCTGCAGGCCCGGCAGCAGGGGCTCGAGAAGAGCCTTCGGGCCCAGGTAGCCGACGTTCCAGGCGAGGAAGATCAGGCCGGCGGCGACACCGAGCACGCTGGCGACGACGATGTCGACGACGCGCCAGCGCCAGATCGACGCGGGTGCGGTGCCGCGCTTCGCGGAAGCCGGGGCGGATGCCGTGGCACCGCTGTTCTTCGCGGTGGATTCGGGCGTGGACGTACTCATCTGAACTCCTCCCTGCGCTGGCATGACCCAGATCAGGTTCGACGGTCGAAGCGCGATTCGCTCCCTCTCAGCCCGGCTCGCCGGACTCCCGTGGTTGTGGTGACCAGCATACCCGGGGGCGACATCCGGAGGTCGCGCCTTCACGCACGCGGTTTTTCGCGGGAGATTGGGTACCGTAAACGAGTGACCGCAGCTCACCCCACCGACGCCACCGCCGCCGATGCGACGGATCGCGCCGTCCGTGAGGGGGAACCCGCGGCCGAGACGGATGCGCAACCCGCGCCCGAGACGGACGCAGAGCACGTGGCCGAGGCCGACGCTCCGCCCACCGCTGCCCTCGCCGACGACGATCGCGACGAGGCGGAGGCCTGGGCCGCGGCGCAGTGGGCCGACGAGGAGCGCCCGGCCACTGCACTGACCTGGGTCGATTCCGAAACCGTCGCCGCGCACTCCACCGCGCGCTCCCTCGACGAGCCGGTCGACGCCGGCGGGGCGGGGCTGCTCCGTGGTGCCCGGCTACGCCCCGCGGTGGCAGGCCCCGGGGTGCTCGTTCCGCTCGGCATGGTCGTGGCACTGACGGCGGCGTACGCCGGGACCACCGCGCTGTGGCCGCTGCACGAGGTCGCGCCGACCGCATCCGCCGTGTCGTTCGAGACGGTGTCCGCGCCGGCCGCGACGATCACCTGGCCCGCGCAAGGGAGCTCGGCCGTCGGTGTCGGCGGCCTGACCACGACCGCGTCGTCGGTCGACCCCGCGAGCATCGCCAGCATCACCAAGGTCGTGAGCGTGCTGATGGTGCTCGACCGTCTGCCGCTGGCGCTGGGCGAGCAGGGCCCCGAGTTCGCGTTCACCGCGGCCGACAGCCGTGACTTCTGGTCGTACCGTCGCTCGAACCAGTCGTCGCTCGACGTGCCTGTGGGCGGTGTGCTGACGGAGTACCAGATGCTGCAGGGCACGCTGCTGGGTTCGGCGAACAACTACATCGACCGGCTGGCGCGCGAGCTCTGGGGCTCGGAGCAGGGGTTCGCGGTGGCTGCGGAGGCGTGGCTGCGTGATCGCGGGCTGGCCGATGACATGACCATCGTGACTCCGTCGGGCTTCGACGAGCGCAACACGGCGACGCCGGAAGCGCTCGTGCGCCTGGGCGAGATCGCCATGAAGAACCCGGTCTTCGCGCAGATCGTCGGCACGCGCTCGGCGGAGATTCCGGGCGCCGGCGCGGTGACGAACACGAACGGCATGCTCGCCGATGCCGGGGTGACGGGCATCAAGACCGGCACGCTCGTCGGGTGGAACCTGCTCACGGCGAAGACCGTCACGGTCGACGACATCCCGGTGACGCTGTATGCGGCGGTGCTCAACCAGGACGATGACGCGCAGCGCCTCGCGGGCACCCGCTCGCTCTTCGCCGAGGTCGAAGCGGCGCTGCAGACGCAGCCGGCGGCCGTGCCCGCCGGAACCGTGGTGGGTCGGGTCGACACCGAGTGGGGCGAGCAGGTCGACATCGTGACGGATGCCGACGCCGATGTGATCCTGTGGAACGGTGCCGCCGCGACCTCGTCGCCCGAGTTCACCCTCGACGACGAGGTCGACGACGGGGCTGTCGTCGGAACTCTCCGCACGGTCGGTCCGCTGAACACCGCGACGACCGAGCTGAGCCTGAGCGACGACGTCGAGGGGCCCACCTTCTGGTGGCGCCTGACGAACCCGATCGCCCTCTTCGGCCTCGACGCCGACTAGCCCCCGCACACACCGTTCCCGTCGCACTTTCTGTCGCCCCGCGGGGCGGGAAGCGACAGAAAGTGCGACGGGAGCGGGTCAGCCCCGGTCGCCCTCGGGGGTGGGGCGTTCGACGACACCCTGGGCCGCGGCGGCCTCGGCGGTCGGCACCTGGGCACCCACAGCCACACCGGCGACGGCGTCGGCTGCGGCGGCCTCCGAGGCGTTCACCGGGGTGTCGGCGTCGCCCGTGATGACGGTCGGCGTGGAGCCCGTGAGCGCGCCTTCGGCATCGATGTCGGTCGCCGCCTGTTCGAACTGCGACTGGTACAGCCGCCAGTACGCGCCCTGCGCCTGGATGAGCTCGTCGTGCGTGCCCTTCTCGACGATGTCGCCGTGCTCCATCACGAGGATGAGATCGGCGTCGCGGATCGTCGAGAGCCGGTGCGCGATCACGAACGAGGTGCGCCCCTTGCGGAGCGCGGCCATGGCGTTCTGCAGCAGCAGTTCGGTGCGCGTGTCGACCGCTGACGTCGCCTCGTCGAGGATGAGGATCGACGGCTGGGCGACGAACGCCCGGGCGATCGTGATGAGCTGACGCTCACCCGCCGAGACGTTCGAGGCGTCTTCGTCGAGAACGGTGTCGTACCCCTCGGGCAGCGCGTGCACGAAACGATCGACGTAGGTCGCCTTGGCCGCCTCGAGCACCTCGTCGTCGGTGGCCGTCGATCGTCCGTACCGGATGTTCTCGCGGATGCTCCCCGCGAAGAGCCACGGATCCTGCAGCACCATGCCGGTGCGGGAGCGCAGCTCGTCGCGGGTGATCTCGGAGATGTCCTGCCCGTCGAGCACGATGCGCCCGCTGCTCAGTTCGTAGAACCGCATGATGAGGTTCACGAGCGTTGTCTTGCCGGCGCCGGTGGGGCCGACGATCGCGACCGTCTGCCCGGGCTCGACCCGGAACGACAGATCGGTGATGAGCGGACGGTCGGGGCTGTACGAGAACGCGACGTTCTCGAACTCGATGACCCCGCGGCCGTCCGGCAGGTCGGGGGCGTCTGCGGCGTCGGCCTCCTGCTCGTCGGCGTCGAGGAAGTCGAAGACCCGCTCGGCCGAGGCCGTGCCGGACTGCACCACTGCGGCCATGCCGCCCAGTTCAGACAGCGGCTGCGTGAACTGCTGCGAGTACTGGATGAACGCCTGCACGTCGCCGATGCGCAGCTGCCCGCTCGCGACCAGCAGGCCACCGAGCACCGCGATGCCCACGTAGGTCAGGCTGCCGACGAAGGTCATGGCGGGCATGATGATGCCCGACAGGAACTGCGCCTTGAAGGCCGCCTGGTAGAGCTCTTCGTTCTCGTCGCCGAACTTCTGCAGCGCGTCCTTCTCGCGACCGAACACCTTCACGAGCGCGTGACCCGAGAACGCCTCCTCGACACGGGCGTTGAGCCGCCCGACCTTGCGCCACTGCGTGCCGAAGGCCTTCTGCGACCGCGGCCCGATGATGCCGAAGATCACGGCCATCAGGGGCAGCGCCACCAGCGCGACGAGCGCGAGCTGCCACGAGATGGTGAACATGAGCACGAGCACGCCGACCACGGTGAGCACCGCGGTGAGCGCCCCCGACAGCGACTGCTGCATGGTCTGGGTGATGTTGTCGATGTCGTTGGTGACGCGCGAGATGAGCTCGCCGCGCTGCACCTTGTCGAAGTACGCCAGCGGCAGGCGGTTGATCTTCGCCTCGACCTGCTCGCGCAGACGCCACATGGTGCGCACCATGATGACGTTGATGACGTAGCCCTGCAGCCAGCTGAGGAACGCGGCGACGACGTAGATCGCGAGCACCGCGGCGACGATCCACCGCAGCGCGTCGAAGTCGATGCCGTCGCCGACCCGGAAGTTCTCGAGCGCCGACACCTGGTTCGCGTAGTCGTCTGCGCCGAACGATCGCAGCTGCTCGACGACCTCCGACTTCGGCGTTCCGGCCGGGAAGCCCGGGAAGTCACCCTGCCCTTCGGCCAGTTGCCGGGAGATGAACCCGGTGTAGATGAGGTTCGTCGCCTCGGCCAGCACCTTCGGGGCGGCGACGGTGAGCACGACGCCCACCGCTCCGAGGATCGAGACGAACACGAACCACACGGCCGACGGCTTGAGCAGTCCGATCATGCGGGCGAAGCTCTTGCCGAAGTTGTCGGCCTTGCCGGGCGCCACACTGTCCCAGCCGCCGCCGTTCTGGCGCGCCTGCTCGGCGAGCTCGGCCTCGTACTTCTCCTCGTCGGTGAGCTCGGGCTCGACCACGGCCGCCGGTGCGGCTCCGTTCGCGACGGCCGCGCGACCGCGGCGCTTCGGCGATGCGTTCTGCTCGCTCATGCGTCCACCCCCAGCTGCGACTCCACGATCTCGCGATAGGTGTCGTTGGTTTCGAGGAGTTCCTCGTGCGTGCCGAGTCCGACCATGGTGCCGCCCTCGAGCACGACGATGCGGTCGGCGTCGGTGATCGTCGAGATGCGCTGCGCGACGACGATCTTGGTCACGTGCGGCAGCTCCCGCCACAGCGCCTGACGCAGGCGGGCGTCGGTGGTGAGGTCGAGCGCCGAGAACGAATCGTCGAACACCAGGATCTGCGGCTGGCGCAGGATCGCCCGGGCGATGGCGAGACGCTGACGTTGACCACCCGAGACGTTCGTGCCGCCCTGCGCGATGCGGGAGTCGAGCCCGTCGGGCATCTCCTCGACGAAGTCGCGGCCCTGCGCGATCTCGAGCGCCTTCCAGAGCTCGTCGTCGGTGGCCTCCTCACGGCCGTAGCGCAGGTTCGAGGCGATCGTTCCCGTGAACAGGAACGGTCGCTGGGGCACGAGGCCGATGGTCTTCCACAGCGACTCGACATCCGCCTCGCGAACGTCGGTGCCGCCGACGAAAACGGCACCGCCCGAGACGTCGAAGAGTCGCGGGATGAGGGAGACGAGCGTGGTCTTGCCCGCGCCCGTCGAACCGACGATGGCGACCGTCTCGCCGGGCTGCGCGACGAAGCTGATCCCCGACAGCACCGGCGCGTCGGCGCCGGGGTAGGTGAACTCGACGTCGTCGAAAGCCACGGCGCCGGGGGCGGCGAACGTGGTCACGCCGTTCTCGGGGCGCACCATGCTCGACTCGGTGTCGAGCACCTCGCCGATGCGCTCGGCCGAGACCGCCGCGCGCGGGATCATGATCGCCATGAAGCTCGACATGATGACGCCGCCCATGATCTGACCGATGTACTGCATGAACGCGAACAGCGTGCCGACCTGCACCGTGCCGGCGTCGACCTCGATTCCGCCGAACCAGATCACCCCGACCACGGTCACGTTGAGGATGAGCATGAACAACGGGAACAGCAGCACGAACAGCGAACCGACGTTGCGGCCGACGACCATGATGTCGGTGTTGGCGCCGCGGAAGCGCTCCTCTTCGATGCGCTCGCGCACGAAGGCGCGCACCACGCGCACACCGGTGAGCTGCTCGCGCAGGACGCGGTTCACGGCGTCGAGTTTGCCCTGATAGCTGCGGAAGAGCGGCACCATGCGCCCGACGACGATCGCGGCGACGATGAGCAGCAGCGGCACGGAGACGGCGATGATCCAGCTGAGACCCGCGTTGGTCTGCACCGCGAAGATCACACCGCCGATCGCGAGCAGCGGAGCCGTGACGAGCATGGTGGCGCCCATCATCGCGAGCATCTGCACCTGCTGTACGTCGTTCGTGTTGCGGGTGATGAGCGACCCCGCGCCGAAGCGCGACACCTCTCGCTCGGAGAAGCCGCTCACCTTGGCGAACACGTCGGCGCGGATGTCGCGCCCGGCGCCCATCGCGGCGCGTGCGGCGAAGTAGGTGGCGACCACGGCGGCGACGATCTGCCCCAGCGAGACGGCGAGCATGAACAGGCCGGTGCGCCAGATGTAGTCGGTGTCGGAGAGCGCGACACCCTTGTTGATGATGTCTTCGTTGAGGCGCGGGAGATAGAGGGTGGCCAGTGCGCTCGTGAACTGGAAGACCAGCACGGCGAGAAGCAGCCACTTGTATCTGGCGAGATATCGGACGAGGAGTTTACCCAGCACAGGCGGACTTTCTGAGAGAGGAGGATGCGGATTGACTGTGGGGGAGGCGGGCGGCCCGAATGCGGCCACAACACAGGGTGACACGAAGCGCAGACATTCGTACCCGCGGGTTTGCGTCCTTCGCTCTCAGCGAACCGCCAGGCGGCTTCCTGCGGGCGATCAGCGTGACCCGATACGCGCACTCGCCCGAGTCGCTGGGGCGAGGGTCAGAACAGCGGAACGGCGGGCCGGTAGTGCCGCGCGCCGGCCCCGGCATCCTCGTCGAGCTCATCGAGCGTCGCCGGCTGCCAGTGCGGGTCGCGGTCCTTGTCGACCAGCTGCGCACGGATGCCCTCGACGAGATCCGGATGCTCGTTCACGAACCAGAGCACCCGGCGGTACTCCCCCTCCAGCGCCGCCCGGAGGCCGCTCGCCGTGCGCGCCTCGCGCACCGCGTCGAGCGTCACGGCCAGGCCGGTGGGCCCGAGCGATCCGAGGAGGTCGGCCGTCTGCAGGGCATCCGCCGTGGCGCGCGTGCGCAGTCGCTCGACGATCTCCTGCACCGTGGGCGCGGAGAAGTCCTCGTCGATCCAGGCCCGCGCCTCCAGCAGATGAGACGGCTCGGGCGTCTCGTCGAAGAGCAGCACGATCTCGCTCGTGCCGGTGGGGTCGGCACGGTGGGCGAGGGCGTCGCGCAGTGCGTCGAGGCGGTCGGACGGCACCAGGTAGTCGGCGAAGCCGGTGGCGACGGCATCCGCCGCGGTCATCGTGCCGCCGGTCAGCCCCAGGTACTCGCCCAGACGACCAGGCGCTCGGCCCAGCAGCCACGTGCCGCCGACGTCGGGGGTGAAGCCGATCCTGGTCTCGGGCATCGCGAGCTTCGACCGCTCGGTGACGATGCGGATCGCGGCGTGCCCGGCGAGGCCGATGCCGCCGCCCATCGTGATGCCGTCGGCGATCGCGACCACGGGCTTGGGGTATTCGGCGATCATCGCGTTCAGCGCGTACTCCGCGCGGAAGAACTCGGCGGTCTCGTCGGCGCGTCCGGCGGTGATCTGCGCGTGCAGGGCGCGCACGTCGCCGCCGGCGCAGAAGCCGCGCTCCCCCGCCCCGTCGAGCAGCACGATCTGGACGTCGCTGTCGTCGCGCCATGCCTCGAGCACCTGCGTGATCCGCTGCACCATGCCGAGATCGAGGGCGTTGATCGCCTCCGGACGGTCGAGCGTGAGGCGGCCCAGCGCTCCGTCGGTGCGGACGAGAACGCGGTCGGGAGAGGGGGAATCGGTCACGGGAGTCAGGCTACCCGCTCGCCCCCGGCACCCCGGCCTGTGCAGGAAATACGCGATCCGGACGCTTTTCCGGCAGGATAGAGGGGACTGACCGACCAAGCAAGGAGAGGTCGAGGATGCCCGATCGACAGGTTCTCGAATTCACGCGCGTGACCAAGCGCTTCAATGAGGTGACCGCCGTCTCGGACTTCTCCGCTCGCATCGAGCCCGGCGCCGTGACCGCCTTCCTCGGCCCGAACGGGGCCGGCAAGACCACCACGCTGCGGATGCTCCTCGGCCAGGTGCGCCCGACCTCGGGCATCGCGACCATCGGGGGAGCCGCCTACGCCGACCTGCGGCAGCCACTGCGCGTCATCGGATCGGTGCTCGAGGAGACGGCCTACCGGCCGCGTCGCACCGCCACCCGGCAGCTGACGATCGCCGCGAAGGCGAACGACATCCCTCTCGCGCGGGTCTCGGAAGTGCTCTCGCTCGTCGGACTCGAGAACGATGCGGATGCGCGTATCGGCGGTTTCTCGCTCGGCATGCGTCAGCGTCTGAGTGTGGCGCACGCCCTGCTCGGCGACCCCGGCGCGCTGGTGTTCGACGAGCCGGCGAACGGACTCGACCCCGAAGGCATCCGGTGGATGCGCCTGCTCATGCGCCGCCTGGCCGACGAGGGGCGCACGGTGCTCGTGTCGTCGCACGTGCTCAGCGAGGTCGAGCAGGTCGCCGACCACGTGCTCGTGCTCTCGAAGGGACGCCTCGTGCTCTCGAGCGGCATCGAGGAACTGGCCGACCCGTCGGGCGGGGCCGTCGTGGTCGACGCCGCCGATCGTGCGGCGCTCACCGAGGCCCTCGCGGCCGCCGGCTTCGACATCGAGGTGCTCCGTTCCGGCCTGACCGTGCGCGGCACCGATGCCCGTCGGGTGGGCGAGGTCGCCGCCGACGCCGGCATCGCGCTCACCACGCTGCTGCAGCGCGGCCCCACGCTCGAAGACGTCTTCATCCAGCTCACCCGCGGCGGGCTCCTGGAGCCGCGCGTCGAGGCCCTCGCCGCCGCGAGCGCGCTCGCCGCCCCGGCCATCGCCGAGGCCGTCGCCGAGGAGTCGACGGCGGTCGCCGACGAGCCCGAGGTGGAGGCGGATTCCTCGGAGGCCTCCGAGGAATCCGTTCCCCCCGCGGTCACCCCCGCTAGCGAGGACGCGTCGGGCGTCACCGACGCGTCGAACGACGCTGACGAGGCACCTGCGGATGCCACGGCCTCCGATGACGCGGCCGACGACGACGCTGCCGACGCGGATGCCTCGGCGACCGCATCCGCCATCGCCGCCGATGTCGCGACCGCCGCACCCGGCGGCCCCGTGTCGGCCGGTGTCGTGGCCGCCGGCGCGGGCACGGCCATCGCGGCCGGTGCCGGCCTCCGTCGCGGCAACTCCGCGAGCGGCGCATCGACCGACACCGACGTCTCCCCCGCTCCGTCGACCGACGGGCAGGGCGACGGCCACCGGTCGTTCGATGACATCCTGTTCGGCTCCGCCGCACCGGAGTCCGAGGAGCCGTCCACCTTCCCCCGCTCCGCGGACCACGCCACCGACGCGCACGACGCACCGGTCGACGGCGACGGTGACGTCGCGTCTGCCGACGACGCAGCGAGCGACGAGACCTCCGTTGCGGACTCCGCCAGCGACGACGGAGCGGATGCCCCCGCCGACGATGCACTCGCGTCCGACGCGGACACGGACACCGACACGGGCGCGCTCGGCGTCGAGGTGTTCGACGGGCTCGACGCCGAGACGGGCGCCTTCCCGGCCCTCGACGACCACGACGCCACTGAGGACAGCGCCGCGGACGCATCGGGCGAGGCCGGCGCTCCCGCGACGGACGATGACGACCCGCGCGCGGCGGCCGTGAGTTCGATGCTCGCCGACGCGGCGCGCACCTACTTCCACGATGAGCCGCGCGACTACCCGTACGCATCGCCCTCCGACGCCTCCGATGAGGCGACGGACGACGACGAGCCCGGCGCATCCGCCGCCAACGCCCCGCTCGCCACCGACCCGTCGCTGGCCGACGGCGACGATGACGACGACGTGCGCACCCGGGTGATCGAGATCGTCGAGACGGTGCCGCTCTCGGCATCCGACGACGAGGCCGCGAACGCCGACGAGCACGACGACGTCGCCGCCGCCGCCGAAGGCTCCTCGACCGACGAGCACCACGGGCACGAGAGTGAGCACCACGAGGGCGACCACGACCACGGTCACGAGGGCGAGCACCACGACGGCGAGCACCACGACGACCACCCTCACGGTCACGACGGCGAGCACCACGGGCACGAGGGCGACCACCCCCACGAGGGCGAGCACGCTCACCACGACGACCAGCACCACGACGACCAGCACCACGGCTGACGCCGCCACGGTCACCACGACGGAGCCCTCCGCCACCTTCTCGGTGCGGAGGGCTCGGTCGTTCGTCTGGTCGGCGGGTCAGGCCGGTCGCGGTCGGATCACCGGTCGACGACGCGTCGGCGGGGTGGGGATCGCACCGGTCGTCGACACGATCTCCTCGACATCGGCGGGCTCGTCCGACACGTCGAGCCGCAGCGCTTGCGTGAGCGCCGGACCGTGCCGGGTGGTGAGAATCAGGCGGCGGTACTGGTCGTCGCCGGTCAGGTCGATGACCACGCTCGGGCGTCGCCGCCGGATGAGCACGAAGTCGGTGCTGCCCGCGGCTTTCCAGGTTCCGGCTGCGAGGACGGTCGGAATGTGCGTGCCGGGGTTCGGGACCCCGCGCAGCCAGGTCCACGCGTCGTCGGTGAGCTGCACCTTGGTGATGGTCTCGCGCTCGATGCGCAGGTTCTCACGATGGAAGGTCGCGGCACGCTCCAGAGGCGAGAGCACGATCTCGAGTTGCGTCTGATCCAAGAGCAACGTCACCATGCGACAAGTCTGCCAGCGGCATCCTGCCGTTTGTCTGCATGTTCCTCACAGACGCACAACGATCCCACTGTGCGGACCGGCGCTTCCGGTCGCACGAACGGCTCGTCTCGACCCCGAGAGCGACCGTTCGTGCGACGGGAAGCGGGCCGAACAGCCGTTCGTGCGACCGGAAGCGGGCCGGACAGCCGGGCGAGCAGGCTCAGGGCTGAGCGGATGCGGCGGCCGCCGCCGCGACGGGCAGCGCGCGCTCGATGTGCGCGAGCTCCTCCTCGCCGTGCGCCGCCGTGAGGAACCAGGCCTCGAACACGCTCGGCGGGAGGGCCACCCCCTGCTCGCGCATCGCGTGGAAGAAGGGGGCGTAGCGGAACGTCTCCTGCGCCTGCGCCTCGGCGTAGTCGCGCGGCGCCGACGAACGGAACGAGGCGCTGAACAGGTTGCCGGCCTCGGCGACGGAGTGCACGACCCCGGCCTCGGCGAGCGCACGGTCGAGCGCGGTCGCGAGCCGGTCGGCGGCGGCATCGATCGTGGCGTAGACGTCGGGAGTCGCGAGGCGCAGCGTGGCGAGGCCCGCGGCGACCGAGAGCGGATTGCCCGACAGCGTGCCCGCCTGGTACACCGGGCCGAGCGGCGCGAGCAGGTCCATGATCTCGGCACGCCCGCCGAGCGCCGCGAGGGGCATGCCGCCACCGACGACCTTGCCGAACGTCAGGATGTCGGGGAGGTACTCCTCGCCCGCCACGGCCTGCAGCCCCCAGTACCCCGCGGGGTGCACGCGGAACCCGGTGAGCACCTCGTCGAGGATCATCAGGGCGCCGTGCGCGTGCGCGGTCTCGGCGATGAGGCGGTTGAAGCCGGGGAGGGGCTCGACGACCCCCATGTTGGCGGCGGATGCCTCGACGATGACCGCCGCGATGCGCGGACCGTGCTGGGCGAAGACCGCGGCGAGAGCCTCAGGGTCGTTGTAGTCGATGACGAGCGTCTGCGCGGCGATCGGTGCGGGCACGCCGGCCGAGCCGGGGAGCGCGAGCGTCGCGACGCCCGAACCCGCGGCGGCGAGGAGGCCGTCGGAGTGGCCGTGATAGTGCCCGGCGAACTTCACGAGCAGGTCGCGCCCGGTCGCCCCGCGGGCGAGTCGGATCGCCGTCATCGTCGCCTCGGTGCCGGTCGACACCAGCCGCACCCGCTCGACGGGCCGCACCTCGCCCACGCGCACGCGGTCGGCGATGAGGGCGGCCAGTTCGACCTCGCCCTCGGTGGGCGCGCCGAACGACAGGCCGCGGGTCGCGGCCTCCTGCACGGCCGCCACGACCTCGGGGTGCGCGTGGCCGAGCAGCGCCGGTCCCCACGACGCGACGAGGTCGACGTACGTGTTGCCGGCGGCATCCGTCACCGTCGCGCCATGCGCGGAGGCGAGGAACCGGGGCGTGCCGCCGACCGAGCCGTAGGCCCGCACGGGGGAGTTGACGCCTCCGGGGATCACCGCGCGAGCGGCGGAGAACAGGTCGTCGTTGCGATCGGACATGGGGGTTCCTCTCGAAAGGTGCGGGCGGCGCGGATCAGGCGCGCAGCCAGCGGGCGACGTCGGTCGCCCAGTACGTCAGCACGGCGTCGGCCCCCGCACGACGGATCGACAGCAGGGACTCGAGGATCGCCGCCCGGCGATCGATCCAGCCGTTCGCGGCGGCCGCCTCGATCATCGCGTACTCGCCCGAGACCTGGTAGGCCCACACCGGCACGTGCACGGTGTCGCGCACCTCGCGCAGCACGTCGAGGAACGCCATGGCCGGCTTCACCATGACGATGTCGGCGCCCTCGGCCTCGTCGACCACGGCCTCACGCACACCCTCGCGGCGGTTGCCGGGGTCGAGCTGGTACGTGCGACGGTCGCCCGTCAGCTGCGAGTCGACGGCCTCGCGGAACGGACCGTAGAACGCGCTCGCGTACTTCGCGGCGTAGGCGAGCAGCAGCGTGTCGGTGAAGCCCTCGGCGTCGAGCGCCGCGCGGATCGTGGCGACCTGGCCGTCCATCATGCCCGACAGGCCGAGCAGCTGCGAGCCGGCGCGGGCCTGTGCGAGCGCCATCGAGGTGTACCGCACGAGGGTCGCGTCGTTGTCGACCGAGCCGTCGGATGCGAGCACCCCGCAGTGCCCGTGATCGGTGAACTCATCGAGGCACAGGTCGGTCTGCACGACGAGCGCGTCACCGACCTCGGCGGCGAGCGCCTCGGTAGCGAGGTTCAGGATGCCGTCGGGGGCGTCTGCACCCGACCCCTGCGCGTCGCGGACCGCCGGCACACCGAAGAGCATCACGCCGCCCACGCCCGCCTCGGCCGCCTCGACGGCGGTGCGCCGCAGCGAGTCCATCGAGTGCTGCTGCACGCCGGGCATCGAACCGATGTCGACCGGCTCGGTCAGCCCCTCGCGCACGAACAGCGGGAGCACGAGCTGGTGCGGGAGCAGGGTGGTCTCGCGCGCGAGGTTGCGGACGGCGGGCGACTGGCGCAGTCGCCGCAGGCGTGTCTGGGGGAAGGTCACGGCGCCACCTCGTCGGATGCGTGCGGGAGGGGGAAGAGCGAGACGGCCTCGATGAGCGCGTCGACCGTCTGGCGGTCGGCGACCACCGAGACGGGCAGGCCGGCCTTGCGGGCGTCGCTCGCCGTGCGCGGGCCGATGGCCGCGAGGATCGTGTCGTCGGGGATCACCGGGAACTGCTCGCGCACCTGCTCGGCGACCGAACCGCTCGTGATGAGGATGGCGTTGATGCGGCCGTTCTCGACGTCGCGGCGGATGCGCTCGGTCACCGGCACCCCGACCGTGCGGTACGCCACGACGCTCTCGACGTCGTGGCCGGCGTCGGTGAGCATGACGCTGAGCACGGGCTTCGCGATCTCGCTGCGGAGGGCGAGGATGCGGCGCGGCTCGGTCTCGAGCGCGATCATCTGCTGCGCCATGCCGGCGGCGGAGTTGTCCTGTGCGGGCACGAGGGCCACGTCGTAACCGACCGCCTGCAGGGCGGCTGCCGTGGTCTCCCCCACCGCGGCGATGCGGGTCGTCGGGGGCACCACCGCGCGGTGCGCGAACATCACGTCGACGGTGGTCGCGCTCGTGACGGTGAGCCAGTCGAAGGCGCCGTCGGCCAGCTGCGCTAGCGCGGCGTCGAGCGCGGCCTGGTCGGTCGTGGCGGCGAAGTTGATGAGGGGCGCGACGACCGGCACCGCTCCCTGCGCCCCCAGGCTGGCGGCGACGCCGTCGCCCCAGGGGCCTCCGCGGGGGACGAGGATGCGCCAGCCGTCGAGCGGCTTGTCGTGCTTCGATTCGGGTGTCGTGGTCATGAGGATTGCTCTCGGGGGACGAGGTCGGCCGCCCCGTGATCGAGCAGCCGATGCGCGAGGGTCAATCCCAGAGATCGAGCGGCCGGGATCGGGCCTGCGCCATCGGCAGCATCCGCCCCATTGCCACTGCCGTTCCGACGAATATACTCCTCGTCCAGGGTTTCGGTGACGTCGAGCCCGATCCGGCGCCCGCCGTCAGGGGCGTAGACCACCGTCCGGATGCGGATCGACGAGCCCTCGACCTGCGCGTGAGCGGCCATCGGCGCCTGGCATCCGGCATCCAGTCCTTCGAGCACCCCGCGCTCCACGCTGATGGCGATGCGCGTGGGTTCGTGATCGAGCGCGGCGAGCGCCGCGAGTAGTTCCGCCGGGGCATCCGTGCGGGTCTCGATCGCGAGGGCGCCCTGCCCTGGGGCGGTCGGCCACTCGGCGAGGCCGAGCTCCTCCCGCCGCAGCGGGCTGTCGGTGCCGAGGCGCGAGAGGCCGGCGGCGGCGAGGATCACGGCATCCAGCTCGCCCGACGCCACGCGGGCGAGGCGGGAGTCGACGTTGCCGCGCAGATCGACGACCTGCGCGTGGGGCGCGCGGCGGCGCACCTGGGCGATGCGACGCGGCGACCCTGTGCCCACCGTGCTGCCGGTACGCAGTTCGTGCAGGGGCGTGCCCCCGCGGGTGATGACGACGTCGCGGGCGTCTTCGCGCTCCGGCGTCGCGGCGATCACGAGCCCCTCGGGGATGGCCGTCGGCAGGTCCTTGAGCGAATGCACGAGGAAGTCGCACTCCCCCGCCAGCAGGGCCTCGCGCAGACGCGTCGCGAAGATGCCCTGCCCGCCGATCTCCGACAGCGACGCGCGGTTGGTGTCGCCCTCCGACGTGATCGGCACGAGCTCGACGGGTCGCCCCGCCACCTTCTCGAGGGCGGCGGCGACGTGGCCGGACTGGGCCTGCGCGAGGGCGCTGCGCCTGGTGCCCAGGCGGATCGGAGTGCTCATGACGTCACTGCAGCACGTCGGCGATCTCGTCGAATCGCAGGCGGCGACCCGTGTAGAAGGGCACCTCCTCCTTCACGAAGCGACGAGCCTCGGTGTAGCGGAGGTCGCGCATCATGTCGACGAGGTCGGTCACGTCGTCGGCCTCCATCGGCAGGATCCACTCGTAGTCGCCCAGCGCGAACGCGGCGACCGTGTTCGCGATGACGCCGGTGAACGCCGCCCCCTTGCGCCCGTGGTCGATGAGCATCTCGCGACGCTCCTCCTCGGGGGCGAGGTACCACTCGGGGGTGCGCACGAACGGGTAGAGGCACAGCCACTGCTTCGGCTCGATGCCGCGGAGGAACCCGGGAACATGCGACCGGTTGAACTCGGCGTCGCGGTGCACGCCCATGACGTTCCACACCGGGAGCAGCGAGCGCAGCAGCTCGGTGCGGCGCAGGCGGCGCAGGGCGACCTGCAGCTCCTCGGCCGTGGGTCCGTGCAGCCACACCATGAGGTCGGCATCGGCCTTGAGGCCCGAGACGTCGTAGAAGCCGCGCACGGTGACGCCCGAGTCCTCGATGTACGAGACGATCGTCTCGAGTTCGGTCGAGTCGGACTCGGTGACGGCGGCATCGGGGTTGCGTCGCCACACGGCCCAGAGGGTGAAGCCGGACGGGTTCTCTACGGTCTCTGCGGACATGATTCCAGTCTGCCCCTTTTGTCGGAGGGCCGCGAATGCGCCCCGTCGTGAAAACGATCGGCGACCCGGAGCATCCGCCCGGGCCGCCGATCGAGGAGAGTGAGACGGATGCTCAGCGCGAGAGCCCTCGCGCGATCACCCATACGGCGCTGCCGACCACGGCGGCCGCGGCCACGGCGACGGCGATCGCACCGGCCGGGTTGCGGTCGGCCATCGTGCGCAGACGCACGGCCGCACGCTTCGAGGCCTTGTCGAGCCGACGGGGCACGTTGCCCTTGATCTCGATCGCGGCCAGCGCCGCCTTCAGCTCGGCCCGCGCCGAGAGCACGGGGTCGACGATCCCGGCGGGGACCGCGGTGTTCGGCAGGTCAGAACTCGTCATTGTCGCCGGCCTCCTTCACGATGCGGACGTCGGTCTTGACGGCCTGGGCGGGGTTCTCGCGGCGCAGCACCTTGCGGAACTTCAGCACGCCGAGCAGAGCGAACAGCAGCGCGACGAGCAGCAGACCGCCGAACACGACGATCGCCGACAGCCACACCGGCCACCACGAGGCGATTCCGGCGATGGCGAAGACCAGCAGCACGGGGATCGCCCAGAACAGGAAGAACAGCGCGACGACGAACCACAGCGATCCGACGCCGGCGTCCTTCGCCGTACGCGACACCCAGGCCTTGGCGGCGTTGATCTCGGCCTTGACCAGGTTCGAGACGAGCTCGGGCAGGTCGCCGATCAGCGAGAGGAAGCTGTCATCGGCCCGATCGCGGTACCCGCGGGGCACCGATCAGCCCTCGGACTTCTTGGCCGCCGACGCAGCGGGCTTCGACGTGCCGGAGGCGGACGGCTGGGCCGACGATCCCGACTTCGACGAGACCTTATCCTTGACGTCCTCCGCCGCATCCTCGATGTCGTCGGCGACGTCCTTGCCCGCGGCGATGACCGAGTCGAGCTTCTGCCCGGGGGTCTTGTCGCTGCCGACGGACTTGACGATCTTCACCGCGCCGTTCCAGACGGCACCGGGCACCGCGGCGGCCTTGTCGCCCACGAAGCCCTTCACCTGGTCGACGCGCTCCTGCACGGGGTCCATGTTCCAGACCTTGAGCCACTGCGTCTTGATCTGCTCGTAGCGCTCCTGTCCGGCGCGCGTTCCGAGGACGTAGCCGGCTCCGAGTCCGACGATGAGTCCGATCTTCCCCTTCATGGGGTCTCCTCACGTTGTTCCGGTCGAGCCGCAGGCGTTCGATCCCCGTCGGCCAGGTCACCAGAGTAACGCCGTATGCCCGTTTCGGCATCTACGGCTCTGGGGGTTGACAGGCCGGGGCGATCCGGTCAGGTCGCGCGGCTCGTCAGTCCCAGAGCAGCGCGCGACGCAGGCGGTCGGTCTCGTCGACGGCATCCGGCACCACCTGGGCGAGCCCCGTCCCGGCGAGCCAGGCGCCGACCGCGGCGAGACCCGGCACCGCACGTACGGCGGCGCGCGCGGCATCCCGACGCTCTCCCGAACCGATGACCGACGCCGGCTGCGCCTGCACGTACCGCGCACGGTGCGCGGCGACGACGGCGGCGGGTGCGATGTCGACGCCGAGCAGGACGGATGCCTCGCGCCGGGCGAGGTCGGCGGCCGCCTCGTCGTCGAGCACCGCGGTGGCCGCGGGTTCACCCTGCGCACCGAACGAGACGCGCACCACATGGCGCGAACCGGCCGCCCGACGCACCCACTCCCACTTCGCAGTCGAGTGGGTGAGCGCCTTGGCGATGCTGCTGCCGGGCACGGTGAGCACGCCGGTGCCGCGGGGCGCGGCGTCGAGCGCCGGGGCGTCGAGCAGCAGGGTCACGACCTCGATCTCGGGGGCCACGGCATCCGACGCCTCAGCCAAGGCGGGCACGGTGTCGGCCAGGAGCGCGCGGGCCGTGCGCTCGTCGACCGCCATCACGAGGGCGTCGGCGAGGAGGTCCTCCACCGGGGCGGCGGTGCCGGAAGCGGAAGTGGTCGGCGCGTCGGGCGCGGTCTCGTCGACGGCGGGGAGCGCGTCGTCGATCGGGGCGGCGTCGGCATCCTGCGCGTCCGGTGCCGCGTCGACCGTGAGGCGCCACCCGTCGCCCTGTCGCGCGATCCCGCGCACGGGCGTGACCGTGCGCACCTCCACCCGGAACGTCGAGAGGTCGCGCAGCAGGGCGTCGACGAGCTGCGTCATGCCGCCGTCCAGTCCCTCGACCGCGGCGCCGGGCTTCCGATCGACGGTACGCGCCGCACTCTCCTCCTTGAGCGCCTGCACCGCGCCCGCCAGCGAGCCGACGCGGGTGAGGGCGGCGTTGAGACCCGGGGCGGCGACGTCGACGTCGATGTCGTCGGGGGTGGCGGAGTAGACGCCGGTCGTCACGGGGGCGACGAGACGGTCGCGCACCTTGCGCCCCATGCGCGAGGCGACGAGGGCGCCGAGGCTGTGCTGGTGCCCGATCGTCAGCGGAGGACGCAGTCGGTCGAGGTAGGCGCGCCACACGCCGGACCACCCGAGAATGCGGCGGACGTCGGGCTGGAAGGGGTTGCCCGGGATGCCGAGGATCCCCCCGACCGGAAGGGGGGCCGCGCCGATGCCGGGGATGCCCGCGAGCCAGGCCCCGCCCGGAGCCGGGGGCACGATGCGGTCGGCGATCCCGAGCTCGGTCAGCAGGGCGCGCACGTGCCCGCCGCGGGTCGCGAAGCTCTCCGCCCCGGCATCCACCCGGACGCCGTCGAGCTCGGCCGCGCGGATCGCGCCGCCCGGAGCATCCGACGCCTCCAGCACGGTCACCCGCATGCCGACCTTCGCGCACTCGCGGGCGGCGATGAGGCCTCCGATACCGCCGCCGACCACGACGACGTGCTTCTCGGCGGCGCGGGCGGCGAGTTCGTGGGGCTCGGTCATGCCTCCATCCTCCCATCGCCCTCCTCCGCGCCCGCCGGGGATAGCCGTGCGGGGCGTGGCGCGACCGCCGGTCAGGCCTGCTGCGCGTGCACGAGCTCCACGATGCGGGTGAGCTGATCGGGGTCGGTCTCGGGCGGCACGCCGTGGCCGAGGTTCACGATGTGGGCCCGCGCGGCGCGGCCCCGCGCCAGCACGTCGAGCACGTGCGCCTCGAGCACCGGCCACGGCGCCGACATCAGCGCCGGGTCGATGTTGCCCTGCACGGTCACGTCGGGTCCGAGCAGCGCCGCGGCCTCGTCGAGCGGCTGACGCCAGTCGACACCCACGGCATCGGCCGCGCCGTCGAGGCGCATGTCGGCGAGGAAGGGCCCCGTGCCGACCCCGAAGTGGATGCTCGGCAGACCGATTCCCTCGAGCGCGACGCGCGAGTGCGGCTGCACATATGCGCGGTAATCGGAGCGGCTCAGGCCGCCGGCCCACGAGTCGAACAGCTGCACGGCGGATGCTCCGGCGTCGCGCTGCGCGGCGAGGAACACGCGAGACACCTGCGCGAGCCAACCGGCGAGGCGGTTCCACGAGTCGGGGTCGGCGTGCATCATGGCCCTGGCGCGCAGGTGCTCCTTCGACGGGCCGCCCTCGACGAGGTAGGCGGCGAGCGTGAACGGGGCCCCGGCGAATCCGATCAAGGGGGTGTCGCCCAGCTCGGCGACGGTCAGGCGAACGGCTTCGGCGATGGCCGAGGAGTCGAGCGACTGCGGGTCGATGGCCGTGATGCGGTCGACATCGGCCGCCGTGCGCACCGGATCGGCGAACACCGGTCCGCGACCCGGCTCGATCTCGACGTCGACCCCTGCGAGGCGCAGCGGGATGACGATGTCGCTGAAGAACACGGCCGCGTCGACGCCGTGGCGACGCACCGGCTGCAGCGTGATCTCGGCGGCGAGGTCGGGGGTGAGGCAGGCGTCGAGCATCCGCGTGCCCACCCGCAGCTCGCGGTACTCGGGCAGCGAGCGGCCGGCCTGGCGCATGAACCAGACGGGCGTCGTGGCGGGGCGGTCGCCGGCGAGGGCGCGCAGGAGCGGAGCGTCGGAGAGGGGCATGCTCCCATCCTCGCATCGCACGCTTGTGCGGATGCCGTGCCCTCACGGCCGACCTCGACGTGCGCTGCGGTAGAATCGAAGGGTGCTGCTGTGTGTCACGGCGAGTCACAAGACCGCCAGCTTCGATCTGCTCGAACGCCTGAGCCGCACCCCCCACGATGTCGCCCCCACTCTCGTGGGGATGGCCCCGTGCGTGCAGGGTGCGGTCGTTCTCGCGACGTGCAATCGCTTCGAGGCGTACGTGGAAATGGACGAGCCGGTCACCGCTGCCGGTGCGATCGGCGTCGAAGCCGTGCTCGAGGCCGTCGAATCGGCCACCGGGGTTCCGGCATCCGAACTCGACGGCGCCTACGCCGTGCACTCCGGCCGCCACGTCGCCGAGCACCTCTTCTCGGTCGCGTCCGGCCTCGAGTCCGTCGTCTCCGGAGAGGGCGAGATCGCCGGTCAGGTGCGACGGGCACTGAAGTCGGCCCGCAAGGAGGGCACGACCTCGCCCGAGCTCGAGCGCCTCTTCCAGCGCGCCAGCCAGGCGCAGCGCAAGGTCAAGAACGTCACCGCCCTCGGCCGCGCCGGGCGTTCGCTGGTGCGTCTGGCCCTCGAACTCGCCGACAGCCGCATCGCCGACTGGTCGGCCGAGCGCGTGCTGCTGGTGGGCACCGGCGCCTACGCGGCCGTGACCCTCGCCACGCTGCGCGAGCGCGGAGCGGTCGACATCTCGGTCTACTCGCCCTCGGGTCGCGCCGAGATCTTCGCCGCGAAGCACGGCATCCGTCCGGTCGCCGAAGCCGAGTACGCGCGCACCGCCGCCCGCTCCAGCCTGCTCATCACGTGCACGTCGGCCACCGAGCCGGTGCTCGGCCCCCAGCACCTGCAGGCCCCGACCGGACCGACCGCCGTCGGCTGCCCGGTCGCCCACGGCTCGCAGCTCGTTATCGACCTCGGCATGCCGCGCAACGTCGATCCGGCGATCGCGACGGTCGAGGGCGTCGCGCTGCTCGACCTCGAGACCATCCGCCTGCACGCTCCGCTCGAAGAGCTGCAGGCGACGGATGCGGCACGCGATGTCGTGCGCGAGGCCGCCGAGACCTTCCACGTCGTGGGTTCGCGTCAGAGCGTGACGCCCGCCGTCATCGCGCTGCGTTCGCACATCTTCTCGCTGCTCGACGGCGAGATCGATCGCGCCCGAGCCCGCGGCGACGAAGACGGCAAGGTCGAGCAGGCCCTGCGCCACCTCGCCGGCGTGCTGCTGCACACCCCGACCACTCGTGCGCACGAGCTCGCCGCATCGGGCCGTGCAGACGACTTCACCGCCGCGCTCGAGACGCTGTACGGCCTGTCGCCCGAGGCCCCGGCCGTCGCCGCCGTCGATCCGCTCGACGACGCCGCCTCGGCCTGACGCCGCGACCCGCCCGCCACGTCGGCGCGCGGGACCGGTGGGAGAATGAGGGCATGGCCCTGCACATCACCGGAGACGACGCCGCCGACGCGCTCCTGACCGACAACCCGCTCGCACTGCTGGTCGGCATGCTGCTCGATCAGCAGATCCCGATGGAGACCGCGTTCACCGGTCCGCTCAAGATCGAGCAGCGCACGGGAGCAGCGGATGCCCGGGCGATCGCCGGCATGGACCCGGAGACGTTCCTCGAGGCGTTCAAGACGACGCCGGCGGTGCACCGCTTCCCGGGGTCGATGGCGGCGCGCGTGCAGACGCTGTGCCAGACGATCGTCGACGACTGGGACGGCGACGCCGCGGCGATCTGGACCGAGGGCGACCCGGACGGCGCCGAGGTGCGGAAGCGACTCGAGGCCCTTCCCGGTTTCGGCGAGCAGAAGGCGAAGATCTTCCTCGCGCTGCTCGGCAAGCAGTACGGCTTCACCGGTGCGGGCTGGCGCGAAGCCGCCGGCGACTACGGCGACGAGGGCTCGTTCCGCAGCGTCGCCGACATCGTCTCGCCCGAATCGCTGACGAAGGTACGCGAGCACAAGAAGGCGATGAAGGCCGCCGCGAAGGCCGCCAAGGCCTGACGCACGCCCCCGACGACGACGCCACCGACGACCACGCCCCCACCGCCGCAGCCACCGCGCGGGCGGCGACTGTCGGAGGCGAGGGCGTCGGATCGGACCGGATGCCGGGTCAGGCGCCCTTCAGGCGCTCGGCGAGGTAGGCGTGCAGCTCGTCGATCGAGACGCGCTCCTGCGCCATGGTGTCGCGGTCGCGCACCGTGACGGCGCGGTCGTCGAGCGAGTCGAAGTCGACCGTGACGCAGAACGGGGTGCCGATCTCGTCCTGGCGGCGGTAGCGGCGACCGATCGCACCGGCGTCGTCGAAGTCGGTCGCCCAGGAGCCGCGCAGCGTGTCGGCGACCTCGCGCGCGAGCGGCGAGAGGCGCTCGTTGCGCGACAGCGGCAGCACCGCGGCCTTGACGGGTGCGAGGCGCGGGTCGAGCTTCAGCACGGTGCGCACGTCGGTGCCGCCCTTGGCGTTGGGCACCTCCTCTTCGCGGTACGCGTCGACGAGGAAGGCCATCATGGCGCGGGTCAGACCGAACGACGGCTCGATCACGTACGGCGTGTAGCGCTCGCCGGTCGCCTGGTCGAAGTACGTCAGGCTCTGGCCGGATGCCTCGCTGTGGCTGGAGAGGTCGTAGTCGGTGCGGTTGGCGACACCCATGAGCTCGCCCCACTCCTTGCCCTGGAAGCCGAACTTGTACTCGACGTCGATCGTGCCGGCGGAGTAGTGCGCCCGGTCGTCTTCGGGCACGTCGAACTGACGCATGTTCTCGGGGTCGATGCCGAGGTCGATGAACCAGTTCCAGCACGCGTCGACCCAGTGCTGGAACCACTCCGGTGCGTCGGCGGGCGGGGTGAAGAACTCGATCTCCATCTGCTCGAACTCGCGCGTGCGGAAGATGAAGTTGCCGGGGGTGATCTCGTTGCGGAACGCCTTGCCGACCTGACCGATGCCGAACGGGGGCTTCTTGCGGCTCGCGGTGAGCACGTTCGAGAAGTTCACGAAGATGCCCTGCGCGGTCTCGGGGCGCAGGTAGTACAGGCCCGACTCGTCGTCGACGACGCCGAGGTAGGTCTTCACGAGGCCCGAGAACGACTTGGGCTCGGTGTACTGCCCCTTCGTGCCGCAGTTCGGGCAGGGCACGTCGGCGAGACCGTTCTCGGCCTTGCGACCCTTGCGCGCCTCGAAGTCCTCGACGAGGTTGTCGGCGCGGAACCGCTTGTGGCAGCTCAGGCACTCGACCAGCGGGTCGGTGAAGGTCGCGACGTGACCGGATGCCTCCCACACGCGCTTCGGCAGGATGATGCTCGAGTCGAGGCCGACCATGTCGCCGCGGCCGCGCACGAACGTCTGCCACCACTGGCGGCGGATGTTCTCCTTGAGCTCGGTCCCGAGGGGGCCGTAGTCCCAGGCCGAACGCGAACCGCCGTAGATCTCACCCGCTTGGAACACGAACCCGCGGTGGCGGGCGAGGGCGATGACCTTGTCGAGGCGGGACTGTTCGGCCATGGTGGCTCCAATGGTCGGATGCGGGTGAGGAGGCGGCACACGCGAGGGCGCGGCATCCTCATTCTATCCGCGCACCCCCGCGCCGCTCCCGGCGTCAACCCCTCGCCGCGTTCCACGCCGCGGACTACCGTCGAGCCATGAGCACGACGGCGCAGCCCCGCAGGAACCGCGACGACGACACCCGCTTCTTCGGGCAGCCGTGGTCGCTCGTGCACATCTTCGGAGTGGAGATGTGGGAGCGGTTCAGCTTCTACGGCATGCAGGGCATCCTGCTCATCTACCTCTACTTCTCGATCGAGGACGGCGGCCTCGGCATCCCCAAGGCGGTCGCCGGCGGCATCCTCGGCGCGTACGGCGGCTCGGTGTACCTCGCGACGGTCCTCGGCGCATGGCTCGCCGACCGGCTGTTCGGGGCCGAGCGCGTGCTGTTCGCGAGCGCGATCGTGATCGTCGCCGGGCACGCCGCCCTCGCTCTGCTGCCCGGATTCGTGGGCGTCGGCGTGGGTCTGGTGCTCGTCGCGCTCGGGTCGGGCGGACTGAAGGCGAACGCCACCGCCGTGGTGGGCACGCTCTACCGCGCGGAGGACGTGCGGCGAGACGCCGGCTTCTCGCTGTTCTACCTCGGCATCAACCTCGGCGCTTTCCTCGGCCCGCTCCTCACCGGGCTGCTGCAGGAAAGGGCGGGGTTCCACTGGGGCTTCGGACTCGCCGCGGTCGGGATGGCCGCGGGACTGGTGCAGTACGCCTTCGGCCGCCGCAGCCTTCCCGACGAGGCGCGCCGGGTCGCGAACCCGCTCCCGGCCGCACGTCGCCCGCTGGTGTGGGGCGTGGGCGTCGGAGCGGTCGTGCTGATCGCCGCGCTCGTGCTCCTCGGTGTCATCCGCGCCGACAACCTCGCTGCCATCGTCATCGCCGTGACGGTCGTCGCCGCGGTCGCGTACTTCGCGGTGATCCTTACCAGCCGGCGCATCGACGCCACCGAACGTTCCCGGGTGTGGGGCTTCCTGCCACTGTTCATCACGTCCGTCGCGTTCTGGTCGCTCTACCAGCAGCAGTTCACGGTGCTGACGGTGTACTCCGACGAGCGGCTGAACCGCGACCTCTTCGGCTGGGAGATGCCCGTGTCGTGGGTGCAGTCGATCAACCCCGTCTTCATCATCATCCTGTCCGGCGTGTTCGCCGCGATCTGGACACGACTGGGGGCGCGCCAGCCGTCGACCCCGGTGAAGTTCGGCCTCGCCGCGATCATCATGGGATCGGCGTTCCTGCTGTTCCTCCCCTTCTCGGGCGGGGGCGCGAACTCCACGCCGCTCCTGGGCATCGTCGGCATCCTGTTCGTGTTCACCGTGGCCGAGCTGCTGCTGTCGCCGGTGGGACTCTCGGTCACCACGAAGCTCGCCCCGACGGTGTTCCACACGCAGATGGTGGCCCTATTCTTCCTCTCGGTCGCGCTCGGCACCGCGATTTCGGGCTGGCTGGTGCAGTACTACGACCCGCAGAACGAAGTGCCCTACTTCTCGATCCTCGGCGCGATCGCGATCGTGGTGGGCATCGGACTCCTGCTCGCGGTGAAGCCGGTGCTGCGGCTCATGCGCGGGGTTCGCTGAGGCCGGCTGACCTCCCGCTGAGACACCACTTCCGCCGCGAGACACCACGGGCGACGCGATGTGTCACGGCGCGGGTGGTGTCTCACCGGCGGTGTCGGATGCCGGTGGCAGACTCGGCGCATGGAACAGCGCGTCAGCTTCATCACCCTCGCCATCGCCGATGTGGAGCGGAGTCGCGCGTTCTACGTCGACGGGCTCGGCTGGGAGCCGATCTTCGCCGGTGACGACGTGCTCATGCTCCCCGTCGCTGACCGGCTGATCCTGTCACTGTGGTCGATCGAGGGATTCACCGCCGAGATCGGCGAGGCACCGGCATCCGGCATCGCCCCGCTCACGCTCGCCCACAACCTGGCGACGCCCGCCGAGGTCGACGCAGTGCTCGCCGAGGCCGCCGCGCTGGGAGCGACGGTCAGCCCCGGCCGCCAACGGGAATGGGGTGGGTACTCCGGCTACTTCGCCGATCCCGACGGCTTCCGCTGGGAGATCGCGGTCAACCCCGGCGACACCGGCGCCTACGTACTCCCCCCGCACTGACCCCCTCCCCCCTCCCCCCTCCCCCGCTCCGCGGTGCGGGATCGATATGTCAGGTTCCTGAGGCCTGTGACGTGCGTTTGTGATCCCGCACCCGCCCCGCGGCGGACGGCGCCGACGGCCCCGGCCCCCGTCGGCACCGGTAGCCTTGATCGGTGAGAGAGAACGACGACCGGGCCAGACGACGACTCTCACGGAACACCCCGCGGTGGGCGATCGTGGCGGTACTCGCCTTCGCCGGCCTGTGCTCGTCGTTCATGTTCACGCTCGTGGTGCCGCTGCAGGCCGAGCTCCCCGCGCTGCTCGACTCGTCGCGGGAAGACACGACCTGGGTGGTCACCATAACCCTGCTCGTCGCCGCCGTGGCCACGCCGATCTCGGGGCGTCTCGGCGACATGTACGGCAAACGGCGGGTCGCGATCGCCCTGCTCGCCCTCTTGATCGTGGGGTCGTTGATTGCGGCGCTGTCGGGGTCGATCGTCGGCGTCATCATCGGCCGCGCCCTGCAGGGAGCCGTGACCGGCGTGGTGCCGCTCGGCATCGCCATCATGCGCGACGTGCTGCCGCCGGAGCGCCTCGGCACGGCGGTCGCGCTCATGAGCGCGACCATGGGCGTCGGCGGGGCCATCGGCATGCCGGTGGCCGCCTACCTCGCGGTCAACGCCGACTGGCACGCCCTGTTCTGGCTCGCCGCCGCGCTCGGCGTGGTCGGCCTGCTGCTCATCGTCTTCGTCGTGCCGGAAGACGTGCTGCGCTCCCCCGGGCGTCTCGACATCGTCGGAGCCATCGGACTCGCGATCGGTCTCACCGGCATCCTGCTGTTCGTGTCGCGCGGCGCCGAGTGGGGGTGGACCGCGCCGTCGACCCTCGCCTGCATCATCGGCGGCGTCGTGGTGCTGCTCGTCTGGGGCTGGTACCAATTGCGCACCGACGACCCGCTGCTCGACCTGCGGGTCGCCGCCCGACCGGCGGTGCTCTTCACGAACATCGCCGCGATCGGTATGGGCTTCGCCCTGTTCGCGTCGAACGTCACGTTCCCGCAGATGCTCGAGATGCCGGTCGGCAGCGGAGCCGGCTTCGGGCTCGACATGATCTCGGCGGCTCTCGTGGTGATGCCGGCGGGACTGGTGATGATGGTGATCTCGCCCCTCTCGGGCTGGTTGGAGCGCACCGTCGGACCGCGCCCACTCTTCACGGTCGGCGCCGCGGCGATCGTGCTCGCCTACGTGTTCGTGCTGATCCTGTCGAGCGAGGTCTGGCACATCCTCGTCGGCAACCTGCTCATCGGCGTGGGCATCGGCTTCACGTTCGCCGCGATGCCGATGATCATCATGCGGTCGGTGCCGGCGCACGAGACGGGCGCGTCTAACGGCCTCAATGCGCTCTTCCGCTCGGTCGGCACCTCGAGCGCGTCGGCCGTGATGGGCGGCGTCCTGGCGGCGATGACCGTGGATGTCGACGGCGTCGCAGTGCCGACGCACGATGCCTTCCAGGTGTGCTTCTGGCTCGCGATCGCCGCCGGCATCGTCGCCCTCGTGCTGTCGCTGTTCATCCCGAAGCAGCGCGCCGAAGAGGCCCACCCCTCCCTCCCCTAGCCCACGTCCCGCTCCACCCCCGTCCCGCTCCACCCCTACCGCACCCCCACCCCTACCGCGGTGCGGGATCGATATGTCGGGTTCCCGGCGGCTGCAGCGTGCGATTTCGATCCCGCATGCCGCGGATGCCGCGGAGGGACGCGTGGGTCAGTGCGTGTATTCCATGAGCTCGACGCCGAGCACGCGGAAGGCGTCGTGCGCCCGCAGACGGTGGGCGATCGAGAGGTCGTCGAAGCATACGACGAGCGAATAGGCGACGCCGGCGCGCGGCCCGGCGAGCACGCCGGCCTCGGCGCGCACGCCACGGTCGCGACCGGTCTTGTTGACGAACAGCAGCCCGTGGGCGTCGTGGTCGTGCGCGAAGGGATCGAGCCCGGTGGATGCCGCGACCAGGCTCAGATCCTGATTGAGGCTCAGCCACTCCGACACTTGGGCGCTCACGGCCGCGTCGACGACCGACGAGTTGACGAGCGCCGAGAACAGCCCGGCGAACTCGCGGGTCGATCCGACGGCGACCTGCGGAGCATCGTCGGGGCCGCGGAGGTCGCGGAACCGGTCGAGCAGAGCGGTGCGGCGCAGACCGAGGGCGTCGATGCGCTCGCGCACTCGATCGTGCCCCACCTTCTGCAGCAGCGCGTTGACGGCGATGGGGTCGCCCGCGGTCGCCGCGAGCACCGCGAGGTCGGCGAGGGGCAGGGCCGGGGCGTGCAGGTGACGCCACAGGCCGGACGACGAGACCTCATCGACGCTCGTGCGTTCGATGATCTCGAGCGGGTCGAGCGCGCCGCTCTCGAAGCCCGCGGCCACTTCGATGAGCAACGGCACGACACCGAGGCCGCCCACGGGCATCGTGACGTGGTCGTCGCCCGAGAGGACGTGCTCGTGGGAGTCGAGGTCGACGACGTGCACCGACACCTGCGCACCGGACTGCGCGAGATTCTCGAGTGCCCGCAGCGTGGCCGTGAACGAGCGACGACCCACGGCCGCCCGTCGGGGGAGGCGCCGGTGCGGGCGCTGCGATCCGCGCAGCACCGCGCGGGGGCCGTCGACCGGCTCCGGATTCGAGGAGGAGAGAGCGCCCACGCGTGATCCTTACGGGGGATGGGATGTGGGGGATGCCGTGAGCTCGTCCGCACGGCACGGATATCGTACCCCCGCCGTGCGGACGGCCTCATGGTGCGAGGCGATTGGTCACCAGATCGTCACGCGCTCGTTCTCGTCGAGCCAGAGTGCATCGCCGGGCGTCACGTCGAACGCGCGGTAGAACGCGTCGATGTTGCGCACGATCTGGTTGCAGCGGAACTCGTTCGGGGAGTGCGGGTCGATCGTGAGCAGACGCAGGGTCTCGGCGTCGCGGCTCTTCTGCTGCCACACCTGCGCCCAGGAGAGCAGCAGGCGCTGCACCCCGGTCAGACCGTCGATGACGGGAGCGTCAGCGCCGTGGAGCGACAGCTCGTAGGCCTTGAGCGCGATACCGAGACCGCCCAGGTCACCGATGTTCTCGCCGATCGTCAGCGCGCCGTTCACGTGGTGCGCGGCGTCGAGCCCCTCCGGCACGAGCGCGTCGTACTGCGCGATCAGAGCCTTGGTGCGCTCCTCGAACGCCGCGCGGTCAGCATCCGTCCACCAATCCTCGAGGCGGCCTTCGCCGTCGTAGCGGCTGCCCTGGTCGTCGAAGCCGTGACCGATCTCGTGGCCGATGACGGCGCCGATCCCTCCGTAGTTGGCGGCTGCGTCTCGGCCCGCGTCGAAGAACGGGTACTGCAGGATCGCGGCGGGGAAGACGATCTCGTTCATCGACGGGTTGTAGTACGCGTTGACCATCTGCGGCGGCATGTGCCACTCGTCGCGATCGATCGGCGCGCCGACCTTGTCGATGTTGCGGTCGTGCTCGAAGATCGCGGCGCGGCGCACGTTGCCGAACAGGTCGTCGCGGTCGATCTCGAGCGAGGAGTAGTCGCGCCACACCTCGGGGTGACCGATCTTGGGGGTGAAGGAGTCGAGCTTGGCGAGGGCGCGCTCCCGCGTCTCGGGGGTCATCCACTCGAGGTCGGTGATGCTGCGTCGGTACGCCTCGATAAGGTTCGCCACGAGCTCGTCCATCGCGGCCTTGGCCGTCGGCGGGTAGTGGCGCTCGACGTAGACCTTGCCGATCGCTTCGCCCATGGCGCCCTCGGTCAGCGAGACGCCGCGCTTCCATCGCTCGCGGATCGTGGGCACACCGGTGAGCTCGGTGCCGTAGAACGAGAAGTTCTCCTGCACGATCTCGTCGGTGAGGTACGGGGCCGCGGCGTGCACGGCCTTGGCCCGGAGCCAGGCCTTCCAGTCGTCGAGACGCGCCTCGACGAGCAACGAGCCCAGACCCTCGAAGAAGCTGGGCTGGGCCACGACGACCTCGTCGAAGGCGGCCGGGTTCGACGGCGTCACGGCCTCGCGCCAGGGCGTCAGGTCGACGCCCGCGAGAGCCTGCAGCTCGTCCCAGGTCTTGAGGTTGTAGGTGGCGACCGCGTCGCGGCTGCGCACGTTGTCCCAGTGGTGCGTCGCCAGCTCGGTCTCGAGCGCGATGGAGCGCTCGGCCTGCCCCTCGGCCTCCGCCACCCCCGCCAGTGCCAGCAGACGGCCGAGGTGCGCGCGGTACGCGGCACGGGTGCCCTCGAAGGCGTCGAGTCGGAAGTAGCTCTCGTCGGGCAGCGACAGCCCCGCCTGCACCAGCACGGGAAGGTAGCGCTCGGGGTTTCCGGGGTCGCCGTCGACGTAGAGACCGACCACGGCGGCGCGCCCGTCGCGGTCGTACGCTCCGACCGTGCGGAGCAGCGCCGGGATGCCGTCGATCGCGTCGATCTCGGCGAGGGTCTCGGCGAGCGGGCTCGTGCCCGCGTCGGCGATGCGCTCGGTGTCCATGAAGCTGGCGAACAGGTCGCCGATCTTGCGCGCCGTGGTACCGGGCTCGGCCTGCTGCGACTCCTCGATGATCGCGCGCACGTCGGCCTCGGCCTGCTCGGCGAGGAGGTGGAACGAGCCCCAGCGGGCCTTGTCGCCCGGGATCTCGGTGCGCGAGAGCCAGGCGCCGTTGACGTGGCGGTAGAGGTCGTCCTGCGGGCGGATGTCGGAGCTGAACTCGTCGAGGGCGAGGCCCGAAGGAAGCGCGTCTGTCATGCCTTCCACCCTAGGACGGGTCCCCGACATCGTGTCCAGCGGATGCTCTGGAATCACTCCGCGCGACGGCGACCCCACCGGAACCGACGGCGGGGAGGGAGCGGATCCGCCGGCGCGATCGCCGCGGCTCGACGTGCACGGCGCTCGGTCCAGGCCTCCACCTCGGCGTCGACGTCGCGGGTCGTCGTGACCACGGGCGGACCGCCGAGCAGCTGGCGACGCGCCTCGACGACGCGACGGTTGAAGTCGTCGAGCACCGCCCGCACATCGGCCTCCCGACCGAGCAGATCGAGCTGCGCGTCGAGTCCGCGGTCCTCCTCGCGCAGCAGCAGCGCCGGCGGCCCCAGCCCCGTGAGGTTCTCGGTCTCGATCTTGCGGCGGATCCACCAGTCGGGGTCGTGATGGTCGCCGAGCCCCTCGATGGGCTTCCCCGCTCCCGGCAGATCGTCGAACTCGCCCCGGCGGATCGCGACCTGGATGGCCGATTCGATGAACGCCGCCCGGTCGACGGCGGCACCGATCCCGGGCGCCGGCGCGGTTCCCGCCGCCTCACCGGCATCCCCCGCGTCGGATGCCGTCTCGCGCGCCTGCTGCCGGGCGCGGTAGCGCGCCGCCTGCTCGCGGGGGTCCGTCATGATGCTCCGTTCTGCCGCATCCGGGGTCTTCCAGCGTACGACGGCGCCACCGGAGCGGCTCCGGGTCCCGCGCGGTGTCGGCGGCAGCCCATAGGCTCGGAGGATGGCGACGCGCTCCCTCAACCGAGAGATCCTGCGTCTCGCCGTCCCCGCACTCGGGGCCCTCATCGCCGAGCCCGCGTTCCTCATCGTCGACGCGGCGCTGGTCGGGCACCTCGGCACGACGCCTCTGGCCGGCCTCGGCATCGCCGGCGCCGTGCTGCAGACGATCGTCGGCCTCATGGTGTTCCTCGCCTACTCCACCACCCCCGCCGTCGCGCGCCGTTTCGGGGCCGGGCGCCCCGGCGAAGCGGTGTCGGTGGGTATCAACGGCATGTGGTTGGCTCTCGCCCTCGGCTCCGTGCTCGCGGTGCTCGGCGCGGTGTCGTCGCCGTGGCTGGTGTCGCTGTTCGGTGCGGGCGATGCCGTCGCCGCGCAGGCGAACGACTACCTCGTCATCTCGATGTGGGGTCTTCCCGCCATGCTGATCGTCTTCGCCGCGACCGGCCTGCTGCGCGGCATGCAAGACACGGTGACGCCGCTGTGGATCGCCGGCCTCGGCTTCGGCGCCAACGCTCTGCTGAACGTGCTGTTCATCTACGGTTTCGGCTGGGGCATCGCGGGATCGGCGGCCGGCACCGTCACGGCCCAGTGGGGCATGGTCGGCGCATACGCCCTGGTGGTCCGCCGTCTCGCCACACGGCACAGCGCCTCGCTGCGCGCGCAGCGCGAGGGACTGCGCTCGACCGCGCGATCGGGCGGCTGGCTGTTCCTGCGTACCGTGAGCCTTCGCGTCGCCCTGCTCGCGACCGTCGCGGTCGCCACGGGTGTCGGCACCGCCGAACTCGCGGGGTGGCAGATCGTGTTCACGATCTTCTCGGCGGCGGCCTTCGCGCTCGACGCGCTCGCGATCGCCGCCCAGGCCCTCATCGGCAAGGAGATCGGCGCCGGCGACCCGCAGCAGGTGCGGCGGGTGCTCGCGCGCACCGTGGCGTGGGGCGTCTGGTTCGGCGTACTGGTGGGAGCGGTGATCGCCGCGCTCTCCGGTGTCCTGGGCATCGTGTTCACGGGCGATCCGGAGGTGGCCGCCCTGGTGCAGCCCGCCCTGCTCGTGCTCGCCGTCGGGCAGCCGGTGGCCGGCGTGGTGTTCGTGCTCGACGGGGTGCTGATGGGGGCCGACGACGCCCGCTATCTCGCGATCGCCGGGGGCCTCAACCTCGTGCCGTTCCTCCCCTGTCTCTGGATCATCGCGGCCCTGGGTCTCGACGGCACCGCCGGACTCATCTGGCTCGCGGTGGCGTTCTTCGGGGTCTACCTGCTGGCGCGCCTCGCGACGCTCGGGTGGCGCGTGCGCTCGGGCCGCTGGACCACGCTCGACGCGTGAGCGCGCGCCGCACCACATTCACTCGGCGCGCGTCGCGCCACATTCACTCCGCGTAGCGCCGGCACCACTCGTACATGATCACCGCGGCGGCGGCGCTGGCGTTGATCGATCGCGTCGAGCCGTACTGGGTGATCTCGACATGGGCGGATGCCGCGGCGAGCGCCTCCTCCGACAGCCCCGGCCCTTCCTGACCGAACAGCAGCACGCATCGTTCCGGCAGCTCGGCGCGATTCACCGGGACCGACCCGTCGACGTTGTCGACGGCGACGATCGGCATCCGCTCGCCGGCGGCCCAGGCGGAGAATGCCGCGATGTCCTCGTGGTGCACGACGTGCTGGTACCGGTCGGTGACCATTGCGCCGCGCTTGTTCCACCGTCGACGCCCGATGATGTGCACGGTGTCGGCGAGGAAGGCATTGGCGCTGCGCACGATCGAGCCGATGTTCATGTCGTGCTGCCAGTTCTCGATGGCGACGTGGAACGGATGCCGTCGCGTGTCGAGGTCGGCGACGATCGCCTCCATGCGCCAGTAGCGGTAGCGGTCGATGACGTTGCGCGTGTCTCCGTGTGCGAGCAGTTCGGGGTCGTACTCCTCGCCGTCCGGCCAGTTGGTGGGCCCGCCGGGGAACGGTCCGACACCGTGCGTGGTGCGCTCCGGAGTCTCCTCCGGGGTCTCGGCCGTCGACTGCTCTTCCATCCCGCCAGGCTAGCCGCCTGGTCCACAGCGGGTATTTCGGCGCACCGAAAAGTTGGCTAGGGTTTCGGTGTGCCGAAAAATCCCCGTGTGATCGAGAAGCCCCGCCCGGCGGCCGCGCCGCCGCGCAGCCTCTGGCTGCTCGGGCCCGCACTCGTGGCCGGAGTCGCGTACCTCGATCCCGGCAACGTCGCGAGCAACATGACGGCGGGGGCGCAATACGGCTACCTGCTGGTGTGGGTCGTGGTCGTCGGCAACGTGATGGCGTGGCTGATCCAGTACCTCTCGGCGAAGCTCGGCGTCGTGACCGGTCAGAGCCTCCCCGAGGTGCTCGGGTCCCGACTGCGCAACCGCTGGGCTCGTCGCGCGTACTGGCTGCAGGCCGAGCTGGTGGCGATGGCGACCGATCTCGCCGAGGTCATCGGCGGTGCCGTCGCGTTGAATCTGCTCTTCGACGTGCCGCTGCTGCTCGGCGGGCTCATCACCGGCGCCGTCTCGATGGTCCTCCTCGCGGTGCAGGCGCGCCGCGGCGCCCGACCGTTCGAGTTCGTCATCGTCGGCCTCATGGTCATCATCACGGTCGGCTTCGTCGCCGGCGTCTTCATCGCACCCCCCGACCCCGCGGGGGTGGCGGGCGGCCTGGTACCGCGCTTCGACGACACGGGGTCGGTGCTGCTCGCGGCATCCATCCTCGGCGCGACGATCATGCCTCACGCCATCTACGCGCATTCCGCACTCACCCGCGATCGGTTCGGCGCACGCGGCCGACAGCCGGCGGATGCCGAGGCCGAGACCGCCCGCACCGAGGCCGGCCGCATCCGCCGCCTGCTCGCGGCGACCCGGTGGGACGTGACGATCGCGATGATCATCGCGGGGTCGGTGAACCTCGGCATCCTTCTGCTCGCCGCCGCGAACCTCGCCGGCGTCGCGGGAACCGATTCGCTCGAGGGCGCCCACGCCGCCCTCGCCGCCGGCCTCGGACCGGTCGTGGCGACGTTCTTCGCGGTGGGACTGCTGGCCTCCGGCCTCGCCTCGACCTCCGTCGGGGCCTACGCCGGCGCCGAGATCATGCAGGGCCTCCTGCAGGTGCGCATCCCGCTGCTCGCCCGACGCATCATCACCCTCCTCCCCGCCCTCGCGATCCTCGGATTCGGCGTCGACCCGACCCTCGCGCTCGTGCTCAGCCAGGTGGTGCTGTCGTTCGGCATCCCGTTCGCGTTGATTCCTCTCGTGGCGCTGACCGCCCAAAAGCGCACTTTAGGCGTCTGGGCGAACCGGGGATTCACGACCGCCGCGGGTGTCATCGCCTCGGTGCTGCTCATCGCCCTCAACGCCGCCCTGCTCTGGCTCGTGCTCACCGGCGCGTGACGACGGCCGATCCGTGCGCGGATAGGCTCGACGTCATGTCCGCCGAGTCCGCCGATCACCGCGTCCGCCTCCTCACCTGGTTCGCCCTCGCGACCGGCGCGCTCGGGGCGGTGCTCGTCGCCGTGCCCTCGCTGCTCCCGATCGGCGGCCCGTGGGCGCAGCTCGCCCTCGGCATCGTCACCCTGGTGCTCGCGTTCCGCGCCCGACGCATCGGCATCGCCGAGGTCGAGGACTACGACGGACGCCTGTCGCTGCTCGCCGCGATCCTCGGCTTCATCGTGGTCTTCTTCGCCGGGCAGGTCGCGTTCGGGCTGCTCGTCGCCCTCGCGAACTGACGCCAGGGTCGCGCAGGCCCGCCCGTTTAGACTGGGGCGGTGGCATCTCCGGCGGCAGACGACTATCTGAAGACGGTGTACGCGCACACCGAGTGGCAGGACGCTCCGATCACCCCGTCGGTCCTCGCGGGCAAGCTGGGCATCGCCCCGTCGTCGGTGACCGAGATGGTCAAGAAGCTCGCCGCAGCGGGTCTCGTCTCGCACGTTCCCTACGGGGCCGTGCGCCTCACGGATGCCGGAACCCGGCGCGCGCTGGCCATGGTGCGGCGCCACCGCCTGATCGAGACCTGGCTCGTGCAGGAGTTCGGCTACGGCTGGCACGAGGTGCACGACGAGGCCGAGGTGCTCGAGCACACGATCAGCGATCGCCTGCTGGAGGGCATCGATGCGCGTCTCGGACGACCGCGCTTCGACCCCCACGGCGATGCCATCCCCGACGCCGATGGCAACGTCGAGCGGGTGCCGTTCGTCCTGCTGGCGGATGCTCCGGCAGGCCACGCCGGCACCGTTCTGCGGGTCGACGACCGCGACCCCGAGCTGCTGCGCACCCTGGAGGCACTCGGCGTCGACGTCTCGTCGCGGGTGCGCGTGACGGCATCCGGCCTCGAGGTGGACGGTACCGAAGTGGGGCTGCCCGACGGCGCCGCCCAGGTCGTCTGGCTCACCGCCTGACACCCTCTCACCTGCGGGAAACCCGCTCCCTCTAGGCTGAGCACATGGGACAACACCGCGATGACATCGAATGCTGGCTCACCGACATGGACGGCGTCCTCGTGCACGAGAACACCGCCATCCCCGGGGCATCCGAGCTGCTCGCCGGCTGGGAGCGCAACGACATCCCCTACCTCGTCCTGACGAACAACTCGATCTTCACCGCTCGCGACCTCTCCGCCCGCCTGCGAGCCAGCGGCCTCATCGTGCCCGAGGAGCGCATCTGGACCTCGGCGCTCGCCACGGCCGACTTCCTCGCGCAGCAGCTCCCGGGCGGATCCGCCTTCGTGATCGGTGAGGCGGGCATCCTCACCGCCCTGCACGAGGCCGGCTTCATCATGACCGAGACGGCGCCCGACTTCGTCGTCGTGGGCGAGACCCGCAACTACTCGTTCGAGGCGATCACCAAGGCGATCCGACACATCAACAAGGGTTCGCGCTTCATCGTCACCAACCCCGACGCCACCGGACCGAGCGCCGACGGCGTGCTGCCGGCCACCGGGGCGATCGCCGCGCTCATCACGAAGGCCACGGGCAAGGAACCCTACGTCGTCGGCAAGCCCAACCCGATGATGTTCCGTTCCGCGCTCAACAAGATCGGCGCGCACTCGAAGAAGACCGGTATGATCGGCGACCGCATGGACACCGACATCGTCGCGGGGATCGAGGCCGGCCTGCACACGGTGCTCGTCATGACGGGTATCAGCGACCAGGCCGAGATAGAGAAGTACCCGTTCCGCCCGGACGAGGTCGTCGACTCGGTCGCCGACCTGCTGCCAACCGTCACCGAGTCGATCCCCACGCTCGACGAGGACTGACATGGGCGTGCTCGACGACGGCGAGCGCGTCACGGCCGCGGATGCCGGGGCCTGGCGTGCGTGGCTCGAGGAGAACCACACCCGCCCGCACGGCGTCTGGCTGATGCGTGCTCGCGGAGCCGCGAGCGACGGCATCTCCTACGACGACGCCGTGCGCCAGGCCCTGTGCTTCGGTTGGATCGACGGACCGGTGCGCGTGATCGCCGGTGACAACGCCCAATGGTTCTCGCCCCGTCGGAGGGGGAGCGGCTGGGCGGCGACGAACAAGGCCCGGCTCATCGAGCTCGAGGCGGCCGGGATGCTCGCGCCCGCGGGCATCCGCATGGTCGAGGCCGCGAAGGCCGACGGGTCGTGGACCCTGCTCGACGGCCCCGAGGCCGGGATCGAGCCGCCGGAACTCACCGCGGCCCTCGACGCCGTTCCCGCCGCGCGGACGAACTGGGATGCATTCCCGCCGTCGGTGAAGAAGTTCGGCCTCACGCAGATCGCGACGGCGAGACGACCGGCGACGCGCGAGGCCCGCATCGCGAAGATCGTGGCGGATGCCGCGGAGGGAAGGCGACCATGACCCAGAGCGACATGCTCTTCCTCGTGCTGATCCTGATCGGACTCAGCTCGATCACCCTGTTCATCGTGCAGTTCGTGCGCTCGCGGCGCCGCGGACCCGGAGACGACCGCGGCGGCAACTGGTGGGAGGGCCCGTGGGACGAGGACGGCCGGCGCTAGTTCGACCGGCGCGCTCCCGCCCCCGCTAGGAGCCCGTGGTCAACGTCAGACCCGAGACGGCCTCGACCGGCTCGGGCAGGCGCAGCGGGCCCGCCCCCGGGGTGATGGTGCCGAGGACGCGCGGCGCGCGAGCACCGGTACCGCCCGGAACGATCGCGGGGACGCCGTGCAGTGTGCACCAGCCGATCAGCGCGAAGAGGATCGCCTCCTTGCTGTCGACCGGGGCGCCGAGCTCGTCGGCGAGCACGACGTCGACGTCGGGCAGGGCCGACCGCAGCCCGTCGAGGATCACCGGGTTGTGGCATCCGCCGCCCGAGACCGCGAGGTAGCGGATGCCGGCGGCGCGCACGTCATCCGCCACGGTGCGCACGGTCAGCTCGGTGAGGGTGCGCACGAGGTCGGCGTCGGAGATGTCGCGCCCCGCGGTGTGGGCCCGCACATAGTCGAGGTGGAAGTGCTCCTTGCCCGTGCTCTTCGGCGCGGCGAGGGCGTAGTAGGGGTCGGCGAGGAGCGCGTCGAGGAGCGCGTCGTCGACGGTGCCCGCCCGGGCGATCGCTGCGTCGTCGTCGTACCCCTTGTGGTTCAGCCCCCGGTCGACGACGACGGCGTCGACGAGCGCGTTCGCCGGTCCGATGTCGTAGGCGGTGATCTTCCCGTCGGCCACGACGGTCATGTTGGAGATGCCCCCGAGGTTGAGGGCGGCAGCGGTCCCGCCGCGACCGCGCAGCAGCAGCTCGTCGAGGAACGACACCAGCGGAGCGCCGTGTCCGCCGGCGGTGATGTCGCGGATGCGCACGTCCGAGACCACGGGCACCCCGACGGCCTCGGCGATCCACGCCGGTTGGCCGATCTGCAGGGTGCCGCGGGCGTGGTCGCCCTCGACCCAGTGGAAGACGGTCTGCCCGTGCGAGCAGACCGCGTCGACTCCCCCGACGGCGGAGGCGGCGTTGGCGGCGACCTCGGCGAACGCCTGACCGATGAGCGTGTCGAGCTCGCAAACCTCGGCGAGCGTCGTCTGCGCCGGCGGCAGCGCCGCGATCAGACGCGCGCGCAGGTCGTCGGCGTAGGGCACGCTGTCGTCGTGCAGCACCGCGCCCGTCAGGGCCCCTCCCTCGATAGCGAAGTCGACCACCGCCACGTCGATCCCGTCGTGCGAGGTGCCGGAGATGAGGCCGAGTACGCGCATGGTGCATCCTTCCGTCGTCGTCCTCCGACCCTACGCGGTATTTGTTAGGACTGTGAACGGATGCATCGCTCGCCGAGACGCGATTCGTCGCGAGACACCAGATTCGGCGCGAGACATCACCGCGCACGTGGGGCCTCGCGCGGCGCGTGGTGTCTCGCACACGCCCTCTGGCGTGGAGGCGACTCGTCCTGCACGGCGCCCCAAAAATTCGTGTTCTCCACAGTTCAGCGGCATGTCCGGGCGCGCGCAGCGGCACGCCGGGGCGGCACGTATCGTCCGTCACGGAACCGGAGTTCAGGTCGCACAATAGGAGGATGTTCGTGTCCGCAGAGACTTTCGCCGTCGTGCTCAGTGCCGTCGGGATCGTGCTGAGCCTCGGAACCGCCATGCTCGCCGGATTCGCGTGGTGCGTGCGGCGCATCGACGCGGTCGAGACGAAACTCACCACGCGCATCGACACGGTCGAGACGAAACTCACCACGCGCATCGACACTGTCGACACGAAGCTCACCGCGCGTATCGACGCGGTCGAGACGAAGCTCACCAATCGCATCGACGCGGTCGAGACGAATCTCACCGCCTGCATCGACGCGGTCGCGGAGGATGTAACGGAACTCACGGTCTCCGTCGCCCGCATCGAGGGCCCCGCTCGACACCTGTTCGTGCCGGGTCATTGAACGGCCCGAAGAACTAGCGGAGCACGAGGGCCGCGGCGCCGATGAGCGGCCCCTCGTCACCGAGACCCGACCGCACCACCCGCGCACGACGGGAGTACTCGTGCACGGCGCTCGCCGTGAGAGCCTCCTGCACCAGGTCGATGTAGTCCGACGACACCCGCGAGAAGCCTCCGCCGATCGCCACCATGTCGAGGTCGACCAGGGTCGCGGCATCCGCCAGAGCCTCGCCGACCGCCTTCGCCGATCGCTCGATCGCCGCCCGCGCGGTGACATCGCCCGCAGCGGAGTCCCGAGCCAGGTCCTCACCGGTCGATCCGACCCAGCCCTGCGCCTGCGCCCAGGCGACACTGGCCGGCCCGGAGGCGATCTCCTCGAGGGTGAGCCCACCCTCCCGGCGGATCTGCCCGAGGTGGCCGGCGTTTCCGGATGCTCCGGGGATGTACGCCCCGGCGACCACGAACCCCCCGCCGACGCCGGTCGAGACGACGATCGACAGCGAGGCCCGGGCATCCTGCGTTGCGCCGCGCCAGGCCTCGGCGAGCGCGAGAGCACCGCCGTCGTGACCCAGGACCGCGCTCACCTCGCGCCCGAGCACCGCCGAGGCCTCGCGGCGCACGGCCTCGGCGAGGCCGTATCCGTGCGCTCCGGGCATGTTCACGGGCACGATGCTGCCGGTGCGCCGGTCGACGGGCCCCGCGCTCCCCGCGCCCGCGCCGACGAGCTCGGCCCCGTCGGGCAGCGCCGCGAGAGCGTGACGCACGATCTCGGCGACGGCGGCGTCGAGCGAGGCGGCCGTGGCGTCGCGGCCGGTGGCTTGGCGACTGCGGCTGCCCTCGACGAGGGTGCCGTCTTCGGCCACCAGAGCGGCTTCCATCTTCGTACCGCCGACGTCGACGGCGAGGGCGTAGCGGGTCACTGCGGGTCGAGCCCGAGGTCGTCGAGGTCGAATGCCGCACGCCACTCGAGGCCCTCGGCTTCGATGGCGGCCCGCGCACCGGTCTTGCGGTCGACGATCACCGCGACCGCGACGACCTCTGCGCCTTCCTTGCGCAGCGCTTCGACGGCTTTCAGCGCGGACTGCCCGGTCGTGGAGGTGTCTTCGAGCACCACCACGCGCTTGCCGGCGACGTCTGCGCCCTCGATCTGGCGACCGCGGCCGTGGTCCTTCGGCTCCTTGCGCACCACGAACGCGTCGAGGGGGCGATCGGTCGCGACCGACGCGTGCATGACCGAGTTCGCGATCGGGTCGGCACCCAGGGTGAGACCGCCGACGGCGGCGACGTCGAGGTCGCCGATGAGGTCGAGCATGATGCGGCCGATGGCGGGGGCGGCGCGATGGTCGAGCGTCAGTTTGCGCATGTCGACGTAGTACGTCGCCTTCTTGCCGCTGGAGAGGGTGAAGTCGCCGTGGAACACCGCCTCGTCCGTGATGAGGGCGAGGAGGTTCTGACGGTCTGCGTCGAGTGCGGTCACGGCGTCCAGTGTAGAGCGCTCTTGCTATGACTGCGCTGTCATGCTCGGGTGGGTCGTCGTCGCGGCTACTGTCCGACCCCGCAACTAGGCTGGACGCATGCGCTTGGCCACCTGGAACGTCAACTCCATCCGCACTCGTGTCGCCCGCACCGTCGAGTTCGCGGTTCGCGAAGACATCGATGTGCTCGCCATGCAGGAGATCAAGTGCAAGCCGGAGCAGTTCCCGTACGCGGCCTTCGAAGAGGCCGGGTATCAGGTCGAGGTGCACGGCCTGAATCAGTGGAACGGTGTCGCGATCGCCAGCCGCCTGCCCATGAGCGACGTGCGCACCTCTTTCGACGGCATGCCGGGGTTCGCAAAGGGCCATGAGGGTCCGGATGCGCCGCTCGAGGCGCGCGCGCTCGGAGTCATGGTCGACGGCGTGCGGGTGTGGAGCCTGTACGTGCCCAACGGACGCTCGCTGAACGACCCCCACTACACGTACAAGCTGCACTGGCTCGAAGCCCTCAAGACCTCGACCGCCGCCGAGCTCGCCGCGACGCCCGGTCTTCCCCTCGCGCTCGTCGGCGACTTCAACATCATCCCGTTCGACTCCGACAACGGTGACCCCGACATCGTCGAGGGTGTCTCCACCCACGTCTCGCCCCCCGAGCGTGCGGCGTTCTTCGCGCTCGCCGATGCGGGCGTCACCGATGTCGTGCGCCCCCTGCTGCCCGAGGGGTACACCTACTGGGACTACCAGCGGCTCAAGTTCCCCCGCAACGAGGGCATCCGCATCGACTTCATCCTCGGCTCGTCGTCCTTCGCCGACGCCGTCACGGGTGCATCGATCCACCGCGAGGAGCGCAAGGGCGAGCAGCCCAGCGATCACGTGCCCGTCGTCGCCGAAATCGACCTCGGCGGCGCCGACGACGACGGCGACCTGCCCATGATCTTCTCGTGAGCATCCACCCATGCGGCTGATCGCGACCGACCTCGACGGCACGCTCCTCGATTCGTCCTCGTCGGTGACCCCGCGCACCCGGCGTGCGCTCGACGCCGCGCGTGAACGCGGCGTCCACGTGGTGCCGGTGACCGCCCGGCAGCCGATCGGTCTGCGGGCGATCGCCGCGGAGGCCGATTTCCGCGGTTGGGCGCTGTGCAGCAACGGCGCCTACGCCACCCACCTGGCCGACGGGCGCCTGCTGTTCGCCGAAGAGCTGCCCGCAGAGACCCTGCGCTCGCTGGCGCAGGCCCTGAGCGCGAGCATCCCCGACCTTCTCTTCGCGAGCGTGCGCGACGCCGGCGAGACCTTCGTGGCGCAGCAGGGCTACGCGGCGATCGCCGACCACTCCGACCACAAGCGCGACCCGGAGTCGATGGGCGGTGTGCCGCTCGACGCGGTTCTCGACGCCCCGAGCGTGAAGTTCGTGATCCGGCATCCCGAGCTCGCGCCTCCCGCCGTGTTCGAGGCGCTACGGGCCCTCGAACTCAGCGGTTTCGAGGCCACCCTCTCGGGGGCGCCCTTCGTCGAGGTGATGGCCGAGGGCGTCACGAAGGCGAGCGGTCTCGCCCGATTGTGCGCGCACCTCGACATCGACCGCGCCGACGTCGTCGCGTTCGGTGACGCGTTGAACGATGTCGAGATGCTGCGCTGGGCGGGTCGAGGCGTGGCGATGGGCGGGGCCAACGAGGCCGTGCGCGACGCGGCCGACGAGCAGACCGTGTCGAACGACGACGACGGAGTCGCGCGGGTGATCGAGCGGATGCTCGCCGAGCACTGACCGGCCGGAGTCAGAACCCCGGCGACGTCGACTCGGGCGCGGTCATCGACCCTCGGGGGAAGAGCCGCCGCCGGAAGAGCCGCCGACGGAAGAGCCGCCGACGGATGAAGCCGGAGCTCCGCCGCGCAGACCGAGCGCCGCCCCCACCCCCGCGGCCGCGACGAGAACGGCGACGGCCCCGATCCCGAGCGCCGGTACGGTCGCGGTGGCCACGGCTCCCGCAACCAGCGGGCCGCCGGCGTCGCCGAGCTCGCGCCCGAGTTCCGCGCTGCCCATGGTGCGCCCCATGCGCTCCGGGGGCGTCGTCGCAGCGAGGTGCGAGAAGGCCACGGGCGTCGCGATTCCCACGCCCGCGCCGACGAGCACCGCCGTCACCACGAGCGCCACGGGATGGGGCAGGAGGGCGGCGAGCGCGATGCCGACCGAGATCAGCAGAAGACCGAAGAACATCGCGGCGCGCACCGAGACCCGCCCGCGGTCGTGGGCGGCACCGGTGAGCGGTTGGAGGATGCTCGACACCACCGCGAGCACGGTCACGATCGCCATGCTCCCGACCGTGCCCAGCCCGATCTGCCGCCCCAGCAGAGGGAGGAAGCCGACGGCCACGGCGAGCGCGCCGGTCGTCGCGGCGAGCACCAGCGTCGGGACGAGGAAGCCCGGGGCGGTGAGCTCGCGCCCGAGGTCGGCCAGCGTCACACGCTTGCGGGGAAGGACGGGCACGGCGGGCACGGCGACCGCCACCCACACGGCGGCAGCGAGACCGATCACCGCGAGGGCCCAGAACAGCAGCGGGAGGCCGCCCCACACGACGAGCACGGCGCCGAGCAGGGGTCCCAGCGCGTAACCGAGGCTCTTCCACGAGCCGTACCGGCCGAAGTACCGTCCCCGCGTGCTCTCGTCGGTCAGCCGGGCGACCGCCGCCGAGGAGGCGGGCGAGAAGGCGGATGCGGCGGCACCCTGGCCGAACCGGGCGACGACGAGGCCGACCATGCCGGGGACCGTCGCCCCGACGACCGAGAAGGCGGCGAAGGCGAGCAGCCCGCCGACGACGACGGGGCGCACCCCCACCCGGTCGCTCACCGCGCCGAACAGCGGCTTGAGCAGCACCTCGGCGAGGTCGTACAGCGCCAGAGTCAGGCCGAACGCGAGCAGCGTCCATCCGATGTCCTCGGTCTCGGCGCCGAGCGCCGCGGCGATGCCGTGCGCACCGAAGGCGGTCGTGAAGCCGGCGAGGTACAGGGGGGCGAGGCGAGGGCGCGGCGCTATGGTCACGCTCGATTCTGTCATCCGCCGTGCGGGGGATGCCGCACCGCGCCTCCGCCCCTACGGTGGAATCATGCCCGCCGAGTTCACGCGCACCCCGACCGCGCGCGACCACCGCAACGACCTGCTGCTGGCCGCCGTGCTGTTCGTCGGCGCGGTGCTCAGCGCCGCCCTCTCGTCGATCTCGCAGATCTACGGCGACGAGCAGGCCGAGCTGTGGACCGCGCTGGTCTACGCGGTCGTCGTCACCGCTCCCCTCGCGGTACGCCGCCGGTGGCCTGCCGCCGTCGCGATCGTCGTCTCGGTGGCGTACTTCGTCGCCGTCACGATCCGCGTGCCCGAGATCTATGTGGGCAATATCGCCATGTTCATCGGCCTGTACTCGGTCGGCGCCTGGATGAGCAACCGTCGCGCCGCCCTCCTCGTGCGCGTCGGCATCATCGTGGGCATGTTCGCCTGGCTGATCGTCACCTCGTACCGCGACGCGATCGGTCAGGCCGACGAGGCCGAGGTGGTCGCGGGTGCGATGTCGCCGTACGTGGCGTTCATGCTCATCCAGATCCTCCTCAACATGCTCTACTTCGGTGGCGCGTACTACTTCGGCGACCGCTCCTGGCAGGCGGCGCAGCAGCGCGCGGTGCTCGAGGAGCGCACCCGCGACCTGGAGCGCGAGCGCGAGGTCACCGCCGCGCAGGCCGTGGCCCTCGACCGCGTGCGCATCGCCCGCGAGCTGCACGACGTCGTGGCGCACCACGTGTCGGTGATGGGCGTGCAGGCCGGGGCGGCCCGACTGGTGATCGACCACGACGCGGCCCGCGCCAAAGGCATCCTCGCCGGTATCGAGGGGTCGGCCCGCGACGCGATCGGCGAGCTGCGGCAACTGCTCGAGACCTTGCGCACCCCGGGGGGCGAGACGACCGATGCCGGCTCGACCGTCGGCCTCGACGACGTCGGCGACCTCGTGGAGTCGTCGGTGGAGGCCGGACTCCCGACCACGTTCCAGGTGATCGGCGAGGCGGCGGATGTGCCGCCCCTCGTCGCGGTCAACCTCTACCGCATCGTGCAGGAGTCGCTCACGAACGCCCGCCGGCATGCCGGCCCCGGCGCGACAGCCGACGTGCGCGTGCGCTACGACGACGAGGGCGTCGAGGTCGAGATCGTGAACTCGGGCCGTCGGGTGAGCCAATTGCGCCCCGGTCTCGGGCAGCTCGGCATGCGCGAACGCGCCGTCGCCTCCGGGGGCACGATCGAGGTGGCGCCGCGTCCGCAGGGCGGGGTGCGGGTGCGCGCCCGGGTACCGTTGTCGACGACTCCCACCCCGCAGAGGACCTCCGCATGACCGATGCCCCGATCCGCGTTCTCCTGGTCGACGACCACGCCATGCTGCGCGCCGGGTTCCGCACGATCCTCGAGACGCAGCCCGACATCTCGGTCGTCGGCGAGGCGTCGACCGGGCGCGAGGCGATGGCGCAGGCCGCCGCGCTGCGCCCGGACGTGATCACGATGGACGTGCAGATGCCCGATATGGACGGCATCGAGGCCACCCGCCGGCTGGTCGCCGACCCCGATCTCACCGCCTCCATCGCCATCGTCACCACCTTCGACCGCGACGACTACCTGTATCAGGCGCTCGACGCCGGTGCGAGCGGGTTCCTGCTCAAGAACGCGGGAGCTGACGACCTCATCGCCGCAGTGCGCGCACTGGCCGTCGGCGACGGGATGCTCGCACCGGAGGTGACCCGGCGCGTCCTGGCGCGGTTCGCCGGGGCGGGCGATGGAGGGCGCACGGCGACGACCACCCCCGCCGGCGGCACCGAGCGACCCGCCGATGCCTCCACCGGTGCGGCCGCGGCGATCCCGAGCGCGAACACGTCCGACGAGCCGGCCGCAGGCCCACGCGCGGGCCACACGGCCCCCACCGCCGCCGACGGGTCCGCCGGCATTCCCACGCTCGTCGAGCCATTCACCGATCGCGAGGCCGAGGTGCTCGCCCTGCTCGCCGATGCCCGCAGCAACGCCGAGATCGCGACGGCGCTGTACATCGGCGAGGCGACCGTGAAGACGCACGTGTCGCGCATCCTGCAGAAGCTCGGCGCCCGCGACCGCGTGCAGGCCGTGGTGCTCGCGCACCGGCACGGTCTCGCATGACGTCACCCGACGCTCGACCGGGCATCTCCCGCCCCCTCGTCGCCGGCGTCGTGACGGCGCTGGTCGGCTTCACCAGCTCGTTCGCCGTCGTGCTCACCGGCCTGTCGGCGGTCGGGGCCTCGGCCGCTCAGGCCGCCAGCGGCCTCCTCGCGGCGAGCATCACGATGGGGCTCGCGTGCATCGTGCTCGCGTGGCGGTACCGCATGCCGATCACCGTGGCGTGGTCGACGCCCGGGGCGGCTCTGCTCGCGTCGACCGGCGCGGCATCCGGCGCGATCGAGGGCGGGTGGCCCGCGGCCGTCGGCGCGTTCCTCGTCACGGCGGCGCTGATCCTGCTCGCGGCGCTCTGGCCGGCCCTCGGAGCGGTGATCGCCCGCATCCCGCGCTCGATCGCGCAGGCGATGCTCGCCGGTGTGCTGCTCCCCCTGTGCCTCGCGCCCGTGACCGGGATCGTCGAGAATCCCTGGGGTGTCGTGCCGGTCGTCGTGACCTGGCTGATCGCCGCGCGCTTCGCGCCGCGCTGGGCGGTACCTCTCGCGTTCGTCACCGCGGCCATCGTCGTGGCGGTCGCGCTCGTCCAGGCGGGCGCGCCGATCGATCCGAGCATCCTGCTGCCCCGCGTCGAGCTGACCGCACCGACCTTCACCCTCGGCGCGCTCGTCGGCCTCGCCCTGCCCCTGTTCATCGTGACGATGGCGTCGCAGAACGTTCCGGGCGTCGCGATCATGCGCAGCTTCGGCTACGAGGTGCCGTGGCGGCCGGCGATGCTCGTCACCGGCCTCGGCACGGCGCTCGGCGCCCCGGCGGGCGGGCACGCGATCAACCTCGCCGCGATCAGCGCCGCTCTCGCCGCCTCGCCCGACGCCGACCCCGACCCGCAGCGGCGGTGGATCGCCGGCGTCTCGACCGGGGTGTCGTATCTCGTGCTCGGCGCCGCCTCGGCCGCCTTCGCCGCCCTGGTCGTGCTCGCCCCGGCGGCCGTCATCCCGACCGTCGCGGGACTGGCGTTGTTCGCCGCCTTCGGCGCGGCCGTGCAACAGGCTATCGAGGATGCGGGCGAGCGCCTGCCGGCCGTCGTCACGTTCCTCGTCGCCGCGTCCGGTATCCAGGTGCTCGGTGTGAGTGCGGCTTTCTGGGCTCTCGTCGCCGGTCTGGCCGTGCGCGTCGTGCTGCACCCGCGGCGGTAGGTCCGCCGCGGGGCGGACCCCGATGACGCCCGGCCCGGCGACGGCATCCGCTCGCAATCCCCCGTACGGGGGATGCCCGCGCCCCGCCCTGCTCCCTAGCGTGGAGGCATGACCTCAGGAACGCTCCACCTCCACGGCATCACCAAGAGCTACGGCTCGCGGCGCGTGCTCGACGACGTCACCTTCGACGTCGCACCGGGCCGCCTCACGGGCTTCGTCGGCGGCAACGGCGCCGGCAAGACCACGACCATGCGCATCGTGCTCGGACTCCTCTCGTCGGACTCGGGCACGGTCACCCTCGACAACGCGCCCGTCACCGGCGTCGACCGCCGCACGTTCGGCTACATGCCGGAGGAGCGGGGTCTGTACCCCAAGATGAAGGTGCTCGAGCAGATCGTGTATCTCGCCCGGTTGCATGGCATCGGCAAGGCGGATGCCGTCGACCGCGCGACCGACATCCTCACCGAGCTGGGACTCGGCGAGCGCCTGGGCGACACCATCGAGTCGCTCTCGCTCGGCAACCAGCAGCGCGCGCAGATCGCCGCCGCGCTCGTGCACGACCCGAAGGTCATGATCCTCGACGAGCCTTTCTCGGGACTCGACCCGCTCGCGGTCGACGTGGTCGCCTCGACGCTGCAGGCCACGGCCGCACGCGGCGCGGCGATCCTGTTCTCGTCGCATCAGCTCGATGTGGTCGAGCGGCTGTGCGACGACCTCGTCATCCTCGCCGGCGGCACGATCCGCGCGGCCGGGTCGCGTGACGGGCTGCGCGCCGAGCACGCCGGCAGCCGCTACGAACTCGTCTCGGCCGGCGACGCCGGCTGGCTGCGCACCGAGCCGGGCGTCACGGTGGTCGACTTCGAAGGCGGATACGCCCTGTTCGACGCCGACGACGCCGAGACCGCGCAGCGCGTGCTGCGCACCGCCGTCGACCGCGGCGACGTCGCCAGCTTCGCCCCCAAGCATCCCTCTCTCGCCCAGATCTTCAAGGAGGTCATCCAGTGACCGCGCAGACCCCCGGGGGTTCCCCCCTCCGCAGTTCGAACGGCATCTGGCTCGTCGCCGAGCGCGAGATCGGGTCGAAGCTGCGCAGCAAGGCCTTCCTGATCTCGACGGTCATCCTGATGGTCGTCGCCCTCGCGGGAATCGTCATCGGCGGTTTCGCGAGCAAGAGCGCGGCCGACGACAAGACTCCCGTCGCCGTGACATCCGAGACGTCGGCCGCGGTGTCGGCGCTGCCGGGCGTCGAGGTGACCGAGGTCCCCGACGATGCCGCCGCCGAGGCGCTCGTGCGGGAGGAGAAGGTCGACGCCGCCGTCGTGTCGAGCGACGGCCCGACGGGAGTCACCGTCGTCGCACTGACCGATGCGCCGAGCTCGTTGGTGTCGGCCCTGTCGCAGACCCCCGACGTGCAGATCCTCGAGCCCGCCGGCACGAATCCGCTGCTGCGCTACTTCATCGCCCTCGCGTTCGGCCTGGTCTTCCTCATGGCGGCGTCCACGTTCGGCGGCACGATCGCGCAGAGCGTGGTCGAGGAGAAGCAGACCAGGGTGGTCGAGCTTCTGCTGTCGGCGATGCCCGCCCGCGTGCTGCTCGCCGGCAAGGTGATCGGCAACACCATCCTCGCGATGGCGCAGATCCTCCTGCTGGCGGCGGTCGCCACGGTCGGCCTCATCGCGACCGGGCAGAACGACGTGCTCACCATGCTCGGCTCCCCGATCATCTGGTTCGCCGTGTTCTTCCTCTTCGGGTTCGTGCTGCTGGCGTCGCTGTTCGCCGCCGCGGCGTCGATGGTGTCGCGTCAGGAGGACATCGGCGCGACGACGACGCCCATCACGATGCTCATCATGGCGCCGTACATCCTCGTCATCGTCTTCAACGACAACCCGCTGGTGCTGACGATCATGTCGTACGTGCCGTTCTCGGCCCCGGTCGGCATGCCGATGCGGCTGTTCGTCGGCGAGGCGCAGTGGTGGGAGCCGCTCGTGTCGCTCGTGATCCTGCTGCTCAGCTGCGTGGCCGCGATCCTCGTGGGGGCGAAGATCTACGAGAACTCGCTGCTGCGCATGGGCAGCCGGGTGAAGCTGCGCGAGGCTCTGCGCGGCTGACCCCGCAGGCGACGGAACCCCCGGTGGCGGATGCCCGCACCGGGGGTTCCGTCATGCCTGCGCGGAATATCCATGCGGACACATGCGTTCGCACACGCGTAGGCGGACGACGAGGTCCGATCGGCATCCGTCTGAAAGGCACGACCATGAGCACTCCCACCCTCGACCGCACCGCCCCGACCGAGCATCCGGTGCTCGACGTGCTCGCCGCCCGCTGGAGCCCGCGCGCGTTCGACGCCACCGCCCCCATCGACGAGGCCAAGCTCGCCGCCTCGCTCGAGGCCGCGCGCTGGACGCCGTCGGCCAACAACTCCCAGCCGTGGCGCTTCATCGTCGCCCGCCGCGGCACCGCGCTGCACGCGCAGATCGTCGACTCGCTCGTCGGCTTCAACCAGACCTGGGCCGTGAACGCGGCCGTGCTCGTCGTCGCCATCGCCGAGACCGCGACCGAAGAGGGCACCCCGATCACCCACGCCCTCTACGACCTCGGTCAGGCCGTCGCGCACTTCTCGGTGCAGGCCCACCACGAGGGGCTGCTCGTGCACCAGATGAGCGGCTTCGACCCCGAGGTCGTGCGCGAGTTCGCCGACCTCGACCCCCGCTTCGCGGCCGTGACCGTCTTCGCCGTCGGCGAGTTCGGCGACGTCGAGGCGCTGCCCGAGGTGCTGCAGCAGCGCGAGACCGCACCGCGCGTGCGCCGCCCCGTCTCCGAGTCGGTCATCCTCAGCGCCTGACCCGCTCGTCTTCCTCCGCTCCCGTCGCACTTTCTGTCGCCTGCGCCCGCCCGCAGCGACAGAATGTGCGACGGGAGCGTTCTGATTTGTGAGGGGTACGGCGCGACCACCCCGCCCTACAATCGTCCAATGGCCATTCAGCGCAGGGTGAAGTCCGTCGAGCAGTCGATCGCCGAGACGCACGACGAGAAACGCTCCCTGCGCCGCTCGCTCGCGGTGTGGGACCTCGCCGTCATGGGCGTCGCCGTCGCCGTCGGCGCGGGCATCTTCTCGGTCGGTGCCGAGGCATCCGCCCGCCACGCCGGTCCGGCGGTCATCATCTCGTTCCTCATCGCCGCCGTCGTCTGCGGACTCGCGATCCTCTGCTACGCCGAGTTCGCGTCGTCGATCCCCGTCGCGGGTTCTGCCTACACCTTCACCTACTCGACCCTGGGCGAGTTCCTCGCCTGGATCATCGGATGGGACCTCATCCTCGAGATGCTCATGGCGTCGGCGGTGATCGCGAAGTACTGGGGCGTGTACCTCGGCGACGCGGTCTCGCTGTTCGACCTGCAGATCCCCATGACCCTCCACCTCGGACCGTTGAGCTTCGACTGGGGCCCCGTCGTGATCGTGGCGGTCTTCACCACCCTGCTCGCCCTCGGCACCCGCCTGTCGAGCCGCGTCAACAGCGTGTTCACCATCATCAAGGTGGCGATCGTGCTCTTCGTCATCGTCGTCGGGCTGTTCTTCGTCAACGGCGCCAACTACTCCCCCTTCGTTCCCCCGGCGCAGGAGGGCGTCGCCTCCGAGAGCGCATGGACGCAGTCGCTCTTCTCGTTCCTCACCGGGGCCGACCCGTCGATCTACGGCGTCTTCGGCATCCTCAGCGGCGCCGCGCTGGTCTTCTTCGCGTTCATCGGGTTCGATGTCGTCGCGACCAGCGCCGAGGAGACCAAGGACCCGAAGCGCACCGTCCCCCGGGGCATCCTGCTCGGTCTGGTGATCGTCACCGTGCTCTACGTGCTCGTGGCCGTCGTCATCACGGGCATGGTCTCGTACACCGAACTGGCGAAGCTCGACGAGCCCTCGCTCGCCAGCGCCTTCGAGCTCGTCGGGGCCACCTGGGCCGCGCAGGTCATCGCGATCGGCAGCCTGGTCGGCCTCACCACCGTGGTGATGGTGCTGCTCATGGGCCTGGCGCGGGTGGTCTTCGCGATGAGCCGCGACGGCCTGCTCCCCCGCTCGCTCAGCGTCACCGACGCGAAGCGGGGCACGCCCATCCGCATCCAGCTCATCGTCGGCGTGGTCATCGCGATCATCGCCGGTTTCACCGACGTGCAGGTGCTGGGCGACATGATCAACATCGGCACGCTGTCGGCGTTCGTCCTCGTCAGCATCGGGGTGCCGATCCTGCGCAAGACCCGACCCGACCTCGAGCGCCCCTTCACCGTTCCGCTGTCGCCGTGGCTGCCCTGGATCTCGGCGCTCGCCTGCTTCTGGCTGATGCTGAACCTGAGCACCGAGACGTGGCTGCGCTTCGGCATCTGGCTCGCGCTCGGCATGATCATCTACTTCGGCTACTCGCGCCGTCATTCGCTGATCGGCCAGGGGCTCGAGAAGGACGCGATCGGCGGCCTCCGGCGCCCGCCCCTCTCCTGACCCCGGCGCCGAGCCACGACGCACGAACGCTCCCGTCGCACTTTCTGTCGCCCCGCCGAGGCGGAAACGACAGATAGTGCGACGGGAGCGTTGTCGTGGGGAGGGTCAGACCTCCGGGGACGACGACGTCAGGGCAAGACCCGTGCCGTCGGCAGCGACGTCGACGCGCACCGTGTCGCCGTCGCGCACGCCGCCCGAGAGCAGCGCCGTCGCCAGCTTGTTCTGCACCTCGGTCTGGATGAGGCGGCGCAGCGGCCGGGCACCGAACACCGGGTCGTAGCCGCGCTCGGCCAGCCACGACCGCGCATCCGGGGTGACGGCGAGCGTGAGCCGACGGTCGCGCAACCGCGTGTGCAGTTGGTCGATCGACAGCTCGACGATCTGCGCGAGGTCGTCTTCGCTGAGCGCCTGGAACATCACGATGTCGTCGAGCCGGTTGAGGAACTCCGGCCGGAACGCCTGACGCACGAGCGCCATCACCTGCTCGCGCTTCTCGTCGACCGACAGCACGGGATCGATGAGGATGGGCGAACCGAGGTTGGACGTCAGGATCAGGATGACGTTCGAGAAGTCGACCGTGCGCCCCTGACCGTCGGTCAGCCGACCGTCGTCGAGCACCTGCAGCAGCACGTCGAACACCTCGGGATGCGCCTTCTCGACCTCGTCGAGCAGGATGACGCTGTACGGGCGACGACGCACGGCCTCGGTGAGCTGACCGCCCTGCTCGTAGCCGACGTATCCCGGAGGGGCGCCGACGAGACGCGACACCGAGTGCTTCTCGCCGTACTCCGACATGTCGATGCGCACCATGGCGTGCTCGTCGTCGAAGAGGAACTGCGCGAGCGCCTTCGCGAGCTCCGTCTTGCCGACACCGGTCGAACCCAGGAACAGGAACGATCCGGTGGGGCGACCGGGGTCGCTGATGCCGGCGCGCGAGCGGCGCACCGCATCCGACACGGCCTTCACCGCATCCTTCTGGCCGATCAGGCGCTTGCCCAGCTCCGACTCGAGGTGCAGCAGCTTCTCGGTCTCGCCCTGCAGCAGTCGTCCGACGGGGATGCCCGTCCACGCCGCGATGACGCCGGCGATGTCTTCGTCCGTGACCTGCTCGTTGACCATCCGCCCCTCGTCGCCGTCGGCACCCTCGGAGCGCTCGGCCTCCATGAGCTCGCGCTCCAGGGCGGGGATCTCGGCGTACAGCAGCCGGGACGCGCGTTCGAGGTTGCCTTCGCGCTGCGCCCGCTCGGCGTCGATGCGCGCCGCGTCGAGGCGGGTCTTGAGATCACCGACGCGGTTGAGCGATGCACGCTCCCGCTCCCAGCGGGCCTGCAGTTCGGCGAGCTTCGCCTCTTCGGTGGCGAGGTCGTCGCGCAGCGCGGCCAGCCGCTCCTTCGACGCCGGGTCCTTCTCCTTCTTGAGGGCGAGCTCTTCGAGCTTCAGACGGTCGACGTGCCGGCGCAGCTCGTCGATCTCGACCGGAGCCGAGTCGATCTCCATGCGCAGCCGCGACGCGGCCTCGTCGATGAGGTCGATGGCCTTGTCTGGCAGCTGCCGGGCCGGCAGGTAGCGGTTCGACAGGGATGCGGCGGCGACGAGCGCGCCGTCGGCGATGGCGACCTTGTGGTGAGCCTCGTACCGTTCCTTGAGGCCGCGCAGGATCGCGATCGTGTCTTCGACCGTGGGCTCGCCGACGTACACCTGCTGGAAGCGTCGCTCGAGAGCGGCATCCTTCTCGATGAACTCGCGGTACTCGTTGAGTGTGGTGGCGCCGATGAGCCGCAGCTCGCCCCGGGCGAGCATGGGCTTGAGCATGTTGGATGCCGCGACCGACCCCTCGCCGCCGCCTGCGCCCATGAGCACGTGCAGCTCGTCGATGAACGTGATGACGCGTCCGTCGGACTCGGTGATCTCCTTGAGCACGCTCTTCAGCCGTTCCTCGAACTGGCCGCGGTACATCGCGCCGGCGACGAGGGCCGAGATGTCGAGGGTGACGAGCTCTTTGTCTTTGAGCGACTCGGCGACGTCGCCCGCGACGATGCGCTGCGCGAGGCCCTCGACGACGGCGGTCTTGCCGACGCCGGGCTCGCCGATCAGCACCGGGTTGTTCTTGGTGCGTCGGGTGAGAACCTGGCTCACCCGACGGATCTCGCTGTCGCGCCCGATGACGGGGTCGAGCTTGCCCTGGCGTGCGCGGTCGGTGAGGTTGATGCCGAACTGCTCGAGCGCGGTCTGCTGCTCGTTGGGGGATCCGGTCTGGGGGTTGCTCATCTGTCCCTCCTGGGAGACTCCTTCTGGTCGATGGTCACTCAAACTTGAGTTGGCTTGACTCAAGTTTAGCAGGAGGTGGCGTCGGCGACAACGGGCCGACGGTCAGCGGATGCCGAGCACCGCATTCCAGATCGCGCCTGCGACCTGGCGTTTCGTTCCCGCCGCCTCGGCGACGACCGCTCCGCCCTCGCCGATCACCTCGACGGCGTTGTGCGGCTTCTCGAACCCGTGCTCCGCATCCGCGAGGTTCACCGCGAGCAGATCGACGCCCTTGCGCTCGCGCTTGCCGCGCGCACGCTCTCGGCGATCCTCGGCATCCGGCAGCGTCTCGGCAGCGAATGCGACGATCGTCTGCCCGGCGGGGGCGCGCCCCTCGGAGCGCGCCGCCGCGAGGGCCGCCACCACGTCTTCGTTCTCGACGAGCTCGATGCGTCCGAGCCCGCCCTCGGCCTTCGTGAGCTTGTGATCGGCGGCCTCGCGCGGCCGGTAGTCGGCGACCGCCGCGGCCATCACCACCACGTCGGCCGAGGCGGCGGCATCCTTCATCGCGGCGGACAGTCCGGAGGCCGTGCCGACGTGCACGACGTCGATCGACGGATGCTCCGCCGCATCGAGCACCGCGGCATCGACGTGCGCGGCCACCAGGGTGACGAGGGCGCCGCGGGCCGCAGCCTCCGCCGCGAGCGCGGCGCCCTGTCGGCCGCTCGACCGGTTGCCGAGGAACCGCACGGGATCGATCGGCTCTCGTGTGCCACCGGCCGAGATCGCGACACGGAGGCCGCTGAGGTCGCCGGGGGCGAGGAGCGCCTGCACCGCGGCGAGGATCTCCTCCGGCTCGGACATGCGCCCCGGGCCCGCATCACCACCGGCGAGCTCGCCATCGGCGGGACCGACGAGGTGCACTCCGCGGGAGCGCAGGGTCGCGATGTTCGCCTGCGTCGCCGCGTGCCGCCACATCTCGGCGTGCATCGCGGGGGCGATGAGCACCGGCGCCTCGGTCGCCAGCAGCGTCGTGCCGAGCAGGTCGCCCGCGAGACCGGCCGCCATCGACGCGATCGTGTTCGCGGTGGCCGGAGCGACGACGACGAGGTCGGCATTCTGCCCCAGCGCGACGTGCCGCACGCGCGCGACATCGTCGTGCACGCTGGTCGTCACGGGATGACGGCTGATCGCCTCCCACGTCGGCAGACCGACGAAGCGCAGCGCGCCCTCGGTGGGCACCACCGTGACGTCGTGCCCCTCCTTGATGAGCAGGCGCACGAGGTGCACCGCCTTGTATGCGGCGATGCCGCCGGTGACTCCCACGACGATGTTCACGCCTCCGATTCTGCCCCAGCATCCGTCCGCCCGGGCCGTGCCGGCGACGCGGGGCGCGCCTAGACTCGGAAGGGTGTGCACGGTCGTGATCGATGTCGAGAGCGCAGGCGCGGCGCGGCTGCTGGCCGTGCGCGACGAAGACCCGCAGCGCGAATGGGATGCCCTCGGCCCCTGGTGGCCGGAGCGGTACCCGGGCGTGATCGGCATCCGTGATCGCCGCGCCGGCGGCGCGTGGCTCGCGGTCGACCCGGCACGGGGCCGCCTCGCCGTGCTGCTCAACCGCGCCGACCTGCAGGAGCTGCCCGCTGAGCGCGCGGTGTCCCGCGGCACACTCGCGCTCGAGTCGGTAGCCGGGCACTCCCCCGCAGGCACCCCGCCCATGCACGGGTTCAACCTTCTGGAGGTCGGACCGGAGGGCGCCCGCGTGCTCTCGTGGGACGGCGTCGAGGTGCGCGAGACCCCGGTCGCGCCGGGGACGCACATGATCGCGCACGACGACCTCGACGACCCGGCGACACCGCGCATCGACATGTGGCTCCCCCGCTTCCGCGCCTTGGGTCCGGCCGCGGAGAGCGAAGACTGGGCAGCCGACTGGACCGGGCTGCTCGCCGAATCGGCGGAGCTGTCGCCCGATGACGACCGCGCGATCATCCGCGACAACCGCCCGCACGGCTACCCCACCCAGTCGCTGCTGTACGCGACAGCATCGCTCACCCCGACCGGCGTCGAGGTGCGCGACCACACGCTTCCCACCCCGGCGCACTGGGGCTGACCGCATCGGGCATCCGTCCGGCGCCGCCCGTCCACGCGGCGCATCCACCCCGCGCCACCACCGCACCACGTCGCGCATCCACCCGCCACGCCGGACGACTGCGTAGTCATCGGCCGGCCCCGCCGGTCTAGCATGGAATCCCCGGCACGGAAGAGGAGGGGCCATGCCGTCGAGAACCCGCGGGGTCACGAGCATCGATGTCGCCAAGGCGGCGGGCGTCTCGCAGACCACCGTCTCGCGCATCGTCAACGGTCGCGAAGGCGTCTCCGACGAGATCCGCACCCGGGTCGAGGCCGCCATCGAACGGCTCGGCTACCGCCCGAACCTCAGCGCCCGCAGCCTCGTCACCAGCCGGACACAGACGATCGGCGTCGTGCTGGGCGACCCGCGCAACAGCTACTACGCCGAGCTGCTGCACACCATCAGCGGCGAACTCACCCGCGCCGGCTACCGCACCCTCATCCTCTCGGGCCGCGCCGACACCACGGAAGACCTCGCCCGCACACTGTGGGAGACGAACGTCGACGGCGTCATCCTCACCACCACCCTGCTGTCGGCCGACGACGAGGGTCGCATCGTCTCGCTCGGCGTGCCGGCCGTGACGATGGGCCCGGGCGCCGTGACCGACAACGACTCGATCTCGCCCGACAACCTCGACGGCGGCCGCATCGCCGGCCGTCATCTCACGTCACTCGGGCACCGCCGCATCGGCGTCATCGCCGGTCCGCTCACCACCGCCTCCGTGCGCGAGCGCCACGAGGGCTTCCTCGCCGCACTGGCCGACGCCGGCGTCGAGTTCCACGACGAGCTGTTCGAGTCGGCGAACCTCGACTACACCCGCGCCTTCGACGCCGCGACGCGCCTGCTGCGCCTGCCCGAACCGCCGACGGCGCTGTTCTGCCACAACGACCTCACCGCGTTCGGCGCCCTCAACGCCGCGAAGGCCCTCGGCATCGGCGTTCCCGAGGATGTGTCGATCCTCGGCTTCGACGACGTCGCGATGTCGTCGTGGCAGGCGTTCGACCTCACGACGGTGCGCCAGCCGATCCTCGACATGGCGCATGGCGCGGTCGAGCTGCTGCTCGCCCGCCTCGCGTCGCCCGGGCAGGATGCCGCGCATGTGCTGCTCCCCTGCTCGCTCGTGGAGCGCTCCACCACCCGCGCCCTCTGAGCCCGCTCCCGCACCTCCCCACCCCCGTACCCCGGGCCCCGCCCCTGCTCACCCCGCCCTCGCCCCCCTCTACCCCGGTTGCGGGATCGAAATCGCACGCCCAAGCGCCGGGGAGCGTGCGATTTTGATCCCGCATCGTTGGTGAGGCGGGACGGGGGGCGGGGCGGGGACCGCGGGTCAGGAGGCGAGGGCGGGGGCGGATGCCGGGACCGCGCACGAGAAGCGGGCCCGGTAGGCCGTGGGCGTCGTACCGAGCACGCGGGCGAAGTTCTGCCGCAGCACCGCGGCCGATCCGAAGCCGCACTCCTCAGCGATGCGGTCGAGGGCGAGGTCGGTGCGTTCGAGCATCCGCTGCGCGTGGATGATGCGCTGCCGGGCGAGCCAGGCCGCGGGCGTCGCCCCGTACTCGGCCTTGAACCGCCGCGCGAAGGTGCGCGGCGACATGAGCGCTCGGGCGGCGAGTTGATCGACGCCGAGGTCGTCGCGGAGGTGCTCGACGGCCCAGTCGGCCACGGCCGCGAGCGAGTCGCTCGGCACGACGGGGATGGGGCGATCGATGAACTGCGCCTGGCCGCCGTCGCGCTGCGGCGGCACGACCATGCGGCGGGCGATGCGGTTGGCGAGTTCGGCTCCGAGCTCGACGCGCAGCAGGTGCAGGCAGGCATCGATGCCTGCGGCCGTGCCGGCGCTCGTGATGACCCGGCCGTCCTGCACGAACAGCACATCGGGGTCGATCTCGACCTCGGGGTACATCGCCGCGAGCGTCTCGGAGTACATCCAGTGGGTGGTCGCCCGTCGCCCGTCGAGCACCCCGGCTGCACCGAGGATGAAAGAGCCGCTGCAGATCGTGAGCACCCAGGCCTCGCGCTCGACGGCGTGCCGAGCGACGTCGATCAGCAGCGGGTCGATATTCGTCCAGTACTCGCGCGGGATCGGGCAGAACACCACGAGGTCGGCCTCGTACGCGAATGCGAGATCGTGCTCGACGTTGATCGAGAACCCGAGCTTCGAGGTGACGACCCCCGGATGCGGCGCGACGACGCGGAAGTCGAAGTTGGGCACACCGTCGGCCGACCGATCCAATCCGAACGCCTCGCAGGCGAGCCCGAACTCGAACGGGGCGAAACCGTCTTGGACGATGCAGGCGACGGTCTTCACAGGGCCTCCGAGGCTTGGCAGGATTCCTACGGATACCGTCCGTGCTGCCACTCGTGGCAGTTACGGCGCTTCCGTAGCGTTTCTGCCATGGTACTCCTCCTTCTCCTCCTCGCCTCCGTCACCTGGGCCGGCGTCGCCACGGCCGTCGAACTGCGCCGCGACGGATACCGCCCGACCCCGACCGACTGGAACCGCGTGCCGCCGGGCGACCCCCTGCAGCGCGCCGAGACCGCGCACGGCTACCGCTGACCCGCGGGACTGCGGCGCGGCATCCCGCACGCACCGATGCCCGGAATCCCGGCGCCCGCCCATCGCGCCGAGAACACCCGGGGGTCTACGCTCGGGGCATGAGCGACCCGCAGCAGCCGTCCTTCCCGCCGTCCCCGTCCCCGCACTTCGGCCAGCAGCAGCCCGGCGCGCAGCCCGGTCAGCAGTACGGCCAGCAGCCCGGCCAGCAGCAGTACGGCCAGCAGCAGCCGGGCGCGCACCAGGCCGGCGCCCCGCAGCCCGCCTCGCCGTACGGCCAGCAGCAGGGCCAGCAGCCGTACGGCCAGCAGCCCGGCCAGCAGCAGCCCGGCACGCAGCAGCCGTTCGGACAGGCCGCCCCGCAGCATCCGGGCTCCTACGGCGCCCCGCAGGCCCAGCCCGCATACGGCCAGCAGCCGTACCCGCAGAACGCGGGCGGCACGGGCGGCGGACTCGCGCGTCTGGCGTTCATCCTCGCGCTCGTCGGCTTCGCGATCTCGACCCTCTACTCGCTGATCTACCCGTTCATCTTCCTGGCGCAGCCGATGGACTACGAGGGCCTGGGCGTGCTCGGGTTCGTGGTCAACCTGCTGGGCTTCCTCGCCGCCGCAGCCGCACTCACCCTGGGGCTCATTTCGCTGCGACGCACCGACTCGCGTCTGCTCGCCGGCATCGCGATCGGCGTCGGCGGCGCTCAGGTCGTCGGCGTGCTGGTGGGCTGGGTGAGTTCGCTCTTCTACGCGCTGGGCTGACGACGCGCTCCCGCATGCCGGCCGCGAGACCTCACGTGTGCCCTGAGACACCACGGCACACGTGCGGCCTCACGGCAGAAGTGGTGTCTCACCGCGCGCCGAGCACCCGCTCGTACACCTCGACCATCGCGGCCGTGCGACTCGACTGACGGAACGCCTCGGCGACCTCGGGAGAGGGGGTCGGTGCGCGGCCGTCGGAGATGTCGGATACGGCGATCCGCAGCGTCTCGGCGAGCGCGTCGACGCGGCGCGGCTCGTCGGCTCCGGCATCCGGAACTGCCCAGAACCCGCTGCCCAGCTCGGCGGCAATGTCGGGGTCGCTGATGATCGACGGCGTCCCCAGGGTGGCTGCCTCGAACGGGGTCATGCCCTGCGTCTCGAAGCCGATCGACGTCTGCACGAGAGCATCCGCCGCCGCGATGCGGGCCAGCGTCTCGGGGTAGGTGAGGCGCCCGGCGAAGCGCACGCCGTCGCGACCGGCGACGATGCGCTCGGCGGCCGCGCGCTGCCCTCCGCCGCCGATCACCTCGAGCTCGGCATCGACACCCGAGGCCACCCACGACTCCAGGAACGGCAGCAGGCGCTTCTCGGGACTCATGCGGCCGAGCCACACGAAGCGCGGACGTCCGGGCGGGCGGGTCGACGGAGCATCCGCCAGTGTCTGGGCGCGCACATCGTCGTCGATGCCGTTCCAGACGACGTCGACGTGGTCGAAAACTCCGTGCTGCTCGAGCCGTCGCGCGAAGTGGGTCGACGGGGCGGTGACGGCGGATGCCTCGGCCGCGAGCCCCCGCAGGAACGCCCATCCGTCGCTCCCGCCGACCCGCTCGCCCACGCCGCGCAGGGCGGCTCGACGCCAGGCGTTCAGCACCGCGAGGGCCGGGCGGTGCAGCGGGGTCACCGCGGCCATGCCGACGTCGACGCGGTTGTGCATGGTGTGCACCACGGGGATGCCGTGGCGGTGGGCGTAACGGTGTCCGATGAACGCGCCCCAGAAGTCGGCCTGCACGTGCACCAGGTCGACCGCGGGACGAGCGGCCATCGCCCGGTCGAGCACCCGGTCGGTCGCGCGCCCCGGCCAGCTCATCGCGTACTCGCGGTCGAGTGTGATCGGCATCGAGGGCAGGTCGAGGTTCCCCGGGTGCGGGGCCGTGTGCTGCGCGCGAGCGCCGTGCATGCGCGGTGCCACGACCGTGACCGTGTGCCCGGCGCGTTCGAGGAAATCCCGCTGCAGCCGCATCGACACCTGCGCACCGCCGAGCGAGTCGAGGTGCTGGTCGCCGAAGAACACGACGTGCATCGGCGTCACTCGGGTAGCGGGGCGTCGCGGTACAGCGCCTCGAACGTGTCGAGCGTGCGGTTGATGTCGTGGATGACGACACCGTCGAGCGAGGCCTGCTGCATCCGCTCGTACTCAGCCGGGTCGGCCGTGAGCACGTCGGTGAGACGGGCGGCGAGTTCGTCGGCGTTGCCCGGCTCGAACAGGTAGCCGTTCTCGCCGTCGTGCACGAGGTGCGGCAGGGCGACGGCATCCGCCGCGACGATCGGCAGCGCCGACGCCATCGCCTCCATGGTCGCGATCGACTGCAGTTCGGCGATCGACGCGATCACGAACAGGCTGGCGCGCGAGAGCAGCGCCCGCAGCTCCTCGTCTGTGGTGCGGCCGTGGAACGTGACCCGCTCGGCGAGGCCGAGCTGCGCGGCGAGGTTCTCGAGCTGCTTGCGCTGGTCGCCACCGCCGACGATGTCGAACGTGGTGTCGAGCGCCGGGTCGAGCTTCGTCATCGCCTGCAGGATGACCTCGATCTGCTTCTCGGCGGTGAGGCGTCCGACGAAGACGATGCGGTTCTGCTCGCGCGTGCCCAGCACGGGCGTGTACTGGGTGCGGTCGATGCCGCAGCTCACCGGGATGACGCCCTTCACCGCGACGGTCTTCTCGAGGAAGTCGGCGGCACGGCGGGTGGGCGTCGTCACGGCCCGCGCGAGATCGAACGTGCGCTTGGCGTCGGCCCACGCGTGCCTCAGGATGAACCGGTTGACCGCATCCGGCATCTTCGTGTGCTCGAGGATGTTCTCAGCCATCACATGGTTCGTGGCGACCACCGGGATGCCCCGCTGACGCGCGATGCGCGCGAGACCGCGACCAATCACGATGTGCGACTGGATGTGCACGACATCGGGGTTCACCCGGTCGAGCACCGTGCGGGCGTAGTGCTTCGAGCGCCACGGCCACACGAAACGCAGCCAGTCGTGCGGCGCCCAGCGCACCGAGGGCAGTCGGTGCAGGGTCATGCGCTCGCCCTCGATGATCTCGGTGTGCGGGCGCGCACGGCGATACGCCTGGTTCGGCGCCGAGACGTGCACGTCGTGTCCGCGCTGCACGAGACCGGCGGCGAGCCGCTCGGCGAAGCGGGCGGCTCCGTTGATGTCGGGCGCGAACGTGTCGGCGCCGATCAGGATGCGCAGCGGCCGCTCACCGGCGGATGCGCTCGTCGGGTCGGAGGGAGAATCAGACATGCTGCCTTACGGTAAGCGGTCGAGGAGTGCCCGGCGGGGCGGCCCGTGAGGGCGCTGGCCACTCTACCGGAGGGCCCTGCGCGGGCTGCAGAGGCCCACCGGCATCCTCTCGGGTCGACCGTCTACCGTGGGGTCATGCGACTGATTGCGGATGCCGACCCCGCGCTGTGGATCCCCGTGACCGACTCCCTCGGCTGGAGGGGGCGGCGTCACCGCAAGGCCGCGATCCGCATGCTGCTGGGTCAGGCGAACCAGACGCTGGGCGCGACGGGGCGCCCGGGCTCGAAGCTCGGCGCCTGGGCGATGAACCAGGCGGCGCCGATGCTCATGAAGCGCGCCGACGGCCGAGTGCTCGTGTGGACGTGGAAGGCCGAGCCCGACCTCGTCGTCGCGATGGCGACCGTGCAGCAGCTCACCCCCGAGCTGCGCATCGCGCGGGCGTCGATGCCGATGGAGTACGACGACACGGTGACGTTCCGCACGGCCCTCGGCGCCGGCGAGAAGCTGATCGTGCCGGTGCCGCCGTCGCCGAATGCGCCGCCGTTCGCGACCTACACGTGGGACGCGGGGTCGCACCTCATCACCCTCACCGCGATCTGCAGCGACCGCGAGCGCTTCGGCACGGTCGAGAGCGCACTCGACGACCTCGCGCGGAGCATCCGCATCGCCGACGACCTCACCGGCGGCGAGTCGGGCGACGTGCTCCGCCTCCCTCCCGCCTGACCCGCGCCCTCCTCCCCTCTTCCCCCCGGTCCACATCCGCTCCCGTCGCATTTTCTGTCGCCTGGAGCGTGTAGAAGCGACAGAAAATGCGACGGGAGCGGTGGGGGGTGGGTGTGGGACGGACGGGGTCAGGGGTGCAGGCGCATGCAAACGAGCGAGGGGCGAGCATCCCACGACGGCACGGGGGTGAAGCCGCGCGATTCGTACAGACGGATGGCGTCGGTACGCCACTGCCAGACGGAGAGGCGCACACGACCCCCGGCGGCGACCACGGCGGCGTCGAGGAGCGCGGAGCCCACGCCCCGCCCGCGCACGTCCGGCGCGGCCCACAGCCGCTTGATCTCCCACTCGCCCTCGACCTCGCGCAGCACGACGACGCCGACGACCTCGCCCGCGATCTCGGCGCCCCATACCGAGCAGTCCGCGTAGGCGATCAGCGGGTCGTTGACCTCGGCCGCGTACGCCGCGGGGAGCCCGACGGTGGGAGCGGCGACTCCGCGGGCGACCTTCTCCTTCTCCGTCTGCCGGAGATACTCCGCGACGAGCCGCGCCACCGCCCCCGCATCCGTCCCCGCGAGTTCCGCCCGTCGAATCATCCCCCCAGTCTCCCCCCTCTCCCCCACCTCCTGCTCTCCCCCTCTCCCCTCCCTCCTGCTCCCGTCGCATTTTCTGTCGCCTGGAGTGCGGAGAAGCGACAGAAAATGCGACGGGAGCAGAAGGGGAGGGAGGGAGGGTCAGCCGGCGGTGGCCTTGTCGTAGGCGCGCATCGCGGCCTGCTGGGCGTCGGCCAGAGCATCCTCGGGGCTCTTGTCGCCGAGCAGCGCCGCGGTGATGGCGTTGTTCAGCTCGTTCTGGATCTCCTGCCCCGCGGGCGACGACCCGAACGACTGGCCGTAGTCGACCACGTCGTAGTAGGTCGAGATCACCTGGTCGAAGCCGGCGTTGCCGCTCTCGACCACGTACTCGTCGCGCAGGCGCTGATCGGCCGCGGGCGAGCCGGTGAACAGGCCCGTGTTGATGCCGCCGTCGGCCTTGCGGGTCTCGGCCCGCGCCGCACCGGCCTCGTCCCACGCCTCGTCCGAGGTGAGGTCGAGCATCCAGGCGCACGCGGCGGAGGGGTTCTTCGCCCCGGCCGGGATGACGAACGCGGTGCCGGAGGCGACCGAGAACGGCTCGCCGTCGGCGTCGCGGAACGGCACCGCCTCGAGCTGCACCTGGTCGACGTACGGCGAGAGCACGTTCGGGTACCACTGGGCGTTGACCTGTGCGCCGACCTGACCGGCGACGTACTGGTTGTTGTCGCCGAACGTGTCGAACGAGTCGGTGAAGCTCTTCACCGCGGCGAAGCCGCCCTGGGCATCCGTGATCTGCTTCAGCATCTCGATGCCGGCGACGTTGCTCGGGTCGTCGAGGGTGGGCTTGCCGTCCTCGTCGTTGAGCTGGCCGCCGAGGGCGAGCACCCACAGGCCGCTCTGCCCCGTGGCGACGGGGTCGAAGCCGAGCCGGGTGGGCACGCCGTTCGACTCCTGGTACATCTTCTCGATCGCGGCGAGCAGCACGTCGGGCTTCGACGTGTCGATCTCCTCGGCCGTGACACCCGCCTCGTCGAGCACGGTCTTGTTCAGCAGGATCGCGGGCGGCTGGTAGAACTGCGGCACGCCCCACACGGCGTCGTCGTAGGTGACGTCGTCGACGACGGCCTCGTACCAGTACGAGCGCGGGTCGACGTCGTGCGCGTCGAAGCAGGCGTCGAGCGGCATGATCAGGTCTTGCGCGGCGTAGGTCGTGACGTAGCGGCGGTCCATCTGCACCACATCGGGCACGTCGCCCGAGGCCAGGCGCGTCGTGAACTTCTGCGCATCGAATGCGGTCGCGTCGAGGTCGACCTCGACCCCGTCGAGTTGCGCGGCGGCGTAGTCGAGGCGCGAGGTTCCGACGTCGTCGGCGTTCTCGAAGCCCCAGGCCGAGAGGGTTCCCTCGGGTTCGGCGTCGAAGTCGGCGTCGGCGGCCTGGCCGCCACCTCCCGACCCGCATCCGGCGAGGACCACGACGGATGCCGTGACGAGAGCTGCGGCAGCGGCTGTTCTGCGCATCATGTTCATTTCCTTTCTCGGCGGCGGCGGATGCCGCTCATCCCTTGCGTCCCTGGGTGGCCACGCCCTCGATGAAGTACCGCTGCCCGAAGGCGAACAGCACGAGCATCGGGAGGGTGACCAGCAGGGCCGCGACCATGACGTACTGGTAGTCCCCGTGGCCGCCCGCGGTGGGGCTGTACTTCGTCATCGCGTAGGCGATGCCGAGCGGGGCGGTGAAGTCCTCCGGAGAGCCGGCGTTGAGGTAGATGAGCGCCGACTGCAGGTTGTTCCAGCTCGCCTGGAACTCGAACAGGAAGACGATGACGAATGACGGGATCGACAGGGGCATCGCGATGCGCCAGAACATCTTCCAGTAGCTCGCGCCGTCGAGTCGGGCGGCCTCGAACAGGTCGCGCGGCAGCCCGAGGAAGAACTGCCGCTGCAGGAAGATGTAGAACGCCGACCCGAAGAGGTTCATGCCCCACAGCGGCACCCAGGTGCCGAGCATCCCGGTCTGCTTCCAGATCAGGTAGATCGGGATCATGGTGACCGCGCCGGGGAGCATCATCGTCGCCAGCACGAGGCCGAACAGCAGCCCGCGCCCCGGGAACCGGAAGTACGCGAACCCGAACGCCACGACCGAGCTCGAGATCGACACGGCCGCGGCGGCGAGCAGCGCGATCATGACGCTGTTGAACATCCAGTTCGTCAGCGGCAGCTGGTTCCAGACCTCGACGTAGTTCTCGGGGGTCGGCGTCTTCGGGATGAGCGAGTTGTCGAACACCTCGCCGCGCGGCTTGAGGCTCGCCGCGAGCAGCCACACGAACGGGTACAGGAACAGGGCCGCGAACCCGATGAGCAGCACGAGACGCAGGATGCGCCCCACGACACTGCTCTCGCGGGCGGCGGCGGTGTTGCGTCGGCGCCGGCGCTTCTCGGGAACCGTGACGACCGTGGTCGACGGCTCGCGCGGCGGCTCGACCGACGAGGGCAGGGGGCGGTAGGACGTGGACATCAACGATCCGCCTCGTAGTAGACGAACTTGTTGCTGAACTTCACCTGGATGACCGTGATGATCATGATGATGACGAAGAGCAGCCAGGCCATGGCGGCGGCGAATCCGAAGTCGAACTGGCGGAACGCCTGCTGGAACAGGTAGATCGCGTAGAACAGCGACGCTTCGGGCGACGAGTTGCTCTGGTCGCGCCAGAACAGCACGTAGGCCTGATCGAACACCTGGAAGGCGGCGATCGAGAGCACGATGACGTTGAAGAACATCGCCCCGGAGATCATCGGCAGGGTGATCGAGAAGAACCGGCGCACCGGGCCCGCGCCGTCGAGCGAGGCCACCTCGTAGAGCTCGGTCGGCACGTTCTTGAGGGCCGCGAGGAAGATCACCATGGTGCCCGCCACGGTCCACAGCGTCATGAGCACGATGCTGGGTTTGATCCAGGCGGGGTCGACGAGCCACTGGGGTCCGTCGATGCCGAAGAGCCGCAAGAACTGGTTGACGGCCCCGGAGTTGCCGTTGAGCAGCAGGAAGAACATGGCCGCCGTCGCGACCGCCGGGGTCATCCTGGGCAGGTAGTAGAGGGTGCGGAACACGCCGGAACCCCGACGCACCCCGGCGAGCAGCATGGCGAGCACGAGCGCGACGATGATCTCGAGCGGCACCGCCATCACGGCGTAGAAGAGGGTGTTGCCGAGCGAGACGGCCACGCGCGGATCCTCGAAGAGGTTGGCGTAGTTCGCGAGCCCGATGGGCTTGGCGGAGTTCGTCGCGAGGTTGTACGAGCTGAACGAGATGACGAGGCTGTAGATCATCGCCCCGGCGGTGAAGATGGCGAAGCCGATGATCCAGGGCGAGATGAACAGATATCCCGCGATCGCTTCCCGCCGGTTGTAGGTGACCTTGCCCCGCCGCGCGCGTTCGAGCCGCTTCTCGGCTCGCCGCTCCGTCACGGACTGGTCTGACATGAGCGTGACAGTAGAAGCGCTTCTCCACTTCCGCGCGGGGGTTGCAACTTCTCTGGAGATGTGATTCCGCTGTGAATCGCTTCTCTCCGGCGAAACGACCTGGTAGTGGAGACGGAAGAGGGGGCGGATGCCGCAGCATCCGCCCCCTCTCGACCCTCCGGGCCTCAGACCGCGACGTCTCCGACGAGGTTGACCTTGATGCCCATGCCGTCCAGCATCGCCGCCTTGGCAATGAGGGCCTTGTCGGCCGTCTCGGCGTCGGGCGCGTAGACGAGCTGCGCGTGGTTGGCCTTGTGGCGGGCCATGAACTGGTCGCGCGAGACTCCGTGCAGCACGACGTGAGCGATCGGCCACTCCGGGTTGGTCGCGTCCTTGCGGCGCTGGGTCTCCTCCTCCGGCAGCTCGATCACCGACGCGCGGAAGATGTCGGCCTGCAGGATGCCGTCGGCGATGAACACCCGCGACAGCACGATCTCGCCCGGCTTCGAGACGCCGTTGATCGTGGCGCCGCCCGCCGGGAAGAACACGTGACCCTGGCGCCAGCCCTCGGCGTTCTGCCATCCGCCCAGGTGCGAGGCCGGAACGGAGCCCGAGATCTCGTACACCCACACGAACTGCCCGTCATAGTCCTCGCCCCAGCGCACGTCGTGCAGGGTGTTGTCGGGCACGAGGCCCATCGCCCGCCACACGCGGTCGGTGACGAGCGCGTCGACCGCGACGCCCTCGTCGGCCTCGTTGAAGTGGGGGAAGGCGCGACCCTCGTGCAGCACGCGCGAACCGTCGCGCGAGGTCACCGGCGGACGCTCGGTCGAGTTGAGGATGCCCTCGGCCAGGTCCGAGGCCGGAACCAGGTCCTTCAGGCCCTGCTGGTACTGGATACCGACCGCGTCGAGGCCGAAGTCGTCGGCGATGCGGAGGGCGGCGATGTACATCTTCAGCTGCCACTGCACCTGGTCGCGGGTGAGCTCGGTGGCGGCGTCCTCGCCGTAGCGGAAGGTCATGCCCGCGTCGATCAGCCAGTCGTATGCGGCATCCGCCTCGGCATCGGTGACCTCGAGCATCTCGGCGTACAGCGCCGACTGCGACAGGCGCTCCTTGTAGATGCCGGTGGCGTTGAGCAGCTCGTCGTCGAAGATGGCGTTGTACATGCCCATGCAGCCCTCGTCGAAGACGCCGATGATGGCCTTCTCGGCGAGCAGCTCGGCGGCGAGCGCCTCGCCCAGCTCCTTCTCGGGGCTGTCGGGCAGGGCGGGCAGAGCGCGCACGTGCGAGGCATCGTGCGTGATCGAGCCGGTCTCGGTCCATTCGCGGATGCCGGACTGGAACCACTCGTCGGTGAAGTCGACCGACCAGATCGTGGCGTACGGCTTGTCCATCTTCGTCAGGCCGGCGTTGAGGCCGAGCAGACCGACGAGTCCGGGCCAGTCGCCCGCGAAGTTCGCGACGGTCAGGATCGGGCCCTCGTGCGTGCGGAGACCGGCGAGCACGTGGTGCGAGTACTGCCAGACGGCCTCGGCGACGATGAGCGGAGCATCCGTCGGGATGTTCTTGAACACCTCGAGGCCCATGCGCTGGCTCGAGATGAAGCCGTGACCGGTCTCGGGGTCGACGTCGTTGGCGCGCACGACCGTCCAGCCGAGGTCGTTCAGCACGCCGGTCACGCCGGCTTCGAGCTCGACCTGGGTGGGCCAGCCGGCCGTGTTGGCCGACTCGCGCAGGTCGCCCGAGGCGATGAGGTAGGCGGTCTTGGGGGCGGATGCCGGGCGCGATGCCGGCGTCGGGAGCGTGTAGCTCATGGTTCCTCCGTTGCTGGTGGGCCGGTTCGAGGGTCAGGGGCGGGCGGCGCCGCGCTGGTCGGCGGCGAGTTCGTGCACCACGTCCTTCGTGCCGGCGTAGAGGCGCACGTACCGGTCGAAGAGGGTGTCGTACGTCGCCCGCAGGTCGGCGTTCGGGGTGATCGTCTCGGTCACCGGGTTCCAGTCGGTGATGAGCGGGGCGTCGCCGTCGGGCGCGATGGCGACGGCCGCGAGGAAGGCGGCGCCGTAGCTCGCACCGATCGTGGTCGCGGGCACCTCCTGCACGAGACCGGTGACGTCCGAGACCACCTGCAGCCAGAGGCGACCCTGAGTGCCGCCGCCGACGGCGACGATGCGGCGGATGTCGGCGCCCGCCGCGCGCATGGTCTCGACGTTGTGCCGCACACCGAGGGCGGTGGCCTCGAGAGCCGCACGGTACAGATCGCCGCGGGAGTGCTCCAGGGTGAGGCCGACGATCGCGCCACGGGCATCCGGATCCTGGATCGGGGTGCGCTCACCCGCGAAATACGGCAGCACGAGCAGACCGCGGGCACCGGGCCCGGACGCCTCGGCCTCGGCGAGCAACTGCGGGTAGTCGGCGTCGGTGAGGTCTTTCAACCAGGCGGTGAGCGCGCCCGAGGTCGAGAGGCCGCCGGCGAGGTTGCGGGTGCCGGGGAACGCGCCCGCCGTGGTCCACATCGACGGGGTGCGGAGGGTCGCGTCACCGGTCGCGACGAGGAACATCGTCGTGCCGTACATGAGCATGAGATCGCCGACCTCGTGGGCGCCGACGCTGACGGCCTCGGTCCAGGCGTCGATCGTGCCGGTGATGACGGGGGTGCCGGCGGGGATGCCGGTGAGCGTGGCTGCGGCGGGCGTCACGGTGCCGGCGACATCACCCGCCCAGGCCAGCCGGGGCTGCACGATGGCCGTGGCGTAACGGCCCCAGAACGGCGCGTGCCAGCGCTCGTGCTCGATGTCGTAGAGGGGTGAGACCTGGCTGGCCGACTGGTGGTCGAGCACGTAGGCGCCGGTGAGCTTGCGGGCGAGCCACGACGCCGGCATGAAGAGGCGGCGGGCGCGGGCCCAGGCATCCGGCTCCTCCTCGGCGACCCACGCGATCTTCGGACCGCCGGCCTGCGAGGTGAGCACCGATCCGCCGACGCGCGTGATCTCGTCGACGCCGAGGTCGGCCGTCATGCGCTCGATCTGGGTCGTGGCCCGGGTGTCGACACCGTAGAGGATGGCGGGGCGCACGGGCTCGTCGTTCTCGTCGGCGAGCAGCACGCACGGCCCCATGCCGCTGACGCCGACCGCGGCGATCTCGGCATCGGGATGCGCGGCGAGCAGTTCCTGGGCGAGCGAGACGAACTCGTCCCACCAGATCGCGGCATCCATCTCGACCCAGCCGGTGCGCGGCCGCGACACGTCGTGGCTCCGCGTCGCCGACGCGACGATGGTTCCGTCGTCGGCGACCAGCACACCCTTCGTGCTCGACGTCCCGACATCCACCCCGAGGGTGCAGCGCATGGTGTCCTCCTCGATCATGCTCGGGACGAGCGTAACTGAAATCGATTTCACAGTGCAAGCGGAAAGTCTGGTTGCGTAGTCAGCATGGGGATGTCGACCGCGTCGACCCGTAGCCGAGAACCGTTAGCGGGACGCGCTCGCGCGCTGCACCTCGCCGCGCAGCACCACCGTGCGGGCGGGCTGCGCGTCGCCCGCGATGCGCTCGAGCAGCAGTCGCGCGGCGGTCGTGCCCATGTGCCGCGCGGGCAGTCGCACCATCGTCACCGCGGTCGGCGACAACGTCGTGAAGGGCAGCGAACCCACGACAGCCACCCCGAACGCCGGCGGGGTGAGCCCGCGCTCGGTGAGCACCTGGATCGCACCCACACCGATGAGGTTGTTACCGGCGACCACGGCATCCGGCGGCTCGGGCAGCGCGAGCAGCTCTTCCATCGCGGCGCGCGCCCCCTCCACCCGATACGTACTGAAGCGCTGCAGCGTCTCGATGTCGTCTTGCGTGCCGGCGAGCGCTTCGCGCCAGCCCGCGGCACGGTCGGCCGCGGTGTCGATGTCTTCCGGACCGCCGATGTAGGCGATGCGGCGATACCCGGCCTCGATGAGCGACGAGGTCGCGGCGATCGCCGCCTCGCGGTTGGCCATCACCACTCCGTCGAGGTCGTAGCGGGTGGCGCGGTCGACCGCCACGACGGGACGCCCGGTCGCGAGGATGCCGTCGAGCTCGGTCGTCGGTGAGGCCGTGGCGATGATGACGCCCGCCATGTTCTCGGCGACCGCGATCTGCAGGTAGGTCTGCTCCTTCTCGGGCTGCGAGTCGGAGTTGCACAGCACGACCGAGTACCCCGCCTCGGACGCCACGTCTTCGACGCCGCGCGCCATCTCGGTGAAGTACGGGTTCTCGATGTCGGGGATCACGAGCGCGATCACCTCGGCGCTGCGCCGCCGCAGCGTGCGGGCGGCGCGGTTGGGGGTGAAGTCGAGTTCGGCGGCCGCGCGGCGCACCGCCTCGACCTTCTCGGGCGACACCTTGGTGCCGTTGAAGACCCGCGAGACGGTGGCCGGCGAGACTCCGGCGCGCGACGCGACGTCGTAGATCGTGGTCATGTGCCGCCCTTTACCGATCGGGCCCGTGCCCGGATGCTTCACCCTACCGGCCCTCCCGGCACCGCCCTCCGTCGGATCACCCGAGGCGACGGTCAGGCCGCATCCTCCTCAGCGGTGGTCGCGATGTGCTCCTGCAGCTGCGTGAAGACCTCGTCGAGGCGCGCTCGTCCGGCGTCGTCGAGGCGCGGCAGCGGCGACCGGCACTCCCCCAGCGGCGCCGACAGCTTGCCGCCGAGGTACTTCGCGGCACCGAACACGCCGACCTCGACCATGCCCTCGACCGTGTCGTCGATGCGCACCTGCACGGCGCGCGCACCGGCGAGGTCGCCCGCGGCGAACCGTCGCCGCAACGACCGGAACAGCTCGATCTGCAGGCTCACCGTCGTGCCGATCGCCCCACGCGCGCCGATCGAGAGCGCGGGCAGGTAGAACTCGTCGAAGCCGTTCACCACGGTCTGATGCGGATGCCGTCGCAGGATGCGCTCGGCCCCGTAGAGGTTGCGCGAGGTGTGCTTCACCCCGATCACCTGCGGCAGCGCGAGCAGCTCGTCGAACCCGCCCTCCGAGATGTCGCGCCCGGTGAACTGGGGGATGTTGTAGAGCACGAAGGGCAGGTCGACCTCATCGATCACCGTGCGGAAGTGCCGCACGACGTCGGGCGTCGAATACCCGTAGTACAGCGGCGGGATCATCGAGATCGCGGCGACTCCGGCATCCTTCGCGGCCTGCGCGATGCGTACGGCCTCGCGGGTCGACATCGCGCCGACGTGCGACAGCACGGGCACGCGTCCGGCGACGGCGTCGACCGCGGTCGCCGCGACGGCGATGCGCTCGTCTTCCGAGAGCAGCACGCCCTCGCCCGACGACCCGCACACGTACACGCCCTCGACGCCGCGGCGCACGTCGCTGTCGAGCATGGCGGCGAGCGCCTCGTGGTCGACGCTCTCGTCTGCGCGCATCGGCGTGACCGCGGCGGTGAACAGCCGCTCGCCCAGCACCTCGCTCACCATGCGGTCCACCCGCCGTCGACCACGACGTTCGAGCCGGTCATGTAGGTCGAGGCATCCGATGCGAGGAAGACGAGCGCGCCGTTGAACTCGTTCGCCTCGGCCATGCGCCCGATGGGCATGCGGGCGGTGTAGTTCGCCTGGAACGTCGCATCCTGCGTGTCGCGCCGCACGCCCGACGGCGTGAGCGTGTTGACGCGGATGCCGGCACGGCCCCAGTACGTCGCGCAGTAGCGGGTGAGGTTGTAGAGCCCCGACTTCGCCGCCGAGTACGCGACCGGCTTGATGAACGGCACTCCGGTGAGCTCGGCCTTGTAGGCGTAGATGTCCTGCACCGGCGAGACCATGCCGTAGATCGACCCCACGTTCACGATCGATCCGCCGACCCCGGCATCGCGCATCCGCCGGCCCGCCGCCTGGGTGACGAGGAAGGTGCCGACGAGATTCGTGTCGACCACCTCGCGGAACACCTCGACGGGGAACTCCTCGAACGGCCCCGACACCTCCGGCGGCGCACTGGGCTGCGTGTCGAGGCCCGCGTTGTTGACGACGACGGTGGGCACGCCCCACGCCTCGGCGACCCGGTCGAAACCGGCATCCACACTGGCCTGATCGGTGATGTCCATCGCCACCGCGAGCAGTCGGCCCTCGGGGTCGTCGATGCCGAGGCGCGCGGCGGGGTCGGCCACCTCGCTGCGCGACGTCACCGCCACGCGTGCGCCGCGGCCGTGCAGCTCGCGCACGAACTCCGCGCCGATCTGGCCGAAGCCGCCGGTCACGACGACCACCTTGTCCCGCACCGAGAAGAGCGGGTCCGTTCCTTCAGACATAGATGAGTACTCCAGATCGCAGGGCGGTCAGCCCTTGACGGATCCCGCGGTGAGGCCCGACACGATGCCGCGCTGCGCCCACAGGAAGAAGATGATGGCCGGCAGCGCGAACAGCAGCGCGCACAGCATGACCACGTTCATCGGCGTGTAGAACTGGCCGAGGAACGACGACAGCCCCACGGATGCCGGCCACAGATCGCTCGACGAGATGAAGGTGTTCGCGAACATGAACTCGTTCCAGCCGTCGAAGAACGCGATGACCGCGGCCGCCGCGATGCTCGGCATGATCAGCGGCAGCACGATGGTGGTGAGGATGCGCAGGCGGGAGCATCCGTCGATGCGCGCCGACTCCTCGATCTCGTACGGGATCTTGTCGATGCCGCTCTTGATGATGAACATGCTCACCGGCATGACGAACGCGGTGTCGGCGAGCACCAGGCCCCAGTGGCTGTTGAGCAGCCCGGCTCCCGCGAAGATCGCGTACAGCGGCACGATGATGAGCGCCTCGGGGAGCATCTGCGTGCTGAAGAACACGAACCCCGCGACGCCGCGGCCATGGAAGCGGTAGCGGCTCAGTGCGTAGGCGGCCATCGTCGCCAGCACCAGGCTGAGGATCGTGGTGCCCGCGGCGATCACGAACGAGTTGCCGAGCCAGCGGAGGATCGGGATGTCGGCGAGGAAGCCGCCCCACTGGCCGATGTTCTGCACCTCGGGGAGCAGCGGCTGTCCGTCGCGGTACAGCGACGTCTCGGTGGCGAGCGAGGTCGACAGCATCCAGTAGATCGGGAAGCCGGCGAACACCACGAGGAGGGTGATCAGCACGGCCTTGCCGAGGCTGCCGAACTTGGCACCCACGCCGCGACGACGCGGGAGGTCGGTGGGGATGCGCACGGTGGTCATCGCTGGTTCTCCTGACGCTCCTGCAGCTGCTCCACGACGAAGTAGACGACCGTGACGAGCAGCGAGAGCACGAGGCCGAGGGCGCCGATCGCGGCGGCCCGACCGAGGTTCTGATCCTGGAAGGCGGTGCGGTACACGTTCACGACGAGCGTGTTCGTGACGTCGAGCGGCCCGCCGCCGGTGATGAGGAAGATGATCTCGAAACGCCGGATCGACCAGATCGTCATGAGCAGCGTGATGATGCGGATCGTCGGCATGATGTGCGGCAGCGTCACCGCGCGGAACGACTGGAACCGCGTCGCGCCGTCGACCCACGTCGCCTCGCGCAGCTCGTGCGGCACGCTCTGTAACGCGCTGAGCATGACGAGCATGACGAGCGGGGTGAGCTTCCAGACCGTGGCGAGCGTGACGGCGAAGAGGCCGTACTGCGGGTCGACCAGCCAGCCGTGCTGGCCCATGCCGAGCGCGCTGCTCGTGCGGTTGAGGATGCCCTGCTCGTTGTTGTAGATCCACACGAAGATGAGCGCGGCGGCGACCGTCGGCACGGCCCACGGGATGGTGGCGATGGCACGCACGATGCCACGGCCCTTGAACGCCGTGTTCAGCAGGAGAGCGCCCGCCGTGCCGATGCCGACCGAGAAGATCACCGTGAAGAACGTGTAGAGCAGGGTCGTGATCACCGACGACCAGAAGCGGTCACTCGACAGCAGGTAGTCGTAGTTCTCCAGGCCGACGCCGCGGCCGCCCGCCGGGTTGACCAGCTTCGTGGCCGTGAACGACAGCAGAACCCCGCGGATCAGCGGGAAGACCGTGAACACCGCGAGATACGCGATCGCGGGAAGGAGGAAGAGGTACGCGCCGTAGCGTTCGACGAAACGTCCGACCGCGCCGCCGCCACGCTTCCGGCGCGTCTTCGGGGGCGAGGCGGGAGGAGCCGAACGGGGCGCCTCGAGCGTGGGGATGGCCATGGCCGGGGTCCTTTCGGGAAAGCCGGGGGGGTCGAGGGGCGGGGGATGCGGCATCCGCCCGCCCCTCGCGATGCTCAGCCGAGCTCGGCTTCGAGCGTCTCCTGCACCTCGGCGAGCTTCTGCTTCACGTCGCCGCCGTTGACCCGCAGGTCTTCGACCGCGGTGAGCACCTCGCGCCAGACGACCTTGCTCTCGGTCTCGAAGCCCTCGACGAGCGTCGACTTCGAGGTCTTCGCGGCCTCGAGGAACTGCGTGGCCCACGGGTTGGCCTCGAGGAACGCGGCGTCGGGCTCGACATCGGTCGCCATGGCGGATGCTCCGAGGCCGGCGCGGATCGCGGTCTGCCCCTGTTCGCCGAGCACCCAGCGCACGAAGTCCTTCGCGGCCTCCTTGTTGTCGCTGTTCGCGTTCACGGCGATGATGAGCTGCGAGTTCGAGCCGGGGTTGGCGAGCGGCAGCGGGGCGGCACCGAGCGTCATGCCGTCGACGACGTTGTCGGGGTTGCTCGTGATCGTCGTCGCGACGCCCGAGTTCTCGAACAGCATGCCGACCTGGCCCTGACCGAACTTGGCGCGGAAGGTCGACGCGTCGTCGCCGATCGGGGCGACGCCCGAGGCGAAGGTCTCGAGGAACGCCTCGACGGCCTCGACGTTCTCGGCCTTGTCGATCGTGAGCTTCTCACCGTCACTCAGCTCGCCGCCGAAGCCGTAGATCCAGTTCGCCATCTCGAGGGTCCAGCCGTCGATCTCGGCCGTCTGGTGACGCCCGGCCCAGCCCGCGATGCCCAGCTCGGACTTGATCGTCTGCGCCGTCGTGAGGAACTCGTCGAACGTCGTCGGCACCTCGAGGCCGAGCTGGTCGAAGATCTCCTTGTTGTAGATGACGGTGCTGTACGTCGGGCGCTCCCAGTTGAAGCCGTACTGACCGCCGTCGAACACCCCGGCCTCGTTGGTGTTGTTGAGGTCGTCGCCGAGCTCGTCGGCGATGTCGTCGAGGGGCTCGAGCACGCCGGCATCCACGAGGGAGGCGAACTGGCTGTCCTGCAGCACCATGACGTCGGGGCCGCCCCCGGCGCCGAGCTCGGTGCTGAGCTTGTCGGCGTAGTTCGCGAACGGGATCTCGACCTTGGTGAGCTCGATGTTGTCATCGGGGCCGGTGTAGCCCTTCACGGCATCCCAGATGATCGGGCCCTTGCCGTCTTCGAGGAACTGCCAGTTCGAGAAGGTCAGCTCGCCGCCCGCGCTCCCGCCGCCGCCGTCACCGGCGCCACCCGAGGCGCAGCCGGCGAGGGCGAGGACGGAGACGGCGGCGAGGCCGGTGAGGCGCAGCGCGCGGGGGCGGTGCGACGGGGGTACGGGGGAAGACTTCACTGTTCACTCCTTTGGGCAGCAAGCTCTGTGCGTCATTGCATCCGATCTCGCGGCGGGACGTGAAATCGGTTTCATCACCATAACTTCGCAGTCATGAGGGTGTCAAGGTGCAAATGGTTACGCAACCTTTTTGCGTCGTTCGTGGGCCCCCGCTTCTCGCGTGAAGGGTCACGAAGCGCCGCCTCCCCGGCATCCGACACGGCGTGTCTTGACCCCTCACGCTGTGGAGGACGGGAGGGCGGGGCGGGCGGCATACGCTGGAGGGCGTGCACCGCGTCTTCTCCTACGGCACCCTGCGTCAGCCCGAGGTGCAGCGTGCGCTGTACGGGCGCGAAGTCCCCACCACCGCAGATGCGCTGCCGGGCCATCGCCTCGACTGGGTGACGATCACCGACGCCGCGGTCATCGCGACGAGCGGGTCCGACCGGCATCCGATCCTGCACCCCGGCGAGCCGACGGATGCGGTCGACGGCGCATACCTCGACCTCACCGACGCGGAGCTCGCCGCGACCGACGCGTACGAGGTCGCCGACTACGCGCGCCGCGAGGTCACCCTCGCCTCCGGCGTCACGGCCTGGGTGTATCTCGCCGCCTGATCGCTCACGGCATGGGCGCCACGCGAGGCGAGCCCCCGAGCGCCCGCGCTTCCGCGCGAGGGGTCAGGAAACGCCGGGTGCGGGGGCTGCGATACGGCGTGTCTTGACCCCTCACGCGGGGTAGGCACGGGCTGAGCGGGGGGGTCAGGCGAGCCAGGCGGGGGCGCGGCCGCGCAGCACCCCACGATCGACCGAGAACCGACCCGCACCGGCGAACGCGAGGGCCAGAGCGGCGGCACCGAGCAGGGCGACGAACTCGTAGCCGCCCTCCGCGACCCAGAGACCGGCGGGCAGGTGCACCAGCACGAGCGCCACGACCATGTCGACGGCGAGCAGGATGCCGGCGAGCCGGGTGAAGAGGCCGACCACGAGCATCCCTCCCCCGATCAGCTCGACGAAAGCGACCACGGGAGCGGCGATCTCGGGCAGCGGCACGCCCATGCCCGCGAAGCTCTGCGTGGTGCCGGGCAGGGTGTACTCGAAAATCTTCTGCGCGCCGTGGGCGACGAAGATCGCGCCGACGACGACGCGGAGCACGAGAAGCCCCCAGGAGGTGGCGGCGGACGGGGCGGAGGTCTTCGGCATGAGGGGGCTTCCTTCGTGTCAGGACACGCGCCGGGCGCGGTGGGGGTTCCCACCTTCGACGCTAGGAAGCCCACCTATCCGTTCCCTGTGCGCGCCTCGCCCGCACAACTTCGGAGTGGCGACGCGACACGCCGGCGCATCCGCCTCATCGACGGCGCGTCGGATGCCGACTCCGAAGTTGCGCCGGGCGAACGGCGCGTCGGGGGCCGACTCCGAAGTTGCGCCGGGCGGACGGACGAACGGCGCGCCGAGGGCCGAGTCAGCGGTTCGCGGCCACCACCTGCGCCACGGCCTCGCGCTGCGCGGGCGTCGGCTCGGCGATCGCCATGCGGCAGTAGGCGTCGACCACCTCGAGCACGCGGTACGCCTCTTTCATGCGGGCCATATCGCCGCCGATGAGCGACACCACGTCGTCGACCGCGGTCTGCGCGGCGGCGATCGCCTCGGCATCACCCGAACGGCCGGCATCCGCCAGCGCGCGGAAGGGCTTCGGCGTCACCGACGAGACACCCGAGACCACACCCTGCGCTCCGGCCTCGACGGCGGCGATCAGGTCACGGTCGGCACCGGTGTACAGGTCGAAGTCGGCGGGCACGACCGCGCGGTACGCGGCGATCTCGTCGAGCGACAGTTCGCTGACCTTCGCGCCGACGATGTTCGGCAGCGCGGCCAGGCGCACGAGCAGCTCGGGCGACACCGTGTTGCCGCTGCGGGCGGGGTAGATGTAGACGTACAGGCGCCCGTCGCCGACGGCATCCGACACGGCCTGGAAGTAGTCGAAGATCGCGTCATCGGTCGACTTGAGGTAGTACGGCGTGAGCGCCGCGAACTCGGTCGCCCCCAGGCCGCGGGCGATCTCGACCAGCCGAACGGCCTCGAAGGTGCTGGGCTGTCCGACGTGCACGATCACGCGCATGCGATCGGCGAGCTCGTCGATCGCGGCCGAGACCAGCGCCCGGAACTCGTCGGCGTCGACGGCGGGGAACTCCCCCGTGGTGCCGAGGATGAAGGCGCCCTCGTTGCCCGACTCGCCCACGAACCGGAAGATCGCGCGCGATCCCTCCAGGTCGAGGCTGCCGTCACGGTGGAACGCGGTCGGAACGGCGGTCAGGATGTCGTAGCGGGTCACTTCTCGTTCTCCTCGGAGTTCTTGCGGGCCTTGCGCCGCGCACGGGGGGATGTGTCGACGTTGCGCACGGTCGACGTGAGCAGGTCGGGGGTGGCGGCGAGCTCGTCGTGGGCCTTCGCGATCTGGGCGCGGCTCTCGTCGTCGAGGATGGAGTCCTCGAGCGAGGCGCGCTCGCCCCGCGGCTTACGTGCCGCGCGGATCGCCGGCATGACGATCGACAGCGCCGCGAGGGCGAGCAGCACGATCGCGATCGGGCTGACGACCTCGAAGAACGGCCGGGTCGGCAGGATGGCGAGGGTACGGGCGAGGTTCTCCTCGGCGAGGGGGCCGAGGAGCAGGCCGAGCACGACCGGCCCCGCGGGCACCTGCAGGCGCTTCAGCAGCACGCCCACCACACCGAACACGAGCATGGTGACGACGGTCGACAGGCTGTTCGACGTCGCGTACGTGCCGATGATGCAGAAGATCAGGATGCCGCTCCACAGGTACGGCTGCGGCACGTCGAGCAGCTTCACCATGCCCTTCATGCGCACCAGGCTGAGGATCAGCGACAGGATCGTCGCGATGAGCATGATGCCGACGATCGAGACGACGAGGTCGGGGCGGTTGGTGAAGAGGGTCGGGCCAGGGGTGATGCCCCAGATGATCATCGAGCCGATCATCACCGCCATGACGGAGTCGCCGGGGATGCCGAGCGCCATCGTGGTCGTGAGCGATCCGCCGAGCGTGGCGCTGGAGGCGGTGTCGCTCGCGGCGACTCCCTCGATCGAGCCCTTGCCGAACATCTCGGGCTTCTTCGAGACCTTGCGGGCCCGCTCCCAGCCGATGAGTCCGGCGATGTCGCCGCCCGCCGCGGGGATGAGGCCGACGCCGAGGCCGACCGCACCACCGACTGCGGTCGCGCGTCCGGACTGCTTCAGCTCCGACCGGTTCGGGAACCAGCGGCCGAGGCTCGAGATGGGTCGCACATTCGACTTCCGGTACGTCAGCAGCTGGTCGAACAGTTCGGCGATGCCGAAGAGACCGATGATGACGGCGATGAAGTTGACGCCCTCGACGAGCTCGAGAACGCCGAACGTGAAGCGCTGGTCGGCGGTCGCGGCGTAGGTGCCGACGCTGCCGAGCATGAGACCGAAGAGCCCGGCGAGGATGCCCTTGAGCATCGACTTCGACGAGATGCCGATCATGATGGCGATGCCGAACACGACGAGGGCGAAGAGCTCGGGCGACTTGAAGTAGTCGCGGGCGAAGCTGGCGATCGGCACGGCGGCGACGGCGAACAGCACGAGCGACGCGAGGATGCCGACGGCCGACACGATCGCCGAGATCGTGAGCGCGAGGCCCGCCCTGCCCTGCTTCGCCATGGGGTACCCGTCGAGGGTCGTGGCGATGGAGGCCGGGGTGCCGGGGGTGTTGATGAGGATCGACGGCACCCGGTCGCCGAAGTTCGCGGCGACGTAGATGGTCAGCAGCACGGCGAGGCCCTGCACGGGCTCGAGGGTCATCGTGAACCCGGCGGCGAGCGCGACGGCCATCGTCGCGGTGATGCCGGGGAAGGCGCCGACCATGAAGCCGAGCACGAGGCCGACGAGCATGTACAGCAGGATCGAGATGTCGAGGAGCGAGTTCAGCCCCTCCATGAGTGCGTTCACAGCGGAATCCTCAGGAGCATGCCGAACACGACGTAGACGAACGCCGTGACGAGGACGGAGTAGATGACGAGGCTCAGCCAGCGGCGGTGACCGTAGAGGAGCATGAGGGCGGCCATCAGGAGGGCCGCCGCGATCGGGAACACCTCGATGCGGTACCCGAAGAGGATGACGGTGCCGAGCGACCAGAGTGCGATGAAGGCGCCGGTGATCGCGAGCGTGGCGAGCACGCGCACGTAGCCGCCGGGCTGGATGCGCTCGAGGTCCTCCCGGCCCGGGGCGGGGCGGGTGAGGGCCATGGCGAGGATCGCGATCGCGATCACCACGGCGGTCACGCCGATGACGGTCGGCCAGAACCGGGCGTCGATCTGCCCGGGGGCGGCTTCGCGGCGCAACGGGATCTGCGTGGCGAGGAAGAGGTAGCCGGCCGAGAAGGCGAGGGCGACGACGCCGAAGACGATCTCGAGGGGCCGGGATGCCGGGGCGCCCACGTACTCGTCGGGGGCCGCGGCCTCAGCCGCGATGTCGGGACTCGACATGGTTCTCCTTCGTTGGAGGGGAGCGCTGCGGGGCCGGAACGCGTCCGACCCCGCAGAAAGTGCTCAGCCCAGGAGGTCCTGGAAGAGCGCAAACTGGTCGTCGACGAACGTCGTCCACTCGGCCGAGTCGCGGTAGACGACGAGGTTGCCGGCATCCGCCTGGAACTGCTGGTAGCTGTCGGACTCGACGGCCTCCTTGACGGCCTGCTCCAGGGTCGACTTCACGTCGTCGGGCAGGCCCTTCGGGGCGTAGATGCCACCCCAGCCGCCGAACACGACGTCTTCGCCGATGGCCTCTTCGACCGTCTCGACGTCTTCGGCGTCGGGGTGGCGTTCGTCGTTCATGACGGCGAGGATGCGCACGGCCTCGCCCTGCGCGAGGGCCTCGCCGAGACCCGAGACGGCGGCGACGGTCTCACCGGATGCCGCGGCCGCGACGGCGGTGGCACCGCCGTCGTAGGGCACCGGGGTGAAGTCGGCGTCGGTGGCGTTGCCGAGCCCGATCGTCGCGGCTTCCCAGATGGAGCCGGCGCCCGAGTTGGCGACGGTGACGGCGCCCGACTCGGCCTGGGCGACGAGGTCGTCGAGGGTCTCGATACCGCTGTTCGCACCGACGGTGATGACTCCGGGGGCGAGCATGATCTGGCCGAGGAGGTCGAAGTCGGAGGGCTCCACGTTGGCGCCCTGGGTGGTGTTGAGCATCGCGATCTCGACGGGGGCGAAGCCGATGACGTAGCCGTCGGCGTCCTGCGAGCCGACGTACTCCATGGCGAGCGCGCCGGCGGCACCGGGCATGTTCTCGGGGATGACGCTGACGCCGAGGATCTTCTCGAGCTCGGTCGCGAGGGCGCGCGACGACAGGTCGGATCCGCCGCCGGGGTTGGCCTGGATGATGAGGCGGATGTCCTTCTCGGGGAATGCCGACGCGGCATCCTCGCCCTCCTCGACCTTCGTGCAGGCCGAGACGACGAGGGCGGTCGCTGTGAGGGCGGCGAGTGCGGCGGCCGCCCGGGTGATGCGCTTGCGGGGCATCTTTGCTCCTCTACGTGGGTCGACCGTGTTGTCGACGCTGCGAGAATACCAGTGTTGACTGTTAACAGTCAACACTTTGAGAGGAGGGTGGCGACGGCGAGCACGACCTCGAGGAGACGTGCGCGGGTCCCCATCCGATGGGAGGATGTCTCCGAACCAAATCCGTAGGAGGGACGGCCGTGTTCGACGAACGACAGCGCCAGGACGCTCTGGATGCGCTCGGCATCCTCGACACCCCACGCGATGAGCGGGTCGACCGCGTCGCCCGCCTTGCGAAGGAGATGTTCGGCGTGCCGATGGTGGCCGTCTCGCTCATCGACCGCGACCGTCAGTGGCGCAAGACCGAGATCGGTCTCGGCGGCAACGAGGCCCCGCGGCAGGACTCCTTCTGCGACTACACGGTTCGTCAGGACCGCCCCGTCGTGATCGAGGATGCCGCGCTCACCGACCTCTTCGGCGACAACCCGTTCGTCGTCGGCGATCCCCACCTGCGCTTCTACGCCGGGCATCCGCTGCACGCCCCCGGCGGGGAGCCGATCGGCACCCTCTGCGTGCTCGACACCGAGCCGCACACGCTCGACGACGCCCAGCTCGACCTGCTGCGCGACCTCGCCCTCTGGGTGCAGTCCGAGCTGGCCTACGACGCCGAGCTCGACCAGGCGGCCGTCATCCAGAGCGCCCTGCGCCCACACACGCATCCCGAGGTCGCCGGCTACACGATCGCCGGCGGTTCGGTCTCGCGCGGCGCTCTCGCCGGCGACTTCTACGACCTCGGCATCCAGAACGGATCACTGCGCATCACCCTCGCCGACGCGATGGGCAAGGGCACCGGCCCCGCCCTCGTGGCCGCCAGCGTGCGCGCCTCGCTGCGCACCGCACCCGAGCGCGGACTGACCGAGTCGATCGCCGAGATCGACCGCCTGCTCGAAGAAGACCTCGGCGACACCTCGATGTTCGTCACCGCCGTGCACGCCGAGCTGTCCCCCGAGACGGGCGATCTCGAGATCATCGACGCCGGGCACAGCCTCGCGTTCATCCTGCGGGCGGACGGCTCGTGGGAGCACCTGCGCTCGACGAGCCTGCCCCTCGGCATGGGCATGGGGCTGCAGCCGCCCGAGGTGCGCGAACCGCGCCACGCCCGCCTCGAACGGGGCGACGCCTTCGTCTGCTGCAGCGACGGGCTTCTCGATGTGCTCGACCCCGACGACCCCTACGGGCACGTCTACCGCGTGCTGACCGAACTGGGCCCCGACGGGGCCATCCGCGAGGCCATGGGGCTGGCGACCGCCGAGACGGCCACCGACGACATCACGGTCGTCGTCGTGCGGAGGGACAGATGACCGCCCGGTTCGCCACCATCCGGGTGCTCGCACTGCTGTCGGTGCTGCTGGGCGTGAACTACGTCGCCTGGCGGTGGCTCGAATCGGTGAACTGGTCGGCCTGGTGGATCGCCGTGCCGCTCGTGATCGCCGAGACCTACAGCCTCATCGACACGTTCCTCTTCTGCCTCACCATGTGGCGCGCGAAGGAACGCCCCGGCCCGACCTCGCCGCCGCAGGGCACCGTCGACGTGTTCATCACCACCTACGACGAACCGATCGCGATGGTCATGGAGACCGCTCGCGCTGCGAAGCGCATCGCCTACCCGCACACCACCTGGATCCTCGACGACGGCTCCCGCCCCGACCTCGAGGCCGCGGCCCGCGACGCGGGGGTCGGCTATCTCACCCGTTCCGAGGACTGGACCGGCAAGCCCCGGCACGCGAAGGCCGGCAACCTGAACAGCGCCCTGCTGCAGACCGACGGCGAGTTCCTCCTCATCCTAGACACCGATCAGGTGCCGGACCCGCTCATCCTGCACCGCACCCTCGGCTACTTCGCCGACGACCCCGAGGTCGCGCTCGTGCAGACGCCGCAGTGGTTCATCAACGTCGACGAGGCCGACCCGCTCGGCAGCCAGGCGCCCCTCTTCTACGGCCCCATCCAGCAGGGCAAGGACGGCTGGAACGCGGCGTTCTTCTGCGGCTCCAACGCCGTGCTGCGCCGAGAGGCGCTGATGCGCCTCGGCATCACCGGCTACGTGCGCGAGGTGACCGACTCGGCCGCCCGCGCCCTGCGCACCTCGGAGCAGATGGTCGAGAAGGAGGCGCGGGCCGCCGCCGACCCCGACCTCGCCCGCGAGCTGGGCGCGCTGCAGATCGCGATCCGGCAGGGTCGCCGCGACCTCGGCGACGGCACCGCGGTGGCCGAGGTGGCCGACCGCGTGCGCGCCGCCGTCGACGCCGCCTCCCGCATCATCGTCGCGAAGGACCTCGCCGGCATCCGCGCCGACCTCGACGAGCTCGGCGCACTGCCGATCGCCCACGACTCCGAGCTCGACGCGATCGTCGTCGATGAGGCGGGGCTCGCGGCGCTCGCGGCATCCGACCTCTCCCCCATCACCGCGCTCGACACGGTGCGCGCCCTGCTCGACGCCCTACGGCTCGACCGCGGCGACGAGGCCCAGCCCATCCTGCCGATGGCCACGATCTCCGTCACCGAAGACATGGCGACGGCGATGCAGCTGCACTCGCAGGGATGGCGCAGCGTGTACCACCACGAGATCCTCGCGAAGGGCCTCGCCCCCGAAGACCTGCGCACGATGCTCACCCAGCGGCTGCGCTGGGCCCAGGGCACCATGCAGGTGCTACTGCGCGACAACCCGCTCGCCAAGCGCGGGCTCTCGATCGGGCAGCGCCTCATGTACTTCGCCACCATGTGGAGCTACCTCTCGGGCTTCGCCGCGATCGTGTACCTCACGGCACCCGTCGTCTATCTGGTGTTCGGCATCCTGCCCGTCACCGCCTGGTCGGTCGATTTCTTCGCGCGCTTCCTGCCGTACTTCCTCGTCAACCAGCTGCTGTTCCTGGTGGTCGCGAAGGGCGTCAAGACCTGGCGGGGGCAGCAGTACTCCCTCGCCCTCTTCCCGGTGTGGATCCGCGCGTGCTGGACGGCGTTCGCGAACGTGGCGCTGGGCCGACCGCTGTCGTTCGCCGTGACCCGCAAGGACGGCCGCGATCCGCGCGGGGTGCCGTGGCGTGAGATCTGGCCCCAGCTGACCGCCATGATCGTGCTCACCATCGCGCTCATCATCGGCGTCACGCGCGTCTTCATCGGCACCGCCGACGGAACCGGCACACTGGTGAACACCGCATGGGTGCTCTACGACCTCGTCGTGCTGAGCGTCATCATCCAGGCGGCCCGCTACCGCGGCCCCGCAGCCCGAGTCCTCGAGAAGGAGACCCATGGATCTGAGCACTGACCGGCGCGACGGCTACGCCGTCATCGGCCTCACCGGACGACTCACCGCAACGGGTGCGCCGCTGCTGCGCAACGCCGTGGGCGACCTCATCGCCGCGGGCGAGTCGAACATCGTCATCGATATGTCGGGCTTGCAGTTCGTCGACTCCTCCGGACTCGGCGCCCTCGTGGGCGGGTTGAAGAGCGCACGCGTCGCGGGCGGCGACCTGCGCATCGCGGCGGTCCCCGACGCGGTGCAGACCGTGCTGCACCTCACCAACCTCGACCGCGTGCTGCGCGACCACCCCACGCCGGAATCGGCGTTCGATGGACGCTGAGACCCGCGCGGTGCACGTCGACGGGCCGGCCCGGCTCGAGCTCGTCGACCACGTGCTGGATGCGCTCGACAGCCTGTGGGCGGATGCCTCGCACGTCGCCGACCAGGACCGCACGCTCTTCACCCTCGCGGTGAGCGAGGTGGTGACCAACATGGTGCAGCACGCCGAGAACCCCGACGAGGTGACGCTGACCGTCGACATCCGGGTTTCGGCGGACGACCTCCTCGCGACCCTCACCGACACCGCCCCGCCGGCGGAGATCGATTGGGACGGCGTCGAGATGCCGGATGCCGACAGCGAGAGCGGCCGAGGGCTGGCACTGTCGACCGCCGCGCTCGACGAGCTGCGGCACTACTCCGACACCCGCGGCAACACCTGGCGGCTGCGTCGGATGCTCGGGCAGCCCGCCTAGGGCGTCGCCGATACGCATAGCAGCGCAGGGCGGAGCCGCAAGCCCCTGGCGGCATTCCGCGCGCCCCGGCACGGTGGAACCATGCAGATGCGATCCACCGCCCCCAGCCCCCTGCACGAAGACTCGATCGGCCTGCTCACCCGCGGGTACCGACTCGGCGAACACCTCTGGCGGCGCACCCGACCCGACGCCCGGGCCGTGGGCATGCGCCTGCTCGCGCGCGACGCGCTGTTCGTGCGCGGCGCGGAGGGCGTCGCGCTGTTCTACGACGGTGAGCGCACCGCCCGCCACGGGGCGATGCCCGCCCTGGTGCAGGAGACGCTGTTCGGCCACGGATCGGTGCACAGCCTCGACGGGTCGGCGCACCGGCACCGCAAGGCGACCTTCATCGACGTGGCGTACGAAGACGAGCAGGTCGAACGACTGACCCCGCACTTCGAGCGCGAATGGCGCGCCGAGGTGGATGCCTGGACATCGGGCATCAGCACGCGCACCGCCTACGACGCCGCCGTGCTGGCCTTCGGACGCGCGGTCATGCGCTGGGCGGGTCTGCCCGGCACGGCCAAGGCGAAGAACCGCTGGTCGCGGCGACTCGCGCAGATCGTCGACGGCTTCGGCGCCCCGTACTCCCCCTCGTTCGTGAGCGCGATCCTCAACCGGCGGTGGTCGGACGGGCACGCGGAGAACCTGATCGTGGCCGTCCGGCTCGGCGAGCTGCAGCCGGCCGAGGGCACGGCGCTGTTCGAGTGGGCGTGGCACCGCGACGAGGCCGGGGTGCTGCTCGCGCCCCGCACCGCGGGCATCGAGCTGCAGAACGTCATCCGTCCGATGATCGCCGTGGCGCGGTTCGTGGCGTATGCCGCGAAACAGCTGCACGAGCATCCGGAGTGGCGGGCGCGCATCGCGACCGAGGCCGACGAGCGCGGATCGCTGACCGGCGGACCGCTCGCGACGGCCTTCGCGCAGGAGATCCGCCGCACGTCGCCGTTCGTGCCGATGCTCCCGGCCTGGGCCACGCAGGACGTCGAGCTCGACGGCGAGCGCGTGCCCGCCGGCAGCCGGGTGGTGCTCGACATCCTGGGCACGAACACCGACCCCGAGTCGTGGGATCGCCCCGGCGACTTCGTTCCCGATCGCTTCGTGGGGGTCGACGACTACGAAACGATCGAGGCGTTCGTGCCGCACGGTGGGGCCGACCCCCGCACGGGTCACCGCTGCCCCGGCGAGAAACTGGCGATCGCCGGACTCGCCGCCGCGGTCTCGGCCCTCAGCGATCGCCGCCTGGAGGTGCTCGACGAGGGCCTCGAGGTGAACCTGCGGCGCCTTCCGACCATGCCCGCCTCCGGCGGCAAGGTGCGCAGCTGCCCCTTCCACCGCAAGCCCTGACCCCCTCCCCTACCTTTCCGGTTCCCGTCGCATTTTCTGTCGCCTGGCGCGTGCGCAGGCGACAGAAAATGCGACGGGAGCGGTGGTTGAGGGGGGCGACCGGCGGCGGGTCAGCGGGCGGAGATCTCGCTCAGCATCCGGTCGCGGGCGCCGTCGAGGTGGGCGGCGAGCACCGCGGCGGCCTCGTCGGGAGCACCCGAGCGCATGACCTGCATGAGCGTCACGTGGTCGCCCGACGACTCGTGCAGGTCTTCGTCGTGGTTGATCGTGACCTCGAGCAGCGCCGCGAACGTCGGCAGGTACTGGCTCCACGCGCCCTCGAGGCGCGGGTGGTCGGCGAGGGCGTAGATCTGCGAGTGGAAGTCGAGGTCGGCGGTGACGAACGCGGCATGATCTCCCGCGTCGGCCGCCGCTGCCATGCGTTCGACCGCGGCCTGCATCGCCGCCCACCGCTCGTCGTCGTCGACGCGCATCGCGCGCGAGAGAGCGAGCTGTTCGAGCGCTCCCCGCAGGCTGTACAGCTGGTCGACGTCGTCTTGCGTGAGGCCGACGATGTACACGCCGCGCGGGCGCTGGATCTCGACGAGGTTCTCGAACGACAGCTGGGTGAGTGCATCGCGGATCGGACCGCGGCTCACCTCGAACTCCTCGGCGAGCGCCTCTTCGGTCAGGCGGGTGCCTGGAGCGAGGTCGCCGCGCACGATGCGCTGGCGCAGCACACGGGCGACCTGGGTTCCGAGCGACTCCGCTCGTTTGACGATCTGTGGCACGCCGACCTCCTGTTAACAGTCAACAGAATACACACGGAGATCGGCCTGCGGGAGGGCGACGCGGATGCTCAGCCGCGGTGCTCGCGCGGGTTCCACAGCACGAGCTCGGTGGAACGGCGGATGCGCCGACCCTGCGGCACCGGCACCACACCGGCCGACCCGGCGGCGAACACCCGCACGCCCGGGCGGTTCTCGCGCTCGGCGCGCAGCGCCCCTTCGAGGTCGGCGACCCGGCGGCGGAGCATCCGGTTCTCGTCTTCCAGATCGAGGAGCTTCGCGATGGCCGGAAGACTCATGCCCTCGGAGGAGAGCTGGGCCACCTCGCGCAGCTGCTCGATGTTGCGGTGCGAGTAGCGACGCGAGCCGCCTCGCGTGCGACCCGGCACGACGAGCCCGATGCGGTCGTACTGACGCAGGGTCTGCGGGTGCATGCCGGCCAGCTCGGCGGCGACGGCGATCGCGAAGACCGGGGTGTCAGCATCCATCGCGTTCTCCTTCCGCTGTTGCGACGACGAGCGCGCCCGCCAAGGCGAGCCGGTTCCCGCAGGAACGGCCCGCCCCGGCGGACGCGCGACGGATGCTCGTCATCGCCGAGCCTTCGCCATGAGCTCGGCACGGGGGTTCTCGGTCGGCTCCAACTCCTGGAACCGCTCGAGCGCCTCGCGCGCCGCCTCGTCGAGGTGCGTCGGCACCGCGACCTGCAGCTCGGCGAGGAGGTCGCCGGTGCCCTTCGAGGTCGTGACGCCGCGGCCCTTGACCCGCAGCACCCGCCCGGAGGGAGTGCCCGGCGCGACGCGCAGCTTCACCACGTCGCCGCTCAGCGTCGGGACCTCGATGGTCGCCCCGAGCGTCGCCTCGGTGAAGGTGACCGGCACCACGAGGCGCAGGTTCAGCCCATCGCGCGTGAACACCGGGTGCGGCCGCACCGTGATCTGCACCACGATGTCGCCGCTTTCGCCGCCGTCGGGCGACGGACGCCCCCGGCCGCGCAGACGGATCTTCTGCCCGTCGGCGACCCCGGCCGGGATCTTCACCTTGAACGGCTTGCCGTCGTCACCCTGCAGGGTGATCGTCTCGCCCTGCACCGCCGTGGCGAAGTCGAGGGTCGTCCGCGCGGTCACGTCGGCGCCGCGCTGCGGTCCGCCGAAGCCGCGGAACCCCCCGCTCGGCTGACCGAAGCGCCCACCGCCGAAGCCGCCGCCTCCGCCGCCGCCCTGGTTGAACATGGCGAAGATGTCTTCGAAGTCCGCGGACTGCCCGCGGCCCCCCTGCCCGAAGCGGCTGAAGACGTCTTCGAACCCGCCGGCGCTCGAGCCACCCGCTGTGAAGCGGGCGCCCGAGCCCATGGCGCGGATCTCGTCGTACTCCTTGCGCTGCTCGGCGTCGGAGAGCACCGAGTACGCCTCGCTGATCTCCTTGAACCGCGCCTCGGCCGTGGCATCACCGGCGTTCGAGTCGGGGTGGTACTTCCGCGCCAGCTTGCGATACGCCTTCTTGAGGTCGGCCTCGCTGACGTCCTTCGAGACCCCGAGGGTCTTGTAGAAGTCCTTGTCGAACCAATCCTGGCTAGCCATCCATCACCTACTCTGCGGGAACGGCGACGACGACCTTCGCAGGACGCAGCTCGACGTCACCGAGGCGGTACCCCACCTCGACGACCTCGAGGATCGTGGCCTTGTCGACGCCGGGGGTCGGCTGCTGGAAGATCGCCTCGTGGCGCTGCGGGTCGAACTCCTCGCCCTTCTCGCCGTACGAGACGACGCCGAGGCGCTCCACCACCGCGCGCACCTTTTCGGCGATCACGGCGAACGGCGTGCCGTCGACGAGATCTCCGTGCTGACGGGCGCGGTCGAGGTCGTCGAGCACCGGGATGAGGCCCTTCACGGCCTCGCCCTTCGCGCGCTCGATCTCGATCTGCCGCTGCTCCTCGGTGCGCCGACGGTAGTTGGCGTACTCGGCCTGCAGGCGCTTGAGGTCGCTCAGCAGCGTCGACTCGAGGTCGGCGAGCACAGCATCCTCCGCCGCGGCCTCGCCGGTCTGCGCCGTGCCGAGGATGTCGTCGACCGTGAGGTCGTCGGGGGCGTCGTCGATCGGGGTCTCGTCCGAGCCCTCGGCGGCGGCCGCCTCGCGGGAGTCGGGGTTCTGCGGCGCGGGGCCGGATGCCTGAGCATCCGACCCCTCGCCTGCGACTCCGTTGTTCTCTTCGAAGTCCTTGTCAGCCATGGTTACTTCTTCTCGTCCTCGTCGTCGACGACCTCGGCGTCGATGACGTCCTCCTCGGACGACGCCTCACCCTGGGGCGCGTCGCCCTCGGGGGCGCCGGCCGCGGCATCCGCCTGCGACTGCGCGTAGATCGCCTCACCCAGCTTGGTCTGCGACTCGTTCAGCTTGTCGAACGCGGTCTTCACGGCCTCGTCGTCGTCTCCGGCGAGCGCCGTCTTGAGCGCGTCGACGTCGGCCTGGACCGACTCCTTCACGTCGGCGGGAAGCTTGTCCTCGTTGTCCTTGATGAGCTTGTCGATCGAGTACGCGAGCGTCTCGGCCTGGTTGCGGACCTCGGCGGCCTCACGGCGCTTCTTGTCTTCCGCGGCGTGCTCCTCGGCCTCGCGCACCATGCGGTCGATGTCGTCCTTCGACAGCGACGAACCGCCGGTGATCGTCATCGACTGCTCCTTGCCCGTGCCCTTGTCCTTCGCGGACACGTGCACGATGCCGTTCGCGTCGATGTCGAACGTGACCTCGATCTGCGGGATACCGCGGGGCGCCGGCGCGATGCCGGTGAGCTCGAACGTGCCGAGCGGCTTGTTGTCGCGGGTGAAGTCGCGCTCGCCCTGGAAGACCTGGATCGCGACGGACGGCTGGTTGTCGTCAGCCGTGGTGAAGGTCTCGCTGCGCTTGGTCGGGATGGCCGTGTTGCGCTCGATGAGCTTGGTCATCATGCCGCCCTTGGTCTCGATACCGAGGCTCAGCGGGGTGACGTCGATGAGCAGCACGTCCTTGCGCTCACCCTTGAGGACACCGGCCTGCAGGGCGGCGCCCACGGCGACGACCTCGTCCGGGTTGACGCCCTTGTTCGCTTCCTTGCCGGTCTCGCGCTTGACGAGCTCGGCGACGGCGGGCATACGGGTCGATCCACCCACGAGCACGATGTGCGCGATGTCGGCGACCTTGATGCCGGCCTCGCGGATGACGTCTTCAAAGGGCTTCTTGGTGCGGTCGAGGAGGTCCTTGGTGAGGTCCTCGAACTTCGCACGCGTGAGCGTCTCGCTGAGCGACACGGGGCCCGAGTCGGTGAGCGAGAGGTACGGGAGGTTGATCGAGGTGCTGGTCGAGGACGACAGCTCCTTCTTCGCCTGCTCCGCGGCCTCCTTGAGGCGCTGCAGCGCGATCTTGTCGCCCGAGACGTCGACACCGGTGGTCGACTTGAACTGCGAGATCAGGTAGTCGACGACGCGCTGGTCCCAGTCGTCTCCGCCGAGGCGGTTGTCACCGGCGGTGGCGCGCACCTGGATGGTCGAGAAGTCGTCGTCCTTGCCCACTTCGAGGAGGGAGACGTCGAAGGTTCCGCCACCGAGGTCGAAGACGAGGATGAGCTCGTCTTCCTTGCCCTTGTCGAGGCCGTAGGCGAGGGCGGCGGCGGTGGGCTCGTTGATGATGCGGAGCACGTTGAGGCCCGCGATCTCACCGGCCTCCTTCGTGGCCTGACGCTCGGCGTCGTTGAAGTAGGCGGGAACGGTGATGACGGCGTCGGTCACCGTGTCGCCGAGGTAGGACTCGGCGTCGCGCTTGAGCTTCATGAGGATGCGCGCGGAGATCTCCTGCGGCGTCCACTTCTTGCCGTCGACGTCGAACGTCCAGTCGGTGCCGACGTGGCGCTTGACCGACGCGATGGTGCGGTCGACGTTGGTGACGGCCTGGCGCTTCGCGGTCTCACCGACGAGCACCTCGCCGTCCTTCGTGAAGGCGACCACCGACGGGGTGGTGCGGAAGCCCTCGGCGTTGGCGATGACCTTCGGCTCGCCGCCCTCGAGGACGCTGACGACGGAGTTCGTCGTACCGAGGTCGATTCCCACAGCACGTGCCATGTTGTTCTCCTTTGCTGACGTTGTTTCGGTTCGGAAGTCTGCGGCGGTCAGGAAAACCTGAGTCGCGATGGCTCAAGTGTAACGCGGGCCCCGAGCGCTGTCAAACGAACTTGATATGAGGTGGCTCAACTTTGTCCCTGTCGGCCGCGGCGCGGACAAGTGCGCCCACTTCCCGTGCATATCGATCACGGGCAGGGCTACCCCTGGGTGCGGGGCCCGGGGCTGGCTAGGCTGACGGGCATGTCGAGCATCCGCCTCCCCCGCCTCGCCGCCGTCACCGCGGTCGCCGCGTTCGCCCTGCTTCCGCTCAGTGGGTGCGTCTACGCGCAGATCCCGGCCGAGGCCCCGGGCGCCGACGAACCGTCCGCGACGTCCTCCCCCAGCGAGGCACCCGACACCGACTCCGGCGAGTTGCCGACCACTCTCACCTTCGCCGACGGCGCGGACCTCCCCTCGACCGCGTACATCGAATGGGGAGACGGGCTTCTCTCCGACGACGCGTGGAAGGTCGCTTCCCCCGACGACGGACAGGGCAACTGGAGCTATGCGAAGGTCGACGACTCGTGCACCGTGCACTTCTGGCAGGGGCGCCTCGGCGCCGACATCGTCGTGCCGGGCGACGACGCCGCGACGTCGGATGCGCTGATGGCGACGTTCCTCGGGGGCAGCCCCGCGGACATCACCCCGAACGCGACGACGGGCTCGTTCAGCTACCAGACCTCCGGCAATGACGACGTCGAGACCCGGCAGGTGGTCGGCGAGGGCGAGGGGCGCACCTGGATCATGTCGGCACGCGGTTTCTCGGCCCTCAGTGTCGGGCTCTACACGATCGCCGACTGCTCGACCGGCAACCCCGCCGACGTGCTCGCCGAGGTGAACGACCTCAACGCGATCATCGTCACCCCCTGAGGCGACGCGTCACCCCCTGAGGCGATGCGTCACTTGCCGCCGGGAGGGCCCGCCAGCAGCAGCACCACGTACAGCCCGACGATCGCGACGACCAGCAGGGCGGCGAGCACCCACGGCCGGTTGAGGAACCAGCGCACGAGGCGGTCGAACCACCGGTGGTCGCGCGGGTCGTCGGTAGCGTCGAGCCGCCAGGCGCCGTCGAGGCGGCCGGTGCGGTGCAGCCAGATCTTCATGGGGATCGTCGCGTAGGGCACCACGGCGCTGGCGACCGCGAGCAGGGCGACGCCCACGTGCCAGCGCTGGTTGATCGCCACGAGCAGGGCGGTCGCCCCGTAGGCGAGGAACACGAACCCGTGGATGCCGCCGCCGATCGTGACCACGACACCCGGAGCGCCGAGCGCGCGGGCGATGATCGCCTCGATCAGCAGGGTCCAGGTGATCGCCTCCGCGATCGCGAGAACTCGGTACAGGCGGGCGGGCGCACGGAACACGGGACTCCTCCGGTCGGGATACGTCGAGCGTATCTGCGCTTCCTATGAGCCACCGGCCCCGCCGGAATACCCGTGGACGGCACCGCGTTGCGACCCGTATGGCGACAGTGGATGCGGATGCTCTGGCGCGCGTGCTCGCGACCGTCGACCTCCGTGCGGGCGTCGCGCACCGCGCGCCCCTGTCGACCGGCGAGGTGCTGCCGCTCGCGGCCGGCGCCATGACCCTCGTGTACGTCGCGGACGGCGGGGTGTCGGGGCATCCGCCGATCGCCCCCGGCTGCCGCGTCGACGTCGACGCCGCCCGCTCCGATGTCGCCGTCGCGGCCGATGCCCCCCGTGACCTCCTGCTGCAGGGCGATGCGCTCCTCACCCTCGGCGCCGCGCCCCTCGCGCTCCGCGCCGCCCACCCCTCGACGCTGATCGTGGTGACCCTGGAGCTCGTCGACACGGCATCCCCGCTGGCATCGGTGCTGCCCGACGTCCTCACCGTCACGGGCTTCGACGACCTCGAACCGACGGCCGCGACCCTGGCCGCGGGGCTCGGACTCGTCGACCCCTCGAGCGCACCGGTGCGACGCACCGACCCGGTGATCTGCCGACTGATGGTTTTGACGGTGCTGCTCTCGGTGGTGCGCGCGTGGGCCGAGAACGGCTGCGCCCCATCGGGATGGCCGTCGTTGGCGGGCGACCCGTTCCTCGATCGGGTGATCGACGCGATCCACGACGAGCCCGGGCGCGACTGGACGGTCGAGCGACTCGCGAGCATCGGGGCGATGTCGCGCTCGGCGTTCGCGGAGCGCTTCCGCCAGGCGGTCGGTCGCTCGCCCGCCGACTACGTCACCGAGGTGCGCATCGACCGGGCGAAGCGGATGCTCGACGCCGGGCAGACCGTGTCGGAGGTGTCGCGGGCGCTGGGCTACGCCTCGGACGAGGGCTTCAGCCGCGCGTTCCGCCGGCGCACCGGCATGACGCCGTCGACCTGGCGCCACACCCCCGTGACCGCCTAGCCCGGCCCCCGCCCACCTCCCCCGCCTCCCCCCACGCCTCCCAGGCACAACTTCGGAGTGCGGGGCCGACACGCCGTTCAGCGGCGGCCATCCCCGGCGAGTCGCGCCGCAACTCCGAACTTGTGCGGGAGCGGGGGGGTGGGGGATGCCGGGGCGGGAGCCGGGTCAGGGGCGGGCGCGATTCGAGAGGCCGAACAGCACGGCCCCGACGAGCAGCAGCGCGGCGCCGATGACGTACGAGACCTCCACCCCGACGCCGTCGACCAGCACACCGCCGACTCCGGCGGCGAGCATGATCGCCGCCTGGAAGCCCACGACCACCAGGCTGCCACCGGCCTCCAGACGCGACGGCATCCGATGCCCGACCCAAGTGTTCACGACGATCAACCACGACGCGAAGAAGAACCCCCAGACGAACACCACCACCCCGATGCCGGCGACCGTGCCGGAGAGCAGCAGCATCGACGCGACCGACACCGCGATCACCAGCGGCGCGAGCACAGCGAAGAACCGGAACGTGCGGTCGATGATCAGCCCGATCACGAGATTGCCGATCAGACCGCCGGCGCCGAACAGGGCGAGCAGCACCACGATCGTCCCGGCGTCGACCTCGGGAATGCGCTCCAGCGCCAGCCGCACGTAGGTGTAGGCGAGGAAGTGCCCGAGCACCACGAACACGTGCCCGACGAGACCGAGGCCGATGCCCGGGCTGCGCACGGTGTCGACGAGCAGGCGGATGCTCGACGCCCGCGCCGCGGGAACGGAGGGAAGCAGCGCCCGCAGTGCGATGGCGAGAAGACCCGTCGCGACACCGGCGATCGCGAACACCGCGCGCCAGTCGACGAGTTCGGCGAGCATGACGCCGAGCGGCACGCCCGCCACGGTCGCCAGCGACGTGCCGGCCGCGGTGAACATGACCGCGCGACCGAGCCGCTCGGGGCCCGCGATGCGCGCGGCGACCGTGATCGACATCGACCAGAACGCGCTGATCGCGGCCCCGAGGAAGAACCGGGCCAGCAGCACCACCACGAGGTTCGGGGCGACGGCGACGATGAGGTTCGAGGCGGCTGCGGCGAGCGCCATCCACACGAGCAGCGACCGTCGGTCGAGCCGCGGGAACACGAGGCCGATCGTCGGCGCGACGAGCAGACCGACGAGAGCGGTCACGGTGACCGTCTGCCCGGCCTGCCCGGGGGTCACGCCCAGCCCGTCGGCCATCTCGGTGAGCACCCCGTTGGGGAGGAACTCCGCCGTGACGAGCAGGAAGCTCATGAGCATGACCACGATGAGCCCGCCGTAGCTGAGGGGTCCGGCGGCGGTCTCGGAGGTCGGGGTGGGCGCGGTGATCGTCATGCTCCCAGCCTGACGATCACCGCAGCGGCGTGCCCGACCGCGCGTCCACCCCTCCCGACCGATCGTCCGGGGTGGCTCAACCCTGCGGCCGGTCGAGTCCGAGCATCCACCCACGCCCGAACGCGCCCGCGCGCACGGCGCGCCGTCACCGCCCGTTCACCGCCGACGGCCAGACTGCGAGTCATGAGCGCACCCGATCCCCACCCCGGCGCCCCCGAGCCCGTCGCGACGGCCACGAGCGGCGCGGTCGCCGTCGTCGGCCTCGACCTGCGCGGCGAGACGCCGGCCCCGAAGAAGCAGGTCTTCTCGTGGGCGCTGTGGGACTGGGCGACGCAGCCCTTCAACACCGTCATCCTCACCTTCGTCTTCACGGCGCTGTACCTCGTGGGCGAGGGGTTCCTGCCCGCCGACATCGCCGCGCTCGACCCGTCCGACCCCCGTCGCGTCGCCGCCGACGCCGAGCTCACCTCGGGCCTGGGACTGGGCTCGACGATCGCGGCGTTCGGCATCCTGCTGCTCGCCCCCGTGCTCGGGCAGCGCGCCGACGCCGCCGGCCGCCAGAAGCTGTGGCTCGGCATCGGCACCGGCGCCCTGGTGATGTGCATGCTCGGCCTGTGGTTCGTCGAGCCGACGCCGAGCCTGTTCTGGCTGGGTGTCGCGCTGATCTCGGCGGCCACCGTGTTCCAGGAGATCGCGGCGGTCAACTCGAACGCGATGCTCATCGGCATCGCGACCCCGAAGAACGTCGGCCGCATCTCGGGCCTCGGGTGGGGGTTCGGATACCTGGGCGGCATCATCGCGCTCGCCATCGTCGTCGCGCTGAACGCCGTCGACTGGTTCGGGATGCCGACCGACGACGGCCTCGTGTACCGACTGATCGCGGTGGGATGCGCCGTCTGGGCGATCGTGTTCAGCATCCCGATCTTCCTGTACGTGCCGGAGCCGTCGCTCGGCCGCCCCGAGCGGAAGGTCGGGTTCTTCCGTTCGTACGTGCTGCTCGTGAAGGACGTGGCCGCCCTCTACCGCGACCCCGAGACCCGACCGACGTTCTGGTATCTGCTCTCGAGCGCCGTGTTCCGCGACGGACTCGGCGGGGTGTTCGCCTTCGGAGCGATCATCGGCACGTCGGTGTTCGGGTTCGGCACGCAGCAGATCATCGTGTTCGGCATCGCCGCGAACCTCATCGCCGGCGTATCGACGATCGCCGCCGGGCGCCTCGACGACCGGCTCGGCCCGAAGCGCATCATTCTCGGGTCGATCGGCGCCATGATCGTCGCGGGGCTCGCCGTCTTCGTGCTGCGCGACGGCGGGGCGACGGTGTTCTGGATCGGCGGGTTGCTGCTCTGCGCCTTCGTCGGTCCGGCGCAGGCCGCCGCGCGGTCGTTCCTCGCCCGCGTGACACCCGCCGGACGCGAGGGCGAGATCTTCGGTCTCTACGCCACCACCGGGCGCGCGGCGAGCTGGATGGCCTCGATCGCCTGGACCGTGCTCATCGCTCTGACCTCGCAGACCGCCTTCGGCATCCTGGGCATCGTCGTGGTCCTGCTCATCGGCTTCCTGCTCCTGCTGCCGGTGAAGGCCCCCGCCCGCACCGCCTGAGCGGGCCCGGACGCGCCTCCGCCACCCGGTCTCCCCCGGCCTCTCCCCCGCACAACTTCGGAGGCGCGCGGCGACACCCCGGTGATCGGATGCTTCAGCCGGGGTGTCGCGCCGCAACTCCGAAGCTGTGCCCCGGGGACAGGGTTGGAGGCGCCGCAACTCCGACGTTGTGCGGCGGGGGAGGAGCGGGAGGACGAGGTGAGCCGGCGGGTCAGGTGAGGAGGAGCGGCGACACGGCGGCGGCGAAGCCGGGGAGCGGGAGCGGGGCGTTCGTGGCGAGGTAGGCGACGAGCGCGACCGCTCCGACGAGCAGCACCAGCAGGAAGATGAAGATCGCGGCGGTGATGCCGCCGTACCCGCTCGACGCGGGCGCCTCGGGGGCCGAGAACGCCGGGTCCTGCGGCGGTGCCGGCTCCGGGTCGCTCGCGGGCGGCGGCACGGGCAGGCGCTCCGCCACGGGCCGACGCGACGAGCGCAGAGCGCCCGAGCCGTTCGTCCCGGTGACCGGGCCGTCGAACGTGGGCGGCGGCGGCACGACATCGTCGCCCGTCGACCCCTCGAACACGGGCGGCGGAGGCACGACGTCGTCGTCACTCGCGGCGGCGACCGGCGGCACCGAGCCCGTCATCGGCCCGTCGAACGTGGGCGGGGGCGGCACGACCGCGGCGGCCCGGTCGTCGTCGAACACGGGCGGCGGCGGGACGACGGCATCCGCCCGGGCATCCGCCGACTCCACAGCGGGATCGATGGGCGGCACCGGGGCGACGGCATCCGTCTCGCCCTCCCGGGGGTCGCGGTCGGACGGATGGATGCTGTCGCTGGTCATGTCAGCCTCCGAGGGATCCGACGTCGGTGACTCCGACGTCCGTGCGGTGGAAGTTCTGGAACGAACGCGAAGCGGTGGGCCCGCGCTGCCCCTGGTAGCGGTTGCCGTAGGGGCCCGAACCGTAGGGGTTCTCGGCCGGCGAGGTGAGGCGGAAGAAGCAGAGCTGGCCGATCTTCATTCCCGGCCACAGCTTGATGGGCAGCGTGGCGACGTTCGCGAGCTCGAGTGTCACGTGCCCGGTGAAGCCGGGGTCGATGAAGCCCGCGGTCGAGTGCGTGATGAGGCCCAGGCGTCCGAGCGACGACTTGCCCTCGAGGCGGGCCGCGATGTCGTCGGCGAGCGAGACCTGCTCGAACGTGGCGCCGAGGGCGAACTCACCCGGGTGCAGGATGAACGGCTCGTCGGGGTCGACCTCGATGAGCCGGGTGAGCTCGGGCTGATCGACCGACGGGTCGATGAACGGGTACTTGTGGTTGTCGAAGAGCCGGAAGTAGCGGTCGAGCCGAACGTCGACGCTCGACGGCTGCACCATCGACGGGTCGTGGGGAGCCAGGCCGATACGACCCGAGGCGAGTTCTGCGGTGATGTCGCGGTCGCTGAGAAGCACGGCCCCAGCCTAGTCAGCCGCGCAACGGGACCGCAGAAGTATGCCCGTATCCGACGACCGGATCCGAGCGCTCGCTCGTCTGCACTCATAACGCACTCCCCCGGGTGCGCCATCCATCAATGATGACCGGAGAAGAAACATGTCGATGAAGACGAAGAAGAACCGCTGGGCTGCGATCGCACTGGCTGCACTCGTGGTCGCGGGCGGAACGGTGGCCGTGCCGCAGGCAGCGAGTGCCTCGAGTTCCAACGTGACCTGCAGCAACTGGGCCACCAGCTGCTCTACCTCCGTGACGGCCAGCGGTTCGGTCAAGGTCCGCGCCTCAGCGAACACACCGAACGGGTGGTACCGATTCACCGTGAAGACGAGCAGCGGCCGCACGCTCTGCGACCGAAGCCTGCAGTTGAACCAGAGCTACACGTCGTGCTCGCTGGGTGGCTACTCCGGGCGAGTCAACGTGCGCGTCGACAAGCCGTGGGGGTCCTCGATGCGCCTGTACGCCACGTCGTGATCGAGACGGTACCCACCCGGTGAGCCGCGATCGGCGGGGAACGCGGGCCACCCATCCCCGTGGCCCGCGTTTCCCACCGATCGTCACCGGTCGGGTAGGCTGACTCCACCGGCCTCTGCGGATGCCGGTTCGGGGCTGTAGTTCAATGGCAGAACTTCTGCTTCCCAAGCAGACAGCGCGGGTTCGATTCCCGTCAGCCCCTCCACCTGTCACTTCCACCAGGCCAGGCCAGGCCCGTGACCGGAAGCAATGAATGAAGTTCGTCGAAGTCCCCATGCTCCCGATAGTCATTCCATTGGGGATCGTCACCTTTCTCCTGCTGATCCGTGTGCTTCACTCTCGCGGCGGTGTCACGGTCGCCCGAGCGTCGGTCGCTGCCGCTCTCGCGATCTACGCGGGAGGTGTTCTCGCGAACACGGTGTTTCCGATCTTTCTGCGGGTCGGCACCGGGTTCTACGACGGACCGCGTCCACTCGGAGCACTCATTCCACTCGTCGCCACGCGTCCGAGGTGGTGGAAGGTACTGACCATCGTTGCCGGCGCCAGCCTCGCCATCGAGCTGGTGCAGATGGCTACCGCCCGACTCGCCATGGGCGGGCACCTCGCAGACATCAACGACTGGATGACCAACACCCTGGGCGGCATGATCGGCTACGGCTTGTTCACTCTTCTCACGCGGTCGAAGAAGGTCAACGCGCTGGCCGAGCACTTTCGGCGGCCGCCACGGCAACAGCCCTCGAACGCGGCGCCCCGAGTCGGGAACCCGCCCCCCTCGATCTCTCTTTCAGACCAAGCCTGAACCAGATCGGAACGCTCGCCCGGCGCGCCGAGGGCGCAGGGAGCGCAGGGATACAACGTCGGAGGGATGCGGATACCTCGCGTGGAGGATGCCCGCGCCCCGGCGTGCGGGCACGCTGTGGAGGACTGAAGGAGCTTCATGCCCGATATCCGCTTCACCCTGTCAGCGCTCGAGGTCGTCGTACCTGCCGCCCTCGTCGCTGCGATCATCGTGATCGCTGTGAGCCGGCGCCACCGCGCCGATGCGGCGACGACCGCCTGGCGCGTCGCCGCGGTCGCCTATGTCGCCGCTCTCGTCAGCGCGACCCTGTTCCCGTTCCAGGTTCTCATCGGTCCGTATGCCCCGGTGAGCGGTGACTGGTGGGACTCGATCAACCCGATCCCGCTGGTCGGACTGGACCCTCGCAACTTTCTGCTCAACATCGCGATGACCGTGCCGCTCGGGATCCTGCTGCCGGTGCTCACGCGTCGACGGAGCCTGCGAGCGGTCTTGACGGCAGGCTTGGCGACGAGCCTTGGCATCGAGGTCACGCAGTACATCTGCCTGCGACTGCTGTCGAGCGGACGTTCCAGCGACATCGACGACGTGATCGCCAACGTCATCGGTGTCGCAATCGGCTACGCCGTATACCGGGTCGTCGCCGCCTGGCGACTCAATTCTCAGCGAAGGCCGACGGGCCCCGCGGCTCGCCTGCGTGACTGACCGCGGCAGCGTCAGGAGAAGAGCTGGCGAAGTGCGTCGATGTCGCCGGAGTCGACCACCTTCTGGACGGCGTCGATGGTTTCCGGGTTGGTGAACATGCCCTTCAGCGTGTCGTTCCAGATCGCCCGAACGGTGTCTACGTCGCCGGCGTCGACGGCCGCGCCTGCGGACTCGATGGCCTGCTGGTACGGGATCTGAAGGAACCCGGCAGGAGCGTCCCAAGGGTTGTAATACGGGATCCACGGAATGTCGGGATCGGGCGTGAGCCAGAGCACCTGCCCAGGGTGAATATCCCGTCGATGGTTCATCGATCCGAGACTGGGATATGCGCAGAGCCGCTCAGCGACCACCGCTTCGACGTCGCCCGGTTCGACCGTGTAGGTGACGGGGGTGCCATCGTCATCGACTGTCACCTCGCCTCGCGCGAACTCGCGTGCGCCCAAGTCCTGGAGCGTCCCTTGGCGTTCCCAATACAGACCTGCGTTGTCGCCGATGACCTGAGACATGCCGGCGCAGGTCTGCGGTTCGGGTGATTCCGGGGTCGGGGCCGTTTCGGCCGCTGGCCCGGCGTCGGCCGCGGGAGCGGATGCCTGGGGCGTCTGAGTTACCGCCGGTGCGGGTGCCGTGCACCCGGCCAGCGCGGCCATCGCCAGGGCGAGCACGGCGAGTGCAGGGACGAGCTTGTGCGTGCCGGACATGGCGCCATACTGGCAGATCGGCCACCGGTTCCGCGGCGTCCGGCGCGAACCACGCCCGCGCCTGACGAGGCAGTGGTCCCGCGAGTGCGCCACAGTTCAAGAGGCGGTCCCCACCGCGCTACCACGGCGCCGACCCCGGCACAAGCCTGCGCGTCGTTGCGCCCGTCGTGACACGCTCGGGAGATGTCCACCCTCGCGCCCCCGCCCTCTACCGAGGAGGACGACGTGTGGGCGTCGACGGATGCGCTGCTGGCGCGGGTGGCCGGGGGCGACCAGCTCGCTCTCGCCGAACTGTACGACGCGACCTCGGGTCGGGTGTATGGCCTGTTGTTGCGCGCGGTGAAGAGCCGCGCGCTCGCGGCGACGATGCTGCAGGACGTCTACGTCGACGTATGGTCGCACGCGGCGGAGTTCGACGCCTCCTCGGGAACGGCACTCACCTGGCTGGGAGGGATCGTGCGGCGGCGTCTGCTGCGCGGCTCGTCGGGGTCGATGAGTGAGGGTCCCGCGGTCGCCTGACGAGAGTCAGCGCGCGGGCGACGGTTCGATCCGGGAGCCCGGCACCCGCACCTCCGCCACACCGAACAGTGCGGCGAACGCATCCCATCCCTCCGCGGTCACCGACACCGCACGGGTATGCGCGCGCGGAACGACCCAGCCGTTGCGCGTCGACGCGCGGAGCAGTTCGGCCCCCAGGTGCCCCGAGAGATGCGGGCGGCGCTCCGTCCAATCCAGGCAGGTGCGCACGAGAGGACGGCGACCCCGCTGTTCGAGGGCCGCAGCGCCCGTGACCCGCTCGAAGAGCATCCGCCCGCTCGCCGTCACCTCGAGCGAGTCCGACAAATGCCCTCCGGTTGTCAGCGCATCGAGCAGCGCCACGCCCAGGACGCCTGCGAGGTGGTCGTAGCAGGTGCGGGCGTGCGCGAGATCGTCTCGCTGCGCCGCCGCGTGCAGCGAGGTCACGGGAGCGGGGGTTCCCGCGTAGGCGGTGGCCGCTTCGATGAGATGCGCCGCGTCCGGCGAGGCGAGCGAGATATACGCGTGACGGCCCTGCGAGCGCATCGTGATGAGCCCGACCTCGAGGAGCGTGGTCAGGTGCTCGGATGCCGTCGAGCGCGCCACCCCCGCCGTGCGGGCCAACTCTCCCGCGGTCCAGGCCCGCCCATCCAAGAGTGCGAGGCACATCGCGACGCGGGCCGGATTGCTCAGCGCCGCTCCGAGCCGCGACACCGAGCCGGGCTCGACAATCACGCGACGACGATGGGTTGATCGAGCAGCGGGGCCCGGAAGTTGGCGCCGACGCGCGCGCCCTGCGCGAAGTAGTGCCGGAAGCTGTAGTACAGCGGGTTCCACTTCTCGGTGTCGATGCGATCGGACTCGGTGACTTTGAGGATGCCCTCGAACGCGTGGACGCGAACGACCTCGGCTTCGACGGCGACCGCACTCCCGCCGTCGATATCGACGAGCTGCACCACTCGCGCTTCGATCTGCACGGGGCACTCACCGATACGTGGAGGGAGGACGTCGACCGAGGCGACCTTCGTGAACCCGCCCACGCTCCACTTGTCGGGCTCGTGACGGTATGCGGGCCGCTTCTCCGCGGGAACCGGCGTGCGTCCGGTCGTCGGCGCGATCGCCTCGACTGCCGCCGCGAGGTCAGAGGACGGAAGGTTGATGACGAGTTCGCCGACATGTCGCAGATTCGCGAGCGCCTGCCCCTCGGCACCCAGCCCAAGCATGTAACGATCGCCGAGCGCCCACGCCGACGAGATCGGGCTGATGTTCGACGACCCGTTCGGGTCGACAGTGGTGATCAATGCCACTGGTGTGCCGAAGTACAGGACGGGCAGGTCGACGGACTTCGTTCTCTCCATTCCTCCATTCTCGACGGCGAACCGTTCGGTCTTCACCGAACCGTCTGCGACCGCCGAGTACGCCTCGCCGGACGACGGATGCTCCCTAGAGTGGTGCCATGAGATCGAGCAGCCGCGCCGCGACCATCCTGGCCCTCGGATGCCTGGGCCTGGTTCCCCTGCTTGCGGGGTGCAATGCGTTCATCGATCAGCTGGGCGGATCGTCGCACGACGGGGTCGAGGAGAACATCGAGGCCGCCATCCCCGGGTCGGACGCGACGGTCGGTTCGCACCTGAACGGCTTCTCGTCGGACCTCGACCTCGTCGTTTCGATCCCGAACGCCACCACCGCCACGACCGATGATCTCCGCGCCGTGGTGACAGCACTCTGCGACGCAGAACCGCGAGGGTTCGACTACGTGCGCCTGTTCATGCAGGTCGGAGAGCCGGGATCGCTCGACGAGCGTTCCGTCGACGTCGACACTCTGATGCCGGAGGCCTTCCCCGGAGATTCCGATCTCGGCGAGTACTCGCTGCTCGAGGATCTCTGCGCGGCTCAGCCGTAGAGCTCGCCGACGGGCACCTCGACCGGGAGCACGTTGCCGGCGGGGGCGAGCGGGCAGGCCCAGGCCGGGTCGTACGCGCACGACGGGTTGTAGGCGAAGTTGAAATCGAGCACGATCGTGCCATCCACGGCATCCGAACCGAGATCGGCACCCTTCACGGTGTCGAGCAGGTAGCGTCCGCCGCCGTAGGTGCCGCCCGGCCGCCCGGCCAGGGCATCGCGCACCGGCACGAACAACCCGCCGCCGTACGACGTCAGCCGCCACACGTCCAGCGATCCGGCATCGGGAACCTCGACGCGCCCGATGCGCGTGAACGCGACGACACCGTCGGTACCGGTGGCGAACTCGAAGTCCGCCGGTTCGGCGTCGAGGATCGGCAGCTCGAACCGCCAGGCGGGATCGTAGGCGGCGAGGGGAAGCCCCGCGAACGCCTCACGGTCGGCCGGCAGCAGGGGTGTCGCGGGGTGCGCCGCCATCAGCGCGTCGCGCTCGATGCGCCACAGCTCGTGCGCCTCTTCGGGATCGGGCGCCCGCCGCACGGCGTCGTACAGCGCGAAGACCCGGCGCCTCCAATCGGCGACCTCGAGGGCGGTGCGGGCGGTGGTGGCGACGCTCATGCGGCCACGCTACGGCATATCACCATATACGTGCGCTGTCCCCAGAGGCGCTGCTACCGTCCTCATTCGAGCACGCCTCCGTCATTCGATGCGGAGCTTGCGGTCCGCTCATGAAGGAGAGTGATGTCACGCGTTCAACCCGGTGTGATCGGATACCGATGACGAGGACCCTGCCCGCCCTCGCGGGGCTCGCCCTGATCGGAGCCCTCGTCGTCGGCTGCACGGCCGTGGGGGCGACGACCGCCTCGACGGCCGTGCCCGCGCCCGAGGCGTCGTTCGACGGTGAGGTGCCGGCGTTCGACGGCCCCTGGGCCGACTGGTTCACGACCGTGTACACCTCCGAGAACGCCACCGACGCGCAACGGGCGATCCTGGCGGACGAAGAGATCACCGATGCGGAGTACACCCAGATACGGGGAGACTTCGCCCGCTGCCTCGAAGACCTGGGACTCACCGTGCAGCTCGAACCCGACGGCGGCTTCACCATCGAAGACGACGGCGGTCTCAGCGAATCGCAGATCGCGGGCGACGCCGTCCCGACGTGCGAAGCCCGCTCCGTCGGCTCGGTCGCGATGCTCTACGAGCAGATCCGTCGCAACCCGGAGCAGAAGGACGAGGCGACCATCGTGGTCGATTGCCTGAAGGATGCCGGGATCGTGGGCGCGGCCTACACGGCGGCGGAGTACCGTCGCGACCTCGACGCTTACACGGGCCTGGACTGGGACGCGAGCGAGGTGCGCTCCTGCGTCGACGACCCGCTCGGGCTGCTCGACGACATCGGCGCCACTGCACCGTGAACAGGGCCCCCGCCCGCGAACCCCGTCGGCGGTTCGCGCTCGCTGCGACGGCCGTCGTGATCCTCGCCGCCGCGGCCGCCGGGGGTGCCTGGGCGATCGCTCACGCCGCCGTGCCGCAGGAACTCGCGCAGGCACGACCCGTGGAGTCGCTGAGCATCCCGTACGAGCAGTTCGACGACGCCCGCACGGTCGACCTGACCGCGACCCTGCAGCCCTCCCCCGGTATCGTCGCGCGAACCCAGGGCGTGCTGACGAGGAGCGCCTGCTCCCCCGGTGCCGCCCTGCGCTCCGGGCAGGCGGCATTCCTCGTCGACCGCCTGCCGGTCGTGGCGCTCTCCACCGCGCAACCGTTGACGCGCCCGCTGGCGGCGGGCGACCGCGGCGCCGACGTGCGCGAAGTGCAGCAGGCGTTCGCGGCCCTCGGTTTCACCGGCAGCGTCGACGGGGTGGTCGGCGCCCAGACCATCCGCTTCTACAACGACCTGCGCCGCGCGGCCGTCGCCGACGCGCCCCTCGTCGAGACCCTCGACCCGGCGTCGCTCGTCTGGCTTCCCGCCGCCGAGGTGGCGGTGATCGACTGCCCGACCGCGGTCGGCGAAGACATCGAGCCCGGCACCGTTCTGGCCGCTCTGCCGCCCTCCCTGCTCGCCCTGCGCGTGGGCACGACGCCCGCCGCGCTGCCCGACGCCGCCCGCACCCTCACGGTCGACGGCGTGACCGCATCCGTCGACTCCTCCGGAGCGGTGGATGCCGCCACCTGGGGCGCCCTCATGGCGACCGCGACGTTCCGCGCCTATGCACTCGCCCCGGACGACGTGGTGCTCAGCGGCACTGTCCGCCTGAGCGAGAGCATCCGCGTCGCCCGCATCCCTCCGTCGTTCCTGCGCGACACCGACGACGGGCGCGTGTGCGTCGCGGATCGCGGCACCGTCGTCGTCGGCGATCTGGTGAGCACCGATCTCGGCTCCACGCTCGTGCGCTTCGACGACGAGCCGACGACAACCGACGCTCCCCGCGCCGACGCGAGCGGAGAGCCGTGCGCGTGACGCTCGAGGACGTCGGCCATCGCTTCTCCTCGGAACGCCCGCTGTTCTCCGGCCTCACCACCACCCTGGTCGAGGGTCGCAGTTGCGCGATCGTCGGGCCGTCGGGCGCGGGGAAGAGCACCCTGCTCGGTCTGATCGCGGGCGACGCGCACCCGACCGAGGGACGCATCGAGCGGCCGGCCGATCTGACGATCGCCTGGGTCTTCCAGAATCCGTTCGGGGTGCCACGACGCACCGCGCTCGACCATGCGACCCTCCCCCTGCTCGCCGCCGGGTGGAGTCGGCGCGACGCCGACGAGGAGGCGCGTGCCCTGCTGCGCGACTTCGGACTCGCCGGGGTGGAGAAGGAGCAGTTCCGTCGACTCTCGGGTGGCGAGGCGCAGCGCCTCATGCTCGCGCGGGCCGTGGCCAGCGGCCCCGATCTGCTGCTCGTCGACGAGCCGACCGCGCAACTCGATCGGCGCACCGCCGAGACGGTGAACGGGGTGCTCGCACAGCTGAGAGACCGGGGCTGCATCGTCGTCATCGCGACCCACGATCCGGCCACGCGGGACTCGTGCTCGACCGTGCTCGACCTCGGAGACTTCATGCCGTCGCCGTCGGAGAAGGTCGCGGAGACCGACCGGGAGGCGACGCGGTGATCGTCTCTGAAGCGATGCGCAATCTGCGTTCGGGCACCACCCGCGCGTGGACGTTAGCGCTGATCTGCGGCGTGCTCGCGGCATCGGCGCTCGTCGCGGATGCGCTCGCGATCGACGCCGTGCAGCGCGCCGCTGCGCGCTACCTCGCGTCGGGTGCGGCGACGCTCGTGGTCGAGAGCCCCGGAGGGGTCGACGGGGCACGCTGCGAGGGAATGACCGATGTCCCGAACGTGCGTGCGGCGGGAGCGATGCGGCAGACGGATGCTCCGCTTCTGCCCCTGCGCACCCCCGGGATCGAACTGCCCACCTTCGACGCGACCCCGGGGGCGGTCGCGCTGCTGCGCACGACCGGAGGAACGGACAGCGCGTCGCAGGGCGCACCGCACGAAGGCGCACCACGCGAACGCGAGCCCCACGACGACACCGCGGATGCCGGGAGCGATGGGGTGTTCGTCTCGGCCGAACTCGCCGAGACCCTGTCGCTGACGACCGGGTCGACCCTGCGCACGGGCACCGGAGCGGCGGAGGTGAGCGGCGTCTTCTCCTATCCGGATGACGGGCGCACGGCCGGACTCGGGTACTCCGTCGTCCTGTCGGTGCCGCCACGAGGGGCGTTCGACCAGTGCCGCGTGCTGATCTGGCCGGAGTCCGACGCGGTGCGGGCGATCGTCGCCTCCTCGGTGCTCTCCGCCGGAGCGACCGCCGAGAGTCCGCCGACGATCGGCCAGCTCAACCCGACGCTCGGCGCGCACTTCGATGCCGACGCGCGGTTCCGCGACCGCCCCACGGCCTTCCTCCCCCTCGCCGTCATCGCCGCGGCGGGTGTCGCCGGCTTCGTCGCCGTGCGCCGGCGGCGCCTCGAACTCGCGGCCGCCCGGTCGGTCGGCGTCGCGTTGCGCGCTCAGGTGGCGCAGATCACCCTCGAGACCCTGGCCTGGTCGGCGTGCGCCGCCGTGGGAGCGCTCGTCGTCTCGGCCGTGGGCGTAACGGTGGCGACGCCCTCCGCCGCGCTCGACCCCGCCTCCGCCCTGGTCGTGGCACTCGGCACCCTGCTCGCCGCGCCGACCGGGGCGGCGATCGCGGTCTCGTCGGTCTCGCGCACACGCATGCACGCCTACTTCCGCGATCGCTGAGTCGAGGGCTCGGGTCGGGCCGCCCGCTGCGCGATGGGCGCTGCATCCACTCGGCGATGCGCACCATGTGCCGTGCGCACATGCTGCCCCCGCTCCGGCGTTCCTACTCTGGACGAGGCCCGCGCGGCGGACATCACCGCGCCACGACCTCGACACACAGGAGTGCCATGGACATCGACATCGCCGACGACATCGATCGCCCCGGACTGGACGCCCGCGCGCAACGGCGCCGCGCGGTGATCGGCAGCTCGGTCGGCACGATCATCGAGTGGTACGACTTCACGCTGTACGGTCTCGCATCGGCGCTCGTCTTCGCGCCGCTCTTCTTCCCCGGCGGCGGTGACTTCGCCGGCCTGCTCGGCGCCTTCGCGACGTTCGCGGTGGGCTTCGGCGCGCGCCCGATCGGCGGCCTCGTGTTCGCGCACTTCGGCGACCGCATCGGACGCAAGGGCACGCTGCTCGCAACGCTGCTCATGATGGGCACGGCCACGACCCTGATCGGATTCCTGCCCACCGCCGAGACCATCGGCATCTGGGCGCCCATCCTGCTCATCGTGCTGCGTCTCTTCCAGGGCGCGGGCGCCGGTGCCGAATTCGCCGGCGCGATGACGATGGCGAGCGAATCGTCCGACACGCGCAACCGCGCGTTCGTGGCGGGGTTCCCCGGCGCATCCGTCTACCTCGGCATGGCGCTCGCCACCGCGACGTTCGCCCTCATCAGCCTGCTGCCCGCCGACGCCTTCCGCGCGTGGGGCTGGCGCATCCCGTTCATCGCCAGCATCGTGATCGTCGCCTTCGCGCTCTACTTCCGCCTGCGGGTGAAGGAGACCGCGGCGTTCGAGGCGGCCGAGCGCGAGGGCGAGGTCACCCGCGCACCGCTGGCCGCCGCCGTGCGGTCGCACTGGCGCACCCTGCTCGCCGGCATGGCCCTGTTCGTGTTCGCCCTGCCGTGGGTCTACATCGTGCAGACGTTCTCGATCTCGTACACGACGGGCACCCTCACGGTGAACCCCACGCACGCCCTCATCGGCCTCATCGTCGCCGAGCTGCTCACCATCCCGGCGACCCTCGCCTTCGGCCGCCTGGCCGACCGCATCGGCCGCAAGCCCGTGCTGCTCGGGGCGGCGATCTTCGCGATCGTCTTCGCGTTCCCGATGTTCCTGCTGTTCCAGACCGAGAACTCGGTGCTGGTCGCGCTCGGCCTGATCCTCGGTCTCGCGATCGTGCAGGGCGCGACCATCGGCGTCAGCGCGGCGATGCTCGCCGAGCTGTTCCCGACCCGCATGCGGTGGAGCGGTATCGCGATCTCGCGTGAGATCCCCGCGGCCCTGGTCGGCGGCACGGCCCCCCTGGTCGCGACCGCGCTCGTCCAGGTGGCAGGGGGCACGCCGTGGCTGGTCGCGGCCTACCTCGTGGGACTCAGCATCATCGGACTCATCGGCATCGCCGTGCTTCCCGAGACGCTCCACCGGAAACCGGCGGCGACGGATGCCCGGAAGCCGGAGGAGTCGCGGCTCACGCGTCGCTGACGACGGGCTGACCGCTGACAACAGAGCGCGCACCGACGAGCACAGCGAACCGGGCGGGAGGGGACAGCATCCCCCTCCCGCCCCGTTCGCGCAACCCCCGTGCCAGGTGCGGCGACCTGCCCGTACGACTGAACCCTCGCGAGCAGCGCAACGCTCGCCGCCACGTCGAGGAGGAACCATGTCGAAGACCGCCGCTGAGCGGAGCGGGTCGAAGTCCGCACCGTCGCCCGAGCACGAGGACAAGCCCGACAACCCCACCGACCTGCAGAAGCGATCGTGGAAGTACGTGCTCGTCAAGAGCATCCGCGAGTTCTCCGCCGACCAGTGCATGGACGGCGCCGCCGGCCTCACCTACTACGCGGTGCTGTCGATCTTCCCCGCCCTGATCGCCGTCTTCTCGCTGCTGGGCGTGGTCGGGCAGGGCGGTGCCGCGGCCGACGCCGTGCTGGGCATCATCGGAGACGTCGCCCCGCCCGAGACCGCCGAGGCATTGCGCGGTCCCATCGAGCAGATCTCGAAGGCACCCGGTGCGGGCCTCGCGCTCGTCTCCGGCATCCTGCTGGCGCTGTGGTCGGCCTCCGGCTACGTCGGCGCGTTCAGCCGGGTCATGAACCGCATCTACGAGATCGAGGAAGGGCGTCCGTTCTGGAAGCTGCGCCCCATGCAGCTCGTCGTCACGCTCATCACGGTCGTCTCGCTGACGATCGTCGCCATCGTGCTCGTGCTCTCGGGCGACGTCGTGTCGGCGCTCGGCGACACCCTCGGGGTGGGCGAGGGCCTGCAGATCGCGTGGAGCATCGCCAAGTGGCCGCTGCTGCTGTTCGTCGTCGTGTTCCTGCTGGCGATGCTGTACTACGCCACCCCCAACGCCAAGCAGCCGAAGTTCCGCTGGATCAGCGTCGGCGCGCTCGTGGCCATCGTCGTGCTCGCCATCGCCACCGCGGGCTTCGTGCTCTACGTCGCGAACTTCTCGAACTACGAGCGCACCTACGGCTCGATGGCCGGCATCATCGTGTTCCTGCTCTGGCTGTGGATCGCGAATCTCGCCCTGCTGTTCGGGGCGGAGTTCGACGCCGAACTCGAGCGCGGGCGTCAGCTGCAGTCGGGGATCGCTGCGGAGCGCGACATCCAGCTGCCGCCCCGCGACACGCGGCAGATGGAGAAGCGCGAGGAGAAGGAGCGGAAGGACATCGAGGAGGGTCGCCGCATCCGTATCGAGAACGACGACGACACGCACCCGGATGCGGATGCACGGAACGAGGGGCGCGACAGGCGGTCGTGACGGATCATCCCGTCGGCACGGCGGGTGGAACGGGGGCGGGAGCGGATGCTGCCGCCCCCGTCTCCGCGTCGATCGCCCGGCGGTGGCGCCGCTCGACGGCCTGGCCCGCGAATGCGGCGAGCAGGATCGTCACCGCGCCGACGACGCCGAGCAGGCCGATCGCCTCCCCGGCCACGAGCACCCCGAACGCCAGCGCCCAGACGGGTTCGGTGCCCATCAGGATGCTCGCACGCGAGGCCGAGGTGCGCTGCACCGCCCACAGCTGCACGACGAACGCGAAGACCGAGCAGAGCAGGCCGAGGAACAGGGTGTCGACCCATCCGGCCGCACTCAGGCTGCCGACGGCGGCGGGGAGCTCTGGCCCGGCGACGAGGCACGAGAGCACCGCGCACACCGACAGCTGCACCAGCACGATCCCCCACGGCCCGTCACCGCGACCGCGCGTGAGTCGCGCGCTGGCCGTGACGTGCACCGCCCGGACCACTGCGGCGGCGATCACCAGCAGGTCGCCGAGGGTCGGGGTGCGCAGGCCGCCCTGCGAGACCAGCAGCAGCGTGCCGACCACGGCGGCGACCGCGGCGACGAAGTAGGCCCGCGGCAGCCAGCGCGGGGCTGCGAGCCCGTCGAGAACCGGGGTGAGCACGAGCGACAGGCTGATGAGCACCCCCGCGTTCGTCGCCGAGGTGAGGTGCACACCCGCCGTCTCGAGCCCGATCACGGTCGCCTGCGAGCAGCCGAGCAGGGCGGCGATCGCAAGCCCGCGGCCCCGCGGCAGACGTACGCGGCGAATCAGGCACAGGATGCCGAGCGCCGCCGTGGCGATGAGGAACCGCAGCGCGACCGCCGACGCCACCCCCGTCTCGGCCGCGAGGTCCTTCGCCGCGAGGAAGCTCGCGCCCCACACCGCCGCGACGGCGAGGAGCAGCAGATCGATCGCGCGTTCGCGGTGGTGGAGGGAGGGCACCGTTGTAGTGTGGCGAGACGAACAGATTAGAACAACGGCCACCTTCTCACTCGACGTTTCAGGAGAGCTTCATGGATGCCGCGCGCCTCGCCCTGCTGCGCGAACTCGGCGACCGCGGCAGCGTGACGGCGGTCGCCGCCGCCCTGCACGTGAGCCCGTCTGCGGTGTCGCAACAGCTCGCGGCGCTGCAGGCTCAGGTGGCGGTGCCGCTGACGACCAAGCAGGGCAGGCGACTCGTGCTGACCGCCGCCGGGCAGACGCTCGCCACCGCCTCGGCCCGAGTCGAGCAGGCCCTGGTCGAGGCGCGCGAGGCCGTCTCGACGTTCCTCGACGAGCCGGAGCATCCGGTGAGCGTCGCCGCCTTCCACAGCGCCGGCCTCGCCCTTTTCGGCCCGCTGCTCGCGGAGCTCGACGGGAGTGCCTCCGTGACTCTCGTCGACGCCGACGTCGCGCAGGACCGCTTCCCCGGACTCACCGCCGACCACGACCTGGTGATCGCGCATCGCCTGCCGCACGACCCGGAGTGGCCTCGCGAACGGCACGTGGTCGTGCCCCTGCTCGTGGAGCCGCTGGACATCGCCCTGCCCGCCGCGCACCCCCTCGCCACGCAGCCCTCGATCTCTCCCGATCAGCTGCGCGACGAGCGTTGGGTCTCGGTGCACGAGGGCTTCCCCCTCGCCGGGGTGCTGCAGCACATCGGGGCCCTCGCCGGCCACGCCCCGCGCATCGCGCACCGGATCAACGAGTTCTCGGTCGCCGCCCAGGTGGTGCGCACGGGCGCCGCGATCGCCGTCATGCCCCGCATCACCGCCGCGTCGCTCGCCACCGACGGACTCGTGCTGCGTCCGCTCGACGGCGCACCCCTCGTGCGTCACGTCGACGCGCTCGCACGACCGGAAGCCGTGGCCCGCGCATCCGTCCGGCGGGTGCTCGACGCGCTGCGGGGCGTGGCGCGGCGCGCTGTCGCCGCCACCCCGTAGCCCGCGGAGCGGCACAGCCTGCCGCCACCCCGTAGCCCACTGGGCGGCACCGCCCGCCGCGCCGTCGCTCAATCCGCGCCCGCCACCTCGCGGCCCGTGGAGACGCGCAGCACCTCGTACTCGATCACGTCGGCGGGGGCCGAGCCGACCGCGCGGGTGCTGAGCTCGACGAGGATCACGTGCCACGTCGCCATGTCGACCGCGGCGACGCGCGCGACGGTGTCGGTGTCGGCGCCGGGGAGGAATTCGTTCGTCGCGGCCGGGATGCCGTCGGCCGGGGCGATGCCATCGGGCAGGACGACCGTGCGCATCGTGAGGCTGCGGGCCGCGGCGAAGTCGTGCGGCCCGCGCACGAGTGCGATGCCCGTCCAGTCCTGGATGGGTTGCCGCCCGAAGTCACGCACGATCGCGGAGTACCCGAGCTCACCCCAGCAGAACGCCCGCATGCCGTCGATGTGGTCCCACACGTAGAAGGGCGCGTATTCGTTGCGCGGGGCGCCCTGCGCGACCTCCCGCATCAGGAAGGCCTTGAACGCCAGACCGGGGAATCCATCCATACGGCTCCCCGTCGCGGCGACCCGGTCGCGGATCGTCTGCATGTCGGTCGCGGTCGGGAATCCGACCCGGTACTGCATCGCGTACATCGGTGCTCTCCTCGTTCGTCTGGCGATGACCATCCTCGCGCGGCAGGGGGGGCGGCGACGCGAAGCGCCGTCGCCCCCCCCCCGTTCGAGGCTCGTCAGTCGGTCACACGGCGGCGGACCCGGCCTGCGGCGAGCACCGAGCCGGTCGCGAGCAGCACCGCGGCGGCGAGACCCCACGGCAGCATCGACGAGCCACCCGTGGCGGCCAGCACCTCGGGCCGCGTCGCAGCCGAGCCGCGAGCGACGCCCGCAGCAGCAGCGGTCGGCGGCGCGGGCGCAGCAGCCGGACCGGCGACGGCATCGACCGAGTACGCGAACACGGAGCTGGTGCGGTGGCCGGCGACATCCGTGGCCGTGACCGTCACCTCGTGCGAGCCGGGCGTGGTGGTGTCGAGCAGCCCGCCCGACGCCACGCCGGCCTCGCACGACGTCACCCCGGACGTCGCGTCCGTGCAGTCGTAGTCGAGCACCACAGGGGCGCCCTGCGGCACGGCTGCGCCGGAGGCCAACGGTGCACCCGCCTGATCGGATGCCGCGAGGGCTACCTCGGGCGCCACGGTGTCGCGGCGGACGGTGAGGGTGTGCGGTCCGCTGAGGTTGCCGACGCCGTCGTACCCGTTGTAGATGACATCGAACACGCCGTCTTCGGTGATCGGGACGGTCGTCTGCGGCCCGGGCTCGAGCTGCCAATCGGCTGTTCCGACACGGAAGAGCAGGAGAGACTGCTCGGCGAGTTCGTCGTCGAGCCGAAGCACCACACTGGTGTTCTCGTCGACCGACCACTCCGGAGAACCCAGAGTGCGCCCGACGACGTTCGCGCTGAGGCGCGGCGGGGTGGTGTCGTCGACGACGGTCCAGCGGTATTCGGTGACGCTGCTGTTGCCGGCCTTGTCGAAGCATTCGATGTCGAGCGAGTGCTCGCCGAGGATGCTGTTGTCGAGGTCGCCGTCGGGCGTGAGACCGTCGACCCGGCATCGCCCCGCGAGGCCCGAGAGATCATCGTGCGCGCCGTACGTGAAGTGGGTGCGGATGCCGCCCCGCTGCACGAACCGGTCCTGCGGGCTGGAGAAGCTGTCGACCACGGGCCCCGTCGTGTCGATGAGCACCTGATGGGTCTGCGTCGCCGAGACGTTACCGGCGGCGTCCGTGGCCCACGCGGTGAACGTGCGACGCCCCTCGGCGAACAGCTGCACCACGGCGGTGTCGCCCGGGGTCTCGACGGCGGGGCCGCCGTCGATCCGATACGTGACGGACGCGACGGCGTCGTCGGGGTCGGCAGCGTCGATCGTGAGGTTGACGGGCCCGGTGAACCATCCCGACGCGGGAGCGACCGGTGCGGTGATCGTCACCGTCGGGGCCGCGGCGAGCGCCGCCGGATCGGAAGCGGGAGCGGCCGGGTCGGCGATGGGATCGGCGGCGGCTGCGGATGCCGGAGACGCACCGTGGTCGGCGGTCGGCGCCGCGCCGTCCGGCACGGCGGACCGGGGCGAGTCGGCGGGTGCAGCGGGCAGCTCGCTGGCCGCGGGCGGGGTGACCGGGGCGGGTGGCGCGGGCACGGGGTCGGTCGGTGCCGGTTCCGCGGGTACGGGAGCGGGCGCCGGAGCAGGCGCAGGCGCCGGAGCGGGCGCGGGAGCGGGAGCCGTGGTGGGGTCGGTCGAGGCGGCGGGCGTCGGATCCGCGTCCTGCTCGGCTGCGGTCGCGGTACCGCCGCAGACCAGCGTCGCGAGCAGCAGACCCGCCGCGGCCCCGGCCGCGACGCGGCGGGTGAGGGATGGCATGGGCATGGGAGTCCTTCGTGAGAGATGTGGTGTGGGATCGACATTAGGAAGCGCGGTCGGATGCCGGGCGCCACCCGTTCCCGCTGCAACGTCCGTGCAACGTCGAGCGCGGAGCGGGCCGTCCGGGAGGACGACCCGCTCCGCGGGTTCGGCGATGACCGTGGGGGCGTCAGTCGACGAGGCGGCGACGGGCGACGAGCGCCAGAGCACCCGCACCGACGAGGGTCGCGGCAGCGATGGTCAGCGCCCATGGGGCGGCCCCGCCGGTGCTCGCGAGCCAACCGTCGACCGTGGCCGCAGCGGGACGTGGCGCAGCCGCCGCACCCGAGGGTGCGCCGCCCGAGCCGGACGGGGCCGCCGGGCCACCCGGCTGGGCCGGAGTGCCGGGCTCGGCGGGCGTTTCGGGATCGGTGGGCTCGCCCACCACCTCGACGGTGTATTCGAAGATCGCGCTCGACTCGTTGCCCGCGGCGTCCGACGAGGTCACGAGGATCTCGTGGTACCCGAGGTCGTCGGTCGGCAGCAGCGTTCCGGTGGGGATGTCACCCTCACAGGTCTCGACACCCGACAGCTCGTCGCTGCAGGTGTAGTCCAGCGCGAACTCGGCTCCCTGGGCCACGACGGCGCCGTTCGGCACCTCGTCGGCCGCGAAGATCGGGGCGGCCGCGCCGGCGCTGATGTCGATGACCGGGGCGACCGAGTCGCGGCGCACCGTGATGGTCTGCTCGGCACTGCGATTGCCCTCTGCATCCTCGGCGCTGTAGACGATGTCGAACACGCCGTCGGACGTCACGTCGAACGATGCAGCCGTGCCGGCGACGGAGACCGGCTCCCCGCCGGGCACCTGGTAGTGCAGGATCGTCCCGCCCTCGGCCTCGGCAACGGTCAACGTCACCGTCGCGTCGCCCGCGAACCAACCGTTCGATCCCTGGGCGCCCGAGACGCTCGCCGACACGGTCGGCGGGGTCGCCTCGTCGACCACCGTGTAGCGGTACGAGATCGTCTGCTCGTTGCCGGCCACGTCGGCCGCGCGCACGCGCACCTCTTTCGGCCCCGCGGTGGCGGTGTCGAGGCGCCCGTCGACGCGGTCTTCGTCGGTGCACGAGTCGACGCCCGAGAGGTCGTCGTCGCAGATGTAACCGAGGTCCACCTGCTCGCCGAGATCGAACTGCGCGTCTTGCGGCTGCGAGAACGTTGCGACCCACGGCGCGGCGAGGTCGACGTTCACGTCTCGGGTCAGGGTGCCCGAGCGGTTGCCGGCCGCGTCGACGGCGAACGCCGAGAACACGTGCTCACCGCCGGTGGCGATGGTGGCCGTGGCGGATGCTCCGCTCACGACGGTCGCCGGCCCGCCGTCGACCGACCAGTGGATGGCGGTCACGGGGCCCTCCATGTCGGCGGCGGCGAGCGTGATCGGCACCTCGGCCGTGTACCAACCGCGCGGCGAGGGCTGCGGCAGTTCGACGATCAGCGACGGCGCGCCGGTGTCGGGTGCGGCGAGGGGCGCGGCGTCGTCGGCCGATGCGCTGCCCCCGGCGGCGAGGGTGAACAGGATCGTGCCGGCCGCGGTGAGGGCGGCGAGGGCGCGGGGGCGGGAACGGGGTGTCATGAAGACCTTTCCGGTGGATCGTCGGTAGCGGGGAGTGGGAGTGCGCATCATGCCGCCCAGGCGTCGAACGCGGAGTCGAGCGCGAGGAGCGTCGAGATGAGCGTCTCGGCCTCGTCAGCGCAGTCGTCGGACAGCGCGTCGGCGCATCCGGACTCGGCCCAGGCGGCACCGGCGTCACGGGCGTCCTCGAACGCGAGGCGCACGTTCATGCCCGCGTCGCCGTCGAGTCCGCCGAGTCCGCCGCCGAGCTCGTCGTACGAGGCGGTGAGGTCGGCGCCGTCGAGGATGACCGCGCAGACGAGGTCGTCGGGACTGAGCGCGAGTTCGACGCTGCAGTCGTTGCCGGTCCACTGATCGGCGAGCACGGCGACGCCCGCCCGCTCGATGTCGAGCAGGGCGTCGATGTCGCCCGTCGGCGCGTCGGCCGCGGCGCTGTCGGAGCCGGAGTCGTTCGCGCTGGGAGGCTGGGCAGACGCACTGCCATCGGATGGGGCGCTGGCGCAGCCCGCGAGCACGAGCGCTGCCAGCGTCACGGGCACCCAGGACAGGGTGCGGAGTGGATGTTTCTTCTGAGGCATGGAAGAGACGCTAGGGAGCCGCGTCCGCAGCCGAGACGTGTTCCGCGACACTGCAACGCCGGTGCAACGTGCGGCGCAACGTGGCAGAACGCGCTGTCGCGACGCTCACCCCTACCGTGACGGCGTCAAGACCAGCCGGCCGGATCGACGCAGGACGAACGGTGCGAGCCCCGCGAGCACGGCCGTCAGCCCTGCGACGGCGATCATCGCGGCGCGCAGACCGGCGGCGTCGGCCAGCAGCCCGACGAAGGGCGGTCCGGCGAGGAACCCCGTGTAGGCGACGGTCGTGACGAGCGAGGTCGTGCGTCCGCGGCGGTGCTCGGGAACGGCCCGCGACACGACGCCGAGCAGCGTCGGGAACAGCACGGCGGTGCCCGCGGCGGCGAGCGCCAGGGCCACGAGGGCGACAGGAAGGGTCGGGGCGCCGGCCAACAGCCCGGCCCCGGCGGTGGCGACGAGCGACCCGCAGACCACGACGGCGCGCGCGTGCCGTGCGGGGAGGCCCGAGATCGAGAAGCGGGTCGCGGCGACCACGGCCGCGAACACGGCGGGGCCGAGCGCGCTCACGCCGGGCGCGACCGAGAGTTCGTCTTCGAGGAACGCCGCGCTCCAGGACTGCTGGGCGTTCTCACCGGCGAAGGCCAGGGCCCCGAGCATGCCGAGGCCGAGGAGGACGGCGAGCGACAGCATCCCCCGCCCGGCGAGGGAATCGGAGTCCGGCGGGCGATCCGCGGTCGATGTGACGGCCGACGGGTGCGCAGGAAGCGCCCGCAGGACCACGACCGCGGCGAGCAGCGTCGCGAGCGCCACGACCGCGAAGGGGAGGGCGAAGGGCGAGCCCGCCGCGCCCATCACCCCGGTGCCGAGGCTCCCGACCACGACGAATCCCGAGAGGGTGGCATGAGCGGGCGTGATCACGGGTCGGGCGAGCGCCTGTTCCGCCCGCCCGGCGACCGCATTCATCGCGACATCCGTCGCGCCGCTCGTGGCTCCGACGAGCGCCATGCCGATGCACAGTGCCGCGAACCCCAGGTGCGCCGTCAGGGCCACAGCGCAGCCGGCGAGGCCGAGCGAGAGCAGCAGGGGCGCGGCGAGGCGGAGTCCCCACCGGTCGAGCGCGCGTCCGACGAGCAGCATGGCGGGCAGCGCACCGGCTCCGACGAACAGCAGCGCCACTCCGAGCTGGGCGTCGTCGAGGCCCGCCGCCTCGCGTAGGCGGGGCAGCGAGGCGCCCCACATCCCCCAGAAGGCACCGAAGGCACCGAAGGCCACGAAGGGCGCGAGAGGACGGACGGGGATGGCGGTCGCGAGCATGGTGTAACGCTACACATGTGTGTACCGTTACACATATACTGACCGTATGAGCGATGAGAAGCGACGCATCACCCTCGACGAGGTCGCCGCCGCCGCCGGGGTCTCGCGGATGACGGCGTCGTACGCCTACAACCGTCCTGCGCGCGTCGCCGAAGCGACTCGCGAACGCGTGTACGCCGCCGCCCAACGACTCGGTTTCCGTGGCCCGGACCCGAGCGGTCGGCACTTGCGCCGCGGTGCCCTGCGCACGCTCGGCCTCGTGCTCGGCGAGAGTCTCACCTACGTCTTCGACGACCCCCAGGCGAGCCGGTTCGTGGCCGGTATCGCCGGTGAATGCACGTCGGCCGGCTACGGTCTCACCCTCCTCCCGGTGACCGGCAGCCCCGACGACCCCGACCGCATCGCTGCAGCGGCCGTCGACGCGTTCATCGTCTGGACCACGACCGCCGACGATCCCGTGCTCGACGCCATCCGGGCCACCCATCGTCGCGCGGTGATACACGGCGGCCCCGACACCGACGGCTTCACCCTCGTCGGCATCGAGAACCGCGGCGCCGCGCGTGCCCTCGCGGCCGACGTCTGGGCATCCGCCGCCGCGCCCGCCATCGTCTCGTTCCCCCTCGACCGCACCCACGACGCCGGCCTGCACCACGGCCTCGACCCCGACACCGTGCCGTTCCCCGTCACGCGCGACCGTCTCGCGGGGTTCCGCGACGCGGCCGTCGCGGCCGGTGTCGACTGGGCATCCGTTCCCATCGCGGTCTGCGCGCGCAACACCAGCGCCGACGCCGCGGCTGCCGTGTCCGACCTCCTCGCCGCCGGCCACCGGGTCGACGGCCTCGTCGCCATGAGCGACCAACAGGCCATCGGCGCCCTGCGCGCCCTCGGCGACGCCGGACTCGGCACGCCGAACCAGGTCACCCTCGGCGGTTTCGACGACTCCGCCGAGGCGGCGACGGCCGACCTCACCAGCATCCACCAGTCGCTGTTCGCGCAAGGGGCCAGGGCGGCACGGCTCGCCCTCGGCGCCGACGATCCCGACGCGGGCACCGACCAGTGGCGACTCGTGCGCCGGGCATCCACCGCCCGCCCGGAGGCCGACCGACGCGAGCAGGAGTCATGACCGCACGCTGCGAGGTGCACGCGTTCGGCCCGCTCGACACCCGGGTCGACGGCACGCGCGTCGACCTCAGCGCGGGGCTCTCGAGCGCCATCGTCGCCCGCCTGGCACTCTCTGCGGGAACCCCCGTGCCGGCGGAACGCCTCGTCGAAGCCGTGTGGGACGCCCCGCCGGCGAATGCCGTCGGGTCGCTCCGGGTGTACGTCTCGCGGTTGCGCTCCGGCCCGCTCGGTGCGGCGCTGCACGGGGGTCGCGGCGGGTACGCGCTCGACGTCGCGCCCGACGACGTCGACGTGGTGCGGTTCCGTCGGCTGGTCGACGAAGCGGCGGCGGATGCCTCCACCGACCCCGCCCGGTGGACCGAGGCCCTGTCACTGTGGACCGCCCCTCCCCTCGAAGACCTCGCCGCGTTCCCCTTCGCCGTCCGCGAGCAGCAGGAACTGCGGGCGCGGCTGCACACGCTCTGGGAACACCTGGCGCCGCTCCTCGTCGAGCGCGGCGAGGCCCGTACCGTGGTCGCCCGGCTCGAGCAGACGCTGGCGCACGACCCTTCGCACGAGGGACTCGTCGCCCACCTCGCGCGCGCTTACGCATCGATGGGCCGCACATCCGAAGCCCTCGCCGTGATCGACCGCCTCACCGATCTGCTGGCCGAGAGCGCCGGCCTCGACGCCTCCCCCGCCATCCGCACGCTGCGGCAGGCCATCCTCCGCCAGGATGCGTCGGTGACGGGCGCATCGGGTGAGGCGTCGATCCGCCGGCACCACGTCCCCGTGCCGCTGACCGGTCTCGTGGGTCGGCAGATCGAGCTGCGCCGCATCGAAGAGGCACGGGCATCGCATCGGCTGGTCTCGCTGGTCGGTCCGGGTGGCGCGGGCAAGACCCGCCTGGCCGTCGAGAGCGCACGACGCGCGACGACATCGATCGACGCCGAACAGTGGATGGTGGACCTCGCCGCCGTCCCCGTCGACGGCGATGTGCGGGCAGCGACGGCCGACGCCCTGGGCGCCGCGCAGCACTCGATCGAGAGCATCGCGGCACGCGTCGAGGGACGTCCGTCCCTCGTCATCCTCGACAACGCCGAGCACGTGATCGCTGCGGCGCGCTCCCTCGTGCTCGACCTCCTCACGTCGTGCGCGGGGCTCGCGGTGCTCGTCACCTCGCGCGAGCCGCTCGGAATCGCCGGCGAATACGTCATCCGCATCGGCGGCCTCGTCGGCGATGCGGCCCCGCAGGCCGTGGAGCTGTTCCGCGAACGTGCCACATCGGCCCGCGGCGGCATTGCTCCTTCCTCCGCCGACGACGCCGCGATCCGCCGCGCCTGCCTGCTGCTCGACGGGCTGCCGCTCGCACTCGAGCTGGCAGCCGCCCGCACCGACCTGCTCAGCATCGACGAGCTCGTGTCGGCCCTCGATCGCGGCGAGGGCCTTCCGGGTGCCGGTGCCGACGATCGACGGCATGCGAGCGTCGAGAACACCATTCGGTGGAGCACCGACAGCCTGCCCGCCGACGAGAGCGCGCTGCTCGTCGAGCTCGGAGGGTTCGCGGGGCCGTTCACCCTCGACGCCGTCGAGAGCATCTGCACCGTCGTCGACCGACCGCTGCGGGAGGTGGCGCTGTCGCTCGCACGCAAGTCGCTCGTGGCGGTCGATGAGACCGAAGACGGCCACCGCCGGTATCGCCTGCTCGAGTCGATGAAGGCGCACGTGCGGTCGTCGGTGCAGCCCTCCGGCGACGAGGCGTGGCGGATGCGGCACCGCGCGTATTTCGCGCGACTGATCGACGGACTCGCACCCGCGGTGCACACGCATGCGGCGGTCGCGACGCACACGCTCCTCGACTCGCTGGCGCCCGACTTGCAGCTCGCGACCGAGCGATCGATCGAGGCCGGCGATCGCGACATGGCGTTGCGCCTGGCGGCCGGGCAGTCGTGGCACTGGTTCAAGCGGGGGTGGCTGGCCGACGGCCGCGCCGTGCTCGACAGGGCCCTCGCGCTTCCCGGACCGAGCGACCCGGCTGTCGAGGCCCGCGCGCTGGTCGGCGGCGTCAACTTGGTATACCAGTCAGGCGACGCGGAGGCCGCGTTCGAGTACGTGCGCATCGGTATCGAGCGGGCGACCGAGGGCGGTGACGACCTCTCCCTCGCCCGCCTGCTGGCCTACGCCGCCTACGGTCGGTCACTGTTCGGTCAGCCCGACGAAGCCGAACGGCTCACCGCCCAGGCCATGGCGCTCTCGGAGGGTGCGCCCGACTGGCTCCGCGCCGAACTGCGCATGAGCGAGGGGCAGACGCTGCGGGCCCTGGGCAAGCGGGCGGCCGCGCTCGACAGCCTCGCCGATGCTCAGCGGCTGGCCCGTCGCGCCGGGAACGCGTGGGCGCTCACCTCCAGCGACTACGTCGCCGGCAAGATCCTCCTCGAGGTGCGCCGTCCGATCGACGCGATCGCCCTGCTGGCCCCCGGGGCTCGGGGCGCGGCATGCGGGGGCGACTATCCGAGCGCGCTGGCGCTGCTCCACCTCGTCGGTGGGGCGACCGCCCTCGTCGAGCGGCACGCGATCGGCGCCCGCATCTTCGGGGCCGTCGACGCCATCGGTCGACGCTACTCGTACAGCCCGATCGACGCCGAGGGCGCCGACGCGATCGTGCATCGGCAACGCGTGTCGAGCGGGATGCTGCCGCACGAGTACGACGCCGCATACGACGAGGGCGCTGCCCTGACGCTGGGCGACCTGCTGGCCCTCGTCGACGCGCTCGCGGCGGGACTGCGCCGACCCGCCCCGCGCACCCGGGAGGACGCCTCTCGGTCGTGACGGGTGGACGCTCAGAACACCCGGAGGTGGCGGTCGGCGCCACCGTAGGCGATGCGCCCGCCCAGCGCCTCGCGACGGTCGCGCACGTCGTCGCGACGGCCGCACACGTCTGGCCGCGTATCGCGCCGAGGGGTGACGAACAGCACGCGGATGCTGCGCGCGACGAGCCCTGACGCCCGGGCCGTGCGGACGCGCGTCGCGGGCGCCGCGGTCTGGCGGATGCGGACCGTGCCGGTATCGGTGGTGGGGTGCAGGGCGGTCATGATGAATCTCTCGTGTCGGTTTGAGGGGGACGAGAGCGACGTTACGGAGGAACTTCGGCCCGCGAGCGGGCCCGGACGACGGGCAACGTTGAGCTAACGCGTCGGCTGAGAGAAGTCGCCGCATCACGGGGGAGCGGGCGCACCCATCTGGCGACGGAGCGCGCCGGAGCACCCTCGGCACCGAGGAGGCGCGGGTCCGATCGCCGAGGCACGCGGACCCGCGCCGACCGTCGCTGGGGACGACGGCCCGGTCATCCGGCCACCGCTGGGGACGGTGCCGCCGGCTCGGGCATCCGCGGGGACGGCCGCCCGGTGGACCGTGTCCACGCTATGCCGCGCGCATCGACGCCCGGCGGCGGACGCGCGACCTCTCACGTTGCTCTAACGTGCGCCCCCGCGTCCCCGTGCCGACACCTGCGCTGTGTAGCGATACACAATAGAATGGCGGCGTGCTCGACGATGCCGCCCTCCCCGCGCCTCCGCCCCGCCCACCCGATGTGTCCGACGACTTCCGCAAGGGGCCAGACCCGTCGCTGTGGGTGCCCGGCTACCTGGCGCACTGGACCACGCCCGACCGGGCGGCCGCGCGCTACGACGCCGGAGTGGACGGGCTGCGGCTGCGCATCGACGAGGATCAACTCGACTGGCGGCCGGAGGATGCTCCGTTGCGCGTATCGAACCTGCAGACCGGCTCGTTCAGCGGCCCCGTCGGATCACCCCGTGGCACGCACCGGCATCGGCCCGACGGCCTGGTCGTGCGCACGCCTCAGCCGACCAGGCTGCTGTGGGCTCCCCGGCGCGGGCGCATCGACCTCACCGTCAGCGCGAGCGGAGACGACGGATGCATGCTCGCGGCGTGGCTCGTCGGCACCGAGCACGAGTCCCCGAACGACAGCGGTGAGATCTGCGTCTTCGAAATCGACGCGCCCCGACCGGGCGGGGCATGGACGGCGCGCACCGGCATCAAGGCGCACGGCGATGACCGCCTGCGCGCCGAGATGAGCGAGATTCCGCTCGGGTTCGACCCCCGGCTCCCCCACACCTGGACGGTGCTGTGGGGCGACGGGCACACCACCGTCGGCTGCGAAGGCCGCGTGGTCTTCCACACCGCACAGGCGCCCGACTACCCGCTGTTCCTCATGCTCGACCTGTTCGAGATCGGGTCCCGCGGCGGCCGGTACCCGAAGACCGCCGCGATCCACGGCATGCGCGGCTGGGAGGTCTGAGCCCCAGCCGCGCCGCGCTTCACTTGCCGCGCGAGGCGAGGCGCTTGCGCAGACGGCGCACGGCCCGACCGGCGGTGTCGCGCACGCCGCCACCGGGGTACTCGCGCTGCAGCATGACCGCGCCGTCATCGTCGAGCACGAGCCGGCAGCGGCGACCGGCCAGCAGCGGCGAGCGGCCCACGGCTTCGAGCACCGAGGCATCCGCCGTGAGGGGCGTGTCGAACGACCACCCGGCCCGGCGCACCTGCACGGTCAGTCGCACGGCCGACGCCGTGCTCTCGGCGTCGAACACCCGCAGCGGGTCGATCGAGACCCGCACGGGCGCGAGGTCGCGGGCGGGCTGCTCGGCCAGGCGACGCCGCGCGGGCCCGCCGTCGTCCTGCGCCGACAGCACCACACGGTCGGCATCGAGGTCGCGCGTGGCGTCGAGCACCGCGGGGCCGAGGTCGACGAACGCCTCCGGGGCGCGCCACACCCGGCGGGAGGAGTCGTCCGGCGACGGGCCGAAGACGAGAGCATCCTCGCCGTCGCGCGTCAGGAGCGTGCGGATCGTGAGCTGCAGACCACCGCCGCGGGTCCACGTCGCGCGCGTGAGTTCGGCGCGACAGGTCGTCTCGACCTCGTGACGGGCGAGAGTCAGCAGGTCGTCGCGGCGTCCCGCACGCAGCAGCGCCACCCGCACCCGGTTCGGGAAGGCGAGCCCGGCGTCGACCCCCGGGCCGAACCGGCGTTCGACGAGCGGGGTGACGACGTCGAGCAGCCGCTGACGGTACTCGTCGGGGTACCGGGCCATCTGCCGGGCGGAGAGCCGCTTGAGGATCTTCCCGCGCAGCCAGTGCCGCAGCAGCCGGTCGCGCAGCTTCCCCGGTTCGGTGTGCGCCTCGACGAGATCGAGCACAGCCTCCAGGTGCGGGAAGTAGCTCTCGGGGTCGATGCGCGCCGAGCTCGCGCTCCCCTCGCGCTTCACCCAGCCGTAGCAGGGCACGCTCGCGAGGATCGAGATCGTCTGCGCGGCGAAGTACGCCTCCATCACGAACAGGTGGTCTTCGAGGCGCACCCGACCGGCGGGGAAACGGATGCCGTTCTCGCGCAGGAACTCCGTGCGGAACATCTTGTGCGGCGTCAGCATTTCGAGCAGCGGATGCTTTCCGAGTTTCGCCCGCGGCACGTTGCGCGCGAAGATCGCCTTCGGCAGGTCGCGCCCGATGCCGACCTCGCGGCCGACGATGACGTCGGACCCGTGGCGGTCGGCGTAGTCGCACAGGCTCTGCAGCGCCTTCGGGAAGAGCCGATCGTCTTGGTCGACGAAGTGCAGGTACGTGCCCTCGGCGGTGTCGATGCCGTGATTGCGCGGGGTCCCGGGCCATCCGGAGTGCGGCAGGTTGGTCACGCGGACGTTCGGATGCTCCGCCGCGATGCGCGTCAGCTGCTGCCGGGTGGCCTCGTCGGAGCCGTCGTCGCAGAGCAGCACCTCGAAGTCGGACGCCGGCATCGTCTGCGCGGCGAGCGAGGCGATGAGCTCGTCGAGCGGTTCCCCCGGGTTGTAGACGGGTACGACCACACTCACACGAACAGGCATCCAGAGCTCCTCAGCACGAAAGGACCGAGTGTTCCGGCCCCGAGGTCAGGGGTCAAGCCCCTGGCCCCTCCGTCCCCGCTGACGTAACGTCGCGGGCCAACGGAAGGAGAAGCACATGAGCGATCCCCAGAACCCCCAGGGTACGCCCGGCACCGACGAGGAAGCCGACACGGCCTCGGGTGGCGCGCCCGAGGAGCCCGATCACTCCGAGGACGGCACGGAGGACGCGTCTTCCTGACGCCCGCCGCCGCACGACCCGTGAGGGGTCAGAACACGCCGCGCGCCCCCGGGCGCATACGGCGTGTCCTGACCCCTCACGCGTGAGTGGGCTGCTCAGTCCTCGTGCAGGGCGAGTCGACGACGCCGGGCGACCATCACGCCTCCCGCGGCGAGCAGCACCAGGGCCGCCGCGAGCGACCAGCCCAGGGCCAGGCCCGTGGTCGCGAGGTCGTCTCCATCGCCGGCGCCCGAGCCGTCACCCGCGCTACCCGCGCCTCCGCCCGAACCCGCGCCGCCCGAGCCTCCGCCCGCGCCGCCATCACCGCCGCCGGGGTTCTCACCCGGATCGGTCGGCACTGCGGCGACCTCGCCGGCGAAGGCGCGCGTTGATGCCTCGCCCACGCCGTTGTCGGCGGTGATCGTGAACGCGTACTCCCCGGCCGCGGTCGGCGCACCGCCGAACACGCCCGTCGCCGAGTCGAGCGTCACCCCGTCGGGCAGGGCACCCGCGGTCACGGCGTACGCCGGTGTCGGAGTTCCCTCGGCCGTCACCGCGGCGTCGACCGCCCGCCCGACGACGAGATCGCCGAGCTCACCCGTGATCGCACCCGGCGCCGCATCGTCGACCGCTCCCGGCGCGAGGGCGCGCAACGCCCGCAGACCGGGGTCGCCCGCCATCCACCGCGTCGACAGGGCGACGTACCGCGCGGTCTGGTCGACCGCGACCGCGCCGTGCGTCTCGCCGGCCTCCAGCGTGCCGACGTCGCGGAACGTCACGCCGTCGTCGCTGACCGACACCGTGGCGGCGGGAGCATCCGCTCCGTCCCACAGCGTCATCACCGTGCCGATGTCGCGGGCAGCGCCCAGGTCGGCGACCATCCGCCCGTCGGGGCCAGGCGTCCACGAGGTGGCGTCGTCGCCGTCGACCGCGGCGGCCGGCGACGTCATGCCCTCCGGCAGAACGGATGCCGGGAACGTGAGCGTGCTCAGCGCGAGGTCGGCGACCGGGAACGGCGTCGCGCCACGGAAGGTCGCCGCCCCTGCCACGACCATCCCCCCGACGGGCACCGCGCGGGTCTCGTCGGTCTCGACGTTGGTGACGTCGATCGTCGTGACGGATGCTGCGGCGCGCGCCGCGCCGTCGCTCGGCACCGCGTGCACCGTGCGGGCGTCGAGCACAGAGACCGTCGCCCCGGCGGCGCGAGCCGCCTCGGTCGACACGGTCGCGCGCGGGGCGAACACCGCTGCCGAACCGGCGGGCACCGTGACGGTCAGCGTCGAGGCATCCGCCCCCAGCACCTGGTCGCCGTCGAACAGCGACACCGTGTCGCCCGCGTACGGAACGGTGACCGTCGTCGTCACGTCGGCACCGCTGAGGTTGAACGCCGCGAGGTAGCCGTCGAGCGAGCTGACGAGCAGGCCGTCGGCCGTCGGTTGCGCCACCGCGTCCTGCGCAGCCGTCGCCGCCGCGTCGCCGGGCACCATCGCGACGAGGAAGGGGTCGGCGCCGCCGCCGAGCCGCACGGCGTTGATGCCCGGCTTCTCGGTCGACACGGTGATGGGCGCCTGCCCGCCGCGCACGACGTAACCCGCGGTTCCCTCGACGTTGATCCACGAGCCGTCGGTGGTCGTCACCTGGTCGCCGGTGTAGCGGAAGTGCGCGGCATCCTGCCAGGTCTGACCGTCGGCCGACACCTGGATGCGGTACTCGCGACCGGCCGAGGCCTCCCACCCGAGCTGCACCTGGGCGATCGCGGTGGGCGCGCCCAGGTCGACCTGGATCCACGAGTCGGCACGAGTGCGGTCGGCGCGCGACACCGCCCAGCGCGAGGCCGGATCGTTGTCGGTCACGGTCGACGGCGCACGTCCGGTGTCGGAGCTCGACGCGGTGGCCGGCTTGCCCGCCGCGGCATCCACTCCGGCAGCCGTCAACGCACGCATCGTGTAGAGCGAGTACCCGTAGGCCGGGTCGCCCTGCACTCCCTGCATGCGCACGAAACGCGCCTCGACCGGCGACGGGGCCGCGGCGCCCAGAGGCGTGAGCGCGACCGTGTCGAGGCGGGCGACGTTCGCGTCGACGCCGCCGGAGTACGCGGTCTGCGTCGTCCAGGTCTGCCCGTCGAGCGAGGTCTGCACGAGGTAGCGCTCACCGGCGCTCGCCTCCCACGCGAGGCGCACCGCGCTCACGCGCTTCTCGGCACCGAGGTCGACCTGCACCCACGAGTCGGCGCGCGTGCGGTCCCCGACGGCGACGGCCCAGCGGGTCGTCGGGCTGGTGTCGGTGACGGCGGATGCCGGACGCGTCGGCTCCTCGCTCGATGCGGTCGCGGTGCGCCCGCGGGCGAGGTCGGTGGTCGCCTCGGCATCCGCACCGTACGCGTGCAGCGAGTACAGCGAGTAGCCGTAGCGCGCATTGCCCTGCTGCCCCTGGATGCGCACGAACCGCGCCGTCGTCGCGTCGAACGCGAGGTCGTCGATGCGTGCGGCGCTCGCGTCGGCCGGATCGGCCGGGATGACGACGGGAAGCGTGTCGGTGGCCGAGCCCTCCGCCGTCGTGTACGTGCGTGTGCCGTCGAGGCCGTTGTACCCGCCCATGTCGAGGTTGCGCACCGAGACCGTGCCGTCCTGCCAGCCGGCGCCGGTCGACGCGTAGATCGCCGCCCCCGTCGGCAGGGTCACCTGGCCGGCGTACTCCTGCCCGAGACGAAACACCGACGACGTGCCCTCGAAGCCGTCGCGCGGCGCGGTGTAGGTCTGCGTGCGGCGGTCGTCGACGGTCGCGGCCGTGTTCGGGTACAGGTACGGCGTCGCCCCCGACAGAGCGAACAGCCACGAGTCGTGTCCGGGCACCCACGGGAACTTCACGAACCCCTTCTTGCTCGCGGCGGCCGCCCAGGCATCCGCCGTCTGCTGCACGACGAGGCCGGGGCCCGCACCGAAGTCGCGCACGCCCGCGAGCCGCGCGAAGAACTCGTCCTGCGGGGTGGGGGCGACCGGGCCCTCCTCCGACTCGGCCGCGGCGACGTGCAGCAGGTACGAGATCGCGATCTCGGCCCGCGCCTCGGGCTCGTACTTCGGCTCACCCGAGAACTTCGCGAGGCGGTCGACGGGAGCGTACGACTGGTACGCCTCGAGCGACTCGGCCATGTTCGCCTCGGCGCGCACCGCATCAGGGTCGCGCAGCACCTGGCCGAGGAACGCCATCGGGATCACGTCGCGCCCGTACAGGTACTCTCGGTCGTTGACCATCGGCATGAACGGCTCGCCCTGGTTCGACATGACCATCTGGATGACGTTCCAGAGTTCGGCCGAGTTCGGCTGGTGCCGCAGGTACTCGGGCACCGGCTGGTCGTTCAGCAGGAACTGGATCGCGTTGCGGCCGCCGGAGCGCCAGATGTCGGACTGGTAGTGCGGTCCGAACGACCCGTGGTTCTCGACGAGGTAGGTGTCGTAGATCGTCTGCAGCGTGTTCGTCGATACCGGCTTGCCGGCGACGATCGCGGGGTTGTTGCGGTCGGCGGTCGGCTGCCCCGCGGCGTTGCGCGCCCAGTCGCCGAGCTGCTCGTTCCAGCGCGCGGCGTCGGCGTGATCCGGCGCCCAGGCGAGTCCGGGGGCGAGGGCCTGCGTGTAGACGCCCGCCTCCTCCTGCGCGGTGTCGCCCTCGTACTTGCCGGTGGGCCAGTCGGCGGTCCACGAGCCCGAGAGCGGGTCGTTGCCGTAGTTCAGATCGGAGGTGTAGGCCGACTGCCCGACGGCGATCGTCTCGAGGTTCTTCTGCGTCGTGGCGTCGAGGTCATCCCACAGCACGCGGCCCGCGTCGAGGAAGTACGACTGGAACGTCGAGTCCCAGAAGAGGCGCTTGCCCCACGTGCCGTTCGGGTCGACGAAGCGGTTCTTCGCGGCGTAGTAGCGGATCGTGTCGATCGTGCGCTGCTTCAGCTGCTCCTTCGGGATTCCGGTGACCGTGGCGTCGTACTCGCCGTGCGTGACGATCACGGCGTTGCCGAGCACCACGGCGAAGTTGAAGTCCTTGAACTGGTAGGCGCCGATCGCCGGATCCCACACCGTGTTCACCCAGCGCGTGTGGCGCAGCAGCGCGGCGTAGTAGTCGGCGGCGATGTCGTCGGGGGCGCCATAGGCCGCGGCCTTCACGATCGGGGCGGCGTTCGCGGGGGCGGCCGGTGCGAGGGCGGCGAGCGGCGCGGCGAGGGTCGCGGCGAGGGCGAGGGCGGCGGTGCGCCGGAGCATCCGCGCGAGGGGGTGCGCTCGGCGTGCGGTGCCGTCGGGAGTGGCCGACGCGATGCGATCGCGCGACTTGGACGGGGCGGTGCGCGGACGGCGGAGGCCGGAGCGGGCCATGGGTGTCTCCTCGGGTGAGAGTCTCGGGAACTCTGGGGATGCTCCGGCATCGGGCCTGTCGGGGACACACGACATGACAACGCTGTCAGAACGGTTCGCTCAGCGTATCCCGGGCGCGCTGAGGCGTCAAGAACCGGTTTACCCCGCGCCGCCCCGCGCGCGCGTTCCCGTCGCACGAACGGCTCCTTCCCTCAGCTCCCGTCGCACGAATGGTCGTTCTCAGCCCTCATACCGACCACTCGCGCGACCGGAAGGGCGGCCGCGCCCGGAGGCGGGGCGCGCGAGCGATACAGACCGTGAGGCGTTCGCTGCTCGGACGGATGCTTCGCCCGCTCGCCCGCCTGTCGCTGTTCTTCCAGCTCGCCCAGATCAGCAGCGGGTTGAGTCGCGCGTTCCGCTGACCCGGAGTGAGGGGTGCGTGGGCGGCGCCTGCGTGAGAGGTCAACACACGCCGTATCGGCCGGCCCGGATGCGACCATTCTCGACCCCTCGGGCAGGAAGGGGCACGGGGAAGCGCGCGGGTCAGCGGGTGGGGAGGGCGGGCACCGCGTCGATCAACGAGCGGGTGTACGGATGCTCGGGCGCACGGAGCACCCGCGATGTCGGGCCCTGTTCGCGAACCTCGCCGTTCTGCAGCACCACGACCTCGTCGCATACCTTCTGGATCACGCCGAGGTCGTGCGAGATGAAGAGGTATGCCACGCCGGTCTCGCGTTGCAGCCGCGCGATGAGGTCGAGGATCTGCTTCTGCACCGCGACGTCGAGCGCCGACACCGGTTCGTCGAGCATCACCACGGCGGGTTCGACCGCGAGCGCCCGGGCGATGCCGAGCCGCTGCCGCTGACCGCCCGAGAGCGACGAGGGCCGCCGGTCGGCGAACGACGCGGGCAGGCCGACCCGCTCCAGCCACTCCGCCACGCGCGCACCGCGCCCCGTGCGCGAGAGGGACGGATGCCGCAGCCCCACCGCTTCGTCGAGCAGACGACCGGCGGTCCACCGGGGGTCGAACGACGCCCCCGGGTCTTGATAGACGAACTGCACGTCACGGGGGTCGTCGCTCGCGCGGCGCACGGTGCCGGCATCCGCGCTCTCGAACCCGGCGAGGATGCGGGCGATCGTCGTCTTGCCCGACCCCGACTCGCCCACCACGCCAAGAGACCGGCCCCGGCGCACCGCGACCGACACGCCCCGCACCGCCACCCGCTCGCCGCCGCCCGCGAGCCGGAACGCCTTGACCACGCCGTCCGCCGCGAGCACCACGTCGCCGCTGTGTTCGCCCACCGCCCCTGCATCCGCATCCGCCCCCCTCCCCTGCACAACGTCGGAGGAGGCATCCGCCCCCGCATCCACCCCACTCCCCCGCACAACTTCGGAGTCGCCATCCGACACGCCGGGTGACGGATGCTCGACCCCGGCGTGTCCGTCCACCACTCCGAAGCTGTGCGAGGGCGGGGCCGGGGTAGGAGCCGCAGCAGAGGCAGGGGCAGGGGCCACCTCCGGGCCACCCCCCACCTCGAAGCGCGGAGCGGCGTCGATCAGGGAACGGGTGTACGGATGCTCGGGCGCCGACAGCACAACCTCCGTCTCGCCCGCTTCGACCACCGCTCCGCCCTGCAGCACGACGACGCGGTCGGCGAGCTGCGACACCACGGCGAGGTCGTGGCTGATGAGCAGCAGCGCGATGCCCTGCGCCTTCAGCTCGGCGAACAGCGCGAGGATCTGCTTCTGCACCGACACGTCGAGCGCGGTCGTGGGCTCGTCGGCGATGAGCACCGCGGGGTCTCCGGCGAGCGCGGTGGCGATGAGCGCACGCTGCCGCTGACCTCCCGAGAGCTGCGCGGGGCGCTCGTCGATGCGGGTCTCGGGGTCGGGCACGTGCGTGCGCCGCAGCAGCTCGAGCGCGCGTTCGCGCCCCGCCCGGCCGCCCGGTCCACCGGTCGCCCGGATCGCCTCGCGCACCTCGGCCCCCACCGTGCGGAGGGGATCGAGCGACGACAGCGCATCCTGCAGAATGTAGCCGATCCGTCGCCCGCGGATGCTCCGCCACCGTCGCTCGGTGAACCGCCGCGCGTCGGCGCCGTCGATCTCGAGTGCCGACGCCTCCACGCGCGATCCCGTGCCGACGAGGCCCAGCAGGCTGCGCGCGCTCACCGATTTGCCCGACCCGGACTCTCCCACGAGCGCCACACACTCGCCGGCGGCGAGCTCGAACCCGACGCCCTCGACGACCGCGCGGCCCGCGAACGACACCCGGAGGCCCTCGACCCTGATCAGCGCGGTCATCCTCGTCCCTCCAGACGTGCCTGCAGCCGTCGCCCGAGCACGGTCGTGCTGATGACGAACAGGGTGATGGCGAGCCCCGGGAAGACGGCGGCCCACCACCCGAGCGTCAGGAAGTTGCGGGCGTTCGAGAGCATCGATCCCCACTCTGGCGTGGGCGGAGGGCTGCCGAGCCCGAGGAACGACAACGCGGCACCGGCGAGCGTCGCCCCGCCGAGACCGATCGTCGCGATCACGACGACGGGGCGCACCGCGTTCGGCAGCACGTGCCGAGCGAGCACGCGGGTGCGCGAGAGGCCCATGCCCCGCGACGCCTCGATGTACGTCGACGACCGCACGCGGAGCGCCTCGCCGCGCACCACGCGCACGTAATAGGGGATGCCCGCGATGCCGATAGCCAGGGTCGCCGTCGCTAGCCCGCCGCCGAAGAGGGCGAGGATGAGGATGGCGAGCACGAGCTCGGGGAACGCCGCCCCGATGTCGGTGAGTCGCAGCGTCACCGTGGAGACGGCCCGGTTCGACAGGCCCGCGATCAGCCCGAACACCGTGCCGAACACCAGCGAGATCAGCACCGCGCCGAAGCCCAGCACGAGCGAGCTGCGCGCCCCGAAGACGATGCGGGCGTACACGTCGCGTCCGATCTCATCGGTGCCGAGCGGATGCCCCGCCGACGGCGCCGAAAGGATCAGGGCCCGGTCGGCGGCGAGCGGATCCTGCGCGGTGAGCAGCTGCGGCCACACGGCCGCGACGACGAACAGCACGAGCACGAGGGCGCACAGCACGGTGCCGAGGTCGGCGGCGAGCCGCGTCCACCGTCGCCGGGGCCCGAGCGTGCGGGCGGTGACGGCTTCGGCGACGACTCCGGCGCTCATCGGGAGACCTCCGGGGAATCGACGGCGGATGCTTCCGAGACGGACGCTTCCGAGGCGGATGCTTCCGAGGCGGATGCTTCCAAGGCGGATGCTTCCGGCATCGGAGCAGCGGCGGACGCATTCGAGGCACCGGACACGGACGCGGACGCGTCCGCAGCCAGGGCGGCGGCGGACGCCCTGGCCGGGGCGGCACCGGGCGCAGACGCGGATGCGTCGGCCGGAGCATCCGGCTCCCCGGCGATGCCGGCGGCGACGACGTCGCCCGCGGTCGGCACGCGCTCGGCCTCGCGGACCCGCGGATCGACCAGCCCGTACGACAGGTCGACGAGCGTGTTGACGAGGATGAAGACGGCGGTGGCGACGAGCACCACGCCGATCACGACCGGGATGTCCTGCGCGGCGACCGAGTCGACCAGCAGCCGGCCGAGTCCCGGGCGGCTGAACAGGGTCTCGGTGATCGCGGCTCCGCCGAGGAGCGCGCCGAACGAGAACCCCAGCATCGTGAGATACGGCACTGCGGCATGCCGCAGCGCGTGACCCACGGTGACCGCGAGCGACCCGAGGCCGCGGGCGCGGGCCGAGAGGATGAACGGCTGCTCCAGCGCGTCATCGAGCGACTGCCGCAGCACCTGCAGCAGCAGCGCCGCCGTCGGGAGCGCGAGGGTGAGGGCGGGGAGCACGAGCGAGCGCAGGTCGCCGCTGTCGAGGATCGGCAGTGCCCGCAACCACACGGCGAACACGAGCATCAGCACGAAGCCCAGCCAGAACACCGGGGTCGACGCGAGCACCAGCTCGATGCCCGACGAGATCGCACTCGGCAAGCGACGGCCGGCGGTCAGCACACCACCCACGAGCGAGATCACGACCGCGAGCACGATCGCGGCGAGCGCGAGGGCCACCGTGGGTCCGGCCTGGGCGGCGAGCAGCGGCGCGACCGGCTGCTCCTGCACGTACGACATGCCCAGGTCGCCGCGCACGAGGCGGCCCAGGTAGAGGAGGTACTGCACGATCAGCGGTTCGTCGAGGTGGTACTCGGCCCGCACGACGGCGAGCACCTCCGGGCTGATGTCGACCTGTTGCTGCCCCGCCCCCAGAATGGCGAACGCCGGGTCGACCGGCACGAGCCGCAGCGCGAAGAACGTGAGGGTCGCCGCCCCCCATAGGGTGACGAGGCTCACGCCGAGACGGCGCAGCACCCTCCAGACGGCGAGGCTCATGACGTTCTCCTGCGGGTGGGGCGGGGCGGGGCGGCACAACTTCGGAGTTCCGGGGTCACACGCCGGGCCGATTGCGGTTCGGCCCGGCGTGTCCGGTCAGGACTCCGAAGTTGTGCCGGCGCCGGGGCGGGGGGTCAGTTCTTGTAGGTGTCGAAGAGGTAGGGCTGGGGCCAGGCGTGGTCCCAGGTCACCCCGTGCACGGTCGGCTGCCACGCCACGACCCGCGCCCGCGAGTACAGCGGGATCGACGGGGCGAGCGAGGGCAGCAGCTCCTGCGCCTGACCGTAGAAGTCGGCGCGCGCGGCCGGGTCGGCGCTGGCGCGAGCCTGAGCCAGGATGCCGTCGAGCTCGGCATCCGCCAGGAACGACGCGTTCGAACCGATCGTCGAGCCGTCGGAGACGTTGTCCCCGCCGTACAGACGCCAGAGCTGCATGCCTGTCGCCTCCGACTGGAACGACGGCATGATGCCGTACTCGCCGCTGTAGAGGCGCTGCGAGAAGTCGGCCGCCGGCACCGGCTGCAGCACCAGCTCGAACCCGAGCTCCTTCGCATCGATCTGCACCTGCTCCAGCGTGCGCTGTGCGAGCTGGTCGTTGTCGGCGTAGGGCACCGTCGTGGTCAGGCGCTCCCCGCCCTGGGTGCGGTAGCCCTCGGCATCCGTCCCGGTCCACCCGGCCTCGTCGAGCAGGGCTCCGGCGGCATCCGCGTCGAACTCGATGGTGTTCTCGAGATCCTTCTTGAAGTCGGGCGTCGACGACGCCAGGTACTCCTGCACCGGGTAGGCGCCGAACGTGGCGCTCTCGACGATGGCCTCGCGATCGATGCCGGTGAGCAGCGCCTGCCGCACGCGAACGTCGTCGAACGGCGCCGTGCGCGTGTTGAGGTGCAGCGAGAACCCGACGCCGGGCAGCAGGGCCTCGTCCGACTCGAAGCGTTCGTCGGCCTTCGCCTCGTCGGCGTACTCGGGGGCGATGTAGTCGACGATGTCGGCCTCACCCGTGAGCAGCGCGTTGTAACGCGTCTGGTCTTCGGGCAGGAACCGGTACGTGATCTTATCGAGGTAGGCGGCACCCTCGTGAGTGCCCTCCGGCCCCCAGTCGTAGTCGTCGTTGCGGACGTAGCTGAGGCTCTGCCCCTTGACCCACTCGTCGAACACGAACGGACCGGTGCCCACCACGGTCGAGGCGAGCGACTCGGGGTCGTCCTGCAACTGCACCGGCGAGACGATGCCGAAGTACGGTGCGGCGATGAGCGTGAGGAACGTCGACTCCGGCTGCTCGAGCGTGATCCGCACGGTGTACTCGTCGAGCACCTCGGCGACCGGGCCGAGCTTCGCCACCGAACCGGTGGACTTGTTCGCCGGGTCGGCGACGTAGTCGAAGTTCGCCTTCACGGCCTCGGCGTCGAACGGGGTGCCGTCGTGGAAGGTGACGTCGTCGCGCAGCGTGAAGGTGTACACGCGGGCGTCGTCCGACACCTCCCAGTCGGTGGCGAGCCAGGTGCCGTACGTGCCGTCGCCGTTGTCCCAGACGAGCGAGTCGACGACCGGGCTGAGCACGTGCGCGCCGCCGACCTGGTCGACGAGCGGGTTGAGCTGCGGAGGCTCCGACCGCACCGCGACGACGAGATCGCCACCCTCGACCGGTTCGCCGCTGTCGCCCGATTCGGCGGGGGCCGCAGCGGCGCAGGCGGTCAGGGTCAGAGCGGTGACGACGGCAGCGGCGAGTGCGGCGGCGAGGCGGCGGGGGTGTCCAACGGATGCCACGGGGGGTCCTCTCGGTCGGCGGGCTTCCGACGCTATCCACCGGGTTTCCGCGGCGGAAGCATCCGATACACAGGGAGACACCCGGCGTCAGATTGCGTCACACGGGGGTCGCGAGGCCGCCGTTCCGCTAGGGTCGCCGGGCGTGTCGCGCGTGTCGCCTGCAGAACGGGGGCGCCCCGCGACGGTCGGATGCCTCGAAACCCGCGCGACCTGCAGCGAATGCCGGTCTAGCGGAGGAGGTGCCGGCGCAGCCGCTCCAAGCGCACGGCGGCGTGCAGGCGGAAGCGGAACTCGGCGTCGGCCGGGTCGCCGTCGAGCAGCGTCCAGATGCGATCGAGCCGCTGCTGCACCGTGTTGGTGTGCACCCGCAGCGCGGTCGCCGCCGCCAGTCGGCTCTCGCCGTTGTCGAAGTAGGCGCCGAGCGTGTCGATCAGGGCGGTGCCGCGGCGCTCGTCCCAGTCGCGCACCGGCCCGAGCACCTCGTCGACGAAGCGCGCCGCCGCGTCGGGCTCGCCAGAGGTGAGCACGTGGTACGGGGCGAATGCGTCGGAACGCACGGTCGACCCGCGGACGCCGAGCGGCGCGAGGAACCGCAGATCACGCCCTGCCCGCTCCACCGACGCACGCAGCGACGCCGCATCCGTCACGGCCGGTCCGACCACGGCGGTCACCTCTGGGTCGTCCCACCGTTCGGTCAGCGCCCGCCGCACACGTTCGGTCTGCCACTCGGCGTCGGCGGCCGTCCACGCCACGACGAGTCCCTGCTCCCGCATCGCGACGAGTCCGTCGTCGCCCACGGCATCCGCCGCCGCGACCAAGGCCCCTTCCCGGCCGCGCACGTCGATGACGGCGACGGCGGTGAGGGGGGCCGCACTCTCGACGACCAGGTCGGATGCCGTGGCCGCACCGTCGAGCAGGGCCCCGAGCAGCCGCGCCCGCCGTTCGGCACGGATCGCCGAGACCGCCTCGCGTTGGAACGAGACCAGGGCGGCGACCTGGGCGGCCCGCTCCAGCGTGGGGCGGGCGACGTCATCGGAGGGCTCCGAACCGACCGCAGACGGTTCGTCGGCCACCATCCCGCCGAGCACCCGGTCGGCGCCGAGGATCGCCACGACGAGCCACCCCCGGTCGCCGTCGACGACCTCGACCGCGTGGCCGCTCGCGCGACTCTCGCGCAGGGCATCGGTGAGCAGGCGCCGCCGCGGCAGACCCGCGCGGTCGTCGGCACCCGCGCCGAGCGCTCTGCCCTGATCGTCGACGGCGCGTACCCGTCGGCCCAGCCGGTCCGACACGGTCGTCACCAGGTCGAGCAGGGTGGCGCCCGAGACGACCGCGGCGGTGAGCTCCTCATGGATGCCGCTGACGACCTGCGTCGCCGCGACGTGCCTCTCGAGCGCGGCATAGGCCTGCTCGGCCCGCGATCGGGCGGCCGCGCTCTCGGCGAGCACCCGGGCGCTGTGCAGCACGGCCGCGGCATGGTCGGCGAACGCCGAGAGCAGCAGCACCTGGTCGGGGGTGAAGTCGTGCGCGAAGCGGTTGCACGCGAACAGGGCACCGAGCACCTCGTCGCCGACCGCGAGGGGCACGCCGAGGAACGACACGAGCCCTTCCCGCGCCACTGCGCCGTCGATGGCGGGGTCGTGCGGAGCATCCGCCATGCGCTCGTACTGCCGCACCCAGACCGGTTCGCGGGAGTCGGCGACGAGGCTCGCGAGCCCGAAGCCGGCGGGTACGACGAGGTCGCGGAACTCGGGCGTCACCGTGCCCGCGGAGTACCGCACGCGCAGGTCGCCGCGCGGGTTGTCGACCTCGGACAGGTAGGTGACGTCGGTGCCCATCAGCTCATGCGCCCGCTCGACGAGGCGGCGCAGCACATCGGTCACGTCCTGCAGCCGCACCAGCTCGCGCGCGGTCGAGAACAGGGCCTCGAGCTCGACGGTGCGTCGACGCAGCCGCGCGGTCTGCTGCTGCGACTCGCGCACGGCGGCGAGCACGTCATCGACCTCGGCCGCCGCGACATCGGCCGCCGCGAGCAGCTCGGCGAGGGCGGGCATCCGCTCTCCCGGCTCGGCGCGCACCGCCGCGACGACCTCGCGCACGAGCACCGCCGGACTCTCCCGCTCCTGTTTCACCACCGTCCCACCCTCTCCTCTCCCACGCCCCGTGTCCCCCGCTCCCCGCACGCACCGCTCGCCCTGATCCCCACTCGCCTGTCTCCTCCACGCCCCCAGGCCCCGCTCCCCACCCTTCCGCATGCGGGATCGATATGTCAGCTTCCAGGGCCGTTGAACCCGACATAGTGATCCCGCACGAGGCGGGGGTGGGGCGGGGCGGGGGTGGGGGGCGGGGGGCGGGGACGGGGGATAGCGTGGAGGGATGCAGGACCCTCGCGTCGATGTCTCCGCCCTCTCGTTCCCCGCGACGCTCACCACGCCGCGGCTGCGCCTGGTCGCGCTCGGCCCCGCGTTCCTCGACGATGTGATGCTCGGGCTCGCCGACGCCGAGACCCTGCGCCTGACCGGTACCACCGCAACGTTCACCCGCGAGGCCGTCGCGGCTCATCTTGCCGCGGTCGGTGCGCGTGAGGACCGCGCCGACTGGGCCATCCTCGACGCCGACGCGGGCGACTACCTCGGCGAGATCGTGCTGAACGAACTCGACGACGAGAACGCGGCCATGAACTTCCGCATCGCTCTGCTCCCGGGGCGACCCGGTCGGGGTTACGGCACGGAGGCGACCTCCGCGGTGCTCGATCATGCCTTCACGTCGATCGGGCTGCACCGGGTGTCGCTCGACGTGTTCTCGTTCAATCCGCGTGCCGTGCGCTCGTACGAGAAGGCCGGATTCCGGCACGAGGGGCGCCAGCGCCACACGCTCTTCTGGGACGGCGAGTGGGTCGACTCGCTGCTCATGGGGGTGCTGAGCACCGACGAGCGCCCCACCTCCGAGCCCCCCACGCCCTGACCCAGCCCCCGGCTCCCCCACCCACCCCACCCCTCTCGCCTGCGGGATCGATATGTCAGCTTCCCGGGCCCTGGAACCCGACATATTGATCCCGCTCCGGGGACCGGACGGGAGGGCGGGGACGGGGGACGGGGACGGGGGCGGGAAGGGGACGGGGGCGTCAGGCACGCGACGGGAAGGCGGGGGCGCGGCGTTCGGCGAAGGCGGCGAGTCCCTCGCGGGCGTCGTCGCTCGCGAAGGCCTGCTGGCCGAGCACCGCTTCGAGACGGAAGGCGTCGGGCTCGGGCAGGTCGGCGAGCGCCCGCACCGCGCGCTTCACGGTCGCGAGGGCCGTGGCGCTCTTGGTCAGCAGCTGTTCGGCGACGGCGAGCGCCTCGTCATGCAGGGCGGATGCCTCGACCACGCGGTTCACGAGCCCGTACCGCAGCGCGGTGTCGGCGTCGATGCGGTCGCCGCGCAGCATGAGGTCCATCGCGAAGGCGTAGGGGATCTGCCGGATCAGCCGCACGAGCGTGCCGCCCGCCGGCACCACCCCCACCCCGGTCTCGGGCAGCGCGAACTGCGCATCGGCCGCGGCGAGACGGATGTCGGTCGACAGCATGATCTCGAAGCCCCCGCCCATGCAGAGTCCGTTGATCGCGGCGATCACGGGCTTCTCGAGCGTCGAGTGCTTCTGGTGCGCGGCATCCCACTCGCTGATGTCGAAGCGTTCCTCGGTGAGCGCGGGGATCGACTCGCCCAGGTCGGCGCCGACGCAGAACGCCCGCTCCCCCGCGCCGGTCAGCACGGCCACACCGATGCGCGGATCGTCGCGCACCTCGGCGAAGGCGGCACCCAGCTCGTCGTACATCGCGAGGGTCAGGGCGTTGAGCTTCTCGGGGCGGTCGATCGTGATGACGCCGATGCCGCCGGCGCGGTCGAGACGGATGCCCATCAGATCGTGCCGCCGGCCCGCAGCGCCTCGACCTCGTCGGCCGAATATCCGAGCAGGTCGCCGAGCACCCGGTCGGTGTGCTCGCCCGTGTCGGGGGCGAGGCCGCCGGTGCGCGGCGGCGTGCGGTCGAGCTTCACGGGCGACCCGAAGGTGCGCAGCGACCCGTGGCCGGGGTACTCGGCGTCGACGATCATGCCGCGCGCCGCGATCTGCGGATCCTCGACGACCTCGCCGATGTCCTTCACCGCGCTGAGCGGCACGAGGTCGCCGGCGAGCGCCTCGAGCTCGGCCTTGGTGCGGTCGGCGAACCAGCGCACGACCATCGGCTTGACCCGCTCCTGGTAGACCTCGGCGTCGAATCGGGTGGCCATCGCGTGCAGGTCGGGGTTCTCGTCCCAGTCGGCTTGGCTGCCGAAGGTCTCGCACGAGATGCGCCAGAACTTGTCGGTGTAGCCGCCGAAGAACACGAAGCCGTCGGCGCACGGAAACAGCTCGTAGGGGCGCACGAACGGATGCTGGTTGCCGAGCGGCTTCGGCACGATGCCGTCGACCGTGTACGACACGACGGCGTTCTCGGTGAGGGTGAGCACCGAGTCCTGCTGCGAGATGTCGACGAGCTGCCCCTCGCCGGTCTGCTCGGCGTGGCGGAGCGCCGCAAGCACCCCGATCACGCCGTAGAGGCTGGCGGCGAGGTCGCCGATGATCGTGCCGACGCGGGTGGGCGCGCCGTCGGCGTCGCCGTTCATCGACCACAGCCCACCGGTCGCCTGGGCGCTGTTGTCGTACGCGGGCCGCAGACGATACGGGCCGGACTGTCCGTAGCCGCTGAGCGCCGCGTAGACGAGCTTCGGATTGACGGTGCGCAGGCGCTCGTAGCCGTGACCGAGGCGGTCCATCGTGCCGGGACGGAAGTTCTCGACCAGCACGTCGGCGCGCTCCACGAGCCGGTCGAGCACGTCGGCGGCCCCCGGGCTCTTGAGGTTGAGCGTCACGCCGAGCTTGTTGCGGTTGTACTGTGCGAAGAATCCGCTGAGGGGTTCGGCCCCGTCGCGCGGCAGCATCGGCGGGAAGGTGCGCGTGTAGTCGGGGTCGTCGGGATTCTCGACCTTGATGACGGTCGCGCCGAGGTCGGCGAGGATCATCGAGCAGTACGGACCGGCGACGACGCGCGTCACGTCGAGCACCACCACCCCGGCGAGGGAGCCGGGCGCGGCATTCACCCCTCCGAGGCTGCCGAGCAGGGCGCGGGTGGCGTCGTCGATCATCGGGTGGATCCTTCCGGGACGGATGCCGTCGCCGACGCCGAGGCGCGGGCCGAGCGGCGGGTGAGGCGGTGCAGCAGGGAGACCGACACGAGGGTGACGAGCCCGGCGACCACCATGTAGAGGGCGATGGCCCACGAGCCGCCGAACACGTCGAGCAGCTCGAGGTAGATGATCGGCACGAACGCCGACCCCGCGATCGTGCCGATGCCCAGCGCGAGCGACATGCCCGTGTAGCGGATGCGCACGTCGAAGGCCTGGGCGTACAGCACGCCGAGGGTGCCGTACGTCGCGCAGAACCCGATGGTCGTCGCGATGTACGCGACGTAGGCCGCGGCGAGGCTGCCGGTGTCGATCAGCCAGAACGCGGGGAACGCGAGGAGCACCGAGAGGATCGTTCCCGCCGCGAACACCGTCGCGACGCCGAACCGGTCGGCCAGCCGCCCCGCGAGGGGCAGACCGCCGAGCGCCAACACCGAGCAGATCGTCGCGATCGTCAGCATCTCGGGCTGCGTGTGGCCGACGAACTGGGTTCCGTAGGTGAGGCTGAAGGTGAACAGCATGTAGAAGACCGCGCCGATGACGGCGAAGCTCAGCGCGGCGAGGATGACCTGGCCGGGGTGCGTCTTGAGCGTCTCCCACAGCGGCACGCGTGCGGCCTTGCCCGCATCGCGCATCTTCTCGAACTCGGGCGTCTCGGTGATCTTCAACCGGATGAACAGGCCGACCAGCACGAGCACGGCGCTGATCAGGAACGGCACGCGCCAGCCCCACGTCTGGAACGCGTCACCCGGCAGGGCGACGAGCGGCAGGAACACCAGCGTCGACAGGGTGAGGCCGAGGGCGAGGCCGACCTGCGGGAAGCTGCCGAGGAACGCGCGCCGGCGCGGCTCGGCGTGCTCGACGCCGAGCAGGACCGCACCGCCCCACTCGCCGCCGAGGGCGAAGCCCTGCACGAACCGCAGCACCATGAGCAGGATCGGCGCGGCCACCCCGATCGCGGCGTACGTCGGCAGGAGGCCGATGAGGAAGGTCGCGATACCCATGAGCACGAGCGAGATGACGAGCATCCGCTTGCGCCCGATCCGGTCGCCGAAGTGCCCGAAGACGATGGATCCGAGCGGGCGCCCGAAGTAGCCGACCGCGATTCCGCCGAACGCCAGGATGGTGCCGACGAGCGGGTCGTAGTCGGGGAAGAACAGGCTGTTGAGGATGAGGGCGGCGGCCGTCGAATAGGCGAAGAAGTCGAACCACTCGACGGTGGTGCCGACGACGCTGGAGGCGACGATCGTGCGGATCTGCGACCTCCCGGTCGTAACGTCGTCGCGCGAGGCGGTGGATGCCGAGGTCATGAGTGCGTTCCCTTCCACCGGCATCTCCGCTGACGCCGGGTGCGACCCAGCCTGTCAGCCGGGGGATCGCGGGCCTATGTGTCGGAGAGACACACCTTTGCCCTGTGCATGGCGCGCGGAGCCAGGGTCGCACGGCATATTTTCGCGTCCCGCCACCGAGGCGCCGGGGTCAGCCGCGGGCGAGGCGGCGCCAGGCGAGCTCGGCGAGCACGGATGCCTGCAGCGGAAGCACCTCGTCGTCGAAGATCGCGTGCTCGGAGTGCAGCGGCATCGGACCGGAGTCGGGCGCCGCGCCGACGAACACGAGCGCGCCCGGCACCTCCTGCAGCACGTACGAGAAGTCCTCCGAGGCCATCGACGGGGCGGCGAGACGCGTCACGCGATCCTCGCCCACGAGCTCGTCGAGCACCGCCAGCACCTCGCGCGTCTCGGCGGGGTCGTTGTAGGTGACCGGGTACGAGGCGATGAACTCCGACTCCAACCGGCATCCGTTCGCCTCGGCGATGCCGGCGAGCATGATCGGCAGCTGCTCGCGCACCGTGTCGAGGGTCTGCATCGACAGGGTGCGGATGTTCGCCTCGAGGAACACGGTCGCGGCCAGCACGTTGCTCGCCTCGGAGTCGCTGCTGAGGCGCGTGATCGAGATCACGGCCTGATCGGTCGCCGGGAGGCGACGGGCGGCGAAGGTCTGCACCGCGAGGATCAGCTGCGCGGCGACCGGCACGGGGTCGACGCCGAGCTGCGGGAAGGCGGCGTGCCCGCCCGTGCCGTGCAGCGTGAGGCGCAGCGCGCTGGCGCTCGCCATCATCGCGCCCTCACGGGTGACGAGCTGCCCCCGCGGTGTGGCGCTGTCGACATGCAGGGCGTAGGCGGCGACGGGTCGTGCACCCGCGGCGTCGAGCACGCCCTCCTCGATCATGATGCGCCCGCCGGCCTGGCCCTCCTCGCCGGGCTGGAACATGAACACGACCGTGCCGGGCAGATCGTCGCGACGTGCGGCCAGCAGGCGCACCGCGCCGAGCAGGCCGGCCATGTGCAGATCGTGCCCGCACGCGTGCATCGCGCCCGAGGTCGAAGCGAACGAGAGGCCGGATGCCTCCACGATGGGCAGCCCGTCCATGTCGCCGCGCAGCAGCACGACGGGGCCGGGGCGCCCGCCGCGGAGCACGGCGGTGATCGACGACAGCGAGGTGCCGGTGGTGATCTCGAGCCCGAGCGCCTCGAGTTCGCGCAGCAGGATCGCCTGCGTCTGCGGCAGGTCGAGTCCGATCTCCACGGCGCCGTGCAGCTCGCGTCGCACGGCGGTCAGGTGCGCGCGCAGCGCCTCCGCCTCGCCCCCGAAGCCGCCATCGAACCCCGAACCGGCATCCGCACCCGCACCCGCACCCATCAGAACCGCATCCTCTCGCCGAGCACGGGCACCGCGTCGAGCAGGTCCCGCGTGTAAGGGTCGGCCGGGTTCTCGAGAAGTGCCTCGGTGGGGCCGGCCTCCACCAGACTGCCATGGCGCATGACGCACACCTCGTCGCTGATGTACCGCACGACGGCGAGGTTGTGCGAGATGAAGAGCATCGAGAGGCCGAGCTCCTGCTGCACCTCGCGCAGCAGATTGAGGATCGCGCCCTGCACCGACACGTCGAGCGCGCTCGTGACCTCGTCGGCGATGAGCACCGACGGCTCGCCGGCGAGCGCTCGCGCGATGGTGATGCGCTGACGCTGCCCACCCGAGAAGGCGCCGGGGCGATCGCCGGCGCGATCGGGATCGAGGTGCACCTGGGCGAGCAGCTGCCGCACCCGCGCGACGCGTTCGGCGCGGGTCCAGCGGCGACCGGTGGCGCGCAGCGCCTCGGCGATGGAGTCGCCGATGGGCATGAGCGGATCGAGGGCCGAGAACGGATCCTGGAACACGAGTTGCATGCGCCGACGTGCTCGTCGGGCCGCTGCTCCCCCGCCGGTCGCCTCCACCCCGTCGACGCGGATCGACCCCGCTTCGGGCCGCACGAGTCCGACGGCGGCCGCCGCGATCGTGCTCTTGCCCGACCCCGACTCGCCGACGAGTCCGACGGTGCGTCCCTTCGGCACCGACAGGCTCACCCGGTCGACGACGCGGGTGCGGCCGTAGCGGACGGCGAGGTCCGTGATCTCGAGCGCGTTCACACCGGCACCTCTTTCTCGAGTGCGCCCTCGCGGGCATCCTGCGGATCGGCCTGCGGCGTCGCCTCGTCGAGCGCTTCGGGCACGAGCTCGGGCGGGATGACCGGCAGGGGTCGCGTGCGGTCGCTGGTCATGTCGGGCAGGCAGGCGATCAGCGCCTTCGTGTACGGGTGCTGCGCGTCATCGCGGATGCGGTCGGCGGCGAGGCTCTCGACCATGCGGCCGTCCTTCATGACGATGACCCGGTCGCAGAACGCCGAGACGAGCGCGATGTCGTGCGAGATGAACACGATCGCCGCTCCGGTCTCCTCCTGCGCGCGGTGCAGCACTCCCATCACCTGGCGCTGCACGGTCACGTCGAGCGCCGTGGTGGGCTCGTCGGCGACGATGAGCTTCGGTCGCCCGGTCAGCGCCATGCCGATCATGGCCCGCTGACGCATGCCGCCCGAGAACTCGTGCGGGTACTGCTTCAGCCGCGCCGCAGCATCCGCGATCCCGACGGCGCTGAGCGCGTCGGCGGCACGGGCGCGGGCCTGGGCCGGCTTCATGCCCATGTGCACCTCTGGAACCTCGGTCAGTTGGCGCCCGATGGTGAGCGCGGGGTTGAGCGAGGTCAGCGGGTCTTGGAAGATCATGCCGAGCTCGACCCCCAGCCGGGAGCGATCTGCTGCGGTGAGCGGACGCGTCATGTCGATGTCGTCGAAGCGGTGCGCCGAGGTGCTGATGTGGGCGTCATCGCCCAGCAGGCCGGCGAGCGCCATCGCGGTGAGCGACTTGCCCGATCCCGACTCGCCCACGATGCCGACGATCTCGCCCGTGCGCACGCGCAGGTCGACGCCGCGCACCCGTTCGATCGTGCCGCCGTCTGCGGTGGGGAACGCGATGCGGAGGTCGGTGATCTCGGCCACGACGTCTCCGTCGCCCCCGGTCGCCGTCGGCACGGTCTCGCGCCGACGCGACGCGATCGTGACGCCGCCGACCGCGCGGGCCGCGACGGCGCGGAACCCGGCACCGCGGCCTCCGGCCGCCGCTTCGCTGAGCAGGGTGAAGACGAGCCCGGCGAGCACGATGGCGATGCCGGGGCCGACTGCGGCGAGCGGGTTGACGTAGATGCGCAGGATGCCCTCCTGCAGCATGCGCCCCCAGTCGTACGCGGGCGCCTGCACCCCGAGCCCGAGGAACGACAGGCCGGCGAACGACAGCAGCGTGACGCTGGCCGTCGCGGCCGCATTGACGAAGAAGGGGTTGGCGATGTTCGGCAGCACGTGCCGCAGCAGGACACCGACCGGACCCACGCCGACGACGCGGGCGGCGCGCACGTAGTCGCGCCCCGAGATCGACGAGGCCAGGTTGTAGACCAGACGCGCGAACGAGGGGATGCCGGCGAACCCGATCGCGAGCATCGCACCGGTCGCCGTGGCGCCCCAGATGACGGTGAAGAACAGCACCATCAGCAGCCAGGGGAAGGCGAGCAGGATGTCGAGCAGTCCCGTGAACCACCGCCGCGGGTACTTCGGCAGGATGCTGGCGACGAGCCCGAACACGATGCCGCCGACGAGAGCGATCGCCGTGGCACCGAGGGTGAGCAGCAGCGTGAGCCGCGTCGCGACGAGTACCCGCGCGAAGATGTCGCGGCCCAGCTCGTCCGTACCGAACGGATGCGCGGCGCTCGCGCCGAGCAGACGTGACGAGACGTCGGTGGTGTCGGCCGCCGGACCCCACACGATCGGCCCGGCGATGGCCAGGAAGATCAGCAGCGCACTGCCGACGAGGGCCGTGATCGCCGTGGGGGCGAGGAGTTTCCTGCGCACGGACATGGGTCAGCCCTCCGTGATCGACGAGCGGGGATCGATGGTGGCCAGGATGACGTCGACCACGAGGTTCACGCCCAGCACGATGAGCGCGTAGACGATGACGACGCCCTGCACCATCGGGTAGTCCTTGGCGCCGACCGACGAGACCATGATGGTGCCGAGGCCGGGGATGGCGAACACCGTCTCGATGAGCACGGTCGCCGCGGTGAGACCGGCGAGGATGAGTCCGCCGACCGTGAGCGATGCCGTGACGATGTTCGGCAGCGCGTGGCGCAGGTACATCAGGCGTCGCGGCAGCCGCTTCGCCCGTGCCGTGGTCATGTAGGTCGTGTCGAGCACCGCGAGCATCTCGACCTGCACGATGCGCACCAGGTAGGCCATCGGCCCGATCGCGAGCGCGATCACCGGCAGCACCGCATCGGCCGGTTTGCCCCAGCCGGCGGCGGGGAGCCAGCCGAGCTGCACGGCGAACAGCGAGATGAGACCGACCGCCACGAGAAAGCTGGGGACGGCGATCAGGATGCCGAGCACCGCCGAGAGCGTCATCGACAGGCCGCGGCGGCGACCCGAGCGGGCGAGCACCGCCGCGCCGATCCCCGCGGGGAGCGCTCCGACCACGGCGATCACGAAGGCGAGCACCGCGAGCAGCAGCGTCGTCGGGAAGCGTTGCGCGAGAACATCCGCGACCGGCCGCTGCAACCGCACCGAGGTGCCGAGGTCGCCGGTGAAGAGCCCTCCGATGAAGCGCAGGAACTGCTCCCCCATCGGGCGGTCGAGTCCGAGCTGAGCGCGGGTCGCCTCGACGAGTTGCGGGGTGGCGCTCTGGCCGAGCGCCGCGCGCACCGGGTCCCCGGGCACGAGGTACATGAGCAGGAACGAGGCGACGATCACCACGGCCAGCGAGATCACCAGCCGGCCGAGGCGGCGCAGCAGGAAGGCGGTGCGCGGCGAGAGTCCGCGCCGCAGACGGCGCTCCTCCACCCGCGCCGCCAAGGCGGCCGTGGTCGTGTCGACCACCTCGGCGGTCGCGGGAGGAGGAGTCGTCGTCATGTCAGCCGAGCATCCGGATCGAGGTGGGCTGGATGTAGTTCGGCTGCTCGAAGACGGCACCCGACTGGTAGGTCGGCAGGATGTTGTCGGTCACCGGGAACACGTCGAAGCGGTTGATCAGTTCAGCCTCGGCGTCCTGCCAGATGCCGCAGGTCTCCTCGGGGGTCGCGCTCGACGCCTCGGCCGCGAGAGCCGAGTACTCGGGGTTGTCGACCCACATGAAGTTCAGACCACCCTGGTCGGGCGTCGCACCGTCGAAGAACGTCGACAGCACCACGGGACCGCCCGGGGCGACCTGCACCCAGCCGGTGTCCCAGTCGAACGTCGACCACAGCTGCTCCGACCACGCCGCCGCATCGTTCGCGAACAGCTCGGTGGTGACGCCGAGACCGTCCCACGTCTCCTTGACGAGCTCCGCCGCGGCGGCGTGCGTCGAGGTGGGGGCGTTGTAGACGAACTTGATGGTGAGCGGCTGCCCGTCCTTCGTGCGCGTGCCGTCGGAGCCCTCGACCCAGCCGGCCTCGTCGAGCAGTTCGGCCGCACGGTCGAGGTCGGTGTCGGGCAGCTCCCACTTCGGGCCGTCGGCCACGCAGAGCAGGGGGTTCTTGGTGACGAGCGACTCGGAGGGCAGCGCCTCGCCGTCGGCGATCACCGTGCCGACCTCGTCGCGGTCGATCGCGATCGACAGCGCCTCACGAACGAGCGGGTCGGAGAACGGACGCCCCTCCTTCTCGTTGAAGAGGATCATGCCGACCGGGTTGCGCACACCCGTGTGGGTGAGGCCGGCACCGTCGAGGCGCGCGCGGTCGGCGCCCGAGATGGTCGCGGCGTTGATCTCGCCCGAGACCAGCAGGTTCGCCGCGGTGCTCTCGTCGGTGACGACGCGCGCCTGGATCGTGTCGGGGAGACCCGCCGTCTCGCTCGTCACGTCGTCGGGGCCCCACGTGTAGTCGTCGCGCTTGGTGAACGTGTACGTGTCGCCCGGCTTGATGTCGCTCAGCCCGAACAGGCCGGTGCCGTCGGTGGAGTCCGACAGGATGCTCGTGTCGGCGAGGCCTTTGTCGCACACCAGCATGATCGTGCCGACGTTGACCGCGAGGAACGGGTTGTTGGCCGTGCTGGTCACGGTGACGGTGTTGCCGTCGGCCGTCGCCGAGATGGTCTCGTCGATGACGGAGCCGTACGAGAACGTGGCGTTGTCGGGGTTGGCGTTGTAGTTGAGGTTGTCGGCGACGGTCTGCGCCGTGAACTCGGAGCCGTCGGTGCAGGTGATGCCGTCCTTCAGCGTGAAGACGACCTCGGTGCCCGTCTCCTCCCAGCTCTCGGCGAGCCACGGTACGAGGTCGCCCTCGGCGGTCACCGCGATCAACGACTCGTAGGCGAGGCTCACGACGGCGAACGTGTCGGGCGAGACCGCCTTGAGCGGGTTCAGGTCGCCCGGGTCGTCGCCCACGGCGGTCACGAAGGTGCCGCCGGAGACGTAATCTCCCTCGGAGGGGGTGGACGAGTCGGACGAGCCCGCACACGACGTCAGCGTCAGAGCGAGGACGGAGAGAGCGGCGGCCACGGGTACTGCGGTACTGCGTTTCATAGCGATCTCCTGGATTCGGGTGAGGGTGGTGCTGTGTGTCGGGTTCAGCGGACGGGGACTTCGGCGGAGAGCCGGGCGAGAGGACCGGCGGCCTTGACGGTCACGTTGACCGTGGGCTGGGTGGTGTACGGCACGTGCGTCTCGAGCACTTCGACGACCGACACCTGCAGCGGGTCGGCGCCGGCCTGGATTGCCTTCGCGATCGCGGCCTCCGACGCTTCGGCGATCGCACGGTCGCGGTCGCCCATCGGAGCCATCTGATCGGCCCGGCCGCCCGCGAGCGAGATCGCCGCACCGACCGCGTTGGCGACGCCGCCGTGGTCGGGGCGCAGGATGCGACCGGCGCTCGCCAGCGTGTCCGGCACGAGGAACCCCCCACCGCCGACGACGACGAGCGGGATGTCCATGCGGCCGAGCGACAGCCGCTCGACGGCCTCCTCGAGCCGGTCGGCGACGACCGCGAGCGCCCGTTCGAGCGCCTCGGTGGTCGCCGCGGGAAGCGCGGGGAGGGTGCGGCCCGCCACCGGCCGACCGCTCAGCGCCGCGGCATCCGTCAGCGTCGGCGTGGAGCCGCCGAACAGCAGCCCCTCCGGGTCGATGCGGTAGCCGACCGAGTCGGGGCCCACGCGGCCCGATGCGACATCGACGATCGTGCCGCCGCCGATGCCGACGCTGAGGATGTCGGGCATCCGGAAGTTCGTGCGCACCCCGCCGATCTCGCGCGGCAGCGTCGACTCCCGCGGGAAGCCGCCCACCACGACGCCGAGGTCGGAGGTCGTGCCGCCCACGTCGATCACGATCGCGTCGTCGTGACCCGACAGGTAGGCGGCGCCGCGGATCGAGTTCGCCGGGCCGGAGCCGATGGTCAGCACCGGGTACTGCGCGGCGTAGTCGAGCGACATCAGGGTGCCGTCGTTCTGGGCGAAGAAGGTGGTCGCGTCGAGGCCCTCCTCGGCGACGACGGTCACGAGCGCCTCGGTCACCGAGCGGGCCACGCTGTAGAGCGCGGCGTTCAGCACCGTGGCGTTCTCGCGTTCGAGCAGGCCGGTGGGCCCGATGTCCTGGCTGAGGAACACGCGGGCGTCCTGGCCGAGGTGACCGCGCAGCAGGTCGGCGACCTCGAGTTCCTGGTCGGGCGAGGAGGGGCTGAAGATGCCGGCGACGGCGATCGCGTCGAAGCTCTCCAGTTCGTCGACGAAGCGCAGGATGCCGTCGCGGTCGAGCGGCGAGATGGGAGTGCCGTCGACCATGTGGCCGCCGCCGAGCATGGCCGATCCGGCGAGCACCATGCGCACCAGGTCGTCGGGCCACCCGGTGAGCGGCGGGTACTCGGTCGCGGCCGGCGCGCCCAGGCGGATCATCGCGACCCGGTCGAGCTGCCGCCGCTGCACGATGGCGTTCGTGGCGTGGGTCGTGCCGAGCATCACGCGCGAGACGCGGGAACGGTCGTCGCCGATGGTGGCGAGCACGTCGCGGATGCTGGCACGGATGCCGCTCGTGATGTCGCCGGTCGTGGCCCGCTTGGTCCAGGCGAGCACCTGTCCGTCGCCGTCGAGCACGACCGCGTCGGTGTTGGTGCCGCCGACGTCGACGCCGATGGAGAGGTCGCGCGCGGTCATCGTGTCGCTCCTTCGAAGGGGACGTAGGGAAGGTCGTAGCCGAAGGCGGCCGGGCCGGCGAGCTCGAGCCCGCGCGCGGTGCGCCAGATCGGGTCGCACGCCCAGGCGAGCACCGACACCCGCTGACCGAAGCGCAGCATCTCGGTGGTGATCGCATGCCCCGTCTCGGCGTCGATGATCGTGATGAGGTCGGGCACGCTCACCAGCACCTCGCCGTCTTCGAGCACGAGCAGGTTCTCGTTCTGCAGTTCGAGACGCTGCAGGCGGCCCCGGTCGGCGCCGGTGCCGGTGATGGTGACAGACCCGCGCACGAAGCCGCCGACCGTGCGGCGGTCGAGGTCGGAGATCTTGCCCGTCATGAGCACGCGGGCGTCGAGCTCGGCGGCGACCGCGCCCACCGGGTCGGACGACGACAGCAGGGCGTGCCCCACGCGGATGGCGGCGCTCACCGTGCCCTCGATGACCGCGCCCTTCACGGTGTCGGCGGTCATCGGGTAGTGCGCGCCGATGCAGATCGAGCCGCTCGCGACGGTCAGTGCGCGCGCGTGCCGTTCGAGCCAGTGCAGGTCGACGGTCTTCATCACCGAGATGTTGCCGACGACGTCGCTCTGCACCGCCCACGCGCAGGGCACCCCCGCGACGTTCATGGCGACCATCGCCGCGTCGGGGAAAGCACGGCCCATGCCGTCGGCGTCGAGCACCTGGAGTCCGAGGCGGGCCGCCCAGCCGATGGGCTGCACACCGTTGCCGCCGCCGATCTCGGCCGCCATCAACGTCGTGACCTTGCGCCCGAGCAGGCGCTCGGCCTCGGCGAGCAGCGCGTGGATCTGCCCCGTGGCCGAGAGCATCTCGATGCCGACGGTCGGGGCGCCGATGCCCGACATGAGGATGACGACGTCGTCGGGGTCGAGGTCGTCGACCTGGACGAGACGCACCGGACCGTGCTCGCGCAGGGCGTTCTCGACCATGAGCTGCGAGGTGTAGACGGCGCCGCCGCCGCCCGTGCCGAAGATCGCGGTGCCGACGCCGAGGGCGGCGATGTCGTCTGCCGTGATCTCGGTGATCGTCGACGCGGAGCGTGCGACGGAGGAAGTCTGGGCCATGCGTTCACGTTACGGAGGGCGCCGGATGACGACAATGTTCCGTCCTGCCAGTGTTTCCCGCGATACTGTGCTCATGGCACAGTACGCACTACGTGACCTCGTGGCCGACGCCGACCGGCTCGGCCTCCGGCGCCACGCCGGCCCCGTCGACGACCGGATCGTCGACCGCGTCGACCTCGCCGCCGTCGACCGGCTCGACGGGCTCGCGGCCGGCACCCTCGCGATCATCACGGCAGACGAGCAGCCCCCGCCCTTCCGCATCGACGTCGCCATCCGCCAGGCGAGCGCCCGCGGCCTCGCCGGGCTCGTCTTCACGTCGCCGCTCACCCTCGCCGAGACCGCTCGGGTGCTCGCGGAACGCGGCGCCGTGCCCGTGTTCTCGGCGGTCGACATCGGCGCAGCGGAGCTCGCGAAGACCATCGACCGGGCCATCTCGGGCGGAGCATCCGAGGCGATGATGCGGGGCGCGCAGGCCATCGCGCTCGCCACCGAGGCCGCGGCATCCGCCGAGAGCACCACCGAGAGCATCCTGACCGTGGCGAGCGGGGCGCTCGGCATCCCCCTCACCGTCGAACCCGACCCCGCCGTGACGTGGAGCGACACCGACGCCGTCTTCATCGGCGAGGTGCTCATCGGACGCCTCGTCGCCGCGCGCACCGACGGGGCCACCGAGGTCTCGCTGCCCGTCATCGCCTCCTTGCTCTCGCGCGTCGCGCAACGCCAGAGCCGCGACCGCTACGCCCCCACGCAATCGCGCGCCGATCTGCTCGTCGAGCTCGTGCTCGCCGACGCCACCCGGGCCGAGGGGTTCGTCGCGCAGGCCGCGCGCCTCGGCCTGCCCCTGCCGCAATCGCACGTCGTGGCGTGGCTCTCGCCGACGCAGCCGAGCGACCCCGACGCCCGCGCCCCGCGCAGCGTGCAGCCCGCACTCGAGCTGTTCTCGCTGCAGCTCGTCGAGGCGCGAGACGAACTGTGGCACGCCGCCTTCCTGCAGGACGACCTCATGCTGGTGTGCACCGAGGAGCACGGAGCCGGCGACCACCAGCGGCGCGTGCGCGAAGTCGCCGAGCGCATCCAGCAGCGTGCCCGCGAGCTGGCCGGCGGCGACTGGGCCTACACGCTCGGACTCGGCACGCCGCAGGTCGGCGCCCTCGGACTGCGGCAGTCGGCAGCCGAAGCGCGCATCGCCGCCGAGTCGGCCATCGCCGCCGGACGCCTCGGCGGGGTCGAGCTCACCGACGTCACCGGACTGCGGCGCGTGCTGCTCGACGTGTACGCGTCGCCGATCAGCCGGGAGTTGCTGCACGACATCCTGCGACCGCTCGACGAACTCGGCGCGGAGCGGGCGCTGCAATCGGTGCGCACGCTGCTCGTGTACCTCGCGCACGAGGGGTCGCTCGTGCACGCGGGGCGCGAGCTGAACCTGCATCCGAACGGGGTGGGGTACCGCATGCGCCGCATCCGCGAACTGCTCGGCATCGACCTGGCCGACCCCGACGCGCGGTTCGCCGTCGAGCTCGCCTGCCGCGTGCGCCTCCTCGGCGCCGCCTAGCCCGGGGCGCCCGCCCACCATCGCCCACAACTCAGGACCGGAGCCACTCGGCCACGCGCCCGTCCCCGCACAACGTCGGAGTCCTCCCCGCCCGCCCCGACACAAGTTCGGAGTTCTGTCGGGACACGCTGGCCCCGGGCATCCACCTCCGGCGTGTCTGGCCGCCACTCCGAAGTTGTGCGTCAGTGCGGGGGCAGGGGTGGGGTGGGGCGTCGGGACGAGTGTCCTGAGTTAGGGGCGGGGTAGGCGGCGCAGCTCGGCGCGCAGCGCGGGGCCGTCGGCGTCGAGCGCGGGGGCGCGGGCGAGGCGCGTGGTGCCGTTCGTGCCGAGAGCGGAGCGCGCCACCGACACCCCGTCGTCATGCTCGATCAGGCCCAGCGCCTCGGCCTGCGGACCACGCGCCGCCTGCTCGGGGGTGCGCACCCGGGCCACGAGCACGCGCGCCGCCCGCAGGCGTTCGACGACCGCGTCGAGCGGCAGCGACGCGACCCGCGCCGCCAGGATGCTCTCGAGCTCGTCGCGCCCCTCGACGCGGGAACGGTTGCCCGCCCACTGCCCGCCGCCCAGCGTCTCGCCGAGATCGAGCGCCGTCACCAGCCGCGCGAACATCGCATCGTTCGTCGCCCCCAGCACGGCGTGCCCATCGGAGGCGGCGAACGCGCGGTACGGCACGATCGACGGATGCGCGCTCCCCCACGGCCGCGACGGAGGCCCGCCCGCCGAGGTCGCCGCGATGACCGTGCCGAGCGAGCTCAGCGCGGTGGCGAACAACGAGAACTCGAGCCGTCGACCGATGCCCGTGCGCTCCCGTTCGAGCAGCGCCGCGAGCACCCCGTTGATCATCGACATGCCGGTCGCGATGTCGACCATGGCCACGCCCGACCGCACCGGGTCGGCACCCTCGTAGCCGGTGACGTGCATGAGCCCGGACTCCGCCTCGACGGTGACCGCGGTGCCGGGCTCGGCCGCGAGCGGGCCGTGCGGCGAGAAGCCGCTGATCGAGGCGTGAACCAGCCGCGGGAACTGCGCGCGCAGAGCATCCGCCCCGATGCCCAGCCGGTCGGCGACGCCGGGACGGAAGCTCTCGACGACGACATCCGCGGTACTGATCAGCGCCCGCGCGGTCTCGCGTTCGGCGTCGTTCGTCAGGTCGAGCGCGATGCTGCGCTTGCCCCGGTTGATCGCATGGAAGTACGCGCTCGCCCCGTGTACGAACGGCGGACCCCAGTGGCGCGTCTCGTCGCCGATGCCCGGTTGCTCGACCTTGATCACGTCGGCGCCGAGCTCGGCGAGCGTCATGGTCGCGTACGGCCCCGCGAGCAGCCGCGTGAAGTCGACGACCCGCACCCCCTCCAGCGGCCGGAACTCCCCGTCACCCATCGTCGCCCCTTCCGGTCGCAGTTTCTGTCGGAATGACGTGCTTTGACCGACAGAAAGTGCGACGGGAGCGAGATTATCGGCGGGCGGATGCCGTCGACGATGGGTGCTGCGCACACCGAACGGGGCGCGGGGTGGGCCCTTCGACAGACTCAGGCGCGCTTCTTGCGCTTCTGAATCGGGGGGATGATCAGTTGCGGAACGGCACGCAGCATGAACTTGTCGAACTCCGGGACGGTGAACGCCGCGTATCCGTGTTCCGGGGTGTAGAGCAACCCCATGTCGATCAGCTCAGCCCGTGTCGGACCGACCTGAGATGACTCCCTGCCCAGGACCCGGGCAACCGCGTCCGCCTTCTGCGGCTCGGGCCCGAGCTCGGCCATCGCCCTCATGTAGGCGGACTGCAACGGCGTCGCGCGATCCAACCGGACTCGGAAGAAGGAACTGTCGAGTTTCGCCTCGTATGCCTCGCGGGCCTGCTCGACGTCGTCCCTGCTGATCGGGTTCTGCTCGGCGATCTCCCAGACCTGATACCCGAGTTCCTGAATGAAGTACGGATACCCGCGCGTGATCTCGACGGCCAGATCGATCGCGTCGTCGTCGTAGTCGACCGACTCGGCAGCGGCGGGGTCGGTGAGCGCGGTGCGAGCATCCTCCGGGCTGAGCGAGTCAACCGTCGGGAACTGGAACAGTCGTTCGGCATAGGACTTGGCATCACCGGCCAGCTCTGCGATCTGAGGCAGCCCAGCTCCGACGAAGGTGATCGGCAGCTTGCGCTGCACCGTCTTATGGATCGCTTGAATGAGAGCTTCCAACTGTCGAGCACTGAGGAATTGCACCTCATCGATCAGAATCGCGACCCCGCGCTTCCGTTCCTGCGCAGCCTCCCCGAGCGCGACGAGCGCGTCGCTGAGATCCATTCCGAGTTCGCCGTGGTCACCCAGCCCCTCAGACGGCTCCACGTCCCATCCCAGCGACCACGTCCCCTGCTGATCCATCGATACCGAGAAGGCCGTGATGACGGACGCGGCGCGATGACCTCTGTCAGTCCAGCGCGCTCGCGGCGAGAGTCTGAGCAGAGCTCCCCGAAGAAGCGTGGCCATCGTCTGGCGAAAGCGAGAATCGTCGTGCTTACTCGCCTCGTGCTCGATGACCTCCCAGTTCTCTTGGTAGGCGATGTCGCGGAACTCGTTGAGCAACACCGTCTTACCGACCCCGCGCAGACCCACCATGACCATGGACTGGTGCGTCCGTCCGGCACTGAGCCGACCGAGCAGGGTTCGGAATGCTCTCGTCTGCTCGTCACGCCCGACGACGATCTCGGGCGATGCACCAGCGTTGGGCGTGTAGGGATTGCGCGCGCTGTCCATGGAACTCTTTTCTGGCTTTAGATCACTTTAGGAAGATCCAATAAAGCAACCTAAACCATGAAACGCTCAGCGGGCGAAGACGCGCTCGCCGCGGATCCAGGTCTTGGCGACCCGCACCGCGGAGATCTCGTCGGCGGGCACGGTGAACACGTCGCGCTCCAGCACCGCGAAGCTGCCGTCGTACCCGGGCGCCAGGCGTCCGACTCCCGAGAGCGGCGACAGCGCGGCGGCGCGCGAGGTGTACAGCAGCAGCGCCTGGGGCACCGTGATCGCGGCCTCGGCCCCGAACTCGATGCCGTTGTAGGTGCGGCGGCGCACGGCGGCCTCGACCGACAGCATCACGTCGTCGGCGCCGCTCCACGCGGTGGCTGGGCGGTCGGAGGAGAGGGCGAGGGGTTCGAGTCCCGCGTAGAGACGGGCGATGGGATACGCGTCCGGCACCTGCTCCACCCGCAGCGCCTTCTCGTACCCGTCGTACTCGGCGAAGAAGAACACCGTGTGCGTCGCGATACCGAACGACATGCGGGCGGCGCGCAGCCGCGCCAGGTACGCGTCGCTCACGATCGTCGCGTGCTCGATGCGCACCGAGGGGATGCCGTCGAGCCAAGGCTCGTCGTTCTCGAACAGTTCGACGACCCGGTCGAGCGCGCGGTCGCCCATGGCGTGCACGGCGAGCTGCACGCCGTTGCGCCGCGCCCAGTCTCCGGCGGCGCGCACGTCGGCGTCGTCGACCAGGCGCAGACCGTGGTCGCACGACCCGGGGTACGCCTCGTGCACCCACGCGGTGCGGTTCGAGTAGGCGCCGTCGAGCACCACTTTCACACCCCCGACACGGATCGGCCCTGTGCGGTCGTCGTCGCTCAGGTCGGCCAGCGGCGCGGCAGGGTCCCACCCCGGGTACAGTGCGACGCGCGTGCGCAGACCGCGCTCGGCCGCCGCCCGGAACGTGTCGACCGGACGCTCGATGCGCGACGAGAGCAGGTCGCACACCGCCACGATCCCGCGCGAGGCGAGCTCGTCCGCGATCGTGACGAGCGCGTCGATCTGCTCGTCGCGGCTCGGCGGCGGGATGAACGCGGCCACCGCGTCGACGGCGGCGATCTCGGTGAGCACCCCGGTCGGATGCCCGTCGGCATCGCGTTCGAACCGCGCACCGTCGGGGTCCGGCGTGGCCGCGGTGATGCCGGCGAGGTCGAGCGCCCGGGTGTTGCACACCGCCGAGTGCGCGTCGCAGCGCCAGACCAGCACGGGCCGGTCGGTGTCGATGCGGTCGAGGTCGGCGGCCGTCGGCATCCGCCCCTCCGCGAATTTCGTGTCGTCGAAGCCGCGCCCGAGCACCCACGCGTCGGGTCCCGTGACGGTCGAGGCGTGGGCGCCGAGCACGCGCACGAGGTCGTCGACGCCGAGCACCGCCGGCGGGAAGCACTCGACCGCCGCGGCTGTGCCCGCCAGCAGCGCGGGATGCGTGTGACTGTCGATCAGACCGGGCAGAACCGTGCGCCCGTCGAGGTCGACGGCATCCGCATCTGTCACGTCCGCGGCATCGCCGACCCAGTCGACGACCCCGTCGACGATGCGGAACGCCGAGGCGAACGCGGTCTCGCCCTCGCCGGTGAACACCCGTGCGTTCGTGAAGGTGAGCGTGGCCATCACAGCCCCCGGTGGGTGAAGCGGCCGCCGAGCAGGGTGGCCGCGACGGGCATCGTCCGCAGCTCGTCGCGGTCGCTGGCGTACGGGTCTCGGTCGGTGAGCACGAGGTCGGCCGGCTGCCCGACGGCGAGGGCGGTGCGCACGGATGCCGCGAGCGCGACGTCGAGCGGCAGGCGCTGCTCGGGGTGCCAGGCGTCGCGGTCTCCGCGGCTGCGCGTGGTCGCGGCGCTGAGCGAGATCCACGGGTCGAGCGGGGCGACCGGCGCGTCGGAGCCCAGGCGCAGGGCGGCGCCCGAGCGGTGCAGCGAGCCGAAGGCGAAGGCGCGCCCGGTGCGGCCCGCCCAGTGGTGGTCGGCGACATCGCGGTCGTCCATGGCGTGCTCCGGTTGCACGCTGGCGATGAGTCCGAGCTGCGCGAAGCGGGCGAAGTCGTCGTCGCGCACGAGCTGCGCGTGCTCGATGACGCCCTTCATGTCGAGTGCGGCGAACGTGTCGAGCACCGCGGTGTTGGCGCGGTCGCCGATCGCGTGCACTGCGGCTTCGATGCCCGCGCCGCGGGCGCGTTCGAGCAGCCGGCGCAGTTCGGGGATGGGCACGCTCTCCATGCCGCAGGCGTGCGGATGCCCGGGGTTGAGGTCGGGGTAGGGGTCCCAGCACCAGGCGGTGCGGGTGTTGAGCGAGCCGTCGACGACGACCTTGAGACGGCCGAACGTGACGAGCCCGGCGTCGTCGACGACGTCGCCGGTGCGGATGCCCGCGGCGATGACCTGCTCGAGCAGGTCGGGCCACACGGCGATGTCGGTGCGCAGAGTGGTGAGCCCGGCGGCGGTGCGCTCCGACCACTCCGCGACGTTGTCGGTCTTCTCGTACTCGACGATGCCGACGACACCCCGCGCGGCAGCGGCGGCCGCAGCATCGGCGTAGGCGTCCATCGGCAGCTGCGACGCCTCGTCGAGCGAGTGCAGCAGGCCGATCCACGGCCCCTCGCGCAGCAGACCGGTCTCATCGATCTCGACGCCGAGCTTCGCGGCGGCCGCCCGGTTCATCCAGCCGCAGTGCAGGTCGCCGCTGACGAGCACCACGGGGATGTCCGACGCGGTCGCTTCGAGTGCGGCCAGCGAGGCGGGCACCGGCCAGAGCCCGTCGCGGAACCCGTAGCCCATCAGCATCCCGCCGCTGAGCGGAGCACCCTCGGCGCGCGCCCGGCGCACGATGTCGAGCACGTCGGCGGCGCTGTGCGTCTCGGTGAGGTCGAGACGGCGACGGCGGATGACGTGCTGGGTGAAGTGCACATGCGCGTCCCACAGCCCTGGTCCGATGTACCGGCCGTCGGCATCCACGACCTCCCCCACTGGCGAGGCCGTGCCGGTCGGAGCGATCGCCGCGATCCGGCCGTCGCGCACGACCACGTCGACCGGGGCGCCGGCATCGTAGGGGCGCACGCCCCGCAGGGTGAGGGTGTCGGTCATGATGCTCCTCTCGGGCGCCGGTCACGGAGGGGGTGGCGGCGCGGATGCGGGTCGGCGGCGGTCGTCGGGGAGGGTGCGGCTGTGCGGGTGCGGGTCAGGCGACCGGCACGGGCGAGGTGGCGAACCCGAAGAGGTCCTTCGGGTCGTCGGGGGCGGCGACGAGGTCGATCTCGGTGCCGAGGCCGGCGGCGGCGAGGTCGGCGCGCAGGTGGCGGAGCGCCGAGTAGTCCTCGATGGCGAAGCCGACCGAGTCGAAGATCGTCACCTGCTCCGGCGACGTGCGGCCGAAGGCCGAGCCGGTCAGCACCCGCCAGAACTCGGTCACGGGGAAGTCAGGGGCGACGTTCTGAATCTCACCCTCGACGCGCGTCTGCGGCGTGTACTCGACGAACACCGGGCCGCGATCGAGGATGCGCGGGTCGAGCTCGGTCTTGCCCGGGCAGTCGCCGCCGATCGTGTTGATGTGCATGCCGGGCGCGACGTCGGCGTCGGTCAGCACCTGCGCGACGGCCTTGTCGGCCGTGCAGGTCGTCACGATGTCGGCACCGCGCGCGGCGTCGGCGGCCGAGTCGCACACCGTGATGTCGAAGCCCCGCGCGGCGAGATTGCGCACGAACTTGGCGGATGCCGCGGCGTCGACGTCGTAGATGCGCAGGCGTGAGATGCCGAGCACGCCGCGGAAGGCGAGCGCCTGGAACTCGGCCTGACTGCCGGCGCCGATCATCGCCATCGTGGTGGAGTCGGGCCGCGCGAGGCGCCGAGCAACCATCGCCGAGGTGGCGGCGGTGCGGAGCGCCGTGAGCATCGTCATCTCGGCGAGGAACACGGGGTAGCCGTTGTGCACGTCGGCGAGCACGCCGAATGCGGTCACGGTCTGGTAGCCGCGGCCCGGGTTGAAGGGGTGGCCGTTGACGTACTTGAAGGCGTAGGTGTCGGGGTCGCTGATCGGCATGAGCTCGATCACGCCGAAGGGCGTGTGGTTGGCGACGCGCTCGCTCTTGTCGAACGACTCCCACCGGCGGAAGTCGGCCTCGATCGTGTCGGCCATCTCGGTCATGATCGTCTCGGCCCCGCGGCGCGCGATCCAGCGCACCATGTCGGCCACACCCACGAAGGCGGTCATGCGCGGGTGCTCCCCTCGGCGAGTGCGGCGGCGTTCACGGTGGCGATGCGATCGGCGAGCGCCGGATTCTCGTACGGACCGGGGCGCCGCAGCGCCTCGATGACCTTCGCGATCACCTCGGCCGGCTTGTCCTGGCTCATCTTCTCCTTCGCCTCGATGCGCTCCACCCGCAGGCGGAAGCCGACGGTGCCGTGCACGATGCGCTCCGCGTACGCGGTGTTCTCGAGGGTGCGGCGCATGAGGAACGGGTCGGGCAGCGGACTCTCGAACCACGCCACGAGACGGTCGAGCACCGCGAGGTTCTCGTCGTCGGTGAGGACCTCGGGGGTGCCGTACAGGTGCGCGACCGCGAAGTCCCACGTGGGCACGGCGGGCGACACGTCGTACCACCCCGGCGACACGTAGCCCTGGGGGCCGTAGACGATCACCATCGCCTCGTGCTGACCCAGCTCATGCAGGCGTTCATCGGGACGGCCGACGTGGCTGACCAGCACGATGTCGTCGGCGTCGTCCTCGAGCAGCACCGGGTAGTGCGAGGCGACGAGGCCGCGCCCCGGCACATGGCTGACGAGGGTGGCCCACGGGTTCTCGCGCACGAGGTCGCGCACGGTGTCGACGTCGTCGAGGGCGTAGTCGGGGGTGTGCCGCATGGCGTCTTCTCTCGGGTCTGGCGGGTCGGGTCTGGCGGGTCGGGTCTGGCGGTTCGGGTCGGGAAGAGGGCGGATGTTCCGGGGAGCCGGGCCTCAGGCCCAGACGATGTCTGCGGTGGCGAGCACGGCGTCGTCGGGGTCGACGGCGGTCACCCGCACGCCGTCGTCGGTCGCCGATCCGGCGAGCCGGAGCGGGCGGTCGACGAGCACGGGGGCGATGGCGCGCACGTCGAGTCGCGCGGCCACGCGCTCCGGCGCGTGACGGCGGGCGGCGTCCATGAGCAGAATGCGCGTGAGCGGTCCGTGCACGAGCAGGTCGGGCAGCCCTTCGACGTCGCGCGCCCAGGCACGGTCGTAGTGGATGAGGTGCGTGTTGAAGGTGAGCGCCGAGAAACGGAACAGCTGCCGGGCGTCCGGCGTCAGCTCCTCGACCCAGTCGGCATCGGCCACGATCGAAGGCACGGGCCGCGGCGGGCGCACCGGAGCATCCGGATCGGCCGCCTCGAGGAACACGTCGTGCCACACGCTGCGCACCGCGACCTCGCCGTCCACCGCGTACTCGCGTGCGATGTCGACGAACATCAGGCGGCCTCGCGACCCGTTCTTCTCGACGACCGCGCCGAGCGAGGTGGTCTGCTCGACCGCGTCGCCGAGGCGGATCGGCCGCAGGAACTCGGTGGTCTCGCCCGCGTACATGCGCCGCGGCAGGTCGACCTCCGGCACCACGCCGTCGCGCGCCGGCGTGCCGTCGGGGCGCAGGTCGGCGAGTGGCACCGCGAAGGGGAAGAAGACCCCCTCCCACGCCGCCGGCAGCGCGTCGCCCGCGGCGAGCGCCGGGTCGGCGGCCGCGAACGTTCCGCGGTACGCCTCGACTGTGCCGGACGTGATCGGTTCGGTGCGCACGACGCGAGCCGGGGCCGTCGCGTCCACGGCCGCCGTGGCGTCGTCGATGCTCACGGCAGTGCTCCGGCGGCGCGCAGCTCGGCGATGCGGGCGGCGTCGTACCCGGCGAAGCGGGCGAGCACCTCGTCGGCGTGCTCCGCGAAGCGGTTGGCCGTGCGCGCCGGGGTCGCCGGCGTCTCGGAGAGCTTGATCGGCTGGCCGAACATGCGCAGCACGCCCAGGTCGCCGTAGTCGGCCTCGACGATCATGTCGCGCTCGGCGGTGCCGGGGTCTTCGACCACCTCGCCGATGGTCTTCACCGCGGTGAGGGGCACGACGTCGCCGGCGAGGTCTTCGAGCTCCTGCTTGGTGCGGGTGGCGAGCCATCCGGCGACAATCGGCTTCACGCGGCGCTCGTACACGTCGGTCTCGAACCGCTTGCGCATGGTGTCGATCTCGGGGTCGTCCTTGTGCTCCGGCGTGCCGAACAGGTCGCAGCTCGCGTTCCAGAGCTTGTCGGTGTACGCGCCGAAGAACACCTGCCCGTCGGCGCAGTCGAACAGCTCGTACGGCCGCACCCAGGCGTGGGCGTTGCCCTGCGGCGAGGCGACCTTCCCGGTCACCGTGTAGTCGACGACGGCCGTTTCGGTGAGAGCCACGATGCTGTCGACCTGGGCGACGTCGACGACCTGGCCGACACCGGTCGCCTCGGCGTGGCGCAGGGCGGCGAGGGTCCCGATCACCGCGAACAGCGTCGCCGAGAGGTCGCCGATCGTGACGCCGACGCGCACGGGCGGATGCTCGGCATAGCCGTTCATCGACCAGATGCCGCCGGCGGCCTGCGCCGTGTTGTCGAAGGCGGGGCGCTTGCTGCGCGAACCGGTGCGGCCGTACCCCGAGATGGCGGTGTAGACGAGGCGCGGATTGATCTCGCGCAGCACCTCGTAGCCGACGCCGAGCTTCTCCATCGTGCCGGGGCGGAAGTTCTCGACGAGGATGTCGGCGCCGCGCACGAGGTCTTTCAGCACCTCCTTGCCCTCATCGGTGGCGAGGTCGATGCCCACGCCGAGCTTGCCGCGGTTGTACTGGGCGTAGTACGCGCTGAACTCCTCGTCGCCGTCGGTGAGGTACGGCGGGAACCCGCGCGACACGTCGGGGTCGCGCGGGTTCTCGACCTTGATGACCGTCGCGCCGAGGTCGGCGAGCGTCTGCGAGGCGTAGGGCCCGGCGAGCACCCGGGAGAGGTCGACGACGGTGACGCCGGCGAGCGCACCGGGGGCGGGGAGCGTGCTGTCGATCATGCGGGGGTGACCTCCTGGACGGCGTCGGGGGTGTCGATTCCTGCGGCGGCGAACGCCCGGGCCACGTTCGAGGCGGGGCGCACGTTGCGGATGCGCGAGAGCCAGAGCGTGGTGGCGGCGAGGGCTTCGAGATCGAGGCCGGTCTCGATACCGAGGCCGTGGAGCATCCACACCAGGTCCTCTGTCGCGAGATTACCGGTCGCGCCCTTCGCGTACGGGCACCGCCCCAGCCCGCCGACCGACGCGTCGAACTCGGCGACGCCCAGTCGCAGGGCGGCGTGCACGTTGGCGAGCGACTGGCCGTACGTGTCGTGCAGGTGCAGGGCGATCGCGTCGGTCGGGATGCCGACGGCGCGGGTCTCGTCGATGATCGCGGTCGTGTGCCCCGGGGTGGCGACGCCGATCGTGTCGCTGATCGCGACGGTGCGCGCCCCCGCCTCGTGGAGGGCGCGGGCGGCACTCGTGACCGCGTCGGTCTCGACGCGACCCTCCCACGGATCGCCGAACGCCATCGAGACGTAGCCGCGTACGGGGATGCCCTGGGCGGTGGCCGCCTGGATGACCTCGACGGCGCGATCGATGGCTCCGGCGCGGGTGGTGTTGAGGTTCGCCTGGGCGAACGACTCGGTCGCGCTGACCACGACGGACACCTCGCGGATGCCGGCGTCGAGCGCGCGCTGCAGACCGCGCAGGTTCGGCACCAGTCCGACGGCACGGGCCCCCGCCGGCACGTCGAGCGAGGCGACGACCTGCTCGGCGTCGGCGAGCTGCGGGATCCACGTCGGCGGCACGAAGCTCGTCACCTCGACGTCGCGACTGCCCGCGGCGTAGAGGCGCCGCACGAGTTGCGCCTTGACCGCCGCGGGGATGATGTCGGTCTCGGCCTGCAGCCCGTCGCGCGGGCCGACCTCGAACACGGTGACGCGCGACGGCAGCCCCTCCTCGCGGAAGACGCGGGGCGCCGGGGCGGTCATGCGCCCGCTCCCCCGGCGCGGATCTCGGCCAGCACCTCGCGGGCGTACTCCACCCGGATGCGACGGTCGGCGACGATGCGCTGGGCGACCGCCCCGATCTCGTCGACCTCGGCACCGGCCGATGCCGCGATGGTGCGGGCGTGCAGCGTCATGTGCCCGCGCTGGATGCCCTCGGCGGCGAGCGCACGGCAGGCGGCGAGGTTCTGCGCCAGACCGACCGCGGCGATGACGCTCGCGAGCTCGCGGGCCGTCTCGACGCCGAGCAGCGTCACCGAGGCCTGCGCCGTCGGGTGCGCGCGCGTTGCGCCGCCGACGAGCCCGACGGCGAGCGGCACCTCCAGCGTGCCCACGAGGTTGCCGTCGGCATCCTTTTCGAACTGCGACAGGGCCGTGTAGCCGCCGGCGCGGGCCGCATGCGAGTGGCAGCCCGACTCGACGGCCCGGGTGTCGTTGCCCGTGGCGAGCACCACCGCGGTGATGCCGTTCATGATGCCCTTGTTGTGGGTGGCCGCCCGGTAGGGGTCGGCCTCGGCGAAGGCGCTGGCCGCCACGATGTCGTCGACGACCTGCGGGCCGCCCAGCAGCTCGGCGTCGAACACCGCGCGCGCCCGGGTCAGGCGCAGCTCGGCCTTGTTGGTGAGGATGCGCAGCAGCGTGCGCGCTCCGGCGACCTCGGCGATGCGGGGGGCGATCGCTTCGGCCATCGTGTTGACGGCGTTGGCGCCCATCGCGTCTCGTACGTCGACGTGGAGATGCGCGATCACCTGGGTGCCGGCACGGGTGGGCAGCACGCGCACCGAGAGGTCGAACGCGCCGCCGCCGAGCGAGACGAGCATCGGGTCCTGCTCGTTCGCGAGGGCCAGCAGCTCGTCCTTCGCCTCGAGGATCGCGAATCGCGTGCCGTGCGGGTCGCCCGCGTCGAGCACCTGGATCTGCGCGATCATCACGTCGCCCGTGTACGAGGTGGTGAAGCCGCCGTGGCCGCGCGCCATGCGGGCGGCGTTCGACGCCGCGGCGACGACGCTCGGCTCCTCGGTCGCCATCGGCACGAGGCGGTCGGTGCCGTCGATCGTGAAGTTCGTGGCGACACCGACCGGCACGCCGATCACGCCCACGACGTTCTCGACCATGTGGTCGGCCTGGGCGAGCGAGAGTCCGCCGTCCGGGCGCAGTGCCGCGAGGGCATCCGCGTCGAGTCCCGCGCCCTCGACGACGAGCGCCAGGCGCTCCTCGGGGGTGTGATCGCGCAGTCCGGAGATTCGGCTGTTGGTCGGCATCGGCCACCTTCCTTCGGTACAGCGGCCGGGTCCTCGGCGCTGTGGTCACCGACGACACTAGGAGCGCTGCGCGGGGCCGACGATGGATGAAACACTCATCACCTGCGCCCCGCTGTATGCGGTCGACACATCACTTCGGCACGATGGCGCTCCTAGACTCGCAGCACCGCCCGGAGATCGACCCCGAACCGATGTGCGAGGAGACACGATGCCCTTCACCGATTCCGCCGACGTGCGCCTGTACTACGAGGTCTTCGGCGACGAGCAGGCGCCCGTGCTCGTGCTCGTCTCGGGCGGTGGAGCGCAGCTGCTCAGCTGGGACGAGGAGTTCATCCGTCTGCTCACCGACGGCGGGCTGCGGGTCGTGCGCTTCGACAACCGCGACACCGGGCTCTCGCAGCTCTTCGGCGGCGACGACGACGTCGACGGCGGCTACGACCTCGCCCACATGGCCGACGACGTGCTGCGGGTGCTCGACGACCTCGGCGTCGAGCAGGCGCATATCGCCGGACACTCGATGGGCGGCATGATGGCGCAGATGCTCGCGATCCTGCACCCGGAGCGCGTGCTCAGCCTCGGCCTGCTGTCGACGATCCCCGGCCAGTCGCAGCGCTACGTGCTGCACGGCGAGCGCGCCGATCTCTTGCAGCCGCCCGTGCGCATCACCCGCGACGAGGCGGTGGCCTTCGCGGCCGCGGCCGTCGCCGCCGCTCCTGCGGGCCGGTTCGACCCGCAGGTGGAATGGCACCGCCGCGCGGCCGGCGAGGCGTACGACCGCGGCTATCACCCCGCCGGCTTCTCGCGGCAGTGGGCGGCGCTGATGCGCGCACCGGAACGGCTCGACGCCCTGCGCCGCGTGACCGCGCCGACCCTCGTCTTCCACGGCCGCGACGACGACGTGCTGCACTGGGCCGCCGCGGTCGACATCGCCGAGGCCATCCCCGGCGCCGAGCTGCAGGTGCACCCCGACATGGGCCACCTCATCCCGCACGAGCTGTGGACCGACCTCGCCACCGCCCTCCTGCGCACCGCCGCCCGGGCGGACGCGCGGCTCTGAGCATCCGCCCCGGTGAATTTGAGAGCCGGGTCTCGCATGTCCGACACTGAAGTCGTGCGCCGGTCGGCGCCGTCCTCCCCCGAAGGGACGAAGATGCCCGAGTACGACGACGCCATCGCCGCACTGCTCGACGCCGCCTACGACGCCGAGACGGTCGGTCCGACCGGCGTGAGCGAGGCGCTGCGCCGTCTGCAGGCCGGAGAGGCGGATGCTGCGGCCCTGGCCGACCGGGTCGCCCGCATCCAGCGCGAACTGTCGCGCCTGCGGCGTCGGGAGCACGAGCTGACCGCCCTGTTCTCGAGCGCCCGCGAACTCGCCGAACTGCGCGACAGCGACGCCGTGCTCGCCCGCCTCGTGCAGCGCGCCCGCGAGATGATGGGCGTCGATCTCGCGTATCTGTCGGAATTCGATCCCGACACCTCGGAGTTGCGTGTGCGGGAGACCAGCGGGTCGGTCAGTGCCTCGTTCCAGCAGCTGCGCGTGCCGCCGGGTCGCGGTCTCGCGAGCGTCGTGGTCGAGTCGCGCACCGCGCAGTGGGTCGCCGACTACGCCGCCTACGCCGAAGACCGCCACGACACCGGCATCGACGACGCCGTGTCGGCCGAGGGCCTGGTGTCGATGCTCGGCGTGCCGATGCTCAGCAGCGACGACGTGCTCGGCGTGCTCTTCGTCGGCAACCGCGAACCGAAGAGCTTCACCCCCGACGAGGTGGCTCTGCTCTCGGCCCTCGCCGACCACGCCTCGGTGATCCTGCAGACCACGCAGACCCTCCGCGACCTGCGCGAGTCGGAGGATGCGAGCCGCCGCACGCTCGAGAGCCTGACGGCGCACCTCACCGAGCGCGACCGCGCGAACACCGTGCATCAGGAGCTCGTGCAGGCGGTGCTCGCGGGCGGCGGCTTCGGGCCCGTCGCCGAGACGCTCGCCTCGGCGCTCGGCCGCGCGGTCGCGATCATCGACGCGCAGGAGAACGTGATCGCCGCGGCGGGCCTACCGTTGGCCCCCGGCATGCTGGCGCTCGACGAGACCGTGCGGGCCGCCCTCGCCGAGAGCCGCCGGAGCGGGCACTGCGTGTCGGTGCCCGGGTCGGGGGTGCACGCGGTCGCCGCGCTCACCGCGGGCAGCCGCCACTTCGGCGCGATCCTGCTCGGCGACGGCGGGTTCGACCTCGGCTCGGTCGACCTGCGCACCGTCGAGCGCGCCGCCCAGGTCGGCGCGCTCCTCGAGCTGCAGCAGGAGGCGGCATCCGGGGCCGACCACCGTGTTCGCAGCGAGCTCGTCGCCGACCTGCTCGACGACGTGCCCGAGCGGCGGTCCGACGTCGAGCGACGCGCACGGCGCCTCGGCGTCGACCTCGACGCGCTCGACGCACTGCTGCTGCTCGCGGTGCCCGGCGAACTGCAGACGCCCGCGGCCCGCGCCCTGGTGCGGCTGCTCGACGAGCGCTCGCTCGTGGGCGAGTACCGCGGCGTGGTCGTGGCGGCGATCGCCGGGTCGCGCGGCGACCTCGACGTCGAGCGTCTGCGCACGCAGGTCGCCGCGGCGGTGCAGGATGCGGTGACCGTCGTCGTGCCCCCGCCGGGACGTCTTCCCGAGGCGTTCCTCGCCGCTCGCCGCACCGCGCGTCTGCTCGCCGCCCTCGAGGTCGACGACCTCACCGCCAGGGTCGAGGACTTCCTCCCCTACTCCGCGGTGCTCGACACCGACGCGCAGGGGCTGTCGGCGTTCCTGCGCGACACGATCGGCGCGGTGCGCCAGTACGACGCCGACCGCAACGCCGACCTGCTCGGCACGCTGCGGGCCTTCGTGCGCCACAACGCCAGCCCCACCCGCACGGCCCGCGCCCTCAACTTCCACACGAACACGATCCTGCAGCGCCTCGACCGCCTCGACCACGTGCTCGGTGCCGGCTGGCGCGACGACGAGCGCATGTTCCGCATCGGCATCGCCGTGCGCCTCGACGAGCTGCGCGAGCGTCTCCAGCGCCCCGTCGCCTAGCGCCTCCACGCAGCTCCTGGGGCGCGAATAACTTCGGAGTTGCGCGTCGACACCCCGGCGGATGGCGCTTCGTCCCGGCGCGCCGCGTCGAATCTCCGAAGTTGTGCGGGACCGGGGGGGGAACGCACCGACCTACCGCTCCGCCTCCGCGTCGAACTGCTCGACCCCGGTCTGCGGGAAGGGATGGGGGCCGCGCGGCCCGAAGATCAGCACGAGTTCGGCGACGGCATCCGACTCGTTCCGCACCCCGTGCCGCAGGCCCTCCGGGGCGTAGAACGCATCGCCGACCCCGAGCGTGCGGCGGTCGTCGCCCGCCGTGATCACGACCTCGCCGCGCGTGACCACGTACAGCTCGTCGGAGCTGTTCGGCGAGCAGCTCGTGGGATCGCCGTCGAGGTGGTGGTGCTGCCCCTCCTCCGCCCCGGGCTCGAGCCGGTAGAGCATGACCGACGTCGGCAGCGCGGTCGTCTGCCGGAAGTACCACTCGATGCCGATGCGGCCCTCGCCGTGGTACAGCTCCCAGTCGTGGCTGTCGTCGCCCCGCCTCTGCACGCGCACGTTTATCCCCCCTGATCGCCCTCGACGAGAGCTCAACTCCGGTACAGCACCGGCATCGATTCGAGCAGCTTCTGCGTGTACGCGTGCTGCGGTGCGTTCATGACCTGCTCGCCCGTGCCCTCCTCCACCACGCGCCCCTGGTGCATCACGGCCACCCGGTGGGCGATGTGGTGCACGACCGAGAGGTTGTGGGTGATGAAGAGGTACGTCACGCCCGTGTCTTTCTGCAGCTGCACGAGCAGGTTGAGCACCTGCGCCTGCACCGACACGTCGAGCGCCGACGTGGGTTCGTCGAGCACCACGAACTCGGGTTCCGCGGCCATGGCGCGGGCGATCGCGATGCGCTGGCGCTGACCGCCCGAGAACTCGTGGGGGTAGCGGCCGGCGGCGTCCATCGGCAGCCCCACGCGGTCGAGCGAGTCGGCGATGCGGCGCCGTCGCTCTTTCTGAGCGATGCCCGCGGCGACGAGCGGTTCCGCGATCGAGCGGGCGACCGTGAAGCGGGGGTCGAGCGAGTCGTTCGGGTCTTGGAACACCATCTGCACCCGGCGGCGGTGCCGGCGCAGGGCGCTGCCGCGCAGACCGGTCACATCGACGCCGTCGAACTCGATCGAACCGGCGGTCGGCGCGCGCATGAGCAGGATGGCGCGGGCGAGCGTGCTCTTGCCCGACCCCGATTCGCCGACGAGGCCGAGCGTCTCGCCCCGGGGAACGGTCAGGCTCACGTCGTCGAGGGCCGTCATGGCGTTGTCGCCGTGTCCGAACCGCTGGGTGACGTTCTTCACGCGCAGGACATCGTCCGGCAGGGCGGCGGGAGCGATGGTGGTCATGAGGCCTCCTCGAGCTCGGCGGGCACCTCGGCGAAGTCGTTGATCGCGGGGATGACGGCCAGCGGCGAGCGCACCGGCACCGACGGACGCGGGATGCTCTCGAGCAACGCGCGGGTGTACGGATGCCGCGGGTCGTCGAGCACGCGTCTGGCCGACCCCGACTCGACCACGCGTCCGCGGTACATCACGGCGACGCGTTCGCAGAGCTGACCGATCACGCCGAGGTCATGGCTGATGAAGAGCACGCCCATGCCGGTCTCGTCGCGGAGGCTGCGGATGAGGTCGAGGATCTGCGCCTGCACCGTGACGTCGAGGGCCGTGGTGGGTTCGTCGGCGACGAGCAGGTCGGGGCCGGCGGCGACGGCGATCGCGATCACGACGCGCTGCCGCTGACCGCCCGAGAGCTGGTGGGGGTAGTAGTCGAGGCGCTTCTCGGCGTCGGGCATCTGCACGAGCCGCAGGATCTCGAGCGCCCGCGCTCGCGCCCGCTTCTTGTCGGCCGCGCCGTGGATCTGCAGCACCTCGGCGATCTGGGCGCCGATGCGCATGCACGGGTTGAGGGCCGACATCGGCTCCTGGAAGACCATCGAGGCCTTCACGCCGCGCACCCGGGCCCAGTCGCGCTCGGTGGCGTCGTTCATGTCGGCTCCGGCGATCTCGATACGATTCGCGGTCACGCGGGCCGAGTCGGGCAGCAGCCCCATCATGGCGAGCGCGATGCTCGACTTGCCGCTGCCGGATTCGCCGATCACGCCGACGATCTCGCCTTTGCGCACGCGCAGCGAGACGCCGGAGACCGAGGGTGGGGCGGTGCCGTAGGCGATGCTGAGGTCGTCGACGCGCAGGGCGTCGGTGGCGTCGGTCATGCGCTTCTCGCTTCTGTTCGGTGAGGAAGGAGGGAGGGGTGGCCCCGGCGCCTCCGGGTGGAGGCGCCGGGGAGGGGCGTCACTGCGTCAGCCAGGCGTGGTCGAGCGCCGAGCGTGCGTAGAACGCGTCGTTCTCGTAGTCGTGCAGCTTGTTGCTGTCCCAGACCTCGAAGTACACGGGCACCGCGGCCGGCACGAACTCGAGCGCCTTGTCGGCGGCCTCCTCCGCGAGCTGGGCGACCAGGTCGGTGTACTCCTCGGGCGAGGTGGCCGACTTCGCCTGCTTCAGCAGTTCGCGCGCCTTCTCGGCGTCGGGGTTGCCGTCCCAGTGGTTGTAGACGCCGCCCTCGAGCAGCACGGGCTCGAGGTAGAACGCCGCCGACGCGCGCGGGCTGCCGGGGATGGCGACGAGGTCGGTCCACGACTCGCCCGTGGTGAAGATCGGCGAGATCTCGGCGAGGGGCGTGGCCTGGAGGTTGAGCGTGATGCCCGCCTCGGCCAGCTGCTGCTGCATCATCTCGTAGACCGGGTGGTGCGCCGCCGCAACGTCGCCCATGTAGCTGAGGGTGATCTCGGGGTTCGGCTGACCGGCCTCCTTCAGCAGGCGCTTCGCCTCGTCGACGTCGCGCTCGTGGTACGGCAGCTTCGTCGCGTCGGTCGCGCCGGGGTCGCCCGCCGGCGGCACGAACGAGATGCCGGCGTTGCCGAGCATGGCCGTGTCGACGAGCGCCTGGCGGTCGAGGGCGAGGGAGAACGCACGACGCACGTCGACGTCGGCGAGCGGACCCGACTCGGGGTTGATGTACACGGCGAGGTTCTGGCGGAACGCCGCCTCACCGAGCGTGAAGCCCGACGACGCCGCCTGCTGCGCGAGGCTGCCGTCGATGAATGACGCGGCCTGCACGCTGCCCTGCTGCACGGCGGCGAGGAGGGTGTTCTCGTCGGGGTACAGCTCGAAGACGATCGTGTCGATGTAGGGCTCGTCGCCCCAGTAGTTCGGGTTCTTCTCCATCGTCACCGAGACGCCCTGGTTCCACTCGGTCACCTGGTAGGCGCCGGTGCCGACGCTCGTGGTCTGACGCTCCTCCTCGGTGGCGTTGCCGTAGGCCTCCTCGCTGACGATGAGGAAGGTCTGCCGAGCAGAGACGGCGTCGAGGAACGTGCCGTCCGGCGCGCTGAAGTGGAAGGTCACCTCGTGGTCGCCCGTCGCCTCGACGCTCTCCATGAGGCTCAGGTAGGTGGCGTTGGTGCCGCCGTCTTTGCGCGTCTGGAACGAGTACACGACGTCGCCGGCGTCGAAGGGCGTGCCGTCGGCGAAGGTCACGTCGTCGCGCAGCTGGAACACCCAGGTGGTGTCGTCGGTCTGCTCCCACTCGGTGGCGAGGGCGGGCTCGATGGTGCCGTCGTCGTCGCGGGTGAGGAGGGTGTCGTAGGCCATCGAGTAGATGACCTCGGCGGCGATGGCCGAGGCCACCATCGGGTCGACGCCGCCGGCGGAGGGCTCGGCGGGAACGCCCCACGTGAGGGTGCCGCCGGCGACCGGGTCTCCTGCGTCCTCTCCGCCGGTGCCGGTACCGCCGCCGGACGTGCATCCGGCGATGGCGAGCGTCGCGGCGGCGAGTGCCGCGACCCCTGCCCAGTGTCGTCTGTTCATGGCCTACTCCGTTCGGGTGTGCTGCGTGGATGTGATGGTGCGGTCGGGGGATGCCGGTGCGGCGGTCGCGGCGCGCCGGGGGCGTCGGCCGAGCGAGAAAGCGGGCTCGCGGCGCGGGGCGAGGTAGTCCTGCATGCCGTCGGCGAGGAGGTTCCAGGCCGCCGACAGCAGGATGATGACGAGCGACGGGAGGATGATCAGCAGCGGCTGCAGCTGCATGAAGCGGGTGAACTCGCTGATCATGCGGCCCGCGGACGGTTCGGGCGCCTGCACGCCTTGGCCGAGGTAGCTGAGGGCCGCCTCGATGAGCACCACCTGCGAGGCCACCGAGGCGAACTGCACGAACAGCGGGGTGAGCACGTTGGGCAGCAGGTGCTCGACGATCACGCGCGCCGGTCGCACGCCGCTCAGTGTGGCGGCGAGCACGAAGTCCCGCTCGCGGAGGGCGATCACGGGGGCCCGCATCACCCGGGCGAAGCCGGGGGCGAACACGAGGCCGAGGGCGAGGATGAGCGGCCACGGTCCGTTGCCGATGACGACGCCCACGACCAGCGCGACGAGGATCGCCGGCAGGGCGAGGATGGCGTCGACGATGCGCATGATCACCGAGTCGACCCACCCGCCCACGTACCCCGCGATGAGGCCGAAGAAGGTGCCGATCACGGCCCCGAGCAGCGCGGCGGCTCCCGAGATGACGAGGCTGGTGCGGGCCGCGAGGGCCAGGCGGGTGAACGTGTCGCGACCGAGGTTGTCTGTACCGAGCGGGTGGTCGAGGCTGGGTGCCGCGAGGGCGGGTCCCGACGCGACGAACGGGTCGTGCAGCGGCGACAGGGTCATCCATCCCGCGACGGCGAGGAGCACGACGAGGATGCCGGCGCCGCTCCAGAACGCCGGACCGAACCGGCGGCGACGGGGGCGGCTGCCCGCGACCTTCGCGAGGGCGAGTTCTCTGGTGACGGTCATCGTGTGTGCACCCTCACTCGGGGATCGATCAGCGGATAGAGCAGGTCGACGACGAAGTTGATCACGACGTAGACGAGACCGATGAGCAGCACGGTCGCCTGGATGATCGGGTAGTCCGACGAGCGGATGCCCGTGAGCAGCAGCGACCCCATGCCAGGGAGCGAGAACACCGCCTCGATCACGACCGTGCCGCCCACCAGCGCCGCGAGCTCGATGCCGATGACCGTGGTCACGGGGATGAGCGCGTTGCGCAGGGCGTGGCGGCCGACGAGTCGCGCGGGAGATGCGCCCTTCGCCCTGGCCGTGCGCACGAAGTCCTGGCCGAGCGTGTCGAGCAGGGTACCCCGCGTGTACCGGGCCACGATCGCCGCGAGCACGATGCCGATGAGCAGAGCGGGCAGGATGAGCACGCCGATCGCCCGCAGCGGGTCGTTCGCGGCGCCCGAGTAGCCGACGAGCGGCAGGCGCAGCGTGAGCGAGTTGACGAGGATCAGCACCGTGCCGAGCACGAACGGCGGCGTGGCCAGCAGCACGAACGAGAAGCCGCGCACGAGGGGGTCGGGAGCGCGGCGCCACCGGGTGGCGGCGAGCACGCCGGCGGGGATGCCGATGACCGTGCCGAACACCGTCGCCATGATCGCGAGTGTGAGGCTGAGCGGCAGGCGCGTGGCGATGAGCGCCGACACCTCGCCGGGCAGGGTGATGGCTCGGCCGAAGTCGCCCTGCACGACGCCGAGCAGCCAGCTGAGGTACTGGGTGATCCACGGCTGGTCGAGGCCGAGGTCGGCGCGGAGAGCCGCCAGCTTGGCCGGGTCGGGGTTGGCCGGATCGACGAAGGCGGCGAGCGGGTCGCCGGGGATGATCCGCACCATCGAGAACACGAGCACCGAGAGGATGAAGAGCACGAACAGCGACGACAGGATGCGCTGCACGATGTAGCGGGTCACGGTCGCGTCACCCCCCGGAGCGCATCGCGGTCGGCCGCGGGCGTGCGGGGTCCGTGGACGGAGGGTGTCGTCGATGACATGGCGGTCACGCTACTGAGCGCACGACGCGGGTCGTATGGCGCGGCATCCCAGGGGAACGGTCGCATGGTGGGCGGATCCTCCATAGCAGGGTCGGGGAGCGGGCGCGCGGCGGTCGGGTCTCCGCCGCGCGCCGGGGTCAGACGGCCATCGCGTCGGCGGCCGCGAACTCCGTGAGGTCGTCGGTCGAGACGCCGTCGAGCGCGAGCTCGGCGAGCACGCGCCCCAGCGCCGGGGTGAACTTGAAGCCGTGCCCGGCGGCCAGGCCGACGATGATGTCGGGATGCTGCGGCAGCGCGCCGAGCACGAAGCGGCGGTCCTTGGTGAGCGCGTACTGGCAGGTGACCGTGCGCAGCTCGGGGCCCGCCCCCGGGATGACGTCGTGGAGGAAGCCGGCGAGCTGGTCGACGAGCTCGGGCGAGGGCACGAACGACCGCTCCGCGGGCGTCATGCGGTTCTCCGACACGTCGCGCGCGGCCTTGATCGACGGCTCGCCGAACGTGGGGAAGCCGTAGTAGCACTCGTCGTCCTCCCAGATCCACACCGGGAACACGGAGCGGTCGTACTGCTCGGGCTCGGCGGGGCGGAAGTAGGTGACCTGCTCCTGCATGATGTCGAGCGGGATGGTGGCGCCCAGCGGCTCGAGGAGCGTGTTGGTCCAGGCATCCGTCGCGAGGATCACCTTTCCGGCGCGGATGTCGCCGTTCGCCGTGCGCACGATCACGCCGTCGCCGTCGGGGATCACGGCCTCGACGGGGGTGCGGTCGCGGATGTCTGCACCGTGCACCCGCGCCCGCATCTGCAGGGTCGCGACCGTGCGGGAGGCGTGGGCGATGCCGGTGTCGGCGGTGTAGACCGTCTCGACGTTCTCGGGCACGCGCAGCTGCGGCCAGCGGGCCATGACCTCGGCAGGGGTGAGCAGCTCGTGCGCGACGTCGCACTCGGTGAGGGCCTCGGTGAAGTCGGATGCCGAGTACGGACCGTCGACGGGAAGCATGATGACGCCGCCGGTGATGGTGAGCAGCCGCTCGCCCGACTCGGCCTCGAGGTCGGCCCAGTCGCGGTACGCCGACTGCGCGAGGCGCACGTAGGCGCTCGATCCGTACGAGGTCCGCACGATGCGGGAGGTGTCGTGCGAGGCGCCCCGCACGTGGCCGAGCTCGAACTGCTCGAGCGCCACCACCTTCGCTCCGCGACGGGCCAGGTGGTAGGTGGCGGCGCTGCCGAGCGCTCCCATCCCGACGACTGCGACCTCGAACGACTCCATGATGCTCCGTCTCTCACGCGTCCGGCACGGGCGGCCGGGCTGTTGTCGTTCAGTGTGGGGCGCACGCGCGCGACCCCACTATGGGGCGATCGTCCACGTTGTCGCGGGTCGAATGTGCCCCGCATACGCGCGGCCCGTCCCGTGTGACGCCCACCCTCCCCCGCGTGTTTCCCCCGCGTTTCCCCGGGGTCCGCGCACGCTGCCGCCGGGCACGACGAAACCCCCGCAGACCGGGGGTCTGCGGGGGTTCGCCCGGTCTCGGCCCGGGAGGGCGCGTAGCGGGGGACTACTTCGAGACCAGCTCCGATGGCAGATCCTCGGCAGACGCGACGGCGCGGTGCTGCCGCACGGTCATGGTGAGGATCGCCCCGACGATCATGATGCCGCCGGTGATGTAGAGCGCCACGGTCGCGACGCCGGTCGTGTCCTTCACGAAGCCGATGAGGTACGGCGCCGCGAACCCGGCGAGGTTGCCGGTCGAGTTGATCAACGCGATCCCGCCGGCGAGGGCGGTGCCCGCGAGCATCGAGGTCTGGAAGCTCCAGAAGATCGCCGGGATCGACAGGGCGCCCGCGTTCGCGAGGCAGAGGCCGATGATGCCCCACACCGGGTCGGTGCCGGCGATGATGCAGATCGCGAAGCCCGAGGCGCTGAGCAGGAAGGCCGCGGCGATGAACTTCCGCCGCTCCCCCGCCCGGTCCGACAGGTAGCCGAACGTCACCATCGAGACGATCGCGGCGAGGCTCGGCAGCGCACTGAGGAACCCGACCTGCACGGCGTCGGTGATGCCGAGGTCGCCGATGAGCGTCGGCAGCCAGAAGCTGATGCCGTAGAGCGCGAAGTTGTACGAGAAGTACACGGCCGTGAGCAGCCAGATGAGCTTGCTCGTGAACACCTTGCGCAGCGGCGTCTCGGCCTCGTCGACGCGCTCGGCGGCGAGGAGCGTGCCGAGGCGGTCGCGCTCCGGCTCGGTGAGCCAGCCGACCTTGCGGTAGTCCTCCTGCAGGAAGAACAGCACGACGACACCGAGCAGCACGGTGGGGATGGCCTCGATCACGAACAGCCACTGCCAGCCGGTGTGACCCCAGACCCCGTCCATGCCGCTGAGGATGAAGCCCGAAACGGGGCCGCCGATCAGGCCCGACGAGGCGAGCGCGATGTAGAAGATGCCCCAGGCGCGTCCGCGACGGCTGGCCGGGAACCAGTGCGCCATGTAGAAGAGGATGCCCGGGATGAAGCCGGCCTCGGCGACACCCAGCAGGAAGCGCAGCAGGTAGAACATCCACTCGCTGTCGACGATGAACATGAGGCCGGAGATGAGGCCCCAGGTGATCATGATGCGCGCGATCCACTTGCGCGCACCGACCTTCGCGAGGATCAGGTTCGACGGGATCTCGAAGAGGAAGTACCCGATGAAGAACAGGCCGGCGCCGAGCCCGTAGACCACGTTCGAGAAGCCGAGGTCGGCGCTCATGGTGGCCTGCGCGTAGCCGATGTTCACGCGGTCGAGGTACGAGAGGAAGAAGCCGAGCATCGCGAGCGGGAGCACGCGCAGCATCACCTTCCGGAACAGCTTGTCGTCGTTGACGGTGGTCATGGGGGTCCTTCGTCGAATCGGGTCGGGTCGGGTGGGGAGTAGTAGGGCGGGAGAGCGGGGCGGATGCTCAACCGAGCGGCTGCGGCGCGTAGACGCGCTGCGCCGTGTCGTGGAACACGGCGCGCTGGGCGGCGGGGTCGAGGTCGGCGAGGATCTCGCGGTAGCCGTCCACGAGGTCGGGCAGGGTCACGAACATGCCGTCGACCGGGAAGTTGCTGCCGAACATGACCCGGTCGGCACCGAAGACGTCGACGAGGTCGAGGATCGGTCCGCGGTTCGCGTCGACCGTCCAGGGCGTTCCCGCGACGCACAGGCCGGATGCCTTGATCACGACGTTCGGCGCCTCGGCCACGTGCGCGAGCGCCGCGCGCCAGGCCGCCACAGTCTCGGCGTCGCGCGACGCGAGCACGCCCGCATGGTCGATGACGAGGGTCGTGGAGGGGAAGTCGTCGGCGAGCCCGCGGGCCTCGCCGAGGTTCCACCACGGCGTCTGCAGGTCGAAGTGCAGCCCGTGGTCGGCGAGCCGGCCGTAACCCGCGCGCCAGGCCTCATCCGAGAGGAGCGATCGCACTCCGGCCTCTCCCTCGGCCGGCGACGTCGCACCGCCGGGCTTGTGCCGCACGCTCTTCACCGCGGGCACGGCAGCGAGGGCCGCCAGCTGCTCTCCCGCATCCGGAGCATCCAGCCACGCCTGCGCGACCATCGCGCCGGGCACGCCGGTCTGCTCTCGATACCGCTCGACGACCGCGACCTCGGCGAGCCCGTCGCCGGGCGTCCACTCGGCCTCCATGTAGACCGAGGCGACGATGCCGGTGCCGCCGATGTCGCGCCGGTAGTCGGCCGGGAGGTAGTCGTGCTTGATCGGCGCGTAGTCGCCGTAACGGTGGGCGACACGACCCTCAGGGGCGAGCCAGGGGTGGCGACCGAGCGACAGGTCCCACACGTGGTGGTGCGCGTCGACGATGGGTCCGTCGTAGAGGTCAGGCATGCACCGCCGCCTTGCGCACTCCCCGACCCTCGAAGTCGATCGAGAGCGAGCCGATCAGGTAGATCGCGGCGCACACCGCGAGGTAGATCAGCACGGCCGTGTAGCCGCCCGTGAACTGCACGAGCAGACCCGCGACGATCGGCACGACGATGCCGGCGGACGTGCCGGCGAAGTTCATGACGCCGCCGACGACTCCCACGCGCTCGGGCTTCGCGAGGCGACCGGGGATCGTCCAGTACAGGCCGCCGAAGAGGTTGAAGAAGACCCCGATGCACAGCAGCGTCACGGCCGTCCCGGCGTCGCTGACGAAGGGCAGCGCCGCGAGGGCCAGCAGGCTGAGGGCGCCCGATCCACCGAACAGCAGCTTGAAGGCGCGGTTCGGGGTCATGCGCTTCTGCAGCGCGTCGGCGAGGATGCCGCTGAGGATCTCGCCGGCGGCACCGCACAGGAAGATGAGGAAGGTCGCGAAGCCCATGGCCGAGAGGTCGAGCCCGCGCGCCTGCGACAGGTACGTCGGCCCCCAGGTGACCAGGCCCCAGAACACCATCGCCCAGCCGATGCGGCCGACGACCATCCAGAACACCGTCGCGCGGCTCATTCCGGGGGCCTCGGCCTGCGGGCGCTCCTCGGTGCTGCCCGAGGCGATGAGCGTCTCCTCGGCGCGGTTGACGAGCGGATGCTCGGTCGGGTGGTTGCGGATGAACAGCGCGACCCCGATGCCGATCACGACGGTCGCGACGCCGATGATGATGAACGACCAGCGCCAGGAGCCGGTGGCGGTGATGAGACCGGTGACGACGAGGGCGCCCAGCGCCGAGCCCAGAGGCGCACCGGAGTCGATGAGCGTGACGCCGGTCGAGCGGTGCTGGGCGGGGAGCCAACGGGTCACCAGCTTGTTGGCGGAGGGCATGTACGGCGCCTCGAAGGCGCCGAGGCCCAGGCGGCTGAGCACGAGCATCACGGCGTTCACCGCAAGGCCGGCCAGCGCGGTGAACGAGCCCCAGATCACGGCGGCGACGCCGATGACCCGCCGCGGACCGAAGCGGTCGGCGGCCGCGCCGCCCGGGATCTGGAAGAGGCAGTAGGTCCAGAAGAACGCCGACAGGATGATGCCCTGCACGGCGGGCTCCAGAAGGAACTCCGCGCTGATCGTGGGCAGGGCGACCGAGAGCGATGCACGGTCGATGCAGTTGATCGTGTAGAAGACGAAGAGCACCACGATGACCCACCAGCGGATCTTCGTGGGGCGTGCGGTGCGGGCGGCGGTGCCCTGTTCGAGGGTGGTCATCGATGATCCTCGGGGTCGAAGCGGATGCGGGGTGGGCCGGGCGTCAGCGCGGCGGGAGCAGGGAGAGGTCGAGGCCGTACACGCGTGCGGCGGTGCCGTGGAAGAGGGCGTCCAACCCCGTCGCGTCGAGGCCGGCGGCGCCGGTGAGGATCGTGTCCATCACCTCGTCGAAGTCGGGCGCGGTCAGGGTGGCGACCGGGAGGTTGGAGGCGAACAGCGAGCGACCCGCGCCGAAGATGGCGAGGGTCTCGCGCACGACGTGCTCGTTCGAGGCGCGGTCCCACCGGTTCGGGTGGAGTCCCAGCTCCGAGACCTTCACCGACGTGCGGGGAAGGTCGGCGAGGCGTTCCATCCCGGCGCGCCAGACGCGCAGTCCCTCGGGGCTGCGATCCAGCGGCAGACCGCAGTGGTTGATCACCACGGGCAGGTCGGGGAAGTCGGCGAGCACGTCGGCCGCCTCGGCGAGGTGGTGGTACGGCACGCGCAAGTCCCACGAGAGGCCGTGCGTGGCGAGAGCGGCGACGCCCTCGACCCACGCCGGGTCGTGCAGGGTGCCGGGTCCGGTCGCCCGCTCTCCCGCATGTGGGGCGATGACGGGCTTCGACCGGATGCCGCGCACGATCGGTCGCGCCGCGTGGGCGGCGAGCACGGCGTCGCGGTCGGGCTGGAGGAAGCCGACGTGCGCCACGGCGGCGATCGGGAAGCGTCCGGCGGTCGCGTCGCTGAGCTGCTGCAGGAAGTCGTCCTCCGCGACCTGCTCCGCGCGGCTGCGCTCGGCCTCGCAGTGCACGGTGCCCAGGATGTTCCAGCCCGCGGTCTCGGCGAGGTATTCGCGCGGCAGGAACGTGCGGCGCATGGCGTTGTAGTCCCCGAGGAAGAACTGCTCGTTGTACTCGTCCTGGATCCACGGCCAGTGGCCGTGGCCCTCGAGGTCCCAGAAGTGGTGATGCGCGTCGACGATGCGCAGGTCGTAGCCCTCGGGCAGACGTACGTCCTGGATCCGGCGGGCGGTCTCGACGCTCACAGCCGCACGCCCTCGACGAAGGCGGCCCGCACGTCCGCGGGGACGCCTTCGAGGTCGGACACGCGGATGAGCTCACCCTCCGCGACGTCGCGGGCGAGGCGTGCGCCCGAGAGCAGATAGTAAGCCGCGACGAGGGCGTCATCGTCGCCGGAATCGGCCTCGTCGCGATCGACGATGACCGGTGCGACGCCGTCGATCTCGTGGTGATGACCGCGCACCTCGAACGTCGCACCGGCCGTCAGTGCGCGGGCGGCCCGGGCGGCGAGCACCGTGTGGTGGCGCGGTTCGGCGAAGGTCGAGGTGCCGTCGACGAGTGCGTCGACCGTGAGCGGGGTCTCGACGCCCATGAAGTGGTAGGGCCAGTAGATGCAGGCGTAGCGGCCCGAGCGCGAGACGACATGGCCCTTGCCGGCGAGCAGGTCCCACGTCTCGGGGTCACCGGTGGTGACGATCGCGAACACGCCCCCGGCGAAGCTCGTCTCACCCGGCAGGCGCAGGGCCGAGAACACATCGACCGAGCGGTCGGTGCCGATGATCCCGCCGTCGGCGCGTCGGGCGTAGATGTCGGCGAGTTCGCTCGGGCGGGCGACCGGGTAGTGCATCCGCTCGACGTCGGCGGTGGCGCCCGAGTACAGCGACACGACGGCCATCTCGCACGAGTCGGCGGCGGCGGCGCGCTTGAGGGGTGCGACGACGGATGCCCGGGCGGCGAGCGTCGCCGCGATGTCGTCGCCGAGGAAGAGGTGGTCGGCGAGGGCGGACGCATCGATCCGCTCGCCCTGCTGCTCGAGCACGCCGGTGGCGGGGTCGAAGACGAGGTCGTACTCCCCCGACTTGCCGAGTGCGACGACCTCGAGACCCACGCGTTCGACCCAATCGAGCAGGCGCAGGAGGTTGGCCGGCTGATCGCCGTCGCCGGGGAGGTAGCCGACACCCTTCGCACGGGCGGCGCGGGCGAGCGAGACGCCGGCGACGCTCTCGATCTCCTTGCTCACCATGACGACGTGGATGCCGCGCTCGATGGCCTCGGCGGCGTAGCGGTAGCCCGCCTCCACGCGGCCCGATGCCTCGACGAGCACGTCGATCTCGTCCCAGCGCACGTCGTGGTGCCCGGCGATCGGTTCGGCGTCGGGGAGCCCGCCGAGGTCGGCGATCAGCGCGCGCACGCCGTCGACGTCGGGGTCGACGAGCTGCGTCGCCGTCATGCGGTCGATGGAGCGGAGCTGCGAGAGGAACGTGCGGCCGAAACCTCCGCGCGCGCCGGTGAGGGCGATGCGGATGGGAGTGCGGGTCATCGTCGGTGGTCCCCTCTGCACGGGACGTTCCGTGCGTCGTTGCGATGGCCGACGGAGCGGGTCTGCCGCGGGCCTCGCTCACTGTGCCACACCCGTACAGATTTCTCAAATTTGTTCACATCGATTCACACGTGGTCAAATGGGCGGACACTTTCCCGAGGAGGACCCGTGATCGAGATCGGCGCAGTCGCCGACGACTTCACCGGCGCGACGGATCTCGCCATCGCGCTGCGTCAGCGTGGATTCCGCGCGGTCGTCTCCATCGAAGACGCCCCCCTCGACCCGGCGGAGCTCGGCGATGCGGATGCCGTGGTCGTCGCACTCAAGACCCGCACGGCCCCGGTGTCGGACGCGGTGGCGCAGACGGTACGGGCGGTCCAGGCGCTGGAGGCGCTGGATTCCCGCCGGTACTACGTGAAGTACTGCTCGACCTTCGACTCCACACCGCAGGGGAACATCGGACCGGTCCTCGACGCCGTACTCGACGAACTCGGCGAGACCCGGACGATCGTCGTCCCGGCCTTCCCCGACAACGGCCGCACCGTCTACCGCGGGCGCCTGTTCGTCGGCGACGACCTGCTCGAGGAATCCCCGATGCGACAGCATCCGCTCACCCCCATGACGCAGTCCCGCTTGCGCGACCTCCTCGCGCCGCAGACCGCGCGCGAGATCCGCGAGGTCGGGGCCGATGCGGTGTGGGCCGGCCCCTCCGCCCTACGCCGCACCCTCGACGAGAGGCCCGCCGGGTACACGGTCATCGATGCCCTCACCGACGCCGACCTCGAGACCATCGCCACGGCCGTCTCCGACTGGCGCATCGTGTCGGGCGGGGCCGGTCTCGCCCTGGGCATGACCGGACCGCGCCCCGACACCCTCTCCGAGATCGAGGTCACCCCGGGCCGCCGTCTGATCGTCTGCGGTAGCGCCTCGGCGAAGACCCGCACCCAGATCGCGCACGCCGCGCAGAGCCTGCCCACGCGCAAGCTCGACATCGACCGCATCGCGATCGATCCGGCGCAGGTCGCCGACGACGCACTGCGCTGGATCGAGACTCTCGACCCCGGCGAGGTGCCCCTGATCTACACCGTGGGCTCGCTCGACGACGTGCGCCGCGACCCCAGTGGCAACACCGTCTCCGGACGGATCGAAGACGTCCTCTCGGCGATCGTCGACGGGGCCGTCGACCGGCTCGGCGTGCGCCAGGTCATCATCGCCGGCGGCGAGACCTCGGGGGCGGTCGTGCAGCGCCTCGGCATCCGCCGCCTCTGGATCGGCCCCCGCATCGCGCCCGGCGTGTGCTGGAGCGCGGCGGACTCCGCGCACGGCCCCGTCACCATCGCACTCAAGTCGGGCAACTTCGGCGCCGACGACATGTTCACCACCGCCTGGAGGGCGCTCGATGACCACTCCCACTGACGCCCTCATCGCGGCCGGCGCCCGCCTCGCCGCCGCCGGCATCAGCCCCGGCAGCAGCGGAAACGTCAGCATCCGCGTCGACGACGTCGTCTACATGACCGGCACCGGAACCGACCTCGGGCGCCTGACCGCGCACGACGTCGCGGTCGTGACCGCCGACGGCGAGGCGCTCCGCGGGGCGAAGCCGTCGAAGGAGGTGAGCCTGCACCTCGCGTTCTACGCCAAGAACCCGGCGCACACCGCGGTCGTGCATCTGCACTCCCCGTTCGCCGTGGCGGCGAGCTGCCTCGAGCCGTGGTCGGCGCAGAGCGCCATCCCGCCCCTCACCCCCTACTTCGTCATGCGGGTGGGGCAGACGCCTCTCGTCCCCTTCCGCGTGCCCGGCGACCCCGACCTGGCCGTGCAGGTGCTCGCCCTCGATCACCCGTTCCACGCCGCGCTGCTCGCCAACCACGGGCAGATCGTGTCGGCATCCGGACCGGATGCCGCCGTCGAGGCGGCGATCGAACTCGAAGAGGCCTGCCGCATCGCCCTCCTTACCGACGGCCGCCCGCGCCGCCTCCTTCCCCCCGCGGACGTGCGCACCCTCGCCGACCGCTGGGGCACGCCCTGGACCGAGGACTCCGCGCTCGTTCGCTAGGCTGACGACGACATGACCCCCGCCGACGACGCCGCCACCACGCCGCTCATCCCCGAGCAGCGGCGCGAACTGATCGTCAAGCACCTGCGCCGCGAGGGCGTGCTGAGCTACCGCCAGCTCACCGGACTGCTCGGCGTGAGCCACATGACCATCCGTCGCGACATCGCCACGCTCGAAGAAGCGGGCCGCGTGCTCGCCACCCCGGGCGGCGCCAAGATCGCCTCCCGCCTGGTCGCCGAGCCGTCGCGATTCGAGAAGGCGCGGCAGGACGTCGCGGAGAAGGACGGGATGGCACGTCACGCGGCCTCCCTCGTGACCGAGTCGATGACGATCTACCTCGACGCGGGAACCACGATCCAGGCGATGCGGCCGCACCTCGAGCGCGTGCACGACCTCACGGTGGTGACGAACGACCTCGCCATCATCGCGGCGTTCCTCGACCACCCCTCCGCCGACCTCATCGCGATCGGCGGCCGGGTCGAGAAGGCCAACCAGTCGACGACGGGACGGCTCGCGGCGCTCACCCTGCACGAGCTGTCGATCGACATCGCCTTCCTCTCCTCCTCGTCGTGGGACCTGCGCCGCGGTGTCACCACCCCCACCGAGTCGAAGATCGCGCCGAAGATCGCGGCGCTCGAGAGCGCGAGCGAGTCGGTGCTCGTCGCGGGCAGCTCGAAGTACGGCACGTTCGGGCGGTATCGCGTGCTCGACCTGGGCGATCTCGACATGATCATCACGGATGCCGGGCTCAGCGACGCCACGGCGGCGGGCATCGAGGAACGCGGGGTCTCCGTGGTCCGCACCCCCGGGTCCTGACCGCGACGGCGGGTTCGGTCGGCAGGTGACCCGCCGGGCGAGTCGCCTCAGCCGACGAGCTCGCGCTCGTGCACGGCGCGCAGCAGGGCGGCGAGCTGGGTCGGGGCGGTCGACGGATGCTCCGGATGCCACTGCACCCCGAGCAACGGCAGCTGCTCGTGCGCGATCGCCTCGATGACGCCGTCGTCGGCGCGAATCAGAGCGCGCAGGCCGGCGCCCAGTTCGTCGACCGCCTGATGGTGCGTGCACAGCGCCGGGGGCGCGAGACCGGGCGCGACGGCGTCCAGGTCGAGGGGCGTCACGACGTACGGGTCTCCCGCCGCGGCACGGTGCCCCTCGACGTGCTGCCGCAGCGTACCCCCGAGCGCGACGTTCAACAGCTGGTGCCCCCGGCACACCCCGAGCAGAGGGCGGCCGGCGCGCACCGCATCCATGATCACCGCGATCTGCATCCGGTCGGCGCGGCGTTCGTAGCCCGTGCGACGGGGCCGGCGGTCGTCCTGCCCGTACAGCCCCGGCTCGATGTCGTCGCCCCCGAGGATCACCACGACGTCGGCCTCGGCGGAGGCCCGACGCAGGTCGCCCTCCGGGTCCTCGGCCGCGGCGTGCAGCGATGCCGACCACCCGAGCCCCTCGACGGCGGCGACCGCCGAGGCGTTGAGCGTGTCGAGGAGCGCCTGGTACCCCACCGCCGACGGACGACGGGAGCGCACGTGGAAGAGCGCGACGTGGGGGTGGAGCACCATGAGGGCACGATACGCACGGCGTATTTCCACGTCGTTACGGCGGTCCCGGAGCGACCGTGACGGCACTTCCGGGTGCGGCCGAGGGGCCCGCCCGGCGCGGTCGAGGCCGCAACCCCCGTGTAACGGCCGCGAAACACCCGGCTCGTACCGTGGCGGCATGGAGCTTCGTCAACTGCGTTACTTCCTGGCCGTCGCGGACGAGCTCCACTTCGGCCGCGCCGCCCGCCGCCTGCACATGTCGCAGCCGCCGCTGAGCGTGCAGGTCGGACGCCTGGAGCAGGAGATCGGCACGCGCCTCTTCGAGCGCAGCACCCGCCGCGTCTCGCTCACCCCCGCGGGGCGGCACCTGCAGTTGCGCGCCCGCCGCATTCTCGACGAGGTCGAGTCGGTGCGCCTCGACATGCACGACTACGCCCTCGATCGGGCATCCGTCGACTGACGCCTTCTCCCCCGCCGCCGTCCTCGGACGCGAGACACGGCTGTCCTCGTGCGCGAGACTGAGGGGGCGGATGCCTCCGCGACGACAACCGAGGAGACCATGGCCACCGCATCCGCTCCCCTGCTCGCCCCGCTCTCCCGCGCCTCGTTCGGACAGGCGGTCTCCCGCTTCTTCCGCAAGTACGCGACGTTCCGGGGTCGCGCATCGAAGAGCGAGTTCTGGTGGGTCGCCCTGTTCCTCTTCCTCGTCACGCTCGTGCCGAATGCGCTGGCGACGGCGGGTCTCGCGAGCGGGCTGGCGTACTCCTTCGCACACCAGTCCCCTGTCTCGGTGGGCTCGGGCCACGTCGTCGGGTACGCGCAGCCGCCGCTCCTCGACGACCCCACCGCCGCCGCGCTCCTTCCACCCGCTCTGGCGGTCAGCGGCCTCCTCTTCGTGGCGCTGGTCGTGCCGACGCTCGCCCTGATCTGGCGACGGCTGCACGACGCGGGTCTCGCCGGCCCCTGGTTCTTCACGTCGCTGCTTCCGGCCGTCGGTCCGCTGTTCCTCGCGGTGCTCATGCTGCAACCCACCAAGCGCGAAGCGCGGCGCTTCGACATCCCCACCTGACCGGCCCGCCTGAGCAACCCGCCTGACGCCGCGTGCGGCGCGGCATCACCGACGGTCGCGGGTCACTGCGCCGGGGCCCCGCTCGTCTCCCGTCCGGACGGAAGGTCGTCGTCGTGCGGCGGCGGGGCGAAGGCGGTCAGCCCCGGGAAACGGCGGCCACCGGGCGGCGCGAGCTCGCTCTCGTCGCGTCGGCCGAGCATCACCGCGGACGCGAACCCGTGCACCGACGCCGCGAGCATCAGCACCGCCACGACCACGCCGGTCACCCCTCCGCGTTCGGTCGACGCCGCGACGCCCGCGCCCACCAGCAGGAAGACCACACCCTGCAACGCCGACACGCCCCGCTCACCCTTCATCACCGCGCACCTCCCCGACTCGCGAACCCCGCGCTGAGGCGCCGCACGCCTCCTCTTCTCTGACGACCGGAGGGCGCGGATCCGTCGGCCCGACGGCCAATCTCACCCCCGCGCGCGAGATTCCGCCCTCGAGCACGTCTCCTCTGCGGGGGCGCAGCGATCGACGCGGCGCGGGAGGGGCCGACCATGGACGAGACGAGACGGATGCGTGCACGCGAGGCACTGCTCAGGCCGACATCGGTCGCCTTCACGCGCTTCACGCTCCCAGTCGGGGCCGACGTCGCCGCCGCGACCGTCGAACGTCTCGCCGACGAGGGGGGCGGCACCGACCTGCAGGCCGACGAGGAGCGTCGGCGGCTGCTCTTCCGCATGCCGCAAACCATCTGGCACTGGGAGCGGGAGGTCGGCGTGACGATCGTGCCGATGCGTCGCGGATGCGAGGTGGAGATCTCCCTGGACGTCGTTCCCGGCACCCCGGTCGACACCGCGGACGCCGAGAAGAACGCCGCCGCGCTCGCACAGCTGCAGCGGCAGATCGAACTCGCGGTCGCCTGAGGAACCGAGGGGCGTCAGATTCTCGCCCCCTCCGCGTCAATAGATATGGATGCCGAGTCTCGGTCTCGAGCATCCGCGCCCCGATCCGGGAATATCGGGGCCACATGGTGGGCGGCATGGGGGTGTCGCCCACCTCCGGTGGTCGGCATCGTCGTCTGCAGATGTCGACCACCGTTCCCCGATCGGGCGGCCGGTCATGCCTCCGGCGCGGGCTCTCGGCGTGCCATTATGCTCGGGCGCATGACGACAACCGCCACCGTGCAACAGCAACTGTCCACCCCGGAGGGCTTCGCGCAGGCCGTCAACGCCCGCGGCAAGGCCTTCAGCATCGGCATCACCAGCCTGGTGCTCGGTGTGGCGGGCCTGGTCATCAACCTGCTGCAGATCGGCTCGGCCACCGAGTGGCGCTGGTGGCTCATCTTCCGACTGTTCTTCCAGGCCGACGCGCTCGAGTTCTCGAGCGGTCGCGGCCAGGCGTGGCACTACGTCTACGTCTATGCGCCGATCGTGCTCGTGCCCCTCGGCATCATCCTGCTCATCGTGCACCTGACCACGCGCAAGAAGGCGGGGGCCGCCCTCTACGACGACTTCCGCTCGCGCGGATGGGTGGGCAAGCAGCGCTACACCGGGTTGAAGGTCAAGAACGGCAACGCCGAGGTCGACACCGTGCTCATCTCGCACCCGAGCATGCCCGATGAGACGTTCGACGCGATCGCGCTGCAGTTCCAGACCTCGATCTCGGGGCTCGACAAGAAGGCGGCGAAGGCGTTCGCCGCGGCCGCCGTGAAGGCGGGGGTGCTCACGGGTGCGAGCGGCGCCGCGGTGTCGCAGGGTCTCCCGCCCGAGATCACGGTCGCCCCGGCGCAGGGCAAGAACGAGCACGCCATCGTCATCCCGCCGGTTCCCGGCACGACCGGCAAGTACCGCGTGCTCGCCATCAAGAACTGATTTCTCACCCGCGTCGAGAAATTCCGCGGACGGGCGACAGAAATCGGATGCTCGCTCGTCATCTCTCGTGAGGGGGAGTCGGTTCCCTCATCAGCGCGTCGGTTCCAGGAGGAACTCGTCGCGTGAAGGGGGCGGAGTGTGGTGCGCCGCCCCCTTCTCCCTTGCGAGTGGATTGGTGAGCCATGACGTTGATGTTCGATGAAGTCCGAGTCCGCCCGCGCGGAGGGCGCCGTCCGGGAGATCGCGACCAGGACGACCTGGCCCCCGCCGACCCGCGACCCGGAGTGGCATCGGTCCCCCGGCAGGAGATCTTCGACGGCTCCGAGTTCCGCCGCGTGCGACGGTTCCTCGGCGACGATGCGTTCACCGAGCTCGGCACCGCCATCGCCTCGGGTGCGATCGCCGACGGCGAGCTGCTGCGCGACCGCGAGCTGGCCGAGCAGATGGGCATCTCCCGCACCCCGGTGCGCGAGGCCATTCTGCAGCTGCAGCAGATCGGTCTCGTCGAGGTGCTCCCCTCCCGGCGCACGCGCGTGACGCCGCTGACCCGCCAGAACGCCGAGGACTGCCGCCGATGGGCAGGCTACTGCGGCGGCATCGCCGCGCGGCAGGCCGTGCCGCGCCTGTCGTCGGCCGACGCCGACACCGCGATCGAGCGCATCGACGCGCTGCTCGAAGCCCTCGGCGACCCGGCCGCCGCCGCCACCCGTGCGCTCGATCTGCTGCTGTTCTTCTCCGCCCGTGCAGGCAGCCCCATCCTCTTCGCCGAGATCACCGAACGGCAGTACTCCCTGCTGCGCGCACTGCGGCGACTCACCTACTCGACGACCGAGATCGAGGCGGCCCGCTCGGGCAGTCGCGCCGTCGCCGAAGCACTCGCCGTCCGTGACGGGGCGGCCGCCGAAGCGGCCGTTCGTTCGATCTTCGGCATCCGCTGACCACGCCGCCCGCTTCGGGGCGGAATGCCTCCGGCTTCGCGGCGCAACGCGTCCCCGATTCCGGAGAGTTCGTCACGCCGACCCGCCCACCGAACCCGGTCCACCGACCGCGGTGCGGTGCTCGTTCGAGCGCACTACTGCACGGCGCCGCGTGAGCGCGACCACGGCCACGAGCCCGGCGGCGAGCGCGACGGCCAGCCCGGCGACCATCGGCAACGGGATCAGCTCGGGTGCGGCCGCCACGGCCTGCCGGTCGTCGACGCCCGCGATCGCGTCGGCCGACGCCGATCGCACCACGGGCGCCGGGGCGCCATCGACGTACAGGCTGATCAGCGCTGTGGCCCGCCGCTCGCCATCGGGGATCTCGCCGACGGTTGCGGGCACCTCGATGGTCGTCGATTCGCCCGCCGCGAGCGGGAGCGTCCATACCGCCGCCCCCTGGTCGAGCACGCCCCCGCGATCGAGGGTGCCCAGCGTGATGTACGACGGCGGGGTCAGCACGACCTTCGCCTGCAACGCGGCTCCCCGGTTGGTCACGACCGCCGTATAGACGAGGTCGTCGCCGTCGGCCAGAGCATCCGAATCGCTGACGAGGGCGACCTCGACATCGGGGGTCTCCGTGGCGGTGGCGCCCGACGCACTCGCGCCCAGGGCACCCATCAGCAGCACGACCAGCGTTCCTGCGATCACGCCCAGACCGGCGACCATCCACCCGCCTGCGGTCCACCAGCCGCTCGTTCCCCTCGGTGGGCGGCTCATCCCGCGGCCGCCCACCGCATCCGTCGTCCTCCCGTGCATGATCCTCACTCCTTCGTGCGGTGGCGTCGGCCGAGCAGCAGCACCAGTCCGGCGATCGAGGCGAGCGCCGCGACGCCGAGCAGGGCCGCCAACGGCGCGCCGTCCAGTCCCGTGACGGCGAGCCACGATCGACTCGGCACCTCGACGACGGTGGTCACCGCGCAGACCGGCCGGCAGTCGCCGCCCGCTCCCGGGAGCACGGCGTTCTCGAGTTGACGGTCGCCGGTCACCCGATCGTCGATGGTGACGCTGTAGGTGACGGTCGTCGTCTCGCCGACGTCGAGCGGTCCGGCCCAGACGAGAACCGGGTCGTCGTAGGTCGCACCGTTGGTTGCGTCGGCGTTGTACGCGCCGTCGTCGAGAACGTCCGACAGGTCGTCGGCGAACACCGCGGGGTTCTCGTCGGTGAAGGCCACGGCCCCGTCGTTGACGACTGGGGAGGGTCGAGTGGGAGATTTCCCACATATAGAAGACGGGTGCGGTGCAGGAATCAGTCGGGCGATGCGGAGATTGCCCTCGGCGTCATCTCGAGACCCCGGGTGCGCTACCCGGAGCGGTGCGGGTGGCGGCCGTCAGCCGCCGATCACGCCCACGGAACGCCCGTTCAACGTCGCCCCGCTCTCGGCTCGCCCGTCGACGGTGAACTCGTACGCGACCCCCTGCCCTTCGACATGCGTGACGTCGAACGACCCCCCTCGTGGAGAGTCCAGTGAAGTGGTGCAGACGGCATCACCCGCTTGCACCAGGCATGTCCACCCGTCGGGTGGATCGACGTTCTCGACGTCGGCCGTCAGGTCGATGCGCAGCGTGCCGACGGTCCACGAGCCCTCCTCGACGGAGAGTGCCATGTCGAACTCGGCGGTGCGCGTGTCGACCGCGACCGCCGATACGTCGAGTGTGCCCGGAGGCGCCGCGGCGAAGAACCAGGTCTTCGTGGTGAACGTCACCGTGAGGATCGTCACCAGCACGAGCGCGGTGCCCGCCGCTGTCAGCATCGCCGCGGTGCGGGCCCAGTCGTGCCACGAACGACCGGCCCCGCCATGCGTCGGCGCCCCGACGCCCGCGGCCGCCGCGGGGTCGACCCCCGCCCCGCCCCCGGGGTCCGCTCCTGCACCACCCCCGGCGTCGGCACCGCCGCCGACGGAGGCCGAGGCCTGATCGGCGGGACCGGCCAGGGCGATCCCCGCGGCGACCGGCAGCATGCCGAGCGTCGCGAGCCCCGCGAACCGCTTCCACGAACGGCGGCAATAGGGGCATCCGCGATAGTGATCGGTCGCACGACTGCTGCGGGTCTGCTCGAGGGTGTCGCCGACCGTCTCGGGCAGCAGTTGAGCGGCCTCGACGCACGCCGGGCGTGCGCCGTCTTCGAGCAGGAGTCGCAGCGTCGTGCGGCGGAGATTGCCCTTCGCCCGGCGGGTGAGCGAGTAGATGGCCGACGCCGGTCGCGCCATGTGCTCCTCGAGGTCGCGGGGCTTGCGCCCCTCGAGCACCGTCGCGACCAGCACGCGCTGCTGATCGGTCGGCAGCTCCGCGAGGGCGCGGCGCACGATCGCCAACTCCGATCCGATCTCGAGCTCACGGATGCGGGGGTCGGCGGTCGAGGCCGGTTCGTCGACGTTCTCGAGCGCCGCCACGCGGGAGCGCGGGGAGCGGAAGTCGTCGCGGATGCGGTTGCGCATGATCTGCGCGATGTACGCCGGCACGTTCTCGGTGGGGCCGGTGCCGTCGAGCCACTTAGCGAGGACGACGAGCACGGCGTCGCCGAGCAGGTCGTCTGCGTCGTGCGAGATGCCGGCGATACGGCGTGCCGTCAGGGTGAGCGAGGGGAGCATGCGGGCGAAGTACTCCCCCGCGGCGTCGCGGTCGCCGGCCGCGGCTCGGGCGACGAGCGCCGCCAGGACGTCGGGGGCGAGGTCGTCGGTGGCGAGGCCCTCGGCGCTGAGGTCGTCAGAGGAGCCGTCGATCACCGTGTCGGGCGGAGCGGCGTCGCCGTCGCCGGGCACACGTCGGAGGCTGCGGGCGTCAGCCGCATCCGGAGAGAGTGCATCGGTCATCACGGTCCTCGTCGGGTCGCCGGGTGGCGGGCAGCACGACGGGTCGTGCTGACTCTTGAGCCGACACGATACACCCGTGAGACGACGGGTGGAGCGGGTACGCCGCAGTTCAGGGCGGAACTGTGGATAAGTGAGGACGAATTGCTTCGGCGGGTATGTGGTGACCGGAACACGGTCGCCATCTGCAAGACGGATGACGACCGCGAATCGGTCGGAGACGCCGCCGGGCGGGACGGCGGGCCGAGCCGGTTGCGTGCGGCGCCCGGCGGTGTCAACCCCGTCGAGGGGCGAGGCCTCGCGCCCTAAGGTGCGGAAAATGACCACCGAAGCTCCCGCGGCGGAGAATCCCACCCGCTTGCGCAAGGCCGTGACCGGCCCGCTCCTGTTCGCGTTCATCCTCGGCGACGTGCTCGGCGCCGGCATCTACGCGCTCATGGGCGTGCTGTCCGAAGAGGTCGGCGGGATGCTCTGGGCACCGCTCGTCGTCGCCCTGCTGCTCGCGCTCCTCACCGCCGGCTCGTACGCCGAACTCGTCACGAAGTACCCCCGCGCGGGCGGGGCGGCCGTCTTCGCCGAGCGCGCGTTCCGCAGTCCGCTCGTCTCGTTCCTCGTCGGGTTCTGCATGCTCGCCGCCGGAGTCGTCAGCGCCGCCGGCCTGTCGATCGCGTTCGCCGGCGACTACCTCTCGACGTTCATCGACCTGCCGACGACCCCGGTCGCCATCGCCTTCCTCGCGATCGTGGCACTGCTGAACGCGCGGGGCATCCGAGAGTCGCTCGGCGCCAACCTCGTCATGACCGCGATCGAGCTGAGCGGTCTCGTGATCGTGATCGTGGTCGTCGCCTTCTTCGTGGGCGGCGGAGGCGGCGACTTCTCGCGCGTCGTCGAGACCCCGGAGGGCACGCCGGTCGCCCTCGCCGTGCTCGCCGGCGCCGTCATCGCCTACTACTCGTTCGTCGGCTTCGAGACCTCGGCGAACATGATCGAAGAGGTCAAGGATCCCCGCCGCACCTACCCCCGCGCCCTGTTCGCCTCGCTCCTGACCGCCGGCGTCGTGTACGTGCTGGTCGGCGTCGCGAGCTCCGTGGCGCTCCCGGCGTCGGAGCTGCAGGAATCGTCCGGCCCGCTGCTCGCCGTCGTCGAGGCGACCGGCGCGAGCATCCCGTCGTGGCTCTTCAGCCTCATCGCGCTCATCGCCGTCGCCAACGGCGCGCTGCTGACGATGATCATGGTCAGCCGCCTCACCTACGGCATGGCCGAGCAGAAGCTGCTCCCCGGTGTGCTGTCGCGGGTGCTGCCGAAGCGAAAGACGCCCTGGGTCGCGATCCTCGTGACGACCCTGGTGGCGATGGGTCTCACCCTCGTGGGCGACCTCGCTCTGCTCGCCAGCACCGTCGTGCTGCTGCTGCTCGTCGTCTTCCTGAGCGCCAACGTGTCGGTGCTCGTTCTGCGACGCGACAAGGTCGAGCACGATCACTTCCGCGTGTGGACATTCGTGCCCGTGCTCGGCATCCTTTCGTGCATCCTGCTCTTCACGCAGCAGCCCGCCGAGGTGTGGCTGTTCGGCGCGATCCTGCTCGCGGTCGGCGCCGTGCTGTTCCTGATCACGCGTCTCGCACGTCGCCGTTCGACCGGCTCGTCCGAGACCGCCACGTCCGCGACCACCCCCACGACCACCCCCCGTTCCGACACCGAGGAGGACCCCCATGAGACCCGATGAGACCCGCGACGCCGAGTCGTTCGACGAGGACCCGTCATTCGAAGAGAACCGTCACGACCAGCTCACCTCGGCGCCGGACGCGACCGAGGAGGATGCCGCACCGCGCATCGACGTGAGCGAGCACGACGGCAACACCCGCGTCGACATCCGCGACGACGCCGAGGTGCGTCCGGGGCCCGGACCGGGGATGCCCGACGCCGACGGCGAGTGACCGCGACAGCGTGACAGACGAGGAGGGCCCCTGCCGATCGGCAGGGGCCCTCCTCGTTCATGCGGTGGTCATTCCGCGGGCGGTGCGACGCACGCGAGACCCGAGTCGATGACGGCCTGGTGGTACTGCTCGGCGGTGAAGGGCAGGCCGAACTCGGGGGCGGTCTGCCCCTCGGCCGCGGGGGCCTTCGAGGCGATCGCCGCGAGCTCCCAGGCGAGCGACTGCACGACGCCCGCGCCGGCGGTGGAGTTGTTGAGCACCACGGCGACGGTGAACCCGGACTGCGGGTCGGAGTACGCGGCCGTCGCGTAGCCGGGGGTCCAGCCGTGCTGCCCGATCATCGATCCGACGAGGTAGCCGCCGCCGGTGGCCTGGTACCAGGAGGGCGCCTCGGCCGAGACCGGGAGCGGGGTGCCGAAGCGCGCCGGCTCCTCCTCGGTGCGCAGCGCCTGCGAGGCCTCGGCCTGCACGTACCGGCCGAGGTTCTCGATCGTCGAGACCGCGCCGGAGTCGGTGAAACCCGAGCTCGACGACATGGTGGTGATGTCGACGGGGGCCGCGCAGTTGTAGCCGCCCTCGACGGGGGTGAGGTAGTGGCCGTCGAGCACCGCGCCGCTCGAGGGCGCCGCCGCCTCCGGGCCCGGGAGCGAGGTCGAGGCCAGACCGAGCGGCTGGGTGACGTAGGTCGAGATCAGCTCGGATGCCGAGAGGCCGGAGGCGCGCTCGAGCGCGAGGCCGAGCAGCAGGTAGCCGGCGTCGGACTCGCGGTACGCGCCGACGGGCGTGCGGGCGGCAGCGAGGCCGTAGCCCGCCAGTTCGAGCGGCACCCACTTGCGCTCGGGGGTGTTGAGCCACTCGGCCGACACCCGCGGCTCGGACGACCCGATGCCGGCCGTGCCGTTGCACAGGTCGAGCAGCGTGACGCCCTCGAGGTCGGCGACACCGGAGACGTAGTCGGGAACGGGCGCGTCGAGCTCGACGGTGCCCTCGTCGGCGAGGGCGTAGAGCACGTCGCACGTCATGAGTCGCGTGACGTCGCCGATGCGGAATGCCATGTCGGTGTCGACCGCCGCACCCTCGCCGTTCGGCTTCTGGGTTCCCACACCGGTCACCCACTGACCGCTCCACGGGGCCCAGACGCCCACGACGGCACCGGTCGAGCCTGATACGGCGATCGCGTTGTTCACCGCATCCGTCATCTGGGTGACCATGTCGTCGGGGAGCGCCCCGTCGACCTGGGCGGGCGCCTCGTAGGAGAAGGACTCCTCGGCGGCGCATCCGGTGAGCGCGAGACCGAGCACGACGGCTCCGGCCGTGACGGCGCGCCAGCGGCGCGACGAGAGAAGCTGCATGAAGGGGACCCCCGGGGACTGTGTCTCCCGAGTCTAGAACGCCCCGGCTGAAAGTCCGCACCGACGCCGTCGCCGATGCGCCGTTCTAGGGTGAGGGGGTGCCCCATACCTTCGATGCCACCGTGACCGCCGCCGTTCTCCACCACATGAACGACGACCACACCGACGACAACCTCCTCATCGCCCGCGCGTTCTCGGCGCCTGCCGATGCGGAGGTGACGGATGCCGTCATGACCGGGTTCGACGGCGACGGCGGGACCTGGCGCGTCACGCGCGGCGGGACGGATGCCGACCTCGTGGTGCCGTGGCCGGGCGGACCGATCACCGAGCGCCCCGAGGTGCGTCGCGAGATCGTCGCGCTGTACGACGCCGCGTGCGCGCGACTCGGCGTGGAGCCGCGCCCGCACGCGTGATCGGTCGCGCCGGATGCGCAGATTGCGGGTTCCGTCATAGGTAAGGCTGCCCTTACACTGGGGGCATGCCCGAGATCCTCTCCTTCTCCGCCGCCCTGCGCGAGCGCTCGTCCGGATCGCACTCCCGCAGCGAGCACGCCGGCTTCATGTCCGACCTCCTCAAGGGAGAGGGTTCGCGCGAGGACTACATCGCCCTCGTCGCCCAGCACTACTTCATCTACGAGGCTCTCGAGGGTGCGGGCGACCGCATGCGTCACGACCCGGTCGCGGCCGTCTTCCTCAGCGACAAGCTCACCCGCCTCCCCGCGCTCGAGGCCGACCTCGAGTTCCTCCTGGGCGCCGACTGGCGAGAGCGCATCTCTCCGCTTCCGACCACGCGCCGCTACGTCGAGCGCATCCGCGAGGTCGGCGCGACCTGGGTGGGCGGGTTCGTCGCCCACCACTACACGCGCTACCTCGGCGACCTCTCCGGCGGCATCTTCATCGGCCGCGTCATGGCCCGCCGCTTCGGCTTCGAGACCAACGGCATCGGGTTCTATCTCTTCGACGACATCGCCGACCCCTCGGCCTTCAAGAACGTGTACCGCGAGCAGCTCGACGCCGCCCCGTGGGACGACGCCGAGCGCGAGCGCGTGATCGACGAGGTGCTGCTCGCCTACCGCTTCAACACCGAGCTCTTCGAAGACCTCGACCGGGCGCGCCTCGCGGCCTGACCGGGCGCGCGGCTCAGGCCGTGGGCAGCTCGGGGGTCGTGCGGGCGAGCCACGCCTCGCGCATGAAGCGGCGGACATCCTCGTCGACGCGGATGTCGCTCGGCCGCAACGGCCGCGACAGGTAGAGACCGTCGAGGGTCGTCAGACGGCTCAGCGCGACGTACGTCTGCCCGGGCGCGAACGCACCGGAGCCGAGATCGATGATGGCCTGGTCGTAGGTCTTGCCCTGCGACTTGTGGATCGTGACGGCCCACGCCAGCCGCAGCGGGAACTGCGTGAACTCGGCGACCACGTCGCGACTCAGCTTCTTGGTGTGCGGGTCGTAGGCGTAGCGGAACCGTTCCCAGACGGCCGGCTCGACGTCGACCTCCTCGCCATCGATGTCGACGCGGACCGACCCGCCCAGGATGCGCGTGACCGTGCCGATCGTGCCGTTCACCCACCGCGGCGGCTCGCCCGACATCGAGGTGTCGTTGCGCAGGAACATCACCTGCGCCCCGACCTTGAGGCGCAGCTCGGTCTCGGCCGGCAGCGATGCCTCGCCGCGCCCGAACTCGCCGTTGATCTCGGCGTGGGCGATCTGCTCCTTGCCCGCGAGGGCGGCCAGATGCCGGCTGTTGATGCCGTTCACGATGTCGTTGCGGGTGGCGAGGGTGATCATCGGCACCTCGCCCGGCTCGGGGTCGGGGGGCGTGCGGGCGCCCTGCGCGTTCAGCACTCCGGCGATCTCGGCCGTCACCCGGCCGTACCGCACCGCGTTGAGCATCGCCTTGAACCCGTCGTCGGACTGCCGATGGATGTGCACGAGCTCGCGCACGTGCAGCTCGGCACGGGCATCCACCTCGAACAGCGCACCGTCACCCGGCGCCGCGTCGTCCGCGCCCTCCGGCCCGCCCGTCCACGGCCCCGACCACACCTTCGCGTCGAAGAACCAGAACGACCGGTAGTGGTCCTTCACGTAGCGCGCCTCGTCGCCCCGCGGCGGCACCGGCGCGAGCTGGTACGGGTCGCCGAACATCACGACCTGCACGCCGCCGAACGGTTCGCCCCGGCGCCCGCGGGCCTGACGAAGCGCGCGGTCCATCGCATCCATGAGGTCGGCGTTGACCATCGAGACCTCGTCGATGACGAGCGTCTCGATGGCGTTCAGGATGCGGCGGGTGGCGTCGTTCTGGTCGATGTCGGCGTCGCCGATCAGACCGATCGGCAGCCGGAAGAGCGAGTGGATCGTCTGACCCTCGACGTTCAGCGCGGCGACGCCCGTCGGGGCGCAGATCGCGATCTGCTTCTCGGTGTTCCACGCGAAGTGCTGCAGCAGGGTCGACTTGCCGGTGCCCGCACGGCCGGTGATGAAGACATGCTCGTCGGTGTGCTCGATCAGGTCGAACAGCTCCTGCTGTTCTTCGGACAGAGCGGGAAGGGACACGGGTCTCACAGAGGGAACGAGGGATGCGGGGCGCCCCACCATGCTACGTGTCCGTGGAGCACCGCGACGGGCGCGCTGTCGCTCGGCCCTCCTCCAGGCGTCGCTTCTAGACTTGCCTCATGAACGGGGTGGACACGAGGGTGCCGCGGCGCTCGAGTCTCGCCGCCGATCTGTCGCTGCTCGCACTCGTCGGCGTGCTGCTCCTGGCCGCGCTCGGCGCCGGGGGCGCGATCGTCTACAAGGACTTCTATGGTCCGTCCGCGTTCGTCACGCGCTACCTCGACCTGCTGTCCTCCGGCCGCGCCGCCGACGCGCTGCGCGTTCCGGGCGTGGCCGTCGACCGCGAGATCCTCGCCGACGCCGGCATCACCCCGACCGCATCCGAGGCCCTGCTTCGTCAGGCGGCGCTCGCTCCGCTGACGCGCGTGAAGGTCGAGTCCGAGAAGGAGCACGACGGCGTCACCGAGGTCACCGTCTCGTACGAGGCGGCCGGCCACCCGGGACGCACCACCTTCACCGTGGAACAGGACGGCTGGGAGGGCGTCGCCCCGCGCTGGCGTTTCCAGCGCAGCCCGCTCGCGGTCGTCGACCTCACGCTGCGCGGTGCCGACCGGTTCGCCGTGAACGGCTTCGAGATGCAGCGCGCCCAGGTGTCTGTCGCCGGCACCGCCGCGGCCGACCTCGATCCGCTCCCCCTGCTCGTATTCACCCCGGGGGTCTATTCCGTCACCGTCGACACCCCGATCTCGACGGCCGAGGGCACGGGCGTGCTCGCCGACACCCCGCTCGCCACCACGCCCCTCGAGGTGCAGACCGAACCCACCGAGGAGTTCGTCGACGTCGTGCAGGAGCAGGTCGAGGACTTCCTCACCGCCTGCACGACCCAGGAGGTGCTGCAGCCCACCGCCTGCCCCTTCGGCATGAAGGTGCAGAACCGCATCGCCACCCTGCCGACCTGGTCGATCACGACCCAGCCCACGGTCACCGTGGTGCCCGACGGCGGCGACTGGGCGATCCCCCCGGCCGACGGCGTCGCCCACGTCGAGGTCGAGATCCGCTCCCTGTTCGACGGCTCCATCCAGAAGGTGTCCGAGGACGTGCCGTTCCGCGTCGACGGCAGCATCGTCATCCTCGCCGACGGCACGGCGTCGATCCGGGTGAGCTCCCCCGACCTCGCAGCCGACTGAGCGGTCGCTCGGGAGGCGCGGTGCGTCGCCTGCGGCGCGGCGGGAGGGCGCGGCGAGCGGATGCGGCGAGCGGATGCGGCGAGCGGATGCGGCGCCGGTTCTCAGGACCGCCCGGCGGCCTCGTGGCGCCGATCGCGGTCGGCGAGTGCCGCGAGCTTCGCGTTGTAGTCCTCGAGCTCGGCGTCTCCGGTGCGGTCGGCGTGCCGATCGCGGCGCTTCTGGAGCTTGGTGTCGCTGCGGCTCCACTGGATCGCCACGGTGATCGCGAGGATCAGCGTGGGGATCTCGCCGATCGACCACGCCACACCGCCGCCGATGTACTGATCCGCCATCGGGTCGACGCCCCACGTGCGGCCCATGGAGCCGAACCAGTCGGCGACCATCAGCCCCTCCTGCATCATGATCGCGACGCCGAAGAACGCGTGCATCGCCATGACCGCGATGAGGGTGATGAGGCGCCCGGCATACGGCAGGCGATACGGCACCGGGTCGGCCCCGATCAGGCTCAGCACGAAGAGGTACCCCGAGATGAGGAAGTGGATGACCATCCACTCGTGCCCGAGGTGCTCGAACATCGACCACCGCACGAGGTCGGTGAAGTAGAACGCCCACAGCGACACGATGAAGATCGCGGCAGCGACGAACGGATGCGTCACCACGCGCGAGAACGGCGAGTGCACCGCCCAGAGGATCCACTCCCGCCCGCCCCGCGTGCCGTCGTCGCGCTTGTGGATGGCGCGCAGCGCGAGGGTGACCGGGGCTCCCGAGACGAGCAGCAGCGGGATCGCCATCGACAGCATCATGTGGCCCAGCATGTGCACGCTGAACAGGTACTCCTGGTAGGCGTTGATCGGACCGCACGTCACCCAGATCAGCATCAGCATGCCGAGCGACCAGAAGATCGTGCGGTGGATCGGCCAACGGTCGCCCCGGCGTCGCAGGCGCAGCGCCCCCGCCAGGTAGAGGAACAGACCGAAGAGTGCGGCGACCAGCCACAGGATGTCGATGTCCCAGGCGGTGAACCAGCGATCGAGCGTGAACTCGGGAGGCACGGCCGAGCGCGTCAGCACCTCGGCGGGGGTCTGCGCGAAGGCCGCTTCCTCGCCCGTCGGCGGAGGCGTGCGGGCGAGCGCCGCTGCGGCGCCCGACGCGAGACCCATCAGCGCGAGTTCGCCCAGCACGAGCATCCAGAACCAGCCGGATGCCCGTTCACCCTCGAGCCGCGGAATGAGTCGGGCGCGGTACCACGCGCCGAGCAGTCCCATCGCGGTGAGCAGCACGGCCTTGGCGAGCAGGATCGCCCCGTACGGGGTCCACAGCTGGCTCGGGTCGCCGAGGGCCACGACCGAGCGGGCGATGCCCGAGACGGCGACCACGACAAAGGCGGCGATGGCGAGCGACGAGTAGCGGCGCACCAGCTCGGCGTCGTCGATGCCCGCGCGCCGGCGCAGGATCACGAGCATGAGCAGACCGCCGAGCCAGACCGCGGCGCCGATCGTGTGCAGGAGGATCGAGTTGACCGCCGTCGTGTGACCCGCGAGGTCGCCGGAGTGGCCCTGGGTCGCCAGCGGCAGGAACGATGCCGCAGCGAGGATCGCGGTAATGAGGGTGGGGGTCCAGCTGCGCCAAGCGAAGGCCAGCACAGTGATGATCGAACCGAAGATCGTCGTGATGAGCCAGGACTGACCCAGCGCCGTCTCGAGCAGGTAGCGGCCGAGCTGCGTGCCGAACTCCCGCTCGATGCTGAGTTGAGGGTTGAACGCGGCCATGAAGGTCAGGAATGCCGTGAAGCCGGCGGACACGGTGAACACGGCCGCGCCGATCGATGCGACGTTCAGGGCCGTGTCGAACGGCTTCTCACCGCTCTTGAGCGCGAACAGCGCCATCACGAGCGAGCCCAGCATGGCGGCCGCCGCGATGTTCATGACGAGCTTCGCGATCGGGGTGGCCCACATCACGAATGGACCCGGATCCTGCAGCAGCAGGGGCTGGGCGCCACCGCCCACGACGAGCGCCACGACGACGCCGACGATGGCCGCGCCCCCGAGGATCGCGAGGCCCGCCAGCCGGTACGCCGGTGACGGGGCGCCGGGGCCCGGTCGGGTGCTCGCGCGCGGTCCAGTGGTGGCGCGCGGTCGGGTCGCCGCGCCCGGTCGGTCGGTCACGGCGCGGGAGGTCACCCCTCCAGCCTAAGCCGCGCCCCACCCTCTCCGGCCCGCCCTCCCTCCCCCCTGCCCTCCTTCCCCCGCCCCCTCCCTCCTCCCCCTTCTGTTCCCGTCGCACTTTCTGTCGCCTGGCGCGCGGCCGAGCGACAGAAAGTGCGACGGGAGCACAGAAGGGGGCAGTAGACCCCATCGGCGCGCGGGATGCGGATGCCTCAGGCATGCAGAAGGCCGCCGTCCCGAGAGGGGCGGCGGCCTTCGAGGCGAAGCGTCTTACTTGACGGCTGCCTTCAGCTTGGAGCCGGCGGTCACCTTGACGCGCTTGCCGGCCGGGATCTTGATCTCGGCGCCAGTCTGCGGGTTGCGGCCGGTGCGAGCGGCGGTGTCGACCTGCTCGAACGAGATCCAGCCCGGGATCGAGACCTTGCTGCCCTTGGCAACAGCGTCGGAGACCGACGAGAAGAGCGCGTCGAGGACACCCGAGACGGTGGCCTGGCTCTGGCCCGTGGCGCTTGCGATGCTCGCGACGAGCTCGGTCTTCGTGATGGACTTGTCAGCCATGTCATCCTCCAGCGACGAGGATTCCGTCGCATCGTTGTGTGGATCGGGGCGGGTGCCCCTGGTCGAGTGACCGCCTCGAATGTACCAACGACCACCCTCATTTCCGCGTCATTTCGCGGGTTTTGGCCATTTATAGGGCGTGTCGGGCCACTTTTTTCACTCCAGTCACAGGTTCGGACCCTCCGACCGCCCGAAATGAGGGCGGCGCACCTACCCCGGAGACGCGGAAAGGGGCGAGGATCCGAAGATCCTCGCCCCTCTCAGACGTGCTGTCTTACCAGCTCGACTTGGTGACGCCGGGCAGCTCGCCACGGTGCGCCATGTCACGGAAGCGGACACGCGAGATGCCGAACTTCGTGAGCACGCCACGGGGGCGGCCGTCGATGACGTCGCGCGAACGCACGCGAGCCGGCGACGCGTTGCGCGGCAGCTTCTGCAGGCCGACGCGGGCGGCCTCGCGGGCCTCGTCGGTCGCGTTCGGGTCGACCAGGGTCTTCTTCAGCTCGGCGCGACGCTCGGCGTAACGCTCGACGACGACCTTGCGCTGCTCGTTGCGAGCGATCTTGCTCTTCTTCGCCATGATTAACGCTCCTCGCGGAATTCGACGTGCTTGCGAACCACCGGGTCGTACTTCTTGAGCACGAGACGGTCGGGGGTGTTACGACGGTTCTTCTTGGTCACGTAGGTGTACCCCGTGCCTGCCGTCGAACGCAGCTTGATGATCGGACGGACGTCCTGAGCCTTCTTGGCCATTAGAGCTTCACACCCTTCGCCTGGAGGTCCTTGACGACGTTCTCGATGCCGCGGACGTCGATCACCTTGATGCCCTTGGCGGACACGTTGAGCGTGATCTTACGACCCAGCGACGGGACGAAATAGGTCTTCTTCTGCACGTTCGGGTCGAAGCGGCGCTTCGTCCGGCGGTGCGAGTGCGAGACGTTGTGACCGAAGCCGGGAACAGCTCCGGTCACCTGGCACACTGCTGCCATGATGGTGACTCCTTCATTACCGTGAGGCCGGACGGCCCCACCCAAGATCCCTTGTCTGCACGCCACCTGACCCCGCAGGGCCGGACGGCACGCGAACTGCGCACAGGAGTGTGCACAGACAATCGCCTAGTCTAGCACGGCCTCGCGCGCGCCTCGGCCCCATCGGAACGGCGACACCGTCGGGTCGCCCGGCACCCAGAAGCGCCAGGGGAAGGCATCCGTCCCCGCTACTCCCGCGACGCCGACGCGCGGGCCCGTCGCGACGTCGTCGAGCGGCGCCGCCAGCCACAGCTCGGCACGCACACCGTGACGCACGGCTCCCGACACCGCGTCGATGCCGTCGTGCAGCGGATGCCTCAGCCCCACCGCCTGCCCGAGACGACCGGGTCCGCGGGCCAGGTCCCGCACGACCCGGGGCGTAAGCGCCGAGTCGACTCCGCGACGGCGGGCGACGGCATCCACCCCTCCGACCACCTCGCCGGCGCGCAGCAGCACTCCCCCGGCGACGCCCTCGGGTCCGCAGACCACGTTGACGCACGAGTGGATGCCGTGACTGAGGTACACGTACAGGTGTCCGGGTTCGCCCCACATCGTCGCGTTGCGGGCCGTGCGCCCCATGCGCGCGTGCGAGCCCGGGTCGGCGAACGGCCCCGTGCCCTGCCCGTGGTACGCCTCGACCTCGGTGATGCGCAGCCGCACCTCGGACGACGGGTCGTCGGCCGGTACCGTGCGCAGTTCGCCGCCCAGCAGGCGCGGAGCGACCTCGACCGGCAGTCCGGCGAGCTCGTCGCGCGTCGCGCGGTGCAGGGCGGCGCTCATGTCAGAAGCGCGGCGCCGTCTGGCACCACGAGGGGTCGAAACCGGTCAACGCCACCATCTCGTCGCCCGAGCGCAGGTCGTACAGATGCGTCTCCATCCTGGTGGGCAGCGGCAGCAGCATCTCGTCGTACGGGTTCTCGGTCATGTCCGGCGCAATGACGACGGCGGCGTACTGTCCGCTCGGCGACGCGCACGCCTGCAGGATCGAGTCGGTCTCGGGCACCTCGACGAGCGGCGTGGCGACGCCCTCGTCATCGACCCGGATGATGGCCTGCCCCGTGGGGATGCCGATCTCGTCGCGGGCCACGATGTGCCGCAGCGTGCCACCGGGGTACGGCGTGATCGTCGTAGCGACGCCGTAGTCGGGGGTGGATGCGGCGAGCGGCTGCTCCGACCCGTCGGCGAGGTTGAGCTCGACCACGGAGCCGTCGAGGCGTTCCACGATCGCGGTGTACGTGCCGCGGCTGATGCCCTGGATGTTTGCCGCGAGACCGAGCGACTGCACCCCGGCGTCGGTGGAGCGGTCGACGAGCGAGAGCGCGCCGTCGAAGTCGATGAACAGCAGCGCGGCGCTGTCGGGCACGAACTGCCACGAGAACACACTGACCTCGGCGTCGCCCACCTCGATCACCTGCGGGTCGGAGTCCTTGTCGTTGAGCGACTGCGTCACCAGCACGCTCGCGCGGCCCTCGGTGTCGCTGAGCTCACGGTCGGAGTAGCTGTAGCCGACGAGTCCGCCGCGCTCCGACACCTGGACCGAGGTGACGAACCCCTCGCCCGGCAGGGGCAGCTCGCGCTGGTTCGAGCCGTCTCGATCCATGACGAGCAGGTGCGAGCCGTCGTCCTCCTCGGTCGTCACGACGAGTTGCGACGAGGTCGCGCGGAAGTCGTTGATCTTGTCGGCCGCGAACACCGGCACCGCCTTCTCGCCCGTGAGGTCGGTCGCGAAGATCTTGTCGGCCTTGTCGCTGCGGTTGAGCAGGAAGATGGTGGACGCCGGGGTGGTGAAGCTCGTCGTCAAGGTGCTCGACGGACCGCCGCCCGCGCCGACGGCATCGGCGACGCTGACCGTGTAGGTGGTCTCGTCGTCGAGCGGCACGGTGAAGCGGATGCCGATGCCCCGCCCGGCGGCGTCGACGGTGAACGGCACGGCCGGCTCGACGGTCACCTGCGCGGGGTCGACGGCGGCGAGCGCCTGGTTGGCGGTGAGGATCACCCGACTGCCCGACGAGTCGATCGCGTGCGAGGGGTCGACCTGCACCGACGAGATGCGCGGACCCTGTGTGAGGCTCACGACGCCGAACCCCGCGCCGACCAGCACCAGGATGCCGAGCACCGCCGCGAGCGCGAGGGCGAACCGGCGTGAGGGAGAGGCGGGGGCGGCGGGTGCGGAGGTGGCGGATGCGCGGGTGGCGGATGCGGTCGCGTCGGTGGGGGCGGGAGAGCTCGCGGATGCGGCAGCCGCCGGGGCGCCGCCGGAGGAGATGCGCTTCGGCGCCCGCGGTGCCTTCGCCGGCCGCGGGGGCTTCGGCTCACGCGGAGGCTTGGGCGCGCGGGCGGGACGAGCGGCTCGCTCCTTCTCGGGGCGGTCGGGGCGCTCGGCGCGCTGTCGCTTCGAGCGCGGCCGCTCGTCTGCCGGGTCGGGACCCTCGAGCGCCTCGAACGACGAGCGGCGCGCGGGCCGGGCGGAGGAGTGGTCCGCGGGGGCGGCACGGTCGGCGGGCGGCGTCGGGAGGACGGGCTCGGATGCGCCCGCACGATCCGCGGGCCGCGTCGGCCGGACGGGCTCGGATGCGACCGGGGAATCGCTCGCCCGATCCACGGGCGGCGTCGGGAGGACGGGCTCGGATGCGCCCGCCTGATTCACGGGCCGCGACGGGAGGACGGACTCCGACGAGCGCGAGGACTCAGCCGCAGACGCGGGCTCGGGCGACGGCGCCGCATCCACCTCGCGGGCCGCCTCCGCCTCCCGCGCCGCTTCCGCCTCGCGGGCCGCACGGAGTTCTGCGCGGGTCCGCGCGGGGACGGCGGGCTGCTCTGCGCGCTCGTCGTCAGTACTCATACGGGTCTCCCGGCTCGTCGATCTCGACGACGTCGGTCGGCTCGATGGTGAGCGTGCCGTCGGCATCCGCCCGCACGGTGCCGGTGACCTCGATCCACTGCCCGGTGTCGTACGCGCTCGCGTCGACGTCGACGGGCAGGGTGGCGGGCTGGGCGTCGATCACGCAGTGCGTGATGACCATGCGCGTGAGGTTGACCTCGCCGTCTTTCACGGCATCCGGTGTGACGAAGCCCTGCAGGGTGACCGTCGCGCCGTCGTACGCGGCGGTGTTCGTGGCCGTCGCGAAGACGCTGGCCCAATCCCCGACACCGAAGGTCGATGTGTCGGCGACCCCGAGCGTGATGTCGTCGCTGCCGGCGAAGAGCGTGGTCTGCTCGCCGACCCGCGACATCGCGAGCTCGACCGAGAGCGATGCCGGCGGCAGCACCAGCGCGGCGACGACGACGCCCGACGCGAGCACTCCCCCGGTGATGGCCCCGGCCGCGGCGAGCGAGCGCCGCGGGGAGTGCGGAGCATCCGCCTCGTGGGCCGTGCCGTGGTCGTGACCGTGGTCGTCTTCCTCGCCGAGCGGAAGGGTGCACGACCAGATCGCTCCGACGAGCGTGACGACGGCGGCGGCGCACGCGAACCACACCGACTCGGGGCTGATGTAGAGCGTGAGCCGTCCGGTCAGACCGAGCCCGAGAGTCACGATGGACACGAAGGTGGCGAGGCCGATGCCGAGCCACCGGGTGGCGATGGCCCGACGACGGGCGCGCGCGGCGTCGCGGTGGTCGGATGCCGCGCCCTCGGCGGCCTCGACGTGCGCGGTGGATGCGTGATCAGACAAGGACGTTCACCCCGATCCCGATGGCGAAGGCGGCGGCGATGACCACGCCCACCACGCCGAGCAGGGTGCGCGTGGTGAAGGTGGTGCGCATGAGTGCGAGCATCTTCACGTCGACCAGGGGGCCGACGAGCAGGAAGGCGACGATCGCGCCCGACGAGAACGTCGAGGCGAACGACAGGGCGAAGAACGCGTCGACGTTCGAGCAGATCGCCACGACCATCGCGAGCACCATCATGGCGACGATCGACAGCACCGGGTTCGCGCCGATCGCCAGCAGCAGGTCGCGCGGGATGAGCACCTGCACTGCCCCGGCGAGGGCCGAACCGATGACGAGCGCCGGCATGACGGCCCGCAGCTCGACGAGGAACTGCGTGAGGCTGCGCTTCACCGGGGTGCCGTGCTCGTGGGTGACCCGGTCGCAGGTCTCGACGAACCGCTGCGTGAGCATGGCGTCGGGCGAGGGGTGGCGGCTGTAGATCCAGCCGATGAGGTTCGCGATCAGGTACCCGCCGACGAGGCGCGCGACGAGGATGCCGCCGTCCCACCCGAACGCGGCGTGGGTCGTGAGGATCACGATGGGGTTCACGATCGGTGCGGCGATGAGGAAGGTCATGGCCTCGGCCGGCGCGAGACCGCGCATCATGAGTCCGCGGGCGAAGGGCACGTTGCCGCACTCGCACACCGGGATGAGCATCCCGAGCAACGACAGCACCGCGCGGCGCGCCCAGGCGCGCTTCGGCAGCCACCGGTGGATGACGTCGGAGGGCAGCCACACCTGCACGACGATCGACAGCAGCACGCCGAGGATCACGAACGGCAGCGCCTCGATGAGCACGCTGAGCGCGAGGGTCAGACCGTCCTGCGCGCGCGTCGGCAGCGACGCCGGAAAGAGCGCCGGCAGGAGGGCGTCGACGAGGAAGAGCGCGACGACGATCGCCGCGCCGATGCCGACACCGATCCATGTCGAGCGGGGGGACCGCGTCGGACGATGCGTGTGCCGGGGAGGCGTGAGGAGAGTCACGCCGCGGCGGCCCTCTCGGCGTCGCGCTTGTTGGTGCACGGCGCGCACAACCCGAAGATGTCGACGACGTGCGCGGCATCGGTGAAGCCGTGCAGGGCGGCGGTGCGGTGCGCCCACTGCTCGACGTCTGTCGCCTCGATCTCGACCGTGAGTCCGCAATTGCGGCAGATCAGGTGGTGATGGTGTCCCTGCGTGCTGCAGGCGCGGTAGAGCGCCTCACCCTCGGGGCTCTGCAGCGAGTCGGCGTCGCCCGAGGCGGCGAGCCCGGCGAGCGCGCGGTAGACGGTCGCGAGACCGATGCCCGTGTTGTCGTCGCGCAGCGTGGCGTGCAGGTTCTGCGCGCTCACGAAACCGCGGGCGTCGGCGAGCGCTTCGCGCACGCGTTCGCGCTGCCAGGTGTTCCGCTGAGCCATACCGACGATCTTAGGCGGCGGGGATCAGCGAGGGCTGGGAGTGCGGCGGACAGAGAGAAAGCGAAAGCCCCGGGTCAGTTGTTGATACCGGGGCTTTCAAAGTCGCGGCCCGAGTAACGTACTGGTTCACCAGCATCGGTCATCAAGGGCTCTCGATGCTTCAATTCTAGGCGAATGGACGATTCTTGTCATCCTCTCCCGATGCTTGGGTCACGGCATGGCTATCCCCTGGCCGCTATGCAAAGTACCTGAGCGCCGCGAAGGGCGACCACGACAACGCCTTGCGCCTCTATAAATGGAACGCGCGACTCTCGGCCGCGCTGTTGCACGATCTGGGGCATCTCGAAGTCAGACTGCGGAACGCATACGATCGCGCGCTGCTCGCTCACCCCTTGGTCGCCGGGGACGATTGGCTCAGCCCGCACGTGGCGTCCTTGCTCCTCCCCGAACACCGTCGCCGGAACGCCGACGGTACAACCCAGGACAAGAACGCCACGCCTCGCAATGCGATCAGACAGGCCCGAAAGTATGCGAATTTCACCGAGGGGAACGGGGTGCATCGGGGCAAGGTGATCGCGGAGCTGATGTTCGGGTTCTGGTCCTACCTCACCGACAGCCTCCACGAGAAGACGATTTGGGTTCCCGCTTTACACAAGGCGTACGCGCCGGGCGCAGATCGAAGCAAGCTGCACGCCGCACTCGACGGCTTGCGCGACGTGCGAAACCGACTCGCCCACAACGAATCGATCTACGACCGGAATCCGGAGAACGTCCGGCGAAGCATCGTGTTCGTTGCTCGAAATCTGTCTGAGCCACTCAGACGACACATTGTCGCGCACAGCACTGTGGCCGCGGTGATCGATTCTCGATCCTGAAGGGCTGGGCGTGCATCACGCACGGACGCGGCGGACGCGGGCGCGGGCCTTCTGCACGATCCAGCACACGACGTAGATCGTGAACGAGAGCGTCGTGATGTACGGGCTCACCGGCAGGGTTCCGGCGAGCGCCAGCAGGATGCCGCCGACCGCCGACACGAAGCCGAACAGCGCCGCGAGCACCGGCACGAGCACGGGCCCAGCGGTCACGCGCATCGCCGCGGCCGCCGGGGTGACGAGCAGCGCCATCACCAGCAGGGCGCCGATGATGTGCACGCTCACGGCGACGATCAGGCCGAGCAGCACCATGAACATCAGGCTCACGGCGCGGGTGGGCACCCCGCGGGCGGCGGCCGACTCGGGGTCGAGCGAGTCGAACCGCAGCGGGTTCCACATCAGCAGCAGGCCGACGAGCACCACCACGCTGATGCCGATGAGCCACCCGAGGTCGGGACTCGACACCGACACGATCTGACCGGTGAGCAGGCTGAAGCGGTTGGCGGTGCGGCCGTCGTACAGCGACAGGAACAGGATGCCCAGGCCCAGGCCGAACGGCATGAGCACGCCGACGATCGAGTTGCGGTCGCGGGCCTTGGCGCCGAGCACCCCGATGAGCACCGCCGCGACGAGCGCGCCGGCGAGCGAGCCGAACACGACGCTGCCGCCGAAGAGCAGGGCGGCCGCCGCGCCCGCGAACGACAGCTCGCTCACGCCGTGCACGGCGAAGGCGAGGTCGCGCTGCATCACGAACACGCCGATCAGCCCGCCGACGAGGCCGAGCACCGCGCCGGCGATGATCGAGTTCGAGAGCAGTTCGACGAGCGCGCCGTAGTCCTGGAACGAGAAGACGTCGCCCCAGTCGAGCAGCGGCCTCATGCCACTCCCCCGTGCTCGTGCTCGCCGTGGTCGTGGTGGGGCTCGGCATCCGGCACACCGACGACGACCAGTCGGTCGCCGGCGCGCAGCACGAACACCGGCGTGCCGTAGAGATCGGTGAGCACGCGCGTCTGCAGCACCTCGTCGGGCGTGCCGAGCAGGAAGCGCCCTCCGGCGATGTAGAGGATGCGGTCGACCCGACCCAGGATCGGGTTGATGTCGTGGGTGACGAACATCACCGCGGCCTCGCGCTCGCGCCGCTGCCGATCGATGATGTCGGTCACGGCCAACTGGTTGGCGAGGTCGAGGTTCGACAGCGGCTCGTCGCACAGCAGCAGAGCCGGCTCGTCGGCGAGGGCCTGCCCCACGCGCAACCGCTGCTGCTCCCCTCCCGACAGCAACCCGACGCGTCGGTCGGCGAAGTGGCTCGCACCCACCGATGCGAGCAGCCGGTCGACCTTCGCGCGGTCGCCGCGGTGCGGAACCGGGAAGCCGAAGCGGCTGCCCTGCACACCGAGGGCGACCATGTCGCGCGCCCGCATGCTCGTGTCGGGGGCGAGAGATCGCTGCTGGGGCACGTACCCGATGCGGGAGTTGCCGCGGTGCACCGGTTCGCCGGCGACGCGGATGCTGCCGGACGACAGCGGCTGCAGGCCCAGGATGCTCCGCAGCAGGGTGGTCTTGCCGGAGCCCGAGGGTCCGAGCACCGCGATGAACTCGCCGGGGTGCACGGTCAGGTCGAGTCCAGACCACAGTTCACGGTCGCCACGGTGCAGCGAGGCGCCGGCGATCTCGAGCACGGGGCGCGAGGCCTCGGCGCCTCTGGTGCGTGCCAGACCCTGTCGAGGGGCCCGGCTCACGACTGGGTCGCGGCGGCGAGGCTCTGGATCGCGTCACTCATCCACTCAGAGTACGACGATCCGTCGTCGAGCAGCTCCGTGAAAGCCACGACCGGGATGCCCGCATCCTCCGCGGCCTTCTCGACGCGCTCCGTCTCGGAACCGCCGGTCTGGGCGTTGGTCAGCAGCGCCGACACCTGGCCGCCGCCGATCACGTCGAGCGCCTCGAGCAGCACGGCCGGGGCCACATCGGTGCCCTCCTCGACCGACTCGGCGAAGCCCTCGGGCGTCACATCGGTGAACCCCGCGGCCGCGGCGAGGTAGCCGGGCAGGGGCTCGGTCATGAAGACGTTCGTGCCTGAGGCATCCGTCTTCATGGCCTCGAGGTCGGCCTCGAAGCCCTCGAGCTCGGCGATGAGGGCGTCGGCGTTCGCCGCGAACTCGTCGGCTCCGTCGGGGTCGAGCTCGGACAGCTCGTCGTAGATCGCTTCGACGACATGGATCATGGTGTGTGGGTCGAACCACACGTGCTCGTTGAAGCCCTCGATGTGGTCGTGACCCTCGTGGCCGTCCTCGCCCTCGGCGTGGTCGTGGCCCTCTTCCTCGGCGTGGTCGTGCTCCTCCTCGGCCGGGGCATCCGTCGCCGGGGCGTCGTCGTCGGTGTGCGCGTCGTCGGAGTGGCCCTCGTTGCCGGGGTAGTCGTGGGCGTACTCGACGGCGGTGATGACGTGCGCGTCGGAGTCGCCGAGGAGCGTGTCGATGAACGCGTCGTAGCCGCCGCCGTTCTCGATCACGAGGTCGGCGTCCTGCACGGTGAGCCGGTCGCGGGCGCTGGCCTCGTACGAGTGAGGGTCCTGGGTGGCGGAGGTGATGATCGACTCGACCTCGATGCGGTTGCCGCCCACCGTCGCGGCGATGTCGCCGTAGACGTTCGTGCTCGCAACGACGGTGATCGCGCCGTCTTCCTGACCCTCGCCGGCCGCGGGGGCGGAGCATCCGGCCAGCGTGAGGGCGGCGACGGAGGCGAGGCTGAGAACGACGACGGGCTTCTTCATGCTCTCACTGTACGAGCTAATGAGAACCATTATCAAATCGGCGGGTCGCTGCCGCCCGCGCCCCGCGCGAAAACGGAGACGCATCGCCCCAGGGTCGGCGTGTCGACCCTCGACACGCCGACCCCGCCCACGATGGTCTCCGTTTCGCGCGGAGGCTTCGCGCAGGCAGCCGGCTCTCAGGGTCCCTTAGTCGAGGAGACCCGCTGGCGCGAGCCAGGCGGTCGCCTCTCCCGCGAGCGACGTGCCGCTCAGCGCGGCGCTCGCGAGAACCACCTCCGCGGCATCCGCACCGAGGTCGAACGGCTCCGTGCCGAAGTTCGCCACGATCTGCCACCCGTTCGGGCGCACGAAGCGCAGCACGTCGGCACGGCCGGTCTCGATCCACTCCAGCGATTCCTCGGTCTGCAGCGGATGCCGCAACCGCAGCGCCTCGCGATAGAGCGACAGGGTCGACGACGGGTCGGATGCCTCGGCATCCACCGCGTGCTCCGCGAACCAGGCCGGCTGCGGCAGATGCGCCGGAGCGCTGCCGAACCCGAACGAGACACCGTCCGCGGTCCACGGCAGCGGCACACGGCATCCGTCGCGACCCAGGCCGTCGAACTCCGCTCCGCGGAAGAACGCCGGGTCCTGCCGCTGCTCGGCGGGGATCTCCGCCACCTCGTGCAGCCCCAGCTCCTCGCCCTGGTAGAGGTACGCGCTGCCCGGCAGTCCGAGCAGCAGCAGTGACGCGGCGTGTGCGCGGCGCAGCCCTCGGTCGCGGTCGAGCATGTCGGCGGGGCCGCCCGCGGCGACCCACTCCGTGCCCTGCTTGACGGCACGACCCTGCAGCGGGGCGAGGCCGTAGCGCGTGGCATGCCGCGTCACGTCGTGGTTCGAGAGCACCCACGTGGTCGACGACCCGGTGAGCCGGGCCTGCGCGAGATTGTCGTCGATGATGCCGCGGAACTGCACGGCGTCGAAGTCGGCCTCGAGCAGGTCGAAGTTGAACGCCTGCCCCAGTCCCTCGGCCGAGGCGTAGCGCGCGCGGCGCTCGGGAGTGTCGACCCACGCCTCGGCGACGGCTGTGCGCGGCGGGTCGTACGAGTTGAAGACCTCACGCCACTCGGCGTAGATCTCGTGCACGTCGTCGCGGTCGATGAGCGGGTGCTGGCCGGTCGAGCGGTCGATGGCGTCGAGTTCGGCGCGCGACGGCAGGGGCTCGCTGAGGTCCTTCGTGAGCATGTGCGCGACATCGATGCGGAAGCCGTCGACACCGCGGTCCGACCAGAAGCGCAGAGTCTTCAGGAAGTCCTCCCGCACCTCCGGGTGGTCCCAGTTGAAGTCGGGCTGTTCCTTGGCGAAGTTGTGGAAGTACCACTGGCCGTCTTCGACGCGCTCCCAGGCGCCGCCGCCGAACACCGAGACCCAGTCGGTCGGCGGCTCCGAGCCGTCGGGGCCGGTCCCCTCCCGGAAGATGTACCGCTCGCGCGCCGCCGATCCACGCCCCGCGGCGAGCGCCTCCTGGAACCACACGTGCCGGTCGGACGAGTGGTTGGGCACGATGTCGACGATCACGTGGATGCCGCGGGCGTGCAGCGCCTCGACCATCGCGTCGAAGTCGGCCAGAGTTCCCAGGCGCGGGTCGACGTCGCGGTAGTCGGCCACGTCGTAGCCGCCGTCGGCCAGCTCCGAGGGGTAGAACGGGCTCAGCCAGACGGCGTCGATGCCGAGGTCGGCGAGGTAGTCGACCTTCGACACGATGCCGGGGATGTCGCCGAGCCCGTCGCCGTTCGCGTCGGCGAAGCTGCGGGGGTAGATCTGGTAGACGGCGGCCTGCCGCCACCATGCTGCCGTCCGGTCGTCGCGGGTCTCGGTGAGAAGCGCATCGGTCATGAGGGGTGTTGCTCCTTCTTTCCTTGCGGTGGGGGTTCTGCGTGCCCGTCGCCGGGCATCCGGTTCAGCCCTTGACGGCGCCCTGCGTGACGCCCTCCATGACGAAGCGCTGCGTGAACAGGTACGCCAGGATGGCCGGGGCCATCGCCATGAGGTACGAGGCGAATGCCACGTTGTAGTTGTTGCTGAACTGGTTCTGGAAGAGGTTCTGCCGCACCGGCAGCGTCTGCAGCGCCGGGTCGGAGATGATCAGCGACGGCATCATGAAGTCGTTCCAGGCGTAGAGGAAGGCGAAGATGCCGACCGTCGCGCTCATCGGGGCGAGCAGCGGGAAGATCAGCTTCCAGAACGTCTGCCACGTGGTCGCGCCGTCGATGCGGGCGCTCTCCTCGAGCTCGATGGGGATCGACCGCAGGAACGCCGTGAACAGCAGCACGCTGAAGCTCAGCTGGAACATCGTCGCGAGGATGATGACGCCGAACGGGTTGTCGAGTCCGACCCGGCCGGTGAGCTGGATCTGCGGCAGGGCGACCACCGGGAACGGGATGAACATCGCCGCGAGCAGGTAGAAGAACGAGTAGCGGAACAGGCGCCGGTCCCAGTTGCGCACGATCGCGTACGACGCCCACGCGGCGAGCACGATCGTGGCGATCACGGTGCCCGCCGTGACGAGCAGAGAGATGCCCGCCCCGACCGGGAACTTCGTGAGGTTCCACGCCTCGACGAAGCCGTCGATGCTGAACGGCGCCGGCAGCGAGAAGGCGTTGCCGTCGACCGCCTGGTTGGTGGTCTTGAACGCCATCGAGATGGTGACGTACAGCGGGAGCAGCACCGTGACCGTGCAGAGGATCAGGATGATCGTCGCCGACCAGTTGACTCCCTCCATGCGCTCGCGCCGCTTCTTCCCGCCCGGGGCGGTGGTGATGGTCTGCGTCGACATCAGAGTGCGTTCCTTCCGCGCGTCAGCGAGAGCTGGAGGAGCGAGATGAGCACGGCGACGATGAAGAAGATGGTCGCATTGGCCATCTGGTAGGCGTAGTCGCCGCCGTTGAAACCCGCGATGATCGTCATCGCGACGCTGCGGGTGGCGGTGCCCGGGCCGCCGTTGGTGAGGCCGACGATGATGTCGTAGGCGTTGAGGAAGCCCTTGAACCCGAGGATGACGTTGATCACGACGTAGCCCATGACGAGCGGGATCGTGATGCGGGTGAGCTGCTGCGTCTTGCTCGCCCCGTCGATGCTCGCCGCCTCGTACACCTCGCCGGGCACCGACAGCAGGCCGGCGATGTAGATGAGCAGCGTGCCGGGCACGGCCTGCCACGCGGTGACGATGACGATCGCGACCCACGCGAGGTCGGGGTTGGCGAGCAGGCTCTCCGACAGCCAGGGGATGCCGGTGGCCGCCCCCGCCGCGGGCAGCGAGTTCGAGAACAGGAAGTTGAAGACGTAGGCGATGATGATGCCCGAGATCACCATCGGGATCACGAAGACCGTGCGGAGCGCGGTCTTGAGGCGGATGCGCGAGGTGAGGCCGACCGCGAGAAGGAACGCGATCACGTTCACCACGATGACGGTCGCGATCGAGAACCCGAAGGTGAAGAGGTAGCTCTGCAGGATCGACGGGTCGCTGAACATCGCGATGTAGTTCGTGAACCCGTTGAAGCTCCACTCCCCCAGCCCGATCGAGTCGGTGAAGCTGAAGAAGATGCCCATGACGCCGGGCACGGTGATCGCGAGGGTGAAGATCACCAGGGTGGGCAGCAGGAACAGGTAGTAGATCGGTTCGACGCGGCGTCGGTGGCGGCGCAGCTCGCGCCGACCGCCCGTGACGATGACCGTCGTGCTGTCGCTGGGTGCGGTCGTGGTGCTCATGATGCGGGCTCCTCACCCGAGGCGTTGTCCTGGGTGGAGGGGATCGGCGCGCGGAACGCGATACGCGCCCAGTCGGCATCCATGGTGCGCAGGGTGGCATCGGTCGAGGCGCCCAGCACCATCGCCTGCGCATAGTTGAAGATCGGCAGCGTCTTGGGAACGAGCACCGACGGGCCCTGGTAGATCTGGCCGTTCTCGTAGTACTCGATCATCCCCGCGATGCGCGGATCCTCGGGGGCCGGGGCATCCTTCGTCGGCGTGAAACCGAGCTGCGACGCGTTGTAGGCCTCGATATTCTCGGGCAGGAAGAGGTACTCGAGGAAGTCGCGCGCGGCCTCCTGATGCGTCGATTCGACCGGGATCATGGCCGCGAGGTCCATGTTCACCCGCACGCCGAGGTCGGCGGGGTCGTCGGTCATCGGCAGCGGGAACGTGCCGAGGGCCAGGTCGGGGGCGGTCTTCGCGATCTCGCTGAACGCCCACGGGCCCTGCAGGTACATCGCGGCCTCGCCCTTGCCGAACGCCAGGTTGCCGTCGCCGTAGCCGCGGCTCGGGGCATCCGCGTTGGTGTAGTTCTCGGCGAGCTGCATCATGCGGTCCATCGGCTCGGCGAAGTCCTTCTCGAACGACACCGGCGAGTCGGGCCCGACCTCGGCGCCCTCCTCGGCGAGCGCGTCGAAGAACTCGATCGTGTCGACCGACCCACCGGCGGTGTAGTCGTACCAGCCCTGGGCGACGGTCCAGTCGTCTTTGAAGGTGCCGTAGAACGGGTCGATGCCGGCGGCCTTGAGCTGGTCGCAGACGGCGATGAGCTCGTCCCAGGTGGTGGGGACCTCGAGACCCTGCTCCTCGAAGATCTGCTGGTTGTAGATGACGGATGCCGCCATCACCGAGTACGGCAGCGCGCTCGTGCGCCCCTCGCACGAGCCGTACTGCTCCATGAGCGGCTGCAGGTCGTCGCGGATGCTAGCGGCCGCGTCGGTGCCGGAGAGGTCGGTGAGCGCGCAGCGCTGCACGAATCGGGCGACCTCGTAGTTGTAGTTCCCGAGCATGATGTCGGGCGGGTTTCCCCGCACGAAGCTGGCCGAGACCACGTCGACCCCGGAGGTGTCGATCTCGACCTTCACGTCGTCCTGCGACGCGTTGTAGTCGGCGACGAGCCCGGTCATGAACTCGATCGCCTCGCGCTTGCTGAAGGTGAAGCGGATGGTCTCCGCTTCCGAGCCGGCAGCGCAGCTCGTGAGGGCGGCGCCGACGAGCGTGAGCCCGAGGGCCCCGCCGATCAGCCGCAGCGCGCGTGTTCGTCTCCCAGACACCATCGTCCTTCCGGTTTAGATCCAGCTATTAAATCTAATGAGCGAATTTACTCCGCTGACCGGTACTCTCTCATTCGGACGGCAGGAAGGCAAGAGGAGTGACCGACATCTCGACCGGGCTCGGCACCGGACGCGCGAGCGTCGGAGCCGTGCTCGACTTCGCTTGGAACGCCGGCGAGTTCACCGCCACCGATGTGATGGGCGGCACGTCGCTCACCCGCTCCACCGCGATCGACGCCATCGACACGCTGGTGGGCGCCCAGGTGCTGCGCGAACTGCCCAACGCCCGCGTCGCCGGCAGCTACCGCTCCGGACGCCCCGCCCGCCGCTTCGCCCTCTCCTCCGATCTCGGGGTGGTCGTCGGCATCGACGCCGGTGACACGCATGTCGCCTTCACCGTCGCCGACGTGCTCGATCGCACCCTCGTGCACCATCGGGTCGAGGTCGACCAGACGCAGTCCGCCGCCGCCCGGCGTTCGCTGATCGTCGAGAACCTCGCAGCCGCCATCGACGAATCGGGCGTGCCGCGCGACCGCGTGCTCGCCATCTGCGCCGGTGTCGCGGCGCCGGTCGACCGCAACGGCATCTCCCCGCCCCACCCCGACGGGTTCTGGGAGCGCACCAACCCCGGTCTCGCCGAGGCGCTGGCCGCATGGGCGCCCGTCGTGCAGATCAAGAACGACGCGCAGCTCGCGGCGATCGCCGAGGGCGCGGTCGGCGCAGCGGTCGGATGCCGCGACTACGTGGCCCTGCTCGCCAGCGAGCGCTACGGCGGGGGTGTCGTCGTCGACGGCCACGTGCTGCACGGCGCGCACGGCGGCGTCGGCGAGGGGGTCGTGTTCGACCACATCATGGGCGTCGGGTCGGCCGTCGGACTGCCGTATGCCGTGCAGGACACCGCGCGCGAGGTCGTCGCGTCGGGCGAGGCGCCGCTCGATGGAGCACTCGGACGCCTCGTCGACACCGAGCGCGTCGATCCTCGCCTCGTGCTGACCCTCGCCGCATCGGGCGACGCGGATGCCGTGCTCGTCGCCGACCGGGTGGGAGCCGTGGTCGCGCGCATCGTGGGCGTGCTCGGCAGCATGTACGACCCCGCGCGCGTGATCGTGTGCGGCGCCGTGGCCGAGAGCATCGAGCCCGTGCTCGCCGCCGCGCGCCGCATCCTCCCCGACGAACTGCACCTGCCCGCCCCGACGATCGTCGCCTCCGAGCTGGGCGCCGAGGTCGTGTCGGTCGGCGCAGTCGCGACCGCCCGCCGCGCCGCCCGCGAGCGCGCCGTGCCACTGCTCGCGGAGCAGCGCTTGAGCGTGCCCGCGTAGACCCGCGGGCGGGCGTCAGTCGCGGGACTGAGCCATGAAGCGGTCGTCGGTCGCGCGGAGCACGCGGAGCACGTTGCCGGACCAGACCTTGCGGAGATCGGCATCCGACCAGCCCGCCGCCGACAGCGCCGCGCGCAGGCGAGGGAACCCCGTCACATCTCCGAGCCCTTCGGGGAAGGCGGGGAACCCGTCGTAGTCGCTGCCGATCCCGACGTGGTCGATGCCGGCGACCTCGCGCGCGTGCTCGAAGTGCGCCACGACGTGCTCGATGCCCACCGCGGGGGCCTCGCCCTCGCGGCCGGCCTCCCACCAGTCCGCCCAGTCGCGCGACACGAATACGGGCACGAACGAGACCATGACCACGCCCCCGTTGTCGGGCAGGCGTTCGAGCACGGCATCCGGCACGTTCCGCGGATGCTCCGTCACCGCCCGACACGACGAGTGGCTGAAGATCACGGGCGAATCGGTCACGCGCAGCGCGGCATCCATCGTCGCCTCGGAGACGTGCGACAGGTCGACGAGCATCCCGAGCGCGTTCATCTCGCGCACCACCGCCTCCCCGAACTCGCTCAGACCGCCGTGCTCGGGCTCGTCCGTCGCTGAGTCGGCCCACGGCGTGTTGTTGTTGTGAGTCAGCGTCATGTACCGCACACCGAGCCGCGCGAGCATCCGCAGGGTCGCGAGCGATCCGCCGATGCTGTGACCGCCCTCCGCTCCGAGCAGGCTGGCGATCCGGCCCTCCGCTCCGGCGCGCTCGACGTCGGCCGCCGTGCGGGCGAACGCGAGCTGGTCGGGGTATCGCCGCACCAGCCGGTGCACGTAGTCGATCTGCTCGAGCGTGTACTGCACGGCATCCACACCCGGCTCGTCTTCGGCGTAGACCGACCAGAACTGCCCGAGCACCCCGCCCTGCCGCATGCGCGGGAGGTCGGTCTGGAAGGGCGCCGGCGTCGCCTCATCGAGCCCCTCCACCGAGTACGCGGCGAGGTTCCGCGCCGCCCACGGCAGGTCGTTGTGTCCGTCGATGAGTCCGTCCCGCGCAGCATCCGTCATAGGTCGAGGCTAGAGGCACGTCCGTGCCGGGCGACATAATCAATGCGTGCGAGAACCCGAGCCGCGGCCGTCGCCGTCGTCGATCGAGCTGCTCCTCGACCCCGCCGCCGAGGCCGCGGTGCGCGCGGAGTGGGAGGCGCTCGCCGGCCGAGGAATGTCGAGCCTCGCGCGGCACACCTCGCCCACCAACCGCCCGCACCTCACCCTGTTGGCGCGGGTCGATCTCGGCGATCTCGCCCCCGACGCCCTCGAGCCGGTGGCCCCGGTGCCCCTCACGCTCGGCGCCCCCGTGCTGTTCGGCGCCGGCGACCGGCGCGTGCTCGCCCGCAGCGTCGTTGCCACCCCCGAGCTGCTCGCCCTCCACGCGTCGGCGCACCGTGCCGCAGGGGCGGGGGCGGATGCTCCGCACACCGCGCCGGGCGAATGGACACCGCACGTGACGCTCGCGCGTCGCCTGCGCCTCGCCGACCTCGAGGCAGCGCTCGACCTCGTCGGTGGGGACATCGCCGCCGAGGGCGTGGGTGTGCGGAGGTGGGATCCGGTCACCGCGACGGTGACCATGCTCGCGGAGCTTCGACCGTAACGACGGGAGTCGTTCGGCGTCCGCGTCGACCCTGCCGTGGCGACGATGTCTAGGGCGATTCCGGCGATGCCGTCGGCAGGGTGACGACGAGCTTCTCGGCGGAGACGCCGTCACGAAGGGTGTCGATCGCTCTTTGGATCGCCGGAAGACCCCCGCCCACGATGCGGGGCTCCGGGTAGAGCTGGTGAGCGCCCGACGCGAGTCTGGCCGGGAGATACCCGCCCCAGACGGCGGGGCCCACGGGCGAGGTCGCGATGGCGCTGCCCCAGATGAACGACGGCGTGATGCCGCGGACGCGACTGCGCACCTGCACGAGCGTCATCCGCATGCCGAGCGTCACGAACAGACGGATGCGCGCGAGGGAGAGGCCGCGACGACGCGGCTGGTCGTAGAACGAGACGGGAGGGCTCGCCATGGCGATCCGGGTGGCGCCGGTGGCGCGGGCGATCCGCCGGCAGGGTTCGGCAGACCCCACGGCGACGGCGAGGATGCCCGCGACCTTCGCGCCGCCGATCGCTTGGACGATCCGCGCTGCGGCGGCCGGATCGCGGTAGTCGAAGACCGCGTCGGCCCCCAACCGCCTCATCCGGTCGTGGTTCTTCGGCGAGGCCGTCGTGATGACGCGGTACCCGGCCGCTCGCGCGAGTTGGATGGCGTTGCTCCCCACGGCGGTCGCACCACCCCAGACCACGACGACCTCATCACGGGGTGCCGCGCTCCCGAGACGGGAGGAGTCCAGCCCCAGTTGGTCCTCCTCGAACAGGCCCGCCGCGGCCGTCGATAGCGCGAGGGGCAGCACGACGCCGTCTTCGAAGGCGACGGCGTCGGGCAGCGCGGCGGCCAAGCCGGCGTCGACCGCGACGTATCTCTGGAAGCCGCTCTCGGAGACGGCATCCCGCCCCTTCTCCAGACCCAGGGCGTACGCGATGACACGGTCTCCTCCGGCGAAGTCGCCCACCCCGGCACCGGTGGCCACGACGACGCCCGCGACGTCTTCCCCGAGGATCACGGGGTAGTCCAACCACCCGTACATGACCGTGCCGTTGGACTGGATGATCGCGTCGAGCGGGTTCACCGCCGCGGCGCGCACCTCCAGTAGCAGCTGCCCCGGCCCGGCCTCCGGCATCGGCGCCTCTCGAATCGTCAGATCCGCGTAAGGGGAATCGATCCACGCCGCGCTGTTGTCGCCCATCGCCATTCTCCGCTTCTGATGACATGTCGTGTCGTCAGAAGCATCCTATGACAGTTCGTGTCATCATGGATGCATGCCCCGATGGTCACCGGATGCCGCCCTGCGACTGGAGGCGGCGGCGATGACCCTATTCGCCGCCCAGGGATACGCGGGAACCACCGTTCCCCAGATCGCCGAGGCGGCGGGGCTCACCACACGAACGTTCTTCCGTCATTTCTCCGACAAGCGCGACGTGCTGTTCCTGCGCGACCGCGAGTTCCCGCACGCGGTCGCGGAGTTCATGGCATCCGTCCCGCCGGAGACCAACGGGACGGCCACGGTGCGCGCGGGGCTCGCCGCCGCGAGCCGCGGACTGCAGGACTGGCGCGAACCGATCGCGCGCCGTCGCCGCATCGTTCACGCCGAGCCCGCCCTGCAGGAACGCGATCTCCTGCGCAGCCACTCCCTCGCCCGCGCCATCGAGGAGACGTTGCACCGCCGCGGCATCGATGCTCAGGAGGCGCGCACACTGTCGGCTCTCGCCGTGACGTGCTTCGACCTCGCAATGGAGAGATGGCTGGACGGACCCGCCGACCTGCCGCTCGCAGACGTCCTGGTGTCGGCGTGGAACGACATGCGACGCAGCCTGAACGGCTGACGCCCCGTGCTACGGGAGCCGGCGACGTGGCGTCAATCGACGAGCAGCGCGGGCTCCTCGAGCACCGAGGCCACGTCGGCGATGAAGCGGCTCATCGCGTCGCCGTCGACCACGCGATGGTCGAACGAGCCGGCGACCGTGGTCACCCAGCGGGGGCGCACCTCGCCGTCGACGACCCACGGCTTCTGGCTGATCGTGCCCATGGCGAGGATGCCCGCCTGACCGGGGTTGATGATCGGGGTGCCCGCATCCATCCCGAACACGCCGATGTTGGTGATCGTGAAGGTGCCGCCCTGCTGGTCGGCCGGCGTCGTCTTGCCGTCGCGGGCCGTGAGCGTCAGGCGGTTGAGAGCGCGGGCGAGGTCCTTCATGCCGAGGTCCTGCGCATCCTTGATGTTCGGCACGAGCAGGCCCCGCGGCGTGGCGGCCGCGATGCCGAGGTTGACGTAGTGGCGCACGGCGATCTCGGCGCCGTTCTCGGTCTCGACCCACGCCGCGTTGATCATCGGAGTGCGACGGGCCGCCCAGATCACGGCGCGCGCGACGATCAGCAGCGGCGACACCTTGATGTCGGCGTACTCGGGCGCGGCCTTGAGGCGCTTGACGAGCTCCATCGTGCGGGTCGCATCCACGTCTTTCCAGACGGTGACGTGCGGGGCCGAGTAGGCGCTCTGCACCATCGCCGACGAGGTCGCCTTGCGCACACCCTTCACCGGGATCGACTCGGTGCGGTCGTCGTCGGAAGCGGATGCCTGCACCGGGGCGACGCCGCGAGCGAGGCCGACCGGCGCGGTCTGCGGTGCGGGCACGGTCTCCTCGCGCACGGCACCCCATTCGGGCGTCTCGATGTTGCGGAAGACGCTCGCCTGCGAGGCCTGCTTCATCACGTCGTCGCGGGTCACCTCGCCGTCGGCGCCCGTCGGGCTGACCGCGGTGAGGTCGACGCCGAGATCGCGGGCGAGCTTGCGGATCGGGGGCTTGGCGATGACCCCCACCGACGAGCGCACCGGGCGCTCGGCCGGGCGCTTGCGCCGCGAAGTCGCGCCGCCGCCGCTGCCGTAGCCGACGAGCACCGACCCTCCGCCCTCCTCGGGCGCGGGGGCCTCGGCGGTGACGACCTTGCCGGGGCCGGCGTCGTCACGGGCATCCGAGACGAACGTGATGATCGGCGTGCCGACCTCGACCGTCGCTCCCTCGGCGACGAGCAGCTCGGCGACCGTGCCGGCGTGCGGCGACGGCAGCTCGACGAGCGACTTGGCCGTCTCGATCTCGCAGATCACGTCGTTGATCGCGACGGTGTCACCCGGGGCGACCTTCCACGTGACGATCTCGGCTTCGGTGAGGCCCTCCCCGACGTCGGGGAGGGTGAAGTTCTGCGTGCTCATCTGCGATCCTTCCGGAACGAATCAGTAGGCGAGGGAACGGTCGACGGCCTCCAGGATGCGGTCGGCATCCGGCAGGTACTGGCCCTCGAGCTTGGCGGGCGGGAACGGCGTGTCGAAGCCCGAGACGCGCAGCACGGGCGCTTCGAGGGCGTAGAACGCGCGCTCCATGACGGTCGCGGCGACCTCGCTGCCGACGCTGGCGAAGCCCTGGGCCTCCTGCGCGTAGACCATGCGGCCGGTCTTGCGCACCGATCCGAGGATCGGCTCGTAGTCGATCGGCGAGAGCGAGCGCAGGTCGACGACCTCGCAGCTCGTGCCCTCCGACTCGGCGAGCGCGGCGGCCTGCAGCAGCGTCGTCACCATGGCACCGTGGCCGACGAGGGTGACGTCGGTGCCGGTGCGCACGACACGGGTCGCGTGCAGCGGGGCGGCGGATGCGTCGAGCTGCACCTCGCCCTTGGGCCAGTAGCGGCTCTTCGGCTCCATGAAGATCACGGGGTCGTTCGAGGCGATGGCCTCCTGGATCATCCAGTAGGCGTCGTTCGGGGTCGACGGCGACACGACCCGCAGACCGGGCGTGTGCGCGAAGTACGCCTCGGGACTCTCCTGGTGGTGCTCGACCGCGCCGATGTGCCCGCCGTACGGGATGCGGATGACGATCGGCAGGCTCAGCGATCCTTCGTGCCGGTTGGTGAGCTTCGCCAGCTGGGTGGTGATCTGGTCGAACGCCGGGAAGACGAAGCCGTCGAACTGGATCTCGATCACCGGACGGAAGCCGGCCATCGCGAGGCCGATCGCGGTGCCGACGATGCCCGACTCGGCGAGCGGGGTGTCGAGCACGCGCTTCTCGCCGAAGTCGCGCTGCAGGTGCTCGGTCACGCGGAACACGCCGCCGAGCTTGCCGATGTCCTCGCCCATGAGCAGGACCTTCGGGTCGTCTTCCATCGCCTTGCGCAGGCCGGCGTTCAGGGCCTTGCTGAACGGCATCGTCTCGAGGGTCACTGCGCTCCTCCTTCGAACGACGCTTCGTAGCGCGCGAGCCATTCCTGCTGCTCGGCGATCAACGGGTGCGGCTCGCTGTACACGTGGTCGAACATGCGGCTCACGGGCGGCGGGCCGAGCTCGACCGTGCGGGCGCGGAGGTCTTCGGCCGCATCGGCCGCCTCGGCGTCGACCTCGTCGAAGAAGGATGCCGAGGCGCCACGGTTCTCGAGGAAGGCGCGCATGCGGGCGATCGGGTCGCGCTGCGCCCACGACTGCTCCTCGTCGCTGCCGCGGTACTTCGTGGGGTCGTCGCTCGTGGTGTGCGCGCCGAGGCGGTAGGTGACGGCCTCGATGGCACGCGGCCCCTGGCCGGTGCGCGCCTCGTCGAGGGCGGCGCGCGAGACGGCGTAACTGGCGAGCACGTCGTTGCCGTCGATGCGCACGCTCGGGATGCCGTAGCCGGCGCTGCGCTGCACGAGCGGCACGCGCGACTGGGTCGTCACCGGCACCGAGATCGCCCAGTGGTTGTTCTGCAGGAAGAAGACCGTCGGCGCCTGGTAGCTGGCGGCGAAGACCATCGCCTCGTGCACGTCGCCCTGGCTCGACGCCCCGTCGCCGTAGTAGACGATGACGGCCTCGTCGCGCTCGACGTCGCCGGAGCCGGAGCGCCCGTCGAAGGCGAGGCCCATGGCGTAGCCCGCCGCGTGCAGGGTCTGCGAGCCGAGCACGAGCGTGTAGAGCCGGGTGTTGCCGTTCTTCGGGTCGGTCGGATCCCAGCCGCCGTGCGAGACACCGCGCATGAGCTTGATGATGTCGACCGGGTCGACGCCGCGGATGCGGGTCACGACGTGCTCGCGGTACGACGGGAAGATCGTGTCCTGCGCGCGGGCGGCGCGGGCCGAGCCGACCTGTGCGGCCTCCTGCCCGCGACTCGGCGGCCACAGGGCCAGCTGCCCCTGACGCTGCAGGTTGGTGGCCTGGGTGTCGATGGCGCGGATGCCGACCATGTCGCGGTAGAACTGCTCGAGCTCCGCGTCGCCGATCGCCTCGATCAACGGCAGGTATCGCTCGGCGGCGGGACTGGGCGCGAATCGGCCGTCCGCCTCCAGGACGCGGACGATTTCGTTCTCTGGCGAGCTCACCGTTCCACGCTATCCGAGGATGACCGCCTAGGGCTGGAGGGTCCGCACAACGGATTCCGCGACCTGTAGGACCTTGTCCACCGACTCATGCTCGCCCACGGATATGCGGATGCCGTCGCCCGGGAACGGCCGCACGACGATGTCGCCGGCGACGAACGCGGCGGCGACCTCTTCGGTGCGCGCACCCGCCGGGAGCCACACGAAGTTGCCCTGCGCGTCGGGCACTTCCCAGCCCTGGGCGCGCAGTCCGTCGGCGAGGCGCGTGCGACGCTCGACGATCTCGGCGACACGCTCGAGCAGCTCGGCCTCGGCGTCGAGGCTGGCGATCGCCGCATTCTCGGCCGCCGACGTGACCGACAGCGGGATGCCGGTGGTGCGGGCCGCATCGAGCACCTTCTCGTGGCCGATGGCGTAGCCGACGCGCAGGCCGGCGAGCCCGTAGGCCTTGGAGAACGTGCGGAGCACGACCACGTTCGGGTGCTGCTCGAAGATGCGCTCGGCGAGGCCGTCGACGGCGTCGGGAGCGGTGACGAACTCGGCGTACGCCTCGTCGAGGATGATGAGCACGTCGGCCGGGACGCGTGCGACGAACGCCGCGAATTCGGCACTCGTGACGACGGGTCCGGTGGGGTTGTTCGGGGTGCAGACGAGGATGGCGCGGGTGCGGTCGGTCACGGCATACGCCATGGCGTCGAGGTCGTGTCGCGCCCCCTCGGTGAGCGGCACCTGCACCCCGGTGGCCCCCGCGACGAGCGGCAGGCTGGGGTAGGCCTCGAACGAGCGCCAGGCGTAGACGACCTCGTCGCCGACGGATGCCGTCGCGAGGACGAGCTGGTGCAGGATCGACACGCTGCCGGCTGCGACGTGCACCTGATCGGGGGTGACGCCGTAGCGCGCGCCGAGGCGCTCGCGCAGGCGCAGCGCGGTGGCATCGGGGTAGCGGTTGATCGGCGTGATGCGCTGCATCGCCTCGACCACCGACGGCAGCGGATCGAACGGGTTCTCGTTGCTCGACAGCTTGAACGCGTCGGGCCCCGCCTGCTTTCCCTGCCGGTACGGCGCGAGGGCGGCGATGGCGGGGCGGATGCGCGGGAGGATGTGGTCGGTCACGAGCACGAGTCTACGATCGTCGGCCGCGCGACACGGCGGGTCGCGGGACGGACCCTGGCGGAGCGAGTAGGCGGTTGGTACCATTGTGGTATGGCTATGACGGTTCGACTTCCTGAGAACATCGACGATCAACTCGGCGCCCTCGCCGCGCGTCGCCACACCTCGAAGCATGCGCTGCTCATCGAAGCCGCGGATCGATTCCTGCGGGAGGAGATCACGACGGACGAGGCTGTGAGCACGGCCCGCGGAGTCGCCGACCGCTACGCAGACCTGTTGAAGAAGCTCGAGGACGCATGACGCGGTTCATCGAACTCCCGCACGCGGTCGGCGTGCTGGAGGCACTCGGTCTGCACGTCCGCGACATCGGCCTCCTCTCCTCGGCCCTGGCCCGCCCGGCGAGCTCCATGTTCGGAGTCGAGGCGTACCCGGAACTCGAGGTCAAGGCCGCGGCGCTGATGTCGTCGCTCAGCCAGAACCACCCGCTGTTCGATGGGAACAAACGGTTCTCCTGGGTGCTCACGCTCACCTTCCTCGAGATGAACGGTGTCATCGTCGACATGCCGACCGACACGGCTTTCGAACTCGTCCTGCGCACCGCGCAGAGCAAGGCCGAGCTCGCCGAGATCGCCGATGCGTTCCGTGCGCATCGTCGGGAACCTCGATCCGCGACCTGACGCCGTAGGTCGCCTGCGGGCCGTCCGCCGACCGACGTCGCGCCCCTGACAAGCGGGGGCGCGCGTGGGAGGATGGGCGCATCATGCGCTTCATCATCCGAGTCGTCGTCAACGCGTTCGCCCTGTGGGTCGTCACGCTGATCCCCGTGCTGCAGGTGAGCGTGATCGCGTTCCCGCCCGGAGGCGACCTGCAGCTCGTTCTCACGCTGCTCGCCGTCGCAGCGATCTTCGCGGTCGTGAACACCATCATCGGCACGGTGGTGAAGATCGTGGCGTTCCCGCTGTACATCCTGACGCTCGGTCTCATCGGCTTCGTCATCAACGGCTTCCTGCTGTGGCTGACCGCCGCGATCACCATCGGCTTCGGGTGGGGTCTGCGGGTCGAGCACTTCTGGTGGGGAGTCGTCGCGGCTCTGCTCATCTCGCTCATCAACGGCGTGTTCGGCTTCATCCTGCGCCCGCAGCGCAAGCGTCCGCGCCGCGACTGACGCCCGCGCGCCCGCCGCCTACGGTGCACGGGCGGCCCGTCAGTAGACATCGCGGCCCCGTCCGCGCGGGTCGCCACTGTCGGGCGGGAGTCCCGGCGCCTGAGTCTGCTCGGGCATGATGCGCTCGGCGTGGTACTCGACGGAGGTCACCGACTCGGCCTCCGCGAGGTCGGCCCACAGCGGGTCGAGGCCGTGCGCTCGACGGTCGCCTGAGGCCTCGAACATCTCAGCCGTCTCGATGTAGTTCTCGATGCGATGCGGCTCGAGCAGCAGGTCGTGCAGGCCCGGAGTGGGGTCGGCGACCCGTTCCACCGTGACGCTGTCGGCCGATCCGGTTCCGCCGGGCGACCCGCCGGCGGCCAGGGACGACACCACGTCATCGGTGTGACGCAACTGCACGAGGGTCTGGGAATCGTCCAGCGTGGGTTCGAGCGGGCTGCCCGCGGTGATCTGCACCCCGACGTCGTATGTGCCGTCCATCGCCAGGTACGACGCGATGCCGCCGCCCTGCGAGTACCCGACGACGTCGACCCTCTCGCCCGGCTTCGCCCCGGCGAGCTTCAGCGCATCGAGGGTCGACTGATACGACGCCGATCTGCGCCCGGAGTACAGCTCGACGTTCGACTTCATGTCCCACGGGTTCGATCCGCCGACCGCAAGCGACTGCGTGCCCGTGATGTAGGCCACATGTCGGCGCGTACCGTCGCTCATCGCATAGGTCTCCACCTTCACCTGCGCTCCCGTCGCACTCGGGAACCGGCGGAGCGCATCGGGCAGTGACGTCGGTGCGCCGGCGGGGGTCGTCGTTCGCACCGGGGTGACGACCACGGAATCGGCGCGTCCGGACAAGCGGGTCCCGTACGCGATGACCCCGGCACCGATCACAGCCGCACTGCCGCCGATCGAGCCGAACACCGACCCCCACCCGCCCGCCGACAGATCCACCTGCCGATCGAGGCCTTCGAAACGGCCCGTGACCCACTCCGCGCGCAGCCGGTCGACGAGGGGCTGTATCTGCGGGTCCGAGGCGGCGAGCGCATCCGCCCGTGTACGCAGGTCGGAGGCGGCCGCCGCATCGCTCGCTTCCAGGGCTCGGGCCTGCGCATGCAGCTCGACGACCTCGTAGGCGTCGGCCATGAGCAGCACGCCCGCCGCATCCGCCTCGATGTCGCCGCCCAGCGTTCGGAGCGCGATCGCATCGGCGGCGAGCGCGGAGTACCCGACCCACTCTCGCCCGGGTGTGGAGAGAGTCAGTTCGAGGTGTGCCGCCACCGCCCCGCCCTCAGCATCCCTCATCGAGGCGGCGGCCGACAGCATCCGCCTCCCGAGGTCTCGGAGCACCTCGGTGTCGACCGCGATCGCACCCCCGTAGTCCACATCGACGCCGCCGCTCATGCCGGTACCTCCGTCTCCCATTCGTGCTCGCGCTGGCGCAGCGCCGACAGCACGGACGCCGCCCGCTCGCGGAAGTCGAGCAGCGCCTCGTGCAGGGCCCGCAGACCCTCCGACGACCACTGCGTCTCGGCGGGGAGCGGTGTCAGCACCGCGGTCGCTGTCTCGGCGGAGAACAGCGCGCCGCGCAGGTAGACGCCCGCCTGCGCCCATCTTTCGGCATCGCCGGCGGACCATGTGTCGGGGGCGAGGGAGGTGATTGCGAAGGTCATGCGGCAAGCATCCGCGCCGGGAGCGGGTCGCGGAGGGCGGAGAGACGCGGGCTGTGGGAGAGATCCCCCCAGCGGATTCGGTGCAGGGCGGGTGCGGCGTCGGAGGGGGCCGGACCGCGGCGAACTGTGCGCGAGCGCCCACGACCGGCAGAATGGGGAGGTGACGTCCCGGGATCCCTTTCGCGTGATCTTCGTGTGCACGGGGAACATCTGCCGTTCTCCGATGGCCGAGGTCGTCTTCCGCGATCTCGCCCAGCACCAGGGCCTCGGTTCCCGCATCGTCTCGCGCAGCGCCGGCACGGGGGACTGGCACCTCGGCGAACAGGCCGACCATCGCACCATCGACGCCCTCGCCCGCCGGGGGTACGACGGCTCGCTGCACCGCGCCCGGCAGTTCACCACCGCCTCGTTCGCCGAGAACGACCTCGTCGTCGCCCTCGACCGCACCCACGAGCGCATCCTGCGGGAGTGGGCCCGCGATGAAGACGAGGAGGGCAAGGTCACGCTGCTGCTCGGCTTCGACGCCGCCGCCACCACCCTCGACGTGCCCGACCCGTACTACGCCGGGCCCGAGATGTTCGATTCGGTGCTCGGTATGATCGAGACGGCGACGCGCGGCCTGTTCCGTCAGCTCGAGCCCGCTCTGCGCCAGCCCCGCACGCCGCGCCCCTGACGGGCCCGATCAGGAGGATTCCCCTGACTTCCCAGCCTTCGCTCCCCCCGCAGCCGCTCAGCCCGCTCGACGGCCGATACCGCGCCGCCGTCGCCGGTCTCGCCGACTTCCTCTCGGAGTCGGGTCTCAACCGGGCGAGGGTCGAGGTGGAGGTCGAGTGGCTGATCGCCCTGACCGACCGCTCGCTGTTCGAGACCTCGCCGCTGTCGGCCGACGACAAGGACCGCCTGCGCGCCCTCTACCGCGACTTCGGCCAGAACGAGATCGACTGGCTCGCCGAGAAGGAGGCCGTGACGCGTCACGACGTGAAGGCCGTCGAGTACCTCGTGCGCGACCGGCTCTCGGCGCTGGGCCTCGACGCGATCTCCGAGCTCACGCACTTCGCCTGCACCAGCGAGGACATCAACTCGGTCTCGTACGCACTCACCGTGAAGCGCGCCGTCGAAGGCGTCTGGCTGCCGGCGCTGGATGCCGTCATCGCGAAGCTCCGCGAGCTCGCCGTCGAGCACGCCGACGCCCCCATGCTCTCCCGCACCCACGGGCAGCCGGCCACCCCGTCGACCATGGGCAAGGAGATCGCCGTCTTCGCCTGGCGTCTCGAGCGGGTGCGCACACAGATCGCGGCATCCGACTACCTGGCGAAGTTCTCGGGTGCGACCGGCACCTGGTCGGCGCACCTGTCGGCCGACCCCGACGCCGACTGGCCCACCATCGCCCGCGAATACGTGGAGGGCCTGGGCCTCGGATTCAACATCCTCACCACCCAGATCGAGTCGCACGACTGGCAGGTCGAGCTGTACGACCGGGTGCGCCACGCCGGCGGCATCCTGCACAACCTCGCCACCGACATCTGGACCTACATCTCGCTCGGCTACTTCGCGCAGATCCCCGTCGCCGGTGCGACCGGGTCGTCGACCATGCCGCACAAGATCAACCCCATCCGGTTCGAGAACGCCGAGGCCAACCTCGAGCTCTCGGCGGCGCTGCTCGGCTCGCTCTCGCAGACGCTCGTCACCAGTCGTCTGCAGCGCGACCTCACCGACTCGACCACGCAGCGCAACATCGGCGTCGCGTTCGGGCACTCGCTCCTCGCGCTCGACAACCTGCGCCGCGGCCTGAACGAGATCTCCCTCTCGCGCGACGTGCTGCTCGCCGACCTCGACGGCAACTGGGAGGTGCTCGCCGAGGCGATCCAGACCGTGATCCGCGCCGAGGTCGTCGCCGGTCGCTCGTCGATCACCGACCCGTACGCGCTGCTCAAGGAACTCACCCGCGGCCACCGCGTGGGCGGCGCCGAGCTGGCGGAGTTCGTCGAAGGCCTTGAGATCGGCGATGCCGCGAAGCAGCGCCTCCTCGCCCTCACCCCCGCGACCTACACGGGTATCGCCGAGCGCCTCGCGCGCTGACCTCACCCGCCCCGGAACGCACCCCCGCACCGCGCGGGGGTGCGTTTCGCGTTCCGAGGGGTGTGGACCCCGAGCACGCCTCAGGACAGGCTGCCCGGCTCGCCGGAGTGCGCGTCGACGCGGTCGCGGGGCATGAACGCCGCAGCGACGAGCGTCAGCACCGCGGTGATCGCGGCGGCCACGAACACCCACGTCGACGCCGAGACGATGGTCGCGGGGTCGTCGGGCCCGCCGCCCTGCGCGATCACGGCGTTCGAGATGGCCCCGAAGATCGCGACGCCCACGGCGCTGCCGGCCGAACGGGCGAAAGCGTTCATGCCCGTGACGGCGCCCCGTTCGCCCCAGCCGACGGATGCCTGCGCCGCGATGAGCGTCGGTGCGGCGCTCCAGCCGAGGCCGAATCCGAAGACGAACGCGATCAGCGCGATCGTGTACGGGTTGGGCCAGCTGCCGGTGATCGCGAGGGCGATCGCGGCGACCGACGTGATGCCCATGCCGATGAGTGCGGTGCGCCGGAATCCGATGCGCAGGTACAGGCGCCCGGCGTTGGCGGCCGAGACCGGCCAGCCGAGCGTGAGGGCCGCGACCGCGAGCCCGGCGAGCAGGGGCGGGATGCCGATCGACCCCTCGAGGTACGCCGGAGCGAAGCTGGTCACCCCGGTCATCAGGGCACCGATGCCCAGCGAGACGATGGTGGTGGTGAGGATCAGCGGTCGGGCTGCGAGGCGCAGGTCGACGATCGGCTCGGATGCCCGCCGCTCGACGAGCGCGAACGCGACGAGCGACAGGGCGCCGACACCGAAGCAGAGGGTGCTCTGCACCGAGATCCAGTCCCACGCGTTCCCGCCCTCGAGCATGCCGAGGATGACCCCGGTCAGCCCGACCGTGAGCAGCACCGCACCCAGGTAGTCGATGCGGTGGCGCGCCGACTGCTTCTTCTCGGTGTAGGTGCGCAGCAGCATCCATCCCGCGATGAGGCACAGCGGGATGTTCACGAAGAAGATCCACCGCCAGGCGTCGAGCTGCGCGAACAGGCCGCCGAGCGCCGGACCGACGACCGACGAGATCGCCCAGACGCTCGCGATGTACCCCTGCACCTTGGCGCGTTCGGCGACCGTGTAGATGTCGCCGACGATGGTCATCGACATCGGCGCGACGGCTCCCGCGCCCAGGCCCTGCACCACGCGGAACGCGATGAGCGCGGGCATGCTCCACGCGAAGCCGCACAGGATCGAGCCGACCAGGAACAGCGCGATACCGAGCAGGATGATGGGCTTGCGGCCGATCGTGTCGGCGAGCCGCGAGTAGATCGGCACGCTCACCGCCTGGGCCAGCAGGTAGACCGAGAACAACCACGGGAACTGCTGGTAGCTGCCGAGATCGTCGACGATGCTCGGCACGGCGGTCGCGAGGATGGTCGCGTCGATCGCGATCAGTCCGGTCGACAGCATGAGGGCGCCGAGGACGGGTCCCCTCGCCGATCGGAGTCCGATGGATGCGCGGTCGACGGGAGTGCTCACGAGAGGATCAAGCCCGCCGCGCCCGGCACTATTCCGCGCGGTTCTCGCCGCGCGCGTCGTCGGTGGGGTCGGATGCCGGGGCATCCGCCGGCTTCTCTGGCGCCGGGTCGTAGAGCACCGGGCGGTCGACGGTCTTGGTGACCTCGGCGGGATCGACCGCGAGCATGAGCATCGCGAGACCCAGCAGCGTGACGATGAACGCGCCACCGCCGACGACCAGACCGAGCGCGAACGGGGTCAACCCCTGATACGAGCCGTTGGCGATCGCGGTGTTGACGCGCAGCGTGAACGCCCCGGTGGTCACCAGGGTCACGATCATCGCGAACACGCCGCAGGCGAGGGCGATGCCCAGCAGGTGCAGCGGTCGCAGGATGTCGCGCCGGCTCGGCTTCTCGTCGGTCATCGCGCCTCCTCCGTCTCGGCCGCCGCGGGGGCCACCGCATCCGTCTTGCGGGGCGTGAGCCCGGCGATGCCGAGGAACACGGCGACGAGCGCCGCGTAGCCGCCGAACATGCCCACACCGAGGATGATGCCGGTGAGTTCGTAGGTGCCCGCGTCGGTGATCGTGTACTCGTGCGTGAACCCGGCGGGGATCGCGAGCAGCAGAACCGCGAGGAGGATGCCGAAGGCGCCGACCGTGATCGCATCGCGCGCGGTGGGGTCGCCCGCGCGGCGGGTGCGGAGCCCGGCCAGCAGCTCGACCAGGCCGGCGATCAGCGCCCAGGCCGAGACGACGACGAAGAAGAAGTCCTCGGTGCGCCACGCCGGGATGCCGCTCGCCATACCGGCGGCGACGCCGAGGATGCCGAGCACCACGGCGGGCCAGCGCGACCCCGCGGGGAACACGAGCCAGACCGAGAGCAGCAGCACGAACCCGCTCACGAGCGCGAACCCGCTGAACACCGATAGGCCGACGGCCGCGGAGTGGTCGGCGGAGAAGGTGATCATCAGCGCCGCGGTCGCCGCGAAGAGGGCGCGCAGCAGCTGCACGTGGCGCACGCTGAAGGTGCGGGCTGGGGCAGACATGACGATCCTGGGTCCTCCGGGGTTGTGGTCCCAGTCTACGCGGGGGCGGCGAGGGGCCGGACCGGCTGCGGCGTCCGCCTGCACCACCCGAGGGCGAGAATGAGTCGAGCCCTTCGCCGACGGAGGAGCGCCCCCTCGACCGAAAGCAGCCCTCGCACCATGCACTCCCTCCGAGTCGCGCCCGTACGCGACATCCCCGCCGAGACGCTCTACCGGCTGCTGTGGCTGCGGGTCACCGTGTTCGTCGTCGAGCAGCGGGCGGCCTACCCCGAACTCGACGGTCGCGATCTCGAACCCGACGCCGAGCTGCTGTGGGTCGAGGAGGACGGCGAGGTGCTCGCGACGGCACGGGTGCTGCGCGACGACGGGGCCGACCGGGCCCGCATCGGCCGGGTCGCGACGGCATCGACGGCACGCGGTCGGGGGTTCGGCGCCGAGCTGATGCGCGCGGCGGTGCAACGGATCGCGTGGCGGTGGCCGCAGGCGGCGATCGCGCTCGACGCCCAGGAGCACCTCGCCGAGTGGTACGGGCAGTTCGGGTTCGAGATCAGCGGTCCGCGGTTCGCGGAAGACGGGATCCCGCACGTGCCGATGCTCCGCCCCGCCGGCGGAGGCGGTCGCCTGTCGGATGCACGGGAATAGAACCGAGACATCGACGTTGCACCCGACATGATTGAAAGTTCAACGGCCGTCCCCGTCGCCACCGAGCGCACCCGGGTGCGCGTGCCGATGGAGTTCGCCGACGGGTACACCACCACCGCCGACGTCCTCACCTTCGACGGCCTGATCGACGGCCGCGAGCACCTGCTGCTCGGCCTGGGCGACTGGCGGGGCGCGCTCGATCGTGCGGCACAGGGTGGCGCCGCACCACTCGTGCGCCCGCACAGCGAGTGCCTCACCGGCGACGTCTTCGGATCGCAGCGCTGCGACTGCGGTCCGCAGCTGCGCGAGGCGGTCGAGCGCATCGCCGACGCGGGCGGCTTCCTGCTGTACCTGCGCCAGGAGGGCCGCGGCATCGGCCTCTACGCGAAACTCGACGCGTACGCCCTGCAAGACGCCGGACTCGACACCTACGAGGCCAACGTCGCCCTCGGCCGTGGCGAGGACGAACGCGACTACACGGTCGCCGCGCAGATGCTCGCCGCAGTCGGCGCCGACAGCATCCGTCTGCTCAGCAACAACCCCGACAAGGCGACGCAGCTCGGGCGGCTCGGCATCCGCGTGACCGAGCACGTGCCGACCGGCGTGCACCTCTCGCCCGCCAACGCCCGGTACCTCGAGGCGAAGCGCGACCACACCTCGCACACCATCGATCTCACGGCGGCGTGAGCATGGCCTCGGGCGACGACGCGGCAGACAGGCACCCCCGACGCCTCGACGACGACGAGATGCAGGCGTGGCTGCCGGTCATCCGCTTCGTGCAGTTGCTGCCGCAGGTGCTCGACCGCGCCCTGAAGGACGAGGTCGGACTCAACCACGCCCGCTACGCGATCCTCATCATGCTCGCGGGGCAGATCGACGGCGGTGCGACCACCATGACCGAGCTCGCACGCATCGCCGGCCTCAGCCGCTCGCGCCTCAGCCACGCGCTCGACTCGCTCGAGGAACGCGGCTGGGTGGAGCGCACCTCCTGCAACCGCGACAAGCGCACGCTCTCGGCGACGCTCACCCCCGCCGGTCGCGAGGTGCTCCGTTCGGCCGCGCCCGTGCACGTCGAGCAGATCCGCGAGCTGGTGCTCGATCCGCTCACCGCCGAGGAACGCGCCCAGCTCTCCGGCATCCTCCTGAAACTCCTCCCCGGAGTGACGGCGGCCCTGTGACCGCGCGGCGGTCGACGCCCTCCCCGTAACCTCCGCGACTCACGGGGTTCTTAGGCTGGAGGCATGGCGAAGCACGAAGAGAACCCCTGGTCGGAAGACGGCATCACCTTCCGCACGCGCAAGTGGGTGCGGCCCGAAGACCTCAACGCGAACGGCTCGCTGTTCGGGGGCAGCCTGCTCAAGTGGATCGACGAGGAGGCCGCGATCTACGCGATCGTCCAGCTCGGCAACTACCGGGCGGTGACGAAGCTCATCTCCGAGATCAACTTCGAGGCGTCGGCCGTGCAGGGCGACCTGATCGAGATCGGCCTCACTGCGACGCACTTCGGGCGCACGTCGCTCACGATGCGGGCGATCGCGCGCAACATGATCACCCGCAAGCGCATCCTCACGATCGAGAAGATCGTGTTCGTGAGCCTCGACGACGACGGAAACCCGACGCCGCACGGCTACACCGACATCACCTACAACCGCGACCGCATGCCCACGCAGAGCATCGCGACCGGAACGGTCACCCTGCCGAAGCTCTGAGTCGCCGGCTCCGACCGGGCCGCCCCCTCACGATCGACCGGCCCCCGTGCGGGCGTCGTGGAGCGGGGTGACCCGGTCGGAGGTCGATGCAGCGCCGAACGCGGCCGCGAGGTCGGCGATCAGGTCGTCCGCCGCCTCCAGTCCGATCGACAGGCGCAGGATGTCGGCGGCCGGGCGGGAATCCGCCGGCACGGGGCGGTGCGTCAACGCGGCCGGATGCTGGATGAGCGAGTCGACCCCGCCGAGCGACACCGCGTGGGTGAACAGGCGGGTGACCGAGGCGACGGCGGATGCCGCCGTGTACCCGCCGCGCATGCGCATCGCGACCATCGCTCCGGTGCCGCGCATCTGCCGCTCGAGCAGCCCCCGGGGATCGCCGTCGAGCCCGGGGTAGAACACCTCGGCGACCTCGGGCCGGTCGAGCAGCCACGAGACGATGCGGCGCGCGCTCTCCTGCTGGCGCTGCAGTCGCACGGGCAGCGTCGCGAGACCGCGGTGCAGCAGGTAGGCGCCGAGCGGATGCAGCAGCCCGCCGGTCACGGCCCGCACGCGACGCAGCGCCTCGGCGGTCTGCTCGCTGCATGCCACCACCCCGGCGATCACGTCGCCGTGCCCGCCGAGGTACTTCGTGGCGCTGTGCAGCGACAGCGCGGCACCGAGGTCGATCGGGTTCTGCAGGAGCGGGGTGGCGAAGGTGTTGTCGACGACGACCGGCACCGCGCCCGCCTGTGCGACGACGTCGGCGATATCCGTGAGCTCGAGGGTCGGGTTCGCCGGAGTCTCGAGCACGACCAGCCCGGTGTCGGGGCGGATGCTCGCGCCCACCTCGCGCGGACCGCAGTACGTGACCTCGGCACCGAGCAGACGCGAGCCGAGCAGGTGGTCGGTGCCGCCGTAGAGCGGTCGGACCGCGACCACGTGCCGTTTGCCGACCGCGTTCGTGTGGGCGAGGATCACCGCGGTCATCGCCGCCATGCCCGAGCCGAAGGCGACCGACGCCTCGGCGTGCTCGAGCTCGGCGAGCGCCTCTTCGAAGCGGGCGACCGTGGGGTTCCACAACCGCGCGTAGACGAGGCTGCCGTCGGCCGGCGGGCGCCCACCTGTTGCCATCGCCTCGTACGAGTCGCCGCCGCGCTCGACGTCGGGCAGCGGGTTCGTCGTCGACAGGTCGATGGGCAGGGCGTGCACGCCCAGTTCGCCGAGGTCGGAACGGCCGCTGTGCACGGCGACGGTATCGGGATGCAACGCTGCAGACATCTCTCCATGTTGCCGAGAACGCGGCGCCGGGGCGTCTGATCGACAGCATCCGTCGCGTTCTGCGGTGAGAACGCTATTCTCGGCAACGAACGGATGCCAGGGAGGACCGGACTTGCCCAAAGCACAACCATCGCCGCTCGACGAGGTAGACCTCCGCATCCTCGCCGTGCTGACGCGCGAGGCCGACATCACGAACAAGGCCCTCGCCCGTCGGCTCGATCTCGCCGAGTCGACCTGCGCGCACCGCGTGCGTGCCCTGCGGGAGCGCGGCGTCATCCGCGACACGCGCATCCGTCTCGACGAGGCCGCCGTCGGCTTCCCCCTGCAGGCGATCATCAAGGTGCGTCTCGCGAACCACACCGGACCGAAAGTCACGACCCTGTTCGATGCGCTGGCGGCGCTGCCGCGCGTGCTGCAGGTGTTCCACGTGGCCGGGGTCGACGACTTCCTCGTACACGTAGCCGTGCAGGACGCGACGGCGCTGCGCGACATCGTGCTCGAGCACATCACCACGCATCCGATCGTGCGCGGCACCGAGACGCAGCTGGTGTTCGAGCTGCGCGACGGCGCCGGCCTGCTCGCGCGCTGACGCACCGCCCTCCGGTCGCGCGAACGGTCGCCTGGGTTCGCTCCCGTCGCGCGAACGGTCGCTCTGACGCCCGAGAGGAACCACTCGCGCGACGGGAACGGATCCGTGAGAGGAACCACTCGCGTGACGGGAACGGATGCCCGCCGGCGGAGGCTGCGCGAAGATGGAGGGCATGACCCGCAGTGCCACCGCCGCCACGCACGCCATCCGCGAGATGCGCGACTTCCTGTTCGCGCACGCCACCGACTACGACGCCGCGCGCGCCGGATTCGCGTGGCCCGAGGTCGACGAGTTCAACTTCGCCCTCGAATGGTTCGACGTCGTCGCCGGGGAGAACCCCGACCGACCGGCGGTGCAGATCGTCGACGCCGACCTGTCGATGCGGTCGTGGACCTACGGCGAGCTGGCGCGTCGCTCCGACCAGGTCGCCACCTGGCTCACCGGCCTCGGCATCCGTCGCGGCGACCACGTCATCGTGATGCTCGGCAACACCATCGAGCTCTGGGAGGCGATGCTCGCGATCACCAAGATCGGCGCGGTCTCCATCCCGACCTCGACCCTGCTGTCGGCATCCGATCTGGAGTACCGCATCACCCACGGCCGCGCCAGGGCGGTCGTCACCGGGGGCTCTCTCGCCGACCGCCTCTCGGGCATCGACGCCGGCATCCTGCGCATCGGGGTGGGCGACGGCGTGCCCGCCGACTGGGTGAGCTTCGCCGACGCGGCCGACGCGCCCACCGACTTCGCGCCGGATGCCCCGACCCCGGCAACCGACACCGCCCTGCTCTACTTCACCTCGGGCACCACGAATCGACCGAAGCTCGTACAGCACACGCACGTGTCGTACCCGATCGGGCACCTCTCGACCATGTGGTGGCTGGGCGTGCAGCCCGACGACGTGCACCTCAACATCTCATCGCCGGGGTGGGCCAAGCACGCCTGGTCGAGCTTCTACGCGCCGTTCCTCGCCGAGGCGACCGTGTTCGTCTACACCTACGACCGCTTCGACGCGAACACGTTGATGGACGTCATGGAGACGCACCACGTGAGCACGTTCTGCGCGCCGCCGACGGTGTGGCGGATGCTCATCCAGGCCGACCTCGGGCGTCTCGGCCACCCTCCGCGCGAACTCGTGGGGGCCGGTGAGCCGTTGAACCCGGAGGTCATCGACCGCGTGCGCGACGCGTGGGGCGGCACGATCCGCGACGGGTTCGGCCAGACCGAGATGACGTGCTGTGTGGGCAACTCCCCGGGTCAGCCGGTGAAGGTCGGCTCGATGGGACGCGCCCTGCCCGGGTACCCCGTGGTGCTGCTCGACCCGGCGACCGGCGAGGTGACGCAGAGGGAGGGCGAGATCGCTCTCGACCTGTCGCAGCCGCCGCTCGGCCTCATGGCGGCGTACTACGACGACCCTGAGAAGACAGCGGAGTCCCGCGTCGGCGGCTACCACCACACCGGCGACATCGCCACGCGCGATGACGAGGGGTACCTCACCTACATCGGGCGGGCCGACGACGTGTTCAAGGCATCCGACTACAAGATCTCGCCGTTCGAGCTCGAGTCGGTGCTGCTCGAGCACGACCTCGTCGTCGAGGCGGCCGTCGTGCCGAGCCCCGACCCCACGCGGCTCTCGGTGCCCAAGGCGTACGTGTGCCTGCGGGCCGATGCGGGCGATGGCGACGCCGACACCGCACGGTCGATCTTCGCCCTCGCCAACGAGCGGCTGTCGTCGCACCTGTGGGTGCGGGTCATCGAGTTCGTGCCGGGGCTGCCGAAGACGATCTCGGGCAAGATCCGCCGTGTCGAGCTGCGCGCGCGCGAGGCGGCGCGCGTCGAGGCGGGCGACGAGGCCGGGCAGCACTGGGAGCGCGATCACCGCTGACCGCGGAGCCGCCTTACGCCCCGGCCCGGCCGGCGTCAGCGGACGACGGCGATGGTGCCGGTGACCGCGCGCCCTGGCCGCGCCGGCACCACGACGGTGGTCGTCGCGGGGGCGGTCTCGACGGCATCCGTCGCCCGCACGGCCGTCCGCGCCGTCGCCCGCGGGCCCGCGGCCACCGCGACGATCGCCCGCACGACGCCGCCGATGACCAGCGACGCGGCGAGCGCCACGCCGGCCACCGTCAACGGCATCCACTGGTTCGTGAACGCCGGGGTCGAGCTGAGCAGCGCCGCCGGGATCCACACCCCCACGGCTCCCCCGCTCAACCCGCCGGCGCCGCGCATGATCGCAACCCCCGCGATTACCGCGCAGATCACGGCGATCACCGCTCCCGCCACCCCGATCGGAACCAGGAATCCCGCAAGATCCCGCGCCACTGCTGCTGTCGTCATGATGACCCCCCGGTCTGCGGAACTTCCGCACTCTCGACAGTAGAAAAGCGTACGCGGATGCCCATCCGTCTCACGCATGATCTCTGTCATCCTTTCGGAGGACATCCGGCGAACTCCTCCTCAGAAGAGACGTTCGATGACCCGATTCCTTACGCGTGTTCCGTCGTATTCTTCCGCCGGATCAGCGGCGACCGGCGCGCGAAGACGACCGCGGACGACGGGCGGCGAGGCGGCGCAGTCCCTTCCGCCGCACGACGGTGACGGGCTGGGTGAACACGGCGTCGACGACCATCGATCCGTCGGTCGGGCCGACGATGGCGATCGCCGAGGTCTCGGTCGCCTCGGCGGGGTCGACGGGCATCGCCGCGAGCGACCGGTGCGCCCGCAGGTACGCGGGCACGAGCAGCAGAATCGCCCCGACCCAGGCGAGCGGGTTGCTGAGGGCGACACCCGCGAAGCCGATGAGCGCTCCGAGTGCGATCGCCGCGACCACGCGGGCGATCAGCTCGATGACTCCGGTGACGGTCGGCACGAGCGTGCGGCCGAGTCCCTGCAGCGCCCCGCGCAGCACGAAGAGCATGCCGAGCGCCCAGTACCCGCAGCCGTTGAGGATGAGCATGAGATGCGCCAGCTCGACGACGTCGTCCGACCCCTCGCCCACGAACAGGCGCACCATCGGCACGCCGAACGCGATCATCAGCCCGCCGAGCACCACGCCGGCGCCGATCGCCATGACCGTGGCCTCCTTCACCCCGCGACGGATGCGGTCGGGCCGTCGACCGCCGTGGTTCTGCGCGGTGTACATCGACACGGCCAGTCCGAGCGACGCCAGCAGCGCGACGGCGAGACTGTCGACGCGCGAGGCGGTCGTGTAGGCGGCGACGGCATCCGCGCCGAGCGTGTTCAGGGCGACCTGCACCGTCAGCGTGCCGATCGCGATGATCGACGCCTGGAATCCCATCGGCAGTCCCAGCCGTAGGTGGTCGGCGATGTCGGCGCGGGTGACGCGCCAGTCGCCGCGCCGGAGGTGCAGCATCGGCAGGCGACGGCGCACGAACTCGAGGCACAGCACGACGGAGACGCCCTGCGCGACGACCGTGGCGAGGGCGGCACCGCCGACACCCCAGTCGAGGGGGCCGACGAGCAGGATGACGAGGCCGACGTTGAGTGCGCACGAGATCGTGAGGAACACGAGCGGCGTGCGCGAGTCGCCGATGGCGCGGATGATCGCCGACAGGTAGTTGAAGAACATCGTGGCGCTCGCCCCGAGGAAGCTGATCTGCGTGAACGCGGTCGCTTCGGGCAGCAGCTCGGGCGGCGTCTGCAGGGCGACGAGCAGCGGTCCGGCGATGAGCGGGGCTCCGGCCGTGAGCAGAATGCTCGTGGTGGCGCTGAGCAGCACTCCCGTGGCGACGGAGCGCCGCACGCCGGCGTCGTCGCGGGCGCCGAAGGCCTGGGCGAGGGGGATCGCGAATCCGCTCGTGAGTCCCCAGGCGAAACCGAGCAGCAGGAACAGCAGGGGGCCGGTGGCGCCGACGGCGGCGAGCGAGGTGACGCCGAGGTGGCGTCCGACGACGATCGCGTCGGCGAACTGGTACATCTGCTGCACGACGTTGCCGAGGAGCAGCGGGATGGAGAACGAGAGGATGACGCGCCAAGGGCGGCCGGTCGTGAGGGAGGTCGGCATGGAGGAGCTCGCGGGAGGTCTGGGGCGGATGCGGGGACGGCGGCACTGCTCCGTGTCGCGGGCACCAGTCTATCGAATCGATTCGGAGTATCCGCTGAGGAGGCTCCCGTCGCACTTTCTGTCGCCTGGCCCGCGCCGCAGCGACAGAAAATGCGACGGGAGTGGAGTCGGCGGGAGGGGAGCCGGCGGGAGGGGACGAGGGGCTGGGTAGGGTGGGCGGATGGGACGGTATCCGGCGACGATCGCGGGTGCCGTCGACCACGAGCTCGTCATCAAGAAGTCGCGGTTCCTCGCGCACGTCGCGCCGGTCGGCTCAGTCGACGAGGCGGAGGCGGTGATCGCGGGCATCCGGAAGAGGGCGTGGGATGCCGCCCACAACTGCACCGCCATGGTCACGGGCGTGCTCGGCGACCAGGCCCGCTCATCGGACGACGGCGAGCCGTCCGGCACCGCTGGGGTGCCGATGCTCGAGGTGCTGCGCCGCCGCGAGCTCACCGACGTCGTCGCCGTGGTGACCCGCTACTTCGGCGGCGTGAAGCTCGGGGCGGGCGGGCTCGTGCGCGCGTACTCGTCGGCGACCTCCGAGGCGCTCGACCTCGCACGCCTCGTGCGGCGGGAGTCGCTGACCCAGGTGAGCGTCGAGGTCGACCATGCGGATGCCGGGCGCTTCGACAACCTCCTGCGCGACTGGGCCGAGCATCACGGCGCGACCCTCGGCACCCCGACCTACGGGGCGAGGGCGACCCTGGAGCTCTGGGCACCGGCCCCGTCGATCGGATCGTTGGCGGATGCCGTGGCCGCCGCATCCGCCGGCCGCGTCTCCCCCACGACCGGCGCCACCCGCATCACCGACGTCCCCGCCTGACCCCGCCCTCCCCCCTCTTCTCGACAGCTCCCGTCGCACTTTCCGTCGCCTGCGGGCACCGCGAGCGACAGAAAGTGCGACGGGAGCAGAGATACGGGGGCGGGGAGGAGACGGGGCGGGGCGGGGACGGGGCGGGGAGGAGAGGGGGCGGGGGCGGGGCGGGGCGGGGAGGAGAGGGGCGGGGGCGAGCCGTAGGCTGAGGGGATGTTCGACAGCCCGCTCTCGGCCTCGGCGTACGAGGTCCTCGGGGTGGCTCCGGACGCCGACGACGACCTGCTGCGGCGCGCGTACCGGCTGCGGTTGCGCGAGACGCACCCCGACACGGGCGGCGACGCCGCACTCTTCATCCACGTGCAGCGCGCCTGGGAGATCGTCGGAACCGCGGAGGGTCGCGCGGCCTACGACCGTTCGCGCGATCTCGACGCGGGCGGCGACGCGTGGCGCGAGCCCGACCGCCCGCACGACACCCGACCGCGTTCGAAGACCTACGGCGAGCCGGGCGCGTGGCGTCGAGCCCGCTACGCCGCCCTGCTGCAGGAGTGGGCGGGCGGCGAGGTCGACGACCCCTACTCCCCCGCACTCGTGCGGTCGGCGCCGCGCGCGCTGCGGCGGTTGCTGGCGGATGCTCTCGCCGAAGAAGCCACCGCGGTCGCCGTCTCGGGCCTCGGCATGGGCTTCACCCTGTGGCACGGGATCGCGGTCGACATCGCCGCCCCGCGCACCGGCGAGCGCGCGGCGACCGACACCTCCGACCGACTCGACCACGTGGTGCTCGGCCCCTCCGGCCTGTACGGGGTGATGTCGACCGACATCGGCGGGGTCGTGGGCTTCCGGCGCGGAGAGATCACCGGACCGAGCCTCGGGCACCGCGCCCCGGTGACCGAGCTGCTCGCCCAGATCCGCGGCGTCGCCCGCTCGGCGCACGTGCGGTTCAGCGGGGCGATCGTCGTGCTGCCCGACGACGACCTCGCCCTGCCCACCACACCGCTCGGAAGCATCCGCGGTCTGCCGGTGTTCGTCGTGCGGCGCAGCGTACTGCCGGGCCTGCTCCGGTCGGGGCCGCCCGGTACGCGGGTGATCGGCGGGACCGAGCTCTTCGACATCCGCACGCGCCTGCGTCAGAGCATCCGTCTGTCCTGACGAACGCCGGGAGAGCGGCCCACGAACGCCGGGAAGGCAGCCGAGGGTTCACCTCCGCGACACGCCAACGACACGCCGTGTTTTGAGTCATTCAAAACAACCGGGTAGGGTCGGAGACATGGAGACCACCCTCGACTCGGCGCTCCGCGGTGCCGGACTGAAGGCGACCGCGGGCCGCGTCGCCGTTCTCGGGGCACTGGACTCCATGGCCCACACCGACGCGGAGCGCGTGTACCGCGCCGTCTCCGCCGTGCTGCCGACGACGTCGATCCAGTCGGTGCACAACATCCTCGCGGACCTGACGACGGCGGGCCTCGTCCGCCGGATCGAACCGGCTGGCTCCGCGGCGCTCTACGAACGGCGCATCGGCGACAACCACCACCACATCGTCTGCACCGCCTGCGGTGCCGTGGCCGATGTGGACTGCGTCGTCGGCGAGGCGCCGTGCCTCACCCCGTCCTCCGCCGGAGGATTCACCGTCCAGACCGCCGAAGTGACCTTCTGGGGCCTCTGCCCCAGCTGCCAGAAAGCCGCGTAGGCCGAGGCATCCGCCCCTCTCCCGCACCCGCGGAAGAGCACCGTCCGTCGCGCCCGCGCGCCGAAGGAGAACACCATGACGCAGAAACCCGCCACCACGACCCAGACCGGCACGCCGGTCGCGAGCGACGCGCACTCGCTCACCGTCGGCCCCGACGGCCCCACCGTCCTGCACGACCGCTACCTGGTCGAGAAGCTCGCCTCCTTCAACCGCGAGCGCGTGCCGGAGCGCAACCCGCACGCCAAGGGCGGCGGCGCGTTCGGCGAGTTCGTCGTCACCGAAGACGTCTCGGCCTACACCCGCGCGGCCGCGTTCCAGCCGGGCGCCGTGAGCGAGACGCTGCTGCGCTTCTCGTCGGTCGCCGGCGAGCAGGGCTCCCCCGACACCTGGCGCGACGTGCGCGGCTTCGCGCTGCGCTTCTACACGAGCGAAGGCAACCTCGACATCGTCGGCAACAACACCCCGACCTTCTTCCTGCGCGACGCGATGAAGTTCCCCGACTTCATCCACTCGCAGAAGCGCCTCGGCGACTCGGGCCTGCGCGACGCCGACATGCAGTGGGACTTCTGGACCCTGTCGCCCGAGAGCGCCCACCAGGTCACGTACCTCATGGGCGACCGCGGCCTGCCGCGCAGCTGGCGCCACATGAACGGCTACGGCTCGCACACCTACCAGTGGGTCAACGCCGCGGGTGAGCGCTTCTGGGTGCAGTACCACTTCCTCTCCCACCAGGGCGTCGAGGCCATGAGCGCCGAAGAGGCCGAGAAGCTCGCCGGATCCGACGCCGACTACTACCGCCGCGACCTGTTCGACGCGATCACCCGCGGCGAGCACCCCTCGTGGGACGTGTACGTGCAGGTCATGCCGTACGACGAGGCGAAGGAGTACCGCTTCAACCCGTTCGACCTCACCAAGACCTGGTCGAAGAAGGACTACCCGCGCATCAAGGTCGGCACGTTCACGCTGAACCGGAACCCGCAGAACTTCTTCGCCGAGATCGAGCAGGCCGCCTTCTCGCCCGGCAACCAGGTACCAGGCACCGGCATCTCGCCCGACAAGATGCTCATGGCCCGCGTGTTCGCGTACTCCGACGCGCAGCGCTACCGCATCGGCGCCAACTACAACCAGCTGCCGGTCAACCAGGCGCACGCCGCCGAGACCCGCAACTACATGCACGAGGGCCAGATGCAGTACCGGTTCAACCCGGCCGAGCACCGCGTCTACACCCCGAACTCGTTCGGCGCGGCGGGTGGACCCGAGGCCGACCCGCAGGCCGGTGTCGAGGCCAGCTGGGAGACCGACGGCGAGCTCATGCGCGCCGCGGCGACCCTGCACCTCGATGACGACGACTTCGGTCAGGCCGGCACGCTGTACCGCACGGTCTTCGACGACGAGCAGCGCGCGCGCTTCCTCGACACGCTGACCGGTCAGGGTCAGGGCATCACGATCGACGCGATCCGCGAGCGCTTCTTCCAGTACTGGACGAACGTCGACGCGTCGCTCGGCGAGGCGCTGCGCGCCCGCTTCTGAGTCACGGCGACCCTTCGGGGCCCATCGCTCCGCATGCCGGGGCGGTGGGCCTCGTCGCGTACCGGCGCGGCGACAGGGAGGACAATGGATGCCGTGGCCGTCCCCCTCTCCGACATCACCCGCATGCCCGAACCGCAGCACGTGCACGCCGCAGACGGCACGCGCCTGGCGACCTACACGTGGGGCGAACCGGATGCTCCGGTCGTCACGGCCGTGCACGGGTTCGCCTCCAGCGCCCGCGACAACTGGGTGCTCACGGGGTGGGTGCGCGAGCTCACGAATGCGAGGTACCGGGTGCTCGCCCTCGACCAGCGGGGGCACGGGCACAGTGAGAAGCCGCACCTGCCCGAGGATTACAGCATCCGCACGCTCGTCACCGATGTCGAGACGGTGCTCGACGCCCACCTCGTCGACGACGCTGTCTACGTCGGCTACTCGCTCGGCGCCCGGGTGGGCTGGGAGGTCGTGAAGGAGCTGCCGCACCGCATCGGCCGAGCGGTGCTCGGCGGTGTGCCCGACGGCATCCCCCTCGCCCGCCTCGACCTCGACCAGGTGCGGACGTACATCGCCGACGGCACTCCCGTCACCGACGTCACGACGCAGAACTACATCTCGCTCGTCGAGCGGGTGCCCGGCAATGACCTCGGCGCCCTCGTCGCGCTGGCCGAGGGCATGCGGTCGTCGGGCGCGATCGACCCCGATCCCGCGGATGCCCCGACCCGCCCGATCCTCTTCGCGACCGGGTCGAAGGACGCGATCATCGAGGCTTCGCGCGCCCTGGCATCCGCCGCCCCCGACGGGCAGTTCTTCGAGATCCCCGACCGCAACCACTTCAACGCGCCCGGCTCGCGCGCGTTCAAGGACGCCGCGGTGGCGTTCCTCGCCGAGGGCTAGCGGATCTCAGGCCGTTCCCGTCGCGCGAACGGCTGCGTGGGGCCGTTCCGGTCGCGCGAGCGGCTGCTCTCAGGCCTCAGACGAGCCGTTCGTGCGACCGGAAGCGGGAGCGGGCGGCGCGGGGCGGGGGCGACGCACGAACCAGGCGATGGGGCCGAGCACGGGCACGAACCAGATCAGCAGAGCCCACAGAACGAAGGGGATGCCGGTGACCCGGCGGTCACGCAGGGCGGAGATGAATGCCACCACCGCCAAGGCCGCGACGGCGACCCAGATGCATCCGAACACGATGTCGTAGATGCTCGGGATGAGCGGATTGACGACCATGGGACTCCTCGGAAGCGCGACGGTCCCCAGCCTCCCACGCCGGGCACGCACGCGAAAGGCCCCGCCGTCACGACGACGACGGGGCCTTCTACGGATGCCGGAACGACGCCGCGGGTCAGACCGAGGTCTCGGCCCGCTTCGGCAGCACCCATCCCGCGCGCGGGAAGTGGCACGTGTATCCGTTGGGGTACTTCACCAGGTAGTCCTGGTGCTCGGGCTCGGCCTCCCAGAACGGACCCTCGGGCTCGATCGTGGTGACGGCCTTGCCCGGCCACAGGCCGGACGCGTCGACGTCGGCGATGGTGTCGCGGGCGACCTGCTCCTGCTCGGGGGTGAGCGGGAAGATCGCGGAGCGGTAGCTCGACCCGATGTCGTTGCCCTGACGGTTCAGCGTCGACGGGTCATGGATCTGGAAGAAGAACGCGAGGATGTCGCGGTACGTCGTCTTCGTCGGGTCGAACACGATCTCGACGGCCTCAGCGTGACCCGGGTGGTTGCGGTAGGTGGCGTGGTCGTTCTGGCCGCCGGTGTAGCCGACGCGGGTGTCGAGCACGCCGGGCTGGCGGCGGATGAGGTCTTCCATGCCCCAGAAGCATCCGCCGGCGAGCACGGCCGTCTCGGTGCCGGGGGTGCGGGTGATGGTTCCGGTGTCGTCGGTCATGACTGCTCCTCGGTGTCGTGGGTGGTGTCAGCGGTGCCGGTGCCGTCGAAGAGGCCGCTGTAGCGACCGTACCCCTCTTCGTCGAGCCGGTCGGCGGGGATGAAACGCAGCGCCGCCGAGTTCATGCAGTACCGCATGCCGCCGGCATCGCGCGGGCCGTCGTCGAAGACGTGACCGAGGTGGCTGTCGGCGCCCGTGGAACGCGCCTCGGTGCGCGTCATGAACAGGGTGCGGTCGGTGCGGGTGGTGACGGCATCCGCCTCGATCGGCTTCGTGAAGCTCGGCCAGCCCGTGCCGCTGTCGTACTTGTCGAGCGAGCTGAACAGGGGCTGTCCCGACACGACGTCGACGTAGATGCCGGCGTCGTGGTTGTTCCAGTAGGCATTGCGGAAGGGCGGCTCGGTGGCGTCCTCCTGAGTGACCTCGTACTGCAGATGGGTGAGGTCGCTGACGGCCTCTGGCGTCTTGCGGAAGTCGTTCGACATTGGGGTGTCTCCTCTGTTCGGCGCCGCTGGCTGCGGCGTCATCAGTCACAACCGCCGACCGGCCCGTTTTGGTCCCTCGGGACTGGGAGCGCGCTGTGAGTTTGTGCGAGATCGCGAGTACTGTGCACGCATGAACGAGGTCCGATCCGGCGCCGGATGCTCATTGGCGGTGCTGCTCGTACTGCAGCTCATACTGACCGGCGCGGCCATGGCATTCATGTGGATGTCCCAACTCAGCGTCGCCAGTTGCACGGACACGTCGTGCGACTATGACGCCTATGCCCTCGCGCTTCGCGTGTTCTTCATCGGAGCGATCGGGTTGATGTTGTTCTCCGGCGTCGCGAGTTTCGTCCTGCGGGGGCGGGCCGCGGCACTCGCGCCGATCGTTGCGAGTGCATCGATGCTCGTCTTCCTCGCCGTCACCTACGCGATGAGCAGAGCGGCCCTCGATCTTCCCCTGTTCGGCGGGCGTGTTGCGGGGTAGCTGCGCGGGTTCCGCGCCCTCGCAATCGGTAGAGTGGCTCGTCTGCACTTCACACCTGGGGGGACGCACATGTCCGTTGGACTGCTCGCCGTCGTCGACGACATCCTGAGCGCCGCGATGAAGGCCTCGGCCAAGGCCGCGGGCGTCGTGATCGATGACGCGGCCGTCACCCCGCAGTACGTGCAGGGCATCACACCGGCGCGCGAGCTGCCCGTCGTGGCGAAGATCGCCGTGGGGTCGCTCGCTAACAAGTTCGTCATCATCATCCCCGTGGCGCTGGTGCTGACCGCCTTCGCACCGTTCGTGCTGCCGTACCTGCTCATCCTCGGCGGGGCGTACCTGTGCTTCGAGGGCGCCGAGAAGGTGCTCGAGTGGTTCGGCGTGCAGCACGGGCATGCCGACGAGGGCGCCCGCAACGAGAACAAACTCGTGTGGGGTGCGGTGCGCACCGACCTCATCCTGTCGACCGAGATCATGCTCATCTCGCTGTCGAACCTCGAGGCGGGGCTCGACATCTGGACGACCCTCGCCATCCTCGCGGTGATCGCCGTCATCATGACCGTCGTCGTCTACGGAGCGGTCGCGCTGCTCGTGAAGATCGACGACATCGGCCTGAAGATGGCGAAGAACCGCGAGGCCCGCGTGCGCCACACCGGCATGCGCATCGTGCGGTCGATGCCCGCGGTCTTCCGCTTCATCAGCATCCTCGGCACGGTCGCGATGCTGTGGGTCGGCGGACACCTGCTGCTCGTCAACCTCGGCGAGGTCGGCGTGCACATCGGAGCCGACATCCTGCACGCGATCGAGCACGCACTCGAGCCCGCGGGCGCCGTCATCGTCTGGATCGGCGACACCCTCTTCTCCGCCGTCGCCGGCCTCATCGCAGGTCTCGTGATCGTCGGCATCGTGCTCGGCATCGCGAAGCTGTTCGGCCGCACGCCCAGCTTCCACGAGGGCGAGGAGTCGCCCGCCGACGTCCACGCCTGACCGTCGGGATGCCGGAGCGGTGTCACTGCTGCCGGCAGTGATACCCCTCGCACGGGAGTTTCGGGTCACGAGGCGTCACGCCGTCGGGTGCCTGCAGCAGCTGCTCCGCCCGGGCGGGCGGCACCATCTGGACGCCGGCGTCGGTCATCAGCATCCGATACGGATCGCACTGCGGATCGTACGGCGGCTGCTCGTAGTCGAAGGCACGCAGCCCCTCGACGGAGAACTGCTCGTGCAGCGAGCGCAGGTTGTCGGATGCCGCGTCGTCGCCGAGCTCGGCGTCGATCTCCATGTCGGGCACCTGCGCCTGCACGTCTGACACCTGCGCCGACAGCACGGTGGGCTGCGAGAGCAGCGGGACGCGCGGGCCCGCAACGGTGAGATCGTAGGTCACACCGGAGACCAACGGAACTGTTCGCGAAGGGTCGGCGGTGCAGACGACCTCCCGCTCGGCAGCGAAAGCGCCGCAGTCGGTGCCGATGGAGGGGAAGAAGTCCCGAGAGCGGTAGCCGCCCTGACGCTCGGAGGGGCTGGTCACCGTGCACGACGCCTGCGCGTACGCGGGTAGCAACGGGTACGCGAGCCGCACGACGGGCACAGCCACCACGAGCAGCACGACGCCCACCAGCACCCACGTCACGATCCTCCGGCGGCGCGGCCGCGCCTTCTCATCCCCCCGCATGCCACCGATCCTCGCAGATACGCGTCGATGCACGCCCGACGTCGACTCCTCTTCCGCTCGGCGCGCGGCACAACTCAGGACATCCCGCGTCGTGGACCCGTTCCGAACCGGTTGTCGGGCCTAACCGCCCGCCGACGTCCACGCCTGACCGTCGCCCTCTCGCCCTTAACCCCCGCTGCTCCGGTCGCGAAATCTGTCGCTGGCGGCGTATCGGGGCGACAGATTCTGCGACGGGAACGGGTGCCAGGCCGGCTCAGGGGCGGCGGTGATCGGGGCTGCGGAGCCAGGCGTCGAAGGTGGTCGCACCCTGCAACGCGTCGGGGCCGCCGCGCAGGGCGCCCGAGGCCAGTCCGCGGCCGTAGGCACCGGGCAGGCGGACGTCGAGCACTCGGCGACGGATGCCGTCGGCCGCCAGCTGCCGTCGCATCACGTCGGCGAGCGTCTCGTCGCGCGGACCGACGATGTCCTGCGCGCGGCCGACCGGCCCACCCTCGACCACCCGCAGCAGATGCGCCGCGACCTCGCGCGCCGCGACCGGGCGCATGAGCGTGCGCGGAGCGACCGCGAACGGACCGCTCACCAGCGACATCACCTGCCCGGCGAACTCGTGGAACTGCGCCGCGCGCACGATCGAGAACGGCACACCTCTCCCGGCGACCGCCCGTTCCTGGGCGAGCTTGGCACCGTAGTAGCCCGCGTCGATGCCGTCGATCCCGACGATCGACAGCACCACGTGGTGGCCGACGCCCGCCCGCGCCCCCGCATCGAGCAGCGTGCGCGTTCCGGTCTCGAAGAACGCCGTCGCCTTCTTCTGCGACAGCGTCATGGTGCTGGTCACGTCGATGACGGCATCCGCCCCGGCGAGCGCGGCATCGACGCCCGCGCCCGTCGACACGTCGACGCCGTGCCTGCGAGACAGCACCACGACCTCGTGCCCGGCTTCACGGGCGGTGCGGGTGATGTGCTGTCCGACGGTTCCGGTTCCTCCGGCGACGGCGATCTTCATGGCGGTCCTCTCGATGCGGGATGCTCTCTGCATCCTCTCCTCTGTTCGACGACGCAGCCCGTCGAGGTGTGAGGTCGGTAGTCTGCGAAGAGGCGCGAGACGAGGAGACCGGTGGACGACGCGCAGCATGACGTGCACGGCGAGCGGCACCGCCTGCTCGCGATGGCCTACCGGATGACCGGCACGGTCGCCGACGCGGAAGACGTCGTGCACGACGCCTTCGCCCGGTGGTACCGGCTGACGGATGCCGAGCGCTCCGAGATCCGAAATCCGGCGGCCTGGCTGACCACGGTGGCGAGCCGCATCGCCCTCGATCTGCTCACCTCGGCGCGCCACCGGCGGGAGCAGTACGTGGGCCAGTGGCTGCCCGAGCCGGTGCCCCTCGAACTGTTCGTCGCCGGGTCGCGCGTGGCCCCGGCATCCGACCTCGACGACCCTCTGGACCGGGTCGCCCGCTCCGATGCGGTCGCGACGGCGCTACTCGTGGTGATGGAGGCGATGACCCCCGCCGAGCGGGTGGCGTTCGTGCTGCACGATGTCTTCGACGTACCGTTCGCCGACATCGCCGAGGTGCTCGGGCGCTCGCCGGCCGCCGCGCGCCAGCTCGCCGCGTCTGCGCGGCGGCACGTGCAGCAGGACCGGGTGGTCGATGTGCCCCGCGCCGAGCACGACCGGGTGGTGCGGGCGTTCCATGAGGCGAGCGGCAGCGGGAGCATCCACGACCTGCTGCGGGTACTCGCCCCCGACGTCGAACTGCACAGCGACGGCGGCGGCGTCGTCAGCGCGGCGCGCAACGTCGTGACCGGTGCCGACAACGTGGCGCGCTTCCTGCTCGGCATCGCGGCGAAGCGCCCCGAGATGCAGGTCGAGATCGTCGAGACGGGCGACGGCCTGGCGTTCCTGTTCCGCGAGCACGACGCGATCGTCGCGGTCGTGAACCTCGGGGTCGTCGCGGGCGCGGTGGCGCGCGTGTGGATCGTGCTCAACCCCGAGAAGCTGACGACCTGGCGGTGACCGCCGCGTCCCGACCGTCGAGCGGACTGGTACCGTCGGCGATGCGCTTGCCCGAGCGCAGACGCAGGAGAACCCGATGCAGATCAGGGATGCCGGAATCGCCGACCTCGAGGCGATCACCACGATCCACAACCACGCCGTCGTGCACACCACGGCGATCTGGAACGAAGACCCGGTCGATGTCGACGACCGCGCCGCCTGGCTGGGCGAGCGGTCGTGCGACGGATTCCCGGTGATCGTGGCATCCGACGAGTCGGGCGTGCTCGGGTACGCGACGTTCGGGCGATGGCGGCCGCACAGCGGTTTCCGGCACACCGTCGAGCACTCCGTCTACGTGCGCGAGGGCGCCCAGGGCCGCGGCGTCGGTCGCGAGCTCATGACGGCGCTCATCGACCGTGCCCGCGAGCACGGCGTGCACGTGATGGTGGCCGCGGTCGAGAGCGGCAACGCGGCTTCGGTCGCCCTGCACGAGCGCCTCGGATTCGTCGAGGTCGGGCGGTTGCCGCAGGTGGGCGCGAAGTTCGGGCGCTGGCTCGACCTCAGCTTCCTGCAGCTCACCCTCGACGACCGGCCGACGCCGACGGCATCCTGATGGATCCGCTGACCTGGTTGGTCGACGTCTTCTCGTCGACCTGGACCCTGCCCGGCGGGCAGACGCTCCTCGTGCGCGAGGTGGTGGGCAACGCCTTCGGTCTCGCGAGCGCGATCGGCGGCATGCGACGGCGCATCTGGGCGTGGCCGGTCGGCATCGTCGGCAACGTGCTGCTGCTGACCGTCTTCCTCGGCTCAGTGCTCAGCCCCGACCATTCGCTGCCGCACCTGCTCGGTCAGGCCGGCCGGCAGATCATGTTCATCGCGGTCGCGATCTACGGCTGGGTGCGCTGGCGTCGCGCCGAGGGCGGCCGGGTGCAGCCGCGGTGGGCGCCGACGGGCGCACGCATCGGCCTCGTGCTCGGCATGGTGATTGGAACGATCGCCCTCACGCCGCTCTTCCGCGCGCTCGGTTCGTGGGAGCCGGTGTGGGCGGATGCCTGGACATTCGTGGGGTCGCTCCTCGCCACCTACGGCATGGCGAAGGGGTGGACGGAGTTCTGGCTCATCTGGATCGCCGTCGACGTGGTGGGGGTGCCGCTGCTGTTCGGCTCGGGGTACTACGCCACGGGTCTGATGTACGTGTTCTACGGCGCCTTCACGGCGGTCGGCTTCGTGGTGTGGATGCGTACGCAACGCCGGCCCGTCGATCCGATCCCGACCGCGCAGACCGGGCTCATCCCGGTGCAGCGCGACCGCGGGCGGGGCTGACCCCGCGGCCGAATGCAGGCGCCGATGCGCGTTGCAGGCGAAACCCTCTTGGTTTTGCCTGCAACTCGTCTGCGTGCCTGCATCCGGCGGCCTGACCCGGCGGCCGTGAGCCGGCGGCGGTCACCCGGCGGCCGTGCCTGCACCTGGCAGCCGACACCCGGCGGCCGGGCCTCAGACCCGCTCGCGACCCCGCAGCACCCCGGCGACGACGATCACCACGACCCCGACGACGGGGATGACGAGCAGTCCGACGCGCAGGCTCGTCGCATCGGCGAGAACGCCGACCACGGGCGGCGACAGCAGGAACCCCAGTCGCATCAGCCACGACACGAGCGTCAGCCCGGTGCCGTGGCGCAGACCAGGCAGGCGGTCGGCCTCGGCCATCGCACCCGCGACGAGCGGTGCCACGCCGAAACCGGCGGCCGCGAAGCCGAGGATCGTGCCGGGCACCGAGGGGAACGCGAGCGCGAGCCCCATGCCGAGCACCACGATGAGGCCGCCGACCCGCGCGACGGCGCGCTGTCCGAACCGGTCGACGAGGCGATCGCTCAGCAGCCGTCCGATGAACTGCGCGCCGACGAGCGCGATGAATCCGGTCGCGGCGAGCGCGGCCGGAGCGCCGAGAGACGACAGGTAGAGGGTCGCCCAGGTGTTGCCGGCGTCTTCGACGATCGTGCCCACCACGGCGATCACGACCAGCCCGATGAGCGACCACACCACGGCCGGACGGATGCCCGCGCGCACCGCCGTCGACACCTCTTCGACGTCGGCCACGGCATCCTCGTCCGCCGCCTCGTCGCGGCCCGGCAGGCAGAACCGCAGCGCGACGAGCGACACCACCGAGAACAGCACTCCCGAGATCGCGAGATGCCACCCCAGCGGCAGGCGCAGGGCGATCGCACCGGCCGCCATCGTTCCGCCGAGCACCGCGCCGATCGACCACACGGCGTGGAAGGAGTTGAGGATCGACCGTCCGTATCCCCGCTGCACACGCAGAGCGTGGGCGTTCTGTCCGACGTCGGTGATGGCATCCATCGCACCGCCGAGGAACAGGCCGAGCGCGAACAGCCACACGCTGGGTGCGAGTCCGGCGGCGAGCACGCCGACGCCCGTGAGGATCGTGCCGAACACGGCGACCTTCGCCGACCCGAACCGGCGGATGAGCGCAGCCGCCGCGAGTCCTGCAACGATGGCGCCGACGGGGAATGCGGCCACGGCGAGCCCGTAGACGGTGTTGTCGAGGCCGAGGTGGTCTTTGATCTCGGGGTAGCGCGGCAGGATGTTCGCGAACAGGGCGCCGTTCGTGAGGAACAGCGCGGCCACGGCGAGACGTGCGCGGCGGTCGGCGCGCGTGGGGGCGGTGGTGGAGGAGGTCATGGGAGTCCCGATGGTCGTGCGCGGAAGCGGTCGCGCCGGTCGATGGAGGAGCCGCGCCAGGAGGTGGCCCGGGGCGGCCCGGGGCGTGTGCGGGAGCGGGGATGCGCCGTCAGGCGGTGATGCGTGCCACGGCGAGGGCGACCTCGGCCGGGTCGCGGTCGGTGACGTCGAGGGCACGGTGGATGGAGACGCCGGTGATGATGGCGTCGACCATGTGCGCGGTCTCGGGGTCGAACCACTTCTCGAGCGCGTCGCGGCTGCGTCGCATCCACGCGCTGGTGAGTTCGCGGTACGCGGGGTCGCGGGCGGCGAGCGTGTACAGCTCGTGCGAGAGCACCAGTTCGCGCGGGTCGCCGTAGACGTCGCTGAGGATGATGGCGACCACCGCCTCTCTGGCCGATTCGAGGTCGGATGCTGCGGCCATCCGCGTCTCAAACCGCTCGCTGATCTCGGTGCCGAACCGGGTGAACGCCTCGCGCAGCAGCTCGTCGATGCCCGCGAAGTGGTAGGTCATCGAGCCGAGCGGCACACCGGCGGCCTCGGCGATGCGCCGGTGCGAGGCGCCGGCGACGCCCGACTCGGCGATCACGTCGAGGCACGCGTCGATGATGCGGTCGCGGCGGTCGGGGTCGTTCCGGCGTCCGCGCCGACTGCCCGGCTCAGGCGTCATGCTCGCCGCCGATCTCGCGGATCACCCGCGCGGGGTTGCCGACCGCGACGACGTTCGCGGGGATGTCGCGGGTGACGACGGCACCGGCGCCGATGACCGAGTTGTCGCCGATGGTGACGCCGGGGCACACGATCACTCCCCCGCCGAGCCACACGTTGTCGCCGATCGTGATGGGCAGGGCCGCTTCGAGCTTGTCGCGGCGCAGCGTCGGATCGATCGGATGCGTGGGTGTGAGCAGTTGCACATTCGGGCCGATCTGGCAGTCCTCGCCGATCGTGATCGCGGCGGTGTCGAGCGCGGTGAGACCGAAGTTGACGAAGGTGCGGGCGCCGATGCGGATGTGCTCGCCGTAGTCGACGTGCAACGGAGGCCGCACGATGACGTCTTCTCCGAGCTCGCCCAGCAGGTCCTGCAACCATCCGCGCGCGGCGGGGTCGCCCGAGATCGTCTGCCGATGGTAGAGGTCGGCGAGGCGCGCGGCGCGTGCGGTCCGGGCGACGAGTTCGGGGTCGTCGCCGATGTAGAGGTCGCCGGCGAGCATCCGCTCCCGGTGCGTGCGCGGGTCGTCTGCGAAGTGATCCGTCATGCGTACGATCGTACCACTTTATGCGTACGGTCGTACGCATCCGGCGCGCACCCCCATCCGCCACCTCCCGGACACCTCCTCGTGCACCGGAGGTCACCCGGGCGTCGCCGCGCCCCGCGAGGGTTCGGGAGGCTGCGCGACCACCCGGGTCGCGGGCCCGATCCCCCTGAAGGAGAAACGTGTCCCCCCGCCGTTTCCGCACACTGCAGCGCTGCACCGGCGCCGCCGTGATCGCGACCACCCTCGTTGCCGGACTCACCGCCGGCATCGCTCCCGCCACCGCGGCCGCCGACCCCGCGCCCGCCGAACCGCTCGCCTCCCGGTTCACGTTCGCCGTGCTCCCCGACACCCAGTTCTACTCGCGCTACTCGGTCGACCAGTTCACCCCGCGGTACGGCACCGACCCGTTCGCCACGCAGACCGCCTGGCTCGCCGACCACGCCGACGAGCTGAACATCCCGTTCGTCGCCCACCTCGGCGACGTCGTCGACCGCGCCAACGTGCAGAACGAGTGGCAGGCGGCCGACCGGGCGATGCAGACGCTCGACGACGCCGACCTGCCCTACTCGATCCTCCCGGGCAACCACGACGTGCTCGACAGCGGCAAGCGCGACACCGAGCTCGACCTCGCCAACGAACCGTTCAACCGGTGGTTCGGCGCCCCGCGCGCCGCCGAGCAGTCCACGTACGGCGGGTCCGACCCGACCGGCCTCAGCCAGTTCCACATCTTCGAGGCCGAGGGGCAGCAGTTCATGTCGCTGGCCATCAGCTGGAACTCGTCCGACGCCACGCTCGCCTGGGCGCAGAGCGTGCTCGACGCCCACCCCACCGTGCCGGTCATCCTCAGCTCCCACGCGCTGATCAACGTCGCCGCCGACCAGATGTCGCCGGTCGAGACCGCCGACAGCCAGCGCATGTGGGATCGACTGATCCGCAGCAACGATCAGATCTTCCTCACCCTCAACGGGCACTTCCACGGGGCTACCCGCCAGGTGAAGCAGAACGACTTCGGTCACGACGTGCACCAGGTGCTGATGGACTACCAGATGGCCTACGAGGGCGGGAACGGCTACCTCGGCCTGTTCGAGTTCGACCTCACGAACGGCACCCTCTCGCTCGAGACCGGGTCGCCGTGGGTCGTCGCGAAGCCGCAGGAATCGCTGACCAGCTACGACCAGCCGCTGCTCGACGGCATGCACCAGCGCTACTCGCTCGACATCGACTTTGCCGAGCGCTTCGCCGGGTTCGACCCCGGCTTCACCGCCGGCACCCCCGACGAGGGTTCCCTCTCGGCCGCGGCGCGCACGCTGCTGCTCGACGGTTTCGAGGGCCCCGACCCGATCTCGACCGAGCTGCCGGGCAACGAGCTCGACTTCGTCGAGGCCGAGGGCACGCTCGCCCACTGGCGCTTCAACGGGGAGTCGGGCGTCGTCGGCGCCGACACCGTGATCGAAGACGTCGCCGGCGACAACGATCTGACCCGCGTCGACCCGGCCGCCACCAACGCGGTGGGCGCGACCTGGGACGACGTCACGATCGAGGACGACGCCCACGGCTTCTCGTCGGACGGCGCCTCGATGTGCTTCGCCGACTCGACGGGGTCGCGCTTCAGCTACCTGACGACCGCCGCCGACGCACCGATCAACGACGTCGACCTGCGCGACGGCTACACGATCGAGACCTTCGTGAAGATGGACCCGGAGTGGAGCGTGGCCGCGAACTCGTGGTCGAAGTTCCTCACCCGCACCGGTAACCGCTCGCAGATCGGCGTGCCCGAGACGCGGTGGGACTGGACGGCCTCGCCGAGCGCCCTCGGCATCTCGAGCCTGCGCGAGTTCCAGTGGACGAGCCTCGACGCGAACGCCGCCCTCGGCGACCGCGTCAACTGGTCGGGCGAGATCATGGTCGACACCTGGGTGCACGTCGCTCTCGTGAACGACCCGGCGAAGCGCACCACGACGATGTACGTCGACGGTGCGCCGGTGCTGCGCAATGCGACCGATGTCGCGGGCATGGCCTGGCACGAGGGTCACTCGTGGATCCTCGGCGCGGACTGGGTCGACGACGCCGCCCGCAACGGCTGGAACGGATGCATCGGCGAGACGCGCATCATCGACCGGCCGACCACGCCGGACGAGTGGCTGACGCAGCGCGCGGACCTCAGTGCGTTCGCCGTGACGAGCGCGCCGCAGGGCGAGCTGCCGGCGTCGACCACGTCGGTCACCCTGCGCGGCACGGGACTCCCCGGCGCGCAGGTGAACGTCGCCGACGCGGCCGTGGCGACCCCCGCCGCGGCGGTCTCGGTGGCCGCGGCGCCGGCTTCGGCCGTCGTCGGCGAGAACGGCGAATGGACGCTCGAGGTGAGCGGCCTGACGGTCGGCGCGAACCGGCTGAGCGTCGCGCAGGCGCTCGGTACGCGCAGTTCCGCCCCGCTCGCGGTCGAGTTCGCGATCGCCGCGCCGGCTGCACCCGGGGGCTCGACCCCTGGGGGCTCGACGCCGGGCGGATCGACCCCGGGCGCGGGCGGAGCCGCCGGTGACCCGGCTGCGGGCAGCGCGGCCGACCGCGACGGGCTCGCCGCGACGGGCGCCGACGGCTCGCTGATCGCTGGCCTGTCGGCAGCGGGCCTGCTGCTCCTGCTCGCCGGTGCTGCGCCGTTCGTCGTGCGTGCTCGCCGACGGGCGATGTCGCAGAGCTGAGCTCCCGCATCCGAGAAGGGCTCCGTCGTTCCGGCGGGGCCCTTCTCCGTGTCTCCGCGACGCGAGGGCGCGTCCCGGGCTCCGCCCGTCTCGGCTCGGCTCAGCTCGGCTCGACTCAGCTCACGCGGGGGAGATCGCCCGGGTCACCGCCTCGATCGCGGCAGCGACGTTGCGATCCCGTTGCTCCGCCTCGCCCTCCGAGTCGAAGACGAACGCGGTCTCGCCGCGCTGCATCCCGCAGAAGTCGAGGATGCCGTGCGCGATCTGCGTCTCGAACGAGACGCGGTAGCCGTGCCGGTCGTAGACGTCTTCGGTGTCGCCCGCGACGGGAATCATGTGCAGGGTGAGGCGCCCGAGGTTCCGGCGGATTCCGGCATCGGCGTCGACGTCGAATGCCCACCCGTTGACGAACACGCGGTCGATCCAGCCCTTGAGCAGAGCGGGGAAGCTCCACCAGTACACCGGGAAGACGAGCACCACGTCGGTGGCCCCGTCCACCCGGGCCTGCTCGGCCGCCACGTCGGGCGGGAAGTCGGCGCCCGACGCATAGGTGATGCGGTCGGCCTCGGTGAAGCGGGGATCGAACCCCTCGGCGTGCAGGTCGGCGATGCGCACGGCATCCGCCGGGAGGGCGTCGCGCAGCCGATCGACGATCGATGCCGTGAGCGAGTCGGTCTGCGGGTGCGCGGTGACGATGAGCACGGACACGGTGGGTTGCCGCGTCAGTCGCGGGCGCGCGACGAGAACAGGCTGCGCAGCGCGAAGAACACCACGACCGCCACCACCACGACGATGGCCGCCTTGGCGATGAACCACAGGATCGAGAACAGCGCGCTCACGATCCACCAGGCGATGACGATCGCGGCGACCACGCCGAGGACGGTCCAGAGGGTGTTCTTGTTCATGCCTCCAGCCTAGGAGGGCGTCAGGCCGCGGGGATCTCTCAGCCGCGGGAGCGCTCAGACCGCGACGCGGGGAGCCAGTGTCGACAGCATCCGGAGCTTCTCGTGGCTCTCGCTGCCGGGGATCGCCGTGTAGACCAGCAGCGCCTGCGACTGCTCCGCGTCGAACAGGGTCTGGCAGGTCAGCTCGAGCGCCCCGAGATCCGGATGCACGAAGTGCTTCGTCTCACGCGGGCGGACGCCGACCTCGTGCCTCTCCCAGATCGCCCGGAACTCCGCACTCTGCGCGAGCAGGGAATCGGCGAGACCTGCCGCTCGCGACTCCGGTCCGCGCCGCGCGATGACCTCGCGCAGTCCCGACACCCATAACCGCGACAGGAAGGCGTGCTCCTCCTCGGCGTAGAGCCCGCGCGTGCGTGGAGCGCTGAACCAGCGATAGCCGAGGCTGCGCTCGGGACCGCGCAACGACGCCGTGTCCCCGGTCAGCGCGATCCCCAGCGGCGTCTGCCGCAGCGTCTCGCCGAGCTCGGTGACGATCTCGGCCGGGGTGTCGCCCAGCCGATCCAAGATGCGCAGCAATCCGGGACCGACGTGGTCGCTCGCCTCTCCGCGCGGCGGCGGCTGGTGGCCCGCGAGGCGGAACAGGTGGTCGCGCTCGTCGATCGTGAGGTGCAACCCCTGCGCGATCGACGCCAGCATCTGCTCGGACGGCAGCGGGCCATCCCCGCGTTCGAGACGCGCGTAGTAGTCGGTCGACATGTGGCTGAGCGCCGCGACCTCCTCGCGCCGCAACCCTTCGGTCCGCCGACGCTGACCCCGGTGCAACCCGACGTCCTCGGGCTGCAGACTGTCGCGGCGCAACCGCAGGAAACCCGCCAACGCCTCTCTGTCGATCGCCATTCCGAACCGTCCTTCCGCCGCACCGATCCTCGCACCCGCCACCGAGACGTATCCACTGCACGGCATGTCCTGGATGCGCCGCCGCGACCCGCGCACGCTGGAGCCAGACCACGAAGGAGCATCATGACCAGTAACAGCATCGACATCGATATCCCCGACCTCCGCGGTCGCCGCGCCGTCGTCACCGGTGGCAGCGACGGCATCGGCCTGCGCATCGCCGCCCGCCTCGCGGCCGCCGGCGCAGAGATCGTGCTGCCCGTGCGCAACCCGTCGAAGGGCGATGCCGCGGCATCCGTCATTCGCGACGCCGCACCCGGCGCCCGCGTGCGGCTCGCTGCGCTCGACCTCTCCTCGCTCGACTCGGTGGCCGCGTTCGGCGCGAGCATGCAGGCCGACGGGCACCCGATCCACCTGCTGGTCAACAACGCCGGGGTCATGACCCCGCCCGAGCGGCAGACCACCGCCGATGGCTTCGAACTGCAGTTCGGCACCAACCATCTCGGCCATTTCGCCCTCGTCGGCCATCTGCTTCCTCTGCTGCGCGCGGGGCGGGCGCGCGTCACGTCGCAGGTGAGCGTCGCCGCGAACCAGGGATCCATCAACTGGGACGACCTCGCCTGGGAGCGCTCGTACAACGGAGCCCGCGCCTACAGCCAGTCGAAGATCGCCTTCGGGATGTTCGGGCTCGAGCTCGACCGCCGCAGCGAGAGCCACGGCTGGGGCATCACCAGCAACCTCGCGCACCCCGGGGTCGCACCGACGAGCCTGCTCGCGGCCCGCCCCGAGCTGGGGCGGACCGCGGACACCGTGGGCGTGCGGGTGATCCGCTGGGCGTCGGCCCGCGGCATCCTGCTCGGCACGCCCGAGACGGCCGCGCTGCCTGCGCTGTACGCGGCGACATCATCGGAAGCCCGTGCCCGCCGCCTGTACGGGCCGAAGGGGCTCGGACACCTCGGCGGTGCGCCGGCCGAGCAGCCGATCTACTCCCGGCTGCGCAGCGAGACGAATGCCGCGCGCGTCTGGCGTCTGTCCGAGGAGCTGACCGGCGTCGTGCTCCCCGACTCGTCGATCCGTCGGTCGACCGCGGGCTGACGATCGCGTGCTTCGCGCCGGGGACGGCCGGGGCGCTCGTGGCCGGTCCGCCGGAGGGCGTCAGGCCGCGGGGATCTCGTCGATCGAGAAGTACACGGGCAGGCCGCGCTCCCGCGCGATCTCGACGTCCTTGTCGGCGCCGGCGGAGGCGCCCGGCAGGCGCAGCACGGCGTCGCAGTGCTGCAGCAGGCGGTGCGCGGTGTCGTACATGACGTCGCCGTCGACGGCATCCGCCTCGAGCGTGCGAAGGACCGGCAGCGCGACCCACTCGCCGATCATGGGCACGTGGCCGAGGCGGAAGATCGGGGCGGATGCCTGTTCGAGCCGTTCGAGGTTGGCGGCGATGCGCGCGGGGTCGCCGTCGGTGCCCGAGCGGTAGGGGCCGGCGATGAGGATGAGGAGTGGAGTGTTCATGCCGGACACTGTAACGTTAACCGTGTAAGAACGTGCAACTTCGTGAAGGAACACCATGCTCGGCGCCCAACGCAAGGCCCACCTGCTCGACGTCCTCGCCCGCGACGGGCGCATCGTCGCCAAGACCGTCGCCACCGACCTCGGCCTCTCCGAAGACTCCATCCGTCGCGATCTGCGCGAACTCGCCGACGAGGGCAGGATCATCCGCGTCTACGGCGGAGCCCTCCCGGTGCCCGCCGCCGACCGCCCGGTCGACGCCCGGGCCGACCTCGCGACGGCGAGCAAGGAGCGGGTCGCACGGCGCGCTGCCGAGAGCATCCGCCGCGGGTCGACCATCGTGCTCGACGCCGGCACCACCACCCTCGCCCTCGCTCGCCACCTGCCGCGCGACGCGGGGCTCACCGTGCTCACCCCGAGCCCCGCGGTGGCCCTGGCCGTCGCCGAGCACTCCGACGGGCGGGTCGTCATGATCGGCGGCGAGCTCTCGCGGCACTCGCTCGTCGCAAGCGGATCGCTGGCCATGGAGGCGATCCGCCACCTCGCCGCCGATGTCTTCTACCTCGGCGTCACGGGTGTGCACCCCGCGCAGGGCCTCACGACCGGTGAACTCGACGACGCCGTCACCAAGCGCGCTCTCGCCGAACGCTGCGCCGAGGTGCTCGTGCTCGCGAGTGAGGAGAAGATCGGAGCCGTGTCGCGCTACCCCGTGCTCGACCTGTCGGCGGTCACCGCGGTGATCACCGACCCCCACGACCGAAATCCCCTCATCCCCGACCTCCCCCTTCTCCCCTGACCCCCGCCCCGCCGGGCGGAAGGGCGGCGAGCTCGCGCCAGAGGTGGGCGATCGTCGCGGCGCCGCGCAGCAGCATGCGGATGTCGATGCTCTCGTCGCTCGAATGCCAGTGATCCTCGGGCAGGCCGGTGCCGAGGAAGTGCACCGTCGCGCCGAGCTCCGTCGCGAGCAGGTCGGCCGGGCCACCCCCGGCATTTCCCATACGCCCCTGCACCGGAATGCCGTAGCCGAGGGTGAGCGCACGTTCGAGCGCCGCGGTCACGGGGCCCTCGGGCGTGACGTACGGCTCCTGCGCGATGTCCTGGTCGACGGTGAACTCGTACTCGACCTCGGGCGGCACCACCCGCGCCATATGCGCCCGCAACCGGTCGGCGGTCTCGGCGATGCGCTGCCCCGGCGCGGTGCGGATGCTGAGCGACGCCGTCGCCTCGCGCGGGATCACCGACCTCTCGAATCCCTCCGGGTCGCCGGCCAGCAGGGAGATGACCTCGATGGCGGGCCGCGCCCACAGCCGTTCCAGCGGCGTGTAGCCCTCCTCGCCGATGATGCTGCGGGTCTCGCTGCGGTCGAGCCAGTCGTCGTCGTCGAAGGGCAGCGCGGCGAGCTCGCGGCGACGCTGCGCGGTGAGCGGCGGCACATCGTCGTCGAAGCCCTCGATCGCGATGCTTCCGTCGGGGGCGTGCAGCCCTGCGAGCACCGCGGCGAGCACGAGCGATGGATTCGGCGTCACGCCCGAGGCGGCACCGCTGTGCACGTCGCGCTCGGGCCCCCGGATGGTGAGCGTCGCCGTGACGGTGCCGCGCATGGAGGTGACGGGGGCCGGGGCGTCGACCCGCCACTGGATCGTGTCGGAGAACACGATCACGTCGCAGGCGAGCAGGTCGCGCTGGGTACGCAGCAGCTCGCGCAGGTTCGGCGACCCGATCTCCTCCTCGCCGTCGATGATCATCTTCACGTTGAGGGCGCCGGAACCGGCGAGCACCTCGCGGTGGGCACGGAGACCCCAGACGTGCGCGAGCGCCTGACCCTTGGCATCCGACGCGCCGCGCCCGTAGAGGCGACCGTCGCGCTCGACCGGGGTGAACGGAGCGGTGACACTCCACTCCTCGGGTTTGGCGTGACGCACGTCGTGGTGGCTGTACACGAGCACGGTCGGAGCGTCGGGGTCGACGATCGATTCGCCGTACACCGCCCACGTGTCGCCCGTCTCGAACGTGCGAGCCTGCATCCCCGCCGCTGTCATCTCGCCGACCAGCCAGTCCGCCGAGCGCCGCATCTCGTCGTGGCGGTCGGGATCGGCCGATACCGACGGAATGGAGACCCAGGCCGAGAGCCGGTCGAGCATCTCGGCGAGGTGATCGTGGAGGTAGCGGCCGACGGCGCCGCCCGGACCCGCGTCGTCGTGGGAATCGTGACTCATGCGGTCACCCTGGCCGAGCGGATACCCCCGCTCGCAGGGGCTTGACGCGGCCGTCCGCTCGCCCCACGCGCGCGACCGATTCCGGGCGCATGCTCGTCTCTTTCTCCGGTAGGTTCGACACGCGAGCCGCTGATGGGAGACGATCGATGACTTCACCCGCGACCCAACCGGGCTGGTATCCCGCGCCCGACGGCTCCGGGGCACCGTGGTGGTGGGACGGCTCGCAGTGGGTGCAGCCCACGGTCGGGGCACCGATGGGCAAGCCGGTCGGCCGCCTCGCATCCGCGGTTCAAGTGCTGCTGATCTCGACCGTCGCGCTGACCCTCGGGAGCATCGCCGTCGACGCGTTCGGAGTCATGGCCGTCTCCGCCTACCTCGATGGCGACTTCGACGCCGCGGATTCGCTCGTCAGCTACGACACCCTCGCCATGGCCGTGAACATCCCGCTGTTCGTGGCGCTTCTCGCCACGGGGGTGCTCTGGGTCATCTGGCAGCACCGCCTCGCGACGCGGGCGCACGGTCGCACGCGACGCTCGCCGGCCTGGCACGTCTGGTCATGGATCATCCCCGTCATCGCGTTCTGGTTCCCGTATCAGAACGTCTCCGATCTCTGGCGGGCTGCCGGTCGCACCCGGCCGAGCTGGCAGATCGCATGGTGGCTGCTCTGGATCGCGGGCGGTTTCTTCGGAGCGATCTCGAGCCAGATGGGGACCCGTGCCGAGACGCTCGACGAGCTGCTCGTCTCGATGCTCGTGGGGATCATCAGCTCGGTACTCACGCTCGCAGCGGCGCCCTTCGCCGTGAGACTGGTGCGTGAACTCACCCAGGCCTCCGCGTAGGCACCCCTCGGTCTGCCCGCACCCCGAGGGCTCACGCCATGCCTCAGGACCGAAGCCGCTCCCCCGCCGCTACACCCGCCGATGCCGGCAGGTCGAGCCGACACGGTCCTGAGTCATGGCACGGGCAGGCGGGCCCGCGTCAGGCGTAGAGGAGGTCGGAGGCGACGGCGGCGGGCCAGTCGGGTACGGCCAGGCGCGCGGGGTCGTCCCACTCGCCACCGGTGATCTGCGCGAACGCCCCTCGAACACCGAACAGCTTCTCGAGCGGACTCCAGTCCGACTCGCCCGGCATGGGCAAGAGGGAGCGCTCGACGAGGGCTCCCGGATGCAGTTCCTCGAGCAGCGAGAGCAGACGCACTCCGGCGTGCACGGGGCGCAGCGCCTCGGCATCCGTCACGTGCAGGATCACGCCCTCGCACGCCTCGCCCGCATGGTCGCGCACCAGCGGCGTGAAACCGTAGGGCACCGCCGCCAGGCCCGGCAGTCCGGCCGTATTGACGGCCGCGGCGTAGCGCTCCCCGTCGATGAAGGGGGCCGCGAGCACCCGGAAGGGCACGGCGGTGCTGCGGCCCTCCGAGACGTTCACGCCCTCGGCGAGGCATGTGCCCGGGTACAGCAGGGTGGTCGTGGGGCTGGGGAGGTTCGGGGAGGGCGGCATCCAGGTGCCCTCTCCCCCGCCGATCGCCCGGTCGCGGGTGAGCCCGGCGACCTCGACGACCTCCAGCTCGACGTCGATCCGTCGTGTGCGCACCCAGTGGCGGGCGAGTTCGCCGATCGTGAGGCCGTGCCGGATGGGCATCGTCCACCGGCCGACGAGCGATTGGCCGCCCTCGTCGAGCATGGGCCCCTCGGCGCGATCGAGTCGCCCGCCGAGCGGGTTCGGGCGATCGAGCACCACCACGGCGACGCCCGCGTCGGCGCAGGCCTCGAGCAGGTGGCTCATGGTCCAGATGTAGGTGTAGAAGCGCGCCCCCACGTCGGGCAGGTCGACGAGCACGGCGTCGAGCCCGGCGAGGTCGGCGGCGGCAGGGCGCACGGCGTCGCCGTACAGGCTGCGCACCGCGACGCCCGTCACGGGATCGGTGAGGTCGCCGACGTGCTCGCCCTCGCGCGCCCGCCCGCTCAGGCCGTGCTCGGGGCCGAACAGCAGCGCGAACTCCCAGCCCGACGCGGCGAGCGCCTGCCGACCCCGCACGAGATCGGAGGTCAGGGCCAGGTCGTTGGTGAGCATCCCGATCCGGCCCGATGTGAGGCGCGCGAGCAGGTCGGGGCGGATGTCGCGGGCGACGAGACGGTCGATGCCGAGGTGCAGCGGGGCCATGGGATCAGTCGATTCTGTGGTCGGTGACGGCGTTGAAGGTGCGCTGGAGGTTGTCGGAGATGGTGTCGTAGTCGGCCTGCGCGATGCGCGTGAACACGAAGTCGAGCACGGCGAGCTGCGCGATGCGGCTGGCCATGGCTCCGGAGCGGAAGGTCGACTCCGACACGGCGGTCACGAGCACGAGCTCGCACACCCGTGCCAGCGGCGAACGGGGGTTGTTGGTGATCGCGATGGTGGTGGCGCCGGCGCGCGCGGCGACCTGCGCCGACTGCACGATCTCGAGGGTGCGGCCGGAGTGCGAGATGGCGATCGCGACGTCGCGCACGTCGAGCAGCGCGGCGCCGGTGAGCGCGAGGTGCAGGTCGGTGCGGGCCTGGGCGACGAGTCCGGCGCGGTGCAGTTTCTGCTCGAGGTCATGGGCGGCGAGTCCGCTCGACGCGGTGCCGTAGATGTCGATGCGGCGAGCGCCGCGTACGGCGGCGACGCAGCGTTCGAGCACGTCGATGTCGATCTGCTGCGCGGTGCGTTCGATGGCGGATGCCTCGGCGAAGGCGATCTTGCGCACGGTGGTCAGGGCGTCGTCGTGGCGGCTGACGTCGGTCTCGGAGACCTGGAACCGTTCGCGGTCGGATGCCCGTCGGTCGAGTTCGGTGGCGAGGGCGAGTCGCATCTCGGGGTAGCCCTGGAACCCCAGGCTCTGCGTGAAGCGAGCGATGCTGGCGACCGAGGTGCCGCAGGCGGCGGCGAGCTGCGTGATGGAGTTGTCGACCGCGCTCTGCGGATCGTCGAGCACGTGGGTGGCGATGCGGCGCTCGGTGGGGGTGAGCGCCGACAGGCGCTGGTGGATGGCGGTCATCGCACTGAGGGTCACGCGAACAGGATTGCAGAATCGAATCAATATGTGAAAGGAATTTTCGGAAAGCTCTTGAGTTTCTGTAACTCTTTGCCCAAAGTGGCTTGAAGGCCCTCGGCATCCGACTGCCCCGCCTATCCCGACACCGACGTCCGAGAGGAATTCTCATGCGACACCGCACCACCCGACTCGTCTTTACCGCGGGTCTGCTCGTCACGGGGCTCGCCGTCGCCGGCTGTGCACCCTCCGCCTCCAGCGGGGAGGGCGACGCCGAGAACGTCACCCTCAAGGTCTGGTCGTGGCAGGCATCCTCGTCTCCCAAATGGGAGGCCGTGTTCGACAAGTACGAGGAGTCGCACCCCGGTGTGACGGTCGAGTTCGAGGGCTACCAGCCCACTGAGTACAACCAGATCCTCGCCACCGGGCTCGAAGGCAGCGACGGACCCGACATCGCCATGCTGCGCGCCTACGGCGGCATCCAGCCCGCGATCCAGTCGGAGCAGCTGGTGCCCATCGACGACATCGTCGACGGCCTCGACCAGTTCGATCCGACCGTGCTGCGTGCCGCCCAGGGCAAGGACGACGGCAAGACCTACGGCGTGCCCTTCGCGTACCAGACGATGCAGATGTTCTACAACAAGACGATGTTCGACGAGATGGGCCTCGAAGAGCCCACCGACTGGGACGAGTTCATCGAACTGCAGGAGACCCTGCTCGACGAGGGCGTCACGCCGATGGCCCTCGGCGCCCGCGAGGACTGGGTGCTGCCGATGTTCCACGACATCGTCGGCTCGGCCCAGTACGGCGGCGCCGAGTTCGAGGAGAAGGTGCTCGCCGGCGACGTCGACTTCACCGACCCCGCCTACGTCGCCTCGCTGCAGACCGTCAAGGACATGCAGAAGTACCTCGACAAGGACGTCAGCGCCATCGCCGTCGCGGATGCCGTGCTGCAGTTCACCTCGGGTCAGGCCGCGCAGTGGCCCGGCGGCTCGTTCGACCTGCCTACGTTCCAGAGCTCTGCGCCCGACACCGAGTGGGGCGTCTACGAGGTGCCGCCGGCACCCGACAGCGCTCTCGACCACGCCGTCACCCCCGGCTACGCCGACGGCAGCTTCGGCATCAACGCGGCCAGCGACCAGCAGGAGGCCGCGACCGAACTGCTCAACTGGATGACCACGAAGGAGTTCGGCCAGCTCGTCGCCGACGAGGTCGACCAGTTCTCGGCCCTCCCCGGCGTCGAGTACTCCGACCCGCTCATGCAGGAGATGAACGAGGCGTACAGCGAGAACCCCGCACCGTACCTGCTGCTCGTCGACTTCCGCTACGGCGACCCGACCGGCACCGCGGTGCTCGGCCCGGACATCCAGGCGATGTTCCTCGGCAGCAAGACGGCCGAGCAGCTGGGCGCCGACCTGCAGTCCGGCGTCTCCACCTGGTTCACCCCGGGATCCTGATCCGAACCGAGGGGGCGCCGTCCGCGGCGCCCCCTCGCGGAGCGAAAGACTCATCATGGCCCTGACCCTCCCCCTGCGGCGCTCGAAGCCGAACCGGCGCACCCGCACCGGCATCGCGCTCACCACCCCCACGGCGATGCTCTTCGTGCTGCCCGCCGCCGTGCTGTTCGCGGTGCTGATCCTCTACCCCATGCTCGCCGCGCTCAGCTACTCGCTGTTCGACTGGCAGGGCACGAAGCAGGGCGGGTTCGCCGGGATCGGCAACTACATCACCCTGCTCACCACCGAGCCCTACGCCTCGGAGCTGTGGAACGCGTTCGGTCACAACCTGCTGCTCTTCGCCGGCGCCGTCGTCTTCCAGAACTCGCTCGGCCTCGGCATCGCGACCCTGCTGCACCGCCGCAAGCGCACCAAGCGCTTCTTCCAGACGATCTTCGCCCTGCCGTACCTCGTCAGCCCGATGGTGATCGGCTACCTGTGGTCGCTCATGCTGTCGCCGCTGTTCGGCCCCGTCAACGCGATCCTGCGCGGCGCCGGTCTCGAAGGCCTCGCCCTGCCGTGGCTCGGCGACCCGAAGCTCGCGATCTGGGTGATCGTGCTCGTCAGTGCGTGGCAGTGGATCGGCTTCCCGATCCTGCTCTACGGGGCGGCCCTCGGCGGCATCCCCGAGGAGATCGAAGAGGCGGCGGCCCTCGACGGCGCCACCGCCGGCAAGCGGTTCCGCTACATCACGCTGCCCATGCTCACCCCGACGATCGGCATCATCACGGTGCTCACCTTCATCGGCAGCATGGAGGCGATGGCGATCCCGTTCGCCCTCGCCGGATCGAACGGAGCGCCCGCCGGCTCGACCGACGTGATGATGCTCCTCTTCTACCGCACGGCCTTCGAGTCGGGGAACCCGAACTCCATCGGCGTCTCCTCGGCACTCGCGACCGTGCTGTTCATCTTCATCATGGTGATCTCGGTCGTCATCACATCGACCATGCGCCGAGCCGAACGGAAGCTGTTCTGATGAGCACCGCCACCGACGCCCGCCCCGAGCCGACCACCGAGGCCATCGTCTCGGGCCGCTCGTCCGCCCCGCGCCGCCGCACCAGCCGCACGAACGACACCCCGTTCATCGGGCGCCTGCTCGCGAACGTGTTCCTCTGGGGATACGCGATCATCGCGATCGGCCCGCTGCTGCTCATGGTCAACAACTCGCTGCGCACGCAGCAGCAGATCGCGACCGAACCCCTCGGCCTGCCCCTGGAGCCCTCGTTCACCAGCTTCCAGAACGCGTGGATCACGGCATCCTTCGACACCTACTTCATCAACTCGATCACCGTCACCGTCGGCTCGGTCATCGTGACGACCGTCGTCTCGGTGCTCGCCGCCTACGCGTTCGCCCGGGCGCGCGCGAAGTTCTTCCGCGGTGTCGAGGCGGTGTTCCTCTCGGGGCTGATGCTGCCCGTGCACCTGGCGATCCTGCCGCTGTTCTACCTGCTCGACTCGCTGCGCATGACCAGCAACGTGTTCAGCCTCATTCTCGTGTACGGCGCCCTCGGCATCCCGTTCACGACGTTCGTGCTCACGGTGTTCTTCCGCGCGCTGCCGATCGAACTCGAAGAGGCGGCCCGCATCGACGGCGCCGGACCCTTCCGCACCTTCGTGCAGATCCTTCTGCCGCTCGTGCGGCCGGCCCTCGCGACCGTCATCGTGTTCCGATTCGTGCCGGTGTGGAACGACTTCTTCTACCCGCTCATCCTGCTGCGCGACCGCGACTCGTACACGCTGCCCGTGGGTCTGACCCGCTTCTTCGGCGAGTACTCGACCGACTGGCCGCAGCTGTTCGCCGGTCTGACGATCGCGACGATCCCGCTGGTGGTGCTGTTCCTGCTCGCGACGAAGCAGATCATCAACGGACTCACCTCCGGCATGAGCAAGTGAGCCGCGCATGGTGAACGGGGCGCCCGGGTCGGCGTGGGCGTCGCTCGTCGAGCGGGCGGGTGGGGCGGATGCTCGGGCGGATGCCGCGGATCTGCGGGTCTTCGGCACCCCGGCCGACGACGACCCGACGCCGCTCACCGACCAGCACCTGTTCGACCTCGCATCGCTCACGAAGATCTTCACGACCGTCGCGGCTCTGCGCCTGGTCGACGCGGGCTCGGTCGATCTCGACGCGCCGGTCGCCGACGCCCTCGCAGTGGGGATCGGCGACCGCGCCGGGTCGATCACGCTGCGCCAGTTGCTGACCCACACGTCGGGGCTTCCGGCCGAGGGCGGCGCCTGGCGCACGGGTCTGCGTGGTGAGGAGTTGCGGGCCGTGGTGCTGCGCAGCGCGCTGCTCGCCTACCCCGGCACCGTGCACCGATACTCCGACGTCGGTTTCATCGCGGTGGGCGAGCTGCTCGAACGGGTGTCGGGTCGGTCGCTGACGGAACTCGTCGGCGAGGTCGCCGCGCTGCTCGGAGCGACCTCGCTCACCTGGACGCCCGAGCCCGACCGCACGGTGGCCACCGAGGTGCAGCCCCACCGCGGCCTCGTGCGCGGAGAGGTGCACGACGAGCTCGCGCACGCGCTCGGCCGCCCCGCAGGGCACGCCGGGCTGTTCGGTTCGGTGCACGACGTGGCCGCGCTCGCGCGCATGGTGCGCGACGGCGGGTTCGGCGCGGACGGGCGGGTGTTGTCGGAGCGGAGCATCCGTCTGATGACCACTCCCGCCGCCCCGGCCGACGGCTTCGAGCAGGCGGTCGGCCTGCGGGTGCGCGACCGGTCGTGGATGGGCGAGGCGGACGCCGTGGGCCACACCGGCTTCACCGGCACCGCCTTCGCCGTCTCGGCCCGGTCGGGGTCGTACGGCGTGCTGCTTCTCAACCGCGTGCATCCGACCCGCGAGGGCACCGACGTCGCCGCCGTGCGCCGCTCGTTCTTCGCGTCCCTGCGCTGAGACACCACTCTCCCCGTGAGACAACACGCCTCCCGTGATGTCTCACCACGGAAGTGGTGTCTCGCGGGCTGCGGCCCGCCGCGCTTCAGCCGCGCTTCAGGCCCGACGCGCCACACTGGGAGCATGCGCATCCTGGTGGTCGACGACGAGGTGCGTCTCGCCGACGCCGTGCGCCGCGGGCTCGAGGCCGAGGGCTTCGCGGTCGACGTGGCGCACAACGGTGTCGACGGGCTGTGGCGCGCCCGCGAGACCCGGTACGACGCGATCGTGCTCGACCTGATGATGCCGGGCATGAGCGGGTGGAAGGTGTGCGAGGCGCTGCGCGCCGAGGAGAACTGGACGCCGGTACTCATGCTCACCGCGAAAGATGGCGAGTGGGATCAGGTCGAGGCGCTCGAGAGCGGCGCCGACGACTACGTCACGAAGCCCTTCTCGTTCGCGATCCTCGTGGCGCGGCTGCGCGCGCTCGTGCGGCGCGGTGCCGTGGCGCGCCCGACCGTGCTCGAGGCCGGCGATCTGCGCCTCGACCCCGCGGCGCATCGCGTGTGGCGCGGCGAGACCCCGATCACTCTCACGGCCCGCGAGTTCGCCGTGCTCGAGCACCTGATGCGCCACCGCGGCCAGGTCGTGTCGAAGCGCGCGCTCATCGAGGGCGTGTGGGACGACGATTTCGACGGCGACCCCAACATCGTCGAGGTGTATGTGGGGCATCTGCGCCGCAAGGTCGACAAGCCGTTCGGCCGCGAGGCGATCGAGACGGTCCGCGGCGCGGGCTACCGATTGGCGGCCGACGGTGGCTGAGCATCGACCCCGCCGCGCCTGGCGTTCGGTACGGGGCCGCACGACGCTCGGCGCGACGTTGGTCGTGGCCGTCGCGTTGCTGATCGGCGCGGTGTCGTTCTACGGCATCCTGAGCGCCAGCATCCACGCGGGCACCGAACGCGCGGCCGAACAGCGCCTCGACGAACTGTCGGAACGCTTCGAACAGCGCGGCGGCCCCGGACCCGCGGGGCGCAACGTCGGCGACATCGAAGACGAGATCGTGCAGGTCATCGGCCCCGACGGCGTGGTGCGGGCGGCGAGCGACGACGCCCGCGACGCCCTGGGCTCGGCGGCGCTGCCGATCGACGACGACCCCGTGACCCGACGCGTCGACGGGGAGCCGATGCTCATCGTGTCGAACGACATCGAGGGCGATCACACGCTGGTCATCGCCGTGCCGGTCGAGAACGACATCGAGACCCTGGCGACGGTGGCGGTGCTGCTCGCGGTGGCGGTGCCCCTGCTGCTGCTGCTCGTCGCGGTCACGACGTGGTTGGTCACGGGGCGCGCGCTGCGGCCGGTGACGCGCATCCGCGCGGAGGTCGACGGCATCACGGCCGAGCGGCTGCACCACCGCGTGCCTGTACCTCCGTCGGGCGACGAGATCGCGGCGCTCGCGACGACAATGAACGGCATGCTCGATCGTCTCGACGCCGCGGCGTCCGCCCAGCGTCGGTTCGTGTCGGATGCCTCGCACGAGCTGCGCTCGCCCCTCGCCGTCATCCGGCAGCACGCCGAGCTTGCACAGGCGCACCCGTCGACGACGAGCATCGGCGAACTGGCCGAGGTCGTCTCGGACGAGGGTCTGCGCCTGCAGGGCATCGTCGAGTCGCTGCTGCTGCTCGCCCGTCTCGACGAGGGCGTCGCTACCCGCGATGAGCCGATCGACCTCGACGACCAGGCCCTCGCCGAGGTGCGTCGGCTGCGGACGGCGGGGGTCGAGGTCGACGGCTCCGGCATCCGGGCCGCCCGGGTGTCGGGCGACCCGCGGTTGACGGGGCAGCTGCTGCGCAACCTCGCCGACAACGCCGCCCGGCACAGCGCGGGGCGCGTCGCGATCGGCGTGACTCCCGGTGATGGCGTCGTGCTGGTGACCGTCGAAGACGACGGCGCCGGTGTGCCGACCGCCGAGCGGGAGCGCGTGTTCGAGCGGTTCGTGCGTCTCGACGAGGCGCGCAGCCGCGATGCCGGCGGCAGTGGGTTGGGCCTCGCGATCGTGCGCGGCATCGCGACGGCGATGGGCGGCACGGTCGCGGTGGATGCCTCGCGCTGGGGCGGCGCGCGCTTCATCGTGACGCTCCCCCTCGCCGACTGAGCGGGCCCGGCGGTTCCTGAAGACGGCTTCAGGACGCTTCAGGAGGGCTTCAGCGGTCGCGCGACACCCTGGGGACATGGACGACAAGACCCCGAACAACGAGAACACGCCGCACACCGACCCCGCGTCGGCCGACCGCGCGCCGGAGTCGACGCCGGACTCCCCGACCGTGCCCTTCACGCCGACGGATGCTCCGGCTCCCGCCGCTCCTGCCGGTCCCGCTCCCCCCGGCACAACTCCCGCCGGCACAACTCCCGCCGGCGCCGCACCCCTTCCCGAGGCATCCGCCGCATACCCGGCGACGCCGGGCGAGGCCCCGAAGCGCGGACGCAAGCGCGCCCTGCTGATCGGTGGCGGGATCGCCGCCGCCGTGCTGCTCGCAGGAGGAGGCGTCGCGGTCGGTGCCGCGATGGCCGACGAGTTCGGCGATGACCACGACGACCGCCCTTCGGCGGTGGACGGACCCCGGCACGAGCAGGGCGACCGCGACGACCGCGGCGAGGGACAGCCCCCGCAGGGCGGGCCCCAGCAGGGCGGCCCGCAGCAGGGCGGTCCGCAGCAGGGCGGCCCGCAGCGAGGCGGCCCGGTAACCGGGATCGGCACCGACTCGGCCGACGAGCTCGTCGACATCGCCGACGCCGCACGCGGTGCCGCCGACGGTGACGTCACCTCGATCGACGCGAAGCGCGACGGCTCGTGGGAGGTCACGCTCGAGACCGCCGCGGGCGACGAGTCCGAGGTGCGGGTCGACGCCGACCTCGCGGCGACCGTCGTCTCGACCGAGACCGCCGACGACGGCGACACCGGACCCGCGGCGGCGCTCGACGAGGAGGCCATCCGCGCCCTGGTCGCCGCCGCGCTCGACGAGGCCGAGGGCATGATCACCGACCTCGATGTCGACGACGACTCCTCGCGCCCGTACGACGTCTCCGTCGTCACGGAGGACCGCCGGTCGATCGACATCGACCTCGACGCCTCGTTCGCGGTGGTCGCCACCGACACCGACGACTGAGCATCCGACGGCACCGCCGCGTCGAGCGACCCGGCGTCGACAACCCGCCATCGCCCACCCGCCATCGCCCATCCGCCATCGCCCATCCGCCTCGGCCCCGTGCCGACGGGTGGGCGATGCGTCTGCCCGGGCGGATACTCTGCCCGGGCGGATACGATGCAGGGATGAGCTCTCCGATCGACGACGTCTCCATCGGTGGAGACGTGATCCGTCTCGGCCAGTTCCTCAAGTTCTCGGGACTCATCGACTCGGGCGGCGACGCCAAAGAGGCGATCATCGACGGGTTCGTAAAGGTGAACGACGAGGTCGATCGCCGTCGCGGGCGGCAGCTGCACGACGGCGATCTCGTGACCTTCGAGGGCCGCACCGTCCGCGTGCGCCCCTGACCCCCGCCGGGCGCGCCCCTTCTCCGCTACCCAATCGGCATACCGGGGCACAAGCCCGTTCCGAGGATTCGCCGCGGGTGGAAGGCTGACCCTATGAAACTCGTCTCCTACGCCGGTCAGCAGTTGGTCACCACCGATGACGTCGCGGAGGCGCTGGTCGTCCTCGCCGCGGAGGTCGCGAACGAGGGCGGTTCGCAGGCGGTGCAGATCCCGATCGTCGTCGACGGGGAGACCGATGTGGCCGAACTCGTCGTGGGTCTGGGCAACGACGTGCTCGTCGGACCCCGCGCGTCGGAGGGGATCGACCCCGACTTCTCGGAGCAGGCCGCTCAGCTGCGCTCGCACCCCTTCTACCCGAAGCAGAGCGACGACGACAGCGCCGTCGCCATCGAGGACCAGCCGTACGAGGGGTGGGACCTCGATGTCGATCTCGAGGCCTCGGCCCGCACCGAGCAAGCGAGCTGACTCGTTCCTGCCGCGGTCGCCGACCCCCCGGTCTCGGGGCGGTCGGCGACCGGCAGGAAACTGTCCGGTCCTCCACCACCCGAAGATGGAGGACCGGCGAAGTCGACGAGAGGTCCGCGTAGCGTTCCGCCCCCGTGACGGGCGCCCTTGACCGAGAGAGAACAAGGGGGGCCGTCCGGTTCGACCGACGCGGAGTCGACATCGCCGACTCGTTGTGAGTCGAGCCTACGGACGGAAACGGTTTTCACAGCATCCGCCCGGAGCCGTTGACGCGACCGCTCGCGGACTGCTATCGCCCCAGCGCGGCGGCCCTCGCATGCCGCGCGATGACCCCCGCATCTCGCGCGATAGCCGTCGCTTCCCGATCGCGCAAGGCTTTTGTCGGGATGGGGTGCGAGGCGCACGATGGCGTCATGCCCTCCGCTCCCTCCGGTCGCCCCCTCGCGGCCTACGCGCCGATCGGCGACGGCCGCACCGTCGCCCTGATCGCCCAGGACGGATGCATCGACTGGCTGCCCCTTCCCGACCTCACCGACCTGCCGGTCTTCGCCCGCGTGCTCGACGAGCAGACCGGCGGATGCCTCGAGCTGCGCCCCGTCGACGAGTTCCGCTCGGAGCGCCGCTATGTGCCGGACACCAACGTGCTCGAGACGACGTTCACCACCGATGCCGGGAGCGTCCGGGTGACCGACGCCCTCGTCTCGGGGGTCGCCGGACGCCTGCCGTGGGCCGAGCTCGCCCGCCGGATCGACGGTCTCGACGGCGAGGTCGCGATGCGCTGGTGCGTGCAGCCCGGCACCTCGCTGCGCACCGCCGCCCCGTGGATCGAGCACACGCAGCACGGCGAGATCGTGCGCAGCGGCGCCACCGCCTTCGTCGTGGTGGGGTTCGAGCACGGCCCCGAGAAGCCCGACCCCGACGGCATCGCGGGTCCGCGTCTCGACGGCGCCTTCACGACATCGCCCGGCTCCCGGCACCTGATCGCCCTCGCGGCCACGCACGACGAGCCGCTGCACATCCCCGACCCGCACAACGTCGACGACGGCATCGACCGCACGATCGAGAACTGGCGGCACTGGTCGCAGGTGTTCTCGTACGACGGGCCGTGGAGCGGTCACGTGCAGCGCAACGCGCTCGCGCTCAAGCTGCTGATTCACAGCCCGACGGGCGCCATCGCGGCCGCGGCGACCACGTCGCTGCCCGAGAGTCCCGACGGGGGCAAGAACTGGGACTACCGGCACGCCTGGGTGCGCGACCTCGCCTACACGACGCACGCCCTGGTGCGCTTCGGCCTGCGCGAGGAGACCCAGGCCGCCCTCTCGTGGATGCTCGGGACCATCCGCGACCACGGCCCCGACGTGCACGTGATGTACACGCTCGCGGGCGACCTGGTGCCGCAGCCGCACGAGTACGACGTGCCCGGCTGGAGCGGCATCGGGCCCGTCGTCACGGGGAACCCGGCGGGCGGCCAGCTGCAGCTCGGCGTCTACGGCGACCTGCTGGCAATCTGCCGCACCTACGTCGAGGCGGGCAACGTGCTCGACATCGGCACGGCACGCATGCTGGCGGGCGTCGCCGACCGCACCTGCGACCTCTGGCGCAACCCCGACTCGGGCATGTGGGAGCTGCCGGAGGAGCGGCACTACGTGTCGTCGAAGATGGGCTGCTGGAAGGCCCTCGACGATGCGGTCGTGCTCGCCGAAGCCGGCGCCATTCCCGGGAGCGCCGACCGGTGGCGCGCCGAGCGCGAGCGCATCCGCCTGTGGATCGACGAGCACGGCTGGTCGGAGACCCGGGGCGCGTACCTGTTCTACGCCGACGGCGACGAGCTCGACGCCTCGGTGCTGCTGCATGCGCCGTCGGGGTTCGACCGCGGCGAGCGCATGTCGTCGACGATCGATGCGCTGGCCGACGAGCTGGGTGCCGGTCCGTTGATGTACCGCTACAGCGGCGTGGATGCCGAGGAGAAGACGTTCGTGGCGTGCGCGTTCTGGCACGCCGAGGCGCTCGCCTGCGTCGGACGCCACGACGAGGCGATCGCCCTGATGGAAGAGCTCATCGCACTCGGGAACGACGTGGGCATCTACGCCGAGATGATCGACGCCGACGACGGTTCGGCCTGGGGCAATGTGCCGCAGGCACTGAGCCACCTCGCGTTCCTCAGCGCGGCCATGACCATCCGCGACGTCGTGCCCGCCGAGAAACTGCGCGACAAGACCTGACCGACCGACCGACCGAAGACCGACAGGAAAAGGAAAGGGAGACACCATGTCCCGTGACCAGTACACCTTCACCAACCCCGCCGAGCTGTACGCCGACATCGAGCCGCAGAAGCAGAAGATGCCCGAGCCCGGTCTCGACGCCGACCTCACGCCGAAGGCCGATCTCGGCGAGGAGAGCTACCGCGGCTCCGGTCGCCTGACGGGCCGCAAGGCGCTCATCACCGGTGCCGACTCCGGCATCGGCGCCGCGACCGCGATCGCGTTCGCCCGCGAGGGCGCGCACGTCGCGATGTCGTACCTGCCCGAGGAGGAGAAGGACGCCGAGCGCATCGCCGGCATCCTCCGCGAGGCGGGTGCCACCGTGGCGACCATCCCCGGCGACCTGCGCGACCCCGAGTACTGCCGCACCCTGGTGGCGCAGGCGGTCGAGAAGCTCGGCGGCCTCGACATCCTCGTCAACAACGGCGGCAAGCAGGTCTTCCAGGAGTCGCTGACCGACATCACCGACGAGCAGTTCGACGACACCTTCAAGACCAACGTCTACGCGATGTTCTGGATCACGAAGGCGGCGCTGCCGCACCTGCCCGCGGGCTCGGCTATCATCAACACCACGTCGATCCAGGCGTACTCGCCGTCCGACATCCTGGTCGACTACGCGTCGACCAAGTCGACGATCAACGCCTTCACGAAGGGCCTCGCGCAGCAGCTCGCCCCGAAGGGCATCCGCGTGAACGCCGTCGCACCGGGTCCGATCTGGACCCCGCTGCAGCCGAGCGACGGTCAGCCGCAGGAGAAGATCGAGGAGTTCGGCAAGGACACCCCGCTGGGCCGCATGGGCCAGCCGGCCGAGCTGGCCCCCGCCTACGTGTTCCTCGCCTCGGCCGAGTCGAGCTACGTGGCCGGCGAGACGCTGAACGTGAACGGCGGCATGCCGACCCCGTAATGGGGTGAGCCCACGGGGACCGGCCGCGTTTCGCGCCGCGATCTGCAGGCACTTCTCACGGATGCAGGGAGGGACACCGTGTTCCCTCTCTGCATCCGTGTTCTGTGCCTGCAGTTCACACACCGGCGGATGCGGGAGACGGATGCTCGGGAACGGATACCCGCGCACATCCCCACCGTCAACCCCGTCGCCCCGGATCGCCGCGGCGGGCACAGTGGAACCCTCACCCACCGCCGACCCAGGAGGACCCTCATGGACGCCGACAACCGCGAGAACCACATCGTCGACAGCCCCGACGCGATCCAGCCCGTGCTCGACGGCGAGGCCACCTCGTACGCCGACCCCTCCGACGACCCGGCCCAGGCCGAGTGGGAGCGCACCGAGGCCCTCGACGCCGGTGCCGAGATCGACGACGCGACCGCCACGGGCGCCGACCCCGACGAGATCCCGTCGGAGGACGACCAGATCCCCGCCGAGGACCTGCCGTCGAGCGGCCTCCAGCCCGAGACGCAGGAGGGCGACCCGATCATCGCCGACATCGGCGAGGACGGCGAGGGAGACCTCTCGCCCAACGACATCTGAGCCGTGGCGACCCGGCTGCTCCTGCTCGCCGACACCCATGTGCCGGCGCGGGCCAGGCGGCTGCCCGATGATGTCTGGCGGGCGGTCGACGAGGCCGATGTCGTCGTGCACGCGGGCGACTGGGTCGACCTGGCCACGTTCGAGGCGCTCGAGGAACGGTCGCGCCGACTGATCGCCGTCTGGGGCAACAACGACGGCGACGAGCTGCGGGAGCGGATGCCCGAGTTCGCCGTCGCGCGCATCGAGGGCGTCAACCTCGGCGTCGTGCACGAGACGGGTGCGGCCCGCGGCCGCGAGGCCCGGATGGATGCCCGCTACCCCGACGGCGTGCTCGATCTGCTCGTGTTCGGCCACAGTCACATCCCGTGGGACTCGACGACGCCCCAGGGCATCCGCCTGCTGAATCCGGGGTCGCCCACCGACCGTCGCCGGCAGCCGGTGTGCACCCTCATGACCGCGACGATCGACGGGGACCGGGTGACGGACGTCACCGTGGTCCCCGTCGATCGCGGCTGAGGGGTTCCCCCCCGCCGCCCCGTCGACTCAGGCGGCCAGCGGCACCGCCCCGACGAGCACGCCGACCGCGAGCATCACCAGCGACACGATCGTCGCCCGCCACAGCACCTTCTTGTGGTGGTCGCCGAGGTTGACGCTCGCGAGCGAGACGAGCAGCAGGATCGCCGGCACGAGCGGGCTCTGCAGGTGCACCGGCTGCCCGGTGATCGACGCGCGCGCCATCTCGACCGGCGCGATGCCGAAGTGCTCGGCGCTCTGCGCGAGCACGGGCAGGATGCCGTAGTAGAACGCGTCGTTCGACATGAAGAACGTCAGCGGGATCGACAGCACGCCGGTGATGACGGCGAGGAACGGCCCCATCGCGTCGGGGATGGCGGTGGTGATCCAGGTGGCCATCGCGTCGACCATGCCGGTGCCGTTGAGCACGCCGACGAGCACGCCCGCCGCGAGCACCATCGACACGACGCCGACGATGCTGGGGGCGTGCGCGACGATCTCGTCGGCCTGGCTCTTCAGGCGCGGGAAGTTGATGATCAGCGCGACCGCCGCTCCGACCATGAAGACGTACGCGAGCGGGAAGATGTCGGCCACGAGCAGCACCATGACCGCGGTCGTCAGGGCGAGGTTCACCCAGATGAGCTTCGGGCGCAGAGTGGCGCGGTTCGGGTCGAGCATGGTGTCGGCCATGGCGGTGTCATCGCGGTCGAGCACCGCGGTCGCGGCGGGAAGGCGCGTCCGCCCGCCGGCGAGGGTCACGATGTTGCCGGTGCGCAGCGTGGCGCGGGCGCCGGGGGTCGCGTCGCCGCCGCGGAAGAGACGTGGCCCGGCACTCGTTCCGGTGCCCCCGCCGATGCGCTCGGGGTCGATCTGGCCGATGCGCTTGCGCTCTCCGAGGCCGAGGAACCACGCGAACAGCAGCGCGACGATGAGGCCCGCCGCGAGCGACGGCAGCATCGGCACGAACACGTCGGTGGGCTGCAGGCCGAGGGCGGTCGCCGCGCGCACGGTCGGTCCTCCCCAGGGCACGATGTTCATGGTGCCGTTCATGAGTCCGGCGACGCAGGTGAGCACCACCGGGTTCATGCCGAGCCGCAAGTAGATGGGCAGCATCGCCGACGTGGTGATGATGAAGGTCGTCGAGCCGTCGCCGTCGAGCGAGACCGCACCGGCGAGGATGGCGGTGCCGAGCACGATCTTCGCGGGGTCGTCGCCGAGCAGGCGGGTGATCAGGCGGATGAGCGGGTCGAACAGGCCGACGTCGATCATGATGCCGAAATACATGATCGCGAACATCAGCAGCGCCGCGGTGGGTGCCATGTCGGAGATCGCGTCGATGATCATGTCGCCGAGGCCGAGGCCCGCACCGGCGAACAGACCGAAGACCGTCGGCACGAGGATGAGCGCCACCATCGGGGTGAGGCGGCGGGTCATGATGAGCGCCATGAAGACGAGCACCATCGTGAACCCGAGGGCCACGAGCACGCCCTCCGGCGGGACGAACGCCGTGGCGTAGCCCTCCTCCGCGGCGAGCGGGACTGCAGCAAACACGTTCACATCGACTCCTTCGTCGTGTCGTGGTCGGACCGGAGCACCGCGGGCGGCGCATCCCGTGAGACTAGGTCGGCCGAGGTCGCGGCGCGCGCTATGTCGCATTGCCGCACGTTGTGCGCGTAGCGTGTGTTCTGCGCATTGTGCTCGTCATCGCGGCCGAGAGGAGGGACGATGCGATTCGCCACCCGTCTGCTGCTCGTGCAGCTCGCGACCGTCGTCGCGGTCGTCGGGGTGTGCACACTCGTGTTCGGCTTCCTGGGTGTGCAGCAGCTGCGCGCCGAGTCGGAGGCGACCGCGCTGAACATCGCGCGCACGATGGCCGAGGATCCCGACGTGCAGAAGCTGGTCGCGGAGTACTCCGCCGACCCCGGCACACCCGAGGCCTCGTCCCTCGTCGACGGAACGCTGCAGCGGATCGCCGTCGACGTGGCCGAGCGTACCGACGCGTTGTTCGTGGTGATCACCGACGACCACGGCATCCGCCTCGCGCATCCGAATCAGAGCCTGCTCGGGCAGGTCGTGTCGACGCCCTTCGAAGAGGTGCTGCGCGGGTCGGAGGTCGTCGATTGGGAGGTCGGCACGCTCGGCGAGTCGGCGCGGGCCAAGGTGCCGATCTACGCCGAGTCCGGTGGGGAGCCGGTCGGCGAGGTGAGCGTCGGGTTCGAGCGCGCCAGCGTGTTCGACGACCTGCCCGCCCTGCTCGCGACGATCGCGGTCGCCGCGGTGGGCGCGGTGCTGCTCGCCGGGCTGGCGACGCTGCTGCTGACGCGCCGGTTCGAACGGCAGACGCTGGGGCTGCAGCCGGAAGAGCTCGTCGCCCTCGTGCAGAACCAGGCTGCGGTGCTCGACGGCGTCGGCGACGGTGTGCTCGCGGTCGACGAGACCGGAGTCGTGCGGGTGTGCAACAGGGCGGCGGAGCGGATGCTCGCACTCACCGACCCCGTGGGGCGGAGGCTCGACGAGCTCGACGTCGGCGATGCGGTGCGGGTGCTCGTCGAGATCGGGGCCGCGACCCGGAGCGGGAACGCCACCGGCGGCGGAGCCGGGACCGGGAGCGTGGAGACCGTGGTCGGCGATCGCGTGCTCTACCTCGACGCGCGGCCGGTCGTGCGCGACGGTCGCTCGCTCGGCGTCGTGGTGGTGGTGCGCGACCGCACCGACATCGAAGCGCTGGCCGGTCGCCTCGAGACGGTGCGCGCCACGACCGAGGCGCTGCGGGCGCAGCGTCACGAGTTCGCGAACCGGCTGCACGCCGTGTCGGGGCTGCTCGACGCCGACCGGATGCCGGAGGCACGGGCATTCCTCGCCGAGTTGACCGGCCGCGGCTCAGTCGGTTCCGGGGTCGACGGGATCGAGCGGGTCCCCGATCCGTTCCTGCAGTCGTTCCTCGGGGCGACCGCCGTGGCGGCTCGCGAGCGCGGCGTCGAGGTGCGCATCGCCGACGAGACCCTCGTGCTGGGTGAAGTGGCGGCCGCGGAAGACGTGGCCGCCGTGCTCGGCAACCTGATCGACAACGCGGTCCGAGCCGCCGTCGCGGGCGATACGCCGCGGTGGGTCGAGGTCGCCCTGCTCATCGACGGCGACGCGCTCGTGCTGACCGTGGCCGACTCGGGACGCGGCATCACGCCGCGGGAGCGGGATCCGTTCGCCGCCGGGCCTCGGACGCCCGACGAGGATGCCGCCGCAGATCTCGCCCGCGTGCACGGGCACGGCTTCGGTCTCCCGCTCGCGCGCGACATCGCCCGTCGGCGCGGCGGTGACGTCTGGCTGATCGCCCCCGGCGGCGCGGATTCGTCGGATGCCGCGACCGGCGCCGTGTTCGGCGCCCGCCTCCCGGCCGCCGTGGTGCCCGGCGCATCCGCCCTGTCCGCCCCCCTGCCCCAGACCGGGCCGACTCCGGCATCCGCCCCCACCACCCGCCCTTCGGAGGAACGATGACCGACGACATCCGCGTGCTCGTGATCGACGACGACTTCCGCGTCGCCGGGCTGCACCGTGACGCGGTCGCGACGGTGCCCGGGTTCACGGCCCTCGACCCCGTGCACACCCTCGATGCGGCTCGTCAGGCCGTGCGCGTGCACCAGCCCGACCTGCTGCTCGCCGACGCCTATCTGCCCGACGGCGACGGCATCCGTTTCGTCGCCGACGCGGGGATCGACGCGTTCGTGCTGTCCGCCGCGACGGATGCTCCCACCGTGCGCCGCGCGATCCGCTCCGGCGCGCTCGCCTATCTCGTGAAGCCGTTCGATGCCGCCGTGCTCGTCGACCGGCTGCAGCGCTACGCCCGCATGCGCAACGTGCTCGGAGCCGACCGTCCGCTCGCACAGGACCAGATCGACCGGGCCCTGTCGATCCTGGCCGGAGGCGCCGAGCCCGCGAGCGTGTCGCGCTCCGCGACCGAGCAGCTTCTGCTCGACGGCCTGGGCGAGGTCGAGGAGGCCTCCGCATCGGAGATCGCCGAGCGCGTCGGCATCTCGCGGGCCACGGCGCAGCGTCACCTCGCCGCCCTCGCCACCCGTGGACAGGTCGAGGTGCGCCTGCGCTACGGCACCACCGGCCGTCCCGAGCACCGGTACGTGCGGGCGCGATAGCGCGACGGTCAGCCGGCGTCGGCTCGACCGGTCTTGCGGGCGTAGTAGGCGCGGGCGCGATTGCGGTCGCCGCAGTCCGAGGCGACGCACCACCGACGGTTTCGGCGCGGTGAGGTGTCGAGGTAGACCCACCCGCAGCGGGCGTCCTCGCACTGGTGCAGCCGGTCGAGATCGGGGCGCGCGAGCAGGGTGGGGACGGCGCGAGCGACGCGATCGACCGGCGTTCTCACGGTGAGCTCGGCGTCGCGCCACTCCCAACCCACGTCGGTTGGCGTGAGTGAGGCGTAGCGCAGGGAGCGTCGATGCGCCTCCGTCAGGTGCCGCGCGGCCTCAGCATCGCCGTCGAACAGGACCCGGTACAGCGCTTCCCGCAGCGCGATCACGGATGCGCGTTGGCGATCGGCCGCAGCGGTGTCGTCGCCGGCCGCGATGGAGAGCGCCTTCTTCTCGGATGCCGTCAGGAACCCCGCCTGAAGGCACCAGTCGAGCACGTCGTCGTAGGAGCGGAGGTCTTCGATGCGCGTCTCGTCGTCGAGCCGCCACTCGACCGTGTTCACGAGGTCGAGCACGGCGTCTCCGGCGATGCGGCTGAACTGGGGCATCACTCCTCCTCCCGGTTCATGGGTGATACGAGTATTGCGCATGAGAAGCGGTGGCTGGCATGCTTCATGGATATATCGGCGATCATCCATGAGAGGTGGCGGCATGCGCGATCCGAGCGTGCGCGTGATCCGGACCAACCCGGCGTTCGGGTGGTTCTGGCTCGGGCAGACCGTGAGCAGTGCCGGCAGTCAGGTGGCGCTCTTCGCTCTGCCGCTCGTGACCGCCGCGGCCCTCGGGGGGTCGGCGGCCGAGGTGGGTTTGGTCGCCGCAGCCGCCACGCTCCCCTATCTCCTCTTCTCGCTGCTGGCGGGCCACCTGCTCGAGGGGCGACCGCGTCGCCGCACGATGATGACCGCCGACCTGGCGCAAGCCGCGCTGATCGGCGTCATCCCGATCGCCTGGCTCTGCGGAGTGCTGTCGGTGCCGCTGGTCGCCGTGATCGCTTTCCTGTCGGGCACCGCGGCGCTCTGCTTCGGGGTGGTCGGCTTCTCGTTCGTGCCCGACCTCGTGGGTGCCGACGACCTGGCCGCGGCGAACCGGGCCATCCAGGGGTCGCGCACCGTCACCGAGGTCGTCGCCCCCGCGGGCGCGGGGGTGCTGGTGAGTGCGCTGGGCGCTCCGATCGCGATGGTCGCCACCGCCGTCGGCCACCTGGTGTCGGCCCTCGGGGTCTTCCGCGCGCGACCGGCGTCAGAGCATCCGTCGCCTCCGGGCGCCGGGCGCCCGGCTCCGGCGGGCCGGATCACCGACGGCCTGCGCATCCTCTTCACCGACCGCCACCTGCGCCCGCTGACCCTGCACGCCGCGATCTACAACCTCGCCGAGCAGATCCTCCTGCTCAACCTCGTGCTCTGGGCGGTGCAGCAGCAGCACGTGCCCGCCGCGGTCTACGGCGTGGCTCTCGGTGCGATCGGCCTGGGTGCGCTCGTCGGCACCGTCACCTCGATGCTGCTCTCCGCTCGGATCGGCCTCGGCCCCGCGTTCCTCGTCTCCCTCGTGCTCTCGTGCGGCACCCCGCTGCTCACCGCGGTCTGGCCGCTCGAAGGCCTGCCGCTCGCCATCGTCATCGCCGCGATCATGTTCGTCTCGGGCGTGGGCCTCGGCAACGCCAACGTCTACTCCCTCACCCTGCGGCAGAGCGTGATCGCGAAAGACCAGCTCACCCGCTCGGCCGGGGCATACACGCAGGTGATGTACGGGTCGATCCCCATCGGCAGCGCCCTCGCCGGCATCATCGGCCAGAGCGTCGGCAGCCGAGCCGCGGTGATGGTCGGCGCGATCGGACTCGTGCTGTCGATCGTGCCGATGCTCACCCCCGCGATGCTGCGGCTGCGCGACACCGCGTCGGTGGCGCGGGCCGGCTAACCCACTCCGCGCGACGATGCGCGCAAGCGGAATGTGCGCGACGTTATTCGACGTCGGGCCACCCGCTGGTGAGGAATGCCTCCAGCGCTCGATGACGGAAACTGTAGGGCTTGCCGCGCGTGATGATGCCGCGCACGCGATCGAGACGCTGCGACGGAGGCCCCGCGTCGGTGGACTTCAGGAATCCCGCCTCCGCAGCGATCCGGGTGAGCGTTCGTTCGCTCGGCTCCAGATCGGCCATCGCCTCGAGGAATTCGCGCTCACGCGAAGGGAGTCGGTCCAGGATGCGCTCGACGTGCGACGTCGCCTCCGTCTGCGCTTCTCGCCATCCGCGTATGACCTCGTCGTACGTGATCACATCGCCTCTGCCTGCGTACCACGCCCTCTGACCGGCAAGCTGGAAGAGGAACGGTTCGCCGCGCGAGAGATCCACGATCGCCTCGGCCGCGGATGCCTGCATCCGAATACGGGTGAGTCCTCCTTCGCCGTCCGCGACCTCCCAGCCGTCGATCACGAGGGGGCGCAACGCGGTGCGGAGGTCGTCGTCATCGAGTGGCGCCAGAACGGTGGTCGCGAACCGTCGAGTGAACGTCGCGCCCTTGCGCGACCCGGACGCCTCGTCGAACTCCGGGAGTCCGGTGAGGTAGGCGGCGATCGGCAGGGAACGCTCCAGCGACCCGACTCCCGGTACATCGACCTCGACGATCCGGGTGATCGCATCCCCGAGTGCGATGAGGAGTTGCGACAGCGTGCGCTCGTCGTCGATGTTCTGTATCTCGTCGATATGGATCAGGATGACGGCGCCTCGGCCGATCGCGACCCGTCCGACCTCGACGAGCAGTTCCGTGAGCGCGCTGTGCGGTTCCTGCCCCTCGGACGGCGACAACGCGAGAGAGACGCCGTTGATCGCAATGGACTCCACGCGCTGCAAAAGTCGCGTCAGGCGCTGTTCACGGCCCGTCGACAATCCCGCTTTGTCTGCGATGACGAGGAGTTCGGCGGCCAAGCGCTTGATGGGGTCCGAGCCGACCGCGATACGAATCTGAGGCGTGACCCAGTCTCCCTGGCGCTCCGCCTCGTTCGCGATGCGCCGCACGAGCGACGACTTGCCCAGTCCCGGCTCGCCGAGAATCGTGCGCCCTCGCTCGAAGAGTCCCGCTTCGAGCCGCGGACGCAGAACGTCGCGCCAGTCACTGAGCTGAGCCGTTCGCCCAGCCCAGATCGCTGGCACGACATCCGAGCCGGGCTGGAAGGGGTTGTTCAGAGCGTTGCGCACGTTGATAAGTTTATCAGAGCGCCTCGCGGATGGCTGATAAATTTATCTTCGGCTTTCCGCGCTTGGATGCGTCTCGATGGTCAGTGAGGCGCCGCGCTCGCGTCAACCCATCAGCGAGTCGAGTGAGCGGCTGCGCGACACCGCGTCAGTGGCGAGGGCCGGTTAGCCGGCGACGTCGGCGAGGAGCTCGCGCACCTGAGCGACGATGATCTCGGGCTGCTCCGCGGGCACGAGATGTCCGCTGTTCTCGGCGACCACGAGGTGGCTGTCGGTCGACAGCTCGAGCATCCGACGTTGCCCGTCCTGCCAGATCCGCTCGAGTTCCCTGCCCGTCTCGGCGTCGATGCCGGCAGCCGCGTAGTCCTGCGGCTCGCCGCGCGCGATGATCCGCACGGGAAGGTCACCGAGATCCTGCCCCTGCAGTGCGCGCTCGGTCGGGGCGATGAGGTCGGCTTCCTCCCGCTGGGTCGCGAAGTAGGTCGGCGACGCGGTGACGTCGAGGAACTCGCGGCGCTGCGCCGGGGGCACGAGACCGTCGAGCAGGGCATCTCCGCCCAGGCGCAGGATGCCCGTCGCCTTGAGTGCCGAAGGGAGCCACGTCGGCAGCGCCGCCGTTCCCGCGCCCCCGGGAACGAGGTCGGCCGTGCGTCGCGCATCGTCTTCGGGGCGGGCATCGACGAGCACCACTCCGGTGACCTCCTCGGGATGGAGGCGCGCGAACTCCCGCACGTACAGACCGCCGAGGCTGTGGCCGACCAGGATGTACGGGCGCGGCACGTCCAAGCGCTCCAGGGCTGTCCGCAGATCGGCCACGATGGCATCGGCGGTGCGGGGCTCGGCGGAGGGCTCGCTCCATGCCGTGCCCGCCCGGTCGTACCGCACGACGGTCGTATCGACAGCGAGCTGCGACGCGACCTCCTCCCAGCCGGAAGCGACCTCTCCGCTACCCGCTTCGAACACGACCGTCGGCCCACCCTCCCCCTCCCGCACCACATGCAGGCGATGTCCGCCGACGTCGACCAATTCCCCGGGCATCGGATGCTCCGCGCGGCCGGCAGCCGCCTGTGCGTGCTCGACGAGGAGCGACCCGCCGGTCAGGATCCCCAGGATCGCGGCGACGGCGACGAGGCGACGCAGGGCCCGTTGCTTTTTTAGTACAACCGTGTTCATAAATCGGATGCTAGCACGACTGTGTACGATAAGACGTGCCCAAACTCATCGACCACGCGGAGCGCGACCGGTTGATCGCCCGTGCGGCCTGGGTCGTCCTGCTTCGAGACGGCCTCCCCGGCTTCTCGGTGCGCAACATCGCGGCCGAGGCGGATCTCGCCACCGCGTCCCTCCGTCGCCGCTTCCCCTCGCAGGATGCGCTGCGGGTGTACTGCCTGCGACTGATCGGCGAGCGGGTGCAGGCGCGCCTCGACTCGGTCGACCGCGAGCCGGCCGAGCGCGACCCGGTGTCATACGTCGTCGCATGCCTCGAGCAGCTGCTGCCGCTCGACGCCGACCGGCGTGCCGAGATGGACGTGTTCCTCATGCTCGCGTCGCTCGCGGCGACCGACGACGCCATCCGCCTCGCGTACGACGACGCCCATTCTGCGATCGCCCTCGCCTGCCGCTCTCTCCTCGCGCTGACCGCGACCGTCGGCGACGAGGCGTCGGTCACCGCGAGCGCGCTGCGCCTTCACGCGTTGCTCGACGGCCTCGCGCTGCACCTTCTCCGGCAGCCGGCATCCGCGGAGACTTCGTGGGCCACCGATATCCTCCGTCGAGAGGTGGAGCACGCAGCCGCACCTCGCGGCTGATCCCGCCCTGCCCCCCACCCCACCTCGTTCAACGGAGAATTCATGAGCCGACGCCTTCCCGCTTTCGTCGCACTCGTCGCCCTGGCCGTGACGTCCACCGTGGGCTGCGGCAGCATCGCGGACCACTCCTCGCCTCTCGAACCGACGGCATCCGACACAGCGACCATTGCGGCTCCGTTCTCCGGGATCGCGGCGATCGAGGCGATCGAGAGGGAGCACGACGTCACCGTGGGGTTCGCGGCTCTCGGCGACGGCGGTCGGACGCTGGAGTACGCGGGCGATGATCGCTTCGCCTATGCATCCACCCTCAAGGTCTTCGTCGCGGCCGCCCTGCCGGACGCTGTACCGGCCGACGACCGCGCGGCCGATGTCCGCTGGACGCAGGCGCAGGTCGATGCGTCGGGGTACTCCCCCGTCACCTCGCAGCACATCGACGCGGGGTCGACGCTCGAGGCGCTGGCCGAGGCCGCGGTGCGCACGAGTGACAACACGGCGGCAAACCTCGTGATGGACGCCGTCGGCGGTCCCGCCGGGGTCGAGGCGTATCTGCGCGAACTCGGCGACGCCGCTTCGGTGGTCACCGATCACGAACCCGAGCTCAACACCGTTACTGCCGGGAGCGAGCGGAATACCACTAAGCCGATGGCTTTCGCCACGGCACTGCAGCAGGTGTTCGAGAGTGACTCGCTCCCCGAAGCGGAGCGGCGAATGCTCCTCGAGTGGATGAGCGACAACGCCACCGGTGATGCCCTGATCCGCGCGGGCGCACCCTCGGGCTGGACGGTGGCCGACAAGTCCGGGGGCGCCGGCGGGGTGCGCAACGACATCGCCGTCGTCACGACCCCGAAGGGCGAGAGACTCTACGTCGCGATCTTCACAGCCGAGAACGACCCCACGGCGACGTATTCGGATGCCGTCGTGGAAGAGGTCGCCCGAGTCGTCCTCGCCGAGTTCGCCCCGCCGAGCGGCTGACTCGAACGGGCCCGTCGCCTGCGGTGACGCCGCGACGCGCTCAGGGGGCGAGAACGGGGCGGACCGCCCCATACGATCCGCCCCGCGTGCCCGCGCGCGACCGGTGGTCCCCTGCACCGGTGACGCTGCGCGAGCGTGCGTCGCCGTCGCCGCCCCTTCGGCGACGCCCATATCGAGAGAGTCGATCGGGGGCGCTCCGTTATGCGAGTCGACGGGTGAACCGCGGGTGAGTTCCGCTCGAAGTCGGTTGGAGGTCAGGGGTCAGTTGAAGTCGCCACCCGGGGCCATGTCGGCGAAGCGCGAGTAGTGACCCTGGAACGCGACGGTGATCGTCGCGGTCGGGCCGTTACGGTGCTTGGCGACGATGAGGTCGGCCTCTCCCGGGCGCACGTCCTTGTCGTAGACCGAGTCGCGGTGCAGCAGGATCACCATGTCGGCGTCCTGCTCGATCGATCCCGACTCACGCAGGTCGCTGATGGCGGGCTTCTTGTCTTGCCGCTGCTCAGGGCCACGGTTCAGCTGCGAGAGCGCGATGACCGGAACGTTGAGCTCCTTGGCGATGAGCTTGAGGCTTCGCGAGAACTCCGAGACCTCCTGCTGACGCGACTCGACGCGCTTGCCCGACGTCATGAGCTGCAGGTAGTCGATGATGACCATGCGCAGCCCCGCGCGCTGCTTGAGTCGTCGGCACTTCGCACGGATCTCGACGAGCGTCATGTTGGGGCTGTCGTCGATGTAGAGCGGGGCATCGTTGATGCGACCGCGGGTCGAGGCGACGGTCGTCCAGTCGCGCGGGTCGAGCGTTCCCTTGCGCATGTTCTGCAGCGGGATCGCACCCTCGGCGCTGAGCAGACGCATCGCGATCTCGCTCTTGCCCATCTCGAGCGAGAAGAAGATCGAGGGGAAGTCGTGGCCGATGGATGCTGCGCGCGCGAAGTCGAGCGCGAGCGTCGACTTACCCATGGCGGGTCGGGCGGCGACGACGATCATCTGTCCACCGTGGAGGCCGTTGGTCAGTTCGTCGAGTTCGCGGAAGCCGGTCGGGATGCCGGTCATCGATCCGTCGCGGCCGTTGGCGGCCTCGATCTCCTCGATGGCGGCGTCGACGGCGGTCGTCAGCGGCACGTAGTCTTCGGCGGTCTCGGTGCCGGTGACCGAGTAGATCTCGGCCTGGGCGTTGTTCACGATGTCGGTGGCGTCGCCCTCGCCGGCGTAGCCGAGCTGCACGATGCGCGTGCCCGCGTCGACGAGGCGACGGAGGATCGCCCGCTCCGACACGATGCCCGCGTAGTACCCCGCGTTGGCCGCGGTCGGAACGATCGAGGTCAGCGTGTGCAGGTAGTCGGCGCCACCGGCGCGGCCGAGCTCGCCGGTCTTGATGAGCTCGTCGGTGACGGCGACCACATCGGTCGGCTCACCGTGGGAGTACAGCGACAGGATCGCCTCGAAGATTAGCTCGTGCTTGGGCACGTAGAAGTCGGCGCCCTTGAGCGTCTCGATCACATCGGCGACGGCGTCTTTCGAGAGGAGCATGCCTCCCAGGGCGCTCTGCTCGGCGAGCAGGTCATGCGGCGGGGTGCGCTCGGGTCCACGAGACGAGGATCCGCCCAGACGCTCTTGTGAGATGTCGGCGATCGACACAGTGCTCCCTTCGACGCGACGTTCCCCCGGTGGCGCTCCCCGGCCCGTCGAACGGGGTGGGGGTTCGCGATCGCCACCTGCACAGCACAGCAGGGGCTTCCGACATCGGGTCGCTGCACCACGCTACGAGCGCGCCCATCCCCCTGCAACACGGCCTGTGGATAACTCTGTGGAGAGCTTGCGGAGAAGTCTGGAGTGTCTGTGCAGAAAGGGTGTGGATAACCCGGTGGAGTACTGGAGAGCCGAACTTTTATTACGCTGCTGATCTGGTCTTTAGCGTTTCCCCACCCTGTGGACAGCAACGCGCTTCAACCGCGCGTTGAAGGTTGCGTCACACGCTGTTCACATGTGTAGAACTTGGGGAAAGTCAAGCCGGATTTCCACCGGGCGCGTCACCTCGATCCACCCGCGGAAACATGCGGGAATCGTCCTCGATTTGGCGGAAAGAGGTCTAGACAGAGCGATATACCGGGAGTATCGTCTTCGCCACGACGCAGACCGCGTCCGAACGATCGACCTTCGGGGAGGAAGTCGACGTGAACGCTCAGGCCACCCGTCGCGGCGCACCAGCCGCGATCCTCTGGGGTGGTCTCGGCGTGCTCGCGTGGGCGGCATTCACCGCGGTCGTCGGCGGAGGCAATGCCCACGCCGATGACGGGAGCGACCCGTCGCTCCTCGGCAGCGTGACCTCGGTCGTCTCCGAGACGGTCGACACGGTCGGCCAGACGGTCACCGCGGTCGCCACGCCCGTCGTTCAGCAGGTCGTGCAGCCCGTGGTCCAGCAGGTCGTGCAGCCGGTCGTCCAGCAGGTCGCGGCGCCGGTGCAGCAGGCCGCGCCCGCGGTTGTGCAGACCGTCACCGACACCGTCGCCGCCGTCCCCGTCGTGGGTGCGACGACGGCACCGGTGGTCGAGACGGTCACCGAGGTCGCCACCGGCGTCGTCGAGCCGGTCTCAGACCTGCTCGCGGATGCCCCGGTCGCGCAGATCACCCAGCCCGTGCGGGATGCCGTCTCGGCACTCCCCATCGTCGGAGATCTGCTCGTGAATCTCGGCGTCACGCCGGTCGTCGACCAGGTGATCGACATCGTCGACGAGGCCGTCTCCGTCGTGGGAGGCGTCGTCGAGACCACGGTGCCCCCGGTCCTCGACGCGGTCGCCCCGACCCCCGTGATCGCCGACTTCGCGGGCGAGACAGCGTCAGCGGCATTCGTCGTTGCGGCCCCGGTGCGCGCGGCGGGAGCATCCGTCTCCACGACCGGTTCCTCGACCGCCGCGATCGTCGACGCCACCGCGCCCATCACCGCGCACGCGTCTCCGGCTACCGCTGCGTCCGTCGAGCGCATCACCGACGGGGCCCAGGCTCCCGGCTTCGGCGCCCCCGCGATCCCGTCTTCCTCCGCCACCTCCGGCGGAGCATCCGCACTCGTCCACGCCCGTCTCAGCGGCGTGGACCTTCCCGAGCTCCGTGCCTGGGAGCTCTTCTCCGGCGCATCCGACGACGTCCTCCCGACGTCGACGGTCGCCGACACCGACGTCTCTCCTGACTGACGTCCTGTCGCGCCGTTCCTCGCGAACGGCAGATGACGTGCTGCGCGCGCACCTGATATCGCGCGCACCCCATCAGACAGTTCAGTCCAGTCAAGGAGAGACTCATCATGCGCAGTTACCTCAAGCGGGCCCTGTGGGGCACGCTCATCGCCGGCGGGGTCACCCGGCTCGGCGCGACCGCCGCCAACGCGGCGGACACCTCGGGAGACGACGGTCTTCTCTCGGGCAGCCAGGTTCAGGCACCGATCTCGGTGCCTGTCACGGTCATCGACAACGCGATCTCATTGATCGGCGACTCGACGGCGCAGGCTCCGGCGGCTCCTGCCCCGGCGCCCGCACCCGCCCCGGCACCCGCACCCGCCGCGGCTCCGGCACCGGCACCGGCACCGGCACCGGCCACCAGCGGTGACTCGGGCGTCGGCTCAGGCACGCAGGCCGTGGTCGAGGTGACCGTGCCCGTCACGGTCGACGGCAACGCGATCAGCGTGCTGGGTGACTCGAACGCCGAGCAGGGCGCTCCGGCACCCGCCCCGGCACCCGCACCCGCTCCTGCTCCGTCGGTCACGACGAGCGGTGTCGACGGACTCCTGTCGGGTTCGCAGGCGCTGATCGATGTCGAGGTGCCCGTCACCGTCACCGGCAACGCGATCTCGCTGCTGGGCGATTCCGAGTCGACCGGGGGCGCCGCAGCACCGGCGTCGTCGGCCGGCACGATGGATGCCTCCGCACCGAGCACCTCGGGTGACGACTCCGTCGCCGGCGGCACGCAGGTCGTGGCGCCTATCGCGGTTCCGGTCACGGTCGGCGGCAACGCCATCTCCCTCCTGGGCGACAGCGACTCCACCGGCACCACCACCGGCGCCCCCGCGACGGGATCCACCGGCGGCTCGACCACCGGCAGCACCACCACCGGTGACGACGGCATCCTCGGCGGCACCCAGGCGATCGCACCGATCGCAGTTCCGGTCACGGTCGGCGGGAACGCCATCTCCCTCCTGGGCGACAGCGAGTCCACCGGCACCACCACCGGCACCCCCGCCACGGGCGGCTCGACCACCGGCACCGGCAGCACCACCACCGGTGACGACAGCACCCTCGGCGGCACCCAGGTGACCGCCCCGGTCACCGCCCCTGTCACGGTCGGCGGCAACGCCATCTCCCTCACCGGAGACAGCGAGTCCACTGGAACGACCACCGGCACCAGCGCGACGGGCGGAACCAGCACCGGCACCGGCAGCACCACCACCGGTGACGACAGCACGCTCGGCGGCACCCAGGTGACCGCACCCATCACCGCCCCGGTCACCGTCGGCGGCAACGCGATCTCCCTCCTGGGCGACAGCGACTCCACCGGCACGACCACCGGCAGCCCCGCGACGGGCGGCTCGACCGGCACCGGCAGCACCACCGCCGGTGACGACGGCATCCTCGGCGGCACCCAGGTGACCGCCCCGATCACCGCCCCGGTCACCGTCGGCGGCAACGCCATCTCCCTCACCGGAGACAGCGAGACCACCGGCACCACCACCGGCACCCCCGCGACAGGCGGAACCAGCACCGGCACCGGCAGCACCACCACCGGTGACGACGGCATCCTCGGCGGCACCCAGGTGACCGCCCCGATCACCGCCCCGGTCACCGTCGGCGGCAACGCCATCTCCCTCACCGGAGACAGCGAGACCACCGGCACCACCA
>NZ_CAURWX010000004.1:0-398786 GCF_963528945.1 uncultured Microbacterium sp.
GCTCCCCCGACCCAGTCATCACAACCAGGCCCGAAGGGCAACTTCTCTATCTTACCCATCTCTCCGAGCTTGTCAACTCGGCGTGTCGAGCAAATCAGTGATCCGCTGCACAGCCGAAGAGCTGTCGAGGAGGTGGATCTCCCATCCTAGACGCGAACGTCTGATCTCTCAAGTGAGAGAAGAAGGAGTGGGAGGTGGTTCTCCGCTTGAGGGGGGTGAAGCTCCGGGCTTCTCCGCTTCCCTGTGGGGCGAACAAGTAATAAGTTACGCGGATTCCGGGGGTCTGGCAAATCGGGGCGGTACCCCCGGGCGTGTCGCGTGCCCTGTCCGGACGCCTTTCCCCACGTCACCGACGGTTTTCGGAGTTTCGTGCGGGGGCTAGCCTCGTGCACATGACGCGCACCCTCCTCGTCCGCCTGCTCCGGGAGCTCGGCATCCCCTCGCCGGAACTCCCCCCGGTCCCCGACGTCCCGCTCCCCTCCCGCCTCTCCACCGGATCACTCGCGTGGACGGCGGTAGCTGTGGCGGCCTGCGCTGCGGGCGTCGATCTGCGGACGCTCGATCCTGACCGCATCGCCGCGGCCTACCGCAGCGACCGTCTCCTCCGCCTCGACGGGTCCGCGCCCGATGTGTGGTCGCCGCTGTCCGGCTTCTGGCGCACTACCGACGGGTGGGTGCGCACGCACGCGAACTACCCGCACCATGCGCAGCGGCTTCGAACGGCGCTCCAGCTGTCGCCATCCGCCACCGCCGACGACGTGAGCCGCGCCTTCGCCCGCTCTCGCCGAGACGAGGTGATCGAGCGCATCGCGAGCCTCGGCGGTCTCGCCGTGCCCGTCCTGTCGGAGGATCGAGCCGCGGATACCGCGTTGCGCGCCACTCCCCTGCTCGCCGTCCATCACGATGCGGGCACCGGCTCACGCACACCCTCGGCGGCAGCGCGGCGTCCACTCCACGGCGGGCGCCCTCTGGAGGGCCGGCGTGTGCTCGACCTCACCCGTGTGATCGCCGGCCCTGTCGCGACCCGCACCCTCGCCCTGTGGGGTGCGGATGTGCTGCGCATCGATCCGCCCGGACTCGCCGAGCCGGAGTGGCAACACTTCGACACCGGTCACGGCAAGCGGTCGGCAGTCCTCGACGCGCACGATCCTCGCTTCCACGAGCTCCTGTCGAACGCCGACGCCATCGTGCTCGGATACCGCCCGTCGTCTTTGGCACACCTCGGGCTCGATATCCCCTCCCTGTCCGAACGTCACCCGCACCTCGTGATCGCCCAGCTCAGCGCGTGGGGCCTCGACCATCCCGAACGCGCCGGATTCGACAGTCTCGTGCAGGCGGAGTCGGGCATCGCGATGGTCGAGTCGCCCGACGGCGACCGCCCGGGTGCGCTCCCGGCGCAGGCCCTCGACCACTCCGCCGGCTACCTCCTCGCCGCCGCCGTCTGCACGACGCTCGATCGGCGCGATGTACAGGGAGGGAGCTGGACGGTGCACACGTCCCTCCGGCGCATCGCCGCAGAACTGCTCGGTATGGAGCGGCGTACCGAGGCTGAGCCGTCCACGGCATCCGACCTCGCGGCGCACGCTGCGCACTTCGCGGTGAACGGGCGCGAAGTCGTCACCGCCGCGCCTGCGCTGCCGGCCTACGCCTTCGGCGCACCCCGCCCGTTCGCCGGAGACGCGCCGAGCTGGTGATCGCCCGCCCGGTCGTCGCCGGTCCGGCGATCGCGGTCACCCCGGAGCGCGAGAACGATGCAGAGCACGAAGGTGAGCGCGCCCCACAGCGCGCACGCCGGCGGGAGTACGCGATAGGCGAGATGCTGCACCGTGAACTCGTCGGTCAGCGGCCCGAACACGATCAGTCCCACAGCCCAGGCGGCGAGAAGGATCGCGGGGAGTGAGACCCACCACGCCACACGCACCGGCACGGGCACCGAGGAGCGGAACCCCGCTCGAACATCCGCCGAGCGCAGACGCCGGGCAGCCCACACCGCGATCACCAGCAACGCGACGATGGTCGACCCGTGCTGCAACCACTTGAATCCGGGGAGTGGGCCCCACATGCGGTCGAGGGCGGGGAGGAGTTCCACGCCCGCGCGACCCTCGTGGGTGAAGAGGTCCCACGCGATGTGCGAGAGGACGCCGAGGAGAAGCGAGACGGCGAGCAATACGGGGTACCCACGGCCCCGACCAGCGCCGAGCGCATCGGCCGCCGCCCGCACCCCGCGCATCGACCACTCCGCCGGCAGCCGGCGCGCCACGGCGGTGGGCATCAGTTCCGGCACCGCCGGGCGGAGCAGCACGCGCCAGATCACGAAGAGCGCAAGAGCGATCAGCGCCGTCCAGACGAGGTTCAGGGCGTCGTGCGTGAAGCCGTAGTTCAGCCCGACGCCCCGCACGAAGAGGGGCAGATCCGGCGTCATCGCTCCGATCGCGATCGCCGCCGGCACGAGCGGCGTGCGGATGAACGGCAGCGCGACGAGCGCATGACTCGGTGTGAACGGCATCCCCCGTGCGCTCCCGTCGGCGTCGGCCGGTCAGCCGACGAAGACCCCGGCCAGGGTCTTCTTGCCACGGCGCAGCACCGACACTCCCCCGGGGAGTGTGCCCTGCACGAGGGCGCTCTCGTCGTCGACGCGAGAGCCGTCGAGCGACACCCCGCCCTGGGCGATCGCCCGGCGCGCCTCCGACAGGCTCGACACGAGTCCGGTCTCGACCAGAACCTCGACCACCGGCGTGCCCGGCGAGACACTCGCGTGCGGCAGCTCTTCGAGCGCCGTCCGCAAGGTGTCGGCGTCGAGCGTCGTCAGATCACCCTGCCCGAAGAGCGCCTCGGATGCCGCGATCACGGCGGCGGTGGCCTCGACGCCGTGCACGGTCGCGCACACCTCGAGAGCCAGGCGCTTCTGCGCGGCGCGGCGGAACGGCTCGGTCTCGACGAGCGTGCCGTACTCCTCGATCTCGGCGCGGGTGAGGAAGGTGAAGACCTTGAGGCGCTCGACGACGTCGGCGTCGGAGGTGCTCAGCCAGAACTGGTAGAACGCGTACGGGCTGGTGAGGTCGGCGTCGATCCAGATCGCGTTGCCCTCGCTCTTGCCGAACTTGGTGCCGTCGCTGTTCGTGATCAGCGGCGTGCCGATCGCGTGGACCGAGGTGCCCTCGACCCGGTGGATCAGGTCGGTACCGCTCGTGAGGTTGCCCCACTGATCGGAGCCGCCGGTCTGCAGGCGGCAGTCGTACTGGCGGTACAGCTCGAGGAAGTCGATGCCCTGCAGGATCTGGTAGCTGAACTCGGTGTAGCTGATGCCGGCATCCGAATTGAGGCGCGCGGCGACCGCGTCCTTCTTGAGCATCGTGCCCACGCGGTAGTGCTTGCCGATCTCGCGCAGGAAGTCGATCGCCGACATCGGCGCGGTCCAGTCGAGGTTGTTGACCATGCGAGCGGCGTTGTCACCCTCGAAGCTGAGGTACCGCTCGACCTGCGAACGCAGCCGATCGACCCACTCCGCCACGGTCTCGCGGGTGTTCAGCGTGCGCTCGGCCGTGGGCCGCGGGTCGCCGATGAGGCCCGTCGATCCACCGACGAGCCCGAGCGGCTTGTGCCCCGCGAGCTGGAGACGCCGGAGGAGCAGCAACTGCACGAGGTGGCCGAGGTGCAGGCTCGGCGCGGTGGGGTCGAACCCGCAGTAGTACGTGATCGGGTCTCCGGCGAGAAGGGCGCGCAGCGCCTCCTGGTCGGTGGACACGTGGACGAGGCCGCGCCACACGATCTCGTCCCACACGTTCTCGAACGTGGGGTCGATCGCCGGCGTCGCAGTCGTCAGAGCGGGTTCAGACACGCGGTCCAGGCTATCAGCGCGACCGCTCTCAGCTGTGCGCCGCCCACTGCAGCAGGAATGCCGCGCCGAGACCCACGACCCAGCTCACCAGACTGCCCACGAGGAAGTACTCGGCACGCGCGCCGGTCTCGCCGTCGCGCGAGATCTCGGGGAACCGGACGATGCCCTTGGCGGCGAGCATCGCGGCGAGGACGGGGTATGCGGCCGCGAGCGTGAGGATCAGCACGAGAATCCGTTCGAGCGGGCCGATGAGGCGACCACCCTGGAAACCGACGCGACCGTCGGCCGGGATCGGCGGTGCGGATGCCGGGAGCGACTCCGTCACCTTTGCGGGGTCGAGCGCCGCCCCGGACTCGGCGGGGCGCAGGAGCTCGGCCGGGCGCCAGGTGTGCTCGCCGTCGAGTGCGGCCCGCACGACGAGGTTCGACGATTCGAGGAGGAAGAGCGCGGTGCCGAGCGCAAGGAGCGCGAGATCGAACGGCACCTCGCCGAACGGCGCGCGGAGGGTCCACACGGCGCCGATGATGCCGGCATCCGCCCGAGCACCGACCGAGACGACCCCCGCCACGCTCGCCAGTGCGAGGAGCACCGCCGGCCAGAACCCGAGCGGGGCGCGCCGCTCGATCGGCATGCACCAGACCCAGGCGGCGCCGCCGACGAGACCGATCAGCATCGGCAGCAGCGCGTCTCCGGCGCTCCCGAGGAGCAGGAGCAGCACGGCCACGACGACGTATCCGATCCAGGGGCGCGGTGCGAAGCGGCGCACGAGGTCGGCGGCGCCGACGGCGAGGAGGAGGAAGGCGGCGACGATCATGCGGGCATCCCCTCTCGGAGCGCGGTCAGCCCTTCGAGCACGGCGGCGCTGCCCGCGCCACGCAGGGCCTTCGAGACGCTGGGCTGCGAGATGCCCTCTTCGGCCGCGAGTTCCTGCTGGCCTCGACCGAGGAGGCGGCCGTAGGTGAGTCGCCGCTCGCGTTCGCTCATCGCGCCGACGATCTCATCGCGCGCGAGGAGGTAGGCGTTGGCGACGGCGATCGTGGACTCCATGACCTCATCCTGCCCCGGGGCACCGACGATCCAGGTGCGCGTACGGGGGACGGTGCGCTCCTCGCGTGCGTGCACGAGGTCGATCGCCGCGCGTGCGGCGTACCACCCCGGGCCGTCGGCGAGCTCTCCGTGGACGGACTCGACGGCGCTCACCGACCCGACACCGATGCCGAAGCGGAAGGCGAGACCGTCGGGCAACGCGAGCTGGACCATGAGGAGCGCGACCAGAGCGTCGTCGAGGCGGCGGTACACCCCCTGCTGCTCATCACCCACGGTGGGCGTCAGCGGCTGCGCCGCCGCGGGTCCGTCGATCTGCACCCTCGTGATGGTCTCGTCGAGGATGCGCTGCGCCGAACCGCGGTCGTCGAGGCGACGTGAACCCACGATGTCGGCGAGAACGGCGATGACCATGGGATAACCATATCATGCATAAGTCGGATTTATGCCCGTGAGGGTTATATAGTCGAGTTATGCCTGCCACCGTCATCCCCTGGTCCGCCGGAACCTGGACCCACGAGCCCGCCTCGACCGCCCACCCCGCCGACGGCGCCCACCTGGAAGCGACCGCCGTCGAGGGCAGCGACGCGTGGCGACGCACCGCGTACGGCTTCGTGCACGAGTCCGAGCACGCCCTTCTCGCTCCCCTCGAAGTGGGTGAAGCGATGGAGGTGTCTTTCCGCGCGCCGTGGAGCGGGCAATTCGATCAGGCGGGCCTGTTCGTCCGCGTCGACGACGAGCAGTGGGTGAAGGCGGGCGTCGAGTTCGCCGACGGCCACCTCGGCCTCGGGGCCGTGGTCACCGACGGGCGATCGGACTGGTCGATCGGCTTCGTCGACGAATGGCTCGGCGACGAGATCACCATTCGGGTGAGCCGCTGGGAGGATGCGCTGCTCGTGCGGGCCCGCACCGCCGACGAGGGCTGGCGTCTCGTACGGGTCGCGCCGCTCGACGGCGACCTCCCGGCATCCGCCGGCCCCCTGCTCGCCGCCCCGACACGCGCCGGACTCACCGTGACGTTCACGCGTTGGGTGCGTTCCTCCGCCGACGCCGCCCTGCACTGAGCGGCGTCGGGCGGAGACTCACAGCCCGAGAGCGTGCGCGGCCGACTGCGCCCGGGTGACCAGCTCGATGCGCTGCTCGGCCACCCGCTCGGGAGCGGTGCCGCCGACTCCCGACCGCGACGCGACGGAACCCTCGATCGAGAGCACCTCCCGCACCGCCGGAGACAGCTGCGGCGAGACCGATGCGAGCAGCTCGTCCGAGGCATCCTCGAGCCCGATCCCCTGCTCCTCGCAGGCCCGGACCAGCGCACCCGAGATCTCGTGCGCATCGCGGAACGGCACTCGCTGCTTCACCAGCCACTCCGCCACGTCGGTGGCGAGCGAGAAGCCCTGCGGAGCGAGCTCCGCCATGCGGGCCGTGTCGAACCGCAGCGTCGCGATCATGCCCGCGAACGCCGGCAGCACCACCTCGAGAGTGCGCACCGAGTCGAAGACCGGCTCCTTGTCCTCCTGCAGATCGCGGTTGTAGGCGAGCGGAAGACCCTTCAACGTCGCCATCAGACCCGACAGGTTGCCGATGAGGCGACCCGACTTGCCGCGAGCGAGCTCGGCGATGTCCGGGTTCTTCTTCTGCGGCATGATGCTCGAGCCGGTCGAGTAGCCGTCATCAAGCGTGACGAATCCGAACTCGCGCGTGTTCCAAAGGATGATCTCCTCCGACAGGCGCGAGAGATCGACGCCGATCATGGCGGTGATGAAGGCGAACTCGGCCACCACGTCGCGCGCGGCCGTGCCGTCGAGCGAGTTCTCGGCCGGACGGTCGAGCCCCAGCTCCGACGCGACGAGCGCCGGGTCGAGGCCGAGAGTCGATCCCGCCAACGCGCCGCCGCCGTATGGCGAGACGCCGGCACGCCGTCGCCAGTCGACGAGACGCTCGAGGTCGCGCACCAGCGGCCAGCCGTGCGCCTGCAGGTGGTGCGCGAGAAGCACCGGCTGCGCGTGCTGCAGATGGGTGCGCCCGGGGAGGATGGCCTCGGGGTGCGCTTCGGCCTGAGCGACCAGCGCGTCGATCACGCGCAGGATGTCGCGGGCGATGACGGCCGCATGATCGATCAGGTACAGCCGCACGAGCGTCGCGATCTGGTCGTTGCGGCTGCGACCCGCACGGAGCCGGCCGCCGAGTTCCGGTCCGAGCTCGGCGATCAGCGCCTGCTCGAGGGCTCCGTGCACGTCCTCGTCGGTGGGCGCGGCCTGCAGCGAGCCGTCCGCGATACGGCGTGCGACCGCATCCAGGCCCTCGTGCATCCGGGCCGCCTCGTCGGGCTCCAGGTAGCCCGCCGCCTCCAGCGCCGTCGCATGAGCGTGCGACCCCGCGATGTCGTACGGCGCGAGGATCCAGTCGAAGTGCGTCGATCGGCTCAGCTCCACGAGCTCGGGCGACGGGCCGGTCGCGAACCGGGCGCCCCAGAGCGCACCCTCGTTCGTACCGTCGTGCGTCGAGCCGGTCATGCGCCGGCCCCCTCGAGTGCCGCGGCGACCCCGTTCTTGCGGAGCAGCCAGACGAGCAGCGCCTTCTGCGCGTGCAGCCGGTTCTCCGCCTCGTCCCACACGACGCTCTGCGGCCCGTCGATGACCTCGGAGTCGACCTCGTACCCTCGGTCGGCGGGAAGGCAGTGGATGAAGACGGCGGACGGATCGGCGATCGCCATCGTCTCGGACGTCACCTTGTAGCCGCCGAGATCGCGGATGCGTGCGATCTTCTCCTCCTCCTTGCCCATCGAGACCCAGGTGTCGGTCACGACGACATCGGCGCCCGCCGCGGCCTCGACGGGGTCGGTGTAGAGGGTGATGGAACCGCCGGTCTCGGCCGCGCGGCGGTCGGCCGCCTCGACGATATCGGGGCGGGGCGCGTAGTCCTCGGGCGACGCGATGCGCACGTGCATGCCCGCCGTGACCCCCGCGAGTGCGTAGGAGTGCGCCATGTTGCTGCGGCCGTCGCCGAAGAACGTGAGCGTGAGGCCCGTCAGGTCGCCCTTGTGCTCGCGGATGGTGAGCAGGTCGGCGAGCAGCTGGCACGGGTGGAAATCGTCGGACAGCGCATTGATCACCGGCACCCGGGTGCCGGCCGACATCTCCTCCAGCCCCGCCTGGGCGTACGTGCGCCACACGATCGCGGCGACCTGGCGCTCGAGCACGCGCGCCGTGTCGGACGGGGTCTCCTTGCCGCCCAACTGGCTGCTCGCGGTCGAGATGATGAGCGGCGACCCGCCGAGGTCGGCGATGCCGACCGCGAACGACACCCGGGTGCGCGTCGACGACTTGTCGAAGATCACCGCGACGGTCTGCGGCCCGGCGAGGCTCTTGTCGGCCCAGCGGTCCTTCTTCAGTTCGATCGCGAGGTCGAGCACCTCGGCCTGCTCGGCGGGCGTCAGATCATCGTCACGCAGCAGGTGGCGGGTCATGCGGGAACCTTTCCGGAGTGGGTCTGTGCGACATCGGCGAGGGTCGCGGCGAAGAGCTCGCGGAACTCCGCGATCTCGGCGTCGCCGATCGTGAGAGCCGGCGCGATGCGCACCGTTTCGGGGTTGGCGGCGTTGACGATCAGCCCGCGCTCCTGGGCTGCGGCGACCACAGCGCCCGCGACGGGCTCGGTGAGAGCGACTCCGATGAGCAGCCCCTTTCCGCGGACCCCGGCCACCAACGGCGAGCCGATGTCGGCGATCGCCTCGCGCACCTCGACACCGCGTCGCGCGGCGTTCTCGACGAGACCGGCGTCTTCGATCTCGGCCAGCACCGCATCTGCGACGGCCGTCGCGAGAGGATTGCCGCCGAAGGTCGAGCCGTGAGAGCCGGGCGTGAACAGGGCGCTCGCGGCACCGTAGGTCACGAGCGCGCCGATGGGGAACCCGCCGCCGATGCCCTTGGCGAGGGTGATCGCGTCGGGGGTGATGCCTTCGTGGCTGAATCCGAACCAGGCCCCGGTGCGGCCGGCACCGGTCTGGATCTCGTCGACGATGAGCAGCGCGCCATGCGCGAGCGTGAGCGATCGGGCCGCGGCGAGGTACCCATCGGGCAGCTCGACCACACCCGCTTCGCCCTGGATCGGCTCGACGATGACCGCGGCGACGCGCTCGTCCAGTGCCGCCTCGAGCGCCTCGACCGTTGCCGGGATGTGCTCGACGCCGCCCGGCATCGGCTCGAAGGGCGCGCGCATGCTGGGCTTCGCGGTGAGCGCCAACGACCCCATCGTGCGACCGTGGAAGCCGTTCTCGAGTGCGAGGATGCGCGGCCGCTCGGTGCCGCCGTGCAGACGAGCCAGCTTGAACGCGGCCTCGTTCGCCTCGGCGCCCGAGTTGGAGAAGAACACGCGGCCGTCGATGCCCGCGCCGGCGAGCCGCTTGAGCCGGGCCGCGAGCGCGAGCTGCGGCGGGGTGGCGAAGTAGTTCGACACGTGGGCGAGGGTGGCGGCCTGGCGCGACACGGCATCCACGAAGACGGGATGCGCGTGCCCGAGGGAGGTGACGGCGATGCCGGCGAGGAAGTCGAGGTGGCGTCGCCCCTCGGAGTCCCAGAGGTACGAGCCCTCACCGCGGGTCAGCAGCGCCAGCCGCTCCCCCGCGTTGAGCACGAGATCACGCTCGGCGTCGTGCTTCCAGACGGTCATCCTGCCACCACTTCCGTTCCGATTCCTTTACTGGTGAAGAGCTCGACGAGCACCGAGTGCGGCACGCGTCCGTCGATGATCGCCGCGGCGTCGACCCCGCCCTCGACGGCGTCGAGGCAGGCGCGCATCTTCGGGATCATCCCCGACTCGAGGCTCGGCAGCATCTCGACGAGTGCGGACGAGGTCAAGTGCGAGACGAGCGAGTCGCGGTTGGGCCAATCGGCGTAGAGACCCGGCACGTCCGTGAGGATCACCAGCTTGCGCGCGCCGAGCGCGACGGCCAGTGCGGCGGCCGCGGCATCCGCGTTGACGTTGAGCGAGTGCCCTGGATTGTCGAGGTCGGGCGCGATGCTCGACACGACGGGGATGCGCCCGGCGGTGAGGTGGTCAATCACCGGCGTGGGGTCGACCTCCACGACGTCTCCCACCCGCCCCAGGTCGATCTCCTCGCCGTCGACCATGACGCCGCGTCGGCGGCCGCCGAAGAGCCCCGCGTCCTCACCGCTCAGCCCGGTCGCGATGGGCCCGTGGGAATTGATCTTCGAGACGAGTTGCGGGTTGACCTGGCCGGTCAGCACCATGCGCACCACCCCGATGGCCTCGGTGTTCGTGACCCGGTACCCGCCCTTGAACTCGCTCGGGATGTCGAGCCGTCCGAGCATGTCGGAGATCTGCGGGCCGCCGCCGTGCACGACCACCGGCTGCACGCCGACGTAGCGCAGATATGCGATGTCCTGCGCGAAGGCATCCTGCAGCTCCTCCGACACCATCGCGTTGCCGCCGTACTTGACGACGACGATCTGGTCGCGGAACTTCTTCAGCCACGGCAGCGACTCGATGAGCGTCGTCGCCTTCTGCGCGGCCTCCTCGGCCGGCGTGTCCTGGATGTCGGTCATGAGGCGTAGGCGCTGTTCTCGTGCACGTAGTCGTGGGTGAGGTCGTTGGTGAGGATGACGGCGGATGCCTCGCCCACACGCAGGTCGATCTCGACCTTCGTGGCGCGCGGCGTGAGATCGACCTCCTCCCGGGGGCGATCCGGTCCGCCCGCGGTGCAGACGCGCACGCCGTTCATCGAGACGTCGACGTCGTACGGGTCGAACTGCGCCGACGTCGTGCCGATGGCGGCGAGCACCCGACCCCAGTTCGGGTCGTTGCCGAAGATGGCCGCCTTGAAGAGGTTGTTGCGGGCGACCGACCGGCCGACCTCGACAGCGTCCGTCTCGGAGACCGCGCCGCGCACCTCGATGGTGATGTCGTGGCTGGCGCCCTCCGCGTCGCCCTGCAGCTGGACCGCGAGCTCCTGGCAGAGCGACACGAGGGCATCGCGGAATGCGCCGAGGTCGGGGCGCACGCCGCTCGCGCCGTTGGCGAGGAGGGTGACCTGGTCGTTGGTCGACATGCAGCCGTCGGAGTCCAGCCGGTCGAACGTCGTGCCGGTGGCGGCGCGCAGTGCCGCGTCGGCTTCGAGCGGGTCGAGGTCGGCGTCGGTCGTGAGCACGACCAGCATGGTCGCGAGCCCGGGCGCGAGCATCCCCGCGCCCTTCGCCATACCGCCGATGGTCCATCCATCGCCGTGCGCGACGGCCGTCTTCGCGACGGTGTCCGTGGTCATGATCGCGGCGGCCGCGTCGTCACCGCCGTCGGACGACAGCGCGGCGATGGCGTCGGCGGTGCCGGTCAGCACCTTCTGCCGGAACACCTCGTCGCCCGTGCCGATGAGTCCGGTCGAGCAGACGAGCACATCGCCCGCGCCGATACCGAGGAGCTCAGCGGCCCGCTCGGCGGTCTGATGCGTGGTCTGGAAGCCGAAGCTCCCGGTGAAGCAGTTCGCGCCGCCCGAGTTGAGCACCACGGCCTCGACGATGCGGTCGGCGATCACCTGCTGCGACCAGATGACGGGGTTGGCCTTGGCACGGTTGCTCGTGAAGACCGCGGCACCGACCTTGCGCGGACCGCGGTTGACGACCACGGCGACATCGGGCTTGCCGGTGGTCTTGAGTCCGGCGGCGACTCCGGCCGCTTCGAAGCCTGCGGGGGCGGTGACGCTCACGGGGCGACTCCGTTCACTGAGAGGGCGCGGTCCTCAGGGAGGCCGAGCGCGATGTTCATGGACTGGACGGCCGCGCCCGCGGTTCCCTTGACGAGGTTGTCGACCGCGGTGACGACGGTGACGCGGTTGGCGTCACGATCGATCGCGAGGCCGAGCAGGGCGGTGTTCGCTCCGACGACGTCGGCGGTGCGTGGGAAGGATCCGGCGGGGAGCAGCTGCACGAACGTCTCGTCACCGTACGCCTGCTGCCACGCGTCGCGGATCTGGGCATCCGTCGCCCCCGCGGTGATCGGGGCGGTCGACGTGGCGAGGATGCCGCGGGCCATCGGTACGAGCACGGGAGTGAACGAGATGCGGATGCTCTCGGCGGGAGCGCCCGCGGCGGCGAGCGCCTGGCGGATCTCGGGGATGTGCCGGTGCGTTCCGCCGACTGCATACGGGTTCGCGCTGCCGAGGATCTCGCTGGCGAGCAGGTTCGTCTTGAGGCTCTTGCCCGCGCCGGAGGGGCCGACGGCGAGGACCGAGACGATGTCGGACGGGTCGATGACCCCGGCGGCGACGCCAGGCGCGAGACTGAGGCTCACGGTCGAGGCGTTGCATCCGGGAGCGGCGATGCGCGACGCCCCGCGCAGGTGTTCGCGCTGCTTGCGCCCGTCGACGAGCAGTTCCGGGACGCCGTACGTCCACGGTTCGTGGAAATGGCCGCCGTAGAAGGCATCCCAGGAGTCCTGCGAGGTGAGGCGGTGGTCGGCTCCCGCGTCGATGACGAGGGGCGTCTCGCCGAGGGCGTCGGTGTACTGCCCCGACTGGCCGTGCGGGAGCGCGAGCACGACGATGTCGTGACCGGACAGCACCTCGGGAGTGGTGTCCTGCAGCGTGAGGTGTGCGAGCGAGCGGAGGTGCGGCTGGTGCTCGACGAGAGGCTGTCCGGCGTTCGAATGCGCGGTGACGGTGCGGATCTCGATGTCGGGGTGGGCCGCGAGGAGGCGGAGGATCTCGCCGCCCGCATAGCCGGATGCGCCGGAGACGGCGACGGAGTACGTCATGCTTCTACCTTAACGGTCGGGGCTGTCGGGGACCGGGGCGGCGACACCGGTGCTCGACCGCCGGAAGCCGTCATCGGCAGGCAGGAGCGCGGGGTCGCCTAACGTCGGCGGTCGCGACGGCGTCGGCGCACCGGAACGACGCTCGGAGCGAGCGTCGAGAAGGCGGATGCGGCCGAAGGCATGTCGCGACGATAGCGCGGGGCGCGGAGCATCCGCAAATCCCTCACGTCACATCCCTGCGGCGAGCGCCGCGAGGATCGCCTCCTCGTCGCGGCGGGAGAGACCGGCGCGACGCGGTCGGTCGAGGCCCCGGGCGCGCTCGTCGGCCAGGGTGCGGGCGATCGTCTCGACCAGCGGTCGGAGGGTTCCGCCCGTGGCGAGGTACCGCGCGTTCGAACGGCTCATGAAGCCGGGCATGTCGTCGGGCAGCCAGAGCGGGAGCGACCTCTCCCCCGCCCAGTACTCCACACCTGACGCGCGCAACGCGTCGTCCGAGGCTTCGACGAGGCGGCCCGAGTGGCCGGCGGCGCGACGTGCCTCGTCGAGCACGTCGGCGAGCGCGTGCGGGTGGCCGACAGCCGTGACGGGCCCGGTGGCCGAGGATCGCACGATGTACGCCGCGAGATCGTCGACGTCGATCACCTGCGCATCGCGACCGGTCAGGCTCGGCGTCAGCACGTCGCCGGTCGCGGCGCGGGCGAAGGCGGCGGGCCAGTAGCCGAAGCGGTCGCTCGGGTCACCGGGGCCGCCGATCAGCCCCGGCCGCACGATGAGGGCCTTGTCGCCGACCGTGGCGATCACAGAATCCTCGGCAGCCACCTTCTGGGCACCGTAGTCGTAGGCGTCGCCGGGGGCGGCGGCCGGATGCCGGGCAGCAGATTCGTCGGCACCGCGGGTCGCGTCATCGGCGTAGACGGAGGCCGACGACACATACGTCCATCGCGCCGCCCGGTCGCCCAGAGCCTCGACCGCCGCGGCGACCGGGGTGGCGTGAGAGGAGACGTCGACCACGTGGTCCCATGCACCCGTCAGGTCGGCGTAGGCGTCGGGATCGTCGCGATCCGCCTCGACCAGCACGGCGCCGTCGGGGGCGGGACGGGTACCTCGGGCGAGGCACGTGACCTCCCACCCGTCGGCGAGGGCGTGGTGGGCGACGCGGCGCGACAACCAGCCGGTGCCGCCGAGGATGAGCATGCGGGCCATCCGTCCATGACAGCAGCATCGGCCGTCAGCGGGAAGCGCGTTCGCTCAGGGCATCGTGTCGGATGCCTCTGGCACGATGGGCCGCATGCTCACCACCCTCGCCGTCGCCGGATACCGTTCCCTCGTCGACGTGGTGGTGCCGCTGCATCCGCTCACTGTGATCACGGGCGCGAACGGCACGGGCAAGTCGAACCTGTATCGGGCGCTGCGACTGCTCGCCGAGACCGGACATGGTCGCGCGGTGTCGGCGATCGCTCGGGAGGGCGGGCTCGACAGCGTGCTGTGGGCGGGCCCGGAGACGCCCCAGGGAGCGGGGGCTCAGGGCACGGTGCGGACGCGGCCGGTCTCGGTTCGGCTGGGCGTCGCCTCCGACGAGCTGGGGTACATCATCGATCTCGGTCTGCCGCAAACCGACCAGCGCAGCCTGTTCTCGCGCGACCCCGAGATCAAGCGCGAACAGGTCTTCACCGGTCCCTTCGCCCGCCCGGGCACCCTCATCATCGATCGTCAGCGCGGAGGGGTGCGCGTGCGCGGAGACGACGGGTGGGAATCGTCGACGCAGGCCATGGGTCCGGGGCAGAGCGTGCTGTTGGACCTCGCCGAAGGCTCAGCGCTGTGGGAGACGGTGTCGTTGCGCCACCGCATCGCGTCGTGGCGCTTCTACGACCACTTCCGCACGGATGCGGAGGCGCCGGCGCGTCTGCCGCAGATCGGTACGCGGACGCGCTGGCTCAGCGACGACGGCCATGACCTCGCGGCGGTCTGGGCCACGACGACGGAGGCCGGAAGGGGTGCACCGTTGGACGGGGCCGTCGATCGCGCGTTCCCCGGGTCGCGCGTGCACGTGTCGGCGGCGGACGGGTCGTTCCGAGTGCAGATGCAGCAGCCGGGGCTGCTTCGCCCGCTCGACGCCTCCGAGCTCTCCGACGGCACCCTGCGCTTCCTTCTGCTCACGGCGGCGCTGCTTCCCGCCGATCCGCCCCCGCTGCTCGTCCTGAACGAGCCGGAGGCCAGCCTGCATGAGAGCCTCATCGCGCCGCTCGGAGCACTGCTCGCCGAAGCGGCGACCCAGACCCAGGTGATCGTCGTCACGCACTCGGCGAGCCTGCGCGCCGCCCTCGCGCGCGCCGGTGGCGAGGTCGTGGAACTCGAGTCGGAGGGTTTCGGCACGCGCGTGCGCGACCAGCTGCCGTTGGAACGACCGAGCTGGCACTGGCCGTCGCGCTAGGACCGACGCTCACGCGGCGATCAGCGCGCCGCAGATGCCGTACAGAACGGGAATGGACGCCGCGCCCAGCAGGGGGACGGCGAAGGCCCCGCGGCGCCCGGCGAGGTAGCGCTGCACTCCCCCCACGATGGACCCCATCGCGATGAGGGTCGGGCCGTGGATAGCCGTCGCGAGGAGCGCGAAGAACACGGCATCGGGTTGCGACGTGGTGAGCCCTCCGTAGCTGAGGAAGCGGCCGAGCACCGTCATGTGCATGGCCACCACCACCGGTACCAGCGCGCAGGCTGCGAAGAACAGGAAACCGAGGATGTCGCGGGTGCGCTCCCCGCGGGAGCGAACGGACGTCGTCGGCTCACTCATCGAAGCTCCGTCCGGGGTCGGTCGTCGGCGTCACGATCGTGATGTCGATGGACTGCGCCCGCCGGGGGCGGCTCTGTATACACCTGCAACGTGAGTCCGTACTCTCCGCGAGAGTAGTAGCGCTCGAAGCTGTCCCCGTACGCCGGAAATTCCTGCCCCTCGTTGCGCTCCCACCCCTGCTTCTCGAGCCAAGGCTCAAGATCGTCCGCCACCTGCGTCGGTGTGCGTAGCCCATCGGGCCGAAGCACGACGGTACGAGCGAAGTAGTAGTAGCGCGGCCACTGCGCATACTCCTGGGCACCCCGGCTCCCGCCCGCATCTGACACCAGGTCGACCTCTTCGTCCGCCACCTGACTAGTGATCTGCTTACCCCAGGCATCCGCCTGCTCGATGAACGACGCCAGCTGCTCCTCCTGCACGGCGATGCGCTCATCCGCGCTCATTCCGCACCCGGACAGGACGGCCGTCCCGACGGTCAACGCCGAGAGAACGGAGAGTCGCCGCCTGGCATTGCCTGCGCGATGTCGTACGCGGCAATTGCGAGCGCGAGCATCCCGCTGGCTCATGACGCGAGGACCATGGCGCAGACGAAATACAGGACGGGCATCGCCAGCGCGCCGAGCAGCGGTATCGCGAAGGGCGCCGCGCGTTCGCTGATGAGCCGCTGGGCACCCCAGACGATCGACACGAGCGCGAGCACGCTCGGGCCACCCGAGGCGATCGAAAGGAACAGCACGAAGACGGCGTCCGACTGTGTCGTGACCAGACCCGCGTAGCCGAGGAATCGTCCGAGGATGGTCATCGGCACCGCGACCACCACCGGGACGATCGCGCAGACGACGAAGGCCACGACCCGTCCAATGCTCGGACCGTCCTCTCCTCGGCCGGATTCGATGTCCGTATGCTCACTCATCGAAGCTCCGTCCGGGATCGGTGGTCGGTGTCACGATCACGATCTGCAGCGACTGAGCCTGGGGCGGTTCGACGGTGTAGATCTCTAGGGCCAGGTGATAGCCATCTCGGAAGTAGTCCCTCTCGAAGCTCTCCTCGCCCGGCGGGAATTCGCCTTCGGTCGACCGCTCCCACCCCTGTTCCTCGAGCCACGGCTCCAGGTCATCGGCGACCTGCGTAGGCGAACGCGGACCGTTCGGATGCAGGACGACAATCTGGTCGAAGTAGTAGTAACGCGGCCACTGCTCGTATCCGTTCGCTCCCCGCGACCCTCCGGCCACATCCGACAGCAGTTCGATCTCGTCCTCTGGGATCTGCGCGACGATGTCCGCACCCCACGCATCCGCTCGATCGATGAACGACGCCAACTGCTCTTCCTGCACGGTGATCCTTTCTTCCGCGCTCAATGCACACCCCGACAAGCCCATCGAGGCCAGAACAGCCCACGTCGTGGCGAGGCTCGCCCGCTGACCACGGGAACTCATTCGACTTCCTCCAACGTCAGCGGCGGTCGATGCTGACCGCGTTACCGGACTGTTGACCGAAGCCGGCGATCGCCTCGTAGAGCTTGGCGCCGACGTCGGTGCCGAACATCCGCCCCCGAAGGTCCGACCCCACGTCTCGCACGTCGCCGGCGTCACCGGCCAGTGCGGCATCTCCTGCCGTCATGTCTCCCCCTCACCCCTCCGGGATCTGCGACGCGATCTGCGCGTCGAACAGTCGGAACAGCGCGATGAGTTCGGTGCACGCTTTGCTCTGCGCGACCATGAGGTCTCGCATCGCGGTCGCCGTCGTCCCGCGCTCGGTCACTCCCCCGCTGTGAGCGCCATCCGGCCCTGTTGCACCCGAGCCCAGATCCGTCGGCACGCTGCTCTCCGACGACACGACCGACGCCGCAGTGTTCAGTGCCGAGGCCGCTGTCTCCAGCGTTCCGTAATCGACCTTCATCGGTTCTCGCTCCCTCCGTGGCGGGCGGGTCCGGGGTGCAGGTTCGACCGCACCGCCGGGCCCGCTCGTGTCACGAGCCGAATCGGATCAGTTGATCTTCGAGGCGATCTGCGCGTCGAACTCGCGACCGGCGTTCGCCGTGCCCGAGATGAACGCCGAGATCTCCGTCAGCTGCGCGATCACCGAGTTCGCACTGGTCGTGTACCGCGAGTACGCGTCGTTGAACTTGCCCGACGCCTGATCCGTCACGAACCCCGACGCAACCAGCCCCTGGATCTTCACCTGCATGCTCTGCAGCTTCTGCGTGATCTCCTCACGCCCCGCATCCAGGTCCTTCGCGGAAGCATCCATCTCGTCGTAGCTGAGCTTCATGTTGGCCATCAGGACCACCCTCCGAACGTGGGTGCGAGCCATTCTCGCGCCCTCATTCGAAGACACTAATGCACTGCCTGTCGACGCAAAGAGGGCATGTGGATAACTTCGGAGCAGAAGCGCCAGGCGCGTACCGGAGCGGCAGCCGGGCAACGAGAAGGGGCGCCGCGCAGGACGCGCGACGCCCCTTCGAGCGATGTGGTGACCGACCTCAGTCGCGGAGCGCGGCTCCGAACCGCTCCGCGGCGACTGCAACGCCGGCGAGCTTCGCCTCGGTCGCCTCCGCAGCCGTGAGCGTGCGGTCGTCCGCACGGAAACGCAGCGCGAAGGTGAGGCTCTTCGCCCCCTCGGGCACGCCCTCTCCGCGGTAGTCGTCGACCAGCCGCACCGACTCCAGGAGCGCACCGGCGCCCTCGGCGAGGGCCGCCCGCACGTCGGCGGCGGGAACCTCCGCGTCGAGCGTCACAGACACGTCCTGCGTCGCGGCCGGGAAGGTCGACAGCGACGCCGCGACGATCCGGTCCCCCGCGAGCGCGAGGACGAGGTCGAGATCGAGTTCGAACACGATCGCGCGTCCCGGCAGGTCGGCGTCGGCCGACACCGACGGATGCAGTTCGCCGACGTACCCGACGACGGTGTCGCCGACACGCAGCTCTCCCGCACGGCCGGGGTGCAGCGCCGCGCGCCGGGTCTGCACGACGTCGATCTCGACGCCCGCGGCCACCCCGATCACGCGCACGGCGTCGAGCGCGGCCGACAGGTCGGCTGCCTCGGCCGCTCGCCCGGGCTGTCGCGGCGTAACGTTGCCGGTGAGCAGCGCCGCCACATGGCGGTTCTGCGGCGGGATCGACGCGTTCAACGCGGCCAGCGTCTCGTCGGAGGGGCGCTCGCCGAGCGGGGGCACGTCGTCGGTGCCATAGGTCTCGCCCTCGACGGGGAGGAACACCGATCCGGTCTCGAAGATCAAGAGGTCGGTGAGGCCGCGAGCGATGTTGCGGTGAGCGGTCTGCAGCAGCCCGGGGATCAGCGAGCGGCGAAGGAACGGCACCTGGCCGTCGAGCGGGTTCGCCAGACGGATGCTCGGCAGAGCCTCCCCCGACGGCGAGCCGTGCAGATCGTTCTGCGCCTGGGTCGTGAACGGGAACGCGGGCGTCTCGACGAATCCGGCGGCGGCGAGGGCATCGGCCACCCGGCGACGACCCTGCTGGTGCGCGGTGAGCCCGCGGCCGGAGGGGGGCGTGGGCAGAACGGACGGGATGCGGTCGAGCCCGTGGATGCGCGCGACCTCCTCGGCCAGCGTCCACTTGTCGGTGAGGTCGGGCCGCCAGGTGGGCGGGATGACGTTCCAGCCCGCGTCGGATTCCTCGACCTCGGCACCGATCGTCTCGAGCGCGCCGACGATCTCGTCGGTCGAGTAGTCGACTCCGATGAGTCCCTCGACGAACCCGGTCGGGAGCTCGATGTCGGCCACGAACACCTCGGCGAACAGCGCCCCGCCTTCGTCGGTGAGCGTGCCGCCGGCGAGGTCGACCATGAGGTCGGCCGCGCGCCGCGCGGCCACGAACGGCACGAGCGGGTCGACGCCGCGTTCGAAGCGCTTGGATGCCTCGCTGGGCAGCTTGTGGCGGCGCGCGGTGCGGGCGATCGTCGTCGGGTCGAACGTCGCGGCCTCGATGAGCACATTGCGGGTGGCCCCGCTCATCTCGGTGGTCCCGCCGCCCATGACCCCGGCGAGGCCGATGGGGCCCGACTCGTCGGTGATGAGCAGGTCTTCGCCGTCGAGCGTGCGCTCCTGCCCGTCGAGGGTCGTGAGCTTCTCGCCCGGCTCGGCTCGGCGCACGGTGATGCCGCCGGTCAACCGGTCGAGGTCGTAGCCGTGCAGCGGCTGACCGAGCTCGAGCATGACGTAGTTCGTGATGTCGATGAGCACGCCGAGCGAGCGCATGCCCGCGAGCGAGAGGCGCGCGACCATCCAGGGCGGGGTCGGCCGCGAGGGATCGACGTCGCGCACGACACGGGTCACGAACTCGCTCGCCCCGACGCGTCCGCGCACGGGTGCACGGTCGTCGACGATCGTCGTGCGACCGCTGCCGGGCTGGAGGTCGGCGAAGTCACGGTCGGCGGGGTCGCGGAACGCTGCCCCCGTGGCGTGCGAGTACTCGCGGGCGACACCGCGCACCGAGAACGCATAGCCGCGGTCGGGGGTGACGTTGATGTCGACCGCGACGTCATCGAGCCCGAGCAGCGCGATGGCGTCGGTGCCGACGGGAGCGTCGATGCCGAGGGCGCTCAGCACGAGGATGCCGTCGTGCTCGTCGCCGAGGCCGAGCTCGCGCGCCGAGGCGATCATGCCGTCGGAGACGTGACCGTAGGTCTTGCGGGCGGCGATCGGGAACGGCCCGGGCAGCACGGCTCCCGGCAGCGTCACGACGACCTTGTCGCCGGCGACGAAGTTGTGCGCGCCGCACACGATGCCGCGCACGCCGCCGTTCGCCTCACCGACGTCGACCTGGCACCAGTTGATGGTCTTGCCGTTCGACTGCGGCTCGGGCTCGAGCGACACGACCTGTCCGACGACCACCGGCCCGGTGATCTCGAAGCGGTGGACGTCCTCCTCCTCGAAGCCGACGGTCACCAGCGCCGCGAGGACATCCTCGGGCGTGGCATCCGCTGCCACATCGACGAACTCACGCAACCACGAAAGCGGGACGCGCATCACACCACCATCCCGTACTGCTCGCTGAAACGGACATCGCCCTCGGCCATGTCGCGCATGTCCTGCACATCGCTGCGGAACATCAGCCCGCGCTCGATCCCCATACCGAACGCGAACCCGCTGTAGACCTCGGGGTCGATCCCCGCGGCGCGCAGCACGTTGGGGTTGACCATGCCGCACCCACCCCACTCGATCCAGCGCGCGCCGCCCCTGAAGGTCGGGTGCCAGAGGTCGAGCTCGGCGGAGGGCTCGGTGAAGGGGAAGTAGTTCGTGCGGAACCGTGTCTTCGCCTCGGGCCCGAAGAGCTGCTTGGCGAAGTGGTCGAGGGTGCCCTTGAGGTGCGCCATCGTGATGCCCTTGTCGATGACGAGACCCTCGAACTGCGTGAAGACGGGCAGGTGCGTCGCGTCGAACTCGTCGGTGCGGTAGACGCGTCCGGGACACAGCACGTAGATCGGGAGCTCGCGGTCGAGCATCGAACGCACCTGCACGGGGCTCGTGTGCGTGCGCATCACCAGATGGCGGGAGGTGGGGTCGACGTAGAACGTGTCCTGCTCCTGGCGAGCGGGGTGGTCGACGTCGAAGTTGAGGGCGTCGAAGTTGAACCACTCGTGCTCGAGCTCGGGCCCCTCCGCGATCTCCCATCCCATGCCGACGAAGATGTCGCAGACCTGATCCTGCAGGAGCGAGAGCGGATGCCGGGCGCCCACCCGCGCGCGCGACGGCACGGCGGTGATGTCGACGCGCTCGGCCTCGAGACGGGCGGCGACCTCGGCGGCCTCGAGCTCGGCCTCCTTGGCGGCCAGCGCCTGAGTGACCCGCCCACGGCCCTGGCCGATGAGCTTGCCGAACGCGGCCTTGTCGGCCGGCGCGACCTGACGCATCGAGGCGTTGAGAACGGCGAGCGGCGAGCCGTCCGCGACGTGCGCGGCTCGGGCTGCCTTCAGCTCGGCCGTGTCGGCGGCTGCGGCGATCGCCGCGAGTGCGGCGGCGACGGCCTGCTCGACCGCTTCCGGGGTGATTTCTGGAGTCTCGGACACGAGAATCGAGTCTACCGGCGCGAGGTGGCGGGAGCGGACCCCCGCCCCCGCTCACCCGCCGGTGCTGGTGCCGTCGTACTTGCCCACCCCGCGCTGCAGGGCGATGAGCTCGGTGTTCGTGCCGTCCTCGTGCGTGCGCGGGTCGGGGCCCACGGCAGCATCGATGCCGCGCACCTTGGTCGAGCGACGCGTGCGCACCTCGACCCACTTCGCGATGCCCGCGAGGATGAGGCACAGCACGATGTAGATGCCGCCGATGACGAAGGCCGACTGCAGGATCGGGCGCCCCTGCTGCGACGTCAGCTGCTTGGCGTAGTATAGCAGCTCGGGGTACGTGATGATGAACCCGAGCGCCGTGTCTTTCATGGTGACCACCAGCTGAGCGACGACGACCGGCAGCATCGCGCGGATGGCCTGCGGCAGGAGGATGAGCCGCATGACTCCGCTCTTGCGCAGACCGATCGCGTAGCCGGCCTCCTTCTGGCCCTTGGGCAGGGACTCGACACCGGCGCGGATGACCTCGGCGAGCACGGAGCCGTTGTAGGCCATGAGGGCGATGACGACGGCCCAGTAGGGCTCCATCTTCACGCCGACGACGGGCAGGCCGTAGTACAGCAGCATCATGAACACCAGCACCGGGACGGCTCGGAAGAGCTCGGTGACGACCGTGACGGGCACCCGCACCCAGGCGTGATCGGACAGGCGGCCGATCGCCAGCACGAAACCGAGCACCAGGCTCAGCACGGCGGCGAGGGCGAACGCCGCGAGGGTGTTTCCGAGGGCCTTGACGATGCCCATCCACACGTTCGCGAAGGTGAAGACGTACCACTTCTCGGCCGAGAACTGCCCGGTCTCGACCATGCGGAAGACGATGAAGCCGATGGCGGCGAGCACCACGAGGATGGTGACGACGGCGAGGATGCGGTTGCGGGCGATCGCCCGGGGACCGGGGACGTCGTAGAGCACGGAAGTCATCGCGCGATCCTCCATCGGTTCTCGAGATGGCGCTGCACGGCGCTCATCAGCAGCACGAGGACGACGAAGACGACTGCCACCCAGAGCAGCACCTCCATCGGGTTGCCCGGCCGGTCGGCCGAGTCGTTGACCGTCGACCGCAGCGCGGCGAGTTCGGCGACCGAGAAGCCTGCGGCGACGGTGGTGTTCTTCAGCAGCGCGATGAACACGCTCATCATCGGCGGGACGACCGAGCGGAAGGCCTGCGGGAGGACCACGAGGGTCATGACCTGGCCGAACGGCAGCCCGATCGCGCGGGCCGCCTCGGCCTGCCCCACCGGCACCGTGTTGATGCCGGCGCGCAGCACCTCGGCGACGTAGGTCGCCGTGTAGATGCCGATGGCGAGGATGCCGAGGGTGAGGTTCGACAGCTCGGGGAGGCCGAGCTGCGGGTACCCGAACACGAAGAAGAAGAAGACGAGCGTGAGCGGGGTGTTGCGCACGATGTTGACGTATGCGGTGCCCACACCGCGCGCGATCGGGATGGGCGAGACGCGCATGGCGCCCACGATGATGCCCAGCACGAGGGCGATGATCCCGCCGATGGCGAAGACGAGCAGCGTGTTGCCGATCGCCTGTCCCCACAGGTCGAGATTGCCGAAGATGACGTCCACGCCACCCTCCCCTTCTTCCGGAGGTCATGGGCGGCCCCCTCGTCGGAGGCCGCCCATGACGGGATCAGATCAGTACGCGTCGACCTCGGGCTGCTCGACCTCGATGCCACTCGAACCGAGGTTCTTGTCGAAGATCGCCTGCCAGATGTCGGGGTTCTCGGTGAAGAGGTCGTTGATGTGCGCACGCAGTGCGTCATCGCCCTTCTCGAGGCCCACGCCGTAGCGCTCCTCGGTGAAGAGCCCGCCGGTGACCTTCACGTCCTCCGGGTACTGCGCCGCGTAGCCGATCAGAATGGCCTGGTCGGTGGTGACCGCGTCGACCTTGCCGTCGATCAGGTCCTGCACGCAGGCGGAGTACAGGTCGTACTCCTGGGTCTTGATGTCGGGGAAGTTCGCCTTGATGTTCTGGATCGGCGTCGAGCCGGTCGCCGAGCAGACGGTCTTGCCGTTGAAGTCCTCGAGCTTGTCGGCCTCGTCGGCGTCGGCCGCGACGAGCAGGCCCTGGCCGGTGATGAAGTACGGGCCGGCGAAGTCGATCTGCTCCTTGCGCTTGTCGTTGATCGAGTAGGTGCCGACGTAGTAGTCGATGTCGCCGTTCACGATCGCCTGCTCGCGGTTGGCGGAGGCGATCGGCTTGAACTCGATCTTGTCCTCGTCGTAGCCGAGCGACGCGGCGATCCAGCGCGCGATGTCGACGTCGAAGCCGGTGCGCTCGCCCGACGTGACGTCGAGGTAGCCGAGACCGGGCTGGTCCTCCTTGACACCGACGACGACCTTGTCGCGGTCGGTGATGCGCTCGAACGTGGGGCTGTCGTCGACGGTGACGTCGGAGGCGACCTCGAACCAGGTGCTGTCCTCGCCCTCGTCACCGCCGGCGTCGCCGCCGGGGTTCGACGGGGTGCCGCTGTTGCAGGCGGTCAGCGCGAGCAGCGCGGCCGCCGCGATCCCGATCCCTGCCAGTGTGCGTGTGCGTCGCATGTGCATCTCCTTGATGTGCTGTGTGGTGCGGGTCTGTGGATGATCAGTGGGTCAGGAGCTTCGAGAGGAAGTCCTTCGCACGATCGCTCTTGGGGTGGGTGAAGAACTCCTCGGGCGTGGCCTCCTCGACGATCCGCCCGTCGGCCATGAACACCACCCGGTCGGCCGCCTTGCGGGCGAAGCCCATCTCGTGCGTGACGACGATCATCGTCATGCCCTCCTGGGCGAGCTCCACCATCACGTCGAGGACCTCGTTGATCATCTCGGGGTCGAGGGCGCTGGTGGGCTCGTCGAAGAGCATCACCTTCGGGTGCATCGCGAGGGCCCGCGCGATGGCGACGCGCTGCTGCTGGCCGCCGGAGAGCTGCGCGGGGAGCTTCGACGCCTGCTTCGCCACGCCGACGCGCTCGAGCAGTTCCATCGCTTCGCGCTCGGCGTCGGCCTTCTTGAGACCGCGCACCTTGATCGGCCCGAGCGTCACGTTCTCGAGGATCGTGAGGTGGGCGAACAGGTTGAACGACTGGAAGACCATCCCGACGTCGGCGCGCAGCGTCGCGAGGCCGCGACCCTCGGCGGGCAGCTCCTTGCCGTCGATGCGGATGCTGCCGCTGGTGATCGTCTCGAGGCGGTTGATGGTGCGGCACAGAGTGGACTTGCCCGACCCGGACGGGCCGATCACCACCACGACCTCGCCGGCGTTGACCGCGAGGTCGATGTCGGTGAGGGCCTGGAAGTCTCCATAGTGCTTCTGCACGTTCTCGACCACGACAAGGGGCTGACCGGTCATGTTCTCTCCAAACTCGCCAGGTCGTCGGCAATGCTCGATCGGGGTTCGTCCCCGGTGGGTTCAGTATGCGCGCCACCCGTCCCCACGGGCATCATTGTTCGTCGTCGAATCGTGCGCGACGACCTCACGATCCCAGAGCGCCCCAGCGGTGTCAGACTTCTTGAGGATTTCTTGAGGGTCGTAACACGGGTGTTACCGGGGCGGTCGGATGCGCCGCCGCGCGGCCCTCAGCCGCGCTCGTCACGGTAGTACTCGACGGCGCCGGGATGCAGCTCGACCGGCTCGGTGAAGATGGCCTGCCGCCGACCGAGCAGCGCGGCGACCGGGAGCTCCGCCGCCATCCGGGTGCGCGCCTCGAACAGCACCTCCAGGACGTCGCGCACGACCGCATCCGGAGCATCCGCAGCGACGACGAGGTAGTTGGGCACCGCCATGGTGGGCACCGAGGAGTCGAGGCCGTAGACCCCCGCGGGGAAGTCCGACGAGCGGTACGCGTCGGAGTACTCCGCGTTCACCGCGTTGACCCACTCCTGCTCGATCGGCAGGAGGCGCAGCGGCACCTCGGTCGAGAGGTCCTCGATACCGGGGGTCGGCAGACCTCCGACCCAGAAGAACCCGTCGATCTCGCCGTGCTGCAGGGCATCGATCGATTCGCGCAGGTCGAGCTGCGGGTTGCCCACCGCGTCGGGGTCGACATCGGCCGCGGTAAGGATGCGGGTCGCGATCACGTTCACGCCCGAGCCGACCGCCCCCAGCGACACCACCCTCCCGGCGAGGTCGTCGATGCCCGCGATCTCGGCATCCTGCCGCACGACGACGTGCACGTATTCGTCGTACAGCCGCGCGGCGGCACGGATGTCCAGCGGCTCGGGGAACGCGCCGCGACCGGCCACCGCGTCGGCCGCGGCATCGCCCTGGGCGAAGCCGAGCAGCGCCTCGCCGTCGGCGACACGACGCAGGTTGTCGACCGAGCCCTCGGTCTCCTCCACAGACGCGTCGACATCGAGCGCATCCGACAGCTCATCGGCCAGACGGCTGCCGTAGTCGTAGTAGACCCCGGTGGCGCTGCCGCCCGCGATGACCGCGGGAACGTCGCCCCACTCCGACGCGCGGGGAGCGCATCCGCTCACGGCGACGACCATGAGCAGCGCCATGACCGCCGCGGTCAGCCCCCGCATCCGCCTCCGCACCGTCACTCGAACACCCCGTTCCGCACGCTGAGCGTGACACGGAGTCCGCCGTCCGCCGGACTCGACACCCGCAGCTCTCCCCCGACGGATTCCAGCAGGTCGGTCGCGATGGCGAGGCCCAGTCCGGAACCCGGCGTCTCGTCGGTCGCCGAACTGCGCCAGAACCTCTCGGTCGCGGAGGCCACCTCGTCGGGCGAGAGACCCGGGCCGTGGTCGCGCACGCCGAGGCGCCGCACCTCGCCGTCCTCCTCCACGGACAGCTCGATGACCCCGCCGGACGGGGAGAATTTCACCGCGTTGTCGATCACGGCGTCGAGGGCGCTCTCGACGATGGTGCGATCCGTCACGCACATCACCCCCGCCGGGCCGGAGCGATGGAACGAGATGCCGCGCGGGCCCGCCACCTCGCGCCAGGCATCCACCCGCCGTTCGACCAGGGTCGACAGGTCGACGGCGGCGAGCAGCGAGTCGGCGCGGCCACCGCGCGCCAACCCGAGCAGCGTCTCGAGGATGCGGGTCATGCGACGCCCCTCTTCACGCGTCTCCTCCACATCATCGCGCCAGTCGTCATCGAGCCCGGTCGCGAGATGCTCGACGCGCAGCAGGAGGGCGTTGAGCGGATTCCGCAGCTCGTGCGAGGCGTTGAGCGCGAACTCCTGCTGGCGGGCGAGCACGCGCTCGATCTCCCCGGCCATCCCGTTGAACACCCGCGTCACGCGGCGCAGCTCCGGCGGGCCGGTGTCATCGACCACCCGCGCGTCCATCTCGCCGCGCTCGATCGCGGCCATCGCCTCGTCGAGTCGCCGCACGGGAGCCAGCACCCACCCCGCGAGCCGCACGACGAGGAGCACGCCCAGGGCCACCGACACCACACCCACCGCCCCGAGGATCAGGAGCTGCTGCAGGATCGCGGTGCGCGGGGCATCCACCGGTGTCGAGATCATCACCGCGCCGATCACGTCGCCGTCGTCGAAGACCGGCTCGACCATGGTGGTCTCCGAGAACTCCCACGGGAACACGGCCTCCGGGGCCTCGGCGCGCCGCCCGGACAGAGCCAGTCGCAGCTGTTCGGCCTCGCCGTCGGTGAGCACGCGCTCGTCTCCCCCGCCGGACGCCCACACCGACCCCGCGAGGTCGAAGACCGCGACGTCGATGCCGTAGACATCGGAGAAGCGCCGCACCTCCCCCTCGACGACGGCCCGTGTGTCGGTGCGCAGGGCCTGCCTCGCGCTCGTCACGAAGTATCCGAGGTCACCGAGCTGCTGCGTGAACACCGCCTGCTGGATGCTGCGCGACGCGCTCCATCCGGCCGCACCGCCGAGGGAGAGCAGGATGGCGACGAGCGGCACGAGGAACACGACGACGAGACGCGTGCGCATGGCTCACGAACCCACGAGCCGGTAGCCGACTCCGCGGACCGTGTCGATGATGCGGTGGGTGCCGGTCTTCTTGCGGATGGCGCCCACGTGCACTTCCAGCGAGTGCGCGAACCCGCGCCAGTCGGTGTTCCACACCTCGCGGATGAGACGGTCTTTCGGCACGGCCACTCCCGGATACCGGGCCAGCACGGCGACGATGTCGAACTCCTTCGGCGTCAGCTCGACGACCGAACCCTCGATGCGCACCTGCCGGGTCACGAGGTCGATCTCGACGGCACCCGCCTGGATCGTCACGAGTCCGTCCGACTCGGGGCGCACCGGACGGTTCCGGCGCGTCACGGCCTCGATGCGCGCCAGCAGCTCGTGCACGTCGTACGGCTTCACGACGAAGTCGTCGGCTCCGGCGCGCAGCCCCTTGATGCGCTCCGCGACCTGGCTGCGCGCGGTCACGATCACGATCGGCACCTCGGAGCGCCCGCGGATGCGCCGGCAGAGGTCGATGCCGTCGACGTCGGGCAGGCCGAGGTCGAGCAGCACCACCTCGGTGTCGGCCCCGAGCATCTGCATCGCCTCGACGCCGTCGGAGGCGCGGACCGTCGCGTACCCGGACCGGGCGAGGAACGCATCGAGCGCCGCGGCGACGCGGTCGTCGTCCTCCACGATCAGGATGCGCATCCCGGTCCTCTCTCTCGGTCGCCGATGACCGGCAGGGTGCAAAACTACCAGCCGAGGAGCCGCGCCCCCGGCCGGGAGGCGTAGGTGGCTGCGCGTCGTCAGCCCTGGGCGGCGGCCCGCTGCGCGAATGCGCTCTCGTACAGGCAGACGCTCGCCGCGGTCGCGAGGTTGAGCGACTCGGCCCGGCCGAAGATGGGCAGACGCAGCACCCGATCGGCGAGCTCGAGGGCGTCGTCTTCGAGTCCGCGAGCCTCGTTGCCGAACAGCCAGGCCGTGGGCTCCGCCAGCACGCCGCCGGCCCGGGCGGCGAGCAGGTCGTCGCCCTTCACGTCTGCCGCGAGCACCCGCAGCCCGGCCTCCCCCGCGCGGGCCAGCACATCGGGCAGCTCACCGCCGACCGACACGGGCAGGTGGAACAGCGAGCCGGTCGTCGCGCGCACGACCTTCGGGTTGTACGGGTCGACCGTGTGGCCGGTGAGCACGACGGCATCCGCTCCCGACGCGTCGGCCGCGCGGATGATCGTGCCCAGGTTGCCCGGATCGCGAACCTCGTGGCAGATCGCGACGAGACGGGGCGAGCCGGCAAACACATCGCGCACCGAGCTCGGCGTCTGCTGCACGACGGCGACCAGCCCCTGGGGCGTCACCGTGTCGGCCATGGCGTTGAGCACGTACTCGGTGACGTGTTCGACGGCGATGTCGGCATCCGCCGCCTTCGCCCGGATGTCGGGATGCTTCTCCCACCCCGCCGGCGTCGCGAAGATCTCGGCGATGGCCTCGGGGCGGTACGTCAACGCCTCTCGCACGGCCTGAGGGCCCTCGAGGAGGAACAGCCCGGTCTCGGTGCGCGCGCTGCGCTTCGTCAGCTTGGCGACGGCACGGACTCGGGGGGAACGGGGGTTCTCCAGCACGTCTCTCAGTGTAGGAGGAGACGGCACGTTCCCGGCGACGACAGCGCCGGGAACGACGATGGGCGCCCTCCCGGAGGAGGACGCCCATCGTGGTGTGCAGCTGCTTACGCGGCCGACTTCGGCGCGTTGACGTCGGAAGGCAGAGCCTTCTTGGCCGTCTCGACGAGCGTCGTGAACGTCGCCGCGTCGTTGACCGCGAGGTCGGCGAGCATGCGACGGTCGACCGTCACGCCGGCCAGGCCGAGGCCCTGGATGAAGCGGTTGTACGTGATGCCGTTCTGACGGGCCGCAGCGTTGATGCGCTGGATCCACAGACGACGGAAGTCACCCTTGCGCTTGCGACGGTCCCGGTACGAGTAGACCAGGGAGTGGATGACCTGTTCCTTGGCCTTGCGGTAGAGGCGCGAACGCTGACCGCGGTAGCCGGAGGCGCGCTCGAGGATGACCCGACGCTTCTTGTGGGCGTTGACCGCCCGCTTGACTCTTGCCATTTTCCTGTGTTCCTATTCGTGCGTCGGCGCGTCAGCGACCGAGAAGCTTGTTCGCGACCTTGGCGTCTGCCTTCGACAGAACCTGGTCCTGGTTGAGGCGGCGGGTGCGGCGGCTCGACTTGTGCTCGAGGTTGTGGCGCATGCCGGCCTGCTGCTTCTTCAGCTTTCCGCTGCCGGTGATCTTGAAGCGCTTCTTCGCACCCGAGTGGGTCTTCTGCTTCGGCATCTTCTCTTCCTTCGTATGGCGCCTTCTCAGGCGACGGTGTCAACCCGCAGTGCGGGAGTCTGTGGGGCGGATCACTCCGCGGCGGCCGGGGCCGGAGCCTCGGTGTCGCCCTTGGCTTCGCGGGCGGCCTGCTTGTTCGCGGCGCGCTGCGCGTCGCGAGCGGCGTTCTGCTCCTGCTTGGCCTCGGACTTGCTCTTGAGCGGAGCGACGACCATCACCATGTTGCGGCCGTCGATGGTCGGGTTCGACTCGACCGTTCCGAGCTCGGCGACGTCCTCGGCGAACTTGCGCAGCAGACGCACACCCTGCTCCGGGCGCGACTGCTCGCGACCGCGGAAGAGGATCATCGCCTTGACCTTGTCGCCCGCCTTGAGGAAGCCCTCGGCGCGCTTGAGCTTGGTCGTGTAGTCGTGCGCCTCGATCTTCAGACGGAAGCGGACCTCCTTGAGGACGGTGTTCGCCTGGTTGCGGCGCGCTTCCTTGTCCTTCTGGGCAGCCTCGTACTTGAACTTGCCGTAGTCCATGATCTTGACCACGGGCGGCTTCGAGTTGGGGGCGACCTCGACGAGGTCGAGGTCGGCCTCCTGCGCAAGGCGCAGCGCCGCCTCGATGCGGACGACGCCGATCTGCTCACCCGCGGGGCCGACGAGGCGGACCTCGGGGACGCGGATGCGCTCATTGGTGCGGGGATCGCTGATGCGGAACTCCTTAGACGTGGGGATTCGGCCACCGGGATGCTGTCAGCATCCCGAGCGAATTCGGAGTCGTCCCACCCGCCGGCGTCCAGATGCCGGCTCCGCACCCTGACAACCGGTCCGTTTCTGGAACGGATCCGGTGGAGTGCAAGACCCGGTAGCCTGGAACGGCAAGCGCGGGTGGGAAGTGAATCCTCTTTCGTACCGGAGCATGACGCTCCGGAGCCCGACACAGTCTAACAGAAGGCAAGGCGAAGTGACGAACCAGGAATCCCACGCGGCGGACCACGAGCGCGAGGAGCGTTGGGCACGACAGGAGGAGGCCGCATCGTCGGCCGTCCGCGACATCGCCGATGTGCCGGCCGTCGAGGTCATCACCACCGCCGCGGTGCACCTCATGAGCGCCGCCGCCGTCAAACTCGGTCTCGCCGACGAGCCGGACGCCGCGGCGCAGCTCGACCTCGACGAGGCCCGCAAGCTCATCAACGCCCTCGCCGGTCTCATCACCGCGGGCGCCCCCGAGATCAGCGACATGCACGCGCGCTCGCTGCGCGACGGCCTGCGTTCGCTCCAGCTGGCCTTCCGCGAGGCCTCCGTCATCCCCGACCCGATCGGCAAGGGACCGGGCGAGAAGTGGACGGGGCCGGTCAACTAGCTCCTTCGCGCGAGCGTGGCGACGCCGCCTTCGTTCGCAGAGCGGGGACCCTCCCGCTTCGCGGGCCCCTCCCGATGCTCACTCGCGGCGGCATCGCCACGCTAGCCGGTCGACCGTTCGACCTCAAGAGAGTAGCTGCGGCAGTCTCAGGCGCTGCGGCGGAGCTTCACGGTGAGAGAGTCGGCGAGCACGGCGATGCGGTCGTCGGATGCCCAGCGCTGCGCGAGCCGCGCCAGCACGGCGTCGAGCACCTCGCGCTCGAGACCGTCGACCAGTTCGAGCACGACGACCAGTTCCGGTCCCCGCAGGCGGGCGTCGGGATCACCGGGGGCGACCGACACGTCGATCACCGCCAGCTCGTGCGCCACGCTCTCCTGCAGAGCCGCGAACACCTCCGGCGAGAGGAAGCTCGGCTCCCACGGCAGCCCCTGGGCGACCGCCCACACGGCCGGGCGGCGGATGACGAACTCGGTCTCGGCCGTCGGGTCGAGCACGATGAGGTCGGTGTCTTCGGCGGAGGCCGCGAGGGCGGCGCGCAGCGCCTCGACGGGGATGGGCCGCGCGAGCGGATCCCAGAGGCGCATGGTGTCGACCGACGAGAACACCGGTTGCACGCGTCGTCCGTCCGGCGCCGCGACCGTGACGATCGAGAGCTCCTGCGTCTTGTCCACCGCCAGCCCGCTCGGCGCGACGCCCTCCTCGCCCTTCTCCGCGATCAGCGGGATGAGCACTCGGGCGTGCCGGAAGGCGTCGACGACCTCGGCCTGCGAGCCCTCGCCGGCGCGGAAGCGCTGCAGGGCGGCGAGCAGGGCGGGGTCGGCCGTGCCGTCGTCGGCGGCGTGCGGGTTCGCCTCGAAGCTGCGGCCCGCCCAGGGCACGCCCGCGGAATCGCCCGATGCGGGAGACCCGTGGTCACCGGGGCCGTGCTCGTGACGGCCGCTCGCGGCGCCCGTGTCGTCAGTCGCCGGCGACATCCAGCGCCTCGGCCAGCGTGAACGCACCGGCGTACAGGGCCTTGCCCACGATCGCACCCTCGACGCCGAGCGGCACGAGCTCACGGAGCGCGGCGATGTCATCGAGGCTCGAGATCCCGCCGGAGGCGACCACCGGCTTGGGAGTGCGGGCGGTGACCTCGCGCAGCAGCTCGAGGTTCGGGCCGCGCAGCGTGCCGTCCTTCGTCACGTCGGTCACGACGTAACGGCTGCATCCGGCATCCTCCAGGCGATCGAGCACCTCCCAGAGGTCGCCGCCCTCCTTCGTCCAACCGCGGGCCGCGAGGGTCGTTCCCCGCACGTCGAGTCCGACGGCGATCGCCTCGCCGAAGCGGCTGATGACGTCGGCGGCCCACTCGGGGTTCTCGAGCGCGGCCGTGCCGAGGTTGATGCGCGTGGCCCCGCTCTCGAGAGCGGCCTCGAGCGTGGCATCGTCGCGGATGCCGCCGGAGAGCTCGATCGAGACGCCGCGGAACTGCTTGATCACCTTGCGCAGGATCGGGGCGTTCGTGCCACGGCCGAACGCCGCGTCGAGGTCGACGAGGTGGATCCACTGCGCGCCCTGCGACACCCACTCCCCTGCCGCGTCGACCGGGTCGCCGTAGCTGGTCTCGGTGCCGGCCTCGCCCTGCGTGAGGCGCACGGCCTTGCCGCCGGCGACATCGACCGCCGGGAGCAGGGTGAGGGAGGGGGACTGCGCGAAGTCGTTCATGGGGTCCTTGGGTGAGGGGGTTCCGCACCCGTTACGGGCACGAGAATCGAGGGTACTCTGCGGTGGCGCGCGCCCCAAAACGCGTGACGCGCCGGGACCTCAGAGGCTCCGGGTCCAGTTGCGGAGGAGCTGGATGCCCGCCTCGCCGGACTTCTCGGGGTGGAACTGCGTCGCCGAGAGCGGTCCGTTCTCGACGGCGGCGAGGAACGGGTCGCCGTAGGTCGTCCAGGTGAGGACGGGCTGCGGGAACGGCGGGATGACGTCGAGCTCCCACTTCTGCGCCGCGTAGGAGTGCACGAAGTAGAAGCGCTCGTCTTCGATGCCGTCGAAGAGGATGCTGTCGCCGCCGGGCGCGACGGTGTTCCACCCCATGTGCGGGAGCACGGGCGCGTTGAGCTCGGTGACGGCCCCCGGCCACTCCCCCAGCCCCGCGGCATCCTGCCCTCGCTCGACGCCGTGCTCGAAGAGCACCTGCATGCCCACGCAGATGCCGAGCACGGGGCGGCCTCCGGCGAGCCGTCGACCGATGATCTCGTCGCCGCCGTGCGCGCGCAGCGCGTCGCGGACCGCGGCGAATGCGCCCACACCGGGTACGACGAGTCCGTCGGCCTCCATGGCTTCGGCACGGTCGCGAGTGAGAACCGCGTCCGCCCCCGCGGCGACGAGCGCCTTCACGGCGGAGTGCACGTTGCCCGACTCGTAGTCGAACACCGCGACGCGGGGTGCGCGGCTCACAGCGCGCCCTTCGTCGACGGGATGCCCTGCACGAGCGGATCGAGGGCCTTGGCCTGACGGAAGGCACGGGCGAACGCCTTGTACTCGGCCTCGGCGATGTGGTGCGGGTCGCGCCCGCCCAGCACCCGGACGTGCACGGTGAGGGCGGCGTTGAATGCGATCGCCTCGAACGTGTGGCGCACGAGCGAACCCGTGAAGTGGCCGCCGATCAGGTGGTGCTCGAAGCCGGCAGGCTCACCCTCGTGCACGAGGTACGGGCGGCCCGAGATGTCGACGACCGCCTGCGCCAGCGCCTCATCGAGCGGCACGAGCGCGTCGCCGTACCGCGAGATGCCGGCCTTGTCGCCGAGCGCCTCTCGAATCGCCTGCCCCAGCACGATCGAAATGTCCTCGACGGTGTGGTGCGCGTCGATGGCGGTGTCGCCCGACGCCCGCACCGTGAGATCGGTGAGCGAGTGCTTGGCGAAGGCCGTGAGCATGTGGTCGAAGAACGGCACAGACGTGTCGATGCGGCTCTCTCCGGTGCCGTCGAGGTTCAGCTCGATCTCGACGGTGGACTCCGACGTGCTGCGCACGCGGCGCGCGGTGCGCGGGGTCGAGGCGGGGGTGCTCATGACTCCGATCCTATCGAGGCCAGGGCGTCGAGGAACGCGGTGGTCTCGGCCTCGGTGCCGGCCGTGACACGCAGATGACCGGGGATGCCGACGTCGCGGATCAGCACGCCACGGTCGTACAACTCCTGCCACGTGCGCTTCGGGTCAGCCACGCCTCCGAAGAGCACGAAGTTCGACCATGACTCGTGGGGGGTGTAGCCGAGCGCCTCGAGCGTCGCCGAGATGCGGTCGCGCTGCCCGACGATCTCGTCGACCATGCCGAGCATCACGTCGGCGTTGCGGAGGGCGGCCGAGGCGGCCGCCTGCGTGAGTGCGCTGAGGTGGTAGGGCAGGCGCACGAGACGGAGAGCATCGATGAACGCGGGGTCGGCGGCGAGGTAGCCGACACGCGCACCCGCGAAGGCGAACGCCTTGCTCATGGTGCGCGACACCGCGAGACGCGGACGTCCGTCGAGAAGCGTGAGCGCGGACGGAGCGTCGTGCGGCGCGAACTCCTGATACGCCTCGTCGACGACCACCACACCGCGGGTGGCCTCGTAGACCGCTTCGACGACGTCGAGGCCGAGGGGCGTGCCCGTCGGATTGTTGGGGGCGCAGAGCAGCACGACGTCGGGGTCGACCTGCTCGATCTGGGCGACGACCTCGTCGGGGGTGAGCGTGTAGTCGGGCTGACGCCGACCCGCCACCCACCGCGCACCGGTGCCCTGCGCGAGCAGCGGGTACATGGAGTACGTCGGGGCGAAGCTGAAGACCGTGCGTCCGGGACCGGCGAACGCCTGGAGGATGTGCTGCAGGACCTCGTTGGATCCGTTGCCCGCCCAGATCTGCGAGGCCTCGAGGCCGTGCCCCAGGTACTCCGCGAAGCCCTCGCGAAGCGCGGTGAACTCGCGATCGGGATAACGGTTGACGTCGCGCAGAGCCACGGCGATGTCATCGAGGATGTCGCTCGCCACCTGGTCGGGAACCGGATGCGTGTTCTCGTTGACGTTCAGGGCGATGGGGAGCGGCGCTTGCGGAGCCCCGTACGGGGTGAGGCCTCGGAGATCGTCGCGGAGCGGCAGGTCGTCGAGTGAAGAAGTCACCCCTCCATGCTAGGCCGACGCGAGGGAGCCTCAGCCCGCGTAGGCCGTGGGGATGGACAGTTCCTGGCCGATCTGCAGCACGCCGCCCTGCAGCATGTTGAGGCGGGTGATCTCGCCGATGACCTCGCGCGGGTCGGCGGTCGGCGCGATCTCGGCCGCGATCGACCAGAGCGTGTCGCCGGGCATGACGGTCACCGTCTCGAAGCTGACCGAGGCCGCGGGGGCCTCGTTCGAGGCGAGGGCGTTGCCGCCGCTGAGCGCAGCGAAGGCGATTCCGCCGGCGAGCGGGAGGGCGGCGAGGGCGAGCAGCACGCGGCGACCGCGCGTCGTGAGACGGAGCCGTGTGGCGCCGGTCGGGAGGACGGGTGCGGTGGGGAAGGTGATCGTGCTCATGTCTGTCTCCTCTGCCTCTCTCCGGTGACCGGAGTTCGTCATCACCCGCAGGCGATGACCACGTTGGCGTAGCGTTCGCATCCGCCACTCGGCCGGGAGGGGCGGGTGCGAAGCTACGTTCCGAAGGTATCTTCGAATTCGAACATCTGTCAAGCTTTCTTCGAACCGGTTCGCACGGATTCGTCGACACGCTCGAACAGATCTTCCAGATCCGTCGTCCTCTCGGATACGGTTTCGATAACGACAGACCATCACGGGCCACCGACATTGCGACGGGACGCCCGGATCCGCGCTTCGAAGGAGCACCATGAGCGACATCGCCGCCCCCGATTCCGAGGTCACGCGCACGCGCCGTCGCAAGAACCTCAGCGCGAAGCAGATGGCGATCCTCGAGGTCATCCAGGCGTCGATCGCGCAGCAGGGCTACCCGCCGAGCATGCGCGAGATCGGGGATGCGGTCGGGCTCAAGTCGCTCTCGAGCGTCACCCACCAGCTCGGGCAGCTCGAGCTCAGCGGCTACCTCCGCCGCGACCCGGGCAAGACCCGGGCGATGGAGGTTCTCATCGACCTTCCCGGCACGTCGACCGAGAACCCCGCCGACGTCGCCACCCCCGTGGGCGACGCGGCCCTCGTGCCCCTCGTCGGCCGGATCGCCGCCGGAGTGCCGATCACCGCCGATCAGCAGGTCGAGGAGATCTTCCCCCTCCCCCGTCAGCTCGTGGGCAAGGGCGACCTGTTCATGCTCAAGGTGTCGGGCGAGTCGATGATCGACGCCGCGATCTGCGACGGGGACTGGGTGGTCGTGCGCTCGCAGCACACGGCCGAGAACGGCGAGATCGTCGCCGCCATGCTCGACGGCGAGGCGACCGTGAAGACCTTCCGCCGCCGCGACGGCCACACCTGGCTGCTCCCCCGCAACTCGGCCTTCGAGCCGATCCTCGGCGACGAGGCCGTGGTGCTGGGCAAAGTCGTCGCGGTGCTGCGCGCCGTCTGACGGCATCCCACCTGACACGAGAAGAGAGCCGCCCTCCCGGATCGGGAGGGCGGCTCTGTCGTCGTGCGTGGGGGCGGGACCGTGCGCGTCGCGTCAGACCGCGATCGACACGTCCTCGCGGACGCGCCGCGTCGCTTCGACGATGTTGCGCAGCGACTGCGTCGTCTCGTCGTAACCGCGGGTCTTCAGTCCGCAGTCCGGGTTCACCCAGAGCTGGCGCGTCGGGATCGCCTCGACGGCGCGGCGCAGCAGCGCCTCGACCTCATCGACACCGGGCACCCGCGGCGAGTGGATGTCGTACACGCCCGGGCCGATGCCGTGGTCGAAGCCGACCTCGGCGATGTCGGCGACGACCTCCATGCGGCTCCGTGCGGCCTCGATCGACGTGACGTCGGCGTCGAGCGCACGGATCGCGTCGATCACCACACCGAACTCGGAGTAACACAGGTGCGTGTGGATCTGCGTGGCGGCGGCCGCACCGCCGGTGGCGAGACGGAACGACGCCACCGACCAGTCGAGGTAGGCCGGCTGGTCGGCCGCCTTGAGCGGAAGCAGCTCGCGCAGCGCGGGCTCGTCGACCTGGATGATCGCGATGCCCGCCGCCTCGAGGTCCGCGATCTCGTCGCGCAGCGCCAGCGCCACCTGGTTCGCGGTCTCGCCGAGCGGCTGGTCGTCGCGCACGAACGACCAGGCGAGGATCGTCACCGGTCCCGTGAGCATCCCCTTCATGTGCTTCGTCGTGAGCGACTGGGCGAACGACGACCAGTCCACGGTGATCGGTGCCGGACGCGAGACATCGCCCCAGAGGATCGAGGGGCGGGTCGCCCGCGAACCGTAGGACTGCACCCAGCCGTTCTCGGTCACGGCGAAGCCATCGAGGTTCTCGGCGAAGTACTGCACCATGTCGTTGCGCTCCGGCTCGCCGTGCACCAGCACGTCGAGCCCCAGGTCCTCCTGCAGGGAGACGACGCTCGCCACCTCGCGGCGCAGGAAGTCGTCGTAGTCCTCGGCGGGGATCTCGCCCCGGGTGAACCGCGCCCGCGCGCGACGGATGTCGGGGGTCTGCGGGAACGAACCGATCGTCGTCAGCGGGAGGGCGGGGAGCCCCAGCACCTCCTGCGCACTCTCGCGCTCGGCGTACGAGACGCGGGCGAAGTCGGCATCCGCGAGCGCCCGCTGACGCACCGCGCCGTCGCGCACGCCGGGAGCCGACAGCCGGTCGGCCAGGGCCGCGGATGCCTCGTCGAGGGCATCCGCGATCGCCTCGCGGCCCGCGGTGAGACCGCGGGCGAGGACGACGACCTGCTCGACCTTCTGGTCGGCGAACGCGAGCCACGGCACGAGCCGCGCATCGAGCGCCGACTCGTCGGCGACATCGTGCGGCACGTGGAGCAGCGAGGTCGAGGGGGATGCCGCGACGGCGGCGGCGCCCAGTCCGCGCAGCTCCTCCAGACGGTCGAAGGCGGCCGAGAGGTCGCCGCGCCAGATGTTGTGGCCGTCGACGACGCCGCCGACGAGGACCTTGTCGGCGAGCCCGGGCGCCGTGGTCGGCACGCCGCCACGCACGAGGTCGACCGCGATCGCCTCGACCGGAGCCGCGGCGATCACGGGGAAGACGGCGCCCAGGTCGGCGTAGGGTGCCGCGACGAGGATCGCCGGTCGGTGCGACGCCCCGCCGAGCACCGCGAGCGCCCGCTCCGCTGCGGCGGACAGCTGCTCGACGGTCGCGGGGAGGGACTCGCTGACGAGCGCCGGCTCGTCGAGCTGCACCCACGCCGCCCCCGCGTCGCGGAACCGGGCGAGCAGGTCGACGTACACCGGCAGCAGGTCGTCGAGGCGGGAGAGCGGATCGAAGCCCTCCGGAGCGTCGTCCGATGCCTTCGCCAGCGCGAGCAGCGTGACCGGCCCGACGACCGTGGGGCGCGTCACATAGCCCGCCGCGGCGGCCTCCGCCACCTGCCGCACCAGACGGTCGGACGCGAGCGAGAACTCCGTCTCGGGACCGATCTCGGGCACCAGGTAGTGGTAGTTGGAGTCGAACCACTTCGTCATCTCGAGCGGGGCGCGCTCGCCCTCGCCGCGCGCCACCGTGAAGTAGGCCGGCAGACCGATCGTGCCGTCGGCGTCCCGCAGATCGTCGAAGCGGGCGGGGATGGCGCCCACCGTGACGGCGGCGTCGAGCACCTGGTCGTAGTACGAGAACGACTCGGGGATGGAAGAGTCTTCGCGGCCGAGCCCGAGTGCGGCGAGGCGCTCGCGGGTCGCGCCGCGCAGGTCGGCCGCGGTGCGCTCCAGCTCCTGCTCGTCGATGCGACCGGCCCAGAACGCCTCGACGGCCTTCTTGAGCTCGCGGCGCCGGCCGATGCGGGGGTATCCCAGGATCGTGCCCTCGGGGAATGCGGTCATTGTTGTTCCTTTCGGCGGGGTCTATCGGCGCAGGGCCGGGAGGATGCCGGCCTCGGCGAGGACGGTGAGAACGGTTTCGTGCTGGTTGAAGGCGTAGAGGTGCACGCCGGGCGCGCCGCCCGCCACGACCTCGCGGGCAAGTCGTGCGGCCCAGTCGATGCCGATCTCGCGGCGCCCCTCGGGCGTCGGCTCGACCTCGAGGGCGATCGACAGCTCGCCCGGCAGGTCTTCGCCGGTGAGTTCGAGCACGCGGGCGAGTCGAGCGGGCGACGTGATCGGCATGATGCCGGGGAGGATGGGGATGACCACTCCGCCAGCACGCGCGCGCTCGACGAACGCCAGGTAGTCGTCGGCGTGGAAGAACAGCTGCGTGATCGCGAAGGTCGCCCCGGCGGCCTGCTTCGCCAACAGGGCCTCGACGTCCTGCGTGCGATGCGTGGCGCGCGGGTGCCCCTTCGGGAACGCGGCGACGGCGATGCTCGCCCGGCGGCGGGGGTCGACCCGCGCTGCACCGGGGAGGCCGGGCACCGGCGCCTCCTCGTAGGGGGCGCGTTCGGCCTGCACGCGGTCGATGAGCTGCACGAGTTGCGCGGCACTCTCGAGATCGCCGAGGTACCCCTCGGTCTGTCCGGCGGGCGGGTCGCCGCGGAGCGCGAGGAAGCTCAGGATGCCGGCGTCGAGGAATTCGCGGATCAGCTTCGCGGCCCCGGCATAGGTGTTCCCGACGCACGTGAGGTGCGCCAGCGGCTCGACGTCGGTGTGCTCGCGGATGAAGCGCAGCACCTCGAGGGAGCGTCCTCCGCTCGATCCGCCGGCACCGTAGGTCACCGAGAGGAAGTCGGGTCCGGCTGCGGCAAGGTGCCGCACGGTGTCGTGCAGCGCCTCCTCGCTCGACGCCGACCGGGGCGGGTAGAGCTCGAAGGAGAACGGCACGCGGGACGTGCCGGGGGGCGGAGTCACGAGGGACATCTCTTCTCCTGGGGACAGGGCGGGCCGGGGGCCGCGCACGACGCAGACGGGGCATCATTCGCGGGCGGGTGCCGGGCTCGGCTGTCGCTCCACGCCGCGGCGGGCCGGGCGTTTCCACGAAGGTAGAACACCGCGCCCCGCACGCGCACGCTCTGTGACGCCGTGTGTCGGCGGATGCTCCGAGCGAGACGCCTAGGCTCGGAACATGGCGTCTCCCTTCGGTTCCTGGCCCTCCCCCTTCACCGCGTCATCCGTCGCGGCGGCGTCTCCGCGCCTCGACGGCGCGCGCTTCGTGGGCGAGGAGATCTGGTGGGGCGAGTCGGTGCCGGGCGAGGGCGGACGCATGTCGGTGCGCTCCTCGCTCGGCGACGAGGTGCTCGCCTCGCCGTGGAGCGCGCGCTCGCGCGTGCACGAGTACGGCGGCGGCGCGTGGACCGCCGACGCCGACGGCGTGCTGTACTTCGTCCACGCCGCCGATCAGCGCGTCTACCGCGCACGGCGCGGTGCGGAGCCCGCGCCCCTGACGTCGTCCGGCCCCGCGCACGGCGGTCTGCGCCTGCACCGCGGGCGCCTGCTCGCGGTGCGCGAGGACCTGTCCGTCGAGCCGCACCGGCGGGCGATCGTCGAGATCCCCACAGATGGCACGGCCGCCGACGACGACGAAGCCGTCGCCCGCCTCGTCGAGGGGCCGGAGTTCTTCGCCCACCCCTCCCTCTCCCCGGACGGCACGGGCCTGGCGTGGGTGCAGTGGGACGGCCGACGGATGCCGTGGGACGCGGCGACCCTGCGCGTCCGCGACCTCGCCTCCGGCGAGACGACGGATGCTCCCACGCGCGCGGCCCTGCAACCGGAGTGGCTCGACGACACGGCACTGGTGTTCGCCGACGATCCCACCGGACGCTGGACGCTGCACCGCCTCGACCTCGACGGTGTGCGACCGCGTGGCGCGGCCCGCGCGCTCGACGCCCTCGACGCATCGGATGCCGACACCGGGTACGGACTGTGGGTGCTCGGAAACCGCTGGTACCGACCGCTCGCCGACGGACGGGTCGTCGCGGTGCGCACGAACGGACGCGACGAGGTCGTGGTCGCGGGTCCCGACGGCGTCGAACGGCTTCCCCTCCCCTGCGACGGACACGTCAGCATCGAGGATGCGACCGGATCGCTCGTGCTCGTCACCGGCAACGGCTCGGCCACGGCATCCGGTGTCTGGTGCGTCGATGTCGATACCCGGCAGGTCGTCACCGTGCGCGGCGGCGAGTCGGTCGATCCGGCTTGGATGCCTCCCGCTCGGCCCCTGACGGTCGACGGCGCGCACGGCACCGTGCACGCGTTCGCCTACGCCCCGGCCCATCCCGACGCGACCGCTCCGGCCGGCGAGCACCCGCCCTACGTCGTGCTCGTGCACGGGGGGCCGACCGCGCACGTGACCGGCGCGGCCTCGGCGGCGATCGCGTTTTACACGAGCCGGGGCATCGGCGTGCTCGACGTCAACTACGGCGGCTCCACCGGCTATGGCCGCGCGTACCGGGAGCGACTGCTCGGACAGTGGGGCGTGGTCGACGTCGACGACGTCATCGCCGCCGCCCGGGGCCTCGTCGACGCGGGACTCGCCGACCCCGCCCGCCTGGCGATCCGCGGCGGGTCCGCCGGCGGATGGACGGTGCTCTCGGCGCTGACGCGCGGCGGCACCTTCGCCGCCGGGATCTCGCGCTACGGGGTCACCGACCTGCGGATGCTGGTCACCGACTCCCCCGACTTCGAGCGGCACTACATCGACGGCCTCGTCGGTCCGCTGCCCGAGGCGGAGCAGCTGTATGTCGAGAGATCGCCCCTGCAGAACGCCGACCGCATCGACGTACCGGTGCTGCTGCTGCAGGGCGGCGAGGACCGGGTCGTGCCGCCTTCGCAGTCGGAGGCGATCCGCGACGCTCTCGCGCGTCGCGGCGTCGACCACGAGTATGTGCTCTACCCGGAGGAGGGCCACGGCTTCCGTCGCGGGGAGACCATCGTCGACTCCCTGCAGCGGGAGCTGGCCTTCCTCGGGCGCGTGTTCGGGTTCACGCCGCAGCTCTGAGAGCCCGCCCGGTTACTCCCCGACGCGGTTGCGCAGGCGCATGGCCCGTTCGGCCTCGCGCGTGTCCTGCCGCTCGCGAAGGGTCTGGCGCTTGTCGTACTCGCGCTTTCCCTTCGCCAAGGCGATCTCGACCTTGGCGCGCCCGTCGGAGAAGTACAGCTTCAGCGGGATCAGGGTGTACCCGCCGGCCGAGACCGCGTGCGCGAGCTTCGCGATCTCCTCGCGGTGCAGCAGCAGCTTGCGGATGCGCTTCGCCGAGTGATTCGTCCAGTGCCCCTGGGAGTACTCGGGGATGTGCACGGCGTCGAGGAATACCTCGTTGCCCTTGACGAACGCGTAGCCGTCGGACAGGTTCGCCCGCCCCTGGCGCAGCGACTTGACCTCGGTGCCGGTGAGCACCATCCCCGCCTCGTACGACTTCTCGATGTTGTAGTCGTGACGTGCGCGACGATTGGTCGCGATGACCTTCTCCCCGCGTTCCCTGGGCATGATGCTCTCCTGATCCGTGCCGTGCGGGCGCACAGCAGCCTTACAGCATACCGTCCGTCGAACAGGTCGGTCGACGCCGGACCCTCCCGATCAGGTGCGCAGCCACCGCCGGATCGCGAAACCGGCCGACAGTGCCGCGAGCACCACACCAATCCCGATCAGCACGGGTACGACCCACGCCGCGTCCTGCATGCCGATCCAGGTGGTGATGAACGGCACCCGCCCACGCAGGTATCCGTTCACCCCGAAGTGCACGCCGGCGACGATGGCGGCGCTCGCGAGCGCCGATCCCAGCAGCGCCGCGAACACGCCCTCGAGCACGAACGGCGTCTGGATGAAACGGTTCGACGCGCCGACGAGGCGCATGATGCCGATCTCCTTGCGCCGCGCGTAGGCCGACAGTCGGATGGTCGTGGCGATGAGCAGGGTCGCCGCGATGAGCATGAGCACCGCGATGCCGACGGCGATGTACGTGGCGACGGTGAGTGCGGAGAACAGCGGTTCGAGATACTGCAGCTGGTCCTTCACCTGCTCGACGCCGATCTGCCCGTTGAACGCCTCGTAGATGACGGTCGACTGCGAGGGGTCCTTCATCGTGACGAAGAACACCTCGAACGCCTGGTCGGGGGTGAGCACGCTCGCCTGATCCTCGCCGAGTTGATCGACGAGCTTGGCGTAGGTGTCTTCCCGCGAGTCGAAGGTCATCGAGCTGATCAGGGGGGCGAGCGCATCGCCCTCGAGCTGATCGCGCACGGACTGCACCTGTTCCTCGCTCGCGGCCCCGTCGACGCAGGTGTCCGCCACCGACACCGACGAGCACATGTACACCGCGACCTGCGCACGCTCGCTCCAGTACCCGCGCATCACGCCGATCTGGGACTGCATGAGGATGGCGGCGCCGACGAAGGTCAGCGACACGAAGGTGACGAGCACGACCGAGATGACCATCGACAGGTTGCGGCGCAGGCCGACGAGGGCCTCGGTGAGGATCAGACCGATTCTCATGAGGTCGGCCCCACTTCCTCGTCATCGGCATCCGAGAGTCCCAGGCGATCGGCGACCCCCAGCTCCGCGACGTCGACGGCGGGGAGGACGATCGGGCGGGTGCCCGGCGCGGCGGGGGCGTCGACCGACTCGTCGTCGCGGTTCGGCGTGGTGACGGACGGCTGCGCGGCGGCGTGGGGCTGCGCGGCGGTCTGGTCCTGTGCAGCGGGCGCCGGCAGCGCGGAAGCGGTCGGATGGGTGCGCGACGGCTCGGACGACGGCTCGGACGACGGAGCCGTCGAGGGCGCCGCATCTCGGGACGGGCCGGATGCCGCGGCGCGGCGCTGCGCGTCGAGTTCGCCGACGAGGGCGGCGCGCACGACCGAGAGGTCCGCGGTCTGCCGCTGCACCTCCTGCACCGCGGTGAGCGCGGCGGCCGCGGCCGCGCCACGCACCTCCTCCGGTGCCAGACGGGGGATGTTCGAGGTGTCGCCGTACCCGCCGTGGATCTCGTCGCGCACCATGACGCCGTCCTTCAGCTCGATCACGCGGCGCTGCATCTGGTCGACGAAGCCGGCCTCGTGCGTCGCCATCAGCACCGTGGTGCCACCGGCGTTGATGCGGGCCAGCAGCTGCATGATGCCGACGGAGGTCGCCGGGTCGAGGTTTCCGGTGGGCTCGTCGGCGAGCAGGATCTGCGGACGGTTGACGAGCGCGCGGGCGATCGCGACGCGCTGCTGCTCTCCACCCGACAGCTCGTGCGGCATGCGCTTCTGCTTGCCGTCGAGACCGACGAGGGCCAACGCCTCGGGCACCGCCTGCTGGATGAATCCCCGGGACGAACCCGTGACCTGCAAGGTGAAGGCGACGTTCTGGTACACCGTCTTCGACGGCAGCAGGCGGAAGTCCTGGAACACCGAGCCGATGTGGCGGCGGAAGTAGGGGACCTTCCGGTTGGCGAGGGCGCGCAGGTCGCGACCGAGCACGGCGACGCGTCCGCTCGACGGCACGTCCTCGCGGAGGATGAGCCGGAGGCAGGACGACTTGCCGGACCCGGAGGCGCCGACGAGGAAGACGAACTCGCCCCGCTGCACCTCGAAATCCACACCGGACAGGGCGGGCTTCGACGTCCCGCGGTAGCGCTTCGTGACGTTCTCGAACCGAATCATGGCGGTACGAGCCTACGTGCGCGCGGTCGCGCCGACCCGGCACGACACCCCGCCCGACGGCATCCGGATGGGCAATGCTGCCCATGTCGTCGCCGGATGCGCGTCGGAGGCCGCTGCTATACATGAGGGGACGCCCGCGCGGTCGGTGCGGGTCGCGATGCGAGGGGGACCCATGACGACACCTGCCGGCTGGTACGACGACGGTTCCGGACGCCAGCGATGGTGGGACGGCCAGCAATGGACCGACCACTACGCCCCGGATGCCGCGGCGTCGGCTCCCTCTTCCTCACCGGCTCCCTCCTCCTCGTCCGAGCCCTCCGCCTACGCGCCGCCCGCGGCGCCCGGGGCGCTCGCGGCGAGCGGATACGGCTCGGCCCCCTCCTCCGGCGGCGTGACGGGTTATGGCGCTTCCGGCAGCTACGGCGCTCCCGGCGGTTACGGTGCGGTGGCCGACGCGCCGAAGCCGATGTCGGTGCTCGGCCTCGTCGGCTTCGGACTCGCGGTGCTCGGCACCATCCTCGTGCTCTTCCCGATCACCATGATCTTCGGGTGGGTGCTGCTGTTCGCCGGATTCGTCGTGTCGGTCGTGTCCCTTTTCCTCCGCGGTAAGAAATGGCCGGGCATCACCGGCATCGGCGTCTCGATCCTCGGCACGATCGTCGGCGTGATCGCCTTCTTCGTGCTGCTCGCGATGGGCATCACCCAGACCGCCATCGACGTCGCCGAGTCGCTGCCGTCGTCATCGCCCTCGTACGGCACCGACACCTCCAGCCCGTCGCCCGAGCCCGAGGAGACCACGGGCGGGGCCGGCCGACCGACTGTCGAGGAGGTCGCGGTCGGTGTAAGGGCCGTGGTCGACCAGACCGCTGACGCCGGTTTCACCGACGAGCAGATCACCTGCATCGCGCAGGAGTTCGTCGACTCCGACATCCCCGACGACACCCTGCGGGAGATCGCCGAGAGCGACGGCACGTTCACCGACTCCGACGCCGCCTACGAGTTCAGCGAGAAGCTGACCTCGGCCGCGGGGGTGTGCCTGTTCTGACCGAACCACACCGCTCGGCGCATACGACGAAGCCCCCGGGAGCACTGCTCTCGGGGGCTTCATCGAAGATCGAAGGGACGCTCAGTCCTCTTCCGGGCGCTTGCGCCACCGGATGCCCGCGGAGATGAAGCCGTCGAGGTCGCCGTCGAACACCGCCGCGGGGTTTCCCGACTCGTGGCCGGTGCGCAGGTCTTTCACGAGCTGCTGACCGTAGAGGAAGTACGAGCGCATCTGGTCGCCCCAGCTCGCCGTGATGTTGCCGGCGAGCTCCTTCTTCTTCGCTGCCTCCTGCTCCTTCTGCAGCAGCAGAAGGCGGGTCTGCAGCACGCGCATGGCGGCGGCGCGGTTCTGGATCTGCGACTTCTCGTTCTGCATCGACACGACGATGCCGGTCGGGAGGTGCGTGAGGCGCACGGCGGAGTCTGTCGTGTTGACCGACTGACCGCCCGGGCCCGACGAGCGGAACACGTCGACGCGGATGTCGCCCTCGGGGATGTCGACCTCGGTCGCCTCCTCCATGAGCGGGATGACCTCGACGGCCGCGAACGACGTCTGCCGCTTGTCGGCCGAGCCGAACGGGCTGATGCGCGCGAGGCGGTGCGTGCCGGCCTCGACCGACAGCGTGCCGAACGCGTACGGGGCGTCGATCTCGAACGTGGCCGACTTGATGCCCGCACCCTCGGCGTACGACGTGTCCATGACCTTCACGGGGTACTTGTGCTGCTCGGCCCAGCGCAGGTACATGCGCATGAGCATCTCGGCGAAGTCGGTGGCATCGTCGCCGCCGGCGCCCGAACGGATCGTGATGATCGCCGCGCGGTCGTCGTACTCACCGTCGAGGAGCGTCTGCACCTCGAGCTGGTTGATGACCTCGGAGAGGGCGGTGAGCTCGTTGCGGGCCTCCTGGGCCGACTCCTCGTCACCCATCTCGTTCGCGAGGTCGACGAGCACCTCGAGGTCGTCGAGACGCTGGGCGATGCCGGTGATGCGCGCGAGCTCGGACTGGCGGTGGCTGAGGGCGCTGGTCACCTTCTGCGCACGCTCGGTGTCGTCCCAGAGGTCGGGGGCGCCGGCCTCTTCGCTGAGGCGCGCGATGTCGTCGCGCAGACGGGTGACGTCGACGACCTCGCTGATGTCGCCGAAGGTGTGCCTGAGCGCCTGGATGTCGGCGGAAAGATCGAGTTCGAGCATGGCACCCCAGCCTATCCTGTCGCCGCTCCCCGTGCGTGCGCGGGGGTAGCCTCGAACGGTGAGCGGTGCTTCGACGGTCCTTCGGCGTTTCGGACCGATGGTGTACCTGCCGACCGTGTTGTTCTCGCTCGGCGAGGGCGCCGTGATCCCGCTCATCCCGGTCATCGCGTCCGAGCTCGGCGCCGACGTCGCTTTCGCCGCCCTCGTCGCGTCGGCACTCGTGGTGGGGCAGCTGTGCGGCAACCTCCCCGCGGGGTGGGCCGTCGCGCGCATCGGCGAACGCCTCACGATGGTCATCGCGGGAGTCGTCGCGATGCTGGCGGGGGTCGGGATGCTCCTCTCCCCCTCGATCGGCCTGCTCGCGGCATCCGTCTTCCTGCTGGGGTTCTGCGCTGCGGCGTTCGGCCTGGCCCGGCACGCCTTCATGACGACGCGCGTGCCGATCGCGATGCGGGCTCGGGCCCTGTCGCTGCTGGGCGGCAGCTTCCGCCTCGGCATCTTCATCGGTCCGTTCGTGGCCGCCGGGCTGCTGGCCCTGTTCGGTACCGAGCTCGCCGCGATCTGGTTCTTCCTCGTGTGCCTCGTCGTCATGGTGGTCCTCGTGCTGTTCGGCCCGGACCCCGAGCAGGCCGTGCCCGTGGCCGTCACCCCGATCCGCACCGGTACGACGGACGACACCGCCGCAGCCGCCGCTGCCGTCACCGCGGCGCGCACCCCGCCGACCGGGGTGTTCCGCACCATGTGGCGCCAGCGCACCGTGCTGAGCCGTCTGGGCCTGGCCGCCGCCTCGCTCTCGGCCGTGCGGTCGGCGCGCCAGGTCGTGCTGCCGCTGTGGGGGCTGTCGCTCGGGCTCGACTCGCAGACCATCGCCCTCGTGGTCGGCATCTCGGGGGCCATCGACTTCGCGCTGTTCTACGCCAGCGGGCAGGTGATGGACCGCTTCGGGCGCATGTGGGCGGCGATGCCGGCGATGATCCTCATGGGCGCGGGCTTCCTCGCCCTCTCGCTCACGCACGACGTCGAGGCACCCGTGCTGTGGTTCGGCATGTTCGCCGCCGTGCTCGGCGTCGGGAACGGCCTGTCGAGCGGCATCCTGCTCACCCTCGGGGCCGATGTCGCACCGGCGCGGGAACCCGCGGCATTCCTCGGCTCGTGGCGCACGCTCACCGACGCGGGCGGGGCGACGGCTCCTCTGCTCGTGTCGGGCATCACGGCGATCGCGTCGCTGCCGATCGCGGCCGCGGCGATGGGCGTGATCGGTCTGCTCGGCGCGTTCGGCTTTGTGCGGTGGATCCCGCGGTTCGTGCCGCGCGCGGCTCCGCCCGCCGACCCGCGCTGACCCGGGCGTCCTCCTACACTCGTAGTCATGAGTGGAGTCCTCGTCACCGGCGCGACGGGGTTCATCGGCGGTCATATCGTGCGCGAGCTGCTGCGCGCGGGCCACGAGGTCGTCGGCGTCAGCCGCTACCCGCTCCGCCCCGAGACCCGGCACCTCCTCGGCGCCGATGTCGACCGCCTGCGCCTGGAGGTGCTCCCGGGCGACGATGTCGACGGCATCCGCCGCGTCTGCGAGCGGCATCGCCCCGATGCCGTGGTGCACGTCGATGCCGTCGTCGACGTGGCAGGGCTCCGCACCGCCCCGATGCGCGCGCTCGAGAGCAACGTGCTCCCGACGCTGCGTCTGCTCGAGGCGGCGCGCGACACGGGGGTGCGGTCGGTCGTCTACCTGTCGTCGATCGCCGTGCTGCCGGGCATCCGCTCCGAACCGATCCCCGTCCACCACCCCACCGTCACCGCGACCGAGGGCCCGGGTGGCGGGTTCTACGGGGCGTCGAAGGCCGCCGCCGAGGTGTTCGCGCTGGAGTACGTGGCGAGTTTCGGAATGGACGTGCGCATTGTGCGCCCCTCGGCCGTGTACGGCTTTGGGATGCAGTGGCCGATCGGCCTCAAGCCGCTCGTCGAGGGCGGCGTCGACGGGATCGAGGTCGACCTCGGCACGGAGCGCCTGCCGTCGCGCGACTTCACGCATGTCGCCGATGTCGCCGGGGTCGTGGCTCGGCTGCTCGAGCACCCGCCCACACCGCAGCGGGTCTTCTACGCCGCCACAGGGAAGGCTCTCGTCAGCGAGGAGCAGCTGATCGCGACCGTGCGCCGGCAGCTCCCCGACCTGCGGGTGCGGTTCGCCCCGGCCGCCGAGGCCGATTCGGCCGCCGCCGCGTCCGCCGAGAGCGCGTACCGCGGTGTACTCGATGTGTCGGCGCTACGCGACGAGCTCGGCTACACCCTGCGGTTCCCCGACCTGCACGACGGGATCGCGGAGTACATCGCGACGTACCGGGCCTTCCGCGGCGCCTGAGCGGCGCCGCGAAGTCGGTTCACCGGGCGAACATCTGCAGCGCGGCGGCGAGTTCGGGATGCGTCTGCGCGTACTCCCGTGCGGGGACCCCGTCGACGGCCGCCTGCCACGCCTGTCGGATGCTGGCCGCCCCCGCTGCTGGTCCGTCGGGGTGGGCCATGATGCCCCCGCCGCACACGTACATGAGGTCGACCGTTCCGAGTGCCGCATACGTGTCTGCGGCCTGATCGGCGGACTGCGCCGAAGAGAACACCGGCATGACCGCGGGATGCCCGTTCTGCGGCTGCAGGCAGGCGCGCGCGGAGCGGAGAACCGACTCGTCGGGCTCCCAGAACTTGTTGCGCAGCCCGTTCACGTGCAGCTGATCGGCGCCGGCCAATCGCCAGAGCTGCGACCACACCCCGTACGAGTACCCGAGCATCGGATCGCGGGTCATCGCACCCCAGCCGTTGCGGTGCGCGTGGATGGGCAGCGCGCTGCGTTCGCGGACCGCCCGCAGCGCCCCGATGCCGACCGCGTTCACGCTCACCATGACGCACGTGCCCCCGGCCTCGGCGACGGCGTCAACGTGCCGCAGCATGTCGTCGAGCTCGTCGGTGACGTTCACGGCGTACATCGCGAGCGCTCCGGTGTCGTCGGCGGCGTCGTGCAGGCTGCGCATGACGGCGTCCAGCCGGTCGTCGAACGGCGAGTGGGGCGAGTTCGCCATGAGCTCGTCGTCTTTGATGAAGTCGAGCCCGGCGCGCGCCAGGTCGCCCGCGAGGGAGGCGGTCTCGTCGGGCGTCAGCCCCACGCTGGGCTTGATGATGGTGCCGATGATCGGGCGGTCGTGCACGCCGGCCAGACGCCGAGTGCCCTCGATGCCGAACTGCGGGCCGGGGTGCGCCTCGCCGAACGCCGGCGGGAGGTCGAGGGCTTCGAGCCGGATGCCGCTGAGCTGGTGCAGCTCGAACAGGTTGCCGGCGACGGTGGCGAGCAGGTTCGGCAGCGCCGTGCCGACGTTCTCGAGGGGGAAGGAGAGCTCGACCTCGGCGCGACGGTAGCGCCCGTCGGCCGGCACCATGCCGCCGCTCAGCGACGGGGAATCGGCGTCGTCGAGCGGGGTGATGCGCTCGACGGTCGCTCCATGCCGCGCGTGCAGCTCGGGGGTCTCGCCCGGCAGAGCGACGAAGGTGCCGGTGGACTGCTCGCCGGCCATCGCGGCGGCGGCGCGTTCGAGGCTGTCGCCGGTCTCGATGACGTAGTGGGCGTGGATGCGGTCGGTGCTCATGCTGTCCCGTCTGTGTGGAGAAGGATGTCGAAGGGCGCGATCGTGCGCGGCGGCATCGACACGATGCCGTCGAGCGCGACGTCGCGGGGGCTGTCTGTCGTGTTCGCGAGGATGACGACCGTGCGGTCGTCGATGCGGAGCGCGATCCCCACGACGGAGGGATCGTCGCTGGTGATCCGAAGGGCGCCCCCGGCCGAGAACGCCGCAGCCAGCACGTCGGCGACGGGCGTGCGTCCGCCGTCGGAGCGGAGGATGCCCCGCGGGCCCGCATGCTCGAACAGCGTCGCGTCGGCGACCCCCGCGGCCGACAGCGCCGCGAGCACGGCGACGGTCCATGCCGCGGCGAAGGGGTCGTGCTGGCGGGCGTCGATCGTGGCCGGATCGACGCCGTCGCCGACGGGGCGCGGTGCGGCCGTCGCGTAGAGATTGCGCCGGGGGCGCAGCGTCACGGGAGAGACCGTGACGTGCTCGGTGTCGCCGCGGTGGCGGGCGGTCGCAATCATCGCCGGGTACGCCTCGGTCGTCTGCATCACCGCGAGGTCGGCGTCGTCGTGCACCTGGGCGTTGATCGACAGGGCGACCCCGTCGCCGACGGATGCCGGAGGGAAACGGTTGAGTTCAGCGAGGTTGCCGTCTGTCCCGCCGCGGACGGGCGTCGCCGCGGGCACGAGTGCGCGCACCGCGGCGAGCGCGGCGGCCGAGGTCGTCGGCGCCCCGGGACTGTAGACGAGCACGTGGTCGACGGCGGCGACGTCGAGAAGCGGGACGATCGCCGCGCTTGGTGCCCCGTCGGAGACCGTGAGTGCGAGTTCGACGGTCAGCCCGGCTGCTGCCGCCTCGGCGAGCGCCGTCGCCCGCGTCACGTCTCCGTCCGTGTCGACGGTGACGTCGACGCGGACCCACGCCGGTCGCAGTGCGGCGACGGCATCCGCGGCGCGGGAGTGCCCCGTCGCCCACCCGGTGCCGAGGCGCGGCCAGGAAGCGGGCTCGTCCTGGACGCGTACCGTGACACTCCGCGGTGCACGGTCGGCCGGCGGCGGGAGCGCGCCGGTGGCCCGCAGGGTCACGCTCTGCTGCACGGTCTCCCCCGCATCGAGCGGGTAGGGGAAGGGCAGGGAGAGCGGACGACTGTAGGTCTTGAACGAGGCATCCGACCAATTGCGCTGGTCCTCGGTCTCGAAGACGTCGCCCTCGAACAGGATCTCGATCTCGGCGCCGTCGTCGGTCCGCTGCCGGAAGCCGGCGACGTCGAGGAACGGCTGGTGCGGGGCGACGAGTTCGGGGAAGCGCGATGACTGCACCGACCCGTCGGTGTGGATGACGTCGACGGGGTGCCCGGCCCCGTCGAGGGCGTGCAGCGCGACGAGCCCGATGCGGTTGGTGCGCGTCGGGCCGGTCGCCCGCCCGTCGAACGTCATCCGCACCGTGCTATCGGGAAGACCGGTGAGAGTGCCGGTCCAGGCGAGATCGACGCCCGCGCCGCGGTGCACCGAGGTGAACGAGACCGAGAACCCGTTCTCCTCGATCTCGCACCGCTCGACCGTGACGACTCCCTCGACCGTGCCCCAATCGGCGTCGCGCACGACCCCGGCGAGGCCGCGCAGCACCTCCCGGTCGCCGAGCCGCACGTGCCTCAGCACGCCGCGGTCGTCGAGGTCGAGCGTCCAGGCGCCGGCCCGCAGCATCCGTGTCATCGTCGCTCCCGTCGTCGCATCCGATCCTGCCCGTTCCCGTTACTCCGCGACGATGTCGGCGACGGAGGCGCGGATGTTCTCCTCGTCGAAGACGCGCTTCCAGTCGGGACGGAACAGGATGTCGCGCGCCGACTCGATGGCCTTGATGGCCCCGTCGGAGAACGGCGAGCCGATCTGGTCGAACAGGATCGCGAGCTCCACGCGCAGGTGGCCGAGGATGAACGCGAACGCGGCGTCGGCGGGCACGCCGCGCGCGATCGCCTCGTCAGTGGCCTCGCGGATGATCGTGACGCAGGTGGCGGCGGTCGTCTCGGCGAGCACCGGCTCGAGCAGCACCATGTTGTCGACCGTGATGCGGTACGCGTCGCGCACGGGGGCGAACATCGCGCGCACGACGGGTTCGGCGCGGTCGTAGTCGGCGTCGGTGCCGCTGATCACCGCGATCACCACGTCCTGCTTGGCGGCGACGCCGCCGAAGTAGTCCTGCTGCGCGGCGATCTCGACCTCGTCGCTGAAGACCGGCGGGTGGCAGGGGTGGCAGGCGACCGCGCTGATGTCGTCGCGCAGGGCGATCTCACCGGCGTACGGGGCCGCGGCGTCGAGCACGACGAGGGTGGCCCCGGCCTTCATCTGGGGCACGATCTCCTTCGAGACGCGTCCGATGCGGTTGTCGGGCACCGTGAGGATGACGACGTCGGCACCCGGGACGGCGTCGGCGACCTCGGACGCCTCGATGCCGAGGGTCGCGAGGCGTTCGCGCCCCGCGTCGCCGGGCTCGACGTGGGCGACGTCGTAGTCGGTCTCCTGCAGGTTCGCGCTGGTGCGGAAGCCCATCTTGCCGCCGGCGCCGATGATCGCGATCGAGGTCATTGTCGTTCCTTACTGGTTGGGTGTGGGGGTGGGAGAAGCGGCGCCGTCGAGGGAGGCGACCGTGGTGAAGTAGTCGGGTCGACCGACCTGTCCGCCCTTGAGGGCGATCTCGAGTCCGTCGACCGCGGGGTCGTCGGCGGTGGCGCGGCACAGGGGCGCGCCGGGCGCCACCTCGGCGATCATCTGCAGCGCGCGGATGCCGAGGGCCCGGGCGACGAGTCCGGAGGTGTCGCCGCCGGCCACGACCACGCGACGCACGCCCTGCTCCGCGACGATGCGTCGGGTGGCGGCGCCGAGCGCGAGACCGAGTCGATGCGAGTCGACGGGGCGCTCGTCGCGCGGCGGGGTGTGCAGCAGCACGTCCTGCCCGGTGTCGAGCGCGCGGCGCGCGGCGGCGACGAGCACGTCGACCCCCTCGCCGCCCGCGGTGAGGGTGACCGGATCGACCGGCACGCCGAGGAACCCGCGCCCGAGGGCATCGGCGACCTGGGCGTCGCTGGCCGGGGCCCGGCTCCCGCTGACCGCGAGGGTCTGCACGCGGTCGCCGTGCCGAGGGCGGAACGCCGGGGCGGGGCCGCCGCGCCGCGCGGTCCAGAACGCGGCGAGCGCGTATTCGACACCGCTCGATCCGACGGCGACGACCGGGCGGTCCGCCGTCTGCACGAGCCCGTCGATCGCCCGGCCGATCTGCACGAGGTCACTGGCGTCGAGCACGTCGAACAGCACGGCGTCAGCGCCCTGCGCCGCGGCATCCGTCATCCGGGCGTCCACCGCGTCGGCGCCCGCGGCGAGTGCGAGGCGGTCGACGAGTGCGACCGACGCGTCGGTCTGGTGAGCGAGATGCGCGATGAGGTCGGCCTCGTGCATGGGGGTGATCGGATGCCGGGTCATCGTGGGGTGCCGGTCGAGGCGGTGGGTGACCCCGTCGACGGTCGCGAACAGGTTCCCGAACGCCTGGTAGCGGCGCAGCGCGGGTGCTCCGACGACCATCGGCACGAGGCCGGCGTCGAACGTACGGCGGGCGATGTCGAGCCCGCGGCCGATGCTGCCGATGGTCGGCGACGAGTCGAACGTCGAGCAGATCTTGTAGTGGAAGAGCGGCGCCCCGGTGGCGCGCAGCGATTCGAGGATCGGCGGCAGCTCGGCATCCATCTGCGCGGGCGTCATGGTGCGGGCGATCCCGGCGACCCCGACCGCCTGCACGCCGGGGAAGCGGGCGAGGTCGTCGGCGGTCGGCGGTTCGAGGAACAGCACGGTGTCGACGCCCGCGGTGGTGAGCGCCTCCATCACGTCGGTGGAGCCGGTGAAGTCGTCGCCGTAGAACGAGAGCAGAGGGGTCGTCATCGCACGGGCTCCCCCGCGCCGGGCGCTGGCGTGCGGGCGGGATCGGGGTCGGCATCCGCCTCCTGTCGCCCACTCGTGATGACCGTGCGGCGCAGCTTCTCGAGACGGCCGGTGCGGATGCTGTCGATGAGCACCGCGAGCAGGATGATGCCGGCCTGCACCATCTGCGTGAGGTACAGGTCGACCCGCACGAACCCGAGGCCGGTGTTCACCAGCTGGATGAGCAGCGTGCCGACCACCGTGCCCGGGAACACCGAGCCGCGTCCGCCGAACAGGCTCGTGCCACCGAGCACCGCGGCGGCGATGGCGTCGAACTCGATGCCCTTGCCGGCGGCGGGGGTGACGGTTCCGGAGAACTGCTGGATGACGGCGACGAAGCTCGCGAGCCCCACCAGCGCGCCGGAGATGACGTACACGGTGAACTGGATCCGCCCGACCTTCACGCCGGCACGCGCCGCAGCCTGCTTGTCCTCGCCCGTGGCCAGCAGCTGCCGACCGAACGGCGTGCGGGTGACCGTGACGTGCGCGAGCAGCACCACGAGCGCGAACACGACGATGGGAAGCGGGATGCCGAGCACCGATTGGGCACCGAGGGCGGTGATCGCGTCGGGGTAGTTGACCTCGCGCGAGTCGGAGACGCCGTAGCCCAGGCCGCGGAATGCGGTGAGCATGGCGAGGGTGACGATGAACGGGATGATCTTGAGCACCGAGACGGCGAACCCGTTGAACGCCCCGAACAGGGCGCCGATGAGCACGGCCAGCAGCGGCACCACGAAGATCGGCATGGCGATCGTGTGCACGATCTGACCGACGACCACGGCCGTGAGGTACAGCAGCGAGCCGACCGACAGGTCGATGCCCGCGGTCATCAGCACCAGCGTCATGCCGACCGCGAGGATGCCGACGTAGGCCGACTGCCGCAGGATGAGGGTGATGGTGTCGCCCGACAGGAAGCGCGGGTCCACGGCGGCGAACGCCAGGAACACGACGACCAGCAGGATGACCGGGACGTTCTGCAGTGCGAGGTCTTTGATGCGCGACATGTCAGACGCCTCCCTGGATCTGGATGGATGCCGCCTCGCCCGCGGCGACCTCGTCGGGTCGCTCGCCGAACGCGGCGCCGAGGATGATGCGGGCGTCGAACTGCGCCCGCCGGAATTCGGCGACGATGCGGCCGAGGCGCATCACGACGATGCGGTCGGCGATGCCGAGCAGCTCTGGAAGCTCCGACGAGATCACGAGGATGCCGGTGCCCGCGTCGGCGCGCTCCAGCGCTGTGCGGTACACCTCGTACTGGGCGCCGACGTCGACGCCGCGGGTCGGCTCGTCGAGGATGAGCAGATCGGGTTCCGTGAGCAGCCACTTCGCCAGCACGACCTTCTGCTGGTTCCCGCCTGAGAGCGCCTGCACGGGCGAGCGGGTGAGGTCGGCCGACTTGAGGCGCAGAGCATCCGTCACCGCCTGCACGCGTGTGCGGAGGGCGCGACGGCGCAGCGGCGCCAGCACTCCCCCGCTCCATCGGGCGAGCGACGGCAGGGCCGCGTTGGTGACGACGGGGAACTCCATCAGCAGCCCCTCGCCGCGGCGGTCCTCGGTGACGAAAGCCAGGCCGGCCGCGATGCGGGCACGGGGCGACAGCCGCGTCACGTCGGTGCCCGCCACCTCGATGCGGCCGGTGTCGGCGGTGTCGAGCCCGGCGATCACGCGCGCGAGCTCGGTGCGCCCTGCGCCCATCAGGCCGAACACACCGACGACCTCGCCGCGCTCGACGGTGAGCGATGCCTCGTCGACCAGGCCGGTCGCCGACACGTCGTCGAGCCGCAGCGCGGGCGGGGCGCCCGGGTCGACCGGGGTGTGACCCGCGCGCTCCGGGTACAGGCTGTCGAGCGGACGCCCGACCATGAGCGTGATGAGCTCGCGCACCGGCAGGTCGGCCTCGGCGCGCACGTCGATGAGCGCGCCGTCGCGCATCACGGCGATGCGGTCGGAGAGCCGCTTCACGTCGTCGAGGATGTGCGAGACGTAGATGAACGACGTGCCCTGGGCGGTGAGGCGCTCGATGAGCGCGAACAGCAGCTGCGTCTCGCGGCTGGTGAGCGACGTCGTCGGCTCGTCGAGGATGATGAGGCCCGGACCGCCGAGGGTGCCCTTGACGATCTCGAGCATCTGCCGGTGGCCCGGGCTCAGCTGCTCGACGATCGTCGACGGCGAGAACGGCAGCTCGAGCTGCGCGAGGGCGTCGGCCGTGGCACGGCGCGCCTTCCGTCGATCGGTGAAGACGCCCGCGCGCCGCGGGTAGGCGGTCAGGAAGACGTTGTCCATGACCGAGAGCTGCGAGAAGAGGTTCAGCTCCTGGTGCACGTGGGCGATGCCGCGGGCGCGCGCCTCGCCGGTCGACTTGGGTGCGTAGGGCTCGCCGTCGACGAGCATCCGCCCCTCGTCGGGCACGAGCACGCCGCCGACGATGTTCATGAGCGTCGACTTGCCGGCGCCGTTCTCACCGACGAGTCCGAGCACCTCGCCGGGCTCGACGCGCAGAGAGATGTCGCGGTTCACGGGCATGCCGAAGAAGCTGTGCGAGATGCCGTGCAGTTCCAGGCGGGGAGACGAAGTCATCGTCGGCCTCCGATCAGGCGGTTGCGCCCCACGTCGAGCAGGGCCGCGGCCACGATGACGAGGCCCTTCACGACCCAGACCACGTGGAACGGCAGGTTCATGAGGTTGAGGCTGTTGCTGAGGATCACGAAGAACAGCGCCCCGAGGAAGGCGCCGAGCACGCTCCCCTTGCCGCCGAACAGCGAGATGCCGCCGATGATCGCGGCGCCGATGACGTCGAGCAGCATGTCGTCGCCGAGCGTCGGGCGGCCGGCGCCGAGGCGCGACGAGTAGAGCACGCTGCCGAGCGCCGCCAGGCCCGCGCTGATGACGTACGCCGACATGACCATGCGGGTGTGCGGAACGCCGGAGACGATCGCGGTGCGGCGGTTCGTGCCCGCGGCGTACAACCAGGCGCCGTACGTGGTGCGCGAGAGAACGTAGTGCGCGACGATCGCGACGACGACGGCGATCACCATCGACAGGGTCAGGAACGACGACAGGCCCCCGCCCTGCGTGCTGCCGATCGCCACGTACTCCTCGGGGAGCCCCGTGACGTTCTCGCTACGCGTCATCCAGATCGCCACCGCGCCGAACAGCAGCATCGTGCCGAGGGTCACCATGAAGGGCGGCATCTTCAGCACGGCGACCGCCCAGCCGTTCAGCAGACCGATCAGGCATCCGGCGGCGACGGTCAGGGCGATGGCGAGCACGACACCGCCGAGACCGGCATCCGACAGCACTCCCCCGTCCTCGTCGATCACGCTGCCCCAGAACACGGTGTCGGAGAACAGCGTCGGCGTGAAGGCCTGGGCGATGAACAGGGCGCCGAAGGTGTTCGCGACGCTGATGACGGCGGTCTGCGAGAGGTCGATGCCGCCGAGGATGAGCACGAACGACTGGCCGATGACGATGATCGCGAGCGGCCACAGGTTCGAGAGCACGTTCACGGCGTTGCGCTCGCTGAGCAGGCCGTTGGCGAACGGCGAGACGGCGACGACATAGACGACGATCAGGGCGAGGACGAAGCCCTCGCCGGCGAGGAAGCGGCGCAGCCCGTCGCCACGGCGGGCGCCTTCGGGTGCCGCGACGGGTGGGGCGGTCTTCTGAGTGGTGGACACGTGGTTCCTCCGACGGGTGACGGGCAGGGGCGGGGTGCGGCGCGCCGGAGACGCGCCGCACCGGGGATGATCAGGAGTTCGGGGGCGTGATGACGCAGCCCCAGGTGTCCTTCTCCTTCTCGCCGACGTTGTCCTGAGTGAGCGCGAAGCCGGGGTCGAGCAGCAGCTCGTCGGCGTCGGTCTCGCCCTCGTCGATCGCCCCGGCGAGAGCGGTCAGCAGCTGCTCGGCCTCGGTGAAGAGGTCCTGCACGCCGGTCGCGTCGACGAAGCCGTCCTTGAGCAGCGTGCACGCGCGGTTGTCGCCGTCGATGCCGCCCATGATCACGTGGCCCTCCTCACCGGAGGCCTTCCACAGGCCCATCGGCTCGAGCACGGAACGGATCTGCGGGTAGAGGAAGTCCGACGAGGTGAAGAGCAGGTCGATCTCGGGGTTCGCCTGCATGGCCGCCTCGAGGTTGGCCTGGCCGGTCGCGGCATCCCAGTTGGTCTGCACCTCGATCGGCTCCTCGAACAGGTCGGGGTGCGCGTCGACGACGTCGTAGAAGCCGTTGCGGCGCTCGAGCGCGTTCTGGTCGCTGAGGTTGCCGACCATGATGACCGAGCGGATCTTGCGGTCGAGGCCGAGCGCCTCGGCCTGGGTGACCATGTGCTCCATGGTGGCGGACGAGACGCCGCGGTTGTCGGCGACGGCCACGATGGCCGCACCGTCTTCGGATGCCGGCGGGCGGTTGAACACGCCGATCGGGATGTCGGCCTTGTTCGCCTCCGCGATGATCGTGTCGGCGCTCGACCCGTCCTCGGGGATGATGATGATGCCGTCGACGCCCTGGGTGATGCAGTCGTTCATCTGCTCGAGCTGCTTATTGGGGTCTTCGTTCGAGTTGTGCTCGATCACGCGAGCATCCGCCGCCTCGAGCGAGTCGGAGATCGCGGCGATGCCGGCCGCCCAGAACTCGGTCTCGCTTCCAGAGAAGCCGAAGCAGATCGTCTTGCCCTCCAGCGAGACGCCCACGTCGATCGCGGCGTTCTCGGACGATGCGGCATCTCCGCCTCCGCCGCCACCGGTGGTGGCGCAGCCGGACAGTGCCAGTGCGGTGAACGCTGCGACGGCGATGCCCGCAGCGAGGGTGCGTGTGCGCGACACGAGGCCTCCTTGACTCGTCAGAGACGCGCTTGGTCTCTGGTATGCCACACTATAGCCATGCCGCATGCCGACACACAATACGGTCGGCGAGACCCGCCACCTGCGATGATGGAGGCGCGCATCCGCGGATACACAGGAGGACCGATGGAGTTCACTCAGTTGCAGCGCGAGCCGTCGCTGGCGTCTCGGGTGACCGAGAGCATGCTCGCGACGATCGCCTCCGGGCGCTTCTCCCCCGGTGACTGGCTGCCGTCGGAGCGCGAGTTGTCCGACCAGTTCGGCGTCTCCCGCACGGTGATCCGCGAGGCCGTGCGGGGCCTGGAGGCCAAGGGCGTGGTCGAGGTGCGGTCGGGGCGCGGAGCCCGCGTCGCGCATGTCAGCTCCTCGCGCGTGTCGGAGAGTCTGCAGCTGTACCTGAGCGGCGCGCAGTCGCAGCAGCTGCTCGGACCGGCCGAGATCAGCGAGGTGCGTGGCACGCTCGAGCTGCGGCTCGTCGAGCTCGCGTGCGAGAAGGCGAGCGACGCCGACCTCGACGAGATCCAGGCGAGCCTCGACGCGATGGCCGATGCCGCGACCCCGGTCCAGGCCGCCGCCGACGATGCCGAGTTCCACCGTCGCATCGCGCTGGCCACCCACAACGCCCTGTACGTCGCGCTGCTCGAATCGCTGAACGCGGTGATGATGCCCATCCGTGAGCACAGCCTCGAACTCGACGGACGCCGCGAGCGCACCCTTGCGCAGCACGGTGCCGTGCTCGATGCGCTCCGCGCCCGCGACCCGCGTCGGGCCCGCGAGGCGATGGGAGGCCACCTCGACGACTCGCGTCAGTATTACGAGCCCGTCGACGGAACGGATGCCTCATGACCGCACTGCAGGGGCGCACCGCGCTCGTGACCGGCGCCGCCTCCGGCATCGGCCGCGCCACGGCCCAGCGCTTCGTGCGCGAGGGCGCGACGGTGTTCTTCGCCGACCGCGACCTCGCCGGTGCGCGTGAAGCCGCCGCGGAGGTCGACGGCGCGGCGCAGGCGCTCGGCGTCGACATCGCCGACGAGGCGTCTGTCGCCGCCGCGTTCGCCGAAGCCGGGCCGCTCGACGTGGTGGTCGCCAACGCCGGCGTGCAGCTGATCGGATCGGATGCCCGGGTCGGCGACCTCGGCCTCGACGTGTGGCGCCGCACGCAGGACGTGAACATGACCGGCACGTTCCTGACGTTGAAGTACGCCGTGCGCGCCATGACGCCCGCCGGCGGGTCGATCATCGTGACCGGCAGCCCCACCGCGCTCAACGGCGAAGGCGCAGGGTTCGCCGCCTACAGCGCCTCGAAGGCTGGGGTGCACGGCCTCGCGCGCACCGCCGCGGCCGACTATGCCGATGCGGGCATACGTGTGAACGTGGTCGTCCCCGGCCACATCCTCACGCCGCTCGTGTCGGGCATCGTCGAAGACGAGGCGGCCCGCACAGCCATCCTTTCCCGCATCCCGATGCGTCGCGCCGGATCGGTCGCCGATGTCGAGGGCATCATGGTCTACCTCGCCGGCGACGAGTCGCGCTACGCGACGGGTTCGGTGTTCGTCGTCGACGGCGGCATGACGACACTCTGATCACACGGGGTCCCCGCGGTGCAGCCACCCGATGCGGTGGCGAAGCAGTCGATTGCCGGAGCCTGAAGATGTGCAAGGGCCGCTGCCCGGTGCACTACTGTCACACCATGAGCACCGCTCGTCGTGTGCGCCGCAGCATGGTGGCGGCCGCCACTGCCGCCGTTGCAGTCCTCACGCTCACCTCGTGCGGGCCCAGCATCACAGACCTCGTAGAGCGGTCGACCGCGTCGAGTGTCGAGGACATGCAAGACGACCTCTGGGAGTACCGCGATGACATCGTCGCCGACCCGGAAACAACGGTCGTCGCGCTCGGCCGTTTCATCGACTTCCGTCAAGGGGTCCCCCCGGGCTACACCCGCGGTGGAACGCTGCTTCTGGACGTGAGCGACGCGAGCGACGGCCCCGCTCTCACCCTGCTCACGTCAGGTGGAGCGTCGACCGGCGGCGGATGGACTTACGACCAGCAGACCGCCGCCGTCTGCTTCACACTGACGTTCCCGACGACTCGGGATCGGATCGTCACGACCCCCGCGATGTGCCCGGACCTCCCGCAACTCGAGAATTTCGATCGCATCTATTCGCTCGAGGAGCTCGATGTGCGTCGCGAGGTCACCATCGCCGACTACCCGGCCCCCATCTGCCAGTGTCACAGCGGCAGTGAGTGCGACTGCCCCGGCGGCTGAACTGCGTGACGTCGAGGCCGGCTCGCCCTCACTGCAACGCGGTGCGCCCGGTGCCGACGGCGCGCAGTTCGACGCCGTCGGGCACGAACGGCGCGATGAGAGGCGGATGCCACGTCGCCGACAGCGTCACGCGGGCGGAGACCCCGTCGGGCGCTTCCGCGGAGACGAGCTGCGCGTCCCCGGGGAGCGCGGCCAGGATCAGTACGGCCTGCTCCCGCACGCCGGCATCCGTCACCACCGCCCGCACCCCGTCGGCCGTCGATTCGAGGGTGTACCCGTCGGCGCCCGCGGCAGCGGCGGAGGCGGCGAGCGCATCCAGACGCTTCTGGGCAAGGTGCAGGTCGGTCGCGCAGACGCAGACGAGCACCACGGCGAGCGCGAGCAGCACGTACCCGAGCGTCAGCACGAGCACGCTACCCTCGTCGCGCGGCCGGACCCCGCGGGCGCAGCCCCGCGGGTGGTCTCGCGGCGCGCGACCGCTCATCCCGCTCCCTCCGCGCCGATCCTCTCCACCGACGATGCCTCGACGGGAATGGCCGTCGCCCGGTCGAGTCCGAGCACGGGCGGCACGAAGGGCAGTCGAGCGGTGGCGTGCACCGTCACGGTGACGATCGCCCCGGGTGCCGGGCAGTCACCCACCGCGGGCGCGCAGTCGATCGAGACGGCGAGCGATTCGGGATCGAGCCCGTACTCGGCCACCACGTTCGCCAACACCGGCCCGGCAATGTCCCGAGCGGTCTCCGGACCTTCCGCGAGCGCGATCGCCCGCGCGGTGTGCCGGGCGGCGGCCTCCACCCCAAAGGACTGCGTCTGCAGCGCCCCCAGCACGATCACGAGGTAGGCCAGCGGCACGAGCAGGATGACCCCGACCGTGATGAACTCCAGCGCCGCCGACCCCGTGTCATCCCTCGCCCAGGCTCTCACTCGGCGCATGCGCGGTCACCTCCAGCACACCCGCGACCCCGATGAGCCCGACGACCGGGAGGGAAGTGCGCACCCGCACGTCGACTCGCTCCGCGTCGCCGACATCGGTCACTCCGATGGCGATGTCTTCTGCGTAGGCTGCACCGATCGCCCGGGTGATGACCTCCCGCGTGCGGTCGACGCCCGCATCGAGGTCGGTGTCGGCGAGAGCCGCGTGATAGGCCCCCTCCACCGCCGCGTCGTGCACGACGTTCCGCACGTACACGGCGAGCGCGAGCTGCAGCACCGCGAGGGTCAAGAGCGTGAGGAGCGACCCGACGAGCACGAACTCGACCGGGCTCGACCCACCCTCGCCGAGCACGCGCGACCGCCCGGTCACAGCCCCGAGACCCGCTGGATCGCCTGCTCGAACAGCGAGGTCAGGGCGGGGCCGGCGACGGCCCAGATGATCACCACCAGTCCCGCGGTCATGAGTGTCACGAGCACCCAGCCGGGTACGTCGCCCCGCTCGTCGGTGCGGAGGTCACGAGCCCAGGCCCGTGTGGCGGACCAGGATCGTCGAATCATCGTCATGGGTTTCCTTCTCTCTGGGGAGCTCAGCCGATGCCGAGTCTCAGGATGAACAGACCGGGGAAGATCGCGAAGAGCACGGACAGCGGCAGGATGAGGAACACGAGCGGCAGCAGCATGAGGATCTCCTTGCGGCCCGCCTGCTCGATGAGCAGTCGCTTCGCCTCCTCTCGTGCATCGCCGGCCTGCGCCTGAAGCACGGCGGCCAGGGGCGCCCCGCGTTCCAAGGCCGCCACGATCTGATCGACGGCCCGCGACAGCGCGGGCAACTGCAGCCGTGAGGCCATCTCGGTCAATGCCTCGACGAGCGGCGACCCCGTCCCTACGGCGACGACCACGCGGCGCAGTTCGGCGGTGAGCTCTCCCGATCCGATGGCGGCGACGCGTCTAAGCGCATCGGGGAAGCCCTCGCCCGCCGAGAGGCAGAGCGCGAGGAACTCCAGCGTCGTGGGCAGTTCGTCGGCGAGGCGCGAACGACGCGAGCGGACCCGAGCCGTGAGTCGCATATCGCACGCCACAGCGGCACCGAGCGCCGTCAGCGCAGGGAGCACCACGACAGGCGGCGACATGCGCCCGACCAGCGCGAGCATGATGATCGCGCACGCCCCCACGATCAGTCCGCCGACGAGCCACCCCAGCTGCCGGGAACGGAAGGCCGTCGCCGTCGTCGTGTCGAGCCCGGCCTGAGCGAGCCTGCGGCTGAGCACCGCGCTCCCGCCCAGCATGCGATCGGTGAGCACGATCATCTGCTCCCGCAGCGGCCGCCCGCCAGGAAGGAGTCCGAGAACGGGCCGGACCCCCGCGGGGAGCGCCGCATCCGGCACGACGTCGCGCACGTACGGCGCGATGCGTATGGCGAGTGGCGCCGTGCGCCACGCGGGGAGCAGGGAGAGGAGGCACAGGATGCCGGCGGCGAAGGCACCCCCGGCGAGCAGGGCCATCACAAGTGCCGCGCCGCCGCTCATCCGAACCACCGCCGGGGCTCGGGTAGGCGGCCGATGCGCGTCATGATGCGGAAGGCGGTGACGGACACGGCCGCCCCGATCACGATCACGAGCACGCCCTCCGGGGTCCCGTAGGCATCCGCCCCTTCCGGCCGCAGCACGAGCAGGCCCAGGATGACCCACGGAGCGACCGCGCCCAGGACAGCGGCACCGCGGATCCACGACTGCCGCGCCTCGACCTCGCCGCGGACGGCGGCATCGGCGCGGACCGAGGTGCCGAGCGCGCGCAGCACGGCCGTCAGTTCTGTCCCCCCGACCTGCCGGGCCATCCGCAACGTCTCGACGATGCGGTCGGCGATCGGATCGGCCAGCGACTCCTTGAGCCGGTCGAGCGCCTCATCGAACCGACCCGTCGCGACCAGGTCGCGCGAGAACACCGCGAACGCCGGGCGGAGCACGACCGGTGCGGACTGCTCCAGCGCCGCCACGGCATCCGGGAGCGAGAGCCCCACACGCAGCGACGCGATCACCAGGTCGCACACGTCCGGCCAGAGCTGCCGGCGCACCCGGCGCAGCCGCAGACGGCGCCCCCGGAGCACGGCGATCGGCGCTGCCGCCGCAGCCGCCCCCGCCAGCACCGCGAGCACCGCCAGCCCCGAGAACAGCCAGGCCAGCGCTCCGGCGGTCACACCGGCGGCGGCCATCACCGTGAGCAGCGCCCGAGGTGTCACTGCTGCCGCTCCGGCTTCACGCAACAGTCGAGCGACCCGCCCGCCGGAGGCCTCGGAGTCGACCTTCTCGCGTCGGGGCCACAACCACGGCGACACGCACAGCAGCAGTCCGGCGCCGAGGAGGGCGCCCAGCAGCAGCCTCATGCGCGGCTCCTGGCGTACAGCGTCTCGGTGTCGACGCGGCCATCGCGGATATCTCCGGTCGGAGCGATGACCTCGGCCACCCGTCGTGCGCCGTTCGGCTCCCGCACGCAGTGCACGACGAGGTCGACAGCGGTGGCCAGCACGGGAAGCAGGAACGACCGATCGATGTTGCGTCCGGCGAGGAGCGGGAGCAGGCCGAGCTTCTCGAGAGCGTCGGCCGCCGAGTTCGCGTGCACCGTCCCTGCACCCGGCACCCCGGTGTTCAGAGCGAGAACCAGGTCGAGCGCCTCCGCATCGCGCACCTCGCCGATGACCAGCCGCTCCGGTCGCATGCGCAGCGCCTCCTTGACGAGTCGCCGCAGGGTGATCTCACCCGTGCCCTCCAGCCCCGCCTGGCGCACCTGCAGCGCGACGAGATCGGGACCATCGACCGCCAGTTCGAACGTCTCCTCCACCGTCACGATGCGCTGCACATCCGCACACGCGGCCAGCAGCGCACCGAGCATCGTCGTCTTGCCCGCATGCGTCGCACCCGACACGATCACGGTGCGCCCGTCTCGCATCGCGGCCCGCAGCATCCCCGCCACGTCGGCGGGGAGCGCGCCCTGCGTCACGAGCTCGTCGAGCGTGCGATGGCCGGGGAGGAACTTGCGGATGTTCACCGCCCACCCGCCACGCACCACGTCGGCGATCGCGACGTGCAGCCGGGAGCCGTCGGGCAGCGATGCGTCGACGAACGGCTGACCGATGTCGACCCGACGCCCCGTGGCCTGCAGCATCCGCTCGACCAGATCGCGGATCGCCGGGCCTTCGAGCCGCAGGTCGGTGCGCTCCCCCACCCCGCCTCGGGCGACGTGCACCCGGCCGTCGCCGTTGACCCAGATCTCCTCGATGCCCCGGTCGTCGAGGAGGGGCTGCAGCACCCCGTAGCCGTGGACGACCGAGAGCACCTCGCGCACCGACCGCGCCTCGTCGTCGATCAGCGCGCCCCCGCGGGCGAGCGCGAGATCGTTGTGCCGCCGCACCTCCTCCTCCGCTGCCCGCTGCGCCGCGTCGGGGTCAGTGTGCGGATCGGTGCCGTCACGGCGCAGACGCATCCGAACGCGGTCGGCCACGGTGAAGGAGGGGGAATGCACGCGGAGCATCCTCGCAAGAATCGCGCTCCGGCCTCGGGAGTTATCCACAGCGCATGCGGATCGCCCTCGAAACGGCTCCGCCTGCGCTGATCACGCGGCGGATTCCCGGTGAGAAGCGACGCCGGCTCGGTAGACTGGGCGCGCGCGGGAGTGGTGGAATTGGCAGACACGCAGGATTTAGGTTCCTGTGCCCCAGGGCGTGTGGGTTCAAGTCCCACCTTCCGCACCGATCGGCCGCTGTCCGCGGTCGTCTGCACGACCGCCGCACCGGAACACTCGACGGGACACCCATGCACCACGCCGCACTCCTCCCCTGGCTCGACCCCGCCACGATCATCGGCACGGCGGGCCCGTGGGCGCTGCTGGTGGTCTGCTTCATCGTGTTCGCCGAGACCGGCCTGCTTGTGGGCTTCCTGCTGCCGGGCGACACCCTGCTCGTCATCGCGGGTCTGCTGTCGCACCCGATCGCCGGGTCCGAGCACGGCGTGTTCGGCATCAACGTTTGGCTCGTCGCGCTGCTGATCGGCCTGTCGGCGTTCGTCGGCGGCGAGGTCGGCTACGTGATCGGGCACAAGGGCGGACCCGCCGTGTTCGAGCGCAAGGAATCCGGCCTGTTCAGCCGCAAGAACGTCGAGCGCACGAACGCGTTCTTCGAGCGCTTCGGCGGCATCACGGTGATCCTCGCCCGTTTCGTGCCGATCGTGCGCACGTTCGCCCCGGTGGCCGCGGGCGTCGGTCACATGCCGTGGCGCAAGTACTCGCTCTACAACCTCATCGGCGCCGTGCTGTGGGGCTTCGGCCTCACGATGTTCGGCTACGCGATCGGCTTCATCCCGCCCGTGGCCGAGTTCGTCGAGAACTACATCGACCTCATCCTGCTCGCCGCCGTCGGCGGCACGGCCATCGTCACGCTGTGGCACTACCTCCGCGAGCGGTACAAGGCCAAGAAGGAGGCCGCACTCGGCGACGGCGAGACCGATGCCGACGAGGCGCGCGAGCTCACGCTCGACCGCGAGGTCTTCGACCGCGCCCCCGACATCGACGGCGACGGAAAGCACTGACGCTCCCCGACCGGAGCACGACAGACGGGCGGATGCCGGGGCTGAGGCCCACGGCATCCGCCCGTCGACGTCAGCTGGCCTTCTTCTTCGGCGCAGACTTCTTCGCCGGGGCCTTCGAACTCGACGACGAACCGGAACCGGACTTCGAACCCGACTTCGCATCCGACTCGGAGCCGGACTTCGCAGCCCCGGACTTCGACGAAGACCCGGACTTCGATGCGGAGCCCGCCCCCTCGCCGCCCCCGCTCTTCGCCGCGGCCCGCTGCTCCTTGGTCTTCGCGACGCTCGCGCGCAGCGCCTCCATGAGGTCGATGACCTCGCCGCTCTTCTCGCCCTCGGCGTCGTCGAACGTGTCGGAGACGTCGAATCCCTCGCCCGCTTCGATCTTCGCGTCGATGAGCGTGCGCAGCTCTTTCTGGTACTCGTCGACGAACTCGTCGGGGTCGAAGTCGCTCGAGTAGCTCTCGACGAGCGCCTCCGACAGCTCCAGTTCCTTCTTCGAGATGCGCACGTCTTCGTGCAGCGCCGGGAAGTCGACCTCGCGCACCTCGTCGGCCCACAGCAGCGTCTGCAGCACGAGCACATCGCCGCGCACGCGCAGAGCGGCGAGACGTGTCTTCTGCCGCAGCGTGAACCGCACGATCGCCGTGCGGTCGCTCTGCTCCAGCGTTTTGCGCAGCAGCACGTAGGCCTTGGGCGACTTCGAGTCGGGCTCCAGGTAGTACGGCTTGTCGAGCGTGAGCAGATCGACCTGCTCGGTCGGCACGAACTCGACCACGTCGATCTCGCGGCTCTTCTCCGACGGCAGGGCGGCGAGGTCGTCTTTGGTGAGCACCACCGTGTGCCCGTCGTCGACGTAGGCGCGGTCGATGTCGGAGTACGCGACGGTCTCGCCGCAGATCTCGCACGTGCGCTGGTAGCGGATGCGCCCGCCGTCCTTGTCGTGCACCTGGTGCAGCGGCACGTCGTGATCCTCCGTGGCGGAGTACACCTTCACGGGAACGTTCACGAGGCCGAAGGTCAGCGCGCCCTTCCAGATGGTTCTCATGACCTCAGTGAACACCAGCCGCCCGAGCCGCGGCCAGTCCCTTGACTACGCTGGCCGTATGGTCGCAGACGGTCAGATCGTGCAGGTGGAGGGCCGCCGGCTGCGCGTGACCAACCTCGACAAGGTCGTGTACCCCGAGACGGGCACCACGAAGGGCGAGATCATCGCCTACTACTCGGCGATCGCCCCGCAGCTGCTGCCCCAGCTCGCCGGACGTCCGGTGACCCGCAAACGCTGGGTCGACGGCGTCGGCACGGCGGCTGCTCCCGCCGAGGCGTTCTTCACGAAGCAGCTTGAGCCCGGCGCCCCCGAGTGGATCCCGCGGCAGGCGATCGAGCACTCCGACGGACCCAAGCAGTACCCGCTGGTCGACGACGTGCCGACGCTCGTGTGGCTGGCGCAGGTCGCGGCGATCGAGCTGCACGTGCCGCAGTGGCGCTTCACGACCGACGGTCTGCCGGGCAATCCCGACCGTCTCGTTCTCGACCTCGACCCGGGCCCCGGCGTCGAATTGGAGCAGTGCGCGACGATCGCCCGGCTCGCGCGCGGCATCCTCACCGGCATGGGACTCGACCCCATGCCCGTCACCAGCGGCAGCAAAGGCATCCACCTCTACGCCGCGCTCCCCGGGGCGCAGACGAGCGCGGAGATCTCGGCCGTGGTGAAGGAGATCGCGCGCATGATCGAGAACGAGCATCCCGATCTCGCGACCGCCACCATGTCGAAAGCCGTGCGGGGCGGCCGGGTGTTCCTCGACTGGAGCCAGAACAACGGCAAGAAGACCACCATCTCGCCGTATTCGCTGCGCGGGCGCGCGCATCCCTGGGTGGCCGCGCCCCGCACGTGGGACGAGCTCGACGACCCAGGTCTGCGGCAGCTGGGCTTCGAGGAAGTGCTGGCGCGCGCCGCCTCGGGGATCGACCCGATGGCGTCGGTGACGCCCGCACGGGATGAGGCATCGGTGTCGGAGCAGACGCCCCCGCCCGCCGATGAGCCGACCGCCGAGGACCCGCGCACCGCTGCGGCACTCGCACCCTCGACCCCGGCGGAGGATACCCCCGCCGCCACCCCCCGCTCCCGCACCCGCGATCGCATCCGCGCCGCCGCCTCCGCCCGCCCCGACCCGCAGGCCACGCTTCCGAGCATCGAGCCGATGCTCGCCGAGAACGGCACGCCCGCGCTGGCGCGCCGGCTCGGCACCCCGCCGTGGGTCGAGGTGAAGTGGGACGGCATCCGCGCCCTCGGAACCTGGGCCGACGGACGGATGCGCCTGCATGCCCGCCGCGGCACCGACATCACCGGCCGCTACCCCGAGCTCACCGCCGACGGCGCGCCCTTCCTGCCCGCCGCGGATGCCGTGGTCGACGGCGAGATCGTCGCGTTCGACCGTCAGGGGCGCCCGAGCTTCGCGCTGCTGCAGAACCGCATGCACCTGACCCGGCCGCGCGAGATCGAACGCGAGGTCGTGCGCACCCCCATCGTGTACCTCATCTTCGATCTGCTGCGCCTCGACGGCCACGACCTCACCGGCCTCCCCTTGCGCGACCGCCGCGCTCTGCTCGACGAGCTCGTGCACGACCTCGACGCGCCCGTGCAGGTGCCGCCGGTGTTCGACGACCTCGACGCCGCCCTCGCGGCGAGCGCGCAGTTCGGTCTCGAGGGCGTCATGGTGAAGGACGCGTCGTCGCGCTACCGCCCCGGGGTGCGCTCACCCGCCTGGCTGAAGCTCAAGCACACCCGCACGCAAGAGGCGGTGATCGTCGGCATCCGTCCGGGCAAGGGCGACCGTGAGCGCACGCTCGGATCGCTCCTGCTCGCGGTGCGCGACGAACCCGGCGGTGACCTGCAGTACATCGGTCGCGTCGGGTCGGGCTTCACCGACCGCATCCTCAGCGACCTGCTCGCCCGCCTCGACCCCCTGCGCGTCGACCGCGCTCCCCTCGCGGGCGTGCCGGGCCCCGACGCCTCCGACGCCCTCTGGGTGTCTCCCGACCTCGTCGGCGAGGTCGAGTTCGCGAACTGGACGCCTGACGGCGTGCTCCGCCACGCGCGCTGGCGCGGTCTGCGACCCGACAAGTCCCCCGCCGACGTCGTGCGGGAGAGCTGACACGCGCGACGCGAGGAGAGCGGATGCTCAGACGTGCCGCGGGTCGCAGTGCGCCTGCTCCGCCGGCTCGAGCTGGAAGGTCGAGTGATCGACGTCGAAATGGTCGACGAGGCATCCGCGCAGATCGGCCAGCAGCGCCGCACTCCCGCCGCCCGCCAGCAGCGCCGGGTCGACCGTCACGTGTGCGCTGAACACGGGCGCTCCCCGCGTGAGCTGCCACACGTGCACGTCGTGCACCCCCACCACACCGGGGAGGCCGAGCAGGTGCGCGCGGATGTCGGCGACCGCGGTGCCCTGCGGCGCCGACTCCGACAGCACCGAGAACACCTCCCGCAGCAGCGCGATGGCCCGCGGCACGATCATCACGGCGATGAACAGCGAGGCGAGGGCATCCGCCGGCATCCACCCCGTGGTCACGATCACGACGGCGGCGACGATGACGGCGGCCGACCCGATGAGGTCGCCCATCACCTCGAGATAGGCGCCGCGCACGTTGATGCTCGTGCGCTGAGCACGGCTGAGCAACCACATCGAGACCGCGTTCGCGAGCAGACCGACCCCCGCGACGACGAGCATGAGACCGCCGGCGACCTCGACCTCCTGCGGGTCGACCAGGCGACCGACGGCCTCGATCCCCACCCAGCCGGCGAGCAGCAGCAGGATGATCGCGTTGATCAGCGCCCCGAACACCTCGGCGCGCTGGTACCCGAAGGTGCGGCGATCATCGGCCGGGCGTGCCGCCACTGCCGCCGCGATGAGCGCGATCACGAGCGCGGAGGTGTCGGTGAACATGTGCGCCGCGTCGGCGAGCAGCGCCAGCGACCCCGTCAGCACGGCTCCGACCACCTGCACGAGCATGATCGTCGCCGTGAGGCACAGCGAGATCGTCAGCAGGCGGCGATGACCTGCCGAACGGATGCCGCCGGCGGCGGGCGCGTGATCGTGCATGCTTCCAGGCTAGGACGCCCGCACCCGGTCGGAGCGCGATTGCGGCTAGTCGGGAAGGGTAACGAGAACCAGTCTCAGAGGTCGGCGAGGAGGGGCGCGAGGTTCTCGAAGGCGCGGGCGCGATGCGACTGCGTCTGCTTCTCCTCGTCGGTGAATTCGCCGACGGTGCGCTCGGCTCCCGCCGGCTGCCCGTCGGGCACGAAGATCGGGTCGTAGCCGAAGCCCCCGCCACCGGATGCCCGGTGCGCGAGGCGGCCCGGCCAGATGCCCGTCACGACCTGTTCGTCGCCCCCGGGCGTGACGAGAGCGATCGTCGAGGTGAAGTGGGCCGTGCGGTGCGGGTCGGCGATGTCGCGCAGTTGATCGAGCAGCAGGTCGAGGTTGGCGGCGGCATCCTTCTTCTGACCCGCCCAGTAGGCCGAGAAGACGCCCGGCGACCCGCCGAGCACGTCGACGCAGATGCCCGAGTCGTCGGCCAGCGCGGGCAGTCCGGTGTGCGCCGAGGCGGCCCGTGCCTTGATGAGCGCGTTGTCGGCGAAGGTCACGCCGTCTTCGACCGGCTCGGGGCCGTCGTACGCGACCACCTCGAGATCGGGCCGCACGCGCGCCACGATCTGCTGGAACTCCGCCACCTTGTGCGGGTTGTGCGTGGCGAGCACGACCCGCATGGTCACTCCCCCGCCAGAGCGGTGCGCTGGTGCTGCGTCAGCGTCGCGCATCCGTCGACGCCGAGGCCCAGGAGCGCGTCGAGCTCGCTCTTGTCGAAGGGCGCTCCCTCGGCGGTGCCCTGCACCTCGACGAACAGCCCCCGACCCGTGACGACGACGTTCATGTCGGTCTCGGCGCGCACGTCTTCGACGTAGGCGAGGTCGAGCATGGGCTCCCCGTCGATGATGCCGACCGACACCGCGGCGACCGAATCGATCAGCGGGGTCGAGTTGCGACCGATGAACTTCTTCTCGCGTCCCCACTCGATCGCATCGGCCAGCGCCACGTACGCGCCGGTGATCGCCGCCGTGCGGGTGCCGCCGTCGGCCTGCAGCACATCGCAGTCGATGACGATGGTGTTCTCGCCCAGCGCCTTCGTGTCGACCACGGCACGCAGGGCGCGGCCGATGAGACGGGAGATCTCGTGCGTGCGACCGCCGATGCGGCCCTTCACGCTCTCGCGGTCGTTCCGGCTGTTCGTGGCGCGCGGAAGCATCGAGTACTCCGCGGTCACCCACCCCTTGCCCTTGCCGGTGAGCCATCGGGGAACACCGTTCGTGAACGAGGCCGTGCACAGCACCTTGGTGCCGCCGAAGCTGATGAGCGCCGAGCCTTCGGCGTGCGCGCTCCACCCCCGCTCGATCGTGATCTCGCGGAGCTGGTCGGTGGCGCGGCCGTCGGCGCGGACGATGTCGGACATGGTGTTCCTTCGGTCGAGGGACTACTGCGGATCGGTGAGAGAGGCGGGGAGGGTGATGACGCCGGTCTGCACGAGCTGCACATCGCGCACCTCGCGCCCCATGAGACGGTTCGCGAGCGCGGTGAAGTCGGCCGCCGAGTCGCCGGTCGCCTCGTAGACGTAGCTCGCGTTGGCGTCGGGCGGCGCGAGCAGGTCGCCGCGGACGAGGTGGCGGTAGACGTCACCGGCGGTCTCGTCGTCGCTCGACACGAGCGTGACGCCCTCGCCCATCACGTAGCTGATCGCCCCGCGCAGGAACGGATAGTGCGTGCAGCCGAGCACGAGGGTGTCGACCCCGGCGTCGCGCAGCGGGGCCAGGTACTCCTCGGCCACGGCGAGCACCTCGGGGGTTCCGGTGACGCCCGCCTCGACGAACTCGACGAACCGGGGGCACGCCGCAGTGAACACCTGCAGCTGCTCGTTCACCTCGAGCATGTCCTGGTAGGCGCGCGACCCGATCGTGCCGACCGTGCCGATCACCCCGATGCGTCCGTTGCGGGTGGTCGACACGGCGCGGCGCACGGCCGGGCCGATGACCTCGACGACCGGCACGTCGTAGCGTTCGCGTGCGTCGCGGAGCATGGCTGCGGATGCCGTGTTGCAGGCGATCACGAGCATCTTCACGCCCTGGTCGACGAGGGTGTCGAGCACCTCGAGCGAGTAGCGGCGCACGTCGGCGATGGCCTTCGGCCCGTACGGCGAATGCGCCGTGTCGCCGATGTAGACGAACGACTCGCGGGGCAGCTGGGCGCGAATGGCCCGCGCCACCGTGAGCCCGCCGACACCGGAGTCGAAGATACCGATGGGCGCGTCGTTCATGACTCCCCAGCCTACTCGGGCCGAGACGACCCCGGGGGTTCCGGCTTACTAAGCTGAGGCGCATGACCTCGTCGACGGCGCTGCTCACCGACCGCTACGAACTCACGATGCTCGCCGCCTCGTTGCGCGACGGCACGGCCGCACGCCCGAGCGTGTTCGAGCTGTTCTCCCGCCGCCTGTCGGGCGGTCGGCGGTTCGGCGTGGTGGCGGGCACGGGGCGTCTGCTCAGCCTCATCCGCGACTTCCGCTTCGGCGATGACGAGCTGCGCTTCCTGCGCGACAACGACGTGGTCGACGCCGATTCGCTGCGTTACCTCGAGGACTACCGCTTCACCGGAACGATCCGCGGCTACCGCGAGGGCGAACTGTACTTCCCCGGGTCGCCGATCCTCACGGTCGAGGGCAGCTTCGCCGACGCCGTGGTGCTCGAGACCCTGGCCCTCAGCGTGCTCAACCACGACTCGGCCGTGGCGACCGCCGCCTCTCGCATGAGCATCGCCGCGGGTGAGCGCCCGCTCGCCGAGATGGGCTCCCGCCGGGCGGCCGACCGCTCGGCCGTCGCCGCCGCCCGCGCCGCCTACATCGCCGGGTTCCGCTCGACGAGCAACCTCGAGGCCGGCCGCACCTGGGGCATCCCCACCATGGGCACCGCCGCCCACTCCTGGACCCTCCTGCACGACAGCGAGGAGGAGGCGTTCCGCTCGCAGGTCGACAGCCTCGGCACCGGCACGACGCTGCTCGTCGACACCTACGACATCCGCACGGGGGTCGAGACCGCCATCCGGGTCGCGGGCACCGAGCTGGGCGGCGTGCGCATCGACTCGGGCGACCTGCCCATCGTCGCCGCGGAGGTGCGCGAGCAGCTGGATGCTCTCGGCGCTACCTCGACCCGCATCACCGTGACCAGCGACCTCGACGAGTACGCCATCGCCGCTCTCGCCGCCTCCCCCGTCGACGCGTACGGCGTGGGCACCTCGGTCGTCACCGGTTCCGGCTACCCCACCGCCAGCATGGTCTACAAGCTCGTGGCTCGACAGGATGCGGCGGGCGCCTGGATCGGCGTCGCGAAGGCCTCGGCCGACAAGGCCTCGCACGGCGGACGCAAGGCCGCCTTCCGCACCATCGACGACGGTGTCGCCCGCAGCGAGCGGATCCTCGTCGCCGACGGCTTCGAGCGGCTCGATGCTCCCGAGTCGGATGCCGAGGGCCGCGCCCTGCAGGTCACCCTAATCGACAACGGCGACATCGACACCGCGCACGAGGGGCCCGAGGGCACCGCAGCCGCGCGGGCGCACCATGCGCGGGTCCGCGAGGAGCTGCCGGTGCGCGCACTCGCGCTCAGCAAGTCCGACCCGGCGATCCCCACCGTCTACGTCGAGGTGGCGTGATCCGCGCTCAGCGGGTCATCGACTCGTAGATCTCCTTGCACGTGGGGCAGATGGGGAACTTCTCGGGGTCGCGCCCCGGAGTCCACTTCTTGCCGCACAGCGCACGCACCGGCTTGCCGGTGATCGCCGACTCGAGGATCTTGTCCTTCTTGACGTAGTGCGAGAAACGCTCGTGGTCGCCCGGTTCGATGTTCTCTTCTTTGAGAAGCTCTTCGAGTTCGCGATCAAGCGTTGCCACGCCGCCCTGATCGGGGCTGTCCAGGGGAGTGCTCATCCCGAGAGTCTAATCGTGCGAGACGACGCCGGGGGTCGGGCTCACGCCGTCTCGACGAACTCCATGAGGCGCGTGCCGCTGCGTTCGAACACGAGGCCGCCGATGACCGCACCGAGCGCGAGAGCCACGACGCCGGTGGCCATGCCGGTCCAGAACGTGGTCATGGCGAACGCGGATCCCTCGGAGAGCGTCGACGCGAAGAGCCAGAGCGTCGGGGTGCTCACGGCGATCGCCGCGATGAACGCGAGCGCAGGACCGTAGGCGCTGCGCGCACTGGCGCGCTGAGGCTGCTGGAACGGGCTGTCGCCGGGGCGCGACACCGGGTAGGGCGCCACGACCGACATCACGCTCGACACTCCCAGGGCGCTGAACAGCAGGCTGGCGGCGACCCCGGTGAATGGCAGGAGCAGGTACCAGTCGCCCGTGATGAGCAGCGTCACCGGCACGGCGATGGCGAGCACGGGCACCGATACGAGCAGCACGGGCAGCAGACGGCCGAGACGGTCGGGCAGTCCGCGCACGCCGCTCGCCACATGGGTCCACAGCGCCGTCGAGTCGTAGGCGACGTCGTTGTGCGGCAGCCAGCCGAAGAACAGCGCCATGACGGGCACGGGCACCAGGGCGGCGATCTCGAGGGGCACGCCGGCGACGAGGAGCGGCAGCACCGTGAGCACCCCTGCGACGGGGACGACGATGATGTTGACGATGTACCGGCGGTCGCGCAGCCAGTAGACGAGGCTGCGGGCGGCGATCGCGCCGAACGCCGACGACGGCAGGAGCGAGAACCACCCGAGCCCCGTGCGTTCGCGCGACGTCACCGGACGCGCCGTCGTGGTGAGCAGTCGACGCACGAGCCAGGCCCAGACCGCGAGCAGCACGACGAGGGTGAGCACCGCGACGACCGCGCTGAGCCACGCCGCGCCCGGGTCGTCGAGCAGGGCACCGGGGGCGGCGCCGAGGGGGCTCGATGCGACCGCACCGGTGAGCGAGATGAGGCCCTGCGGCACACGCCCGTCCCACCGGAACGAGGCGAGGAAGACCGCGACGGGAAAAGCGACCACGAGCAGGGCGAGGACGAACAGGGCCGTGAGTTCGCGCGGTCGCCGCTCCGGCAGCAGGACGGCGTTCAGCGCCATGCCGATCCGGGCGACGAGCACGGTCGTCAGCAGACCGACGAGGGCCATCGAGATCGCGAACAGCGGCGGCGTTCCGAGGCGGATCGCAATGACACACGCGGCGACGTGCACCGCGAGGAGGGCGAGGCTGGGCACGCTCACCAGCGCGGCGACGGCGAGCACCCACGGCATCCGCCGTTCGTCGACCCCGAACACCGCGAAGCGGCGCGGGTCGAGCTGATCGGTCGCACCGACCAGGATCGGCCCCACGAGGAACCCCAGCGTGATCGCCGCCCCACCGAGCACCGTGACGGTGCGTGCGACGGCCAGCGGCGCCTCGGCGAGCGAGAGCAGCGAGGCGCAGACCACGGCCGTCAGGGCGACGACGAACACGAAGCCCGCGATCGAGCGCACCCGGCGTTCGCCGCGCAGCGATCCGAGGACCAGCGCGAGCCTCAGTCGGAGAACGTGTGCAACCACTCGAGACCCTCCACCTCGCCGATGCCGCCGGACAGCTCGACGAATCGCGCCTCCAGCGTCTGACCGGCCCGCACTTCGTCGACGGTGCCCTCGGCGAGCACCTCTCCCCCGACGATGATCGCGACCCGCGAGCAGACCCGCTCGACGAGATCCATCCCATGGCTGGAGAGGATCACGGTGCCGCCGTGCGCCACGTAGGCGCGGAGGATGTCGAGGATCACGGCCGACGACACGGGGTCGACCGATTCGAACGGCTCGTCGAGCACGAGCACGCGCGGCGAGTGGATCATCGCACCGGCGAGCATGACCTTCTTCGTCATGCCGGCCGAATAGTCGGAGACGACCCGGCCCAGCGCATCACCGAGGTCGAAGGCGCGCGCGAGGTCGGCGACGCGCTTCTCGATGACGTCGGAGGCGAGTCCGCGCAGCAGACCGTAGTAGTGGAGCAGCTGGCGGCCGGTGAGACGGTCGAACGTGCGCAGTCTGTCGGGCAGCACGCCCATCACACGCTTGGCCGCGAGCGGGTCGGCGGCCTGGTCGATGCCGCAGATCGTGACCGACCCGGCGTCTGCGCGCAGAAGCCCGGCGACGATCGAGAGGGTGGTCGTCTTGCCGGCGCCGTTGGGGCCGACGACGCCGTAGAAGGTTCCGGCCGGCACCGAAAGGCTGATGCCGTCGACGGCGTGGTTGTCGCCGAAGTGCTTGACGAGCCCGCGGATGCTGATCGCCTCGCCGCTCCCGTCGGCCGACGGTTCGGAGGCGGCGGGCGCCTCCGGCTCATCGGGCTCGGCCTGTGCCGCGGCGACCGCGACCGTCGAGGCGTCATCGTCGCCCTTCTCCGGGGTGGTCGCTTCCGCGACGGGGGTATCTGCGGCCTCGGTCGCGGAGGGTGCCGCCTCCGCGGGAGTGGCACTCGCCGTCGGATCGACGGGCGCCGCCTCGGCGACGGGGGCGTCCACCTTCTCGTCGATCGCGGATGCTTCCGTCTCGTCATCGGCGGGCTGCGATGCGGCGGGCGCGTCGCCCACGGGCTCTTCTGCGGGGGCCCGACCGCCGTCGGCATCGACGACCGGGTCCGCGGCGACGGGCGCATTTGCAGCGGGAACGTCCACAGCGGAAGCCTCTGTCTCCGGGGCCTCCGTCGCCGGAGCATCCGCGACGGGAGCATCCGCAACGGGGGCGTCAGCGAGAGGGGTCTCGACCACGGGAGCGTCCGCGAGAGGAGCCTCGACCACGGGAGCCTCTTCGGAAGACTCTGCTGCTGCCTTGGCCGCCGCCTTCGCGGCCGCGGTCTTCGCCGCCGCGGTGCGCGCGGCCGCGGTCTTCGCAGAAGTGGCCCGGGACGCCGCCGTGCGCGCAGCCGTCTTCGAGGCGGATGCTTTCGCTGCGGCAGCCTTCGCGGCGGCCGTGCGTGCCGCACCCTTCGCATCCGTCGACGTCGTCGAGCGCGCCGCGATCGTCTTCGCCGCGGTGGTCTTCGCTGCCGCCGTCTTCGCTGCGGTGGTCTTCGAGGCCGGCGCCTTCGCGGTGGTCTTCGCCGCCGCCTTGGCCGCAGTCGTCTTGGCCGCCGCGGTCTTGGCCGCAGTCGTCTTCGCCGCCGCTGTCTTGGCCGCGGTCGTCTTCGCCGCGGTCGTCTGGGCCGCCGCGGTTCCGGACGGCGCGCCCGTGGTCGGGGAGCCCGAGGCCGCAGCCGGCTTCTTCGTCGACGCGACGGGTGCCGGGGCGTCGACGGTGGTCGTGTCTGCGCCGTTCGCGCTCGGGGCGCGCAGGGGCTCGATAACGACGTCGGCGACGACGGCCGCCTTGTCGGCCGCCGTCTTGATGGGGGTGCGCGCAGCGGCGGGACGTGCCGCCTTCTTCGTCGCTGCGGACGTGCGCGTCGTGGACTTCGGCGCCGCCCTCTTCGTCGCTGTCTTCTTCGTCGCGGCGCTGCTCTTCGGCGAGGCGCTCTGGCGCCCCGCGGCCGAGGCGGTGGACTTCTTCGCCGCCCCCGTCTTCGGCGCGAGCGCGTCGGCCGTCGCGGAGGACGAGCCGGTCACCTCGCCCGTCGGCCGCGTCGATGCGTCGGCCCTGGATCGGGCCCGGGAGGCGTCGGCTTCTTCGGTGCGGTCGTCAGAGGAAGCAGTCACCGTCCTACGGTATCAAGGTGCACCGAAAGGCCTGGCATGAGTCCGGCAATCTGTGGAGAATCGAACTATCGCAGCGCCCGCGGCGAGCCTGAGCGTTCCATGGCAAACGGATCACGAAATGGCAACGTCGTCAACCCCCGCCCTGTCTTCCCAGGGTCTCTCGCTAGCATGAACGCGGCACGAAGAAGTGTCCGGCCGGTGAACCGGCCCTGAACACACCTTTTTAAGGAGCACTCGTGACTCTTCAGACCGTCATCCTCGCCGCGGGCATGGGCTCGCGCCTGGGTCGCGCCCTGCCCAAGCCGCTGACCGAGCTCAGCGACGGCCGCACGATCATGCGCCAGCAGCACGACAACATCCGCGCTGCGTTCGGCACCGACGCCCGCATCACCACCGTCGTCGGGTACCGCGCCGAGACCATCATCGAGGCGTTCCCCTCGGCCAACTACGTGCACAACGAGCGCTACGACGAGACCAACACCTCGAAGAGCCTCCTCCGCGCCCTCGGCGCGACCGGCCGCAGCGGTGTGCTCTGGATGAACGGCGACGTCGTCTTCGACCCGATGATCCTCGGCCGAGCGGCGGCGTACATCGAGCGCGACCAGTCGTTCGTCACGGTGAACACCTCCAAGGTCAGCGACGAAGAGGTCAAGTACACCGTGACCTCCGAGGGCTTCATCCACGAGCTGTCGAAGACCGTCCAGGGCGGCCTGGGCGAAGCCGTCGGCATCAACTACATCTCGGCGGCCGACAAGCGGGCGTTCATGCGTCAGCTGCAGCGCGTCGAGGACCAGGACTACTTCGAGCGCGGTCTCGAGCTGGCGATCGCCGAAGACGGTCTCCTGCTCGAGCCGATGGACGTCTCCGATCTCTACGCGGTCGAGGTCGACTTCGCCGAAGACCTCGAGCGGGCGAACCTCTTCGTCTGACCCGCTCCTGAGAGCCGCAGCCTTCGCCGAGGCTGCGGCTCTCTGCTTTCTCGCGGCGATACTTCCTAGGATCGGACCATGGCTCGCAAGGTGCACAAGATCCACTCGCTCCCGGACGACGCCCCCTGGGACACGGGCCTCCCCCCGACGGGCTCGACCGAGCATCCGTTCATGGTGCGTGGGCTCGACCGGGTGCTGTCGATCCAGCGACCGCTGGTGCTCGCGCACATCCGCAGCGTCCGCCTTCGCAATCCGCGAGCGACGCCCGACGAGATCGTGCAGATCCTCGAACGCCGCTACCTCGCCGCCGTCACCGCCGGCGGGGCCGCGGTCGGGGCCACCGCGGTCGTCCCGGGCATCGGCACCGGCATCACGCTGGCTCTCTCGGGCGTCGAAACCGTCGGGTTCGTCGAGTCGACCGCGCTCTTCGCGCAGTCCGTCGCCGAGGTGCACGGGATCGCCGTGGCCGACCCCGACCGTGCGCGCGCACTCGTCATGACGCTCATGCTCGGCAAGGAGGGCGTCGACCTCGTCCGCCAGCTCGCCGGCCAGGTCGTCGGCAAGGGCGGCAACCGCTCCTCCTACTGGGGCGAACTCGTCACGAAGTCGCTGCCGCGCGCCGCCCTGGGCCCGCTCGTCGACCGGCTGAAGAGCACGTTCGTGCGGCAGTTCGCGGCCCGCGGCGGCGCCTCGTTCATCGGCAAGGCCCTCCCGTTCGGCGTGGGCGCTGCGATCGGCGGCGCAGGAAACCACATCCTCGGTCGGCGAGTGCTCACCACATCGCGACGGGCGTTCGGGCACGCTCCCCTCGAGTTCCCCGTCGAGCTCGAACCCGTCGCCGGTGCGCAGAAGACCGAGCTGCGGATGCTGCACGGCGTCCGGGCCGCGGGCTCCGCGGTGGCCGGGGCGGCCGGTACCGTCGTGCGCGGCGTCGGACGTGCAGGGCACCGCGTCGGCGAACTCGGTCCGCGCCGCTCCCGCCGCGGGTCCGACTCCGACGCCGAGGCCCTCGACGAGGCGCCCGGCGATCACCGCCTCCCGGACGCGGCGGGCGCGCCCGCCTCCTGACGACAGGAGCACGCCGCCAAAGGATCGCGCGAGCCGTTGTGGCGAGCATCCAACGGTCGGCGCCGACCCGACGCTAGGGTGGAATCCGTGACGGAACAGCCCGACCTCTTTACCACTGCCGGCAAGATCGCGGACCTGCGGGCCCGCTACAGCGAAGCCGTCGTCGACGCGGAAGCCAAGGCGAAGGAGAAGCAGCACGCCAAGGGCAAGATGACCGCCCGCGAACGCATCGAGCTGCTCGTCGATCCGGGCAGCTTCGTCGAGTTCGACGAGTACGTCCGCCACCGCACCACCGCGTTCGGCATGGACCGCTCGCGTCCGTACGGCGATTCCGTGGTGACGGGGGTCGGTACGATCCACGGCCGCACCGTCGCCGTCTACTCGCAGGACTTCTCGACCTTCGGCGGCTCTCTCGGCGAGGTCGCCGGCGAGAAGATCATCAAGGTCATGGAATTCGCGCTCGCCGGGGGCATGCCCTGCATCGGCATCCTCGACTCGGGCGGAGCCCGCATCCAGGAGGGCGTCGTCGCGCTCGGCAAGTACGGCGAGATCTTCCGCCTCAACACCCGCGCCTCGGGAGTGATCCCGCAGATCTCGATCATCATGGGCCCGGCGGCCGGTGGCGCGGTGTACTCCCCCGCGCTCACCGACTTCGTGATCATGGTCGACAAGACCAGTCAGATGTTCGTGACCGGTCCCGACGTGATCAAGACCGTCACCGGTGAGGACGTCGGAATGGAGGAGCTCGGCGGCGCGTACACGCACAACACCCGCTCCGGCGTGGCGCACTACCTCGCCGAGGACGAGGACGACGCGATCGACTACGCCCGCACGCTGCTGGGCTTCCTGCCCGACAACAACATGGCGGAGCTGCCGTCGTACGAGGGCGTCTTCGAATTCGAGACCACGGATGCCGATCGCGAGCTGAACACGATCATCCCCGACTCGCCCAACCAGCCGTACGACATCCACACCGTCATCGAGCACGTCGTCGACGACGGCGACTTCCTCGAGGTGCAGCCGCTCTTCGCCCCGAACATCGTGATCGGCTTCGGACGCATCGAGGGCCGGTCGGTCGGCATCATCGCCAACCAGCCCTCTCAGATGGCGGGAACCCTCAACATCGAGGCCGGCGAGAAGGCCAGTCGCTTCGTGCGGTTCTGCGACGCCTTCTCGATCCCGATCGTGACCCTCGTCGACGTGCCCGGCTACCTGCCCGGCACCGACCAGGAGTGGACGGGCGTCATCCGCCGCGGCGCCAAGCTGCTCTACGCCTACGCCGAGGCGACGGTGCCGCTGGTGACCGTCATCCTGCGCAAGGCCTACGGCGGCGCGTACATCGTGATGGGGTCGAAGCAGCTCGGCGCCGACGTCAACCTCGCATGGCCGACGGCCGAGATCGCGGTCATGGGCGGCCAGGGCGCCGTGAACATCCTGTACCGCGGCGAGATCAAGAAGGCCGAGGAGGCCGGCGAGGACGTCGCCGCTGTGCGCACCCGCCTGGCCAACGAGTACACCTACAACGTGGCCTCGCCGTTCCTCGCCGCCGAGCGCGGAGAGCTCGACGGGATCATCGAGCCCGCGAACACACGCGTGTCGATCGCCAAGTCGCTGCGCGCCCTGCGCGGCAAGCGCGCCGAACTGCCGCCCAAGAAGCACGGGAACATCCCGCTGTGAGCGGCGGGAGCGACGAGCGGCCCGACCTCGAGATCACTCGCGGCACCGCAACGGAGGAAGAACTCGCCGCCCTCATCGCGGTCGTCAGCGACGCGTACGTGCAGGAGGCCTCGGCGGCGGTCGCCGAGGAACCCCGTGTCTCGGCCTGGATGCGCACGCAGCGGCCGCTCCGGCGTCCGTTGCGACGCGACATCCCCTGGGGGCGCTTCTCGGGCTGATCCGCCTGCGGGGACACCGGCGAAACCTCCCCCACATGTCCCCCAAAATACCTACAGACACCGCCGGGGCGAACGGCGATAGTTAGAGAGACGCTTCGCGTTCGACCGGCTCTCTGTCCCAGGGTAGACAGACGATGACCGGTCACCCGCGGCCGGTTTTCGGGTAACTGGGCCGCATGGCGAGGGGCGGGCGGCTTCGCCGCCCCTCGCCCATTCTCTTCCTTCGGCTCCGGTCCCCTCCCCCGATCGGAGCCGTCGGTATGCGGGCCTCCGAAGACCGGGGCGACGGGTCCCTCTCAGACGGTCTGCGCCTCGCGCGGGATCTCGTGCCACACGTCGACCGCATCGTCGTCGCGAGACGAACCGGAGCCGACCCGTCCCACGACCGTCACCGCGGTGCGATCGTCGCGCGCTGAACGGATGATGAGCCGCCCCGCGTGAGCGCCCGCGACCACCCCGGCCAGCTCGTCGCGGATCTCCGCGCGACGTGCCTCGTCGATGCCGTCGAGTCCGCCCTCATCGAACACGGTGACGCTCGCTCCCCGACGTCGTGCCGCTTCGATGGCATCGCGGACGGCATCGTTGAGCAGGTCCGCGCCCCGCAACTCGTCGCGCAGGCGTCCCTCGGCGAGACGCGCCTCGAGACGCTCCTCGTCGGTCAGCACGCCGTGGGACGCGACCGTGCGGCTCAGCACCGGGCCCGCGACCGCCAGGGCGAACTGCGTGCGCAGTCGTCGCTCCCGCTGTCGCACGAGCTGCGTCGCATGCCACGCCGAGACGGCCTGCTGGATCTCGGCGAGCCGCTCGGTGTCGCTGACCGCGCGATCCCAGAACAGCACGAGTAGCTGCGCCACGAGAACCCACATCGTCGACCCGACGAGCCCGGAATCGAGGGCCTTCGCGAATCCGAGGAACGCCTGCGACACCCCCGCGAGAGCGACGAGCAGCAGCCACGCGAGGACGAACCGCCGACGCACGATCAACACAATGCCGAGCAGTCCGACCCCACCGATGTACCAGGTCACCACGGTCGCCGTGCGCGCGGCCTCGGGGAACGAGAGGTTGACCATGACGGGGACAACCACGGCGGCGAGGAGAGCGAGCAGCGCCGTCCACAGCGGCATGCGCACGGCGGCGGGCGCACCGAGGATCGCCGTGCTGAGCACGGCGAGATACGCGGCGACGGCGATCACCGCGAGCACCGGCGCGTCGGGTCGGGGGTTCCACACCATCGCCGTCGCCGCGAAGTACATGCCGAAACCGATCGCGAGCGACGTCGCGACCCCGCGCACCGTGCGATTCATTCGGCGTCCCATCCCAGCTCGACGGTCGTGCCGGCCGCATCCGACGAGATGTCGGCCGTCCCGGCCACGCCCGCCATGCGAGCGAGGATCGACGCCCGGATGCCGAGGCGGTCTTCGCCGATCGACGCGAGGTCGAAGCCCGGGCCGGTGTCGCTGACCACGACGCGGATGCCGCCGCCGGGAACCGAGGCGACGAGCACGTGCAGTCCGCGCCCCCCGGCGTGCGCAACGGCGTTCCCGATCGCCTGCCGCGCGGCGAGCACGATCGCCCGCGCCACCCTCCCGGGGATGGCCGGTCCTGCTCCCGACTCCTCGACCACGGCGTCGACGCCGAGCTCGGACAGCGCTCGGCGCAGCTCGACCACCACCTGTGCGGGCGTGACCGGCTCGTCGCTGCCCTCCTGAGCGACGGCGGCCTCGGTGTTCGCAAGCCGTGTGAGCGCCTCGCGCGCCATCGCGACCGCGAGCTCTCGTGCCCGCTCGCCGTCTGCGCGCTCCGCGGCGATGAGCGCCGCGAGCACGCTGTCGTGCATGAGCGCCGACATCGCCATCCGCTCCTCTTCCGCCGCGGCGGCGGCCGCCGCGCCCGCGTAGGCGGCGACGGCACGCCCCCGGGCGTCGTCGACACCCGCGGCGACGGATCGCAGCATCCACCCCAACGAGATGATGATGAGCCCGAGGATCACCGTGAACGACACGTCGAAGCCGACCCGCAGCCAGAACTCGACGGCGAACCCGCCCTCGACCAGGCTGACGTATCCGTAGACGATGGGCACGGCGACCGCCCAGGCGTACTGCACGCGCAGCGGGAAGGCGAGCATCGCGGCGGCGACGGCGACGTTCACCAGGAAGAAGATCCACGGTCGTACATCGGGGGTGCTCACGGCCGCTCCGGCATCGACGATGTTCGGCCAGGCGGCGAGCGCGAGGACGTAGACGAGAGCGAACGCCCCCGACGACACCCGCACGCCGCGACCGATGAGGCAGCACAGCAGCATGGCGGCCAGCGGCACGAACACCACGAGCACGACGACGAGGTGCGGGACGTCTCCGGCCGGCAGGGTCTTCAACGCGCTGGCGAGGCCCTGCACGCCGAGGAACCCGGAGCCGATCGCGACGACGATCGCGAGGATGCGCTCCATGCGCTTGCCGGTGAAGCGCTCGAACTCGCCGCCCGCGGCTCCGGGCGACGGGATCTGGCTCCAGGCCTCCCGGATGCTCAGCGACTCAGCGGCCACCCGCGGTCCCGTCCGCGCCGACGATGCCGTCCTCCATCGCGCGGCGCAGAAGGTCGACCTTGGTCGGCGCCGGTCGACCGACCTCGACGTACTTCACCCGGATGCGGGTGATGTTCTCCTTCGCCGTGGAGTAGGCGACCCCGAGCCGGTCGGCGACCGCCTTGAGCGGTAGACCGGTCGCGTAGAGACGAAGCACCTCGCGCTCGCGCGTGGAGAGCTGCGCGTCGGCGAACTCGCGGTCGCCATCGACCGCGCTCGCCCATTCGACGTTGTTGAGCGCCTCGCCGTTCGCGACCGTGCGGATGGCGTCGAGCACGTCGTCGAGGGCCGAAGACTTGCTGACGACGCCCGCCGCGCCGGCCGCCAAGGCCTCGCGCACCGCGGCCGGGCGGTCGGCGACGCTGTGGATCACGACGCTCGCGCCGTCGGCCACGAGCGAGGAGACGTTCTCAGTGACCGTGGTGCCGTCGCCGAGCGTGAGGTCGAGGACGACGACGTCGGCGGGGGTGGTTCCGGTCGACGCGCGCCAGTCGAGATACGACGCCACGGTGCTGCCCGAGAATACGACCGTCTGCCCGTCGCGACCGCAGGCCGCCTCGAGACCCAGACGGACCGACTCGTGATCATCGATGAGGGCGACCGTGCTCATGCCCACAGCCTACTGAGTCACGACACGATCGCCGGGCGACGTCACCGGGTGAGCAGGGCGACGACCTCGAAGTGGTGCGAGTGCGGGAACAGGTCGAATCCGCGCATCCGGTCGACGTTCCACCCGAGGTCGCGGAATGTGCCGAGGTCGCGGGCCAGCGCGACCGGGTCGCACGCGACGTAGGCGACGGCGTCCGGCCGCAGGGCGTCGATGGCCTCGACGACCCGGCGTCCCGCGCCGGCGCGCGGCGGATCGAGCACGACCGCTCCCGTACGCCCGGCATCCGGTCGGCCCGCCAGGAAGCGGTCGACGCGCGCCGTGACGGCGGTCGCCCCGAGGGGGCCGACGTTCGCCTGCGCGTGCTCGGTGGCGCGGCGGCTCGACTCGACCGTCGAGATGCGGGTGCCGCCGAGGTCGGCCAGCGTCGCCGCGAACAGGCCGACACCTCCGTACAGGTCGAGGTGCGAGGACTCCTCGTCGACGTGCCCGTCGAGCAGGCCGTAGACGGCGGCGTCGAGCACCGCGGCCGCCCGCGGATGCACCTGCCAGAAGCCGCCGGCATCGACCTGGAACCGTCGGTCGCCGACGCGCTCGTGCACCACCTCGGGCGCGGGGCGCCGCGCGCCGCGGGCCGGTCGACGCGTCTCGTCGGGGCGCCGCAGCACGCGCACCCGGCCGTCGGCGGGCTCGACGAGTTCGACCCGGCCGGGGGCCTCGCCGTGCAGCGCGAGGGCGGCCTCAGCGATCGCCGGGCGGGCGAGCGGATGCGTTCCGACGGGGATGACCCGGTGGCTGCGTGCGGCGAACGGACCCACGCGGCCCTCGTCGTCGACGTGCAGTGTGAGGCGTGTGCGCCAGGCGGCCCCGTCGCCGGACTCGACGGCCTCGATCTCGGGGGCGTCGAGCCCGCCGCCCCCGAAGCGGTCGAGCGCCTCCGACAGCACCTGGCGCTTCAGCACGCGCTGGTGCTCGAGGGCGATGTGGCCGAAGTCGGCCCCACCGGGGCGCGCGGCGGGGTCGTTCTCGACATCGGCCTCCGCCCAGAGGTGCGCACGGCGGTGCGGTGAGGCGTCGAGCACCTCGACGGTGTCGGCGCGCCAGAAGCTGCGCGTCTCGGCATCGGCGCCACCCTCGGGCACGACGACCCTGGCGCGCACCCGCTCGCCGGGGATCGCGTCGGAGACGAAGACGACGCGCCCCTCATGGCGGGCGACGGCGGTGCCGCCGTGCGCGATCCCGGTGATGTCGAGGTCGAGCAGGTCAGGGGCGGAAGAGGTCATCCTTCGAGGATACGGTGGGCACATGCGTGTCTGCCTCGCCTCGACCTCTCCCGCTCGCCTCATGCTGCTGCGCCAGGCCGGCATCGAGCCCCTCACGTTCGCACCCGACGTCGACGAGGACGCCGTCGCCGCGGCGGCCGCGGCGGAGCGAGGCGGGGATCTCGCGCCGGAGGAGCTCGTGCTGCTGCTGGGGCGGGCGAAGGCCGCCGACGTCGCGCGCCGTATCGCCGTCGAGGATCCGGCCTTCGACGGCATCGTGATCGGCGGCGACTCGATGTTCGCGCTCGGCGGGCGCGTCTACGGCAAGCCGTACACCGCGGAGGAGGCCACCCGGCGATGGACGGAGATGCGGGGCGCGACGGGCATCCTGCACTCCGGCCACTCGGTCTTCCGCGTGACGCCGGGGCGCGAGCCCGTCGAGGCCACCGCAACGGCGGCAGCATCCGTCACGTTCGCCGACGACGTGACCGACGCCGAGATCGCGGCCTACGTCGCCTCCGGTGAACCGCTGCTCGTCGCGGGCGCGTTCACGGTCGACAGCCTGGGCGGCGCCTTCATCACCCGGGTCGACGGCGACCCCTCCACGGTCGTCGGCATGTCACTGTCGACCGTTCGCCGCCTGGCCGCCGAGCTGGGCGTCGTATGGACCGACCTCTGGAACGCCGCCGCCCGGTCGTAGACTTCCCGCCACGTTCGTCGGGCTTTCTTGTGGAGAGTCGTCAAATGCCCGACGGCTCTACTCGCTAGGCTGGCATTCATGCCTGCTATCGCCAAGGTGCTCATCGCCAACCGCGGCGAGATCGCCGTCCGCATCATCCGCGCCGCCCGTGACTCCGGGATCTCCTCGGTCGCCGTCTACGCCGACCAGGATCGCGACGCGCTGCACACGCGACTCGCCGACGAGGCCTACGCCCTCGGGGGAGCCACCAGCGCCGAGACCTACCTGCAGATCGAGAAGATCCTCTCGATCGCCCGACGCGCCGGCGCCGACGCCGTGCACCCCGGCTACGGCTTCCTCGCCGAGAACGCCGCCTTCGCGCGCGCCGTGATCGACGCGGGCCTGACGTGGATCGGCCCGTCACCCGAAGCCATCGAGGCGCTCGGAGACAAGGTCACCGCCCGTCACGTCGCCGAGAAGGTGGGCGCACCGCTCGCCCCCGGCACGCCGGGTCCGGTCGCGAACGCCGACGAGGTCGTCGCCTTCGCCGAGGAGTTCGGTCTGCCTATCGCCATCAAGGCGGCCTACGGCGGCGGCGGCCGCGGCCTCAAGGTCGCCCGCGAGCTCGACGAGGTCGCCGAGCTGTTCGAGTCGGCCACGCGCGAGGCCGTCGCAGCCTTCGGGCGCGGCGAGTGCTTCGTCGAGAAGTACCTCGACAAGCCGCGCCACGTCGAGACCCAGTGCCTGGCGGATGCCGAGGGCAACGTCGTCATCGTCTCCACGCGCGACTGCTCGCTGCAGCGCCGCCACCAGAAGCTCGTCGAGGAGGCGCCGGCGCCGTTCCTCACCGACGAGCAGAACGCCCAGCTCTACGCAGCGTCGAAGGCCATCCTCCGCGAGGTCGGCTACGTCGGTGCCGGCACCTGCGAGTTCCTCATCGGCGCCGACGGCACCGTCTCGTTCCTCGAGGTCAACACGCGCCTGCAGGTCGAGCATCCGGTCTCCGAGGAGGTCACCGGCATCGACCTCGTGCGCGAGCAGTTCCGCATCGCCGCCGGAGGCACCCTCGACTACTCCGACCCGGTGCCGCAGGGCCACTCGATCGAGTTCCGCATCAACGGCGAGGACCCGGGTCGCGGCTTCCTGCCCCAGCCCGGTCCCGTGCACGTGTTCAAGACCTTCGGCGGCCCCGGCATCCGCCTCGACTCGGGCGTGACCGCCGGCGACGAGGTCTCCGGCGCGTTCGACTCGCTGCTTGCCAAGATCATCGTCACCGGCAAGGACCGCGCGGAGGCGCTCGAGCGCTCGCGCCGTGCGCTCGACGAGTTCGAGGTCGCCGGTCTGCCCACCGTGCTGCCGTTCCACCGCAAGGTCGTGCGCGACCCCGCCTTCACGGCCGAAGACGGCCGGTTCGGCGTGTTCACCCGCTGGATCGAGACCGAGTTCGACAACGACATCCCCGCCTGGGACGGCGAGCTCGACGCCCCGGCACCCGGGACCGGACGCCACACCGTGGTCGTCGAGGTCGGCGGCAAGCGCCTCGAGGTGAGCCTGCCCGATCGCGTCGCCGCGGCACCGACCGCCACGGGCCGCCCGGCCGCCGTACCGCCGTCGCGCCGCAGCCACGCCACCACCGCGAACGCCGGTGCATCGGGCGACGCGGTGAAGTCGCCCATGCAGGCGACCGTCGTCAAGGTCGCGGTCGAAGAGGGCCAGCAGGTCGTCAAGGGCGACCTGGTCGTAGTGCTCGAGGCGATGAAGATGGAGCAGCCGCTGCAGGCGCACAAGGACGGCGTCGTCGGCAACATCGCCGCGGATGCCGGAGCCACCGTCTCGGCCGGCCACCAGCTGCTCACCATCAGCTGACCCCCGCTCGAACGACGAAGGGCGCCCCACCACGGTGGGGCGCCCTTCGTGTCGGCGGACCGGGCACCGGCCCCGCCGGAGCCGTCAGGAGATGTTGAAGAGGTGCATCGCCCGGCTGGCGTCGGTGATGCTGCTCGACAGCGAGGGGTATGCCGCGAACACCCGCGAGACCTGGTCGACCGTGAGCCGCCGCTCGACGGCGATCGCGATCGGGTAGACGAGCTCCGAGGCCTTCGGCGCGACGATCACTCCCCCGATCACGGTGCCCGACCCCTTGCGGGCGATGAGCTTCACGAAGCCGTCTTTGATGCCCATCATCTTCGCCCGCGGGTTCGCGGCGAGCGGCAGCTTGTAGACCATGCCGTCGGCCTTGCCGTCTTCGACGTCCTTCACGCCGTAGCCGACCGTCGCGATCTCGGGCGCAGTGAAGATGTTCGAGGTGATCTTGATGAGCTCCAGCGGGATGACGATGTCGCCCAGCGCGTGGAACACCGCGGTGCGGCCCTGCATCGACGCGACGGAGGCGAGCGGGAAGAAGTTCGTGCAGTCGCCGACCGCGTAGATGTTCGGCACCGAGGTGCGAGCGACGCGGTTGACGCGGATGTGCCCCTGCTCGGTGAGCTCGACCCCTGCCTCGGCCAGACCGATGTCGGCGGTGTTGGGGATGGAGCCGACCGCCATCAGGCAGTGGGAACCATCGACCGTGCGACCGTCGGCCAGGGTGACGGTGACGCCGTCCTTCGTGGCCTCGACCTTCTCGGCGCGGGCCTTGGAGAGCACGGTCATGCCCCCGCGGGTGAAGACCTGCTCGAGCACGCGGGCGGCGTCCTGATCCTCGCCCGGAAGCACCTGGTCGCGGCTGGAGACGAGCGTGACCTTCGCGCCGAGGTTCATGTACGCCGAGGCGAACTCGGCACCGGTGACGCCCGAGCCCACCACGATGAGGTGCTCGGGCAGCGCCTTCATGTCGTAGAGCTGCGTCCACGTGAGGATGCGTCGACCGTCGGGCTTCGCGGAGTCGAGCTCGCGCGGCGAGGCGCCAACGGCGACGATGATCGTGTCGGCCTCGACGCGGTCGAAGTCGGTGCCGCCCTGGCCGGTCGAGACGACGATCGCGTCGCGCCCCTCGAGGCGGCCGTGGCCGGAGAGGATGCGCACACCCGCCTCGAGCAGAGTCGTGCGCATGTCTTCGGACTGCTGACCCGCCAGGGCCATGAGCCGCTTGTTCACCGCGGCGAGGTTGATGGCGATCTCGGGTTTGAGCGGCTTGCCCTTCTCACCCTTCGCGTAGAACTGCACACCGAGGTCGCTCGCCTCGGAGATCGCGACCGCGGCATCCGCCGTGGCGATGAGGCTCTTCGAGGGCACCACGTCGGTCAGCACCGCGGCACCGCCCACGCCGACGCGCTCGACGAGGGTCACCTCCGCTCCGAGCTGCGCGGCCGCGAGAGCCGCCTCGTATCCGCCGGGACCGCCGCCGAGGACGGCGACGCGCTGAGTGCGCTCGAAAGGGGTGGAAGCCATGCTCCCCATTCTTCCGCAATCTTGGCAGCCGAGCCGTCACCTTCCTAGAGTGGAGCCTATGCCCGAGACTCACAGCAACCCCCTGGACGACCCGAACGCCAACCCGTTCGAGGTCGCCGCCACCGCCGCCGCCGACATCGCCCGGCTGACCGGCGTCGAGAAGCACGACATCGCGCTCACCCTCGGGAGCGGTTGGGGCAAAGCCGCCGACATCATCGGCGAGACGGTGGCCACCATCCCCGCCACCGAGGTGACCGGCTTCTCGAAGCCCGCACTGGAAGGGCACGTCGGCACCCTGCGCAGCATCCGCACGCCCGACGGCAAGAACGTGCTCGTCATCGGCGCGCGCACCCACTACTACGAAGACCACGGCGTGCGCCGGGTCGTGCACAGCGTGCGGACCGCCGCCGCGACGGGCGCGAACATCATGGTGCTCACCAACGGCGCCGGCGGCATCCGCGAGACGTGGAAGCCCGGCCAGCCGGTGCTCATCAGCGACCACATCAACCTGACCGCCGACTCCCCGCTCGAGGGCGCGACGTTCATCGACCTCACCGACCTCTACGCGCAGCGTCTGCGCGACATCGCACGCACGGTCGACTCCACCCTCGACGAGGGCGTCTACACGCAGTTCCGCGGGCCGCACTACGAGACCCCCGCCGAGGTGCAGATGGCGAAGGCCATCGGCGGCCACATCGTCGGCATGTCGACCGCGCTCGAGGCGATCGCCGCCCGCGAGGCCGGCATGGAGGTGCTCGGCTTCTCGCTGATCACGAACCTCGCCGCCGGCATCCAGAAGACGCCGCTCAGCCACGCCGAGGTCATCGAGGCGGGCCGCGAGGCCGAGCCGGTCATCTCGAAGCTGCTGGCGCGGGTGGTCGAGGCCCTGTGAGCGAGGAGCGGCTCGCTCAGGCGCGCGCCTGGCTGCGACAGGATCCCGACCACGAGACCCGCGACGAGCTCGCCGGCGTCGTCACCCGCGCGGCGTCGGGCGACGCCGCCGCTCTCGCCGACCTCGACGACCGCTTCGGCAGCCGCCTGGCGTTCGGCACCGCCGGATTGCGCGGCGCGCTGGGCGCGGGCAGCAACCGCATGAACCGCGTGCTCGTGACGCAGGCGGCGGCCGGCTTCGCCGCGTACCTCCGCGGCCGCGCCGACGGGGCAACGCCGACCGTGGTCATCGGCTACGACGGGCGCCGCAACTCGCGCGTGTTCGCGATCGACTCGGCCGAGATCTTCGCCGGGGCGGGGCTGCGGGCCATCCTGCTCCCCCGTCTGCTCCCGACGCCCGTGCTCGCGTTCGCGGTCCGCCACCTCGGCGCCGATGCGGGCGTGATGGTGACCGCGAGCCACAACCCGCCGAACGACAACGGCTACAAGGTGTACCTCGGCGGCGCCGACGAGGGTTCGCAGATCGTCGCCCCTGCTGACGCCGAGATCGCCGCCGCGATCCGGCAGGTCGCCGAGGCCGGCACGATCGCCGCACTCCCCCGCTCCTCCGACTACGAGGTCGCCGGCGAAGAGGTCGTCGAGGCGTACGTCGCCGCGACCGCCGCCGTCGCCCCCGCCTCGACGGTCGCGCAGGGCATGCGCTGGGTGTACACCGCCATGCACGGCGTCGGGTGGGAGACGTTCGCCCGGATCGTGGACGCGGCCGGGTATCCCCGACCGACCGTGGTGGGCGAGCAGCTGCACCCGGATGCCACGTTCCGCACGGTCGCGTTCCCGAACCCCGAGGAGCCGGGCGCGATGGACCTCGCGTTCGCGCGCGCACGCCGCGCGAACGCCGACTTCATCCTCGCCAACGACCCGGATGCCGACCGCCTCGCCGTCGCCATCCCCGACGCGGACGCCGCCGACGGCTGGCGCCGACTCTCGGGCAACGAGGTCGGTCTGCTCCTGGGCGCCCGCGCGGCGCGCGCGGCCGAGGGCACCCCCGGCGCGTCGCTGGCGTGCTCGCTGGTGTCGTCGCCCGGGCTCGGCGCCGTCGCGGCCCACCACGGCCTCGACTTCCACGAGACGCTCACGGGCTTCAAGTGGATCTCGCGCGCCCCGGGGATCGTCTTCGGCTTCGAGGAGGCGCTCGGCTACCTCGTGAACCCGGGCACCGTCCGTGACAAGGACGGAATCTCGGCGGCCGTCGCCGTGCTCGGTCTCGCCGCCGAGGCTCGAGAGCGCGGCGCCACCCTGGCAGACCTGCTGCGCGAGCTGGGCGACACCTACGGGCACTTCTCGAGCGGTCAGGTCTCGGTCCGCGTCGACGACCTCTCGCTCATCGGCACCGTGATGGCGTCGTTGCGCGCGACCCCGCCGTCGCACATCGGCGAGCGCGCCGTCTCGACGGCCGACGACCTGCTGCAGGCGGCGCCGGGTCAGCCGTCGGGCGACGTGCTGCGTTACCGGCTCTCCGACGGCTCGCGCGTGATCGTGCGGCCGAGCGGCACCGAGCCCAAGCTGAAGGTGTACATCGACGCCCGCGCCGAAGCGGCGGATGCCGCGCGCGACGCCGTCGCCGAGATCGAGGCGGGCGTGCGCGCCCTGCTCGCCGAGCGATCCTGATCGGGTGTCCGGCGCGCCCCGCCCGGCGCGCCGGACACCTCCGACCGTTACCATCGGACCCATGCCGACCCGTCACGTCATCATCCGCGCGCACAACGGCGTGCACGCGCGCCCGGTCGCCGAGATCGTGCGTCTCGTGCAGGCGCACGGTGCTCCCGTGACCCTGCGGGCATCCGATGGCACCACCGTCGATCTGCGCAGCGTCCTCGCGGTCATGGACCTCGCCCTCGGCACCGGAGACGCGGTCGAGCTGCGCACTCCGGACTCCCCCGGCGCCGACGCTCTGCTCGACGAGCTGTCGGCCGTGCTCGCGCCCGAGTCCTGACGCGGCTCCCCGCCCCGCCCGAGCGATCAGCCGTCGATCACGGCGACGAGCTCATCGAGGAACGCCTCGAACGTCGTCCCCCGGCGCACGATGCGCTGCACGCTCTCCCGTTCGCTGAACACCTCGACGAGCTGCTCGAACACCGTCTGGAACGCGGCCCGGTCGTTCTCGCTGAACGCGGCGAGCGCCACGACCTGCACGCGTCCGTCCGCCCATGCGGCCGAACCGTCGGCGACGCCGATCGCGATGGCCGTGCGCGCGGCCGTCATCTGCAAGGCGTGGGGCACCGCGAGAGCATCCGTGAACGCGGTCGACGACATGCGCTCCCGCAGGATCGTGTTCTCGACGTACTCCTGGTCGATGACGCCGGTACCGACGAGCAGACCCCCGAGCCGGCGGATGATCGCCTCCTCCCCCTCGTCGGGAAGGGGGTGCACGAAGGCGTCGGGAGCGAAGTACTGCGACAGCTCGTCGCGCAGGCGGGCGAGACGGCGCACCCGGCGCACCCGACCGGCGGCCTGCTGTACGCGCTCCACATCGGAGTCGGTGAAGAACGGGTGGATGCGCACGAAGCGCTCACCCGTGACACCGGGCTCGATGGTGCTGAGCACCAGGTCGGTGCCGAACGACGCCCAGTCGGGATCGACGGCCGTCACCACGCTGGTCACCTCGATCGCGGAGCCGAGCGACCGGTCGACGCTGGCGCGCAGCAGTTCGCGCAGCTCGTGGTATCCGGGGCAGACGATCGTCGCGGTGAGGATCGATGCGGCCTTGCGGCTGCGTTCGAGACGGCCGCCGACGTGCATGGCGATGTACGCAATCTCGTCATCGTGGATCGGGGTGCCGAGGCGGTCGTGGAGGCCGCTGGCGATCGACACGGCGACCTCGAAGATCATCGGGTACGACGTCTTGAGCGAGCGGGTGAGCGGGTTGCGGGCGAGCGCCTGCCCCTCGGCGCGGCGCAGCAGGTTCTGCACGTGCAGGGCGAGGCGCAGAACGAACGAGTCCTCGACGAGGTCGACGTCGTACTCGGCGGATGCCCGGGCGAGCTCTGCACGCACCGCCTGTTCGACGCGCTCCTCCACTCCGCTGCGCGCCACCTCTCGCGTGGTCTCCTCACCCGGGGCGACGACACGCGTGAGCACGAGCGACGCGAGGTGGCGGCGGTCGCCGACGCCCAACTCCACTGCGAAGGCCTCCTGCGCGAGACGTGCGACGACCTCTCCCACGCGAGCGATCTCGTCACGGGGGCCCGCCGTCTCCCCGGGGATCGCGTAGCCCGCGGCGACACGATCGGCCGCGATCGTGATGTGCAGCAGCACGTCGGCGATCGCCAGCTCGTTCACGAAGTAGCCCAGCGCACCGAGCTCGCGCACCAGCGCCGATTTGAACGGCCCGACGGCCTCGGCCGACACCCCGGTCGCTCCGAGGGCACGGCGGAAGGTCTCGGGGTGGAACGACGCGGCATCCATCTCGTCGTGGGCGAGGCGCGAGATGAGACGGCGCTGGTCCTCCTCGCTGCCGCGCAGGCGCACCCTCTCCCGCTCGCGCTCCAACACGAGGTCGGTGCCCTCGAGCAGTCCGCGCACGCGCACGAGGTCGGCTTCCAGGGTCGCCTCGCTGACGTGCAGCCCCTCGGCGGTCGCGTACACATCGAGGCCGTCGGCCCGGTCGAGGAGCATCCGCACGAGGGCGTGCAGGCGATCGCGGGGCGTCGACTCGCCGCCCGAGCGCGCCCGGAGCGCATCGCGAGCGGATGCCCCTGCGCGGTAGCCCGCGGGACCCGACTCGACCGCGTCCCCGCCCACGCGGGCATTGAGGGCCGAGACGTAGGAGCGGATGCTGCGCGGCGTCACCCCCACCAGGTCGGCGAGACTCGCGGCGGTCATCCAGCTGTCCCGTCGCAGCAGAGCGGTGAGGATCTGGTCCTGGCGCTGACGCGACATGGTCCTCCCTCTGCTCCTGGTGCGACCTCGCTGTACGCCGCCCTTCCCATGATGTCAGGCCCGCGGGAGGGCAGGGGGCGGAAGCGGAGTTCCGCAGGGGCGGAAATCTTCCTGTTGGAAAGACCCCCGCATCCTTTCCCAGACTGTTCTCAGGAAGGTGGAATCGATGAGGATCCTCGTGGTGTGCGGCGCCGGTGCGTCGAGCACGTTCGTCGCGCAGCGCCTGCGCCGCGCCGCAGCCGACGCCGGTCTCCCGTGGGACGCGGCCGCCGGCACCGAGGCGTCCCTCGTTCCCGGCGCCCAGGACCTCGTCCTGGTCGGACCGCACCTCGCGGACCGGCTCGACGACCTGTCCGCACGCGCCGGCACGCCGGTCTCGCTCCTCCCCGCCGACATCTTCGCCGACCGCGACGGAGAACGGACGCTCGCCCTGGTGCGCGCCCTCCTCCCCGCGGAGACCACCCCGAAAGGAACCCCATGACCGCCTCCCGCACCGTTCGGATCGGCTCCTCCCACGGGCTGCACGCGCGCCCCGCGAAGCTCTTCGCGCAGGCGGCGAAGGAGTCCGGCATCCCCGTGACGATCGCGAAGGACTCGGGCAAGCCCGTGAACGCCGCGAGCATCCTCGGGGTCATCGCCCTCGCGGTCGAGCACGGCGACTACGTCACCCTCACCGCCGACGGCGACGGGGCGGAGCAGGTGCTCGACTCGCTCACCGAGCTGCTCACCACCGACCACGACCAGGAAGCCGCCGGATGAGCGAGCTGCGAGGAGTCGGGATCGGGTCCGGCATCGCCCACGGCCCGGTCGTGCGCATGACCGAGGCGCTGCCGGCGCCCGCGCAGACCCCGAGTGCGGCGGGCGCCGAGGCCGAGCGCGCCCGCGTGCGCGAGGCGATCTCGCACGTCGCGCAGGAGCTGACCGCGCGCGGTGAGGCCGCCGGCGGGTCGGCACAGGAGGTGCTCGAGGCGCAGGCGATGATCGCCGAGGACCCGACCCTGCTCGACGAGGTCGATGAGCGCATCGACGCCGGCTCGACCGCCGAGTGGGCCGTGCACGACGCGTTCGCGGGCTTCAAGGCCACGCTGGAGGCCGTCGGCGGGTACCTCGGCGAGCGCGCTGCGGACCTCGACGACATCGCCCAGCGGGTGCTCGCCCGTCTGCAGGGACTCGACGCGCCGGGTGTGCCGGACCCCGGGCATCCGTTCGTGCTGGTCGCCCGCGACCTCGCCCCTGCCGACACGGCTCTGTTGAACCTCGACCAGGTGCTCGCGCTCGTCACGAGCGACGGAGGTCCGACCTCGCACACCGCGATCCTCGCCCGCGAGAAGGGCATCGTCGCGATCGTCGGCGCCGTCGAGGCCGCCGGTCTCGCCACCGGCACGACGGTGATCGTCGACGCCGCCGCGGGACTCGTGACCGTCGACCCGACGTCGGACGAGCAGGACCGCGCCGCCCAGCGCGCCGCCGACCGCGCCTCGGCCGAGGCCGCACCCCTCACCCCCGGAGCCCTCGCCGACGGCACGGCGATCCCGCTGCTGGCGAACCTGGGCAAGCCGGCCGATGCGGCGGATGCCGTGGCCCGCGGTGCCGAGGGTGTGGGCCTGTTCCGCACCGAGTTCCTGTTCCTGTCGTCGTCGCAGGCGCCGACCGTCGCGCAGCAGCGCGAGTCGTACCGCGAGCTGCTGGCGGCGTTCCCCGGGCAGAAGGTCGTCGTGCGCATGCTCGACGCCGGCGCCGACAAGCCGCTGGCCTTCCTCAACGACGCGCACGAGGAGAACCCGGCGCTCGGTCTGCGTGGTCTGCGAGCGCTGCGCGCCAGCGAGGACATCCTGCGTGAGCAGCTGACGGCGCTCGCCGAGGCGGATGCCGCGACCGAGGCCGACCTGTGGGTCATGGCGCCGATGGTGGCGACCGTCGAGGAGACCGCGTACTTCACCTCGCTCGCTCGCGAGTACGGGCTGAAGACGGCGGGCGTGATGGTGGAGGTGCCCTCGAGCGCCCTGCTCGCCGACCGGGTGCTCGCACACGCGGACTTCGCGTCGATCGGCACGAACGACCTCACGCAGTACACGATGGCCGCCGACCGCCTCCTCGGGTCCGTCTCGGCATTCCAGGATGCGTGGCATCCGGCCGTCCTCCGGCTCGTGCGCGAGGTCGGCGCCGCCGGTGCCCGTCTCGGCAAGCCCGTCGGCATCTGCGGCGAGGCCGCCGCCGACCCGCTCCTCGCCGTCGTGCTCGTGGGCCTCGGCGCCACGAGCCTCTCGATGGCCCCCGCAGCGCTGGCGGACGTCCGCCACGCGCTCTCCGAACGCACGCTCGACGAGGCCCGACACCTCGCAGAGCAGGCACTCGCGGCCGATGACGCCGCAGGTGCGCGCACCGCCGCGGCCGAAGCCGCCGCGGCACTCCCTCCTCACCAGAAAGAGACGACATCATGACGACGACGTCACCAGCCGCCGCGAAAACGGGCGGGCTCCGAACGGGCGTGCAGCGATTCGGCACGTTCCTCTCCGGCATGATCATGCCCAACATCGCGGCGTTCATCGCGTGGGGCTTCATCACCATGCTGTTCATCCCCGCCGGGTTCTTCGGCGCCGACAGCCCGTTCGGCTGGCACTGGGCGCCCGTCGCCGAGATCATCGGCGGCGGCGGCGACTCCGCGGTAATCAGCTGGCAGGGCGCCATGACCGCGGTCGCCGAAGGCGCCGACGGCAACATCCTCGCGTACGTCGGCCTGGTCGGCCCGATGGTCACGTACCTGCTGCCGCTGCTCATCGCGAACACCGCAGGCCGGATGGTCTACGGCGAGCGCGGTGGCGTCGTGGCGACCATCGCAACCATGGGTGTCATCGTCGGAACCAACATCCCGATGTTCCTCGGCGCGATGATCATGGGCCCGATCGCGGCGTGGATCACGAAGCAGATGGACAAGCTCTGGGACGGCAAGATCCGCCCCGGCTTCGAGATGCTCGTGAACAACTTCTCCGCTGGCATCCTCGGCATGATCCTCGCGATCGTCGGGTTCTTCGCCTTCGGCCCGGTCATGCTCGGCGTCAGCGCCGTGCTCGGTGCGGCTGTCGACTGGCTCGTCTCGCTCAACCTCCTGCCCCTGGTCTCGATCATCGTCGAGCCGGCGAAGGTGCTGTTCCTGAACAATGCCATCAACCACGGCGTCTTCACCCCGCTCGGCATCGAGCAGGCCGCCGAGACCGGTAAGTCGATCCTGTTCCTCATCGAGGCCAACCCCGGCCCCGGCCTCGGTCTGCTGCTCGCCTTCACGTTCTTCGGCGTCGGCGCGGCGAAGGCCTCGGCCCCCGGCGCGGCCGTCATCCAGTTCTTCGGCGGCATCCACGAGATCTACTTCCCGTACGCCCTCAGCAAGCCGACCACCATCCTCGCCCTCATCGCGGGTGGTGCGGCCGGGGTCACGACCAACATGATCCTCGGCGGCGGTCTGGGCTTCCCGGCCGCACCGGGCAGCATCATCGCCGTGACCGCCGCCGCGATCGGTTCGGGTGTCGGCAACCTCGTCGTCGTCTACCTGTCCGTGCTCATCGCCGCAGCCGTGACCTTCCTCATCACCGCTGTCATCCTGCGGGCCTCCCGCAAACGCGACCTCGAGGCCGAAGACAACTTCGGCGCCGCGATCGCACAGACCGAGGCTAACAAGGGCAAGTCGTCGGCTGCGATGGACGCCCTGCGCACCTCCTCGGGCGCTCCGGCAGGTACGACCACCGCAGTCGCCACCGACCGCCGCATCGAGAACGTCGTGTTCGCCTGCGACGCCGGCATGGGCTCGTCGGCGATGGGCGCCAGCGTCCTCCGCAACAAGTTCAAGAAGGCGGGCATCGAGGGGATCACGGTCACCAACCAGGCGATCGCCAACCTCGACGGCTCGGCCGACCTCGTGATCACGCAGCAGCAGCTGACCGATCGCGCGAAGGCGCAGTCGCCGGCCTCGGTGCACGTCTCGGTGGACAACTTCATGAACTCCCCGAAGTATGAAGAGGTCGTCGAGATGGTGCGCGCCCAGCGCGGCACCAGCGCCTGACACAGACCCCGGTGGGCGGATGCTCCGGCATCCGCCCACCGGACCATTTCCAGAGGAACACCGCGAAAGGAAGATCATGAGCGTTCTCACCCCCGGCCAGGTCCGCATCCACGCAGGTTCGGCGACCCAGGAGGCCGCGCTGCAGGAGGCGACCGACATCCTCGTCGAGGTCGGAGCCGTGACCCCGGCGTACGTCGACGCCATGCGCCAGCGGGAGGAGACCGTCTCGACCTACATGGGCAACGGCCTCGCCATTCCCCACGGCACGAACGAGACGAAGGACGCGATCCTCGACTCGGCCCTCTCGGTCGTGCGCTACGACGGCGGGGTCGACTGGGCGGGCGAGCCCGCGACCTTCGTGGTCGGCATCGCCGGCAAGGGCGACGAGCACCTCGAGATCCTCTCGCAGATCGCCATCCTGTTCTCCGACGAGGACGACGTCGCGAAGCTCAACGCGGCGCAGACTCCCGAAGAGCTCTACGCACTGCTCTCGGCGGTGAACGAGGCATGAAGGCCGTCCAGTTCGGCGCCGGCAACATCGGGCGCGGCTTCGTCGGTCTGCTGCTCGCGGAGGGCGGCTACGAGATCGTGTTCTCCGACGTCGCCGAGGCGCTCGTCGACGCGATCAACGGCGTCTCGGAGTACACGGTGCACGAGGTCGGCCCCGGCGGAGTGGACCGGGTCGTCACCGGCTTCCGCGCGGTGAACAGCAAGGCCGACCCGGATGCCGCCGCCGACGAGGTCGCGACCGCCGATGTCGTGACCTGCGCGGTCGGGCCGACCGTGCTGCGGTTCATCGCCCCGACCATCGTCGAGGGCCTCGCCCGCCGCTCCCCCGACGCCGCACCGGTGAAGATCATGGCGTGCGAGAACGCGATCGGTGCCACCGACCTGCTCCGCGCGGAGATCGAGCGCGTCGCGGGTGTCGACGCCCCCGACCTGCTCGCCCGCGCCGTCTTCGCCAACACCGCCGTCGACCGCATCGTCCCGGCGCAGCCGGAGGGCGCGGGCGTCGACGTCACGGTCGAGCCGTACTTCGAGTGGACGATCGAGGCCGGGCCGTTCGGCGGCGACCTGCCGAGCATCCCGGGCGCGCACTTCGTCGACGACCTCGCGCCGTACATCGAGCGCAAACTGTTCACGGTGAACACCGGGCACGCGGCGACCGCGTACCTCGGCGCGCGGGCCGGCGTCGAGCGCATCTCCGACGCTCTCGCCGATGCCGAGATCTCCGCGGCGGTCACCGCCGCCCTCGAGGAGACCTCGGCCGTGCTCGCCACCGTGCACGGCCTCGACCCGGCCGATCTCGCCGAGTACCGCGCGACGATCCTCGACCGGTTCCGCAACCCTGCGCTCGTCGACACCGTGCAGCGCGTGGGGCGGCAGCCCCTGCGCAAGATCTCCCGCCATGAGCGCTTCATCGGACCGGCCGCTGTGGCCGCGGAGCACGGCCTGTCGACCGGGGCGCTCGTCGCAGCCGTCGGTGCCGCGCTCGACTTCGATGACGCCGACGACCCGCAGTCCGTCGAGCTGCAGCAGCTGCTGCGCTCCGACGACGCGCGCACCTTCACCACCCGCACCACGGGGCTCGAGCCGCAGCATCCGCTCTTCCCCGCCGTGGAGGCCGTCGTGCAGGCGCGCCAGGACGCGCTCCGCGCCGGCTGACGCCCCGCGCTGCAGGGCTGACGCCCCATCGGCCGCAAATGCCCCCGCCCCGCTACCATCGGGTCGGGGGCGTTTTCGACACATCGACGTGCAGGGGCAGAGAGTGGACGCATACGCGGTGATCGGCGCCGGGCCGTCGGGACTGGCCGCGGCGCGCGCCCTGCAGCGGCGCGGCATCCCGGTCGAGGGATACGAGGCCTCGCACGGCGTGGGCGGCCTCTGGGACATCACGAACCCCCGCAGCACGATGTACGAGTCGGCCCACCTCATCTCGTCGCGCACGACGACCGAGTTCCGCGAGTTCCCGATGCGATCCCGAGCCGACTACCCGGGGCACCGCGAGGTGCTCGCGTACCTGCGGGCGTACGCCGACGAATTCGCACTCACGGGGCTCTACCGCTTCGACACCCGGGTCACCCGGCTGGAGCCGCGAGACGGCGGGTGGGACCTCACGGCTGAGGGCCCCGACGGCGCGTCGACCCGCCGGTACCGGGGAGTCGTGCTGGCGAACGGCACGCTCGCCGAGCCGAACGTGCCCGTCTTCCCCGGGACGTTCGACGGCGAGATCCGTCATACGAGCGCCTACTCCTCGGCCGACGCGCTGCGCGGCAAGCGGGTGCTGATCGTGGGGTCGGGCAATTCGGGCTGCGACATCGCGGTGGATGCCGTGCACTCCGCCGCAGCCGTCGACATGAGCGTGCGCCGCGGCTCGTACTTCGTGCCGCGGTATCTGTTCGGCCGCCCGAGCGACACGATCTCACGGGGTCGCCCCCTCCCCCCACACCTCAAACAGGCGGTGGACACCCGCGTGCTGCGGCTCTTCACCGGCGATCCGAGCCGGTTCGGGTTCCCCCGGCCCGACCACCGCCTCTACGAATCGCACCCCATCGTGAACACGCGGGTGCTGGATCATCTCGGCCAGGGCGATCTGCGCATCCGGCCGGAGGTGGCGGCGTTCGACGGAGAGCGCGTGCGTTTCCGCGACGGCACCGCCGACGCGTACGACCTCGTGCTGCTGGCCACCGGATATCGGCTCGACTACCCCTTCGTCGATCGCGTGCACCTCGGCGGGGAGGGCGAGACGCCGCGGCTCTTCCTGCACGTGTTCCCCGCCTCGTTCGACGGGCTCTTCGTGATCGGGATGGTCGAGGCCTCCGGCCTGGGTTGGCAGGGCCGCGCCGAGCAGGCCGAGCTGCTCGCCGCCTACCTCGCCGCCGTCGACCGGCATCCCGCGCGGGCTGCGCGGTTCCGGGCGCGCGTGGCGACCCGGCCGTGGCCCGACCTCACCGGCGGGTACCGTTTCGTGGACCTGCCCCGCATGGCGCACTACGTCGACAAGCACGCGTATCGACGTGCCGTGCGGCGCGAGCGGGAGGCACTGGAGCGGCACGCCTGACCGCGCTCCGGGTCGATTCCCTGCCTCCCGCGCGTACCGTGGAGAGGTGCAGAAGAAGCGTGGCCGTCGCGTCCTCCGGTGGACGCTCTGGAGCATCCCGATCGTCCTCGTCGTCGCGGCCGGCGGCATCGTCGCCTGGAGTCAGATCGGTGTCATGCCCGCCGAGAGGGAGCCGCTCGCCGACGTGCGCGGGAACGCCGCGATCACGGTCGACGACACCCCGGAGGGCATCGTGCTCGCGCCGGCGACGGGCGGATCCGACGTCGGACTGGTGTTCGTGCCGGGCGCGAAGGTCGACCCCTGGGCGTACGCCGCGGTGCTGCAGGGCGTCGCCGAAGACGGGGTCACGGTCGTGATCACCCGCCCCTGGCTGAACCTCGCCTTCTTCGACCTCCGCCCTCTCGACGCGTTCACCGCGGCCGCCCCGGACATCGACGTCTGGGCCGTCGGTGGCCACTCCCTCGGCGGCGTCCGGGCGTGCCAGCTCGCGACGGATGCCGACGCCCTCGTACTGTTCGGCTCGTACTGCGCGAACGACCTCTCCGGCGACGACCTCGCCGTGCTCAGCCTGGCCGGCAGCGAGGACGGACTCTCGACCCCCGCCAAGGTCGCCGACGCCCGTGGCAATCTTCCCGACGACGCCGACCTCGTGGAGATCGAGGGAGCGGCGCACGCCTCCTTCGGCGACTACGGACCGCAGGACGGCGACGGCACCCCGGAGATCTCCGACGACGAGATGCACCGCGTCGTCACCGAGCGGCTCGGTCCGTTCCTCGAGGCGATCGCGCCCCGATGACGTCGCGCCCGCTCAGCCGATGCGGGCGATGAGCGCGTCGAGGCCCATGCCGTAGTCGATGCGGACCACGGGCAGCGCGAGCTTGTCGGTGCCGATCTCGACGGTGCCCGGCTCGATCGTGCGCCCCATCTCGAATCCCGCCTGCGCGACGCCCTGCTTCGTGGTGTCGTTGTAGTGCCCGAACGGATACGCCACGACCTCCGCGACGCCGAGCACCTGCGCCGACGCGGTGAGGTCGGCCGCGATCTCGTCGGGCGTCGCGTTCACGAGCATCCCGTCGCCGTTCGCCCCCGGACGATGCATGTCGTTCGTGTGCGACCGCCGCTGCACGTACGGCGAGGGCGCCGCGTCCTGCCGGTATGCGGTGATCATGAAGGACGTCGACAGCACATGAAGACGGTCGACGACCGGCACCGCCAGGTCGAACCACGACTGGTCGGCATCGTCGTCGGTGACGATCACGCTGCGCTCGGGGAGGGCGAGACGACCGTCGATGAAGGCGCTGAGCTCGTCCCACGTGGGCAGGTAGAAGCCGGTGGACGCGATGTGCTCCATGTGCGCCTCGAAGTCGCCGATGTACGCGTAGTTGCCGCGCAGCCACCCCGACTCGCCCTCCGGCTTGGCCGTGAACTGGTGGTACATCAGGATCGGCACCTGCACGTCGGCGGCGGCGTTCGCCTCCGGAGTGGTCCAGGCGCCGAAGAGCCGCAGTTCGTCATCGACGCAGGTCACGGCGTCGGCACCGTTCACCCGTGCCGACGCATCCATGGCCGCCGCCGCCTCCGCCGTCGGGTACCAGCCCGCGAAGACCCGCCCGTCCTGAGCGGGGATGGGGAGGGATCGGAACAGGGCGCCCTGCGACTGCACCTGCATGTCGAGCGCGATCCCCTCTCCCTCGAACGACACGGCGCACCCGTTCGGGTCGCCGGAATCCGCGACGAGCTGCTGAGCGGGCGTGAGCGGATGCACGAGGGCGTCGTCCGCGGCCCGCGGCGTCGGCTCCGTCGGCGTCGATGTCGCAGCCCACGCCACGGCGCCCGCCCCGAGCACCGTCACCGCCGCCAGCGTCGTCGCAATCCACAGGCCGCGACGGCGTCCCCCCGGACGCTTCCCCCGAGCACCCATGTCAGGCGTCGAAGCCCTCGCCGATCATCTCGACGAGTTCCTCCCGTTCCTCGACCGGCAGGAAGGCGGCCGAAGCCGCGTTGAACTGGAAGGTCTCGAGATCGTCGAGGTCGTACTCGAACGCCTCGACGAGGAGCGCGAGCTCGCGCGTGAGAGAGGTGCCGCTCATGGTGCGGTTGTCGACGTTGACCGTCACGGCGAAGCCGAGCTGGTAGAGCAGGTCGAACGGGTGGTCGGCGAGCTCGGTGCCCCATGCGGCGATCGCGCCCGTCTGCAGGTTCGACGACGGCGAGAGCTCGAGCGGGATCTCCCGGTCGCGCACCCAGCGGGCCAGGTCGCCGAACTGCACCTGCACCTCGTCGCCCTCGCGGGTGACGACGTCGAGGTCCTCCGCGATCCGCACACCGTGCCCGAGACGCAGGGCGCGGCCGTCGATGAGAGCCGAGCGGATGGAGTCGAGCCCCGCCGCCTCGCCGGCGTGCACCGTCACGGGGAAGAAGTTCTCGGCGAGGAAGTCGAACGCCGCTCGATCCTTCGACGCGGGGAAGCCCGCCTCGGGGCCGGCCGTGTCGAAGCCGACGACGCCACGACCGCGGAAGTCGACGGCGAGTTCGGCGATCTCCCGGGCGCGGTCGTGCTGGCGCATCGCCGAGAGCAGCTGCCCCACGCGGATGCTGCGTCCCTTCGCGTCGGCGGCGTCCTCGCCCTCCTCGATGCCCTGCTGCACGGCCTCCACGGCCTGCTCCAGGGTGAGGCCTCCGGCGAGGTGCTGCTCGGGAGCCCAACGGACCTCGCCGTAGATCACACCGTCGTGGGCGAGATCGAGCACGAACTCCCGTGCGACGCGGGTCAGCGCCTCCCGGGTCTGCATGACGCCGATGGTGACGTCGAACGTCTGGAGGTACTCGACCAGCGACCCCGAATCACTCTGCTTCGCGATCCATCGGGTGAGGGAGCGCGCGTCCGCCTGCGGGAGAGCGATGCCCGCAGCATCCGCCAGCTCGACGATCGTCGCCGGGCGCACCGCACCGTCGAGGTGGTCGTGCAGCGACACCTTCGGCAGGCTCCGCAGCGAGACACCGTCGACCTTGATGTCGCCGTTCGCATCGATCGCCATGGGATCCTCCAGTCGTGAAGAGTCGGGGGCGGGAATCGCCCCCGACCAGGGTAGTGCCAGAGGGTGTCAGGCCGTGATGCGCTCGCGCACGATCAATCCGCGCGCCGGCGCCTCGTCGCCGATCTCCCAGGCGCCGTCGAGTGCGTCCAGCGCCCGGGCGAACCGGGCGTCGTCGGCGGCGGACAGGGTGAACAGCGGCTGCCCCTTCGCGACCCGGTCGCCGGGCTTGGCGTGCAGATCGATGCCGGCCTCGAACACCACGGGGTCTTCGGCGCGGGCGCGACCGGCGCCGAGGCGCCACGCCGCAATGCCGAACGGCAGCGCCTCCAGACGCGAGACGACGCCGTCGGCCGGGGCGGTGACGACGTGCGTCTCCCGTGCCGTCGGCAGCTCGGCGTCCGGGTCGCCGTCCTGCGCGCGGATCATCGCTTTCCACTGGTCCATCGCGCGACCGTCGTCCAGCGCGGCCTCGACATCGGCATCCGGCTGGCCGGCCAGGGCCAGCATCTCCCGGGCGAGCGCCACCGTGAGCTCCCGCACGTCGGCGGGGCCGCCGCCGGCGAGGATCTCGACCGACTCCCTGACCTCGTTGGCGTTGCCGATGGCGCGGCCGAGCGGCACGTTCATGTCGGTGAGCAGCGCCGTCGTGGCGACCCCGGAGTCGGTACCCAGCGCCACCATGGTGCGGGCCAGCTCCCGGGCGCGGTCGATGTCCTGCATGAACGCGCCAGACCCGAACTTCACGTCGAGCACGAGAGCGTCGGTGCCCTCGGCGATCTTCTTCGACATGATGCTCGAGGCGATCAGCGGGATCGCCTCGACCGTGCCGGTGACGTCGCGCAGCGCGTACAGCTTCTTGTCGGCGGGCGCGAGACCCGAGCCCGCCGCGCAGATCACCGCGCCGACGTCGCTCTGCATCTGCGCGAACATCTCGTCGTTGCTCAGCGCAGCGCGCCACCCGGGGATCGACTCGAGCTTGTCGAGCGTGCCTCCGGTGTGTCCGAGGCCGCGGCCGCTGAGCTGCGGCACGGCGACGCCGAAGACGGCGACCAGCGGCGCGAGCGGCAGGGTGATCTTGTCGCCGACGCCCCCGGTGGAGTGCTTGTCGACCGTCTTCTTACCGAGGGCGGCGAAGCTCATCCGCTCCCCGGACGCGATCATCGCGTCGGTGAGCACGCGGATCTCGTCGCGCTCCATGCCGCGCTGGAACACGGCCATCGCGAACGAGGCCATCTGCGCGTCGGAGACGTACCCGCGGGTGTAGGCGTCGACCATCCAGCGCAGCGCCGGCTCGGGGACGACTCCCCCGTCGCGCTTGGCGCGGATGACGTCGACCGCGTCGTAGGGTTCGATGCTCATCGGGCGTCCTCCAGGTCGCGCGGCCCGAACGCGTCGGGCAGCACCTCGTCGATCGTGCGGATGCCGGAGACCGTCTCCAGCAGCATGCCGGGCATCGCGTGCTCGAACAGCAGCTGGCGGCAGCGACCGCACGGCATGATCGTCTGCCCGTCGTTGTTCACGCACACGAAGGCGACGAGCTGTCCGCCGCCCGACATGTGCAGGTCGCCCACGAGGGCGCACTCGGCGCAGAGCGTCACCCCGTAAGAGGCGTTCTCGACGTTGCATCCGGCGACGATGCGTCCGTCGCCGACGAGCGCCGCCGCCCCCACGCGATAGCGCGAGTACGGCGCGTACGCGCGCTCCATGGCGGAGGTGGCGACCTGGCGCAGCTCGTCCCAGTCGATGTCGGTCATGTGATTCGGACTCCTCGGGTCAGGACTTGACGTAGGGCTTGCCGCTGGCCGCCGGGCCGCGGATCTGACCGGCGAACCCGGCCACCGCGAGCAGCGTCACGATGTACGGCAGCATCAGCATGAACTCGCCGGGGATGGGCGTCTTCAGGATCGACAGCAGGTTCTGCAGGTTCGTCGCGAATCCGAAGAGCAGGGCGGCAAGCGTCGCGCGGATCGGGTCCCAGCGGCCGAAGATCACGGCGGCGAGGGCGATGAAGCCGAGACCCGCCGTCATGTCCTTGCCGAACTGCGGCACCGAGACGAGCGTGAAGTACGCACCGCCGATGCCCGCGATCGCACCCGCGAGCAGCACGTTCCAGAACCGGGTCGCGTTGACCTTGATGCCCACGGTGTCCGCCGCCTGCGGATGCTCGCCGACGGCGCGCAGACGCAGACCCCACTTCGTGCGGTACAGGCCCCAGGCGACCACCGCGACGGTGACGAACATGAGGTAGACGATGAACGTCTGGTTGAACAGCACGGGGCCGAGGATCGGGATGTCGCTGAGCAGCGGGATCTCGATCCGCGAGAAGCGCTCGGGGGTGTTGAGCTGCGCCTCGTTCGGTGCGAGGAGCGCGCCGTAGAGGAAGCCGGTCAGACCGCTGACGAGCACGTTGAGCACGACACCGACGATGACCTGCTCGACGAGGTACTTGATGGCGAACGCGGCGAGCACGCTCGACACCAGCACGCCGCCGATCACCGCGCCGATGAGGCCGATGAACGGGTTGCCCGTGATGCTCGACAGCACCGCGGCCGAGAAGGCGCCGAGCAGCAGCTGCCCTTCGATCGCCACGTTGACGACGCCCGCGCGCTCGCCGATCACGCCGCCGAGGGCGCCGAAGACGAGCGGGACCGACAGCGACACCGCTCCGAACAGCAGGCTGGTGACCGGAACGAGGCCGCCGGCGCCCGCCCAGACGAGGAACGCGAAGACCGCGAGACCGCCGAACCCGCCGATGAGCCACAGCGACGACGAGCGGTACGTCCACGCACGGAAGAACGCGATCGCGACGAGCACCACCAGGATGCCGATGGTCACCCAGATCGTGGCCGCCGTGGGCAGAGCGATGTCGGGGAGCTCGAACGACTGCGACGAGTCGCCGAGGCGGAAGGTGCTGGTGCCCGATCGCGGGACGAGCAGCACGAGCAGGGCCAGCAGCACGGTGGCCGCGGCCAGCACGATCGGTGCCTTGAGGTGCCGCTCGCGCACGGTGGCGAGCTGCACCGTGCCGTCGGCTGCTTCGGTCTGGACGAGCGACATCATGCGGCCACCGCCTTCTTCGCGGCCTTGGCTCTCGCCTTGGCGGCCTTCTCGGCCTCGGACTTGGGGAGGAAGAACACGGCGCGCAGCAGCGGCGGGGCCGCGATGAACAGCACGACGAGCGACTGCACGACGAGCACGATGTCGACGGGGATGTCCTGCGCCTGCATCGAGAACGAGCCGGCCTTGAGCGCGCCGAACAGGATGCCGGCGGCGAAGGTGCCCCATGCCCGGCTGCGGCCGAGCAGCGCGACGGTGATCGCGTCGAAGCCGATGCCGGCGTCGATCGTCTCGGTGATGCCGGTGGTCACGGCGCCCTGCAGCTGGTTCATGCCCGCGAGGCCGGCGAGGCCGCCCGCGAAAAGCATGGCGTAGACGTAGACCCGCGGCACGCTGATGCCCGCGGCACGGGCGGCGTGGGGGTTCTCCCCCACCGCGCGCATGCGCAGACCGAGCGACGAGCGCTCGATCAGCCACCACACGAAGAGCGTCGCGACGATCACGATCACGAAGCCGAGGTCGAGCAGCGGGAACTTCGGACCGAGCAGTTCGGGGAACTGCGCCGTCTCGGGGGTCGCGGAGCCGAGGGCCTGGTTCGTCCCGGGCTTCTGCAGCAGGCCGGGCGTGCGGATCATCCACAGCAGCAGGTAGTACGCGACGTAGTTGAGCATGATCGTGAGGATCACCTCGTGCGCGCCGGTGCGGGCCTTGATGAGACCGGCGATGGCTCCCCAGAGCGCTCCACCCGCGATGCCCGCGATGAGGGTCACCGGGATGTGGAGCCACATCGGCAGGTCCAGACCGAAGGTCAGCAGGCCGGCGATGCCGACGCCGAAGAGCATCTGGCCGCGGGCGCCGATGTTGAACAGACCGACGCGGAACGCCAGCGCGACACCGAGTCCGGCGGCGATCAGCGGGGCGGCGAAGCCCAGCGTGTTCGTGAGCGGACGGATCTGCGCCGCGAAGTCCGCGCCGCGGGCGTTGAAGATGGCGCCGCGGAAGAGCGCCTCGTACCCGTTGTAGACGGCGTTCCAGGCGGCGACGAGGGTGTCGCCGGGGCGGGCGAAGAAGTAGCCGGAGGCCTTCTGCACAGCTTCGTTCGTCGAGGCGATGAGGATGCCACCGACGACGAGGGCGAGGAGGATCGCGAGCACCGTCGACACCGCGCTCCCCCGCAGGATCTCCTTGAGGATGACGTTCCCGCGCGGCGGCGGCGGCACGTCGGTCGTCAGGGGGCCCGTCGCACGGGGAAGCTGCTCCGCCGGCAGGCCCGTCGTCGCGTCTTCCGCTCCCGGTGTCGTCCCGCTCATGCGGCCACCTCTCCCTCGGCGGCGCCCGCCATCATGAGCCCGAGCGTCTCGCGCGGGGTGTCGCCGGGCACGATGCCGACGATGGTTCCTCGGTACATGACCGCGATGCGGTCGGCCAGAGCTGCGACCTCGTCGAGCTCGGTGGAGACGACGACGACGGGGATGCCCGCATCGCGCGTCTCGATGATGCGCTTGTGGATGAACTCGATCGAGCCCACGTCAACGCCGCGCGTGGGCTGGGCGGCGACGAGGAGGCGCAGCTCGCGGCTCATCTCGCGTGCGATAACGACCTTCTGCTGGTTTCCGCCCGACAGCGTGCCGGCCGGCGTGTGCGGGCCCTGCGTGCGGATGTCGTACTCGGCGATCCGCTCCTTCGCGAACTCCTCGAGAGCGGCGCGCCGCAGGGTGCCCCCGCGGCTGAACGCCTCGTCGGTCGACCGGTCGAGGATGAGGTTCTCGGCGACGGAGAACCCGCCGACCAGACCGTCCTCGTTGCGGTCCTCCGGGACGAAGCCCACGCCGGCGTCGAGGATCGCTCGCACGCTCCGACCCACGAGCTCCGTGCCGTCGAGGCGGATGGACCCCTCGACCCGCGCCGCCAGTCCGACGATGGCCTCGACGAGCTCGGTCTGGCCGTTGCCCTGCACGCCGGCGATGGCGAGCACCTCGCCCGGCCGCACGGTGAAGTCGACGCCGTCGACCACGATCGCCCCCGATGGGGTGAGCACGCGCAGTCCGGCGACCTCGAGTCCGCCGTCGCCGAGGCGCGGAGCATCCTTCTGCACCGTCAACTCGACCGCGCGGCCGACCATGAGCGACGCGAGCTCGGAGTTGCTCGCCGTGGGCGACGCCTCGCCGACGATGCGGCCGAGGCGCACGATCGTGATCGTGTCGGCGACCTCGCGCACCTCGCGCAGCTTGTGCGTGATGAAGACGATCGCCGTGCCCTCTTCGCGCAGCTGGCGCATGATGCCCATGAGCTCGTCGGTCTCCTGCGGCGTGAGCACGGCGGTCGGCTCGTCGAAGACGAGAACCTTCGCGTCGCGCGAGAGCGCCTTGATGATCTCGACGCGCTGCTGCACACCGACCGGCAGGTCGCCGACGATGGCGTCGGGGTCGATGTCGAAGCCGAAGCGGGCGGCGACGGCGCGCACATGCTCGCGGGCCTTCGCGATGTCGAGGGTGCCTGCGCCCTTGGTCTGCTCGTGACCGAGCATGACGTTCTCGGCGACCGTGAACACGGGCACGAGCATGAAGTGCTGATGCACCATGCCGATGCCGGCGGCCATAGCGTCGCCCGGTCCGCGGAAGCGCTGGACGACGTCGTCCAGCAGGATCTCGCCCTCGTCGGCCTGATACAGGCCGTAGAGCACGTTCATGAGCGTCGACTTGCCGGCGCCGTTCTCGCCGAGCAGCGCGTGGATCTGCCCGGGCTCGACGACGAGGTCGATGTGGTCGTTCGCGACGAGGGTGCCGAATCGCTTGGTGATGCCGCGGAGTTCGAGCTTCATATCTGAACCCTATCCAGAGGTATTCGAGGGTGGTCGTGCGCGGCGCACGTCATCGTGCCCGCGACGGAAGTCGCTGGTGCCCGTCCATGCGACGGGGCGAGTGGCGGTCGTGCTGCCACTCGCCCCGTGCGTGGAACGGAGTTACTGCTGTGCGCTCGGCGAGTTCGGGGACTCGACCGTGATGTCGCCCGCGATGATCTGCTCCTGCAGAGCCATGATCTCGTCCATCAGGCCCTCGGGCAGGTCGCCCTCGAAGCTGCCGAAACCGGAGAGCTTGACGCCCTCGTTGTCGAGCGTGCCGACGTACGGGGCCGGGTCGAACTCGCCCTCGGAGGCGGCCATCGTCGCGTCCTCGACGGCGACGTCGATCGCCTTCATGATCGAGAAGAGCGTGACGTCGGCGACCGACTCGTCGGCGACGGCGAGGTCGCTGTCGACGCCGACCATCAGCGTGTCCTTGCCGCTGTCCGAGATCGCCGCAGCGGCGCTCTGGTAGATCGGACCGCCGACGGGGAGGATCACGTCGACACCCTGGTCGAGCACGCCCTGGGCGGTCTGCTTGGCGGTGTCGTTCGCGTCGAAGCCGCCCGTGAACGAGCCCTTCTGCGAGGCGACGTCCCAGCCGAACAGCTCGACCGCGGCCGACTTGTCCTCGTTGTACTTGTCTACGCCGAGGGCGAAGCCGTCCATGAACACGGCGACCGACGGGATCTGCATGCCGCCGAAGGTGCCGACCTTGTTCACACCGCTCTGCGCCGACCAGCCGGCCGCGGCGTATCCGCCGAGGTAGGCGGCCTGGGCCGTGTCGAAGACGAGGGGCTTGATGTTGGGCGCGTCGACCTCGCCGTCGAAGTCGTTGTCGGCCCAGTCGTCGATGATCGCGTAGTCGATCTCGGGGTTCGCGAGAGCCGACTCGACGGTCGCGGCCGAGAGCTTGAAGCCGACCGAGACGATGAGCGAGCAGCCCTCCGAGACCGCGGTCTCGAGGTTCGGCGCGTAGTCGTTGTCGTTGGCCGACTCGAACTCGAGCGGCTTCACACCGAGGCTGTCCGCGGCGCGGTCCATGCCCTCCTTGGCCGACTGGTTGAACGACTTGTCGTTCCAGCCGCCTGCGTCGGAGATGAGGCAGGGCAGGAAGTCGGATGCTGCCTCGCCGCCGTCGCCGCCCGATTCGGCGGGTGCCTGGCCGCAGCCGGCCAGAGCGAAGACGACGCCCGCGGCGACGGTCGCGCCGAGAAGCTTCTTGGTGGTGGAGATGGTCAACTCAGTGCCTCCCTGAACGGAACCGCGTCCCTCGCGGGTCGATCAAAGTTACCTACTGTTTCAGCGATTCCGTATACCGGCGACCCTGCCGCAGGCGAATCTTTACAAAGCTGAAACCTGGACAGCGGATGAGCAGCGGGTGCTGCGCATCAGAGCACATCGCCCCGTCCCGTGAGTTTGAGCGACTCCACGACGCCCTTCACCCGTTGCGCATTCTCGACCGTCGTCACGAGGAGCGCATCGGGGGTGTCGACGACCACGATGTCCTGCACGCCAACGAGACTGATGACCCGCGAGGTCTGACTGACGAGAATTCCGCTCGCGGCATCCGACAGCACCCGCGCCCGCGGACCGAGCACGGCCAGGTCGTTCTTGCGGCCGTTGGTGATGAGCTTCGTGAGGGAGGCGAAGTCGCCCACGTCGTCCCAGTCGAAGTGCCCGGGCACGACCGCGAGACGCCCCCGCCGGGCGGCGGGCTCGGCGACGGCGTAGTCGATGGCGATCTTCTTGAGGCGGGGCCAGATGCGGTCGACGGCCGGTCCGCGGCGCTCGCGGTCGTCCCACGCCTCGGCCAGCTCCAGCAGGCCCGCATGCAGCTCGGGTTCGTTGGCCGCGAGCTCGTCGAGGAGCACGCTCGCCTTCGCGATGAACATGCCCGCGTTCCAGAGGTAGGCACGATCGGCGATGTACTGCTTCGCCGTCTCGAGGTCGGGCTTCTCGACGAAGCTCTCGACCAGCGCGGCCTCGCGAGCCCCCTCGACCACCAGCTCCGGGCCCATCTTGATGTAGCCGAAGCCGACCGCCGGCTCGGTCGGCGAGATGCCGATCGTGCAGATGTACCCCTCGCGGGCGACCTCCACGGCGTCGCGCACCGCGAACTCGAACACGCGCGTGCCGCGGATGACGTGGTCGGCGCTGAACGAGCCGATGATCACGTCGGGGTCGCGTCGGTGCAGGATCGCCGCCGCCAGTCCGATCGCCGCGGCCGACTCGCGCGGCTCCGACTCGAGGAAGACGTTGAGGTCGGCGATGCCCGGCAGCTGCTCCTCGACCGCGGCGCGGTGCGCGCGGCCCGTCACCACCGCGATGCGGTCGGCGCCCGCGAGCGGCAGCAGGCGATCCCACGTGTCACGCAGCAGCGAGTGGCCGGACCCGGTGAGGTCGTGGAGGAACTTCGGCGCATCGGCCCGGGAGAGCGGCCAGAGCCGGCTGCCGATGCCGCCCGCGGGGATCACGGCGTAGAAGTCGTCGATCGGTTCCGTCATCCCGCCAGCGTAGTCGCGACCCCCTCCCCGACGCGGTCGCTCAAGAACCGCTCAAGGCGCGTCGTGGCGCGCGACGGTTAGGGTCCCCTTCGTCGCCTCCCCCTCTCGGACGGGAATAGGATGGAGGTCGATCGGGCGTGCCTGGCGGCATGCGACCGACGCACATCGATCCAGGGAGGACGACCGTGTCCACGAGCGCTCGCTTGACACCGTCGATTTCGGAAACCACGTCCAAGACCCCCCGCGGCACCCTCTACCGGGGACGCGAAGGCATGTGGTCGTGGGTGCTTCACCGCATCACCGGAGTCGCCATCTTCTTCTTCCTGTTGGTGCACGTGCTCGACACGGCACTGATCAGGGTCTCCCCCGAGGCGTACGACGCCGTCATCGGCACGTACAAGAACCCCGTCATGGCGATCGGCGAGGTCGTCCTCGTCGCGGGCATCGTCTTCCACGCCATGAACGGCCTGCGCATCATCGCGGTCGACTTCTGGTCGAAGGGCGCTCGCTACCAGCGCCAGCTCTTCTGGGGCGTGCTCGCCGTCTGGGTCGTCATCATGGCCGGCTTCGTGCCGCGCCACCTGATGCTGGCCTTCGCCGGCTTCGGAGGAGGACACTGATGACCGCTCAGACCATCGCCGCCCCGGACCGCCGCCGCCGCGGCGTCAACCTCGAGAAGTGGGGCTGGGTCTTCATGCGCGTGTCGGGCGTCGTGCTCGTCGTGCTGATCTTCGGCCACCTCTTCATCAACCTGATGGTCGGCGAGGGCATCCACGCCTTGGACTTCGCCTTCATCGCCGGGAAGTTCGCCACCCCGTTCTGGCAGTGGTGGGACGTCATCATGCTGTGGCTCGCGCTGATCCACGGCTCCAACGGCATGCGCACGATCGTGAACGACTACGTCACGAACGCCACCGCGCGCAAGGCGCTCGTCTGGGCGCTCGGCCTCGCGGCCGGCCTCCTCATCCTCCTCGGCACGCTGGTCGTCTTCACGTTCGACCCGTGCCTCGGAGTGACGGAGTCGAGCACGCTCTGGGAGCAGTGCCAGTCGCTGGGCAACTGAGAGAAGAAGGCATACGAGAAGTGACTACCGATACGCAGGATTCCGTCGTCCGTGACGGCGTGCACTACCACCAGTTCGACATCGTGATCGTGGGCGCCGGCGGCGCCGGCATGCGGGCCGCCATCGAGGCGGGCCCCGGCGCGCGCACCGCGGTGATCTCGAAGCTGTACCCCACCCGCTCCCACACCGGAGCGGCCCAGGGCGGCATGGCGGCGGCGCTCGCGAACGTCGAAGAGGACTCCTGGGAGTGGCACACCTTCGACACCGTCAAGGGCGGCGACTACCTCGTCGACCAGGACGCGGCGGAGATCCTCGCCAAGGAGGCCATCGACGCGGTCATCGACCTCGAGAACATGGGCCTGCCGTTCAACCGCACCCCCGAGGGCAAGATCGACCAGCGCCGCTTCGGCGGGCACACGGCCGAGCACGGCAAGTCGCCGGTCCGTCGGGCCTGCTACGCGGCCGACCGCACGGGCCACATGATCCTGCAGACGCTGTTCCAGAACTGCGTCAAGCTCGGCATCAACTTCTTCAACGAGTTCTACGTGCTCGACCTCATCACGGTGAAGGACGACGCGGGCAAGACCCAAGTCGCCGGCGTCGTCGCGTACGACCTGGCCACGGGCGAGCTGCACGTCTTCCAGTCGAAGGCCGTCATCTTCGCGACCGGCGGCTTCGGCAAGATCTTCAAGACCACCTCGAACGCGCACACCCTCACGGGCGACGGCGTGGGCATCGTGTGGCGCAAGGGACTCCCCCTCGAGGACCTCGAGTTCTTCCAGTTCCACCCGACCGGCCTCGCCGGCCTCGGCATCCTCCTCACCGAAGGTGCCCGCGGCGAGGGCGCGATCCTGCGCAACGCGTCGGGCGAGCGCTTCATGGAGCGCTACGCCCCCACCATCAAGGACCTCGCTCCCCGCGACATCGTCGCGCGCTGCATGGTGCAGGAGGTGGCAGAGGGCCGCGGCGCGGGTCCCCACAAGGACTACGTGCTGCTCGACTGCACCCACCTGGGCGCCGAGGTGCTCGAGACCAAGCTGCCCGACATCACCGAGTTCGCCCGCACCTACCTCGGTGTCGACCCGGTCGTCGAGCCGGTGCCGGTCATGCCCACGGCCCACTACGCCATGGGCGGCATCCCCACCAACAACGACGGCGAGGTGCTCGCCGACAACGACACCGTCGTGCCGGGCCTGTACGCCGCCGGCGAGTGCGCGTGCGTGTCGGTGCACGGCGCCAACCGCCTGGGCACCAACTCGCTGCTCGACATCAACGTCTTCGGCAAGCGCAGCGGCCGCAACGCGGTGAAGTACGTGCAGACGGCCGACTTCGTACCCCTGCCCGAGAACCCCGCCGCCTTCGTGTCGGACATGCTCGAGGGCCTGCGCAACAACCAGGGCACCGAGCGTATCGCCGTGCTGCGCAAGACGCTGCAAGACGAGATGGACAAGGGCGCGCAGGTGTTCCGCACGCACGACTCCCTGCAGCACGTGCTGGGCGTCATCGCCGAGCTGCGCGAGCGGTACAAGAACATCCACGTCGACGACAAGGGCCAGCGGTTCAACACCGACCTGCTCGAGGCCGTCGAGCTGGGCTTCCTGCTCGACATCGCCGAGGTCGTCGTCTACGCCGCGCAGAACCGCGAGGAGAGCCGCGGCGGCCACATGCGCGACGACTTCCCGAAGCGCGACGACGAGAACTACATGAAGCACACCATGGCGTATCTCACGGGCGACCCGCACTCCTCCGACCCGAGCGACCACATCGAGCTCGGCTGGAAGCCCGTCGTCTTCACCAAGAACGAGAAGGGCGAGTACAACTACCCGCCCATGGAGAGGAAGTACTGAGCATGTCGAACGCAGTTGCCGAGGCCCCCGCAGCGGCCGCGGAGGACACCGGCATCCAATCCTTCATCGTCACCTTCAACATCCGCCGGTTCGACCCCGAGGTCGACGCCGAGCCGCACTGGGTCGACTACGACGTGGAGCTCTACTCCACCGATCGCGTGCTCGATGCGCTGCACAAGATCAAGTGGGAGGTCGACGGCTCGCTCAGCTTCCGCCGGTCGTGCGCCCACGGCATCTGCGGATCGGACGCGATGCGGATCAACGGCCGCAACCGACTCGCCTGCAAGACGCTGATCAAGGACCTCGACATCTCGAAGCCGATCTACGTCGAGGCGATCAAGGGTCTGCCGCTCGAGAAGGACCTCATCGTCGACATGGAGCCGTTCTTCGCGTCGTACCGCGAGGTGCAGCCGTTCCTCGTCGCCAACTCGGTGCCCGAGAAGGGCAAGGAGCGCACACAGTCGATCGCCGACCGCGAGATCTTCGACGACACCACGAAGTGCATCCTGTGCGCTGCGTGCACCTCGTCGTGCCCCGTGTTCTGGACCGACGGGCAGTACTTCGGCCCCGCAGCGATCGTCAACGCGCACCGCTTCATCTTCGACTCGCGCGACGACAACGCCGCCGTGCGCCTCGACATCCTCAACGACAAGGAGGGTGTGTGGCGCTGCCGCACCACCTTCAACTGCTCCGAGGCGTGCCCCCGCGGCATCGAGGTCACCAAGGCCATCGCCGAGGTCAAGCAGGCCGTGCTGCGCGGACGCCCCTGACCGGCATCCGGCATCGTCACGCGAACAGGCGGCTCTCCTCGGAGGCCGCCTGTTCGCGTTTCCGGGCGACCCGCTTTCCGTCGGTCGGATGCCGGCGGATAGTGTGAGAGGCGTGTCCGGCTCCCGTCCCCTCCGTGAGCGCCTCGAGGCGCCGATCGAGCGCGTGACGGAACTGAAGGACCGCACCCTCGCCGCGTTCCCGGTGCGCGTCTGGCGCAACTTCGCGTTCAGCAACGGGTTCCTGCTGTCGGCGGGCATGAGCTACTACGTGCTGTTCGCCCTGTTCGCGCTGCTGTACGTGGGGTTCGCGAGCGCCGGCCTGTGGCTCGGGGGCAGCGACACGGCGGTCGAGGCGCTCGTGCGACTCGCCAACACCTACATCCCCGGCCTGATCGGGCCGGATGGACTGTTCACCGTCGGAGACGTCACGCAGATCGCCCAGAACGCGACCGGCGTGCTGGGCGTGACCGGTGCGATCGCGGTCGGCATCGCGCTGTGGACCGCGGTGAGCGCGGTGACCTTCACGCGGCGCGCGGTGCGCGACCTCTTCGGGCTGCCGTTCGATGCGCGCGCCTATTGGCTGCTGAAGGCGAGGGATGCCTTCGCGGCGGTGGTCTTCGGCGGCGCGATGCTCGTGGGCGCCGTGCTCATCTCGCTCAGCGCCTGGGCGCTGGAGCAGGTGTTCGCGCTGTTCGCATGGAGCACCGACTCGTGGGTCTTCTCGTTCGGGGCGCAGATCGCGTCGGTGGCCGTCGCGTTCGCGCTCGACGCGGCGGCTTTGGCGATGCTCGTGCGGTTCCTCACCGGCACGCAGCTGCGGTGGAGGTTCATCGTGCCGGGCGCCCTGCTCGGCGGGGGCGCCATGACGGTGCTGCAGCTGGGGGCCGGCCTGCTGCTCTCGCACGTGCCGAGCAACCCCCTGCTCGCTTCGTTCACGGTGATCATCGGGCTGCTGCTCTGGTGCCGCTGGCTCGCGATCGTGATGCTGATGGCCGCCTCGTGGATCGCCGTGGCGGCGGAGGACCACGATCAGCCTCTCGAGAACGTCGACGCCGAGACCGCGCGCCGCGCCGAGCAGCAGGCGCTCCTGGTCGCTGCACGGGTGCGGCTGCGGGAAGCGCACGAGGCCGCGGATCACGCGCCCTGGTATCGGCGCCTCGGAGCGGAGCGCGAGCTGCGGTCCGCGCAGGCCGCGCTGGCCGAGGCCAGGGCGGATGCCGAGGACGACGGCGTCACGGCGGGGAATGTCCGACCCCGACCGTAGGCTGGAGGACATGCCCCACCTGCGTGTCGCCTCCGTCAATGTCAACGGCATCCGTGCCGCCGCCCGCAACGGCATGAGCGGCTGGCTCGACGATGCCGGCGTCGACATCCTCACCCTGCAGGAGGTCCGCGGTCAGGACGAGCACCTCGAGGCCGCGCTTCCCGGCTGGTCGATCGTGCACGACGAGGCCACGGCGAAGGGGCGCGCGGGCGTCGCCATCGCGAGCCGCGTGCCGGCGCTGGCCGCGCGCACCGCGTTCGGCCCCGACGACTTCGACGCCAAGGGTCGGTGGATCGAGGCCGACTTCCTGCTCGGCGACCGTCCGCTCACGGTGGTGAGCGCCTACGTGCACTCCGGTGAGGCCGACACCCCCAAGCAAGACGAGAAGTACCGCTTCCTCGACGCGTTCGGGCCCCGGCTCGGCGAACTCGCGGCCGACGGTGCCTTCGCCCTCGTCACGGGCGACCTGAACGTCGGGCACCGCGAGCTCGACATCAAGAACTGGCGCGGCAATCGCAAGAAGGCGGGCTTCCTCCCCCGCGAGCGCGCCTACTTCGACCGGTTCCTCGGCGAGGCGGGCACGGAGGTCACCGGGGTCGACGGCTCGGTGGGCACCGGGCTCGGCTGGGTCGACGTCGGACGTCGCTTCCACGGCGAGGTCGAGGGGCCGTACACCTGGTGGTCGATGCGCGGCCAGGCGTTCGACAACGACTCCGGGTGGCGCATCGACTACCACCTCGCGAGCCCCGCGCTCGCCGACCGCGTGGTCGATTACCACGTCGCCCGTGCGGCCGCCTACGACCAGCGGTGGAGCGACCACGCCCCGGTGGTCGTCGACTACTCCTTCTGAGAGTCCGGCTCCCCCGCCGTCGTGTCGGACTCGGCCGAGACGTGACGGTACCAACCGCGGTACTCCAGCACGGTGCCGACCAGCGGGTTCACGGCGCGCATGTCGATCGTGCGACGAGCGTTCTCGGTGTCCCACCCGTCCACGAGATCGACGTGGATGCCGAGGATGCCGCGCAGGGCGATCCGTCGCCCGCCGATGCGCAACGCGATCCTCCGCGTGCGCATGCGCAGGAACCCCTCGTCGGTGACGCTGCACTCCTCGATCAGCTCGACGCGACCGCGGGCGCCGAGCAGATTCCGCACGAGGCCGGCGTGCACGCTCACCGTGAGCCGGTCCGAGATGAACTGCGTGCCCGAGGGGAAGCGGAACGCCCGCTCGCTGTCGAGCGTCGCGCGGCCGAGTGCATCGGTCGCCGATCGCGTGGTCAGGGTGAACGGCACGTCCCGTCCGTGACGGGTCACGAGCATGCGCCGCCCGACGAACGGGCGGGCGAGCGCGGTGAGGCGACCGAAACGGCTGCCCGCGACCGCGAACACCCCCTCCGCCCGAGCCTCCGCGCCCTCGGCGCGCATCTGCGCCCGCAGCTCGGGGTGCAGCGCGTCGACCCGGTCACCCAGGGCTCGGAGGAACACCTCTCCCTGTCCGATCATTCGCGCACCTCCTCCCGATAGGGCTTGACGGTCTCGGGGACCGCGTCCGTCGGCACGTACGCGCAGCGGAACTCGCCCCGGTAGCCGAACAGGAAGCCCAGCAGGTCGTTGTGCACCTCGAGGTCGATCACGAAGCAGTCCTTCTCGTCGTCGAAGTGCTCGACGAGGTGGGCGCGGCCACTGAAGATCATCGGGAATCGGAACGCGACCGGCCCCTCGTAGAACCTCTGCTCGCCGGAGGTGAGGCGCAGGCCGCCGTTCTCGGTGACGGCGAGGTCGAGATCGACGGCGAGATGCTGGTGGGTACCGAGGTAGTCGACGACGCGTCCGCGCGCCTCGCTGTAGATCATGGTCGCGTCGAACCGGCGCCTCCGGCCCGGGCGCGTGGTCATGGTGCGCACGAAGGTCACCGTCTCGCGGCCGAAGCCGTCGAGATACACGTGATTGTCGATCTGGAACGGGATGCCGCGTCCGTGCTCCGACAGGAGGATGTTGCGCATCGCCCCGAGGAGGAGGAACGGGCGCGTCCACCACGGTCCCCGTCGCACCTCGGTCATCACGCCGCGCCCGACGCATCCGTAGCCCGCCGTGAGCCCGACGCCGAACCGGCGCTGCATCTGCGGGTGCAACCGCTCGAAGTCGGTGCCGAGGGCACGCACGAACACTCCGTCGCTCATCGATCGATCCTCTCCAGCGATGCGGGGGCGTCTTCCATGATCCGTCGCGGGCCGCGCTGCGGAGGACGCGAGAGGCATCGGCGCGCCCGTGCCCGCGGGCGTCCGGGCAGCAGGCTGCGCCACCACGTCGTGCGTTCCGGCTCGATGCCGCTCTCGGCCCACATCCGCAGACGGTCGAAGCTCCATGCCGTCATCCACCAGACCACGCGCCGGGTGATCCAGCGATCGAGCACGCGGCCGATCGGACCCCACCCCGGCGCGTAGTCGTAACCGGTGAGGAAGCGCACGCCATCAGGGGTGGGCACGTACCTCCAGTAGCCACGGCCCTTCCCGAGCGGCGACAGTCGGTCGGACGTGTCGAAGAGCAGCGCCGAGGTGCGCTCCCCGCCGGCGGACCGCCGTTCCCCGAGCGAAACGCCCGTGCCGCGGATGGTGTGCACCCCGAGGTCGAGCTCGTAGACGAACTCCTGCGCGCCGTCGTCACGGATGCGGGTCGGGCGGATCGCGGTGAACCGCGCATCCCATCGCACGTGCTCCTGCGGCGTCTGCGTCAGCTCCCATACGCGGTCGAGGGGCGCGTCGATCAGGATCTCGACGTACAGCGCCCTGTCGCGTCGAGATGCGCCTGCCTTCTCCCCCATCCCGCCAGCGTAGGGACGAGCGGGCGGGAGCGGGGGCGCACGCGGCATAGGATTGCAGGGTGACCAAGCCTCGCCTCTACTCCGGAATGCAGCCCTCCGCCGACTCCCTCCAGATCGGCAACTACATCGGGGCGCTCCTCCAGTGGCGAGACCTGCAGTCGTCGTACGACGCGTTCTTCTCGGTCGTCGACCTGCACGCGATCACGGTGGCGCAGGACCCGGAGGTGCTGCGCGAGAAGACGCGCCGCACGGCCGCCCAGTACATCGCCGCCGGCATCGAACCGTCGCAGTCGACTCTCTACGTGCAGTCGCACGTGCGGGCGCACGCCGAGCTCGCCTGGATCCTGAGCACGATCACCGGTTTCGGCGAGGCCAGCCGCATGACCCAGTTCAAGGACAAGTCGGCGCGCCAGGGCCAGGACGCCACGAGCGTCGGGCTCTTCACCTACCCCGTACTCATGGCCGCCGACATCCTGCTCTACCAGACCGACGTGGTGCCGGTCGGCGACGACCAGAAGCAGCACGTCGAGCTCACGCGCGACCTCGCCGAGCGGTTCAATTCCCGCTTCGGCGAGACGTTCACGGTCCCGATGCCGGTGATCCAGAAGGACACCGCCCGCATCTACGACCTGCAGAACCCGACGTCGAAGATGTCGAAGTCGGCCGAGAGCGACGCCGGTGTGCTGTGGATGCTCGACGACCCCGCGAAGTCGGCGAAGAAGATCATGCGCGCCGTGACCGACAACGAGGGCGCCGTGCGCTTCGACCGTGAGAACAAGCCCGGCGTCTCGAACCTGCTCACGATCTACGCGGCGCTCACCGGCCGCCAGGTCGCCTCGATCGAAGACGAGTACGCCGGCCGCGGGTACGGCGACTTCAAGAAGGGTCTCGCCGAGGTCGTGGTGTCGGAGTTCCAGCCCGTGCGCGACCGCGCTCTCGAGCTGCTCGACGACCCGGCCGAGCTCGACCGCATCCTCGCCGAGAACGCCGGACGCGCGGATGCCGTCGCCGACGAGACCCTGAGCCGCGTCTACGACCGCGTGGGTCTGCTCCGCCGCGTCTGACGACGCCCGCCCCTAGGATGGCCTCGTGACCGATCCTCAGTTCCCGGCGCCGCACGGCGTCGTGCCCCCGGCCCCGCCCGCTCCTCCGGCCGTGCCGCCGGTGCCGCTGGCACCCGGCTTCGTCGCGCCGCCGCAGCCGCCGGCATCCTCCCCGTCCGCTCCGCAGGCCCCGGGGTACGCGCCCGCGCCGCAGGCTCCGAGCTACGCGCCGGCGCCGCAGCAGCAGTACGCCACCCCGCCCGGTGCGTATCAGGTGCCGGTGGGCGGCTACGCCGCGCCGACCGGCGACTACCGCACGCCCGACGCCTCCGGTCGCCCGTCGAAGCTCTTCGGCCTGCTATCGCTCGTCCTGGGCCTCGTCGCGACCGTCGTTACTCCGATCGTCGCCGCCATCATGGGCTACGAGATCGGGCGGCGCGTGCCCGAGGCAATCATGGAGCTGAGCGGCGAGAGCTCCGTCAGCTCGCTCGCCTTCCTCTCCCCGGCCCGCGACCAGGTGCTGTGGGCCGAGATCGGCTTCTGGACCGGCACGATCCTGGGCGTGACGGCGATCGTGCTCGGCATCCTCGCGATCGTGCGCAAGCGCGGGCGTGGTCAGGGCATCGCCGGACTCGTCATCGCGGTGATCGGCCCGGTGCTGTTCTTCCTGCTGCTGGGCATCGGCCTCGGCGTCGGCGCGGGTGCCGGAGCAGCCTCGTACTACGGCTGACACCCACCCGTCCCCGGGCGGCCGTGAGGCACGCTCGTCGACCGGTTCCGCGCGTCAGCGCGGGGCGTGGTGCTTCTGCTGTGCGGCGAGCAGGCCCTCGCCGATCACCTGCTCGACGGCGTCCGCGGCATCCGACACGAGGATCGGCAGATTCGCGCGCTCGTCCTTTCCGAACGGCGCGAGCACCCAATCGGCCGGATCCTGGCGACCGACCGGTCGGCCGATGCCCACCCGCACCCGCGGGAAGTCGGGCGTCGTGAGGGCGCGCGCGACGTCGCGCACCCCGTTGTGGCCGCCGTGCCCTCCCCCGGTCTTGAGCTTGAGCGAGTCGAACGGGATGTCGAGCTCGTCGTGCACGACGATGATGCGCTCCGGCGGCACCGAGTAGAACCGCGCCAGCGCGGCCACCGGAGTACCCGAGACGTTCATGAACGTGTTCGGCTTCGCCAGCACGACCTTGTCGGCACCGGGCCGCAACCAGGTCTCGACGACGCGGGCGCCGCCCTTGTGCTCGCGGAACGACTCGCCGCGCCGCGCCGCCAGCTCGTCGACGACCATCTGACCGATGTTGTGGCGGGTCGCCTCGTACCGCGGACCGGGGTTGCCGAGTCCGACCACGAGCCAGGTGGAAGTCATGCCGTCGTCCTCTCGTTCCGCCTCGCGGGCGGTGTGCGGGTCAGGGTACGACAGAGGGGACGCGATCCGATCGCGTCCCCTCTGTCGTACGGCGGGCGGAGATCACTCCGCGGCGGTCTCCTCGGCGGCGGGCTCGTCGCCCTCTGCTGCCTCGGCGTCGTCCTCGACCTCGAGGGCCGGGATCGAGATCGCGACGACGAGCACGTCGCCCTCGGTCAGCAGCGAGGCGCCCTTCGGGAGGGTGACGTCGGCGGCGGTGACGTGCGCGCCGTCCTCAAGTCCCTCGACCGAGACCTCGACGTTCTCGGGGATGTGGGTCGCCTCGACCTCGAGCGACAGCGTGGTCGCGTCGAGGTTCGCGATGGTGCCGGCGGCCGACTCACCGGTGACGACGACGGGAACGTCGATCGTGACCTTCTCGCCCTTCTTCACGACGAGCAGGTCGATGTGCTCGATGATCTGGTGCACCGGGTCCTTCTGCACGTCCTTGACGAGCGCGAGCTGCTCGGTGCCCTCGATGTCGAGCTCGAGCAGCGCGTTGGCACGACGGATGATCAGCGAGACCTGGTGGCCCGGCAGAGCGACGTGCACGGGCTCGGTGCCGTGGCCGTAGATGACGGCGGGGATCTTGCCGGCGGCGCGCAGACGGCGGGCGAAGCCCTTGCCGAAGCTGTCGCGCAGCTCGGCGTGGACCTTGGTGTCTTCAGACATGAGGTTCTCCTTCGGGGCACGCAGCGAAGCGCCGCGCGGTGGTCTGTGGTTCGTGTTCTCGAGAGGGACACGGGAAAAGAGCCACCGGGACTCGCTTCGCCGCGTCGATAACGGATGCCCGCGCACGCGCGAAAGCGTCCCTCGCCGAGGTACTCGGTCAATGGTACCGGATGACCCGGTAGGCTGAGGACACCGTTCCCTCTCGCAGATCTCGGAGACCTCCATGCTCGACGGCGCCCTCTTCTCGCACATCATCCTCTGGGTCATCGGCGCGATGACCGTGTGCGCCGGCGTCGCGAGCTTCGCGGCCCTGTTCTCGCTCGGGCGCTCGGGCTACCGCAAGGACTGATCGCTCCCGCGCACCCCGGCGCCGACGGCATCCTCGATCGCCGTCACCTGCGCGACCACATCGCCGGGAGCCACACGCGCTCCCCATTCGTCGGGCTCCACCGGTTCGAGCGTCTCGAGCTGTGAATCGAGCAGTGCCGCCGGCATGAAGTGGCCGGGCCGCCGGCGCATCCGCCGCTCCAGCTCGTCGCGGTCGACGCGCAGCTCGGCGAAGAACGTGTCCGGCGCCTCGGCCCGGATCGCGTCGCGATAGGCCTTCCGCAGCGCGGAGCACGCCACGACGATGCGGCCATGAGCGGCGAGAGTCGTGCCGACGACACCGAGCCAGGGCATCCGATCCGCGTCGTCGAGCGGGATTCCGGCGGCCATCTTCTCGACGTTGGTGAGCGGATGCAGGTCGTCGGCGTCGACGAAGGTCGCTCCGATTCGCTCGGCCAGAGCGCGGCCGACCGTCGACTTGCCGCAGCCGCTCGGCCCCATCACGACGATGCGCACGGTGTGCATGCAGGGCCTCAGTAGAACTCGACGGTGTCGACGACCGCCTGCAGCGGACGTCCGTCGATCAGGCGGCCGGCGTTCTCGGCGAAGCGGCGCGCGATGCGCTCCTCCTCGCGGGCGTCGATGGCGGCGGTGTGCGGGCTGACGAGCACGCGCGGGTGCGTCCACAGCGGGGAGTCGTCGGCGAGCGGCTCCTGTTCGAACACGTCGAGACCGGCGAACGAGACGCGGCCGTCATCGAGCGCGTCGAGGAGCGCGGCCTCGTCGATGACGGATCCGCGCCCGACGTTGGTGACGATGACGCCGGGCCGCACCGCGGTGAGCACCTCGGCGCCGATCAGATGCTCGGTCTGCGCCGTGCCGGGAAGCGTGACGACGATGGCATCGACCTCGGCCACGACGTTGGCGAGGTCGTCGATCGGCACGAGGCGGTCGACGCCGTCGACCGGGTCGCCGGAGCGCGTGGTGCCCCACACGGTCGCGCCCAGCGCATGGAACCGACGAGCGCACTCCGTTCCGATCCCGCCGAGTCCCACGACCAGCACGGTCAGCTCGTCGAGCTGCCGCATCCGCCACCGGTCGGGCCAGGTGCGGGTGCGCTGGTCGTCGAGCAGACGGGGAAGGCCCTTCGCGCCCGCCAGCACGGCGAACACCGCGAACTCGGCGAGCGGTCCGCCGTGCACGCCGGCGCTCGTGGTGAAGGCGACGCGGTCGAGCTCGCCGCGATCGAGGCCGGCGGCCTTCACCGTCGATCCTCCGCCGGCCGCGGTCGTCATGACCCACCGCAGCCGCGGGTTGGCGCGCACGGTGCGGGCGAGCGCGTCGGCATCCACATCGGGGATGCCGAACAGCACGTCGGCGGAATCGACCATCCGCTCGTACGCCGACTGTTCTGCCGGGGTGCGGGTGTGCGACGGGTCGCCCGACCAGTCGGCCGGCCATCGCGCCGGATGCTCCAGCGTGTGATCGCGGACGACCTCGACCCGGGGCTCGATCTCCTCGATGAGCCGGCACAGCTCCTCGGGAAGGGGAACCGCCACGACCGCCCTGAGCCTGCTGCCGCTGTCCGCCACGCTGTTCCTCCTCGAGTCGCCGTCCTCCCAGCGTAGAGGCCCCTGCCGCGGCATCCCTCCCTGCACCGACACGGGACATGACACACGCGCGCGACCGTCCCGCGACAGCGATACCCTGAGGGCAACCCTTCTTCACGATCGAGGAGCCTTCTGTGCCCGCAGCATCAGCGAATATCGGAGTCGTCGGACTCGCCGTCATGGGGTCGAACCTCGCCCGCAACCTCGCCAGCCGCGAGGGCAACACGGTGGCGATCTTCAACCGCAGCTACGAGAAGACCCAGACGCTGCTCGACGAGCATCCGGAAGCCGGTTTCGTCGCGGCGTCGACGTACCAGGAGTTCGCCGACAGCCTGCAGAAGCCGCGCACCGCGATCATCATGGTGAAGGCCGGCCGTCCCACCGACGCCGTCATCGACTCGCTGCTCGAGGTGTTCGAGCCGGGCGACATCATCGTCGACGGCGGCAACGCCTACTTCCCCGACACGATCCGCCGCGAGAAGGCTGTGCGCGAGACGGGCGTGAACTTCGTCGGCGCGGGCATCTCCGGTGGGGAGGAGGGCGCCCTCACCGGCCCCTCGATCATGCCCGGCGGCTCGGACGAGTCGTGGGTGACCCTCGGCCCGATCCTCAAGTCGATCGCCGCGGTCGCCGAGGGCGAGCCGTGCGTGACGCACGTCGGCCACGACGGCGCCGGTCACTTCGTGAAGATGGTGCACAACGGCATCGAGTACGCCGACATGCAGCTCATCGCCGAGGCCTACGACCTCATCCGCCGCGGGACCGGCAAGTCGCCCGCCGAGATCGCCGACATCTTCGCCGAGTGGAACCGCGGTGAACTCGAGTCGTACCTCATCGAGATCACCGCCGAGGTGCTGCGTCAGGTCGACGCCGCGACGGGTCAGCCGCTGGTCGACGTGATCGTCGATCAGGCCGGCGCCAAGGGCACCGGCGCGTGGACCGTGCAGACCGCTCTCTCGCTGGGCGTGCCCGTCTCGGGCATCGCCGAGGCGACCTTCGCCCGTTCGCTGTCGAGCCACCCCGAGCAGCGCGCCGTCGCCGGATCGCTCCCCGGCCCCGACGAGGAGTTCACGGTCGCCGACGGCGACGTCGAGGCGTTCATCGAAGACGTGCGGCTCGCCCTGTACGCCTCGAAGATCGTCGCGTACAGCCAGGGCTTCGACGAGATCCGCGCGGGTGCGGCCGAGTACGGCTGGAACATCGACCTCGGCGCGATCTCGAAGATCTGGCGCGGCGGATGCATCATCCGCGCCCAGTTCCTCAACCGCATCGCCGACGCATACGCCGAGACCCCCGACCTGCCGGTGCTCATGACGGCCCCGTACTTCGCCGAGGCCCTCACGCGCGGGCAGTCCGCGTGGCGCCGCGTCGTCATCGCAGCCGCCACCGCCGGCATCCCCGCCCCCGCCTTCTCGTCGTCGCTGTCGTACTACGACGGCATCCGCGCCGACCGCCTCCCGGCGGCTCTCGTGCAGGGGCAGCGCGACTTCTTCGGAGCGCACACCTACAAGCGCATCGACAAGGAGGGGACGTTCCACACCCTCTGGTCGGGCGACCGCACCGAGATCGAGGCCGAAGACACGCACTGACCTCGGTGTGAGCATCACGGAGGGCCCCGGCGCACGCCGGGGCCCTCCGTGCATCCGCTCCTAATGCGTGATGTCCTGCACGACCCCCTGCGTGAGACGGAGCCGCCGCGTCGCACGACGCGCGACGGCGGAGTCGTGCGTCACGACGATCATCGTGAGGCCCTCCGCGCACAGGGACTGGAGCAGGTCGAGCACCTCGTCGCGCATGCTCTCGTCGAGGTTCCCGGTCGGCTCGTCGGCGAGCAGCACGCGTGGCCGCTTCACGAGAGCACGGGCGATCGCCACGCGCTGCTGCTGACCACCCGAGAGCTCGGACGGCAGGTGCTCGCCGCGGTCGCTCAAGCCGACGTGCGCGAGAGCCTCGGCCACGCGAGCGCGGCGCTCCGCCCGGGCGGGCGACGAGGGCTCCAGCGCCATATCGACGTTCTCGGCGGCCGTGAGGGTGGGGATGAGGTTGAACGCCTGGAAGACGAAGCCGATCTCCTCGGCCCGGAGACGCTCGAGCTCGCGCGCGGATGCCGAGGCGAGTTCCGTGCCTCCGATCGTGAGCGATCCCGCGGTGGGGCGATCGAGGGCGCCGAGGAGTTGCAGCAGGGTCGACTTCCCCCCGCCCGTCGGGCCCTGGATCGTGACGAACTCGCCGGCCCCGATCTCGAGGTCGACGCCGCGCAGCGCCGTCACCTCCCGCCCCTTCCGGCGGTAGGTGCGGGTGACGCCGGTGGCGCGGTACAACGGCGTCGGGGCATCCGTCGAACCGTCGATCGTCGAGGTGTGGGTCATGCTCATGAGGTGGGCTCCTGGTCTGCGAGGGTCGTTGGGGTCATGGGGGTCATGGGGGTCATGGGGTCGTGCGCGGCGTCGGGGCTCATGCCACGGCCCGCAGCGCCTCGGCCGGACTCAGGCGGGCGGCGCGCCAGCCCCCGAACGCGGCGGCGACGAGGCCACCGAGAAGGGCGAGACCGACGGCGGCGACGAGCACCCAGGGCGTGAACGGCGCCTGCAGCACGACATCGGCCGTGGCGGTGGTCTGGAACATCCCGCCGCCGGCAGGACCGACGCCCGATCCCGCCGGGCCGCTCTGCGCGCTCCCGGCGCTCGAGGCGACCGTCGGGCGCACGAGATTCACAACGGCGATGCCCGCGAGACCGAGCACCAGCCCCGCGGCCCCGCCGAGAAGACCCTGGACCATCGATTCGCCGGCCACCTGCCGCATGACCCGACCGTTGGACCACCCCAGAGCCTTGAGGGTTCCGAACTCGCGGGTGCGTCGCCCGACGCCCGACAGCGTCAGCAGCACCGACAGGAGCAACGCGACCGCGAGCACGATGATCGACAACCACGTGCCGAGGTTCGACACGAGCGTCGTCGCGCCGGACAGCGAGCCCGAGACGCTCGCCGCGAGCTCGGCCTGCGATGTCACCGTCGCGTCCGGCAGCTCATCCGCCAGAGACGACTGCACGGCCTCGATGGATGACGCGGAATCGGCCTGCACGTAGACGGTCGAGATGACGTCGCCCACCCCGGCGAGGTCCTGCGCGGTGTCGAGGGGCAGATAGACGTTCGCGGCGGTGTCGGCGGCATCCGAGGTCGACGAGAGGATGCCCACCACCTCGACGTCGGACCCGGCCACGTCGATCACGTCGCCGACGGCGATCGACGCGGTCGAGGCGTAGGTGCTGTCGACGAGCGCCACGAGCGAACCCGAGTCGGACGCGTCGAGCATCCGACCGTCGGTCACCGCCGCGGAGGCCAGGGGGCCGACCGTCGTGGCCGCCGGATCGACGCCGAGCACCGAGAACGAGTCGACGTCGAACGCGCCGCCGCCCGCCCCGTCGGCCCCGCCCTGCGGAGGAGCCTGTCCCTCTGCGGGCATCCCGCTCTGTTCGTCGGCGGCACCACCCTCGGTGCCGAAGCCGCCGCTCGGCAGCTCGCCCGAGAAGGTCGAATTCGTCAGGCTCAGCGCGCCCGTGGCATCCGCCACGCCGTCGACCCCGCTGACCTGATCGAGGACGCCGGCGTCGAGGGTGCCGCGCATCAGATCGGCGCGCAGGGTCGACTGCGCGAGCGTGGTCGTGCCGCCGTCGGTCTGGCCGTCCCCGGCGTCGAACTCGAAGCGAGGGCCGCCCCCCTCCCCCGGCTCGGCAGCCGCACCGGTCACCGTGAGGTCGGTGCCGACCCCGTAGACGGCCTCGAGCGCCTGCGCCTGCGCGTCCCGCACACCCGTGGTGAGCGCGTTGACGACGATGACCAGTCCGATGGCGATCGCGAGCCCGATGGCCGCGATCGCGGTCTGCTTCTTCCGGCCCGCGAGTTCGCGCCGTAGATACGTTCCGTACATGTCTCTCCTTCTTCCGCGTGGATCGCGGTGCCGGGAACGACGGTAGGAAGCGGGTCTATGCGGGTCCGAAGGCCCGGCGATGAGCACGCTATGGATGCCGAGCGCCGCCGACGGCTCGACCGAGAAGGCGCCGGGTTCACAGACAACGCATAGTGCGCTCCATAGAAAACCCATAGGAGACTCCGCAGAATGGGAGCATGACCAGCGACCTGCCCGATCTCCGCCGTGCCGACGGCAGCCCCCTGCGCATCCTCGCCGTGGACGACGAGCAGATGCTCACCGACCTGCTCGCGATGGCGCTGCGCATGGAGGGCTGGGAGGTGCGCACGGCATCGTCCGGACTCGAGGCGCTGCAGGTCGCTCGGGAGTTCGAGCCCGATGCCCTCGTGCTCGACATCATGATGCCCGACCTCGACGGCATGGCCGTGCTCAAGCGCCTGCGCGAATCCGGGAGCCTCGTGCCGGTGCTGTTCCTCACCGCGAAAGACGCCGTCGGCGACCGCGTCGCCGGGCTCACCGCAGGCGGGGACGACTACGTCACCAAGCCGTTCAGCCTCGAAGAGGTCATCGCCCGGCTGCGTGCCATCATCCGTCGCACCGGCCACGCGATGGCCGACGACGGGCAGTCGATCCTGCGCGTCGCCGACCTCACCCTCAACGAGGACAGCCACGAGGTCGTGCGCGACGGCACCGAGATCGAACTCACAGCCACCGAGTTCGAACTGCTCCGGTATCTCATGCGCAACGAGCGTCGAGTGCTCTCGAAGGCGCAGATCCTCGACCGGGTGTGGAGCTACGACTTCGGCGGCAAGTCGTCGGTCGTCGAGCTCTACATCTCGTATCTGCGCAAGAAGATCGACGCCGGCCGCACGCCGCTGCTGCACACCGTTCGGGGCGTCGGCTACATGATCAAGGCCCCGCAGTGAGCGGAACGAGGATGCCGCGGCGCCCGCTGAGCCTGCAGGCGCGCCTGATGACGGCGGTCATCGGGTTCGTGTCGCTCATCCTCGTCATCGTCGCCGTGATCACCAGCGCGTCGCTCGGCCGCACGCTCGAGGACCAGCTCGACCAGCGCGTGAAGAGCTACGCCCTGCAGGTGACCGAGCGGTGGGTCGACCCGCTGCCGGCGAGCACGGCGACGATCGACAACATCCTCGCCCGGGCCGGCAACGCCCCACCCGGGCTGCTGCTGGCCGTGTCGAGCCCCCTCACCGGCACGAGCGGCGCCGTCTTCACCAGCTCGGCCGAAGAGCTCGATGCGAGCTCCGTGACCCTCTCGGCGGCGCAACTGAGCCAGATCAACGACGGCCTCGACGGGCCGCGACTCGCGACCGTGTCGATCACCGACGTCGGTTCGTACCGCGTCGCCGTCACGACCTCGCACAGCGGGGTGATCGTCGTCACCGGACTCCCCCGCGCCGACATCCAGGCGCAGCTCACGACCCTCCTCACGGTGATCGCGCTCGCCACGATCGGCGGCCTCATCCTCCTCGCGCTCACCACCGCCATCACGATCCGGGTGGGTCTGCGGCCGCTGCGCGCCGTCGCCGCCACCGCGACCCGCGTCGCCGACCTGCCACTCGACCGCGGCGAGGTCTCGATCACCGAGCGGGTGCCGGCATCCGAAGCGGACCCGCGCACCGAGACGGGCCTCGTCGGCGCGTCGCTCAACAAGCTGCTCGACCACGTCGACGCGTCGCTCGCCGCCCGGCAGAAGAACGAGGAGCGGATGCGCCGGTTCGTCGCCGACGCCAGCCATGAGCTGCGGACGCCGCTGGCGTCCATCCGCGGGTACTCGGAGCTGTCGCTGCGAGCGCTCGGGCAGAACCACGGCGCCGAAGCGATCGAGGGCACCACCACGTCTCTCGAACGCATCCAGGCGCAGTCCTTGCGCATGACGCGACTCGTCGAGGACCTGCTGCTGCTCGCCCGACTCGACGAGGGTCGCGAACTCGTCTACGGCAGCGTCGACCTCGGCCAGCTCGCCCTGGAGAGTCTGTCGGATGCCCGACCGACCGCGGTCGACCACCACTGGAGCATCGAGGTGCCCGACGAACCCGTGGTGATCATCGGCGACGCCGGGCGCCTGCACCAGGTGGTCGCGAACCTGCTCGCGAACGCCCGCACCCACACCCCGCCCGGCACGGCGATCACGGTGAGCGTGCAGACGGACGGCGACGAGGCGGTCGTGCGGGTGCACGACGACGGCCCCGGCATTGATCCGGGAGTGCGCGACGAGTTGTTCGCCCGTTTCGCGCGTGGCGACAGTTCGCGCGCGCGTCAGACCGGCGGCACGGGTCTCGGCCTGGCGATCGCGAAGGCCATCGTCGAGGGGCACGGCGGCTACATCGCCGTCGCGAGCGAGCCCGGCGACACCACGTTCACGGTGCGCCTGCCGTTGTCGCCCCCGGATGCCCGGACCCCCGAACTCCCGTCCGACGACTCCCCGACCCCCGCCTGAGGGGCGCTTCGCGCCACTTGCACGGGCTTGGCACGCCTGCACGGAAGTTCGGGAAGATCGTCCGTGCAGGCGTGATCTTTTCGTGCAGCGTGCGAGTTGGTGTCGCCGGCATCTGACGCGCGCACGCGGGGCGGAGTCAGCGGGCGGCACGAACGAGCGCCGCAATGACGGCCGCTTGCACGACGGGCCAGTGGTGCATCACCATCGCGTAGTCGAAACGGAGGGTCTCGTAGCCGAGGCGGGACGCCGCGGCGTCTCGCTGCAGATCTCGATGACGCGAGGTTCGGCCGGCGTGGTACTCGGCACCGTCGACCTCCAGGATGATTCGGCCGTCGACCACGAAATCCACGCGCCCGACTCCGGAGAGGGACACCTGGCATTCGAGGTGAAGACCGAGCAGATGCAGACGCAACCGGAGAAGGGACTCCAGACCGCTGCCGGCGTCGTCTCGGGCGAGGTCGACCAGCCACCGTGCCGACGCAGGGATGCTCCTCCCCAGCCTGGTGGTGGATCGGACCTTCCGCTGCTGCAGAGCCGATTCGAGAGCCGCGAAGAAGGCCTCCTCCCCCTGACAGCGGAGGACGTGGACGAGGACGTCTTCCACGGGAGCCAACCCGAGGGTCGTCGCCCCGCCGTACCAGTGGCTGACGCACGGGCAACCGTCGTGATGCACTCGCCCGTTCGCACCCATCCACACATGAAGGGTGGATGCCCCATCGAGAGCCCAGATCCCGTGCAGACGCAGGGCCGACATGCACGTGACGGATCCCCCGTGTTCGGCGGCGATGACGATGTCGTTCGGAGTGTGCGGGAGCGCGAACACCCCGGCGCGCACGCGGATGATGGAGCCGCCGCGCACTGCGCGCGCTAATCCATGTCGGTCGATACCGAAGGCTCCGAGTTGCGCCCCTCGCGCCACTCCTCCGATGTGTTCGATCACGTGCGCGGGTGCAAGCATCCGATCATCCTCGCGCGCCCCTGGCGCGCGCGTGCGAAACGAGCGGGACTGTGCACATCGACCGTCGTTTCGGCGACTGTGCAGGAGGACTTCCCGCACGCAGCCGCACGAGACTTTCACGTTTGCACGGAGGATTCCGCGGTTCGGCCGTGCACGTGTGAAGAGTCCGTGCAGATGGCGTGCCGTACCGGCCACAATTCCGCCTGCAGATGACGCGCACCGCCGGCCCGGCCCACCGCACGCCCCGCAGACGGACGGGTCAGTAGCCGGCGAAGGCGTCGGTGGTGAGGCCGCGAGTGCGACGCAGCGCGGGGGTGAGCTCGGCGATCAGCCGCGGCGGGCCCGACACGAACGCGTGACGGGTGGCGAGGTCGGGCACGACCCGCGCGAGACCGTCGGCGTCGAGACGGATGCCCCCGGCCCACGTCCAGTGCTCCGGCAGGTCGTGCGGCTCGTCGCGGGTGAACACCACGGTGCGCACGCCCGTCGCCGCCAGTTCGTCGCGGAACGCGAGCTCGGCGGCCTCGGCGGCGACGTAGAGCAGCACGATGTCGCGCCCCACTCCCTCCGCCTGCAGCTGACGCAGCTGCGACACGAACGGCGTCACACCGATGCCCGCCGCCACGAGCAACAGGGGCACGTCGGCCTTCGGCAGCACGAAATCGCCCCACGTACCGGTGACGGCGAGCGTGGCGCCGGGCTCGACCCCGGCGAGCGCCCGCTTGTACGACGACGGATGCTGCGCGTCGCCGTTCCGGTAGGCGACCCGCAGCTCCGGCAGGTCGGCGGGAGCCGAGACGATGCTGAACTCGCGTCGGGTGCCCCGGGCGTCGGCGCGGCGATGCGGCACGTCGAGCTCGAGGTACTGACCGGCCTCGAACGCGAAGCGCCCCGACACGCGGAAGGTCAGCTCCTGCGCGGTGGGCGTCACCGCGCGACGCCGTTCGAGCACCAGCCGCACCGCGCCGCGCAGCGCGAAGGCGAACGCGACGAGATTGCCGATGAGGAGCGCGCGGTCCTGACCGAGCGTGAACAGGCCGCCGATCGAGATCGGCCACCCGGCGAGCACTCCGACGACCGCGGCGACGATGTACTGCTGACGACGCCTCGGCGGCAGCGTCAGGGGCTCCGAGAGCATGAATGCACCGAGGAACAGGAACGGCGACTGCAGCACGGCGAACGAGAGCGCCGTGCCGAGTTCGGCGGCCAGCCCGACCTCCTGCGCCTGCACGAACTGTCGCACGACCGACGTCGCCACGGCGAGCACGAGGAACAGGGCGACCACCCGCACCTTCTCGGTGCGCCACAGCACGACGAGACCGAGCAGCAGCACCGGGAGAGCGAGGGACGGCGTGCCCACCCACCACGACGCCGAGGTGCCGAGCCAGGAGAAGGCGCCGAACGAGCCGACGATCGAGACGACCGCGGCGCCGAACGCGGCGGGGTTCAGGATGTGCCGCCCGCGCCACACCACCAGGTATTTCGACACGCTCGCGAGCGCACCGGCGAGGGCGAGGCCCAGCAGCGTTGCGGGCTCGACACCGGGTCGCAGCACGAAGAGCAGGATGAGCGCGGTGATCAGCGACGACTCCACGCGCCACGGCAGTCGCAGCAGGCGCTGCGCGAGCACGTCGACCCCCGAGATGACGACCGCGAGCACGACGAACGTCACGACGATCTCGAGCGGCGCCGGGGAGACGATGACGCCGAGCGTCGACAGGACCAGCGCGATGACGGCGAGCGTGGCCAGCGCGAGCAGCACGAGACGGTACATCGAGAGGGCGCCGAGGCGCGCGAGCACCCGCTGCCGAAGGGCGGTGGTGGAACGGAACATGGGCTTCCTAGCGCTGCGGGGCGGGGGTGAAGAGCTCGACGGGGCAGGCGGACGACCGCTGCGCGCGGCCGTCGGTGCTCATGCGCACCCACTCCACGCCCCAGCGCGCGGCGAGCGCCGGTCCTCCGTCGAAGAAGAGGGCGGTGGCGAGGGCATCCGCGGTCATCGCGTCGGACGCGATCGCCCAGGTGGCGGCCCAGGTCGCCACCGGCCGGCCGGTGCGGGCGTCGAGAACGTGGTGGAGACCGTCGCCCCAGGCCCGTCGATTCGTCGCCGACGCGCAGAGCGCCTGGTCGCGGATCGTCGCGACGCCGATGGCGCGCGTGGTGTCGAACGGATGCTCCAGCCCCACCCGCACAGGTCGCCCCCGCACGGCGAGATCGCCCCCGGCGTCGACCACGACGCCACCCGGGATGTCGCCGAGTGCGGCGAGCACAAGGTCGACCAGGCGTCCCTTGCCGAGCGCCCCCACGTCGATCGTCGCCGGTGCCTGCAGCGTCGCGCCGTCGCGGGTCCACCGCAGCGCCTGCTCCCAGTCGACGGGTGCCGGTACCGCCTCCCCCGCCACGAGCGAGTAGCGGGCGTCGTACCCGAGGGCGGCCAGGCTGTCACCGATGAGCGGGTTGACCGCTCCGCCGGTGACAGCCGCGAGTTCCCGGTAGGCATCGAGCATCGGCCCCGCGTCGGCCGACGCCAGCCGACCGCCGTCACGAGCGAGGCGGGCGACGGCCGAGTCGTCTCGGAACCGCGACCAGGTGCGATCGAAATCATCGATCAGCGCCGCGACGGCGGTGCGCGTGGGCGCGGGCAGGTCGGTGTCGGTCTCGACCTCCCACCGCGTGCCGATCGCCTCGAAACGCCAGATCACCATGATGCGCGGGTCAGGCGGCGGCTTGCTTCTTGATGTCGTCGACGGCGGCGTTGAAGCCGCCGCTGGTCAGCGACGATCCGGCGACGCGCGTGACGTTCAGCTCATCGATGGACTTGCCCTCGACCTCTTCCGAGATGCCGTCGATGAAGGCGCCCTGATACTGCTCGGTCTCGCGGGCCTTCGGATCGCCCGTCACCTCGACGTCGGTCACGACGCCGTCGGCGAGGGTGAGCGTCACCGAGATCGTCTCGACCGACTCGGGCGTCTGGTACGAGCCGTCGGCGGTGTACGTGCCGTCCTCGTAGGTGCCGCCCGCGTCGCCCGCCGACGAGGTGCCGCTGTCGGAATCGGTCGAGCCGGAGTCGGCGGTGTCGTCGGCGGTCGTGGTGCCGGAGCATCCGGCCAGGACGAGGATCCCGGCGATGCCGAGCAGGGCGGAGCCCGTACGGACAGGGGTCGGAACGGTCGTGCGGATCATGATGGTCCTCCGGCTCGATGTCGTCGACGCGGTGTCGATGCTCCGAGAGTAGGAAGGCCGCCTATGGACCTGCTGTGCCGCGACGAGGCGCGGGCTATGCGTCTCCGCCGAACATGCTCGTCACCGATCCGTCTTCGAAGACCTCGTGGATGGCGCGCGCCAGCAGCGGGGCGATCGGGAGGATCGTGAGCTTCTCCCAGCGGCGCGACTCGGTGAGGGGGATCGTGTCGGTGATGACGACCTCGTCGATCGCGGCGTCCTGCAGGCGCTCGGACGCCGGGTCGCTGAAGATGGCGTGCGTCGCGGCGACGATCACGCGGTGCGCGCCGTTGGCCTTGAGCGCCTGCGCCGCCTTCACGATCGTGCCGCCGGTGTCGATCATGTCGTCGACGAGAAGGCAGGTGCGCCCCTCGACGGCGCCGACGATCTCGTGCACCGACACCTGATTCGCGACCTTCGGGTCGCGGCGCTTGTGAATGATCGCCAGCGGCGCGCCGAGGCTGTCGGACCACGTGTCGGCGACGCGAACGCGGCCCATGTCGGGCGAGACCACCGTGAGGATCTCACGGTCGGCGGGCGAGAGCGTGCGCTGGAAGTGGTCGAGCAGCACGGGCTTGGCGAACAGGTGGTCGACGGGGCCGTCGAAGAATCCCTGGATCTGGGCCGCGTGCAGGTCGACGCTCATCACGCGGTCGGCGCCGGCGGTCTTGAGCAGGTCGGCGACGAGGCGGGCGCTGATCGGCTCGCGGCCGCGGCCCTTCTTGTCCTGCCGGGAGTACGGATAGTACGGCGCGACCACGGTGATGCGCTTGGCCGACGCGCGCTTGGCGGCGTCGATCATGATGAGCGTCTCCATGAGCCACTCGTTGACCGGCTCGCCGAAGGTCTGGATGAGGAACAGATCGACGCCGCGGATCGAGACCTCGAAGCGCGCGTAGATCTCGCCCGACGCGAAGGTGCGGTGCTCGACGGGCGCGATCTCGGTGCCGAGCGCGGCGGCGACGGCCGCGGTCAGCTCGGGGTGTGATCGCCCACCCGCGACGACGAGGCGCTTCTTCGTCTTCGCGACGAGGCCGGGGGCCACGCCGTTGTCGCGATCCAGATCGACCGTCTTCTTCTTGCGCGCCATTCCGTGCCTACTCCGCCGCTCGTTCTCGGGACGCGGCGTCCGCCGCACCCGTGCCTGCTCTGTTCTTCTCGACCCAGCCCTCGATGTTGCGCTGAGGGGCGACGGTCATGGCCAGGGCCCCGGCCGGGACGTCCTTGCGGACCACCGCGCCGGCGCCGGTCTTCGCGCCCGCACCCAGCCTAACCGGCGCGACGAGCACCGTGTGCGACCCGGTGTGCACCTCGTCGCCGATCTCGGTGCGGTGCTTGTTCACGTCGTCGTAGTTGGCGGTGATCGTGCTGGCGCCCAGGTTCACGCCGCGGCCGATCGTCGCGTCTCCGACGTACGACAGGTGCGGCACCTTGCTGCCATCGCCGATCTCGGCGTTCTTCGTCTCGACATAGGCGCCGATCTTGCCCTTCGCGCCGAGCACCGTCCCGGCGCGCAGGTACGAGAAGGGGCCGACGGTCGCGCCGGCGCCGATCACGGCCAACGTCGCGTCGGTGCGGCGCACCACGGCATCCTCGCCGATCTCGCAGTCGACCAGGGAGGTGTCGGGGCCGACGGTCGCGCCCTCGGCGATGACGGTCGCCCCGAGGATCTGCGTGTTCGGGAGGATCGTCACGTCGGGCGCGAGCACGGCGTCGTCGTCGATCCAGGTGGTCGTCGGGTCGACGATCGTGACGCCCGCCAGTTGCCAGCGCCGCACGATGCGCGCGTTGAGCAGGCGGCCGACCTCGGCGAGCTGGGCGCGGTCGTTGACGCCGAAGGTGACGGAGACGTCGGAGACGACGGATGCCGCGACCCGGTCGCCGTCGCGGCGCACGAGTCCGGGCACGTCGGTGAGGTACATCTCGCCCTGGGCGTTCTCGACGCCGATCTCGGGGAGGTAGGTACGAAGCGTCGTCGCGCGGAAGACGTACATGCCGGCGTTGATCTCGCGCACGGCGGCCTCGTCGTCGCTCGCATCCTTCTGCTCGACGATGCGGTCGACGCCGCCGTCGGCGTCGCGGATGACGCGCCCGTAGCCGGTCGGGTCGTCGACGACGGCCGTCATGAGCGTGGCCGGGGCGCCAGACGCGCGATGCTCGTCGAGGAACGAGGAGAGCGTGTCGGCATCGGCGAGCGGGCAGTCGCCCGAGAGCACGAGAACGTCGCCGTCGAAGTCGGCCGGCAGGGCGTCGACGGCCACCTGCACGGCGCGTCCGGTGCCGGGGATGTCGTCCTGATCGACGAAGACCGCGTCGGGGTAGTCGTCGCGCAGAGCCTTCACGACCTGGTCGCGCTCGTGCCGCACCACGACCTCGACGTGCTGAGCCCCCAGCGCACGCGCGGTCGTGAGCACGTGGCCGACCAGCGGGCGTCCGCCGATACGGTGCAGCACCTTCGGCAGGCGGGACTTCATGCGCGTGCCCTGCCCTGCGGCGAGGACGATGATCGCGAGGTTCTCTTCTGTCATGCTCCGCCGCCAGGACTCGAACCTAGACCTCACAGCTCCAAAGGCTGTCGTGCTGCCATTACACCACGGCGGACCGCGGCCACCCCGGGGGCGCCGCTCGACAATTCTGCCACGCCGTCATCCGACCGAAACACGGTCGTGCGATGCTCGCCCCATGAGCATCCGGATCGACCGCATCGACGGCCCCGCCCCCGGCCTCGCCGCCTTCCTCCTCGCGCACCACGCAGACATGGCCGGCACCGCCCCACCCGAGAGCCAGCACGCCCTGCCCATGGACCGGCTGCTCGACCCGGGGGTGCGACTGTTCGCGGCGCGCGACGGCGACGAGCTCGTCGCCACCGGCGCCCTGGCGCCCGTCGCGGGAGACGACGGGCACGAGGAGCTGAAGTCGATGCGCACCGACCCGGAACGCCGCGGCCAGGGACTGGGCCGCGCGATGCTCGACGCCCTGCTCGACGACGCCCGGCGGCGCGGCGTGCGCCGGGTGTCGCTCGAGACCGGGAGCGACGAGTTCTTCGCCCCCGCACGACGTCTCTACGAGCGTGCCGGGTTCGTCGAATGCCCGCCGTTCGCGACGTACGTGCCCGATCCGCACAGCACGTTCCTGCACATCGACCTCGCCGGCGCGGGCATCGACTTCGCGGACGCCGACGCGCGCACGCGATAATGGACGGATGAGCGCAACCGACGAAGTCGACCGCATCGTCGGCGCCTGGAACACCCAGCGCCCCGACCTCGACTTCTCGCCGCTCGAAGTGCTGTCGCGCATGGACCGCCTCTCGCGGCATCTCGACCGCGCCCGCCGCGACGTGTTCCGACGCAGCGACATCGAGCCGTGGGAGTGGGACGTGCTGTCGGCCCTGCGCCGCGCCGGCGCGCCCTTCCAGCTCTCCCCCAAGCAGCTGCTGCAGCAGACCCTCGTGTCGAGCGGCACCATGACCAACCGCATCGACCGCCTCGTCGGGCGGCGCTTCGTGCGGCGCGAGGCCGATCCGGGCGACGGGCGGAGCATCCTGGTGACGCTCACCGACGACGGACGCGTACGGGTGGATGCCGCCATCACCCGCCTCGTCGACGTCGAGGCCGAGCTGCTGCGCGCGCTTTCGCGATCCGACCGCGAACGGCTCGCTGCGCTGCTGCGCAAGCTCAGCCTGAGCTTCGACGCGTGAGCGGCGGCCGCTGATGGGTATGGCCTCTCCCCTGCCGGTGCGTGACGGTGTGGGAGCGACGCGGTTGCACGTGCCCCTGAGCGGGTCGTGGCCGACGATCGCCGACTACATGATCGAGCGCTTCTTCCATCTCGACCCCGAGCGTCTGCGCGTGCGCTTCGACCGCGGGGAGATCGTCGCGCGCGACGGCAGCCCGCTCGCCCGCGACACCCCGCTCGGCGCCGCGGAGTTCGTCTGGTACTACCGAGAGCCCCCGGTCGAGGCCGAGATCCCCTTCGACATCGACGTGCTCCACCACGACGACGACCTCGTCGTGGCCGACAAGCCCCACTTCCTCCCGACGACGCCGGGCGGTAAGTACCTGCAGAACTCGGCCCTCGTGCGTCTGCGCAATCGACTCGGCATCCCCGAGCTCACCCCCATCCATCGGCTGGACAGGGCGACGGCGGGGCTGCTGATGTTCTCGGTCCGGCCGCAGACGAGAGGCGCCTACCAGCTGCTCTTCGAGAACCGCGAGGTGCGCAAGGTCTACGAGGCGGTGTCGCGTCGACCGGACGACTGGGACGACTCCGCACCCGCCCTGGCGAGGCATCCGCTCCCCCTCGTGTACCGCAACCACATCGTCAAGCACCGCGGCCAGGTGTGCGTGCAGGTCGACGCCGAGCGCGAGCCGAACTCCGAGACGCGCATCGAGCTGCTCGGCAGCGACGAGCGCGTGATCCACACCCTGCTGCGCCCGCACAGCGGCAAGATGCACCAGCTGCGCGTGCATCTCGCCGCGCTGGGCGCGGGCATCCTCAACGACGGCTTCTACCCCGTGCTGCTGCCCGAGGCGCCCGACGATTTCTCCCGTCCGCTGCAGCTGCTCGCTCGCGAGCTGCGGTTCACCGACCCCCTCTCCGGCGAGGAGCGCGCGTTCATCACCGGCCGGCGTCTGCAGGAGGCGCCGACCGGCCGGTGACGGTCGTCAGCGGCGCATGATGCGACGCGCCAGGCGCGCACCCAGCAGCTGCACGAGGTGCACGAAGACCACGATCAGGATGATCGCCGCCCACATCACGACGGGCTCGAACTGGCGGAAGCCGTAGATCTGGGCGAAGGCGCCGAGGCCGCCGCCACCGATCAGACCGGCCATCGCCGTCATGTCGATGAGCGCGACCACGATGAACGTGTAGCCGAGGATGAGCGGTCCGAGCGACTCGGGGATCGCCACCGTGAACAGGATGCGCAGGGGCCCTGCCCCCATCGCCCGAGCGGCCTCGATCACCCCGGGAGAGACGGACACGAGGTGCTGCTCGACGATGCGGCCGATGGCGAACGCGGCCGCGAGTCCGATCAGGAACGCGCCGGCGGTGGTGCCGATGCCCGTGCCGACCACCGCACGGGCGAACGGCTGCGCCACCGCGACGAACAGCACGAACGGGATCGGGCGAAAGAAGTTGACGGCGAGGTTGGCGATCACCGAGACGGCGGCGTTCTGCATGAGACCGCCGGGGCGCGAGACGTAGAGCACGATGCCGACGACGAGTCCGAGCACGCCGCCGAGCAGCAGTGCGAAGGAGGTCATGTACAGGGTCTCGAGCGCGGCGCTCCAGAACTCCGGTCCGAGTTCGATCAGACGATCCATCAGCGGGCCTCCTCTCCGGCGATCTCGGTCACTTCGACGCGTGCGGCGATGGCGGCCAGTGCCCGGTCGATGGCGGCGCCCTCGCCGCGGATCGCCAGCGTCAGGTGTCCGAACGCACGCCCGCGGATGTCGTTGATGCCGCCGTACACGAGCTCGAAGTCGAGACCGGCGGCGGCGAGGTCGAGGAAGACCTGCGCCTGCGACGAGTCGCCGTCGCGGAACGAGAACGTGACGATGCGCCCGCGGTGCCGCTCGCGCAGCACGGCGAGCTCGGCGGGCGACGGGATGCCCTTCACCACCGTGCCGACGAAGCGCTGCGACGCGGGGTTCTGCGGGGCGGAGAACACGTCGAACACGTCGCCCTGCTCGATGACCCGGCCGCGCTCCATCACCGCGACCTTGGTGGCGATCGTCTGGATGACGTCCATCTCGTGGGTGATGACGATGATGGTCACCCCCTGCTCCTCGTTGACCCGCTTGAGCAGGTCGAGCACCTCATGGGTGGTCTGCGGGTCGAGGGCGCTGGTGGCCTCGTCGGCGAGCAGGATGGCGGGCTTCGTCGCGAGGGCGCGGGCGATGCCGACGCGCTGCTTCTGCCCGCCCGAGAGCTGCTCGGGGTACGCCTTCGCCTTGTCGGCCAGGCCGACGAACGACAGCAGCTCGGCGACGCGCTCCTCGATGTCGGCCTTCGACCAGCCGGCCAGCTTGAGCGGGTACGCGACGTTGGCCTTGACCGTGCGCGACGAGAAGAGGTTGAACTGCTGGAAGATCATTCCGATCCCGCCGCGCACGGTGCGCAGCGCCCGCTCGGGGAGGGCGGTGATGTCGACGCCGTCGACGTGGATGGAACCCGAGGTGGCGGGCTCGAGGGCGTTGATGAGGCGGACGAGCGTCGACTTGCCGGCACCGGAATACCCGATGATGCCGAAGACGTCGCCCTTCTCGATCGACAGCGAGACGTCGTCGACGGCGAGGATCTCGGCGTCGCCCGCCACGCGGGACGGGTAGGCCTTGGACACGTCGGTCAGGCGCACGATCGGCATGGGATGCTCCGGGGTGGGGTGTCGGGAACGACGAATCGGGTGACGCACGAGGCGCCACCCGATTCTCTCGCATCAGGCGGGAGGGGTCTCCACCCGCGCTGACTCACTTGTTCTCTTCGGTGTCCTTCTGGACCTTCTCGAGCGAGGCGACGAGGTCCTCGACCGGCGTCTGCAACGCCACGGCCGTGTTGCCGGACGACTCGCTCAGACCCTTCTGGACGGCCTCGTTGGTGTGGAAGATCTCGACCAGCTTGAGGTAGGTCTCGTTGTCGGCGTCTTCGGCGCGAGCCGCGAAGATGTTGACGTACGGGAGGGCGTTCGGGTCCTCCGGGTCGTCCTGCGCGATGGCGTCGTCGAACGTCAGACCCGCGTCCTCGACGAAGTCGTTGTTGATGATCGCGGCCGCGACATCGGGCAGCGACGTGGGGATGAGGGCGGCCTCCAGAGCCGTGACCTTCACCTTGGACTTCGCGGTGTCGACGTCGGCGATGTCGGAGAAGATCGTGCCGCCGCTCTTCAGCTCGATGAGGCCGGCCGACTGCAGCACGAGCAGCGCGCGCGCCTGGTTCGACGCGTCGTCGGGGACCGCGACGGTCTCGCCCTCGGGGATGCTGTCGACGTCGTCGTACTTCTTCGAGTAGAGGCCGAGGGGGTAGATCGCGGTCGAACCGATCGGCTCGAGGTCGGAGCCCGAGTTCACGTTGTAGTCGGCGAGGTACACGATGTGCTGGAACTGGTTGAGGTCGATCTCGCCCTCGCTCAGCGCCGGGTTCGGCTGCTCGTACGAGCCGAAGTCGACGAGCTCGACCGTGATGCCTTCTTCGGCGGCCGCGTCGACGAACGCGGGCCACTGGGGGTCGCCCTTGCCGACGACGCCGATCTTGACGGTCTCACCGTCGGACGAACCGGAGTCGCCGGATCCGGCGTCGGACGACGTGGCGCAGCCGGCGAGCGCGATGACGAGCGGGACCGCGGCGAGCGCGGCGAGGAGGGAGGTGGTACGACGAGACATGATGTGTGCGGGTTCCTTCTGTCAGGGACTCGAATACGTTAGGCAGGGCGGCGGCTGTGCGCGGAATCGCGCCGTCACACAGCGTCACGCGACGGCAGTGCCCGCGCGTATCGCCGCGGCATCCGTCCGCCCGCCCGTCGCTGCGCCGCCGCCGCGCGCGCGGTCAGTCGAACTCCTCGATGCCCTGCAACCGAACCTGCTCGAGATCGAGGCGGGCGGCGATGCGCCGCACGACCACGTCGTCGATCGTCCCGGAACGTCGGAGGCCGAGCAGCACCTCGCGCTTGCGTTCGAGCAGCGCGAGCTTCAGCCGGGTGTGCTCCTCATGGCGCACCAGCGGCGATCGCTGCATCACGTCGACGTCGGTCGACGTGGCGATCATCTGCAGGGTCGTGCCGTCGAGGGCATCCGTCACCCCACCCATGCCCGCGGGCGCATCGGGGTCGACGGCGGGAGCAGCGGGCACGTCGTTCGTCGTGTCGGGCTGCGCGAGGAGTGCATCCAGCTCGCGGGCTTCGGCGTCGACGAGCTCCTGCTCGCGGGCGAGCGCCTTGGCGTTGGCGAGTTCGAGCATCTGGTATCCCTCGGTGCGCACGCGGTCGCGCACCTCCTGGCCCACGCCGTGCTCCACCGCGAGATCGTCGAGCGCTGCGAGAGCCGCGCCCGAGATCGTGCGCTCGGCGAGCTCGTACTCCTCCTGCTCGGCGTGGTCGACGGGCATCCGCGCCCACCGCACGACGGCGGGCAGCAGCGGCCCCTGCACGAGGAGGCTGAGCAGGATGACACCCGCGGTGACGAACACGACCTCATCCCGGCCCGACGACCCCTCGGCGAGCGTCGAGGGCACCGACAGGGCGATCGCGAGCGAGACGGCGCCGCGCATGCCGGCGACGGTCGAGACCACCCGCGAGCGCGCACGCAGACCCCGCGGGGGCCGCTGCCCGCTTTGCCGCTGGAACGGCGCGGTGAGCAGCTGGAACACGTAACGGACGACGACGAGCGTCACCCACACCGCGATCGACGTGAGCGCGAGCCACCCGATCATCGCGCCGGAGATCTCGTGCACGACGTACTGCACCTCGAGGCCGATCAGGATGAAGAGGGCGCCGTTGAGCAGGAACACCCCGAACGGCCACACCGCGTCGGTCTGACGACGCGACGACGCCGTCGTCACCCGCGGCGACACGAACGAGACGATGAGCCCGGCGACGACCACCGCGAGCACCCCGGAGGCGTGGATGATCTCGGCGAGGAGGAACGCCGTGAAGGGGATGAGCAGCAGCGTCACGTTCAGCACGGATGTGCGGTTCGTGCCGCGAAGCAGCAGAGCGCCGAGGAACGCGACGACGACGCCCGCGGCGATACCGCCGACGTACGACACCAGCACCGTCCACGTCACCGACAGCGGCGTGATCTGCCCGCCGACGGCGAGCGACACGGCGATCGCGTAGAGCACGAGGGCGGTGCCGTCGTTGGTGAGGCTCTCGGCCTTCAGCTTCATGAACATGCGCCGCGGCAGGAGGCGGCCGAGGGCCGCGACCGCCGTGGCGTCCGGCGGTGCGACGGCGGCGCCGAGGATGAGCGCGATCTCCCACGGCATCCCGAACAGCACCCCGACCCCGGCGACCGCGAACGCCGAGGCGACGACGAGCAGCGTGCTCATGGGCAGGATGTAGCGGAAGTCACGGCGGATCGACCGCAGCGACGTCGTGAGGCTCTCCCAGAAGAGCATGACCGGCAGGAAGAGCAGCAGCACGGTCTCCGGCGGCAGCTGCACCTCGCGCAGCGCCGGGATGAAGCCCAGCAGCAGACCCATCACCACGAGCACCAGCGGCAATGCCAGCCGGATGCGCGGGGCGAGCAGAGTGCCGACGAGGATCGTGAGTCCGAGCAGGACCGTGACCTCGAGTCCTTCCATGGGCGTACCTCCCGAAATGCCGCAGAATCATGCCGTGCGACACCGGATGGCGTCGGATCCCACCCAGAGCACAGCGCGTCTGAGGGCAAAGGTATTCCCTCGCGCGCGTCGCGCACCAGGGAGCGCCGCTCCCCCGGTGGGAGAAGGGGGACTCAGCCGATCTGCTCGGTGAGCTCGAACCACTTCTCTTCGAGCTCGGCGATCTCCGACTCCTGCGCACTGATCGCAGCCATCTTGTCACCGAGACCCGCGTAGTCGCTCTGGTCGTGATCGGCGAGGGCGCGCTTCGCCGCGTCGACCTGCTGCGTCAGCTTCTGCATGCGCCGCTCCAGGGCCGACACCTCTTTCTGCGCGGTCCGCAGGGCGGCTCCGTCGAGACCTCCGGCGGGTGCGGCGGGGGCGGATGCCGCCGCGCCCGTGGAGGCCGCCGACCCGGTGCCGGCGGGCGCTGCCGCTCCCCTGCCGGCATCCTGCAGCTGTCGCAGACGCAGGTACTCGTCGACGCCGCCGGGCAGGTGACGAAGACGCCCCACGCCGTCGGGACCCGGGAGGATCGCGTACTGCTGGTCGGTCACGCGCTCCAGGAAGTACCGGTCGTGGCTGACCACCAGCAGCGTGCCCGACCAGGAATCGAGGAGGTCCTCGATCGCGGCGAGCATGTCGGTGTCCATGTCGTTGGTGGGCTCATCGAGGATCAGCACGTTGGGCTGGTCGAGCAGCACGAGCAGCAGCTGCAGCCGGCGCTGCTGGCCACCCGAGAGATCCTTGACCGGTGTCGAGAGCTGCGCCGACGAGAAGCCGAGGCGTTCGAGCAGCTGCCCGGGCGTGAGGTCCTGCGCCTTCGATCCCGCGCCGAGCGTGTACGAGGTGCGCAGTCCCGAGATGACCACCCGCACCGGCTCGTTCCAGTGCGGTTCGAGTTCGGCGATGCGCTGCGTGAGCGTGCGCACCTGCACGGTCTTGCCGCGCTTGACCCGACCCTCGGTCGGCTCGACCGTGCCCGAGATGAGACCGAGCAGGGTCGACTTGCCCGCACCGTTCACGCCCAGGATGCCGGTGCGCTCGCCCGGCGCGATGCGCCACTCGACGTCGCGCAGCACGGTCTTCGTGCCGCCGTCCTCCGTCGAGTAGGTCACCGCGACGTCGAGCAGGTCGACGACGTCCTTGCCCAGACGCGAGACGGCGAGCGACTGCAGCGAGACGGTGTCGCGGATCTCGGGCACGTCGGCGATGAGCTCGTTCGCCGCGTCGATGCGGAACTTCGGCTTGCTCGTGCGCGCGGGGGCACCGCGGCGAAGCCAGGCGAGCTCCTTGCGGGCGAGGTTCTGACGCTTCGCCTCGGTCGCCGCCGCCATGCGGTCGCGCTCGACGCGCTGCAGGATGTACGCGGCGTACCCGCCCTCGAACGGCTCGACGATGCGGTCGTGCACCTCCCACGTCTCGGTGCAGATCTCGTCGAGGAACCACCGGTCGTGGGTGACGACCAGCAGGGCGCCGGAGCTCGGCGCCCACCGCTTCTTCAGGTGCCCGGCGAGCCACGTGATGGCCTCGACGTCGAGGTGGTTGGTGGGCTCGTCGAGGGCGAGCACATCCCAGTCCCCGGCGAGCAGGCGGGCCAGCGAGACGCGCCGGCGCTGCCCGCCGCTGAGCGATCCGAGACGGGCATCCCACGGCAGTTCGCCGAGGAGTCCCTCGATGACGTCGCGGGTGCGGGCGTCCCCCGCCCACTCGTACTCGGGGGTGTCGCCGACGACGGCCTCGCCGATCGTGAGGTCCTCGTCGAGCGTGTCGGCCTGGGAGAGCACGCCGATGCGGGTGCCGCCGCGCACGGTGACGCGGCCGGCATCCGGTTCCTTGGTGCCCGCGAGCATCCCGAGCAGGCTCGATTTGCCGTCGCCGTTGCGGCCGACGATGCCGATGCGGTCCCCCTCCTCGATGCCGAGGGTGACGGAGTCGAAGACGACGCGCGTCGGGTATTCGAGGTGCAGGGACTCGGCCCCCAGGAGATGTGCCATATCCCTCCCAGACTAATCGCCCCGGCTCCGGCCTCCCCCGCCGCCCGTCGCGTTCCGGTCGCACGAAGGGTCGTTCTCAGCGCCGGGAGCGACCGTTCGTGCGACCGGAGCCGGCGAAGCGACCGTTGGCGCGACCGGAAGGCGAGACGGGGCGGGGCGCGAACAGCTCGGGGAGAGCGGCGACGAACGCGTCGGGGTGGCTGTACCAGAGCGTGTGGGCCGCGTGGGGGATGCTGCGGACGTCGACGCCGCGCTCCGACCACGCCGCGGCGAGGGCGTCGGGCACGAACCGGCTCGGCGACGCCCGCACGACGATCGACCCGGGGGACGGGGTCCAGGCCAAGGCATCGCCGCAGGAGATCGATGCCGACGTCGCCGCATCGAACCGCGCGGCCGCCCGCGCCTCCCGCACGGCACGCCCCTGCGTGTACTCGGACCGGGCCTGCAGCGACGCGGCGCTCCGCTCCCCCGCCACGAGCACGTACTGCGCGGTCAACGATCGACGGTCAGCGCCGCCCTCGATCGCGAGTCCGGCGTCGACGTACACGGCGGTCCCGGCGCCGAGCGCGTCTGCGGCTTCCGCGAGCACGCTGCCGCCGTACGAGTGCCCCACGGCGAACATCGGCGCGCCCCCGCCGAGCGCGCGGACCGTCTCGACGACGGATGCCGCAGCCGACGCGACGGTGAGCGCCGGGTCACGCGGCGACAAGCCGTGCCCCGGAAGGTCGAGCGCAACGACCCGAAACTCCTGGGAGCCGAGCAGCGGTACGAGTTCGTGCCAGCTCTCCGCCGACCCCATCAGCCCGTGAAGCAGGACGACGCTCGGCCCGCTGGCGTCTCCGCCCACCTCCGCATGCAACAGCATCCGCCCACTCAACCACGCCCCGCCCGACTCCCGCCCCCCTTCCGGTCGCACGAAGGGTCGTTCTCAGCGCCGGAAGCGACCATTCGTGCGACCGGAGCCGGCGAAGCGACCGCCGGAGACGCGGAGAACCGCCCGGGCGGAGGGCCCGGGCGGTTCTCTACTGCGGAGCGGATGCCGCGGTACTGCTCAGGAGGACGACGGGTGAGTCTTACGACTCGTTCGTCGTCCGACTGGTTACTTGTACGACTCGACGATCTCGAGCAGGCTCGGGACGTTCTTGTACGCCTCGGCAGCGTTGTCCTTCGTGACGATCAGCGGCTCGAGCAGGTACGAGTCGACGACCTTCACACCGTTGTCGTACGACTCGGTGTCGTTCACGTCGACCTCGTCGCCCTTCTGGAGCTGGCCGACCATCTTGATGGCCTGCTCGACGAGCAGCGAGGTGTCCTTGTTGATTGTGGAGTACTGCACGCCCTCCATGATCGACTTCACCGACTCGACCTCGGAGTCCTGACCGGTGACGACCGGAACCGGCTTGCCGGCCTGCTGCACCGAGGTGATGATGGCGCGGGCGAGGGTGTCGTTCGGCGAGAGCACGCCGTCGAGCACCGTGTCACCGCTGTACGAGCCGGTGAGCAGGGTGTCCATGCGGTTCTGCGCGTTCTCGGCGAGCCAGCCCTCGGTGGCCGTCTGGGCGATCTCGGTCTGACCCGAGACGACGTTCAGCGTGCCGTCGTCGATCTTCGGCTGCAGCACGTCCATCGCGCCGTCGAAGAACACGGCAGAGTTGGCGTCGTCCGGCGAACCCGAGAAGAGCTCGATGTTGTACGGCGCCTCGTGGCCCGCGCGCTCCTCGAGGCCGTCGAGCAGAGCCTGACCCTGCAGCTGGCCGACCTTGAAGTTGTCGAACGCGACGTAGTAGTCGACGGCCTCGGTGTTCTCGATGAGGCGGTCGTACGCGATCACGTAGGCGCCGGCATCCTTGGCCGCCTGCACCTGCGTGGCCAGCTGCTTGCCGTCCTTCGCGCCGATGATGATGACCTTGGCGCCGTTCTGGACCATGGCCTGGATCTGGTTCTGCTGCTCGGCGACGGTGTTGCTCGCCGGGGCGTACTGGACGTCGGCCTTGTAGCCGGCCTCCTCCAGTCCGTCGGTGAACAGCTTGCCCGCGAGCACCCAGTTCTCCGACGTCTTGTCGGGGAGGGCGACGCCGATGGTGGAACCCGCCTCGAAGCCCTTGGCGGCCTCGTCACCGCTGCCGGATCCGGTGTCACCGCCGCGCTCCGACGAGCAGCCGGTGAGGGCGAAGGCGCCCGCGACGACAAGCGCTGTCGTCGTAAGGAGGATCTTCTTCATGTGATCTCTTTCTCTGGTGTGTGAAGGTCTCGTCGCGCGTGGGCCACGCGGCGGACCCCTACTTTCCGCTCGTCTTGTCGACGGGTGGGGCTTGGTAGGTCTTGTTGGGCTCGAAGGTCTCGGTCGCGGGGTCGACCTGGCGGCCGAGGCGTCGCGTCATGAAGCCGATGAGCGAGGGGCGGCCCTGCTGCTTGTTCCAGACGTCGATGCCGACCGCGAGCAGGAGCACGAGGCCCTTGATCATCGAGACGACGTCGGCGCCCTGGCCGAGCAGTGCGAGGCCGTTATTGAGGAACGCCATCACGAGACCACCGATGATCGACCCGATCACGGTGCCGATGCCGCCGGCGACGGCCGCACCACCGATGAAGACGGAGGCGATGGCGTCGAGCTCCCAGCCGGTGCCGTCGTTCGGGCCGGAGGCCTGCGAACGGGCGACGAAGATCATGCCGGCGAGCGCGGCGAGGACCGACATGTTCATCATGACGAAGAAGTCGACCCAGCGGTCCTTCACACCCGACAGGCGTGCGGCCTGACGGTTGCCGCCGACCGCGTAGATGTGGCGGCCGAAGACGGTCTTGCTCGTGACGAAGGTGTAGAGGATGACGAGCGCGAGCAGGATGAGGCCGGGCACCGGGAAGCTCGTGCCGGGGCGTCCGGTGGCGAACATCCACGCCGCGGCGAGCACGACGACCGAGAGGAGCACGACCTTGGTGACGCTCACCCAGAGCGGCGCCATGTCGGAGCCCATCTTGCGCTGGACGCGACGGGTGCGGATCTCCCAGAACACGAGCCAGGCGACCGCGACGAGCGCGAGCAGCATGGTCGGGATGTTGAAGGGCAGCGGCAGGCCGATCTCGGGCAGGTATCCGGTACCGATCACCTGGAAGCCCTTGGGCACCGGGATGGTCTGGGCGTCGCCGATGAACTGCTGCGCACCACGGAAGAACAGCATGCCCGCGAGGGTCACGATGAACGCCGGTACACCGACGTAGGCGACCCAGAAGCCCTGCCATGCGCCCACCAGCGCCCCGACGCCGAGGCCGAGCAGGATCGCGAGCGGCCAGGGGAGGTTGCCCTCGGTCATCGCCTTCGCGACGATGATGCCCGTGAACGCCGCCACCGATCCGACCGACAGGTCGATGTGACCCATGATGATGACCATCACCATGCCGATCGCGAGGATCAGGATGAACGAGTACTGGTTGATGACGTTGATCAGGTTGCCCGAGGTCAGCGTCGCGCCGTTCGGGCCGTTGCGCAGCAGGGTGAGGATCTCGAAGAGCACGATGATGACGATGAGGCTGCCGAGGATGCCGAACTGGCGCAGCGTCGACGTGCCGCCGCCTCCGAACATCTTCGTGATGTCCTTGAGGTGGAATCCGCTCTTCGCGGGGGTGGATTCGGTGGTCATGCGGATGCTTTCTGGGTCGCGGAGGTCATGCTGCGCATGAGGGCCTCGGGGGTGGCCTGGTCGGCCGGGATGCAGTCGGTGACCCGACCTTCGAAGACGGTGTAGATGCGGTCGGAGATGCCCAGGAGCTCGGGCAGCTCGCTGGAGATCACGATGACGCCCTTGCCCTGGGCGGCGAGCTCGTTGATGATCGCGTAGATCTCGTACTTCGCGCCGACGTCGATGCCGCGGGTGGGCTCGTCGAGGATGAGCAGGTCGGGGTCGGTGAACATCCACCGGGCGAGCACGACCTTCTGCTGGTTGCCGCCCGAGAGCTTGCCGACGCCCTCTTCGACCGACGGGGTCTTGATGCGCAGCGCCTTGCGGTAGCGCTCGGCGACCGAGTACTCCTCGCGGTCGTCGACGACGCCGCGCTTGGCGATCTTCGACAGCTTCGCCGCGACGACCGACCGCTTGATGGTGTCGAGCAGGTTCAGGCCGAGCACCTTGCGGTCCTCGCTGACGTACGCGAGGCCGTGCTTGATGGCGGCGGCGACGTCGGGGAGGGCGATCTCCTGGCCGTCCTTGATCATCGTTCCCGAGAGGAACGTGCCGTAGGAGCGGCCGAACATGCTCATCGCGAACTCGGTGCGCCCGGCGCCCATGAGTCCGGCAATGCCGACGACCTCGCCGCGGCGCACGTTGAGGCTGGACCCCTTGACGACCATGCGCTCGGAGACGGTCGGATGCTGCACCCACCAGTCCTTGACCTCGAAGAACACCTCGCCGATCTCGGGGGTGCGGTCGGGGTAGCGGCTCTCGAGCGAGCGGCCGACCATGCCGCGGATGATGCGGTCCTCGTTGATCTCGCCGCGCGAGATGTCGAGCGTCTCGACCGTGCGACCGTCTCGGATGATGGTGATCTCGTCGGCGATCTGCTCGATCTCGTTGAGCTTGTGGCTGATCATGATCGACGCGATGCCCTTGGCCTTGAGGCCGAGGATGAGGTCGAGCAGGTGCTGCGAGTCGTTCTCGTTGAGGGCCGCGGTGGGCTCGTCGAGGATGAGCAGCTTGACGTCCTTATTGAGGGCCTTCGCGATCTCGATGAGCTGCTGCTTGCCCACGCCGAGCGTCTTGACGGCCACGTCGGGGTCTTCGTTGAGGCCCACGCGGGCGAGCAGCTCGACGGTGCGGCTGGTCTGCGCCTGCCAGTCGATCGCGCCGAAGCGGCTGATCTCGTTGCCGAGGAAGATGTTCTCGGTGATCGAGAGCTCGGGGATGAGCGCCAGCTCCTGGTGGATGATGACGATGCCGGCGGCCTCGCTCGCCGCGATGTCGCGGTAGCGCTGCTCCTCGCCGTAGAGCAGGATCTCTCCGTCGTAGGTGCCGTACGGGTACACCCCCGACAGCACCTTCATGAGCGTCGACTTCCCGGCACCGTTCTCGCCGCAGATCGCATGGATCTCGCCGGCGCGGACGGTGATCGAGACGTCGGCGAGAGCCTTGACCCCCGGGAACTCCTTGGTGATGTTGCGCATCTCCAGGATGGGGCCAGACACGGTAGGCAACGTTGCTGTGGTGCTCACGGATCTTCCTCGCGACGTGCGGTCACCTTCGATGTGACCGTTCACATTGGTACATGTAACTCCCGAGGGGCGAGCAGTGTCAAGTCCGCCCGGGCATTTCGTGTCGTTACCGTGACACGCGGGGTGTGTGCGGTCCGGCCGACTCGCGATCGCGCACCGCCGTCTGCAGCGGACCGAACTCCGGGGTCTCCTCGCCGCGGATCTGCGACAGCAGCATCCGCACCGCCCGGCGGCCGAGCTCGCGGAACTCCTGGTGCACGGTCGTCAGGGTCGGGGCGACGTGTGCCGCCACCGGGATGTCGTCGAACCCCACCACGCTGATGTCGTCCGGCACGCGCACCCCCGCATCGCGGAACCCGTGCATGAGCCCGATCGCCATGAGGTCGTTCGCCGCGAACACGGCCGAGAAGTCGCGCCGTCGCGACAGCTCCTGCCCCGCGAAGTACCCGAAGTCGGCGGTCCAGTCGCCGCGGATCGGCGGGAACGTGGGCAGGTCGGCCTCGCGCAGCGCGTCGAGGTAACCGCGCATGCGCGACTCAGCCTCGATCCAGTCCTGCGGCCCCGCGAGATGCAGGATGTCGCTGTGCCCGAGCCCGATGAGGTGTTCGGTCGCGGCGCGCGCCCCCGCGACCTGATCGGCCGACAGGCTCACCCCGTCCGACCCCGAGGCGGTCTGCAGCGTGACGAACGGGAAGTCGACCGCCATGCCGCGCAGGACATGGAACACGCGCACCTGCGGGGCGAGCACGACGATGCCGTCGACCTGCTCCCGCGCGAGCTGCCGCACGGCACTGCCGATGGCCTCGGGCGTGGTGGCCGCGAGGTTGAGGGTCGTGACCGAGTAGCCCTCTTCACGAGCGGCCTCCTCGATACTGGCGATCGACGACGTCGGCCCGAACTCCCCGATGGTGGCCGACAGCACCCCGAGCATGTTCGATCGACTCGTGACGAGCGCCCGCGCGGCGAGGTTGGGGCGGTAGTCGAGCACCGAGATGGCGTCGAGCACCTTGGCCTTCGTCTCGGGGCGGATGCTCGGGTGGTCGTTGAGCACGCGGGAGACCGTCTGATGCGAGACACCGGCGAGGCGTGCGACGTCGCGGATGCTCGGCATCCGGGCGCGCTCGGAAGCAGTGGACATCACGGCCTCCTTGCATGTGCACACGCCATGTGCACGGTCACATCGTTCGTCTCATTATGACCCCGGGCACGCCCATGCGCCTACACGCGATGTCACGGTGCCCGCCGGATCGGTCGCGCGCGGGGGCTGGGCTGCGGTCAGACCAGGATGCGGGCGCCCGGTACGGGGCCGTACACCTGCAGGGCCTCGCGACCGTCCTCCTGCAGCGTGTTGCGCACGGAGCGGGCGGTGTCGGAATCGGCGCAGAGCAGCGCGACCGTGGGTCCCGATCCCGAGACGATCCCGTGCAGCGCGCCCGCGCGCACCCCCTGGCGGATGGTCTCCTCGAGGTCCGGGCGCAGGTGCACCGCCGCCGCCTGCAGATCGTTCTGCAGGCTCGCAGCCAGCTGCACGGCGTCGCCCGAGCGCAGCGCCTGCAGCACCGGGATCGGCACGTCGAGCGACTCCGCGGGATCGTCGGCGAGCGCTCCCTCGGCGTCGCGCAGACGATCGAGCTCCTCGTACACGACCGGGGTCGAGAGCCCCTCGTGGCTCGTGACCAGCACCCAGTCGAAACGCCCGCGGGCGAGGGCCGGATTGAGCTGATCACCGCGACCGGTCCCGACCGCCGAGCCGCCGTGCAACGAGAAGGGCACGTCGGCTCCGAGCCGCGCAGCGAGCTCGTGCAGGCGGGTCTGCGAGAACCCGGTGCCCCACAGCGCGTCGCAGGCGACCAGGGCGGCCGCGGCATCCGCCGATCCTCCGCCCATGCCGCCCGCCACCGGCACGTGCTTGCGGATCTCGAGCGCGACGCCCCCGTGGTAGTCGGCGGCGGCCGCGAGCAGCTTGGCCGCGCGCATCGCCAGGTTGCGGTCGTCGAGGGGAACGGCATCCGCCTCGGCACCGTGCACCGTGATCGAGAAGTCGTCGGCGGGGCGGGCGATCACGTCTTCGAACAGCGACACGGCCTGGAACACCGTCGCCAGGGCGTGGTACCCGTCGTCATGCCGGCCGCCGACCCCCAGGTAGACGTTGATCTTCCCGGGGGCGCGGACGTGCACGGAGTCGGAGGGCATGGCGTTTCCTGGTGGTGCCGATCAGAGGTCCGAGGACTTCGCCCAGATGTTCACGTCGATCGCGCCGGCCAGCTCGTCGATGCGCGACAGCTCGTCGTCGGTGAGCGCGGGGCCGTCGAGCGCGGCGATGTTCTCGTCGAGCTGCGAGGTGCGCGATGCGCCGATCAGCGCGGACGCGACGACGGGGTTGCGCAGCGTCCACTGCAGGGCGAGCTGCGCGAGCGACTGACCCCGCTCCTTCGCGATCTCGTTCAGGCTGCGCAACGTCTGCACCGCGTCGTCGGGCAGCTTGCCCTCGGGCAGCGAGCCGCGCTTCTGCGCCCGGTCGGCGGTGCCGTCGCCGAGGTACTTGTCGGTGAGGAGTCCCTGAGCGAGCGGGGTGAAGGCGATCGCTCCGAGGCCGTGCTGCTGCAGGGTGTCGGTGAGGCCGTCTTCGATCCAGCGGTTCAGGATCGAGTAGGCGGGCTGGTGGATCACGAGCGGGGTGCCGAGCTCGGTGGCGACCGCGACGGCCTCCTCGGTGCGCTCGGCGCTGTAGGAGGAGATGCCGACGTACAGCGCCTTGCCCTGCCGCACGAGGGTGTCGAGCGCGGCGACCGTCTCGGAGATCGGGGTCACCGGGTCGACGCGGTGGGAGTAGAAGATGTCGACGTAGTCGAGCCCCATGCGGGTGAGCGACTGCTCGGCGCTGGCGAGGATGTACTTGCGGCTCGCGAAGTCGCCGTACGGCCCGGGCCACATGTCCCAGCCGGCCTTCGACGAGATGATCAGCTCGTCGCGGTAGGGGCGCAGATCTTCGGCGAAGATACGGCCGAAGTTCTTCTCGGCCGAACCGTAGGGCGGGCCGTAGTTGTTGGCGAGGTCGAAGTGCGTGATGCCGCGGTCGAACGCGTGACGCAGCAGCTCGCGCTGGTTGTCGAGGGGGATGTTGTCGCCGAAGTTCCACCACAGGCCGAGCGAGATCGGCGGCAGGTACAACCCGGTCGATCCGACCTGGCGGTAGGGGAACGTGCCGTAGCGGCCCTCGTCGGCGGCGTACGGTCGGTGGAGCTCGGGAACGTTCGGGCTGAAGCGGGGCGAGTCGGTCACGGTGTCAGATTACCCGGCGACCGCGTCATCTGCGGGAGACGGGACATGCTGCGCAATGCGCTGGTAGTCGTCGACCGTCAGGTCCTCGCCGCGGGCCGTCGGGGCGACACCGGCGGTCACCAGGGCCTCGGATGCCGCCGACGAACTGCCGAAGATGCCCGAGAGCGCCTGACGCAGCATCTTGCGACGCTGGTTGAACGCCGCGTCGACCACGGCGAAGGTGCGCCGACGCTCGTTCTCGTCGCCCCGCTCCCCCGCGGCACGGTCGAACCCGACCAGCAGACTGTCGACGTTGGGAACGGGCCAGAACACCTGACGCGACACCGTGCCGGTGAGCTTCCACTCCCCGTACCAGGCCGCCTTCACGCTCGGCGATCCGTAGATCTTCGAACCCGGCTTCGCGGCGAGGCGTTCGGCGACCTCGGCCTGCACCATCACGACGCCGCGCTGCAGGTAGGGGAAGGTCTCGAGGAAGTGCAGCAGCACCGGCACCGAGACGTTGTACGGCAGGTTCGCGACGAGCACGGCCGGCTCCCCCGGCAGTTCGGTGATGCGCAGAGCGTCGGCGTCGACGACCGTGAGCATCCCGTCGGGCACCCCGCGCTCGGCGGCGGTCTGCGGCAGGCGCGCGGCGAGCCGGTGGTCGATCTCGACCGCCGTGACCGACGCCCCCGCCTCGAGGATCGCGAGGGTCAGCGACCCGAGACCCGGCCCGACCTCCACCACGCGCTCCCCCGGCTGCACGCGGGCGGCCTGCACGATCTTGCGCACCGTGTTGGCGTCGACGACGAAGTTCTGGCCGAGCTTCTTCGTCGGGGTGACGTCGAGCTCGGCGGCGAGTCGGCGGATCTCGGTGGCGCCGAGCAGGGAGACGGTCATCCCCCCATTGTCCCCCACCGCCGATAGCCTCCTGTCATGCCCTCCCTGCCGGAACTCATCGCGCCGCGCAGCCTGGGTCGTGATTTCCGCTGGCTGCTCGCCTCGTCCTGGACGAGCAACGTCGGCGACGGGATCGCGCTCGCGGCCGCTCCCCTGCTGATCGCGTCGCTCACCTCGTCTCCGTTGCTCGTCGCGTCCGGCGCGATCCTGCAGTTCCTGCCGTGGTTGCTGTTCGGACTGCACGCGGGTGCGATGGCCGACCGCGTCGACCGTCGCCGACTGGTGATGGCCGCCAACGCGGCGCGCGCGCTCGTGCTGACGGCCCTGTGCGTCTTCCTCGTGACGGGCACTGCGAGCATCTGGATCGTGCTCGCCGCGGCCTTCCTCTACGGCACCGCCGAGGTCTTCGTCGACACGGCGGGCAGCACCCTGCTGCCGATGCTGGTGCGCCCCGCCGACCTCGGTGTCGGGAACGCGCGCATGCAGGCCGGCTACCTCGTCGCCAACCAGTTCGCCGGCCCGCCTCTCGGCGCGTTCCTCTTCGCCGCCGGCTCGGCCTGGCCGTTCCTCGTCGAGATCGTGTGCGTGCTGGCCGCGGTCGTGCTCGTCTCGCGCATGGCTCGCACACCCGTGCCGCCGCGCGAGGGCCTCGCCGCGCATCCGCCGGTTCACACCGACATCGCCGAGGGTCTGCGCTGGCTGCGGCGCAACCCGCCGGTGCGGATGCTGGTGCTCATCATCCTGCTCTTCAACGTCACGTGGGCCGCGCCCTGGGGGGTGCTCGTGCTGTACGCGACCGAGCACCTGCAGATGGGCGCGGTGGGCTACGGCGCGCTCACCACCGCGTCCGCCCTCGGCGGCATCGTGGCGACGGCGAGCTTCGGCTGGCTCGAGCGCCACGTCTCGTTCGCCGCCCTCATGCGCATCGTGCTGAGCCTCGAGGTGGTGATGCATCTGGCGTTCGCCCTGACGAGCGTCGGGTGGGTCGCCCTCGTCATCATGTTCTTCTTCGGCGCCTACGCCTTCGTGTGGGCGACGATCTCGACGACCGTCCGTCAGCGTCTCGTGCCGCCGCAGCTGCAAGGACGCGTGGCCTCGGTGAACATGGTCGGCGTCTTCGGCGGGATGGTCGTGGGGCAGGCGCTCGGTGGAGTGATCGCCCAGCTCTGGGGTCTGACAGCGCCGTGGTGGTTCGCGTTCGCCGGCGCCGCGCTCACGCTGCTCTTCGTCTGGCGGCCGATCTCGGCGATCGTCAACGCGCCACCGGTCGCGCAGGATTCCGACGACGCCCCCGCCGCTGCCGCTGCCGACGATGCGAGCGCAGGCGCCCAGCCCGAGCCGGATCGAGCGGCCGACGCCGATGTCACGGCGCCGCGCGCCGGTCAGTCGTCGAACGAGCCGTAGACGCGCAGCGTGTTCGCGGCGAGCCGGGCGCACAGCTCGTCGAGCTCCACCCCGAGCTCGGCCGCCATGAACCGCACCGTGATGGGCACGAGGTAGGGCGCGTTGGGGCGCCCTCGCAGCGGAACGGGCGTGAGGAACGGGGCATCCGTCTCGACCAGGATGCGGTCGAGCGGGGTCACGGCGAGCGCGTCGCGCAGGTTCTGCGCGTTCTTGAACGTCAGGTTGCCGGCGAACGACAGGTAGTACCCGGCATCCGCGCACACCCGCGCCATCGCGTCGTCACCCGAAAAGCAGTGGAACACGGTGGTGTCGGGGGCGCCGACGCGCGTCAGGGTCTCGAGCACCGCCTCGTGGGCGTCGCGGTCGTGGATCTGCATCGCGACGCCGTGCTTCTTCGCGATGTCGATGTGCGCCTCGAACGAGGCGAACTGCGGTGCCCGGCGCTCGGGCTCGGTGCGGAAGAAGTCGAGGCCCGTCTCGCCCACCGCACGCGTGCGGGGGTGGGCGGCGAGCTCGTCGACGACGGCGATCGCCTCGTCGAGACGCCCCTGCTCGGCGTACGTCGGCGCGTCGTTGGGGTGGATCGCCACCGCGGCGAGCACCCGGGGGTCGGATGCCGCGGCCTCGACCGCCCACCGCGACGACTCGATGTCGCCCGAGGACTGCACGACCCCGGCGATCCCCACCGCCTGCGCACGGTCGAGCTGCTCGACGAGCGTGAGGGGCTCGTCGCCGTCGACGATGTCGAGGTGCGCGTGGTTGTCGTACACCGGCACCGCGAGCGGTTCCGGGGCGGCCGGGTACCGGAGGTCTTTGCGGCCGTCGCCGGAGCGCTGCTGCACGTAGGTCACGATCGGGTGCTCCTCGGTCAGGCCGTCGACTCCACCCGCGGGAAGAGCGGCGCGAGACCGTTCACGCTCGTCCCGGGAGCGAGCACGCCCCAGGCACCCGCCTCGCGGATCGGCTGGTCCTGCAGGCGTCCGATCGTCTCGGCGGCGCCGAGCGCGACCCACAGCCTCTCGGTGGCCTGCGGCATCACGGGCGAGAGCAGCACCGCGAGGGCGCGCAGACCCTCGGCGCACGTGTAGAGCACGGTGCCCAGGCGGTCGCGCTGCTCCTCGTCACGGGCCAGAGCCCACGGTTCGTTCTCGGTGATGTACCCGTTGAGCGCGTCGACGATCGTCCAGATCGACGAGATGGCCTCGTCGATGCGGAACTGCTCGATCGCGGCATCCGCGTTCGTCGCCGCGTCGGAGACGATCCGCTGGATCGCGAGATCCTTCTCGGTGTACGCGCCCGCGGGCGGGACGACGCCCTCGAAGTACTTCTCGATCATCGCCGTCGTGCGCGAGGCGAGGTTTCCGAAGCCGTTCGCGAGCTCGGCCTGGTAGCGCGCCGCGAGGTCCTCCCACGAGAACGAGCCGTCCTGGCCGAACGCGATGGCCGAGAGGAAGTAGAAGCGGTACGCGTCGGAGCCGAAGACGTCGGTGATCTCGGTGGGCGCGATGCCGGTGAGCTTCGACTTCGACATCTTCTCGCCGCCGACGAGAAGCCAACCGTGCGCGAACACGCCCTTCGGCACATCGACGCCCGCGGCCATGAGCATGGCCGGCCAGATCACGGCGTGGAAGCGGAGGATGTCCTTCCCGACCACGTGGTACGCCGGCCAGCGGCGGTCGAACGTCGCCTCGTCGTCGCCGTACCCGACAGCGGTGGCGTAGTTCAGCAGCGCGTCGACCCACACGTAGATGACGTGCGACGGATCCCACGGAACCTCGATGCCCCAGTCGAACGCCGAGCGCGAGATCGACAGGTCTTTGAGGCCCTGCCGCACGAACGACACGACCTCGTTGCGCGCCGACTCGGGGCGGATGAAGTCGGGCTGCGTCTTGTAGAGCTCGAGCAGGCGGTCCTGGAACTCGCTGAGCTTGAAGAAGTAGTTCTTCTCCTGCAGCAGTTCGAGCGGCTTCGAGTGGATCGCACAGACCTTCAGTCCCTCGAAGGGGCCGGTGCCGTCGAGGATCTCGGACTCGGGCTTGAACTCCTCACAGCCCACACAGTAGAGCGCCTCGTACTCGCCGGCGTAGATGTAGCCGCGGTCGTAGATCGCCTGCACGAACTTCTTCACGCGCTCCTCGTGACGCTCCTGCGTCGTGCGGATGAAGTCGTCGTTGGCGACGTCGAGTGTCTGGAGCAGCGGGAACCAGGCCTCGGTGACGAGCTTGTCGACCCATTCCTGGGGCGTGACGTTGTTCGCCGCCGCCGCACGCAGCATCTTCTGGCCGTGCTCGTCGGTGCCCGTGAGCATCCAGGTGTCGTCACCCGCCTGGCGGTGCCAGCGCGCGAGCGTGTCGACCGCCACCGACGTGTACCCATGACCGATGTGGGGCACATCGGAGGGGTAGTAGATGGGCGTGGTGATGTAGAAGGAGTCGCCAGCGGGCATGGATCGATTCTAGGCGTCCGCCCGCCGGTGATTACGCCCCGCGGGCGGCGAGCGCGGCCTGGTAGAGGTCGCGCGACGACAGGCCGGTCAGGCCGGCGACCTCGGAGGCGGCCTCCTTCAGACGGATGCCGTCGGCGACGAGCGCCTGCACCTGGGCGAGCGCGTCGTCGGGCGAGGCCTCGCTGCGCGGGGCTCCCTCGACGACGACCACGATCTCGCCCTTCACACCGTTCTCGGCCCAGGCGACGAGTTCGGCGGCGGTGCCACGGCGCACCTCCTCGTAGAACTTGGTGAGTTCGCGGCACACCGCGATGCGGCGGTCGGCGCCGAAGGCGTCGCCCATGTCGGCCAGCGTGGACGCCAGTCGTGCCGGGGACTCGAAGAACACCAGGGTGCGCGCCTCGTGCGCGACCGCGCGCAGCGCGGACCGCCGCTCGGCGGGCTTGCGGGGCAGGAAACCCTCGAAGGCGAAGCGGTCGGTCGGCAGGCCCGAGATCGCGAGCGCCATGAGCACGGCGCTCGGTCCGGGGATCGCCGTGATCGTGACGCCCTGCTCGACGGCCGCGGCGACGAGACCGTAACCGGGGTCGCTGACGGTCGGCATGCCCGCGTCGCTCATGACGACGACGTCGGTCTCGGCGGCGAGCGCGGCGAGCTCTCCCGCCTTCTGCTTCTCGTTGTGGTCGTGGAGCGCGATCAGGCGCGGGCGGTTCGCGACGCCGAGCGCCTGCAGCAGGCGCTGCGTCGTGCGCGTGTCTTCCGCGACGACGACCTCGGCGTTCTCGAGCACCTCGACGAGACGGCGCGACGCGTCGCCGAGGTTTCCGATCGGGGTCGCGGCGAGGATGATCACCCGCCCAGCCTAGGCTGTACCCCGTGACCGCGCCCGAGCCCCTGCCGCCCGCGCCCGCCGCCGCGCAGGGTGTGGCGCTCGCCGCCCACGTGCGGCGGACGACCCGCTGGGAGCGGCTGCGCGACCGCATGCTCCTCGACGCGGAGTGGTCGGCCATCGTGCGCTGGGCGGCGCCGTTCACGGTCACGATCGTCGCCGCGTTCCTGCGCCTGGTGAATCTCGGGCATCCGCACCAGCTGGCCTTCGACGAGACGTACTACGTCAAGGACGCCTGGTCGCTGTGGACGCTGGGCTACGAGGGCACGTGGGGCGAGGGCGCCAACGAGGCGTTCACGACCCTGCAGGAGCTGCCCCTCTCCGAGCAGGGCGCGTTCATCGTGCATCCGCCGCTGGGCAAATGGCTCATCGCCCTCGGCATGGCCATCGGCGGCCCCGACGACAGCATGGGGTGGCGTCTCGCGACCGGCATCCTGGGCACCGCCTCGGTGCTCCTCGTGTACCTGATCGCCCGCCTGCTCTCCGGATCCGTGGTCGTCGCGACGGTCGCCGGGGGCCTGCTCGCCATCGACGGGCTGAGCATCGTGCTGAGCCGCATCGCGCTGCTCGACGGCATCCTCACCTTCTTCGTCCTGCTGGGCGTGCTGTTCGTCCTCCTCGACCGACGGCGCACCCTCCCGCTCCTCGAACGGGGCGACCCCGACCATCCCGCCCCGCTGTGGGGACGGGTGCTGTGGCGGCGCCCCTGGGTCCTCGCGGCCGGTGTCGCGCTGGGCGCGGCGTGCGCGGTCAAGTGGTCGGGTCTGTACGCGCTCGCCGGCTTCGGTCTGTATCTGGTGGTCACGGATGCCCTCGCGCGCCGTCGCGCGGGCGTGGTGCTGTGGCCGACCGACGCGGTGCTGCGTCAGGGGCCGGTGTCGTTCCTGCTGCTGGTCGGGCCCGCCGCGGCCGTCTATCTCGCGAGCTGGACCGGGTGGTTGGTCACGGCGGGCGGCTACGACCGGCAGAGCGACCCGAACCCGCTGATCGCACTGTGGAACTACCACCAGTCGATGTACGGCTTCCACGTCGGATTGACGAAGGGGCATCCGTACGCCAGCGCGGCGTGGGAGTGGCCGTTCCTGCTGCGCCCGACGGCGGTGTGGGTGGCGTCCAACCCTTCAGGGTGCGGCACCGACCACTGCATCGGGGTGATCTCGGCGATCCCCAACCCGCTCATCTGGTGGGCGGGGGTCGCGGCATCCGTGTTCCTCATCGTGCTGCTCGTGCGCGGATGGGTGCGTCGCTCGCCGGTCGGGCCCGCGGTGAGCGTGCCCCTCGTCGGTCTCGCCGTGACCTATGTGCCGTGGCTGCTGTTCCCCGACCGCACGATCTTCCAGTTCTACACGGTGGTCATGATGCCGTTCCTGGTGCTGGCGCTCGTCGAGGCCCTGCGCCGCATCGCCGGGCGGGCAGACGACACCCTCGACCGCCGCCTGGCCGGGCAACGCACGGTGGCGGTGTTCCTGGTGGGTGCCGTGCTGGTGTCGGCGTTCTTCCTACCGCTGTGGGTCGGCATGAGCGTGCCGTACCCGTTCTGGCTCGTGCACAACTGGCTGCCCGGCTGGGTCTGACGGCCCGGTTCGACGGGCGCCGACGGAGACGGCGGCGGTTGGCGCACCGGTGATCGCTGGGCTCAGCGGCGAACCGCACGACCCCCGCGCCGACCCGCGAGGAGCGCCCCGAGGTACAGCACAGCCGTCAGCGCGGCGGTCAGCAGCAGTTGCAGGCGCGCCCCCTCGTCGGATGCCGCGAGCACGACGACGCCCGCGATGAGGGCCAGGCACAGCCACGACAGCCAGGGGAAGCCGGGCATCCGAACGGGCAGCGGGGTGCCGTCGCGCTCGGCTCGGCGGCGCAGCACGATCTGCGAGACCGCGACCGCCGTCCAGGTGACGATGAGCGTCGAGCCGACGACGTTGAGCAGGGCCGGGAGCACGACGTCCGGGAACACGTAGTTGAGCACCACGGCGACGAAGCCGAACGCCACCGACGACAGCACGGCCACCAGCGGCACTCCCCCGCGCGTGGTGCGCGTGACGGCCCGCGGAGCGAGTCCGCGCTCCCCCAGCGAGAAGAACATGCGGGATGCGCCGTAGATGTTCGCGTTCATCGCCGACAGCAGCGCCACCACGACGAGCAGCGACATCACCAGGTCGACCCCCGGCACGCGGAGCGTGGCGAGCACGGCGGAGAACGGTCCGTCGAGCACCGTCGGGTCGTTCCACGGCAGCACCGCGACGATCACGACGATCGATCCGACGTAGAAGACGAGGATGCGCACGAGGACCTGGCGCACGATGCGGCGGATGTTGCGCACGGGGTCGTCGGACTCGGCGGCCGCGATGGCCACCAGCTCGGTGCCGCCGAACGCGAACAGCACGATGAGCAGGGCCGCCGCGATACCCGGGATGCCGTTCGGTGCGAAGCCCCCCTGGGCGACGAGGTTGCCCAGTCCGGTCGCCGGCACGCCGGGGATCAGTCCGACGATCGCGCAGACGCCGATCACGAGGAAGGCGACGATCGCGCCGACCTTGATCGCGGCGAACCAGAACTCGAAACGACCGTAGTCGCGCACGCCGAGCAGGTTGACGGTGGTGAAGCCGGCGACGAACACCAGCACCCATGCCCACACCGGCACCCCGGGCACCCAGCCGGCGAGGATGCCGGCGGCTCCCGTCGCCTCGGCGGCGATCACGACGACCAGCTGGATCCAATACAGCCACCCGACCGCGCTGCCGGCGCCGCGGCCGAGAGCATCCTGCGCGTACTCGCTGAACGCGCCGGGGCTGGGCCGCGCCGCCACCATCTCGGCGAGCATCGACATGACGAGCACGACGATGCCGCCCGCGACGAGGTACGACACCAGCACCGCCGGGCCGGCGAGCCCGATGGCCTGGCCCGATCCGACGAAGAGGCCGGCGCCGATGGCGCTGCCGAGGCCCATCATCGAGATCTGGCGGCGGGTGAGCCCTCGGTGGAGACCGGCGGACGGGGCGGGGGCGGAGGCGGGCGGGCGCACCCGCGTCACCTTAGACCGCGTCGCGCGCGTGCGGCAATTCGGCGGCGTCGCTCACCGGCAGGCGGCACACGAAGCCCCGGCAGTCGAACGCCCGCTCCCGCGCTCCGGCGTCGCCGACCGACCGGCCGTCGAAGAGCTCGAACCCCACAACCGCGAAGGCGTCGGCCTGCGCCGGGGTGACCACCGCGACGACATCGGCGTCCGCGCGCCGGGCAGCGTGGGAGAGGGCGCTCGACGGATCATCGGTGACGACCACGATCTGCCGGGGCGCGTCGACGAGGGCGGCGGCGACCCGCAGCAGGCTCCCGTGCGCGAACGGTTGACTCAGAGCGGACGCGGTGTGCTCGCGCACCAGGGCCGCCGCCGCATCGCGGTAGCGGTCGCCCGCCCCCAGCACCCAGGCGCGGTACGCCGCCTCGGCGAGCGCGGCCGCGTCGGACGGCAGGTCACCGTCGGTCTGGTCGGGCGAGGGGGCGATGCCCTGCGCGCGCAGCATCGGTTCGCCGGCCACCCCGCCGAGCGCCTCGTCGAGGATCGCGCGACCCTGCACGGCCCACGTCGCGTCGCCCGTCGCGACGGCGAGCGCGAGCATCCCGTCGGCGAACAGCGCGAGATCGGCGGGCGTCGCGACGGCCGCCGACGGCGTGCCGTCGAGGGATGCCCGGACGAGCGCACCGTCGGCGGTGCGGTTCACGTGCTGCACCGCTTCGACCGCCGTGCGGGCCGCGTCGATCCAAAGGTGCTCGTCGAGCGCGGCGCCGGCGCGCGCCAGGGCGCCGATCGCCAGACCGTTCCAACCGGTGATGACCTTGCCGTCGACCGCCGGCGGCTGCAGCTCGGCCCGGGCGGGGAGGGGGCGCTGGTAGTACCCGCCCTCGCTGCGTTCACCGTCGATCCACGACTCCGAATCCTGCGCGGCGCCGAATCCTCCGCCGTCGCGGCGCAGCGCACCGAGCAGGAAGTCCGCGATGCCCCGTGCGGTCGCCTCGTCGCCGGCGTCGACAGCGACGTCGAGCAGCTGGGCGTTGTCGGTAAGCATCCGCTCGTAGTGCGGCACCGTCCAGTCGGCGCGCGTCGCGTAGCGGAAGAAGCCGCCGTCGTCGTCGCGCAGGTCGGATGCCGCCATCGCCGCGAGCGCCCGGTCGGCGGATGCCGCGGCGTCCGGAGCCTGTCGACGCACCAGCGGCGACTGGAGGAAGCGCAGCGTCGTCGCGACCGGGAACTTCGGTGCGCCACCGAAACCGCCGTGCGCGGCGTCCTCCCGCGCGGCGATCGCGCCTGCCGCCGCGGCGATCGCTGCCGCGTCCGGGAGGTCGGAGGGCTGCCGCTCCGCCGCGCGGGCCAGTGCGTCGGTCACCGCATCCGCCGACTCCTCCGCCTGCGCACGTCGATCGGTCCACGCCTCGCGCACCGCGGCGAGCACGTCGCGGAACGACGGCATCGGCGGGCGGGCGTCCGGCGGCCAGTAGGTTCCGGCGAAGAAGGTGCGGCCTCGGGGCGTCGCGAACACGGTCAGCGGCCAGCCCAGGTTCTGGGTGAAGGCCGAGGCGGCCGCCATGTACGCTCCGTCGACCTCCGGATGCTCCTCGCGGTCGACCTTGACGGCGACGAAGTCGCGATTGATCAGCGCGGCCGTGTCGGCGTCGGCGAACGACTCCCGCGCCATCACATGGCACCAGTGACAGGTGGAGTAGCCGATCGAGATGAGCAGCGGCACGTCGCGGCGCTGCGCCTCGGCGAACGCCTCCTCGCCCCAGGGGTACCAGTCGACGGGGTTGTCGGCGTGGGCGCGGAGGTACGGGCTGAGCGTGTCGGCGAGCCGGTTCGTCATGCCCTCACGCTACGCGCCCGGGCTGCGCCCAGGGGCCGGGATGCTCAGATCGCGAGGGCCTCGAGCGGTTGCGATGCGGCGTAGCTCACGAGGGGCAGCGCTCGGTCGGCCGCGAGGGCGATGCGCGCCCGCAGCACGTCGGACGCGATCTCGTAGCCGTCGAAGTCGGTCGTGCTGGCGTAGACGCCCACCGGGAGGGTGAGCGCCTGGAAGAACGCGAAGAGCGGCCGCAGCTGGTGCTCGATGATGAGCGCGTGGCGCTCGCCGCCGCCGGTCGCCGCCAACAGCACGGGTGTGCCGACCAGCTCGTACTGCCCCACGAAGTCGAACAGGTGCTTGAACAGGCCGGTGAACGATGCGCGGTACACGGGGCTGCCGACGATGAGGAGGTCGGCCTGCTCGATCGCGACGAGCTTCTCCTCGACGGAGGCGGGCAGCTGGTCGCGCCGCAGCGCTCCGGCCAGGTCGGGGCCGATGTCCGTCAGCTCGATCAGCTGCACCTCGACGTCGGCGCGCTCGGCGACCGCCGCGGCGATCGCGCGGATCAACGCGGTCGTCTTGCTCGGCTCGTGCAGCGATCCGGAGACGGCGACGACGCGGTAGTGGGCTGCCATGCCTCGACGCTACTCACGAAGACGCCCCGTGTCGCGGAGAGGCGACACGGGGCGTCATGTGCGACGGCGGGGCGTCGATCAGTTGAACTCGTTGGGGTGCGTGCCCACACGGCCCGAGCCGTCGAGCGGGTCGAGGGCGTCGATCGCCGCGATCTCGGCATCCGTCAGCTCGAAGCCGAACACGTCGATGTTCTCGCGCAGGCGCTCGGCGCGCACCGACTTCGGGAAGACGATGATGCCCTTCTGCAGGTGCCAGCGCAGCACCGCCTGCGCGGGCGTGACGCCGTGCGCGGCCGCGGCCTCGGCGACGGCGGGAGTGCCGAACAGGTCGTACTTGCCCTGTCCGAGCGGACCCCAGGCCTCGGTCTTGATGCCGTGCTCGGTCGCCCGGGCGACGACGTCGCGCTGCTGGTACGCGGGGTGCAGCTCGATCTGGTTCACGGCCGGGGCGACGCCCGTCTCGGAGACCACGCGGTCGAGGTGCTCGACGAGGAAGTTCGACACGCCGATGCTGCGGGTCAGGCCGGCCTCGCGCAGCTCGATGAGCTTCGAGAAGGCGTGCACGTAGTTGTCCTTCGCCGGGGTGGGCCAGTGCACCAGGTACAGGTCGACCTGCTCCAGGCCCAGCTTCTCGAGGCTCTCGCCGATCGCGGCGCGCGGCTCGTCGCCGTCGTGCCGGTCGTTCCACAGCTTCGTGGTGATGTAGAGCTCGTCACGGGCGATGCCGGAGGCCGCGATCGCCGCGCCGACGCCCTCTTCGTTGCCGTAGATGGCGGCGGTGTCGATGTGGCGGTAGCCGATCTCGAGTGCCTCGCTCACGGCGCGCTCGGTCTCGGCCGGCGGAACCTGGAAGACGCCGTAACCCAGCTGGGGGATGGTCGTGCCGTCGTTCAGTTCGAGTGCAGGAATGGTCGTTCCTCCAGCCTAGGGCGCGTCAGTCGGCCGGGGCCCGGCTGGCCGCCATCCGTCGCGCGGCAGCGCCGACCAGGCGCTCGAGCGGGCCGCGACCGACCAGGATCGACCAGAGGGTGGCGGCCACCAGCATTCCGACGGCGAGCACCGCCCAGAGGGTGTTGCTCGTGTAGTACCCGCCCGGGCCGACGAGGAGCGCGATCGCGAGGATGTGCCCGCTGTATGCCGAGAGCGGCATGCTGCCCAAGGCCGCCAGCGGCAGGAACGGCCAACGGAGCGGGCGGGCCAGCAGCAGGCACAGCCCGATCACGGCCAGCGCGAACCCGCCCGACCCGACGACCTCGGCCACGCCGCCGGAGTGCGGTTCGACAGCGAACACCGCCCGCAGCATCGCGCCGATCGGGTCGGCGGCGGCGAGCGCGTCGGGGTACTCGTCCCATCCGCCGCCCGAACCGCCCATCAGCGGCTCTCCGCCGTCGATGCGGCGCACGACATCCTCCCCCATCGCTCCGAGGCCGTAACCGGCGACGGCGAGCGCGACGCCCGCACCGAGGGTGATCCACGCGGTGCGGAGTGTGGCGACGTGCAGCCGGCCGAGCGCGAGACCGGCGAGCACGAGCGCCATCCACACGACGATCGAGTAGCTCCCGTCGAGCACGAACGCGATCCCCGCACCGTACGGTTCGAGGGTCACAGCGGAGAGCAGGGCGACGGCGGGCGGGCCGGCGATGGCGAGCACGGCCGCTCCCGTGAGCAGCTGCCACGGCCTCCACCGGAGGAACGGGATGACCGCGACGTAGAGCAGACCGTAGAGCGTGAGAATGACGGCGATCGGCGTGTGGAGGAACTCGAGCGCGAGGCCGATGACGAAGATCACGGCGCCCCGTCCGACGAGCTGCAGGCGGATGCTCGGCAGCAGCGCCGGGTCTGGACGGCTGCTGCGGCCGGTCATGAGCGCGATCGAGACACCCGCGAGCACGGCGAACAGGATCGACGAGCGGCCGTGCACGAGGTCGCCCCAGGTCGAGGGGTCGAGCACGTCGAGGGTCGGCGTCTCTCCGACGTGCGCCCCGGCCATGCCGAGGATTGCGAGGGCGCGCGCGACGTCGAGGCCGAGGATGCGGGGCGGGCGTCCGAAGTCGCGGAACCAGCGCTCCACGCGCGGGGAGGTCGTCACTCGATGAATCGTACGCACCCGATCCCGGCTTACGATGGAGGGCTATGTCCTCCCCCGTGATCGTGTATCCCCCCGAGCTGCCCGTCAGTGCGGCACGGGGCGAGATCGCCGACGCGATGCGCGACCACCAGGTCGTGATCGTCGCGGGCGCCACGGGGTCGGGCAAGACCACCCAGTTGCCCAAGATCGCGCTCGAACTGGGCCGCGAGCGCATCGCGCACACCCAGCCGCGGCGTCTCGCCGCGCGCACCATCGCCGAGCGCGTGGCCGAGGAGCTGCAAGTCGAGCTCGGCACCCTCGTCGGCTACAAGGTGCGCTTCACCGACAAGGTGTCGGAGTCGACCCGCATCGCGCTGATGACCGACGGCATCCTGCTCAACGAGATCCACCGCGACCGCCTGCTCACCCGCTACGACACGATCATCATCGACGAGGCGCACGAGCGGTCGCTCAACGTCGACTTCCTGCTCGGCTACCTCGCGCGCATCCTGCCGGAGCGCCCCGACCTCAAGGTCGTCATCACCTCGGCGACGATCGACCCCGAGAGCTTCGCGCGGCACTTCGCCGCGGCCGACGGCACGCCGGCGCCGATCGTCGAGGTCTCGGGGCGCACCTATCCCGTCGAGATCCGGTACCGGCCGCTGGTGGCGGACGACGACAACGCGGATGCCTCGCCCACGGGCGACCCCGACGACGAGGTCTCGGCGATCGTCGCCGCCCTGCGCGAACTCGACCGCGAGGCGCCGGGCGACGTTCTCGTGTTCCTCCCCGGCGAGGCCGAGATCCGCGACGCCGCCGACGCCGTGCGCGGCGCGTACGCCAAGGACCGCTCCCCCACCGAGGTGCTCCCGCTGTTCGGGCGGCTGTCCGCCGCCGAGCAGCACCGCGTGTTCGAGCGCAGCCGCGTGGCGGGTGTGCGTCGGCGCGTGGTGCTGGCGACGAACGTCGCCGAGACGAGCCTCACCGTGCCGGGCATCCGCTACGTCGTCGACACCGGCACCGCGCGCATCTCGCGCTACAGCAACCGGTCGAAGGTGCAGCGCCTCCCGATCGAGGCGATCTCGCAGGCGTCGGCGAATCAGCGCTCCGGGCGCGCGGGCCGCACGAGCGACGGCATCGCCATCCGTCTCTATTCCGAAGAGGACTTCACCCGCCGGCCGGAGTTCACCGAACCCGAGATCCTGCGCACGTCGCTCGCGTCGGTGATCCTGCAGATGCTGTCGCTGGGGTTCGGCGACATCCAGGACTTCCCCTTCCTCACCCCTCCTGATTCGCGGGGCGTGAAGGCTGCGTTCGACCTGCTCACCGAGCTGGGGGCGGTCGAGCCGTCGAGGCGCGACGGCTCCCCGTACCTCACCCGCATCGGTCGCGACATCTCGCGCATGCCCATCGATCCGCGGTTCGCCCGCATGCTCGTCGAGGCCGGCCGACATGGCGTGGTCGACGACGTGCTGCCGATCGTGTCGGGCATGACCATCCAGGACGTGCGCGAGCGACCCGAGGAGCGCCGCGAGGAGGCCGATCGCCTGCATGCGCGGTTCGTCGACCCCACGAGCGACTTCCTCACGCTGCTCAACCTGTGGAACCACCTGCGCGAGCAGCAGCGCGAACTGGGGTCGAGCGCGTTCCGCCGCCTCTGCCGCGCCGAGCATCTGAACTACGTGCGCGTGCGCGAATGGTTCGATGTGCACCGGCAGCTGCGCACACTGGTCAAGACGACCGACGGGGGTCGCGGCGACGGGGCCGCCGATCCGGATGCCGTGCACCGGTCGATGCTCGCGGGACTCCTGTCGCAGATCGGACTGCTCGACGAGCGCACCGCCCCGGCGGGGAAGGGCGGCACCCCGGCGAAGGATGCCAAGCGCCGCATCGCCGAGTACCGCGGTGCCCGCGGCATCCGCTTCTCGATCTTCCCAGGGTCGGGACTGCGCAAGAAGAGCCCGCGCGCGGTCATCGCGGCCGAGATCGTCGAGACGTCGCGCACGTTCGCGCGCACGGTCGCCGCGATCGATCCGGCGTGGGCCGAGCCGTTGGCCGGCGACCTCGCCAAGCGGCAGGTGTCGGAGCCGCACTGGTCGAAGGACGCCGGGGCCGCCGTCGCCTACGAGAAGGTGACGCTGTTCGGGCTGGAGATCGTGCCACGGCGACGGGTGCAGTTCGCCCGCATCGACCGCGCCGCCTCGCGCGAGCTGTTCGTGCGGCACGCGCTCGTCGAGGGCGAGTGGGATCCGAGCCGCCTCGACAAGCGGGTCGGCGCGTTCTGGCGCAGCAACGCCGAGCTGCGTCGGCGGCTGGAGAAGCTCGAGGAGCGCGAGCGCCGTCGCGACATCCTCGCCGGCGACGAGGCCGTGTTCCGGTTCTACGACGAGCGCATCCCCGCCGACGTGTTCGACGTGCGGTCGTTCGAGAAGTGGTGGCGCGACACCCTCGCGCAGACCCCGAAGCTGCTCGTGATGCGCGAGTCCGACCTGATCGACGACGAGGGCCGCGCGGCGCAGGACGAGTTCCCGACGCGGTGGACGCAGGGCGACCAGGTGCTCGGGCTCGCGTACCGCTTCGAACCCGGCGCGCCGGACGACGGCGTGAGCGTGGTCATCCCCCTCGCGCTGCTCGCGCAGATCGAGGACCGCGGGTTCGACTGGCAGGTGCCTGGGCTGCGCGCCGAACTCGTCACCGGTCTGCTGCGCGCCTTACCGAAGGCCATCCGTCGCCACGTCGTGCCCGCCGCGGACTGGGCCGACAAGTTCGGTGCCGAGATCGCCGCCGAAGGACCGGAGCACCACGACGGTCGACCGGCGCGGTCGCTGAAGGAGGCGCTTGCGCGTCTCATCCAACCGCTGGCGAACCAGCCCGTCTCGGCGGCCGACTTCGACGACGAGCGCGTGCCCCCGCATCTGCGAATGAACTTCCGCGCGGTCGACGAGCGCGGCCGTGTCGTCGGCTCCGGCCGCGACCTCCCGACCCTTCAGCGCGACCTCGCCGACCGGGCCCGCAGCAGTGTCGCCCGGTCGATTGCACGCCCCGCGCCCGACCGCTCGTCGCCCCGCGGCGCGAACGACGTCGCCGCGGCATCCGTCTCGGCGGGAGCGATCGAGCGCACCGGCCTGACGGCGTGGACGTTCGGCGAGCTGCCCGAGGTGCTCGACACCCGGGTCGCCGGCGGGGTCGTGCGGGGGTACCCGGCGATCGTCGACGAGGGCAAGACGGTCGCGGTGCGCGTCGAGGCGTCGGCGGATGCCGCGGCGGCCGCCACCCGCGCCGGCGTGCTGCGCCTCGTGCTTCTGGCGGTGCCCTCGCCGTCGTCGTACGTGCAGCAGCACCTCACCAGCCAGGAGAAGCTCGCGCTCGCGGCCTCCCCCTACCCCTCGGCCGCCGCTCTCATCGAGGACTGCCGGGCCGCCGTCGCCCGGCGCGTGATCGACGCCACCGTCCCCGGCGGCATTGTGCGCACCGAGGCGGACTTCGCGCGCGTGCGGGATGCCGTGTCGGCCGTGCTCGTCGACGAGCTGTTCGCCTGCGTCTCGCTCGTCGCCCGCATCCTCACCCTGTCGCGCGAGGTCGAGCGGGGCATCAAGTCGCAGAACGCGCTCGCCCTGCTCGGCCCGCTGAACGACATCCGCACGCAGGTGAGCGGGCTGCTGCATCCGGGGTTCGTGTCCGCCGCGGGCGTCGACCGCCTCGCGCACTTCCCTCGATACTTGAACGGGATGGTCGAGCGCCTGAAGACGCTCGGCAGCGAGCCCGGCAAGGACCGCAGCCGCATGACGGAGTACGAGCGCATGGCGACGCAGTTCGCGGATGCCGGCGGCACCATCCCCCTGGCGCGCGACGCCGCCCCGAACCTCGTCGAGACCCGCTGGTTGCTCGAGGAGTACCGGGTCAGCGTGTTCGCCCAGCGCCTCGGCACCGCCCAACCCGTCTCGCCGCAGCGCATCACCAAGGCCCTCGCGGGGAAGTAGCGCTGTCGTACGGCGCCGGGCCGCGGCATCCGGACTAGCCTGGCTGCATGGCTCGCGCGATCGTCTACACCGAAATCGGCTCCCCCGACGTCCTGCACCTCACCGAGATCCCCGACCCGCTGCCCGCGGCCGGTGAGGTCGTGGTGCGCATCGAGGCGGCGGGCGTGAACCCGATCGACGCGAAGCTGCGGGGCGGGAAGCGCCCGTCTCCCCCGATCACCGAGCCGCGCCCCGTCGGCTTCGACGGCGCGGGCGTGATCGAGGCGGTGGGCGACGGCGTCGAGGGCTTCGTCGTCGGCGACCGCGTCGCCATCCGCGACACGGTCGGCACGTACTCCTCCGCCCTCGCCGTCCCGGCGGCGCACCTGGCACTGCTGCCCGACGCCGTGACCGCGGCCGAGGGCGCCGGCATCGGCATCCCGGCCGGCACCGCGTACCAGGCCCTGAAGTCGTTGGGCGTGACCGCCGACGACGTGCTGCTCGTGCACGCGGGTTCGGGCGCCGTCGGTCAGGCGGCCGTGCAGTTCGCCGTCGCATGGGGCGCCACCGTCGTCGCGACCGCCAGCCCCGCGCGGCACGATCAGCTGCGCGACCTGGGAGCGATCCCCGTGGCTTACGGCGACGGGCTGCTCGACCGCGTCCGCGATGCCGCACCGTCCGACGTGACCGTGGTGCTCGACGGCGCCGGCACCGACGAGGCCATCGAGACCTCGCTCGCCCTGGTCGCCGACCGCGACCGCATCGCCACGATCGTCCGGGGGCCGGATGCCGCATCGTTCGGCATCCGCGCGTTCTCGGGCGGCGCCCCGCAGCCTCTCACCGAGCAGGAGCTGGCGTGGCGGGCCGAGGCGCTCCCGAAGACGATCGAACTGCTCGCGAGCGGCGACTTCACGATCGAGCTCGGGCCTGAGCTGCCACTCGCCGAGGCCGCCCGTGCGCACGAGCTCGTCGAGGAGCACGTCGCCGGGAAGATCGTTCTCGTCCCCTGACATCCCGCGTGCTGCCGTCCAGGCGGAACCCCTACGCTGGGGGGATGACTGGTCTTCGATGGGGAATCCTCGCGACCGGCGGCATCGCCGGCGCCTTCGCTTCCGACCTGCGCGCCGCCGGGCTCGACCTGGTGGCCGTGGGCTCGCGCTCGCAGGAGTCGGCGGATGCCTTCGCCGCGCGCTTCGACATCCCGAACGCGCACCCCTCGTACGAGGCGCTGGTGGCCGACCCCGAGGTCGACATCATCTACGTGTCGACGCCCCACCCGATGCACCACGCCAACGCGCGTCTCGCCCTCGAGGCGGGCAAGCACGTGCTCGTCGAGAAGGCGTTCACCCTGAACCACGCCGAGGCCGCCGACCTGCAGCGCCTCGCCGAGGAGCGCGGACTGCTCGCGACCGAGGCGATGTGGACCCGGTACCTGCCGCACATGGTGCGCGCCCGCGAGATCATCGCCTCCGGGGTGCTCGGTGAGATCCGCTCGGTGAGCGCCGACCACACCCAGCTCCTCCCCTCCGACCCGACGCACCGGCTCAACGCGCTCGAACTCGGCGGCGGCGCCCTGCTCGACCTCGCGATCTACCCGATCTCCTTCGTGTGGGACGTGCTGGGGGCGCCGACGAGCATCCGTGCCGTCGCCCAGCTCGTCGAGACGGGGGCCGACGCCGAGGTCGCCACGGTCATGACCCACGCGAGCGGTGCCGTGTCGACCACCCTCTCGTCGTCGCGCACGGCCGGTCCGAACCGTGCCGTCGTGCTCGGCACGAAGGCGCGCATCGAGATCGACCGCTTCTTCTGGTCGCCCTCCGTGCTGCGTGTGATCGACCCCGAGGGCACCGTGATCGAGGAGTTCGACGGTCGCCTCGACCCCGACGCCGGCGGCCGCGGCATGCAGTTCGAGGCTCTCGCTGCCGAACGTCTCGTGCGCGAGGGGAACCTCGCGGGCGACATCCTGCCCCTCGCCGACTCGGTGGCCATCATGGGCGCCCTCGACGAGATCCGCCGGCAGATCGGCGTGCGCTACCCCGGCGAGCCCGGCGAGAGCGGCGAGACCGCCCCGCAGGACGGCGAGAATTGAGCATGGCCGAGACCACGGATGCCCGCGTCGCGGTCTACCTCGACTTCGACAACATCGTCATCTCCTGGTACGACCGGGTGCATGGCCGTAATGCGTACGGCAAGGACCGCCAGCGCATCAGCGACAACCCGAACGACCCCGAGGTCGCCGAGCGCCTGAAGCAGGCCATGATCGAGGTCGGCGCGATCATCGACTACGCCGCCTCGTTCGGCACCCTCGTGCTCACTCGGGCGTACGCCGACTGGTCGTCGCCGGTGAACGCCGAGTACCGCTCGCAGCTCGTCGCCCGCGCGGTCGACCTCGTGCAGCTCTTCCCCGCTGCGGCCTACGCGAAGAACGGCGCCGACATCCGCCTGGCCGTCGACGCGGTCGAAGACATGTTCCGGCTGCCCGACCTGACCCACGTGGTCATCGTCGCGGGAGACAGCGACTACGTGCCGCTCGCGCAGCGCTGCAAGCGCCTCGGTCGTTACGTGATCGGTGTGGGCGTCGCCGGGTCGACGGCCAAGTCGCTCGCGGCGGCGTGCGACCAGTTCGAGGCCTATGACTCGCTCTCGGGGGTCACGCGCCCGGTAAAGCAGACCGCGGCGGATGCCGTCGTCGCCCCGCCTGCGGAGCCCGCGGCCGAGCAGCCGACCGAGACCGGCAAGAAGACCACCACGCGGTCGCGGCGCGCGAAGTCCGCCACGGCCACCCCCGTGGAGCCGGTCGTCGACCCGCAGCAGGAGGCCACGGCGCTCTTGGAGCGCGCCCTGCGCCTCGGGCAGGACAAGGCGGATGCCGACGAATGGCTGCACAGCTCCGCAGTCAAGACGCACATGCGGCGCATGGACCCCTCGTTCAGCGAGAAGGGTCTCGGCTACCGCTCGTTCTCGGACTTCCTCAAGTCGCGCGACGACATCGCCGAACTCGAGGAGACCGGGCACGAACGGCTGATCAGGCTGCGCGAGCGCTGAGCGGCCGGTCGCCGAGCGCCCGCCACGACAGCCCGGCGAGCACCACCGTGACCGCCCCGACGACGGCGTAGGCCACTCGGGGGTCTGCGGCCTCGGCGAGCGCCCCGACGGCCAGCCCGGTGAGCACCGTCGACCCCGGAAGGCACATGGCCCAGATGCCCATGACCCGTCCGCGGATGGGCGGGGGCGTCGACAGCATGACCAGGGCGTTGGCACGGGCGATGAACCACATCACGACCGCGCCGACCACCGCGAGCCCGACGAACAGCACGGGCAGCACGGGGGCCGCCGCCGAGAGCAGCACGGCGATCCCCATGACGAGCGCGAGCACGCGCACCTCTCCCCCGCGGGGCGTCGTCGGTCCGGTGGCCGAGAAGAACGCGCCGGGCAGCGCGCCCAGGCCGAACGCGACGGCGAGCAGGCCGTAGGTGCCGCCCTCGGCGTCGAACACGTTCGCGACGATGAGCGGCACGACGACGGCGATGTTGTAGCCGGCCGCCGCGCAGATCGCGAGCACCAGGGTCGCCCGCACCGGGGGTGTGCGCGTGACGAAGCGCCAGGCGCCGGGTGAGGGAGGGGCGGGGGGCGCGGCCGGGTCTGCGGCGATCGACGGTTCGTCGGCGGATGTCCGGAGAGGGGTCGCGCGGTCGGTCTCCGGACGCAGCCGAAGCCCGATCAGCACGATGATCGACGGCACGAAGACCAGCGCGTTCACGACGAAGCACCAGGCCGCGTCGGCGAAGACGAGCAGCAGTCCCGCGACCGCCGGCCCCAGCACGCGGGCCCCGTTGATGATGACCTCGTTCATGCTCACGGCGCTCGTCACCCGGTCGCGGCCGACGAGATCGAGCACCAGCAGCTGGCGGGCGGGGTTGTCGGCGGCGAAGGCGAGTCCATGAGCGAGGGAGAGCACCGCGAGCATCCAGATCTGCAACGCTCCCGAGAACGCGAGCCCGGCGAGCACGCCGGCGATCGCCATCTGGGCCACCGCCGTGACGATCAACACGCTCCGGCGCGAGAACCGATCGACGATCGCTCCGATGAACGGACCCAGGGCGAGCGTGGGCACCATCGTGCTCGCGGTCACCACGCCGAGGGCCAGACCGTCGCCACCGAGCTCGACCACCAGCCAGGCGATCGCCACCTGCGAGGCCGCGCCTCCGGCCGCCGACAGCAGCTGCGCGATGCTCCACCGGCGGTAGTCGCGGATGCGGAGCGCGGCGAACGACCGCGTCAGCGCCTCGCGGGTGAAGCGATCGCGCCAGCTCACTGGTGGCGGAAGGCGGCGTCGAACGACGCGGTGGGCTTCGGCCAGAGCAGGGACCGCACGTACTGCACGGCCTGCGCCGCGCCGTGCAGGCGGTCCATCCCCGCGTCCTCCCACTCGATCGAGATGGGCCCGGTGTATCCGATCGCGTCGAGCGCCCGGAACGAGTCCTCCCAGGGCACGTCGCCGTGTCCCGTCGAGACGAAGTCCCAGCCACGGCGGGGGTCGCCCCAGGGCAGGTGCGAGCCGAGCACTCCGGCGCGGCCGTTCTGCGGGCGCATCCGCGTGTCCTTGCAGTCGACGTGGTAGATCCGGTCCTGGAAGTCCCAGATGAATCCGACGGGGTCGATGTTCTGCCACATCATGTGCGAGGGGTCCCAGTTGAACCCGAACGCCTCGCGGTGCTCGATGGCCTCGAGCGCGCGCACCGACGACCAGTAGTCGTACGCGATCTCGCTGGGATGCACCTCGTGGGCGAAGCGCACGCCCTCGCCGTCGAACACGTCGAGGATGGGGTTCCAGCGCTGCGCGAAGTCCTCGAAACCGCCGGCGATGACCTCCTCCGGCACGGGCGGGAACATCGCCACGTAGGGCCAGATCGACGACCCGGTGAAGCCGACGACCGTGTCGACGCCGAGCTTGCGCGCCACGCGGGCCGCGCGCTTCATGTCGTCGGCGGCCCGCCGCCGCACGCCCTCGGCCTCGCCGTCACCCCACACGTAGTCGCGCAGGATCGCCTGGTGGCGGAAGTCGATGGGAGCGTCGCACACCGCCTGTCCCGCGAGGTGGTTCGAGATCGCGAACACCTGCAGGCCGTGGCGGTCGAGGATCTCCTTCCGCGACGCGACGTAGGCGTCGTCCTCGTCGGCACGCCGCAGGTCGAGATGGTCGCCGGATGCTGCGATCTCGAGGCCGTCGTAGCCCCATTCGGCGGCGAGGCGCGCCACCTCCTCGAACGGCAGGTCGGCCCACTGACCGGTGAACAGGGTGACGGGATGCGTGCTCATGCGGCCTCCTCCGTGCCAGCGGCGGACGGGTAGTTCTCCGCGATCCACGCCCAGCTCGCCCGGGCGCTCGCGAAGGGCTCCATGCTCGGCTTGTCGACCTCGACGAGGATGGAGCCGTCGAACCCGTCGGGAAGGGCGGCGAGCGCGGCTTCGAGCGGCACGTCGCCCAGGCCCGGCTCGAGGAAGAAGCGCTGCGCCATGACGTCGAAGTAGGGGGTGCCCTTCTCGCGCGCCTCGGCGGCGAGGGCGAGATCCATGTCCTTGATGTGCAGGTCCGAGATGCGGTCGGCGTGGCGGGCGACCCACGCGACGACGTCGACGCCCGTCCAGGCGAGGTGCCCGAGGTCCGGGCCCGCGGCGAGGATCGTCGACGGCACGGCATCCAGCACGTGGTCGTACTCGGCCACGGTCTCGATCCATGTGCCGACGTGGTTGTGCAGCGCCGCCGTCACCCCCTCCGCCTTCAGCACCTCGGCGGCCTCGCCGATGATGTCGGTGACGCGGTCGAGCCGAGCGGCGTCGAACGCGTGGCCACGCGCCGCGGCCTCGTCGATGCGCGGGCGCCCCGGCGCCATGTCGGCGGCGAGGAACACCCGGTCGAGTCCCATGTACTGCGATTCCTCGGCGCGACGACGGATGCCGTCGAACCACCGGAACCGCGCCTCGTCGTCGCCCGCGTGGTCGCGGCCGAACTCTTCGGGCAGACCGATGTGCACGTACCCGGGGGTGACACGCAGACCCGAGTCGGCGACGACCCGGGCGTAGGCCTGGAGGGTCTGGGTGGGCAGCACCTCGAGCATCACTGCCGAGAAGCCGGCGTCGCGCACCTGGCGGAGCACCTCCGGCTGCCGGGCGAGGAAGCTGGGCCGGTCGAACTCCCAGCCGACGCTGCCGGGCTCACCGGTCGACTCGCCGAGCGAGACGGTGATCCACTGCAGGGTGTTGAGCGAGAAATGGTCCTGGGTGAGCGTCATCGCGTCTGGTCCCTTCGAGTCGTCCTGGTGCGGTTCACGCCGTGAGATCGGCGACCCAGCGTGCGGTCACGTGCGCGCTCTCGACCGGGTCCATACTCGCGCGGTCCACCTCGATGATGACCCATCCGTCCCATCCGTCGGGCAGCGCCTCGAGCGTGCCCCGCAGGTCGACGGCGCCCAGGCCGGGCTCAAGGTACAGACCGAGGTCGGTGGCGCGCTCGTAGCTGAGGCCCTCTTCGCGGCTTCGGCGGGCGAGGTCGAGGTCGAGGTCCTTCAGATGCAGGTCCTGCACGCGGTCGGCCCAGGTCGAGATCGCCTCCCGCGCGTCGATGCCGGCCCATTCGAGGTGGCCGATGTCGAACGCGGCGCCGAGCCGCGACGCGTCGATGGCGTTCAGCACGTGCTCGTACTCGTGCTGCGTCTCGATCCAGGTGCCGACGTGGTTGTGCAGGCCGGGCTTCACGCCTTCGGCGTTCAGCACGTCGACGGCCTCGTCGATCAGGTCGGTGAGTTCGTCGAGGCGGTCCTGCGAGAAGTCGGCGCCCACGGCGGGCTTCTGCCAGCGGATCGCCGTCTGGTCGACCTCCGCCGCAAGGAAGATGGTCGGGATGCCGAAGTAGTTCGACTCCTCGGCCTTGCGACGCACGCCGTCGAACCAGTGGATGCGCTCGAACGTGCCGCGCTCGAGCCGGCCGCCGTGGTCGCTCGCGAGCGGAACCTGCACGTATCCGGGGGCCAGGGCGAGCCCCGACTCCTCGACCATCGCCGCGTAGTTCTGCAGCGTCTGGGTGTCGAGCACCTCCATCATGGTCGCGCGGAAGCCGGCTTCGCGGATCGCGCGGAGCACCCCGGGGTACTCGGCGACGAACGCCGGGTCGGCGAACCGCCACAGGCTCGCGCTGTCGAGATCGGCGGGGTCCTCCTTGACATTGATCCACTGGATCGCGTTGAGGGCGAACTTGAGGTCCTTCACGGCCATGCGACGGTGTCCTTTCAGAGGGCTGCGGCGGTCACTTCAGTCCGGTGGCGGCGACGCCCTGGATGAAGTACTTCTGCAGGAAGAGGAAGAGGATGAGGATCGGCAGCAGCACCACCATCGCTCCGGCGAGCAGCAGACCGAACGAGATGGTGTTGGATGCCTGCGAGGCCACCGAGAGTCCGACGGGCGCGGTGTAGGTGTCCTGCGACTGGGCCACGACGAGCGGCCAGAGGAAGTTGTTCCACGAGGTGAGGAACGACAGGATCGCGACGGTCGCGAGCCCCGGACCGGTGAGCGGCAGGAAGACACGGAAGAAGATGCGGCCCTCCCCCGCCCCGTCGAGACGCGCGGCCTCCATGAGCTCGTACGGCACGCCGTGCGCGAACTGGCGCATGATGAACACGCACAGCGGCAGCACGAGCACCGGCAGGATGATCGCGATGAGCGAGTTGACCAGGCCGAGCTGCACGACGATCACGAACTGCGGCACGAACAGTGCCACGTACGGCACGATCATCGAGGCGATCACGAGCGGGAAGACGAGGCCGCGTCCGCGGAACCGCAGCTTGGCCAGGGCGTAGCCGGCCATCGCGCTGAACAGCACGTTGCCGACGATCGCGACACCCGAGACGATCACGCTGTTGAGCATGTACGAGCCGAAGCCGCGCTCGGCGAACAGCTGGATGTAGTTCTGGATCTGGAACGACTCGGGGAACCAGGCACCCGGGTTTCCGAGGAACTCCGACTGGGTCTTGAACGACCCGAAGAACACCCAGACGAAGGGCAGGAGCATGAAGACGGTGATGACGGCGAGAGCGGTGTAGTTGAACGCCTGGCGCGTCGGAGACAAGGTTTTCAATGTTTCGGCCTCAGGATTCGGAACTGGACGATCGCGACGATGCCGACGAGCAGCAGGAGCAGCACCGATCCGGCCATCGAGGCCGAGACGTTGCCGAAGCCGAACTGCTCGTACACCCAGACGGCGACCGACTTGGTGGAACCGAGCGGCCCGCCCTTGGTGAGCAGGTACGGCTCTTCGAAGATGTTGAGGAACGACACCGTCTGCAGCACCGTCACGAGCAGGGTCGTCGGGCGCAGCAGCGGAAGGGTGATCGACCACAGGCGTCGCCAGGCGCCCGCACCGTCGGTCGCGGCGGCCTCGTAGATCTCCTCCGGCACGGCCTGCAGGCCGGCGAGGAAGAGGATCATGCAGGTGCCGGTGGTACGCCACACGCCCATCATCACGACGGTCGTCACGGCCCACCCGGGGTCACCGAGCCAGTTCGGCGCGCCGAGTCCGAGATCGGTGAGGGTCGTGTTGACGGGGCCGTTGATCGAGAAGGCGTACTGCCAGATCACGGCGGCGGCGACGATGTTGGTGATGACGGGCACGTAGGCCGCCGCACGGAACACGTTGCGCAGACGTCGGATGCCGTTGTTGAGCATGAGCGCGAGGGCCAGGCCGAGGGCCATGCTGATCGGCACGCACAGCACCACGAAGAGCACGGTGTTGAGGAATGCGCTCTGGAACCCCGGGTTGCCGATGATCTCGGCGAAACCGTCGAGGCCGGTGAAGTTGACGTTCAGCGGATCGCGGATGTCGCGGGCCGACATGTCGGTCATGCTCGCGCCGATGGCGAGGAGGGCGGGGATGCCCGTGAAGACGAGGAAGATCAGGAGGAACGGGGCGAGGAACAGCCACGCGGTGGTCGCTTCGGCCCGCGATCCCTCGTGCACCTTCCTCATCCGGCGGGGACCGGTCCCCCGGAGGCGCCGGGCCGGCGCCTCCGGGGTGACCATGGTGCGGGTCGCTGTGGTGGTCATGATGGGTGTCAGTCGCCCATCCCGATCGACTCCGCCTGGGCCTGGGCCGCGTCGAGCGCGTCCTGGGCCGAGACGCCGCCGCGGACGACCTTCTCCATCTGCTCGCCGATGACGGTTCCCACCTGGCTCCAGGTCGAGACCTTCGGCAGGGTCACACCGGTCTCCAGACCCGCCTCGACGGTCTGCAGCAGCGGGTCGTCGGCGAGCGTGGGGTCCTCCCACGCGGCCTTGACGGCGGGCATGTTCTTGAAGATCTCGAACCACTTCACCTGGCTCTCCGGCTCCGACATGAAGCGCGCGAACTTCCACGCGGCATCCTTGTTCTCGGAGTCCGACGGAACGAACCAGCTGCCGCCGCCGACCGTGGTCGCGGCGTCGCCGTCGGGGCCGACCGGCATGGTGGTCAGAGCCAGGTGCTCGTCGGCCCAGCCCTCGCCGTTCGCGTCGTCGAACCAGCCGACGAACCACGGACCGCCGTCGATGATCGCCGCGTTCTTGCCGGTGCTCGACCACGAGACCGTGTCGAGGAAGGCCGGACCGTCGGGCGAGGCGAGGCCGTCGGCCATCAGGCCCGCCCAGTATTCGAGCGCCTCGACGTTCTCGGGCGAGTTGATGGTCCACTCGGTGAGGTCGTCGTTGATGAAGCCTCCGCCGTTCTGCTTCGCGAAGGTCAGCAGCTGCCGCGCGGTGTAGGCGTCGTAGGCGGCGTAGAGGGCGAGCGGCCACTCCACTCCGGATGCCTTCAGGTCCTCACCGAAGGTCCGCAGGCTGTCCCAGTCGGTCGGCGCCTCGGCACCGGCGGCTTCGGCGAGGTCGGTGCGGTAGATCACCATGTCGGCGTAGGCGTACCACGGCACCCCGTACGCGACGTCGTCGTAGACCGAGTTGTCCCAGATGACGTCGAAGAAGTCGTCGGGGTCGACGAGCCCTTCCGGCACCGAGTCGAAGCCGCCGGTCGCGATGAGCGACGACTGCGTCTCGGTGAACGCGTAGATCAGGTCGGGCACGGTGCCCGCGGTGATCGCCGCCGTCATCTTCGACGCGAACTCCGCCTCGGGGATCTGCGTCATGTTGATCTCGACGTCGGGGTTGTCCTTCTGGAACTCCTCGAACATCTGCGGCAGCTCGGCGCCGTCGGCGCCCTGCGTCCAGATCTCGAGGGTGCCGGTGGCCGGCTTGTCGTCGACCGTGGTGTCGCTGCCGGCGGCGGGTCCGTCGGCGTCGTCACCGCGGCCGCAGCCGGTCAGGACCAGGGCGCTGGATGCGACCAGCGCGATTCCGAGCATCGTCGCCCGGCGTCGCGAAGAAGGGTGGAAGTGCATCGCGATCATCTCCTTGATGGTGTGGGTAGTGCAGGGTCAGAGGGAAGCGGCGACCGCGCGCGCGATGCGCACCGAGAGGGTGGCTCCGGTGAGCGTCGCGTTGCAGGTCAGCGCGGTCGGGATGACGCCGTTGCCGGCGAGGTAGAGGTTCTCGAAGCCCCAGACGCGGCCGTCGGTGTCGACCACGCTCGTGCCGTCGTCGGCGGTGCCCATACGGACGGTGCCGGTGTAGTGGAGGGATGCTCCGGGCGGCTGTACGGCGCGGTCGTCGGTCGGGAAGTCGCCGATGACGTTCGCGGCGGCCCGCTGCACCTCCTGGGTGCGGCGGATCTCCTCGAGGTCGGCGTCGGAGTACGAGAAGTGCACGGTCATGTGCGGCATGCCGAGCGAGTCCTGCAGCTCGTCGGAGAACTCGATGCGGTTCTCGGCACGGATCTCGGTGGCGCAGTACCAGCCGACGCTGAGCTTGTGGCGTCCCTCGTACACGCGCTCCATGAGCTGGCCGTGCGCGGGGCGGGCGGCGCCGATCGACGGGCTCCAGAACGAGCCGATGAACGGCTCGCCCTTCGGCGGTTCGATGATGTCGGCATCCGTGAGCCCGAACCGCGCCGCGTCGATGTCGACCTCGCCGTCGATCGTGGCGTGCTCGTTGAGGTACGCACCGAGCGCGGCGGGACGGATGCCCGAGGCCCACAGCAGCTGCGGCGTGCGCAGGGCGTCTCCGGCGATCAGCACCTGCGTGCCGCGCACGGTCGTCTCCTCGCCGGTGACGAGGTCGCGCAGGGCGAGACCGGTCACGCGTCCGCCCTCGTGCTCCACGCGGTGCACGAGCACGCCGCTGCGCAGCTCGACCGCGGGGTCGCTGCCGTCGAAGACGAAGGGGGCGATGTCGCGGGGGCCGGTGCGGGCGAACGGCTCGCCGACGCGCGGTGCTCCACCCATCGGCATGAATCCGGCCTCCCGCTCGGGGTCGGGGCTGGGCACGGCCTCGCGGAGTGCGGCGAAGAGCGGCTCCTCGAAGGGGTTGTGCACGCCGGCGACGAGCGGACCGACGTAGGTGCGCAGCAGCCCGCGCGCGGTCTCGAGGTCGGCGTCCCACTCCTCGGAGGGGAGGAAGGCGGGGATCTCCTCGGCGTAGGGCCAGGGGGTGGCGGCGGTCCAGTGCACGCCCATGCCGCCGATGTTCCACGAGATCGACGCGCCGGGGAAGGCGGCGAAGTTGTGGCCGAAGAATGCGGCGGGGAACACGCCGGACGACTCCGGGTCCCAGCCGTCGCCGTCGATGGCGCTCATCGATACGGCATCCTTGACGTACTCGATCTGCCGTGCCCGGCGCATGAGGTCGTCGTACGACGCGTTCATGGCCGACTCGTCGGCCTCGACGAGGTGTTCGCCCGGCACGTCGGTGATGCGGCGGCCCGCCTCCACCACGAGGATGCGCGCGTCGGGCTTCGTCTGCCGCACCTGGTTCGCGATGATCGCGCCGTTGGGACCGGTGCCCACGATCACGAGGTCGAATGTGTCCGTCATGGAGGTGTTCCTTCTGTCTTCGTCGAATCAGGAAGTCGGGTGCGGTCTGCGGTCAGTACGGGGTGTCGATCCACTGCTGGGCGGCGGATGCCTCGAGCACGGCCTCCGTGAGCTGCGCGGCCCGCACGCCGTCGGCGAAGGTCGGCAGTCCGTCGGGATGCTCGCCGCGAACGGCGGCGTAGACGTCGGCGACGAACCCGTTGAAGGCGTCCTGGTAGCCCTGGGCGTGCCCGGCCGGCACACGCGAGAAGCGGGCGATGCCCGGGTGCGCGGTGAGCGGGTCGCGGAAGAGGTGCCTGCTGCCGTCGCGCTGCCCCACCCACAGCTCCTCCGGCCGCTCCTGGTCGAAGCGGAGGCTGGCCTGCGCGCCGTGCAGTTCGAGCGTGAGGGCGTTCTTGCGCCCGGCCGACATCTGCGAGACGAGCAGGGTGCCGATCGCGCCGGAGGCCATCTCGACGAGGATCGCGACCGCGTCTTCGTTCGTGACCGCCCGGCCGCCGCGCTCGTCGTAGACGCGGCGGGTGCGGGCCGTGAGGCGCACGATGCGCTCCCCCGCGACGAACTCGAGGAGGTCGCAGAGGTGCGATCCGATGTCGGCGAAGGCGCGCGAGGGGCCGCCGTCCGCCGAGGTCACCCGCCAGTCGTCGTCATCGGGCAGCAGCATCCAGTCCTGCAGGTAGCCGCAGTCGACGGTCAGCAGGTCGCCGATCTCGCCGGCCGCCACGCGCGCCCGTGCTTCGCGCACCATCGGGTGGTAGCGGTAGACGAACGGGACGGCGGCGACGACGCCGCGCTGGTCTGCGGCGTGAGCCAGAGCGCGTGCGTCGTCGGCGGTCGTCGCGAGGGGCTTCTCGCAGATCACGTGGATGCCGGCGTCGATCACCGCCATGGCGAGTGCGGCGTGCGTGGCGTTCGGGGTGCAGACGTGCACGATGTCGATGTCGCCGGCGAGGAGTTCGTCGATGTCGGCGGCTGCGCGCTCGATTCCGAGATCCTGTGCGGCGGCCTGCGCTCGAGCGGCGGAGGAACTGGCGAGGAGGGCCGTGGTGGCACCCGCGGCGCGAGCGGCGCGGCTGTGCACGTGGGCCATGAAGCCCCCGCCGAGGAATCCGGATCGGATCGTCCCGACGCCGGTTGTGGTGACGTCCGTTGTCATGACGATGATTCTGACACGACTCGACAACCTTTTGCTAGTACTTCGTCATAAGTTTTTCTTTCGACATTCATTAGCGGTAGCTCGGGCATCCGAAGTCCTGTGGTTTACTGACGCTCATGAGTGACGCCGCTCGCGCCTCCGCGCCCGCCTCGACCGGCACGGGCGACATCTTCCACCTGCTGCTCGACGGCCAGGCCCGTACCAAGGCCGACCTCGTGCACCTCACCGGGCTCGCACGTTCCACCGTCTCGGCCCGCGTCGATGCCCTGCTCACCGCCGGTCTGCTCGTCGCCGCCGGGGAGGCGGCATCCACCGGTGGCCGTCCGCCGTCGCGGGTCGCGTTCAACCCGCGCGCCGGCCTGGTGCTGGCCGTCGACCTCGGCGCCTCGCACGCCACCGTCGCGATCGCCGACCTCGGCGCGCGCATCCTCGCCTCGACGACGCATCCGCTCGACATCGCCAGCGGCCCCGACACCGTGCTCGATCGCACGCTGGCCGACGCCGAGGCGCTGCTGCGCGACCTCGACGTCGCGCCGAGCACTCTCGTGGGCGTCGGCATCGGCGTCCCCGGCCCCGTCGAGCACTCGACCGGTCGGCCCTACAACCCGCCGATCATGCCCGGGTGGGACCGCTTCGACATCCCCGCCTATGTGCAGCGCACCTTCGACGTCCCCGTGCTCGTCGACAACGATGTCAACATCCTCGCGCTGGGCGAGCAGGCCACGAGCTTCCCCGACACCACCGACCTGGTCTTCGTGAAGGTCGCGACCGGCATCGGCGCGGGCATCATCGCGGGCGGACAGCTGCAGCGCGGCGCGCAGGGCTCGGCCGGCGACATGGGGCACGTGCGCGTACCGCACTCCGCCGAGTCGACCCACACCGCCGACGAGGAGCGCGACCTCGAAGACCTCGCGAGCGGCAGCGCCATCGCCGCCACCCTGCGCGCGCAGGGCATCGACGCCGAGACCAGCGGTGACGTCACCGAGCTCGTGCGCAGCGGCAACACCGCCGCGATCGAGGCGCTGCGCCAGGCCGGGCGCGACGTCGGCGAGGTGCTCGCCACGGTCGTCAACCTGCTCAACCCCTCGATCGTCGTGCTGGGCGGCAGTATCGCCCGCGCCGGCGAGCATCTGCTTGCGGGGGTGCGGGAGGTCGTGTACCGGCGCTCGATCCCGCTCGCCACGCAGCACCTCGCGATCGTGCAGTCCCCCACGGGCGAGCGAGCCGCCGTGCTCGGCGCGGCGATCATGGTCACCCGCGAGGTGCTCTCGCCCGCGAACGTCGAGGCGCGGGTCGCCGCCGCCGTCCGGGGCTGACGTCGCCCGGGGTGCGCCGACCGTCGTGAGCGGACCGGTCCAGTAGGGTGAGCGGGTGACCGCACCGGACGCCGCCTCCGACTCGCCCTACCAGCGTGCACTCGGCGAACGCCTCACACAATTGCATCCGAAGACCGCCTGGTACTTCCGCACCATCCCGCCCGGCCAGGTCGGCCGGGGAACCGGGGTGTTCACCCGCGCCGGCTCGCCGCACCGGTGGCTCCGACCCGTCTTCCTCATCGCCGAACGGCTGGGTGTGGCCTTCGCCGGGCGCGAGCACGACGTGCCGTTCCGCATCGAGAACCGCACGCAGAACGGCAGGACCGTGTCGGTGCGGTACTTCGAACTCCCCGGACGCACGTGGACGATGACCGACTCGGTCGCGCTCCTTCCCGGTCGCGTACTCCGCACCGAGATCGGACCGGGGCGCACCGTGGTGTGCACCTTCGACATCGATGCACGCGACGGCGCCGTCGTCCTGACGGTGCGCCGCGTCGGCCTGCGATTCGGCCGGCTGCGCGTGGCGGTGCCCTCCGTGCTGGGTGTGCGCCTCGGCCTCGTCGAACGGTGGGATGTCGAGCGCGAGCGCCACCACGTGAACATGACGATCGACGCCCCGTTGCTCGGACGCGTCTACGAGTACACCGGCTTCTTCGAATACGCGATCGAGAGCGAGACCCCGTGACCGACTCCACACCGCTTCCCGCCGGGCCCGTCGTCATCGGCGGGTCGACCGGCTTCATGGGCCAGTACCTGATCCCCCGGCTGCGGGCCGCCGGCCGCGACGTGATCACGATCTCGCGCTCCGGCGCCGACATCGCGTGGGGCGATCAGGGTGCGATCGACCGCGCGGTCGACGGCGCCTCGCTCGTGATCGGACTCGCGGGCAAGAGCGTCAACTGCCGGTACACGCCCGAGAACCGCGCGGCGATCTTCCGATCCCGGCTCGACACCACGGCCGCGCTGAGCACGGCGATCGCGCGCGCCACGACCCCTCCACCGCTGTGGGTGAACTCGTCGACGGCGACCATCTACCGCCACGCCGAGGACCGGCCGATGACCGAGTCGGGCGGCGAGCTGGGGACGGGCTTCTCCGTCGAGGTGGCGAAGGCCTGGGAGGGCGCTCTCTTCGCCGACGACCTGCCCGCCACCCGTCGGGTCGCGCTGCGCTCCGCGATCGTGCTCGGCCACGGCGGCGTGCTCGGTCCGTTGAAGAACCTCGCCCGGCTCGGACTCGGCGGCGCACATCACGACGGCCCCTGGCCGGTCAGCCGCGCGCGTCGGGCGGCGGGCACCGCGCACCTCCCCGGTGCCCGGCGCGGCACGCAGCGCTTCAGCTGGGTGCACATCGAGGACGTCGCCCGCATCATCGACTTCCTCGAGGTCACCCCGGCGCTCGACGGTGCCGTCAACGCCGCGTCCCCTCAACCCGTCGACGATGCGACCTTCATGGCGACCGTGCGCCGCGTTCTCGGCGTCGGGTTCGGGCCGCCGATGCCTCGGTGGATGCTCGAACTCGGCGCCATCGGCATCCGCACCGAGACCGAACTGGTGCTGAAGAGCCGGTGGGTGCTGCCGGAACGGCTCACCGCCGCCGGGTTCACGTTCGCCTACCCCGACCTCGAAGACGCGATCCGCGAGTCGTTCGACGCGGAGCGCGCTGCCTGACCCGCGCGCCGACGCCGGTCAACCCGCGGAACGACGCCGGTCAGCCTGCGCGCCGACCGCGGCTCACCCCGCGCGCCGACGGCGGCTCGCCGCCCGCACGTCGCGCAGAGCCGGCTCGAGATCCGGCTGCACCCATGCGTAGCCGGCATCGTCGAGCACGCCGGGCGCAATCCATCGGCTGTTGAGTACGAGATCGGGCTCGGCGCGGATGACCCACATCGCCGGCTCCAGCATGAAGCGCCACGACGGCAACCCGATCGGCATGCCGACCACGCGCCGCAGCGCGGCCATGAGGCCGCGGTTGTCGATCACACCGGGCGCCGAGAGGTTGACCGGACCCGAGATGCCCTCGTCGTCGCGGACCAGCCGCATGGCACCGACGACATCGTCGATGTGGATCCAGCTGAACTTCTGGTGCCCTCGCGACCGCCGACCGAGGGGCCTGCGGGGCTCGGTCGGGTGCGGACCGATGCCGCGGTACCGCCGGTGGGGGAACCACCAGCCGTCGAACTGCGGCCCACCGGCGCCGAGACGCGCGATGCGGAAGAGCATGTTCGTCGCCGGCCCGTCACCGAGCACGAGGGTGATGCGCAGGGCGACCCGTCGTGTGCCGGGCAGGTCGCCACGGAACAGCTCGGCCTCCCAGGCGCGCGACACATCCGGGAGGAAGCCGGTGTCCTCCTCGGTGTCGGCCTCGGTCTGGGCACGGTCGAGGGCGTAGCGGTAGACGGCGGCGCTCGACGCGTTCATCCAGACGCGGGGCGGATGCTCCGCCTGCGAGACCGCGTCGCGCAGGGCGCGCGTGGTCGAGAGCCGGGATTCGAGGATCTCCTCGCGGTTGGCGTCGGTGAACCGGGCGTTGATGCTCTTGCCCGCGAGCCCGATGAGCACGTCTGCGCCGTCGACGACCCGGCGGATCGATGCGGGGTCGTCCCAGCGGGCATCCGGTCCGGAGCGACCGATCACCGCGACCTCGTAGCCGTCGGCCTCCAGCGCGTCCTTCAGCGCGGTGCCGAGGAAACCCGTGCCTCCGCCCAGTACCGCTCGCTTCGCCATCAGGCCTCGCCCTTCGCATCGTGGTCGCCGTCGGTCTCGCGCTGCGCCCGCCGCTTCTCAACCTCTTCGCGCAGTCGCCACTCCTCGATCTCGCGATCGAGGTCGGCGATCTGCTGCTCGGTGGTGCGTGTGTCCCGCGGCGGCGCGGGGGGCGCCGCCGGCCCGGCCGAGGGTGCGGTGCGCGGTGCCCGCCGCAGGTTCGGCAGCGGGATGCCCGCATCCCCGTAGTCGCGGCCGAGCCCGAACCACAGCAGGCTCCCGATCAACGGCAGCAGGATCACCACGATGACCCACGCGAGCTTCGGAAGGAACCGCACCTGGGAGTCGTCGCGCCGGATGATGTCGACCAGCGCGGTGATCATCAGCAGGATCACCAGGAACGAGAACAGGAACGGCATGAGTTCAGGGTAGGGCAGCGAGGTCGGCCGGGGGCAGCTGGATCAGGGAACCAGGTGGCCTGCGGCGCGGAACAGCTCGTACCACTCGGGGCGGGTGAGTTCGACGGCCGCGCCGGCGGCGGCATCCGTCACGCGCTGCGGAGTGGTGGTGCCGAGCACGACCTGCATCTGCGCCGGGTGCCGGGTGATCCACGCCGTCGCGATCGCAAGCGCGGCCACGTCGTAGGAGGTCGCCAGGCGGTCGATCACCGCGTTGAGTTCGGCGTACTCGGGGTTGTCGAGGAAGACGCCGCTGAACAGGCCCGCCTGGAAGGGCGACCACGCCTGCACGGTGATGCCGTTGATGCGGCAGTACTCGACGATGCCCCCACCGTCGCGCACGATGCTCTGGTCCTCGCGCAGCATGTTCGCGGCGACGGGCTGCGCGATGATCGGCGCGTGCGTGATCGACAGCTGCAGCTGGTTGGCGACGAGCGGCTGGCGCACGGCGGTGCGGAGCAGGTCGATCTGGCGCGGGGTGTGGTTCGAGACGCCGAAGGCGCGCACCTTGCCGGATGCCTCGAGCTCGTCGAACGCCCGGGCGACCTCGTCCGGCTCGACGAGGGCGTCGGGGCGGTGCAGCAGCAGCACGTCGATACGGTCGGTGCGGAGGGCCCGCAGCGACCCCTCGACCTGGCGCAGGATGTGCTCGTACGAGAAGTCGAACATCTGGTGCTCCGGCACGATGCCGCACTTGGTCTGCAGCACGATCTCGTCGCGCTCGGCGGGGGTCAGGGCGAGGGCCTCGGCGAAGCGCTCCTCGCAGCGGTGCATGCGTCCGCCGTAGATGTCGGCGTGATCGAAGAAGTCGATCCCCGCGGCGCGGGCCGTGGAGTAGAGCTCGCGGATCTGCGCATCGTCTTTGTCGGCGATGCGCATCATCCCGGCGACGACGGCGGGGGCGGTGGACTGTCCGAAGGGCACGGTCTTCATGCCGCAACGCTACCGTGCGCCGCGCCCTCGGGGGTGCGGACGGCGGAGAGTTCGGGCCGGAGCGCTCGGGTCAGCGCTCCGGCCCTGCCACCTCCCCGGTGGAGTCGATGCGCGGCAGGAGCGCAGCCGGCGACACGTCGAGTGCGGCCGCGATGCGCGCGAGGTCGGTGACGCTGAGGTCGACGTCACCGTGGAGCTTGCGCCGTAGGGTGGAGTACGCGATGCCGGTGGTGTCGGAGAGCCAGCGCCGCGAACGTCGGGCGTCGCGCAAGGCGGACACGATGGTTCGTGCCACCACTCGTCGAGCATCTGCCGTCACATGACGACAGTAACTGCCCGCCTGATGACACACAAGCCCGCTCGCGCTGATATGACGGCATACTGTGTGCGGTCCGGTGCTATCGTGACTCGGGTGAAGACATCAGCCGAGCAGTTCAACGCTGCCGTCGGACGCCAGCTGCGTGCCGAGATCGCCGCCGCCGGAAGCAGCATCGCCGCGATGGCGCGCGAGGCCGGCATCGCCCGCAGCGCGCTCGACAACTACGTCACCGGCAAACGGTCGATCCCCGTACCCGTCGTGTACACCGTGTGCGCGATCGTCAACGTGGCTCCCCACCTCGTCTTCGCACGCGCCGAGGAACGCCTCAGCGCCGACACCTCCGGCCTGTCGGCGGTGGTCTCCCCGCTACGCTCCCGCTCCGATGTCCGCCCCTCCGTGCACAATGTCCCCGAAGCCGCGTTCACCTCGAACGTCCCGCACGAACGCGACACCGACGACCTCTACCACTAGGGAGAATCATGGATGCGCTGCTCCTCCGGCTCGCCGAGGAACAGGGCATCCGCGTCATCGAGGCCCCCGGCGCGTTCCGGGGCGGCTTCGACCCCGAGCGCCGCACCATCCGCCTCTCTCCCGGAATGAGCCGGCGCACCACCCGCAGCGTCTTCGCGCACGAGCTCGGCCATGCCGCCCTCGGCCACGCTCCGGCGCAGCACCCCCTCATCGACCGCCGCCAGGAGCGTCAGGCCGACGCCTGGGCCGCGCGCCTGCTGATCTCTCCTCAGGACTACGCGGCAGCAGAGGCCCGTCGGGGCGCCCACCTCGCGAGCCTCGCCTTCGACCTCGATGTGACGGTCGAGCTGGTCGCGGCGTACCGCCGGCTCCTCCACCTCGATGATTGAATGGCGGGATGCCCTTCCTCGTCTCCCCCGCCCCCGTCACCCTGCGCGGACGCCTCGTCACGCTGCGTCCCCTGCAGACGAGCGACCACGACGCACTCGTGGAGGCGGTGCAGGAGGGTGATCTGCACGAGACCGCGTGGTACACGTCGGTGCCGTCGCCCGACGGCGTGGCCGCCGAGATCGACCGGCGCCTCGGGCTGTGCGCGAAGGGCGAGATGATCCCCTTCGTGACGGAGGACGCGACCGGCCGCGTGCTCGGCATGACCTCGTACTACGAGCTCGCGGAAGACGTGCCCCGCCTGCACATCGGATTCACGTGGAACCGTCCGTCGGCGCACGGCACAGGAACCAACGCCGAGTCGAAGCTGCTGCTGCTGCAGCATGCCTTCGAGACTCTCGGCGTGTTCCGGGTGGGCCTGACCACGCAGTGGGTGAACTTCCAGTCGCGGGCGGCCATCGAGCGCCTCGGCGCGAAGCAGGACGGCGTGATGCGGGCGGTGGCGCGTTACCGCAACGGAGCGCTGCGCGACAGCGTGGAGTACTCCATCATCGAGCCCGAGTGGCCGGCGGTGCGTGCGAACCTCGAGGCACGTCTGGCGCGTCGCGGCTGAGCGAACCGGGAGGCCGTCGGAGGCGACGAGTGCCGGTCGGGGTGGCGGATGCCTCCGGCCGGGCTCACGTCAGTCGGTCGACGGACCCGACCAGTTGTCGGTGCGACGGGTGGCCGTGCCGCGCTCGCGCATCACGAAGGCGAGCGACAGCATCGTCACGAGCAGGCCGGCGATGAAGATGAGCGCCTGGAAGTCTTCGGCGGACTGCGCGAACGCCATGATCCAGATGCCTCCGAGGAAGAGGATCAGAAAGAAGATGAAGCTGAGGATCACGGCGGTCTCCTGTCGTAGCGGCCGTACTCCAGACTACCCGTCACCGCGGACTAGCGCAGACCGCACGGCGACGAAAGGGGCTGTGCGGGGCGGTATGCGCGTGGTGTCATCGGCCGCATGGACACCGCACTCACCGCACTCGCGATCACCTGCACCCTGAAGCCCTCCCCCGCCGAGTCGAGTTCCGACCTCATGGCGACGCAGATCCTCGATGCGCTCCAGGAGCACGGCGTGACCGGCGACCTCGTGCGCGCGGTCGACCTCGCCATCGCCCCCGGCGTCGAGACCGACATGGGCGACGGCGATGAGTGGCCCACGCTCCGCGAGAAGGTGCTGGCCGCCGACATCCTCGTCTTCGTCACGCCCACATGGATGGGCCAGCACTCCAGCGTCGCGCAGCGCGTTCTCGAGCGTCTCGACGCCGAACTGTCGGAGACCGACGACCAGGGCCGCCCCATCCTCTTCGACAAGGTCGCCATCGCCGGCATCGTCGGCAACGAGGACGGCGCCCACCACATCGCGGCGATCCTGTTCCAGGCTCTGAACGACGTCGGCTACACGGTCGCCGCGCAGTCCTCCGTCTACTGGAACGGCGAGGCGATGGCCGGCGGCGACTACAAGGACCTCGACGAGACGCCCGAGCCCGTGCAGAAGACGATCGACACCTCGGCGCGCAATGCCGCGCATCTGGCGCGGGCGCTGAAGATCAGCGCCTTCCCGGCCGCCTGAAGGCGGCCGGGAAGGGCGGGACGTGATCGAACGCCTCAGGCGACCAACGTCGGAATGTCGCTCAGGCGTTCCACCGGCACGCCTCCGAGGGCGATGATGTCGGCCGCCGGGAGGTACGGGCCGACCAGTCCGAACACCGTCATCCCGGCGGCTCGCGCCGCCCGCATCCCCGTCGACGAATCCTCGACGGCCGCACAGCGCGGGGCGTCGATCCCCAGATGCGCGGCGGCCCCGAGGTACACGTCGGGTTCGGGCTTCCCCGCCCCGACGTCGTCCCACGCACAGATGCGGTCGTCGAAATGTTCCTGGAGCGACAGGCGCCGAAGCGTCGCGGTGATCCACTCGTGGCGATTGTTCGAGGCGATGGCCTTGGGCTGCGCGATGCGACGAAGCACGTCGTCGATGCCCGCCATCGCGCTCACCTCCGCATAGCGCCGTCGGAACTCGGCGTCGTAACGCCGCTGATCATCTCGGGTGATGCGTCCTCCCGCCAGTCGTTGCAGCTCGTCGTCGTGCGCGTCTTCCGCCACGCCGACGAACATCGCCGCGAGCTGCTCTGCGGTCACGTCGACACCGTGAGCCGCGAGGAGCCGACGGTCCAGATCGACGGCGATGTGCTCGCTGTCGACGAGCACCCCGTCGAAATCGAAGACCACACCTTCGACGATCATGCGTTCCCTCCCCCGCCGCCGGTCACGACACTTTGGTCTTCATCGCCTCGTCGAAGTCGTCGAACTCCTGCACGGTGAGGTCGATGCCCCGGTGCTGCGACAGACGCCACGAGTACATCTGGAACGGGATCACCAGTGCCAGCGGTGACAGCAGATCCGACACTTCGAGGTCGAGGCCGATGACGCCGTCGGCAGAGGTCCCGGTGGAGACGGTCGCGACATGGTCGCAGTGACGCGCGGCGAACCGGGCGAACTGACGCGTGCGGTCGAACGCCGGTGACCCCGGAACATCCATCAGGAGCACGGTGTGCTCGCGCTGCATCTCGAAGATGGGCCCGTGCATGAACGCCTCGAGCTCTTCGCCCTGCACCGGGACGCGGCACGTCTCGGCGATCTTCGTCTCCGCCTCCCGAGCGGTCGCGACGTTGGGTCCCGATCCGATGACCGAGATCCGGCGAGCGGTCTCCACGAGGTCGCGATCATCGGCGAGGGCTAGGCCTCGCTCCAGCACGACCGGGTACTGGTCGACGACCCGACGAAGCGCGTCGACGCTCAGCTCGGCGTCGACCGGACGACGGGCCGCGGCGGCGATCTCGGAGGCCAGGACGGCGAACGTCGCCATGGTGGCCGTGACGCCGATGGTCGAGTACAGCACGACCTCGTCGCCGATCCCCATGTCGAGCACGGCGTCGGCCCGTGCCGCCAGCGGCGACGAGGGCACGGCTGTGATCACGACGAGGGGGATGCCCATGTCGCGGATTCGGTCGGCAGCCTCCAGAGTCGACGAGCTGGTTCCACGCTGCGACACCGCCACCACCAGATCGACGTCGGCGTGGGCCGTGCCGTATTGGGTGAACAGCGTCGGCTCGATGACGGTGACCGGCACTCCCGTGACCCGTTCGGCATGCAGCCGCATCGCCGACACGGCGTTCGAGGAGGAACCGGTGGCGAGAACCATCACGTGTCGGGGCGAGCCGATCCGCGCGAGCAGAGCGCGCACGGCAGCGAAACGCTCGTCCACCCGCGCGGATTCGAGCGAGGCACCCACACGAGCCGGCTGGTCCTGGATGCAATCCCACATTGTCGTCGTCATAGTCGTGTCCTTACTCGCTCACACCGAGGATGCCGGTGAATGCGCCGATGAATCCGAGGGCCAGGGAGAGCAGCAGCAGGTGCCACGGCTTCCACCCCTTGCCCAGCAGCCAGTAGAAGAGCCAGAAGGTCGCGAGCGGTAGCAAGCCCGGGAGGATGCCGTCGAGGACGTCCGTCTGGATGTTGCTCTCGCCGTCGCCGACCGGGAAGGCCAGGGGCGTCGAGATGGAGATGAGAGAGGCGGTGAGGCCTCCGATCACCAGAAGACCGACCATGGTCGCCGCCGACGTGATGCGTTCCATCAGCTCCGCCGAGATGCTGCTGAGGAATCTCGTTCCGAGCGAGAAGCTGCCGCGCAGGTAGAAGTACGACAGCAGCAGCACCGGCACGTTGAAGCCGACGACGAAGAGGAGCGGGCCCACGAAGTTCCCTCCGAGCGCGAGGGCGACGGCGATCCCCGTGATGATCAGGCGCAGCGTGCCCCAGTAGAGCGAGTCTCCGATGCCCGCGAGCGGACCCATCAGAGCCACCTTGACGCTCTCGACCGAGGTGTCGGTGATCGACGGGTTGTTCCGCCGCTCGGCCTCCATCGCTGCGGTCGCACCGACGACGGCCTGGTTCACGTACGGGGTGATATTGAAGAACGCGAGGTGTCGTTGCAGGGCGGCGGCGCGCTCTTCCCGTGTGCGGTACAACCGACGGATCGCGGGGCTCATGATGAACGCGAATCCGAGGCCCTGCTGACGTTCGTAGTTGAACGATGCCTCGAGGGTCAGCGACCGCAGGAACATCCGGTTCAGCACCGCCGTCGTGATGCGGTTCTCGTCGCCGGCCGGGGTGTCGACCTGGGTCGATACGGGGTCAGAAGTCATCGTCGTCCTCCAGAGTGTTTCCGGCTGCTACGGGTGAGGGGATGCTGCGGCGCTGGATGAGCAGCCAGGCCGCCATCGCGCCGAATGCGGCGACGGCCACGATCGGCAGCTGCAGGTACGCGACGACGAGGAACCCGATGAAGAAGAACGGCACGACGCGTTTCGTGATCAGCATCCGCCCGAGAAGAGCGAACCCGAGGGCGGGCAGGATGCCGGTGGCGATCTGCAGGGCGACCGAGACTTGGGGCGGCACGACGGCCACGATGTCGGCGACCGTGCCCGAGCCGAGCGCGAAGGCGACCCCCACCAGGGTCGACACCAGTGTCGCCTCGATCAGACCGGCCGACACGTGCATTGCGCCGACCCCGCGGATGCTCCCGCGGGCCGCATACGTGTCGGCGCGGTGCAGGAGCATGGGGTTGATGACCGCGTAGCTCGTGTTCTCGACGAGGAGCCCGAGTGCGGCCGCCGGGAAGGCGAGCACGAGCGCGGTCTCCGGTCCGCCGTCGGCGGCGAGCGCCAGGGCGGTGCCGAGCACCCCGCCGACGGGCACGCTGGGAGGGATCGCCGCGCCGATCGAGAACAGGCCGATGAACGCCAGTTCGAGGGTGGCTCCGATGATCATGCCGTTGAGGGGATCCCCCATCACCAGGCCCACGAGCGTGCCGGTGACGATGGGGCGCTCGAGAAGGCTGCGACCGCCGAAGATGCTGGCGAGTTCGACGGCGAAGGTGATGAGAGCGAGAGCGAGCGCGATCATCGTGTCCCCTCGATCACGATGGGTCGGTCGGACGGCACGGCCCGCGCTTCGACGCGAAGACCCCGGTCGGCGAGCGCGTTCAGGCGAGTCCGCTCGTCGGAGGTGACCGAGACCGTCGCCGTGAGGCGCTCGGCATCCGTCGCGGGTCGCGTCCCTCCCAGGTTGATGTGCGCGATCTGCGGGCACGCTTCTGCGATGCGGCACGCGTCGGCGACGCTCTCGGTGAGGATGAACAGCCGATAGCTGTCGGTCCGACCGCCGGTGATGGCAGCGATCGCATCATCCACGGTCTTGATGACGAGCTTGGTCGAAGCAGGCTTCGCCAGCTTCAACGTCTGCTTGCGGAAGTCGTCGGCCGGCACGCTGTCGCTGGCGATGAGGATCGCGTCGCTGTCGTACTGGGTGAGCCAGGAGAGCACCACCTGGCCATGGATGAGGCGGTGGTCGACTCGCATCATCGTGATCATCAGAAGTCCTCCTCGGCGGACGCGTCATCGGATCGGGAGAGGTGGTGGGTGCGCAGGCCGGCTCTTGCCTCGTCGATCGCGTCATCGAAGGACGAGTCCGCATCGAGGTCGGCGAGGTCGAGCGCGATCGCGATCACGAGCGGCAGGTTGGCTCCGGAGATCACGCGCACCCGGGGGTCGGCGGTGAGCGGGAGCAAGGCGTTGTGGGGGCTCCCGCCCTCGAGGTCGGTGAGGACGACGAGGATTCCGTCGACGCCATCGAGGACCGTGCGAGCCTCGGCGAGCAGCGTATCGATGTCGCCGGAGTACGGGGTGGTGGCGAAGATGTCATCCCGCTCCCCCATGATCAGGAGCGCCGCATCGCGGAGCCCGCGGGCGAGCTCTCCGTGGCTCGCCAGGAGTAGTCGATTCGTCATGGAACCTCATCGTCGGTGTGTGTCGGCGGCATCGCCGGCAGGTGATCGCTGGTCGGGTAGGTCAGGTCGTGGTCGATACTAGGAAGGGCTGGAGGAGCAAGCCGGACGAAGGGACCAATTCCGCGATGGTGGGCACGGATGTGTCGAAGCGCACGGTCAGCGAGCTCGTCGCGTCGGTCGCCGAGCGCATCTCCGACTCGTATCTGCAGGCGGCGTTGTCGTGGGCCGAACGGCTTCCGTCCGAACGCGAGATGGCGGCCGGGCTCGGCGTGAGCCGCGGAACCGTCCGGCACGCGCTGCAGTTTCTCGCCGATGAGGGCGCCGTGGTGAATGTGCCTCAGTCGGGCTGGTATTCCAGCGCGACGACCTACCCCGCGCCTCGCGGGCCGCTGCTGAGCCTCACCGCATCGGCGGCTCTCCGCGGAAGTACGGTGGAGAACCGCCTCATCCGGCTGACCGCACGTCTACCCCGCGAGCAGGAGTCGCTCGGGCTCCGCGTGCCCGTCGACGAACGCGTGCTCGCGATGAGCCGCGCGCGAGTACTGGCCGGTCAGACCATGTGCGTCGAGCATCACGTCATCGCCCTCGCCCGCACACCGGGCCTCGAGCGGACGCTCGAAGCGGGCGCCTCGCTCTACGACGCCCTGGAGCGCCACGGGGCGAAGCCGGTGCGAAGCGATCTCACGGCTCGCGCCGCCCTCGCCGGAGAGGACGCGGCGCATCTCGGCGTCGATCCGGGATCTCCGGTGCTCGTCGAGGACGAGGTCGTCACGGGCGAGTACCGTCAGCCCCTCATGCTCGCGAGGGCCGTATGGCGCGCCGACCTGTATCGGTTCCGTGCCACGTTCACCTCGCTCTCGACGTCGGGTGTCACGGATCCATCTTCCGACTTCACCGCCTCATCCGAGATCGGCGCCTGGGACTGAGCGAACGCGCGCCCGATGCCCGCACGTGCGAAGGCCGCGGGACCGGCTGGCCCCGCGGCCTTCGTCACGCGGTCGCGCTCCGCGGAGGAGCGGCGACCGCCGATGCTGTCAGAAGTCCCAGTCGTCGTCTTCGGTGGCCTCGGCCTTGCCGATGACGTACGACGAGCCCGACCCCGAGAAGAAGTCGTGGTTCTCGTCGGCGTTCGGCGACAGGGCCGACAGGATCGCCGGGTTCACGTTCGTGACCGTCGCGGGGAACATGGCCTCGTAGCCAAGGTTCATGAGCGCCTTGTTGGCGTTGTAATGCAGGAACTTCTTGACGTCCTCGGTGAGACCGACGCCGTCGTAGAGGTCCTGCGTGTACTGCACCTCGTTGTCGTAGAGCTCGAACAGCAGGTTGAACGTGTAGTCCTTGAGCTCCTGGCGGCGCTCGTCGGACTCGTTCTCGAGACCCTTCTGGAACTTGTAGCCGATGTAGTACCCGTGCACGGCCTCGTCACGGATGATGAGGCGGATCAGGTCGGCGGTGTTCGTCAGCTTCGCCTTCGACGACCAGTAGATCGGCAGGTAGAAGCCCGAGTAGAACAGGAACGACTCGAGCAGCGTCGAGGCGATCTTGCGCTTGAGCGGGTCGTCGCCCTGGTAGTAGTCCATGATGATCTGCGCCTTCTTCTGAAGGTTCGGATTCTCGGTGGACCAGCGGAACGCCTCGTCGATCTCCTTGGTCGACGCGAGCGTCGAGAAGATCGAGGAGTAGCTCTTCGCGTGCACCGACTCCATGAACGCGATGTTCGTGTAGACGGCCTCCTCGTGCGGCGTGATCGCATCGGGGATGAGCGACACGGCACCCACGGTGCCCTGGATCGTGTCGAGCAGCGTGAGGCCGGTGAACACGCGCATGGTGAGCAGCTGCTCTTCCGGCGTGAGCGTGTTCCACGACTGCACGTCGTTCGACAGCGGCACCTTCTCGGGCAGCCAGAAGTTGTTCACCAGACGGTTCCAGACCTCGAGGTCCTTGTCGTCCTGGATGCGGTTCCAGTTGATCGCCTGCACGCTGTCGACCAGCTTGAGTCGTTCGGGGGTCATGTTCCTTGGTTCCTTGTTTCCTGAATCGCTGAGCCTGATGACCGGTCGGTCAGAGCATGCAGGAGACGCACTCGGTCATGTCGGTGCCCTCGAGCGCCAGCTGACGCAGGCGGATGTAGTAGATCGTCTTGATGCCCTTGCGCCATGCGTAGATCTGCGCCTTGTTGATGTCGCGAGTCGTGGCCGTGTCCTTGAAGAACAGCGTCAGCGAGAGACCCTGGTCGACGTGCTGCGTCGCCGCGGCGTACGTGTCGATGACCTTCTCGTAGCCGATCTCGTACGCGTCCTGGTAGTACTCCAGGTTGTCGTTCGTCATGAACGCCGCCGGGTAGTACACGCGACCGAGCTTGCCTTCCTTGCGGATCTCGATCTTCGACGCGATCGGGTGGATCGACGACGTCGAGTTGTTGATGTACGAGATCGAGCCCGTCGGCGGCACGGCCTGCAGGTTCTGGTTGTAGATGCCGTGCTCCTGGATGGAGGCCTTCAGCGCGACCCAGTCGTCCTGCGTGGGGATGTGCTTGCCGGCGAAGAGCTCCTTGACCTTCTCGGTCTCGGGCACCCAGGCGCGGTCGATGTACTTGTCGAAGAACTCGCCAGACGCGTAGGTCGAGTCGGCGAAGCCCTCGAAGGACTGCTTCCGCTCGATCGCCAGCTTGTTCGACGCTCGCAGCGCGTGGAACAGCACCGTGTAGAAGTAGATGTTCGTGAAGTCGACACCCTCTTCCGAGCCGTAGTAGACGTGCTCGCGGGCGAGGTAGCCGTGCAGGTTCATCTGGCCGAGGCCGATCGCGTGGGAGCGGTCGTTGCCGTCCTCGATCGAGCGCACCGAACCGATGTGGCTCTGGTCGCTCACTGCGGTGAGCGCGCGGATGGCGGTCTCGACGGTCTGACCGAGGTCGTCGGCATCCATCGACAGGGCGATGTTCATCGAGCCGAGGTTGCAGGAGATGTCCTTGCCGATCTCCTTGTACGACAGGTCGTCGTTGTAGGTGGTCGGGGTGTTCACCTGCAGGATCTCGCTGCACAGGTTCGACATGTTGATGCGCCCCTTGATGGGGTTGGCCTTATTGACCGTGTCTTCGAACATGACGTACGGATAGCCCGACTCGAACTGGATCTCGGCGACCGTCTGGAAGAACTCGCGGGCGTTGATCTTCGTCTTCTTGATGCGGGGGTCGTCGACCATCTCGCGGTACTTCTCGGTCACCGAGATGTCGCCGAAGGGCACGCCGTAGACGCGCTCGACGTCGTACGGCGAGAAGAGGTACATGTCCTCGTCGTTCTTCGCGAGCTCGAACGTGATGTCGGGCACGACGACGCCGAGCGACAGCGTCTTGATGCGGATCTTCTCGTCGGCGTTCTCGCGCTTGGTGTCGAGGAACCGCATGATGTCGGGGTGGTGCGCGTTGAGGTACACCGCACCCGCGCCCTGGCGCGCGCCGAGCTGGTTGGCGTAGCTGAAGCTGTCTTCGAGGAGCTTCATCACGGGGATGATGCCCGACGACTGGTTCTCGATCTGCTTGATCGGCGCGCCCGACTCGCGGATGTTCGAGAGCAGGAGTGCCACGCCGCCTCCGCGCTTCGAGAGCTGCAGGGCGGAGTTGATGCCGCGGGCGATCGACTCCATGTTGTCTTCGATGCGCAGCAGGAAGCAGCTGACGAGCTCGCCGCGCTGCGCCTTGCCGGCGTTGAGGAACGTCGGGGTGGCGGGCTGGAAACGGCCCGAGATGATCTCGTCGACGAGCGAGACGGCGAGGTTCTCGTCGCCGTCGGCGAGTGCGAGGGCCGTCATGACGACGCGGTCCTCGAAGCGCTCGAGGTAGCGCTTCCCGTCGAAGGTCTTGAGCGTGTAGCTCGTGTAGTACTTGAACGCGCCGAGGAACGTCTCGAAGCGGAACTTCGCGGCGTAGGCCCGGTCGTTGAGCTTCTGGATGAAGTCGAACGAGTACTGCTCGAGCACGGCGCCCTCGTAGTACTCCTTCTCGACGAGGTAGTCGAGTCGCTCCTTGAGCGAGTGGAAGAACACGGTGTTCTGGTTCACGTGCTGCAGGAAGTACTCCCGCGCGGCGCGCTTGTCGGCGTCGAACTGGATCTTCCCGTTCGCGTCGTAGAGGTTCAGCATCGCGTTGAGGGCGTGGTAATCCAGCCCCTCGTATGCCGGGTTGATCTTGAAGGCCGCCGCCTGCTGGGTCATCGCCTGCTCGTCAACTGCGCTGTCCACCGTCGTTCCAATCCGTCGCTCACGCGATCCACATCGTCCTGTGTGCCGAATATCTCGAGCCGATACAAGTGGGGCACGTCGCACTTGCGGCTGATGATGTCTCCGGCGAGGCAGAACGCCTCGCCGAAGTTGGTGTTGCCTGCGGAGATGACCCCGCGGATGTGACGACGGTTGCGCTCGTCGTTGAGGAACCGGATCACCTGCTTGGGCACCGCTCCACGCTCGACGCCGCGACCTTCTCCCCCGCCGTAGGTCGGGGTGACCAGCACGAAGGGCTCGTCGACGACGAGATCATCTTCGTTCCGGTGGATCGGGATGCGTCGGGCCGGGAGGCCCAGTTTCTCGATGAAGCGCGCGGTGTTGCCCGACACGCTCGAGAAGTACACGAGGAGCGGCGCTGCGGTCGCGACGGCGTTCATGCTCGACCTCGCTTCCGGCCGCGGGCTCAGGCCAGGCGCGACGCGAGCTCGTCGATCTTGTCGGGACGGAAGCCCGACCAGTGGTCCTCGTCGGTGACGACGACCGGCGCCTGCATGTAGCCGAGCGCCTTGACCTGCTCCAGGGCCGTCGGGTCCTCCGACAGGTCGTGGATCTCGTACTCGATGCCCTTGGCATCCAGGGCGCGATACGTCGCGTTGCACTGGACGCAGGAAGGCTTGGTGTAGACCGTGATCGACATCTCGGATCCCCTCAGAATCTGTTCGTGGCCGGCTGTGGTCCGCCGGGAGTTCAATACTACATATAGGGACGGACACTCGGTGTGACCACAAGGGGTAGTAGTTACATTCGTGTAGTTTTTCCACCGCTCTCCCCATGTACAACACAGGTTGTCCACCGTTTCTTCCACAGGCGCGGCCCCTGCGGAGGGTGTTTCGAACCGCGGGAATCCGCGGGTCGGATCACCCGGGGAGAGATCCATCCACAGGAGGGACCGTACGCGGGGCCTCCGACATCCGGATTCCTGTGGACAACGCTCGTCGGCGTGTCGTCGGCGTGTCGAGGCGGACGCCCCACCCACGCTCCACGACATCGCGTGCGGCGGCGTCGGTGACGCCCGGTACCGTTGTCTCGTGGCGGGATATCGGGACCTTCTTCGCACGCCCGGCGTGGCGCGCATGATCGCGGCGCAGCTGACGGCGCGCTTCCCCAACGGGATGGCATCGCTCGCGATCCTCCTGCACGTCGAGCAGCAGACCGGCTCCTACGGGGCGGCGGGCCTCGTGCTCGCCGCGACGAGCATCGGGCAGGCCGTCGCGGGCCCGGTCACCAGCCGGTGGATGGGCGTGTGGGGCATGCGACGCGTGCTGACCCTCACGTCGATCGTGTGCGTGGCGGCGGTGCTCTGCCTCGCACTGCTCCCGCTGAGCCTTCCGGGGTACATGGTGCTCGGCATGATCGCCGGCCTGTCGACGCCGCCGGTGCAGGCGGCCGTGCGGACGATCTACCCCAAGCTCGTCAACGCCCGCCAGCTCACTCCCCTCTTCTCCCTCGACGCGTCGCTGCAGGAGATCATCTGGATTCTCGCGCCGGTGGTCATCACCCTCGTCAGCACGCAGATCGGCACGACGGAGGGCCTCCTCCTCGTCGCCGTCTTCCTCGTCGGCGGCGGCTCGTGGTTCATCCTCTCCCCCGAGGTCGGTCGCGTCCGCATCCCGCGCAGCCGCAACGCGCTCGGCAAGGTCGTGCTCAAGCCGCCGGTGCTCATGGCGACCGTGATCGGCTTCCTCCTCATCGGCGCCTGCTCGGCCGTCGAGGTCGGTGTGGTCGCGACGTTCGAGCACGGCAGCCTGGCCGCCGGTCTCGTACTCGCCGTGTTCTCGGTCGGCAGCCTTGTCGGCGGCCTCTCGTTCGGCCACATTCCGATCGGCCCCTGGGCCATGGCGCGCCGGCTGGCGATCGTCACGGTGGGTCTCGCCCTGACGATGGTGTCGCTGAACGTGTTCTGGCTCGGCGGCACCCTCGTGCTCGCGGGCATCGGCATCGCGCCCGCCCTGGCGGTGCTCTTCGCGGTCACTACCGCCAGCGTCAAGTTCAGCGAGACCGCCGAGGCGTTCGGGTGGGCGGGAACCGGCCAGCTCATCGGCGCCGCCGCCGGGTCCGCCGTCGCGGGCTTCCTCGTCGACCTCACGGATGCCCGCGGCGCCTACCTCGCGGCCACCCTGTTCGCGGCCGCCGGCCTCGTGGTGTCCATCGTCTTCGTCCGCGCCCTCCCCGACCTGCGTCATCGTGACGCGAGCCCCCATCCCGACACCGAGCCCTTGGCGGTCACCCCCTCATGAGCATCCCTTCGTCCGCATCCCCCACCTCCGCAGAGATCGTCTGCGTCGGCGAGTCCATGGGACTCGTCACCGCCCTCGGCGCCCCCCTCGCCGAGACCGAGACGGCGGCCCTCGGCCTGGCCGGCGCCGAGGCGAACGTCGCCGCGGGCATGGTCGCGGCGGGCCACCGCGCCGTTTGGGCGTCGCGTCTCGGCGACGACCCGATCGCGCAGCGCATCACCACCGAGATGCGGCGACGCGGAGTGGAGCTGTGGGTCGAGACCGACGCGGATGCCCCCACCGGCGTCATGTTCAAGGACCCCGGCATCGAGTCGTCGCGCGTCTACTACTACCGTCGCGGTTCGGCCGCCTCGCGGATGGCCCCCGGGTTCCTCCCGCCGGAACGCCTGCAGGGCGTGCGCATCGTGCACACCACGGGCATCACCCCCGCGCTCTCGGAGTCGTGCCGGGCGATGGTCGACGGTCTCTACGACGACGCCCAGGCCGCGGGCGCGATCGTCTCGTTCGACGTGAACGACCGGCGTGCGCTGTGGTCGCTCGACGACGCCCGTGCGACTCTGGCCCGCCTGGCGGATGCCGCGGACATCGCGTTCGTGGGCCGTGATGAGGCCGAGCGCCTGTGGGGCACGGTCACCGCCGCCGACGTGCGCGCGTACCTGCCGTCGTGCGCTCTTCTCGTGGTGAAGGACGGAGACGTCGGAGCGACGGCGTTCTCGGGCGACGACGAGCCCGTGTTCGTGCCGGCGCCGCGCGTCGACGTCGTCGAGCCTGTGGGCGCCGGTGACGCCTTCGCCTCCGGCTTCCTCGCCGCCACGCTCGACGGCGCCGACCTCGCCGCGCGCCTCTCGGCGGGGCACGCCGCAGCCGCGCGCGTGCTCACGACCCACGGAGACATGCCGCCGCTCGACTGAGCACGGCCGCGCCCGTGTCGGCGCACCGTCCTAGGCTGAGGGCATGCCCGCCCCGCTCCTGCTGCCCAGAATCGCCTGGGGGCATCCGTCCTCCGCCCGCCGCGCCCTCCTCGTGCACGGGCTTGGGTCGTCGGCGGCGTTGATGTGGCGTGTGGGCGTGGCCCTCGCCGACGCGGGGTGGCACGCGACGGCCGTCGACCTGCGCGGGCACGGCGACGCCCCGCGCGCGCTCGACTACTCGGTCGCCGCGTTCGGCGCCGACCTCGCCGCCACGCATCCCGACGACGGGGGCCCGTGGGATGCCGTCGTCGGCCATTCCCTCGGCGGTGCCGCGAGCACGGTCGCAGCCGCCTCGGCGCCCGCATGGACGCGGCGTCTCATCCTGCTCGACCCGGCGATCCACGTCGACGGGCACGACGCCGCACTCGTGCGCCGCAGCCAGGAGCGCGCCTTCGCCGACCCCCGCATCGAGACGGTGCGGGCCGAGCATCCGCACTGGCATCCCCACGATCATGAACTCAAGGTCGACGCGGTGCGGCGCGCCAGTGCGTGGGCCGTCGAGCAGACGAGCGTGCAGAACACGCCCTGGGACGTGCGGAGCGACGCGGCACGGCTCGGCATCCCCACCTACGTGATCGGCGCCGACCCCGAGGTCTACAGCATCTTCACCGGCGAGACCGCGGCCGCCGTGCTCGCCGCCAACCCCTCGATCTCGATGTCGGTCGTACCGGGCGCCGGGCACTCCCTGCACCGCGACCGACCCGACGAGTCCATCCGCCAGATCCTGGAGGCCCTCGCGTGAGCACGTTCGACCCTGCCGCCCACCTCCCCGACGCCCTGCTCGACCGCCTCCGCGAGCGGGCCCCGATCCACGACCGCGAGAACACGTTCCCGCATGACGATCTCGCCGACCTGCGCGAGGCCGGCTACCTGTCGATCCTCGTGCCGCGAGAGCGCGGCGGCGCCGGACTCTCCCTCACCGAGGCGGCGCTGCTGCAACAGCGTCTCGCGACGGCCGCTCCGGCCACGGCCCTCGCCATCAACATGCACCTCGTGTGGACGGGCGTCGCCAAGGTGTTCTCCGACCGCGGCGTCGAGGGCCTCGAGTTCGTGCAGGACAGCGCGGTCGCCGGCGAGGTGTTCGCCTTCGGCATCAGCGAGCGCGGCAACGATCTCGTGCTCTTCGGCAGCGACACGGATGCCGTTCCGCAGGCCGACGGCGGCTACGCCTTCACCGGCACCAAGATCTTCACCTCGCTCGCACCGGCGTGGACGCGGTTGGGACTCCACGGTCTCGACACCACCAGCCCCGATGCCCCGAAGCTCGTCTTCGCCTTCGTCGAGCGCACCGACGCCGTCGACACGGCCGACGACTGGGACACGCTCGGCATGCGGGCGACCCAGAGCCGCACCACCCGCCTCTCGGGGGCCGTCGCCGATCGCTCCCATGTCGTGCGCCGGATCGAGCCCGGACCGACGCCCGACCCGATCGTGTTCGGCATCTTCAGCGTCTTCGAGATCCTGCTCGCCTCGGTCTACACCGGCATCGCGCATCGCGCGCTCGAGCTCGCCGTCGAGACCGCGCACGCGCGCCGGTCGAAGCGCACGGGTGCGGCGTACAGCCAGGACCCCGACATCCGCTGGCGCATCGCCGACATGGCGATCACGTACGACGCCCTCCCCCCGCAGATCGCCGCCCTCGCCCGTGATGTCGACGAACGCGTCGATCACGGCCCGCGCTGGTTCCCGCTGCTGTCGGGGCTGAAGCACCGCGCCGTGACCATGGCGAAGCGGGTCGTCGACGAGGCGATGCTCGTCGGCGGCGGAGGCGCCTACTCGGCCGGAGGAGAGCTCTCCCGCCTCTACCGCGACGTCCTGGCGGGGGCGTTCCATCCGTCCGACCCCGAGTCGGCGCACGCGACGGCGGCGAGCGGATGGCTCGGTCCGCGCGAGGACTGACCGAGTTGCCGGCGGCCGCCGCCGAATCCTACGATCTGCTCATGCCCCCGACGAAGCTCCCCGCGATCGACGCGACATCGAAGGCGATCATCGAACTGCTGCAGGAAGACGGCCGCCGATCGTACTCCGACCTCGGACGCGTGGTCGGCCTGAGCGAGGCCGCGGTGCGGCAGCGCGTGCAGCGGCTCACCGAGTCCGGAGTGATGCAGATCGTCGCGGTGACCGACCCGATGCAGCTCGGCTTCCAGAGGCAGGCGATGATCGGCATCCGCGTCTCGGGCGACGCCAGGGTCGTGGCCGAAGCCGTCGCCGCGATCGACGCGATTGACTACGTCGTGGTCACCCTCGGGGGCTTTGATGTGATCGCCGAGGTCGTCTGCGAAGACGACGACGAGCTCATGGCGATCATCAACGACGGCATCCGACCGATCGACGGCGTGCTGTCGACCGAGACGTTCGTGTACGCCAAGCTGCAGAAGCAGCTCTACAACTGGGGAACACGCTGACGCTCGGTGCCGGGCGCCACCGCCTCGATCAACTCCTCGCGTCGAAGTCGAACGCCTTCAGCAGCTCACCCACGGCCTGCTCCCGCTCGTCTCCGCCGTTCTCGAACATGTCGGTCACGTGCGTACGCAGGTGGTTCTCGAGAAGCAGTCGATTCAGCGATTCGAGCGATCGTTGGATGGCGCGGGACTGCGTGATGATGTCCATGCAGTAGTCCTCGTTCTCGATCATCCGCGCCACGCCGCGCAGCTGTCCCTCGAGGATCGCCGTGCGGTGGAGAGCGCGCTTCTTGATGTCTTCGATCACCCATCGAGGCTACTCCGCCTGGGCGGGCGAGGACCGTGAAAGGATGCCTTCATGCCGCGCACTCCGATGGCGATGCTCTCGCCCGCCGATCAGGTCCGACTGCGCGCGCTCCGGCGCATGAAGGCCGTGGCGCTGGGCGCCCTCGTCTTCATGGCCGTGGTCTTCGTGGTCGCGTTCGCCTTCCAGGGCCGGGTGGGGTGGCTGGGCTATGTGCGCGCGGCGGCCGAGGGCGGCATGGTGGGAGCGCTCGCGGACTGGTTCGCGGTGACGGCGCTGTTCCGCCGACCTCTCGGCCTTCCCATCCCGCACACGGCGATCATCCCGAACCGCAAAGACGAGATCGGCCGCACCCTCGGCGAGTTCATCGAGACGAATTTCCTCGCCGCCGACGTCGTGCGCACGAAGCTCGCATCGACGGCGATCGCCCGTCGGGCGGGCGAATGGCTGCGCGAGGAAACGCACGCCGAACGTGTCGCATCGGAGGGCGCGACGATCGCCACCGCCGTGCTGAACGCGCTGAGCGACGACGACGTGCGCGACCTGATCTCCGATCTCGCGCGCGAACATCTGCTCACTCCCGAGTGGGGTCCGCCCGCCGGCGCCTGGCTCGGAAAGATCGTCGAAGCCGACGCGCACCGCGGCGCCGTCGATCTCGCCGTCGAAACCATCGGACACTGGCTCGATGCGAACGAGGAGTCGTTCCGCGGCCTCATCTCTCGACGTCTGCCGTCGTGGCTCCCCCGGCTCGCGCATCGATTCGTCGACGACACGGTGTACAGCGAGGCCGTGAAGTTCGTGCGTGCGGTGCAGGCCGACCCCGCGCATCCGGCCCGGGTCGCGATCGACGGCTACCTCGAACGCCTGGCCGACAACCTGCAGCACGACCCCGCAACCCGCGAGAAGCTCGAGTCAGCGAAGGCCTCGCTGTTCGACAGCCCGCGTGTGGGTGCCCTCGCCGCCGAAGCCTGGAACACGGCCAAGAACGGCCTGCTGGCTGCCCTGGCCGATCCGCAGAGCGGCCTGCGCCGCCGCGCCGCGCGGGCCCTGCAGGAGGTCGGCGAGCGTCTCACCACCGACGAGGCCCTGCAGCGCCGCGTCGACACGTGGGTGTCGGATGCGGCGGTCTTCCTGGTCGACCGCTACCGCCATGACATCGCCTCGATCATCACCGACACGGTCGAGCGCTGGGACCCGGCCGAGACCACCGAGAAGATCGAGCTCATGGTGGGGCGCGACCTGCAGTACATCCGTTTGAACGGCACCGTGGTCGGCGCCCTGGCCGGCCTCGCCATCTTCACGATCGCGCACGCCCTGATCCCTGGAGTCTGACATGGCCCTCTCGCACGACCCGCTCTGGCCGCGCGCCGGATCTTGGCCCGCGGTCGATCCGCAGGCCGTCGCCGACGCCGTCTTGCTCGGGGTGCCGACGTGGCGCACCTCGCTCTCGCCCACCGGGGCCGGCGCCACCCCGGCCGCGATCCGCGAGGCCCTCCTGCGCTACAGCACGACGCTGATGGGCCCGCCCGCCGTCGACCTGAACGATGTGCTGCGCATCGCCGACGCGGGCGACGTGCACGATCCGGACGGCGACGAGGGCGAGGCATCCGTCATCGCGCGCGTGCGCGATCTGGACCCGGCGTTCGTGATCGCCCTCGGCGGCGACAACTCCCTGACCTACCCCGTGGCCCTCGGCGCCCGGGCGACCGGTCTCATCACGTTCGACGCGCACTTCGATCTGCGCGACGGGGTCTCGAACGGCACTCCGGTGCGTCGGCTCGTCGAAGACGCCCCCGTGCTCTCGAACCTCGACACCGCGCGCATCGACCCGACCCGCATCGTGCAGATCGGGATCGCCGACTTCGCGAACTCGGTCGCGTACGCGCGCCGCGCGGCCGATTGGGGCATCCGAGTGATCACCCTCGACGAGCTGCGCCGACGCGGGGTGGACGACGTGGTGAGCGAGGCCCTCGAGGTCGCGGGTGCGGGGTCGGATGCCCGCATCCACCTCGACATCGACGTGGACGTCTGCGATCGTTCGGTCGCGCCGGGGTGCCCGGCGAGCGTGCCCGGCGGCCTGCAGGCGTGGGAGGTGCGCGCCCTCACCCGCGGCGTCGCGGCCGACCCCCGCGTCGTCAGCGCCGACCTCGCCGAGGTCGATGCGAGCGCGGATGCTGCGGACGGTCGTACCGTGCGGCTCGCCGCGCTGTGCGTGTTGGAACTGCTCGCCGGACTCGCCGCCCGCTGACGGCAGCAGGCGCCGGCTGTGAGACACCACTCTCGTCGTGAGACTCCGCGAGAGGTGTGGTGTCTCACGAGGGGAATGGTGTTTCGCTGGGGAGGGCGTCTCCCGAGGAAAGCAGAAGGCCCCGGGAGAACCGGGGCCTTCTGTGGTGGTGGACCTAAGGGGATTCGAACCCCTGACCTCCTCGATGCGAACGAGGCGCGCTACCAACTGCGCCATAGGCCCGTAACCGAGATCCACATTATCACGATGCGGGACGGCCTCAGGACGCGCGGGTCAGCCGGCGGCCCGACGCGCCAGCAGGTCGCGCACGTGCGCTTCGATCTCGGCGTCGTCGACGAGCCCCATGCGTGCGTACGGCGATGCCTCCGCTGCGGGCGCCGTGCGCGGCGTCGGCAGCGGCACCGGAGCGTCCGCCGCCGCGATCTCCTCGGCGCGCTTGCGCAGCTCGGCCAGGCGTGCGGCCTTGCGGCGAGCCTCCTGCGCGTCGATCTCGGCACGCGCGGCCTGCGCGCGGGAGCCGGCCGTCGACACCAGGGGCGCCGGAAGCGGCCGCGGCGTCCAGGTGGTCGGGGCGGCGGGCCCCTGGTCGTGGATCTCGGGGGCAGCCCGACGCTCGACGACGGGTGCGGCGGCGCGGGCGGCGGCACGGGCGGTACGAGCGGCGACGGCGGCCATGCGCTGCAACGCGATGCCGCCGACGAGCACGAGCGCACCGCCCACCCCCAGCAGTACGGCCGAGCCGGCGGCCAGCAGCTGCCAGACGCCGAAGCCCGCGACGACCACACCGACGAGCACGGTGACCGTCGCGGTCGCGCGCACGCGACGGCGGGCACGAGCCCGGGCGATCACCGGATCGGCGCGCGTCGCGGCGAGTTCTTCCCGCAGGCGCTCGAGTTCCGCCGCCTCACGTTCCGACTGCACGCGCTTCGCGAGCTTCTGCTGCGCGAGGGCCGTTCGCGCCGTGAGCTCGACGCGCACCTCGTCAGGCGTCTCACTCGTCTCGGCGAGGATGCGCAGGGCCTGATTGAGCCGCACGGCGTTGCGCTCGGCGGCGTTGTACTGGAAGCGTCCACGCCACGAGGGCAGCAGGTACAGCATCCACAGGAGGACAGCGACGAGCACGATCACTCCCCCGCTCAGCACCGGCCCGTCCATAGGGTCAACGGTAAGGGAACAGGAGCCGCCGCGCCCAGAGCCGGGGGCGCGTGTCGCGGGCGATCGCGCCCGGCGGATGCCCCGGTCAGAGCGTGAGTCGGTCGGCTGGCGGCACGTCGGCGGCGCCGGGCGGCACCTGACCGCTCAGCCACCGCGCGAGCACTCCCTGCGGCACGTCCTCACGGGTGAGCGCGAAGGCATAGTGGTCGCGCCAGTCCCCGTCGATGTGGATGTACCGGCGACGCAGCCCCTCGTACCGGAACCCGAGCTTCTGCACGACGCGCAGACTGGCCGCGTTCTCGGGGCGGATGCAGATCTCCATGCGATGAAGACCGAACTCGACGAACGACGCGTCGGTGGCCAAGGCCACGGCGGTCGGCGTGATGCCGCGTCCGGCGAAGCGCTCGCTCACCCAGTACCCGATCGTCGCCGAGCACAGGGATCCTCGCGAGACTCCCCAGACATTGAGCTGGCCGGCGACCTCGCCGTCGTACTCCATCACGAACGGGTAGCCCCCGCCGTCGCGGTACTGCTGGAGCAGTCGACGGATGCTCACCCGCATGTCGAACGACACCGCCCCGTTCGGCACGGTGGCCTCCCACCGTTGCAGCCACGATCGGTTCTCGAGCAGCTCGGTCTGCAGCGGTCGCGCGTCTCGCGAGCGGATCAGGCGCAGCGACACCTTGTCGTGACGCATGCCCACCCCTGTCAGATCCATTGTGCGCCCCGACCTCCGCCGGCCCCTCAGAGGCGCTCGGCGAACTCCTTGAGCCACGGGCGCAGCTCGGGGCCGAGGTCGTCGCGGTCCGACGCCAGCTGCACGATGGCCTTGATGTAGTCGACGCGGTCACCCGTGTCGTAACGACGGCCGCGGAACACCACGCCCGAGACTCCGGGGCCGTCGGCATCCGCCGCCATCTCCTGCAGCGCGTCGGTGAGCTGGATCTCGCCGCCCTTGCCGGGCTCGGTGCGCTCGAGGATCTCGAAGATCGACGCCGGCAGCACGTAGCGGCCGATGATGGCGAGGTTCGACGGGGCGTCCTCCTTGGCCGGCTTCTCGACCAGACCGGTGACGCGCACAGCGTCCGATCCCTCGAGCTCCTCGACCGCGGCGGCACCGTACATGTGGATGCTGTCGGGGTCGACCTCCATCAGAGCGATCACGGCGGCGCCGGTGCGCTCGTGCTCGGCGATCATCTCGGTGAGCAGCGGGTCGCGCTCGTCCATGAGGTCGTCGCCGAGCAGCACCGCGAAGGAGCTGTCGCCGACGTGGGTGTGGGCGCGCAGCACCGCGTGCCCGAGGCCCTTCGGCTCGCCCTGGCGGACGAAGTGGATGTCGGCGAGGTCACTCGAGCGCATGACCCGCTCGAGCCGGCCCGTGTCGCCCTTCTCCATGAGCTTCACCTCGAGCTCGGGGACCGAGTCGAAGTGGTTGGAGATGGCGTTCTTGTTGCGACCGATGATGACGAGGATGTCGTCGATGCCGGCGTTGGCGGCCTCTTCGACCACGTACTGGATCGCCGGCTTGTCGACGACGGGGAGCATCTCCTTCGGCATCGCCTTCGTTGCCGGGAGGAACCGCGTGCCGAGACCTGCGGCGGGGATGACGGCCTTCATCTTCTGACTACCCATTCCCTCAGCCTAGCGGTGGGCACCCCCGTAGACTCGGAGCCATGTCGAACGACATCGAGCACGAGAAGCGCGCACTGCGCGCCGAACTCCGCGAGCGGCGCGGACTTCTCTCCGACGCGCAGCGCGCCAGCGCGGCGACCGCGATCGGCGAACGCCTCGACGCGTTGATCGACGAGCTCGGCGCCCGGTCGATCTCCTGCTTCCTCTCCACCACGGCCGAGCCGGGCACGCGCGAGTTCGTCACGCGTGCGGTGCGCCGGGGCATCCGCGTGCTGCTGCCCGTGACCCGGGCCGACGGCCTGCTCGACTGGGCGGTCGCGACCGACGACGGCGAGGTGACCGAGGGGCTGTACGGACTCCCCGAACCGACCGGTGAGGTGCTGGGGCCGATCGCCGTCAACGACGTCGACCTCATGATCGTCCCCGCGGCCGCGGTCGACCGCCAGGGCATGCGCATGGGCTGGGGACGCGGATACTTCGACAAGACCATCGGGTCGATGGAGAAATGCCCGCCCGTCTACGCGGTCATCTATGATTCCGAGATACTCGACTCCCTGCCCCGGGAGGTGCACGACCAACCGGTGAACGGCGTCGTCACCCCGACGCAGACCCTCACCCTGTCGCGCACGCGACACTGAACCCCCAGGATCACCATGCCCACCTACGCCTATGCCTGCACGTCGTGCGGGCACCAGTTCGACGCCGTGCAGAGCTTCTCGGACGACGCGCTCACGACCTGCCCCGAGTGCGGCGGCGCGCTGCGCAAGCAGTACGGGTCGATCGGTGTGACCTTCAACGGCTCGGGCTTCTATCGCACGGACTCGCGCGCCAAATCCTCGGGCGGGTCGGATGCTCCGTCATCATCGAAGAAGGAATCGACGACCAGCAGCGCCCCGGCGTCGACGTCGAGCACTCCCGCTTCCTGACCGTCCCCCACTTCGGAGGTTTCGCCATGCTCAAGGGTTTCAAGGACTTCATCCTCCGCGGCAACGTGCTCGACCTCGCGGTCGGCGTCGTGATCGGCACGGCGTTCACCGCGATCGTCAACGCCGTGGTCGCCAGCATCATCAACCCGCTCGTGGCCCTGTTCTTCGAGGCCAGCGCGACCGGCGAGTTCGGGCCGAAGGTGACGAACATCTACGGCAACGAGGTCGTGTTCCCGCTCGGCGACCTCATCTCGGCAGTCATCAGCTTCCTCGCGGTCGCCGTCGTCGTCTACTTCGTCTTCGTGCTGCCGATGAACACGTTCAAGGCGCGGGTCGAGGCCCGCAAGGGCACCCCCGCCGAGGAGCCCCAGGAGGAGCCGGCCGCCGCGACTGAAGCCGAGCTGCTGGTCGAGATCCGCGACCTGCTGGCGCGCAACAGCGCGCCGCGCCCGCCCGCCTGAGTCGGCGCTCGCGCAGAGCATCCGTCCCGTCCCGCTCTAGTAGTGGGGCGGGACGTCTTGCATCAGGCGGTCGTCGTTCGGCCCTTTAGGTCCGCGAGGGGTCGCCGACCGCGTCTCATCGCGCGCCCCGCCGCCGGTCTCCGGCGAGGGATCGGTACCATCGACCGGCGTGAGTCGCGCGCGGCGCGATCCCTGCACGCGTTCGACGTGCTGCCGTTCGACGGGCGGATGCTCGCCCCCGCGGGGGCCGTCGCCGTCGCGGGCGCTGTCGCCGTCGCCGTTCACGCGCCGTCGAGGTCGAGGGGCTCGGTGTCGTTCTCGGCCCGCGCGGCGGAGGGCGAGATGCCGAGCACCTCGGCGATGCGCGTGGCTACCGTCGCCGGGTCGCTGTACAGGTCGAACGCGTGCACGCGCACGTAGTGCCACCCCAGACGCCGCAGCACATGGGGGCGCAGCCGCAGCGTCTCGCGCAGCGACTCCCCGCGAGATTCAGGGTCGGACTCGATGACCACGGCCTTGCCGTTGTGCTGGGCGACCAGCGGCAGCAGGCCCCGGTAGTCGACGTCGACGGATGCTCCGCGACGACGCAGCTCACGGGCCAGGGCGAGAGTGAGGGGGTCGGCGAGATCCTCCAGACGTGCGTCGCGCGCGCGTCCGGCCAGACCGCCGAGGATCGACATCAGAGTCGCGGCGCCGTGCTCGAGGCGGCCGTCGTCGAACGACGAGGGACGGATCGACGACACGATGACCATCGAGCGGCGGGCGCGCGTCATACCGACCGTGAGCAGGCGTTCGCCGTCGGGGGTCGAGAGGTCGCCGAAGTCGCTCAGCACGCGGCCGTGCCGGGTGACGCCGAAGCCCAGCGAGAAGATCACGCGGTCGCGGCTCTCGGCGACCGATTCCTCGAGGGTCAGCACGGCGAAGGGCTCGGCGGTGTCGCGCGCCACGAAGTCCGCGACGTCGGAGCGCCCGGCGAAGGCGGCGGTGACCGCGGCCCGCACGCGTTCGGCGTGCCGCCGGCTCGCGGTGACCACCATGAGCGACTCGTTCGGCCGGTGCACGGCATGCTCCACGACCAGGGTGACGACGCGCGCCACCTCGGCTTCGGGGCTCTCGACGGCACCCGAGATGGGGTCGGGGGTACCCGTGCCACCCTCGACGTAGTCGACCGTCAGGCTGCCGCGACCGAGGTACGAGCCGGCCCACGGCAGCGACACGATCTCGCCGCCGTAGAAGGCGTCGTTGATGAGCTCGGCGAGGTCCTCGCCCCCCGCGCGGTAGCTGCGGGTCAGCGTCATCACGGGCAGCAGCTCGGACAGGCGCTCGAAGACCGAGACCTCGTCGAACGGCACCTCCGCCTCCCACGGGTCGTCGGCGGCGACGGCCGTCTCGAACGCGCTCGGACGCTGGGTCACCGGGTCGCCGAACGCGACCACCTGGCGGGCACGACGGATGGCCGGCACGGCCTCGGCGAGGTTGATCGCCGCGGCATCCACGAGCAGCACCGTGTCGAACTCGACGGAATCGGGGATCTCGGGAACCAGGTAGGGCGACGAGATCCACACCGGGGCCAGCGTCTCGATGAGCGTGGGCGCCGCGCTCACCAGCTCCGCCGTGGTGGTCGACGCCTGCTTCAGCGCACGCCGCAGGTGAGCCGACTCCTCGGGCTCGTCGACGATGGCGATGCGCCACTGGTTGGCGAGCTGCCAGGCGAGGAGCGGCCCCGCCATGGCGGCATGAGCCTCGTCGACCAGGCGGAAATCGCGCTCGAGACGGTCGACCACGGCGGTGTTCGCCCCGAGCAGGGCCCGGTTCTCCTGCAACGCGCGCTCGAGCAGCGACTGCCACCACGCGAACTCCAGCTCGTCGCCGACCCGCGACTCCGACACATGCCGCACCGAGAGGTCGGTGAGCAGTGGCTCGAGGCCCAGCAGGGCGAGCTCGTCGCGCAGCTGAGCGCGCTCCACGAGATTCTCGAACACGTCGGACTCGGCTGCCAGGCCCGCGAGAGTACGCACGAGACGGGCGACCGGAAGGGTGACGAGGGGTTCGCGCCGGCCGAGCGCGACGTCGAGTTCGGCGAGCTGCGCGTCGACGCGCTGCCACGCCGCAGCGACTTCGCCGAGGCCGAGCGGGATCTCGGGGGCGACACCCGCGTCGACGCAGCGCTGCCATTGCGTGCGCTGAGTCTGGATGCGCAGCAGCGCTTCGTGCATCTCGGTGACGTGCACCCCCGGGCGCACGTACTCCTTGGCCAGGCGGCGCAGGCGACGACGATTGGCCGACGACATGCCGGGGGCGTCGCGGCGCGAGCCGTGCGCCTGGATCAGGTCGCCGAGCGGACGCTCGAAGACCGTCGGGCTGAAGCGGTCGAGCGAGTCGCGGATGCCCTCGAGGAGACGGAGGTACTCCCCCAACTCCTGGATGGTCGAGAACGGGCGCATCCGCGTCTGGGCGATCAGCTCGTAGCCGCGCTCCAGCAGAGCGGGCACGCTGTCGCCGTGCAGGCGGCCGGCGAGGGTGTGGGCGGCACGGGCATCCTCGGTCGAGGTGAAGCTCACTCCGTACCACGGCGAGTCGTCCGGACCGAAGCGGAACTCCCCCAGGCGCGCGGCCTGCGCGAGCGCGGCGGCGGCATCCTTGCGGTCGTCGGCGAGGCGGCGCAGCGCATCCGCACCGAGTCTGGCCGTGGTCGACGGAGGCACGGGCAACGACGCGAGCCGCGTGAGCTCGCGCGTCGCGTCGAGCACCGACGATCGCGTGCCGTGGATCGGCGCGGTCAGGGCCTCGCGGTAGTCGCGCAGCACCGTGCGCAGTCGTACCAGCGCGTCGTCGACCTCTCCCGCCTTCGGCGCCGTGGCCTTCTCGTTGCGGACGATGGCCCGCACGAGGTCGCGACGCACCGAGGCCGGTGAGATGGCGAGACTGTCGAGTCCGATGCCGGCGAGGCGATGACGCACCCCGTCGAGGGTCGACCGACGGGCCGACACGACGAGCACACGCTTGCCGGCGCGGACGAGTTCGCCCACGGCATTGATCACGGTCTGCGTTCCGCCGGTCCCGGGGAGCGTCGCGACGGTCAGCGAGTGACCGGCGGTGATGCGCGACAGAACCGCCTCCTGCTCGGCGTCCGCATCGAGCAGGAGCGTGTCGGAGGCGGGCGCACGGTCATCGGGACCCGTGTGATGCGGCACGGCGCGGGGCGCCATGACCTGCTCGCGGTCGCCGACATGACCGGCGAGGGCGTTGAGCATGCGGTGGTCGAGGTGGTGCCCGTCGCGCGCCATCGCGCCGCCCACGTCGGCGAACGTCGAGACCACGAGTCGCGGTTCGACCGAGAAGGTGTCGATCGTGCGGGTGATCGCGCGCAGGCTGTCGATCACCGGCTGCGGCTTGAAGATGCCGCCGTCGTAGGCGAGAGCGGCGAGCGCAGGCCCGTCGATCGTGATGCCGAAGTGCTCGCGGGCGATGCGCACGAGCTCTGGGTTGACGGTGAACGCTCCCTGCAGCTTCAGCTCGAAATCGGAGTGGTGCCGTCGGATGGCCAGCGGTCGGAGCAGGACGGGCGCCGCGAAGGATGCTCCGCCGATGCGCCAGCGCGCGACGCCGACGGCGAGGTGCACGGCCTCGATGCCGCGGACGGTGCGCAGCTCGGTGTTCTTGGCGGTGATGCGTTCGGCCGCGAGGCGCGCGGTGCGCAGACCGACCTCGTCGCGGAAGAGGTTGGAGAGGAGCGTGGACCGACCGGTGATGAACTGCGGCAGGCTGCCCGGATGCGCCTTGGAGATGTCGATGCCCGATTCGGGGGCGTCGCGGAAACCCGTGAGAGGCGAGGGCCCGCCCAGCTCCGCCGCCTCGGCGCGGAGGCGCGCGCGTTCGGCGTCCGCGGCATGCGGCACCGTCACGCCGGTGCTCGACGGCTGCAGGTCGCCGAGCGTCACAGCGGCCGCCGCTGCCGCGTCACCCGCAGACTTGTCTTCTCGTCGCCACACACTGCCACCCTAGGCGCGACCGGCGCGCCGACCGGTATCCCGGGCGGGTTTCGGGCGAATTCCGCGCCCTCTCGCACTCGTCCTGCACCGCCACCTCGCCGCGGCTCTTCTTCCGATTCTCGGAGGAGCACGACCCGGCAGGGCACCGCGCGGCGACCCCACCGACAGGATGGAGGCATGACCTTCCGCTACGACTTCGCCCCGACCCCGTTCGGCGATGCGCTGGCCGTGTTCTCCGACCGGGGCATCGTGCGTTTCGACCTCTCCGAGGCCGACGACCCGACGGTCCCGTGGCTGCTCGAGGGCGTGGCCCGCAGCCTGGGCGCCGTGCCCGAACCCGACCCCGGTGCCGCCGACGACCTCTCCGCTCTGCTCTCGCGCTATTTCGACGGCGAGCCCGTGCGGTTCGATGCGCACATCGCCCTCGACTGGCGCCTCATCGACGGCTTCCACCGCCGCGCGCTCGAGACGGTCTGCGAGATCGGCTGGGCCGAGACGATGAGCTACGGCGAGGTCGCAGTGCTCGCCGGTCACCCCGGTGCGGCCCGTGCGGTGGGCACCGCCTGTCGAATGACCCCGTTCTCGATCATCGTGCCGGTGCATCGTGTGGTCCGCTCCGACGGCACGATCGGCCCCTACGGCGCCCACCCCGAGCGCAAGAGGTTCCTCGTCGACCTCGAGCGACGAGCGGCCGCCCCGGTCTCCCCCCTCTCGGGTCCCGACGAGTAGGCCGTCGGGACCCGAGCGGCCGGTGGTACTCTCGCGTCGACACGGCCGCCGCCCGCTCCCCCGCCTACGGCACGGCCTCGGAGGACCACGGCATGAGCACACCCCCCGCGCCCGACTCGGACGCCGAACTCGTCGCCCGCGCGGTGCGCGAGCTGGCGCGCCGCACACGGTTCCCCGTGGCGTTCGGAGGGCTGCTCGACGACGGGGTCGTGCACGTGACGACCATCGTCGGCAATCGCACCCGGAGCCTCGACGGCCTGCGCGTCCGCCCCGAACGCGGTCTCGGCGGGCGGGCCATGATGGAACTCCGCCCGCGCATGACCAGCGACTACGGCTCGTCGCAGCAGATCACCCACGACTACGACGTCTTCGTGCTCGGCGAAGGCCTGCGTACACTTCTCGCCCTCCCGATCGTCGTCGAGGGGCGCTCGCGGGGCGTCCTCTACGCGGGGGCCTGGAACACGGAGCCCGTCGCCGGGATCACGACCGCTCCCGCCATGCAGGTCGCCCAGGCCCTCGCCGACGAGCTGCGTATCCGTGACGAGGTCGAGCGTCGGCTGCGCGCGGCGGGGGCGCTCGCCTCCCCCACGGCGCCGCATCAGGAGCAGCTGCGCGAGACCTTCGCCGAGCTTCGCGGCATCAGCGCATCGGTCGACGACGAGGGACTGCGGGCTCGCCTGGCGGCGGTCGAGCGGAGGCTGCTCGACCTCGCCGGAGACGATCGCGCGCCCGCGCACACTGGGACGGTGCCGGTCGTGCGCCTGTCGCCGCGCGAGACCGACGTTCTGGCCTGTGCGGCGCTCGGCGCCACCAACGGTGAGATCGCCGCCGAGCTGGGTCTGCGCGAGAGCACCGTCAAGGCGTACATCGGCACCGCGATGGCGAAGCTCGACGCGTCGACCCGTCATGCCGCCGTCGTGCGCGCCCGGCGCGCGGGCCTCCTGCCCTGATCGCGCACCAATTCCCGTTCGAATCACATTTGAGTCGACGCTCATATCGAACCGCAATTCGCGGCAATTCTTGCCGCATTTCCCTATGCGCGGTACTGTCCTCCTCATGGCGAGAAGAATTGTGCATCAGCTGGTCGACGATATCGACGGCAGCGTCCTCGAGGTCGGCGAAGGGGAGACGGTCCATTTCTCCCTCAACGGGCAGGCCTGGGAGGTCGACCTGAACGAGGAGCACGCGAGGGAGCTGCGCGAGGCGCTCGAACCCTACATCTCCGCGGGACGCCGCGCGGGGTCGGGCGGAGCGCCGCGATCCTCCTCCTCCTCCTCATCGTCGTCGCGGAAGCGCCCGGCGCGGAACCCCGAGGTGGCGGCGATCCGCGCCTGGGCCAACGACAACGGCTATTCACTCTCGGAGCGCGGAAGAATCCCCGCGCCGGTCATCGAGGCGTATAACAAAGCACACTGACCACACGCGGAATTGCGCGTTGAAGGCTCTCCAACCGGGGAGCCTTCAGTCGTTTTCGGGCGATGCCCATCCGCCCTCGGGGAGGGTGATCTCCTGGGCCATATCGCGCAGGAACCGCACGACCGTCTCGCGCTCGGCGCGCGTCAGTCGTGCGGCGGCATAGAACCGCCGGGCCTGCTGGCGACCGACGGTCTGCATGGCCGCCTCGCGCGTCTCGTCGGTGATCGTGATGGCCAGGGCACGGCGATCGTGGGGATGCGGCGAGCGCACGATGTGCCCGCCCTTCTCCAGCCGGTCGAGCAGCTTGGTGGTCGATGCGGTCGAGATCGCGAGGTGCTGGGCGATTCCCCCCGGCGTGGCGATCGCTTTGGCGTTCGCGCACACGATCAGATAGTGCAGCGCGCGCATGTCGGTCTCGTTCAGCTGCATGTAGCGACGGGATGCCCGAGAGAGCCGCTGCTCCGCCTCGCGCAGTTCGCCGAGCGCCGCCATGAGGGTCGAGATCTGCTCGAGGTCCTCCGGGGCGACGCCGGAGCGGTCGACGAGCGAGCTGCGCGGATCGGCCGCCTCGACGTCGTAGATCGCCCCGTGGTGCAGACCGTCGACTCCGGCCGCGCTCTCGAGCGTCGAGGCGCGAGACGACTCCCCCGTGGTCGGGGTGGTGCCGGAAGCGTGGTCCATGCGAGTATGTTACACAACGATCTATTTCATGCTAAGTTAATTACTCGCCAAGCTAGTGAAATGAACGCAGAGGATGCCATGGATCACGTGACTCTTCTCGACGAGGACGGGACGGCGATCGGCTCGCTCCCGAAGAGCGAGGTGCATACGCGCGACACCCCGCTGCATCTGGCCTTCTCCTGCCACCTCGTCGACGACCGGGGCCGCATCCTGCTGACCCGCCGAGCCCTCTCCAAGCAGACCTGGCCCGGCGTCTGGACCAACAGCTTCTGCGGCCACCCGCAGCCCGGCGAAGACATGGTCGAGGCGGTGCGACGCCGCGCCGTGCAGGAACTCGGCGCCCCCGTCGACGACGTGCAGCCCGCGCTGCCCGACTACCGCTACCGAGCGGTCGACGCGAGCGGCATCGTCGAGAACGAGGTGTGTCCGGTCTTCATCGCACGTCTGGCCGGTCCGCTCTCGCCGTCGGCCGACGAGGTGGCGGAGTGGGCGTGGGTCGACGCCGCCGACGCCGCCTCCGCCGTCACCGCGGCCCCTTTCGCCTTCAGTCCCTGGCTCGCCGAACAGCTCCCCCGCCTGCGCGCGAACGGAACGGTGTGAGATGACGGCGATCGCGACGCAGGACGAGCAGGGCATCCGGATCGAAGAGGCCCTGCGCCTCCGCTTCGCCGAGCGCAGCACGGCCGCCGAGGCGTACGGAGAGCCGTTCGCCGGTCTCTGGCGATCGGCTGCGGCGCACGCGACCGGCGGGAAGCTGATCCGCCCGCGCTTGCTGCTCGACATCCACCGCGCACTGTCACCCGACTCCCGCCGACGCGACGCCGACACCGTGGTCGGCATCGCCGCCGAGATCGAGCTGCTGCATTACGCATTCCTGCTGCACGACGACGTCATCGACGGCGACCTCTACCGGCGTCGCCGCCCGAACCTCATCGGCACGCTGGCACACGACGGCGGCGCCGCAGACGACGACCTGCACTGGGCGCGGTCGAGCGCCATCCTCATGGGCGACCTGCTGCTGGCGACGGCCGTGCTGGGATTCGCTCGCGCCCGGGTATCGACCTCCGCTCGTATGCGCCTGCTCGATCTCATCGAGCACACGATCGTCGAGACCGTCGCCGGGGAGCACATCGATGTCGGTCTCGCCGACGGTGTCATCGTGCCCGACCTGCGCACCATCCTCGCGATGAGCACCTACAAGACCGCGACCTACTCCTTCTCGCTCCCCCTGCGAGCGGCCGCCGTCCTCGCCGACGCCTCGGTCGAGGTCGAGGAAGACCTCTCCGCGATCGGACGACACCTCGGCCTCGCGTTCCAGTTGCAGGACGATCTGCTCTGCATCTTCGGCGACGCCGAGGCGCACGGGAAGGACCCGTTCTCGGATCTGCGCGAGGGCAAGGAGACGGCGATCATCGCCTACGCGCGCATGACCACGGCATGGTCGAAGGTCGCACCGCGATTCGGCTCCGCCGACCTCAGTGCCGACGAGGGGATGCACCTGCGCGGCCTTCTCCGCGAGTGCGGCGCGGAGGGCTTCGTGCAGAGCCTCGTGCTGGACGAGCTGGCCGCGGCATCCGAGATCCTGACCGCTGCCGAGGAGACGCGCACCATGTCGGGGGATGTCGTGACGTGCCTGCGCACCCTGCTCGCCCGGGTCGAGGGACGGCGGTCGTGAGCGCCGCACCCGCCGGAGCGGACGACGCTTCGCTGCGCCGCTTCAGCCGCACCGCCGAGATCGCGACGACGGGCGTGATCCGCGCCTACTCGACCTCGTTCGGGATGGCGACGAAGCTCCTCGGCCGTCGGCACCGTCAGCACATCCGCAACATCTACGCGATGGTGCGGATCGCGGATGAGATCGTCGACGGCGTCGCCGCCGAGGCCGGGCTCGACGCCGGCGCGCAGGCCGACGCGCTGACGACCTACATCGCCGAGACGCACCGCGCGATGCGCACCGGGTACAGCAGCGATCTGATCCTGCACGCCTTCGCCCAGACGGCCCGCGCCTGCGGGATCGGCGAGGACCTCACGCAGCCCTTCTTCGAGTCGATGCTCGCCGACGTACCCTCCGACGCTCCGGCCGCCTACGATTCGACGGCGCACGCGCGCTACGTCTTCGGGTCGGCCGAGGTGGTGGGCCTCATGTGCCTGCGCGTCTTCCTGCGGGGCACCGCCCCGACCGCCGCCCAGCGGGAGGTGCTCGAGCACGGCGCCCGTCAGCTCGGGGCCGCGTTCCAGAACGTCAACTTCCTCCGCGACCTCGCCGACGACACGGACCGACTCGGCCGCAGCTACCTCGGCACCGCCGACCGTCTGACCGACGCCGACCGTGACGCCTGGGTCGCGACCGTGGAGCGCCAGCTCGACGATGCCCGGGCATCGATCCCCCTGCTCCCCAAGGATGCGCGGGCCGCCGTGCGCAGCGCACTCGCGCTGTTCGCCGCCCTCACCCGGCGCGTGGCCCGCACCCCTGTGGACGACCTCTACCGTCGGCGCGTGCGCGTGCCCGACCCTCAGAAAGGACTGCTCGCGATGCGTTCACTCCTCGTCACCGCGGTGGAGCCCCGATGAGCCGCGTCGTCGTCATCGGCGCGGGTGTCGCGGGCCTCGCCACCGCCGGGCTGCTGGCCAAGGACGGACACGACGTGGTCGTGCTCGAGAAGAACGCCCGCGTGGGCGGTCGGGCCGGCACCATCGAGCGCGACGGATTCCGCTTCGACACCGGGCCGTCGTGGTACCTCATGCCCGGGGTCTTCGATCACTGGTTCGCGATGATGGGCACCTCGGCCGACGAGCAGCTCGACCTCACGCTGCTCGATCCCGGCTACCGCGTGTTCCAGCCGCCCCGCGCGGCGGGAGTGCCGACGCAGCTCACCGTGCCGGCGGGCCGCGAGGCGGTGTCTCGCCTGTTCGAGGATCGCGAGCCCGGCGCGGCGGAGGCCCTGTCGGCCTACCTCGATTCGGCGCACCACGCCAGCGCGATGGCCGAGAAGTACTTCCTCTACAACCCGTTCACGCGGCTGTCGTCTCTGACCACCGGCGAGGTGCTGCGCGCCGCGCCGCGGCTGTTCTCGCTGCTCGGCACCCGGCTGCAGGCCTTCGCCGCGAAGCGGTTCCGCGACCCCCTGCTGCGCCAGATCCTGGGGTATCCGGCGGTGTTCCTGGGCACCGACCCCCGCACCGCCCCCGCGATGTACCACCTGATGAGCGCGCTCGACCTCGATGAGGGCGTCAGTTACCCGCAGGGCGGTTTCTGGCGGCTGGTCGAGCGCATCGGCGCCCTGGCCTCCGACGCGGGCGCGCGGATCGTCACGGATGCCGCGGTCACGAGCATCCGTACGGTCGGCCGTGGTCGCGACGCGCGGGTCGACGGCGTGGAATGGACGGATGCCGCCGGCGAGCGTCACTTCGAGGCGGCCGACATCGTCGTCTCCGGGGCGGATCTGCACCACACCGAGACCGCGCTGCTTCCGCCGCACCTGCGCACCTACCCGGAGTCGTGGTGGCAGCGACGCACCAGTGGTCCGGGTGCCGTGCTCGTGATGCTGGGCGTGCGCGGCGCGCTCCCCGAGCTTCCGCACCACTCCCTGTTCTTCACCGAGGACTGGGACGCGAACTTCGACGCCATCTTCGGCTCCGATCCGCGCATCCCCTCCCCCGCATCGATCTACGTCTGCCGCCCGAGCGCGACCGACGACGACGTCGCCCCCGACGACCACGAGAACCTGTTCGTGCTCGTTCCCGTGCCCGCCGACACGGCCATCGGCCACGGAGGCTCCGACGGTGCGGGTGATCCCGAGGTCGAGAAGACCGCGGACGCCGCGATCGACATGATCGCCGAATGGTCGGGTGTGCCCGACCTCCGCGAGCGCATCGTCGTGCGGGAGACCCTGGGCCCGGCGGACTTCCGCGACGACTACCACTCCTGGCGCGGCGGGATGCTGGGTCCGGCGCACATCCTGTCGCAGAGCGCGATGTTCCGGGCGCAGAACGCCTCGAAGCGCGTGGGCGGCCTGTACTACGCGGGGGCGACCACCGCGCCCGGCGTGGGTGTGCCGATGTGCCTCATCAGTGCGGAGATCGTGCTCAAGCGCATCCGCGGCGACCACAGCGCCGGCCCCCTGCCCGTCGAGGTTCCGGCGACACCGGCCACCGGGGCGCGATGATGGGAGCGGTCTACCTCGGCGCGCTGCTGATCTCGACGGCCTGCATGCTGCTGGTCGACCGACGCTTCCGCCTGTTCTTCTGGCGTGATGCGGTCGCCGCGTCGGTGGTCACGGTCGTCGGCGTGGCGTTCTTCCTCGTCTGGGATGTCGCGGGCATCGCGTCGGGAATCTTCCTGCGCGGCGACGCCCTCATCGCCACCGGCATCGTGCTCGCCCCCGAGATGCCGCTCGAGGAGCCCGTCTTCCTGCTCTTCCTGGTGATCTGCACCATGGTCGTCTACACCGGACTCGTGCGCCTGCTGGCGCGGCGTCGCACCGAGGTCGCCGGAGGCACGCCATGACCTACCTCCAGCTCTCCGCGTGCTTCCTCGCGGCCACGGTCGTCCTCGCCATCGCGCTCGGGCTGCTGGCGCGCGGTCGCGGGCCGCGTCCCGCCGGGGTCGCGCTCACCATCGCGGTGATGCTCGCGCTGACCGCGGTGTTCGACACGGTGATGATCGGAAGCAGGCTGTTCCACTACGCCGACCAGCACCTCATCGGCATCCGCATCGGTCTGGCACCGATCGAGGACTTCGCGTATCCGTTGGCCGGCGCGCTGCTGCTGCCCGCGCTCTGGGCGCTGCTCCGCCGTCGCCGGTCCGCCCCCGCGGATGCCGTTCGCGAAGAGGAGCCGGCATGACCCCGACGACCCGACCCTCCGTGGCACGCGATCTCGGCCAGATCCTCCTCTCGTCGCGGCCGATCAGCTGGATCAACACCGCCTTCCCCTTCGCGGCCGCCTACGTGATGACGACACGCGAGCTCGACCCGACCCTCGTCATCGGGTTCCTGTACTTCCTCGTGCCGTACAACCTCGCGATGTACGGCATCAACGACGTGTTCGACTACGCATCCGACCTCGCCAATCCCCGCAAGGGCGGCATCGAGGGAGCGCTGCTCGCGCCCCGCATGCACCGCCCCACCCTGTGGGCGGCGGCGCTGTCGAACCTCCCGTTCCTCGTGTACCTCGTGGTCGTCGGCGATGCCTGGTCGACCGCGTGGCTCGCGGTGTCGGTGTTCGCCGTGATCGCCTACTCCGCCCCCGGTCTGCGCTTCAAGGAGCGCCCCTTCCTCGACTCGGTCACGTCGAGCCTGCACTTCGTCACTCCGGCCGTCGTCGGGCTCGCCCTCGCGCGCGCCGAGTTCTCGACCGGCACCGTGCTCGTCCTCGTCGCGTTCTTCCTCTGGGGCATGGCGGCGCACGCGTTCGGCGCCGTCCAGGACGTCGGGCCCGACCGGGAGGCGGGGATCGGGTCGATCGCCACGGTCATCGGCGCCCGCGCCACCGTGCGCCTCTCCCTCGTGCTCTGGCTGCTCGCGGGCGTCCTCATGCTCGTCACCCCCTGGCCCGGGCCGCTCGGCGCTCTGCTCGCGGTGCCGTACCTCGTCAACGCCGCGCCCTGGTGGCGCGTCACCGATGAGACGTCGGGCGGGACCAACCGTGCCTGGCGCCGATTCATCCTCCTCAACTACGTCGCGGGATTCCTGGCGACGATGATCCTCATCCTGGCCTGGGTCTCCTGACCCGCCGCATCACGAAAGGCCCTCGCATGTCGCCCTCCGAACGCGCCTCCACGCCGAAGATCCGCGAACGTTCGCGCCGTCACTCCTGGGTGCGCGTGTTCGTGCCGGTCGTGCTGATCCTCGCCTGGCTCGTGGGAGCGTCGCTGGGCGGCCCGCTGTTCGGCAAGGTCGACGAGGTGTCGTCGAACGACCAGACGACCTACCTCCCGGAGTCGGCCGACGCGACGAAGGTGCAGGAGTTGCTCGGCGACTTCCGCGACAGCGACGAGATCCCCGCGATCGCGGTGTTCACGTCCGAGACGGAGCTCAGCGAGCAGCAGGTCGAGACGATCTCGGATGCCGTCGCCGACAGCACGTCGATCGAGGGGGTCGCCGACGACGTGTCGCCGGCGCTCGTCTCCGACGACGGTCTCGCCGTGCAGGCGTTCATCCCCATCGAGGGGGACGCCGAGCTGCGCGACGTCACCGCCGAGCTGGGAGACGCGCTGCGGGCGGCGGCTCCGGAGGGTGTCGAGGTCTTCCTCACCGGTTCGGCGGGCTTCACCTCCGACCTCGCCGCCGGATTCGCCGGCATCGACGGCCTCCTCCTCGGTGTCGCGCTGCTGGCGGTCCTCGTGATCCTCGTGCTCGTGTACCGCTCGCTCCTGCTTCCGGTGGTCGTGCTGTCGACGAGCCTGTTCGCCCTGTGCGTCGCCCTGCTGGTGGTGTGGTGGCTGGCCAAGTTCGAGGTGCTGCTGCTGAGCGGTCAGACCCAGGGCATCCTGTTCATCCTCGTGATCGGCGCGGCCACCGACTACGCACTGCTCCTCGTCGCGCGCTTCCGCGAGGAGCTGCGCTCGACCGAAGACAAGGGCGCGGCCATCATGGCGGCGTGGAGGGGCTCCTTCGAGCCGATCGTCGCCTCGGGCGGCACGGTCATCACCGGCCTCCTCTGCCTGCTGTTGAGCGACCTCAAGTCGAACAGCACGCTCGGCCCGGTGGCCGCGATCGGCATCGTGTTCGCCATGCTCGCGGCGCTCACCCTGCTGCCGGCGCTGCTGCTGCTCTTCGGTCGCGCCGTCTTCTGGCCCCGCCGCCCGCGCTTCGAGCCCGAGGTCGTGGCCGACGAGCACGGCATGCGCACCACCGGCCTCTGGGCCGCGCTGTCGCGCCTCGTCTCCCGCCGCCCCCGCGTGATCTGGATCGTCACCACGCTCGTGCTGCTCGTCGGTGCGATCGGGCTCACCCAGCTCGACGCCGAGGGGGTGCCGCAGTCCGACCTGGTGCTCGGCGCTTCCGAAGCGCGAGACGGTCAGACCGCACTGGGCGAGCACTTCCCCGGCGGATCCGGCAGCCCAGCCTCGGTGGTGGTCGCGGAGGACTCGCTGCAGGATGCCGCCGACGTGCTGCTCGCGAACGACGGCGTCGATGCGGTCGCCATCACCGCATCCGACTCGCCCAGCGGCACCGCCCCGGTGACGGCCGACGGCATCACCGCCGTGGGGCCTCCCGGAACGCCCGCGCCCGACCCGACGGTCGCCGACGGGCGGGTGCTGCTGCAGGCCACCCTCACGGATGCCGCGGATTCGGATGCCGCCGCCGAGACGGTTCGCGAACTGCGCGTCGAGCTGGCCGACCTCGATGCGCTCGTGGGCGGTGTCACGGCCACGTCGATCGACACGAACGACGCGTCGATCCACGATCGCAACCTCATCATCCCCGTGATCCTCGTGGTGATCATGCTGATCCTGATGCTGCTTCTGCGCTCGATCCTCGCGCCGGTGCTGCTCATCCTCACCACGGTGCTGTCGTTCGGCACGGCTCTCGGCGTCTCGGCCCTCGTCTTCGACGGCATCTTCGCCTTCCCCGGTGCCGACCCGGCCGTCCCTCTCTACGGCTTCGTCTTCCTCGTCGCCCTGGGCATCGACTACAACATCTTCCTCATGACGCGCGTGCGCGAGGAGTCGATCGCGCACGGCACCCGCGAGGGAGTCCTGCGCGGACTGTCGATCACCGGCGGCGTCATCACCTCGGCCGGGCTCGTGCTCGCCGCGACGTTCGCGGCGCTGTCGGTCATCCCGATCCTGTTCCTCGTGCAGCTCGCCTTCATCGTCGCCTTCGGGGTGCTGCTCGACACGTTCGTCGTGCGCTCCCTGCTGGTGCCGGCGCTCGCCTACGACCTGGGCAAGCGGATCTGGTGGCCGTCGAAGCTGTGGAGGAAGGGCCTGGAGTGAGACTCGGGCCGCGGTGCCCTCGACAGGATTCGAACCTGCGACCTGCCCTTTAGGAGAGGGCTGCTCTATCCTGCTGAGCTACGAGGGCGTGAGCCTCCAGCTTACGGGACGGCCCGCCGTCACGCCGCGAGCGCGAGGTACGGCTCCCACCGGGGGTCGCTGCGTTCGGTGCCGCGCACGGTCCACGCCGTGCCGTGCGGCGGCCGCGGGGTGAAGCGCAGCTCCCAGCGCATCTCCTGGGGCGTGCGATTGCTCTTCACGTTGTTGCAACGGAGGCAGCAGGCGACGAGGTTCTCCCACGAATCGGCGCCGCCACGCGAGCGCGGCAGCACGTGATCGATCGTCGACGCCGCTTTGCCGCAGTACCCGCACCGGTGATTATCGCGCCGCAGCACCCCGCGCCGGGTGACGGGCACGCGACGCCCGGATGGCACCCGCACGTAACGCGCCAGCACGATCACGGCCGGACGGTCATAGACACCGTGCGACCCCCAGACGGGATCGTCCTCGACCCGTTCGATCACGGTCGCCTTGTCGTTCATCACGAGCACCAGAGCCCGTTTGAACGACACGATCGCGAGCGGCTCGTAGCCGGCGTTCAGTACCAGTGTGCGCATCCGTCATCCTCTCGATCCGCCGGGACGGCTTCCCGGCACTCTCGAACACACGACGCCGTGCAGACGGAAGATCCCCAGAGACGAGAAAAGGCGCTGTCTAGTGACAGCGCCTTTCGCGCGCGGAAGCACCGCGGCATCCCTGCGGGCGATGCAGAAGGACGTGACGACCGAGGGCATCCATGGTGCGGATGCTCGGAATCGTGTCCATCAGCTTCTCCTGCCCGTTCGACGACGGGATCAGGCTAACCCATTCCGCAGGGTGCGGGGCGAAACGAGAGGTGAACGCTCGGCGTGTTCGGAGACGTCAGCCGGCGTTGGCGGCGAGCCACGCCTGCGGCTCGAGGAGCCCGCCGTTGACCCACACCTCGAAGTGGAGGTGGTTGGCGGTCGAGCGACCGGTGCTGCCGACGTAGCCGATCAGCTGGCCGGGCTCGACGGTCTGACCCTGCTGCACCTGGCGGGAGCCGTAGATCATGTGGCCGTAGGTGGTCTGCACACGCTGACCGCCCACGACGCTGTCGATCATGACGGCGACCCCGTAGCCGCCGATGCTCTCGGCCGACGCGCGCACGACACCGCCGGCGGCGGCGTAGATCGGAGTGCCAGCGGGAGCGAGCATGTCGACGCCGTTGTGGCCGCCGCCGATCGTGCGGCTGACGTGCCAGGAGCCCATCGGAAGCGGGTAGCGCACCTCACCGGAGCCGGGCGCGACGAGCGCGTACCCGGCGGTGTTGAACTTGCCGGAGGACGCAGACGAGGATGCCGATGCGACGGCGGCCGCCTTGGCGGCAGCGGCGGCACGAGCGGCGGCGGCCTCTTCGGCCTTCTTCTTCTCGATCTCTTCGGGCGTGGTCGCCGTGAAGGTTCCGCGGTTCATCGGCGCGGCGGTCGCCTCGGAGGCGACGACCAGCGACTGCGCGTCGACCGCGGCGAGCTGCTGCACCGTCGTCGTGGACGCCTCGGCCGGCTTCGTCGCGGCGTACGCCGGGAGAGCGACAGCGGCGACGAGCGCCCCCACAGCTCCGAAGATGAAGATCGAGCGGAGCGGCTTGACCACCGCGCGGGATGCGGCTCGTGCTCCGTCGCGACGAGCGATCGCTCGGTCTTCCGTTGTCTGTGCGGGCAAATTCTTGTCTGCGACCAAAACCTGATCCTCCAGCGCCTGAGCGCTCGGGTAGCGCTGGCTCGTCGGCACTCTGCTCTCGTGGCACGAATGTATCTCGGGTACTTTGTGCGTTCTCACCGCGACGACGACGAGCCGGAAGGCAATCGACGCGGGTCATCGGTGAGGGGCTCTCCGACGACCTGTCCGAGGTTACCGGAAGATAACGATCGTGTCACCCTGCGAACCTGGCAATCACCGGTGCGGCGGGACGCAGCCGCCGATCAGACGGGTTCGCCGACCAGGAAGATGTGCGACGCGAGCTCCACCGGCAGCTCCAGGCCCTCGTCGCGGCCCTCCATGCGGATGAGGACGTAGCCCTCGTTGAAGCGGAAGTCGCCCTTCGCGCCCGGCATGACCCCGGCGTCGCGCAACTGCTCCAGCAGTTCCGGGTCGACCTGCGCGGGCTCGGCGAGACGCCGCACCGTGCCGTCGACCGGCTCGCCCGCCGCGTTCAGCTTCTGCACGAGCCCGATGACGCCCTCGTCGAACGTGCGCGCCGGCATGTCGCCCAGCTGGTCGAGCCCGGGGATGGGGTTACCGTACGGCGACTCGGTGGGGTGCCCGAGCAGCTCGACGAGGCGACGCTCGACCTGCTCGCTCATCACGTGCTCCCAGCGGCAGGCCTCTTCGTGCACGAAGGCCCAGTCCAGACCGATCACATCGGAGAGCAGGCGCTCCGCCAACCGGTGCTTGCGCATGACGTCGACGGCCTTGCGGCGGCCGGCGTCGGTGAGCTCGAGAGTGCGGTCTTCGGAGACGACCACGAGACCGTCGCGCTCCATGCGACCCACCGTCTGCGAGACGGTCGGCCCGGAGTGGCCGAGACGCTCGGAGATGCGAGCGCGCAGCGGCACGATGTTCTCCTCCTCGAGTTCGAGGATGGTGCGGAGGTACATCTCCGTGGTGTCGATCAGATCCGTCATGTGCTGGCCCTCCGAGGTTCTTAGGCAAGCCTACATTCCCGGGCCGACATCGGGCCCCGCTCCCCGGTGGGCGGGCGTCGGCGCTCCCCCTAGAATCGACGCATGGCGATCGAGATTCCCCGTGACCTCCTGCCCGTCGACGGCCGTTTCGGCTGCGGTCCCTCGAAGGTGCGCGCGGCGCAGCTCGAGGCGCTCGTCACCGCGGGGGCGTCGATCCTCGGCACCTCGCACCGCCAGGCGCCGGTGAAGAACCTCGTGGGCAGCGTTCGCGAGCAGCTCGCGGCGCTCTTCCGCCTCCCCGAGGGGTATGAGATCGTCGTCGGCAACGGCGGATCGACCGCCTTCTGGGACGCCGCGGCGTTCGGTCTCATCGAACGCCGCAGCCAGAACCTCGTGTTCGGCGAGTTCGGCGGCAAGTTCGCCGCCGCGGCCGGCGCACCCTGGCTCGATGCGCCCGACGTGCGCAAGGCCGAGCCCGGCACCGCCGTGGCCGCCGAGATCGTCGACGGGGTCGATGTCTACGCATGGCCGCACAACGAGACGTCCACCGGGGTCGCCGCACCGGTGCGCCGCGTCGACACCGACGGTGCGCTCACCGTGATCGACGCGACGAGCGCCGCGGGCGGGATCGAGTTCGACTCCGCCGAGGCCGACGTCTACTACTTCGCCCCGCAGAAGAACCTCGGATCCGACGGCGGCCTGTGGTTCGCGGCCGTGTCGCCGGCGGCCATCGAGCGCATCGAGCGCATCGCCGCCTCCGACCGCTACATCCCCGAGTTCCTGAGCCTCAAGAATGCGCTCGACAACTCGCGCCTGAACCAGACGCTCAACACCCCCGCGCTGGCCACCCTCCACCTGCTCGACAGCCAGCTGTCGTGGATCCGCGACAACGGCGGCCTCGCCTGGGCCGCGGAGCGCACGGCGGAGTCGTCGGGTCTGCTCTACGACTGGGCGACGGCATCCGACATCGCGACGCCCTTCGTCGCCGACGCCGCGCACCGCTCCCCCGTGGTCGTGACGATCGACTTCGACGAGAGCGTCGACGCCGCCGCGGTCGCGAAGACGCTGCGCGCCAACGGCATCGTCGACACCGAGCCCTACCGCAAGCTCGGTCGCAACCAGCTGCGGGTGGCGACGTTCGTCTCGATCGAGCCCGACGACGTGCGTCAGCTCATCCGTTCGCTCGACTACGTGCTCGAGAACCTCGGGTCCTGACCGCGGGGCGCGGGTCGTCGACCCGCGCCTTCCCGGGCCCCCGGGGACTCACTCCTCCTCGGAGTCGTCGCCCTCCGCTGCGGAGTCGTCCGCGACGTCGTCGGTCTCGTCCTCGTCGTCCGCGTCGCTCTCGACGTCGTCGTCGTCGGTCTCAACGTCGTCCGCCTCGTCGTCGTCCGCGTCGTCGTCCTCGTCCGACTCGACGGAGTCGTCGAGCTCGTCGATGTCGACCCCGTCGAGATCGCCGGCGTGCAGCCGGGGAGACACGACGCCATCGATCTCGTCGTCCTCGTCGTCCTCCTCGTCGTCGAGGTCGAGGTCGTCCTCGACGTCGTCGGTCTCGTCGTCGAGGTCATCCGACTCGTCGTCCTCGGTGCCGTCCTCGGCATCCGATCCCGAATCATCGGCAGCCGCCGCCGCGCTCTGCTCGGCGAGTTCCGCCTGGTGCGCGCGGTACTCGGCCAGACGCTCCGCCCACGGCACCCATTCCGGGGCCAGCAGCGAACCATCGCCGGGCAGCAACTCCGCCTCGAGCACGGTGGGCTCGTCGTCGTCGACGCGAGCCACGGTCACGATCCAGTACCAGCCGGGATAGCCCGCCAGTCGGTTCTCGAAACGCAACGACACCGTGCCGTCGTCTTCGACGAAGTACCCGGCGGCCGGGCCGATCGTCGATGCAGGGGTGATCTCGCGCAGCGCCTGCAGTGCGAGATCATGGGCGCCGACGAGGCGCTCGTCGGGCTCAGGCTTCGAGGTCATCAGCGACCTTGCGCAGAACGGCGGCGATCTTGCGGCCGTGGCTCGACGAGGGGTATCGGCCGCGACGCAGGTCGCCGCCGATGCCGTCGAGCAGCTTCACGAGATCCTCGATGATGATCGCCATGTCGTCGGCCGGCTTGCGCTTGGCCTTGGCGAGGCTGACGGGCGCCTCGAGCACGCGCACCGAGAGGGCCTGCAGTCCGCGCTTGCCGTCGGCCACCCCGAACTCGACACGGGCCCCCGCCTTCACGGACGCGCCGGCGGGCAGGGCGGACGCGTGCAGGAAGACGTCCTGACCGTCATCGGAGGCGATGAAGCCGAAACCCTTGTCTTCGTCGTAGAACCTGACCTTGCCGGTGGGCATGGGAGAACCTCGCTGAGTCGTGCGGAGCAGAGATCGCGCGTGTGCGCGACCCCTGCCAGCCTACCGGTCGGTGACGATGACGGAGCTCGACGTCCGCGCGCGCGGGTAGGGTGAGAGGGATGAGCACGCAGAACTCCCAGCCGGATGTTCCGATCCGACGACTGGATCGCTTCCTGGCCTTCACGGCGCTCGGCATCGCCGCAGCATCCGTGATCTGCTTCTTCGTCATCATCATCGGCACGGCCGTCGGCATGGACCAGAAGGACTTCGGCGAGGGGCTCTGGCCGGTCGTCGCCGCGATCCCCTACTGGGGCCTGCCGCTGGCATTCGCCATGATCATCGCGCTGCTCGTGATGAGCTTCATCCGCAAGGGTCGCGCATCGCGATCCTGAGGGCGTCGACATGAGCACGCACGCGCGCCCGCTGGCCGACGACCTCGCGGCCACGAGCGATGAGCAGCTGGACCGGCTCCTGCGCGCCCGCGGGGTGCGGGCCGACCCCGGCTGGCACGACTTCTTCGACGCTGCCGAGGCCCTCCTCGATCCTGCCTCGATCCAGCGCGCGCTGCCCGCGCTCACCGCTGCCGAGGCCATCGCCCTCGTGCGGGCCGACCGCGGCGGCGACGCCGGGGAGCACCGCGCGGCGCTCACCTCTCTGGCGCTCCTGCAACCGGACGGCTCGCCGTGGCCTCCCGTGAGCACGGTGCTCGCCGGACGCCCGGCCCCCGCCGACCCCCGCGACGAGACGCCCACCGGAGCGTCATCGGATCCGGTCGCCGCACACGCCGCGGAGCGCGCCTTCACCACGGTCGCCCGCCTGGCCGACCTGCTCCTGCTCACCCGCGACGCTCCCCTCGGCCTCCTCGCCGGGGGGACCCTCACGGCCGCCGAGAAGCGACAGCTGGACGAGGCGGGAGTCCCGATCGACGGCATCGACGCGCTCCTCGACCTCGCCGTGCACGCCGAACTCGCCGTGGCCGGCGCACGCCGCCTGCGCGTCACCGACACCGGCGAATCCTGGCTGCGCTCCTCGGCGGCGGAACGGTGGATGCACGTCGCGACGGCGTTCCGCGCACGGCTGCCGCGCGGCCTGCGCACCCCCGAGGGCGGATGGACGCCCCCGTCGACGTGGGTCGGCGCGCACCCGTGGGACCCGCAGTGGCCGCAGCGCAGCGCGGCGCTGCTCGAGGTCGCGGGCCTGCTCGGCTTGGTCGCCGACGACGGCTCCGAACCGCCGTGGGCAGCGCCCCTCCGTGCGGGTCGCGACGCCGACCCCGCCGCGCTCCTCGCCCTCCTCCCCGCGGAGGTCGACCGCATCTTCCTGCAGAACGACCTCACCGCGATCGCCCCCGGGCCCCTCGCTCCGCAGCTCGACGTCCGGCTGCGCACGATGGCCGTGCGGGAATCGGCGGCACAGGCGTCGTCCTACCGCTTCACCGACGAGTCCGTCACGCGGGCGCTCATCCTCGGCGAGACCGAGCGGTCGATTCACGACTTCCTCGGCACGCTCTCGCTCACGGGCATCCCGCAGCCGCTGTCGTATCTCGTCACCCGCGCCGCCGCGCGCCACGGCCTCGTGCGCGTGTCGACCGACGACGAGACCGGGAGCACGCGCATCGAGAGTGCCGACGACCACCTGCTCGGAGCCATCGCCGTCGACCAGGCTCTCAAGCCCCTGGGACTCGTGCGTCACACCGGTTCCCTGACCACCCACGTCGGTCGGGACACCGTGCACGGCGCGCTCGTCGACGCCCGCTATCCCGCCACCCTCATCGGCGCCGACGGCGCACCGATCGTCGCCGACCGTCAGCGCGCTGGCGACGCCCCCGCCACGGCGGCCGTGGTCGACTACGGTCCCCTCATCGCACGACTGCGGGAGCACCGCGGGCCGGATGCCGACGCCGCCTGGCTCGGGCGCGAACTCGAGGCGGCCGTGCGCGCTCGCGCCCTCCTGCGGGTGACGGTGGCGATGCCCGACGGTTCGACCCGCGACCTGGAGCTCGAGGCGACCGGTCTCGGTGGCGGGCGACTGCGGGGCCGCGACCGGGCGGCCGACGTCGAGCGCACGCTGCCCGTGTCGAGCATCCGCTCGGCGTCGGTCGTCGAAACCTGAGGCCGGTCACACCCCGCGCGGGTAGGATGGTCAGCTATGTCTGATGGCCCCCTGATCGTCCAGAGCGATCGCACCGTGCTACTCGAAGTCGCCCACGCCGACGCCGAAAGCGCCCGCCACGAACTCGCCGTGTTCGCCGAGCTCGAGCGCGCTCCGGAGCACATCCACACCTACCGGATCACCCGGCTCGGACTGTGGAACGCGCGGGCCGCCGGCCACACCGCCGACGACATGCTCGAGACCCTCGACCGCTGGTCGCGCTTCCCGGTGCCGCCGTCGGTCGCGGTCGACCTGCGGGAGACGGTGAACCGCTACGGCCGCCTGGTCATCGAGCGCGACGACGAGGGGCTGCTGATCCTGCGGTCCACCGACGCCGCCGTGCTCACCCAGGTCGCGGCGAACAAGCGCATCCAGCCGCTGCTCGTCGGCCACCCCTCCCCCGAGACGTTCGTCATCGACGCCTGGGCCCGCGGACAGATCAAGCAGGAGCTGCTGAAGATCGGCTGGCCCGCCGAGGACCTCGCCGGCTACACCCCCGGCACCCCACACGAGATCGAGCTCGCCGAGACCACGTGGAAGATCCGTCCGTACCAGCAGGATGCCGTCGACGCGTTCTCGAAGGACGGCTCGGGTGTCGTCGTCCTCCCCTGCGGCGCCGGGAAGACCATCGTCGGTGCCGGAGCGATGGCGGCCACGAAGACCACCACGCTCATCCTGGTGACGAACACCGTGTCGGCGCGGCAGTGGCGCGACGAGCTGCTCAAGCGCACGAGCCTGACGCCGGAGGAGATCGGCGAGTACTCGGGGCAGTCGAAGGAGGTCAAGCCGGTCACCATCGCGACCTACCAGATCCTCACGGCGAAGCGGAAGGGCGAGTACGCGCACCTCGCGCTGCTCGACGCTCTCGACTGGGGTCTCGTCGTGTACGACGAGGTGCATCTGCTGCCCGCGCCCGTCTTCAAGCTAACCGCCGACCTGCAGGCCCGCCGACGCATCGGGCTGACGGCGACCCTCGTGCGCGAAGACGGCCGAGAGGGCGACGTGTTCAGCCTCATCGGGCCGAAGCGGTTCGATGCCCCATGGAAGCAGATCGAGGCGCAGGGCTTCATCTCCCCCGCCGCGTGCTTCGAGGTGCGCGTCGACCTGCCGCCGGACGACCGGCTCGAGTACGCCGCCGCGACCGACGACGAACGGTACCGCCTGGCCGCATCGGCGCCGGCGAAGATCGATGCCGTGCGCGAGCTGATCGCGAAGCATCCCGGCGAGCAGATCCTGGTGATCGGGCAGTACCTCGACCAGCTCGAGACGCTGTCGCAGGCCCTGAACGCGCCGCAGATCACCGGGGCGACCCCCGTCGACGAGCGTGAAGACCTCTACCGTCAGTTCCGTGAGGGCGAGATCCAGCTGCTCGTCGTCTCGAAGGTCGCCAACTTCTCGATCGACCTGCCCGAGGCATCCGTCGCCATCCAGGTGTCGGGGTCGTTCGGTTCGCGGCAGGAGGAGGCGCAGCGTCTCGGACGTCTGCTGCGCCCGAAGCAGTCGGGTCACACGGCGAGCTTCTACACGCTGATCGCGCGCGACACCGTCGACCAGGACTACGCGCAGAACCGCCAGCGCTTCCTCGCCGAACAGGGCTACAGCTACACGATCCTCGACGCCGACGCTCTCGCCGCCGCCTGATCGCCCGCTGGCTTCTCGCTTCGCTTCCGGTCGCACGAACGGCTCTTCTCCGCGCTCAGAACAGCCGTTCGTGCGACCGGAACAGGGGCTGTGGAGAGCGCCGCCGGGGCGTGGCGCGGGCATGGCAGAGTCGCGGGATGCGAAACCCGGAACCGCTTCCGCGCGACCTCGGCTCGGTGTTCGGGGTGGCCGATGCTCGCGACCTCGGCGTGCAGCGGGGCACCCTTCGGCATCCGCGATTCGAACGCCCGTTCCGCGGCGTGCGCGTTCTTCCCGACGAACGGTCCCTCTCCGACGATTCGTTCATGCGCCAGGAGCAGGCCCGACGGGCGGCTGCCCGGGCATGGCTCCCCCGGATGCTCGACACGCAGTTCTTCAGTCATGAGACGGCGGCAGCGATCTGGGGTGCGCCTCTTCCCCTCGACGGTGATCCTTCCGTGGGCTTCCCGGTGCACGTGAGCATCTTCGGCGCCGCGCCGCTGCCCCGAGCGCCGGGGATCGTCGGGCACCGAGCGAGTCCCGCGACGAGCGACATCATCACGCGTGGCGTGGTGCGAGCGACATCGCCGGCGAGTACGTGGGCGAGTCTCGGTCGCCTCGCCCTCCCCGACCTCGTGGCCCTCGGCGACTTCTTCTGCCGCGTGAGGAGACCGGGCGTCGGGCGGCGTCACGTGGGACGCCCGCCGCTCACGACCCGGGACGAGCTGCGGTCGGCTGTCGATGCCGGGCGCCGTGTCGGCAATCCGCGGCTGCGGCAGGCGCTCGAACTCATCCGAGAGGACTCCTGGTCGCCGCGCGAGTCGCATGTGCGGTGCATCCTTCTCGCGGCAGGCCTTCCCGAGCCCGATCTGAACGTCGATGTGTTCGACGACGACGGCCGCTTCCTCGCCTGCCTCGACCTGGCGTACCCGCATCGACGAACGGCGATCGAGTACCACGGCACCGTGCACGCCGCCCACTACGCCGCCGACGTCGAGCGCATGGCGCGCCTGCGGGCGGCCGGCTGGACCGTCATCGAGGTCACCGCGGCTCTGTTGGCGCGCCCCGACGTGCTGACGGGCCGCGTCCGCGCCGCCCTCCGCTGACCCTCACTCCCCGCTCCGGTCGCACCAACGGCTCCCTCCGCCGGTTCCGGTCGCGCGAACGGCTCGTCTCAGCGCTCAGAGCAGCCGTTCGTGCGACGGGAGGGCGCAGGGAGACCGGGCGCACCGGCGAATGATCAGCCGGACCATCGGCTGAGTCACCATAATGGGGTCATGACAGCTGCACGAATTCTGGTCGTCGACGACGAGCCGAACATCCGCGACCTGCTCTCCACCGGTCTCAGCTTCGCGGGCTTCGAGGTGAAGACCGTCGCCAACGGCGCGGCCACCATCTCGGCCGTGCTCGAGGAGGAGCCCGACCTCATCATCCTCGACGTCATGCTGCCCGACATGAACGGCTTCAGCGTCACCAAGCGCCTGCGCGGCGCCGGATTCACCGCGCCGATCCTCTTCCTCACGGCGAAGGACGGCACCGACGACAAGATCGAGGGACTCAACGCCGGCGGCGACGACTACGTCACCAAGCCGTTCAGCCTCGACGAGATCGTCGCCCGCGCCCAGGCGATCCTGCGCCGCACGATGCAGGCCGACGAGGAGTCGATCATCCGCGCCGGCGAGCTGTCGATGGATCAGGACACCCACGACGTGCACGTCGGCAAGGTGCCGATCGAGCTCAGCCCGACCGAGTTCAAGCTGCTGCGCTACCTCATGCTGAACCCGAACCGCGTGCTGTCGAAGGCGCAGATCCTCGACCACGTCTGGGAGTACGACTTCAACGGCGACGCGGGGATCGTCGAGAGCTACATCTCGTACCTGCGCCGCAAGATCGACCCCCACACCGAGGAGTCGCTCATCCAGACCAAGCGCGGCTTCGGCTACATGCTGAAGATCGGCAAGTCCGCCTGACGACGGCGGACACGCCCCCGCATCCACGCCACGAACGAGAGGACCGCATGGCGACCCAGCCCGACGCGGTCACCTCCTGGTGGCGCCGGATCAGCCTGCGCGCGAAGGTCACGGGGGTGACGGTCGCGGTCCTCGCGCTCGGCCTGCTCGTCGCCGGCGTCGGCACCGTGCCCATCCTGCGCACCGCGCTCGTGCAGAACATCGATGCGCAGCTTCCGGGGCTGGTCTCCACGCCGCTCGTCGACCGCTACTTCGACACCTCGACCGTCGACGGACAAACGACGTACACGCGCACCGACACCCCCCGCGATTTCTCGGTGGCCATCTACGACGCTGAGGGCGTGCTCGTCGCGACGGCGGGCGAATCGGATGCCGAGGCGGCGCCGCTGTTCCCGTCGGAGTACTCGCTGCAGAAGGCGAAGGCCGACGAGGGCGAGGCGTGGGATCTGCCCGGAGCCGACCGCAGCGTCTACCGCGCCATGGTGGCTATCGTGCCGGCCGACGGCGGCGCGCTGTACATCCAGGTCGTGGCAATGCCCCTGGTCGAGGTCGACCGCATCCTCGGCCAGTACTTCGGCATCTACATCACGATCGCGCTCATCACGATCTTCATCGCGGCACTCGCGACCCGGGGGCTGGTGACACTCACCTTCCGGCGGCTGGGCCAGGTGGAGGCGACAGCGATGGCGATCGCAGCCGGCGACTTCAGCCAGCGCCTGACCGATCTGGAGCCGACGACCGAGGTCGGCCGCCTCAACGGCGCGATCAACACCATGCTCGACCGGGTCGACCGCTCGCTCGCCCAGCGCGAGCGCACCGTGCAGCACATGCGCCGGTTCATCGGCGACGCCAGCCACGAGCTGCGTACGCCGCTGGTCAGCGTGCGCGGCTACGCCGAGCTGTACCGGATGGGAGCCATCCAGGGCGAGGAGGACACGGCGCGAGCCATGGAGCGCATCGAGAAGGAGGCGATCCGGATGGGCGTGCTGGTCGAGGACCTGCTCGCTCTCGCGCGGCTCGACGAGGAGCGCGAGCCGCAGATCGTGCCGATCGACCTCCGGCCGGTGGCCCGTGACGCGGCACTCGACCTGCGCGCGGCCGCGCCGGGCCGCACCGTGACCGTGATCGACCGCACGGCGGAGCAGCCCACGACGGCATCGGTCCGCATCGCTCCCGTGCCGGCCCCGCCGCCCCCCACGCGCAGCCTCCCGCGCGCCACCCTGGCGCGGCTGCGCCGCCGCCCCCGCACGACGCCCACGCCGACCCCGACCGAGCAGATGCCGGCGATCGACTTCACCGAGCAGCCGGACCAGCCGGTGCGCACCCCGCCCATCGCTCTGGGCGAGGAGAACAAGGTGCGCCAGGTCGTGACGAACTTGCTCGGCAACGCGCGACGGTTCTCGCCCGAGGACTCGCCGCTCGAGATCGTCGTCGACTCGAATCGCGTGCGCGGCACGGCGAGCATCTCGATCGTCGACCACGGCGAAGGGATCCCTCCGCAGATCCGCGAGCAGATCTTCGAGCGCTTCTGGCGTGCCGACACGTCGCGCGCTCGCGAGACGGGCGGCTCGGGACTCGGTCTCGCCATCGTCGCGTCGATCATGAAGGCGTTGAACGGCTCGGTCTCGGTCGCGGAGACCGAGGGCGGCGGCGCGACGTTCACCGTCACCCTCCCCTTGGCTCCGGCGCGGGCGACGCCCGAGCACCTGCTCGAGGACACCCAGCCGATCGAGCCGCTCGACCTCTGACGGCGCCGGCCAGGCTCCCTGCACAGCAACCCTCAAACGAAACTTGTCCCCGCCACCGGGCGGTCCGGGCTCGCGGGCATCCGTCGCGGCATGTGCTGCGCCTACGGTCGGAGCACCAACGAAAGGGGAACCCCTCATGTCCGTCTTCACCGTCGACACCGAAGCCGTCCAGGCCGCCCAGACGGCGGCACTCGCCACCATGACCCGCCTGCAGAGCGAGTCGAGCACGCTCATGGCGCAGCTCACACAGCTGCAGTCGTCATGGGTCGGCGGGGCTGCCACCGCCTTCCAGGGCTGCGCCGAGCAGTGGCGGGGTGCCGCCGCCCACGTCGAGCAGGTGCTCGAGTCGATCGGCACCGCTCTCGGCTCCGCGGCCACCCAGTACGCCGATGCCGATCAGTATTCGGCGGGCCTGTTCCGCTGACCCCGCGCCCGGCCGGCGGACTCCTCCTCCGTCGGCCGGGAACGCAGAAACGCCCCCGGCCGAAGCCGGGGGCGTTCTGTCATGCGGGATGGATCAGAAGTCCATGCCACCCGTCGGGTCGCCCGCGGGAGCGGAGGCCTTCTCGGGCTTGTCGGCGACGACGGCCTCCGTGGTGAGGAAGAGACCGGCGATCGACGCGGCGTTCTGCAGCGCGGAGCGCGTGACCTTCGCCGGGTCGATGATGCCCTGTGCGAACATGTCGCCGTACTCGCCGGTGGCGGCGTTGAGGCCCTGGCCCGCGGGGAGCTCGGAGACCTTGTTCGCCACGACACCCGGCTCGAGGCCGGCGTTGAGGGCGATCTGCTTCAGCGGAGCCTCGATCGCGACGCGAACGATGCTGGCACCGGTCGCCTCGTCACCCGTCAGCTCGAGAGCGTCGAGCGCCTTCGTGCCGGACTGGATGAGCGCGACGCCACCACCGGGGACGATGCCCTCCTCGACGGCCGCCTTCGCGTTACGGACGGCGTCCTCGATGCGGTGCTTGCGCTCCTTGAGCTCGACCTCGGTCGCCGCACCCGCCTTGATGACGGCCACGCCGCCGGCGAGCTTGGCGAGGCGCTCCTGCAGCTTCTCACGGTCGTAGTCGCTGTCGGTGTTCTCGATCTCGCGACGGATCTGCGTGACGCGACCCTCGATCTGGTCGGCCTCGCCGGCACCCTCGACGATCGTGGTCTCGTCCTTGGTGACGATGACCTTGCGCGCACGGCCGAGCAGGTCGAGCGTGGCGTTCTCGAGCTTGAGGCCCACCTCTTCGGTGATGACCTGTCCGCCGGTGAGGATCGCGATGTCCTGCAGCTGCGCCTTGCGGCGGTCGCCGAAGCCGGGAGCCTTGACGGCGACCGACTTGAAGATGCCCTTGAGCTTGTTCAGCACGAGCGTCGCGAGAGCCTCGCCCTCGACGTCCTCGGCGATGATGACGAGTTCCTTGCCGTCCTGGATCACCTTGTCGACGATCGGCAGCAGGTCCTTGATGTTGGAGACCTTCTGGTTCGCGATGAGGATGTAGGGGTCCTCGAACACCGCCTCCTGGCGGTCGGGGTCCGTCACGAAGTACGGGTTGAGGTAGCCCTTGTCGAAGCGCATACCCTCGGTGAGCTCGAGCTCGGTGCCGAACGTCTGCGACTCCTCGACGGTGACCACGCCCTCCTTGCCGACCTTGTCGATCGCCTCGGCGATCAGTTCGCCGATCGCGGGGTCAGCGGCGGAGATGGATGCCGTGGCGGCGATCTGCTCCTTCGACTCGATCTCCTTGGCGCTGGTGAGCAGCTCCTCGGTGATCGCGGCGACGGCCTTCTCGATGCCGCGCTTGAGCGAGATGGGGTCGGCGCCGGCCGCGACGTTGCGCAGGCCCTCGCGGACGAGCGCCTGAGCCAGGACCGTGGCGGTCGTGGTGCCGTCACCGGCGACGTCGTCGGTCTTCTTGGCGACCTCCTTGACGAGCTCCGCGCCGATCTTCTCGTACGGGTCGTCCAGCTCGATCTCCTTGGCGATGGACACGCCGTCGTTCGTGATGGTGGGGGCGCCCCACTTCTTCTCGAGCACGACGTTGCGACCACGCGGGCCGAGCGTCACCTTGACGGCGTCGGCGAGGATGTTGAGGCCGCGCTCGAGGCCGCGACGGGCCTCCTCATCGAAAGCGATGATCTTTGCCATGAGTTTTGTCGTCCCTCCTGGACGTAGACGTTGGGTTTAGCACTCCGAGTAAGAGAGTGCTAACGCCATTCTGGCACTCGACCCCATCGAGTGCAAGCCGCGTGGAGGGCCCGGGCGCCGGGGCTCAGGGAGCGGGGGTCTCGCCGCCCGATCCGTCATCTGCTCCCCCACCGCCGGAGGAGCGATCGAGGCCGATTACGATCGTCAGCTGCTTCTGTCCGTCGGCCAGGCCCGCGTAGAAGTCGCTCTGCTCGACGGTGGCGCCGCCGATGAGGTCGGCGACTCCGAGAGCGGCGGGACGGTCGGCGTCCTCGACGTAGTAGACCGTGGTGTCGGTGAAGTCCTGGCTGCCGCTGTCGCTGGCGTAGACCTTCGCGAAGCCGGCGTTCAGCAGGGTGTCGCGCATCTGGGCGTCGAGCCCCTCGTCGGGCGTCGCGTTGAGGATCGTGACCGCGTAGGCCGTGTCGACGACACCCGTCTCGACCGGCGTTGGCACCGCGGTGGGCTGAGCCTCGGGGAAGAGCGAGATGCGCCCCATGACCACGAGAGAGCCGAAGATCCCCGCGATGACCAGGACGAGCGCGGCCACGAACGACCAGAGGAGAACCACCCAGCCGTTCATTCCTGGCGCCTCGGCGCGGTGCGCTCCGACACGTCCGTCGGATCGGGGAACCTCGTCGAAACGATCGCGGGAGGGCTTGGACACCCCTCGATGCTAGCCGAGGCCGGCTTCAGCCCACGAACCCCGGCGTGCGGGCGGTGCGCCGCCGGGCCCGCACATCGCGCAACCGACGCAGTCGACCGATGAGAAGGGGGTCGTACTCCAGGGCGGCATCCGAGTCGACGAGGCGTGCGAGCAGTTGGTAGTACCGGGCGGCACTCATGCCGAGCTGCGCGCGGATAACCTCCTCCTTCGCGCCGCTGTGCCGCGGCCAGAGGGTCTCCAGCGAGAGGATCGCGCGGTCGCGCTCGGTCATCTCTCCCTGCATGCCTCCAGGTTAGGTCGACGGACCCGCGGTTCCCGGACGCCACTCCCACCACGCGCCGAGCGGATCGGCCGCCGCGCGCACGCGCCCGTCGAGGGCGACGACGAACCCCGGCCAGGAGGCGGCGTCGACCGCCGGCTCCCAGATGTCGAGCAGGCCGGGCGGATCGATCGTCACCCAGCGCGCATCGAGCGAGCGGATGCGGTCGACGAGAGCCTGGCGCGAGCCACGGGGGATGTGCACGAGCACGCCCGGCGTGGTGACGGCGAGCGTCGCGTCGGACGGCGCCGCCGCGGCCAGGGCGTCGAGGCGGTCGAGGGCGTCCCCTGCGACGAGCATCGGCGGGTCGGCTGCCGCGACGTCGAGCGCAGCCTCGATGCGCTGCTCCCGGCCGCTCTCCCCCGGCCAGACGAGGCCCCGCAGCCATCGCCGGTCGTCGGGGTCGCGGGCGTCGCGCGGAGCGAGGTCGATGCCGGCGCGCCACACGACCTGCGGCATCGACAGCGGCGGGAGCGGCCCGTCGACGCGGCTCTCGAGCACGACGTCGGATACGCCGTCGTGCGGGTCGAGAACGGCGCGCAGCGTTCCGTCGGCGTCGCGGAACCGGTACGAGTACCGGTCGGGATACAAACAGAGGCCCGCGGATGCCCCGACCTCGAGCAGCGCGAGCGGACCCTCGATCTCCGACAGCACGGGGAGCAGTGCGGCCAACCGAAGCGGCTCGTTCGTCTGCAGGGTGCGGGCCGCGCACTCCGACACCACATCGTCTGCGCGACCGATCACGAACGCCCGCCACTCGTCGAACGGTGCGACGGGAGCCCCCAGCAGACGCGTGACGGCGAACACGAGGGGCGGCTGGCGATGCGTCTCGGGGATGCGGGCGAGCACCGCCTGCACTGCGGTATCGACGGCGACCCCGGCCGCCCATTCCGCGTAGACCGCACTGCGACCCGGGGCCTCGACTGCGGCGAAGCGCGCATAGCGCTCGCGTACGGCATCCGTCATCCCCCCATTCTCGTCGCCGACGTGCCCCGCACTCGTCGCAGAGGGGAGAATGGAGAGAACACCCCGGGAGGACACATGCCGTACGACGTGCAGAAGACCGAAGACGAATGGCGCCAGGAGCTCGGCGACGAGCAGTACGCCGTGCTGCGCCAGTCCGCGACCGAGCGCGCGTGGACGGGCGAGCTGCTCGACGAGAGCCGCTCCGGCCTTTACACCTGCGGCGCATGCGGTGCCGAGCTCTTCCAGAGCGGCACCAAGTTCGACTCCGGGTGCGGGTGGCCGAGCTTCTACGAGTCGGTGCGCCCCGAGGCCGTCGAACTCATCGAAGACACGACGCTCGGCATGGTGCGCACCGAGGTGCGGTGCGCGAGCTGCGGCTCGCACCTGGGGCACGTCTTCCCTGACGGCTTCGGCACGCCCACGGGCGACCGCTACTGCATGAACTCGCTCGCCCTGAACTTCACCCCCGAGGCGCCGGAGGCGTGAGCGCCTTCGACGCCGTCGTCGCGCGTCAGTCGTGGTCGAAGGTCACCCCCGACGCCCCGACGCACGAGCAGCTGCTCCCTCTCGTCGCGGCTGCGGGGCGCGTGGCCGATCACTCCTCGCTGCGTCCGTGGCGGCTGATCGAGCTGCGCGACGACGACCGTCTCGCACTCGGCGCGGCGATCGGGAAGGCCGAGGGCGACAAGCATCCGTCGACGAAGCCCCTTCGCGCGTCGTTGCTGATCGCCGTCGTGGCGAGCTACCGCAAGAGCGGCAAGGTGCCGCGGTGGGAGCAGGAGGCCGTCGCATCGGGTGTCGCGCACACTCTCAGCCTGCTGCTCGACGAGGCCGGGTGGGGCGTCATCTGGCGCACGGGCGGTTACACGCGGGCGAAGGCGGTTGCCAAGGCGCACGGGCTCGGCAAGAACGAGGAGCTGCTCGGGTGGCTCTACGTCGGCGGCAAGCCAGACAAGAGGCCGGGCCGGCGCAAGCCGATCGACGCCGACGAGGTTCTCACACGGATGCCCGCGCCCGACGCCCTGAAGAAGGCGAAGAAGAAGTAGGCGGCGTCACCGTCGAGGGCGGGCGAGCGCCACGACGACGGATGCCGCGGCGATGACGACCATCGTCACGATCTGCCACGGGGCGGGGCCCGCCTCGGTGGGCCAGAGCATGTCGATGATCACCGCCGTCACCAGCTGGCCGAGCACCGATCCGAGGCCGAGCAGCAACACGCCCGTGTGGGCCACGAGGAACGCCCCGAGGAAGATGTAGGCGACGCCGAGCGTACCGCCGAGATACAGCCACGGCTCGGCGGGCAGCGGATCGGGAGCGCCCCCGACGAGCACGCTGACGGTCGCGGCGAGCGCGAGCACGACCGTTCCGGCGACGAAACTCGTCATCGTCGCCGCCATCGGGGAGGCGACCCGCTGGGCGAGACGGCCGTTCGCCGCCTGCTGCCACGCGATGCCGACTCCCGCGGCGAACGGCAGCACGAGCATCCACAGCGGCGCCGTGGTCAGCACGTCGCCGCTCAGCGACACCGCGACCGCGATGAGGGCCAGCGCCGCACCGGCGACGCGCCCCATCGTCACGGCCACCACGCCGGCGGGGCCGAATCCGATCCTGTCGAGCACGAGCCCGTGCGTGGTCTGCCCGGCCACGACGCCGACGGTGAACAGCGAGACACCCAGCAGGCCGGCCGTGAGTCCCTGGGTCGACACGGTGAGAGCGCCGCACGCGCCGCCGAGCAGCATCCACGGGGGGATGCGCCGCGCCCGCAGCCCTCGCGCGAGTCGCCCCATGCCCGCGCGTCCGCTCGGCAGCGCGGCGACGATCGCCGCGAGCACGAGGGTGCCGACTGAGAACGAGACGAGCCCGGCCACGATGCCGTCGCCGAGGCGGACCCCGAGCACGCCATTGATGCGCGCCTGGATCGCGGTCATGACGCCGATCGCGACCGCACCGCCGATCGCCACGGGAGCGGGGACGGAGCGGGTGGGGGTCACCGCCTCACGGTACCGGACTCCGCGGCCCCTCCCGGGTGTCGGAGGTCGGGTCTAGCCTGAGGACATGTGCGCGAGCTACGGACTGGATCCCCGCTTCACCGACGCCGAGCTGCTGGCCGAGGCCGACAGCGAGATGCTCGACGACCTGCGCGGCTGGGCGCAGCGCAACGACGGCGAGACGCTGCGCCCGTCGGGGAAGAACCTGCGCAACCTCAATCCGGTGATCGTCGACGCCGACGGGGCGCCGACCATCGAGCCTGCGTGGTGGGGGTTCCTGGTCGACGGCGCGCCGGCCCGCTTCCCCTCGATCAACACCCGCTCGGAACGCCTGCAGGAGCGGCCCGGCGGTCTCAAGAACCGCGCCCTGGTTCCGGCCACGAACTGGTTCGAGATGAAGAAGCCGGAGCGGGTGTGGCACGAGTTCGGCATCGGGCAGGGCACGCTGTTCGGCATGGCCGCCGTGACCCAGCGCGGTCGCACCGCCGACGGCGAGTGGTTCACGTGCTACTCGATCGTCATGCGGCCCGCTCCCGCGCACCTCGCCGACATCCACGACCGCATGCCGGTGCTCATCCCGACCGCCTTCGCCCACGACTGGCTCACGGCGCAGGGCGACCGCGAGCTGATCGACGAGGCTCTGCTGGCCGCGGCATCCCTCGACGAGCGCGTGGTGGCCGCACCGCGCGCCGACGACAAGGGAACGGACCGTCTCTTCTGATGGATGCATCGCTGCTCACCCGCACCGCGGCCGCGCGCGCCGACGAGCTGCCCGGCTCGGAGCGCACGGCGCCCTTCGGCCCGGAGTGGGACGTGTACAAGGTGCGCGGACGTGTGTTCCTGCTCCTCCCCCTCGACGGCACCGGGCGGGTGACCCTGAAGTCGCACCCCGACGACGCCGTCGCCCTGCGCGAGACCTTCGCCGACATCGTGCCCGGCTATCACATGAACAAGAAGCACTGGATCACACTGCAGCCGGGCCCGTCGCTCGAAGCCGGGTTGGTCGACGAACTCGTCACCGAGTCGTACCGTCTCGTCGTGGAGAAGCTCCCCCGCGCCCAGCGGCCCGTCGACCCCGAGCTGTTCGGACGGGTCTGAGCGACCCTCCGCCAACCCGCCGCCAACCCGCCGCCGGCGGAGACTAGATCCAGCCCTTGTCGCGCGCGACGCGAGCCGCCTGCACCCGGTTCTCGGTCGCGGTCTTGCCGATGGCCGATGACAGGTGGTTGCGCACGGTTCCCGCCGAGAGGAACACCTCTGCGGCGATGCGGGCGATCGCGCGGCCGTCGGCCGACAGGCGCAGCACCTGCTGCTCCCGCTCGCTCAACGGGTTGGCCCCCTCGAACAGCGACGCCTCGGCGAGCGCCGGGTCGACGACGCGCAGACCCTGGTGCACCCGCCGCACGGCATGCGCGAGATCGGACGCCGGGGTGTCCTTCGCGATGAAGCCGCTGGCCCCGGCGTCGAGCGCCTGCCGCAGGTAGCCGGGGCGCGCGAAGGTCGTGACGACGAGCACCCGGGTCGACGGGCTCACCGCTCGGACCGCCCGCGTCGCGGCGATGCCGTCGATGCCTGGCATCTGGATGTCCATGAGGCAGACGTCGGGCTGCGTCTCGGCGGCGCGCTCGCTGGCCGCGGCGCCGTCTGCGGCCTCGGCGACCACGGTGAGGTCTCGCTCGAGTTCGAGCAGCGCCCCCATCGCCCCGCGCACGAGCGCCTGGTCGTCGACGAGCAGCAGTCGGATGGGATCGGTCACCAGGTCACACTCACCCTCGTGCCGCCGCCGGGCACCTCGTCGACGGCGAGCACGGCCCCCGCCGCCCCCGCACGCTCCGCCATGCCGCGCATCCCGTTGCCCGCCCCGCCGCCGCGCACACCGCGTCCGTCGTCCTCGACGACCACCTCGCCGGGCGCCATGGCGATGCGCACCCGGGAGGCATCCGCATGCCGCAGCACGTTGGTCGTCGCCTCCCGCACGATCCACCCCGCGGGCAGCGACTGCGCGGGCGAGAGCGCGGCGGGGTCACCCGCGACCTCCACGTCGACCCCCGCCGACCGGAGGGCGGCCGAGCTCGCCCGCACCTGCTCGCCCAGGGCGGCGCCCCGCAGGCCCGTCACCGTGCTGCGCACGCCCGCGATCGCCTCGCCCGTCAGGTGCACGATCTCGGCGAGCTCGGCCTTCGCTCGCGCGGGGTCGGCGTCGACGAGCCGCTCGGCGAGTTCGGCCTTGAGCTTCACCGCGGTGAGCGTGTGCCCGAGCAGATCGTGCACGTCCCGGGCGATCGACGTGCGCTCCTCGCTCGTCGCCAGTTGCACGCGCACCCGATCCGCGTCGACCGAGCGCCCGATCAACCACGAATTGACGGTGTTCACCACCGCGATCAGCAGCACGATGGCGAGGATCTGAAAGTGCTCCGCGAATCGACCGGTGACGACGATCACCCCGGCGGCGACCGCGATGCCGCCGAGCGTGGTCGCCCAGTGCCAGACGCCGCGCAGGCCGTAGCTGGCGTACGACATCAGGTACGGCAGGAAGCTCAGCGCCCGGGTGTCGATCGCCGGGATCGTCGCGACCGCGCAGGCGATCTGCGCCCAGAACAGCGTGCGCACGAGGCGGCTGGGCGCACCCCACTCCGCGCGCATACCGGCCACGAAACCGACGACGTAGACGACCGCGAAGCAGACGAGCGCGACCCATCCCAGCGCGACCCACCCGACCTCGGCGTTCGACTGCAACAGTGCCAGCACGGGGTAGACGAGGAAGACCATCCAGACGACGGCCATGAGCCAGCCCCAGCGCTGCCACGGCCCGGTGTGGGCCGTGCTGTCGGCCACGTCGGTCATCGCTCCAGCCTAGCGACGGCGCCGCGAGCGCAGCACACCGAGACGTACGAGTCCGGCGAACGCCACGGCCCACACGACGACGTTCAGGAGCACCGCCCACAGTGGGTCTGATCCGCCGGCGACGAGCGCGCCGTCGGTCGCCGGCCACCGCACCAGGGCGACGTAACCGTACATCGGCGTCCCGTGCGCGATGTCGAGCATCGTGCCGTCGAGAGGCACGAACACGTTGCCGAAGAACCCGAAGAACGTGATCGAGATCGAGGCGAGCGCGGCCGCCGAGTCGGAGTTGAAGGCGAGACCGACGCCCAGCCCGAACAGTCCGAAGACGAGCCCGAGGCCGAGGGTGATCACGGCGGCGGCCACCCACCGCCAGGGGTCGGATGCCTCGGCGCCCGTCGCGAGGCCGGCGGCGTAGACGAACACCACGGCGAGGGCCGCGAACGAGACGGCCGCGAGCACCTTGGTCAGCGCGTATCCGAGGGTCGACATCGGCGTGAGCGCCAGCTGCCGCCCCCACCCCTGACCGACCTCCGAGGCGGCGAGCGAACAGAGCGAGCTCATCGCGGTCGCCGTGCCGTAGGCGCCCATCGACACCATGACGTAGAACGAGACGTTGGCCTGACCGACGCTCTGCGACGCGTACGACATGCTCGCCCCGAAGAGCAGGTACATCGCCACGGGCATCGCGAGGGTGAAGGCGAGCGTGTAGGGGTTGCGGATCTGGCGGACGAGTTCGGTGCGGTAGAGCACCGGGGCGACGAGCGCGGTCATGCGGGGTCCTTGGTGAGAGAGGTGAAAGCGGATTCGAGGGTGGGCGCGGTGATCTCGAGATCGGTCGCGCCCCGTGCGAGCAGGCGCCCCGCGAGGACATCGGATGCTGCGGTGCGCACCGTGACGCGATCGGCGTCGACATCCACGTCGGCGACCCCGGCGTCGGCGCGCAGCTCGGCGACGAGGGCGGCGACCTCGGCGCGGCCGCCGGGCACGGTGGCGGATACCGTTCGTCCGCCGAGCGATGCCCGCAGCTGGGCCGTCGCTCCGTCGGCGACCACGACGCCGTGGTTCATCACCACCGTGCGACGGGCGAACTGCTCGGCCTCTTCGAGGTAGTGGGTCGCGAACACGATGGTGCGGCCCGCATCGGCATCCGCCCGCATCGCGTCCCAGAACCGGCGCCGAGCGGTCACGTCCATTCCCGCGGTGGGTTCGTCGAGCACCAGCACGTCCGGGTCGGGCAACAGGGCGAGGGCGAACTTCACGCGCTGCTTCTCACCGCCCGAGCAGCGGCCGACGCGCCGACGCGCGATCGGGCCGAGGTCGGCGCGCTCCATCACCTCGGCGATGCGGCCGGTCGCGCCGTGCAGTCCGGCGATCACCGCGACCGTCTCGCGCACGGTGAGGTCGGAGAGCAGCCCTCCCGTCTGCAGCACGGCGGCGAGGCGGCCCGAGGCGACCGCCCGCTGCGGCCGGGTGCCGAGCACCTGGGCCGTTCCCTCGTCGGGGTCGGCCAGGCCGAGCAGGACGTCGATCGTGGTGGTCTTGCCGGCACCGTTCGGTCCGAGCAGCGCGACCACCTCGCCGCGTTCGATGCGCAGATCGACGCCGTCGACGGCCACGAGGCGGTGGGCGCCGGCGCCGAAGCGACGGACGATCCCCTGCAGTTCGACGGCGGGGGCGGGGGCGGGGTGCTCGGGCTCTCGAAGAGTGGAGACGGAGGCAGGCTGGGTCATGCTTCCAGTGAATCGTCGACCGCCGCGTGGCGCCGGAGGCCGATGTCACACCTTCGGGATGACATCCGTCATGTCGACGCGCCGTCGCGGCGCCGCCCGCTGCGACGGCGTCGTTTCGGAGCGACCCCGGGTCGTCGGCTACTCTGCATCGGGTGACCGTGCAGAAGACCGACGACGAACAGCACCTCCGGCGAGCGCTGAGCAACCGCCACATCCAGCTCCTGGCGATCGGCGGGGCCATCGGCACCGGTTTGTTCATGGGCAGCGGAAAGACGATCTCGGTCGCCGGACCCTCGGTGATCTTCGTCTACATGATCATCGGCTTCATGCTGTTCTTCGTCATGCGCGCCATGGGCGAGCTGCTGCTGTCGAACCTGAAGTACAAGTCGTTCAGCGACTTCGCGAGCGACCTGCTGGGGCCATGGGCCGGCTTCTTCACGGGCTGGACCTACTGGTTCTGCTGGGTCGTCACCGGGGTGGCCGACGTCATCGCCATCGCCGGCTACACGGATGCTCTGTTCCCGGGCGTCCCGCTGTGGATCCCCGGGCTGGCCGTGGTGGTCGTCCTGCTCGCCCTCAACCTCCCGTCGGTCGCCGCATTCGGCGAGATGGAGTTCTGGTTCGCGCTCATCAAGATCATCGCGATCGTGGCGCTGATCGTGACCGGCCTGGTGATGATCCTCACGGGCTTCTCGCACGACGCGGGCACCGCGAGCTTCGCCAATCTCTGGGCGCACGGCGGCATGTTCCCGCACGGTTTCCTGGGATTCGTCGCCGGATTCCAGATCGCGGTGTTCGCGTTCGTGGGCGTCGAGCTCGTCGGCACGGCGGCGGCGGAGACGAAGGACCCGGAGAAGAACCTCCCGAAGGCGATCAACGCCATCCCCATCCGCATCCTGCTGTTCTACGTGGGCGCTCTGGTCATCCTCATGGCGGTCACGCCGTGGACGGAGTACGTCGCCGGCGAGAGCCCCTTCATCGCGATGTTCGCCCTCGCCGGGCTCGGCATCGCGGCCACGGTGGTCAACCTCGTCGTGCTCACCTCGGCGATGTCGAGCGCCAACTCTGGCATCTACTCGACGTCGCGCATGGTGTTCGGCCTCGCGCAGGACGGCGACGCGCCGCGTCTGTTCGGCCGCCTGTCGAAGCGGCGCGTGCCGCAGAACGCGCTCTTCCTGTCGTGCATCCTGCTGCTCTCCGGCGTCGTGCTGCTCTACGCGGGCGACGACATCGGCACGGCCTTCGAGATGGTCACGACCGTATCGGCCGTGTGCTTCATGTTCGTCTGGACGATCTTCCTGCTCAGCTACCTCGCGTACCGCCGCAACCGCCCGTCGAAGGCCGCCGCCTCGACCTTCCGCCTTCCGGGTGGCCGGGTGATGGTCTTCGTCGTCCTGGCGTTCTTCGTCTTCATCCTCTGGGCTCTCACGACGCAGCCCGACACGCTCACCGCCCTGCTGGTGACGCCGATCTGGTTCGCGGTGCTCGTCGTGGCGTGGCTGTTCGTGCGTCGCTCGCCGCACCACCTCGAGCGGCACGCCGCGCACATCGCGCACCTGCGCAGCGACGACGAGGGGTGAGGGTCAGCGTCGCAACTCGCCGCTGACCGCCCACCGCCCGGTCGCTCGATGGAACCGGAGGTGGGCGAGCAGCGGTGCGGCGTCGTATCGGCGGATGTTCAGCCGGAGACGCACACCGCGCGTGGTGCGCACCGTCAGCACGGGTCCCTGATCCGACCGCGTGACCGCGTAGTCGGCGATGTCCGAGTAGCGGAACGTTCGGGTGACGCCGAGGAGGGTGCGGAAGGTCACTTGTTCGTCATCGAAGGCGACGTACCAATTGCGGTACATGACGACGAAGACGACTCCGGCCGTGAGGATCGCGGACGCCGTGATCGCCATGCCGACACGGTCCTCGCTTCGAGAGGCGTCGGCGAGGAGCAGCAGCGGGAGGCCGACGACGACGAAGATCCACCCGGTGATCGGGAGGATTTTCAGGAGGCGGAGGCGGTCGGGGTGCCGCCGGTCGCGGTTCGGATGCTTCCGCGCGTAGTACGCGGCCTCCACCGCCAGCCACCCGGCGATCGCCGCGACGGCGATGTGCACCACGACAGTCAGCATGCGATCCCTCCCCGCGGATGCGTCCCCCTCATGCGACGAGGGGTGTTCGGGTTTCCGTCGGCTCCGAGCGATATCATCTCATCGTGCGCTGCGCACGCTGCCGCCGGGACGACCCGGTCCGCGTCATCACCCGGGGACGGCCCCGCGAAGGATCCAGATGATGACCTCCCCCGCGGTAAGACAGTTCGTCGGAGCATCCGACCTCGCCCGCATCGCACTCGGCTGGGGCACGTTCCTCGCCGCCGTGCTCGCGCATCCGCTCCTCGCCGCGCCGGCCCCCGCCCCGGTGTTGATCGCGGCGCTCGTGGTGATCGTGGCCGTGATCCTGGTGTGCGCGTTCGGCGTCGTGACGCATGCCGAGGCGCTGGCGCACCGGCTCGGTGATCCGTACGGGTCGCTCGTGCTCACCCTCTCGATCGTGCTGATCGAGGTCATCCTCATCTCCGCCGTCATGCTGGGCCCGGGCGAGCACGCCACGATCGCGCGCGACTCGGTGATGGCCGTGTCGATGATCATCCTCAACCTGGTGATCGGCCTGGCGCTGCTGGTGGGCGGCATCCGCCATCGCGGTCTCGCGCACAACCGCACCGGTACCTCGGCCTACCTGTCGATGCTCGTCGTGCTGGTCGCGCTCGCGTTCGGTCTGCCCGCGCTGATCGGCAACGGTGGCGCGTTCACCCTCACCCAGGAGATCCCGATCGTCGTGCTCACGCTCGGGTTGTACGCGTTCTTCCTCTACCGCCAGATGGGGGCGCAATCCACGGACTTCACCGAGGTCGCGCCCCTTCCCTGGGCGACGGCGGCGGAAGGGTCGACCCCGCGCGTCGGCATCCGTCGCGTGCTCGTCGAGCACCGCACGGAGGTGCTCGTGCGGCTCGCGCTGCTCGTCGTCACGGTGGCCCCCATCGTGCTGCTCTCGCACGACATGGCCGCGCTGCTCGACGACGGCCTCGGGCGGCTGGGCGCTCCCCCGGCGCTCGCCGGCGTGCTGATCGCGGCGATCGTCTTCCTGCCCGAATCGATCACGACGATCCGGGCGGCGCTGCGCGGCGAGGCGCAGCGGGTCGTGAACCTGTGCCACGGTGCACTGGTGTCGACCGTGGGCCTGACCATCCCGGTCGTACTGATCATCGGGATGCTCACGGGGCAGACCGTCGTCCTGGCGGAGTCGCCCGTGAACCTGCTGCTGCTGGGTGTCACCCTGCTGCTGTCGGTGACGACGTTCGCGGCGAAGCGCACCACAGCCACCCACGGCGCCGCTCACCTGGTGGTCTTCGCCGCCTACGTCATCGCCCTCTTCTCCTAGCCCGCTTCCCCTCTGCTCCCCCGCCCACACCCACCGCACCCCTCTGCTCCCGTCGCACTTTCTGTCGCCCGAGCGTGCGACGAGCGACAGAAAATGCGACGGGAGGGGGAAGGGTCAGGCCTGCGGCGACCAGGTGGAGACGCGGGTGAGGGTCTCGACCTCGACGGGAGTGAGCGCGAGACGGGCTCCGGCGAGCAGGTCGGGAACCTGATCGACCGTGCGAGCGCTGGCGATCGGCGCAACGACGGTCGGCTGCGCGCGCAACCACGCGAGGGCGGTCGCGGCGATCGACGCCCCGTGGGCGTTGCCGATCTCTTCCAGCGCGTCGATGATCCGCAGTCCCTGCGGCGTGGCGTACTTCGCGGCGCCTTCGGCCCGCGGCGACGACTGCCCTGCGGTCTCGGGTGACCGGTACTTGCCGGTGAGGAAGCCGCTCGCGAGCGAGTAGTAGGGCACGAGTCCGAGCCCGAACTCCTCCGCGACGGGGATGATCGTGTCCTCGACGTCGTTGCGGTGCACGAGGTTGTAGTGCGGCTGGATGGCGACCGGCAGCGCAGCACCGGTGCGCTGCGCGATGTCGATCCACTGCCGGATGCGGTCGCCGGTGTAGTTCGAGACCGCGATGTTGCGCACCAGGCCGTCGGAAACGAGCTCGCCGAACGCACCGACGGTCTCCTCCAGCGGGACCGACTCGTCGTCGAAGTGCGCGTAGTAGAGGTCGATCGCGTCGACCCCGAGGCGACCGAGCGATGCTTCCGCGGCCCGGCGCACGTTCGACGCCGACAGCCCACGGAACTCGGGGTGCTGGCTGACCTTGGTCGCGACGATCACGCCCTCGGGCCGGCGCGACGCGAGCCACTCGCCGATGATCGTCTCGCTCTCCCCGCCACTGTTGCCGGGCGCCCACGCGCTGTACGCATCGGCCGTGTCGATGAAGTCCCCGCCGCCGTCGATGAACGCGTCGAGCACGGCGAAGGACGCGTCGCGGTCGGCCGTCCACCCGAACACGTTGCCGCCGAGCGAGAGGGGAAGAACGTCGAGGTCACTGTTTCCGATACGAGTCATACCGGGGCCAACCGACCATCAGCGCGGGGTATTTCCGATTCGACCGCATACCTCGGTCGTCGCCGACGAACCGGGACTCACGTTCCGCTTGTGAAGAGCCGACTACGGGACTCGAACCCGTAACCCCCGTATTACAAGTACGGTGTTATTTCTACCGTAGACTTCACATGTAATCCAAGTCATCGACTTGACAGCATCCTCCGTGGATGACATCTTGGACTCCATTATGTCATCCACGGAGGATCAATGGCGTCGGTGGTAAAGGTCAAGACTCCAGAACGCTGGGCAGTCGTCGACCACAGAGGCGTTCCTCTGGGAGACGTAACGGCCTTCCTTCGCTATCAACACTCCATTGAGCGTTCCCCTAATACGATCAGGGCCTACGCGTCCGACCTTGCTCACTTCCACAGCTTCCTCGAGTCAAAGTCCTTGCTCTGGACCGCGGTCACCAACGAAGTGCTCGCAGGTTTCATCGCATTCATGCGCACACCCTCACCTGAGCTTGTGACGAAACTTAATCCGGCGGGCAAGCGCACCAAGGCGACGGTCAATCGTTCACTCTCCGCCGTCTCATCGTTCGCCTTGTTCCTCGCCGATGCGCGAGGCGATGACGTGTACAGTCACCTGCTCCTCACTGCTCGGCGCTCAAAGAACAGGTACACCGAGAGTGGTCGTCCAGTTGTCCGCGTCGGCCCTCGACTGAAAAAAACCGAGCAGGTTCGGCATGTGCTCTCGGACGCTGAGGTGACGTCGATTGTCAACGCTTGCAACCGCCTCCGCGACAAGTTCCTCTTCGCGTTGCTCTACGAGACCGGGATGAGGATCGGTCAAGCTCTCCTGCTCCGCCACTCCGATATCCGCATCTCGCGCTCGTCAGTTCGCGTTTTTCCGGAAGATGATGACGTCGTTGAATCGGACGCGCGGAACAAGAGTACGAACTTCGCCGAAGTACCGGTGCCGGCTTACGTGATTCGCATGTATGCCGCGTATCAGCACATTGAGTACCGCGATGTCGACTCAGACTTCGTCTTCGTCAATCTGTAGGCAGGCGAGATCGGCCGACCTATGACATATCACGCGGTGGATCGGCTGGTCGTGCGCTTGAGGAAGAAGTCAGGCGTCACGCGCTGGTCGCCCCACACTTTCCGACACACATACATAACCCGCCTCCTATCCAGGGGCGTCTCGCCTAGCACCGTCGCCTACCTCGCCACTCACGCAACGGTGATGACCACACTCGAAACCTACAACCACGTAGACATCGAGTCCGTCCGCAACGAAATACAGAATGCAGGTGTATGGAATTGAGAACCGCTAAACAGTCACGAGACGACTACCCCAACCGAGTCGGAGCGCTTCTGGAACCGCGATTCCTCACGGATCCGATCCAAGCGGATCCGGAGGGACGGTACTCCCGAAAGATCTGTGCAGTGAATGGGTGTCCGCGAATCAGCCGATTGAAGGATCTTCAACTGTGCAAGCCGCACGGTTCTGCCTTTTCCAAGAGCGATGCTGCCGACTGGCGAGAGTGGGTCGCAAGAGCGCGGGAGGTGAAAGTTCATAAAGATTCATTCACAACCCTCGGCCTGTTCGATGTGGCGGCCGCCGGCAACAAGACGGTGCGCGACGAACTCGCCTATGGACTTCAGCGACGAGGCATGCGTCGCAGAGCCACGAGACCCGAAATTGCGACGCGGTTAGCCCGCACGTTGAAGGCGCGCGGCGTCCGAACCATACTAGACATCCGGCACGATGCAGACCTCATCGAAGCCATCGCCCAGGACTGCGGGGGCGAATACAAGTCCGTTCGCTCGTTCCTCCTCGACACGCTCGACGAGGTCTGTATCGCATACGGCGAAGAACCGACTCGTCGATACCTAGGCATAGCTGCTGTCGGTGGCAGCGTGTTCATCAACCTGAACTCAGTGGAGACTCTCGAGTTTCGTGACGCCATCGTTCGCTGGATGACCTACAGGCTGAATGCCGAGAGCGGGACGCCAACCCACATTCAATCGGTCGGTACATGGCTTACGAACTTCGCGATGTGGCTGACCGAAAGGGGTATTGACAGCTGGGCGGGCGTCTCACGGGACGTGCTGCTCGACTATCTGGCGGTCATCAATGCCATGAAGAAGCCTGACGGGAGCAGATACGCCGCCAAGTACCGGGCGAAGATCGTCAGTGGCATCGGAACCTTCCTTGAGGAGGCCGCCGTGAATGGATGGGTCGCGATCCCCTCCGGTGCGAAGTGGCTTCGCGGAGAGTTCCCCAAAGTACCAAAAGGCGTGCCGCGACTCATAGGAAAGCTGAACGCAGCGCGCCTTCGCGATCCCGAAAACCTGCAGCTCCTCGAAGACCTCGACTGTCGCACGGCTATCCTCATCATGGCTACAACGGGGCTGCGGCGCAAAGACGTCTGCGCCGGCATCACGGTCGACTCCGTTCTTGACCTCGGTGACGGTCGCTGGTCTCTCGTTTACATCAATAGCAAGGCGAAGGAAGAGAAGGTCGTTCCAATCAGTGCGGAGCTTGCCGACAGGATCAACGCGCACATCAAGTACAAGGTTGCCAAGTATCCCAATTCTCGGATGCTGTTCGCCCGTGACGATGCCGACAAGGTGATCACGCTAACCATCGTGAACGCAGAGCTCAGCAAGCTCATCAAGCTGCTCGAACTCACCGATGAGTCGGGCAAGGCAGTGAACATCACCCCGCACATGTTCCGCCATCAGAACGCTACTGAGTGGCTTGAAAAGGGGATGTCTCTGACGGCGATTCGCGACCTGCTCGGCCATAGCTCAATGAGAACCACCGAGATATACGCCCACATGACTGAAGCCAAGGTCAGAGAAGAGTGGGAGCAATCACTCGCGGTTAACAGCGACGGCGACCTTCTATACGCTCCCGGTAGCATCGAGATGGAGGCAGCGTGGACTCACGCATTCATGGGCGGCGCGACTCAGGCACTGCCCAACGGTCGGTGTGGGATGCCGTGCAGCGAAGAGTGCGAGCACGCAAACGCTTGTCTCTACTGCCCGCTTTTCATCACCACTCCCGACTACCTGCCAGTTCTGCGCGACCAACGCGATGAACACGAGACGATGATGAGGCTCGCCGAGGAGGCGGGCCATCAGAGGATCGTAGAAAGAAATAGGAAGCCCTTCTTCGCCCTGTCTAAACTGATTGCAAAGCTCGAGAAGATCGAGGGCCAGTCGCAAGGAGAGTAGACGCATGACCGATGCGCTTGCAGACGCCGCGCGACGTAGATCGCGCGAAAGTCTGGCGGCTGTCACGCGCGCAGTCGACGACCTCGTTCGTTCGGACGAACGTGTGACACTACGCGCTGTAGCGGAACGCGCCGGCGTCTCCCGAAACTACATCTACACGACTCCGAAGGCGAAAGAACTCGTCGATCAAGCGCGCAGGAGCTCTTCAACTCGTGGTCGACATGTGCGCCCGGAGTCGCGCAGTGCAAGCGAAGCGTCACTGCAGACCAAGCTCGATGCACAAACGCTGCTCATCGACGAGTTGGAAGCCGAAGTAGCAGAGCTACGGGCTAAGAATCAGGCTCTCGTGCAAGAAGTCATAGATCTGCAAAACCCTCAGCCTGCGAACGTCACGCGCATTCGCAAGCGAAGAGGCTGATGAGCCCAGGCAACCTTGAGTAGCCGTGATGCCGCCTAGGCGGTACGCCGAGAAGTGGCTCACACACGCAGATACGCGTCGACGATTTTGGCGGCGACCTCCTCCGGCACACCTTCGTCCCGCAGAAGGCTGCAGGTCATCACCACGACGAAAAGCTGAGTCAGCCGGTGAGTTTCCAGATCCGGATCAGCTACTGGTGGGCGGTCCGTCCCGAGCCATCGGTTCTTCTCCGCTGGCGCATAGGAACCTGCAAGAAAACCCGTGGCGTGCGCGTACGAGCTTTCTTCTCTCCAGGCTCTGTACAGCCCTGCACTTTTGACTTCAGTTGCATACGCTGCCGCAGCGAACTTCTCGGCCTGATCCTTGACCTTCCCGTTCTCGGTGACGTTGAGCACGAACTCTCGCATCTCAGTGAGGTCTACGTCGCTCTCCCACCCCATCTGACGCATGTGGTCGAACGTCTTCTCCCGGTTCTTCCTTTCCCAGTCGAGCGCGGCGTCCACTGCTCCCGGGCGGTCACCCTTCGGAAGATCATGCAGCCAGTGGAGCCGCACCGCCAGCTCCATGAACAGGCGCCGGTTAGGCGCTGCGGCGGGACCCCGGCCCCGCATCGTCAGGTCTGAGATCAGAAGTGACTGGTCGAACGCAGCGCGGAACCAGCCGACGGTGAATTGTGTGACTCGAGTCAGCGCCACCTCGCGGAGATCCAGACCGAGCATCGCCTTGGCTGAACGCAAGGCATAGTCTCCATTGACCATGTGTGGGGGGCGATCCCGAACCGCACGCCGTCTCGCCTTCGACTTGCGTCCGCTCATGAGATAGATCGTACTGAGTCCGCGACGGACGCGTGCCGCTTACCTCGCGCGACGCTTACTGTCATCCTCAGTCTGAGGCTCGGGAAGCAGACTTGACGTTGCGCACCGTTGAGACACCCTCTCGGAGCCAAAGTCGCCCTACTTGCGCGTGCCGCCCGGAGGCTGGCTCGCGATGGATCCGTCATTCCTCAAGGATGCGCTGAAACGTTGAGATGACGGATTGAGGAATCCGTCGCGGATCTTGTGCCCACACTCTTTTCATCACGGTCGGAACGAAGCGATGATTGTTGCGGTAGCGGAGAAGCTCCGGGATCCGATCCAAGATTCGGGCTTCGAGGTCATGGCCCCGCAGGTTCATCCAGTCGTCGAGCACTTGAATGACGGTTCCGTCGCGATACTCAATAGTGCTTTGGAGCTCGTTGCGGGAGTCCGGAAAGACCTCTCTCATTATGGCGTCTGCGAGCCTCTGAGCGTCCTCAACCCGGAACTGAACGAACGTGGAATCTGGGACGGCGGCGCGGGCAACGTCTACGCTGTCCGCCAGAAGCAGCAACCCTACTGACAACGGATCCAAGACGACGTTCTCGATTGAGTATCCCCGCGGGTTGAAGTGCACACCCAGTGCGGGCTCCACCTCTCGGGTGTCTCTATCCACCAGACCCCAGACTGCGAGGTTGCCGTTGCTACGAAGTTTCTCAACCATGCCAATCACCGCAACGCACCCATCATCACGCCCGTTCGCTGCGCCCGCCGATATGAAGGTGAGCGTGCGCTCGGACTCGATAAGCGGTCGAACGATGCTGAACATCTCCGTGTACCGGCTGGCGTCGATAGGACTCTCGGTGAAGACGACACGGCGGTGATCCGCAGAGACACTTACGGTCGGCACGCCGACGAGAAGGCGGCGCAGAGCGTCATCGCGGGTCGACTTCTTCAGCCGCGGGGATCCGCTCCGCTCCATCAAGTAGAGCGCGCGTTCTTCGGCCAGAGCGACCGTTGTGGGCGAATGGGTGGTGATGATCACCCTCATCCCAAGCTTGGTGACGAGCACTTCCTGTATCAGCTGGAGCATGCTACGGATCATGGACGGGTGCAAGGTTGCGTCCGGCTCGTCCAACAACAGCACCTTGGGAACGCGCGTCATGGTTGCTCGATAAAGGCCAGAATAGACAGAGAGTGCGATTTGAATGAGGGTCAACTCTCCGGACGAAAGGTCGCTAGGCGGAACCACGATATCTTCGCGCTCAGAGATTAGGCGGGGCACATACGGAACCTCGCCCAGACTCACAGTCGGAGCCGGGAATCGGTAGGGCAAGCCCACGCTTGAGAGGACCTCGTTAAGGAGGTCCCAAGGCGGCGGACCCTGTACCGTCAGAAAATCCTCGCGGGTCAACCATGGGTCGTGCGGCTTCCCCTCGCTCTCTAGCCACTGGTTGAAATCGTTCACAGTTCGCATCGCGCTATATCGCTGGAACGTGTCGGCGACCGACCATTGCATCAATGTCTGGCCGTGTTCAAACGGCGTGTGTTGGTCAAAGTCGGCCGGCAGCCAGTCTTTGAGAGGTTTACCGGCGCGGTGCTCTGCAGCGAGAAGGACGTCGTCCGACAGTCCGAGATAGTTGTTCAGCCACCTGTACAGGTGCGGCACGGCTGTTGCCTGGAGAGCTCCGTTTGGGCGTATCTGTTGATTGACAGCTTGCTCGAACTGGTCAACCACCGTTCTGCGAGTCGTCCCTGTCGGTTGGATAGAAGAGCTATCGCCAAGCTGGCCCGAAGTCAGAAGAACCACCGCATCGTTTGGGTATTCCCAGTCTCCGAGCATTGATCCCTGGCTCAGCGCGTAGAGAAACTGAGACTTGCCCGAGCCGTTCTCGCCGGTGATGACGAGGAAGTTGGGTAGCTCCTCCTGCGTCGGCACTTCTTCGAACGAACCGGACGCGCTGACAAACTGTAGTTGCAACTCAGGACTGCCCTTCCACTCACCTGCGCAGAGCGTATCGCAGCGCATTCACGCGACTGGAGATTCGGGCTACACAACTCTCGAATCGGCAGATCGAGTGCCGATTTCATCTAGCTGGCTAGCGCAGATGAAGGTCGGGGACATCGGTGGGCAGCAGATCTCCTACCTCGACTTCGAGCACTTGTGACAAGGCGAGCAACGTCCGGAGGGTGAGGTTCGTCGGCTCGCCTGGTCTTGACTCGCCCTTCTCGTACTTCTGATAGGTGTAACGAGTCCGCCGCGCGCGGTAGGCCACGTCCTCTTGAGTCAGACCGAGCTCAAGGCGAGCCGCCTGCAGGTTCGCGCCCAGTGCTGTCGCGTAACCTCGCCACCCCTCCGAGTGCTCGAACCTTCGCCGCGCCATCATTCAACTCTGGCGAGAGGAAGACATCACCATGGCCTAATCGGTATGGCATAATCTTCACAGCCATACGAAACATTCACTCCATCGACAGACGCAGCCGCGCGTCTCGACCTGCACGTGTGCCGCTGCGCATCGGTTCCGGGTCGCCTCGATGCGTAGGTCCCGTTCAGGTCGACCCCGATTGTTGAGTAGCAGTGACTGATTCCCGACCGATCTGGTGGAGCGCTGCAGAAGTCGAGGCTCCCGACGCTTGGATCGCGGCGTTCAAGGCGCTCACCGATGAGCAGCAAGCCGACAGAATGGGCCTGACGGCAGCCATCTTCATCGCCCGTGCACGACGACGCACCGGCCGCGGACCGACGTTCTCCGAACTGTTCGCCGAGCTCTTTCCGCGTGACCAGCTGCACCCTGAATGGCCGCCCGGTCTTACCTACCCTGTGCGCGCCACCATTCACCATGCTTTCCGCCTCCATGTCGCGATCCAGTGGAAACGTGGTGGTTGGATCAACTGGGAGCCAGGGGTGGAGCGCAGCTTGCGCGTCGGCCCGACGTTTCGCGAGAAGTCGCGCGCGCGACAGGCGGCGAGGGCGCGGTGAAGGTTCTCGAGCGAGTTGCCACCATCGAGCTCCCGGACGAGCGCGTCGCTGTCTGCGGAGACTGGCACGGCAACGTCGTCTGGGCTCGCGCAATTGCGCGCGCGCTCCCGTACATCGCACCCGACGTGACCACCCTGCTGCACCTTGGCGACTGGTCGATGCCGGTGGCAAAGATAGACGAGGTCTTTGCCGAAACTGACGTCGACCGCATCCTCGTAACCGTCGGCAATCACGAGCCGTTCGACCAGATCAGCCCTCTTCTCGACGAGAATCCGGGGGCTGCCGTGCGGGTCTCGAAGCTCACCTGGTTCCTGCCGCGACCGGCGCGCCTGGTCATCGGCGGTCGTGGGGTGCTATCTCTAGGCGGTGCCGCATCGGTCGACCGTCAGTCCCGCATCGAAGGACTGACCTGGTGGGCGGATGAGGTCATCACTGACGAACACGTCGCGGCTGCTATTGCCGGCGGCCCCGCGGACTTGATGCTCACACACGAGGGCCCGGCTGGCACACCCGTCCGCCCGGTCCGCGAGATCCTGAGGACGAACCCGCATTCGTTCCCCGCAGCCGCGCTCGAAGCGTCCGCCGCGTCGCGTGCTCGTATTACCGAAGTGTGGGACGCGGTGCGCCCCGAATTGCTGGCTCATGGGCACATGCACGTGGCTGCCGGGGGGAAGACGGACGACGGTCGCCGGGTCGCGAGCCTGGGGCGCGACGGGCAGGAAGGCAACCTGGCGATCCTCGACATGACCACGCTCAAGATGGCGACTCCAAGTCTTGCCATCATCCGCGGGATGTCCGAACGTGCCAACGTTGACCGTGACTGGCGAATCCGCGATGTTGCCGAGTCGCTGCACGACGCAACATTGGACGGGCTCAAGCCCACACCTCGGGCTCTCCAGGACGCACAAGACTATGTCGACGGACGCCGCACTCTCGAGGAGATCATCGAGGACGTCCGCCGGCGCCACACCCGCAATCCCGAACAGAAGCAGTCATGACCGGAGAGGAGCCGACCGCGTGGGCCGCGCACCTTGGCCCGTGTTACACGGTGACGGGTATGGCCCGACGACTGGGGTGGACGGAGACCGACGTCCTGGAGGGCGGGAACGATCTCACCCTCCTCATGCTGCCGACCGACGACGACATCTACCTTTTCCCAGTGCTCCAGTTCAAGGACGGAACGGTCTTCGACCGACTGGACGAGATGCTCATCATCTTCCAGACGATGACTCACGACCGCTGGATGTGGGCGGACTGGATGACCCCCATGCTCCCCGAAGACCCCTCGCCCGAGGAGGTCGAGCGGACCTGAACCGTGAGCCGCGAGGTCTCGCTCCATGGCCTCTCCCACAACTGGTGGTGGATCACGCCAGCAGAGAACCCAGACGTCGAAGACAGCGATGGATGACACCGAAGCCGAGAACAGAAACCCGTGGGCTCAGATTGTCGGCCCCTGCTACACCGTCGCGAGTATGGCCCGCACCCTCGGATGGACTGAGGCCGAGGTCTTGGCGGCCGGAAACGACCTCCGCCTGCTCATCCTGCGTACCGAGGACGGCGTCGACCTGTTCCCATCCTTTCAACTCCAGGACGGGAAGGTCGTAGACGGGCTGCAAGACGTCCTCGGCGTCCTGCAGACCGGAGTGAACGACTCATGGACGTGGGCGCAGTGGTTGAACGTCGAACTGCCCGACGTGGACCCGCCCCGCAACATCACGCTGCTCTACAAAGGTCGCCTCGAGGATGCATTACGGGTTGCGCGACACGACGCGTGGGCATGGAGCGCTCCCTGATGTGACTTTCGCTCCAATGCCTTCTCGAAGACTGCCAAGGCTGAACCCGCTACTGAGCCGATTTTGCCGAGTGTTCTACCGCTTAAGGCGAGGGCGGCGTAGGAAGAGCAGTGGGCATCAACAAGATGGGGCGAGACGATGACGGCACTGGTGGTTCGGGAATACCTGCGCGTTTCGAAGGACACCGGAGGGACCGGACGCAGTCCGGATCAGCAACACGCAGAGAACCTCCGCGCGATACATGAACAGGGGTGGTCATTGCACCCAGAACCGCCCTATCGAGACACCGACCGCAGCGCGAGCCGCTACGCCAAGATCGCCCGAGAAGACTTCCGCCGGCTGGTCACCGACCTGGCGTCTGGAGAGTTCGGGGCTGACGTTCTGGCGATCTGGGAGTCGAGCCGGGGGTCCCGTCGTGTCGGCGAGTGGGTAGACCTCGTTGACCTGTGCAAGGAGCGCAACATCCTCATCTGGGTCACCACGCACGGCCGCGCCTATGATCCCGCGCGTGCCAGAGATCGCCGCAGTCTGCTCGAGGACGCGGTCGACGCGGAGTACGAGTCGGACAAGATCTCAGAACGACGACGGCGTAGCGCCCGGGCAGCAGCGGAGGAGGGCCGCCCCCATGGCAGGAACATCTACGGGTACCGCCGCGTATACGACTCCGAGACGCGGGCCCTGGTACGCGTCGAGCCTCGCCCCGGCGAGGCCGAAGTGGTCGAAGAGGCAGCACGACGGGTGCTTGCACGAGAGTCCTTCTACTCCATCGCTCGGGACTTCAACGCCCGAGGGGTGCCGACCAGGAGCCGGAAACGAGTCCCGCCGCTCGATCACAACGGTTGGACACCGTCGGAGGTGAAGCAAATGCTCCGGCTCCCCGCATACGCCGGCAAGCGAGATCACAAGGGAGTCATCGTCGGAGATGGCATGTGGCCGGCACTGGTCCCGTTCGAGCAGTGGCAGCATCTGCAAGCCATCATGAGCACGCAGCGCAGTACCAGCCCACGCGACCACACCGCGAAGTATTTACTCACGGGGATAGCCCTGTGCGGAGTGTGTGGCACTCCGTTGAAATGCAATCTGCGGAACTATTTTCCTCGCCGTCCTGGGCCGGACGGGGTCGTGCCCCCTCCCTACAAGGTCCGTTACTACATCTGCCCCGGCATTCCCGGGAAAACGCGGGCCGACGCCACCACCGGCTGGCACGCCGGGATAACGATGGGATCGCTGGACGAATACGTCATCAACCTGGTGCTCGACCACCTCGGCCCTCGCCGCTTTGACCACCGTCACGACCTGAAATTGCCTAACAACGAAGCGCTACGAGCCGACCTCCTGAGCGAGATCGCCGGACACGAGGCGTACTTGGAATCGGTACGAGCACAAGCGGCTGCATCCCGGCGATTCGAACTTGCTCTAGATCAGGAGAGAAGGGTGCGGCCAATGATCAATGCGGCCCGCCGCAAGCTCGCCGCCCTCGACCGTGTGGATCCACTCGCGCAATTCCTGGCCGACGCAGCGGATGTCCGGGCGTCATGGGACGCACTCGACCTCGAGGACCAACGCAGGGTTGTTCGCGCCACCGTGACGCTGGTCGTGAACCGTGCGGGCAGGAGAACGAACCGGCTCTCTCGCCCTGCCGACCGGGTCGAAGCAATCTGGCACTGACGTGGAAGTGGTGTCTGGGGCGGAGGCGCAGTTGCTGAGTTCGTCTGAGTCGACGACAACAGACTCGCCACGCGGCGCCACACTCCGCGACGCCGCGTGGCGGATCCCATTGATACGAGATGCCGCGTTGCTTGGATCGAGATGAGGGATGGTTTGGGCCGTTCATCCATCCGGCTGTTGTTGGGCGCATGAACCGGCATGCGCGCACGCTATCCGGCGCTCACCGCCTCAGGGGGATACTGTGCAGGCACGTACAGAGAGGCACCACGAGCGAAAGAGTTCTCGGCGGACGGCGCTCTTCCATCGCGACCGAATGCCGAGCCGGAGGGTAGATTCTTCTTATGCTTCGTGAATACGCCACGACGCCCGGCAGCCAGTTCGCCGCCGAGTCCGACCTAGCCCCACACGTGGAGGCGTGGTTGCAGAGCATCGGCACGTCCTGCATCGGGCGCGAGGTCGAGGTTGGATTCGGGATTCCAGATCTGGTTGGCGGCGTCGGTAGCCGTCAGTCGCTCCGCAATCGTCGTCGGCAGTCCCCGGCGGTTCGGCAAGCTCTACAGCTCACCGTTCTCGAGTACTGCCACCAGGGTCGGTCGGAATCTCAACTACGCGACTGGTACGGCGGGAGCTTCGCTGACCTCTCGCGGCGTGCCCTACGCCCGCTCATCGAGAACCAGATGTTGACCCTACGAAATGGTAAGTACCGCGGACGAGTCTTGCCGAAGGACCCCTTTGACCGGCTTGTCGCAGTGGAACTCAAGTTGTCTGATGTGACGCGCGGCCTAGCCCAAGCTCACGCCTACCGGGCGTTCGCTGAGGTTTCATACCTGGCTTTGCCCGCTCACCGCGTAACGCCGGAAGTGATGGACCGCGCCAGAACTGTCGGTGTTGGTCTGCTGGCCGTGCACCTCGGCATGGTTGAGGAAGTTGTCGAACCTGACGAGTCGAGTCACGCGACCACCCGGCGGCGGCGAATGGCCAGCGAGCACACCCTTGCCGCCTTCGCTGATTGTCGGGATCGCGTAGCGGGTGCTCCCCGCCGCGGTTAGGCGAGTGCGTCGTTCCAGGCACCCAAGAAGCCTCCTCCGTCCCCGGCGATACGCGCCGGGGGCAGGGCTCGATAAGTCTCCGTCGCAAGCTCGACGAGCGCGCGAAGTGTACTGATCCGCTGGCCTGCTGGCAGTGCGGCAAGCGCCTCTACTTGGCGTCGTTGAGCCACGAGGTTGTGCTGGATCAGGAGAATCCGCTCCTCAGTCCTCAGATCCTCCAAGTCGAAGTTGGCTGCAAACAGCGCCGCTGACTCATCGGTGTCAAGTGCCATGAGTTCGGGGTTCGCCCGTCGCATGAGCACGTAGTTGTCTACTGCTACCGAGTTCAATAGACGGGGAACGTAAATTCGGTCGAGGGGGCTCCACCCCTCTTCATCGGCTTCCGGGTGCGGGCTCATGTTCATGAGGTTGCCACTCACTCCGGTGCCCCATCCCGCGGCACCTAAGGCGAGGAGCAGCAGTCCGCTACTCGCACGCTTCCCCGCGATGACGGGGACCGCCGCCTCCCTGAGAACGGTGAGTAGATCCCTGAAGCCGCGAAGTGTGGGCAAGTCTCCCAAAGGCGCGAAGGAGGGCTGAGACGTCGCGACCAAGAGGTACAGTGCGGCCATCGGTTGCCCGGTTATGTCCGAAAGCAGGACGTCTCGAGCGGTCTCGTCGGCAAGCCAAGACGAGTGCACTGCGACTCCGGTCCATACTTCCGCCCGTTCTCCAGGCGCTCGCTCCTCCATGAGTTCTTCAAACTTCGCTGCACACTCGAGGGACTCCGTGATCCAGCTCGCTTCCCCCTCGCCCGCATAGAAGTACGGCGCGATGACCACATCGGGCGAACTCTCCATTTGCAGCTCGAGGACACTCCGGCAGAACGCCGTGCGGGCAGCGTCATCACTGAAGCCCGTAAGTCGAGGATCCGCACCATAAGGCAGCTTCTTGACCTGCGCTGGCCTCCACTCCTCGGGGCTGCGCGCGAAATGGGTGACGGGATCAACGACGGAACGCGCACCAATGGCGCGTGCCGCGTCGACAAACTCAGCTACTCGCTTGCCAGCGCGGATGTCAACGATGACGCCGTGCGGCGCAATGGAAGCCATTCCCGCACCCTCGGCGAAGTTCTTGACCTGGGCGATGTTAACGAAGAACTCTTGAGGCGCCGCCTCACCTACTTGCGAGTCATGTAACGCGAGGATGGCTCGGTCAAGATCCGCAATGATGTCTGCAGCGCGGAGGTACCGACGATGAGGCTGCTTCTGGAGCATCCTTTCGACCACATCGGCGGCAACGCTCGGTATGTTGCTGTCGACGGCGCGAATCGGGGTCGGCACCTGGTGCGCCGGAGCGAACCACCGGTCTCGCACACTTGGCGCCGCGAATGGCACCACGCCCGTGAGGAAGAGATATCCCAACGCGCCGATCACGAACTGGTCGCTTCGCCAGTCGCCGTGCGTCGGCGACGTCTTGACTTGCTCCGGGCTCATCCATCCCGGCGTGCCCGGTGTCGGCAGCTCCGTTAGAGTCTCGTCGTCCACATGACGCGCGAGGCCGAGGTCCACGATGACTGGGGTGTTGTCCGGCTTTAAAAGGATGTTACCCGGGCTCAGGTCGCGATGCGCGGTCCGCTGTTCCCAGATGGCCGAGGCAGCATCGACCAGCGCTCGAACCAGTTGGAGCGCGTCAATGGCGTCAAAGACCTGGCCGCCTCCGATTGCTTGGCGCAGGGAGTGCCCTTCGACGAATGACATCTTGATCCACTTATAGACGATGCCCTCGTGCTCGAAGTCGCCGTGGTCGATGAACCGAACGACACCCGGGTGCTGGACGCGACGTAGCGCGCTTAACTCGCGTTCGACACGTGCTGCTTCAGAAAGGCCGGGGTCGATAAGCTTCAACGCATACGGATCGCCGTCACCAGTGACTTTGAACGTGCAGGCGAAGCCGCCGGTACCTAGGTGATTGACCACCGCCGCATCCGGAACGATTCGACGTGCGATGGTTTCTAGCGTGTCCTTGTCGGCCGGCATTACGACTCCCCTTCGTCGCGGTAACTCCCCGGCCCCCTGCCGGACGATACGAAGCTAGCGTATTGCGGAGGATTGCAGCATGAGACGGAACGACGATGTGCCCGAAAGCCGAATCAGTTGATTATGACGTCGCCTCGCGTAGCGGACCGAACTTATTGTCCGGGCACATCCAATCCTCGCGCCGCTTGAGCGAGCCGCTGACCGGGACTTGAAGTTCCTTTGAGCCGCCTGTCGGATTCGAACCGACGACCTTCGCTTTACAAGAGCGCTGCGCTACCACTGCGCCAAGGCGGCATATTCGATTATCTTGTCTTCATCCTACCTGTCGATTACATGTACTCGACAACGATGGCCCATAAATTGGCGGATCTGACTCTGGTGGTAGAGATAACCGGCGCGCTACCAATTGCGCCAAGTCGGCGGATGCCACCAGCTTAGCGATGGCGGAGCCGCGGTCCCGTTCCCCGGGACCGCGACGTCAGGATGCCGGGGTCTCGCTGGGCGTCGGCGTCGGCGTGGGCGTCGGCGCCTCGGTGGCCTTGTACGAGGCCTCGCTCGACGCGGTCAGCACGAACGACGAGAACTCCGACGAGTCGTCGAGCGCGCCGACGTAGGCCTCGCCGTTCACCACGACCATGGGCGCGGACTTCAGCACCAGGTCGTCCGACCCGGCGAGCGGCCCCTCGAGAGCGCGTGTGGTGGCGTCCTTCGCCCATCCGAGGAAGTCGCCGTCGACGATGCAGGAACGCACCTTCTTCGCGTCTTCGACCCCGACGGCGCCGGCGAGGTCGGCGAGCTCGGTGTCGGACATGCCGTCGGTGTTGATCTCGGGCTGGTCGTCGAGCAGCTCGTGGTTGTACGCCCAGAACTGGTCGGCCGAGTACGTCGCGACGCAGGCCGATGCGGCGGCGGCGCGCAGCGAGTACTTCGTGCCGTTCGAGCTGGCGGTCAGCAGCGCCACCGGGTGGTAGGTCACGGTGACCGCGCCCTCGTTGATCCAGTTGGTGAGCAGACGGGCGTTGGTGCGCTCGAACTCGCCCGCGTCGTCGGAGAGGTAGTCGACGTAGATGTGGATGTCGACCTTCTCGGCCGTGCTCGGCTCCGGAGTGGGCTCGGGTTCGGTGGCCGCGTCGGTCGGTGCCGCACTCGGTGTCGCGGGGACGCCGGCGGATGCGGCGGCCGACGAGACGCTCGAGATGACGACGCCGTCGCCGTCCATGCCCGAGGGCGACAGCTGCGGCTTCGACACCTGCGCCGACACCGCCAGCGTGACGGCGGTGCCGATCGCGCCGATGGCGACCAGCGCCAGGGTGCCGAGGATGATCCGGCGCATGATCCGCGCCCGGGACTGCTGCGCGTGCACGCGCTGTGCCTTCTCCCGCACGGCCTCGCGCGAACTGCGAGGGGTGGAGGAGTCCGGCGTTTCGTCGCTCGACATCGTTCCTCTTGAAAGTCTCACGGGGGCAGGGTGACCCCGACCGTCGGATGCTCGGAGGATCGACGATCGCCGCGGGAAAACGGCCGGTCTCGATGCTAACCACCGCACCTGAGAAATACCCAGGTGAAGGCATCCATGTCATACTGATCCCGACCCGATGAGGGGTCACGGCGGCGAGGCTGCCGCTTCCATCACTACGGATCGTCCGGCACGTACCTGCCGGTGAAGGAGAAACATCATGGCATCAGTGACCTTCGACGACGCCACGCGTCTGTACCCCGGCGGTACCCGCCCGGCCGTCGACAAGCTCAACCTCGAGGTCGGAGACGGCGAGTTCCTCGTGCTGGTCGGCCCCTCCGGTTGCGGAAAGTCCACCTCGCTGCGCATGCTGGCCGGCCTCGAAGAGGTCAACGCCGGACGCATCCTCATCGGCGACCGCGACGTCACCGACGTGCCCCCGAAGGACCGCGACATCGCGATGGTCTTCCAGAACTACGCGCTGTACCCGCACATGACCGTCGCCGAGAACATGGGCTTCGCGCTCAAGATCGCCGGCGTCGGCAAGGAGGAGCGTGCCACGCGCGTTCTCGAGGCGGCGAAGCTCCTCGACCTCGAGCAGTACCTGACCCGCAAGCCGAAGGCGCTCTCCGGTGGTCAGCGTCAGCGTGTCGCCATGGGTCGCGCGATCGTCCGTCAGCCGCAGGTCTTCCTCATGGACGAGCCGCTCTCGAACCTCGACGCCAAGCTCCGCGTGCAGACGCGTACGCAGATCGCGTCGCTGCAGCGCCGCCTCGGCGTCACCACGGTCTACGTCACGCACGACCAGACCGAGGCCCTGACGATGGGCGACCGCATCGCCGTGCTGAAGGACGGCCTCCTGCAGCAGGTCGGCACGCCGCGCGACCTGTACGAGAAGCCGAACAACGTCTTCGTGGCCGGCTTCATCGGCTCGCCCGCGATGAACCTGTTCTCGGCCGACCTGGCCGACGGCGGCGTGCGCTTCGGTTCCGAGGTCGTCCCGCTCGAGCGCGACGCGGTGGCCGGTGCATCCGGCACCCAGATCACGGTCGGCGTCCGCCCCGAGGACATCACCGTCGGCCCGGCCGACGGCCGCGGCCTCTCGGTCGTCGTCGACCTCGTCGAGGAGCTCGGCGCCGACGGCTACCTCTACGGTCACACCGAGATCAACGGCAAGCGCACCGACCTGGTCGCCCGTGTCGACGGTCGCAACCACCCGAACGCGGGCGAGACCGTGACGCTGGCCGCCAACCCCGGCCACGTGCACGCCTTCGACCTCGAGACGGGCGACCGCCTGAACACGGCTCCGGTCGTCTCGGCCTGATCGGTCACACCACTCGCGGCGCGGGTCGACTTCGGTCGCCCGCGCCGCGTCTGCGTCCACCCCTCGATCCCCAGGAGCCCCATGCAGGATTCGCTGCGCATCACCGCGAGCTCGATCGACCCCGGTCTGCTCGGGCTGCCCTGGTCGACGACCCTCGCCCGGTGGCCGTCGGAGCACATCGTCTCGCTGCCGAAGGGCCTCTCGCGCCACCTCGTGCGCTTCGCCGACCTCTCGGGCCGCGTGGTGGCGGTCAAGGAGACCACCGAGGAGATGGCGCGCCGCGAGTACGAGATGCTCGGCAACCTGCGCCGCCTCGACGTGCCGTGCGTCGAGCGGGTCGCGGTGATCGCGGGCCGGACGGATGCCGACGGCGAGCCGCTCCCGGCCGCCCTGGTCACCTCGCACCTGCGTTTCTCGATGCCGTACCGGGCGCTCTTCACCCAGGTGCTGCGACCGGACACCGCCACGCGCCTCGTCGACGCACTCGCGCTGCTGCTCGTGCGTCTGCACAACGTCGGCTTCTACTGGGGCGACGTCTCGCTCTCGAACACCCTCTTCCGCCGCGACGCCGGCGCCTTCGCCGCGTACCTCGTCGACGCCGAGACGGGTGAACTGCACGAGGAGGGCCTGACCGACGGCCAGCGCTCGTACGACCTCGACCTCGCCCGCACCAACATCGCTGGCGAGGTGATGGACCTCGCGGCCGGCGGGCGACTCGAGAACGGGGTGGATGCGGTGGCGATCGCCGACGGCATCGTCTCGTCGTACCGCTCGCTGTGGGCCGAGCTGACCGAACAGGACTCCTTCTCGACCTCCGAGACCTGGCGCATCACCGAGCGCGTCGAACGGTTGAACGCGCTGGGCTTCGACATCGATGAGATGTCGATGACGACCACCTCCGACGGCACGGTCGTCGAGATCCAGCCGAAGGTCGTCGATGCCGGGCACCACCAGCGCCGGCTCATCCGCCTGACCGGGCTCGACGTCGAGGAGAACCAGGCGCGACGCCTGCTCAACGACCTCGACGAGTTCCGCGCCCGCTCGACGAAGCAGTGGGCCGACGAGGAGATGTACGCGCACGAGTGGCTGACGCGGGTGTTCGAACCGGTCGTGCGCGCGATCCCCTACGACCTGCGCGCCAAGCTCGAACCCGCCGAGGTGTTCCACCAGGTGCTCGAGCACCGCTGGTATCTCTCGCAGGCGCAGGGGCGACCGGTACCGCTGGCCGAGGTGCTCACGAGCTACATCAACGACGTGCTCCGGCACCGCCGGGACGAGGCGACCATCATGGGCCCGCCGACCGAGACCATGAGCCTGCCCGTCGTCACCGGGGCGACCCCCACCTCCGACGACGAGGACGACGACGAGGTCGACTGGCGCGATCTGGTCTGATCGACCCGATGCCCGCCGTCGTCAGTCTCAGTAGCCGACGGTGAACCGCTCGCGGCGGTGGTTCGCCTGCTCGATCTCGTCGACGACCGCCACCGCGAAGTCGGCGCCCGAGATGAACGAGTTGCCGTCGGCGTCGCGCACGAGCAGGTCGCCGCCGTCGCGGTAGTGTCCGCTGCGTTCGCCCTCCGCCCAGGGCCCGAAGACCTCGGCGGGGTGCACGAAGAACCAGTCGAGGTCGTCGGGAGTCGACTCGAGCAGGGCGAGCGAGTCGATGCCGACCTGGGCCTCGTGCTTGTACTCCTCGGGGAAGTCCTGGTCGAACAGCCGCGGCCCGCCCGGGGCGACGAGGCTTCCGCCCGCTCCCCCGACGACGCCGAGCCGCGTGCCCGTGCCGGCCAGCAGGTTCGCGATGCCGTCGAGGGCATCGAGCACGCGGTCTTCCATGTCACCGCGGGGCGACAGCGCCGACACGACGGCATCCGCACCGGCGAAGGCGCCCGCGAGGGGTGCCAGCTCGAGCACCGACCCCTGCACGTACGACGCCCCCGCGACGGCATCCGTGGGCACGGAACGCGACAGCGCGATCACGTCGTGCCCGCGCTGCACCGCCTCGGCGACGATGTGACGGCCGGCGTAGCCGGTACCTCCCAGAACGACGATGCGGCTCATGCGTGCTCTCCTCTGCGGTGGAACGGTACGGCGATGACGGCGTCTAGGACGCCGACCGGACGGTGGCGACCTGGTACAGCGCGACCGAGGTGGCGATGCCGACGTTGAGCGACTCGGTGGCCGTCGAGATCGGGATGGAGACGATCTGGTCGCAGGTCTCGCGCACGAGGCGCGACAGGCCCTTGCCCTCGGCCCCCGCGACGATCACGACGGGGCGGTCGGCGAGCTGGAGCGAGGGCAGGTCGACGTCACCGTCGCCGGCGAGTCCGAGGATGAAGACGCCCTGCTTCTTGAAGTCCTTCAGGAGCGACGTCAGGTTGGTCGCGAGCGCGACGGGCAGGCGAGCGGCGGCGCCGGCACTGGTCTTCCACGCCGCGGAGTTCACGCCGGCGGAGCGGCGCTGCGGCAGGATGACGCCGTGGCTGCCGAAAGCGGCGGCCGAGCGGATGATCGCCCCGAGGTTGCGCGAGTCGGTGATGCCGTCGAGCGCGACGAACAGCGGCACCTGCCCCTTGTCGATCGTGCTCTCAAGCAGGTCCTGCGGGTGCGCGTACTCGTACGGGGGCACCTTGATGGCGACGCCCTGGTGCACACCGTCGAAGCCGGCCATGCGGTCGAGCTCCTGGCGGGTGACCTCGAGCACCGGGATGCCGCGGTGCGTCGCGATCGAGAGCATCTCCTTGACGCGGTCGTCCATCTCCACGCGCTGCGCGATGTAGAACGCGGTCGCGGGGATCTTGGCCCGCAGGGCTTCGAGCACCGAGTTGCGGCCGGTGACGACCTCGGTGTCGGTCGTGTTGTCCTTCGCGCGCGCCGACCGGTTGGGGTTGCCGCCCGCGGTCTGCCGCTGCCCCGGCTTGCCCTTGCCGCCGGATGCCGCGTAGCGCTCGGCCGCGGCCTTGCGCTTCCCGGCGGGGTGCCAGGCGCGGTCTTCGGCCTTCGGGGTCGGTCCGCGGCCCTCGAGCGCCTTGCGCCCGAGGCCTCCGGTGCCCTTGGAGGGGCCCTTCTTCTTGCTGTTGCCCGCTCCGGGGCGACCTGGCTTAACCATCGATACTCCAATGAGTTCCGGCCGGAGTGTCCTCCAGCGTGATTCCCGCCGCGGCGATCGCATCGCGGATGCGATCGGCTGCGGCCCAATCCTTGTCTGCACGCGCCTGCGCGCGCTGCGCGATCATCGTCTGCACGAGGGCGTCCAGCGCGGAGGCCTCGGCTCCCGATTCCGTGCGCCTCCACTGCGGGGAGCGGGGGTTGATCCCCAGGATCGACGTCATCTGAGCGACGTCGGCGACGTCCTGCTTCGCCTCATCGTACTTGCCCGCGTCGAGGAGCGCATTCCCGGAGCGGATGCTCGTGTGCACGGCGGCGAGCGCACGGGGCACTGAGAGGTCGTCGTCCATCGCCTCGGTGAACTCGGTCGGGAGCCCCTCCTTCACCTGCGCCCAGCCGTACGGGGCGAGCCGCTCTCCGCGTTCGAGGAACGTCGAGATGCGGGCGAGCGCCGATTCGGCCTCGGCCCACGACGACTCCGAGAGGTCGAGGCTCGACCGGTAGTGGGCGGCGGCCAGGGCGTAGCGCACGACGAGCGGGTCGTGCGCGGCGAGCACGTCGGCCGCGAGGGTGAAGTTGCCGAGCGACTTCGACATCTTCTGCCCGTTCACCGTGACGAGGCCGTTGTGCATCCAGTACCGCGCGAAGGCGTCGCCGGCCGCCGTCGACTGCGCCAGCTCGTTCTCGTGGTGGGGGAAGCGCAGATCGAGCCCTCCCCCGTGGATGTCGAACTCCGCGCCGAGGTAGCGCCGGGCCATGGCCGAGCATTCGATGTGCCAGCCCGGGCGCCCGTCGCCCCACGGCGATGCCCACGTCGCATCGGCCGGCTCCCCGGGCTTGGCGCCCTTCCACAGCGCGAAGTCCTGCGGGGCGCGCTTGCCGCGCGGATCCGCGTCTTCCGCCGCCTCCATGGCGTCGACCGACTGGTGGGTGAGGGAGCCGTACTCGGGCCACGACCGCACGTCGAAGTACACGTCGCCGGAGCCGTCCGACGCGGGATAGGCGTGGCCGCGCTCGATCAGGCGCGCGATGAGCTCCTGCATCTGCGGGATCGACCCCGTGGCGCGCGGCTCGTAGGTCGGGGGCAGGATGCCGACGGCGGCGTAGGCCGCGGCGAACTCCTGCTCGATGCGGTAGGCGAGCGCCCACCAGGCCTCGACGTCGGTCGCGTTGGCGAGCACCTTGTCGTCGATGTCGGTGACGTTGCGCACGAAGGTCACGCGGCCGTGCCGGTGGGCGAGCCAGCGCCGCAGCAGGTCGAAGCTCAGCGCGGCGCGGACGTGCCCGATGTGCGGCCCCGACTGCAGGGTGGGCCCGCAGACGTACATGGTGACGTTCTCGGCGTCGAGCGGCACGAAGTCGCGCAGGTCCTGAGCACGGGTGTCGTAGAGGCGGAGAGTCACCGCTCAAGACTACTCGGCCCGGTCGGCTCCACCCCGGGAGAAGACGACGGCGACCGCGGTCACCGCGATCCCCTCTCCGCGCCCGGCGAATCCGAGACGATCGGTGGTCGTGGCGGTGATCGAGACGGGGGCACCCCCGAGCGCCTGCGAGAGGGCGCGCTCCGCCTCGCCGCGGCGGGCGCTGAACCGGGGACGGTTGCCCTGGAACTGGGCCGACACATTGCCGATCGCGAAGCCGGCCTCGTGGAGCAGCTCGCGCGTGCGCGCCAGGAACACCGCGGCGTGCGCCCCGGCGTACTCGGGATGCGCGGTGCCGAAGTGCTCGCCGATGTCGCCGAGCCCCGCGGCGCCGAGCAGCGCGTCGACGATCGCGTGGGCGACGGCGTCGCCGTCGGAGTGACCCGAGAGCGCGGGTTCACCGGGCCAGGCGAGTCCCGCCAGCCAGAGGTCGCCCTCGCCGCCGAACGCGTGCACGTCGGTGCCGATGCCGATCCGGGGGATGCCGCGAGCGAGCGTCTCCGTGGAGGCGGTCGGCCCCCCGGTGAGCACTGCAGGGGCGGGGGCGATGCTGTCGACCGCGAGGAGTCGACGTGCCCGGTCGAGGTCGTCGGGCGTGGTGATCTTGAATGCGCGCGCCGACCCGGGGATGTGGCGCACTGCACCACCGGCGGCCGCGAACAGCGCCGCATCGTCGGTGTACTCGACGCCCGACGCGCGTGCCGCGGCGTAGGCGGCCTCGAGCGCTTCGCGCGGGAACCCCTGCGGGGTCTGCGCCGCCGCGAGCTCCGAGCGATCGACCGGAGCGACCACACGGTCGCCGTCGACGCGCTTGAGGGTGTCGACGACGGGGAGCGCGGGGATGATGCCCGTTCTCTCGGCCACCGCCGCCGCGACCGCGTCGATCTGGGCCGGAGGGGTCAGCGCTCGCGCCGCGTCGTGCACGAGAACGACGTCGATGTCGCCCCAGAGCGCGGCGAGACCCGCGGCGACCGACTGCTGACGCGTCTCTCCCCCGGTCACGACGCGTGCGAGGTCGACACGGTCTCCCGCGGCGCCGCGCATCTCGGTCTCGGCGTCACCCTCGAACCCCGCCGGCGCCACGACCACGACCTGAGCGGGAGCGGCGGCGAACACGCCGTCGAGCGCGTGCCGCAGCACGGAACGGGAGTCGATGCCGACGAACGCCTTGGGCGCTCCGGCATCCAGACGCGTGCCGGAGCCGGCCGCGACGACGATCACCGCGGTGCGCGGAACGGGAATCAGGGTCACGTCCTCACGCTACCGTGCGCGTCGCGGGGACGACGAAGGGGCGGATGCCGCAGCATCCGCCCCTTCGGGAGTCTCGGCTCAGGAAGCGAGGACCTCGTCGAGCAGGGTGCCCGCCTTGTCCTCGTCGATCTTCTCGGCCAGCGCCAGCTCGGAGATGAGGATCTGACGAGCCTTCGCCAGCATCCGCTTCTCGCCGGCCGACAGGCCGCGGTCCTGATCGCGGCGCCAGAGATCGCGCACGACCTCGCTGACCTTGATGACGTCGCCCGACGCGAGCTTCTCGAGGTTCGCCTTGTAGCGACGCGACCAGTTGGTCGGCTCCTCGGTGAACGGCGCGCGCAGCACCTCGAACACGTGGTCGAGGCCCTCCTTGCCGATCACGTCGCGCACGCCGACCAGGTCGACGTTCTCGGCGGGCACCTCGATGATCAGGTCGCCCTGGGTCACGTTGAGCTTCAGGTACTTCTTCGCCTCACCCTTGATGATGCGCTCCTTGACCTCGATGATGGTCGCAGCGCCATGGTGCGGATAGACGACGGTCTCGCCAACCTCAAAAAGCATAAAAACAAGTCCTTTCGGCAACCTCAAGGATACCACAGGGGATATGCGCTAAGGTTCGCCACCCCCGGTCCCGACCCCGGCCGCCCATACCCATAGAATGGGACACGGACATCCCCGTCGGACCCCAGGAGGACCCGTGAAATCGCGCCTTGTTGCGTCTGCCGCCCTCAGCGCCCTCGTCCTTCTCGGCGCCACGGGCTGCACGTTCATCTCGCCGCAGGCCACGACCATCGAGTACTCGGCATCCGACGGCGTGAACGTCTCCGACTCCGACGGTCCGCTCGACGTGCGCAACGTGTTCATCGTCGCCACCGAAGACGGCTCGGTCGGCAACCTCGTCGCCGCGATCGTGAACCCCACTTCCGAGCGCGCCACCCTGACGATCTCGTTCCAGGACCTCGAGCCGCTCACGGTGACCGTGCCGGCGAACGGCCGCGTCAGCCTCGGCGCCGACGCCGAGCCGCTGCGCATCGTCGACCTCGACGCGATGCCCGGGTCGACCATCGACATCCACTTCCAGTCGGGCGATGCGACGGGCGTCACCACCGCCGTGCCGGTGCTCGACGGCTCGCTCTCGTACTACAAGGACCTCGTGCCCGAAGAGGACTGACACCCGGCACCACTGTGTACGGCGAAGGCCGGCTCCCGAGGGGGCCGGCCTTCGCCGTTCATCGTCGCGGGCGGGCGGTCAGCCCTCGAAGCGGTAGCCGAGCCCTCGGACCGTCACCAGCATGACCGGCTCACTGGGGTTCACCTCGATGCGCGAGCGGATGCGCTTGATGTGCACGTCGAGCGTCTTCGTGTCGCCGAAGTAGTCGCTCCCCCACACCCGGTCGATGAGCTGTCCGCGGGTGAGCACCCGGCCCGCGTTGCGCATGAGCACCTCGAGCAGCTCGAACTCCTTCAACGGCATGTTGATGAGCGAGCCGGCCACGGTCACGGTGTGGCGGTCGATGTCGAGCGACACGCGCCCGCCGTCGAGCACCCGCTCGTCGAGCTCGCTGTCGGCCTGCACGACGCGGCGCAGCACCGCACGCATGCGGGCGAGAAGCTCGCGCGACGAGTAGGGCTTCGTCACGTAGTCGTCCGCCCCGAGCTCCAGTCCCACGACGATGTCGACCTCGGAGTCCTTCGCCGTGAGCATGATGATCGGCACCGCCGACGACGACCGGATCTGCCGGCACACCTCCGTGCCGGGCATCCCCGGCAGCATGAGGTCGAGCAGCACGATGTCGGCACCGCGCTCGCGGAACGCGCTCAGTGCGGCCGGTCCGTCTTCGGCGATCTCGACCTCGTACCCCTCGCGGCGCAGCAGGTACGCGAGCGGGTCGGCGAGATCGGGCTCGTCCTCGACGAGAAGGATGCGGGTCATGCTCTGTCACCTTTCCGTACGCGCACGGCCGCCGTCTTCGGGGGCTTCCGGTCGCGCTTCTTCTTGACCTTGACGGCCGGCTCCGCCATCGGCGGCGCATCGATCGACGGGAGTCGCATCGTGAACGTCGAGCCGCGTCCGGGGCGCGACCACAGACGCACCTCGCCGCCGTGTCGCTGCGTGGCGTGCTTGACGATCGACAGCCCCAGCCCCGTCCCGCCGGTGCGCCGCGAACGGGCCTCGTCGGCGCGGTAGAAGCGTTCGAAGATGCGCTCGCGGTCGGACTCGGCGATGCCGATGCCCTGGTCGGAGACGGCGATCTCGATGACGCCCTCTTCGGCGCGCACACCGACGCCCACGCGCGAGCCGCGGGGCGAGTAGACGATCGCGTTCACGATGAGGTTGCCCACCGCCTCGACGAGGATCTGCGCGTCGCCGCGCACCCACAGGCCGCGGTCGCCGCCGCGCGTGATCTCGACGCCGGCGGAGTCTGCCTGCACGACGTGCGCCTCGATCGACTTTGCGATGACCTCGTCGATCGCGACCGGCACCGCATCGCCGAGGCCGTCGTCGGCCTGCAGACGCGAGAGGCTCATGATGCGACCGGTGAGCTGCGCCAGGCGCCCGGCCTCGGCCGAGATGCGCGCGGCGAAGATGCGCACCTGCGCCGGGTCGTCGGCGGCCGACTCGATCGCCTCCGCCAGAAGGGTCACCGCACCGACCGGCGTCTTCAGCTCGTGGCTGGTGTTGGCGACGAAATCGCGCCGCATCTGGTCGAGGCGCTCCTGCTCGGTCACGTCGCGGATGATGAGCAGCGTGAGCCGCGGGCCCAGCACGCTGGCGCGCGCGGCCACCAGACGGGGGTCGAGGCTGAGGCCGCCCCGGGTGATCCGCAGCGATTCGGTGGCCGTGCCTCCGGAGGCCCGCACGCGGCGCACCAGCAACCGCAGCTCGGGGTTCTCGAGCGCCGATCCCACGTCGATCCCGAAGCGCGTCGCCGCCTGCGACGACGCGAGCACGAGACCCGAGGCGTCGACCACGCACGCGGCGTCGTCCATGCTCTCCAGCACGTCGGAGATGCCGTCGGGAACCGCGTTCGACGTCTCCTCGGCGACGCGGGCGCGGGCCCGGTAGGCCCAGGCGATGAGGAGGGAGAAGCCGATGCCGATCGCGAGGCCGACGGCCAGGGCGATCAAGGCGATCTGCGTCTCGGTCATGTCTCCAGCGTAGAGTGCGTTCACCCGGCCTCCTGCGGGTTTCCGGGCCTGCAGGGCAACCGGAGAAGTACTATTCACTCACTGGGCACCGTTCGTTAACCTTCGACGAACACAATCGCCTCGGGCCTGAGCGGGAGCGTACTCGCGCTCGTCCGCGCGGATGTCCGCACCCCTCGCTGGCACCAGCGAGATCCACATTGAAAGGTTGCGCCCCACCATGCGCGAAGTCTTCCATCAGTCCCTCGAGGACCTGCAGTCCCGTCTCGTGGAGATCGCCGAGCTCGTCACCGTCTCGATCGATAAGGCGACCCGCGCGTTCGCGACGAGCGACGTCGCGCTGGCCGAAGAGGTCATCGCCGACGACGCCAAGATCGACGAGCTGGCCGTCGCCCTCGACGAGCAGGCGATCGAGATCCTCGCCCGCCAGCAGCCGGTCGCCCGCGACCTGCGCATCGTCGTCAGCACGCTCCGCGTGAGCGCGTCGCTCGAGCGGATGGGCGACATGTCCGAGCACATCGCGCAGCTCGCCCGCCTGCGCTTCCCCGAGCGCGCCATCCCCCGCGGCCTCAAGGGCACGTTCGTGAAGATGGGCGAGCTGGACGTCGAGATCTCCCGCACCCTCGCCGAGCTGCTCCGCACGCAGGACCTCCGCCTCGCCGATGCGATCCGCAATGCGGACGACGACGTCGACGAGCTGCACGCGAGCGTCTTCGAGAAGGTGCTCAGCGACAACTGGAAGGGCGAGGCGACGGCGACCGTCGACGCCACGCTCGCCAGCCGGTACCACGAGCGCTTCGCCGACCACGCCGTGGCCGTGGCGAAGAAGGTCGTCTACCTCGCCACCGGCGACTGGGCCGTGCAGGAGGACGACATCCCCCTCGCCGTCGAGCAGCAGGAGCTCGGTCACGCCTGACCGCCCCCGCTCCACGAAAGGAGCCCCGGACGCTTGGCGTCCGGGCTCCTTTCGTGAGCGTGCGGGTTACTTCTTGCCCTGGGCGGCGACCGCGGCGGCGCCGGCGGCGGCGGCTTCGGGGTCGAGGTAGCGACCGGGGCCGGTCGGCACGTTGTTCTCGTCGAGCTCGTACACCAGCGGGATGCCCGTCGGGATGTTGAGCTCGGCGATGTCGGTGTCGCTGATGCCCTCGAGGTGCTTCACGAGTCCGCGCAGCGAGTTGCCGTGCGCCGTCACGAGCACCGTCTTGCCCGCCTCGAGGTCGGGAACGATCGCGCTCTCCCAGTAGGGCAGCAGGCGGTCGATGACGAGCTTGAGCGACTCGGTGCGCGGCACCTCGCCGTCGATGCCCGCGTAGCGCGCGTCGTGCACCTGGCTGAACTCGCTGTCGTCGTCGAGCACGGGCGGCGGAACGTCGAACGAGCGGCGCCAGAGCTGGAACTGCTCGGGGCCGAACTCCTCGAGCGTCTGCGCCTTGTCCTTGCCCTGCAGGGCACCGTAGTGGCGCTCGTTGAGTCGCCACGAGCGGGTCACCGGGATCCACAGCCGGTCGGCCGCGTCGAGCGCGATGTTCGCGGTCTGGATCGCGCGGCTGAGCAGCGACGTGTGCAGCACATCGGGAAGGATGCCGGACTCGGCCAGCAGCTCGCCGCCGCGACGCGCCTCCTTCTCGCCCTGCGCGTTGAGGCGGACGTCCACCCAGCCGGTGAAGAGGTTCAGTTCGTTCCACTCGCTCCGGCCGTGGCGGAGCAGGATGAGGGTGCGCTTCGCAGTCATGCGGTCAGTTTATCGCCGACCGTCCGGCCCTCGCCGCAGCTCCTGCGAGGATGGACGCATGGCGTCCTCCCCCCTCGGCCGGCCGACCCGCGGCACGACCGGGACGAACCGGCTCCGGCGCAACGACCGGTGGATCGCCGCGAGCACCGCCCTGCGGCGTGCATCCGACCCGCTCGTGGTCGATCTCGGCTACGGCGCCAGCGGTGTGACGGCGTTCGAACTCGCTGCCCGGCTGGTGCGCACGCGCCCCGATGTCGAGGTGCGGGGACTCGAGATCGATCCTGCCCGGGTGGCCACGGCCGAGGCGCAGCTGGCGGAGGTGCGCGCGGGTCGCACCCCATTCCCGCCCGACCTCCCGGTGTCTTTCGCCCGCGGGGGCTTCGAGGTGCCGCTGCCCGGTGATCGGCGCCCCGCGGTCATCCGCGCCATGAACGTGCTGCGCCAGTACGACGAGCACGACGTCGCGGATGCCTGGGAACGGATGTCGTCGCGATTGGCACCAGCAGGCCTGCTCATCGAGGGGACCTGCGACGAGATCGGTCGCATCGCGAGCTGGGTGGACGTCGACGCCACGGCGCGCCCGCTGCGCTTCACCCTCTCGCTGCGGCTGGCCGATCTGGAGCATCCGAGCGTCGTCGCCGAGCGTCTGCCCAAAGCACTGATCCATCGCAACATCGCCGGCGAGCGCATCCACGCGTTGCTCGTCGACCTCGACCGGGAGTGGGACAGGGCGGCCCCCCTGTCGACCTTCGGGGCCACGCAGCGGTTCCTCGCCGCGGTCACCGCTCTGCGCGCGGGCGGCTGGCCCGTGCTCGGCGGCCGGCATCGCTGGCGGCTGGGCGAGCTCACCCTGCCGTGGAGCGCCGTCGCGCCGCTGCCGTAGGGGCAGGCGACGCGTGGACCGGGTGGGGTCTCAGCCCTGGGCGTGGCGGGGATCCGGGGCGGACGGGCGCCGCGACAGACGGGTGAGGCGGGGCACGTCGGCGGTGGCCCCGGCATCCGCCGGAACGATGACCTGCTGCGAGGCCGCGACCGGCCCGTCGCCGGACTGCACCGTCAGGTCGCCGACGGGGGCGCGACGGGCGAGGATGGCGAGCGCGATCGGGCCGTCCTCGTGATGGCGTGCGACGGACGTCACGTGCCCGACCTCGTCGTCGCCGGCGAACACCGGCGCTCCGGGCTCGGGCAGCACGGCATCGCTGCCGTCGAGCTGCAGCGCCGCGAGGCGGCGCGGGGGATGCCCGAGGTTGTGCACCTTCGCGACGGTCTCCTGCCCGCGGTAGCAGCCCTTGTTCAGGTGCACCGCGCTGCGGATCCAGTCGGACTCATGCGGCAGGGAACGCTCATCGACCTCGGTCGCCCAGCGCGGACGCCACGCCGCGATGCGCAGCGCCTCGGCCGCGAGGACCCCCGCGAGCGCATCCCGGTCGAGACCGGCGACGAGCGCATCGTCACCCGCCGCATCGAGGATCGCCACGCGCCAGGCGTAGTCGGCCCCCGGGTGCGACGCCACCTCGGCGTACTGGTGCCCGCCCGCGCTCACGCGCTGCCACGGATCGGCCCACACCAGCGGGCGGTCGTCGATGCGGAGAGCGGATGCCGTGGCCCGCTCCCCCGCGGCGCCGCCGTCGATGAAACCCACGAGCGTCAGGTCGGAGCGCACCGCGACGGTGACCTGCGCGCGGAAGCGCATGCGCGTCAGCCAGGCGGCGAGCGCCTCGGCGTCGGCGGCATCCGCGAGGAGCCACGCGGTCGATCCGTCGTCGAGGACCGCCGCGGCGTGCTCCACCCGTCCCTGCGGGTCGAGCACGAGCAATTCGGTGCTCTCGCCGGGCGCCAGGCGCGAGACGGCCTGCGACGTGATGGAGTCGAGCCAGGTCAGTCGGTCGGGGCCCGACACCTCGACGACCGTGCGGTCGCCGAGCGGCGCGAGTGCACCGCCCGTCGCGAGGCGCCGCTGCTCGCGGAACGCGTCGCCGAAGTGCAGGATCGCGGTGCCGTCGGTCACAGCGCCGTCGAGGTCGGAGAATCCCATCGGCGTCAGACCTTCGCCAGTCGGGCCGACGCGTGCGACCGCAGCGGCGTGCCGAGCGCGGCGATGTCCCACGCCCACATCAGGTGCCCGTCGACGAGTCCGTACATGCGGGAGGACGCCGTGTGCACCTTCGCCCCCGCGGCCCGGACGACCGCGTCGGATCCGAGGTCGATGCGCGGCCCGTTGATCTCGCCGAGGTACAGCTCGAGCGCTCCGTCGGCGTGCGCCACCGAGACCTCGATCGGGAACCCCCCGCTCGGTGCCCGCAGCGCCTCGACGTCGTCGACCGTTCGGGCGGCGCCGTCGGTGGTCGGAGGCAGCAGGGCCGGGCCGGGATCGGCGGCCGTCGCGGGGCGGGCGAGACGCCAGAAGCCCGTCTCGGCGAGGAGGGCCGCCGCGGGTGCGCCGTCGTCGGTGAGGAAGGTGGCGGTGCCGGAGTAGTTCAGGAAGGGTCCGCCGTCATGGCTGAAGCTGACGCGGTGCCGGAACTCGCCCTGGATCCGGTCGTCGCCGACCGGATAGTCGATCACCCCGGTGCCCTCCCACACGCCGATCAGCCACGCCAGCGGCGCGAGGTCGGCGGGGAGGTCGGTGGGCAGCTCGAGCACGACGCTCAGCGCTGGCCGCGGAAGAGGTTTCGCAGGACGACGACCGACACGAAGACGATCGCGAGGCTCGCGAGACCCAGCAGGCCGATGTAGAAGATTTCGAGCGCGAGGAGATCCATACCCCCAGACTACCTCGGGGCGGGGCCGGTCGCGCGGGCCGGTCCGGTCCGGTCGGGCCCGGTCAGGTCGGGCCGGTCAGGTGGGGATGAGGGCCGCGACGCCGAAGCCGAACGAGATCACGCCCATGAGCAGCATCGATCCGAGGATGCTCCCGCCCACCCGCAGGATGAACCCCTCGGTGAGCCCGTACCAGAGCTGCACCGCGAACGACAGCACGATCACGCCACCGAAGGCCACCAGCATCCACGGCATCCGCCACTCCTCGGCGACGAAGATGCCGACCGCGACCGCGGCGAGGAACGACACCGCCCACACGACGACGACACCGGTGAAGGCGTTGCGCGGGACGAGGGCGGGCTGCGTCATGAGTCCATTGTGTCTCATCCGCCCCGGTATCATGGCCGCACGGCGTCGATCCGCGCCGGTGAGGAGTGCGCGTGCCCCAGGTTCTGGTCCTGACGAATTCTCCGGTCGATGAAGCCGTCCTGCCCGCCCTGGAGCTGTTGAGCCACTCGGTGCGCCAGATCCCCGCCGAGCCGGCGCGCCTCGTGAACGCGCCCGACTACGACATCGTCGTGGTCGACGGCCGCACGGATCTGGCCGGGGCCAAGTCGCTCTGCCGCCTGCTGCGCGCGACCGGGCAGGAGGCGCCGCTGCTGCTCGTCGTCACCGAGGGCGGCATGAGCGCGGTCTCGGGCGACTGGGGCATCGACGACGTGCTGCTCGCGACCGCGGGCCCCGCCGAGACCGACGCACGCCTGCGCCTCGCGGTCGCCCGCCGCGAGAGCGACGAGCCCACCCGCGTGCAAGCCTCCGGAATCACGATCGACGAGCAGTCGTATTCGGCGAAGCTGCACGGCAAGCCGCTCGACCTCACCTACAAGGAGTTCCAGCTCCTGCACTTCCTCGCCACGCATCCGTCCCGCGTGTTCACCCGCGAACAGCTGCTCAGCGAGGTGTGGGGCTACGACTACTTCGGCGGCACCCGCACCGTCGACGTGCACGTGCGGCGTCTGCGGGCCAAGCTCGGCGACGCCGACCAGATCATCGGCACCGTCCGCAACGTGGGATACCGGTTCAACGTGTACGACGACGACGCGTTGGTCGGCTCGCACTGAACCGCCGCGCGTTCACGCGCCCGACACCTCGCGGTGCTTAGATGTACCCCATGATGGATCCCACTCTGGCCGACGCAGGTCTCGGCGACGCCGAGGATGACGACTTCGACGCGATCGAGGCGCCGGACGCGCTCCTGCCCGACCACCGCTACCTCGATCGCGAACTGAGCTGGCTCGCGTTCAACCAGCGCGTGCTCGAACTCGCCGAGGATCCGTCGCTGCCCGAGCTCGAGCGGGCCAACTTCCTGGCGATCTTCGCCAGCAACCTCGACGAGTTCTTCATGGTGCGCGTCGCCGGCCTCAAGCGCCGCATCACCACGGGCCTCGCCGTGCCGACGAACATCGGCCGCTCCCCGGTCGACGCCCTCGCCGACATCTCCCGCGAGGCGCACGCGCTGCAGCTGCGGCACGCCGACGCGTGGACCTCGCTCGTGCGACCGGCCCTCGCCGACGCCGGCATCGAGATCACCGACTGGGACGAGCTCACCGACGCCGAGCGGTCGGCGCTGTACGAGTACTTCCAGGCGCAGGTGTTCCCCGTGCTGATGCCCCTCGCGGTCGACCCCGCGCATCCGTTCCCCTACATCTCGGGGCTCTCGCTCAACCTCGCGATCCGCATCCGCAACGCCCGCACCGGCCGCCAGGAGTTCGCGCGCCTCAAGGTGCCGCCCATGCTGCCGCGTTTCGTCGAGGTGCCGGGCGGCGGCGAGATCGCACGCTACCTGCGCCTCGAAGAACTCATCGCGAATCACCTCGACGATCTCTTCCCCGGCATGGAGGTGCTCGACCACCACGCGTTCCGGCTCACCCGCAACGAAGACGTCGAGATCGAGGAGGACGAGAGCGAGAACCTCATTCAGGCGCTCGAGGCCGAGCTGCTGCGCCGCCGGTTCGGTCCGCCGATCCGGCTCGAGATCACCGACGACATGGACGACCTCACCCTCGAGCTGCTCGTGAAGGAGCTCGACATCACCGACCAGGAGGTCTACCGCCTCCCCGGCCCGCTCGACCTGCGCGGCCTGTTCGGCCTCTCGCGCGTCGACCGCCCCGACCTGCGCTACCCGCCGCACGTGCCCACGACGGCCGTGGCCTTCCAGCCCGGCGACAGCAACACGCGCGCCGACATCTTCCAGGCGATCCGCAAGGCCGACGTGCTCGTGCACCACCCGTACGAGTCGTTCACCACGAGCGTGCAGGCGTTCCTGGAACAGGCCGCCCGCGATCCGCACGTGCTCGCCATCAAGCAGACCCTGTACCGCACCTCGGGCGACAGCCCCGTCGTGCAGGCGCTCATCGACGCCGCCGAGGCGGGCAAGCAGGTGCTCGCGCTGGTCGAGGTGAAGGCGCGGTTCGACGAGGCCAACAACATCGTGTGGGCGCGCAAGCTCGAGAAGGCCGGCGTGCACGTCGTCTACGGCCTGGTGGGTCTCAAGACCCACTGCAAGCTCGCCCTCGTGATCCGCGAGGAGGCCGGCAAGCTGCAGCACTACTCGCACGTCGGCACCGGAAACTACAACCCCAAGACCAGCCGCATCTACGAGGACTTCGGTCTGTTCACCGCCGATGCCCAGGTCGGCAAGGACCTCACTCGGCTCTTCAACGAGCTCAGCGGCTACGCGATCGAGAAGAAGTTCAAGCGGCTGCTGGTGGCGCCGCTTCACCTGCGCAAGGGTCTCGTGCGGCAGATCGACAACGAGCGCGTGAACGCCGTCGCCGGCAAGCCCGCGCACATCCGCATCAAGGTGAACTCGATGGTCGACGAAGAGGTCATCGACGCGCTCTACCGCGCGAGCCAGGCCGGCGTGCAGGTCGACGTGTGGGTGCGGGGCATCTGCAGCCTGCGCACCGATCTCGACGGCATCAGCGACAACATCACCGTGCGCAGCATCCTGGGCCGCTACCTCGAGCACTCCCGCATCTTCGCCTTCGAGAACGACGGCGACCCGCAGATCTACATCGGCAGCGCCGACATGATGCACCGCAACCTCGACCGCCGGGTCGAGGCGCTCGTGCGGGTCACCGATCCCGCACACCTGAAGGAGCTGCAGTCGTTCTTCGACCTCGCGATGGACCCGGGCACCAGCGCGTGGCACCTCGGACCGAACGGGGTGTGGGAGCGGAACGCGACGGATGCCGAGGGCAAGCCGCTCGTCGATCTGCAGGACAAGACCATGGGCCAGGTGCAGCGACGGCGTCGGGCGCGGGCGGTTCGATGACGATCGGGCAGACCTTCGCCGAGACGTCGAAGTGGACGGACAAGGCCGTCTACGCGGCGGGTGCCGTCGTCTGGCGCATCGTCGAGGGCAAACTGCGGATCCTCCTGATCCACCGCACGAAGTACCGCGACATCACGCTCCCCAAGGGCAAGGTCGACCCCGGCGAGATGCTCGCCGAGACGGCCGTGCGCGAGGTGCACGAGGAGACCGGCATCCACGTCTCGCTCGGCGTGCCCGTCGGGGTCAGCCGGTACAACCTCGCGTCGCGCAAGCAGAAGGTCGTGCATTACTGGGCGGCCGAGGCCACCGACGACGCCATCCGCGCCTCGACCTTCGTGCCCAACCGCGAGATCGCCGCGCTCGAGTGGGCGAGCGTCAAGAAGGCGCGCGAACTGCTCAGCTACCCCGTCGACCTCGAGATCATCGACTTCTTCGCGCGGCTCGTCGACGACGGCGTGCTGCGCACCTTCCCCCTCATCGCCCTACGGCACGGCAAAGCGGTGCACCGCTCGGAGTGGGAGGGTCCGGATGCCGCGCGTCCCCTGGCCCCTCGCGGGCGCAAGCAGGCGAAGTCGATCGTCGGGCCGCTGCGCGCGTTCGGCGTGCGCCGGATCGTCACGAGCGACGCGGTGCGATGCGTCGAGACGGTGCGTCCGCTGGCGAAGGCCCTGGGGCGCAAAGCCGTGCGTACCGACCTGATCAGCCAGGACGCCTGGGAGGACGGCACGGCCGACCTCAGGTCCGTGGTCGGCCGTCGAGTGCGGTCGGGGAAACCCGCCGTGCTCTGCAGCCACGGCCCTGTGCTCCCCGGGCTGCTCTCCGAGATCGCCCTCGCAACCGGCACGGTGCAGGGCTCATACGTCTCCAGCGCCGCCGATCTCGAACCCGGGGCCTTCTCGGTCGTCCACCTCTCGGCCTCCCACCCGGGCTCCGGCATCATCGCGATCGAGACGCACGTCCCGAAGGTCTGACGGCATCCGTCCCCTCCCCGTGCCTCGACGGCATCCGGGGGCCGTCCGTCGCGCCCCGGAATCACGGGCGACGCCCCCAGAGAGTCGACACCCGTTCACCTTCCGTTCACCCGACCGGGAGAGTCTCGTTAACCGCCGCACCTAGCGTCACTGTGTGCCCTGCACCGGGCCTCTACCCCAAACCACGATCGAAGGATCCACAGTGAAGATCTCCCGAATCGCTCGCATCGGCGCCATCGGCGCCGTCGCCGCTCTCACCCTGGCCGGCTGCGCCACGAACGAGGGTGGCAGCACCGGCGGCTCGTCCGACGCTCCCGAGTCGACGCTCTCCGGCACCATCGACGCGACCGGCGCGTCCTCGCAGACCGCTGCCCAGGAGGCATGGGTCGCGGCCTTCCAGACCGCCAACCCCGACGTGACCGTCAACTACGAGCCCACCGGATCGGGCACCGGCCGCGAGAACTTCCTCGAGGGCGGCAGCAACTTCATCGGCTCCGACCGTGCGTTCAAGGACGAGGAGGTCGCCGCGGGCGGCTTCGGCGCCTGCACCACCGACGACATCGTCGAGGTCCCCCTCTACATCTCGCCCGTCGCCGTCGCCTTCAACCTCGAGGGCGTCGACGAGCTGAACCTCGACGCCGCGACCATCGCCGGCATCTTCGCAGGCACCATCACCAACTGGAACGCCCCCGAGATCGCCGCACTGAACGACGGCGTCGAGCTGCCCGATCTGGCGATCTCGCCGGTCCACCGCTCCGACCCCTCGGGCACGCAGGAGACGTTCGCCAAGTACCTCAGCGCGACCGCTCCCGACGTCTGGACCTACGAGGTCTCAGACGAGTGGCCGATCCAGGGCGGCGAGGCCGCTCAGGGCACCTCCGGTGTGAAGCAGGCGATCACGGCCGGCAACGGCGCGATCGGCTTCCTCGACGCATCGCAGGCCGACGGCCTCGGCCAGGTCTCCGTGGGCGTCGGCGAGGAGTTCGTGCCGTACTCCGCCGAGGCCGCCGCCAAGCTCGTCGAGGGCTCGGAGCTCGTCGAGGGCCGGGGCGAGGGCGACCTCGTCTTCGACGTCGACCCGGCTGCCGCCGCCGACGGTGCGTACCCGATCGCCCTCGTCAGCTACCTCATCGGCTGCGAGCAGTACGAGGACAGCAACGTCGCGGAGCTCGTGAAGGAGTACTTCACGTACATCGCGAGCGAAGAGGGCCAGAACGCGGCCGCCGACAACGCCGGCAGCGCCCCGATCTCGGACGGCCTGCGCGAGCAGGTCATGGCCGCGATCGACATGATCCAGGTCGACTGATCGAATCGAACGACTGATGGCGGTGCCCCCGCGTCCACTCCGGACGCGGGGGCTCCGCCGGGTCAGCCCCCACCCCGAACCGCCCGAGACAGGGAGACCATGAGCACGACCGCGCAGGCGCCCGCAGCGCCGCCCGCCCCGATCAAGGCCAAGCAGCGTCTCGGCGATCGGGTCTTCTCCGGCACCGCGCTCGGCGCGGGCATCATCATCCTCATCGTCCTCGCGCTCGTCGCCGCGTTCCTCATCATTCAGAGCATCCCGGCCTTCCAGCTCGACACGACCGACAACCACATCCTCAAGGGCGAGTCCTTCTGGGTGTACGTCTGGCCGCTCGTCTTCGGCACGCTCTGGGCATCGTTCATGGCCCTCCTCATCGCGGCTCCCATCGCGATCGGCATCGCCCTCTTCATCTCGCACTACGCGCATCGCCGGCTCGCCGCGTTCCTCGGCTACGTGATCGACCTCCTGGCCGCCGTGCCCTCGGTCGTGTTCGGCCTCTGGGGCGGCCTCGTGCTCGCCCCGCTGCTGCAGCCCATCTACGCCTGGCTCAACCAGCACGCCTCCTGGGTGCCCTTCTTCGGGGGCCAGGTCTCCTCCACGGGCAAGACCATCCTCACCGCCGCCCTCGTGCTCGCGGTGATGTGCATCCCGATCATGACCGCCATCTGCCGCGAGGTCTTCCTGCAGACGCCGAAGCTCCACGAAGAGGCCGCGCTCGCGCTCGGTTCGACGCGGTGGGAGATGGTGCGGATGGCCGTGCTCCCCTTCGCCCGCGGCGGTATGGTCTCGGCGGCGATGCTCGCCCTCGGCCGCGCCCTCGGCGAGACCATGGCCGTCACGATGGTGCTCTCCCCCTCCGCGGTCGTCAGCTTCCTCGTGCTGACCGCCACCAACCCCACGCCGATCCCCGCGAACATCGCCCTCGCCTTCCCCGAGGCGCACGGCACGGGCGTCAACACGCTCATCGCGACCGGCCTCATCCTCTTCATCGTGACCTTCGCGGTCAACGCGCTGGCGCGCTGGATCGTCGCCCGCCGCGCCGAGTTCTCGGGAGCGAACTGACATGAGCGTCCTCACCGCCCCGCCCGCGTCGACGACGCCGAGCACCTCCGCCCCGCTCACCGCCGGCAAGCTCCCGAAGTGGGCGCCGTGGGCCCTGCTCGCCGGCTCGTTCGTCGTGAGCGCCGCGATCTTCGCGGTCGCCGCGATGGGGTCGAGCCTCGCCGACTTCAACATCGCGGGCACCGTGATCGTCGGCATCGTGCTCTACATGGTGCTGATCACGGTCGTCTCGTCGATCGCCGAGAGCCGTCGCAAGGCTGTCGACCGGCTGATGACCGCGCTCGTCGCGACCGCGTTCCTCATCGCCCTGCTGCCCCTCATCTCCCTGCTCTGGACCGTGGTCGCGAACGGCATCGAGCGCTTCGACGCCGAGTTCTTCAGCTCGTCGATGCGCAACGTCATCGGCGACGGCGGCGGCATCGTGCACGCCATCTGGGGCACGCTGCTCATCACGCTCACCGCGACGATCATCTCGGTGCCGATCGGCCTGATGACCTCGATCTACCTCGTCGAGTACGGCCGCGGTCGCATCGCGAAGGCCATCACGTTCTTCGTCGACGTCATGACCGGCATCCCGTCGATCGTCGCCGGTCTGTTCATCTACGCGGTGTTCGCGCTGATCTTCCGTCCTGGCATCTCGATGGGCTTCATGGGCGCCCTCGCCCTCGCCGTGCTGATGACCCCGGTCGTCGTGCGCGGAAGCGAGGAGCTGCTGCGCATCGTCCCGAACGAGCTGCGCGAAGCCTCGTACGCCCTCGGTGTGCCGAAGTGGCTCACGATCCTCAAGGTGGTGCTGCCGACCTCCATCGCCGGTATCACGACCTCGGTCATGCTCGCCATCTCCCGCGTGATCGGTGAGACGGCCCCGCTGCTGCTGACGGCCGGGTTCACGCAGAGCCTCAACACGAACATCTTCAACGGTCAGATGATGACCCTGCCGGTGTTCGCCTACAACCAGTACATGAACCAGGGCACCAACCCCGACGCGTCGGTGGCGCGTGCGTGGGCCGCCGCCCTCACCCTCATCCTCATCGTCATGGTGCTGAACCTGCTCGCGCGTCTCATCGCGAAGCTGTTCGCCCCCAAGGTCACCGGCCGCTGAGCCCGATCACTCAGAACAGGAATCCACACGTGTCCAAAAGCATCGAAGTCAACGACCTCAACGTCTACTACGGCAACTTCCTCGCCGTCGAGGGTGTCTCCCTCGACATCCAGCCGCGCAGCGTCACGGCCTTCATCGGCCCCTCGGGCTGCGGCAAGTCCACGTTCCTGCGCACCCTGAACCGCATGCACGAGGTCATCCCCGGCGCCCGCGTCGAGGGCGAGGTGCTGCTCGACGGCAACGACCTCTACGGCCCGGGCGTCGACCCGGTGCTCGTGCGCCGTCAGGTCGGCATGGTCTTCCAGCGCCCGAACCCGTTCCCGACGATGTCGATCAAGGAGAACGTGCTCGCGGGCGTGAAGCTCAACAACAGCCGCATGTCGAAGAGCGACCAGGACGACCTCGTCGAGAAGTCGCTCACCGGCGCCAACCTGTGGAACGAGGTCAAGGACCGCCTCGACCGTCCGGGTTCCGGCCTGTCGGGCGGACAGCAGCAGCGTCTCTGCATCGCGCGCGCGATCGCCGTGTCGCCCGAGGTGCTGCTGATGGACGAGCCCTGCTCGGCCCTCGACCCCATCTCGACCTACGCGATCGAAGAGCTGATCGGCGAGCTCAAGAACGAGTTCACGATCGTCATCGTCACGCACAACATGCAGCAGGCATCCCGTGTCTCCGACAAGACGGCGTTCTTCAACATCGCCGGCACCGGCAAGCCCGGCAAGCTCATCGAGTACGACGACACGACGTCGATCTTCACCACCCCGTCGGTGCAGGCGACCGAGGACTACGTCTCCGGCCGCTTCGGGTGACCTGAGGCTTTGCCTCCCCTTTCGAGAACCCAGACCGTTCGCCCTCAGCCCGGCGCGTCGCATCGCGACACGCCGAGCGTGGCAGGAGTGGTCTGGGTTTTCGTGTGTGCGGCCGCAGTGGGGTGGTACTCCCTCCACAGGTGGGGGCGTGTGGGAGGGTGCGCCACTTCTGGGGATACGGAGGGCATGATGCCGGGGCACGGCGCATGATCGGGCGGTGTCGTTCCTCAGAGCCTCCGCCGCACTCGCCTCCCTGGGGCGCATGGCGCGCACCGCGGAGCTCCGTTCCCGCGGCGTGACCGCCGCCGAACTCTCGCGAGCCGTGCGGGAGGGAGAGATCCTCCGCCCTCGTCAGGGCGTGTACGCGCTGGTCGACACCGACCCGCTCCTCCTCCATGCCGCAGAGCACGGGGGGACGATCGGTTGCGCGGATGCCGGGGAGCGGATCGGCCTCTGGATTCTGCAGCGGCCCCGACGGCCGCACGTCTGGATGGGGTCAGCGGGCACGCCCCGCCTCGAGTGCGATTCCTGCACCGTCCACTGGGATGCCGGCCGCGTGCGCGTCGGCCAGGCTCCGCCCGTCGCCAACATCCTCCTGCAGATGGCCTCGTGTTGCGGGGAGGATGCGTTCTTCGCGGCACTCGAGTCGGCGCTGCGTCGCTCGCTCCTCTCCGCGGCCGGGGCGCGGTGGCTGCAGCGACATCTCCCCGTGAGCATGAGGTGGCTGGTCGCGTTCGCACGGGCGGATTCCGACAGTGGTCTGGAGTCACTCATCCGCCTGCGACTGCATCGCATCGGGATCGATGTTCGCTCACAGGTGCACGTCCCGGGCGTCGGCGAAATAGACCTCGTGATCGGCGACCGCCTTCTCATCGAGGCCGACGGCCGGGAGAACCATGAACGGGAACGTGAGAGGGCGAAGGACCTGCGACGCGACGCAGCCGCCGCATCCTTCGGCTACACGACCCTGCGCTTCACCTACGCCATGGTCGTCGCCGACTGGCCGCTCGTCGAGGCGGCGATCACCGGCGCCATGGCCCGTGGCGCGCATCTCGCCTGACCTCGCTCCCGCCCGCGTGCAGCGAAAACAGAGACGAGATGCATCGCGGCCGGCGCGTCGCCCCTCGACACACCGCGGAAGGCGGACACGGCCTGGGTTTTCGGCAGGGCCGGCGAGGGGCAGGCGAGGGCAGATCGGGCAGGGTCAGGTGCGGGGCGAGAGCAGGTAGGTGTTCAGCGCGTCGGTCAGGGAGCGGTCGACGGGGAGCGGAGCGCCGTCGACCGCGGTGATGGCGGTGGCGAGGCGCACGCTCGACACGAGCCACGCGGCATCCGCTCGCACCAGATCGGATGCCGGGATCCGCTCGTACCCCGTCTCGAACCCCTGCGCGGCGAGGTGTTCGTACACGCTGAGCTGTGTGGTCCCGTGCAGGATGCCTCCGTTCGGAGCCGGGGTGACGAACCGGTCGCCGAACCGCAGCACCAGAGAGGCCGTCGGCGCTTCGAGCACGAAACCATCGCTCGACAGGAAGATCGCGTCGTCGGCGTCGCGTCGCTTGGCCTCCCGCAGGGCCGCCATGTTCACGGCGTACGAGAGCGTCTTCGCGCCGAGCAGCAGCCACGGCGCACGTTCGGCCGCGCCGAGGTCGTACCCGCGGTCGAGCGTCACCACGCGCACACCGTCGCGACGCACCGCGCGGAAGTCGGCGGCGGGAGCCGCCGTCACCCATGCGGTCGGCGTCGGCCCGTGCTCGACGCCGCGGCTGAGGATGAGCTTGATGACGGCCTCGCCCTCGCCGCAGTCGGCCGCGGCGACCTCGATCGCCTGCCGCCACTGCTCCGCGTTCGGCACCGGGAGGTCGCACAGACGCGCCGAGTGCGCCAGCCGTTCGAGGTGCGGCACCACCTCCTGCGCGTGGCCGTCGATGACGCCGATCGACTCGAACACCCCGTCGCCGCGCTGGGTGCTGAGCTCGCCCACGCTCAGCGCGGGAGCGGCGGCGTCGACCCGCGTGAACGTGTCGCGGAAATCGCCGCGGCTCTCCGACGCGTCGACGGGATCGATGATGAGAGCGAAACGGCGGTCCATGCTTTGAGCCTAAGGGGCCGGGAATAGCTCCGCTCGTATCGCGTTACACTGGTACAGGCCGGGCCGCATAACCCCGGGCTCCAATTTTCGCCGCTGCGAGCGGCCTTCCGCCGAGAGGCGTTCTTGCGGCCCGGTCTTTTCTTTGCCCGCGACTCCCCGCCCGATCACACCCGCAGCCGACGGGCCGCGCTCAGGCCAGGGTCCCGGCCCGCCAGAGCGCGCCGGACGCCGAGAGGTCCTGCGCGTAGCTGCTGAGTCGGGATGCTCGCGCGGTGAGTTCGCTCGCCCGTTCCGGCTCGGTCGGCTCGTAGTCGTCGGCGGTGTGCGTCGCGCCGGAGGCCTGCACCCGGCAGAACGACGCCGCGCGCTCGAGAGCCACGGCGAAGTCGCCGCGGAACGCGCCGCGCAGGATGGTGTCGATGAGCGTGACGATCTCATCGGGCCCCGCCGGCACCGGTGCGCCCGCGATCGCCGCATCGGCGGAGGCGAGCTGCACCCTCCCCCGCTCGTACAGCAGGGCGGCCGTCTGCGGATCGGCGTGGATGGCGAGCTGCAGCAGGTACAGGCGCCACAGCGCCCCCGGAAGCGTGCGCGCCGGGGCCTTCGCCCACAGCTCGGCGATCTCGTCGATTCCGTGCTCGGCGGTGAAGGCGACGAGGCGCTCGGCGCTCACCCCGCTCTCGTCGGCGCGCACGCGCGCCAGGAGGGCGGATGCCGTGGCGTGCGCGATCCGCGTCTCCTCGGCGGGGTCGTGCGCGCCGACGAGGTTGTCGAAGTCGCTGGACGGGCGCCGGACGGGACGGTGGTGCTGCTCGGGCATCCCTCCAGGGTACGCGTGATCCCTAGGGCTCAGGCGGTGGGGATGACGATCACCGGGTCGGTCGTCGGCTGGCCGTCGGGCGATCCACCCGCCTGCTCGACCGTCACGGCGATGACGTCGCCTTCGTGCATCTCGCCGTCGAGCACCGCGGTCGACGTGGTGCCGTCGGCGTCGAAGATGCCGGCCGAGATCGGGGTCTCTCCGCGCACGAACCACAGCTCGTAGGTGCGGCCGTCGGCCGGGGCGGCGAGCCCGTCGGTGACCAGCACGGCCGATCTCAGGGATGCGGACCAGTGCGCGGTCGCCGTCGTGCCGTCGTCGAGCGTCACGCTGGCCTCGGCCGCGTCGTCGGCATCCTGGATCTGTTCCAGAGCCACGACGCTGGCCGGGCGATTGAGCGCATCGTTCAGCGCGACGGCTCCGACCCCGACTCCGACGAGCAGCGCCAGGCACGCGGCGAGTGCGAACACCGCGCGTGACCAGCGGCGCGGGGGGCGGATCTCCCCGCCCGAGGTGGTGCTCGACGGGTCGGGCTGCGCGTGCTCGCTCGCGCTGGCGGCATCCACGTCGACGGCGTGAGGACCCGGCGCGTTCTGAGGCGTGGTCGCGATCTGCGCGAGGAGCGCCGCACGGATGTCGGGGCGAGGCACCTCGTCGGTGAACGGGGCGGCGAGCTGCGCCGCCGTCGCCGCGTCGGACTCGACGATGTCCTGCCACTCCGGATGCTCGGCGAGGGCGCGGCGGAAGAGCGTCTCGTCCTCCGGGGAGAGCGCGTGCAGCGCTGCACCTGCGGAGAGTTCCGCGAAGTCCTTCTCATTCATGCCGTCACCCCCATTGCCGTTCGGAGACGGGTGAGCCCGTCTCGCATGCGTGTCTTGATCGTTCCCAGCGGCGCGCCCAGCAGCGCCGAAATCTCGTTCTGACTGTAACCACCGTAGTAAGCGAGGACGATGGCCTCGCGCTGGGCCTCGGGGAGTCCCGCGAGCGCTGATGCGACGCGTTCCCCCTCGATGCTCAGTTCGACCTGTTCCGCGACGCTGTCGTGCGCGACGCCGATGTCTCGCAGCCCGGCCTTCACATCACGATCCGTGCTCGACTGCGAGGACCGTACGCGATCGACCGCTCTGCGGTGTGCCATCGTCATGATCCATGTTCGTCCTTGCCCCTTGTTCGGAGCGAAGCGCGAGGCGGATTGCCAGATCTCGAGGAATACCTCCTGCAGCACCTCTTCGCTCTGGGAGCGGTTCACCAGCACCCGCAGGATGAGACCGAGGACGCGCGACGACATGGTGTCGTAGAGCTCCGCGAAGGCGGCTTGGTCTCCCGAGGCGACGGCGACGAGGAGGTCGGCCACGGCGTCGCGCGCCGGCCCGTCCTCGGGAACATCCATCCCATCGATGACCATCACTTCCAGCATGCCCCATCCGTGCTCCTCGCGCGCGCAGGCGCGAGGGGCTTTCCCGGTCGGGATAGAACCGTTATGGATGCTCCGTCGCGCCCTCGCCCTGCGCGGTGCGAGCCCGCCGCACTGCGCCATCCGACCCGACGAGCCGCGGAATCACGCGGATTTCGAGAAAGTTCGAACTTTTTCCCATCCGATCCCGCGGCGCTTCCGAACAGCTGTCAACGCCACGGAGAGGCCGTGGTGGAAACGCTTGAAGGAGCATGAGATGTTCAGCACCAAGAAGAAGGTCACCGCAGCACTGACGCTCACCATCGCGAGCGCATTCGCCCTGTCCGCATGTTCGATGGGCAGCGACACCGGCAGCAGCGACGAGTCGATGGAGCCGTCGTCGGCCCCCGAGACGTCGCAGTCCAGCGACGACATGGAGATGGACCCGGCGGCGAACCTCGTCGGCCCCGGCTGCGAGGCGTACGCCGAGCAGGTGCCGGACGGTGACGGATCGGTCGCCGGCATGGCCCAGGACCCGGTGGCGACCGCCGCCTCGAACAACCCGCTGCTCACCACGCTGGTCGCAGCCGTGAGCGGTCAGCTCAACCCCGACGTGAACCTGGTCGACACGCTCAACGGAGACGAGTTCACCGTGTTCGCCCCGGTCGACGAGGCGTTCGCCAAGATCGACCCGGCGACCATCGAGTCGCTCAAGACCGACAGCGCCACGCTGAGCTCGATCCTGACGTACCACGTGGTCCCCGGCCAGATCGAGCCGTCCGACATCGCGGGCATGCACACCACGGTGAACGGCGCCGACCTCGAGGTCACCGGCAGCGGCGACGACCTGATGGTCAACGACGCGACCGTCATCTGCGGTGGCGTCCAGACCGCCAACGCGACCGTGTACCTCATCGACACGGTGCTGATGCCGCCGGCACAGTAAGAAGCCAGGGAGAGTGCTGCTGAGGAGCAAGGCACACCCTGACCTTCTCCCGATCTGGGGAGGACCGGGAGAAGGATGAGCGGAGGGCCGTTGACGATGGCTGTGTCGTCAACGGCCCTCTTCTGTGCGCCCTAGACTGGGAACACGGGCCTCTAGCTCAGTTGGCAGAGCATCGGACTTTTAATCCGCGGGTCGTGGGTTCGAGCCCCACGGGGCCCACCGCACGGCATCCGGCGTCTATCAGCCTCATGGTCGGGTCGCCACCCCCTTCCCGCATCGTTCGGATCGCGGAAGAGTCGGAACATCCCACGGACCTCCACGAAAGGAACGATCATGGCGACCCTCACGAACAAGCGAGTGGCATTCCTGGCGACCGACGGCTTCGAGGACAGCGAGCTCACCAGCCCGTGGGAAGCCGTGACGGGTGAAGGCGCGAACGCCACGCTCGTCGCCCCCGAGTCCGGTGAGATCACCGGCAAGAACGGGCACACGCAGGCGGTCGATCTGACCTCGGGCAGCGCATCCGCCGACGACTTCGACGCCCTGGTGCTGCCGGGCGGCGTCGTCAACGCCGATCACATCCGCATGGACGAGGCGTCCGTCGCTCTGGCGAAGTCGTTCTTCGAGCAGCACAAGCCCGTCGGCGTGATCTGCCACGGCGCCTGGATCCTCGTCGAGGCCGGCGTCGTCGACGGACGCACGCTCACCAGCTACCCCAGCCTCAAGACCGACCTGCGCAATGCAGGTGCCGACTGGGTCGACGAGGAGGTCGTGGTCGACCAGGGCCTCGTCTCGAGCCGTACCCCCGACGACCTCCCGGCGTTCAACGCGAAGGTGATCGAGGAGATCGGCGAGGGGCGGCACGAGGGCCAGACGGCCTGACGCCCACCTGACGGATCACGCGAGCCGCGCCCGGTGCCGACGCACCGCGGCGCGGTTCGCGCATCTCACGGAGCAGAAACGCTGCCGCCCGTTGCGCGTGACGTCGACGACCACCCGTGTGCACGGCGAGGCCTCGCAGCGCGCCAGGCGCTCCATCCCGCGGGTCACCAGGTGCAGCGAGGTGCCGAGGCTGATGATCGCGCGCAGCACGAACGGCAAGGAGGGCACGTCGTCGCGGTAGTGCAGGTGCCACCCCTCGCCGTCATGATTCGTGAGCCGCGGATAGGCGGCGGACTGCTCCAGCTGCGCGTTGAGCAGAGCGGCGCGGGCGTCGGCATCCGATGCGTCGACGATGGCGAGCCAGTCGTCGATCACCTCGCGCACGCGAGCGTGGTCGTCGGATGCCGGGGGGAACGTCATCGTCATGCCCAGCTCGATCGTTCGCGCCTCGATACCGGAGCGGTCGGCGGGCCAGTCGTTCGCGAGCGAAGCGGCGAGGAGTACGGCGTACTCCCCGTAAGGGTTGAGATGCATAAGGGCATTACATCACGCTGGGTACATGACCTCGCTGCACACCCTTCCCGTTCCCGTTCGCCGCTCGATCGAGGCCGCCCACGAGCACGCCTGGATCACCGAGTCCCGCCACCGCACGAGCGAAGGCACGGTGCTCTACGTGCGGTGCGCGGTCTGCACGACGCGACGCGTCGATCTGCTCCCCGCCGCGTCGTCGGCGACGGTCCCCACCCCGGTGTCGCGGACGATCGCCGAAAGTCGCGGCCGCTAGGCGGTGAGCTCGGCGAGCGTGCGCACCGTGCGCAGGTTGCGCGCCGTGCCCGCCACCCCCAGAGCACGGTCGAGCACGGCCTTCGTGAGCTTGGTGGTGTGCACTCCCCCGTCGGCGTAGCGGATCCAGAGATCACGGCCCACGAGCTCGATCTCCTCGCCCGGGACGAGCCGTTCACGGAGCGCGTCGACCGCGCCGTCCCGCGCGCTCCCCTCGAGGAACATCGCGTGCACGAGCTTCTCGATGGGCTCGGCGAACGGTTGCGCCGACAGCGCCGCGGCCAGCTCGCCATGCGAACGATGGATCACGGGAGTGTCGACGTCGAAGCGGTCGCCGATCAGGGAACGGGCATGGGCGCATGCGGCCGCCGGGTCGGCCGGGGTGGCGCACAGGATGTTGCCGCTCGCGATATAGGTCGACACGTCGCGGAGGATGCCCGCCGCGGTCAGGGCATCGCGCAAATCGGCCATCGGCACGCGGTTGCGACCGCTCACGTTCACGGCACGCAGCAGCAGGACGCTCCGGCTCACGCCGACGTGCTCTCGACCAGCTCGGCCCCCGCATGCGCGAGCTCGGCCAGAGCGGCCGCCGAGGATTCGGCCCCGACACCGGCGATGAGGTCGGTGAGCACCCGCACGCCCACTCCGTGAGCGACCGCATCCAGAGCGGATGCCCGCACGCAGTGATCCGTCGCGATGCCGACGACGTCGGCGGTCAGCACCCCGGCGGCGGACAGGATGTTCCCCACGGTCTCGCCGTCGTCGGTCACGCCCTCGAACATCGAGTACGCCGGACGGCCCTGGCCCTTGCGCACGTGATGGGTCACGGCATCCGTGACCAGCAATGGGTCGTAGTCGGCACCCGGAGTGCCGGCCACGCAGTGCACCGGCCAGGAGTCGACGTAGTCGGGCGCCGAGGCGAAGTGGCCGCCATTGTCACCCTCGGCGTCGTGCCAGTCGCGGGAGGCGATGATGACGTCGTACTCGGAGGCGTGCGCGTCGAGGTACGTCGACACGGCCGAGGCCACCGCATCGCCACCCTGCACGGCCAACGCGCCGTTCTCGGTGAAGTCGTTCTGCACGTCGACGATGAGGAGTGCTCTGCTCATGCTCCGAGCGTAGTCCGACGCACCGACATGGCGAGCGCCCTCATCGACGTCGGCATCGTCCTGCCGCGATCAACGCGCCGAATCGGCGCGAGGGGCGGGCTCGCTGGACAGGAAGTGGTCGAGGACGAGCTCGCCGGTGGCGTTGAGCTCGCGCATCATGAGCTCGACGCGCTCGGCATCGATCTTCGGCATCGCGGCCACGTCGAACGCGTACAGCAGGGGGATGCCCGGATGCACCCAGGCGGTGAGCCGACCATCGGGAGAGTCCTTCGGCAGCCAGGTCATCATGAAGCTCTCCTGACGCCGCAGCTTCGTGCCCATCACGATCTTGAGATGCGCGAGCGTCTCGTCATCGATGACGATCGGCTCGTGGATGCTGTCGTACTCCAGGCGGCCCATGCCCTCACCCTAGGCATCCAGAGGGCGCGAAACCATGGGTTCACTTCCGCGCGGCGAGCGCGAGCCGTACCCTGACAGGGGGACCTCGTCTACGGAGGGCACGATGGGAAGGTTCGTCTACAACGGCACGACCAAGGCGGAGATCGAGGATCGCACGCTTCTCCACCTCCAACTCGTCATCACGGCGAAGCTGCGACGGGGCGAGGCATTCACCTTCTCGTGGCGAGACGACCCGAGCTACGGCGAAGGACACACGACCGTATGGATCAGCCCGGCCTCCCGCCTCGTCTACGCCTTCTACGGCTCACGCAGACCCGACGTGAACCGCGCCTGGACCCAGGCTCTGGCGTACACCGCTTCGACGGCGACGGGGCTCTACGTGGTCCCCGAGCCTCCGTCGACCTCGGCGGCGGCGAACACCCATGCGATCGACGTCGTGGATGCCTGAGCATCCGCCCGCACACGCGACACCGGGAAAGCCGAAGCCCCCGTCACCACGAGGGTGCCGGGGGCTGATCGGAGCCGCTTGTCAGAATCGAACTGACGACCTTTTCATTACGAGTGAAATGCTCTGCCGACTGAGCTAAAGCGGCGTGCGACGGACGAACCGGCGCGATCACCGATATTACCCTGTCTCGCGTCCGCTCGCGAATCGAGCCCGTCGCATGCGCGTGTCACCCGCGAGTCAGCCGCGTGTCACCCGCGGTCACTCGCAGCGGAGGCCGTCTTCGGGCACCGTGTCGTCGAGCAGGAAGGCCTCGACCGCGTCGTCGACGCAGCTGTTGCCCTTGTTGTAGCCGGTGTGCCCCTCGCCCACCCGGGTGATGAGCACGCCCTCGTCGAGTTGACCCGCGAGCGCCTCCGACCACTCGTACGGTGTGGCGGGGTCGTTCGTGGTGCCGACGACCACGATCGGGCCGGCACCCTCGGCGGTGATCTCGCCCCGCGTGCCGGTGGGCGGGTAGGGCCAGACCTCGCACGAGTCGGGACCCGCCCAGTACGGCGCGATCGTCGGGGCACCCTCGGCGATCTTCGCCGTCGTCGCCGCTTCGGCCGCGGGGTCGTCCTCGACCGGGTAGTCCATGCAGTTGTACGCGCGGAACGCCTCGCTGGAGTTGTCGGCGTACCCGCCGTTCTCCCGACCGTTGTAGAAGTCGGCGAGGAGGAACGCCGTCGTCGGGTCTCCCTGCAGCGCCTCGTCGAGCGCCTGCGTCAGGTACGTCCAGCTGTCCTGCGAGTAGAGCGCCGCGATGATGGCGGTCATCAGCGCATCGGCGCCGAGCATCCGCCCGTCGGCGTTCTCGAGCGGTGACCGGTCGACCGAGGCGAGGAGAGCGCCCAGGTCGGCCATCGCGTCGTCGACCGAGCCGGAGAACGGGCAGCTTCCCGAGTCGAGGCAGTCCTGCATGTACGCACGCAGCGCCGACTCGAAACCGAGAGCCTGCGTCGCGCCCACCTCGAGACCCGGCACGGACGGATCGATCGCGCCGTCGAGCACGAGGCGTCCGGCCTTCTCGGGGTACAGGCTCGCGTACGTGGCGCCAAGGAAGGTGCCGTACGAGAAGCCGAGGTAGTTCAGCTCGGTGTCGCCGAGCACGGCACGGAGCAGATCCATGTCGCGCGCGGAGTTGACGGTCGTGATGTACGGCAGGATGCCGCCGCTGTTCGCCTCGCAGGCGTCGGCGAACTGCTGGTGGCCGGCGAGCAGCTCGCTCTCCCACTCGGCGCTGCCTCGCGGCGCGCTGGGGATGTCGTAGAGGTACGCGTCCATCTGCTCGGCATCGAAGCAGCGGACGGCCGTCGACTGACCCACACCCCGAGGATCGAAACCGATCACGTCGAAATTGGCGATCAGATCGGCCCCCACCGCGAAGTCGAGGCTCTCGCTGATGAAGTCGACGCCGCTGGAACCCGGACCGCCCGGGTTCGTGAGCAACGACCCCACCGGCTCCTGCGATGCCCGGTGCCGGACGACCGACAGCTCGATCTCGCCCGCGTCGGGGTTCTCCCAGTCGAGGGGCGCGGTCACCGTCGTGCAGTCGAAGCCGCTGGCACCGCAGGCGTCCCACTGCAGGGTCTGCGAGTAGAACGGCAGCAGCTCGGCGGCGACGCCCTCGGTGTCGGGCGCCTTGGTCGTCGAGGGTCGCGGCGCGGCCTGCTCGGGGATCGCGGCATAGAGGCAGCCCGAGAGGGCGACGGATGCCGTGAGCACGCCTGCCAGGACGGCGGCGGCGCGGCGGAGACGGGACGTCTGCTGGATCTTCACGGTGTCCTCCCGCTCGCGACGGTCACGAGCAAGCTCTCGAGGGCGAGCAGCGGTGCGACGTTGCGCTCCAGCGACTGCCGGGTATCGGCCAGGTGGTCGAGTACGACAAGCGTACGGGTGTCGGGCCACGCCTGCGCCAGCGCGGCCAGCTCCGGCTGCAGCTCGCGGTTGATGAGCTGGTCGCCGCGACCGAACTGCAGCATCACGACGTCGCGGAAGAGCGACTGCAGATCGGTGAGCACACGGTCGATACCGTCGCGGAGACTGCGCGTGGCGCGCTTCTTCTGCTCGTCTTCGAGGGCGGAGAGCTGACTGCGCAGCGCCGGGGGCACGGCCTGCCCGTCCCCCACACCCACCATTCGCAGCAGATTCGCGCGCTCGGCCGCGTCACGCTCCGCCGTCAGCGCCTTCGCGTCGTCGGTCGCGGCCTGGATGATGCGCCCCGCGACCTCGACAGCGTCGCCGACGCCGCGCACCCCGAGGACCGCCCGGAGGGTCTCGTCGCGCCGGCGTCGCGCGGGCTCGTCGGTGGCGAGGCGCTGCGCCATGCCGATGTGGCGCTGCGCGTGGCGAGCGGCCTGCTCGGCGACGGCGGCATCCACTCCCGTGCGCAGCGCGATGAGGCGCGCGACGTCGTCGACGTCTGGCTCGCGCAGCCGCAGCGAGCGAACCCGGGAGCGGATGGTCGGCAGCAGGTCGGCCTCGCTCGGGGCGCAGAGGATCCAGACGGTCTGCTCCGGCGGTTCTTCGAGTGCCTTGAGCAGCACGTTCGAGGTGCGCTCCACCATGCGGTCGGCGTCTTCGACGACGATCACGCGGTAACGGCCGGACGACGGAGAGAAGTACGAGCGCTCGACGAGCGCGCGCGCCTCGGCGATCGTGATGATGACCTTGTCTGTGCGCAGAGCGGTGACGTCGGGGTGCGTGCGTGCGAGCACCTGGCGCATCGTCGCCTCATCTTCGGGCCCCTCGGCGATGAGCGCCGCCGCGAAGGCGTACGCGAGGGTGGAGCGCCCCGACCCCGGCGGGCCGGTGATCAGCCACGCGTGGGACAGGGCGGACGGGTCGGATGCCGCGGTGCGCAGCGTCTCGACGGCGTCGGGCTGCCCCCACACGTCGCCCCACGGGAACGGAGCGATCGCGGTGTCGGGCATGCACTCAGCCTAATCGGCACCACCGACGCCCGAGCGACGGTGTGGTCAGCCGCGGTGCGGCGGTGTGGTCAGCCGCGGTGCGGCGGTGTGGTCAGCCGCGGTCAGCGGGCAGGTCGAGAAGAGCCGCGACACGGTCGCGGATGGCGGCGGCGACGACGTCCGGGGCCTGCGCGGCGTCGATCACGAGGAAGCGCTCGGGCTCGGCGGCCGCGAGGTCGAGGAACGCCTGGCGCACCCGGCCGTGGAAATCGGCCTTCTCGGCCTCGAGACGGTCGAACGGCTTGTCCGCTGCATCGATACGCTCTCGGGCGGTCGCGGGGTCGAGGTCGAGCAGCACCGTGACATCGGGAAGCGCACCTTCGGCGGCCCAGAGCGAGAGGTCGCGGATCTCCGTCGCATCGAGCACACGTCCGGCGCCCTGGTAGGCGACCGAGGAGTCGAGGTAGCGGTCCTGCAGCACGACATCACCGCGCTCGAGCGCCGGGCGCACGACGGTCGCGACGTGGTGCGCGCGGTCGGCGGCATAGAGCAGCGCCTCCGCACGCGGGGCGATGTCACCCCGGTGATGCAGCACGATGTCGCGGATGAGGGTGCCGACCTCCGACCCGCCGGGCTCGCGGGTGCGGACCACCGAGTGTCCGCTCTCGGTCAGCCAGGCGGCGAGCAGGTCGGATTGAGTGGTCTTGCCCGATCCGTCGCCGCCTTCGAGGGTGATCCAGCGACCGCGGGCCGAGGTCACGAACCGGCCTGCTTCGCCGCCGCGTTCGCGGCACGCGTCGCCGCCGCCTTCTTCGCGGCTGCGGAACGAGCCGCCGCCTTCTCGGCGTCCGCCGAGGCCTTCGCGGTCGTCTTCTTCGCGGGAGCCTTCTTCGCGGTCGTCTTCTTGGCCGTGGTCTTGGCCGGAGCCTTCTTCGCGGGGGCCTTCTTCGCCGCCGTGCGAGAGCCGCGCTTCGGAGCCGGACCCTTCGCACGCTTGTCGGCGAGCATCTGCACCGCGATCTCGAACGTGATGTCCTCGGGCTTCTGACCGCGCGGGATCGTCACGTTCGTCTCGCCGTCGGTCACGTACGCACCGAAGCGTCCGTCGCGGATGCGGATCGGCTTGCCGCTGACCGGGTCGGCGTCGAACTCGGCGAGCGCGCTGGATGCTCGGCGGGCGCCGTACTTCGGCTGCGCGTAGATCTCCAGCGCCTGCTCGAGCGTCACGTCGAAGATCTGCGACTCGCTCTCCAGCGATCGCGAGTCGGTGCCCTTCTTCAGGTACGGGCCGAAACGGCCGTTCTGCGCGGTGATCTCGTCGCCCGACTCGGGGTCCGTGCCGACGACGCGCGGCAGGCTCAGCAGCTGCAGAGCCGTGTCGAGTTCGATCGTGTCGACCGACATGGAGCGGAACAGCGAGGCGGTGCGCGGCTTCGGAACGGTCTCCTTCTTCGCGCCGCGCTTCTTCGGGGCCTCGACGACCTCGCCCGTCGTCTCGTCGACGGCGGCGTCGTCGGAGACCGGATCGGCCTCCTGCACGTACGGGCCGAAGCGCCCGTCCTTCACGACGACGATCTTGCCGTTGTCCGGGTTCGTGCCGAGCACGCGGTCGCCGGCGACCGGGGCGTCGATGAGCTCCTGCGCCTTCTCGGCCGTGAGCTCGTCGGGGGCCAGGTCTTCCGGCACATTCACGATGCGGGGCTTGGCGTCGGGGTTCTCGGGGTCGGCGACCTCGAGGTACGGGCCGTACTTGCCGAACCGCAGGGTCGCGGTGTCGGTGATGCGCGTGGAGTTGAGCGCACGCGCGTCGATCTCGCCGAGGTTGTCGACGACCTTGCGCAGACCGACGTGCGCGTCGGAGCCGAAGTAGAAGCCCTTGAGCCACTCGACCCTGTCCTGCTCGCCGCGGGCGATGGTGTCGAGGTCGTCTTCGAGCGCCGCGGTGAAGTCGTAGTCCACGAGCTCCGCGAAGTGCTCTTCGAGCAGCCGGACGACGCTGAACGCGAGCCACGTCGGCACGAGGGCCTGTCCCCGCTTGACCGCGTAGCCGCGGTCGAGGATCGTTTCGGGGATGGTGGCGAACGTGGAGGGGCGGCCGATGCCCTTCTCCTCGAGGACCTTGACCAGCGACGCCTCGGTGTAACGGGGCTTGGGCGTGGTGCGGTGCCCCTTGGCCTCGGCCTCGGAGACGGCGAGCGCGTCGCCGACGGCGACGGCGGGGAGCGACTGGTTCTCGGCGGCATCCGCATCGCCGCGCTTCTCGTCGCGACCCTCCTCGTAGGCCTCGAGGAAGCCCTTGAAGGTGTAGACGGTTCCGGATGCCGTGAACTCCGCCGTCTGTCCCGCGGCGTCGACCGCGATGGTCACGGTCGTGGTCTCGTACTTGGCGTCGGCCATCTGGCTCGCGACCGTGCGCTTCCAGATGAGGTCGTAGAGGCGCTGCTCCTCGCGGTCGAGCTCGGACGACAGCGACGCCGGCGTGCGGAAGGTGTCGCCCGACGGGCGGATCGCTTCGTGCGCCTCCTGCGCGTTCTTGCTCTTCGACTTGTAGACGCGCGGCTTGAGCGGCACGGCGCTGTCGCCGTAGAGGGAGACCGCCTGGTTCCGCGCCGCCTGCACCGCCTGGGTGCTGAGCGACGTGGAGTCCGTACGCATATAGGTGATGTACCCCTTCTCGTACAGGCGCTGAGCGACGCTCATCGCCTGCTTCGCGCCCATCGAGAGCTTGCGCCCCGCCTCCTGCTGCATCGTGGAGGTGGTGAAGGGCGCGTAGGGGCTGCGCGTGCCGGGCTTCGCCTCGACCTTCGTGACGGTTCCGGTGCCGGCGGACTCGACCGCCTGGGCCAGAGCCGTCGCGGCCTTCTCATCGAGGGTGATGACGGCGCGCTTGAGGGCGCCTCGGTCGTCGAAGTCGGAACCGCGGGCGAGCTGGCCGCCGTCGACGCGCACGAGACGGATGCGGAATCCCGTGCCGCTCGCGGCGGCCGAGGCGTCGACGTCCCAGTACTCGGCCGACACGAACGCCATGCGCTCACGCTCGCGGTCGACGATCAACCGCGTGGCGGCGGACTGCACTCGGCCGGCGGAGATGCCCGTCTTGACCTTGTACCAGAGCACGGGCGACACGTCCCAGCCGTACAGGCGGTCGAGGATGCGTCGCGTCTCCTGGGCGTCGACGAGGGCGTGGTCGAGTTCGCGGGTGTTGCCGACCGCGGCCTGGATCGCGTCTTTGGTGATCTCGTGGAACACCATGCGCTTGACAGGGACCTTGGGCTTGAGGGTCTCGAGGAGATGCCACGCGATGGCCTCGCCCTCGCGGTCCTCATCAGTGGCGAGCAGGAGCTCGTCGGCGTTCTTCAGGGCGCGCTTGAGCTCGGCGACGGTCTTCGTCTTGCGATCGGAGACGACGTAGTAGGGGTCGAAGCCGTTCTCGATGTCGATCGAGTACTTCCCGTAGGCCTGCTTGTCGGCCGCGGGGATGTCCTTCTTGTCGGCGAGGTCGCGGATGTGACCCACCGAGCTCAGCACCTCGTAGCCGTCGCCGAGGTAGCCCTGGATCGACCGCATCTTCGTCGGGGACTCGACGATGACGAGCTTCTTGCCTTCAGCCAAGAGTGCGTCCTTTCTTCGAAGCACACCATACACACCCCTCATCTGCGCCTGATCGGCAGTGGGGAGGACGGTTCGCCGTCATTCGCCTTCGGGTGGCCCGGCACGAGCACGGGAGACGGCTGCGAGTCCAGCGTACGCCGCCTGGACCTCCACGGTCGCCACGAAGCCCTCGACGGCGCAGTGCACCAGGGTCGCTCCGGCGGCGCTCGCGACCCGCGCGGCCACCGTGCAGGGGGCGTCGGCGACGGGCACGGCACCGCTCGCGGCATCGGCGGCGGCGAGGGCGGCCGCATCGGCGGCGCCCGCGACGCGTTGGGCGGTCACCGCCGCGCCGCCCACCGCTGCGAGGCCCAGAGCGAGCGACGAGGCGACCACGAGCACCCCCGCGGCGAGCGCCGTGCCCGCCATCAGCGCACGCTCCTCGGCGACATCGCTCGTGTGACCGCCATCAGAGCCCTCCGGCGAGCGCACAGCTCGACGCGGTCAGGGGCATCCGCAGCCCGCCGATCGCGACGACGCTGCTGGCGCTGACGCAGACGAGGTCGCCCGACGACGACGAGGACCAGGAGGAACCCGGTACGGCGCGCGCCAGGGCGGCTCCCGCCGCGCCGGCGGACTCACCCCGACCGAGCAGCCGGGCCGCATCGGCGGTGGCGTCCTGCAGGGCGACCTGCCGCGCGGCAGCTCCCAGCGCCCCCACCCCGAGAGCGAGGACGAGAACCACGGCCGGGAGCGCGAGAGCCAGCTCCGCCGCGGCGGATCCCCGGTCGTCGGGCCGCCCGCGCCCTCGGGTGCCGATCATGAGACGGTGAGCGCGCGGCGCACGAGATCGGTGAGGATGCCGCGCACCTCATCGGACCGCATGATGACGACGAGGAGTCCGGCGAAGGCCACGGCGGCCATCGTCGTGATCGCATACTCGGCGGTCGCGGCGCCCGAGTCGTCGCCGAACAGGGTGCGGGCGCGGCGGCCGTCGAGGGGCGGGAACGCGGGCGTGGCAACCCCCTCGCGGCGTCTGCGCAGGGATGGCGCCGTCCGAGGCGGACGCGAGGGGCCGGCGAGTGTGGTGATCATGCGTGTCTCCTTCTTTCGTGCGGGCGCGGATGCGCCCGGTCTTCTTTCTCTTGCGGACGCGGGATGCGTCCGGTCTGCGTGGTCCGCCGGGAATCGGTCGGGTTCCGGCGGACGTACGACGGGACCCGTCAGGTCGGCAGCGGGGTCGACCCGAGGACGCTCAACAGCAGCGGGGCCACGCCGAGCAGCAGGAAGGCGGGCAGCGTGCACACCCCGAGCGGCAGGAGCAGACGCGTCGAGAGGCGCGCGGCCCGCATCCGACCGCGCACGCGGGCTGCGTGTCGCTCGTGCGCCGCGGCGGCACGGAGCAGTTCGACCGCCGGCACCCCCGCACTCCGCGACAGCTCGAGCACGATGGGCACTCGCTCGTCGTCAACCGTCTCGACGGACGTCTCGCTCACGAGCCGGCGGGCTCGCTCCACGGATGCTCCGCCGGAGAGCGCGACCGCGACGAGCTCGGCCTGCAGGCCGGGTGTGCCGGGTGGCGGGGCGGCCCGAGCGAGGAGCCGGCGCGTCCATGCGCGCGCAGCGAGGACGAGACCGAGCCCGAGTCCGAGGCACGCCGCACCGATCGGATTCCGCGTGACCGCGCCGATCGTGTCGAACCCCAGCACGAGTCCCAGGAACAGACCGGCCACGGGCATCCACAGCAGCAACCGCGCGGTGCCGGCGGGTTCGGCGAGGGCGATCCGCACATCGTCGGCGCCGGCGGCCGCGTCGCGGAGCGTCTCGGCGACGGACCGCAGCACGTCGGCCAGCGGTGCTCCGACCGTCGCGGCGATCTCCCACGCGGCGGCGACATCGCGCCAGGCCCCGCCCTCCGCCTCCAGCGCCTCGACCACCCCGTCCCCGGCCCGCAACCGTTCGGCGATCGCCTCGGCGCGCTGCTCGCCGGTCGCGGCCAGGTGGTGCCACGCCTCGACGGGGTGCGCGCCGGCCTGCAGGAGGACGGCGAGCATCTGCAGACAGGTCGCCGCCTCCATCGCGTCGACCGCCCGCCTGCGCGCTCGTACGGCGCCCCCACTCCGTGTCACCACGGCCGCACCTCCTCGATGTCCAGGCGGTCGCCGCACAGCACGAGCGTGCCGGCACGAGCGATGCGCCGCACGCCGTCGGGGAGTCGTTCGAGATGCAGCACGAACCCGAACGCGCTCACCGCCTGCCGGGCGAGGGCGGTCGCGTCCATGCCGGCCAACGCACCGAGTGCTTCGAGCCGCGCAGGCACGTCGCCCAACCCGCTCGCATGCATCGTGCCGGCGCCGCCGTCGTGCCCGGTGTTGAGAGCCGACAGGAGTTCGCGCACCTCCTCGCCCCGGCACTCCCCCACGATCAGCCGGTCGGGTCGCATGCGCAGCGACTCCCGCACCAGTCGCGCCAGCGTGATGCCACCTGCCCCCTCGAGGTTCGACTGCCGCACCTCGAGGGCGACGTGGTGCGGATGGTTCGGACGCAGTTCGGCGACGTCTTCGATCGTCACCAACCGTTCGCCCGGAGCGGCATGAGAGAGGAGAGCGGACAGCAGTGTCGTCTTCCCCGTGCCCGTACCGCCCGTGATGAGCAGGTTCGCGCGCTCGGACACCAGTCGCCGCAACCAGAGCTCCTGACGCCGGTCGATGCTGCCCAGCGCGTTGAGCGCATCGAGGTCGGCGGCTCGCACGCGTGGGATCCGGATCGACAACGCGGTGCCCCCGGTCGCCACCGGAGCGAGCACCGCATGCACGCGGACGCCGGACGGGAGCCGGACATCGACGCACGGTGCCTGATCGTCGAGGTGCCGTCCGCCGCGCCCGACCAGCGCGACGGCGAGGTCGCGCACCTCCCGCTCCGACGCACGCCATTCGGGCACGTGCTGCACCCCCGCTCCGCGGTCGACGAAGAGGCCGGCGGTTCCGTTGACGAAGATGTCGGTCACCGCGGGGTCGGCTCCGTACGGTGCGAGGGGGCCGAGATCGGCGTGGAGGCGAGGGTCGGGCTCGGCCACGCTCCCCCCACGGCCGTCGGCGTGCGCGGCGGGACGCGGGAGGAGGAGGAACGGTTCGGGCATGCGAAGACGGTAGGTCGACCCGCGTCGCCGGGAGTCACCGGATCCCGCGTCGTGTGCACAGCGCGTCTTCACGTGCTCTCCGTGCAGGAGGGAATCGGCGACGGTGCACGGTTCGCACCGACGTCGGAGACCACCCGCGCCACGAAGAAGGCGGCACCTCATGGGGGGAATGAGGTGCCGCCGGACGCGATCCGATCGGGGGAATCGGGCGCGCAGAAGCCGGAATGAGTATTCGGCTGGAGTTGAGCGTACACAAGGCGACCGTCCTCACAAAACCCGCCACGCTACCTACTTTCGGCAGTATGCCGGTGCGGTGGGCGAGACTAGATTCACTCTGTCCCTGGCGCACCACCGGGGCATGTCCAGCCGCAAAGGAGCGTCTGCCGATGAGCAGCCAGATCGATCACCTTCTCGACGAGAGCCGCCAGTTCCCGCCCTCCGCGGAGTTCGTGGCGCAGTCCGTCTCCTCCCCCGCGCTGTACGAGCGCGCAGCCGCCGACCGCGAGGGCTTCTGGGCCGAGCAGTCCCGCGAACTCGTGCACTGGCACACGCCGTTCACGCGCGTGCTCAACTGGTCGACCCCGCCGTTCGCGAAGTGGTTCGACGACGGCGAGCTGAACGTCGCCTACAACTGCCTCGACCGCCATGTCGAAGCCGGCAACGGCGACCGTGTCGCCCTGCACTGGGAAGGCGAACCGGGTGATTCCCGCACCATCACGTACGCCGAGCTCACCGATGAGGTCAAGCGCACGGCGAACGTCCTCGCCGACCTCGGCGTCGGCCACGGCGACCGGGTCGCCATCTACCTTCCGATGATCCCCGAGGCGATCGCCGCCATGCTCGCCGTCGCCCGACTCGGCGCCATCCACTCGGTGGTGTTCGGCGGCTTCAGCGCCGACAGCCTGCGCGCACGCATCGACGACGCGGGAGCCAAGGTCGTCATCACGGCCGACGGCGGCTACCGCAAGGGGCGCGTCTCGGCGCTCAAGCCCGCGGTCGACCAGGCGCTGAGCGATCGCGGCGACGGCGAGCAGCAGACCGTCGAGCACGTGCTTGTCGTGCGCCGCGGCGGCAACGACGTCAAGTGGGTCGAAGGCCGCGACGTGTGGTGGCACGACGCCGTCCCGGCAGCATCCGCCGATCACGTCGCGCAGGCGTTCCCCGCCGAGAACCCCCTCTTCATCCTCTACACCTCCGGGACGACCGGGAAGCCGAAGGGCATCCTGCACACCTCCGGCGGCTACCTCACGCAGGCCGCGTACTCGCACAAGTACGTCTTCGACCTGCACGCCGAGAGCGACGTCTACTGGTGCACCGCCGACATCGGCTGGATCACCGGGCACTCATACGTCACCTACGGTCCGCTCGCCAACGGGGCGACGCAGGTGATCTACGAGGGCACGCCGGATGCCCCGCACCCCGGGCGCTGGTGGGAGATCATCGAGAAGTACAAGGTGTCGATCTTCTACACCGCACCGACCGCGATCCGTTCGTTCATGAAGATCGGGCGCAGTGTGCCGAAGAAGTTCGACCTCTCGTCGCTGCGCGTGCTGGGGTCGGTGGGCGAGCCCATCAACCCCGAGGCGTGGATGTGGTACCGCGACGTCATCGGCGGCGGGCGTGCACCGATCGTCGACACCTGGTGGCAGACCGAGACCGGAGCGATCATGGTCTCGCCGCTGCCCGGCGTCACCGCGACGAAGCCCGGCTCGGCGCAGGTGCCGCTGCCCGGCATCTCGATCGACGTCGTCGACGAGAAGGGCGAGGAGGTCGGAACCGGCAACGGCGGGCTGCTCGTCGTCACCGAGCCGTGGCCCAGCATGCTGCGCGGCATCTGGGGCGACCCCGAGCGCTTCCGCGAGACCTACTGGGAGAAGTTCGAGGACCAGGGCTTCTACTTCGCCGGCGATGGCGCGCGGCTCGACGACGACGGCGACCTGTGGCTGCTCGGTCGCGTCGACGATGTCATGAACGTCTCGGGGCACCGCCTTTCGACGGCGGAGATCGAGTCGTCGCTCGTCGCCCATGAGGCCACCGCCGAAGCCGCCGTGGTCGGGGCATCCGACGAGGCCACCGGACAGGCCGTCGTGGCCTTCGTGATCGTGAAGCAAAGCTACCTCGATGCGCACGATGCCGCGGGCCTCGCCCAGCAGCTGCGCCTGTGGGTCGGCGAGCAGATCGGCGCGATCGCCCGCCCGCGCGACGTCTACATCGTCGGAGAGCTGCCGAAGACTCGGTCCGGCAAAATCATGCGGCGCCTGCTGCGCGACGTCGCCGAGGGGCGCGAGGTCGGCGACACGACGACGCTCGCCGACACCGCCGTGATGACGATCATCTCGTCGCAGGTCAAGTAGCCAGAGAGACGAGAACGCCCCCGCCGGTTCCGGCGGGGGCGTTCTCGATGTGGGCGGAAGCTCAGGCGAGGAGGAAGGCGACCTCGACCTCGACCGGACTGTCGAGCGGCAGGACCGGCACCCCCACGGCCGCGCGGGCGTGCCGCCCCGCGTCGCCGAAGATCTCGCCGAGCACCTCGCTCGCGCCGTTGATGACCCCGGGCTGCCCCGTGAACTCCGGCACGGATGCCACGAACCCGCCGACCCGGAGCACACCGGCGAGGCGGTCGACGCCCCCGGCGGCATCCGCCGCAGCGGCCAGCGCGTTCAGCGCGCACGTGCGCGCATACGCATTCGCGTCATCGGGGTCGACCTCGGCGCCGACCTTGCCCGTTGCGGGCAGGGCTCCGTCGACGAACGGCAGCTGACCCGAGGTGTAGGCGATGCCGCCGTGCACGACGGCCGGCACGTACGACGCGACCGGGGCGGCGACGGCGGGCAGGTCGATGCCGAGCTCGGCGAGCCGGGCCGAGACGGTCACGCGGCGCCCCCGTCGAACTGGCGCGCGGCCTGGGCGGCGGCGGCGAGACCGGTCTGGTTCGAGCCGTCCTGCGTCACCGGGCGCTTGAAGTACGCAACCAGGCCACCCTCGGGCCCCTGCACGACCTGCACGAGCTCCCAGCCCTGCTTGCCCCAGTTGTTGAGGATGGCCGCGGTGTTGTGGATCAGCAGCGGCGTGGTCAGGTACTCCCACGTGGTCATGGCTCTCCCAATCGGGTCGGTCGCGGGCGCGGATCGACACGGGCCCGTCAGAGGCGGTATTCAGGGAACTCCCCTACGATCAAGCGTATGCCTCACAAGACCCGTACGGTGAAAGGCGTGCTCGGTGGCCTGCTCGGGCTCGTCGGCCTGAGCGCCGTCGCCGGACTCCTCGTCGCCACCAGCGTGACCCCCGTCATCGCCATGACCGGCGTCGCCGGCAACAGCGCTCTGACCATGTTCGAGAAGCTGCCGGACAACCTCAAGGTCGACGCCCCCATGGAGCAGTCGACCATCTACGCGAACAACCCGGCGGGCGGCGACCCGATCGTGCTCGCGACGTTCTACGAGCAGAACCGCGTGCCGATCACGTACGAGCAGCTCTCCCCCACGCTGATCAACGCGATCCTCTCGTCGGAAGACAAGAACTACTACGACCACGGCGGCGTGAACGTCGGGGCGACCGTCAAGGCCGTCATCGACAACGTCCGCGGCACCTCCTCTCGCGGAGCATCCACGATCACGCAGCAGTTCGTCAAGAACGTGCAGATCCAGGAGTGCGAGCAGAACGCCGACACCGCATCGGAGACCTACGCGGAAGACCTGCAGAAGTGCTGGCAGGAGGCGACCGAGGCGACGGGCGCGGCCGGCATCGAGCGCAAGCTGCAGGAGATGCGGTACGCCATCCAGATCGAGAAGGAGGCGTCGAAGAACGACATCCTCCTCGGCTACCTGAACATCGCGAACTTCGGCGGCACCGTCTACGGCATCGAGGCCGCCGCGCGCTACTACTTCTCGACGTCAGCCGCGAACCTCACGATCGCCCAGGCGGCGACGCTGGCGGGCATCGTGCAGAATCCGAACTCGCTGCGCATCGACCGCACCGAGGGCCAGAATTCCCTCGCCGACGGGTTCGCCGACACCCTCAACCGGCGCGACTACGTGCTCGGCCGCATGCTCGCCGACGGCAAGATCACGCAGGCCGAGCACGACGAGGCCAAGGCCACCCCCATCCAGCCCGCGATCCAGGTTCCGGTCCAGGGTTGCAGCACGGCCGGTCGGAGCGCGTACTTCTGCCAGTACGTGAAGTCGATCATCGAGAACGACCCCACATTCGGCGACTCCCGCGAGGAGCGCCGCGAACTGCTGCGTCGCGGCGGACTGAAGATCTACACCACGCTCGACATGCGCATCCAGGACCCGGCGGCGCAGGCCATGGCCGACGTCGTTCCCGCGAACGCCGACAACCAGTACTTCGGCGCCGCAGGTGTCTCCGTCGAGGTCGGCACTGGCCGCATTCTCTCGATGACGCAGAACACGAACTTCCAGGAGACCGCGACCGACGACCAGGCCTTCACCTCGCTGGTGTTCGCCGGCGACTCGACGTACGGCAATTCCGGAGGCTTCCAGGTCGGCTCGACCTACAAGCTCTTCACCCTCATCGACTGGCTCGAGAAGGGCCACTCGGTGAACGAGGTGCTCAACGGCCGCGTGCAGACGAACCTCAAGATGAAGGTCTGCGGCGGCACCCAGAACGTCGACACCAAGAAGATCGGTAACTTCGGCGGTGGCCAGGGCGGCACGAGCAGCGTCATGAACTTCACCGCGCAGTCGCTGAACTCGGGCTACTTCGCCATGGCGGCGAAGCTGGACATTTGCGACATCAACAAGGTGGCCGACCGTATGGGCGTGACGTACGCCAGCGGCAAGAAGGTCACGGAGGAGAACGTGCCGTACGACGTGCTCGGACCGAAGAACATCTCGCCCCTCGCGATGGCCAACGCCTACGCGACGGTGGCGAGCGGCGGCACGCTCTGCGCCCCGCGCGCGATCGACAAGGTGCTCAACGCCGACGGCACGGAGCACGAGATCCCCGCGATCGACTGCAAGGAGGGCGTCATCTCGCCCGAGGTCGCTGCCACGGCCGCGTACGCGCTCCAGGGCGTGATGGCCGGCGGCGGAACCGGCGCGGCGGCGAACCCGTTCGACGGCACGCCACTCATCGGCAAGACCGGAACGCACGACCGCTGGTCGACCATGATGATCGAATCGAGCTCGAAGGTCACGACGGCTGTCTGGGCCGGTCGCTGGAAGGGCCAGGCCGACATCTATCGGAAGCGTATCAACGGCAAGCTCCTCAACGAGATGCGCTACCCCCTCGCCAAGGCCGCGCAAACGGCGGCGAACGACGTCTACGGCGGCGACCGCTTCCCCCAGCCCGACAACTCCCTGACCCGTCAGGTGCTCACCGACGTTCCCAACGTCGTGGGCATGACGATCGAGGAGGCCAGGGCGGCTCTCGAAGGCGCGGGCTTCGCGGTGGCCGACGGCGCTCCGGTGAACAGCGATCAGGCCACCAACATCGTCGTGGCGCAGGACCCGCAGGGGCAGGCGCCCAATGGTGCGACGATCACGATCTCAGTGAGCAATGGCCAGGGAACCACGGTGCCCGCCGACCTCGTCGGTATGTCCCGCGGGCAGGCCTCGGCGAGTCTCCTCGGGGCCGGCTTGAGTCCGCAGTTCGATGCGACCTGCAGCACGGGCGGCTCGAAGGTCACGGCGACGGATCCGGCGCCCGGCTCGGCGACGACCCGAGGCGCGACCGTGAACGTGGCGTGCGGGTGACCGCGCGACGCACGGCGCACCCGGCCCTCATCGCGCTCGGCGCGGTGGGGGCCGCTGGTGCCGCCGCCGCAGTGTGGGGCATCGGCATCGAGCGCTACCTGTTCACGGTCCGCGAGGCGACCGCATCCGCCCTCCCGGAAGGCGCGGCGCCGCTGCGCATCCTGCACATCTCCGACGCGCACATGGCGCCGTGGCAGCACCGCAAGCAGGACTGGCTCGCCTCCCTCGCTCAGCTGCAGCCCGACCTCATCGTGAACACGGGCGACAACCTCGGCCACCGCGACGGTCTCACGGGCATCCGGCGGGCCTTCGAGCCGTTCGCGGGCATCCCGGGTGTCTTCGTGCACGGATCGAACGACGTCAGCGAACCGTCGCCGCGCAACCCCCTCAAGTACTTCACCGGCCCGTCGAAGAGCACCGCTGAACCGGCCCGCCTCGACACCGCCGCGATGGATGCGTACTTCACCGACGAGCTCGGCTGGACCGACCTGAACAACACCGCCGCGCGCCTCACCGTGGCGGGCCTCGATGTCGACCTCGTCGGGGTCGACGACCCTCATCGTCGGTGGGACCGTCTCGACGCGCTCCCCGACGCCGTCGACGCCCTCGGGGCGCGCTCCTCGACCACTCCGGTGCTCGGGGTCGCGCATGCGCCCTACCAGCGTGTGCTGAACGGCTTCATCGACCTCGGCGTCGACGCCATCCTGGCCGGCCACACGCACGGGGGCCAGGTCTGCCTGCCCGGCTTCGGCGCCCTCGTGGCGAATTGCGACATCCCGTTGAAGCAGGCGAAGGGCCTCAGCACGTGGCAGCACGACGGGCGCACCGTGCCGCTCAACGTGAGCGCGGGGTGCGGTCACTCGATCTACGCGCCCGTGCGCTTCGCCTGCCGCCCGGAGGCGACTCTGCTCACCCTCACGGCGCGCGGATGATCGCCCGATTGGGCGCTCGCGGGTTTTCCTTGTAGACTCGGAGGGTTGCAAACGGGGTGTGGCGCAGCTTGGTAGCGCGCTTCGTTCGGGACGAAGAGGTCGCAGGTTCAAATCCTGTCACCCCGACCAGTGACACCGGAAGGCCGCCCGCGAGGGCGGCCTTCCTCGTATCCGGTCCCGGTCGTCGGCCCCGGCTCCCGGCTCACTCTAGGCTGGAGGCATCATGACCGCGCCCTCCCTCGTCGCCTTCGACCTCGACGACACGCTCGCCGTCTCGAAGGCCGCCATCACCCCCCGCATCGCCGATCTGCTGCGCGCACTGCTGCGCAGGGTCGACGTCGCCATCATCTCGGGTGGCAACGAGACGCAGTTCCGTTCGCAGGTGGTCGCCCGCCTCGACGGGACGGATGCGGCCCACCTCGCGCGCCTGCACCTGCTGCCCACCTGCGGCACCCGCTACCTGCGGCACGACGGCGAGGGGTTCGCGACGGTCTACGCGCACGATCTGAGCGACGACGAGAAAACGTCCGCCCTCACCGCGCTGCGCGAAGAGGCCGAACGTCTGGGCCTGTGGGAGGCCGACCCCTGGGGCGACATCCTCGAGGACCGCGGATCGCAGATCACCTTCTCGGCTCTCGGCCAGCGCGCCCCGCACGACGCCAAACAGGCGTGGGACCCGACCGGCGAGAAGCGCGCCGCACTGCGCGATACCGTCGCCCCGCGCCTTCCGGGACTCGAGGTGCGATCGGGCGGGTCGACGTCGATCGACATCACCCGCGCCGGTATCGACAAGGCCTACGGCATGACCCGGCTCTCCGAGCTCACGGGCATCCCGCTCGACGCCATGCTGTTCTACGGCGACCGTCTCGACGAGGGCGGCAACGACTTCCCGGTGCGTGCGCTCGGCGTGCCGTCCGTCGCGGTCGAGGGCTGGGAGGACACCGCCGAGAAACTCGACGGCCTCCTCCCCACCCTCTGACCGGCCGCGCGGGCGCACCGCACGGCGGGAGTGCCGGTCGGGGTCAGCGCATCGCCGCGTCGGATGCCGCGCGCGCGACCGGCACGAGCCGCTGCAGCTGCGTGACGTGCGCGGGCTCGAGCTCGGCCAGCGACGACACCCCCAGCAGGCGCATCGTTCGCTCGATCTCGCTGCGGAGAATCGCGATGGTGCGGTCGACGCCCTGCCGTCCACCCGCCATCAGGCCGTAGAGGTACGCGCGGCCGATGAGCGTGAAGTCGGCGCCGAGGGCGACCGAGGCGACGATGTCGGCGCCGTTCATGATGCCCGTGTCGATCATGACGGTGAAGTCGTCGCCGACGGCGCGCCGCACCTCGGGGAGCAGGTGGAACGGGATCGGGGCCCGGTCGAGCTGACGCCCGCCGTGGTTCGACAGCACGATGCCGTCGACGCCGGCGTCGCGCAGCCGCAGCGAGTCCTCGACGTTCTGCACGCCCTTGATCACGATCTTGCCGGGCCACAGGTCGCGGATGACCGCGAGGTCGTCGTAGCTGATGGTCGGGTCCATCGCGGCGTCGAGCAGCTCGCCGACCGTGCCCCCGGTCGCGCTGAGCGACGCGAACTCCAGCTTGGGTGTGGTGAGGAAGTCGATCCACCACCACGGCCGCGGGATGGCGTTGATGATCGTGCCGAGCGTCAGCTGCGGCGGAATGCTGAAGCCGTTGCGCTTGTCGCGCAGACGCGCGCCGGCGACGGGGGTGTCGACGGTGAACTGCAGCGTGTCGAAGCCGGCCGCGCCGGCCCGACGCGCGAGCTCGTACGAGATCTCGCGGTCGCGCATGACGTAGAGCTGGAACCAGTTGCGGCCATGCGGGTTCGCCGCCTTCACGCCCTCGATCGACGTCGTGCCCAGCGTCGACAGGGTGAACGGGATGCCCGCCGCGCCGGCCGCTCCGGCCCCCGCGGTCTCGCCCTCGGTCTGCATGAGGCGTGTGAACCCGGTCGGGGCGATGCCGAAGGGCAGCGCGGAGGGGCCTCCGAGGATCTCGACGCTCGTGTCGACGTCGGGCGCGGGCCGCAGGATGCCGGGGTGGAACTCGACGTCCTGGAAGGCCTGACGCGCACGGGCGAGCGACAGCTCCCCCTCCGCGGCGCCGTCGGTGTAGTCGAAGGCGGCCTTCGGCGTGCGGCGCTTCGCGATCTTGCGCAGGTCGTCGATGGTCAGCGCCGCGGCGAGGCGGCGACGACGACCGTTGAGGTCGGGCTTCTTGAACTGCATGAGCTCGAGCAGCTCGGCGGGCTTGGGGAGCTGGCGGTCAACCATGGGGGTCCTCTCGGGGCGGGGAATCGGGGGCGGGTGGTCCACTCGTGTCGGATGCCGGGAGCCGGTGCAGACCGGCGGCGGCGTAGTAGCCGGTGATGTGCGCGCGCACCAGGGCGCGGGCGGTGGCGGCGTCGCCGGCATCGATGTGCGCGACGAGGGCGCGGTGCTCGGCGCGCAGTCGTTCGGTCATGGCGGCCCAGTCGGCGACGGCTGCCGCCCCCGCCTGCACGTACGACTCGATCGACGAGCGCAGCCCCGCCATCATGGCCGCGATGACGGCGTTGCCGCTGGCTTCGGCGAGGGCGAGGTGCAGTTGGGCGTCGAGGGCGAGGAACTCGCCGGGCGTGAGATCGGGGGCATCCATCGCCGCGAGCATCCGATGCGCCTCGGCCGTGTCCCGGTCGGTCGACGAGGCGAGGGCATCGACGACCGCGTCTTCGAGCACGAGCCGGGTCTGCACGACGTCGGCCAGGGGGAAGCCCTGTGCGGCGACCTGCAGCCGCAGCAGCTGCGACATGCCGCCCGTGGGCGTGGCGATGACGATCGCGCCCGCCTGCGGCCCCGAGCCGGTCGCCGTGCGGATGAGCCCCATGACCTCCAGCACGCGGAACGCCTCGCGCACGCTCGATCGACCGACGCCGAGGTCGAGCGCCAGATCGCGCTCGGAAGCGAGCCGCTCCCCCGGCCGAAGGCGGCCGTCGAGCAGATCGCGTTCGATGTGATCGAGCACGACACGCCACGCGCGTACCGGCTGCTCTGTCATCGCCCGCCTCCTCGCCTGCGATCGGATGTCGATCTCTGTGGTCTGACCACACTGTAGCCGCTGTGGTCAGACCACGCAATGCGCGCCCGCACCGGGCATCGCCGAGGCCGATGACGCCCGCGGTCGCGAGGGCGGCGCCTCCGGGGGCGGAAGCGCGGCGAGCCGGGCGCTCAGCCCAGGCGTCCGCCCGACTCCTCGAGGTAGCAGGTTCCGCAGAGCGACTCGTAGGTCGTCGCGGCCGCCGTCGCGGACGCCTCCGCGCCCTCGTCGATCGCGACCTGGTCACCGTCGAACACGAAGCGCCCGCCGATCACGCGCCCGTTGAACACGGCCTTGCGACCGCACCGGCAGATCGTCTTGAGTTCCTCCAGCGAATGCGAGATCGCGAGAAGACGGGCCGACCCGGGGAACGCGTGCGTGAGGAAGTCGTTGCGGATGCCGTAGGCCAGCACCGGGATGCCCTCCTCGACCGCGATACGGAACAGGTCGTCGACCTGCGCCGGAGTGAGGAACTGCGCCTCGTCGATGAGCAGGCAGGCGATGTCGTCACCGTGGGACCGAGCATCCGCCCGGTGACGCAGGAAGATGTCGCGGGCGTCGTCGTCTGGCGCGACGAGGAAGTCGACCTCGCGCGTCATGCCGAGGCGGCTCGAGATCTCGGACGCGCCCTTCGTGTCGATCGCCGGCTTGGCCAGCAGCACCCGCTGCCCGCGCTCCTCGTAGTTGTACGCGGCCTGCAGCAGCGCCGTCGACTTGCCCGAGTTCATCGCCCCGTAGCGGAAGTAGAGCTTGGCCACGGGACCTCAGGCGTTGATGCCGAGCGCCGCCGCGGTCTGCGACGTCGACTCCTGCGCCAGCGCCGGGTCTTCGTTCAGCTGCTGGCCGAAGGTCGGGATGAGCTCGCGCAGCTGCGGCTCCCACTTCACGAACTCGTCGGGGAAGCAGGTCTTCAGCAGGTTGAGCATGATCGGCACGGCCGTCGATGCGCCAGGGGATGCTCCGAGCAGCCCGGCGATCGAGCCGTCGCCGGCGGCGACGACCTCGGTGCCGAACTGCAGCACGCCGCCCTTCTTCGGGTCCTTCTTCATGACCTGTGCGCGCTGACCGGCGTCGATGAGGGTCCAGTCCTCGTCTTTCGCGGTCGGCATGAAGGTGCGCAGGCTGTCGACCTTCTTGCGGTGGTTCTTCATGAGCTCGCCGACGAGGTACGTGATGAGGTCGGGGTTGGCGAACGCCACGCGCAGCATGGGCCACAGGTTGTGCGTACGCACCTGGGTGACGATGTCGAGCATCGAGCCGTTCTTGAGGAACTTCGGGCTGAACGTCGCGAACGGGCCGAACATCAGCGACGCCTCGCCGTCGACGACACGGGTGTCGAGGTGCGGCACCGACATGGGCGGCGCGCCGACGGATGCCTGCGAGTAGACCTTCGCCTTGTGCTGCTCGACGATCTTGGGGTTGCTGGTCTTGAGGAACTGCCCGCCGATCGGGAAGACGCCGTAGCCCTTGATCTCGGGGATGCCCGACCGCTGGAGCAGCTTGAGCGCCCAGCCGCCCGCGCCGACGAACACGAAGCGGGCTTTGATCTCGCTCGGGGTGCGACCGACCGTCGTGCGGAAGCCGACCTTCCACAGGCCGTCCTTCTGACGCTTGAGCGAGCGCACCTCGCAGTTGGTGCGCAGGTCGACGCCGGACGTGCGCAGGTGACCGAAGAGCTGGTGGGTGAGCGAGCCGAAGTCGACGTCGGTACCGGCGGGCACGCGGGTGGCGGCGAAGGGCTCACCCTTGCGGCGCTTCTGCATGAGCAGCGGCGCCCACTGGTTGATGACGCGGGAGTCCTCGCTGTACTCGATGCCCGCGAACAGGGGCTGCTCCTTGAGCACCTCGTAGCGCTCCTTCAGATACGCCACGTCCTTCTCGCCGCGCACGAACGTCATGTGCGGGGTCGCGTTGATGAAGGTGGAGGGCTCATCGAGCACGCCGCGCTCGACGAGCGACGACCAGAACTGCCGGCTCTGCTGGAACTGCTCGTTGATCGACACCGCCTTCGCGGGGTCGAGGGGGCCGTTGCCCTGCGGCATGTAGTTGAGCTCGCAGAGGGCGGCGTGCCCGGTGCCGGCGTTGTTCCAGGGGTTCGAGCTCTCCTGGGCGACATCGGAGAGTCGCTCGAAGGCGACGATCTTCCAGTCCGGCTGCAGCTCGTGCAGCAGGGTACCCAGGGTGGCGCTCATGATGCCACCACCGATCAAGACGACATCGACGGTTTCGGTCACCAGAACAGTCTAGTTCGCGCCCCGGATGCCGCGGACCACGGCGGGCCCGCGGCATCCCGACGATGCGGGGCGGCGGCGAGCGTCAGACGCGGGCGGCGAGGCGCTCAGCGACGATCTCGGCGATCTGCACCGCGTTCAGCGCGGCACCCTTGCGCAGGTTGTCGTTGCTGACGAAGAGCACGAGGCCCTTGCCCTCAGGAGCGGACTGATCGGCGCGGATGCGACCGACGAAGCTCGGGTCCTTGCCCGCGGCCTGCAACGGGGTCGGCACCTCGTCGAGTTCGACGCCCGGGGCGGTCGAGAGCAGCTCGGCGGCTCGCTCGGGGCTGAGGTCGTTCGCGAACTCGGCGTGGATCGTCAGCGAGTGCCCCGTGAACACGGGAACCCGCACGCAGGTGCCCGCGACCCGCAGGTCGGGCAGTTCGAGGATCTTGCGGCTCTCGTTGCGGAGCTTCTTCTCTTCATCGGTCTCGTTGTCGCCGTCGTCGACGAGGTTGCCAGCGAACGGGATGACGTCGAACGCGATGGGGGCGACGTACTTCTCGGGCTCGGGGAAGTCGACCGCCGATCCGTCGTGCACCAGGCGCAGGGTGTCGCCCTGCGCGAGCACGCCCTCGACCTGACCGAGCAGCTCCTGCGCACCGGCGAGACCCGACCCCGAGACGGCTTGATAGGTCGAGACGATCAGACGCTCGAGACCCGCCTCGGCGTGCAGCACCTTGAGCACCGGCATGGCGGCCATGGTGGTGCAGTTGGGGTTGGCGATGATGCCCTTGGGGCGATCGTCGATGGCGTGCGGGTTGACCTCGCTGACGACCAGCGGCACCTCGGGGTCCATGCGCCAGGCGCTGGAATTGTCGACGACCACCGCGCCGGCTTCGGCGAACCGCGGCGCGTAGGCGCGGCTGGCCGTGGCGCCCGCCGAGAACAGGGCGATGTCGATGCCCGAGGCATCCGCCTTCTCGACGTCTTCGACGATCACCGTGGTGCCGCCGAAGTCGATCGACGTACCCGCCGAGCGGGCCGACGAGAACAGGCGCAGCTCGCGGATCGGAAAGGACCGTTCGGCGAGGATCTCGCGCATGACGGTGCCCACCTGGCCGGTGGCGCCCACGATGGCGACGGAGATTCCTGAGTCGGAGATGCGGGTCATGAGTATTCCTTGGCGTCGTGCGGTACAGCAAGAGAGGCTTCGGGCACGGCGTCGGGGGTGCGGATGCCGCGCCTGGCGCCGATGTCAGGGTTTCGGCGAGTCTACCGCCTCGGTTCGGGCGGAGACGCGCCGCGGGTCAGCGGCCGGTACCGGCGTGCACGACGGCGTCGATGTCGCCGTCGAGGCCGTAGGCGGTGTGCACGGCGCGCGCCGCCTCGACCAGCTCGCTGCCGCGGAGCACCACCGAGATGCGGATCTCGGACGTGGAGATCATCTCGATGTTGATGCCGCCGGCGGACAGCGCTTCGAACAGCACCGCCGAGACGCCCGAGTGCGTGCGCATGCCCGCGCCGACGACCGAGAGCTTGCCGATCTGGTCGTCGTGGATGAGGTTCTGGAAGCCGACCTCGACCTGATCGCCCGCGAGGGCCTTGAGCGCCGCCGCCGCGTCGGCCTTCGGGACGGTGAAGGAGATGTCGGTGCGGCCCGTGGCCGACACGTTCTGCACGATCATGTCGACGTTCGCGCCCGACTTCGCGACGATCTTGAAGATCTCGGCCGCCTTGCCCGGCACGTCGGGCACACCGGCGACGGTGATCTTGGCCTGGCTGAGGTCGGTGGCGACGCCGGCGACGATCGGTTCTTCCATGACTGCTCCCTCGGCTTCGCGAGGGTTCTTCATGCCCTCGCCCAGAACGTATGTACCCTCGGCCGACGAGAACGACGACCGGGCGTGGATCAGCACGCCGTGCCGGCGTGCGTACTCGACGGCGCGGATGTAGAGCACCTTGGCGCCGTTCGCCGCCAGCTCGAGCATCTCCTCGCTCGACACGTGGTCGAGCTTCTGCGCGCTGGGGATGATGCGCGGGTCGGAGGTGAAGATGCCGTCGACGTCGCTGTAGATCTCGCAGACGTCTGCGGTGAGCGCCGCGGCGAGGGCCACGGCGGTCGTGTCGGATCCTCCGCGGCCGAGCGTGGTGATGTCGCGGGTGTCGCGGTTGAATCCCTGGAAGCCCGCGACGATGACGATCGCGCCCTCGTCGAGCGCTTCGCGCAGGCGCACGGGGGTGACGTCGACGATGCGCGCCGCACCGTGCTGGGAGTCGGTGATCATGCCGGCCTGACTGCCGGTGAACGAACGCGCCTCGAACCCCATCGAGTGGATCGCCATCGCGAGAAGCGCCATCGAGATGCGTTCGCCGCTGGAGAGCAGCATGTCGAGTTCGCGAGGTGCGGGGATCGGTGCGACCTCGTTCGCGAGGTCGAGCAGCTCATCGGTGGTGTCGCCCATCGCGCTGACCGCGACGACGACGTCGTGCCCGGCGCGGCGGGTGTCGACGATGCGCTTCGCGACGCGCTTGATGCTCTCTGCGTCGGCGACGGAAGAGCCGCCGTACTTCTGCACGATGAGGGCCACGTTCACTCCTGGGGGACGTCGGGCGGATCCGCCCTCGGCCATTCTACGATCGGGGCGTATGCGCCGATGCGCATGTGACGGCGCCACCGTTCACGGGGTGGGAGCAGGAGGGACGACGGATGCCCGAGGCCGGAGCCTTCCACCGGTCGCCGCGAACCAGCATCCGGCGATGATGAGCGGGAATCCGAGGAGCAGGCCGGGCGTCAGCGGCTCGGCGAGCACGAGGGCTCCGAGCACGATCGCAACGACCGGATTGACGTAGGTGAACAGCGGGGCTCGTACGGGCCCGACCTCGCGGATGAGGGCGAAGAACGCGAGGAACGCGACCGCCGTGCAGATCACCGCGAGCGCGAGGAGCGCGGCGACCGAGGGCAGGGTGGGGACCTCGTGTTGGGTGAGGATGCCGATGGGCAGGTAGAGCGCGCCGATCATGAGCAGCGAGAGGGTGATGGTGCCCAGCGACGGCACGTCGGCGAGCTTGCGCGCGACGATGAAGGGGGCGACCGCGTACAGCACCGCGACGAGCAGCACCTCGCCGGCCGCCGACAGGCTCGCCTCGCCGCCGAAGAGCCCGGGGCCGGCGACGACGATCGCGACGCCGACGAAACCCACGAGCAGGCCGATCGATCGGGCCGGCCGCAGAACCCCGCGGTCGCCGCCGCCCAGGGCGATCAGCGCCGCGAACAGCGGGACCGTCGCGACCAGCAGTCCGGTCATGCCCGACGGCAGTGTCATCTCGGCGTGGCCGAGCAGCAGGAACGGGCCCGCCATCTCGACGAGACCGAAGGCGAGCACCCAGGGCCAGTGCCGCCATGCGGCTCGGAGCGCGCCGCTGCGGAGCGCGAAGGGCAGCAGCAGCAGGGCCGCGACGAGGGTGCGACCGGCGACGATCGCGGGTGGGGAGAATGACTCGACCGCGACGCTGATGAAGAGGTACGGCACGCCCCACAGCAGCGCCATCGCGCCGAACAGCAGCCAGCCGCGGCGCGAGAAACCGCCCGCGGCGTTCACGCCACGACCGAGCGACGGGTCACAGGACGCGCCGTCCCTCGAACGCGCGCCCGAGCGTGACCTCGTCGGCGTACTCGAGGTCGCCGCCGACGGGCAGGCCGGAGGCGAGCCGCGACACCGTGATCTGCATCGTGGTGAGCAGTCGGCTGAGGTAGCTCGCGGTGGCCTCACCCTCGAGGTTCGGGTTGGTCGCGAGGATGACCTCCTGCACGGTGCCGTCGGCGAGGCGCCCCATCAGCTGCGCGATGCGCAGGTCGTCTGGGCCGATGCCGGCGATCGGACTGATCGCGCCGCCGAGCACGTGGTACAGGCCACGGAACTCGCGGGTGCGCTCGATCGCCGCGACGTCTTTCGCGTCTTCGACCACGCAGATGAGCGTCTGGTTGCGCCGCGGATCGCGGCAGATCGCACAGCGCTCCTGCTCGGCGACGTTCCCGCAGATCTCGCAGAAGCGCACCCGCTCGCGGATCTCGCTCAGCAGCTCCGAGAGACGCGCGACGTCGAACGTCGGCGTCTGCAGGATGTGGAAGGCGATCCGCTGCGCCGACTTCGGGCCGATGCCGGGCAGGCGACCGAACTCGTCGATCAGTTCTTGAACGATTCCGTCGTACATCAGGCGAACCTCGTCGGGGGCTCATAGGGCTCTTCGCGCACGAACGTCGCGCCGAGCACCTGGCGGATCACGGCTTCCCCGTAGCGCTGCACTCCCCCGGGCGCCGGCGAGCGCTCGGCGCGTCGCGGAGCCGCATCGTCGGCCAGGGCCCGCGCAGCGGGGGTGGGAGCGGCCGGGGTGGGAGCGGCGGAACGGGCAGGAGCGGATGCCGGTGCCGTCGATGCCGCGGGCACGCGCGCCCCAGCGGGCGACGGCGGCGCCGGCTCGTACGGCGGCTCGTCGTCGGGATACGGCGCGTCGGCATCGTCGGGCGCATCGGCGTACGGAGCGTCGGGGTACGACGTGCCGCGACTCGCCGGGGCCGGGACCGCGGCGGGCGACGCGACGGGGGCGGAGAGGGAGTCACCGGGGAGAGCGGCGTCGCCCGACAGCGGCGGCTCGTCGCGGTCGACGGTACCGTCGCGCGGCGGCACGGGCGCCGAAGCCGCGGCCTCGACCTCTTCGGGCTCCTCGTCGACCGGCAGCCCCGAGGGGACCGGGGTCGCCGACGCGGCGGACGAGGAGGCGGCCGACGGGTCGGAGGTGGGGATCGTCGCAACAGCCCACTCGGTCACCGGCGAGGGAGACGCGGCAGACCGTGCAGCGCCGGCCGTCGAGGAGCTCGCGGCGGACGATGAGGCAGCGGGTGCGGCGGCGCGGGCGGCGGATCGCGCCGCAGGGGCGGGCTCCTTCGACGCGGGTTCCGCCGACGTCGACGCGCCACTCCCGCCACCCGATCGCGGTGCGCCGCTCGTCGAGGGCGCCCCACCCGCGGGGAGCGGCGCCGGGAGGTACTTCACCCGCACGCCCACCTCGTGCTCGATGGCGGTGCGCAGGTGGTCGGACGTGCCGGAACCGGGCGTCGTGCCCTTGAACTTCGCGACGTCGTGCTGACTCGCGAACCCGACGGTCAGCACCTCGGAGTCGGTGTCGTACGCCAGCGGCTGCACACCGGTGACCACGAGCCACGAGGAGCGGCTGATGCCCTCGAGCCGCGTGAGCACGGCGGGCCAGGCGGCCAGGATGCGGTCGAGCGTCACCGGCCCGCTGGGGGCGGCCGGTGCCGTCGAGTCGGCCGGGGCACCGGCCGTCGTCGACGCCGACCCCGTCGAGTCATCGCCGGCCGACGGTCGCGCGGTGGAGGGCGTGGCCGCGGCCGCATCTGCGAGCGGCGCGGCCGCCGGTGCGGGGACGGCCCCGGCGTCCGAGGCCGTCGACGACGACCCGGCGGTGGCGGAGGAGGGCGCGGCGGAACCAGGAGACGACGCGGCGTCCGCAGACGGCGCCGACGCGGATGCCGGCGCCGACGCGGTCGCCCGCAACGGAGCCGAGGCCGTCGCCACGGGCGCCGCGTGGCCGGCACCGCCGGCGACGGCATCCGCTCCCCCGGCGAGCACCCGCGCGACCATCAGTTCGAGATGCAGACGCGGAGACGTTGCCCCCGACATGTCGTCGAGGGCCGCGCTCACGACGTCGGCGGTGCGCGACAGGCGTGCGGCACCGAAGGCGGCAGCCTGGGTGCGCATGCGCTCGAGCTCGTCTTCGGCCAGGCCGCGCAGCACCGCCGAGGCACCGTTGCCGACGGCCGCAATCACGATGAGGTCGCGCAGGCGCTCGAGCAGGTCGTCGACGAATCGACGGGGGTCCTGTCCGGTCTGCACGACGCGGTCGATCGCCGGGAACGCGGTGGCGGCATCGGCGATTGCGAGGGCGTCGACGATCTCGTCGAGCAGCGCGCCGTGCGTGTAGCCGAGCAGGGCGACGGCGCGCTCGTAGCCCACGGTGACCGTCTCGGAGCCCGCCGGCGCGTCGGACCCGGCGATGAGCTGGTCGAGGAGCGACAGGGTGTCGCGCGGCGACCCGCCGCCCGCGCGCACGACGAGGGGCAGCACGCCCTGCTCGACGATGACGCCCTCTTCGGTGCAGAGCTTCTCGACGTACTCGAGCATCGCGGCCGGAGGCACCAGGCGGAACGGGTAGTGGTGGGTGCGGGAGCGGATGGTGCCGAGCACCTTCTCGGGCTCGGTCGTCGCGAAGATGAACTTCACGTGCGGCGGAGGCTCTTCGACCAGCTTCAGCAGGGCGTTGAACCCCTGAGGCGTCACCATGTGCGCCTCGTCGAGGATGAAGATCTTGTAGCGGTCGCGGCTCGGGGCGAACGTGGCCCGCTCGCGCAGGTCACGGGCGTCGTCGACACCGTTGTGGCTGGCAGCGTCGATCTCGACCACATCGAGGGAACCGCCGCCGGCCCGCGACAGCTCGACGCAGCTCGGGCACGTGCCGCAGGGGGTGTCGGTGGGACCCTCGGCGCAGTTCAGGCAGCGCGCGAGGATGCGCGCCGAGGTGGTCTTGCCGCATCCGCGGGGTCCGGAGAAGAGGTAGGCGTGCCCCACTCGATCGCCGCGGAGGGCGGTCATCAGGGGGTCGGTCACCTGGGACTGCCCGATCATCTCGCCGAACGTCTCGGGGCGGTAGCGGCGGTAGAGGGCTGTGGTCACCAGAACAGCCTACGTCGTGCCGCCGACATCGCGGCGGGCGCCCCGAGGCGTTGCGCCCGCCGCACGATCACTCGACCGGAGCCGTCACCGGAGCCGTCACCGGGGCGACGGTCGGCGAGGCCGGGGCGACGATCGGGATCGCCGACGTGATGACGGGAACGGATGCCGACAGCACCGTGCCGTCCTCGCGACGCGCATCCGCGAACTTCCGCAGCGACGGGCGCCCGGGGATGATCGGCCCCTGGCCGGCCAGCGGCGCGATGACCTCTTGGCCGGCCTCGGCGATGTACGCCGTGCCGCGAACGGTGAACGAGACGGGGGCGCCCGAACGCACCCGCAGGCGCAGCTCGTCGGCGGTCACCGTCACGGTGACCTCGGATCCCTTCCACTGCAGCGGGAACGACAGCGACGGCCAGGCCGCCGGCAGACGCGGATCGAAGCTCAGCTCGCCCTCGTAGTCGCGCATACCGCCGAAGCCGCACACGAGCGCCGTCCACACGCCGCCGGCCGAGGCGACGTGCACGCCGTCGGCGGCGTTGTTGTGCAGGTCGTGGAGGTCGACGAAGATCGACTCCTCGAAGTACTCCAGCGCGAGGTCCTGGTACCCGACCTCGGCCGCGAGGATCGACTGCACGACCGCCGACAGGGTCGAGTCGCCCGTGGTCAGCGGGTCGTAGTAGTCGAAGTCGGCGCGCTTCTCCTCGAACGAGAAGTGGTTGCCCTGCAGGAACAGCGCCAGCACGACGTCGGCCTGCTTGAGCACCTGGAACCGGTAGATCACCAGCGGGTGGAAGTGCAGCAGCAGCGGACGCTGCGAGTCGGGCGTGTGCGCCAGATCCCACACCTCGCGCTCGAGGAACAGCGAGTCCTGGGGGTGGATGCCGAGGTTCTCGCTGTACGGGATGAACATGCAGTCGGCGGCCCGCTCCCAGGCCTCCGCCTCACCCTCGCCCAGACCGGTGCGGTCGACGAGGTCGCGGTAGTCGTCGGGGTACGTCTCGCGGATCTCGCGCACGACCTCGGCGGCGAAGCGCAGGTTGTAGCGCGCCATCACGTTCGTGTACAGGTTGTCGTTCACGACGGTCGTGTACTCGTCCGGACCGGTCACACCGTGGATGTGGAAGGTCTGGATGCCGTCGGCCGCCGCCGCGTCCTCGACGGTCTGCGCCGAGCGCCAGAAGCCGAGCGTCGCCCACAGGCGCGCCGTCTCGACCGCGATGTCGGCGCCCTCGCGGCGCAGGAACTCGGTGTCGCCCGTCGCACCCACGTACTTGCCGAGCGCGAAGCTCACGTCGGCGTTGATGTGGTACTGCGCGGTGCCGGCGGCGTAGTACGCCGACGCCTCCTCGCCGTTGATCGTGCGCCACGGGAACAGTGCTCCCGCCTCGTTTAGCTGCCCGGCCCGTCGGCGCGCCGCCGGGAGCATGAGCACGCGGGCGCGCAGGGCGTTCCTCGCCCACTGCGGCGAGGTGTAGGCGAGGAACGGGAGCACGTAGATCTCGGTGTCCCAGAAGTAGTGGCCGCTGTACCCCGAGCCGGAGACGCCCTTCGCGGCGACGCCGGTGCCGTCGGCGCGGGCCGCCGCCTGCGCGAGCTGGAACAGGCACCAGCGGGTCGCCTGCTGCAGGTCGTCCCGCCCGCCGATCTGCACGTCGCTGCGGGCCCAGAACGCGTCGAGCCAGTCGCGCTGACGCTGGAACTGCGTCTCGACGCCCTCGACGGCGGCGCGGTCGAGCGAGCGGCGGCAGCGGTCGACGAGTTCGCGCGGGGGCACGCCGCGCGAGGTGTGGTAGCTCACGAGCTTGGTGAGCGTGATGGGCACACCGGCCTTGGCCTGCACGCGGAAGACGTTCTTCGCGATGTCGGACTCGACCAGCGCTCGGGCGCTGAACTCGTTCTCGGTGTCGATGACGTGATCGGCCACCACGGCCACGGTCATGCCCGACGCGGCGACGCGGTACGAGAGCGCGGAGCGCAGTCCGTCCTGCCAGTGCTCCGCCGGCTCGAGCACGCGGTCGGCGATGCGCTCGGCCTTCCGCGGGTCAAAGCCCGACTTCTGGGCGGCGACGGGCGTGCCGGCGTAGACCCCTGCACCGTCCTGCCGGTTGAGGATCTGGCAGCTGATCGTCACGGGCGCGTCGGAGTTCTCGACCACGACCTCGAGCCGGAGGATCGCGAGATGCCGCTCCTCGAAGCTGACGATCCGCTCGTCTCGCATGCGCACGCGCTTGCCCGACGGGGTCTCCCACACCACGACGCGCTCGAGCACGCCGGTCTGGAAGTCGAGCGTGCGGCGGTACTCGCGCACGTCGGCATCGTCGAACGAGATCGGCTCGTCGTCGACGTACACCCGCATGACCTTGGCATCCGGGGCGTTGACGATGGTCTGACCGACCTCGGCGAAGCCGTACGCCTGTTCGGCGTGCCGGATGGGCCACGTCTCGTGCAGGCCGTTGATGAAGGTGCCGTGCTCGTGGGCGCCGCGGCCCTCGATGTGGTTGCCGCGCAGGCCGAGGTAGCCGTTGCCGACCGAGAACAGGGTCTCGCCGACTCCTTCTTCGGAGTAGCGCGTCTCGACGAGACGCCAGGGGTCGACGGGGAAGCGGTCGGGGTCGATCATGCGGTCTCCGGAGCAGCGGTCGGGATGAGGGACAGGAACTGGTCGAGGTCGTCGACGACCTCCGTCGCGCCGGCGGCGCGGAGGGCGTCGGCGCCCGTGCCGCGGTCGACGCCGATGACGTGCGCGTAGCCGGCGGCGGCGGCGGATGCCGCGCCCGAGGTCGCGTCCTCGAACGCGACGCTGAGCGACGGGTCGACGCCGAGGGCCTCGGCGCCCGCGCGGAACATGTCGGGTGCGGGCTTGGAAGCCAGGCCCTCGCGTTCGGCGACGACACCGTCGACGACCACGCGGAAGAAGGAGCGGAGACCGGCGGCGGCCAGCACCTCCTCGGCGTTCTTCGAGCTGGAGACGACACCGAGCGGCACACCGGCGTCATGCAGGCGCTGCACCACGGCGAGCGAGCCGGGGTACGGGGCGATGCCGTCCCGGCGCAGCTCCGCGGCGAAGGCGTCGTTCTTGCGGTTGCCGATGCCGCAGATCGTGTCGGCGGAGGGCGGGTCGTCGACCTCGCCCCACGGGATCTCGACGTTACGGCTGTGCAGCAGGCTCGCGACCCCGTCGTAGCGCTTCTTGCCGTCGACGTAGTCGAAGTAGTCGGCATCGGTGTAGGCGGGGGTGATGTCCCACTCGGCGAACACCTGGTCGAAGACCGCCTTCCACGCGCGCATGTGCACCTCGGCGGTCGGCGTGAGCACGCCGTCGAGGTCGAAGAGCACACCCTCTGCGGCGAGCAGATCGGGCAGGTTTTCCGGCACAGAGACCTCCAGGGAGAAGGGCGAGGGTTTCGGCACTCCTCCGTGCCACCATGACAGCGTAGTGGGGAGGGCGATCCAGGATAACCCCCGCGCCCGAGGTGTCTGCCGAAGTGTCCGCGGAGGTGTCCTCAGAGCAGGCCGGCGGTCTGCCGCGCGATCTGCAATTCCTCGTTCGTCGGTACCACGAGCACCGTGACGGCGGAGGCATCCGTGGAGATCGTCCGGATGCCGCGCGCACGGGTCTCGTTGCGCTGCGGGTCGATCTCGACCCCGGCGAAGCCGAGGGTCGCCATGGCCTCGGCGCGCACCCGGGCGGCGTTCTCGCCGACGCCCGCGGTGAAGGAGATGACGTCGACTCCCCCGAGCTGTGCGATGTACGCACCCGCGTACGCGCGCAGACGGTGCACGTACACGTCGAAGGCGAGCACGGCGTCCTCCTCGCCGGCCTCGGCGCCCGCGAGGACGTCGCGCATGTCGCTGCGGCCGGCGAGACCCTTGAGCCCGCTGCGCGTGTTGAGCAGGGCGTCGAGGTCGTTGATCGACAGCCCGGCGCGGCGCGACAGGTGCACGAGTGCCGCCGGATCGAGGTCGCCCGAGCGGGTGCCCATGACGAGACCCTCCAGAGGGGTGAGGCCCATCGAGGTCTCGACCGAGCGGCCACCGTCGATGGCCGTGACCGACGCGCCGTTGCCGAGGTGGAAGACGAGCTGCTTCAGCTCGGCCAGGTCGCGGCCGAGGTGCGCGGCGGCCGCCTCGCTGACGAACTGATGGCTCGTGCCGTGGAAGCCGTAGCGGCGCACGCGGTGCTGACGGGCGAGCTCGGCGTCGATCGCGTACGTGTACGCGGCCGGCGGCAGCGTCTGATGGAAGGCGGTGTCGAAGACGGCGACGTGCGGCACACCGCGGAACACGGCCTTCGCGGCGAGGATGCCGGCGAGGTTCGCCGGGTTGTGCAGCGGCGCGAGCACCGCCAGCTCCTCGATCTGCCGTTCGACGTCGGCGTCGATGAGGGTCGGGGCGTAGAACCGTGCCCCGCCGTGCACGACGCGGTGGCCGACGGCCACGGGCGGATGCTCCGCCAGCGACGGCCCGTGCTCGGCGAACTGCTCGAGCATCACCGCGAAGGCCGCGTGGTGGTCGGGGATGGAGCGTTCGTCGTCGTAAGTCGCGTCGAGCATCGTGGGCGCGGCATCCGTCGTGGGCGCCGGGCGCACGGTGTGCGAGGCCGCCCCCACCTCTTGCCCGATGCGCTCGATGAGGCCCGCGGCCAGCTCGTGCTCGCTCTCGATGTCGAGCAGGCTGTACTTCAGCGACGACGAGCCGCTGTTGATGACGAGGATCGCGCTCACGCGTCGCCTCCCTGGGCCTGGATCGCGGTGATCGCGACCGTGTTGACGATGTCGTCGACGAGCGCGCCGCGCGACAGGTCGTTGATCGGCTTGTTCAATCCCTGCAGCACGGGGCCGATCGCGACGGCACCCGCCGAACGCTGCACCGCCTTGTACGTGTTGTTGCCGGTGTTGAGGTCGGGGAAGACGAACACCGTCGCGCGCCCCGCGACGGCCGAGTCGGGCAGCTTCGTGCGCGCGACCGCCGCGTCCGCCGCGGCGTCGTACTGGATGGGCCCCTCGACCGGCAGCTCGGGCGCGCGCTCGCGCACCAGGGCCGTGGCCTCCCGCACCTTGTCGACGTCGGCCCCCGAGCCCGACTCACCGGTCGAGTACGACAGCATCGCCACCCGCGGATCGATGCCGAACTGCCGTGCGGTGGCCGCCGACGAGACGGCGATGTCGGCGAGCTGCGTGCTCGTCGGATCGGGGATCACGGCGCAGTCGCCGTAGACGAGCACCCGGTCGGCGAGCGCCATGAGGAAGACGCTCGACACCACCTCCACCCCCGGCTTCGTCTTGATGATCTCGAACGACGGGCGGATGGTGTGCGCCGTGGTGTGCGCGGCGCCCGACACCATGCCGTCGGCGAGGCCGAGGTGCACCATCATCGTGCCGAAGTACGACACGTCGGTGACGGTGTCGGCGGCCTGGGCGAGTGTGATGCCCTTGTGCGCGCGCAGCCGCGCGTACTCGGCGGCGAAGCGCTCGACATGCGCGGGGTCGGTCGGACTGATGACCTCGGCGGCGGTGATGTCGACGCCGAGTTCGGCGGCGCGCGAGCGCACGGCCTGCTCGTCGCCGAGGATGACGAGGTCGGCGACCTCGCGCGCCAGCAGAGTCGCCGCGGCCCGCAGGATGCGGTCGTCGTCGCCCTCGGGCAGCACGATGCGGCGGCGGTCGGCGCGGGCCCGCTCGATCAGCCCGTACTCGAACATGAGCGGGGTGACGACGCGGGACTCGGCGAGACCGACCTGTCGCACGAGCTCGCCGAGGTCGACGTGCTCCTGGAAGAGTCCGAGCGCCCGGTCGTAGCGGCCGCGTGCGTCGGCCGACAGGCGGCCGCGTGCGCCCATGACCCGCACCGCCGTGTCGTAGGTGCCGAGGTCGGTGGCGATGATCGGCACACCGGAGGCGAACCCGTCGAGCAGTTGCACGATGGGCTCGGGCAGCGGGAACGGCCCATTGAGGATGATTCCGCTCACCCGCGGGAAGGTGCCGGATGCGTCGGCGAGCAGCGTCGCGAGCAGCACCTCGGTGCGATCGGCGGGGATGACCACCACCGACTCCTCGGTGATGCGCGGCAGCACGTTCACCATCGACATGCCGGCGACGACGATCGACAGCGCTTCCCGACCGAGACGCGCCTCGTCGCCCTTGAGCAGACGTCCGTCGACGGCGGCGAGGATGCCGCGGATCGACGGGGCCACGAGGGTGCGGTCCTCGGGCAGCGCCCAGACGGGCGTGCCCTTCTCGGGGCGGATGCCGCGCACGGCGTCGACGATGGGTCCGAGTTCGTCCGGATCGGCGCGGTTGACGATCACGGCGAACAGCTCGGCGCGCTCCTGGTCGAGCTCGGCGAGCGCGAGGGCGGCGATCTGCCCCACGGCGGCGGGGGTGCGGGCGGTCGTCGTGCCCAGCTGCTCGGCGGCGCGCTGCTGATCGCGCCCGCTGAGCACGAGCAGCACGGGGGCGGCGAGGTTGGCGGCGATGCGGGCGTTGACGCCCAGCTCGGCGGGACTGGCGACGTCGGTGTAGTCGCTGCCGATGATGACCACGGCGTCGCACTGCGCCTCGACCGCTTTGAAGCGGGCGACGATGGTCGCCAGGGCGCGCTCGGGGTCGTGGCGCACGTCGTCGTAGGTCACGCCGATGCAGTCGTCGTAGTCGAGGTGCACCCCGTCGTGGGCCAGCAGCAGTTCGAGGATCTCGTCGCGCTCCGTCACCGACCGCGCGATGGGACGGAACACCCCGACCCGCGGCGTGACGCGCATGAGCGCGTCGAGCACGCCCAGGGCGATGGTCGACTTCCCGGTATGGCCTTCGGCCGAGGTGATGTAGATGCTCCGCGCCACGGCTCCAGCCTAGGCGCACGATCCTCGGGGCGGCCTGGAAAGCGGCCGGGGATATGGGGCGCTCAGCATCCGTCCGTCGAGGACAGCGCGTCGACCACGGCGGCCGCGTCGTCGGCGTATCGCGTGTAGTAGTCGGAGTCGAGGTTGATCTGCACCCGGTGGATCGCGAGCGAGGGGTCGAGGTCGGGCCAGCCGGGCACCCGCGCGAGCCGTTCGTAGAAGAGCCTCGCCGACGTCGCCGGGTCCATGCGCTGCTCGACGCTGCCCCACCACTCCTGCTGCTGGAAGAGCCCGATGCTCGTGGTGCGCGAGCCGTCGGGGTTGGTGAACCCGCTCGTCTCCCAGTCGCCGTAGTCGATGTTGCGGAGGCTGCTCTCGCCCATCGCGGTCATCACGCCGAGGATCTGCCCGCGCCGGTCGAAGCCCAGGGCGGATGCCGTCGACATGATCGTCGCGGCGTTCTCGAGCTGCTCCCCCTGCCACCCGGCCACGCCCGCGTCAGGGAAGGTGCGCGGGTCGTCGCGGCAGATCGCGAGCGGCCGCTCCGCCCCGAGACCGAGGGGCACGAGCGCCGCGACGCCGGCGACCAGCGCGACCACGAGGGCGGTGATTCCGATGCGGCGCAGCACGAGCATCCGCCGCTTCCGCTGCGCGGCCCGAACGCGCGCGCTGACCGGCCGGCGGCGCGAGGCGCCCTTCTTCCGCCCCGGTCGGCGGGTGCCGGTGCGGCGACCGGCCGTCGCTCGCGACGACGACCGGCGCCGGGGAGCGGATGCCCGGGGCCGCCGTGCCGTCATGGTCGCGGGCTCCGACGCCGGCCGACCACCGCGGCGAGCGCGCCGCCCACCGCCCCGAACAGGTGCGCCTGCCACGAGATGCCCTCGCGCACGCCGATGACCCCGGCGAGCATGCTGCCGCCGTAGAGCGCGACGACCACGAGCGCGACGACCGCATACAGCACGCGGTGCGATACGCGGCCCGGCACGAACACGCGTGCGACGACGTACGCGAAGTATCCGAACACCAGCCCCGAGGCCCCCACCGTCAGCGTTCCGGGCGTGTTCACGAGCCACGCACCCAGCCCGCTGACGACCGCGACGATGCCGGTGACCGCCCAGAACCGGCGCGCGCCCTCGACCGCCACGAGGCAGCCGAGAACGACGAGCGGAATCGAGTTCGCGAGGAGGTGGCCCCAGCCGGCGTGCAGCAGCGGGGCGAGCACGATGCCGCCGAGACCCTGCACATCCCAGGAGCGGATGCCGAACACCGAGAACGACCCGGGCAGCACGGCATCGGCGAGCTGTACGACCCAGAGCACCGCGAGCAGCAGCACGGGCGACGCGAAACGGCCGAGGGCCGGGCGGCGGGGCGGAGCGGCGGGCGTGGTCACGTCACGATCCTGGCAGGGCGGCCCCGGAGGAGCCTGAAAAAGAATAATGACCCTCCGCGCACCCAGCAGAGCCCGGTTACCCTTGCTGCGTTTCCGCCCTGGGGGAATTGGCCTGGATGCCGCCACGCGGAGAGCCGTCGAACAGTCTAGCCGATGATGCGGGCGGGCTTTCGCACCCGGTGGGTGCGCGGCGCATCACGCGGGTTCTCCACGGATGGGAACCTGCCAGCCTTCCCGCCACCGCGGCGGGTTACGATCGTGTCACGCGCACCGCTGCGCCGACGCGAGAGGGAACGCATGCCAGAGAACGCCCCCCTGATCTCGGCGGAGGAATTCGCCGCCCGGACCTCGGCGATCCGCGCCTCGGTCGGCGGCGTGATCGACGGGAAGCCCGACGCCGTGCGGAGCGCCCTCATCTGCCTGCTCGCCGAGGGGCACCTGCTCATCGAGGACGTGCCGGGGGTCGGCAAGACGATGCTGGCTCGGGCTCTCGCGGCGAGCGTCGACGCGACGGTGCGACGCATCCAGTTCACGCCCGATCTGCTGCCCGGCGACGTGACGGGCGTGTCGGTGTACAACCCGGTCGACCGGGAGTTCGAGTTCAAGCGGGGCGCGATCTTCGCGCACATCGTGATCGCCGACGAGATCAACCGCTCCTCCCCCAAGACGCAGTCGGCGCTCCTCGAGGCGATGGAGGAGCGCCAGGTCACGGTCGACGGCTCGACGCATCCGCTCCCCGAGCCGTTCCTGGTGGTCGCCACCCAGAACCCGCTCGAGATGGAGGGCACCTACGCTCTCCCCGAGGCGCAGCGCGACCGGTTCATGATGCGCATCTCGATGGGCTATCCCGACGCGGCGGCCGAAGCGCTGATGATCCGGCAGCGCGACATCGTGAACCCTCTCGCGGCGGTCTCCCCCGTCGCGGATGCGGCGCTCATCGCCGAGCTCATCGCCTGGGCGCGTGCGGTGCACGTGGCACCCGCGATCGAGGAGTACACGGTCGCCCTGGCCCAGGCCACCCGCACCGACCCGAACCTGCACCTCGGTGCGAGTCCGCGCGCCACGCTGCAGCTGATCCGAGCCGCCAAGGTCGGCGCGGCGCTCGACGGGCGCGACTTCGTCATCCCCGACGACGTGTCGTCGCTGCTCATCCCGGTGTTCGCCCACCGTCTCCTGCCGGCGCGCGGCGCCCACCGCTCTGGCGCGCAGCCCGTCGAGACCGCGCTCGCCCAGATTGCCGAGCGGGTGCGCGTGCCCGTCGCGAGCCGGGTCTGATCCGGGACCGCCGATGCGTCGCCGCCGACTCCTCACCCCGCGCGGAGCGGGCTGCCTCGTCGCGGCGGTGTGCCTGGCGATCGGTGCGAACCTCGTCGCGTCGTCGATCCTGCTGTACCTCGCGGCGTTCTTCGCCCTCCTGCCCCTGCTCGCGCTGATCGCCGTGCGTGTGCCCCGGCGCTCCGGCACGGTGGCGCGGCAGATCTCGACCGATCTGCTCACGGTCTCGCAGACGTCGCTCGTGACCGTGCGGTTCGCGTTGCGGTCGCTGCGGGTGCCGCGCGCGCTCTGGCACGATGTGCTGCCCGATGCGGTGCGCGGCGATGCGGGCGGCGAGTACCCTCCGGCCTCCGGCCGTCTGGAGTACCGCATCACGGGCGTGCGCCGCGGCGTGTGGGCGATCGGTCCGCTCATGCTCCGTACCGTCGATCCCTTCGGCCTCGCACAGCGCGAACAGGAGTTCGGCGAGACCCGCACGGTGACCGTCGTCCCCGAGGTGCAGACGCTCGCGCCGCTGACCGCCCGGGTCGGTGCGGCGGGCGGTACCGCCCACACCTCGGCGACGCGGATGGGCCAAGGTGCCGACAACCTGTCGCCGCGCTTCTACGTGCCCGGCGATTCGATGCGACGGATCCACTGGCGCGCGACGGCCCACCGCGGGCAGCTCATGGTGCGCCAGGAAGAGGAGGAGTCGAGCCCCGATGCGATCGTCGTGCTCGACCGCAGCAGCGCGCGCTGGGCGGCTCCGACCGATCACGCCGACCCGGCGTTCGAAGCCGCCGTCTCGATGTGCGCGTCGGCGGCGGTGCACCTGGCCGACGAGGGGTACGGGGTCGACGTGATCGACAGCGCGGGACAGGTGCTCGGCGTGCTGCGCGGTCACGAGGACGACCGCGACGGGATGCTCGCCACCCTCGCCCTCGTGACTCCGCGCGGCGCATCGCGCGACGTGGCGACGCTCGTCGGCGGCACGCCCCCCGGCCCCCTCGTGTACGTGACGGGCCGACTCGGCGCCGACGACGCCGCGGCCCTCCGCACCGCCGGCGCCGCGGCCCCTCTGCTGCTCGCGACCGACCCCGACCCCGAGGCGCTGACTGCGGCGTCGCGCAACGGATGGTCGGCGGCGCCGCTCGGAGACGATCTGGCAGCGGCATGGGCAGAGGCCGTGCCCGAGCGGCTGGGGGCGACGGATGTTCCGCGCTGAGACTTCGGCGCGTCCGACCCGCGTCCGCAGCCGCTCGACCGTCGCGTGGCATTCCGACGAGCTGCCGACCCCGACGGTCTGGGCCCCGGCGCTCCTCGCCGTGGCGGCCGGCATCGTCGCGATGTGGCCCTACACGTCGGTGATCCGCCCCGGCGAGTGGTCGTTGCTCGCACTGGTCGTGATCGTGGCGGTCGCCGTCAGCGGGATGATCTCGCGGCTGCTCCTGCGCCGCCGGTCGCCCGGGGTCGCGGCGTCGGTCTCGCTGGTCGTGCAGCTGCTCGTCGCGACGGCGGTGGTCACGCACCACGTGTCGGCGCAGACCGCGGTGTTCGGCGTGATCCCGACGGGCGACACGATCACCGTGTTCGCGCAGCGCGGCGCCACCGCGATCGAGGAGATCACCTTCGGAGCCGCTCCCCTCAAGGCGACAGCGGCCCTCGCGGCCGTGCTCGGTGCCGCGTTCGCCGCGGTCGCGATCGCCCTCGATCAGCTGATCGCCCAGCGCATCGCCGTGCTGCCCCTCGTACTGACCGGGGTGGTGGGGGCCGTGCCGATGATCGTCACGCTCGGCGACGCGAACCTGGTCTGGTTCGTGCTCTTCGCGGTTCTCGCGATCGTGCTGCTGCTGTGGACCGGCCGCCGGCATCCGCTCTCGCCCCGACGCTCGTCCGCCGCGGTCGCGACCGGACTCGGCGCCGCCGCCGTCGCGCTCACCCTGATCATCACCCCCGCGCTCCCGCTCGGCGCCGGCCTCGCGGGGAACGGCCCCGGCATCACCGTCGACGCCTCGCTGCGGCTGGGCGACGACCTGCGCCAGCCGAACCCGGTCGAGGTGCTCACGGTCGCCGCGACCGGCGACTCCGCGCCGTACCTGCGCCTCACCACCCTCTCGCGCTTCGACGGCAGCGTCTGGCAACCCGATCGCGGCGACCTGCAGGCGCAGTCCGAGGGCTTCGGCGATGCCGAATGGGGCGACGACATCGCGGTCGCGACGACGAACACCTCTATCCGCGTCCTGCGCATGTCGAGCAGCTGGCTGCCCGTGCCGTACCCGGCGACCGGGGTGCAGGGGCTCCCCCGCGCCTGGCGCGTGATGCCGGACAACCGCACGATCGTCTCGCGCAACACCGACGCGGTCGGCGCCGACTACACCGTGTCATCGGTGCGGGTGACCCCGACGCTCGAGCAGGTGCGCGCGCTCGATGCCGCACCGCCGGTCGATGACCCCGAGACGTCCGATGTCGAGGTGCCCGAGATCGTGGGCGATCTCGCCCGTGAGGTGACGGCGGACGCCACGACCGACTACGACCGCCTCATCGCGCTGCAGGAGTGGTTCCGCACCGAGTTCACATATTCGCTCGACACCCCGGTCGACGAGGGCTTCGACGGCACGGGCGCCGAGGCGGTCGCGCAGTTCCTCGACGTGCGCTCGGGCTACTGCGTGCACTTCGCGGGGTCGTTCGCGCTGATGGCCGAGAGCCTCGGCATGCAGACGCGCATCGTCGTGGGCTACCTGCCCGGCACCCGCACGAACGAGAAGCGCGGCGACGAGACGATCTTCTCGGTGACGAGCGACCGTCTGCATTCCTGGCCCGAGGTGCTGTTCCCCGGCATCGGCTGGATTCCCTTCGAACCCACCGCCTCCCTCGGGGTCCCGACCGAGTTCCGCGCGGCGACGGTCGAGGGCGGCGGCTCGGGAAGCCCGACCGCGCCGACCCAGACCACGGCTCCGCAGGAGGAGCAGACCGCCGCACCCGAGACCGAGCGCGACGACGTCGGCGGCGGCACCGCGGCATCCGCCGATGACCGCACGCTCGATCCGACGCCGATCCTCGCCGTCGTGCTGGGCGCCGTGGTCGTCGTGCTGCTGCCGTCCCTCATCCGTTCCCTGGTGCGGGCGGGTCGCCTCCGGCGCGCGCGTCGCGGCGATGCCGAGGCGGCATGGACCGAGTTGCGCGACGCGCTCGTCGACCTTCGACTGCCGGTGTCGGATGCCGACAGCCCGCGCATGCGCGGCGCCGAGCTGGTGCGGGAACGACACGTCGACGCCGACGCGATGCGTGCGCTCGTCCGGGCGATCGAGCAGTCGGCGTACGCCCGGTCGCACGCCGGCGACGGCACGGATCTCGCCGCGCCGTTGCGCAAGGTGCTGTCGGCCCTGCACCGCAGCGTCGACGCGCCGTCGCGGCTGCGTGCCGTGCTCGTGCCCCGGTCGCTGTTCGCGGCGCGGACGCCCGAGACCGTCGCGGTCGACTGAACGCGCGCCGTCAGGCGGCGTGTGCCGTGCAGGGCACCGCGTCGCACGTCGCGCACACGACGAACTGCGTCCGGCACGACGGGTCGGGGCAGTTGGCCGTGCGCTTCGTGGGCGCACCGCACCCGACGCACTCCCCGATGACAGCCGTGTGGTCGGAGAAGTCGACCGAGCCGCGGCCGTCGAACACGTAGAGCGAACCGTCCCACAGCCCGTCGTCGCCGTACTTCTCGCCGTACCGCACGATGCCGCCCTCGAGCTGGTAGACCTCGCCGAACCCGCGCGACGTCATGAGGCTCGACAGCACCTCGCACCGGATGCCCCCGGTGCAGTATGTGACGACCGGCTTTCCCTTGAGGTCGTCGTACACGCCGGAATCGAGGAGCTGCACGAAGTCGCGCGTCGTCTCGGTGTCGGGCACGACCGCGCCGCGGAACCGGCCGATCTGCGCCTCGAGGGCGTTGCGGCCGTCGAAGAACACCACGTCGTCTCCGCGCTCCGCGACGAGCGCGTGCAGCGCCTCGGGACTCAGCCGCGTGCCCCCGCCGACTACACCGGCCTCGTCGACGCGCAGCTCGCCCGGCGCACCGAACGACACGATCTCGTCGCGCACCTTGACGCTGAGCTTCGGGAAGTCGAGGCTGCGGCCGTCGGCGTCGAGCGCCGTGCCCTCGCTCCACTTGATGTCGGCGTCGCGGAACGGCGCGTACGACCGGAACGACCGCACCCACTTCTTCACCTGCGGCAGATCGCCACCGAGCGTGCCGTTGATGCCGTCCTTCGAGATGAGCAGCCGGCCGCGCAGACCGAGGGCCTCGCCGATGTCGCGTTGCCACACGCGGATCGCCTCGGGGTCGGCGAGCGGGGTGAAGGCGTAGAACAGGACGATCTTCGGGGTTGCCACCTCCCGATGGTACGCCGGGTCACGGAGCACGGCGGGCATCGGATAGGATGGTCAGGTTGTTCCCTGGTGACGTGTCCGAGCGGCCGAAGGAGCACGCTTGGAAAGCGTGTGTTGTGCAAGCAACCGCGGGTTCGAATCCCGCCGTCACCGCCAGATGACGAAGAAAGGGCCCCGCATCGCGGGGCCCTTTCTCCATTCCGAGGTCAGTCCGCGAACGTCAGTTCGTGAACCGAACGCCGTAGCTCTGGGCGCCGGGCTGCGCCGGCAGCGGCGTCATGCCGAGGCGCTCGTAGAACGCGGCCGCCCCGGTGTTCGCCGGGTCCATGCCGAGGTGCAGGCCCGACACCTCGCGGCGCTGCAGTTCGTCGAACAGGGTGCGCACGAGCATCCGCCCGAGGCCCTGCCCCTGCGTCTCGGGCAGCAGGTCGATGTGCAGGTGGGCGGGGTGGTCGTCCGCGTTCGGTTCCTTGCCCGGCCCCCGGCCGTATGCGTACTCGAGCATGCGATCCTCGCGGGTCGCGCAGTTCGGGGCCCGTGGGAAGCGCTCGGCGTACCGCGGCCACCACTCGTCGCGGAACCACTGCTCGAAGGCATCCGTGTCGTCGGTCGCCACGAGGTAGCCGATGACGCGCCCGTCCTCCGCCTCCACCACCCAGGCGAGATCGGGATGACGCTCGACGTACGGCAGCGCGAACAGCAGGCCCCACAGCTCATCGTCCGAGAAGACTCCCGTGGCATCCTCCCCCGCGTTCGCGGTGCGCACGCACACCTCCGAGAGCGCGGCGCGGTCGGACGGGCGATAGGGGCGGATGCTCGACACGGGGACTCCTCACTGAGCGGGTGCGTCGTCCAGACTATCGGCGGGCTCGACCCGACCGGGCAGCCGCACCCACGGCAGCATCCAGGCGGCGAGCAGCGGCACGGCCGCCGCACCGATCAGCGCCCCGCCCACCGTGTCGGTGGCCCAGTGCACCGACAGCAGGGTGCGCGACAACGCCATGAGCACGATCCAGATCGCCCCGACGATGCGCACCCACACCATGGGGAACAGCACCGCGAACACGAGGGCGAGGGTCGCGGCGTTCGCGGTGTGCCCCGACGGGAACGAGCCGTAGTCGCTGACGACCAGCATGTCCTCGGGGCGGGCGCGACCGAAGAGGTGCTTCACCGCCTGCACGGCGCCGGCGCTGAGCAGGAAGGCGAGCGCGGCGAACACTGCCGAACGCCATCGACGTGCGATGAGGAAGGCGACGATCACGAGGATCGGCACGAGCAGCACGGCCACCCATCCCCCGCCGATGAAGTCCATCGCGTGCGCGAACACCACCAGCGGATCGGTACGGAGCCCCACCACCACGCCGTTCCACCACTGGTCGAGCACGAACGGATGCGCGAGGCCGATGCTCACGAGCGCACCGAGCCCGAGAACGAGCACGAGGCAGATGAGACCCGATACGAGGAGCAGTCGCCTGTTCATCGACCCATTCTGTCGGAGCCTGGCTGGGAAGGGGGCCGACCCGCCCGGCGCTACGGCTGAAGGGCGGGCGTCAGTGCGCCAGCAGCCCGACGGTGCGGGGGCGCACCACGAGCCAGAGGGCGAGGATCCCGATCACGGAGCATCCGACCATGACCGAGGCCATCGTCGTCGCGGTGATGCCCGCGTCGTGCGAGATCCATCCGACGATCGGCGAGATGAGACCGGCGACACCGAAGTTGACCGCGCCGAGGATGGATGCCGCGGTGCCGGCCGCCTTGCCGTGCCGGTCGAGCGCGAGCACCTGCACGTTCGGGAAGGTGAACCCGCACGCGGTCATGAAGACGAACAGCGGGATGATCGTGCCCCACAGCCCGAGACCCAGCTGGTCGGTCACGACGATCGCCGCCCCGGCGAGCAGCAGCGCCGACGTCGAGAAGGCGAGCACCCACTGAGGTCCGAAGCGGGTCGCCAGGCGCGAGGCGGTCTGCACACCGACCACCACGCCGATCGAGTTGACCGCGAAGAGCAGCCCGTACTGCTGCGGGTCGAGTCCGTGCGTCTGCTGGAACAGGAAGGGCGAGGCCGAGAGGTACGAGAACAGTCCCGAGAACGTCATGCCACCGATCGCCAGCACCCCGAGGAACACGCGGTCGGAGAGCACCGAGCGGTAGCGCTGCGCGACGGTCGCTCCCCCGCGCTCCTGACGACGGGCGGCCGGCAGCGTCTCGGGCACGAACAGCAGCGTCGACACGAGCATCACCACGCCGTACGCCGCGAGCACGCCGAAGATGCCGCGCCACGGCATGAGCGTGAGCAGCCACGAACCAATGAGCGGGGCGACGACCGGGGCGACACCCGACACCAGGGCGAGGCGCGAGAGCATGACCACGAGGCGACGGCCGCCGAACAGGTCGCGCACGATCGCCATGGCCACGACGCCACCCGCCGCCGCGCCCATACCCATGAGCACGCGCGAGGCGCTGAGCAGTTCGAGCGTCGGCGAGAAGGCCGCGGCGAGGCTGGCGAGCACGTGCAGCGCCGTGACGGCGATCAGCGGGACGCGGCGTCCCATCTTGTCGCTGAGCGGACCGACGAGCAGCTGCCCGAGCGCGAATCCGATCATCGTGCCGGTGAGGGTGAGCTGGATCGCGGCGGCGGTCGTCTCGAAGTCCTGCTCGAGCACCGGGAACGCCGGGAGGTAGAGGTCGATCGTGAAGGGTCCGAGCGCGGTCAGCGCACCGAGCAGCACGATGTAGAGCGCGCGGCGTCCGTTCGAGATCGCATCGCCGGGGTGCAGCATGACGGGCGCCGTGGCCGGGTTCGACCCGAGCGTACGGATCGCCCCGGTGGGCGACGACGTACGGATGCTTCCGGTAGAAGTGCGGATGCTTCCGGTGGACGTGCGGATGCTTCCGGTGGACGTGCGGACGGAATCGGTGCGAGGAGCGTCGGGCACGACGGCCTTTCAAACGGGGGCGGATGGCCGAATCGATTCGGCCCAGCCCACCATTCTACGGGCCCGCAGACGCCGCCCGTCAGACACCACCTCTGTCGCGAGACACCACATGCGCTGCGGTGTCTCGCCGCGCACGTGGGGTCTCGGTGATCCGGCTCAGGCCGAGATGCGGGCGAGACCCTGCTCGAGGTCGGCGATGAGGTCGCGCACGTCCTCGATGCCGACCGACAGACGCACGACGTTCTCGGGCACCGCGAGGGCCGTGCCGCGCACCGAGGCGTGGGTCATGTCGGGCGGGTAGCCGATGAGCGACTCGACACCGCCGAGCGACTCCGCGAGCTGGAAGATCTCGGTCGACTCGGCGAACGCCTTCGCCGCCTCCGGTCCTGCCGAGAGCGCGAGCGAGAGCATGCCCCCGAACCCGCTCATCTGCCGCGCGGCGATGTCGTGGCCGGGGTGCGATGCGAGACCCGGGTAATACACCCGCTCGAACTCCGGGCGACCCTGCGCCCACTCGGCGATGGCCTGCGCGTTCTCGGAGTGCTGGCGCACCCGCACCGCGAGCGTCTTGATGCCGCGGGTCGTGAGCCAGGCGTCGAGCGGCGCCGAGACGGCCCCCACGGCGAACTGCTGGAACTTCACGGCCTCGACGAACCGGTCGTCGCCGAACACCACGGCCCCGCCGAGCACGTCGGAGTGCCCGCCGAGGTACTTGGTGGTGGAGTGCACGACGAGGTCGGCGCCGAGCGCGAGGGGCTGCTGCAGCGCCGGCGAGGCGAACGTGTTGTCGACGACCACGATGGCACCCGCCGCGTGCGCGACCTCGGCGATCACGGCGATGTCGACGATCTTGAGCAGGGGGTTGCTGGGCGTCTCGAGCCAGACGATCTTGGTCTCGGGGCGGATGGCGGCCCGCACCTGGTCGAGGTCGCCGAGCTCGACGGTCGTGGTGTCGATGCCCCACGGCGCGAGCACGCGGGTGAGCAGTCGGTAGGTGCCGCCGTAGACGTCGTTGCCGAGCAGCACGTGATCGCCGGGCTTCAGGATGCCGCGCAGCAGCGCATCCTCGGCCGCGAGACCGGAGGCGAACGACAGCGCCGCCGCTCCGCCTTCGAGGGCGGCGAGCTGGGTCTCGAGCGACGACCGCGTGGGGTTGCCCGCGCGGTTGTACTCGTAGCCCTCGCGGAAGCCGCCGATGCCGTCCTGCACGTGCGTCGACGCCTGGTAGATGGGCGGGATGATCGCTCCGGTGCGGGGGTCGGGGTCCTGACCGGCGTGGATGGCGCGGGTGGCGAAGGAGTGCTCGGACATGCCTTTCAGCCTACGTCCGTACCGCGCGCGACGGCCCGCCCTGTTACGCCCTGCGACGCACCCGCCGCGCCGTCCGCCGGCGCGCGACCCGGATGCTCAGCGCGAGAGGTACGCCAGCAGATCCTGGCGCGTGAGCACCGTGTGCGGCTTGCCCCCGTCGGTCACGAGCAGCGCGTCGGCATCGGCGAGCGCGGCGCGGGCGTCGGCGACGGATGCATGGATGCCGATGAGCGGCAGCCGCTCCCCCACGTGGTCGCCGACCGCGTCGGCCGGTGCCGCGTCACCACGGAAGAGCAGGTCGAGCAGGCCCTTCTCGTCGACCGTGCCGACGACCTCGCCCATCATCACCGGCGGTTCGGCACTGAGCACGACCAGCTGCGACACCTCGTACTCGGTCATCATGCCGATCGCCTCGAGCACGGTGTCGGTCGGATGTGCGTGCACGAGGTCGGGGATGCTGTCGCCCTGACGCGCGAGCCGGGCGGAGAGCACGTCCGCGACGGTCTCCCCGTCCTCGACGTCGCTGAACCCGTAGGAGCGCATCCAGCCGTCGTTGAAGATCTTGCCGAGGTAGCCGCGGCCGCCGTCGGGCAGCAGCACGACCATCACGGCATCCGCGGGGAGGTCTTTCGCGACCCGCAGCGCCCCGACGACGGCCATGCCGCTCGACCCGCCCACGAGGATGCCCTCCTCGCGCGCCAGCCGGCGCGTCATGGCGAACGCCTCGGCGTCGCTCACGGCGACGATCTCGTGCGGCACGCTCGGGTCGTACGACCCCGGCCAGATGTCCTCGCCGACGCCCTCGACGAGGTACGGCCGCCCGGTGCCGCCGCTGTAGACGCTGCCCTCGGGGTCGACGCCCACGATGCGCACTCCGTCGTCCGACACCTCGCGCAGGTAGCGCCCCGTGCCGGTGATCGTCCCGCCGGTCCCGACACCGGCGACGAAATGCGTGACGCGACCGTCGGTGTCGCGCCAGATCTCGGGCCCCGTGGTCTCATAGTGGCTGCGCGGGCCGTTCGGGTTCTCGTACTGGTTGGGCTTGAACGCCCCGGGGATCTCGCGCGCGAGACGGTCGCTGACGCTGTAGTACGACTCCGGGCTGTCAGCCGCGACCGAGGTCGGCGTCACCACCACCTCGGCCCCGTACGCGCGGAGCACGTCGATCTTGTCGTCGCCGACCTTGTCGGGCACGACGAACACGCAGGCGTAGCCGCGCTGCTGGGCGACCAGGGCGAGGCCGACGCCGGTGTTGCCGCTGGTCGGCTCGACGATCGTGCCCCCGGGCTGCAGCTGACCGGCCGCCTCGGCGGCGTCGATGATGCGCGACGCGATGCGGTCCTTCGCCGAACCGCCGGGGTTGAAGTACTCGAGTTTGACCAGCACGGTGCAGGCGACGCCCTCGGTCACGTGCTGCAGCTTGACCAGGGGCGTGTCACCGACGAGGTCGACGATCGAATCCGCGTACTTCATGACCTCAGCGTAGAACGACGGATGCCGCGGCGCAGGACTGTTGCGCCGCGGCATCCGCCGTCCCTCCGTCCCCCTCGGGACCGGACGGGTGTCAGCCCTTCGTGGCGCCCGCCAGGAGGCCGCGCACGAAGAAGCGCTGCAGGGCGAAGAACACGATCAGCGGGATGATGATCGAGATGAAGGTACCCGCCGACTGCAGGAACCACTTGTTGCCCCAGGTGCCCGACAGCGAGTTGAGCGCCTGGGTGATCGGCAGGGCGCCGGGCGAGGCGAAGATCGTCGCGACCAGCAGGTCGTTCCACACCCACAGGAACTGGAAGATCGCGAACGAGGCGATGGCCGGGGCGGCCAGCGGCAGGATGATCCGGAAGAACACCTGGCCGTGGCCGGCGCCGTCGACGCGGGCCGCCTCGATGATCTCGCCGGGGATCTCCGAGATGAAGTTGTGCAGCATGAAGGTCGCGAGCGGCAGGGCGAAGATCGCGTGGGCGATCCAGACGCGCGCGAAGCTGTACTGCACCTCGTTCAGCCCGAAGCCGGGGAAGATCGGCACATCGTTGATCGACAGTCCGTCGGAGAACAGGCTCAGCAGCGGCACGAGAGCCATCTGCAGGGGCACGATCTGCAGCGCGAACACGAAGATGAACAGCATGTTGCGACCCTTGAAGTCGATCCACGCGAACGCGTAGGCGGCGAGCGCCGCCATCACGATCGGGAAGACCGTCGCCGGGATCGTGATCGCCAGGGAGTTCACGAACGCGGTGGCGAGGGTGGTCGACGTGCCGCCCGAGTTCCACGCCTGCACGTAGTTGTCGAACGTGAACTCGGGGTTGGTGAAGACGGTCCACCATCCGCTGTTCTGGGTGTCGGCGCCCGGACGGAACGACGTGACGAAGAGCCCGAAGGTCGGGATCGTCCAGAACAGGGCGATGACGGCGGCCGCGATCGTCGCGCCCTTCGACGTCAGCTTCTTCTGGGCGATGGCCTCGTTCTTGCGCGTGTCCCGCTCGACCTGGCGCTTGGTGCGGTTGTCGGCCACGACGGCCTGCGTTGCACTCATCAGCGGATCTCCCTCTGCTTGGCCATCGAACGGGCGTTGTAGACGATCAGCGGCAGCACGAACAGGAACAGCACCACGGCGAGCGCCGAGGAGTGCCCGTAACTCTGGAACCGCTGCTGCTGGTTGACCATCTCGAAGCCGAGCACGGTGGTCTCGTCGCGACCACCGGTCATCACGGCCACGATGTCGTACACCTTCAGCGAGGCGATGGTGATCGTCGTGAGCACCACGATCAGCGAGGAGCGGATGCCGGGGACGGTGACGTTGCGGAACCGCTGCCAGGCGTTCGTGCCGTCGAGCTCGGCGGCCTCCATCTGCTCGATCGGCACGGCCTTGATCGCGGCGGAGAGGATCACCATCGCGAAGCCGGTCTGGGTCCAGATGAACACGACGAGCAGCATGAGGGTGTTGAGGATCGGCTTGATGGCCAGCCACTGCACCGGGTCGCCGCCGAACGCGGTGACGATGGCGTTGAGCAGACCGATCTGGTCGCCCTGGCGAGCGTCGTACATGAACTTCCAGATGATGCCGGCGCCGACGAACGAGATCGCGACGGGCATGAACACGAGCACCTTGAGGAACTTCTCGCCGCGGGCCCGGTCGATGAACACGGCGTAGGCGAGGCCGATGACCACGGAGATCACGGGGGCGAGCAGCGCCCAGATGATCGTGTTGATGACCGACGACGAGCCGACGGGGTTCGTGAACACCCAGATGTAGTTCTCCAGCCCGACGAACTCGTCACCGGTCTTGTTGAAGAACGACTTGAAGATCGTCGAGATCGCCGGGTAGATCAGGCCGAGGATCAGCATGATCGACGCGGGGGCCATGAACAGCACGAGCTGGAACAGGTACCCGGCGCCCTGACGGGCGCGGAAGTCGGCGAAGAACAGCAGCGCACCCACGAGCAGCGCGATCGCCACGACGTAGAGCACGGCGTTCTGGTAGGGCCGCAGCAGCATGAACGCCAGCACCGGGATGACCAGGCAGGCAACGAGCCGCATGATGAAGTAGCCGCGGCCGGGGCGGGGTGCGAACTCGATGAGCACCAGGATGATCGCGACCACCACGCCGAAGACGGCGAGGACGGCGGGGATCTGCACGAGCGGATGCATCGCGCCGAGCCAGAGGAAGAAGCTGTTGAGCGAGAACCCGATGGTGGTGCGGGCGGATTCCTCGGTCGACGTGGTGAAGACGAGGAGGAGGGCGAGGGCGACGAGCACGACGAAACCGACCGCGAGGACCGTGCGGGTGACCGCCCGCCCCTTCGCGTCGGTGCCGTGCGTCGTCACCGGAGGAGCGTCGGCCTCGACGGGCTTCTCGACGGTCGCGTGCGACATGGGTGTCCCCTTCTGAGTACTGCGGCGTACTCGGGCGGTGCGGATGGGAGGAGCGGGGCCGGGCTCAGAGCCCGACCCCGCTCAGCTCGAGCTGATCGTATCGGAACGATCAGTTCTCGTAGCCGGCCTGGATGTCGGAGAGCACCGTGTCGGTGTCCTTGCCGTCGATCCAGTCGACCATTCCCTTCCAGAAGGAGCCCGAGCCGACGGTGGCCGGCATCAGGTCGGAGGCGTCGAAGCGGAACGTCGTCGTCTCGTCCTGCATGATCTCCATGGCCTCCTGCAGGAACTCGCTCGAGCCGAGGCTCGCGTCGGCGTTCTTGTTGGCGGAGATCACGCCGCCCAGCTCGACGCGGGCGTCGGCGAACTCCGGCGAGGCCATGAACTCGAGCACCTGCTGCGTGGCGTCGTCGTCGGAGAAGGCCGCGACGAACTCGCCGCCACCCTCGACCTGCAGTTCACCGGCGGTCTCGCCCGGCATGAGGAACGCGTAGACGTCGCCCTCGGGAGCGACCTCGGGGACGTTGCCCTCGGCGGTCGTGGTGTCGAGGAAGTTCGCCGAGAGGAACGACGCCTGGTGGGTCAGCGCGCACTTGCCGGAGGCGACGGCCGAGGCCACGTCACCGAAAGCGGTGGAGTTGATGCTCTTGACGTCGCCGTAGCCCGCGTTGACGTACTCCGGGTTGAGCAGGATCTCGCCGACGGCGTCGAACGCCTCCTTGATCTCGGGGTCGGTGAACTTCACGTCACCGGCCACCCAGTCGTCGTAGACCTCGGGGCCGGACTGACGGAGCACGAGGTCCTCGATCCAGTCGGTGCCGGGCCAGCCGGATGCCGCCTCGGACGAGAAGCCGGCGCACCAGGCCGGGCCGCCCGTCTTCTCGACGATGGTGTCGGTGAGGGTGATCATCTCGTCCCACGTCTTCGGGACCTCGACGCCCCACTCGGCGAACTGCTTCGGCGAGTACCAGACGTAGCCCTTGAGGTTCGCGAGCATCGGTGCGGCGTAGAACGTGTCGTCGAACGTGCCGTACTTCTTCCAGTCCTCGGACCAGTTCTCGTCGACGGCCTTCTCGACGGCCTCGGGGGCCTCCATGACCTTGCCCGTGTCGACCAGGGTCTTGAGCAGACCCGGCTGCGGGACGATCGCGATGTCGGGGGCGTCGCCACCGGTCACCTTCGTGACGATGTTGCCCTCGAAGCCCTTGTCACCGGTGTACTCGACCTTGATACCGGTGTCCTTGGTGAACTGCTCGAACGACGCGTTCAGGTCGTCAGCCTCGACGCCCGTGATACCGCCCGAGATGCGGACGGTGTCCTTCGTGTCTCCGCTGCCGCCTTCGCCGCCACTGCCGCCTTCGGCGCAGCCGGCGAGAGCCAGGGACGCGACTCCGACGAGCGCGATTGGGGCGAGCAGGCGGTATCGCTGTGACAAAGCCATGTACTTCTCCTCTTCAGGTGGATCATCCGTCCGCCCAAGGGAGCAATCGCCGCAACCATTGGGGAACCGATTCCAGGCCAACCTACTCGCCTTTTCGTCCGCGCGACAACTGGGGAAGGTCACAAGATCGCAACCTTTGCTGGCATATCGGCGTGCACGATGGGAGCGCTCTCATTCCGGCGGTGTGGAACCGGTTCCCTTCCGCCGGTCCGACGCACTACGCTCGGTTCTGGGCGTGCGCCGACGACGGCACGCCGTGCATGGTCTGGTCGAGGAGGACCGATGAGCAAGATCGCCGACGTCGCGGCGCGCGCCGGCGTCTCGAAGGCGACCGCGAGCCGAGCCCTGTCGGGGCGGGGATACGTCTCCGAGGAGACGCGCACGCGCGTGGCCGACGCCGCCCGCGAATTGGCGTACGTCGCGCACTCGTCGGCGACGAGCCTCGCCACCGGTCGCACCCAGACCGTCGGCGTGGTGATGCCGCCGGTCGACCGCTGGTTCTTCGCCGAGCTGCTCGCCGGCATCCAGGACTCCCTGTTCGCCCTCGACTACGACCTGTCGCTGTACGGCATCCCCGAGGGGTCGGACACGCGCGAGCGCCTGTTCGAGAGCATCCTCCCCCGACGCCGCTTCGACGGCATCATCGCCGTGGGCATCCAGCCCAGCGCCCATGAACTCGAGCGCCTGCAACGCTCCGGCCGCCCCCTCGTGGGCGTAGGCCCGTACAGCGACGGCACCAGCGCCGTGTCGATCGACGACGTGGCGGCGGCCCGCATCGCGACCGAGCACCTCATCGACCTCGGGCACAGCGACATCGCCTTCGTGGGCGGGACGACGGATGCGGGCACCTTGAGCGTGGGCGACGAACGTCGCATCGACGGATACCTCGCCGCCCTGGGCACCGCGGGTCTCGCCGATCACGCCAGGGTGGCCGGGTCGGCCCCGACGCTCTCGGCGGGATACTCGGCCGCCGTCGGGCTGCTCGCCGACCGGCGACGGCGCCCGACCGCCGTCGTCGCCGTCTGCGACGAGGCCGCGATCGGCACGATCATCGCCGCACGACGTCTGGGCATCGCCGTGCCCACCGAGCTCAGCGTCGTCGGCATCGACGACCACGAGCATGCCGAGCTCTTCGCCCTGACCACCATCCGACAGTCGCCACGCGACCAGGGGCACGACGCCGTGCGACTGCTCGTCGAGCGGATGGACGACCCCGACCTTCCCGAGACGCATCTGGCCGCGGCATCCGCCCTGGTCGTGCGCAGCTCGACCGCCGCGCCGCGCTGAGCGCGGACCGCTCCCCGCACACTCGCCTCCGGACGCACGAATGCCCCGGCCGGAGCCGGGGCATTCATGAAGGTCGCGTCAGACGCAGGACGGAGCGCGCTCCGCCCGAACCCGATTACTTGAGGGTAACCGTGGCGCCTGCCTCTTCGAGGGTCGCCTTGGCCTTCTCGGCGGTCTCCTTGTTGGCGCCCTCGAGGACAGCCTTGGGAGCACCGTCGACGACGGCCTTGGCCTCGCCGAGGCCGAGCGAGGTGAGCTCGCGGACAGCCTTGATGACCTGGATCTTCTTGTCGCCGGCAGCCTCGAGGATGACGTCGAACGAGTCCTTCTCCTCCTCGGCCGCAGCGTCGCCAGCGCCACCCGCAGCGCCGGCAACGGCGACGGGGGCGGCAGCGGTGACGTCGAACTTCTCCTCGAACGCCTTCACGAACTCGCTGAGCTCGACGAGGGTGAGGCCCGCGAACTGCTCCAGCAGCTCCTCGGTGGAAAGCTTCGCCATGATGTTTCTCCTAATAGATGGGGTTTGTGTAACGAGAACGCGTGCTGCTTACGCGGCGTCGGCGGTCTCGAGCTTTTCGCGAAGCGCGTCGATGGTGGCGGCAGCCTTGCCCATCGTCGCCTTCATCATGCCCGCAGCCTTCGCCAGCAGAACCTCGCGGCTCTCGAGCGAGGCGTACTTGTCGACCTCGTCGGCGGTGAGGGGGTTGCCCTCGAAGATGCCGGCCTTGATCACGAGAAGCGGGTTGGCCTTGGCGAAGTCACGCAGAGCCTTGGCGGTGGCGACGAAGTCACCGTGCACGAAAGCCACGGCCGACGGACCCTTGAGGTCGTCGTCCAGGGCCGTGATGCCCGCCTTGTTGGCGGCGATCCGGGTCAGCGTGTTCTTCACCACGGCGTACTCGGCGTCCTGACGGATGCTGTTGCGCAGCTCCTTGAGCTGGGCAACCGTCAGACCGCGGTACTCGGTCAGCAGGACGGCGGACGAGTTCTCGAATGACTTCGTGAGCTCGGCGACCGATGCATCCTTCTGCGCCATGGTCACTCCTTGGTGTGTACGTGGCGCCGCACGGTGGTGGGGCGCCGGCCTCGGACCCCCCTGCGAAAAACAGAAAAGCTCCGGCGCAAGCGCACGGAGCTCAGAAAGTTCGTGTCCTGCGCGGGCCCCTGCGATGCAGAGCTTCGATCGCCTCGCGTTCGCACGCATGACGATGACCAGCGGTCTTCGGTTGAGACGAGCATACCCCACCGGTGCTGCCCCACCCAAATCCAGCCGACCCCGACGGGCTCACCGCCGATGCGCGGCGCGGCCGCTGTGTCCGGCGAGTGCGTCGGCGGCGCGGATGAGTGCGAGGTGCGACAGGGCCTGCGGGGTGTTGCCGACATGTCGGCGCTCTCCCGCGTCGTACTCTTCCGACATCAGGCCCACCTCGTTGGGAACGGCCATCAGTCGATCCATCAGGGCGTGGGCGTCGGCCATGCGGCCACTCGCCGCGTACTGCTCCACCAGCCAAAAGCTGCAGGCGAGGAACGGATGCTCGTCGCCCGGCAGGCCGTCGACCCCCGACGCCGTGCGGTACCGCAGCAGGAAGCCGTCGCGGAGGAGCGTCTCCTCCATGCGCTGCACCGTGCGGAGCATCCGCGGGTCGTCGGCGGCGCAGAAGCCGACCTGCGGGAGCACCAGCAGCGAGGCGTCGACCTCGGTCGAGTCGTAGTGCTGCACGAAGTGGCCGTCGCCGCTCACCCCGCGCTCCTCGATCTCCGCCCGGAGCTCGTCGCGAGCCCGCTCCCAGCGATCCGCGTCGCCGGGCAGGCCGTGCTCCCGCACCGCGCGGACCCCGCGGTCGAACGCCGCCCACATCATGACCCGCGAATGGGTGAACCACCGCGGCTCGCCGCGGATCTCCCAGATGCCGTTGTCGGGGCGATCGAGGTCGTCGAGCACGCGACCGATCAGCGCCCGTTGCAAGGGCCACGAGAAGTCGCCCTCCTCCACCCCCGCCAGCCGCGCCTGTTCGAGGGCCACCAGCACCTCGCCGATCACGTCGCCCTGGTACTGGGTGACCGCGGCGTTGCCGATGCGCACCGGCTGCGCACCGCCGTAGCCGGGGAGGTCGACCAGCTCGCGTTCCGGCAGGTCGCGTTCCCCCGCGATGCCGTACATGATCTGCACCTCGTGCGGCTCGCCGGCGATCGCGCGCAGCAGCCACTGACGCCAGTGATGCGCCTCCTGCAGATACCCGTGGGTGATCAGCACCTCCAGCGTGAGCGACGCGTCGCGCAGCCAGACGAAGCGGTAGTCCCAGTTGCGCGATCCGCTGAACTGCTCGGGGAGCGAGGTGGTCGCGGCCGCGACGATGCCACCCGTGTCGCGGTTGGTGAGCGCACGGAGCACGAGCAGCGAGCGCACCACCTGATCGCGATGGGCGTCGTCGTGCGCGATGCCGCTCGCCCACCCCTCCCACCAGGCGCGCGTCGAGGCGAACGCCTCCTCGACATCGAGCGGCTCGGGAGGATTCTCGTACGACGGGAAGCGGGTGAGCACGAGGTCGCGGTGCGCGCCGGCATCGACGGCGAACGTCGCCGTGTGCGCATGATCCCGCGCCCGGAGCGCGACACCGGTGACCACCACGGCCTCCGGGCCCGCCGTGGCGCGCAGCGCCGGAGCATCCGGCGTGCCCACCTGGCGCACCCACGGGAGGGTGCGGGAGTAATCGAAGTGCAGGCGCAGCTCGGTCTCGAACTCGACCGTTCCCGAGACGCCCACCACCCGACGAACGAGGTCGCTGCGATGCCGGTGCAGGGCGAGCATCTCGTGCACCTCGGCGACGCCGGTGTCGGTCTGCCAACGCGTGACGAGGATGAACGTGTCGGGGAGGTAGTGCCGGTCGACCACCGTCGCAGCACCTCGGGGGCGCAGGCTCCAGCGGCCGTTCGCAGGCTCGCCCAGCAGCGCGCCGAAGACCGAGGGGGCGTCGAAGCGCGGCAGGCAGAGCCAGTCGACACTGCCCTCGCGCGACACCAGCGCACCCGTGCGGCAGTCGCTCAACAGGGCGTAGTCCTCGATCGGAGACGGCATCGCCCGAGTCTCGCACGCCGCCGTCGACCGCGGCTACGGTGGGGGCATGACCGAAGCGACGACTCTCGTGATCTTCGGAGCGGCGGGCGATCTCGCCTCGCGACTGCTCCTGCCCGCGCTCGGACAGCTGCTCGCGCGGGAACCGTCGCGGCGCGTGCGCGTGATCGGCGTCGACCGGGAGGACTGGGACGACGCCCACCTGCGTCAGGTCGTCGAGACCGCGTTCGCCACGACGGGCGCCGGCGCGGCGACGAGCGAGGTCGAGGTCGCCTACCGGCGCACCGACATCACGCAGCCGGACGAACTGCGGGCGCTCCTCCATGACTGCACGGGCCGGGTCGCGCTGTACTTCGCCGTGCCCCCGTCGGTCGCCGTCGCCACCATCGCTGCGCTCACGCCCGACATGCTCCCCGAGGGTGCCGTGCTCGTGATGGAGAAGCCGTTCGGCGTCGACGAGGAGAGCGCCCGCGCACTGAACCTCACCCTGACGGCCCTCGTGCCCGAGAGCCAGGTGTTCCGCGTCGACCACTTCCTCGGGCGCTCGACGACGCTGAACCTGCTCGGTGCGCGCTTCGCGAACCGGCTGCTCGAACCGCTGTGGTCGGCCGAGCACGTGGCGTCGGTCGAGATCGTCTACGACGAGGAACTCGGGCTCGAGGGGCGAGCGGGGTACTACGACGCGGCTGGCGCTCTCGTCGACATGATCCAGAGCCACCTGCTGCAGGTGCTCGCGGTCGTCGCGATGGAGCAGCCCACCACTCTCGGTCACGTCGACTTCCGCGCGGCGACCTCGGCGGTGCTGCGCGCCACGTACGTCTGGGGCGACGACCCCGCCGCAGCATCGCATCGCGCGCGCTACACGGCCGGGACCGTGGGCGGCACCGACAAGCCGTCGTACGCCGACGAGCCCGGCATCGACCCCGCGCGACTCACCGAGACCCTCGCGCAGGCGACCTTCGAGGTGCGCAACGCCCGCTGGGCCGGCGTGCCGTTCACGCTGCGGTCGGGCAAGGCGATCGGCACCCCGGCGAAGGAGGTCGTCGTGCGGTTCCGGCCCGTGCGGCACGTGCCGACCGGGCTCACCGGCTCGGCAGACGGCGCGGTGCTGCGATTCTCGCTCGGCCCCGACCGCATGTCGCTCGAGATGAACGTGAACGGCGGCGACGACGCGTTCGAGCTGGAGCGGGCGACGCTCACGGCCGAACTCGGCGAGGGCGCGCTGCGCGCCTACGCCGAGGTGCTCTCCGGCGTGCTCGACGCCGACCCGATGCTCTCGGTGCGGGGCGACGCGGCCGAGGAGAGTTGGCGGATCGTCGCGCCGATCCTCGACGCATGGAAGAACGGCGACGTGACCCTCGACGAGTACGTCGCCGGGTCGCATGGCCCCGAGGCGTGGTCGCACGGCCCCGAGGCGTGATCGCACAACCGCGGGGCGCGATCGCACAGCCGCGGGGCGGCGCCGTTCGGCCACTGAGCCGATCCGCCCCGGCGGCGTGTGCGGGCGGAGACGTCGCCGGTCGGAGTTAGGCTTTTGCGGTGACCCCCGAACTCGCCGCACGCATCGTCGCGGACTCCCGCGACCGCGTCGCGTGGATGCGGGCACGCTCCCGCGGGATCACCGCGACCGATGTCGCACAGCTCACCTCGTCGGCATCCATCTCCCGCGCCGCGGACTCGAAGCTCGGCGGCGGTCCCCGCTTCGGCGGCAACGCCTACACCGATCACGGCCGACGCCGCGAGCCCGAGATCGCCGCGTGGGTCGCGGCGACCCACGGCATCCTTCCCTCCTCCGCCCTGTTCCGGGCCGAAGTCGAGCACCGTCACCTCGCCACTCCCGACGGCATCGCCGTCGACACGCACGGCCGGGTCGAGCTCGCCGAGATCAAGACGACGAACAAGGCGTTCCGGGGCATCCCCCGCACCTACCTGCGGCAGGTGTGGTGGCAGCAGCACGTTCTGGGCGCCGAGCGCACCCTGTTCGTCTGGGAGGAGCACGTCGACTTCGCTCCCGTGCACGACGAGCCCCGCTGCGTGTGGATCGACCGCGACGAGCGCGAGATCGCCAAGCTGGTGGGCCTCGCCACCGACCTCATCGACGAGCTCTACCGTCGCACCACGGGTCGGCAGGTGCCGACCCGGGTGATGGATGCCGTCGCCAGCCGTCGCGACCAGCTGCGCGAGCGCGACGCCTTCCGCGCGCTCGCCCTCGCCGACTGATTCCCACCCCGACGGTGCCCGCGGGCACCGCGCCCGGGAGTCGCATGGCCGTGCCGTCGTTCACGTCGTGCAGGTGCCGCCCGTGCCGAGCAGCGCCACGGTGAGTCGGCGCACGCCCGCCGTCGAGGTCCAGGTGGTCGAGTTGGGGTGGATGGCCGTCACCGTGAGGGTGGTCGTGCTGCCGAGGAGGTTGGACACGAGGCTGTTGAGCACCGTCTGCGATAGCACGGCCGTGTAGGTGTAGAGGCCGCCGGTCGGCCCGGTCGAGGTGATGTTCGACGACGGCACGGTGCCCGAGGTGGCGCCCTGCGCCACGGTGAGGCGCTGCCACGTCGGCACGTGCGGCGACGTCCAGACCAGGGTGACGCTCTGGAACACCCCGAGGGTGTTGTTCTGCACGGTGCACGAGCTGATCGACGGCGCCGTGAGCGCCAGCGCCGTGACGGTGCCCGATCCGACATGCTCGACGTCCGTGAACCGCGCGTCGGTGGGCTGCGCCGACGAGACGACCCCGACCCCGGCCAGCACCGCGAGTCCGAGGGCGGCAGCGAGCGCCCTGCCTCCCGGTCGCCCGCGCCGCATCCGGCCCTCCCCCGTCACCGCTCCGTCTCCTCAGGGTCGCGCCGTCGCACCCGCACCAGCGCCGCACCGGCCGCGGCGAGCGCGGCCCCCGCCGCGATGGCCCACGGCGTGAGCGGCCCGCCGGTCGCCGGGAGGGGCGCGTCCGGACCGACGACCAGGCTGTCGCCGACGCCGGTCGCGTGCACGCGCACCTCGGTCAGACCGGGCGCGTCGTCGTCGAGGGCGATGCGCAGCCGGAGGTGGCCGACCTCCTCGGCGGAGAAGTCGGCGAGCGCCACCCGTCGTCCGTCGCGCGGGATGAGCCATGCGGTCTGCAGCACGTCGGCCCCGCCGGGGCAGAGGTCGCCCTCCCACGCGCGCATGCACAGCGCCGCGTCCACCCGCAGGGGGGCGTCTCCGCGTGCGCTGGCGGCGACCGTCACGGTGCCCGGTTCGGCGGCATCCGCGCTGACGGTCAGATCCCACCGCACCGGTTCCCCGGGCCGCAGGCTCGACGCGGCGCCCCAGTCGGCGACCGACACGATCCGCAGCACGCGCCCCTGGACGATCTCGCTGACGGGCGCGGCGATGGCCGGCAGGGCGATCATCGCCGCGAGCAGCCCCGCCGCTGTCCCGGCCACGATCCGACGCCCCCTCATCACCGCTCCTCGGTCGTCCGGGTCGCGGCGCGTGTCTGCGGCCGACCTCGCCGCGGGGCGTGCGGCCAGAACGCCCACACGACGAGCAGCGTCGCGCCCGCGGTCAGCCCGCCGAGCACGAGGGGATGCCCGAGCGCGGCGATGACCGACGCGATGCCCGGCGCCGAGAACAGCACGATGCGCACCGTCGAGACGGTGTACGGGAACGGGTCGTCGCTCGCGTTCGCATCGCCGCGCAGGGTGAGCACCCGCTCGGCGTCGGACTCCCCCGGGGCGACCGACGTGACCCGGTGTGTGACGGGCAGCTCTCCCTCCCGGTCGACGGTCACGACGTCGCCCACTTCGACCTCGGTCGCCGGGATGCGCTGCACGATGGCGACGGAGCCCGCGGGGATGGTCGGCGACATCGACCCGGTGCGGAACAGGATGAGGGTGATGCCGGCGGTCATCGCGAGCACGACCAGCAGGATGCACACGGTTCCGGCCGCGGCCGCGATCCACAGCGCCGCGTCTCCGAGCATCCGCCCCACCCGACGCCGACGGCGCGGTTCGAGCGCAACGATTCCCGGGTCGTCGGAGGCGTCACCCGGCAGGACCGGCGAGCGCCGCGCCTGCTCCCGCAGGTCGCGGCGAGTGCTCGGGATGCTCATCTCCCCTCCTTCCCGTCTCGCGCCGGCGGCGCTACGACGACGTGCCCTGGATCTGCCACGTCTGCGTCATCGTGAGTCCCTGCGCGGTGTTGGGCGCGGTGGTGGGCAGGGTCACCGCGAAGCAGTAGTTCAACTGGTTCGCGCCGTTGGCCGTCACCGCCTGCGGTACAGACGTCGTCGCGGCACCACCGGTCGTGAGCGCGGAACCGTCGGGCACCACGATGCTCGTCGCGGACGATGCCGCGGCGTACGTGGTCGCGTTGCAGGTGGTCGCCGGCACGAGCCGCACTCCGTACGTCAGCGATGCGGCGAGGCCCGTACCACCGGGCGTCCCCGCGGTCAGCTGCAGGGTGCCGGCGACCGACGGGTTCGCGGTGCGCACGCTGAACAACGCGTACGTGGTGGTGCCGGGCGCCATCGCGGTCGGCGCGACGACGAAGTTCAGCGCCACCGCCGCGCCGGCCGTGGCATGACTGGTGAAGGTCGTGCCGTCGGCCGCACCGACGATGTCGAACCGACCGGCGGTGAACGTCGACCCACCGAACTCGGCGTCGTTCCACGCGGCCAGCGTGCCGGCCGCGCCCACACCGAGCACCAGCCCGGCGGCGAGCACCGCGCGGATGCGGCGGGAGACCCGACGTGCCGCCTCCCGCTTCCGCGCGCGGGTGCGCCCCATGATCAGTCCGCGGTCGAGGTGGCCGTGAACTCCCAGGTGGCGGTCGCCGACGCGCCCTGCACGATCGCGTCATCGGCGGTCACGGCGATGCAGAGCTGCACCGCGGTGCCTGCGGCATCCGCCGCCCCCTGAGTCAGCGCAACCGTTCCGGACGCCGTCTGGGCCGTGAGGTCGGCGCCCGTCGCGAGCACGGTGCCCGCCGCCGAGGCGTCGCAGGTCGCATCGGCGGCGATCGCCTGCACCGCGTACGACAGGTTCGCCTCGTTGCCGCCGGCGCCGCTCGTGATGCCGGTGGCGGCGAGCGTCGCGTCGTTCGTGGTCGTCTCGTCGAGACGCACCCAGAACGGCGCGTACACCACGTCGCCCGGCGACATCGCCGACGCGACTTCCGGCAGCTCGAAGACCAGGCTGGCCGCCGCGTCGCCGTCGTCGACGTTGTGATCGCTGTACGCGGCATCCGTGTCGCCGGTGGTCGACCCCTCCAAATTGAACGAGCCGGCCGTGAACGTGCCCGTCGCGAACTCGGAGTCGTTCCACGCCGCGAGAGTCACCGCCACTCCGACGCCGAGCACCAGGCCGCCCGCAAGGACTGCCAAGATCTTCCGATTTCCATCCTTCGTAACCATGCGCTATTCCCCCTCAGGAATCTCGTCGATCGCATGAGTCCGTCGTCCGGCCACCCCTCAGAGGCCGCGCACCCTTGCGTTCCGGCCATCCTCACCCAGACTGAAGAGTCATTCAAGAGGATGTTCGTCGGAGGTACCGGATCGTTGCGCGTCGCGGCTGTGCGGGCGCCGCGTCAGCGGTGCAGGACGGATGCCGAGTCAGCGGTGCAGGACGGATGCCGCTTCGGCCGCGACCTCGGCCGCGATCCGGTCGAGCAGCGATGAGCGCAGATTCCACTGCTGCCAGTACAGCGGGACCCGCAGCACCGGACCGCCCAGCGGCACGAGTTCCGGCGTGGCCTGCACCGTCGGCACCATGCCCCAGCCCAGGCCGAGCCGCACCGCCAGGGCGTAGTCGTGCGACGCGGGAACGTAGTGGCGAGGCACGCCCTGCGCCGCGACGCCGCGTGCCCGCAGCCACTCGTGCTGCAGGGTGTCGCGACGGTCGAAGTCGACGAACGGGGCGCGGGCCAGTGCATCCGTCGTCGCACCGTCGGGGAACCACTCGCTCGCATACGCGGGCGCGGCCATCGCCCGGTATTCGAGCACGCCGAGGGGGGCGACCGAGCATCCGGCCACCGGAGTGCTCTCGCTCGTCACCGCGGCCATCACGTCGCCCGACTCGAGAAGGCGCGCGGTGAAGTTCTGGTCGTCGCGATGCAGGTCGACGTCCACGCCGAGACGTGCGGCGATGCGGGAGAGCGGGGGAAGGAACCACGTCGCCATCGAGTCGGCGTTCACCGCCAGCGGGATGACCGGGCGAGCGACCGACCGCCCCTCGTCGATGCCGAGCCCTGCGAGCGCATCCTGCTCCAGGAGGTCGATCTGACGCGCGAGCCGTACGATCGCCTCGCCGGCCGCGGTCAGCCGCGCGGGTTTGGTGCGGACCACGACGATGCGCCCCACCTGCTGTTCGAGAGCTTTGAGCCGCTGGCTCACGGCCGACGGGGTGATGCGCAGCCGCCGGGATGCCGCGTCGAGGGTGCCTTCGTCGGCGACGGCCGCGAGCGTGGCGGCGAGGTCCGGATCGATTCTCACGTGAGCGATGCTAATGGTCCGGTAGGAATCCTCGCTGGTGCTTCACGTGATCTCCTCCGTAGCGTGGACGCATGCTCTCGGTGCTCTCCGGCCTCGGCCTCGGTCTCTCGCTCATCGTCGCGATCGGCGCGCAGAACGTATTCGTGCTGCACCAGGGCATCCGCCGCGAGCACGTGCTCGCCGTCGTGGTCGTCTGCGCCCTCTCCGATGCGGTGCTCATCATCGCGGGCGTCGCCGGTCTCGGCTTCCTCATCGCCGCCGCGCCGTGGCTCGTGGTCGTCGCCCGCTGGGCTGGCGCCCTGTTCCTGCTCGGCTACGGTCTGCGCGCCGCGCGCCGCGCCTGGCGCGGTGACGCCTCGGGTCTCGAGGTCGATGACCGGGGCGCGGTCGCCCCGGGTGTCGGAGGGATGCCCGCATCCTCTGCCGCGACCGCCCCCGCCGCGACCTCCGACCGCGGCACCACCGCCGGAGTGGCGACCACGACGCGACCGTCCCGCACCCGTCTCGCCCCGGTGCTGCTGACCGTGCTCGCCCTCACCTGGCTCAACCCGCACGTCTACCTCGACACCGTGCTCATGCTCGGATCGATCGCCGCGACGCACGGCGAGCAACGGTGGCTCTTCGCCGGCGGGGCCGTGCTCGCCAGCATCCTGTGGTTCACCGCCCTCGGGTTCGGAGCGCGGTACCTCGGCCGATGGCTGCACACACCCCGCTCCTGGCGCATCCTCGACGCGGTGATCGCGGTGGTGATGATCGCTCTCGCCGTCAGTCTCGTGCTGCCGGTGCTCGGCGCAGCCGGCTAAGGCGTCGTCGGCTCGGGCGCAGCCGGCTCGGACGTCAGGGCAGGCGTCACCGAGTCCGGCGTCGGGTCAGGCGTCGCCGTCGAGCGGACGCAGGATGCGCGTGAGGAAGCGCTGCGTGCGCTCGTGCTGGGGCGCACTGAACAGCTGCGCGGGCGGACCCTGCTCGACCACGACACCGCCGTCCATGAAGAGCACATGATCGGCGGCCTCGCGCGCGAAGCTCAGCTCGTGCGTGACGACGGCCATGGTCCAGCCCTCGTCGGCCAGCTCCTTGATGACGAGCAGCACCTCGCCGACGAGTTCCGGATCGAGGGCGCTGGTCGGCTCGTCGAACAGCAGCAGATCGGGCTTGAGTGCCAGCGCGCGCACGATCCCCACACGCTGCTGCTGCCCACCCGAGAGCTGATGCGGCCGGGCATCCGCCTTGTCGGCCAGGCCGACCCGGTCGAGCAGGGCGAGCGCCTCGCTCACGACCTCGGCCTTCGGGCGCCCCTGCACCCGCCACGGCCCTTCGATGACGTTCTCGAGCACGGTGAGATGCGGGAACAGGTTGTGGTGCTGGAAGACCATGGCCGAGCGGTCGCGCAGCGCGAGGCGCTTCTGCTGCCGCACGCGCGGCTTCTCGGTCGCGGCGAGGGCGAAGTCGATCTCGGGGCCGCCGTCGACCGTGATCGTTCCGGCATCGGGGGTCTCCAGGCCGTTCAGCGCCCGCAGCACGGTGGTCTTGCCGGAGCCGCTCGGTCCGATCAGCACCACCACCTCGCCGCGGTGCAGGGTCAGGTCGAAGCCGCGGAGCACCTCGGTGGCGCCGAAGCTCTTGTGCAGGCCGCGGGCGGTGAGGAGCGCCTCGGTCGACGGGTCAGTGCGCGACACGGCTGTCGAGCCTCCTCTCGAGAGCGCTCTGCCCGAACGACAGGATCAGGCAGAGCACCCAGTACACGAGCGCGGCGGCGAGATACAGCACCATGAACTCCAGCGTCGTCGACGCGATCTGCTGCGCCACCTTGAACAGCTCGGTGACGAGGATCAGCGACGCGAGCGATGTGTCCTTCACCAACGCGATGAACGTGTTCGACAGCGGCGGCACCGACACCCGCGCCGCCTGCGGCAGGATGATGCGCGTGAGCGTGCGGGTGCGGTTCATGCCGACCGTGTACGCCGCCTCCCACTGCCCCTTCGGGACCGAGAGGATAGCCGCGCGCACGACCTCCGCCCCGTAACCGCCGACGTTCATCGACAGGGCGATGATCGCACTCGGCCACGGGTCGAGCGTCACACCGATCGACGGCAGCCCGTAGAAGATCACGAACAGCTGCACGAGCATCGGCGTGCCGCGGATCACCGAGATGTAGAACCGGGCGATCGACGACAGCACGGGGTTGACCGAGATGCGCATCAGCGCGACCACGATCGCGAGGAAGAGCCCCAGCACGAACGACGCCAGGGCGAGTGGCACCGTCGCCGTCAGACCCGCCAGGGCGATCGGCCCGAGCGACTCCAGGAACAGCTGCCAGGGGCTCTCCATCGACTACTGCGAGACGTCTTCGCCGAAGTACTTCTCGCTGATCTCGGCGAGCGTGCCGTCGGCGCGGAGCTCGTCGAGGGCCTCGTCGACCGCATCGACCAGCGCTTCCTTGTCCTTCGTGAACACGAACGCCTGCTCGCCGGCCTCTTCGGTCTCGGCGGCGATCTTCAGACCGGTCGGGCTGTTGGTCGTCTCGTAGTCGAGGAAGGTCAGCTTGTCGTTGATGGTCGCGTCGACGCGGCCCTGGCGCAGCAGCTCGACCGCCTGGGCCCAGCCCTCGACACCCTCGACCTTCGCCCCCGACTCGGTGGCCAGCTCGTACCAGTTGCTCGTGAGCGACTGCGCGGTGGTCTTGCCGTCGAGGTCGGCGAACGACGAGATCGAGTCGTCGTCGTCCGCGACGACGATCACGCCGGGAGAGACCGTGTACGGCGCGCTGAAGAGGTACTTCTCCTCGCGCTCGTCGTTGATGGTGACCTGGTTGGCGATCAGGTCGAAGCGGCCGGCGTCGAGTCCGGCGAAGATCGCGTCCCACTGCGTCTCCTGGAACTTCAGCTCGAGGCCGAGCTTGTCGGCGACCGCCTCGATGATCTCGACGTCGTAGCCGGTGAGCTCGCCCGAACCGCCGTCGCCGTGGAAGCTGAAGGGGCGGTAGGTGCCCTCGGTCGCGACCGTGAGCGTTCCGTCGCTGACGAGACCGAAGTCGGAACCTTCGGATGCCTCGCCGGCGCTCGACGAGCTCTCGGGCGAGGTGCTGCCGCTGCAGGCCGTGAGCGCAGCGGCTCCGACGACGAGTGCGGTGATGGCGATGAGGCGACGGGACATGGACCCTCCTGGGGTATGGGGCGCAGTCGCGATTTTACGCGACCCGCACAGGAACTCCCTCACAGTACGCGGCCCTTGACGCGGCCCCCGCATCCATGTCCTTCCGTTGCGCCCGATCTGCCGAGCCTCGCCCTCCATCCCCCCGCTCCCTCTCCCGCCCCCTCTCCCTCTCCCTCTCCCTCTCCCTCCGCTCCGGTCGCATTTTCTGTCGCTTCGCGCGTCGGCAGGCGACAGAAATTGCGACGGGAGCTGCAAGGGAGGCGGGGGCTGTGGAGAGTGCCCACAGGGACCGGGAGACAAGGCACAGTGAGCGGATGCCCCGACCCCGTGACCTTCCCGCTCGACTCGGCGACGTGTTCCATATCTCGGACATCCAGGACGCCGGTGTCAACCCGGAACGGATGCGTCGCTCCGACCTCCTCCGGCCGTTCGCCGGGGTGCGCGCGCGGCGAGAAGCGATGCATCCGCTTCCCGTCGAAGACGACCTCTTCGCGCGTCGTCGAGCGGAGCTGCGGGCGGCCGCCGCGCTCTACGCGCCGCGACTTCGCGCAGGGCAGTTCTTCAGCCACGAGACGGCGATCGCCCTCTGGGATGCTCCGCTGCCCAGCTTCCCGTCCGGTCTGCCGCCCGACGTTCACGTGAGCGTCTTCGGGGAGGCGCCGCTCCCGCGGCTTCCCGGAGTCGTGGCCCATCGTGCCCGTGCCGCGACGTCTGCCGCGGAGGTCATCGACGGACTCGCCGTCTCGACGCCCGCGACGACGTGGGCGACATCGGGGAGCTTCGCATTGCACGACGTCGTGGCCTTGGGTGACTTCTTCTGCCGCCGCTGGCGAGCAGGCGTCGGGCGTCCGACTCCGGACCGTCCGCCGCTCGCCACGATCGACGACCTGGCCGCGGTCGTGGCGTCGGGCCGTCGCGTCGGCATCCCTCGGCTTCGCGAGGCGCTTCCGCTCATCCGCGAGGATGCCTGGTCGCCCCGTGAGAGTCGGCTCCGTTGCCTGCTCCATGATTTCCGGCTCCCCGAACCCGCCCTCAATGTCGACGTGTTCGACGACGATGGGCGATTCCTCGCCTGCCTCGACCTGGCCTTTCCTGCACAGAAAGTCGGAGTCGAGTATCACGGCCTCATGCACACCGCTTCCTACGCCCGCGACGTCGAGCGCATCGCCCGGCTACGCGCCGCCGGCTGGACAATCATCGAGGTGACAGCCGAGTCTCTCCGCGACGAACTCCCGCTCATCCGCCGGATCCGCGCTGCTCTCTCCCGTGCCTGACCCGCTCCCGCGCCTGACCCTCCCCCGCGCCTGACCCCTTCCCGTCGCATTTTCTGTCGCCTGACGGCGGCCCAGACGACAGAAAATGCGACGGGAGCGGAAGTGGCCGGAGGGGGGACGCAGAAACGCCCCCGGCGGAGCCGGGGGCGTTTCGGGAGTCAGACTCAGATGGCGTTGACGTCCAGCGGGATGCCGGGGCCGAACGTGGTCGACACCGCACCCTTCTGGATGTAGCGGCCCTTCGAGCTGGACGGCTTGAGGCGGACGATCTCCTCGAGCGCGGCCGAGATGTTCTCGTTCAGCTGCTCGGTCGAGAACGAGGCCTTGCCGACGACGAAGTGCACGTTGGCGTGCTTGTCGACGCGGAACTCGATCTTTCCACCCTTGATGTCCTCGACGGCCTTGGCCGTGTTCGGGGTCACCGTGCCGGTCTTCGGGTTGGGCATGAGGCCGCGCGGGCCGAGCACCTTTCCGAGACGACCGACCTGGCCCATGAGCTCGGGCGTGGCGACGGCCGCGTCGAACGCGGTCCATCCGCCGGCGACCTTCTCGATGAGCTCGGCGCCGCCGACCTCGTCGGCGCCCGCAGCGATCGCAGCCTCAGCCGCGGCGCCGGTGGCGAACACGATGACGCGGGCGGTCTTGCCGGTGCCGTGGGGCAGGATGACGGTGCCGCGCACCATCTGGTCGGCCTTGCGCGGGTCGACGGACAGCTTCAGCGCGACCTCGACGGTGGAGTCGAACTTCGCGGAGCCGGTCTCCTTCGCCAGGGCGACGGCCTCAGCGGGGGTGTAGAAACGGTCTGCCTCGATCTTCGCGACGGCAGCCTGGTAAGCCTTGGACTTGGTAGCCATGATTATTCTCCTCAGCCCTCGACCGTGATGCCCATGGAACGGGCGGTGCCGGCGATGATCTTCGAGGCGGCCTCGATGTCGTTCGCGTTCAGGTCGGCCTGCTTGGTCTCGGCGATCTGACGGACCTGGTCCTTGGTGATCTTCGCGACCTTGACGGTGTGCGGGGTCGACGAGCCCTTGGGCACGCCGGCGGCCTTCTTGATGAGCTCCGCCGCGGGCGGGGTCTTCAGGACGAAGGTGAAGCTGCGGTCCTCGTAGACGGTGATCTCGACGGGGATGACGTTGCCGCGCTGCGACTCGGTCGCGGCGTTGTACGCCTTGCAGAACTCCATGATGTTGACGCCATGCTGACCGAGCGCGGGGCCGATCGGCGGCGCCGGGTTGGCTGCACCGGCGTTGATCTGAAGCTTGATCAGGCCGGTCACCTTCTTCTTCGGTGCCATTCTCTTTCCTTTCATCGAATCGGATGCCTCGGCATCCGCTTCTCCCACAGACCCGGCGTTTCCGGACCGTGGTTGCCTGCGCGCACGACGAAGCGGCGCACAAACCACACAAGTCTACCCGATCGGGGGACCCGCCGGGAACGCGAGAAGGCCGCCCCGAAGGACGGCCTTCTCGAACGACGCGCAGCGTCAGATCATCTTGGTGACCTGGTCGAACGACAGCTCGACCGGGGTCTCGCGCTCGAAGAGCGAGACGAGCACGGTGAGCTTGCCGCTCTCGGGCTTGATCTCGCTGATCGAACCCGGAAGACCCGCGAACGAGCCTTCCTTGATGGTGATGGTCTCGCCGACCTCGAAGTCGACCTCGGCCGGGAGCGGACGGGCGACGGCGACGCCGCCCTTCGAGGCGATGTTCTTCGCGGTGGGGACGTCCTTGACCTCGACGAGTGACTTCAGCATGTTGAAGGCCTCTTCGAAGCGCAGCGGCGTGGGGTTGTGGGCGTTGCCCACGAAGCCCGTCACGCCCGGCGTGTGGCGCACGACCGACCAGGTGTCTTCCGTGAGCTCCATGCGCACCAGCACGTAGCCGGGGATGCGCACACGGGTCACCATCTTGCGCTGGCCGTTCTTGATCTCGACGACGTCCTCCATCGGGACCTCGACCTGGTAGATCTCGTCCTCGACCTCGAGCGTCGACTTGCGCTGCTCGATGTTCGCCTTGACCTTGCGCTCGAAGCCCGCGTACGAGTGGATGACGTACCACTTGCCGGGGAGCATCCGCAGGTCGAGGCGGAAGGCCTCGTAGGGGTCCTCGTCGGCGTCGTCGGCGTCCTCATCGGCATCGGCCGCGGGGCGGTCGTCGTCGCCGTTGATGTCCGGGCCGTCGTAGGGGGTCACCTCGTCGGCGGCGGCAGCCTCCTCCTCGGCGGTCTCCTCGGCCACGGCGTCGTTGAGCACCTCGGCCGCGGCCTCGGACTCTGCAGCCTCGTCCAGGTTGAGCGCGTCGTTCACGATGGCGTCGGCCTCCGGGTCTTCGATTTCGATCTCGTCGTCGGTGTCGGTCTCGTCGTCGGCGTCTTCATCTTCGACGTGCAGGGCGATGTGCTCGGCAGACGTGGATGCGCGCTCCTCGGCGGCGAGGGTGTTGCCCTCCTGGGCCTCGTCCTCTTCGCTGGACTGCTCGGCGGCAGGCGCCCAGTCGGCGTCGTCGGAGTATCGTTCGGACACTAGTTCTTTCCAATCACTGCGGCAGGGGCCGCGGGGACGTCATCAGCTCGGGATACCGAACACGTAGTGCGTCATGATGCCGAAGACCCAGTCGAGGCCGTAGACGATGCCCATGACGATCAGGACGAAGACGAGCACCACCAGCGTGAACTTGACCAGTTCCTTGCGGGTCGGGGTGACGACCTTGCGCAGTTCGGCGATGACCTGACGGATGAACAGGGCGATGCTTCCGAAGAACCGGGAGAAGGGGTTGCCCTTCTTCTCGCGGGCGGCGCCAGCCGCGATGACCTCGCCGCGCGGTTCGTCCTGACTCATCCTGAATGTACCTTTCGTGTGCCAGCGTGCGCTGACGCGCAGGGCGGACAGGAATCGAACCTGCAACCTGCGGTTTTGGAGACCGCTGCTCTGCCAATTGAGCTACCGCCCTAGAGACTCTGGAGTCTCGGGGTGTTCTCCCATCCTGCCACCTCGACGCCATCGGGAGACCCGAGGCACGGCGAAAGAATGCAGAGAACAAACTGCTTCCCCAGTGTACGGCATCCGTCGCCCGCCGCCGAACCGGGGCGACGTCGGTCGCCTCTTGTAGGCTTCGTGGGCGGGAAATTCCGGGAGGGAGCGGATGTCGGTGCAGGTTCAGCAGTTCCAGGTCGATCTGCGCGGGGTCGTCGACCTCCTCAGCCGGCACATCTACTCCGGCCCGCGTGTCTACCTGCGGGAGCTGCTGCAGAACGCGCGCGACGCGATCACCGCGCGGCGCGAGGTCGACGGGCAGGGCGGCAGCATCCGCATCACCCCGGTCGGCGAGCACTCCGACGAGTTCGTCCTGCGCGACGACGGCATCGGGCTCACGTCGGCCGAGGTCGCCGACCTGCTCGCGACGGTCGGCCGCAGCTCGAAGCGCGACATCTTCGACCTCCCCCGCGACGACTACCTCGGACAGTTCGGCATCGGGCTGCTCAGCTGCTTCATGGTCGCCGACACGATCGTCATCCGCTCCCGCAGCGCCCGCGGCGGGCCGGCCGTCGAGTGGACCGGCCACTCCGACGGCACCTTCCGCGTGGTCGAGCTCGACGACGACCTGCCGATCGGCACGAGCGTGCACCTCGCCCCGCGGTTCGACGCGGCCGACCTGCTGCGCGCGGCCTCGGTGCGCGAGCTCGCCACGACCTTCGGCGAATTCCTGCCCGTGCGCATCACCGTCGACGGCCCGGGCGGAGACGTCGACCTCACGCACGCACCGCCGTTCCTCGACGCGGCGCCAGACGACGCCGCGGCCTACGGCCGCGCGCTCCTGGGCGCGACACCCCTCGACACCATCGAATTGCACGAGCCCGCCACCGGCACGCGGGGAATCGCCTACGTGCTCCCGTTCGCGCCACCACCCGGCGCGCGTCAGGCCACGCGCGTCTACCTGGGACGGATGCTCCTCGCCGAGCGCGTCGACGACGTGCTGCCGGAGTGGGCGTTCTTCGTGCGGGCGGTGGTCGACTCGACCGGTCTCGCCCCGACGGCCAGCCGCGAGTCGCTCGTCGACGACGCCGGGCTCGAGCGGGTGCGTGAACAGTTCGGAGCGGGCATCCGTCGCTGGGTGCTGGAGCTGGCGCTGCGCGAACCGCACCGGCTCGCCCACTTCGTCGCGATCCACGAGGTCGGCCTGAAAGCCCTCGTGCGGCACGACGACGAGTTGGCGCAGTTCATCGCCCGCTGGCTGACCGTCGAGACCACGCACGGCACGATGCGCATCGACGACCTCGTCGAGCGGCATCCGCACATCCGCTTCGCCGCGTCGGTCGACGAGTTCCGCCAGGTCGCGGGCATCTCGCCGTCGACCGAGGTGCTGGTCAACGGCGGCTACCTCTACGACGCCGACCTCGTGCGCCTGCTGCCCCAGCTCTACCCCGACGTCACGGTCGAACAGGTCGACGTGACCGGCGAACTCGATCGTCTCGACCCGCCGCCCCTCGACGACCGCGACGCAGCGCTCGCCCTCGAGGCGCGGGCGGGCGCCGTCCTCGCCCCCTCGTCGTGCGCCGTCGTCGTGCGCACCATCGATCGTCCATCGCTGACCGGGCTGTACGTGATCGATCCCGAGACCCTGCGCGCCCTCGATCGTGGCCGCACGAAGGGCGTCACGGGGTCGCTGTGGGGCGGCGTGCTCGATCGCATCGACCGGACGCTGCCCGCGGCGGCCGACGACGATCCGGGCGCCCGCCTCTGCCTCAACTGGTCGAACGCGGTGGTGCGGGCGCTCGTGCGGGTGACCGATGACGCTGTCTTCGGGCGAACGGTGCAGCTGCTGTACATCCAGGCCCTGCTCGCCGGGCACCACCCGCTGTCCGATGCCGACCGGGAGCTCATGACCTCGGCGCTCGGCGACCTCGTGGCGCTGTCAGCCGGGGTGGCCGACGAGGTCTTCCCGTTCGACGCCCCCGCGTCCTGACGGCATCCTCTCTCCGACAGCCTCCCCCACCCGCCTCCTGACGAAGGGATTCCCATGACCCGTCCGACGACGCGCTTCGCCGAGCTCATCGACGAGATCGACCGCACCCCGTGGGGGCCTGCCGAGCAGGCTCTCGTGACCGAGGCGGTCGCCCTCGCGCGGGAGATCGGCGACGAACGGCTCGAGTACGAGGCCCGCATGCGGCAGACCGCCTCGGCGAACATGAACGGCGCCACCGACGTGATGCTGAACTCGTTCGCCTGGTGCCTGGCGAAGCACGACGAGGATCCGCAGAGGTTTCCCGCCGACCTCGACAACGGCGGCGCCGACCTCATGTGGCAGTTCAAGTGGATGGCGTCGTCGCTTCGTTCGTCTCCTGTGTTCTCGCAGGAGCAGATCCACGCCGTGCTCGACGACATGGAGGCCCACTACCGGGCGGCCGGCCTGGGGCTGAGCGGCGTGCTCACCGCACGATTCGAGGATGCGTGGGACTCGGGGCGCCTCGATGACGCCGAGGCGCTGCGGGTGCAGTTGGAAGCGACCCCGCGCGACGACCACAGCCACTGCGACGCCTGCGGGCGCAGCCAGTTCGCCGGGTTCTTCGCCGAGACCGGGCGGGATGCCGACGCCATCCGCCTCGTGGAGGAGATGATCGAGGGCGGGTTCTCGTGCGGCGAGGAACCGGAGCACGCCCTGTCGCGCGTGCTCGTGCCCTACCTGCGCGCCGGACGCGGCGACGAGGCCAAGACCGCGCACCTGCGCAGCTACCGCCTCGCGAAGGACAACCCCGACAACCTGCGCATCGTCGCGAACAACGTGGTCTTCGCCGCCATCACCGGCAACGAGGCGCGCGCGCTCGCGCTCGTCGAGCGTCACATCGGCTGGTTGGCGCACGACGGCCTCAACGTCGACGCGCACTTCGCCGCTCTCGCCGCGTTCGCCGTCGCCCTCGACCGCGTTGCCGCCGCTGGGCACGGCGACACCCCCGTGCGGGGAGCGGATGCCGCGGCGCTCGTGCCCTTCTTCGGCGCACACGACGGCGTCTGGAACGCCGCCGACCTGGCCGCCGCGTGCTGGGCGGGAGCGGAGCGCCGCGCGGCCGAGTTCGACCGCCGTGACGGGAGCGACGGGCACGCGCGCCACCTCGAGCGGCTGCGTCTCATCGGCTCCGAGAGCTACGACGTGCCGATCCGCTCGGATGCGTTCGTGGCGGCGCCGCCGTCAACGACGCCGACCGACGCCGAGGGGTGGTTCGATCGTGCGATGCAGCTCGCGCAGTACGGCGCCGAGCACGAGACCCTCGCCGCCCTCCCCCGCGCCCTCGGGGTGGATGACCCGTACCAGCGGGCCCAGCTGCACTCGATGCACATCGGCATCCTCGTCGCGCTCGACCGCGCCGACGAGGCACGCGCGGTCCTCCCCGACCGCATCGCCGAGCTGCGGGCGGCCGGTCGCGCGGAGCAGGCCGACCTCGAGGAGCGCGCGGGGCTCGCGACCTTCGGCCTCGACAGCGCGGAGAGCGCGGCATCCCTCGATCACGAACTGGCTCAGGCGGATGCTCTGCCGGCGTGGTCGCGCGGCGACGTCGCGCTCAGCCGCGGTGTGCTGCATCTGCGCGCCGGCGAGACCGACGCCGCGCTCGACCTCTTCGAGCGCGCGGCCCACGCGTTCTCCGACGCCGGCGACCCGCGCCTCGCGAACACCACGGCGCTGCTCGCGACCTCGGCGCTGCTGCAGAAGGGCGAGACCGACGCGGCATCCGCCCTGCTCGATCGACTTCTCGCGCAGGACGATACGGGCACCGGCCACCGCGCGCACGCCCTCGAGATCCGCGCACGCCTGCGCGGCGGGGCGGCCGACTACGCCGCGGGGGCGGCCGACGCCGACGAGGCGTGCCGACTGCTCGCCGGGCTGGGGGCCTCGCGTGCACTGGCCGGCCTTCACCTGCTGGCGGGGTCGCTCTGGGAGGACGCCGGCGATGCCGAGAAGGCCGTCGCGCGCTTCCGCGTGCTGACCCGCCTCGTCGGGCAGGAGGGGGAAGACACGACGGCGCCCGACTTCCGTCTCGCCCGCGCCATGCTCGCGGCCGGCGATGCCGCAGAGGCCGCCGAGCTGCTGGGAAGCGTGCTGGAGCGCGAGGAGCGTGCAGAAGTGTCGGCAGCGTCGCGCGCGGCGACGGCGATGCTGCTCGCCCGCGCACTCTCGGCCGCCGGAGAGTTCGGCCAGGCGGTCGGGGCGTTCGGTTTCGCGGGCGACCTCTTCGGGGAAGACGAGGAGCACGCGGATCGCGCGGTGGCGCTGGTCGAGCAGGCGCGCATCCTGATGCGGTTCGACGAGCACGACGAGGCGCTCTCCCTGCTCGAGGCGGCCGCCGACTCTGCCCGTCGTTCGCCGGATGCCGTCGGGGTACTCGCCGACGTGCTGCACACCCTCGGCCAGGCGTACGGCGGGCGGCAGGACGAGCGCGCCTTCGCGCTGTTCGACGAGGTCGCGGCCCTCGCGGTCGAGCATGAGGCGCCGTGGCTGGGTGCCGACGTGATGGACTCGCGGGCTCGGGCGCTCGCACAGCTCGGCCGTATCGACGAGGCCGTGGCCATCGCCCTCACCGCTGCCGACGGGTTCGCCGCCCTCGACGACGCCGGTGCCGCCGGCGGGTCGGAGCTGTTCGCGGCGCGCGTGCTCCACAGTGACGGGCGTGCCGAGGACGCCGTCGCGGTGTACCGGAGCGCCCTCGATCACGGCTCGGAGTTCCCGCCGCTGCTCCAGGTCGCCGCGCTCGAACTCGGCGACGTGCTGGAAAGCCTCGGGCGCCACGGCGACGCAGCCGAGGTACGGGCGCTCGCAGAGGCGTGACGGACAGCCGCCCGGTTCGATGAGAGTCGGGCGGGTGTCCGCCGTATGCGGTCAGCCGCGCTCGGGCGTCAGAAGAGCTGACGCCAGTTCGCGCGGGCGAGGTCGAGCAGCTCGTCGCCGCGTCCCGACAGCACGGTGCGGATGGCGTACAGCGTGAAGCCCTTGACCTGGGCGGCTTCGATCGCCGGCGGCATCGACAGCTCCTGCCGCTCGGTCACCACGTCGAGCACCGCGGGACCATCGTGCGCGAGCACGTCGCGCACGGCATCCGGCAGGTCCTCACTGTCCTCCACCCGGCGGGCGTAGATGCCCATGGCTTCGGCGATCGCGGCGAAGCTCGGGTTGTCGAGACCGGTGCCGTACGTCACGAACCCGGCCGCCTTCATCTCGAGTTCGACGAAGTTCAACGACGCGTTGTTCACGACGACCGTCTTCAGCGGAAGCCCGTTCTGCGTGACGGTGAGCAGTTCGCCCAACATCATCGAGAGCCCACCGTCGCCCGCGAGCGCCACCACCTGACGACCGGGCTGCGCGACCTGCGCACCGATGCCGTGCATGAGGGCGTTCGCCATCGAGCCGTGCGTGAACGAACCGATCAACCGTCGCCCCTCGGTCATCGCGAGGTAGCGGGCCGCCCACACCGTCGGCGAACCCACGTCGGCGGTGAAGATCGCGTCATCGGCGGCATGATCGTTCAGCAGCTTGGCGAGATACTGCGGGTGAATGGGCCGGCCGCGCTTCGTCGGCACCGCGAGGTCGTCGAGCTTGGCGCGCGTCTTGCGGTAGTGCGCGAGGGCGTCGTCGAGGTGACCACGGTCGTCCTTGCGAGCGAGGCGCGGGAGCAGCGCGTCGACGGTGGCGCGCACGTCACCGACGAGACCGAGGTCGAGCGGATGCCGCTTTCCCAGCTGCGATCCGCGGATGTCGACCTGGATGGTCGTCGCTTTCTCGGGGTAGAACTGCGGGTACGGGAAGTCGCTGCCGAGCACGAGCACCGCGTCGGCGGCCTCCATGGCCCGGTAGCCCGAGGCGAAGCCGAGCAGCCCCGTCATTCCGACGTCGTACGGGTTGTCGTGCTCGATGTGCTCCTTTCCGCGCAGCGCGTGCACGATCGGGGCGCCGAGCGCCTCGGCGAGCGACAGCACCTCGGCGTGAGCACCTTCGACGCCGGCGCCCGCGAGGATGGTGACCTTCTTCGCCGCGTTGAGAAGCGTGGCGGCCTTCTCGAGCTCGGGTCCGCTCGGCACCACGACCGACCGCGTGCGCTCGATGCGCACCGAGCGGTCCTGAGGGATCTCGGCGAGGGCGACGTCGCCCGGGATGACGAGCACCGCGACCCCGCGCTCCTCGATCGCGGCGCGCATAGCGATCTCCATCAGCCGAGGCATCTGCTGGGGGTCGGCGACGTATTCGACGTACACGCTGCACTCGCGGAAGAGCTCCTGCGGGTGGGTCTCCTGGAAGTACCCGGTGCCGATCTCGGTCGTGGGGATGTGCGCGGCGATGGCGAGTACCGGTACGCGCGAACGCTGGGCGTCGTAGAGGCCGTTGATGAGGTGCAGGTTCCCCGGACCGCACGACCCGGCGACGACCGCGAGCTCACCCGTCACGGCAGCATCCGCGGCGGCGGCGAAGGCCGCGGACTCCTCATGCCTGACGTGGACCCAGCGGATCGAGCCGTCTTTGCGCAGCGCGTCGGTGAACCCGTTGAGCGAGTCCCCCGGGATGCCGTAGACCCGCTCGATGCCGTTGGTGCGGAGTGTCTGGACGATGTTCTCAGCGACGGTGGCCATGCTTTCGACCCTACGCCCGTCACCGCCGCCGCGGCCCGGTGGCTCGCCTCCCTTGACAACCCCCGCCCCGGGGCTCGTGCGTAGCGCTCCCGCGAGCGGGTCCGAACATCCATGCGAGGGGTCAATAAACGCCGTGTCGAACCCTCGCGAGGCGGCATTCTCTGACCCCTCGCGAGTGAGACGTCCCGTGCGATCGGACGCACGGACGCACGGACGCACGGGCGCGCGGGCGCGCGGACGCACGGCGCGCGGACGCACCCAGGGTGAGAGGTCAAAACACGCCGTGTCGGACCCCCGCGAAGCGGCGCTTCCTGACCCCTCGCGAGCGAAACGTGCCTCATGCGGCGAGCAGGCGACGGATGCGTCGCACGAGAGCCTCCGGATCATCGAAGTCGCGTCGAGTCACCACGGTCACGCGGTAACCGAGCGCCTCGAGTTCGGCGCGACGGATCTGATCGCGGCTCCATCGGTCGGGATCACGATGGTGGTCGCCGTCGTACTCGATGATGAGCCGGGCGTCGCGGAACAGCATGTCCACCCGCGCAACGAACCGCTCCCCGTCATCGATGACGACGTTGCATTCCGGGGCGGGCAGGCCGGCTTGCACCAGGATGAGCCTCACCATCGACTCGCGGGGCGACTCGGCGCCATCGTCGGCCAGCGCGAGCGCTCGTTCACGAACCCGTGAACCGCGACCACCGAGGAAGCGACGATGCGCAGCGGCGAGTTCGTCGAGCTCGACGAGGCCGTCGCGGCGGGCGATGAGCGCGTCGGTCACGGCGAGCATCCACGGAAGCGGCAGGTCCCGCGAGATGTCGATCCACGCGCGCGCCGGAGAAAGCGTCGCGATCCCGTGAAGCTCTACGACATCCTCCGGCGCGACCTCCCGACGGTGCCCGAGGACGCCCTCTCGCCGGATCCTCGTCGACTCGGGCGGCACGGCGATTCGAAGCCGAGCCCAGGCATCCGTCTCCATCGTCGCGCTCAGCGGCAGGCCCCAGAGGGCGGCGGCGGTCAGTCCGCAGACGAAAGCCTGCGGAGGAACAACCGCCAGCAGCAGCCGCAGCCGCTGCTCCGGGGGGAGCGGGAAGCGCGAGCGCGTTCCGTGGAAGGGACGCCCGAGGTCCAACGCACGCAGACGACGGCGAGTGATGCCATGCGCGAGGGCATCTGCGACTGTGAACGCGGGAGGGGCGTCGACGGGAAGCGGTGACGGATGCATCCGCCGATCGTGCCCGTCCGCACCCGTTCCCCGCGGGCGTCTGCTGCGCTACTCGCGCCAACGGTGGATGCATCCACAAACCAACGCGCTTGTGCAGGACCGCATGCCCTTCCTCCCCCTCCCCCTTGCGCGAGGGGCCAGGGAACGTCGATTGGGCGGGGCGGGATACGGCGTGTCTTGACTCCTCACGCGGAAATGAGCGCGAGGCACGCGGCATGCGGGAGGGGGCGCGGGAAGGGGGCGGGATAAGACTCGCGAGGGGTCAAAAAACGCCGCCTGGCAGGGGTGCGAGGCGGCGTTTCTTGACCCCTCACGCGGAGGGCCGGGGGGAGAGAGAGAGCGAGCGGGCGCGGGAGCGTCAGCCGATGCGGATGAGCTTCTTGTTCACGAACTCGTCCGCGGCGAGGTGGCCCAGCTCACGCGCGGTGCCGCTGCGCTTCACGCCGCCGAAGGGCAGCTCGGGGCTGTCGGCGAGCACGAGGTTGACGTAGACCATGCCGGCCTCGATCTTGTCGGCCACGCGCTCGGCCTGCTCGGCATCCGTCGTGAACACGTACGAACCGAGACCGAACGTCGTGTCGTTCGCGAGCTCGACGGCGGCGTCTTCGTCGGCGACCCGGTAGACGACCGCGGCGGGGCCGAACAGCTCCTCGCGGTACACGTCCATCTCGGGCGTGACGTCGGCGAGAACGGTCGGGGCGAAGAACGCCCCGTCGCGCGTGCCGCCGGTGAGCAGCGTCGCGCCCTGGGCGACGGCCGTGTCGATCTGCTTCTGCAGGTTCTCGGCCGCCGTCTCGGACGAGACCGGTCCGAGGACGGTGTCGTCGAGCGACGGGTCGGATGCCTCGACCGCCGCCATCGCCGCCGTGAACTTCTCGACGAACGCGTCGTACAGCCCGTCGACGACGATGAAGCGCTTGGCGCCGTTGCACGCCTGGCCGTTGTTGTCGAGGCGCGCGTCGACCCCGGCCTGCACGGTGGCATCGAGGTCGTCGGTCGACAGCACGATGAACGGGTCGGACCCGCCGAGCTCGAGCGCAACCTTCTTGAGGTTGCGTCCGGCGATCTCGGCGACGGCCGCGCCCGCACGCTCCGAACCGGTGAGCGAAACGCCCTGCACGCGGGGGTCGGCGATCATGTCGGCGATCTGCTCGTTAGTCGCGAGCACGTTCTGGTACGCGCCCTTCGGGAAGCCCGCGTCGTGGTAGATCGCCTCGATCGCCGTCGACGACTCGGGGCACTGCGGTGCGGGCTTGAGCAGGATGGTGTTGCCCACGATCAGGTTCGGCGCCGCGAACCGCACGATCTGGTACGCCGGGAAGTTCCACGGCATGATGCCCACGAGCGGCCCCAGCGACGAGCGGCGGATGATCGCCGAACCCTCCCCCAGGATCGCGATGGGCTGGTCGGCCATGATCGCCTCGGCCTGGTCGGCGTAGTACTCGGCGATGTCGGCGGCGAAGTCGACCTCGCCGAGCGCGGCCTCGCGGGGCTTGCCCATCTCGCGCACGAAGACGTCGGCGAGCTCCTCGCGGCGTTCGCGGTGCAGCTCGGCCGCGCGACGCAGCAGCGCAGCCCGCTCGGCGACGGTGGTCGAGCGCGACCAGTCGCGGTGCGCCTCGGCGGCCGCGGAGACCGCCTCCTCGATCTGCGCGTCGGTGAACGTGTCGTAGGAGGCCAGCTTCTCGCCGGTGGCGGGGTTGATGACGGCGTAGTCGGTCATTTCTCGTCCTCTCGTCGCACCGGTCAGGAGACCGGGATGAGCGTGTACTTGGTGGACAGGTACTCGTGGATGCCCTCGGCACCGCCTTCGCGGCCGACACCCGACTGCTTGACGCCGCCGAACGGCGCGGCGGCGTTCGAGACGACGCCCACGTTGAGACCCATCATGCCGGTCTCGAGGCCGTCGATCATGCGCTGGCCGCGCTGCAGGTTCTCGGTGAAGACGTACGAGACGAGCCCGTACTCCGTGTCGTTGGCGAGGCGAACGGCGTCCTCCTCGGTCGAGAAGGTCGAGATCGCGAGCACCGGGCCGAAGATCTCCTCGCGCAGGATCGCGCTGCCGGGAACGACGTCGGTGAGCACGGTCGGCTCGTAGTACGTGCCGGTGCCTTCGATGGCCTTGCCGCCGGCGAGCAGCTTCGCGCCGCGGTCGACGGCGTCGCCCACGAGCTCCTCGGCCTTGGCGACGGCGTCCTCGTCGATGAGCGGTCCGATCGCGACGCCCTCCTCGGTGCCGCGGCCGACCTTCATCGCCTGCACGCGCTCGGTGACGCGGCGGGCGAACTCGTCGGCCACGTCCTCGTGCACGATGAAGCGGTTCGCCGCCGTGCACGCCTGACCGATGTTGCGGAACTTCGCCAGCAGCGCGCCCTCCACCGCCTTGTCGAGGTCGGCGTCGTCGAACACGACGAACGGCGCGTTGCCGCCGAGCTCCATCGACACGCGCAGCACGCCTTCGGCGGCCTGAGCGATGAGCTTGCGGCCGACCTCGGTCGATCCGGTGAACGACAGCTTGCGCAGACGCGGGTCGGCGATGATCGGTGCCGACAGTGCGCTCGACTTCGACGTCTGCACGACGTTGACGACGCCCTTCGGCAGTCCCGCCTCTTCGAGCAGCTTCGTGAAGAAGAGGGTGGTGAGCGGCGTGAGCGCCGGGGGCTTGATCACGACGGTGCAGCCGGCGGCCAGCGCGGGGGCGATCTTGCGTGTCGCCATCGCGAACGGGAAGTTCCACGGCGTCACGAAGAACGACGGCCCCACGGGGCGCTGCGAGACGACCATGTGGCCGGTGCCCTCGGGGTTGATGCCGTAGCGGCCGCTGATGCGCACGGCCTCTTCGCTGAACCACCGGAGGAACTCGCCGCCGTAGACGACCTCGCCGCGCGCCTCGGCGAGGGGCTTGCCCATCTCGAGCGTCATCAGCAGCGCGAGGTCCTCCTTGTGCTCCTGCACGAGGTCGAACGCCCGGCGCAGGATCTCGCTGCGTACGCGCGGCGCGGTCGCCGCCCACTCGTCCTGCGCGGCGACGGCCGCGTCGAGGGCACGGATGCCGTCCTCCGGAGTCGCGTCGGCGATCGAGCGGATGACGTCACCCGTCGAGGGGTCCTTCACGTCGAAGGTCGCACCGGAGGAGGCATCCGTCCATTCTCCGCCGATGAAGAGGCCGGTGGGGATGCTGTCGAGGAGCGTCTGCTCGGCGGAGGCGGTCTGCGTGGTCATGTTTCTCCTTCGTGGGGATGCGGGTCAGCGGCGGCGGAGGCTGGCAGGGGCGTCCATGCCGAGCGTCTCGCCGCGGAAGAACGCGGGGCGGCGGACGGCGTTCCAGATCATCACGGCGATGCCGACGACGATGATGAGGATGCCGAGGATGAAGACGATGCCGACCCCGCCGATCTCGGCGCCCGAGCCGTAGGCCGGGTCCATCGAGTCGATCAGCGTGGTGACGAACAGCACCGCCAGGATGATGCCGCCGACGAGCGGGAACAGGAACGTGAAGAACACGTTGCGCACCGAGTCGAACCACTGGCGGCGGAAGTACCAGACGCATGCGAACGCCGTGATGCCGTAGTAGAAGCAGATCATCATGCCGAGCGTGAGGATCGTGTCCCACAGCGTGTTCTCGCTGACGACGCGCATGATCGCGTAGAACGCCGACGCGACGATCGCCGAGACGATGGTGGCGTAGCCCGGGGTGAAGAACCGCGGGCTGACCTTCGCGAACGATCCGGGCAGCGCCCCGTAGTGCCCCATGGCGAGCAGTGTGCGGGCCGGGCCGACGAAGGTCGACTGCAGCGACGACGCCGAGCTGGTGAGCACCGCGAGCGAGACGAGGAACGCGAGCGGTCCGAGGATCGGGCCGGAGAGGTGGAAGAAGACGTTCTCCTGGATGTCCTCGTTGCCGAGCCCGAGTTCGCCCGAGCCGACGCCGGCGAACATGATGAGCGCGACGGCGAGCAGCAGGTAGAGGGTGACGATCGTGAGCACCGTGGCGGTGGCGGCGCGACCGGGGGTCTTCTCGGGGTCCTTCGTCTCCTCGTTCATGGTGAGGGTGACGTCCCACCCCCAGAAGATGAAGATCGAGAGCGAGAGGCCGGCGGCCACGGCGCTGAACGTCGGGATGGCGAACGGGTTGAACCAGTTGAGGTCGAACGGCTGATAGTCGAACCCGTTGCCGTTCACGGCCTGCACGATCGCGGCGCCCGCGAAGAACACCAGCACGATGATCTGGAAACCGACCAGCCAGTACTGCAGCTTCTGCGTGGTCTGCATGTCGCGGTACGACACCCACGTCGCCCCCAGCATGAACAGCAGGCACACCCCGATGTTGATCCAGGTGACGCTCGCGAGGTCGGCGATGGCGGGGTTGTTCGTGATCTGCGAGATCAGCAGGAACAGGAAGTCGACGGCGATGCCGGCGAGATTCGACAGCACGAGGATGGTCGCGACGACGAGTCCCCATCCGGCCATCCAGCCGATCCACGGGCCGAAGGCGCGGGTGGCCCAGGTGAACGACGTGCCCGAGTCGGGCATGCGGTTGTTGAGCTCGCGGTACCCGAATGCCACGAGCAGCATGGGGATGAAGCCGACGAGGATGATCGCCGGGATCTGCGCGCCGACGGTGGATGCCGTCGGGCCGACCGCGGCGGTGAACGTGTACGCGGGGGCGATGCACGAGATGCCGATCACGATGGCGCCGAGCAGACCGACGGTCCCGGCGCTGAGGCCCTTGCTCGAGATGCCGGTCGTGACGGCGGCGGGCTCCGTCGCCCGGGGGGTGCTGCTCATCAGCGGTCTCCTGCCTCCCCGCGGGTGCGCGGGACGACGATCATGGGAACGGGGAGCTCGTGCAGCATCTTCGCCGCGGTCGAGCCGAGGAAGAGTCGGCGGGGCTGGGCCAGCCGACTGGAACCGACGAGGACGATCTCGCCGGGGAGCCACGAGAGGTTCGCGACGGCGTCTTCGACGGTGTCGCCGGGGGTCTCTTCGACCGCGACGCCGCTGCCGTCCGGCAGCAGCTCCTCGGCGATCGCGCGCACCTGACTCGCGTGCTCGTCGCCGACGACGCGGATGGCACCGGTGTCGAGACCCGGGGGCACGTCGAAGGGCACGAGCGACACGAGGCGCAGGTCGACGCGACCGGCGGCGGCGAGAGCGGATGCCTCATCGAGCAGCACGTCGGCGCCCGGGCGGTTGCCCACCGCGGCGGTGACCCGCGGCAGCACGTGGTCGTCTTCGGTGGCCGTGCCGGCCGGTGCGAGGGCGACGGGGATGGTCGACGAGTGCAGCAGCTCCGAGGCGACGGTGCCGAGGCGGTGACGGCCGAGGATGCTCCCGCCCGCCGCGCCGATCACGATCAGCCGCGCACCGAACTCCTCGCCCGCGGCGATGAGCCCCTCGGCGAACGACTCGGCGATGCGCACGTGGCCGACGGCCGCGACGTCGCGCGGGAGTCGCACGATCGCGCCCTGCAGCCACTGCCGCGCCTGGGCGCGGATGTGATCCTCGTATGCGCGCTCCTTCGGCACGAGCGCGCTGCGCGTGCCCTCGGCGGGCAGCACCGTCACCAGGTGCAGTTCGGCCCCGGTGCTGCGCGCGAGGCGCGCGCCGAGTGCGGCGGCATCCGCCCCGGCATCCGTCGCCGTGTACCCGACGACGATCGCGGCGGTCATCCCTCGCTCGCAGCCGCGCCCGTGCGGGCGTTCTCGAGGATGTTCGACGCCACGAGGTGACCCATGCGGATGGCCCCGTCGACGTGCTGGTACCCGGCGCCGGCCATGTCGCTGCAGGCGAAGTGGATCGGGCCGACGGGCGTGCGGAGGTCGGCGCCGTATCGGTGCAGGCCTCCCATGTCGAAGCTGGCGGCGTAAGCGCCGCGCGTCCACTCCTCGGTGCCCCAGTCGCTCTCGTAGTAGACGACCGGGTCCTTGGCCTCGGGGCCGTAGTAGTGCGAGAGCGACTCGAGGATGCGCTCCTTGCGCTCCTCGGCCGAGAGCTCGAACAGGTCGTCGGCGTTCTGGTCGGAGACGAAGCCGACGAGGGTGCCGCGCTCGTCGCCGTGGTTGGAGTTGTCGTACGCCTCGTGCGACAGCTCGTACGGGCTGAACGCGGTGCCGCTGAGTCCCTTGTCGCGCCAGAACGGCCGGTCGTAGACCGCATGCACCTTGATGACGAAGCCCATCGAGAGGTGCTGGTGCAGCTGGTGCTGGCGGCGCGGCAGCGGCGGGGTGAACGCGATGCGGTTGTAGAGGATGGGCGCGTGGGCGAGCACAGCGAACCGGGCCCGGACGGTGAGCTCGTCGGTGGTGGCGGTGACCCCGCCGTCGCCCCATTCCAGGGCGCGCACGGGCTGCCCCAGCAGCACGTCGTCGCCGAGGCGCTCGGCGAGCCGGATCGGCACCTGCTGCAGGCCGCCGACGACGCGCTTGTCGAGGATGAAGTCGGCGTCGACGAGGTTCGAGTACGACCCGGCAGACGCGGCCATCAGCAGCGACTGCAGCAGCGAGAACGAGTGCGTCGGCTTGGTGAGCATCGCCGAACCCGTGGCGAACGCGAGGTTGCGTACGGCTTCGTCGTCATCGGTCTGCTGACGCAGCCAGGCGTCCCACGTGACCGTGTCCCACTCGGCGGCGTTCGGGTGCTCCCACGGACGGTCGGGGTCGATCTCGGCGACCATGGCATCGAGGCGCTCGGTGATCTCGGCGATGACGCGCTCGGTCTCGGCCGACACCGGGAACATCTCGCCCGTGAAACGGGAGGCGGTGCCGTCGGGGCCGACGTACACGCTGTCGCCCTCGCGGTAGCGGCTGTACGTCTCGAGCCCCAGCTCGTCGAGCGTGTCGATGAGGGCCTGCTGGTCAGGCGAGACCCACTGGCCGCCGAGTTCGAGCATCGCCCCATCGATCACGTCGGTCCACAGGCGTCCGCCGACGCGGTCGCGTGCTTCGAGCACGGCGACCGAGAGTCCCGCCTTGCGCAGGTCGTTCGCCGCGGTGAGTCCGGCGGCGCCGGCTCCGATGATGAGCACGTCGCGCGTGATCTCGGCCATGGGTGCAACTCCTTCGTCGTGGATGCCAGGGAGGTTTGCCGGTCGCGACCCCCAATCCCCCGATCGGGGTCGCGACCGGACGAGCGGGTCAGGCGGAGGCGAGCGCCGCCTGCACGATGTCGAGGCCTTCGTTCAGCAGGTCGTCGCCGATCGACAGCGGCGGGAGGAAGCGGATGACGTTGCCGTAGGTGCCGCAGGTGAGCACGATGACGCCCTGGGCGATCGCGGCCTTGGCGACGGCGGCCGTGAGGGCGGCGTCGGGGGCCTTCGTCTCCGGGTCGACGAACTCGGCCGCCACCATCGCACCGTGGCCGCGCACGTCGCCGACGCGCGGGTCGCTGCTCTGCAGAGCGGTGAGGCGCGAGACGAGCAGTTCGCCGATCTCGCGCGCACGCTCGATCACGCCGTCGTTCTCGAAGACGTCGATCGCGGCGAGCGCGGCGGCGCACGCGATGGGGTTGCCGCCGTAGGTGCCGCCGAGTCCGCCGGCGTGCGAGGCGTCCATGATCTCGGCGCGTCCCGTGACCGCGGCGAGCGGCAGGCCGCCCGCGATGCCCTTGGCGGTGGTGATGAGGTCGGGCTCGATGCCGAAGATCTCGCTGGCGAACATGTGGCCGGTGCGGGCGAATCCGGTCTGCACCTCGTCGGCGATGAAGACGACGCCGTTCGCACGGCTCCACTCCTGCAGCGCCGGGAGGAAGCCCTCGGCGGGCACGATGAAGCCGCCCTCGCCCTGGATGGGCTCGATGATGATCGCGGCGAGGTTGTCGGCGCCGATCTGCTTCTCGAGCTGCAGGATCGCGCGGGCTGCGGCGTCGGCGCCCGAGAGTCCGTCGCGGAACGGGTACGACATCGGCGCGCGGTACACCTCGGGGGCGAAGGGCCCGAAGCCGCTCTTGTACGGCATCGACTTGGCCGTGAGCGCCATGGTGAGGTTGGTGCGGCCGTGGTAGCCGTGGTCGAAGGCGACGACGGCCTGGCGGCCGGTGTACTTGCGGGCGATCTTGATCGCGTTCTCGACGGCTTCGGCGCCCGAGTTGAACAGGGCGCTCTTCTTGGCGAAGTCGCCGGGGGTGACGCGGTTGAGCGCCTCGGCGACGGCGACATACGACTCGTACGGCGAGATCATGAAGCAGGTGTGGGTGAACTGCGCGGCCTGCGCGGCGACGGCAGCGGCGATCTTGGGATGCGCGTTGCCCACGGTGGTCACGGCGATGCCGGAGCCGAGGTCGATGAGCGAGTTGCCGTCGGCGTCGACGACCACGCCGCCACCCGCGGCGACGGCGGCGATCGGCACGGTGTGACCCACGCCGGCGGGCACGGCCTCGGCCTTGCGCGCCAGCAGTTCCGCCGAGCGGGGCCCGGGGAGCTCGGTGACGAGGCGGCGCTCCTGGGGGAGCTCCGGTCCTCCGAGGGGGACGGCGGTGGGTGCGGTGTCGACGAGTGCCATGTCGCGAGCGTACGACCGGTATTCCTACGGATGCATTCGCCGAACTGTACAATCTCGTGAGGTAGTTCGCCCGTCTGTACAACCCCGGCAGGAGCATCCATGGCCGCCTCCCCGCCTGCGCAGCCGACGCTCCGCGCCCTCCTGCGACGGCGCGACCTCGGGCTGCGGCTGATCTCGGATGAGCCCCACCTGCCGGAGGGTGCGCTCGATCATCCGCTGCGCTGGGTGCACAGCTCGGATCTCGCCGACCCCACCCCCTTCCTCGCCGAGGATCTCGTGTTGCTCACCACCGGCACCCAGTTCGACGACACCGCCGGCATCGACGCCTACGTCGGGCGGCTCGCCGATCGGGGCGTGCGCGGTCTCGGGTTCGGCACCGACGTGCACCGCCACGGCGTGCCGGACGAACTCGTCGAGGCGTGCGCCGCGCGCGGCATGCCGCTGTTCGAGGTGCCGTACCGCATTCCCTTCATCGCCGTGGCGCGGGCGCACTCCGAGGCCATCGCCGCCCAGGCGTACGCACGGCGCTCCTGGGCTCTCGACGCGCAGCGGGGCCTCGCCCTCGCCGCCCTCCGACCCCGCGGCCTCGACGCGATCCTCGGCGAACTCGCCCGGCGTCTCGACGTGTGGACCGGACTGTTCGACGCCGCCGGATCGCTCGTGCATGGGCATCCCCGCGAGGCGGTCGCCGGGCGGGAGCTCGCCGACCTGTCGGCTCGCGTCGGCGACGTGCTCACCCGCGGCCTCGAAGCCGGTCAGTCGCTCAGCGTCGGCGATCGCACCTTCATGCTCTTCACGATCGGGCGCGGCGGCCGGCTGCGCGGGGTGATGGCCCTCGCGACCGACGCGCTCGATCCTGAGGCCCGCACGGTCGTGACCTCGGTGATCGCGATGGCCGGCCTCGCCCTCGAGCAGAGCGAGCAGGCGACCCGCAGCCGACGCCGACTGCACGACCAGCTGCTGTCGTCCCTCCTCGGCGACGATCCGTCTCTGGCCCGACGCGTGCTCGGATCGCTCCCGCCCGCGCCGGTCGTGGTCGCCGTCGCCCGCGATGCCCCCGTCGACGCGCTGCACGAATGGTGGGAGCGGCGCCGTACCGAACACGGCACCGCGGTGTTCGCGGCCGAGTCCGACGAGGGCGTGACCATGAGCGTCTCGGCGGCGGACGAAGGTCTGTTCGACGAGGTGGCGGTGCGCTTCGGCATCCGCCTCGGCGTCTCGGCCCCCGAGGGGTACGACGCCTTCTCCCGGGCGCACGCGCAGGCGGTGACCGCGCTGCGCCAGGCGGGTGACGCCGGTGCCGCGCGCTTCACGGATGCCGCCGGCACGAGCATCCTCGCGGCGCTCGCGACCGACGAGGCGCGGCTGGTCGCGGAATCGCGCCTCGCTCCCCTGCGCGACAACGCGGCCGGGGGCGCGAACCTCGAGGAGACGCTGCGCACCTGGCTCGCGCACGATGCCCGGGCCGAGCAGGCCGCCGCCGCGCTGGGCATCCATCGGCACACCCTGCGCTCGCGCATCGCGCAGGCCTCCGCGCTGCTCGGCATCGACCTGTCGTCGTTCCCCGCCCGCGCCGAGCTCTGGGCTCTCCTCTCCACCGCCCGCGACTAGCCCCCTCCCCCGGCCCCCTGGCCCCCTCATCCTCCGGCCCCCTAGTCCCCTGGACCCCCCGGTCGCCGGGCCCCGGCCCTTCCGCTCCCGTCGCATTTTCTGTCGCCCGCCGGACACCGGGGCGACAGAAAATGCGACCGGAGCAGAGGTGGGGCGGGGTCGGAAGGGGCGGGGTTTGCGGGGCGGGAAGGGGCGGGGTTGCGGGGGGGGTGGGTCGGGGAAGGGGCGGGCCGGTGAGGGCGGGGACGGGAACCGCGGTGAGGGCCGGCGGGGTCAGGGGCGGTCGTCGAGGTTGTCGGAGACGACCTCGAGGGCGTGGGCGCGCGCCTCGGTGGCCGAGGTGCCGCGCGCCGTGGCGACCGCGGCGGCGAAGACCTCGGCGAACACGAGGTACGCCACGCGCGACGTGTGCTCCAACTCGTCGCGGAAGCTCACCCCGCTCGGCGCGATCACCAGCGACAGCGTCGCCGCGTCGGTGAGGGCCGACGAGGCGAACGACGTGAGGGCGATGACCGTCGCCCCGCCCCGCGCCGCCGCAGTGGCCACGCGCAGGCTCGCCTCGTTCGCCCCCGAGCCGCTGACGATGAGGCACACGTCGTCGGCGGTGAGGTGGCGAGCCGCGATCTGCTGTGCGATCGCGTCGGCGATGAACTCCGCCGACCGTCCGGACGCCGTGAGGCGCATCGCGAGGTCGTTCGCGATCGGCGACGAGAGACCGTTCGCGAGCACGAGCAGACGACGGGCGGATGCCGCGACCCGCACCGCCTCGTCGACCGCATCCGGGTCGAGCAGGCTCGCGAGGGCCGGCAACGACGCCGCGACCCGGTCGATCTCGCCGCGCATGCGGCCGAGCACGCCGGGACCGTGGTCGACGCCGGCGTCTCCCGGTGCCGCCCCCAGCTCGGAGGCCAACGCGACCCGGAGCTGCGGGTACCCGCGGTAGCCGAAGCTCTGGCAGGCCCGCACGACGGTCGCCCGGCCGACGCCCGCCCGCTCGGCGAGCTCCTGCGCGGTCCATTCGACGACGGCATCCGACGCCTCGACGATGAGCTCCGCGACGCGGCGCTCGGCGGGCTGCAGGGTGTTGAGCACCGCCGCGATGCGGGCGGTGGGCGGCGCGCTAGGCGAGAACACGGGCGCGGGCTCCCTCCATGATGCGGCGGCGGATGGCTCCGGATGCCCCGTCGATCAGCATCGTCACGGCCACGACCACGATGAGCAGCACGCCCACCGTCGACCACTCACGGTACTGGGTGTACGACGTGAGCATGTCGCCGATGCCGCCGACCCCGATCAGTCCGAGCACGGCCGAGGAGCGCACGTTGATCTCGAACCGGTACAGCCAGAACGACCAGAACGCGGGTTCGGCCTGCGGCCACACGCCCCACCGGAGCACCTGCGACGTGCCGCCGCCGGCTGCGCGCGCGGCCTCGATGGGTCCGCGCGGCACTGCCTCGACCGCCTCGTAGCCCCATTTGCCGAGCGTGCCGACACCGTTGATCGCCAGCGCGAGCGCCCCCGTGAACGGGGTGAGGCCGGTGACCGACAGGATGACGATGGCGATGATGATCTCGGGCACCGCGCGGATGAGCGAGAACAGACCGCGCAGCAGCGAGCGCAGCCACGCGGGCCCGAACCCGCGGGCGGCGAGCAGGCTGAGCGGGGTGGCGAGCAGGATGCCGAGGATGGTTCCGACCCACGCCATCTCGATGCTGCGCCAGGTCTGCCACAGCGCCTCGGGCAGCTTCTCCCAGTCAGGGCTCGCGAACATGAGCCCGAGGTAGCGCACGACCTCGGACGGCAGGTCGGCGAGCCGCGACCAGCTGATGTCGATCGACCAGAACGCCACGACGACGACGGCGGTGACGAGCATCCATCCGGCGATCAGCCAGGGCCGACGCGGACGGTCGGGGATCACGGTGAGCGTCGCGCTCGCGCGACGCGGCGATGCGGTGGTGGGGGCGGTCATACGAGCCTCCGTCGCACGGCGTCGGAGACGAGGTCGATCACGATGACGACGATGAGGATCTCCAGGATGATGAGCGAGAGCTGGTCGTAGCGGTAGAACGTGCGCACCGCGTCGATGAGGAGGCCCATGCCCCCGGCGCCGACGAGTCCGAGCACGGTGGAGGCGCGCACGTTGAGTTCGAAGACGTAGAGCGTCTGATTCGCGAACGCCGGCCACGCGTCGGGCAGGGCGAGGGTGCGGTTGATCTTGGCCTGGGTCGCGCCGACCGCGCGGCCGGCTTCGAGGGAGCCGCGGTCGTTCGTGTCGATGGCCTCGGAGACGAGCTTCACGATGATGCCGACGTTGAACAGCAGCAGCGCGAGGATGCCGGGCAGCGCTCCGACGCCCACCATGGCCACGAGGATCGCCGCGTACAACAGGTCGGGCACGCTGCGCACGACATTGAGGATGCCGCGGACGACGACGCGCGCCGGTCCGTTCGGATTGGTCGCACGCGCCGCCCAGAAGCTCAGCGGGAGCGACACCGCGGCCCCGATCGCCGTGGCGATGACCGCCATCTGCAGCGTCTCGATGAGCGGCGGGAGGGTGCGCGGGAAGAAGCTCCAGTCGGGTAGGAGCAGCTTCACGACCTTGTCTGCGCCGTTCTGCCAGTTGCGGGCGATGGCGTCGAGGTCGACGCCGATCCCGATGCCCGGCAGGCACATGACGACGGTCGCGGCCACGACGACGGCAACGATTGCCGGGCCCTTCCAGGCCCCCGGCGGACGGGGTGGGATGTCGAGCGGTCGCGGGGCCGGCGCGGATGCGGGGGCCGTCATGCGTCCAACCGGTCTTCCGGGGTGAGCGAGCGGCCGTAGATGCTCTCGAAATCGGCATCCGTCGCGCTCGTCGCCGGCCCGTCGTACACGACCTCGCCGGCGCGCATGCCGATCATGCGGGCCCCGTACTCGCGGGCGAGGTCGAGCAGGTGCAGGTTGACGAGCACGGTGATGCCGAGGTCGCGGTTGATGCGCCGCAGATCGTTCATGACGCCGTGCGCCGTGGGCGGGTCGAGGCTCGCGACGGGTTCGTCGGCCAGCACGATCCGCGGCTCCTGCGCGAGTGCCCGGGCGATCGCGACGCGCTGCTGCTGCCCGCCCGACAGGTCGGAGGCGCGCGAGTGCAGCTTCGGCAGGATGCCGACGCGGTCGAGCGCCTGGTAGGCCAGCTGCTTGTCGGCCTCGGGGTAGGCGCCGATCAGGGTGCGCCACAGCGACGTGTGGGCCAGACGCCCGACGAGCACGTTCTGCAGCACGCTCGCGCGACCGGCGAGGTTGAAGCCCTGGAACACCATGCCGATGTCACCGCGCAGGCGCCGGAGGGTGCGGGGCGAGGCGCCGGAGACGCGGTGCTCCCCCACATCGAGTGTTCCCGAGGTGACCGGAACGAGACCGTTGATGGTGCGGATGAGCGTGGACTTGCCCGAGCCCGAGAGCCCGACGACCGCGACCATCTCTCCCGCGGCGATGTCGAGTGAGACGCCGTTCAGCCCGATCGTGCCGTTCGGGTAGCGCACCGTGACGTCGTCGAGGCGGATCG
>NZ_CAURWX010000005.1:0-119708 GCF_963528945.1 uncultured Microbacterium sp.
CGTCCACGTGCTGGATCTGGTCGGACAACTTACTGCAGCCCCAGGGCCTGGGCGGCGCGGGCCACGACGTCGAGCGAGTCGGGGTCGGCCGGGGCGAGCTTGGTGATGGAGTAGATGCTGGTGAGGATCTCGGAGCCCTCCTCGGTGTTCGAGAAGTCCTCCAGCGCCTTCGTGATGCGCTCCTGCAGCTCGGGCGAGAGGTCCTTCGACACCGCGACGCCGTCGTTCGGGATCTCCTCGGTCATCGCGAACACGACGACCTTCTGCCCGACGTCCGGGGTGTCCTTCTTCACGATCGTGCGGGCGTCCCAGAAGCTGAAGCCGACCTCGGCGTCGCCGTTGTACACGGCCAGCACCGAGGCGTCGTTCGCCGTCACGGGAATCTGCTCGATGTCGGCATCCGTGTCGAGTCCCGCCTCCTGCAGCGCGAGCACCGGGTAGATGTAGCCCGCGGGCGACCCCGGACCGAGCAGAGCGACCTTCGCGCCCTTGACCTTGTCGATGCTGTCGAGACCGGCGGGTCCCGTCATGGCGTCGGCGCCGTTGCAGAACAGCATCCCGTCGCGCTCGACCGGCTCGTCGTCGCAGTACTTGTCGGGGTTGTTCGTCATGAACTGCGCGGGGTAGGTGATGTTGCCGTTGCGCTCGGTCTGCAGCACGACCGAGGCGTCGTACATGTCGTTCGCCTGCCACAGCTGCAGCGACGGCAGGAAGCCGATCTGCGCCTGTCCGGCACCCATGGCCTCGACGGCGGCCTGGTAGTCCTTCGAGACGACGCCGGTGACCTCGATGCCGAGCTCCTCGGTGAGGTAGTCGGTGAGCGGGGCGGCGGTCTCGACGAGGCCGTCCTGGTCCTGCGAGGGCACGAGGGCCAGCACGATCGAGTCCGGGTCTTCGGCGGGGGCGGCCGAACCCTCGGGCGCGGCGGTGCTCGACGAGCATCCGGCGAGCGCGACGGTCAGCAGGGCGCCGGCGGCGACGAAGCCGGCGGCGGAGCGGCGGAAGGGGGTGGTGCGCATGGTCATCCTTCGATGGGGGTGGGTGTGTGGGAGAGGAGGGAGTCGTGGGAGTCGTGGGCGCCCGGGCCGTGCAGCCAGGCCTCGAGATCGGGCACGAGGTCGGCGAACGCGGCGGCCCGGTACGTGGGGGTCGCCCGGGGGTCGTCGAATCCACCGATGAGCGCCGTCGCGTGGCCGCGGGTGTGAGCGGGGGCCAGATCGTTGTGCCAGATGTCGCCGATGCTCAGCACGCGGGTCTCCGCGGGCAGATCGTCGAGCACGGCTTCGAGACCGGCGGGCTTGCGAGCGTCGGTGACGATGCGGTCGAAGAGCCCGGCGAGGCCGAGGGCGTCGAGGGCCTCGGGGATGCGGATCGCCGGCGCGTTCGTGACGAGCACGCGGTCGGCGGCGGCACCCGGGCCGGCGAGGAAGGCGGCGAGGCCCGCAGGGGCAGTGATGGGCGCATCCGCCGTCGCGAGGAGGGAACGGCTGGCGAGGTAGGCGGCGCTGAGCAGGGCGGCGTCGGCGCCGCGGGCCTCGGCCGCACGGCGCACGGCGTCGTAGCCGTCGAGCGAATCGCCGTCGGCGGTGTCGAGCAGGGTGCGGATGCTGTCGACGAAGCCGTCACCGTCGGCGAGCCGGTCGGCGACCTGGTGCGCATAGGCGAGCACGGGGCCGTCGCCGAGGGCGATTGTGCCGTCGAAGTCGAAGAGGAGGAGAGAGGTCACGGGGTTCTTTCTGTGGGGACGCTCCGTCCATGGTGGGGAGTCAGGGTGGACGCCGGGTCCCGAGGGCGTGAACGGAGCGTGAACACTCCGTCCACGTTGCTGTCGTATGGTGAGCGCCGTGTCCACACTCGATGACCTCACCCGCGCCGCGCGGCGGGCGGAGACAGGCAGGGCCGCGGATGCTCGCGCGGCCCTCGACGCTCTCCCCTGGCTCGACGCCTCTCTCGCCGATGATCGGGCGTCCGGGCGATTCGCCCGGTGGGGCCGCTCGACGGTCGTCGACGAGAACACCGGGGCGGCCGTGATCACGCGCGCGCTCTTCGACGAGCTGCATGAGCGCGCCGGTATCGACGCCGCCTGGCCCGTCGGCAACGCCGGACTCCTGCACTGCTACGGCTATCTGCTCTCGCTCGCGGAGACGCGGTACGGCTTGAAGCGCGACCGGTGGCTCGACGGCTCGCTCGCCGCGCAGCTGGGGCGGGTGGCGGATGCCTTCCACCCGTGGCGCGATGGACCGACTCTGCTCGCGCGCGCGTCGGAAGCCGCGTCCGCGCTGCTCTTCGGTCCCGCCGCGAGCGCAACCGCGACGACCGTGACCGCCGTGATCGACGGCCGCGAGACCCGCGCGACGCTGACCGCAGCCTCGGGCCCCGCAGCGCTCGCGTACGCGGTCGCCCCGCACCCCGGGGCCGCACCACTGCTCGTGACGATGTTCCCCGTCGCCGAGGCATCCGCTCCGCTGGCCGAGTTCACCGCCGTCCCGCGCCTGCGCTGGAACGCCGCCTGACCTCGCGCTCCACACGCGCCCCACCGTTCCCGTCGCACGAACGGTCGGAATACGGCCTCAGAACGACCACTCGCGCGACTGGAACGGCTGGCGGCGCCCCCGAGCGACCACTCGTGCGACGGGAGCGGGCAGCGCGGGATGCTCAGTCGGGGGCGTGCGCCTCGAGGAACTCGTACACGTCGGTCGTGTCGACGCCGGGGAACGACCCGGTGGGCAGCGTGGCGAGCAGGGTGCGCGGGGTCTTCACGTTCGGCCAGGAGTGCTCGCGCCAGCGCTCCTCGAGGTCGGCCGGAGCGCGGCGGCAGCAGACCTCGACCGAGTGCTTCGAGACGCCGCGGTGCGGGGTGTCGCGGCCCACGAACCACTTCGTGTCGTCGAAGCGCACACCCACGCTCACCGAGTGCAGCCCCTCGCTCGACGCCTCGACGCGCGCCGTGCACCAGTAGGTGCCGTTCCCGGTGTCGGTGTACTGGTAGTAGGGGTTGAAGCGGTCGTCTTCGTCGAACACCACCCGGCTCGTCCACCGCCGGCAGCACATCTGCCCCTCGATCGCCCCGAGGCGGTCGGCGGGGAAGTTCACGTCGTCGTTCTCATAGGCCTTGGTGATCGTGCCCGATTCGTGCACCTTCAAGAAGTGCACGGGGATGTCGAGGTGCCGGGTCGCGAGGTTCGTGAACCGATGCGCGGCGGTCTCGTAAGACACCGAGTAGGCGTCGCGCAGATCCTCGATCGAGATCGCGCGCCGCGCTTTGGCATCGCGGAGCGCGGGTACGACATGCGCCTCAGGGATGAGCAGTGCCCCGGTGAGGTAATTCGTCTCGACCCGCTGCCGCAGGAACTCGGCGTAGCTGCGGGGCTCCGCATGCCCGAGGATGCGGCTCGACAGCGCCTGCAGCACCGGGGTGCGCGCGTCGCCCTTGGCCGGCACACTGCTCGACAGGTAGAGGCGACCGTGGGCGAGGTCGGCGACGCTGCGAGTGGTCTGGGGCAGGTCGGGCGCGTAGTGCAACGTGAACCCGAGGTACGCCGCGATCTCGGATGCCGTGCGCTGGGTGAGCGGACCGCCCGGATGCCCGACCGCCGCCAGGATCTCGGCGGCCTTCTGCTCGAGCTCGGCGAAGTGGTTGTCCTGCCGGCGCATGAGGTGGCGCAGCGCGACGTTCGCGCGACGCGCCTCCTCGGGGGTCGCGGCGCGTTCGTCGCGGAGCCGATCGATCTCGCCGTGCAGGGCGAGCAGGGCTTTCAGCGCATCCGTCGGCACCGACTTCGCGATGCGGAACGGCTCGATGCCGAGCGCCTGGAAGGTCTGCCCCTTCATCGCGCGTTCCAGCGCGACCTCGAGGCTGCTGCGCTCGTCGAGCGGTTCCCCCTCGAGGAGGGCGTCGAGGGCGACACCGAGGGCGCGGGCGATGGTCTGCAGCTGGGTGAGCTTCGGCTCGCGCTTGCCGGTCTCGATCATCGACACCTGGCTGGGTGCGCGGCCGATCGCGGCGGCGAGGTCGTCGAGGGTCATGCCGCGGGCGGTGCGCAGCCGTCGGATGCGCCGCCCGATCGTGAGGGCGTCGGTCTCTTCTGCGTCGACGTCGAGGCTCATGCGGGTGATTCTGTCATGAAAACAGAAGTTCGCCCGAACTTCTCTCGGAAACCGCACGGTGGAGCAGCCGATCTTCACCCACAGTGGAGGACACGCCACCCCGGCACCGCCGCCGGGACGACCGAAGGAGACACCATGACGACGCACGCACCCCGCCCCGCCGGCCTCCGCGCCGGCGACCAGGTCGAGACCGCCGCCGAGCTCCAGGAGATCTGGGACACCGATCCCCGCTGGGACGGCGTCGAGCGCACCTACACCGCCGACGACGTCATCCGCATCCGCGGCTCGGTGCGGGAGGAGTCCACGCTCGCCCGCCGAGGGGCCGAGAACCTCTGGAACCTGCTGCACACCGAGGACTACGTGCGGGCGCTCGGTGCCTACACCGGCGGGCAGGCCGTGCAGCAGGTGCGCGGCGGCCTGAAGGCGATCTACCTGTCGGGCTGGCAGGTCGCGGCCGACGGCAACCTCGCCGGCCAGACCTACCCCGATCAGTCGCTCTACCCGGCGAACTCGGTGCCCGCGGTCGTGCGGCGCATCAACAACGCGCTGCTGCGGCAGGACCAGCTCGAGCACGCCGAAGGCGAGGTCAGCCGCGACTGGCTCGCCCCGATCGTCGCCGACGCCGAGGCCGGATTCGGCGGCCCGCTCAACGCCTACGAGCTGGCGCAGTCGCTCATCCAGTCGGGTGCCGCCGCGATCCACTGGGAGGATCAGCTCGCGAGCGAGAAGAAGTGCGGCCACCTCGGCGGCAAGGTGCTCGTGCCCACGCAGCAGCACATCCGCACGCTCAACGCCGCCCGCCTCGCGGCCGATGTCGCGGGCGTACCGACCGTGATCATCGCCCGGACGGATGCCCTCGCCGCCGACCTGCTCACCAGTGATGTCGACGAGCGCGACCGGGCGTTCACCACCGGCGAGCGCACCCCGGAAGGGTTCTACCGGGTGACCCCCGGCATCGAGTCGGTCATCAGCCGCGGCCTCGCCTTCGCGCCGTACGCCGACCTGCTCTGGGTCGAGACCGGGGAGCCCGACATCGAGCTCGCCCGCGCGTTCGCCGCGGCGATCCACGCCGAGTTCCCCGGCAAGATGCTCGCCTACAACTGCTCCCCCAGCTTCAACTGGAAGCGCCACCTCTCGGATGCCGAGATCGCGACGTTCCAGCAGGAGCTGGCCGAGCTCGGCTACCGGTTCCAGTTCATCACCCTGGCCGGGTTCCACGCCCTGAACCACTCGATGTTCGACCTCGCCCGCGGCTACGCCGAACGCGCCATGAGCGCGTACGTCGAGCTGCAGGAGGCCGAGTTCGCCGCCGAGGCCCATGGGTACACCGCCACCAAGCACCAGCGCGAGGCGGGCACCGGCTACTTCGACGTCATCTCGACCGCGCTCAACCCCGACAGCGCCACGCTCGCCCTCGCCGGTTCCACCGAGACCGCGCAGTTCCACTGACCCTCCGCCTCGAAGGAAATGACGCTCATGACTCTCACGACCCCCACCCCGACCCAGCAGGGCCCGACGCAGCAGGGCCCGACGCAGCAGGGCCCGACACAGCAGGGCCCGACGATCGAAGGCGCCGGTCCGCTGCACGACCGCTACGACGAGATCCTCACCCCCGCCGCGATCGCCTTCCTGTCCGAGCTGCACCACCGGTTCGCCTCGCGTCGGCACGACCGGCTGGCCGACCGCATGCGCCGACGGTTCGAGATCGGCAACGGCCACGACCCGCGGTTCCGCGACGACACCGCGCACATCCGAGCGGACGACACCTGGCGAGTCGCCGGGGCCGGCCCCGGACTCGAAGACCGCCGCGTCGAGATCACCGGTCCGACCGACCCGAAGATGACCATCAACGCCCTGAACTCCGGGGCGCGGGTGTGGCTCGCCGATCAGGAAGACGCGACGAGCCCGACCTGGCGCAACGTCATCGAGGGGCAGCTCTCGTTGCGCGACGCGATCCGCGGCGAGCTGACGTTCACCGGGCCGGCCACCGACGGCGGCCCGGGCAAGGAGTACCGCGTCACGGCCGAACGCACCCCCACGATCGTGATGCGCCCCCGCGGCTGGCACCTTCCGGAGAAGCACCTGACGTTCACCGATCGGGCCGGTCGATCGACCGCGGCATCCGGCTCGCTCGTCGACTTCGGCCTGTACTTCCTGCACAACGCGCAGGCGCTCATCGACGCCGGCCGCGGCCCGTACTTCTACCTGGCGAAGCTGGAGTCGAGTGAGGAGGCGAAGCTGTGGGACGACGTCTTCACCTTCAGTGAGGCGTACGTCGGCATCCCCCACGGCGCCATCCGCGCGACCGTGCTGATCGAGACTCTGCCCGCCGCCTTCGAGATGGACGAGATCCTGTACGAGCTGCGCGACCACTGCGCGGGGCTCAACGCGGGACGCTGGGACTACATCTTCTCGATCATCAAGAACTACCGAGGCCGCGGCGCGCGCTTCGTGCTCCCCGACCGCAGCGAGGTCACCATGACGGTGCCCTTCATGCGGGCGTACACCGAGCTGCTCGTGCAGACCTGCCACAAGCGCGGCGCCTTCGCGATCGGCGGCATGAGCGCCTTCATCCCGAACCGGCGCGATCCCGAGGCGACGCAGCGCGCGATCGACAAGGTCGCCGCCGACAAGAAGCGCGAGGCCGGAGACGGATTCGACGGCACCTGGGTGGCGCACCCCGACCTCATCGCGACCGCGCAAGCGGAGTTCGACGCGGTGCTCGGCGACCGCCCGAACCAGGTCGATCGACGACGCGACGACGTGCGGGTCACGGCATCCGACCTGCTCGACCTGCACATCGGCAGCCCGATCACCGCCCGCGGAGTGCGCGACAACGTGTCGGTCGCGATCCGCTACCTCGAAGCATGGCTGCGCGGGCTCGGCGCCGTCGCGATCGACGGATTGATGGAGGATGCCGCGACCGCCGAGATCAGCCGGTCGCAGGTGTGGCAGTGGATCCACCAGGACCGGACCGTCGAAGACGGCACGCCGATCACCGTGGAGTACGTCGAGGGGCTCATCGCCGACGTGCTGGCCGAGGTGCCGCGCACCGAGGGTGACCGCTTCGACGACGCGGCCGAGATCTTCCGCGAGGTGTCGCTGCGCGAGGAGTTCCCGGCGTTCCTCACCCTCGGCGCCTACGCCCGCCACCTCGACTGAGGCACGTCCCTCCCGCCAATCTCCGCTCCCGTCGCACTTTCTGTCGCTTCCTCCTCTACCTCTCCGCTCCCGTCGCACTTTCTGTCGCTTCCCGGCGAATCGGGCGACAGAAAGTGCGACGGGAGCGGGCGGGGCGGGCGGCGGGAGGGGCGGCCCGGGTGCCCGGGAGCGGGCGTAGCCTGGGGGCATGGCTGAGACGTGGAGCGATATCGCGACCGAGATTCTGCACCTGTACCCGTCGGGCGGGCGTCTCGTCGGGGTCGCCGGGGCGGATGCCGAGCGCTCCCGTCTCGCGGCGGACGACCTGGCCGCGGCGCTCGAAGCCGCCGGTCAGACGGTGGAGCGGGCGCACACGGCGGACGGCGACGAGCAGGCGCTCCGCGCCGACGTGATCACCCCGTTCCGCGCCGGATCCGGCGACCGCGTGCTCGTCGTCTCGGGCCCCGCGTCGCTGCTCGACGCCGGCGCCCGCGGCCTGTGGAACTACTCGGTCTGGCAGCTCGCGGGCGACGAGAAGCCGCACACCGCGGCATCCGCTCTCGTGCAGCTCGACGACCCGTCGCATCCGACGCGCCGCTTCGCCGACTACTGCGCACTCCCCGGCTCCTTCGGCGCCTGACCCCTTCCCCTCCCTCCCTCCTCTTCCCACTCCCGTCGCAATTTCTGTCGCTGCGGTGCCCCCGAAGCGACAGAAAATGCGACGGGAGCAGTAGATGCTGGGGAAGGGCGGGCGTCAGGTGAACGACGCGGCGACCGAGTTGCGGTGGTAGTCGAACACGATGCTCGTGCGGGTCGAGGCGACACTGCTCTGCGCCGAGAGGTGCTCGAGCACGAACTCGCGCATCTCCGACGAGTCCGACACGGCGATGTGCAGCAGGAAGTCGTCGTCGCCGCCGAGGAAGAACACCTGGATCACCTGCGGCAGCGCCCGCACGCGGTCGGCGAACTCGACGATGCTCTCGCGTCGTCCGCTCGGTCGCAGGGTCACACCGATGATCGCCTGGAGTCCGGCCCCCAGCATCCGCTCGTCGACGCTCGCGTGGAACCCGGTGATCACTCCCCGTTCGATCAGCGATTTGAGGCGGGTGTGGGCGGTCGACGGCGCGACACCGAGGGTGGCCGCGAGCTCGGCGTTGGTCATGCGCCCATCGCGACTGAGCGCCGCGACGATGCGTCGATCGATCGGATCGAGCGCGGGGGCCCGAAGGCTGTTCGGTTCTTCCGCGTGCGCAGACGTCTCCATGCGAACGATTATTCAGGATGCCCCGCTCATCCGAATCTTCTTCGCTGAATCTGTCGATGAACCGATACTTCTGCGATCCTGATGTGCACCTGCCCGACTGAGCCCAGGAGAATCGATGAAGATCGGCGTGCCGACCGAGGTCAAGAACAACGAGAACCGCGTCTCCCTGACGCCCGCCGGCGCCGATCGGCTCGTGCACGAGGGGCATCGGGTGCTCGTGCAGTCGGGGGCCGGGCTCGGCTCCCGCATCGACGACGACGCCTACCGCGCGGTCGGCGCCGAGATCGTCGATTCCGCCGCCGACGCCTGGGACGACGCCGACCTCGTGATCAAGGTCAAGGAGCCGGTTGCCCAGGAGTACGGTTTCCTGCGCGACGACCTCACCCTCTTCACCTACCTGCACCTTGCGGCCGACCGGCCCCTGACTGAGGCGCTCGTCGCCGCCGGCACCACCGCCGTCGCCTACGAGACCGTGCAGCTGCCCGACCGCAGCCTCCCGCTGCTGGTTCCGATGAGCGAGATCGCCGGCCGCCTCTCGGTGACCGTCGGGTCGTACCACCTGCTGCGTTCGAACGGCGGGCGCGGACTGCTGCTCGGCGGCATCGCGGGCACGCCGCGCGCGAAGACCGTCGTGATCGGCGGCGGCGTCGCGGGCGAGCATGCCGCCGCGAATGCCCTCGGGCTCGGATCGAAGGTCACCGTCTTCGACATCTCCCTGCCGCGCCTGCGCGAGTTGGAGCACCGCTACGGCGGCGCGCTCGAGACCCGAGCATCCAGCCGGTACGACATCGCCGAGGAGTTGGCGACCGCCGACCTCGTCATCGGCTCGGTGCTCATCCCGGGCGCTGCCGCGCCGAAGCTCGTCACCGACGACATGGTCGCCGGCATGAAGGCCGGGTCGGTGCTGGTCGACATCGCGATCGACCAGGGCGGATGCTTCGAGGGCTCGCGCCCCACCACCCACGACGACCCCACGTTCGGGGTGCACGACTCGATCTACTACTGCGTCGCGAACATGCCCGGTGCCGTGCCCGAGACCGCCACGCGGGCGCTCACGAACGCGACCCTCCCCTACGTCTCGGCGATCGCCGGAAAGGGCTGGGAGGCCGCGGCATCCGCCGACCCCGCACTCGCGAAGGGTCTGAACGTGCAGGCCGGCCGCATCACGCTCGACGCCGTCGCCCGCGCCCACAACCTCTGACCCGCGCCGCACGCGCGGCGCGCCCCCTCGCGCGAGGGGTCACGATAGGCCGCTCGAACACCCTCCAACGCGGCATGTTCTGACCCCTCACGCATCCTGCCCATGCGCCACCCGCGCGGGGCGGAAAGAACCGGGCTTCTTGTCGGGCCGCAGACCGGGCACGAGGCGGTGCGCCCGAGTACGCTCGTAGTCGTGACCGAACGCGCACCTCTCTCCCGCAAACTGTCCGCGATCGCCGAGTCCGCGACCCTCAAGGTCGACGCGAAGGCCAAGGCGCTGAAGGCCGAGGGCAAGCCCGTCATCTCGTATGCCGCCGGCGAGCCCGACTTCGCGACGCCGCAGTTCATCGTCGACGCGGCATCCGAGGCCCTCGCCGATCCGGCGAGCTACCGTTACACGCCCGCCGCCGGACTGCCCGGCCTGCGCGAGGCGATCGCCGCGAAGACCCTGCGCGACTCGGGCCTCGAGGTCGCTCCGAGCCAGGTGCTCGTGACGAACGGCGGCAAGCAGTCGGTGTACCAGGCGTTCCAGGCCGTGGTGAACCCGGGTGACGAGGTGCTGCTGCCCGCGCCGTACTGGACCACGTACCCCGAGGCGATCCGTCTCGCCGACGGCACCCCGGTCGAGGTCTTCGCCGGCGCCGACCAGGACTACAAGGTCACCGTCGAGCAGCTGGAGGCCGCGCGCACGCCACGCACCACGGCGCTCGTGTTCGTGTCGCCGTCGAACCCCACCGGTTCGGTCTACACCGCCGCCGAGACCACGGCGATCGCCGAGTGGGCTCTCGAGCACGGCATCTGGATCATCAGCGACGAGATCTACCAGAACCTCACGTACGAGGGTGCAGAAGCCACCTCGATCGTGCAGGCGGTGCCCGAGGTCGCGAACCAGACCATCCTCGTCAACGGCGTCGCCAAGACCTACGCCATGACCGGGTGGCGGGTGGGCTGGATGGTCGGCCCCGCCGACGCCATCAAGATCGCCGCGAACCTGCAGTCGCACCTCACGAGCAACGTGAACAACGTCGCCCAGAAGGCCGCGATCGCGGCGCTCAACGGCCCGCAGACCGAGGCCGAGCAGATGCGCGAGGCGTTCGACCGTCGCCGCCGGCTCATCGTGTCGGAACTGTCGAAGATCGACGGCATGGTCGTGCCGAACCCGCTCGGCGCGTTCTACGTGTACCCCGATGTGCAGGGCCTGCTCGGTCGCACCTGGGGCGGCGTCACGCCGACGACGTCGCTCGAGCTCGCCGACCTGATCCTCGACCAAGCCGAGGTGGCCGTGGTGCCGGGCGAGGCGTTCGGCCCGAGCGGCTACCTGCGCCTGTCGTACGCGCTCGGCGACGACGCGCTGCTCGAGGGTGTGCAGCGCCTGCAGCGCCTGTTCACCTCCTGAGCATCGGCCCCGACGGACCGCATCGAAGCCCCCGCCCGCCTGATCGGCGGCGGGGGCTTCGTCGCGCAGCCCGCGAGCCCGCGAGCCCGCGAGCCCGCTCACTCGGGGTGGTACCCGATCAGCCAGCGGATGCCGTAGTGGTCGACGAGCGTCCCGTCGACGTCGCCCCACGGTCGGGTCTCGAGTGGCGAGATCACCCGCCCTTCCGCGGCGAGCGCGTCGAACCACCCGGTGAGGGTTTCGGCGTCGGCCGCCCCGAGCAGCGACAGGAACATCCCGTTCATCTGCACGGCGTCGTCGTCGGCTCCGGCATCCGCTCCGGAGAGCGAGACGGCGCCCGTGGGCTCACCGTGGGCGATGGCGTCGCCCGGACCGTCGTGCCGCCCCATGGTGCGGTAGTCGAACGTCTGCAGCTCGCCCCCGAACACGTCGCGATAGTGCGCGAGGGCGTCGGCGGCGGTGCCGGGGAAGAGGAGGTACGGGGTGGGGGCCGTCATCCGGCGAGTGTACCGCCGCGTTCGCCCGCGTCGGCAGGGCCCAGGACCGCGCCCGCCCCACCGGCGGGGACATCGACCGCCCCCACCCCACCGGCGGGCTCGTCGACCGCGCTGCGGTACCGCCGGGGTTTGCCGTCGCCGAGGTCGATCACGCGGGGCACCCGTTCGACCGAGACGGGCACCTGCAGCAGCGCGCGCAACGCACGGTCGACCGCATCCGCATCGCCGCCTGCGATTCGCGCGTGCACCGATCCGTCGGCCCGCTGCTCGACCGCCCACCCCTCGGCGCCGTGCGCCTGCAGGTGCTGCGTGAGGTCGACCGATGCCACGAGCGAGCCGTCGCCCGCCCGGAACCGGGTGTTCTCGCGGCCCTCGAGGTCGGCGATGCCGACGCCACCGTCGTCGAGGGTGACGAGGCGCCCGAAGTCACGCGTGCGGTACCGCACGAGCGGCAGCAGGGGGTTCTCGCCCGCGGTGACCGTGATCTCGCCGATCTCCCCCGGGTCCACCGGCTCGTCACGATCGGCGTGCAGCACCTCGACGTGCACGCGTCGATCGAGCACGCGGAACGGCCCGTCGGCCGTGCGCGCCGCGATCGGCCGCGTCTCGTGCAGGCCGTACACGTCGATGACGGGGCAGCCGAACGCGTCTTCCAGCCGGGCGCGCAGGGGCGCGGCGAGCGCCATGGCGCCCGAGAAGATCGCGTCGGGGTGCAGCACCTCGTCGAGACCGGCGTCGACGAGTTCGGCGAGGCTGGTGGGGTGCCCGCTGAGCAGGTGCGGGTCGGCATCCGCGAGGAAGCGGCGGCGCGCGGCGGCATCCGCCCAGGACGACGGATGCAGGTTGAGCCGCGCCATCGCTCGGTGCCGGAAGCTGCTGATCACCGAGACGTAGGTGAACGCCTGCTGCTGGAAGACGAGGTTCGTCACCGCCATCCGCTCCCCCTCGGGGCGCACCACCGCGCCGGCCTCGGCGGCGAGCGCGAGGAGCAGATGGAAGCCGCGCGCGACCTCTTCGACGTCGTCGGGGATGAGGAGAGCGGCGCCGGTCGACCCGGAGCTCGTGCCGTGCAGCATGCGCTCGAGGTCGGCGTCGAGCGGCACGTGGGCGCCGAGGTCGGCCACGAGGTCGCGGCGCCGGGTCGTCGGGTAGGCGTCGAGCGGAGCGTCGGCGGGCATGCCGCGATACCGCAGGGTGCGCCGGGCCTGCGCGAGGTGCGCGTCGAGCCACCCCTCCGTCGGCAGCGGCTGGCGCACGCGCTCCACCTGCGCCGCGGTCAGCCGGTCGCCGGTCGCGTGGGTCCACGAGGGGGCATCCGGATGCTTCCGCCACCGCTCCAGCCGCGCCGCCCCCTGCGCGTCGAGGGTGGGCCAGCGTTCGGCATCCGTGAGCACCGCCGAGGCGCCGGGCGCGTACTCGGCGAGCACGAGCGGGCCGACGGCATCCGGGTCCATGTCCGTGGCCGTCCCCGCGCCCGCACCCGGACGGATGCCCGCGCTCGGTGTCGGGTCGGGGTAGCCGGGCCTCGGCGCACCCGCCGTCGGGTCACTCACTCGAGTACCGGGCCGCCGCCTCGCGCCGACGCGCCTCCTGCAGCTTGCGCGCGATGTCGGCACGGTGCCGGTGCCCCTCGTACGCCTCGGCGAGGGCACGGTCGCGGGCCAACGAGTCGACGGCCGCCAGCAGCGAGGCCGCGGTGTGCGGGTCTTCGCCCGCGGGCAGGTAGCCGGCCCAGAGCAGGAAGGTGCGTGCCGCCTCGATACGGCGCTCGTCGTCGGCGACCCACCCCGAGGGGTCGGCCACGGGCGCGAGGCGCAGTGCCAGAGCGTCGACCGCGAGACCGGCGGTGCCGTGACGCAGCGAGGGAGCGAAGGGTTCGACGAGGTCTTCGCTCGCGATGAGCCACAGGCCGATCGCGCCGCCGCGGCGCACCCGCGGGTCGCGCTCGAACGCGAGGCACCCGAGTCCGTTGCCGAGCACGTCGCCGGCGAGGGCCGTCAGCGAGACCCGCTCGTCGAGGAAGGTGTGCGGCACGCTCGACAGGCGACTGGCGACGTCATCGAGCGACGGACCGGGTCGCACGCGCGACCACGCCTCCTGCTCCCCACCCGACCGCTCCGACCAGGCGGCCAGCAGATCCTCGGTCGGTATGCGATCGTGGCGCCCGTCCCCCTCAGCCACGGAGCCTCCCGGCGAGCGCGGCGCACGCGGCGGGGGCGTCGTCCATGCTGTCGAGGTACACCACGTCGTATCCGTCGCGGGCGGCGAGCTCGGCGACGTGGTGGCGGGGGTCCATGAGCACGAGCGTACCCGTGGTCAGCTTCGTCCTCACGGCGCGCGCGACGCCCGCATACGGCTCGTTGCCGACGCCGAACATCGACACCAGGCCGTCGTCGGAGAGCACCACCACGTGGCGCTGCTGCTCGGGCGTGGCCGGCGGGAGCGCGGCGTACCTGTCGTGAAACAGGTCGAGGGGGAACGAGGTGCCGCCCCCGAAGAAGAACGAGATCGACGCGATGATCTCGTTCGCGTCGCGACTGAAGCGCTCCATACCCGCCACCTGCCCGGCGCTGGCGAAGCTGACCACACGCAGTCGCCCGCCACCGCGCAGCACCGAGAGGGCGAGGATGGTGCCCGCCAGCACCGCGGGCGATTCCCGACGCGGATGCCGCATCGAGCCGGACGAGTCGATGTACAGGTCGACCTCGAGGCTCGTCTCGCTCATGGCCGGCTCGTCGTCGAGCTCGGAGCGCCGCCGGGTGGTGATCCCGGGGATCACCGGGCCGCCGCGCAGCGTGGCGGCCCAGTCGATGTCGCCGAGCGGATCGCCGGTCTCCCACAGTTCGAGCGGCCCGGGGATGCCGCCGGAGGGCCGGTCCGGGGCGCGGCGCGTGTACGGACGCACCCAGGCGGCCGCCTCGTTGCGGTACCAGGCCGCGAGCACGGTCTGCTCGTCGAGGTCGTCGTAGAGCGCGAGCGTGCGGGCGACGTCGAGGCGCTGACCGCCGCCGGTCGCGCCGCCGGACGGATCGACCGCCGGCTCGACCTCACCGCGTGACCCGGGGTGCGCGGGAAGGTCGCCACGCAGTCGGCGGTCGGCGAGCATCCGCCCGAGTTCGTCGCCGGAGGGACCGTCGTCGTCGGCCGCGCATCCTGCACCCCCGGCGGCAGGCCGGGCCGCGCCCGCGTCGATGCGCTCGGCGATGTACGGTGCCGCGATCACGCCGAAGCGCACGGCACCCGACACCGGGTCGGTCGCGAAGCCCCGCACGGTCTCGGCGACGAGCGCCGCATCGACGAGAGGGTTCGTGGCGCGCGCCCCGGCGAGCTCGGCCGCGATGCGCGCGCTCTCGGCCTGGCGCTCGCGCAGGATGCGCTCCTTCTCGCGGTGGCGCTCGGGGATGCTCTCCAAGGGCGGAAGCGACGCGTCGGATGCGGCGATGCGCGGCGCCGCCGGGGGCTCGGGCGGGCAGAGGGTGCCGGCCGGCAGCCGCCACAGGATCTCGTAGGCGCGGCAGTACACCCACCACAGGCGGTCGCGGCCATCTGGCTGCGGGTAGAGCGCCCGGCCGAGCCGCACGATGCCGGGCTCGGCGGTCTCGGCATCGCTCGCCACCGCGCGCTTCTCCGCGCGCTGCAGCTGCGCGAGACGCGTGTTCACCAGGAGGTCGCTCCACAGGTTCGCGAGCATGCCGATGTCTGGGCCCCGCGGGGCGAGCGCGGACACCCCGGCGAGCGCCCGCGCCATCTGGTGACGGATCTTGAGCGCGTCGATACGGGTGCTCGGAGCGAGCACGTGATGGCCCACCTCGTGGGCGAGCATCGTCCAGAGCTCGCCGTCGAGCCCGCGTTCCGCGAGGTACCGGGGGTCGATGGTGACCGAGGGCGGGAACGCGAACCACGCGGGCGCACCGTGTGCGGCGGCGGCGCCCGGACGCACCTTCGGATCGTCGAGACGCACCCCCCACAGCGCGAGCGCCCTGTCCCAGGTGGCGCGCACCGCTTCTGTCATCGGCACGGAGGGCGCATCCGCCCGGTCGGGCTCCCCCTGCCCCGCCGGGGGAGGCGGGGGTGGCGCGCTCACGCCGCCTCGCGCACGTGCACCCACGCGAGGTGAGTGTCGGCGCCGATCACGACGCTCACGCCGTCGTCGACGAGCACGGCGGGCGCGACCGCATCCGGCTCATCGGATGCCGCGAGCCGCGCCCCCCACACGTCCGCGTCGAGGCGCCACCACTCCCCCGCCACGAGGAACGCGAACGCCCCGGCATCCGCGAGCCGCACCGCACGTTCGGGCGGACGTATCCACGCGCCCCCGAAGCCCCGGAACCCGCCCGCGGCCAACACGTACCCGCGGTCGTCCGCGCGGCCGGGCCACCAGAACCGATCCGCGCGCTGGCGCCGCACGAAGGCATCGAGCACGTCGACCCCGAGACCGAGCGTCGCCGCGAGGGCGCGTCGATGCGTCGGGTCGTCCGCATCGGCGAGACGCGCGAGCGCGTCGTCTCGCAGGGCGAGGGCCCCGGCCCGCCAGGCGGCGACCGCCACGAGGTCGAGGGTCCGGTCGCGGTCGAGCACCGTGTCGGGCGCCACCCCCGTGCCCGCCGCGAGCGCCCGGCGGAAGACGTCGGCGTCTCCGTGCGCGCGCTCCACGTTCTGCGCCGCGAGGGCGAGGTCGAGACCCACCCCCGCCAGATCCGGCGGCGGCGCGGGGGCGAGGGGCAACCGCGCGTGGGCCAGCTGCACCGGTCGGCGGATCACCCCCGGGTCTCCTGCCAGCGCGCGTAGGCGGTGTAGCGCTGGTGCAGATACTTCAGCGCGATGACGTCGTCGAAGTCGCGACCGTACAGCTTGCCGACACCCGCGATGCGGCGCAGCTCGGTCTCGACCGCGGTGATGCGGCGCGAGACCTCCAGCGGGGCGACACCCTCCAGGCCCCGGTCGAGCTCGGCGAGGAGCGTCGCCACGGGGTCGGCCGCATCCCGCCCGAGCATGTCGTACTGACGGCACGACTCGGCGAACAGGTCGCCGAGCCAGCTGACCGTGTCGGTCGCGAGCTCGCGTTCGGCACCCACGTCGAAGCGCGGGTGCGTGTCGTTCGGCCGCAGCTTGCCCCGGAGCACGAACGGCAGCACGGCCGCGACATCGCTGAGCTCCACGGCCTCCGCCCCACGGAACCACGAGATGGCTTTCGCGTACAGCACGAGCGTCTGCAGGGCCCGCACCGAGAGACCGTTGCGGGTCTGCGCGCCGAGGTCGACCTCGAGATCGGCTCCGCTGTTGGCGTCGATCACCTCGCCCACCCGGCCGCCGGCCGTGGTCACCACGTCTTTCGTGCGGTACTCGAAACGCCGGCCGCCGTGCTGCACGAACTCGAAGTGGCTGAGGAAGAACCGCAGCCGTCGGCGCACGCCGTCGGGGATGGGCACGGCGCGGACCGCCGCTCGCATGCGGTGCTGTTCGTCGGCGTCGAACCGCAGTTCGGTCGGCACGTGCTCCTCGGGCTTCTCGCCCGCCTCGACCCGCGTGATGAGCTCGTCGAGGAACCGGCTGTTGAACCCGGCGGCCTGCACCGTCACGTCCATCCGGTCGCGCAGCGCCTGGATCACCGGGAACGTGCCGCCGCCCGCGTCGTCGTTCGCCGTGAAGAACCAGCTCTCGACGCCCGACTCCGGGGCGGTGCGGCGCATCTGGTCGTGGCTCTCGACGTACCCCTCGGCCACCATCGTGAGCAGAGCCGACTGCGTCTTGGTGGGGATGCGGTTGTACTCGTCGATGATCTTCACCGGCAGCGCGAGCCAGTCGCGCCACGCGATGCGGATGTCGCTGAGCCGCTCCGCCTCGACGAGGTCGCGGGGCAGGGGGATGCCGACGAGGTCGCTCACCGTCAGCTGCGGCTGCCCCTGCTGCACTCCTCGTCGCACGTCGTCGGCCGTGGTGCCGGCCAGGACGCCCATGAGCACGGCGACGGTCGTCTTGCCGCGACCGGGGCCCCCGATCAGAAGGCACTTGCCGCCGACCGCGAACGTGAGCAACGGCAGCAGGACGTTCGACGAGAACGACGCCTGCGTGGGCAGCGAGATGCGGGCGTCGGCGTCGCCGAGGCCGATCGACAGGGGCTCGCCGTGCGAGAACTCGATGTCGTAGTAGGGCGAGATGACGGCCCGGTTGACGATCCAGTAGTAGGCCTGTCGGAGCTTCTCGTCGAGCGGTGTCTGCGCGGCGGGCGCGGCCCGGAACAGGTCGTCGGCGGTCAGCGGGGCGATGCCGTGCTCGGTGCCGGGGTTGGTGGGCGATGCCGACACGCGGCTCCAGCGATCGGACATGCCCTCATCCTAGAGGCGGGCGCCGACAGCGCCGCCGGATGCCCCATCGGCCGACCCGTCGATGCCGGCTGCCTCGGCGGCCGCACGCTGCAGGGCGCGCTGCTCGTCGATCGACCGCCCTTCGAGGGGTTCCGCGAACCGCAGGTGGGCACGCAGGAGCGGCGCGAGGGCGGATGCCGCGGCCTCGACGCGAGCGGGCACGTCGCCGCGCACCTCGATCCACGGCACGGGCTGCGCGGCGAGGACGTCGCGGAATCGCTGCTGCATGTCGTGGCGGATGTGCTCGCCGTCACGCATCCCGTCCTGCACGAAGGGGATCTCATCGCCGGTCAGCACGTAGAGCAGAGGACGGTGCGCGGCCGCCGCGCGCTGCAGGCGCTCCCCGGGAGTGCCCACGTACCGCTCGTGCCAGAGCGACGTCGCGAGCACGTCGGTGTCGCACACCAGCACCGGCGTCGGCACCTGGCGGAGCGCGCGCTGCTCGAGGGCGATCTGCCGATCGACGATGAGATCGAACTCGTCGCTGCGCCAGGGGGCGTCGAGCCCGCCGTCGCGCGTCTCGGAGTGCTCGCGGCCGTACTCCGGCACCCACAACGTGCCCAGGTTCACGGCGAGCGCCTCGGCCAGCGTCGTCGACCCGGTCGACTCGGCGCCGAGCACCACGACGCGCGCCGAGAGATCGGCGCGCACCGCCGGCGCCAGCTCGTGCCAGTACGCCGCGGGGTCGGCGCGGATCGCCGTGCCCGAAACGGGGTTGATGCGCCGCCCCTCGTCGATGCGCACCCACTGCGCACCGAGCCGCCTCGCGAGTTCCCCGCCGTAGTCGTCGCACGAGAAGACGGTGTCGACGGGCTCGTCGAGCAGCGACTCGATGATCGCGAGGTGCTCGGCCCACGCGGCATCCGAGTGGAAGTCGACGGGCGCGTCGTCCATCGCGGCGACCACCCGGGCGCCGGGGTGCGACTCGCGGATCCAGTCGGCACGCGTCTGCAGAGGTATGGACTCGACGGATGCTCCGAGCACCTGCACCGTCAGGCGCTCACTGCGCCGCTCCGCCTCGCGGATGAGGTGCGAATGCCCGCTGTGGAAGGGATAGAACTTGCCGAGCACGAGGCCGTGCCCGCGGCGCTCGGGCATGAGGAGCGGGGCCGTCACTCCGCCTCCCGCGAAGACGCCATCACGCCGCCACCGCACTCGCGCGCTCGATGCTCTCGTCGCGGGCCACGCGTCGCCACGACCCGTATCCGAAGATGCAGAGCCCGATGAACAGCGCGTAGAGCGCCGCGATGATCCACAGCCCCGCGGCGATCGAGAGCCCGACGAAGACCACGTCGACGCCGATCCACACGAACCAGTTCTCGATCCACTTGCGGTTGAGCATGTACTGGGCGACGAGGCTCACGGCGGTCGTGAGCGCATCGACCACCGCGACCTGCGAGTCGGTGAAACTCGTCAGCAGCCACAGCAGCACCGCTGCCCCGCCCAGCCCCGCGACGGCGAGCAGCGGCCAGGCGGAACGCGGCGTACGGCCGATGTACGTCGGACTCTGCTCGATCTTGCGGGTCCATCGCCACCACCCGTGCACGCCGAACGCGAGGTACACCACCTGCAGTCCGGCGGCGGCGTACAGGCCGGCGCCGAGGAACACGAGGAACAGCACGACGTTGTTCGCGATGCCGATCGGATACGTCCAGACGTTGCGCAGGCCCGCGAGCAGCACGCACGCGGCGCCCGTCGCGAAGCCGAGCACCTGCGTCCACTCCGCGAGGAGCCAGTCCAGCACGCGCGTACCTAGAGCTCGACGCCGACGAGCACGGGCTCGGGCTGCAGCACGAGCCCGAACTCGCTGTGCACCCGGTTCTGGATGAAGCGGGCGAGCTCGGCGACCTCAGCCGCGGTCGCCCCGCCCCGGTTGGTCAGCGAGAGGGCGTGCTTGGTCGACACCGATGCCCGAGAACGGGGCAGGTGGAAACCTTTACCGATGCCGGCGTGCTCGATGAGCCAGGCGGCGCTGACCTTCACGTCGGCCTGCTCGCGCCGAGGTACCGGAAGCACTCCGCCATACGACTCGAGCGGGATGACCGTGAGGGCATCCAGGTCGGGCGTGACCGGCCAGCGCGGGCACTCGGCGGGGAGCGCGCGGGCGACGGCCTCGGTCACGATGGCGTTCTGGAAGAACGAGCCGACGCCGTGCGTGTCGGCATCCGTCTCGTTCCACAGCATGCCTTTCGAGGCGCGCGTCTCGAGGATGCGCTCGCGCACCCAGGTGAGCGGCACGGGCGCGTCGTCTCCGAGAGTGAGCGCGCGGCGCAGCTGCTCGCCGCGCACAACGCGTTCGCTCGCGACGAGCAGGTCGACCGTGATCGAGAGGATCACCGCGCGCCGCTGCGGCTCGCTGCCGTAGTGGTGCTTGAAGACCGAGGTGCGGAAGCCCAGGCCGAGCTCGGCGGCCGGCACGATCCGCACCTCGCCGTCGGCCTCGTCGATGAGTTCGACCTCGACGAGCGTCTCTTGGATCTCCTGGCCGTACGCGCCGATGTTCTGCACGGGCGCCGCGCCCACGGTCCCCGGGATGCCGCTCATGGCCTCGAGACCCGCGTACCCGTGCGCGACGGCATAGGCGACGAGATCGTCCCACCCGTGCCCCGCCTGCACCCGCAGTCGGATGCGACCGGGGTGCGGCGACGGCAGTTCGTCGATGCCCTCCGTGAGCACGCGCACCACGGTGCCCTCGAAACCCTCGTCGCCGGCGAAGAGGTTGGACCCGCCGCCGAGCACCATCCACTCGTCACCGCGGCGCCACGTGTCGCGGAGCGCCTCGATGACCGCCTCGGTCGTGCGCGCCTCGAGCATCCGCTCCGGAGCACCGCCGGTGGCGAGGGTGGTGAGAGCTGCCAGGCGGAGCGGGGCGACCTCTTGCAGGGGCGCGACCATCAGGAGGCGATGCGCAGCTGCGCTTTGACGAGCACGGTCGTGTCGCCGGTCGTGACCTTGAGGTCGATGCGCGTCGAGGCGTCGTCGACGGCCCCGACCGTCGCGACGACATGCACGTCGGCTCCGTTCTCGGGGTCGACGACCACGGGCTTCGTGAAGCGCACCCCGTAGTCGACGATGCGCGTCTGCGGGTCGAGCGCGGCGACCACGACCGACGAAGCGATGCCCATGGTGAGCATGCCGTGGGCGAGCACGCCGGGCAGACCCACCGCCGCCGCGACGTCGTCACGGTAGTGGATGGGGTTGAAGTCGCCGGATGCTCCGGCATAGCGCACGAGCGACTCGCGCGTGAGGTGCACGCTGCGCTCGGCGATCACGTCTCCGACCGAGTAGGCCATCACTCCCCCTCTCCGACCAGCAGCACGCTGGTGGCGGTCACGACATGCGTGCCCGAGCCGTCGGTGATCTCGGCCTCGCTCGTGATCATGGCGTTGCCGGCCATCATGCGGATGCCCGTGACCCGCAGCCGCCCCGTCAGCTCGTCGCCGGCCACGATCGGCCGCGTGTAGGCGAATCGCTGCTCGGCGTGGATCGTGCGTGCGAGCACGATGCCGGAGTCGGGCTCCGAGAGCAGCTGCTGCAGGGTGAGGTCCTGCACGACCATCGCGAAGGTCGGCGGAGCCACAACGTCGTCGAACCCGGCCGCGCGAGCCGCCTCGACGTCGGTGTGCTGCGGAGCATCGGCGAAGACCGCGCGCGCGAACTCGCGCACCTTCTCGCGACCGACGAGGTACGGGGGCGTCGGCGGGAACTCCCGGCCGACCAGTTCTGTGTTCACTGCCACCCTTCGATCCTACCGAGGGCCTCCGACGCGCGAGTCCTCGGCGGCCGGATCAAAGGCGTCGGGGCCTGGACGTGTCGGCGATCGCCGCCGCTCCGGCATCCGCCCACGGTCACGAGCGCTGACCGGACGGCGCTGGTCGCGGGTCAGGCCGTGCGGCGCCCGCGGATCGCCTTGAGCGCCATCTGCACCGCGATCACCACGAGGTACGCCGCGAACAGGATGCTGCCGAGGCGCGGATCGATGAGGGTCGCGATCCACGCGCCGAGCGCCGTGGTGGTGCAGGCCGAGAGGCCGATCACCGCGGCGGCGAGCAGATCGACGTTGCGGTGACGCAGGTTGCCGACCGTTCCCGACAACGCCGTCGGGATCATCATGAGGAGCGACGTGCCCTTGGCGACGAGGTCGCTGGTTCCGAACGCGAGCATGAGCACCGGAACCACGATCACGCCGCCGCCGACGCCGATCAGCCCGGCGAGGATGCCCGTGCCCACGCCGACGGCCACGAGCGCGATGCCCGATCCCCACGACAGTTCGAAGACGGCGTCGCGCGACGGGATGACGAGGAAGAGCGTCACGATGACCACGAGCAGAAAACCGACGAACCCCCACCGCAGGGCGGTCTGAGAGATGCGCGGCAGCAGCCGCGTGCCGATCTGCGCACCCACCACGGCGCCCGCAGCGAGGATGATCGCCGGGATCCACGCCACCGAGCCGCTGGCCGCGTACGACACGACACCGACCGCCGAGGTCGGCACGATGGCGGCGAGAGAAGTGCCGGCGGCCAGGCGCTGATCGAAGTGCAACAGCAGCACGAGCAGCGGCACGATGACCGTGCCCCCGCCCACGCCGAAGAGACCGGACAGCAGACCGGCGAGCAGGCCGATCGCGACGAACGAGGTGTATGCCCGCGGGCCTCGGAACGATGTGATCGCCGCGTCTCCCACGAGCATCCCTTCCGCGCGCCCGGGCGACGGGCGCACCGTCCGAGCCTACTCCCGGTGTGGACGCGCGTCGTTCCCGCGGCGCGGAGCGGAGGCATCCGTCGCCCGCACCCCACCCGCCCCCGGGTACGACGAAGGCCCGCCACCGGAACGGTGACGGGCCTTCTTCTCGAACGAGTGATTACTCGGACTTCTCCTCGGCGGCGGGAGCCTCCTCGGCCGGAGCCTCGGTGGTCTCGTCGGCCGGAGCCTCGGTGGTCTCCTCGACGGGAGCCTCCTCGGCCGGCTTCTCCTCGACGGGCTTCTCGGCCGCGGGGGCCGCAGCCTTCTTCGTCGACTTCGCCTTGGGGGTGACGGGCTCGAGCACGAGCTCGATCACGGCCATCGGCGCGTTGTCGCCCTTGCGGTTGCCGACCTTGGTGATGCGGGTGTAGCCACCCTGGCGGTCGGCGACGAGCGGTGCGATCTCGGCGAACAGCGTGTGAACGACGTCCTTGTCACCGATGACCGAGAGCACGCGACGACGCGCGTGCAGGTCGCCGCGCTTGGCGAAGGTGATCAGGCGCTCGGCGAGCGGACGCAGGCGCTTGGCCTTCGTCTCGGTCGTCTTGATCGACTTGTGGGCGAACAGCGCAGCGGCGAGGTTGGCAAGCAGCAGGCGCTCGTGGGCGGGGCCGCCTCCGAGGCGGGGACCCTTGGTGGGCTTGGGCATAATCGTCTAACTCCTGGTCAGAAAGGGTCGGGTATCAGAAGGACTCGTCTTCGCTGCCGCCGTAGAAGTGGGCGCCGTCGAAACCGGGCACCGAATCCTTGAGCGACAGACCGAGCGAGATGAGCTTGTCGCGCACCTCGTCGACCGACTTCTGGCCGAAATTGCGGATGTTCATGAGCTGCGTCTCCGAGAGGGCGACGAGCTCCGAAACGGTGTTGATGCCCTCGCGCTTCAGGCAGTTGTACGAGCGGACCGACAGATCGAGGTCCTCGATCGGCATGGACAGCTCGCTCGAGTTCACGGCCTCGACCGGCGCGGGGCCGATCTCGATGCCCTCGGCCTCGACGTTCAGCTCGCGGGCGAGACCGAACAGCTCGGTGAGCGTCTTGGCGGCCGACGCGACGGCGTCGCGGGGGCTGATCGCCGACTTGGTCTCGACGTCGAGGACGAGCTTGTCGAAGTCGGTGCGCTCCCCGGCACGGGTCGCGTCGACGCGGTAGCTGACCTTGAGCACCGGCGAGTAGATCGAGTCGATCGGGATCTGGCCCGCCTCGGCGTACTCGTTGCGGTTCTGCGTCGCCGACACGTAGCCGCGGCCGCGCTCGATGATGAGCTCGAGCTCGAACTTGGCGGTGTCGTTGAGGGTCGCGATCACGAGCTCGGGGTTGTGCACCTCGACACCGGCCGGAGCCGAGATGTCGGCGGCGGTCACTTCACCGGCACCGGTCTTGCGGAGGTACGCCGTGATGGGCTCGTCGCGCTCCGACGAGACCACGAGCTGCTTGATGTTGAGGATGATCTCGGTGACATCCTCCTTCACGCCGGGGATGGTGCTGAACTCGTGCAGCACGCCGTCGATGCGGACGCTCGTGACAGCCGCGCCGGGGATCGACGACAGCAGGCTGCGGCGCAGCGCGTTGCCGATCGTGTATCCGAAGCCGGGCTCCAGAGGCTCGATGATGAACCGGCTCCGGTTCTCGACGATCTTTTCCTCGGTGAGTGTGGGACGCTGTGCAATCAGCACTCTGTGTTCCTTTCGATCACATGACCGCTATATGACATGTGGTGGGTGAGGTCTTGAGTTGTGGAAGTCGATGCCCGCGAGCGGGCGTGCGAGCCGCCCGACCGCCGCGCTCCGGGAGAGCGGCGAGTCGAACGGCTCGCGAGCCGGATCAGACGCGGCGGCGCTTCGGCGGGCGGCATCCGTTGTGCGCCTGCGGGGTGACGTCCTGAATCGAGCCGACCTCGAGGCCAGCGGCCTGGAGCGAGCGGATCGCGGTCTCGCGGCCGGAGCCCGGACCCTTCACGAGGACGTCGACCTTCTTGACGCCGTGCTCCGCAGCCTGGCGGGCTGCCGACTCGGCAGCCATGCCCGCGGCGTACGGGGTCGACTTGCGCGAGCCCTTGAAGCCCACGCCACCCGACGATGCCCAGGCGATGACCGCGCCGGACGGGTCGGTGATCGAAACGATCGTGTTGTTGAACGTCGACTTGATGTGGGCCTGGCCCAGCGCGATGTTCTTCTTCTCCTTGCGGCGCGGCTTGCGCGCGGCGGCCTTGGGTGCAGCCATGAAAGTGTTCTCCTAGTCCCTGGGGCCGCGCTTAGCGGGCCTTCTTCTTGCCGGCGACGGTGCGCTTCGGGCCCTTGCGGGTACGGGCGTTGGTCTTGGTGCGCTGACCACGGACCGGGAGGCCACGACGGTGGCGGATGCCCTCGTAGGAGCCGATCTCGACCTTGCGGCGGATGTCTGCGGCGACCTCGCGGCGCAGGTCACCCTCCACCTTGTAGTTGCCTTCGATGTAGTCGCGGAGGGCGACGAGCTGCTCGTCGCTGAGGTCCTTCACGCGGATGCTCTCGTCGATCTCGGTCGCCTTGAGGATCTCGACCGAGCGGGTACGGCCGACGCCGTAGATGTAGGTAAGGGCGATCACCACGCGCTTGTCGCGCGGGATGTCAACGCCGGCAAGACGTGCCATGCGGTTCTCCTGGGTGTGATGGAGGTGTGGAACAGGATCGGTGCCCGGGCCTCCGCCCCGAGGTGTCCTCCCCGCCGGTCTCCCGACGGGGGATCTGATCCTGCCGTTGTGTGTTCAGTTGTCGATTGCGAGAGACCAGCTCACGCAGCGGGGGCGATCAGCCCTGGCGCTGCTTGTGACGCGGGTTGCTCTTGCAGATCACCATGACGCGGCCGTGACGGCGGATCACCTTGCAGTGATCGCAGATGGGCTTGACGCTGGGGTTGACCTTCATGATGCTTCCTGTTCGCTGTCTTCGTACCGCCCCGAGGGGCAGGCCGTTACTTCTCGACCGATCAGCGGTAGCGGTAGACGATGCGGCCGCGGGTCAGGTCGTAGGGGCTGAGCTCCACGACCACGCGGTCCTCGGGGATGATGCGGATGTAGTTCTGCCGCATCTTGCCCGAGATCGTTGCCAGGACCTTGTGTCCGTTGCTGAGCTCAACGCGGAACATCGCGTTGGGGAGAGCCTCGGAGATCACGCCCTCGATCTCGATGACACCGTCTTTCTTAGCCATAGCCTCGCTGACGCTTCTGCAGATCGGTCGATCTGCGGTGGATGGATGGGGTTGTGGTGCTGCGCCGACGGACACGCCGAATCAGTGCACAAGGCACCAAAGATCTATGTTAGACGACGCCAGAGCATCCGGCAACTCGACGCAGCGGACGGTCGGATGCCCTCCCCCGCGTCACGCACGAGGGCGGCCCCTCGCGGAGCCGCCCTCGTGATGAAGCCGTCGATCAGGGGAGGATCTCGGCGAAGCGCTGCTGGATCTCGCTGTTCTCGATCCGGTCGCCGTTGACCTCGACGGTCGGCGTGCCCTGGATCTCCTGCGCCGTGGTCTGGTCGCCCACGAAGTCCATGTAGGTGCCGTCGGCGATGCAGTCGGCTGCCGCTCCCGCGCCCGCCTGCTCGGCGAAGCCCGCGAGCTCCTCGTCGGTGTACCCCGCGGTGTTCTCCGCCGGCTGGTTGGCGAACATGTAGTTGAAGAAGTCGAGGAACGCGTCCGGCGCCTTCTCAGCCACGCAGTAGGCCGCGCCCGCGGAACGCGTCGAGTACTTCGTGTTCTGCGAGTAGCGGTCGAGGATCGACACCGGGTGGATGTTCAGGGTGATGTCGTCGTTGGCGGCGGCGGTCTGCAGCTGCTCGCCGTAGGCGTCTTCGAACTGTCCGCAGACAGGGCACATGAAGTCGACGAACACGTCGACCTCGTCCTCGCCGGACCCGAAGCTGATCGCTCCGGTCTCCTGGTTGACGTTGCCGCCCTCGGGCGCGACGCCGGGAGCGGTGGCCTGGTTGTTCAAGAACACCACCAGCGCACCGAGGGCGATGAGCACGACGACGACGGCTGCGGACACCCCGATCACGAACCAGTTGGTGTTGCTCTTCGCCGCTGCCATTGTCTTCCGTTTCTCTCGGTCTCGCCGCACGCCGGTGCGGGCGCAGGTACCCTGTGATCTTCCTGCATCAGCCTATGGGCTGCGTGTGAGCACCCCTCCCCCGCCCGCTCACGCTTCCATAACGTCTCCCGCCCGCATCCCCGCCTGCGAGAACGGAGACGAGCGGCGCGCGAGTCGGCGTGTCGCGGTGCGACTCGCCGCCCCTCCACCATCCGGTCTGCGTTTTCGCGTCCGGGCCAGCGGCGCAGGGTCAGGCGAGGGGAACCGGGGTCACGCCGAAGGGCGCGAGGCCGGCGGCACCGCCGTCGGGCGCGGTGAGCACCCAGATCCCACCCTCGTGGCGGGCGACGCTGTGCTCCCAGTGGGAGCCGTCCGAGCCGTCGACGGTCGAGACGGTCCAGTCGTCCTCTTCGATGAAGGTCGCCTCACCGCCCGCCGTGACCATCGGCTCGATCGCGACGACCAGGCCGGGCTTGATCTCGGCGCCAGGGTCGGGCGTGCGGTAGTTGAAGACGCTCGGCGCCTCATGCATCTTGCGGCCGATGCCGTGGCCGACGTACTCGCGCAGGATGCCGTAGGTCTCGCCCGACACGGCCGACGGGCCCTGGGCCTCGATGTACTCCTGGATGGCCGCACCGACCTCGCCGAGGTGCGACGCCGTCGCCATCGCGGCGATGCCCGCCCACATCGAGCCCTCGGTGACCCGCGACAGCTCCTCGCGGTTCGCCACCACGTCGGGGCGGGTGTCGTCGGGCACGACGACCGTGATCGCGCTGTCGCCGTTCCAGCCCTCGAACTGTGCACCGCAGTCGACCGAGACGATGTCACCGGGCTGCAGCACGAGTTCGCCGGGGATGCCGTGCACAACCTGCTCGTTCACCGACACGCAGATCGTGTGGTGGTAGCCCTTCACGAGCTGGAAGTTCGACTCGGCCCCGCGCGCCGTGATCGCGCGCTCCGCGGCGGTGTCGAGCTCGAGCGTGCTGACCCCCGCGCGGATCAGCGGACGGACGGCGTCGAGCGCCGCCGCCGTGATGAGGCCGGGCTCGACCATCGATCGCAGCTGGGCAGGGGTCTTGTAGATCGACCGGCGGAACATGACGCCGCTCAGACTGCGACGCGCAGGCCGCGCGCATCGAGCGCAGCGACGATGCGCTCGGTGATCTCGTCGAGCGAGCCGACGCCGTCGATGCGGTCGACGATGCCCTTCTCGCTGTACACGTCGATGATCGGCGCGGTCTCGCGCTCGTAGATGTCGAGACGGTGAGCGATGGCCTCTTCGGTGTCGTCCGACCGCCCCTGCTCGATGGCGCGCAGGCTGAGACGCGAGATGCTCTCGGCCCGCGGCACGTCGAGCAGCAGCACGGCGTCCAGCGCCTCGCCGCGACCGTTCAGGAACTCGTCGAGGTGACCGACCTGGGCGACGTTGCGGGGGTAGCCGTCGAGCAGGAAGCCGTTCGCGGCGTCGTCCTGCGACAGGCGGTCGCGCACGATCTCGCTGGTGAGCTCATCGGGCACGAGGTCTCCGCGGTCGAGGATCTCGGTCACCTGGGTGCCGAGCTCGGTGCCGCCCTTGATGTTGGCGCGGAAGATGTCGCCCGTCGAGACGACCGGGATGCCGAAGGTCTCGGCGATGCGCACGCCCTGCGTGCCCTTGCCCGAGCCCTGCGGTCCGACGATCAGGAGCCGTGCGGATGCCGTCATCGGAGGAGCCCTTCGTAGTGGCGCTGCTGCAGCTGCGCGTCGATCTGCTTGACCGTCTCGAGACCGACACCGACGATGATGAGGATCGAGGCGCCGCCGAACGGGAAGTTCTGGTTCGCGCCGACCGTGGCCAGGGCGATGAGCGGGATCAGCGCGATGAGACCCAGGTAGATCGACCCGGGAAGGGTGATGCGCGTGAGCACGTAGTCGAGGTACTCCGCGGTCGGGCGGCCGGCGCGGATGCCCGGGATGAATCCGCCGTACTTCTTCATGTTGTCGGCGACCTCGACCGGGTTGAAGGTGATCGCGACGTAGAAGTAGGTGAAGCCGATGATGAGCAGGAAGTACGCCGCCATGTAGATCGGGTGGTTGCCCGTGGTGAAGTACGTCGTGATCCAGGTGACCCACGGCGCGGGCGTCGAGCCGTCCTGCGGGGTGTTGAACTGGGCGATCAGCGCGGGGATGTACAGCAGCGACGAGGCGAAGATGACCGGGATCACGCCCGCCATGTTGACCTTGATCGGGATGTACGTGTTCGTGCCGCCGTAGGTGCGACGCCCGACCATGCGCTTCGCGTACTGCACGGGGATGCGTCGCTGCGACTGCTCGACGAACACGACGAGCGCCATCACGATCACGCCGACGAGCAGCACGAGCAGGAAGATCTCGAAGCCCTTGGTCTGCCAGATGAGACCCATGGCGCCGGGGAAGGTGGCGGCGATCGAGGTGAAGATGAGGAGCGACATGCCGTTGCCGATGCCGCGCTCGGTGACCAGCTCGGCGAACCACATGATGAGGCCGGTTCCGGCGGTCATCGCCATGATGATGAGCAGCTGCGCCCACCACACGTCGTTGGTGAGGAGGTTCTGGCACGCGGCGAGGTCGGTCGTTCCGAAGAGCTGGCCGCTGCGCGCCACCGTGATGAGCGTCGTCGACTGCAGCAGGGCGAGCGCGATCGTGAGGTAGCGCGTGTACTGCGTCAGCCGCGCCTGGCCGGCCTGACCCTCCTTGTGGAGCGCCTCGAAGTGCGGGATCACCACGCGCAGCAGCTGGGTGATGATGGTCGCCGTGATGTACGGCATCACACCCAGCGCGAAGATGGAGAGCTGGAGGAGCGCGCCACCCGAGAACAGGTTCACCAGGCCCAGCAGACCGTCGGTGCTGGAGCTGACCGCGAGGCACTCCTCGACGTTCGGGAAGTTCACGAACGGAGCGGGGACGTTCGAGCCCAGCCGGTAGATCGCGATGATGGCCAGAGTGAAACCGATCTTGCGACGAAGGTCGGGCGTGCGGAAGATCCGCGCGATGGCGCTAAACAAGAACGTTCCTCCTGAAAAGGGTTGCCGTGCTGAAGGACGGCTGAAAGACCAGAGTAACCTAACCGCGGTCACCGGCATCCGCAAGCACAGAAGGGGCCGGACGATGTCCGACCCCTTCTGTCAGGTGGTTACTTGACGGAACCGCCCGCAGCCACGATCTTTTGCTCGGCCGAAGCCGAGACCTTGTCGACCGCGACGGTGAGCTTCACGGCGATGTCGCCGTTTCCGAGAACCTTGACCTTCTCGTTCTTGCGAACCGCACCCTTGGCGACCAGGTCGCCGATGGTGACGTCGCCACCCTGGGGGTAGAGCTCCGCGAGCTTCTCCAGGTTCACGACCTGGTACTCGACGCGGAACGGGTTCTTGAACCCGCGCAGCTTCGGGGTGCGCATGTGCAGCGGCATCTGCCCACCCTCGAAGCCGACGCGCACGGTGTTGCGCGCCTTGGTGCCCTTGGTTCCGCGACCCGCGGTCTTACCCTTCGAGCCCTCACCGCGACCCACACGGGTCTTCGCGGTGTTGGCGCCGGGGACCGGACGCAGGTGGTGCACCTTCAGCACACCGGGGCGGGATGCCGGAGCATCCGCCTTCTTCGCGGCGGGCTTCTTGGCGGCGGCCTTGGGGGCCGCAGCCTTCTTCGGGGCCTTCTCGGCCTCGACGGCCTCGTTCTTCTCAGCCATTAGTCGATCTCCTCAACCTTGACGAGGTGGGCGACGGTCTTGACGTAACCGCGCGTCTGCGCGTCGTCGGGGCGGACGGTGCTGTCACCGATCCGCTTGAGACCGAGGCTGCGCAGCGTGTCGCGCTGGTTCTGCTTCTCGCTCACCTTGGACTTGATCTGCGTGACCTTCAGACGCGCGGCCATCAGGCACCTACCTTCTGTGCGGCGATGGCCTCGGCCTCGGCGCGGACAAGACGCGCCGGAGCCACCTGGTCGAACTCGAGGCCACGACGCGCGGCAACCGCACGGGGCTCCTCGAGCTGCTTCAGAGCGGCGACGGTCGCGTGCACGATGTTGATCGTGTTCGACGAACCGAGCGACTTCGACAGGACGTCGTGGACGCCGGCGCACTCGAGCACGGCGCGGACGGGACCACCGGCGATGACACCGGTACCGGCGGCAGCCGGACGCAGCAGCACGACACCGGCAGCGGCCTCGCCCTGCACGGGGTGCGGGAGGGTGCTGCCGACGCGCGGCACGCGGAAGAAGTTGCGCTTGGCCTCTTCGACACCCTTCGAGATCGCCAGGGGCACCTCGCGGGCCTTGCCGTAGCCGACGCCCACCAGACCGTTGCCGTCACCGACGACCACGAGAGCGGTGAAGCTGAAGCGACGACCACCCTTCACGACCTTCGAGACGCGGTTGATGGTGACGACGCGCTCCAGGAACTGGTTGTCGCCACGGTCGCGCGAGTTGCGGTCGCGGCCACCCTGGTTGCGGTCACCACGGCCGCCACGGCGACCGTCGCGCTGGTCACGAGTCGAGTCGCCCTGCGTCGTGCCGGCGGCCGTCTCGGAAGTGGCAGCAGCCGCTTCGGTCACTTCGTTCTCCTTGTTGTCACTCACAGTGCCAGCCCCCCTTCACGGGCGCCCTCGGCGATGGCGGCGACACGACCGGCGTAGCGGTTGCCGCCACGGTCGAACACAGCCTCGGAAACGCCGGCGGCCTTCGCGCGCTCGGCGACGAGCTCGCCGACCTTGCGGGCCTTGGCGGTCTTGTCACCCTCGAACGAACGCAGGTCGGTCTCGAGCGTGGATGCGGAGGCCACGGTGTGACCCTTGCTGTCGTCGACGAGCTGCACGAAGACGTGGCGCGCCGAGCGGTTGACGACGAGGCGCGGGCGCACCTCGGTGCCGACGACCTTCTTGCGAAGGCGGGCGTGACGACGCGCGCGGGCGTCAGACTTTGACTTGAGAGCCATGGTTACTTACCACTCTTTCCGGCCTTGCGACGCACGATCTCGCCGGCGTAGCGCACACCCTTGCCCTTGTACGGCTCGGGCTTGCGGATCTTGCGGATGTTCGCAGCTGCCTCGCCGACAGCCTGCTTGTCGATTCCGCTGACGGTGAGCTTGTTCGTGCCCTCGACCGTGAGCGTGATCCCGGCGGGCGGGTCGATCAGGACCGGGTGCGAGAAGCCGAGGGCGAACTCGACCGAGCTGCCCTTCTGCTGCACGCGGTAACCGGTGCCGACGACCTCGAGACCCTTGGTGTAGCCCTGGGTCACGCCGATGATGTTGTTGTTGATGAGCGTGCGGGTCAGGCCGTGGAGCGACCGCGACTCGCGCTCGTCGTCGGGACGGGTGACCAGAACCTGGTTCTCCTCGACCGCGACCTCGATGGGGCTGGCCACCGTGAGGGTGAGCTCACCCTTGGGGCCCTTCACCGCGACCTCACGGCCGTTGACCGAAACGGTCACGTCCGCGGGAACGTCGATGGGAAGTCGTCCAATACGCGACATTTCGAATTACCACACGTAGGCGAGAACTTCTCCGCCCACGCCCTTCTGCTCGGCCTGACGGTCGGTGAGAAGACCGGAGGAGGTGGACAGGATGGCCACGCCGAGGCCGCCGAGGACGCGCGGGAGCTCGGTGGACTTCGCGTACACGCGCAGGCCGGGCTTCGACACGCGCTTGATGCCGGCGATCGACCGCTCGCGGTTGGGGCCGTACTTGAGCGTCAGCGTGAGGTTGGTTCCCACGCGGGCGTCGGACGTCTCCCAGCCGGCGATGTAGCCCTCCTGCTGGAGGATCTCGGCGATGTGCGTCTTGAGCTTGCTCGACGGCAGGGTCACGGAGTCGTGGTGCGCCGAGTTCGCGTTGCGCAGACGGGTCAGCATGTCTGCGACCGGGTCTGTCATTGTCATTGTGTTCTTCTTTCGTTCATGAGGTTCCGGCTGCCGTTACACGACAGACGGCCTGCGATGAGCACGCAATCTTCAATTGTACGCACACATAGACGGGCTCAGTGACACGAGACCACTGAGCCCGTCGAGAGGTGTTACGCCTGTGCGTCTTCCGAGCGGAACGGGAAGCCGAGGTGACGGAGCAGTGCCCGACCCTCGTCGTCCGTCTTCGCCGTGGTGACGACGGTGATGTCGAAACCACGGACCCGGTCGATGCGGTCCTGGTCGATCTCGTGGAACACGCTCTGCTCCTGGAGACCGAAGGTGTAGTTGCCGTTGCCGTCGAACTGCTTGGCCGAGAGGCCGCGGAAGTCGCGGATACGGGGCAGGGCGAGCGAGACCAGGCGGTCCAGGAACTCCCACGCGCGGTCACCGCGGAGGGTGACGTGCGCGCCGATGGCCTGGCCCTCGCGCAGCTTGAACTGCGCGATCGACTTGCGAGCCTTGGTGACGATCGGCTTCTGGCCGGTGATCTTGGTGAGGTCGTCGACCGCACCCTCGATCACCTTGCTGTCGCGAGCCGCCTCGCCGACACCCGTGTTGACGACGACCTTGACCAGTCCGGGGATCTGCATGACGTTCGCGTAACCGAACTCTTCCTGCATCGCCTTCTTGATCTCGGCGTTGTACTTCGCCTTCAGGCGGGGCTGGATCTTGCCAGCCACCGCGGCGTCGGTGCTTGCCATCAGAGGTCCTTACCTGACTTCTTCGCGAACCGCACGCGGACGGTGCGCTTGACGCCGTCCTTGGTCTGCTCCTCGACCCGGTGGCCGACCTTGGTCGGCTTCTTGGTCGAGGGGTCGACGAGTGCGACGTTCGAGATGTGGATGGGGGCCTCGACGGTCTCGAGCCCTCCGGTCTTGGTGCCACGCTGCGTCTGGCCGACGCGGGTGTGCTTCGTGACGTAGTTCACGCCCTCGACGATGATGCGGTTGCGCTCGGCAAGGATCTCGAGGACCTTGCCCTGCTTGCCGCGGTCTCCGCCGCGCTCGGGCTTGGCGCCCGTGATGACCTGAACCAGGTCACCCTTCTTGATCTTCGCCATGACTTAGATAACCTCCGGCGCCAGCGAGACGATCTTCATGAACTTCTTGTCGCGAAGCTCACGACCGACCGGTCCGAAGATACGGGTGCCGCGGGGCTCCCCGTCGTTCTTCAGGATCACGGCGGCGTTCTCGTCGAACTTGATGTACGAGCCGTCGGGACGGCGCGTGGACTTGACGGTGCGGACGATGACGGCCTTGACCACATCGCCCTTCTTGACGTTGCCGCCCGGGATCGCGTCCTTGACCGTGGCCACGATGGTGTCGCCCACACCGGCGTACCGGCGGCGCGAGCCACCGAGAACGCGGATGGTGAGCAGCTCCTTGGCACCGGTGTTGTCGGCGACCTTGAGGCGGGACTCCTGCTGAATCACTTGGCCTTCTCCAGAATCTCCACCAGACGCCAGCGCTTGGTGGCGCTCAGCGGACGGGTCTCGTTGATGAGGACGAGGTCGCCGATGCCGGCGGAGTTCGTCTCATCGTGCGCCTTGACCTTCGAGGTGCGGCGGATGACCTTGCCGTAAAGCGGGTGCTTCACGCGGTCCTCGACCTCGACCACGATGGTCTTGTCCATCTTGTCGCTCACGACGTAGCCGCGGCGCGCCTTGCGGTAGCCACGGGCGTCCGCGTCGCGGACGTCGTGTGCGGCGTGCTCAGCCTCGACGGCGGCTTCCTTCTTGGTGGCCATCACTCAGCCTTCCCTTCGGCGTCGGCCGAGGTGTCCTCGGTCTTCTTCGCCTTCGACTTGGTCGCCTTCTTGGCCGGAGCCTCGACGGGAGCGGGCGTCGCACGGATGCCCAGCTCGCGCTCGCGGATCACGGTGTAGAGGCGCGCGATGTCGCGCTTGACGGCGCGGATGCGGCCGTGGCTCTCCAGCTGGCCGGTGGCCGACTGGAAACGGAGGTTGAACAGCTCCTCCTTGGCCTTGCGCAGCTCCTCAACGAGGCGCTGGTCTTCGAACGTGTCGAGCTCTGCCGGAGCGAGCTCCTTGGTGCCGATCGCCATTACGCGTCGCCCTCCTCGCGCTTGATGATGCGTGCCTTGAGCGGCAGCTTGTGAATTGCTCGGGTCAGTGCCTCGCGAGCGAGTTCCTCGTTGACACCGGCGACCTCGAAGAGGACGCGGCCCGGCTTGATGTTGGCGACCCACCACTCGGGGGAACCCTTACCGGAACCCATGCGGGTCTCGGCGGGCTTCTTCGTGAGGGGGCGGTCCGGGTAGATGTTGATCCACACCTTGCCGCCACGCTTGATGTGACGGGTCATCGCGATACGAGCGGACTCGATCTGACGGTTCGTCACGTACGCCGGCGTGAGCGCCTGGATGCCGTACTCGCCGAAGGAGACCTTCGTGCCGCCGGTGGCCTGGCCATCACGCTTGGGGTGGTGCTGCTTGCGGTACTTGACCTTGCGGGGGATAAGCATCAGGCGGACGCTCCTTCTGCGACGGGGGCCTCGTTGCGGGGGGCCCGACGGCGGTCGCCACCGCGGTCGTCACGACGCGACTTCGGCGCGTTGGCCTGCTCGCGTGCGAGTTCCTTGTTGGTGAGGTCGCCCTTGTAGATCCAGACCTTCACGCCGATGCGGCCGAAGGTCGTCTTGGCCTCGTAGAAGCCGTAGTCGATGTTCGCGCGCAGCGTGTGCAGCGGCACACGACCCTCGCGGTAGAACTCCGACCGGCTCATCTCGGCGCCGCCGAGACGGCCCGAGACCTGGATGCGGATGCCCTTGGCGCCGGCGCGCTGAGCGCCCTGCAGACCCTTGCGCATCGCGCGACGGAACGCCACACGAGCAGACAGCTGCTCGGCGATGCCCTGCGCGACGAGCTGAGCGTCGGCCTCGGGGTTCTTGACCTCGAGGATGTTCAGCTGGATCTGCTTGCCGGTGAGCTTCTCGAGGTCGCCGCGGATGCGCTCGGCCTCGGCGCCGCGACGTCCGATCACGATGCCCGGGCGGGCCGTGTGGATGTCGACGCGGACGCGGTCACGGGTGCGCTCGATCTCGATGTTCGAGACGCCGGCGCGGTCGAGCTGCGTCTGCAGCAGACGACGGATCTTGATGTCCTCGGCCACGTAGTCGGCGTAACGCTGACCCGGCTTCGTCGAGTCCGAGAACCAGCGCGACACGTGGTCCGTGGTGATGCCGAGGCGGAAGCCGTAGGGGTTTACCTTCTGTCCCATTACTTGCTCGCCTTCTTGTTGCTGTCGCCGGCCGCGGTCGGAGCCGCCTCCGGCGTGGAGAGCACGACCGTGATGTGGCTCGTGCGCTTCTTGATCTGGAAAGCGCGACCCTGTGCACGGGGCTGGAAGCGCTTGAGCGTCGTGCCCTCGTCGACGTACGCGTTCTTCACGTACAGGTCCTGCTCGTCGAGGAACTCTCCATCGCGATCCGCCTTCACCGACGCGTTGGCCATGGCCGACGCGACGAGCTTGTAGATCGGCTCGCTGGCGCTCTGCTGCGCGAACTTCAGGATGGCGAGAGCCTCCTGAGCCTGCTTGCCCTTGATGAGCGCGACGACACGACGAGCCTTCTGCGGGGTCACGCGGATGTGCTTCACGCGTGCGATCGATTCGACCATTAGCGGCGCCGCCCCTTCTTGTCGTCCTTCTCGTGGCCGCGGAAGGTGCGGGTGGGCGCGAACTCGCCCAGCTTGTGACCGACCATGGTCTCGGACACGAACACGGGGATGTGCTTGCGTCCGTCGTGGACCGCGATCGTGTGACCCAGCATGGCCGGGATGATCATGGACCGACGGGACCAGGTCTTGATGACGTTCTTGGTGCCGGCTTCGTTCTGCACGACCACCTTGCGAAGCAGGTGCTCGTCGACGAAGGGGCCCTTCTTAAGACTGCGAGGCATCTTCTCTTACTCCTACTTGCGCTTCTTGCCGGCGTTACGACGACGCACGATGTACTTGTCGCTTTCCTTGTTGGCGTGACGGGTGCGACCCTCAGCCTGACCCCACGGGGAGACGGGGTGACGTCCACCGGACGTCTTGCCCTCACCACCACCGTGCGGGTGGTCGACCGGGTTCATCGCGACACCGCGGACGGTCGGGCGGACGCCCTTCCAGCGCATGCGGCCGGCCTTGCCCCAGTTGATGTTCGACTGCTCGGCGTTGCCCACCTCGCCGATGGTCGCGCGGCAGCGCGCATCGACGTTGCGGATCTCGCCCGAGGGCAGACGCAGCTGGGCGTAGGGGCCGTCCTTGGCGACGAGACGGACGGATGCACCGGCCGAACGCGCCATCTTCGCGCCGCCGCCGGGGCGGAGCTCGATCGCGTGGATGACGGTACCCGTCGGGATGTTCTTCAGCGGCAGGTTGTTACCCGGCTTGATGTCGGCGCCGGCGCCGGACTCGACGACGTCGCCCTGCTTCAGCTTCGCCGGCGCGAGGATGTAGCGCTTCTCGCCGTCGAAGTAGTGCAGCAGCGCGATGCGCGCGGTGCGGTTGGGGTCGTACTCGATGTGCGCGACCTTGGCGTTCACGCCGTCCTTGTCATTGCGACGGAAGTCGATGACGCGGTACTGGCGCTTGTGGCCACCACCGATGTGACGGGTCGTGATGCGGCCCTGGTTGTTGCGACCACCGGTCTTGGAGAGCGGGCGCAGCAGCGACTTCTCGGGCGTCGATCGGGTGATCTCGGCGAAGTCAGCCACCGACGAGCCGCGACGGCCCGGGGTCGTGGGCTTGTACTTGCGAATTGCCATGATTGTCCTTTATCCCCCGGATCAGCCGATTGCCGTGAAGATGTCGATGGTGCCCGACTTCAGGGTCACGATGGCGCGCTTGGTGTCCTTGCGCTTGCCGGTGCCGAAGCGGGTGCGACGGGCCTTGCCGACGCGGTTGAGCGTGTTGACGGACGCGACCTTGACGCCGAAGATCTTCTCGATGGCGAGCTTGATCTCGGTCTTCGAAGCGCGCGGGTCGACGAGGAAGGTGTACTTGCCCTCGTCGATGAGCCCGTAGCTCTTCTCGGACACGACCGGCTTCAGGATGATGTCGCGCGGGTCCTTGTTCAGGGCCGTCTGGAGAACAGATGCCTGCTCGCTCATGCGGAGACCTCCTGGTTGGCGCCGGTCTTCGAGGAGATGAACGCCTCGAGAGCGGCCTGGGTGAAGACGATGTCGTCGGAGACGAGCACGTCGTAGGCGTTGAGCTGGTCGAACGTCAGCACGTGCAGGTTCGACAGGTTGCGGATGCTCTTCAGCGTCACTTCATCGCCGCGCTCGATGACGACGAGGACGTTCTTCGACGAGACGACGTTGGTGAGGAAGTTCACCGCGGTCTTGGTCGAGGGCGTCCCGTCGATCCCGAAGGACTCGATGGCGTGGACGCGGTCGCCGCGGAAGCGGTCGCTGAGCGCACCCAGGAGGGCGGCGGCGATCATCTTCTTGGGCGTGCGCTGCGAGTAGTCGCGCGGCTTCGGGCCGTGCACGATGCCACCACCGGTCATGTGCGGTGCGCGGATCGAGCCCTGACGGGCGTTACCCGTGCCCTTCTGCTTGAAGGGCTTGCGACCGGCACCGGAGACCTCACCGCGACGCTTGGTCGAGTGGGTTCCCTGGCGAGCCGCCGCGAGCTGCGCGACGACGACCTGGTGGATCAGCGGGATGTTCGTCTTGACGTCGAAGAGCGCGGCGGGCAGCTCGATGGAGCCGGCCTTCTTGCCGTCGGCCTTGAGGACGTCGAGCGCGAGAGTCGAGTCAGCCATGATCAGGCACCCTTCACTGCGTTGCGGACGTAGACGATGCGGCCACGAGCACCGGGGACGGCGCCCTTGACGAGCATCAGACCCTTCTCGATGTCGATGGCGTGCACCGTGAGGTTGAGGACGGTCACGCGCTCGCCACCCATACGGCCGGCCATGCGCATGCCCTTGAAGACGCGGCTCGGGGTCGACGATGCGCCGATGGAGCCGGGCTTGCGGTGGTTGCGGTGCGCACCGTGCGATGCCGAGACGCCCTTGAAGTTGTGACGCTTCATGACACCGGCGAAGCCCTTGCCCTTGCTCGTGCCGACGACGTCGACGAGCTGGCCGGCCTCGAACGTGCCGTCGACCGTGAGCTCCTGGCCCAGCGAGTAGTCGGCGGCGTCCGCGGTGCGGATCTCGGTCACGTGGCGACGCGGCGTGACGCCGGCGGCCTCGAAGTGAGCCGAGAGGGGCTTGTTCACCTTGCGGGGGTCGATCTGGCCGTACGCGATCTGCACGGCGTTGTAGCCGTCCTTCTCGGGCGTGCGAACCTGCGTGACCACGTTGGGTGCGAGCTCGATGACGGTGACGGGAACGAGCTTGCCGTTCTCGTTCCACACCTGGGTCATGCCGAGCTTCGTGCCGAGCATGCCCTTGGAAATCTTTGCGTTGATGTCAACCATGTCGGACCTCAGAGCTTGATCTCGATGTTGACGTCGGCCGGGAGGTCGAGACGCATCAGCGAGTCGACGGCCTTGGGCGTCGGGTCGACGATGTCGATCAGACGCTTGTGGGTGCGCATCTCGAAGTGCTCGCGGCTGTCCTTGTACTTGTGGGGCGACCGGATGACGCACACGACGTTCTTCTCGGTCGGAAGCGGCACGGGGCCGACGACGGTCGCGCCCGCACGGGTCACGGTGTCGACGATCTTGCGTGCCGACGAGTCGATGACCTCGTGGTCGTACGACTTCAGGCGAATGCGGATTTTCTGTCCCGCCATTGTCTGCTCACTCTCTTTAAGCGTCTTACCGACCGGGGCCGGGTGACCCTGGGGCATTGGACGCACGTCGGCGCTGTTCGCGCCTCGGCACATGGCCGACCCTCGCGAGTCGATCTGCTGCACCACTGTTTTGCTGTCATTCCCCCGCCTCACGGCGGGAAGATGCCGACCTCCGCCGCGCACGGCGGAACCCTCGCCGGGAGGGGTGTCGGGGATTGTGTTGTCCTGCCCGCGGCCTAGAACCCTGCATCTCTCGAGGAGACGCCGCCTATGCACTGCCCTGGCAGTGATCCGGCGCACGCTGAGCGCACCGAAATGTCGAACCTGTCTATTCTGCCACGGGGTATTTCACTTGCGCAAACCCGGGCGTGTCGCGCTCACCGAACGGTGTCGAGCAGCGCGATCCCGGTCCCTGAGAACGGGGCGGGGCATCCCCATGCCCCACCCCGTTCGGGGAGGGCGTCCGGCACGAGGGGGAGGCACCGGACGCGAGGATGCCGGCGGGAAGGGCCGCCGGCATCCCCGATCGAGGACGCGACCGACGAGCGTCGCGCGACCGGAGACGAGGGCGCGGCGGAGAACCCGCCGCGCGTGCGGGGTGTCGCGGAACTCGATGACCGAGCGCGTCGCGTGATGATCCCCATGGTCGTTCCCCAGTGTCGACGCGGCCGAGCCGCGTGCGTCGGGAGGCCGGACCCCTCCGGTTCTCCCCGGCCGCCCTATCCCCAGTGCGGCCACGAGAAGTCTACGGGCGCTGCGGCACCGACGCGAGCATCCGCCGGTATATCGCATCGCGCGTGCCGCGGAGACGACGAAGGGCGGTGCCCCCCAGGCAAGGGGGGCACCGCCCTCATGTCATCGGCTACTGGTTGCCGATCTGCTTGTCGGCCGCGTCGCGGATCTCGTCGATCTTCTCGGCCGCTCCGGGGGCGATCTTCTTGGCGAAGTCGGCGACGCCGTCGAGCACCTTGTCGCTGATGTCCTCGGCCTGCTCGCTCTTCACCGCATCGGCGATCTTGTCCTTGTTCTGCTCCAGGAAGTCCTTGCCCTTGTTCACGGCGTCGTCGATGGCCATGCTCGTCCCCTTGCGTTCAGGATGCGCCGGAGCGGTTCCGGCGCATCCTCATTCTGCAGAGATCGCGGCCGGGGCGGAAGGGCGACGACGGCGGTATGCCGCGAAGAACCCTCCCGACAGCAGCAGGAGCAGCGCCAGCAGCACCATCCCCCACGTCATCTCGGCACCCGTCGTCGCCAGCGGATCGGCGGCCTGCACGTCGCTCGTCGACACCGCCGTCAGCACGGCGTCGTCAGTCTGCTCGGTCGGCGATTCGACCACCACGGCGTTGCTCACCGACGGGTACGCGGCCTCGCCGACGTTCACGCGCAACGTCAGCTCCACCTGCTCGCCGGCAGCCACTCCGTCGGCCAGCGTCCACGTCACGATGCGGCCGTCGACCTGCACGCCCTCGTCGGGAGACGACGCGAAGGTCAGCCCGTCGGGAAGCGCATCCGTAACCGTCACGGGGCCGGGGTCGGCCGTGGGCCCGTCGTTGCGCACGACGATCCGGTACTCCCCCGCCGTGCCCACCTTGAGCTGCCCCGCCGCCGTCTTGGTGACGACCAGCGCCGCCATCGGCGGCACCACGACGGCATCCTCGACGGAGTTGTCCGCCGGGGTGCGATCGGGCGTCGCGTCGGTGATCTCGGCCGCCGTCACCGACGCCGTGTTCACGACCTGCGGGTAGGCGGCGACCTCGACACGGGTGCGCAGCGTCAGCTCGGATGCGGTCGCAGCCGGAGCGACGGTGAGGGCGTACCGCGCCGTCACCCGGGTACCGGCGGCCGGATCGTCGGCATCGACCGGGGTGATCGACTCGACGGTCCAGTCGTCGCCGACCTCGTCGCCCACCTCGGTGAGCACCGTGAGCCCCGCCGGCACGACGTCGGTCACGACGATGTCGGAGGCCTCGGACGGCCCGGCGTTGGCGACCTGCAGCGAGAACGGCAGCGCATCGCCGATGCGGACCGCCGATGCGTCGTGCACCTTCGTGATCGACAGGTCGACCGCGCGCGTCACCGTGAGGTCGGCGCGGCCGGAGTCGTTCGTCGGGTTCGGGTCCGGCGTGCCGGACGTGGCGGTGGCCACGTTGGTCAGCACGGTCCCCGTCGCGATGGACTTGTCGACCGTCACCTCGAACTCGATCGACGGCGCCGTCGCCCCGTTCGCGAGGCCCGCGCTCGGCGGCAGCTGCACGAACGTCACGACCTGCGGGTCGGCGTCGTCGGCCACCACGGCCCAGACGTCGGCCGCGTCTCCGAGCATCCGCTCGAAGCGCATGCCCGCGGGCAGCGCGTCGACCACGGTCAGAGGTCCGACCGCATCGCTCGGGCCCACGTTGTCGACCGAGATGCGGTAGCGGGCGGTCTCGCCCGCCACGGCGACGTCGGTCGTCTCGCCACGCTCGTCGAACGCGGTCTTGGTCACCTGCAGGTCGGCGCGGGTGGTGACCTCGATCGCCGCGGCGTCGCTGTCTTCATGCGGCGACGTGCTGCGACTGTCGGTCCAGGTCAGGTCGGCGGTGTTGACGAGCTCCTCTCCCGTCGGCACGCTCGAGGCGACGCGAGCCACGACGGTGATCGTGCTCTCCCCCACGGGGTGCCCGACGCGCTCGCAGTCGAGGTCGACGGGGTCGCAATCCCACCCGGCACCGCTGATCGACACGGCGGTGAGGCCGGCCGGCAGCAGATCCGAGACGAACGCATCGGCGACCGAGGGGCCATCGTTGTCGACCGTGATCGTGTAGGTCACATCGGTTCCGGCGATCCAGGGGCCGTCGGCGACGGTCTTCACGATCGACATCTCGGCGAGCGTCACGATGTCGACCGACGCCTCGGCGTGGTTGTTCGACGGGTCGGAGTCCTCCGGAGCGGTGACGTCGGCGACGTTCACGAGACGCTGCTCGCGCACGTCGGGCGCGACGGCGGCCGTCACCACGACGACCACGGTCTGTCCGACCGCGAGCGTGCCCGTGCCGGTCACCGCCTCCCAGGCGAGGGAACGCCCGTCGGCGCTCACGACCGGCGTGGCCGCACCCGCGCCGGAACCCGGGACGTCGATCGTCGACGAGACGTACGTCATCCCCGCCGGCAGGCGGTCGGTGATCGAGATGGGCGCACTCGAGCTGCTCGGGCCGTCGTTCGTGACGGTGAGGGCGAAGCGCGTCTGGGTGCCTGCGGTGACCTCGGGGATCGTGCCCGCGGGAACAGGTGCGCTGTCGGCGTCGAGCGCCTGCTTGACGATCGACAGGTCGGCAACCCGGTCGGATGCCGTCGTGGCGATGTCGCGCGGGGCGTTCGTGGCGTTCGTGGCCGAGGCCACGACGGTGTTCTCGACCACCGCGCCCGGCGCGAGCGTCGAGTCCACCGTGTAGACCACGACGAACGAACGGGTGTCGTCGCCGGTCGCGGTCTGGATCGTGCCGCCCAGCGCGAACGTGTCGTGAGCGCCCGGGCCCGCCGTGCGGGTCCACGTGCCCTTCTCGTGCACGACCGAGTCGTAGGAGAGCATGCTCGGCACCTCATCGACCACCCGCACACCGCGCGCGTCGGCGGGGCCGTTGTTGGTGACGACGACCCGGTAGGCGATCGTCTCGCCCGCGACGAGCTCGGGAAGGGCCGCGCCGTACTGCGCGGCATCCTTCCAGACGCCGCCGTCGTTCATGACGCGGGTCTTGGTGACGGCCAGCGTGGTGGCATCACCGGGCGTGACGGTCACCGTCGACGTGTTGTTCGCCGGCGTCGGGTCGCTCGTCGCTCCCGCGGTCACCGTCGCCGTGTTGGCGACCGCTCCCCCGGCCCACGACGGTGCGACCAGCCCGGTCAGAGAGAGACTCTGCGCAGGGCCGACGGGCAGCGTTGCACCCGTGTAGGTCCAGGTGATGGTGTCGCCGGCGGTGGCCGGCCAGCCGTCGGAGGCTGTCGCCGTCCACGAGGTGAGGTCCGCGGACGGGTCCTGCACGGCGGTGATGCCGGCCGGGATCGTGTCGGTCACGGTGATGCGCGCGCCGCTCGTCGACGCTGCCGACGACGGGCCGTTGTTGCGCACCGCGATGTTCCACGTGATGGGGCGACCGGCGGTCACCTCTGCCGTGTTCACGGTCTTCTGCACCGAGAGGTCGGCCGAGGTCGCGATCGCACGCGAGGCGACCGAACGGTTGTCCTTCGTGATGTCGGCCGGAGCCTCGTAGGTGCGGCTCGTCGCGGCGGCGGTGTTCTCCGCCGTACCGGTCGCGGTCGCGGCGACCGCGACGTTCGCGGTCAGCTCGATGCGGTCGGACCCGTTCGCGGCGAGCGTGCGCCCCGCGTCGCCGACGACGAACGGGTCGCCTGCGGTGCCCGTGCCGCTGAGGGTCAGTGCCGTCCCCGAGGTGTCGCTCGTGGAGGCGAAGTACCGGGCGGTGAACGCCCCGGTCGTCACCCCGGCGGGGAGCTCCGAGGTGTCGGTCACCGTGAACGGTCCGTTCGCGGCATCCGGTCCCTGGTTCGTGACGCTGATGCGCCACTGGGGCTGCGTGTAGCCGGAGCGCACGGTCTCACCGGCGATCCAGGTGCCCGTCGTGTCGCCGCCGATCGCCGCCTTGACGACCTTCAGGTCGGCACGGGCGATCTGCGCGTTCGCCTGCGCGTTCGCGCCGGCGTAGCCCGAGACCGCGGCGTTCCGCTGCGCGCCGGTCGAGTCGGTCACCGATCCGCTGAGGGTGTTGACGTGGTTCGTCGACAGCCCGGATCCGTTGGTGGTGACAGCATCCGCCAGCGGCTTGGCCGAGAACACGACCTTCAGGGTGCGCTGGGCGGCGGTCGTGCTGCCCACCGTGCCCGGCAGCAGGACGCTGCCGGACGTGCCGAGCGTCCAGGTCAGCACCTGGCGGCCGTTCTGCGTCGTGATCGTCGGTGCGGCGAGGTCGACGGCCGCGGCGCCGCTCACGCTGAGGCGCGGGGTGACGGAGGTGTCGTACTCCCAGTTCGAGGGCAGGGTGTCGACGAGCGTGACGGTCTGCGCGACTCCGGCGCCGCCGTTGCTCGCCTGGAGGGTCCACGAGAACGCCTCCCCCAGGAAGGCCCGCGTGCCGTCGGTCGCGCTCTTCGCGAACGTGACCTGCGGGAAGCGCGGCGTGACGGATGCCGTGGAGACCGTGTTCGTGTTCGACACGGCCGCACCACCGGGCACCGTGCCCGTGCCGGGTCGGTAGACCCATCCGCCGGTCGCGGCGGACGCGTACTGCGTCACGGTCGCGGTGTTGGCGAGAGCAGTCGCGCGCAGTTCGGACGACGAGACGAACGTGCCGCGGTAGGTCAGATCGGTGGTGTTCGACGGGGTCAGGTTGCTGAGCGGCCCGGCAAGCACCCAGCGCACCGTGCCACCGCGACCCTCGCGGATCGCCGTCTCGTCGGAGAACATCGCGCCGGCGAACGCCGCCTGCGTGGTGTCGACTCGCAGGCCCGCGGGCACGGTGTCGGTGACGGTGATGCCGTACGCAGGAGTGTTGCCCGCGTTCGTCAGCCGCACGCGGAAGGTGAACGACTGGTCGGGGTCACCCGCGGCGGTCGCCGCGTACGTGGCATCGGCCGCACTCGTGGCCTTCACCAGCTTGGCGACGGTCACGCGGGGGTTGAGCAGGGTCACCGATGCGGTGGTCTGCGCGGTGCGGCGGTCGGCGGTCGCGGTGGATCCGTCGATCTTGCTCCAGGTGAAGGCCGCGGTGTTCGACGGAGCGGCGGCCACCGCATCCGGCGCGAGGCGTGCCTGGTAGGTGACGGTGATCGTGCGCGCCGTGCTCCAGGCGAGCACGTCGTCGGGGCCGATCGTCCACGAGAGGGTGCGGCCGTTGAGCTGCGGGGCTCCGATCGCGGGAGCGTCGGGCGCCCCGCGCCAGTCGACGACCTCGGTGTGCGTGCCGCCGGGCAGGAAGTCCACGCCGGCGGGCAGCGTGTCGGTGAGCGTGGCGTCGTAGAAGTTCGTCGCGGAGGGCAGCGTCGTCGTCACGGTGTAGGTGACCACGTCGCCGACCGGGGCCGACGCGCTCGACGGAGTCTTGGTGATCGTCGCGTCGGGCATCGTCACGGTCCGGTTGGCGGCCGCCGTAACGGTGCCGCGCCGGGCGGAGGTGTCGTCGCCGCCGAGCGATGCCGGCAGGGTGTGCCCGGTGAGCTCGGCGCGGTTCGTGAACGTCGAGCCACCGCCGGCCTGCGCCTGGACGGTGCCGGTGTAGGTCAGCGTGGGGGCGCCGGTGGGGCCGGTGCCCGAGATCTCGGGGATGCTCCACTCGATGAGCTTGCCGGTGCCGGTGTCGGGCTGGATCGCTCCAGACGTCGCGATGGTGCAGGTGCGGTCGAGCACGCGGACCGTGCCGACGCTCGCGGTGAGCTTGCTCGGCGTGATCTCGCCGGGCACGCAGTCGAGCACGACGTTGTCGTACAGCGAGACCCGGTTCGCGCCGTTCTGGGCGACGATCGTGTAGTCGACGGTGCCCGCTGCGGAGACCGTCGCCGACGACGCGGTCTTCGTGACTCGGGGCGCCGGCTCGGCGAACGCCACCGACGCCGAGGCGGTGCGGGTGAGGCGGCTGCCGGCGACGCCGTTCGGGTCGCCGAACGTCACGGTCGCGGTGTTGGTCAACGAGGCTCCGTCGGCGATCTGCGTCGCCGTCGGATTCGCCGCGTCGCGGTCCTTCACCCAGACGGTCACCCGCACGCGGAAGGTCTGCGCGTCGGCGGTGTCGTTGGTGTAGGTCGACGGGAAGGTCAGCACGCCGTGCGTGCTCCCCTGCGTCTCGGCGGTGCGGAACCCGTCCGCCTCGTCGCGCACCTCGATGGGCGCGTCGTCCGGCCCGAAGAACTCAGCGCTGCCGTCGACGTACTCGTACGCGACGTCGCCCGAGCCGAGGGAAAGTCGGCCGCCGTCCGACAGCACGGCATTCGTGATCGTCGTGCGGGCCGGGATGGTCAGGGAGTACTCGAAGGTCGCGTGTTCGCCCTGCACGATCTGGGATGCTCCGTTGCGGCTTCCGGTGAGGGCGTTCTCGCCGAACGGGGTCCCCGTCGTCGGGCCGACCTCGGTGGAGATGAGCTTCTTGCGCACGTCGACATCGGGCAGGTGCACCTCGGCGGCGTCGACCGTGTCCACGTCGGACACGCGCACCTCGCCGTCCTGCGGCGTGCGGGTGGTCAGCTGCTGGCCGCCGCCATCGCGCTGCGGCACGATCGTGGTCGTGCGCGTCGCCGAGTTCTCGATGCCGTAGCTGACGATCCCGGCGGTGTTGACGTACTGCTGGTTCACCTGCGCGGCGGCACCGCCGCCGGCGACGCCGGTCGGCACGACGAGCGTGTAGCCGAGCGAGAGGCCCCGCACCACACCGGTGCCGGCCGCATCCGGGGTCGACCCCGAGACGGTCGCGCTCACGTTCCAGACGATGATCGAGCGGTTCTCGAGCCCGACCTGGGGACGGATGCCGAGCGGCATCTCACCCGGGTCGTAGGCGACGGCATCCGACTGGCCGGCGGTCAGCGGGGTGCTCTGCGCACCGTCGACGAGCTCGGCGGTGAACCCGCGCACGTCCTCCTTCGTGACACCGGCGGGGAGCACGTCCCACACCAGGTAGTCGGTGGTCGGGTTCTGCGGGGTCCGGACGTCGAGGCGGTACTCGACCTTGTCGGTCTGGACGACCTGACGCGAGTCCACCCGGTCGCCGAAGGTCCCGCCGATGACGTCGCCGTTCACCGCACGGATGCCCTTGGTCAGCGTCGAACCCCAGTCGAGGTCGATGCCGGCATCGGCGCGTCCGAACTCGATCGCGCGGTCGACGTTCACCTGCAGGTACTTGGCCTGGTTCTTGGGGTTGTCGACCTCGTCCGGCGACGCGGACTGGCCGACGACCTCGCCTGCGATGTACGCGGTGACGGTGCTGCCGGCCGGCATGAAGCGGTCGCCGCTCGCGCTGCGGTTGTGCGACCCGAGCGTCCAGGTCAGGGAGTTCGCGGTGGTCTGCGGGCTCGGCACGAAGGCCTCGGGGAAGCCTTCGATGCCCCGGGCGACCGGGGCCGACGGCGCGGGCGACCCGGGGATGCCGTTCCAGGTGTAGAGCACGTCGCGGAAGGCGATGCCCTCGGGCAGGTAGTCGGTCAGCTCGACATTGCGCGAGTCGATGCCGCGGGCGAGCTGCAACTCGACGCGGTACCAGACGGTGTCGCCGGGCGAGAACGGGCGTGTGGCCTGCGAGGTCCATGCCGACCGGGCGGTGGTGAGCTCCTCGCCGCGCTCGAGCACGGTCTTCGTCAGCGTGCTGTGTCCTGAAGCGATCGTCGCGGAGGAGTCGTCCCAGGTGAAGAACGCACCACCCACACGGTCCGACAGCACGGGGTCGTTCGCGATCGCGGCGATCGGCTGGGTGCGCGCGGTCACCTCGACGTGGTTGACGAAGCTGTCGCCGGCACTCGTGCCGCCGTTGCCGCCGGTGTAGTTGGAGCGCTGCATCGCCGTGTACTTCGCCGTGAGGGTGCCGTTCGCGGGGATGTCGTCGACGCCGAACACGATCCTGAACGTGCCCGCCTCGGGCGCGTAGTCGATCGAGACGAGGGACAGATCGTCGGAGAGCTCGGCGCCCGCCCCGGCCGACGGGTACGTGCAGGCGTCTCCGGGCACGGCGCCGTTCCAGGCGTCGGAGCTCACCGTCTCGCCGGCGATCATCAGCCGCACGCCGTCCGCCGCGACGGGGAACGCCGGGCAGAGGCCGTTGGGGATGACGTCGGTGAGCACGATGTCGCTCGCGTCGACGTACTCGCTGACGTCCACCTGCACGGAGTACACGGCCAGGACGCCCGTGTCGAAGGTGTCGCCACTGTCGACGCTCTTCAGCACCCGCACGTCGACGGCGTCGACGATCTCGGAATCATGATCGGCGACGGCACGCAGAGCCGGATCGTCGTTCAGCACCGGGCCCTGGTAGGTACCGGCGGCGTGCGCGACGTTGCGCTGGCTCTGGGCGCCCGCGGGCACGACGGTCGAACCGTGGCGCGTCGAAGGCCCGGTGTTGTTGCTGAGGTTCGCCGCCTGCTCGCCGCTCTGCGGGCTCGGCGCGGTGCCGTCGGCCCAGAGCGCGTTCTCGAACAGCGGCACCGCGGCGCGGTAGCGGATCTCCCGCTCGGCTCCGGCCGGGAGGTCGCCGATCGTCCAGGTCACCTTGGTGTACACACCGGCACCGGGGAGGTCGAGCGTGCGGGCCTCGCCGTCCGACACCTGCACGGTCTCGACGACCTCGCCGGACGTCGCGCCGGCATCGAGGGCCGCGGCGGTCGGGTACTCGCGAGCGGCGGAGTTGTCGTCGCCGCGACCCGCCCCGAGATACTCGAGACCGGCGGGCAGGTAGTCGGTGACGACGACGGCGTTCGTGGCGGCGCGGTCGGTGTTCGTCACGCGCAGCGTGTACTCGGTGGGGTGGTCGTGGGCACCGCGCAGCAGCTCGGCTTCGGCGCTCGGCTCGGTCTTCACGATGCGCAGGGCACCGATCTTCACCTCGGCGCTCGCGCTGCCCGCGGCAGACGTGTGGTCACCCGTGCGCGACACGCTCGCCGAGCCGTCGAAGGTCGGGATGCGCGTGGGGTCGTTGCTCGTGAACGCGCGGATGGCGAACGGCACGGTCGCGCCGACCGGCGAGACCGCTTCGTCGACGGTGAGGCGGATGCGAGCCGACACCGTGCCGCCCTGCGGGAGATCGTTCACATTCGACCACACGAACACCTGCTGCCCGTCGGGCACGGCGCACAGGAAGGGCGTCTTCGAGTCGACGGGGGCGGCGACGAGTCCGATCGCTGCGCAGTCGGCCGGCGCGCTCTGCGCGGTCCGGGTGGCGTTCGGCAGGATGCTGCCCGCCGGGTAGACCTTGGCTGCACCGAAGGCCCCGGAGTCGGCGAGCTGCACGCTGGCGGGCGCGACCGCCATGAGGCTGAGGTTGAACTGCTTGCCCCCCGCGCCGTTCGCCGGGTTCGAGACCGCGACGTCGAAGTCCACGGGATCGCCCGCGAGGATGAAGTCCTTCTTCCCTCCGGACGAATCGACGGCGTTCATCGTCACCGTCGGCGTCCACTCCTGGGCCGCGGCCATCTGAGCGGTCGCACCGACCACCAGAGCCCCGGCGATCAGGGAGAGGACGGCGGTGACGGCCGTCAGGCTCCGGGCGCGCGTGAAAGTCTTCCGACGCATGGTCGAACGCATGGTGATGCTCCCCTTGGTCCCACGCACCCTTCCCCGATGCGCGGGCTCTCCCCTTCGCGCAGGCGTGACTGCGCCCGGCGGGTCGAAGGAGCTTCGGGTTCCTTCGACCGCCGCAGCGCCGGTCCGACTCAGGGCTCGGACGCATGCCTGCCGGCTGTGCTCAGCACAGCAAGATCACACTACAAGACACGAAGTGTTTTGTTCAAGTGAATATATCTGCGCGACGGGGGCGGGGGGCATCCGGAGACGACGAAAGGGCCGGACCCGAAGGCCCGACCCTTTCGCAGGAAGCAGATGCTTACTTGATGATCTTCGTCACCGTACCGGCGCCGACCGTACGACCACCCTCACGGATGGCGAAGCCGAGGCCCTCCTCCATGGCGATCGGCTGGATCAGCTCGACCGTCATGTCGGTGGTGTCGCCGGGCATGACCATCTCGGTGCCCTCGGGCAGCGAGATGACGCCGGTGACGTCGGTGGTACGGAAGTAGAACTGCGGGCGGTAGTTCGTGTAGAAGGGGTTGTGGCGGCCACCCTCGTCCTTGGACAGGATGTACGCGGTGCCCTCGAAGTCGGTGTGCGGCGTGACCGAACCCGGCTTCACGATGACCTGGCCGCGCTCGACGTCCTCACGCTTGGTGCCGCGGAGCAGCAGACCACAGTTCTCGCCGGCCCAGGCCTCGTCGAGCTGCTTGTGGAACATCTCGATACCCGTGACCGTGGTCTTGACGGTCGGACGGAGTCCGACGATCTCGACCTCGGAGTTGATGGCCAGCGTGCCACGCTCGGCGCGACCCGTGACGACGGTTCCACGACCGGTGATCGTGAAGACGTCCTCGACGGGCATCAGGAACGGCTTGTCGCGGTCACGCTCGGGGTCCGGCACGCTGTCGTCGACAGCCTGCATCAGGTCGAGGATGGCCTGCGTCCACTTCTCGTCGCCCTCGAGGGCCTTGAGAGCGGAGACGCGAACGACCGGAGCCTCGTCGCCGTCGAAGCCCTGGCTGGAGAGCAGCTCACGGACCTCGAGCTCGACGAGCTCCAGGATCTCCTCGTCGTCGACCGCGTCGGACTTGTTCAGCGCGACGAGCAGGTAGGGGACGCCGACCTGCTTGGCGAGCAGAACGTGCTCACGGGTCTGAGCCATCGGGCCGTCGGTGGCGGCGACCACGAGGATCGCGCCGTCCATCTGAGCGGCACCGGTGATCATGTTCTTGACGTAGTCGGCGTGACCGGGCGCGTCGACGTGCGCGTAGTGGCGCTTCGGGGTCTCGTACTCGATGTGCGAGATGTTGATGGTGATACCACGCTGGCGCTCTTCCGGCGCCGAGTCGATGGAAGCGAAGTCGCGCTGCACGTTGGTGTCGGACGGGTACTTGTCAGCAAGCACCTTCGAGATCGCTGCGGAGAGCGTGGTCTTGCCGTGGTCGACGTGACCGATCGTTCCGATGTTGACGTGCGGCTTGGTCCGCTCGAACTTGGCCTTAGCCACTGGGTCCTCCTCAGGACGTCGTTGTAGAGGTGCCGGGCACTGGATTGCGACCGGTTCTCTACGGGTGTGAATCTCAGTTTAGTAGAGAGGGAATGTGAAGTTGTAGGTGACCTGGGAGCCGGCCCCGTCGCATGCTCGGGGGCCGGCACCCAGAAGTGTTACTCGCCCTTGGCCTTCTGGACGATCTCGTCGGCCACGGCGCGGGGAACCTCAGCGTAGCTGTGGAACTCCATCGAGTAGACGGCGCGACCCGAAGTCTTCGAGCGCAGGTCGCCGATGTAGCCGAACATCTCGGACAGCGGCACCTGGGCACGGACGACCTTGACGCCGGCGGCGTCCTCCATCGACTGGATCTGGCCACGACGCGAGTTCAGGTCACCGATGACGTCGCCCATGTACTCCTCCGGAGTACGGACCTCGACGGCCATCAGCGGCTCGAGCAGCACGGGGTTGGCGCGGCGCGCCGCCTCCTTGAAGCCCATGGAACCCGCGATCTTGAACGCCATCTCCGAGGAGTCGACGTCGTGGGCGGCACCATCGACGATGATCGCGCGAACGCCGACCATCGGGTAGCCGGCGAGCACGCCGACGTTCATGGCGTCCTGGAAACCGGCGTCGATCGAGCCGATGTACTCGCGCGGGATGCGACCACCGGTCACCGAGTTGACGAATTCGTAGGTCTTGTCGCCGTCGAGCTCGAGGGGCTCGATCGTGAACTGGATCTTCGCGAACTGTCCGGAACCACCGGTCTGCTTCTTGTGCGTGTAGTCGTGCTTCTCGACGGCCTTCTTGATCGTCTCGCGGTAGGCCACCTGGGGCTTTCCGACGTTCGCCTCGACGCGGAACTCGCGCTTCATGCGGTCGACGAGGATGTCGAGGTGCAGCTCGCCCATGCCCTTGATGGTCGTCTGACCGGTCTCGGGGTTGAGCTCCGTGCGGAAGGTCGGGTCCTCTTCGGCGAGCTTCTGGATCGCGGTGCCCAGCTTCTCCTGGTCGGCCTTGGTCTTCGGCTCGATGGCGACCTCGATGACGGGCTCGGGGAACGTCATCGACTCGAGCACGACGGGCGCGTCGATCGCGGCGAGGGTGTCACCGGTGGTGGTGTCCTTCAGGCCGATCACGGCGTAGATGTTGCCCGCGGTGAGCGAGTCGACCGGGTTCTCCTTGTTGGCGTGCATCTGGAAGATCTTCCCGATGCGCTCCTTCTTGCCCTTGGTCGAGTTGATGACGGCCGAGCCGGAGTCGAGGTGACCCGAGTAGACGCGGACGTACGTCAGGCGACCGAAGAACGGGTGCACGGCGACCTTGAACGCGAGCGCGGCGAACGGGTCCTTCGCGTCGGGGTGACGCTCGATGACCTTCTCCTCGTCCTTCGGGTCGTGCGCCTCGATGGCACCGACGTCGAGGGGGTTCGGGAGGTAGTCGACGACCGCGTCGAGCATCGGCTGCACGCCGCGGTTCTTGAACGCCGAGCCGCAGAGGACCGGGTAGATCTCGCTGGCGACGACCATCTTGCGGATGGCGCCCTTGATCTCGGCGACCGAGAGCTCCTCGCCGCCGAAGAACTTCTCGAGCAGCGCGTCGTCGGTCTCGGCGACGGTCTCGAGCAGGGTCTGACGGTACTCGTCTGCCTTGTCCTTGAGGTCGGCCGGGATCTCCTGGATCTCGTACGACGCACCCATGGTGACGTCACCCTTGGCATCGCCGGGCCACACCAGGGCACGCATCTCGATGAGGTCGACGACGCCGACGAAGTCGTTCTCGGCGCCGATCGGGAGCTGGAGCACCAGCGGCTTGGCGCCGAGGCGGTTCACGATGGTGTCGACGGTGAAGTAGAAGTCCGCGCCGAGCTTGTCCATCTTGTTGACGAAGCAGATGCGGGGGACGTTGTACTTGTCGGCCTGACGCCACACGGTCTCGGACTGGGGCTCGACGCCCTCCTTGCCGTCGAACACGGCGACCGCGCCGTCGAGCACGCGGAGCGAGCGCTCCACCTCGACGGTGAAGTCCACGTGACCGGGGGTGTCGATGATGTTGATCTGGTTGTTGTTCCAGAAGCAGGTCACGGCGGCAGACGTGATCGTGATGCCGCGCTCCTTCTCCTGCTCCATCCAGTCGGTCGTCGAGGCGCCGTCGTGCGTCTCGCCGAGCTTGTGGTTGACGCCCGTGTAGAACAGGATGCGCTCGGTGGTGGTGGTCTTGCCGGCATCGATGTGAGCCATGATGCCGATGTTGCGGACCTTGCTCAGGTCGGTGAGCACGTCTTGTGCCACAGGAGTGTCCTTATCGTTTTGGCAGGTGAACTGCGAAGAGAGGGTGCCCGCCCCCGACCCGGGGGCCGGGGGCGGGCGAGGCTGTTACCAGCGGTAGTGAGCGAACGCGCGGTTCGACTCGGCCATCTTGTGCGTGTCCTCACGGCGCTTGACCGCGGCACCGAGGCCGTTCGACGCGTCGAGGATCTCGTTCTGCAGACGCTCGGTCATCGTCTTCTCACGACGACCCTTGGCGTAGCTGACGAGCCAGCGCAGCGCGAGGGTGTTCGCGCGGTGCGGCTTGACCTCGACCGGCACCTGGTAGGTCGAGCCACCGACGCGGCGGCTGCGGACCTCGAGGGTGGGACGGACGTTGTCGAGCGCCTTCTTGAGCGTGGCGACGGCATCCTGACCGTTCTTCGCCTCGACGCCGCGGAGGGCGCCGTAGACGATCGACTCGGCCAGCGACTTCTTGCCGTCGACGAGGATCTTGTTCACCAGCGAGGTGACGATCGGAGCGCCGTAGACCGGGTCGTTGACGACGGGGCGCTTGGGGGCGGGACCCTTACGAGGCATCTAACTCAACCCTTCTTCGCGCCGTAGCGGGAACGAGCCTGCTTACGGTTCTTGACAGCCTGGGTGTCCAGGGCGCCGCGGACGATCTTGTAACGCACACCGGGGAGGTCCTTCACACGACCACCGCGGACGAGCACGAGCGAGTGCTCCTGCAGGTTGTGGCCCTCACCGGGGATGTAGGCGGTGACCTCGGTGCCGTTGCGGAGCTTCACACGGGCGACCTTGCGCATCGCCGAGTTCGGCTTCTTCGGGGTGGTGGTGTAGACGCGGGTGCAGACCCCGGCCTGCTGCGGGTTCGACTTCAGGGCGGGAGCCTTGGTCTTGGTGACCTTCGGCGAGCGACCCTTGCGAACCAACTGCTGAATGGTTGGCACGTTCTCTCCTCATAGTGCTGCACGGTGACAGCGTGATGGGTTTCACATCATGACCCACCGGCGCGCCTGAGCAGACGAGCTTTTGGTGTGATGGGTATGCCGTGGGGGCGGACCGGTCATGGGACCGGCGCCCAGCGCGCACGTCGAGACGTGCACACACCTGATCAAGTGTAATGCCGCGTCACATACCTGGTCAAATGAGTCCGGTCAGGACGGATCGGCGTCGAACGGCGAGTCCAGCGACTGCGTCAACTCGGCCAGCAGCGCTTCGATCTGCGGCTCCACGTGCTGCGACACCGCGGTCTGGATGCGCATGCGATGACGCAGGAGAAGCCCGCAGATCTCACGGCCGACCAGGTTCGCGTACTCGTCGGCCAGCGCGACCTCCTGCCGGAGCGCCACCTTCGCCTCCTCGCTCAGCGGAGGGAGGGGCGGCAGCGCCTCGGCCGCGTCGTCGGCGAGCTCCGCGATCGTGAAGAGGAACGGCGCACCCGGCACCGGCTCGGGGTCGAGCGGCAACCCGTCGAACTCGGGGTCGAGGTCTTCCGTCGGGCGGTAGCTGCGAGCCCGATTGCGTGCCGCCTGCTGATCGAGCTCGCTCTGGAGCATCGGCAGGTTGCGCGCCGTGTACTCGGCGACCGCGTGGTCGACGATGGTCTTGAGCCGGGTGGACAGACCGTGCTGCACGCCGTGCGGAACGGTTCCGGCGATGCCGGCGGCCGAGAGCATCGGGGATCCGAGGCAGCGGCGGCAGGGAGCGGTGCGGCCGCGATGCGTCGCGGGCTCCCACCGCGGCACCCAACGCAGCCAGGCCTCGACGGCCTGGTCGACCTGCGTCTCCAACGAGCGCTCCACCCCTCCAGCGTACGCGTGGGGCGTGTTCCCGGGCGACACGCCCGGCGGACGGCGCGTCATTCGCCGGCGTCGCGCTCCCAGGGCCAGCGCGGATGCCCCGCTCCCGCGCGCCGCATCGCGATGCCGCCGCAGGCCGCGATGCCCGCCGCCACGAGCAGCACCGCGCTCGTGCCGCCTCGCACCAGATCGCCGGCGACCGCGGTCGCGAGCAGGAAACTGGCGGTGACGGACGTGGTGACGACCCAGACCACAACGAGGTGGGCGAGGGCGGTGCACACCGCGATCACCGCGGCCGACGAGAAGGAGGGCGGCCGACGGCGCAGCGCGACGAGGAGCAGCACGGCGAACACGACGAGCGCGCCGAGCATCCCGCCGACGCCCGGCCCCTGCCCGAGACCGGGCGTGGAGATGATGTCGGTATCGGTGGCCACGCTCAATGCACCGAGCCCGAACACCGCGAGCGCGAAGAACCCGACCGTCGCGAAGACCGTCGCCAGGACAGGAGAGACCCCCGCGGGATCGGATCCGCGGGGGTCTCTCGTCGACGGCTCGTCCATCACCTCGCCAGCGTGGGTCCGGCCTCGAGCGTGCGCTCGTACTCGCGCTGCGCTTCGATGTTGAGTTCGGTCTTGCGGGCGCCGCTGCGGGCGACCCAGGCGCCGAACCAGATGGTCAGCTCGCGGGCGAAGACGAACGCAGCGATCGCGAGCGGGGCCAGCAGCTCACCGTTCACGACGTCAGCGGCGGCGGATGCGCGGATCGCCCAGAAGGGCGCCTCGAACAGCTGGCCGAGGATGTGACCGCCGTAGGCGATCACGCCGACGACGATGCCGAAGATGACCCAGAGGCCCCAGCGGCCGCGGTTGATGATCGCGCCGAGCAGCCAGAACCCGAGGAAGAAGACCACGACGGGGGTCCAGAAGCCCCATGTCGTGAGGGGCGCCAGCGCCGCCTCTCCGAGGTTCTCGGCGGTGACGTCGCCGGCGATCGCACCGAGCCCGAGCGTCGCACCGAGGTAGAGGAGCGCGAAGGCGAGCGTGGCCAGCAGGCCGATCGCCCCGGCCGTGCCGCGGTTACCGCGGTCGCGGGGCGGCTCCGGCGCCTGCACGAAGATGGGCTGCGGACCCGAGAAGCCGCTCGTGCCGGTGACCGGCTCGGAGGGGACGATGGTCGTGTCGGTGCGATCGGACCCCGAGTAGGCCGAGTCGGCCATCGGCGAGCGGTCGGCGTCGCGCACGGTGGAGGTCGTGTGCACGGCCGTGGCGTCGTCGTCGCGCCAGCGGTCGGCGGCGCGCGCCGCCTCCTCGCGGGTCTCGGCCTCGTCGCGAGCGGCCTCGGAGCGTGCCGCCTCGTCGCGGGCGGCGGCCTCGCGAGCCGCGACCTCCCGTGCGTCGTCGTCGCGGCGCTCGTCGTCGGTGCGGTACTCCGTACGCGAAGCATCCGTCGCTCCAGCCGCGGCCGCAGCGGTGCCGGCGCTGGCCGTGGTGAAGGTGCCGGGGTGGTCGCGCTCTGCGGCCTCGAAGGCCGCGAGATCGGGGTCGACCGCACGGTCGGTGCGATCAGCGTGTGCGGGGGCGCCGTCGCGGGTTGCGGCGTCGTTCGCCGGCGTACCGGGCACGTCGCCGCGCGCGGCCGCGGCCGCGTCGAGACCGGCGTTCGCGCTGTCGACGACGTGGTCGACGTCCTTCGGCTTGTCGGCCGGGTGAACCTCGGGGTCGCTCATGGGGTGCGCCTCTCGTCGAAATGTGCAGTGCCGAGGCTACCGCCGCCCGCCGACGGCGCTCGGGAGGCGTGCCGACGTGTCGCCAGACGCCTCTCCCCCGTCGCAAAGGGGCGGTCAGGGGAACGCGGCCCGCAGCAGGTCGCCGGCGAGCGCCGCGAGGGCCGGAGCCATGGGCAGCGACAGCCACAGCAGTCCGCCGATCACCGCCGCGCACAGGACGCCGGCGACCCAGCTCATGCCGATGTTGCGACCGCCGATCCGTGCCATGGGCTCACGCTACGACGCCCACCGATATTCCGGTGGGAGCAACGCCGTGGCCCGCGCGTCGTCGTCGTCGCGCCGGGCGGTCTCGGAACGGAGGCGCCGCACGGGCCCGCTCGGTACACTCCTGGTATGGCTGACAGTTCCTTTGACATCGTCTCGAAAGTGGATCACCAGGAGGCCGAGAACGCCCTCAACCAGGCGCGCAAAGAGGTCGAGCAGCGCTACGACTTTAAGGGCACCGGCGCCTCCATCGCGTGGAGCGGCGAGCAGGTGCTCATCACCGCGAACACCGAGGAGCGCGCCAACGCGGTGCTCGACGTCTTCCAGTCGAAGCTCATCAAGCGCGGCATCTCGCTGAAGTCGCTCGAGTCGGGCGACCCCTTCGCGAGCGGCAAGGAGTTCCGCATCGTCTCCAGCCTGAAGGACGGCATCTCGTCGGAGAACGCGAAGAAGATCAACAAGATCATCCGCGACGAGGGCCCCAAGGGCGTGAAGAGCCAGATCCAGGGCGACGAGCTGCGCGTGCAGTCGAAGAGCCGCGACGACCTGCAGGCCGTCATCTCGCTGCTGAAGGGCTCGGACCTCGACATCGACCTGCAGTTCATCAACTACCGCTGAGCATCCGCTCTGCCGCGCGCCGCGGGTACTCCCAGAGCCCCTCGACTTCCGGGTCGAGGGGCTCTGGCGTTCGCTCGCGTTGCGCCGCGGTCGTCGGTCGACGCGACGACGAGACGCGAGGGCCTGCACTCTGCCGCCGCATAGGTGCATGATGTAGTTTCCTGCCGAGGGCGAATGGGGCGCCCTCCGCACGAGAGAACTCTGGGGTCAACTCGATGAACACGATCGAAAGCCGCCGCACGGGCGACGCGAAGCAGTTGCTGGCGGACGAGGTCTTCCACCACATCGGTCAGAGGATCGTCGACGGCGCACTCGCGCCCGGCGACCGCATCCGCGACGTGGCCGTCGCCGACGAGCTGCACGTGTCGCGCACACCCGTGCGCGAGGCGCTACAGCGTCTCGAAAGGCTGGGGCTCGTGACGATGTACCCCAGCCGTTACACCGAGGTCACTCCCGTCTCCCCCGAGACGGTCGCGTCGACCCGCGAGTTCGCGGGCTATCAGGCGGGGGTCTCTGCTCGGATGGGCGTGCCGCGCCTCACCGAGACGGAGCGGGCCGCGGCCGTGCAGCTCGTCGACGGCCTCGACGGCGCACTCCCCTCGGGCGCCCAGACGTCGGAGCGGCGCTGGGAGCTGTTCTCGTACCTCGGCGCCCGGTCGAACAACCCGCGGCACGGGGCGGTCATCGACGACGCGAGCTTCGCGGTCTTCCGCAACCTGCGCGACTGGGTGGTTCCGGCCGATGACCACGAGCGTATGCGGGGCATCCATGCCGAGTTGCGCGACGCGGTGCAGCACGGCGACGGGGATGCCGCCGAGCGGCTCGCCCGTCTCATGTACTACGTCTGACGGTCGACGATCGGCCACCCGGCCCGCCACCCGGCGACCCACAGCGCGAGCCGGCGGTACGCGTTCTCCCGGGCGGCGTGCGCCGACAGGAACACGTCGTGCAGCGCTCCGTCGATCCGCTCGACGGTCACCGACGCACCCAGTCGCAGGGCAGCCCGGGCGATGTCGTCGACGACGAGCACCGAGTCGGCGCGCGTCAGCTCGTCCGACCAGCGCGTCGGCGTCGCCGATCGCGCCGACAGCAGCACGCACACCGGGGCGTCGATCGCGAGGCCGGCCGACACGGAGCGGTGCCCGTTGAGGATGGCGTTCAGCCACCCCGCATGCACCGCCATGGTCTGCAGCGGCCGCCACTTCAGGTCGACCTCGACCGGATCGTCGGGGTCGGCCACCTCCTGCTGAGCGCGACTGTAGAACCCGAGGTCGACCTGCGGAGCCGCGTCGAGCGGACGCAGACGCGCGCCGAGCTCGACCACCGGGGCGATCGCGGCCCGTGCCGCCGCCACCTGGAACTCCAGCCACGGACTGTTCAGCACGACGGCATCCGCCATTCTCGGATGCCGGGAGGCCCACAGGCTCAGCGTCAGCCCGCCCGTCGAATGTCCGAGCAGCACGAGCCGACGCCCCGGCGCATCCGACGACGAACCCTCCCCTGCGTCCACCCCCGGGGCGGATCGAACCGGATGCCCCATCTCGGCCAGCGCAGCGGCGATGTCCTCGTCGTACGTGCGGAGATCGGTGACGTAGCCCGGCGTCTGCCCGTCGCGCAGGCTGCGCCCGTACTTGCGCAGATCGAGCGCGAAGAACCGCGCGCCGCGCGACGTCCAGAACCGGGCGAGGCGCTTCTGGAAGAAGTAGTCGGACCACCCGTGCACGTAGAGCACATCGACCCCGTCGAGCATCGGACGACGCCCGCGGATGCTCCGCCACCACGGGACCTCGGCCGGCAGCGCCCGCACGAGCGTCGCCACCACGGGGCCCTCGTCGTCGTCGGCGAGTGTCAGCGTCCGCTGCTCGAACTCGTCGCCGAGGACGTCGGGGATCCACTCCTCGCGGTCGTCAGCCATGCGGCCAGGCTAGCCGTTGCCGGCCCTGACGTTCATGACAGCGGGGAGCCGTCGCCCGGATCACGACCTGCGGTGCGGCAACCGGGCCCGCGTCACTGGGGCGCGGGGCGGCCGAGGGTGAAGTGCTCGACGATCATCTCGGCCAGCGCGACGGCATCCGCCGCCGACTCCCCCGCCTCGTAGGTCGTGACGCGCAGCCAGTCGAGGCCCACTCGGATGTCGAGGGCGGCGTTCCCGTGCACGTCGGTGCTCGTCTTGGCCTCGTCGGCTCCCGCGACGACCGCCGGTTCGCCGCCCATCTCCTCGAACGCCCACGCGCCCGCCGGCAGCATCGTGATCGTGAGATGCGTGGTCGACCCGTAGATGTCCGCGCCCGTGGAGTACATGCACATCCGCGAGTCGTTCCGCGCGAAGTACACCTCGGCGGGGATACCCCAACCGCCCAGCGACGCCGGATCGACGAGCACCACCGGAGCGTCCAGCTGCTCCTGCAACTCTTCGGGCGTGAGCAGCCGTTCGCAGGCGACCCCCGCGAGATCGCTCGCGATGTAGGGGACGTCGCGTCGCGACTCGACCGCAGCCGAGAGGAGTCCCTCGATGGCCTCCTGCATGCGCGAGCCGTCGGCGGTGGTCGAGGGGGATGCAGCGCGAGCCGTCACGAGAACGTCGTCGCGGACGATCGTGGTCGCGCAACTGTACGCGTCCTGGCAACGCGTGCCGGTCGACACCTCGTACCCACGATCGGTGATGCCATCGACGATCGAGTCGGCATCCGGCAGGACGACGACCTCCCACTGGACCTCGGCGCCCTCCGACGAGCACGCGACCCCGCTCGCGCGCTGCATCATGAATTGCGCCGGCCCGGGATACCAGTTCGGACTGCTCACATCGGAAAGCCGCGGGGCCACCGGTGCGCGGGTTTCGCCGACCAGACCGCTCATCGCGGTGGCGACATCGTCGCAGTCGAGGTCGAACGCCGCCTCGGGGGCGACGATGGGCTCCTCCGTCGGCGTAGGAGTCGGAGTGGGACTCGACGCGGCACTGGTCTTCGTCGGCCGCGGCTCCGGTGTGGCCGTGCAGCCCGTCAGGCCAAGGGCGAGGATGGCGGCCGCAGCCGCCCAAGTGACGAGTCCGCGGCGCATACCGAAACGCTATAGGAAATCGAACGGCCGACTCCACCCGCGAACCGCAACGATGCGGTCACGTCACTCGCCGCGCGAGACCCGCACCATCTCGTCGCGCGGCACGACCTTCACGCGAGCCCGCTCCTGCGGCGCGCCGAGGCCGATCTCGTGCTCGTCGAGACGGTGCCACCCGTCGAGGTCGGTCCAGAGCACACCGCGCTCCTGAAGCAGCGCGGGGATGGCCTCCTCCGACGGCTCTTCGGGCCGCCACCACGACCCCTGGTCGTTGATGAGGTGGCGCACCGTCTCCATCGCGTCGGACTTCGTGTGGCCGATGAGGCCGACCGGGCCTCGCTTGATCCAGCCGGTGGCGTACAGGCCCGGAACGCGCTCGTTCGAGTCCTTCGCGAGAACCTGGCCCTCGTGGTTCGGGATCACGCCGTGCTTCTTGTCGAACGGCACGCCGTCGAGCGGCGAACCGAAGTACCCGATCGCGCGGTACAGGGCCTGCACCTCGACCTCGCGCATCTCGCCCGTGCCCTCGGCACCGCCCTGGCCGTCGGGCCGGGTGCGCTCGTAGACGAGCGCGGCGACGCGACCGGAGTCGTCGGTGCGCACCTCGACGGGGCGCGCCCAGAAGTGCAGGTGCAGGCGACGCGATGCCGTGCCGCCGGCGTTGTTGACCGAGTCGCGCTTGCGCCACGACTGCAGGATGCGGTCGATGACCATGACCTGCTTGTTGCTGGCCACGGCATCCTTCGACGCCTCGTCGTAGTCGAAGTCCTCGTCGTAGACGACCATGTCGACGTCGCGCAGCTCGCCGAGCTCGCGCAGCTCGAGGGGCGTGAACTTCACCTGCGCCGGGCCGCGGCGGCCGAACACGTGCACGTCGGTGACGGCGCTCTGCTGCAGCCCCTCGTAGACGTTCTGCGGCACCTCGGTGACGAGCAGGTCCTCCGCGTGCTTCGCGAGCATGCGCGACACGTCGAGCGCGACGTTGCCGTTGCCCAGAACCGCGACGGATGCCGCGTCGAGAGGCCACTCGCGGGGCACGTCGGGGTGACCGTCGAACCAGCTCACGTAGTCGGCGGCCCCGTACGAGCCGACGGCGTCGATGCCGGGGATGTCGAGCGTCGTGTCGCGGATCGCGCCGGTGGCGAAGATCACGGCGTTGTAGTGCTTCTTGAGGTCGTCGAGGGTGATGTCCTCACCGAAGCGCACGTTGCCGAACAGCCGGATGTCGCCACGGTCGAGCACGTCGCGCAGAGCGTTGATGATGCCCTTGATGCGGGGGTGGTCGGGGGCGACGCCGTAGCGGACGAGACCGTACGGCGCCGGCAGCTGCTCGAACAGGTCGATCGACACGTCGAACTTGCGCTCGGCCTTCAGCAGCAGGTCGGCCGCGTAGATGCCCGCGGGTCCTGCACCGACGATGGCCAGACGGAGCTTGGTCATGGGAGTCCTTTCGTGGGCCTGCGGCCCGGGCGCGCGGCGGGGCGGAGCATCGCCGCGCCGGCGGGTCAGCTGGAGCGCTCGGCGAGGGTCTTCGCGAAGCGCGTCAGCGCCTCGCGAACAGTGCCCTGCGGGAGCGGACGGAGCGCATCGATCGCGTCGCGCGTCCAGGCCAGGGCGAGTTCGAGGGTCTGCGCCGTGGCCGCGTGGTCGCGCAGCTCGGCGAGAGCGGCATCGAGGATCGAGGGATCGGCGCCGTCGGCGATGCGGGTCACACCGTCGTCGATGCGCGCCGCGAGGTCGGTGGTGTCGGCGGCCTTGCCCGCCTTCAGCAGCAGGTACGGCATGGTCGGCACGCCGGCACGCAGATCGGTGCCGGGCACCTTGCCGGTGTCTTCCGGCTTCGACGACAGGTCGATCACGTCGTCGAGCAGCTGGAACGCCACGCCGATCTTCTCGCCGTACACGCGCAGCGGCTCGACGTACTCGGCCGGGGCGTTCGAGAAGATCGCGCCGCCCTGGGTCGCCGCAGCGATCAGCGAGCCGGTCTTGTCGGCGAGCACCTGCAGGTAGAAGTCGATCGGGTCGTCATCGGGCTGGGCGCCGAGCGTCTCGTGCATCTGCCCGAGCACGAGGCGCTCGAACGTGTCGGCCTGCAGGCGGATGGCCCGCTCCCCCAGACGCGACATGAGCTGGCTCGCACGGGAGAACAGGATGTCGCCGGTGAGGATGGCGATGTTGTTGCCCCACACCGTCTGCGCGGCGGGCACCCCCCGACGCCGGTCTGCACCGTCCATGACGTCGTCGTGGTACAGCGACCCGAGGTGGGTGATCTCGAGCGCCTTCGCGACATCGATCACCTCGGGGGTGTTGCCGTCGCCGAGCTGCGCGGCCAGGAGCGTGAGCACCGGGCGGATGCGCTTGCCCCCCGCCTCGTACAGGTAGCGGCTCGCGGCGTCGGCGAGCGGGTCGGCGACGCGCACGTCGGCGGCGAGCCCGGTCTCGACGAGCTCGAGGCCGTCTTCGATGGAGCGGGCGACGCGACGCGCGGCAGGGCCGATGAAGACACGGTCGCTGAAACCGAGTCGGCTCGCCAGTCGCGAACCCGGGGCAACGGGGCTCGAAGTCACGGGATCAGCCTACCGGTCTCCACCGACGCGAGCCTGACGCATCAGAGGGGCTTGCGCGCGCGGTGCAGGGCGACGATGCCGAACGACAGGTTGCGGTACGCGACGTCGGCCCAGCCGGCCTCGCGGATCCACGCGGCGAGCCGCTTCTGGTCGGGCCAGGCGCGGATCGACTCGTTCAGGTAGTCGTAGGCCTCGCCGTTGGTGCCCGCGACCCGGGCCACGCGCGGCAGCACCTGGTCGTTGTAGAAGCGGTAGGCCCCGCGGAACAGTGCCCCGGGCGGGGTCGAGAACTCGTTGATCACGAGACGTCCGCCGGGCTTCGTCACCCGCAGCAGCTCGCGCAGCGCCTTCTTCGGGTCGTTGACGTTGCGCAGCGCATACGACATCGTCACCGCGTCGAACTCGTCGTCGCCGAAGGGCAGGTCGGTCGCGTCGGCCTGCACGAACGACAGGTTGCGCATCGCGCCGTGGCGGCGCTCCCCCTCGGCGAGCATCCCCGGAGAGAAGTCAGCAGCGACCACCTGTGCGCCGCTGCGGGCCAACGAGGCCGACGACGAGGCGGTGCCCGCACCGAGGTCGAGGATGCGCTCGCCCGGCTTCGGCGCGACCGCGCGCGTCGTGGCGGCGCGCCACAGCACGTCGTTGCCGAAGGTCATCGCCGTGTTGGTGCGGTCGTATCCGGCGGCGACCTGGTCGAACATGCCGCTCACGCGGGCGGGGTCCTTGCCGAGATCGGCGCGGTTGGGCTCGCGGGGCTCGTTCGGGGTCACCTGATCAGTGTAGGCGGCGTGAACCTGCGTCGAGCCCGAGAGCCTCGAGGCGGTCGAGCCAGGCATCCGCCGTCGCATCGTCGAACGGCGCGACTCGGCGACGCACCCGATCCTCGAGATCGAGGGCCAACGACTCGAGACGCGTCATGACGTCGGACGGATACGCGTACCGGACGCTGTGCTCGGCCCACTCGTCGCGATCGTCGACCCAGGTGCCGCGCTCGCCCTCGACGCGCACGACGTCGAGGTCCATGTCGATCCCCGTCGCGAGCAGCGGGTCTTCGCTCCAGCGCACGTCCCAGGCCAGGTCGATGTAGATGCGCATGCCCTTCGGATGCCGCCGGTTGACCGTGAGGGCGAAATCGCCCTGCGGCGGCAGGAGCGTCACGTTCGGGTTGCCCGCCGGGTAGTCGCGCCCCGGGCGGTGGCTGCGCCATCCCGTCGGCTGCCCGATCCAGTCGCCCCACCGGTCGGCGCCCAGGTAGACGCTCTCGTGCCGCCAGTGGGGCGACCCGTTCCATTTGCGCCACTGGACGATCATGGGGGTGCCGGGCTCGGGGCGGGCGGTGCTCATCCGCTCAGCCTAGGCGGGCAGCCGCGCGCCCCGCGGAGATTAGGCTGGGGGGCGTGAGCAGTGCGCTGGTCGTGGAGACACGGGAGATCGAACCCCTCGAAGACGTCCTGGCGTTCGCCTCGCCCTCCCGCCCCCTCGCCTGGCTGCGTCGCGGCGATGGGATCGTCGCAGTCGGCGAGCCGCTGCGCGAGCTCCGAGCGAGTGCCTCGGCGGGAGCCGTCGGACCCCGCAGCGCCGCCCTCGCCACCGCCTGGCGCCGCATCGCCGAGAGCGCCCGTGTCGACGATCCCGTCGGCCTCCCCGGCACGGGCCTCGTCGCGTTCGGTGCGCTCGCGTTCGACGAGCGGTCGGCCGCCGACAGCATCCTCGTGATCCCCTCCGAGGTGATCGGACGCCGCGGCGACCGCTTCTGGCGCACGACCATCCGGTATGCGGATGCCCCACCCGCCGCCTCCTCCCCCGTCGAGCCGTACGGCCCGCACTGGGCCGGCACGGTCGGCCCCGGCGCGCAGAGCCCGCAGGGCTATCAGGACTCGGTCCGCCAGGCACTCGGACGCATCGCGGGCGGCGAGCTGAGCAAGGTGGTGCTCGCCCGCGACCTCACCGGCAGCATCCCGGCCGGATCCGATCTGCGGCGCCTCGTGCGGGCACTGTCGACGGGCTATCCCGACACCTGGGCGTTCGCGGTCGACGGCCTCATCGGCGCAAGCCCCGAGACGCTGGTGACCGTGCACGAACGCACCGTCACGGCTCGCGTGCTCGCCGGCACCACCGCCCGGGGAGCCGATGCCGACGCCGACACTCTCGCGTCGAACGCGCTCGCCTCCAGCGGCAAAGACCTCGACGAGCATCAGTACGCCGTGCAGAGCGTGCTCGCGTCGCTGCGGCCCCACACCCGCGCCCTCGCCGCGAGCGAGCAGCCGTTCCTTTTGAAGCTGCCGAACCTCTTCCACCTCGCCACCGACGTCGAGGGCGAGCTCGCCGACGGCGGGTCGGCGCTCGACCTCGTGGGCGCCCTGCATCCGACCGCCGCCGTGGCCGGCACCCCAACGACCATCGCGATCGGCGTGATCCGCGAGCTCGAGCCGTTCGACCGCGGCCGCTACGCCGGACCCGTCGGCTGGGTCGACGCTGCGGGCAACGGCGAGTGGGCGATCGCCTTGCGGTGCGCGCAGTTCACCGCGGACGACGACGCGATCGCGGTCACCGCGTACGCGGGCGCGGGCATCGTCGCCGGCTCCGACCCCGAGTCGGAGCTGCTCGAGACCCGCGTGAAGTTCCGCCCGCTGGTCGACGCGCTCGCCTGACCCGGCGGCGTCGGGACGCCGGGATCAGCTCGCGGCGAGCCGCTTCTTCTCGGCCTCGACGTCGAAGTCGGCCACCGGCCACTGCGGGTCGATGTCCTGCAGCGCGGCGAGCAGCAGCTCCTGCACCGCCAGCCGGGCGAACCACTTGCGGTTCGCCGGAACGACGTGCCACGGCGCGGCCTCGGTCGACGTGCGGTCGAACACCGTCTGGTACGCGGCCATGTACTCGTCCCACCGCAGACGCTCGTCGACGTCGCCCGGGTTGTACTTCCAGTGCTTGTCGGGTCGGTCGAGACGCTCCATGAGCCGGGACTTCTGCTCGTCGGCCGAGATGTGCAGCATGACCTTGACGATGCGGATGCTGGAGGCGGCGACCTCCGCCTCGAAGGCGTTGATGGCGTCGTAGCGGCGTTCGATCTCGGCCGCGTCGGCGAGCCCGCGCACCCGGCCGATGAGCACGTCCTCGTAGTGGGAACGGTCGAACACGCCGATGAACCCGGGCTCGGGCAGCCGCTTCTCGATGCGCCAGAGGAAGTCGTGCGCCCGCTCCTCGTCGGTCGGGGCCTTGAACGCCGCGAGGCTTATGCCCTGCGGGTCGACACCTCCGACGACGTGCCGCACGATGCCGCCCTTGCCCGCCGAGTCCATCGCCTGCAGCACGAGCAGCACCGCGTCCTTCGCGGTGCCGGTGCGACTCTCGGCGAACAGGCGCTCCTGCAAATCGCTCAGCTTCTGCAGCCCCTCGGCCAGGTCGCGCGTTCCGTCGGCCTTACGCCCGTGATAGTCAGGGGTCGCGTCGGGGTCGACGTCGGCAAGACGGAAGCCGTCGTCGACGCGGAGCGTCTGGGTCCAGTGGTGCGCATCGGGCAGCTCGTGGTGCATGCGCCCATCCTGCCCGCTGCCGCGCGTCGGCGCACCCCCGCGGCGGGCCATCGGGCACCCGCCAAGCCGGGCAGCCTGGGCGGCGCGCATCGGTCAGCCCGCGCGATCCGGGCACCTCAACGCGCCAGCGGCACCTCGATGAGCTGGCGACCGCCGACCGGCTGCGTGAGCGCCTGGTCGAGCGCCGACCGGGTGGTCACGCGGCGGTACTCCCACCCGTAGGCGAGCGCGATGTGCTCGAGTCGCACGGTGTGCGGCGTGTAGAAGGCGCGGTCGAGGTCGGCACGGGGGGCCGTGCCCGCCACCTCGAGTCCGTCGAAGATGGTGCCGCCGCCGTCGTTGCCGACGATGACCTGCAACCGGGGTTCGATCTCGTCCGGCGGCAGGAGGAATGCTCCGACGTCGTGCAGGAGGCTCAGGTCGCCCAGCAGCACGCGCGTGACGCCCGGGGCGCCGTCGGCCTGACTCGCAAGAGCGATGCCGGTCGCAGTGGCGATCGTGCCGTCGATGCCCGCGAGCCCGCGGTTGGCGTGCACGGGTACCTTCTTGCCGGCCAGCTGGGCGTCGGCGACGCGGACGAGACGCGACGATCCGAACACGAGCCGGTCGTGCGGCCACGTCGCCCGCCACACCGCGTCGACCAGCAGCGCGCGGTCGAGGGGGCGCCGAACGGCGGCCAGCTCATCGGCCACCGCGTCGCGGCGGGCGGTCGAGTCGACGGAGGTGAGGGCGTCGAGGTCGGGCGCCGGTTCGGCGACGTCGACGAGCGCCGCAGCGGATGCCTCGAGCCACGCGCCGAGCCACGCCCGGTCGTCGGCGCTCGGCGCGGCGGCTGCGGGGTCGACGACGACGGCGCCCGCCGCGCGCGTGCGGTGGTTGAGGTCGAGCTGTTCGCCCCCGTGCCGCACGGCGACGACCTCGACGTCGGCGCGAGACAGCAGGGCGGCCACCTCGCGGCTGAGGGTCGGATGCCCGAACACCACGGCGCGCTCGATCGCCCCGCCCAGGTCTTCGCGCCGCAGAAGGGAGCGGTAGCCGTGCACGAGGCGCCGACCGTAGCGGGACCCCGACACGATCTCGGCGATGAGCGGCCAGCCGGCGGCGTGCGCGAGCTCTTCGGCGGGGGCCCCGGCATCCGCCCCGGCGATGACGACCGTGCGAGGGCCGCGGGCGAGCGCGAGCGGCTCGGCGGGAACGGGCCGCGGCGCCGGACCGGCGGCGAGCCGAACCTCCCGCGCCTCGCCCGACAGCGGCTCGCGCGAGGGCAGGTTCAGGTGCACCGGACCCGCGACACCGGGCAGACCGGTCGCCGACGGGACGCCGTGCGGAGCATCCGCCCCCATCGCCGCCGCGACCGCCCGCCGGGCGAGACCCGACCAGTCGGCACCCTCGGCGTCCGGCACCGGAGCGTCGACCGCGTCGCGCACGAACGGGGCGAACAGCCCGGGCTGCACGGTGGCCTGATTCGCACCGACGCCGCGCAGCTCGGGCGGACGATCGGCGGTGAGGAGCAGCAGGGGCACCCCCGCGTGGAACGCCTCCATCGCGGCGGGGAGCAGGTGGGCCGCCGCCGTGCCGGAGGTGCAGACGACGGCCGCGGGGACGCCGCTCTCGCGAGCGAGGCCGAGAGCGGTGAATCCGGCGACGCGCTCGTCGATGCGCACATGCACCCGCAGATGCCCGGCGTCGGCGGCGCGCACCGCGGCGAGCGCTAGCGCCTGCGATCGCGAACCGGGCGACAGCACGAGGTCGCGCACGCCGCTCGAGACGAGGTCGGCGACGAGCGATGCCGCGGCCTGCGCCGCCGGCGACGACGTCACGGCCGGGGCTCGGGCGTCGGCCCGGGGGCCGGTCCGGATGCCGGCGGGTCGTCGCTCTCGTCGTCGAGACGGGCGAGTTCCTCTTCGAGGCGGGCGATGCGCGCATCCTGTTCGGACTTGCTGATGCCCTGCAGGAACATCGGGTCGTCGTCGGGAGCGAGAGGGCGGGTGGTTCCTCGGTCGTTCTTGCGTCGACGTCCGATCGCGAACCACAGGATGCCGCCGATGACGGGCAGCAGCACGACGATGGCGATCCACGCACCCTTGGGCACACCCCGGTGACGCGTCGGCGGCTGCACGGCGCAGTCGACGATGCTGAACACCCAGAACACGGCGGCCAGGAAGCCTCCGACGATCAGTAGTCTCGCCACCCCTCCAGTCTAGGCGGCTGCACGCGGCGGGGGCCCGGTCGCTACAGTGAGCGCATGACCGAGGCACGAGAGCCCTCCTCGCATCCGGTGCTCGGCGTGCTGCGGCGGATGCCCGCGACGCTGACGTTCGTCGCCCTGATCCTCGTGGTGGGCGTGGTGTGGCAGGGCCTGTGGCGGCCGTTCGAGGACTCGGCCCTGTTCGCCGAGGTGGCGTACGGCCTCCCGCAGTTCGCGGAGGGGCGATGGTGGACGCCGCTGACCGGAACCTTCTTCGTCAATGAGCCGTGGGTGTACCTGTTCACGATCTCGGGCTTCTGGGGCATGGGGTATCTCGAGTACCGTCGCGGATCGCTGGTCGCCGTCGCGTACTACGCGATCGGGCAGCTGTTCGCGATGTTCGCCACGGCGCTCGTGCTCCTCGTGCTCTCGCAGTTCCCCTGGGAATGGGCCACGACGCAGGCGCAGGCACTCGACGTCGGAGCATCCGGGGGCACCATGGCGTGCATCGCCGCCGCCGTCGGACTCTTCCGCGCGCCATGGCGCGTGCGCGGCTGGCTGGTTCTGCTGGGGTTCGTCTTCATCGCGATGCTGTTCTGGGGCACGCTCGCCGACCTCGAGCACCTGCTCGCGGTGCTGCTGATCCTGATCGTCGACCGGTCGCTGCGGGTGCGCCGCACGACGGTGCGCGAGCAGCGGTTGATCGCCGTCATCAGCGTGCTCGTGCTCGGCGCGGTCGAGATCATCACGGTGCTCGTGCCGACGAACGGCCCCTTCGGGCCCACCGAGCCCGCCTCCGGCGGGTTCATCGACCTCGCGATCGACCTCGTGGTGATCGCGGTGCTCACCAGCGGACTGCGCCGCGGACGGCGGTGGGCCTGGGTCATCGCGCTACTGCTGGGGACGTTCAACGTGCTGCTCGCGGCGCTCATCGTCGCCCTCATCACGATCACCAGCCAGGCGGAGGTCGACCTGCGGTGGGACGGCGAAACCGAGCTCGCCCTCGCGAACGGGATCCTGTGGGTGGTCGTGATGGTCTTCCTCGTGGCGGTGCGGGGCGCGTTCCGGGCGCGACGCCGCTCGATGCTCGGGGCCTCGCCGGCACCCGATGTCGACGATGTGAAGAACGCGCTGCGGGCGCACGGCGGCGGCACCCTCTCGTGGATGGCGACGTGGGAGGGCAACGCCTACGCCCGGGTGGCGGGCGGGGTGGTCGCCTACCAGCGCCGCAACGGCGTCGCGCTCGCGCTGGCCGACCCGATCGGACCGTCGGATGCTCGCGGCGAGGCCGTCGCCGACTTCATCCGCGCCGCTGAAGGGGCGGGACTCGTGCCCTGTTTCTTCAGCGCCGACGAAGCCACCCGTGCCGCCGTGCCGGAGGGGTGGCGCAGCCTGGTCGTCGCCGACGACACCATCGTCGACCTGCCCGGGCTGGAGTTCACCGGAAAGCAGTGGGCCCCCGTCCGCACCTCGCTGAACCGGGCGGGGCGCGAGGAGATGACCTTCCGTCTCACCCGTCTGAAAGACGAGCCGTGGGGCATCCGCCAGCAGTTGCGCGCGATCTCAGAGGCGTGGGTCGGCGACAAGGACCTCCCGGAGATGCGGTTCACCCTCGGCACGCTCGAGGAGGCCGCCGACCCCGAGGTGCGGATCGCCTTGGCGGTGGCCCCCAACGGCGACGTCGACGGCTTCCTGTCGTGGCTCCCGGTGTACGGCGAGGGCGGGGCGGTGCGCGGCTGGACCCTCGACCTCATGCGCCGGCGCGAGGGCGGGTTCGGTCCGGTCATGGAGTTCCTGATCGGGGCATCCGCTCGCCGGTTCTCGGAGGAGGGCGCCGAGATCATGTCGCTCTCGGGCGCCCCCCTCGCTCACGAGTACCCGCCGGATGCCGGACTCATCGCCGCGCTCAGCGACCGGCTCTCGGAGGCGCTCGAGCCGGTCTACGGGTTCGCGTCGCTGCACCGCTTCAAGCAGAAGTTCCACCCCCGCTACGAGACCCTGTACCTGCTGTACCGCGACGAGAGCGACCTCGCCCGGATCGGTGGCGCCCTGACCCGGGCCTTCCTTCCGGATGCCACGCTGCGGCAGTTCGCCGGCGCCGGCCTCGAGTTGGTGCGGGGCGGCGGAGACTGACCTCAGGCGCGGACGGCGGGTGACGACGGCTCGTCGACGGGCGTCACGGGTGCGCCCGTCGCATCGAGCGGACGGCCCGAGGTTTCCGGTGTCGTCGCGGCGTTGCGGATGTGCGCGCGGAACACGACCACGGCCGCGATCGCCATGAGAACGACGCCCAGCCAATACGGTGCGGCGTGGCTGACCATCGCGTAGAGGGCGGCGGCGATGAGCGGGGCGGCGGTGTTCATCGCCGCCGTGAGCGACTGCGTGACCCCGCCGAGCCAGCCCTGCTCGTCGTCGCCGACGGCGTTCGACATCGCGCCGTCCATCGCGGCCTGCGATGCTCCCTGGCCGGCTGCGAGCATCAGCGCGCCGACGATGAACACCCACGGCTGCGCGAGCACCGAGGCCACGATCGCGAGAGCGGCGAGGCCGAGCGCCTGCGCGGCGATGGCGCTGACGACCACGCCGCGCTCGCCGATGCGGGGCAGCAGAATGGCGAGCAGCACGCCCTGGATGAGGATGTCGATGACGCCCACCCCCGCGGTGAGCAGACCGATCTGCGTCGGGCCCCAGGAGAGGGAGTCGAGGGCGAGCACGCTGAAGTTGTTCACGAAGAAGCCGAACGGCAGGGCGAGCAGCGCGAAGGCGATGAGCAGGGCGCGCAGTTCGCGACGGCCGAACGCGTTGCGGAATACGGCGAACGGATGCACGTCGCGCGCGCGGATCTCGGTGATGCGGTTCTCGGGGGCGAGGCTCTCGGGCAGGAGGAAGAGGCTGAGCACGGCGATGGTGAGAGCCACGCCCGCGGTGAGGAACACGGGCAGCCGCAGATCGACCGCCGCGAGGACGCCGCCGAGCGCCGGGCCGACCATCATGCCGATGCCGGAGAGCGCGCCGAGCAGACCGAACCGCTGCGCCCGCTTCTCGGGCGGTGTGATGTCGGCGAGGTAGGCGAAGAGAGCGGGCATGTCGCCCGCCGTGAGCCCTTGGATGACCCGCGCGAGCACGAGCACCCACAGAGCGCCTCCGATGCCGAACATCGCCATCGAGAGCGCGGCGAAGAAGGCTGCGCCGATGATGACGGGCCGGCGCCCGAACCGGTCGGACAGGCGTCCGAGGAACGGTGCGACGAGGAACGCGCAGAGGCCGTTGATCGCTTCGAGCACGCCGACCCAGATCGCGAGGTCGGTCTCGTGGGTGACGTACTGCAGCACGACGAACGGGAGGACGGGAAGAACGATTGTCATGCCGACGACGGTGAGCATCGTCAGCACGACGAGCATGATCCAGGCGCGGCGGGACGTGCGCGCAGAAGGTGTTGTGAGTGAAGTCATACCGAAAGTGTAGCGATACCAGTTTTGTAGTCAATACGGTTTCGGCTCGGATGCAGCTAAGGTGAAGGCATGGCAGATCCCGCACCGATCGGCAGACGCGAGCGCAAGAAGGCCGCCACCCGCAAGAACATCTCCGACGTCGCCACCCGCATGTTCCTCGAGCGCGGCTTCGACAGCGTGAGCATCCGCGAGGTGGCGGATGCCGCCGACGTCTCCCCCACGACCGTGTTCGCGCACTTCCCCCAGAAGGAGGCGCTCGTCTTCGACGAGGACGACGAACAGCGCGATCGACTCGTCGGAGCGGTGCGCGACCGTGCCGCGGGCACGTCGATCAATCGCGCCATCCACGACTTCTACGCCCGCGAGATCGGCACGAATCTCGATGAGCACGGCGAGGATGTCTCGCGCATGTTCCTGCGGTTCCTCAACGAGACCCCCGCGCTGCGCGATTACGCGGCGAAGATGTGGCTGCGCCACGAAGACGCCCTCGCCGCGGCGATCGCCGACGAGCTGGGGCTGGATGCACCGACCCCCGAGGTCGCGGTCTATGCGCACTTCGTGTTGCAGCTGCAGTTGCTCGTGACCGACAGCGAGAATCAGCTGGCCACCCTCGAGGCCGGCTTCACCGTGCTCGAGCACGGCTGGGCGCGCATCGAGGAGGCGTCGGCCGGTCAGGCGTGACGCCTCCTCGATGCGGAGTGTGGATCGCCCGCGGGTCAACTCCGGAAGAACGGGATCGCGAGCGCCGGGCGGTGAACGACCCGATCGGCGATGACGCAGCCCCGGATCAGCGTGACGAGGCAGTAGATCCCGACCGCGGCCAGGACAAGGGAGGGTCCGATCACCCATGCAGTCGGCTGCCGATCCACCGGCGCCTCCCCCGTGATGACCGCGATGGATGCTGCCGCTACGAGCACGTCGAACCCGTAAAGGGTGACGCTCAGCGCCCAGTTCGCCGCCCACCGGGCGTTCTCGCGGACGACTTCTGAGGGCGACCCTTGGGCATCGGAGCGCTGTGCGAGCGCCACGATCACCGCGATGATCGCCCCGACGCCGGGGATGTAGACGACGAACAGACGGCCCCAGAATCGGCGCCCGCTCGAGAACACTTCGTGCGGGTCGGTCATCGCATGTCCTCCTGTCGAGCCCGCTCCCCCTGAGCGAGCAGCGACAAGGGTGCCACGAACACGAACCGCCCCGGAGAGGCCTGTGGATAACTCGCGGGTCGGGCGCCGGTCAGGCCTGTCCTTCCTCGAGGAGGGGTGTGCATCGCCCGCGGGTCAGCTCCGGAAGAACGGAATCGCGAGCGCCGGGCGGTGAACGACCCGATCGGCGATGACGCAGCCCCGGATCAGCGTGACGAGGCAGTAGATCCCGACCGCGACCAGGACGAGGTAGGGAGCGAAGGCCCACGGTGCCGGCTTCCCGTCGACCGACATCTCCGCCGTGACGACAGCGGCGGCGGTCGGGCCTACGAGGAACACGAATTCGTAGAGAGCGAAGCTCAGCGCCCAGTTCGCCGCCCAACGGGCGTTCTCGCGAACGATCTCGAAGGGCGACCGGCGTGCGCCCGAGCGCTGGACGAGCGCGACGATCAGGGCGACGATCACGCCGGCGTACGGGATGCACACGAGGAAGAGCAGGCCCCAGAATCGGCGCCCACTCGGCGGCATGACGCCGTATGGCCCCTGCACCGCGGGCGAGCCGCTCGCCGGTGGGTACGCCGGAGACTGCGGAGCGGGATACCCGGCGGCCGGCGGTGCGGCATGGGCGGGAGACGTCTGCGGTACAGGTCCGGGGTGGGCCGAAGCATCGTGCGGGTCGGTCATGAGTTCCTCCTGTCGAGCCCGCTCCCCCTGAGCGAGCAGCGACAAGGGTGCCACAAGCACGAACCACCCCGGAGAGGCCTGTGGATAACTCGCCGGTCAGGCGTCGCGCGGGCGCTGACGCATCTTCTTCACGTCGGTGCGGCGGTGTTTGGCGCCCAGCCGGCGTTCCTTCGACCCGCGGCTGGGCTTGGTCGGCCGACGCGGGGCGGCGGGCGGGCGCACCGCCTCGGCGATGAGTGCCGCGAGCCGTTCGCGCGCCGCCTCGCGATTGCGCAACTGCGCGCGATGCTCGGATGCTGCGATCGTGAGCACGCCTTCGACGAGACGGCCACCGAGTCGCGCCAGCAGACGTTCGCGCTGCGCCGGCGACAGCGCGGCGGAGCGCCCTGCGTCCCACACCAGCTCGACGCGGGAGTCGGCGGTGTTCACGCCCTGCCCACCCGGACCCGACGAGCGGGAGAACCGCCACGACAACTCGGCCTCGGGGATCACCAGGTTCGGCGTCACCCGCAGACCGGGGCGCGGAACGGAAGGCATGGCATCCATGATCCCGGATGCCGACCCTCGACGCGACGGCGGGAGTCGAACCCGCAACACCATCAGGTATGAGCTGAGGCCCGGGACCACCCGGATCGCCGCGATGGCCCCGACGTTACCGGCCGATGGGCCGCGCGGCGTGGACATTCCGCGAGATGACCGTGTGCGTCGGTGTGTGACGGGGGCGTCACCGCCGGATCGAGTCCTTCAGCGGGCTCGGTTCGAGCGTGTAGTCGGTGGAGGCATCCGTCCACGTGCGTCCGAGGCCCGACGTTCGGCCGCGCCGCACCGCCGCGAGCGCGCGGGTGGCCGGCGCGCCCAGCGCCAGGGCGACCGCGCCGCCGAGGGTGCGGTCCTCCCGACCGAGCACGCTCGCGCGATGCCACGCCTCGTGCAGCATCCCGCCGCGCGCCGCCGGCACCCGCCGCGCGGGCAGCCCACCGGCGCGGCGCAGGGCGACGAGTTCCTCGACGCGGTCCCACCACGTCGACTCCCGCATCGGGTGAAAGTAGTTGTCGCGCAGCCAATCCGGATGCGGTTGCCGGAAACGACCTCCGACGACCTCGCGGCCGCCGCCCAACAGGCCGCTCCCGATGAACACGGTGTTGAGCAGCGACTTGCGCACCCCGTACGAATCGAGTGCGATCACCGGCACGCCGAGCGCGAGCGCTTCGATCGCGGCGGTCGAGCTCACGGTCACGAGACCGGCGGCGGTCTCGAGCGCCTCGGCCATCGACGCATACGAGAAGACGAGGTTCTCGGGACGCCGCCCCGCGAACAACCCGGTGTAGGAGTCGTGTTCGAGGTGTGTCTCGGCCTCCCCCGGTCGCGACCGCAGCTTCACCACGATGCGCCGCTGCGGGTCGACCTCGGCCGCGCGCACGAGCATCTCGGCGATCTTCTGCCGTTCGCTCCGCTCGGCGGGCACCAGCGCCTGCGCCGCGAACACGATGTCCGTCGCTGCGCGACGCCGGGCCGAGGGCGCGGGTTCCGCGGTGTCGAGAGGGCGCTCGACGAGTGTGGCACCCGCCGTCGAGCCCCCCACCCCGCCGGCGTACGACAGCGCCTGCACCCGGTCGCGATCGGTCGCGAGCATCCGCTCCCGGCCCCGGGCGAACGGCAGCGTCGCGAGCGCGGTCGGCACGTGCACGCCGATGCTGCGGCCCAACTCGGCGAACGCGCGCTCCTCCCGGTGGGAGTGCACCACGAGGAGGTCGGTGTGACGGCGGTACTCCAGAGCACCCCGCTGGGCGGGGATCGCCATTCCCGGCAGCCCCGACACGGTGACCGGACGCTCGGGCAGCGCGTCGATCACGCGGCCCATCAGCCGCACGAACGGCCCGCGCCCGGCGAGCACGACCACATCGGGCCGCTCGCGCGCGAGCCACTGCTCGGCGTCGCGGAACTCGACCCGCACGACGTCTTCGGGGCGGATGCCCGTTCCGGCGAGCGCCGTGCGCTCCTGCGCGGCGCTCACCGTCAGCGGCGTCGACACCAGCAGCAGGCGCGGACGGATGCCCGCGACCGACGCGAGCAGCGACGCCGACCACTTCACGAACGAGTCGGCGTCGGCGATCGCGACGACCCGGAGCCCCGGCTCGACGGCCGGGAGCCGGGTGCTCATGCGGGCACGCGGCGGAGCTTCGCCATGGGGGCGAGCTCGCTGTCGAACACGCGCTTGACCCCGTCGCCGAGCGCCTTCTCGATGACGCGGATGTCGCGGACCAGGTGCTCCAGCCCGGTGGGCTCGAGAGAGGCCGCGTGGTCCGACCCCCACATCGTGCGGTCGAGGGTGATGTGCCGCTCGACGGCGACGGCACCGATCGCGACCGCGGCGAGCGAGATCTGCAGACCGCGCTCGTGGCCCGAGTACCCGACGGGGATGCCGGCGTAGCGGTCGCGCAGCGTGGCGATGGCCCGCAGGTTCGCTTCCTCCGGCTCGAGGGGGTAGGTCGAGGTCGCGTGCATCAGCACCACGCGGTCGGTGCCGAGGGTGTCGAGTGCACGGTCGATCTGCTCGATGGTCGACATGCCGGTCGAGAGGATCACGGGTTTGCCGGTCTCGCGCAGCGCGATGAGCAGCTCGGTGTCGGTGAGGCTGGCGGAGGCGACCTTGTGCGCCACGACGTTCAGTTCCTCGAGGAACGCGACGCTCGGCACGTCCCACGGCGACGCGAACCAGTCGAGGCCTAGCATCGTCGCGTGGTCGCCGATCTCGACGTACTCGTCGCGCCCGAACTCGACACGGCGACGGTAGTCGAGGTAGCTCATGGTTCCCCAGGGCGTCTCTCGGGGCACGTCGCGCATGTGCGCGGGGGTGGAGATCTCGGGCGTGCGCTTCTGGAACTTGACGGCATCCGCTCCCGCCTTCGCCGCCACGTCGATGAGGCGCTTGGCGATGTCGACGTCGCCGTTGTGGTTCAGGCCGATCTCGGCGATGACGTACGCGGGGCGACCGCCCCCGATCACGCGCGATCCGATGCTGACAGTCATGATTCCTCCGGTCGTCGAGCGGTGCGGAACACCCGCCCCTCCTGGCTACGCCGCGAGAGTGAACGACGGTCGACGCCGGGGTTACCGGCACGCGGTCAACGCGACAACACCCGCTCCACGAGCTCGCGCACGGCGCCGTTCCCTCCGGTGCGCGACAGCACGACCCGCGCGGCGGAGCGCACCTCGGGGTGCGCGTTCGCGACCGCCACGGGCCAGCCGACGATGCGCATCGCTGGCAGGTCGTTGACGTCGTTGCCGAGGTAGGCGATGTCGGCGAGCGGGATGCCCTCGCCCGCTGCCCACTCGCGCAACGCCTGCTCCTTGTCGTCGATGCCGTGCAGCACGGGCACCCGCAGCTTGTCGGCTCGCGCGCGCACGACCGGGTTCACCTCGGTCGACAGGATGAGCAGGGGCACGCCGGCCCGCCGCAGGATCGCGACGCCCATCCCGTCCTCCCGGCTCACCCGCACCCGTTCGCCGCCCTCGGCGTCGATGATCGCCGTGTCGTCGGTGTGCACCCCGTCGAAATCGGTGACCACGGCGCGCACGTCGATCGGCTCTGGCACGTCGTGCACGGCGGCGAGCGCCTGCGCGACCCGCAGCTGATGCTCGTCGTCGATCTCGATCGCCGTCCACTCGGGCACCTCGGCGATCGCGATGCGTCCGAAGAAGCGGTGGCGGCTGCGGCGGAAGGCGGCGGCCCGGAACACGTAGAACGCGCCGGTCTCGAGGTGGTGCGGGGCGCGATCCTGCCGCCGTGGTCGGTGCGCGGCGTCATGGTTCACCGCGACGGCGGTCGCGTCGACAGCGCGCTCCCACAGGAAGCCGTAGGTCTCGTGAGCCGCGAACACGCTGTCGGCCTCGTCGGCGCAGACGCGGGCGACGGCCGCGGCGAGCGCGTCGGAGGGCAGGAACGGCGATGTGGCCTGCAGGAAGGCGACGACATCGACGCCTTCCCCCGCAGCGTCGAGCGCATCGAGCGCATGCAGGATCGCGCTCTCCGACGAGGCGGTGTCGCCCGAGAGCTCGGCGGGCCGCCGCACGACGCGCGCGCCCGCCGCGGCGCTGACGGTCGCGATCTCGTCGTCGTCGGTGGAGACGACGATGAGGGGGATGCCCGCGGCCCGCGCCGCGCGGATCGCCCGCACCACGAGGGGGAGGCCGCCGACGCGGCGGAGGTTCTTGCGCGGAACGCCCTTGGACCCACCCCGGGCCGGGATGATGGCCACCACCCGCTCGCCACGCCCCGCCGTCGCCGGCTCAGTCGCCGCCGCGGTCGCCGCTGGACCGGGCGCGGCCTCCTCGGCCCCATTGTGCGTCGTCGTCTTCTCGTCGGTCATCTCATCGTCCTCGCATCACTCGCCACACGCGCCCCGCGCGTCGTCGGACCCCCGCCGCGGTCAGCCGCAGCTGCTCGAGGCGGCCCGTGCCACCGGTCGATCGCAGCATCCGCCGCACCGGCCCCTCGTCCGGCGCGCCGGGCAGGCCCAGGTCGCGCAGTCGTTCGATCGGGAAGTAGCGCTCGCGTTCCTCCGCCGGCAGTGCCGCGAGCAGCGCCGCCGCCCGTTCGCGCAGGTGACGGGCGAGGCGCGGCTGCATCGCGTAGCCGACCGCGTCGACCAGGGCGGTGAGGCGGTCGGGGCCCGCGTACGGCGACGCCTTGCGGGTGAGCGCGTCGACGAGCGTGAGCGGCAGGCGATTGCTGTTCTCGAACGGGGTGAGGCGTCGCAGCAGTGCGGCTGTTCCCACCGAACCGATCGGGATGCCGTGCACGGCTCGCACCGTCGGCAGAGCGGTCGAGAACGCCGCGACGACTCCGCGCGCGCCCAGGCGGGCGGCGAGCACCTCCGCGGCGAGCGCACCGCGGTACTCGGCGAACTCCACGCCGCCCGCGAGCGCGCGCTCGCGCACCGCGCCGGTGTGCAGCAGCGGCGCCGCCGGGTGGGGCTTGAACACGATGCGATCGGGCCGCCAGGCCAGCGCGCGATCGACGAGGTCGCGCTGCAGGGCGATCTCCTCGCGTGCCGACACCAGGCCGAGGGCCGAGAGGTACTGGCCGAGCACGAGCACGGTCGAGGCGCCGTCGTCGAGCGGGCGGCCGGTGTCGTCGACGAGCGGGGCCCCGTCGTCTGTCTCGCCGAGCACCCTCCCGAACGCGGCGGCCGGAACCGGGACGACCTTCGCCGTCGGCGACGCGACCAGCGGAGCGACTCCGGGCACGACGTCGGCGTGCACGACGCGCACGATGCGGGCGGCGACGGTGTGCGGCAGGGCCACGCGCATCGGCGCGTAGGTCATCAAGCCGTCGCCGATGATCGTGATGCGCGCCGAGGGGAAGAGCGACATGAGCGTGCGCGCCGGCGCGACCTGCGGGCTCTGCACGCACAGCTCGATCTCACCCTCGAGGCGCCATGCGCGCCGGAAGAGCCGCTCGAGCCACGGCAGGTCGACGGCATCCGGCTCCCACCCGCTCGGATGCAGCGGCCCCAGCAGCGCCTCGAGCTCGTCGACCCGGTCGAACCGTGCGCGGAGCGGCGCGAGCGCGGCATCCGCGCCGATGCCGACGACGGTCTCGGGCACCCGCGACGACACCACGGGGACCAGCAGCCGATCGGCACTCGCCCCCGTCTTCCCGTCGCCGAGCAGTCCTTCATCGATCGCGGCCGCCGCGGTCGCCAGGCCGTAGGCGCTGTGCAGCGCGAAAATCTGCGTCATGCGCTGCGCCCCGCCTCGCGCAGCACGCCGGCGAGCACCCGGCGTCGCGACCCCTCGGTCGTGGCGATCACCCGGCGCACCTCGTCGCGGGGCAGACGTCGCAGCAGACCGATGATCGCCTCCCGCATCTCGCCCCGCAGGGCCCGCGGCATGCGCCGCGCCCGCACGAGGTGGTGGCTGCTGAGGGCGAGCGCGGTCGCGACGGCCTTCGGCAGGAACCGGTCGGCCTCGTGGTCGCGCGAGACGACGTCGACCACCTCGATCATCGCCCGGGCGAAGTCGAGCTGCCGCCGGTCGCGCACCTGGGTGAGCGAGGTCGAGACACCGCGGCGGTACAGCAGTGCCGGCGCGTCGACCACGGCGAAACCCGACGCGCCGAGGTGCAGCCGCCAGATCCACGGACGATCCTCGGCGGTGTGCAGGCCCTCGTCGAACGCGACCAGACCCGCATCGAGCATGCGCCGATGGAAGATGCCCGCCCACGCGAACGGGTAGTCGACCATGGTCTTCTCCCCCTCCGGCAGGATGCCGTCTCGCGGCGGCACCACGATCTCGCGCCACGGATGCGGTGCCCGCACCAGCATCCGCTCGGAATCGCGCACCGTCACGTGATCGGTGCGCAGGAAGTCGGCGCCCAGTTCGTCGAGCCGACGCGCCAGAACCGCCAGGCGCTGCGGCTGCATCCAGTCGTCGCCGTCGACGAAGCAGAACGCGTCGCCCTCCACATGCGCCAGGCCCTGGTTGCGTGCGCTCGCCAGTCCCCGGGCGCGCGAATTGCTGACCACCTCGGCGTGCGGGAAGCGCTCGGCGTAGCGCCGCATGATCGCGCCCGTGTCGTCGCTCGACCCGTCGTCGATGGCGACGAGCTTCAGCGCGGCCGGATCATCGAACTGACGGGTCAGTGTCTCGAGCGTCGTCGCGACGAAGGCGCCGGCGTCCTTCGCGGGGACGATGGCGGTGACGAGGGGACTGCGCACGGATCTCCCGGGGTGGTGGGTCGCCGCATCGTCTCAGCCGCGCGTTGCCGGCCGGCGACGCGGCGGTGAACGCGGGGTGTCCTGAGCCGCGCGCCGCGCGGCATGTGACGATGGACGGATGCGATGGACGGGGACGAGAGGGCGGCGGATGCTGCGCCGCACCGGCGAGACCCGCGATCTGCGCTGGTGGACTGCGCGGGCCTGGACGAACCGCTGGTACCCCCAGGGCATCGACGTCGGAGTGCTGCGCGGCCGCCGCGCCCTCGCCGTCAGCTGGTTCCGGCAGGAGCGCGACGGCACCCATCTCGGTTCGCGTGTGGTGTTCGTCGACCAGAAACGCGCCCGGCACATCGACGTGCACCTGGCGGTCCTCGGCGACGACGGCGACCTGCGACCGGCGCCGATCCACGCGGGCGGTCTCGCGTGGGTGGGTGACCGGCTGTTCGTCGCCGCCACTCGCGACGGCATCTGGGAGTTCGACCTGGCGGGGCTGCGTCGGGTGCGACGCGGGTTCCTGCGAGGCTCGCGCCTCGTGGCGGTGCGCTCCCGCGTGCATCCGGTCGACCTGCGCTGCTCGTTCCTCGGTCGCACCTTCCACGACGACGGCACCCCGACCGGACGCGTGCTCATCGGCGAGTACCGCCGCGACGACCGGGGCCGCCTCGGCGAGTTCACCCTCCCCGAGGGCCCCGACACGGGCTTCACGCCGCACGGCGAGGTGCGACCGGGCATCCCGCGCATGCAGGGGGTCGTGCGCTGGGGCGACCGCACGCTCGTCTCGCAGTCGTCGCTCATGAACCCCGGAACACTGTGGACCGGCCACGGCGACGCCCTCGCCCCGCACGCGCAGGAACTGCCGCCGGGGTGCGAGGACCTCGCCCTCGACCCCGAGGAGCGCATGCTGTGGACGCTCGGGGAGCATCCGTTCCACCGCGTCGTGCGGGGCATCCCCTTCGCCCGCGTCGGCCTGTGAGGCCGCGCATAGACAGCGGCTCGTAGAATCGGAGGGTGAAGCCCGCGCCTTTCTTCGTCTACACCGTGCTGCGGTTGCTCGCGTTCCTCGTGCCGCTCGCGATCCTCTGGCTGTTCTTCCCGATCTTCCGGGAGTTCTGGTGGCTCGCGGCGATCTTCGCGGCCCTGATCGGCACGAGCATCTCGATGCTGTTCCTACGGCGACCGCTCAGCGAGGCATCAGCGGCGCTCGCCGAACGTCGGGCCGCGCGCTCCCCCCGCCAGGACGACGCCGCCGCCGAGGACGCCGCGGTCGAAGACGCCGAGGGCGACGAACGCCGTAGCTGACCGCGGTAGCTGACCGCCGTACGAAGCCTCAGCCCACGAACGCCCAGAACAGGGCGCCGGCGTACAGCAGCGACGTGAGCGACGTCAGCGCGAGTGCCACGACGAGCTCCTTCGGCTGACGGTAGGTCCACACGATGAGGATCGCCGGGAGGCCGGCGAGGAGCGCGAGCAGCGACAGCCACGCGATCGGGAACAGCAGCGCGAGGACCGCGGCGATGCCGAACGGCACGAGCACGAAGATCGTGAACAGGATCTTCGTGGCCCGGCGGCCGATGAGCACGGTGAGCGTGCGCTTGCCCACGCGACGATCCTGGTCGATATCCCGCAGGTTGTTGGCGAGCAGCACCGCGCAGGCGAACAGACCCGCCGCGATCGCGCCGAGCCAGGCCTGCTGCGGCAAGGCGAAGATCTGCACCCAGGTCGTACCGAGGGTGGCGACGAGTCCGAAGAACACGAACACGAACACCTCGCCGAGGCCCGCGTATCCATAGGGGCGCTTGCCGCCGGTGTAGAACCAGGCGGCGACGATGCAGGCGGCGCCGACCGCGAGCATCCACCACTGCTGCGTGCGCACCACGATCGCCAGGCCCGCGAGGCCGGCGAGGGCGAAGAACGCCAGTCCGACGATCAGCACCGTTCGGGCCTTCACCCGTCCGGAGGCGGTGAGGCGGGCGGGTCCGACGCGCACGGCATCGGTGCCGCGCACCCCGTCGCTGTAGTCGTTGGTGAAGTTGACCCCGATCTGCAGCAGCACGGCGACGGCGAGGCAGAACAGCGCGATCACCCAGTGGAACTCGGGGCCGGTGCTGCGCGCGGCACCGGTGCCGATGAGCACCGGAGCGATCGCGAGCGGCAGGGTGCGCAGACGGGCGGCGCCGATCCAGTCGCCCAGGGTCACGGGCTTCGACACGACCACGGTTCCGCGGTTCGGACCGCTCGCCCGTCGGGCCGGATTGCCGCTCACGCCGGGTGCGGACTTCTTGCGCTTCGAGGATGCTGCCACGCAGGGAATCCTAGTCGTGCCGTCGATGCGGCCCGGCGTCAGGCGTCCGGGTTGGAATCCTTGCCGTCGAGCCAGAGCGTGTCGCTCTTGTCGCCGTGCGCTCCGCCCTTCCCCACATGCTTCGGGTCGATCTTCGGCCCCTTGAGGATGACGTGCACCATCGCCTGCGCGTGCCCGTGTCCGAGCCCGTACTCCTGCTTCAACCAGTTCAGCACCGGTGTGGCCTTCGTCGACTCGTCGAAGCCCTGCTGCGCCGCCAACTCGATGAACTGCCGGGGCGTGAGCCCGGTCTGCGCCTCGATCTTGTCGAGATAGGCCTGGAACGACATGGCAGAACTCTAGTGCGCAGGCGCGGCGTCGGGAAGGACGGGGCGGTTCTCGTAGTAGGTCTGCAGAACCACAGTGGTGCGGGTGTTCACGGATGCCGCGGTACGGATGTCGCGCACGAGATCTTCGAGCGCCCGCGGCGACGCGACGCGCACGAAGAGCATGTAGCTGGCATCGCCCGCGATCGAGTGGCAGGCCTCGATCGCGCTGAGGTGCTGCAGCTGCTCGGGCGCGATGTCGGGCTGCGCGGGGTCGAGCGGGGTGATCTCGATGAACGCCGACAGCGGGGTGCCCACCTGCTCGGGGTCGAGGAGGGCACGGTAGCCCGTCACGACGCCGCGCGTCTCGAGCTTGCGCAGCCGCGACTGCACGGCCGAGACCGAGAGGCCGACGGCATCCGACAGGTGGGCGAGCGTCGCGCGCCCGTCGCGGGTGATCTCGGCGAGGATCTGGCGGTCGACAGCGTCATCCATACGTGTAAGAATATCGTTTGCTTTCCGTATTGACCGGAAAGTTTCCGGCAATTTCCTCGATAGGAGGTCCCGATGTCCATCATTTCCGCCCACAGCTCTGCAGCTTCGGCCATCGTCGGCGAACCCGAGGTCGTCGAGGACGCTGCCACCGCCGAGACCTCCGCCGCCTGGGCGCAGCTCAAGGAAGCCGCCACCGCGATCCGCGAGTTCCAGATCAAGGACGGCTCGATCCCCGACGCCGCCCATCACGCGGCCGCGCGCGACCTCGTCGCAGCGATCACCGCCGGCATTCGCGCGCTCGCCCCCGCCTTCCCGCACGATGCGGCATACCTCGCCGCCTCGGTCGTCGACTTCGACCGCTGGGCTGCGGAAGGCTTCGGCGTCCCCGACTTCCTCGACTCGCTCGTCGCGTTCCAGCCGCAGGAGCACCGCGTCGACGGCATCCGCCACCTCGTCGTGTTCCCGATGTACACGCAGAACGGGTCGAGCGACCGCCTCGTCGAGGCGCTCATCGTCGAGACGATCTGGCCCGAGTTCATCGGCGCCCTCGAGGCCGGCGACTACGGCAACAAGCTGTTCGTCTCGCTGCGTCTGGTCGACTTCACCCCCGGCTACGACACCAACTCGGCCGTGCTGTTCCCCGAGACCGTCGCGATGCGCGAGATCCCCTCGTTCACGTGGGGCGCGATCTTCCAGGACCGCGAGGCCGCCCGTTACCGCCGCGTCACGCGTGCCGCCGCCGAGATCACCAAGCTCGAGCTGCCGGAGCGCGCCGCCGAGATGCTCGACGACCAGGCGCTCACCGAGCGCGCCTTCGTGATGTGGGACATCATCCACGACCGCACGCACATGCGTGGCGACCTGCCGTTCGACCCGTTCATGATCAAGCAGCGGATGCCGTTCTTCCTGTACTCGCTCGAAGAGCTGCGCTGCGACCTGACCGCGTTCCGCGAGTCGGTCAAGATCCAGCGCGGCCTCACCGCGCGCGTCGACGCCGGTGAGGAGCTGCTCGAGACCGAGCAGGACATGCTCGCCCACGCGCCGCTCGTGCAGTACGCGGTGATCTTCGACCGTATCTTCCGCTTCGCGATCACCGGGTCGCGCGTGCGCAACTACGACGGCCTCGGCGGTCAGCTGCTGTTCGCCTGGCTGCACCAGCGCGGCGTGCTGCACTGGACGGACACCGCCCTCGCCTTCGATTGGGACGCGGTGCCCGACGCGGTGGTCGCGCTCGGCGATGCGATCGACGACCTGTACTGGCGTTCGATCGACCGCCCGAAGACGGCGCACTGGCTCGCCGCGTACGACCTCGTGCGCTCGGTGCTCACCCCCCACCCGGCCTCGCAGTGGGCCCGTGGCCTGTCCGACGAGATCCTCGCGGGGGCGCCGAAGGGCTACACCGACGCCGTGCTCGACGACGAGTTCCCGCTGTCGATGTTCTTCGAGGCGCTCGACAAGAAGATGAAGACCGTCATCGAGTCGACCGTCGGCATCCGCGGCACCGACGACTGAACAGAGCGGTTCGTGCTCCTGCGGCCGGACGCGCCGGGCGGACGCCCGCTGATCCGGCCGTAGGAGCGACGGCACGCCACGAGAGGTGAGTATGAAGACGGTCGTTCTCGCGGGCGCCTCCAGCACGGCGGGCCATGCGGTGGCTCGCGCCCTGCTGTCGGCGGGGTGGAGTGTCGTCGCGACCGGTCGGTCTTTGGAGCGCCTGGCCGCGCTGGCCGACGCCGGGGCGCGCGTCGAGGTCGCCGATGCCACGTCGCTCGCCGACATGACGGCGCTCGCGGCGCGTCTCGCGGAGGCGGGCGTGCCGGTGGATGCCGTCGTGCCGCTGGTCGGCGGCTGGCGCGGGGGCGGAGGGCTCGCAGGCCAATCCGACGAGGACTTCCATGCCCTCCTCCCCGCCCTGGAGGCGGTGCGGGCGACCAGCCGCGCGTTCGACGGTGCGCTGCGTGGGGCGGAGGCCGGGCGCTTCGCGATCGTCTCGTCGACCGCGGTCGGCCGACCGCTCGCCGGAGGGGCGAACTACGCCGCGGTGAAGGCGGCGAGCGAGGCATGGACGCGCGCCGTCGCCCAGGGGTGGGCCAAGGCCGCGCGCGAGGCCGGGGAGCCACTGCGCGCAGCATCCGTGGTGTTCCGTGCGAAGGCACTCGACCCCGACCTGCTCGCCGCGCACCTGCTGCGCCTGTGGGACGACGAGACCTCGGACCTCGGCGCGGCGGCGCTGAACGACCGCGTCATCGACCTGGACTGACCGCCGGAGCCGCGCGGTCGGCGGCGCCATCCGCCGCGAGACACCACGCGCGCCGTGAGACACCACGGGCGGCGGGATGTCTCGCGGTCGATGTGGTGTCTCGGGGCCGCTGGCGGGAACCGCTCAGAGCTGCGAGGCGCCGGGAACGATCGGGGGCGCATCCGGCGCACTCCGCTCCGGGGCCGCCGGCGCGTGCGGGTCGGAGTTCTCGGCGGCGATGTTCTGCTCGGGCGCCTCGGCATACAGCTGCGTGAGGGTGCGGTACGACTTCGTGAAGAACGCGAGCGTGCCCGCCACCACCATGATGAGCCCGGCGAACAGGCACACCAACGCGATGCCGCGGGCGTCGCCGTCGCCGAGCAGCCATCCCCACTGGCGCTGCCCCTCGCGGCTCTCCATGAACGGGATGATGAGGAACTCGGCGATCGGCGCGATGAGGAACGCGGTGATCGGCGCGGCCGCGGCTTCCATCGCGGCCGCGACTCCGAACACCCGGCCCTGCCTCTCGAACGGCACCACCTTCTGGATGACCGTCTGCTCGGCCGCTTCGACGGGCGGCACCAGGGCCATGTAGACCCACATGCCCAGCACGTACAGCCACCACCACTCGCGCAGCATGAACACCGCACCGAGCACCCCCATCGCGATCACGACGAGCAGCATGGTGCGCACGGGCTTCACCCCCAGCCCGAACTTCGCCACGAGCCCGCCGCCGATCAGGAAGCCGGTCGAGGCGAACGCCAGCGCGAAACCCCAGGTCTGCGCGTCGAAGAGCGTGAGCCCGTACGGGTCCATCAGGGCCATGTAGACCCCGCCGATGAGGTTGTTGAACGTCGAGAAGACGATCAGCGCGAAGAGGCCGGGGGCCAGGCGGATGGCGCGGACGCTGCCGCCGAAGTCGAGCGCACCCTTCGCCTCGGCGTCGACCTGCGGGTCGCCCTCGGGGATGCGGATGAAGAGCAGATGCACGAACGTCACCGCCATCGCGGCGATCGCGATCGCCAGTGTCCACCCCATGCCGAGGAAGCCGATGGACAGTCCGGAGAAGACGCTGGTGATGAGGAAGGCGATGCCCTGCACCGTGCCGACCAGGCCGTTCGCGTTCGCGCGCCGTTCCTCGGGCACGAGCAGCGTCACCGTCGTGGACAGCGCGATGTTGCGCAACTGCTCGATCACGCCGCCGAAGAGGATGACGGCGGAGAAGAGCCAGAACCACGGCCCGCCGAGGTCGAGGAGGGCCGACTCCGGCTGCGCGAGATACAGCACGCCAGCGGCGAGGAAGGCCACCGCGGAGATCACGCTGGACAGCAGCATGACCGCGTGCTTGCGGTGGCGGTCGACGATCGTACCGAACAGCATGGCGAAGAAGGCGACGAACAGCATGTAGGCGCCGCCGATGACCCCGGTCGCGAGCACCGACTGCGTCTCGATGTAGACCCAGAAAGTGAGCGCGAACCAGAGGAAGCTGGTCGTCACGTTCGCGATCAGCGTGTTCACGAGCACGTTCAGGAACGCCCTGCTCTCCACGGTCCTCTGCATGGATCGAGGGTACGTCCGACCACCGACATCGGACAGGGGCACTTCGCGTCGCCGGGGGTGCCGCCCGACTAGGCTGGATCGGTGACGATTCAGCATGACCCCGCGGTGCGGGGCTTCGCCAGCGACAACTACTCCGGCATCCACCCCGAGGTCCTCGCGGCCATCGCCGAGGCCAACGACGGCCACCAGGGCGCCTACGGAAGCGACGTGTACACGGCGCGCCTGCAGGAGGTCGTGCGTGCGCACTTCGGCGAGGCATCCGAGGCGTTCCCGGTCTTCAACGGCACCGGCGCCAACGTCACCGGGCTGCAGTCGATGCTGCCGCGCTGGGGCGCGGTCATCGCCGCCTCCACCGCCCACATCAACGTCGACGAGGGCGGCGCCCCCGAGAAGATCGGCGGCTTCAAGCTGCTCACCGTGCCCACCGACGACGGCAAGCTGACCCCCGAGCTGATCGACCGCGAGGCCTGGGGCTGGGGCGACGAGCACCGCGCACAGCCGCTCGTCGTGTCGATCACCCAGTCGACCGAGCTGGGCACCCTGTACACGCCCGACGAGGTGCGCACGATCGCCGACCACGCGCACGGTCACGGCATGAAGCTGCACATGGACGGCGCGCGCCTGTCGAACGCGGCCGCGGCCCTCGATGTGCCGTTCGCCGCGTTCACCCGCGACGCCGACGTCGACGTGCTCAGCTTCGGCGGCACGAAGAACGGCGCCATGCTCGGCGAGGCGGTCGTGGTGCTGAACCCCGAGGCATCCGACGGGCTCGTGTACTCGCGCAAGTTCAACATGCAGCTGTCGTCGAAGATGCGCTTCGTGTCCGCACAGCTCTTGGCGCTGCTCGAGGGCGACCTCTGGCTGCGCAACGCCCGGCACGCCAACGCGATGGCCGCGCGTCTGCGCGGTGAGATCGAGCGGGGCATCGCCGCCGGCACGATCACCGGCGTCTCGTTCACCCAGCCCACCCAGGCCAACGGCGTGTTCGCCACCGTCCCGGACGGCGTCGCCGACCGCCTGCGCGAGTCGTTCCGGTTCTACGACTGGGACGCGGCGCGCAACGAGGTGCGCTGGATGTGCTCCTTCGACACCCACGAGGACGACGTCGACGCGTTCGTCGCCGAGCTCTCGCGCCTCACGTCCTGACGGGCGCGCGGCGCCTCGACGCCGCAGCCGGTCCCGGGCGGGCCGCGCCTCAGCGCAGCAAGCCGGTCCCTGACGGGGCCGCGCCTCAGCGCAGCAGGCCGAGGTGCGCGAGCGCCTGCCGGATAAGCGTGCCGCGGCCGCCCTCCATCTCGGCCCACACCGCGTCGGAGCCGGCGGCCTCGGGGGAGAACCAGGTGACCTCCAGCGCGTCCTGCCGCGGCTCGCACGTGCCCGTCACGGGCACGACGTAGGCCAGCGACACCGCGTGCTGACGGTCGTCGTGGTACGCGCTCACCCCGGGGATCGGGAAGTACTCGGCCACCGTGAACGGCAGGGGCTGCGGCGGCAGCAGCGGGAACGCCATCGGACCGAGGTCGTTCTCGACGTGGCGGAACAGGGCGTCGCGGATGGTCTCGCCGAACCGCACGCGCCCCGACACGATCGTGCGGGTGATCTCGCCCAGGGGCGTGGAGCGCAGCAGGATGCCGATCTCGGTCACCTGCCCCGAGCCGTCGGTGCGCACCGGGATCGCCTCGACGTAGAGCATCGGAAGATGTCGACGGGCCTCTTCGAGCTCGATGTCGCTCAGCCATCCGGGGTTCGCGTCGGGAGCCGGCGGTTGCCCGCCGCCGAACGCGCCCATGCCGTCGTCGGGCTCGGGGTCGGGATCAGGTGTGCGCACCGCCATCCCTCTTTTGTACCAGCATGGGAGGATGCGCGACGAGCTGATGATCGACGACTCCGCCACCCTCTGGGCACCCGGCGACCGGGAGGGGCGTCCACTTCTCGTGCTGCTGCACGGCTACGGCGCCGACGAGCACGACCTCCTCGGCCTCGCCGGATACCTGCCGGACGGCATCGCCGTGGCATCCGTCGCCGCTCCCCTCGCACCGCCCTTCCCCACGCCCGGTCGCTCCTGGTACCCGATCGAGGGCCTCGACGGACGGAGCGCGGATGCCGTCACCGCCGCCGCGCGTGCCCTGCTGGGGTGGCTCGACACCGCCGCCGCCGACGCCCCCTCCGTCGCTCTGCTCGGATTCTCGCAGGGGGCCGCCGTCTCGCTGCAGGCCCTGCGTCTGGCACCGGAGCGGTTCGGTGCCGTGGTCGCGCTGAGCGGGTACGCGACGCCTGGCGAGCTGCCCGCGGACGAGACCCTGCGTGCCTCGCGCCCGGCGGTGTTCTGGGGGCGCGGTTCGGCCGACGACGTGATCCCGCCGGCGCTGATCGCCCACACCGCGCAGTGGCTGCCCGATCACGCCGACCTGTCGGGACGCGTCTACATGGGACTCACGCACAGCATCTCCGAGGAGGAGCTCGGCGACGTGCACCGGTTCCTCTCCGACTGGCTCGACCGGGTCGCCGCGCACTGACACGGGGTACCCGGCCGCGTACGACAGACTCGCGACACGCCCGGGTTGCAGGCGTACCGCGGGCCGGGTATCGTCGTCTCGTCCTGTCCGCCGTGTCTGGAAGTCCCTTGATCTGATCCGTCGCCTCCGCGCTCCTCTTCCCGCGCGCTGACCCGACGATCGCCGACTCCACCGGCCACCTCCGCCCCGCCGCACCTCTCTCGCGTGCCGCATCGGGCGCGGCGTCAGTGCACCCCGCACTCGACAGGAGACACCCATGTCATCCACCCCCTCCCCCGCGGTCGTGCTCGACCGTCTCTCGTTCACCTGGCCCGACGGCTCGACCGCGATCGACGCCGTGTCGGGCGCATTCACGGCGGGCCGCACCGGCCTCGTCGGCCGCAACGGTGCCGGCAAGTCGACACTGCTGCGCCTGATCGCCGGTGACCTGACCCCCTCATCCGGAACCGTGACGACGAACGGCGAGGTCGCGTACCTCCCGCAGCAGCTCACCCTCGACGTCGACCGGCGCGTCGCCGACCTGCTCGGGGTCGCCGGGCCGCTCGATGCGGTGCGCGCGATCGCCGCCGGCGACGTCGATCCGGCGCACTTCGACGCGGTCGGCGACCAGTGGGACGTCGAGGCGCGAGCCGAGGCATCCCTCGCCGAAGCGGGCCTGGATCCCGCGCTCCTCGACCGGCGCGTCGGGCAGCTCTCGGGCGGCGAGGCGGTGCTCGTCGCCATCGCCGGCATCCGTCTGCGGGGCGCACCGATCACCCTGCTCGACGAACCGACGAACAACCTCGATCGCGACGCCCGTGCGGCACTCTCCCGCCTGGTCTCGACGTGGAAGGGCACGCTGATCGTGGTCAGCCACGATGTGTCGCTGCTCGAACAGATGGATGCGACGGCCGAACTGTACGGCAGCACGCTGAGCGTATTCGGCGGCCCGTACTCCGAGTGGCGCGCGTGGCTGGATGGCGAGCAGGATGCCGCCCGGCAGGCCGAACGCGATGCCGCGCAGGCCATGCGCAAGGAGAAGCGGCAGCGCATCGAGGCCGAGGTCACGCTGGCGCACCGCGCCCGCACGGCGAAGAAGGCCGAGGCCGAGAAGCGCGTGCCGAAGATCATCGCGCACGGACGCCGGATGGCCGCCGAGGTGTCGGCGGGCCGGTTGCGCACCGAGGTCGGTGCGAAGGAGGATGCCGCGCGCGCCGCGCTCGACGAGGCGGGTCGCCGCGTGCGCTCCGACGACACGATGAGCATCGAGGTGCCCGACCCCGGAGTGACGCGTTCGCGGCGGATCGTCACGGTCGGCGACGGGGAGCGCTCGTGGGTCGTGCAGGGCCCGGAGCGCGTCGCGGTGATCGGCCGCAACGGCGCGGGGAAGACCACGCTGCTCGAACGGCTCGTCGCCGGCCGCGCCCACAACTCAGGACCCGTGGACGACGGACGGCAGAGGCCGGCCGAGGATCTGCGGTCGGAGGGGGCGGATGCGGCGGCGGCGGAGTCAGGTGTCCTGAGCTGTGGCGCGCCGACGGCGACCGGCGAGCTGCATGTGGAGCACGTCGGCTACCTGCCGCAGCGGGTCGACGGGCTCGACGACGCGCGATCCGTGCTCGACAACGTGCGGGAGGTGGCGCCACGGGTTCCGGAGAAGGAACTGCGCAACCGGCTCGCTCGGTTCCTCATCCGCGGCGGAGCCGTCGATCGGCCGGTCTCGGCGCTCTCGGGCGGCGAGCGGTTCCGTGTCGCGTTGGCCGCGCTGCTGCTGGCCGACCCGGCACCGCAGTTGGTGCTGCTCGACGAGCCGACGAACAACCTCGACCTCGACACGGTCGACCAGCTCGTGGCCGCGCTCACCGCCTATCGCGGCGCGGTGCTGGTGGTGAGCCACGACGACGCCTTCCTCGACCGGCTCGACCTCGACCTGCGCCTCGAGATCGACCCGGAGGGCGTGCGAGAGGTGTGAGCGGGCCGACCGGCCCGCGCCCGCGTCAGGCGCGCTTGTTGCGCATCGCCCGCGTATGCCGCAGCGCGGGGTCGGCGGCGAGCCGCGCGTACTCCTCGGAGTCGCGCGCGACCAGAGCGACCCGGCCCTGCGCATCGTGGTGCAGACCCCAGCCGTAGCGCTTGCCGAGCGGCGAGGAGCGCAGGCACGGGCGTCCGACCGAGAAGAACTCCTCGCGTGTGGCGGCGTCGTCGACATCGACGCCGCCGCGCAACGCGTAGGTGGCGAAGACCACGTCGTCGGATGTGCGGGTGTACGGATTCTCGCTGAGGAGTCGATAGTGCAGTGCCGCGATCGACGGGTTCTCAGCGACGGGCGGCTCCTCGCCGTGCGCGGCGGGGCAGTCGTCGGCGACCTCGATGAAGGTCGCCGCGTAGTTCGTCGTGTGCGCCATGGATACAGCATGCGCCCTGCCTCCGACAACGGCACCCCCGATGTCGGAGGCCTCGACCAAGATGGAGGGGATGAGTGACGTTCTCGAGCGCTTCACCCCCGCCACGCAGGATTGGTTCCGGGGGGCGTTCTCCGCGCCCACCCCCGCGCAGACCGGGGCCTGGGAGGCGATCTCCGCGGGCAGGCACGCGCTCGTCGTCGCCCCGACCGGCTCGGGCAAGACGCTCTCCGCCTTCCTCTGGGCGATCGACAGCGTCTTCCGCGAACGCATGGACGAGGCATCCGCCGAGCGCACGCCGCCGAAAGACGCCCCGCGCACGCGCATCCTCTACATCTCGCCGCTGAAGGCACTCGGCGTCGACGTCGAACGCAACCTCCGTTCGCCGCTCGTCGGCATCGGGCAGTCGGCGCGCCGTCTCGGCGTCGCCGCTCCCGCCGTCACGGTCGGGGTGCGGTCGGGCGACACCACGTCGAGCGACCGGCGCAAGCTCGTCTCCGACCCGCCCGACATCCTCATCACGACCCCCGAGTCGCTGTACCTCATGCTCACCAGCCGCGCGGGCGACACCCTGCGCGGAGTGCACACCGTCATCATCGACGAGGTGCACGCCGTGGCGGCGACGAAGCGCGGCGCGCACCTCGCGGTGAGTCTCGAGCGCCTCGACCGGCTGCGCGCAGACGCGGGCGCCGAGACCGCGGCGCAGCGCATCGGGCTGTCGGCCACGGTGCGGCCGATCGACGAGGTCGCGCGTTTCCTCGGCGGCGCGGCCCCGGTCGAGATCGTCGCCCCGCCCGCCTCCAAGACCTTCGAACTCGGCGTCGTCGTGCCCATGGACGACATGACCAACCCGCCGCCTCCGCCGGGCGCCGCGGCCTCGGGCGGCGATGGCGAGGCCGAGTACACCGAGGTGACCGGGTCGGTGTGGCCGCACGTCGAAGAGGCGATCGTCGACCGCATCCTGCAGAACAACTCGACCATCGTCTTCGCCAACTCGCGCCGCCTCGCCGAGCGGCTCACCGGCCGGCTGAACGAGATCTACGCCGAGCGCATCGGCGTGCCGCTCCCCGACGCCGATCAGGCGAAACCCCCGGCGCAGATGATGGCGCAGGCCGGCGCCACGGCAGGCGCCGACCCCGTGCTCGCGAAGGCCCATCACGGATCGGTCTCGAAAGAGCAGCGCGCGCAGGTCGAAGAGGAACTCAAGTCGGGTGTGCTGCGCTGCGTGGTCGCGACCAGCAGCCTCGAGCTCGGCATCGACATGGGCGCGGTCGACCTGGTGATCCAGGTCGAAGCCCCGCCGTCGGCCGCCTCGGGTCTGCAGCGCGTCGGCCGCGCGGGACACCAGGTCGGCGAGATCAGCCGAGCGGCGCTGTTCCCGAAGCATCGCGGTGACGTGCTGCACACCGCGATCGTCACCGAGCGGATGCTCGCGGGCCGCATCGAGGCCATCCAGGTGCCCCGCAATCCGCTCGACATCCTCGCCCAGCAGACGGTCGCGGCGAGCGCACTCGGGGCCATCAGCGTCGAGGAGTGGTTCGAGACCGTGCGGCGGTCCGCTCCGTTCCAGACCCTGCCGCGCTCCGCGTACGAGGCCACCCTCGACCTGCTCGCCGGCCGCTTCCCCTCCGACGAGTTCGCCGAGCTGCGTCCACGCCTGGTGTGGGATCGCGACGCGGGCACGCTGACCGGGCGACCCGGGGCTCAGCGCATCGCCGTCACCAGCGGCGGCACGATCCCCGACCGCGGACTGTTCGGGGTGTTCGTCGCGGGCGAGTCCACCGGAGCGCGCGTCGGTGAGCTCGACGAAGAGATGGTGTACGAGTCGCGGGTCGGCGACGTGTTCACCCTCGGCACCACGAGCTGGCGCATCGCCGAGATCACGCACGATCGCGTGAACGTGATCCCGGCGTACGGCCAACCCGGCAAGGTGCCCTTCTGGCACGGTGACGGCATCGGCCGACCGTTCGAGCTCGGCGAGGCCCTGGGCGCGTTCTCGCGCGAGGTCTCGTCGGCGACCCCCGCGAAGGCCGCACAGCGGCTCATCGACGCGGGCCTCGACGAGCAGGCGAGGGCCAACCTTCTCGCCCACCTCTCGGAGCAGCAGGAGGCCACGGGCACCCTGCCCACCGATCGAACGCTCACGGTGGAACGCGGGCGCGACGAGGTGGGCGACTGGCGCGTCATCCTCCATTCCCCGTACGGCATGAAGGTGCACGCGCCGTGGGCGCTGGCCATCAACGCACGCGTCCGCGAACGCCTCGGTGTCGAGGGGTCGGCCGTCGCGAGCGACGACGGGATCATCGTGCGCATCCCCGACGCCGATGCCGAACCTCCGGGCGCGGAGCTCTTCGTCTTCGAACCCGAAGAGCTCGAACACCTCGTCACCGAAGAGGTGGGAGGGTCCGCGCTGTTCGCCTCCCGGTTCCGCGAGTGCGCCGCGCGGGCGCTGCTCATGCCCCGCACGAATCCGAACCGCCGCACCCCGCTCTGGCAGCAGCGGCAGCGCTCGGCGCAGCTGCTCGAGGTGGCCCGGCGGCATCCGACCTTCCCGATCATCCTCGAGACGCTCCGCGAGGTCCTGCAAGACGTCTACGACCTGCCGGCGCTGCGACGTCTCGCGACGTCGATCGCCGACCGCCGCATCCGTCTCGTTGAGACGCAGCCCTCGCAGCCGTCGCCGTTCGCGCGCGATCTGCTGTTCGGGTACGTCGGCGCCTTCATGTACGAGGGCGACTCCCCGCTCGCCGAACGTCGGGCGGCCGCACTGTCGGTCGACCCCGCACTGCTGGGCGAACTGCTCGGCACCGTCGAACTGCGTGAGTTGCTCGACCCTGCGGTCATCGCGCAGTTCGAGCGGGAGGCCCAGCGCCTCGACCCCGAGCGCCGAGCGCGGGGACTCGAGGGCGTCGCCGACCTCCTGCGCCTGCTCGGGCCCCTCGATGCCGCCGAGGTCGCCGCGCGCCTCGCACCCGAGGGTGAGGCGGCCCAGAGCGAGACCACCGAGAGCGAGACGGCCGAGGCGGCCGAAAGCGGAGCGGCCGAAGGCGAGGAGACAAACGGCGAGGCGGCCGACGGCGAGCCGGCCGGGAACGGCGTTCGCGGATCGGATGCCGTCGCGACCCCGACCCCCGCGCCGTCGCCCGCCCTGCTCGACGCGGCGGCCGCGCACCTCGAGGCGCTGGTGCAGGCCCGCCGCGCCATTCCGGTGACCATCGCCGGAGTCGTGCGCATCGCGGCGATCGAAGACGCCGGTCGCCTGCGCGACGCGCTCGGCGCAGCCCTGCCCACCGGCATCCCCGTCGCTTTCCTCGAACCGCTGGCCGATCCGCTCGGCGACCTCGTCGCCCGGCATGCCCGTACCCACGGCCCCTTCACGACGGATGCCGTCGCCCACCGGTTCGGCATCGGCGCCGCCGTGGCCCGCCACACGCTGCAGCGTCTCGAGACAACCGGGCGCCTCACGAGCGGCTTCTTCCTGCCCGAGGCGGCGGGTGGGAGCGGCGCATCGAAGGACGACATCGAGTGGAGCGACGTCGAGGTGCTGCGCCGCCTGCGGATGCGCTCGCTCGCCGCGATCCGGGGCAGCGTCGAGCCGGTCTCGCCCGAGGCGTTCGCCCGGTTCCTGCCCGACTGGCAGCACATCCACCGTCCCCTCGAGGGCATCGACGGGGTGCTCGCGGTGATCGAGCAGTTCGCCGGCGTGCCGATTCCGGCGAGCGCCTGGGAGTCGCTGGTACTGCCCTCCCGCGTGCGCGACTACTCCCCCGCCATGCTCGACGAACTGACCTCGTCTGGCGAGGTGATCTGGTCGGGTCACGGCACCCTCCCGGGGCGCGACGGATGGGTCTCGCTGCACCCCGCGGATCTGGCGCCCTTCACCCTGCCCGAACCCGATGCGGAGATCGCGGCGGATTCACTCGACGCTCGGCTGCTGGGCGCACTCGGCGCCGGAGGGGCGTACTTCGCCGCCCAGCTGAAAGAGATGGCGGGCGCCGAGAACGAGCAGTCCGTGCTCGAGGCGCTGTGGAACCTGACCTGGTCGGGTCACGTGACGAACGACACCTTCGCGCCCATCCGCTCGCTGCTGGCCGGCGGGTCGCAGGCGCACCGCGTGAAGCGCCGCGCTCCACGCACCCGCACCTACCGCGGTGTCTCCCTCACGCGCTCGGCCCCGCGGCCGACCGCGGTCGGCGGGCGCTGGTCGCTGCTGCCCACCGCCGAGACCGACGCCGCCCGTCGCGCCACCGTCGCGGCCGGACTCCTGCTCGACCGGTACGGCGTGGTGACACGGGGCTCGGTGCAGGCCGAGGGAGTGCCGGGCGGCTTCGCGCAGACCTATCGCGTGCTCGCCGGATTCGAGGAGGCCGGGCACTGCCGCCGCGGCTACGTGATCGAGAAGCTCGGCGCCGCGCAGTTCGCGGCATCCGCCACGGTCGATCGGCTGCGCAGCTTCGCCGGCCTCGCCGATCCTCCCCCTCGTACCGCGGTGACGCTCGCCGCCACCGACCCCGCCAATCCGTACGGGGCCGCCCTCGCGTGGCCCAAGCGCGAGGGCGTCTCGCACCGCCCGGGACGCAAGGCGGGAGGTCTCGTGGTGATCGTCGACGGGGCGCTCGTCCTCTACCTCGAACGGGGAGGCCGCACGGTGCTGTCGTTCACCGACGACGAGAACGTGCTGATGGCTGCGGCGGCCGACCTCGCCGCCACCGCCCGGGCCCGACGCCTCGACACGCTCACCGTCGAGAAGATCGACGGGGACGGCGTATACGGCACACCCCTCGCCCTCGCCCTGCAAGATGCGGGCTTCGTTGCGACGCCGCGGGGCTACGCCCTGCGCAAGGCCGCCTGATCCGCCCGTACCCTGAGACCATGCTCCGCGAGTTCTTCACCGGCGTCGGCCTCCTGTTCGGCGGGTTCCGCTTCTGGCGGGTGCGCCCCGGCCTCATGGTTCTCGGACTCCTTCCCGCCCTCATCGCGGTGGCGCTCCTGGCGGCGGCGATCCTCCCGCTGGCCTTCAACATGACGGCGATCGCCGAATGGGCGACACCGTTCGCCGACGGGTGGGACGAACTGTGGCGCACCTCGCTGCGCCTCGTCGTCGGCGCCGCGATCATCGTGGCCGCGCTGGCGCTGGCCAGCGCCGTGTTCACGGCACTCACCCTCACCATCGGTGACCCGTTCTACCAGCGCATCTGGCACGCCGTCGAGACCGAACTGGGCGACCCGCCGCCGGCCGACGGCGGAGGATTCTGGACCTCGGTCGGCGAGGGTGTGCGCCTCGTGCTGCTCGGCATCGTCATCGCCGTCATCGTTCTCGTTGTCGGTTTCCTGCCGCTCGTCGGCGGCATCGCGAGCGCGGTGCTCGGCGTGGTGCTCTCGGGGCGTCTGCTGGCGCGCGAACTCACCGGACGCGCCTTCGACGCCCGTGATCTCTCGTCGCTCGACCGCGCGGCCCTCTTCCGCGGCAGTCGCGCGCGGGTGCTCGGCTTCGGCATCGCGACGCAGCTCTGCTTCCTCATCCCGGGTGGGGCGATCGCGATCATGCCGTCGGCCGTCGTGGGATCGACCGTGCTGGCCCGCACGATGCAGCGTCGCCTCGCCGCCAGCCACCCCCCACCGCAGCCGCCCGCCCCGCAGCCGCCCGCCCCGCAGCCGCCCGCCCCGCAGCCCCGGGTAACTCAGCACCCCGCACCGCAGCCCCGCGCTCCGCAGCCCCCCGCACCGCAGCCGCCGGCACCCCAGCCCCCCGCACCGCAGCCCCCCGCACCGCGCCCGCCCGTTCCCGGACGGCCCGACTGATGCCCGAGGGCGATACCGTCTTCCGCACCGCGCGCCGCCTCGACGAGGCGCTGGCGGGCGCCGTGGTCACCCGTTTCGATCTCCGCGTGCCGCGCTTCGCCACCGCCGACCTCACCGGTCAGACGATCCACGGGTGCGTGCCCCGCGGCAAGCACCTGCTGCTGCGGATCGGCGACAGCACGCTGCACTCGCACCTGCGCATGGACGGAGCCTGGTTCACGTATCGAGCCGGTGAACGCTGGCGCCACCCCGCCTTCAAGGTGCGGGCGATCGTCGGCACCGCCGCGCGCGAGGCCGTCGGCGTCGACATCGCCGAGATCGAGCTGGTCCCCACGCGCGACGAAGAGGAGCTCGTCGGCTACCTGGGCCCCGACCCCCTCGCCGACGATTGGGACCCGGCCGAGGTGCTGCGCCGGCTCGCGGCCGACAGCCGCAGCATTCATGTCGCGTTCCTCGATCAGCGCAACGTCGCCGGTTTCGGCAACCACTACATCGCCGAACTGCTGTTCCTGCGCGGGGTGCTGCCGACCACTCCCGCGCCCGAGGTCGACCTCGCCGCCCTGCTCGACCTCGGCGTGCGCACCATCCGCATGAACCGCGACCGACGCAACCGCACGTTCACGGGCATCGACCGCCCCGGGCAGGGTTCGTGGGTGTACGGCCGTGCAGGAAAGCCGTGCCGACGGTGCGGAACCCCCATCCGTCAAGGGTCTCTCGGCGCAGACCCGACCCGCGAGAGGATCACCTTCTGGTGCCCGGTGTGCCAGCGGTGAACGGGATCCATCCGAGGGAATGAAAACCTTCGACTCATGGTTATTCCTGACACGGGGAAAACCCCGGAACACGGGAGGAATCGTGGGTAAGAACTACGTCGACATCGAGAACGACCGAGGCGACACGCTGCGCTACCGCAAGCACGCCAACGGTCGTGGTCTCGTCGCGCACGGCGCGAAGGTCCATCCGAGGGCTCTCGTCGAGGCGGGCGCGTACATCGAACCCGGCGCGCGCATCGGCGCCGGCGCCACCATCGCGCGCGGCGCATGGATCGAACCGGATGCCGTGATCGGCGACAACGCGCACATCGACGCGCACGCGCACATCGGTGAGGGTGCTGCCGTCGGCGACGGCGCGCACATCGGCGTCCGCACCGAGATCGGTGCCGGGGCCCGCATCGTGCGCGGCGCGCGCATCGGCGACGACGAGACGGTGGCCGCCGGCCGCACCGTCGCCACCGACCGCAAGGGGCTCTGGCTCGCCGCCTGACCCGACGAGCCGTCATGGTGCGTACCCGAACGCACCGGCCGCCGGCGGTGAGCGCGCCGCCGGATACCCTGGGGAGCATGGCGACCCAGGGCAAGCGACCGGCGCGGCGACCGCACAAGCCGACACCGAAGCGCACGACCCCGCAGATGGGCGCGGGAGCGAAGGGCGCGACAGCGAAGGGCGCGGCAGCGAAGCGTCCCCCGAAGAACGGCCCGTCCGACGCATCGACGCGAGCCGCGTCGGAGAAAGCGGCAACCCCGATCGCCGCCGACGAGCCGCGCACCTTCCGCCTCGGGGCGGTCGCGGGGGCGACTCCCGGCACGTGGATCGATCGCTGGAAGCAGCGGATGCCCCAGGTGCCGTTCGAGCTCGTCCGCATCGAGATCGGCGATCAGCGAGCCGCGATCGACGAGCTCGACGCCGCTCTCGTGCGGTTGCCGCTCGGCATGCCCACCGGGCGTCCCGACGACGAGCTCCACATCATCGCGTTGTACGACGAGGTGCCCGTGGTGGTGGCCTCGGTCGAGTCGCATCTCCTCGCGGCCGATGAGTTGACCCTCGCCGATCTCGCGGGAGAGGTCGTGCTCACGCTGAGCGACGACCCCCTCGCCGGGTTCGTCGTGCCGGATGCCGTCGCGCCGCGGTTCGGTGCCCTCTCCGTCGCCGACGCCGTCGCCACGGTCGCCACGGGAACGGGGGCGGTGGTCGTGCCGATGTCGCTCGCCCGGCTGCACCACCGCAAGGACGTCGACTGGCGTCCGCTCGTCGACGGCCCGACCTCGACGGTGGCCCTCGCCTGGCGGCGCGAGCACACGACCCCCGACGTCGAGACCTTCGTCGGCATCGTGCGCGGGCGCACCGCGCACTCGTCACGCTGAGTCACCGGCGCGGGCAGGCCGCGCATTCTCGTTAGAATTCTCGGATGCCCTCGCTTCTCTACGTCTGCGTGCGCCCCGAGACGGGTGCCGCCGATGCCGAGCACGCCTCGTTCCGGCGCGCGCTCGGCGTGGACGTGGTCGATCGCCTCGATCTGCTCGAGGAGCCCCTCGATCGCGGGCGCCTCGAGGGGTACCGCGGGATCGTGGTGGGCGGTTCGCCCTTCAACGTCACCGATCCGGCGAAATCACCCCTGCAGCAGCGGGTCGAAGCCGATCTCGAGACCTTCGCGGGTCAGGCGGCGGAGGGCCTCATCGCCGGCTTCTTCACCTGCTTCAGCATCGGCGTCGTCACCCGGATGCTCGGAGGCCAGGTCGGCACCGACACCCCGGAGTCGGCGAGCGCGACCGTGATCCGCACGACGGAGGCGGGGGCATCCGACCCCGTGTTCGGTCCGAGCGGTCCCGCGCTCACGGTGTTCACCGCGCACAAGGAGGGCGCCGTCGCGACGCCCCCGGGAGCGACGCTGCTCGCGACGAACGACGTCTGCCCCGTGCAGGCGTACCGCGTCGGGACACACCTCTACACGGCGCAGTTCCACCCCGAGCCCACGCCGCGCGACTTCGCCGACCGCATGACGTTCTATCGCACGACCGGCTACTTCGACCCGGAGGAGTTCGACCTCGTGCAGGGACAGGTGCTCTCGGCATCCGTCACCGAGGGCGCCGCTCTGCTCCGACGCTTCGCCGACACCTTCGTCTGAACCGGTCCCCGCCCGCCCGCGCCCGCCGACCCGCCGCGGCCACCCACCCGCCGCGCCCGCCCCGTGTCGTCAGCGCGTCCCCTCAGGCGGATGCCGCCCGCAGCAGCTCCACCCGCTCGCGCAGGTACGTCTCGAGCGGCATGTACCCGCCGGCGGCGCTCCACCGCACCGAGGGCACGCCGTCGACCGAGGCGAGCGGTCCGGATGCTCCGCCGGCATCGACCGCCTGCACGTCGATCATGCTCCAGCCGACGTGCACCACGTCGCCCTCGTCGAAGCCGCCCTTGAGCGCCAACGCCCGTCGTGCTGCGCGCTCGCGCGCCGACTCGGCGGTGTAGCCGCGGCGGCCGGGGTCGGCGGCCCGCAGCACCTCGGCTGTCGCCAACGCCTGGGTCTCGGTCAGCAACAGCACGCCGAGGTGCCAGGCCTCTCCCACGCGGACGATGCGGTGCCCGCGCCAGCGCGATCGGCGCTCCTCACCCAGCCCCTCCGTCGGCGCTCCGGCGAGATCACCGACCGCGCGGGTCAGCAGATCGGAGGCCGTCGGATGCATCCCCCCAGGCTAGCGATCGCCCACCGCCTGCGGGTCGTGACGCAGGCGATTCGCCCCGGCGACCTGTGGCACGGCAGAATCGATGCACACCCTGAGGAGACGCCATGGCACAGCCCGACACCGCACGCCTTCTGATCGCGTGCGACGACCAGCCCGGCATCGTCGCCGCCGTCGCGAACGCGCTGGCCGAGCACGGCGCGAACATCATCTCGCTCGACCAGCACTCGACCGATTCCGAGGGTGGGCGCTTCTTCCAGCGCACCGTCATCCACCTGCCCGGGCTCGCGGCGGCGCGTCCGGCGCTCGAAGCGAGCATTGCGGCCGTCGCGGAGCGCTTCGGCATGGAGTGGTCGCTGCACGACGTGTCGCGCCGCAAGCGCGTCGCGATCTTCGTCTCGAAGTACGACCACTGCCTCATGGAGCTGCTGTGGCGCACCCAGCGCGGCCAGCTCGACATCGATGTGACGATGGTCATCTCGAACCACCCCGACCTCGCCGAGGCGGTGCGCTCGTTCGGCGTGCCGTTCGTGCACATCCCCGGGGGTGACAAGGCCGTGATGGAGGCCCGACAGCTCGAGCTGCTGCAGGGCAACGTCGACCTCGTCGTGCTCGCCCGCTACATGCAGATCCTCACCGACGACTTCATCGAGCGTCTCGGCGCCCCGGTCATCAACATCCACCACTCGTTCCTGCCCGCCTTCATCGGGGCGAACCCGTATGCGCGGGCGAAGGAGCGCGGCGTGAAGCTGATCGGCGCGACCGCGCACTACGCCACGGCCGACCTCGATGAGGGACCGATCATCGAGCAGGACGTGACGCGCGTCACGCACGGTGAGTCGGCGGCCGAGCTGCAGAGCCGCGGCGCCGATGTCGAGCGCCTCGTCCTCGCTCGCGCGGTGCAGTGGCACGCCGAGGACCGCGTCATCGTGCACGGTCGCTCGACGGTGATCCTCTAGCAGCCGGCCTCCGGCGCCGGAGCCCCGTTCCAGGCATTGCGGTTCTCTTCGATGAGCGCGTCGAGCTCGGCTCCGGACGGTGCCTGTCGAACGGGCGCCGCGTTCGCGCCGGTCTCCGCCATCACGAGCCCGGCCCGCAGCTCGTCGAAGACCCCGCGCGCAGTGTCGAGGCGGGCAAGCGGCGCCGCCTGCCCCATCCACAGCGACTGGAGCTCGCCGAGGCCCTGCTCCCCCGCGGCCGCTCGGAATCGCCCGGTCAGCCAGTTCTGCATCGGGAAGGGCGCGATGGTGCCGCTCGCCTCGATGGCACGGACGGCGCGGTTGCGCGCGCCCCGCGCCAGACGGCCGCTCATCGCCCGGGTGAGAACCGTCTCGTCGGCGGCGGTCGCGCGGATCGCGTCGCGGTGCGCGGGCGTCGCGGCCGACTCGACGGTCGCGAGGAAGGCCGTGCCGACCTGCACGGCGGAGGCGCCGAGCGCGCGCGCCGCGGCGACACCCCGACGGTCGGCGATGCCACCGGCCGCGATCACCGGCACCCGCACCGCGTCGACCACCTGCGGCACGAGCGCGAAGGTGCCGACCAGCGAGTCCTCGGCGGGCCGGAGGAAGGAGACCCGGTGGCCCGCGGCCTCCATCCCGGTGGCGACGATCGCATCGACGCCACCGTCGGCGAGCGCAACCGCCTCGGCCACCGTCGTCGCGGTGCCCACCACGCGGATGCCCCGCCGGTGCGCCTCATCGATCACCGCCGCATCCGGCACGCCGAACACCACGCTGAGCACCGCCGGAGAGACATCCCACACCGCGTCGAGCTGCTCGGCGAGCGACGGCACGTACGCCTCGGGCCGCGTCGGCACGTCGACGCCGACTGCGTCGTAGAACGGTCCGAGCGCCTGAGCGAAGATCGCGTGCTGCGCGTTCGGGGCGACCTCGTCGCCCGTGGGCAGCCACAGGTTCAGCGCGAACGGCCGGGCCGTGGCGTCGCGCAGCGCGGCTCCGACCGTGCGGATGCGCTCGGAGTCGTAGCCGTACAGGCCGAACGATCCCAGCCCTCCGGCCTCGCTGACCGCCGCCGTGAGGGCGACGGACGAGAGCCCGCCGAAGGGGCCGAGGACGATCGGATGCTCGATGCCGAGGAGGTCGCTCAGGTCGCGGTGGTCGCTCATGCCCTCGAGCCTATGCCCGGCCACCGACGCCGCCGCGGGCCTCCGCGAGGCCTCCGCACGGCCCTGCCGTCGGCGCCCGATGCTACGCTCGCACCATGTCCGGGTGGTTCGAGAGCGTGCTGAGCGTGGTGCTCGCCGCGCTCGGGCTGGTGTCGGTCCCCGACGCCGCAGCGCTCGGCCTCGCCCTCGCCCTCGTCGCGGTCACCGCGCTCGTCGTGGCGGTGGCGCTGAGCATCCGTCCGTCCGCCGGAACCCGCGCGCCGCATCCCTGGCGTGCGATCGATGCCTCCGCCCTGCTGGCGCAGAGCGATCCGGATGCCGCCGGCCACCCGCGACCGCGAGCGCCGGGAGGGGCGATCCCCGCGTAGTCCGTCGAGAACGGGACTGCGCGGCTTCGCCGACCCTCCCGACCTCATGAAACGGACAACCGATGGACATCTTCGCCTTCCCACCCCTCGCCGCGCTCCTCGACGCCGCCTACGGCGCCCTCGCCGGCCTCTCCACCCTCCTCACCCCCGTTGCCGGAGCATCCGCTGCGGCCCTGGCGGTCGTGCTCGTCACCCTGATGGTGCGCGCCCTGCTCATTCCGGTGGGCTTCTCGACCGCGCGCGCCGAGCAGACGCGCGCCCGCCTCGCCCCGCGCCTGCGCGAGCTTCAGCGCCGCCACAAGAAGAACCCGGAGCGGCTGCAGACCGAGATGCTCGCGCTGTACCGCGACGAGAAGACCTCGCCGTTCGCCGGCATGCTGCCCGTGCTCGCGCAGGCGCCGGTGGTGGGGCTGCTGTACACCCTCTTCATCCGCCCCGAGATCGCCGGTCACCCGAACGATCTGCTCACGCACGACCTGTTCGGCGCCCCGTTGGGGGAGAGCCTGGCCGCGGCCGTGTTCGGGGGCGCAGCCACGCCCGCCACGCTCGCGGTGTACGCCGTTCTCCTGCTCGTCATCGTGGCGACGGCCGAGGTCACCCGCCGCGTCTTCCGCCCGGCACCCACCGACGACGATTCCCCGATGAACTCCCCCGCGATGCAGCGCGTGTTCGGGTCGCTGCACTACCTCACGGCCGTCTTCGCGTTGTTCGTGCCCCTGGCCGCGGCGCTCTACCTCACGGTGACGGTCGTGTGGACGCTGGTGCAGCGGATGCTGCTGCGCCGCCGTTACCCGCTTCCGACCGCGACACCGGCGGCCTCGGCCACCCGCGCCGGCGGCGCCTCGACCCGTGGGCGCGGCGGACGTGCCCGGCTCAGTCGGGCAGCGGGATCGGCGCGGTGAACGGCCCGTCCGATCCGTCGACCGCGTCGTCCCCGCCCGCGAGGCGGGAGCGGCCTGCTCGACGGATGCCCAGGGTCGTGCCGACACTGGCGGCGACGACGAGCGCGATCGCGAGCATCCGCAGGCCGCTCGCATCCTGACCCAGGACGAGCCACCCGGCGAGCGTCGCAAATGCGGGCTCGAGGCTCAGCAGCACCCCGAACACCCGCTGCGGGAGGCGTCGGAGCGCGGCGAGCTCGAAGCTGTAGGGGATCACCGACGACAACACGGCGGTGATCCCCGCCAGCAGCAGCAGCTGCGGGTCGCCGGCGACGACGCCCGCGGTCGGCACACCGACGGGCAGCAGCAGCACGGCCGCGACCACCAGCCCCATCGCGAGACCGCCGCTGCCGGGAATCAGCGCGCCGACGCGCGCACTGGTGCGGATGTACATCGCCCAGAACCCTGCCGCGACGAGGATGAAGACCACACCGAGGGGATCGAGCGGCTCCGCACCGACGACGCCGTCGACGAACAGCAGGCCCATGCCGATGACGGCGACGGCCACCCACACGGCGTCGCCGAGCCGTCGGGTGAGCACCGCGGCGAGAACCAGCGGCCCCAGGAACTCGATCGCCACCGCCGGCCCGAGGGGGATGCGGTCGATCGCGGCGTAGAAGAACCCGTTCATCGCGGCCAGCGACAACCCGAACAGCACGGCCGCGGTCCACTGCCGTCGGTCCCAGTGCCGGAAGCGCGGCCGCACGATGACGAGCAGCAGCAGGGCGGCGATCGCCACGCGCAGCGACGTGACGCCCCACGGCCCGAGCACGGGGAACAGCTGCGCCGCGACCGCGGCCCCGAAGGGCAGCGAGAGGCACGAGCCGATGACGAGGGCGACCCCCGTCAGCGGGCGGGTCGGCGGGGGATGCTGCACGCTCTCCAGCGTAGGGCTCCCGAATGCGCCGTCCCGCCCGCGCGGAGGGTCAGAGGTGCTTGCCGCCCGTGACGGGGAGGACCGCTCCCGAGGTGTACGACGACTCGTCGGATGCGAGGTACACGTAGGCCCCCGCCAGCTCGGCGGGCTGGCCGGCGCGACCGATCGGGGTGTCCTGCCCGAACTCGGCGAGCTTCTCCTCATCCCAGCCGGTCGCCGGGATGAGGGGCGTCCAGATGGGGCCGGGGGCGACGGCGTTCACGCGGATGCCGCGGGGCCCCGCCTCTTCGGCGAGCGCCTGCACGAACGCGACCTGTGCGGCCTTCGTCATCGCGTAGTCGATGAGCCCCGGCGACGGGTTGTACGCCTGCACCGACGCGGTGACGATGATGCTCGCCCCCTCCTCGAGGTCGGGGAACGCGGCCCGCGCGGTGAAGACCATGCCCTCGAGGTTGGTCTGGAAGACGCGGCGCATGCGCTCGGTCTCGAGCGAGGAGAAGTCCTCGATGTCGTGCTGATAGCCGGCGTTGAGCACGAGGACGTCGAGCCCGCCGAACGCGTTCCTCGTCTGCGCCACGATGTCGGTTGCGAAGGCCTCGTCGCGCACGTCGCCCGCGATGCTGAGCCCCTCACGGCCGGCGTCGCGGATGAGGCGCACCGTCTCGTCGGCATCCGCCTGCTCCTCGGGAAGATGCACGATGGCGACGTCCGCACCCTCGCGGGCGAAGGCGATCGCCGCCGCGCGGCCGATCCCCGAGTCGCCGCCGGTGATGAGCGCGCGGCGCCCCTCGAGCCGGCCGTGCCCCTCATACGAGTCCTCGCCGTGGTCGGGCGTCGGGTCGGTGCGGTCGTTCGTTCCCGGCTGTGCCTGCTCCTGGCCGGGGAAACCCTCTTCGCGGTGCGCGTCTCGGGGGTCTGTCGTGTTGTCGGTCATCCGTGTCACCTCGGTTTCGTATCGCGAGGTCACGACGATGCCGGGTGCGCCCGACCCGCCCCAGGGGGTTGACAGATGTCGGGGCTGCGCGCGAGGCGGATCAGGCGGGGGCGCTGCCCGGGATCTCGGAGGGCGTGGATGCGTCGTGCTCGGGCTCCGGCACCAGGTAGAGGCCCCCCGGGGCGTTCGCCGTGAACGCCAGCGCCTCGATCCATGCGCGGTTGATCGACGGCTGCCGGCTGCCGAAGTACTTGAAGACGAGCGAGCTGCCCGGCTGGATCCACACGGTCGTGCGGCCACCGCCGACGCTCGTGTCTTCACGCCAGCTGAACGGGAACGGCTCGCCCCGGCGCAGCTTCGCGGTGATGACCAGCTGCAGGTGCGTGAGCGCCCGGTCCTCGATCTCGGTCTTGACTCCGCCTTCGTAGACGAACTTTCCCATCTGGCGCTCTCCTCGGTGCGATTCTTTCGGCTCTCCGACCCGGCCGTCGGAATCGCCCACCGAAGCAAGCGTAAGCCCTTCACAGCCCCGGAGCCACCGCGGCCGCGCCCCCGACACGCCGGCTCCTCCATCGATGACCGCACGCGCACTCGGCCGTTCGCTTCGCGTCCCGCTTCCGCGTCGCGAAACGTCATCGTGGAGTCCGTCATCCTGTGCCGCCCGCGCGACGACGCGGTGCCGCTCTTGCGAACGCGTGCCTCCCAAGTCAAGCCCCTGCGGACCCTCTCCCCCGCGCCCTAATGTCGTCGACATGGATCCCGAAAAGGAGAAGACCATGGATGACTCCGATTCGCAGGGCTATACGCCCACGACCACGCATGCCGAGTGGGGCGCGGGTTCGCCGCGACTGCGCGTCAGCCACGAGAACGGCGAGCGCAGCGAGTTCCTCCTCGAGGCCGATGTCGTGCGCGTCGGTTCTGCCGACGGAAACGAGCTTCGGCTGGCCGACACCGACCCGGTGCACGCCACGATCGAGCACGACCAGCGCGACGAGTACGTGCTGACGCTGCACGGCGAGAGCGAGACGAACTCCAGCCCGAGCGTCGACGCCACGCATCCCGGCGAAGGCGTTCGCACGCTGCGCACCGGAGCGCACTTCACGGCCGGCCCGTGGACGCTCGTGTTCGCACGCGACGAGTTCGCCGACCACGGCCGCCCCTTCGGCGGACGCAAGGGCGGGGAGTTCGACGACCAGAAGCTGCAGGCTCCTCGTCCGGACTACAGCGAGGACGCGGAGGCCGCCGACGCCGCCCCGGCTCCCGATGTCGACGCGGCGCCCGTCGGACCCGCACCCGGCACCCCGGGTCCGGACGACGACGACGCGGCGAAGGCGGACGCCGACCGATGACGGACGACGGGCAGACCGAGCACGACCACCTCGCCGACCTCGCGGGCCTCGCCGATGAGCGCGGCCTGCGGGTGTGCGTCGCCGAGTCGCTGACCTCGGGGCGCCTCGCGAGCACCGTGGCGGCGGGCGAGGGCGCGGGCGGCTGGTTCGGTGGCGGCATCGTCGCCTACCAGACGGCCGAGAAGGAGCGCATCCTGGGGGTCACCCCCGGGCTCGACCCCTGCTCGGCCGAGGTCGCCGAGCAGCTCGCCTCCGGCGCCCTGTCGCTCTTCGAAGCCGACCTCTGCGTCGCCACGACCGGCGTCGGCGGCCCCGGCCCCGACGATCGCGGCAATCCGGCCGGCACCGTCTACCTCGGATGGGCGAGCCCGCTTGGGGTCGGCCACAAGAAGCTCATGCTGTCGGGCGACCCGGAAGACGTGATGGATGCCGCGGTCGACGCGGCGGTCACGATGCTGGCGCTCCATGCCGAGAGCATCCGCCCGGCAGGGCCGCTGCGCGGCGAGAACGACTGACGCTCCACCCGCGACCCTGAGCCGCCGCTGAGAGGCCGCGCGGCTCAGGGTCCGGGCACCAGGCCGACCCGCAGGGGCGCCGCGGGTTCGGATGCGGCGGCGAGCGCGGCATCGACGGCCGAGAGCGCCAGGATCGAGCCGACCGCGTCGGCGAACGGATAGGCGCGCCCCCGGCCGGCGAGGAAGGCGACCGCGTCGGCGAGGTCGCCGCCGGCGCTGCCGTGCACCCCGGCGATGGTCGTGCTGCGGGCGGAGAGCCGCGCCGCGTCGATGCCGACGTTCTCGAGGCCGGTCGCGCCCGCGTCGGATGCGCCGGCGCCGACCGCACGATCTGCGGCGGAAGCAGCGGCGACGGGATCCGTGTCGCGCGCATCCCCTCCGACGATGATGACGATGCCCCCGTCGGCCACCGCCTCGATCGCCGCCGCGGTCACCGGCCCCGCCGTGTGGACCACGGCATCCGGTTCGCCGTCGACGGTGGTCGCGCCGAACTCGCGGGCTCGCGCGCGACGCCCCGCGTCGGGGTCGCGCACCTCGACGACGGCTCCGAGTCCGACGGCCATCGCCGTGACCGTGAGCCCGAGCAGACCCGCACCGTGCACCCGCACGCGAGTCCCGACGAGGTCGCGGTGCCTGCGCACCCGGGCGACCGCCGCCCAGGCGGTGGCGGTGGTGCACGCCGCCGGAGCGAGCACGGCGGCGGGGAGGGTCTCGGGAACCCGCACGACGGCGGTTCCCGGACGCAGCTGCACGTGACTGGCGAAGGCACCCGCGAGCTCGCGATCGGGTGCGACCCTCTCCTCGCCGTACCGCGTGGCGGAGGGGCACGACTGCGGCCGCCCGCACAGGCAACGGTCGCACTGTCGGCACGACACGGTGGCCGACCACACCACACGGTCGCCGATGCGCAGCGGCGAGCCGTCGAACGCCGTCGCTCCGGCATCGCCGAGCGCGATGATGCGTCCGACGCTCTCGTGGCCCAGAACCACCGGGGTCGACGCGCGTCGCGCTCCGCGCGCAGCCTCGGCATCCGCACGGCACACGGTCGACAGCTCGACCGCGACGAGCACGTCCTCCTCGCCGAGCGCGACGCCGGGCACGGCGATCGTCTCGTGCGGGTGCCCGGCGGCCAGCAGCACCATGGCCGTCGCCGCGGGCCGCAGCACGACGTCGCGTCGGTGACCGGGCGGGCGCGTGAGCATCGTCCCCATCTCGCTGCCCTTCCTCCGGCTCGGAGCGCGGCGTCCGCTCCTCGCTCGACTCTCCCAGCCGCATCGCCGCGACGACCGAGGACGCACGAGTGTTCAGCCGCTGTTCACCTCGCGAACCACTCGCGAAGGCGCGGGTACGCTCGAAGGGAACCCGTCTGCAGGAAGGCCCCCCATGCCCGTCACCCCGGTCGCCCTCGCCCACGCCGATGACCTCGCCGACTTCGTCGCCGCCTCGCCGTCGAGCTACCACGCGGCGGCCGAGGTCGCCCGTCGTCTCGAGGAGGCGGGATTCACCCGGCTCGCCGAGGAGGATGCCTGGCCCGCGCCCGCCGGCGGACGCTTCGTCGTGGTGCGCGACGGTGCGGCGATCGCCTGGGTCGTGCCGACGGATGCCTCGCCCACGACCCCCGTGCACGTCTTCGGCGCGCACACCGACTCCCCCGGCTTCAAGCTCAAGCCCCAGCCGACGACCGGGACCCGCGGGTGGCTGCAGGCCGGCGTCGAGGTCTACGGCGGTCCGCTGCTGAACTCGTGGCTCGACCGCGAGCTGCGTCTCGCGGGGCGCCTCGCGCTCCCCGACGGCCGCGTCGTGCTCGCGCAGACCGGCGCCCTGCTCCGCCTGCCTCAGCTCGCCATCCATCTCGACCGCACGGCCAACTCCGGCCTCGCCCTCGACAAGCAGGCCGAGACGCAGCCGGTGTGGGGCCTGGGCGATCCGACCGAGGCCGACCTGCTGGGCGAACTCGCCGCCTCGGCGGGGGTCGATGCGTCGGGCATCCGCGGCTACGACGTCGTCGTCGCCGACACCGCGCGCGGCGCCGTCTTCGGCAAGGACGACGCGTTCTTCGCCTCCGGCCGCCTCGACGACCTCGCGTCGGTGCACGCGGGCGTCGTCGCCCTCGCCGCGCACGAGGGCGGAGCGGGCGGCCCCGTCGCCGTGCTCGCCGCCTTCGATCACGAGGAGCTGGGCTCGAGCTCCCGCTCCGGTGCCGCGGGGCCCTTCCTCGAAGACGTGCTCGGGCGCATCTCCGACGGTCTCGGCGCCGATGCCTCGGAGCGCCGCCGCTCGTTCGCCTCCTCGTGGTGCCTGTCGAGCGACGTCGGCCACTCGGTGCATCCGAACTACGTGGGCAAGCACGACCCGGTCGTGCAGCCGGTCCTGGGCTCCGGCCCCATCCTCAAGCTCAACGCGAACCAGCGCTACGCGACGGATGCCGTCGGTTCCGCCGCGTGGCACGAGTGGTGCGAGCGTGCCGGGGTCGCGACGCAGGAGTTCGTGTCGAACAACTCCGTGCCCTGCGGCTCGACCATCGGTCCGATCACGGCGACCCGGCTCGGCATCCGCACGGTCGACGTCGGCATCCCGATCCTGTCGATGCACTCGGCCCGCGAGCTCGCCGGCGTCTCCGACCTGCACGACCTCATGCGCACGGCCGAGGCCTTCTTCCGCTCCTGAGCGTCACGATCGTGCGGCGGCGTTCCCCGCGCGCGCCCGCGGTGCCAGGATGAGAGGATGACGCAGACCCCGCCCGGCCTCATCGAGCGCGCCGGCATCGAGATCATCCCCGAATCCGAGCGCACGGCGAAACCGCGCGATCTGTTCTGGCCGTGGTTCGCCGCGAACGTGTCGGTGTTCGGCATGTCGTACGGCTCGTTCGTGCTGGGCTTCGGCATCTCGTTCTGGCAGGCCACGATCGTCTCGGTCATCGGCATCGTCGTGTCGTTCCTGCTGTGCGGGCTCATCGCGATCGCCGGCAAGCGCGGCTCGGCGCCCACGATGGTGCTGTCGCGCGCGGCGTTCGGCGTGCACGGGCAGAAGGTGCCCGGCATCGTGTCGTGGCTCACCTCCATCGGGTGGGAGACGTTCCTCGCGATCATGGCCGTGCTCGCCACGGCGACGATCATCACGCAGCTCGGCGGCGACGGCAACAGCATCGCGCTGAAGATCGTGGCCACCGTCATCGTCGCGGCGCTCATCGTCGCGGCATCCGTGCTCGGCTACCACACCATCATGAAGATGCAGTCGGTGCTCACCTGGATCACCGGCGCCGTGACGATCCTGTACGTCGTGCTCGCCGCCGGCGAGATCAAGATCGACGCCGTGCTCGCGCGGCCAGACGGCGGCGTCGGACAGGTCATCGGCGCACTCGTGATGGTCATGACCGGGTTCGGTCTCGGGTGGATCAACATCGCCGCCGACTGGTCGCGCTACCAGAAGCGCACCGCCTCCGACGGGGCGATCGTCGCGTGGAACACCATCGGCGGCTCGATCGCCCCGGTGCTGCTCGTCGTCTTCGGTCTGCTGCTCGCCGGCTCGAACGACGACCTCTTCGCGGCCGTGCAGGTCGACCCGATCGGCGCCCTCGCGACGATCCTGCCCACCTGGGTGCTCGTGCCCTTCCTGCTGACCGCGGTGCTGGCACTCGTCTCGGGTGCCGTGCTGGGCATCTACTCCTCCGGCCTGACCCTGCTCAGCCTGGGCATCCGCATCCCCCGCCCGTCCGCGGCGGCGATCGACGGGGCGATCCTCACCGCCGGCACCATCTTCGTCGTGTTCTTCTCGACCGACTTCCTCGGACCGTTCCAGAGCTTCCTCATCACCCTCGGCGTTCCGCTCGCCTCGTGGGCGGGCATCCTGATCGCCGACATCCTGCGTCGTCGGAAGGACTACGACGAGGCCGCCCTGTTCGACGCGAACGGTCGGTACGGCGCGTGGGACTGGACCTCGATCGTCACCATGGTCGTCGCGAGCGTCATCGGCTGGGGCCTCGTGCTCAACAACTTCGCCGACGCGGCGCCGTGGAACAACTGGCAGGGGTATCTGCTGTTCCTCGTCGGCGGGACGGAGGGCGACTTCGCCTACGCCAACCTCGGCGTCTTCGTCGCGCTGGTGCTGTCGTTCCTCGTGACGTTCTTCGCGCGCGCCGGCCGGATCCGGCGGCAGGAGCAGGCGTGACCGGCGCCGCAGCGCAGCCCTGGCTCGTCGTCATCGATCCGCAGGCGATCTTCGCCTCGCCCGAGTCGGCCTGGGGGTCGCCGTTCTTCGCTGAGGTGATGCCCCGCATCACGCGCCTGGCTGCGGCGTTCGGCGACCGGGTGATCGTGACGCGCTGGATGCCGACGGGCGACCGCTCGACGTCGTGGGGCGAGTACTTCGCGGCGTGGCCCTTCGCGGATCAGCCGGCGGAGCATCCGCTCTTCGATCTCGTTCCCGAGGCGGCCGGGCTGTCGCCGCATCCGACCGTGGACCTGCCGACGTTCGGCAAATGGGGAGCCGAGATCGAGGCCGTCGTCGGCCGTGGGGCGCACGTCGTTCTCGCCGGGGTCGCGACGGACTGCTGCGTGATCTCGACGGCGCTGGCCGCCGCGGATGCCGGAGCGCACGTCACGGTCGCGTCGGATGCCTGTGCCGGGTCGACCGCCGACAATCATGCGGCGGCGCTTCGAGTGATGGGCCTCTACCCGCCGCAGATCACCATCTCCGACACCCCCGCCATCCTCGCCTCGCTCTGAGCTGCCCGGCCCTGTCCGCGTGAGGGGTCAGAAGACTTCCGCGTGAGGGGTCAGAACATGCCGCTCGAGCACCCCGGGATGCGGCCGTTGGTGACCCCTTGGCGAGGGACCGGGGGTCGATCCTGGCGGGCGAGGAGCGTCAGGGGCGGATGCCGACTGCGACGCCGTCCTTCCAGACGCGCGCGACCAGGGGCACACCGGGGCGGTAGGCCAGGTGGATGCGCGTGGGGGCGTCGAGCAGCACCAGGTCGGCACGTGCACCGGGCGCGACGACGCCCACATCGTCGCGGCGCAGGGCGCGTGCTCCTCCGGCGGTCGCCGCCCACACGGCCTCGGCGGGCGTCATGCCCATGTCGCGCACCGCGACGGCGATGCAGAACGGCATCGACGACGTGAAGCTCGACCCCGGATTCGTGTCGCAGGCGAGCGCCACGGTGACGCCGGCGTCGATCAGGCGCCGCGCATCCGGGTAGGGCTGTCGGGTCGAGAACTCGACGCCCGGCAGCAGGGTGAGCACCGTGTCGGATTCGGCGAGCGCCGCGATGTCGGCGTCGGTCAGGTACGTTCCGTGATCGACGGATGCCGCGCCCAGCTCGACCGCGAGCGCGATGCCCTCCCCCGGGCCGAGCTGGCTCGCATGCACGCGCGGTGCGAGACCCCGCGCGATCCCCGCCTCCAGCACCCGGCGCGACTGCTCGACCGTGAACGCACCGGTCTCGCAGAACACGTCGATCCACCGGGCGTGCGGCGCGCACCGCTCGAGCATCGGCCCGACCACGAGGTCGACGTACTCGTCGGCGCGATCGACGTACTCGGCCGGCACGACATGGGCGCCGAGGAACGTCACCTCCGGTGTGACCTCGGCCGCGAGGCGCACGAGCCGCTCCTCGTCGGCGACGCTGAGCCCGTAGCCGCTCTTGATCTCGACCGTGGTCGTGCCCTGCGCGAGCATCTCGTCGAGGAATCCACGCAGGCGCTGCCGCAACTCGTCGTCGGTCGCCGCGCGGGTCGCCGCGACGGTCGAGCGGATGCCGCCCGCGGCGTACTTCCGGCCGGCCATCCGTTCCTCGAACTCCACGGCGCGGTCGCCGGCGAACACGAGGTGGCTGTGGCTGTCGACGAACCCGGGGATCACGGCACGGCCGGCGGCATCCACGACCTCGTCGACGGCCGAGGCATCGGGAGCATCCGCCGCCGATCCGACCCACGCGATCCGTCCACCGTCGACGAGCACGGCGGCGTCGTGCAGCGCGCCGGTGCGATCCCCCGACGCGCTCGCGCTCGGAGCATTCGTCGTCAGTTCGCCGATGTTCGTGATCAGCAGGGGCATGGCATCAGCCTCTCAGGCGACGGGGATCGGGGACGCGGACCGCACGGTCAGAGCATCGGGATGTGCAGACCACGCTCGCGAGCGACCTCGCGGGCGTGCTCGTACCCGGCATCGACGTGACGCATCACGCCGGTGCCCGGGTCGTTCGTGAGCACACGCTCGAGCTTCTGCGCGGCGAGCTCGGTGCCGTCGGCGACGGTGACCTGCCCCGCGTGGATCGAGCGGCCGATGCCCACGCCGCCGCCGTGGTGCAGCGAGACCCACGACGCCCCCGAGGAGGTGTTCAGCAGCGCGTTCAGCAGGGGCCAGTCGGCGATCGCGTCGGAGCCGTCCTTCATGGCCTCCGTCTCGCGATACGGCGAGGCGACCGAGCCGGAGTCGAGGTGGTCGCGACCGATCACGATCGGAGCCGACAGTTCGCCCGACGCGACCATCTCGTTGAACTTCAGCCCGGCGAGGTGGCGCTCCTTGTAGCCGAGCCAGCAGATGCGCGCCGGCAGCCCCTCGAAGTGCACCTTCTCCCCGGCCTTCTCGAGCCAGCGGTGCAGGGCGGTGTCGTCGGGGAACAGCTCGGCGATGGCGCGATCGGTCTTCGCGATGTCCTCGGGGTCGCCCGAGAGCGCCGCCCAGCGGAACGGCCCCCGGCCCTCTTCGAACTGCGGGCGGATGTACGCCGGCACGAATCCGGGGAACGCGAAGGCGCGGTCGAATCCGCCGAGCTCCGCCTCGCGGCGGATCGAGTTGCCGTAGTCGAAGACCGCGGCCCCGGCATCCTGGAAGGCGACCATCGCCGCGACGTGCTGCGCCATCGACTCGCGCGAGCGGCGCGTGAAGTCCTCGGGGTCGCGCTCCGCCTCGGCCTTCCACTCCGCGACGGGCACGCCGACCGGCAGGTAGGCGAGCGGGTCGTGCGCGCTGGTCTGGTCGGTGACGATGTCGATCGCGATGCCGCGTCTGTGCAGCTCGGGGAAGACCTCCGCGGCGTTGCCCACCACGCCGATCGACCGGGCCTCGCCCGCGTCCTTCGCGGCGAGCGCGCGATCGACGGCCGCGTCGAGGTCGGTCGTGTACTCGTCGAGGTAGCCGTGCTCGACCCGTCGGGCGAGGCGCGACTCGTCGACGTCGACGATCAGCACCGCGCCCTCGTTCATGGTCACCGCCAGCGGCTGTGCACCGCCCATGCCTCCCGCCCCGCCCGTCAGGGTGAGGGTGCCGCGCAGCGATTCGCGTCCGAGCGAACGGGCCACGGCGGCGAACGTCTCGTAGGTGCCCTGCAGGATGCCCTGGGTGCCGATGTAGATCCACGAGCCCGCGGTCATCTGGCCGTACATCATCAGGCCCAGCTCCTCGAGCCGGCGGAACTCGGGCCACGTCGCCCAGTCGCCGACCAGGTTGGAGTTGGCGATGAGCACGCGCGGCGCCCACTCGTGCGTGCGGAAGACGCCCACCGGCTTGCCCGACTGCACCAGCAGGGTCTCGTCGGGCTCGAGCTCGTCGAGCGTGCGCACGATCGCGTCGTACGCCTCCCAGCTGCGGGCCGCCCGCCCGGTGCCGCCGTAGACGACGAGGCTCTCGGGATGCTCGGCGACCTCCGGGTCGAGGTTGTTCATGAGCATCCGCTTGGCGGCTTCGGCGCCCCAGCTCTTGGCGGTGCGCTGGTTGCCGCGAGCCGCGCGGATGCGGCGGTCGTGGTCGGTGCGGGTGGCCGACGCGGGTGCGGTCGTGGATTCCGTGGTGGATGCGGTCGAATCAGTCATGTGCATGCTCCTTCGCGATGCGGGCGATGGCTCCGGACTGCACGAGTGCGGTCACGGCCTCCATGTCGGGAGAGAGGAAGGTGTCGGGGCCGGGACCTCCGGCCACGGTGCGTACGAGGTCGCGCACGGCCCCGGTCGCTGCACCGGGCTGCAGGGGCGCCCGGAGGTCGAGCGCCCGGGCGCCGGTGAGGATCTCGATCGCGAGCACGCGTGCGAGCCCGTCGATCGCACGACGCAGCTTGCGTGCGGCGGACCAGCCCATCGAGACGTGGTCCTCCTGCATCGCCGACGAGGGGATCGAGTCGACGGATGCGGGGACGGCGAGCCGCTTGAGCTCCGACACGATCCCCGCGGCCGCGTACTGCGCGATCATGAGCCCGGAGTCGACGCCCACCTCGTCGGCGAGGAACGGCGGTAGGCCGCGGTTGCGCGCCGGGTCGAGCGCGCGATCGGTGCGCCGCTCCGACACCGAGGCCACGTCGGCCACCGAGATCGCGAGGAAGTCGAGCACCGCGGCCACCGGAGCGCCGTGGAAGTTGCCGTTCGACTCGATGCGTCCGTCGACCGTGATGACGGGGTTGTCGACGACCGAGGCGAGTTCGCGGTCGGCGATGGACGCGGCGTACCCGGCGGTGTCGCGCGCGGCGCCGTGTACCTGCGGCGAGCATCGCAGCGAGTACGCGTCCTGCACGCGACCGTCCTCCGGTCCCTTGTGGCTGTGCACGATGGGCGAGTCGCCGAGGAAGGCGCGGAGGTTCGCCGCCGACACCGACTGGCCCGCCTGCGGGCGCAGCGCCATGAGGTCGGCCGCGAACACGGCGTCGGTGCCGAGCTGCGATTCGATCGACATCGCGGCGGCGACGTCGGCGGTCACGAGCAGGTCGTCGAGGTCGTGCAGCGCGAGGACGAGCATGCCGAGCATCCCGTCGGTGCCGTTGATGAGGGCGAGCCCCTCCTTCTCGACGAGCACCACCGGCGCGATGCCGGCCGCCTCCAGCGCGACGGATGCCGGCAGCACTTCTCCCAGCCGGCCCTCGCTGTCGCGCACCCGCACCTCTCCCTCCCCCATCGCCGCGAGCGCGATGTGCGCGAGCGGAGCCAGGTCGCCCGAGCATCCGAGCGAGCCGTACTCGCGCACGATCGGAACGATCCCGGCGTTCAGCAGCGCCGCGTACGTCTCGACGACGACGGGTCGCACGCCGGTGCGCCCGGAGGAGAGGGTCTGCAGGCGCAGCAGCTGGAGTCCGCGGACGACCTCCGCCTCGACCTCGGCACCGGTGCCGGCGGCGTGCGAACGGATCAGGCTGGCCTGCAGCTGCAGCCGACGGTCGGGGGCGATGAAGGTCGTCGCGAGCGCGCCGAACCCGGTCGAGACGCCGTAGTGCGGGTGCGGGTCGGCGGCGAGCCCGTCGATGACCGCACGGGTGTCGGCGACGCGGGCGAGGGCCTCGGCGGCGATGTCCACGTGCGCACCTCGACGCGCGACGGCGACGACCTCGGCGATGGACAGCGGCGCAGCGCCGACGGCGACGGATGTTTCACTCATGACTCGATTCCACACCCGCGGGGTGGCCCGCGTCGGCGTCGCGTGGCATCCTGTGTCTGTGATCCCAGACGATTCGAGCGCCGCATCCGATGCCCCGCAGGTGCCGGCGGCCGACCAGACGCTGCGCATCCTGCGCTACCTGGCCGGGCGGCCCGCCCCGGTCGCCGCCTCGGCGATCGCGCGCGACCTCGGCCTGCCGCGGTCGAGCGTCTACCACCTGCTCGCCGCCATGGCGGCCCATGGCTTCGTGCTGCACCTGCAGGAGGACCGCCGATGGGGGCTGGGCACCTCGGCGTTCGAGCTCGCCGGCGGTTACGCCCGGCAGCAGCCCCTCGCCCGACTCGGACGGCCGCTGGTCGCCGCGCTCTCCGACCGCCTCGGCGAGAGTGCGCACCTCGCCGTCATGAGCGGGGGCGATGTGCTGTACATCGTCGAGGAGCGCGCCCCGCGGCGCCCCGCACTCGTGACCGATGTCGGCGTGCGACTTCCCGCCCACCTCACCGCGAGCGGGCGGGCGATGCTCGCCGCGCTCCCCCGCGAACAGGTGCGCGCCCTGTACCCGACCGCCTCGTCCTTCCCCGACCGCACGGGAGTCGGGCCCCGCACGCCGCGGGAGCTGCGCGAGGTGCTGCGCGAGGTCCGCGCACGCGGGTACGCGACCGAGGACAGCGAGGTGGCCGACGGCCTGCGTTCCGTCGGCGCCGTCGTGCGCGACCGGGCCGGTTGGCCGGCGGCCGCCGTCGCCGTCACCTGGGCCGGAGACGCGGTCGATCAGAGCGAACTCGTCGATGCGGTACGCGCCACCGCAGCCACGCTCGAGGCGCGACTTCTGCGATGACGCGCAGGCGCCCGCACGGCGCGGCTGCCTATGTCGCACAACCCCGTAAACGACGAAAAGCCACCCAACATTGGGTGGCTTTTCGTTCTAAAAGAAGTCCGGCGGTGTCCTACTCTCCCACAGGGTCCCCCCTGCAGTACCAT